>NZ_CP191091.1:0-2164860 GCF_057198075.1 Cutibacterium sp. LaCa_286
ATGAGCAACCACTCGACCACTGGTCAACCAGCCGAGTCCGCTGATGCTCCAGGCTCCGCCGATGACCACCTCCACTCCTCCGATGACCGGCCCCTGCCACGCGTTCATCCCAACGCCGTCCTTCCTCCTCCCATGAGCGCCCGGGAACCCGTCGATCCGACCGAGGCCCTGGCCGAGGCGTGGAGTTCACTGCTGGACAACGTCTCCAAGGCCAACCGTCCCTGGTTGCGCAATGCGACCCCGGTGACGATGCACTCCTCGACGGCGATGGTTGCCGTACCCAATGAGTTCGCTCGTGACCACATCGAGACGAAGATGCGTGCTGAGCTGGAGGAGCTGCTCTCCGACTCGTTCCACCGCCCCATTCATCTGGCCATCACCATTGATCCCGATCTGGAGCTGGCTCTGGGTGCCCCGGATCGCCCGGAGGATGACGAGGAGGAACTTCCTGTCGCCGAGTTCGTCCCGCGAGCGGGGGTGTCTCCGGCGCCCGTCCTGCCCTCGGATGCCGGAAGTGGCGCCGAGCAGTCCGATGACCCGGCTGCGCACCTCAACCCCAAGTACACCTTCGACTCCTTCGTCATCGGATCGTCGAACCGGTTCGCCCATGCCGCCGCCGTGGCCGTGGCCGAGTCACCGGGTAAGTCGTACAACCCGTTGCTCATCTATGGCGGTTCGGGGCTCGGCAAGACGCATCTGCTGCACGCCATCGGCTCCTACGTGCTCAGCTATTACCACAACGTGCGGGTGAAGTACGTCTCCACCGAGGAACTCACCAACGACTTCATCAACGCCATCGGCACCAATCGCACCGCAGAGTTCCGACGCGCATACCGCGACATCGACGTCCTGCTGGTTGACGACATCCAGTTCCTGGAGTCCAAGATCCAGACCCAGGAGGAGTTCTTCCACACCTTCAACACCCTGCACAATGCGCAGAAGCAGATCGTCATGACCTCCGACCGACCCCCGAAGCTGTTGGAGGCCTTGGAACCGCGGTTGCGCAGTCGCTTCGAGTGGGGTCTGCTCACCGACATCCAGCCGCCCGACCTGGAGACCCGGATAGCCATTCTGCAACGCAAGATCCAGGCTGAACGACTCACCGTCGGACCAGATGTGCTGGAGTTCATTGCCTCGCGCATCCAGACCAACATCCGTGAGCTGGAGGGTGCCCTCATCCGGGTGGCAGCTTTCGCGAGCCTCAACGGCCAACAGGTGGATCTGTCGCTGGCCGAGGTCGTCCTCAGGGATCTCATTCCCGAAGGCGGCGAGGCCCCGGTCACCGCCGACGGGATCATCACCGAGACGGCGAAGTACTTCTCGATCTCCCGTGATGATCTGCTGGGAACCTCTCGTGCCCAGACCTTGGTACGGGCTCGTCAGATAGCGATGTACCTGTGCCGGGAACTCACCGATCTTTCCCTGCCCAAGATCGGCGACGAGTTCGGTGGCAAGGATCACACCACCGTCATGCACGCCGAACGCAAGATTCGGGCTCTGCTGGGGGAGAACCGCGAGATCTTCGATCAGGTGACCGAACTCACCAACCTCATCAAGACGTTCTGACTCACACGCATCCCGCCACCGTCGACACAGGATGCACACACCCCCACACCTCGAGGTGAGGCGGTTTCCCCAACGAGACACCATCCCCACAATCCTGTGGAAAACCCGTGGAAACCCTGTGGACGGTCATACACAGGCCAGCACCATCCACATCGTCACGGACTTTTCCCAAGCTCCCCCACCGACTTATCCACCGCCTCAAAACCCATGTGACAAGGAGTTACGGTGGTTCTTCACAAAATTCACAACGGTTATGACGACGACTGAAGAGATACACGCAAAAAGGTCGTCCAAGGTAACGCCTGTGTGCAACTGCCCCAGCCAGCTGCGAGAATACGCAACCCTCAACCTTGGTTCCGATCCGATGGAGGAAACCGGATATGATCGCAGTAGCAAGCACCATCCGTGCACCAGTGACACTTCAGAGGGGACATACGTGAAAATTCGGCTCGAACGCGACGTGATGGCCGACGCCGTTGGGTGGGCTGCCCGTAGCCTGCCCACCCACCTCACCGTGCCCATCCTCGCCGGTCTGCTCATCACTGCCACTGAGGACGGCGTGACGATGTCCGGATCCGACAACGAGACCACCGCACAGATCACCCTGCCGGCCCAGGTGGAGGAACCTGGTCAGGTACTCGTGTCGGGCAAGTTGTTGGCAAACATCGCCAAGGCCCTTCCGAACAAACCGGTCGACATCACAGCGGATCCGGCATCGATGGAACTCGTGTGTGGATCGGTGCACTTCACGCTGCAAGGTCTCCCGGTTGACGAATACCCATCGCTACCTCAAATGCCTGCCACCACTGGAACGGTGGACACGGCGGTCTTCGCCAAAGCCGTCTCCCAGGTGTTCGTCGCTGCTGGCCGAGATGAGCTGCTGCCCGTTTTCACCGGCATCCGTGTGGAGATCGACGGTGACAAGCTCTCCCTGCTTGCCACTGACCGTTATCGCATGGCTCTCAAGGAAATCACGTGGAATCCCAGCTCCACACAGATGGATGCTGCGGCTCTGGTGCCAGCCAAGGTCCTCAACGAGACTGCCCGTTCCATGACCACTGGGGACCACGTGTCGATCAACCTCTCCGCTGCGGACACCGGTGACGGACTCGTTGGTTTCCAGGGGGACGGGGCGCATGGTCAGCGTCAGATGACGACTCGTCTGCTTGATGGCGAGTTCCCCAAGGTGCGTCACCTCATGGACATCAAGCCCACTCGTTCGGTGCGGGTGCGTACCGATGCCCTCATCGCGGCGGTCCGGCGTGTCGCTCTGGTTGCCGAGCGCAACACCCCGCTGCGTATCGTCATCAATGACGACTCCATCTCCTTGTCAGCAGCCACCGGTGACCAGGCTCAGGCCTCCGAGGCCATCGAAGCTTCGGTGACCGATCACGTGGAGGGCGATCCCACGATCACCGCTGCCGGGTTCAACCCGAACTACCTCTCCGACGCGTTGGGTGCCTTGGACACCCCCTACGTCCACTTCTCGTTCACAGCACCTGGCAAACCATGTCTGGTGGCTGGTCTCAACGAGATCGACGGCGAGATCGAGCAGGACTACAAACACGTCATCATGCTCATGAGGTTGCCCAACTGAGGCGATCGGCAGGCTACGAGAAAGCGTGTATGTTGCTGAGCTGGAACTGGTGGACTTCCGGTCCTACGTGCGTTCTGCCATCACACTGCAACCAGGTGTGACGTCGTTCATCGGCTCCAACGGGCAGGGCAAGACGAACCTCGTCGAGGCCATCGAGTACCTGTCCACCCTGTCCTCGCACCGAGTGAGCAACGACGTGCCACTCATTCGGTTGGGAGCCCGCCAGGCCATCGTGCGCGCCCGAGTCCGGGCTGGAAGCGATGACCTGCGATCCCTGCTGCTGGAGGTGGAGATCAACTCCGGGCGGGCCAACCGAACCCGAATCAATCGGGCAAGGACGCAGCGTACTCGTGACCTTCTCGGGGTGCTGCGCACTGTCGTATTCAGTCCCAACGATCTGTCGATCGTACGAGGGGATCCATCGGATCGACGTCATTTCCTCGACGGTCTGGTCATCACCCGCTGGCCACGGATGGCCGGGGTCAAGGCTGATTACGAGCGCATCCTCAGACAGCGTAATGTTCTGCTGAAATCCCTTGCCGGGCGAGGTGCCTCTGCCGGCGGTGAGGCGGGAGCGACCCTGGAGATCTGGGACGAGCAGTTGGCAACGATCGGCGCCGAACTGCTCTCCGCGCGGTTGGACACCCTGAGTTCCCTCATGCCGCTGGCCGCGAAGGCCTATGGAGACATCGCTCCCGTCAATGACCTCACCACTGTCCAGTACCGGTCAACGATCGATCTGAGCGATCTGTGGTCACCCCCGCAGGCAGACACCCCGAGCGATCCGGTGGATCGGGCTGCTCTCACCGAGCGATTTCGAGATGCCCTGTCGGCTCGTCGCAAGGACGAACTCGTCCGGGGGGTGACGTTGGCCGGCCCGCACCGTGACGACGTCGTCCTGCACATCGGTCAGCTCCCGGCCAAGGGCTATGCCTCCCACGGTGAGTCGTGGTCGCTGGCACTCGCTCTGCGGCTCGGATCCTTCGAGCTGTTGCGTGCTGACGGCATCGAGCCGGTACTCGTTCTTGACGACGTCTTCGCCGAGCTCGACAGTACTCGACGGGATCGACTTGCCGGTTCCATCGTCGATGCCGATCAGGTGCTCGTCACCACGGCCGTTGCCTCCGACGTGCCTGAGGTGCTGCACGGGGCGAGGTTCGACGTGGGTGGTGGCAACGTCATGGCCCATGAGGAGGTGCTCGATGAACGGTGACCTCCCGCCGCATGAGGATGCCGGCATGCCGTCTCGATCAGGACGTCTGCCATCTCGGCGAGGACGTTCCCAGTCGGGGAAACGAGACGGTTCGCCCTCTGGCGACGTTGATTCTCGTAGGGAACCGGCGTCTGCTGAGCCATCCCGTTCCGGACGAGCTGATCGTCGCCGGATCGTCTCGGAGACGGTGAGCGAGCAGGATCAACAGGTCGACATCGAGCACAGTGATGACGGTCTCGACCTGGCCCAGAGCACTGCCCGGGCAGCTCGCGGCGATCCAGCTGGTGCTCCTCGGCCTCGCACCGGCGCTCTGCCCGATCCCCAGGTGCAGCTGCCGGCGCCACGTGGCATACGCAGTCCTCGTAGACGTCGGAGTCGTGTCCACCATGCCACCTGGTCCGGGCCCGGACCTGATCGTCGTGACCCCGTGCCATTGGGCGATGCGATCGACAAGCTCATTCGGTCTCGCGGCTGGTCGACCCAGGTGAGTCTGCGTCAGGTGCTCGACAACTGGGAGAAATTGGTGGGCCCAGCCAATGCCGCCCACTCCACGCCGGTGTCCTACACCAAGACCGTGCTCACCGTGCGCACCGATGCCACCGTGTGGGCCACGAGCATGCGCATGATCGCCCCCAATCTCGTTGCCGAACTCAATCGGCGGCTGGGACAGGGTACGGTGACGCGTGTCGTCATCGAAGGGCCGAGCGCACCGAGCTGGAAGCATGGTCCGCGATCAGTGCCAGGTAGAGGACCACGCGACACCTATGGATGATGCAACACTGGTGGTGCGCCCTGCACTCGTGGCATGGGTCAGAAGGGCCAGTGCATACAATGAATACGTCACGGCCACGGTGCGTCAGTGAATTGGCATGACACACCCGACACCAACATGATGGGATCGTCTCATGCACGTCGTCACTGGACAGGTTCAGCACTACGACTGGGGGACCATCGCCGAGATCCCACGTCTGCTGGGTGTGGAGTCCGATGGGTGTCCGTGGGCCGAGTACTGGTTGGGTGCCCATCCCAAGGCACCCTCCTTGCTGGCCGACGACTGTGACATCAATGGAGCCGACCGTGCCGACGGTGGACAGCCCCTGGATCGTTGGCTTGCCGAGCACCCCGACCAGCTTGGCCAGGCCAGCCGTGAGGTCTTTGGTGACAGACTGTCCTTCCTGCTCAAGATATTGTCGGCAGAACAGCCACTGAGCATTCAGGCCCATCCGTCACGTACCCAGGCTCAGCTGGGTTTTGCCCAGGAAAATGCTGCTGGGGTGCCCATCGATGATCCGCGTCGCCTCTATCGCGACGACTGGCCCAAACCCGAGATGATCGTCGCTCTCACCGAGTTCCATGCCCTGTATGGCTTTCGTGACCCCCACGAATCACGCCGAATGCTGACCGTCTTCGACGCGGTGGACGGTTTCCCCGGCCTCGTCGCGCCTCTGGAGGATCCAGGATCTGAGGGAATCGCTGCGGTACTGACGTCCTGTCTGCAGCCCGATGAGCAAAACCGACGGGTCATCGCCGGCATGATCGCCGCGGCACACGATCTCGTCCAAGGCCACGACCCGGCATCCATGCAGGAGGACGCACCACAGCTGGCCCGCACTGCCGTCGAACTTGATCGGGCTTACCCCGGTGATCCCTCCATCCTTGCCGCACTGCTCATGAATCGGGTGCATCTGCGCCCCGGTGAGAGCTTGTTCCTCGGTGCGGGCACCATGCATGCGTATCTGCACGGTACCGGGATCGAGATCATGGCGAGTTCGGACAATGTGTTGCGCGGTGGTCTCACCTCCAAGCACATTGACGTGCCTGCTCTGCTCGCTCACGCAGACCTCACTGCGACATGTGTCCAACCGGAGTGTCCTCGTCAGTTGCCCGGTGGTCTCCAGCACTACCGGACGCCGTTTCCCGAGTTCACCCTGTGGCGGTTGGGAGAACGCGTGGAGACAGACCTGCCGGCCACCGGTCTTGGCCGGATCCTCCTCGTCCTGGACGGCCGAATGAGCCTCATCACCTCAGCTGGTGTGACAAGCACCGACACCAGTGCTGAGGTGACCCAAGTACGGGCTGGGCAGGCTGTCTGGATCAGTGCCGGGCAGCAGGTGCACGTCACTGGCTCCGCAGTGGGTTTCCTTGCTGCCCCCGGAATCTGTCAGGAGTTCCCCGACGAGCTGTGACGTCGGGAGAACACACGTGACCAGACCATGCCTGCGACTGTCACACGCACCGGAGGAACTTTTTCGTTTCTGAGCGGTGCGGAGGTGATGGCTGATCCCCGGGACTGGGTCGAGGGTGGAGGCGCTGCAAAGGCACCTGACGCGTCTCTCACGGCTGATTGATGTGGCATCCACGCCGATTCGGCGCGGGCTACCACAGGGATTGGCCCGATCTGGGGTAGACTGTCTTCGTTAGTCCATGAACTCGAAGGGGCATGTGTGCGCGACGTCGAAAGATCGTGCCGCCCTCATCGAGTCGCGGGAATCGGATCCACCCTGGACCCGATCACTCAACAGGAGCGCATTGTCCGTGAGCCAGCCGTCATCATCTGAATCCCAGTCTGCTCTTTCCTCCGTCGAGGATCTGCAGGGGGAATCCACCGTCCACGCAGACGAGCCTCCCACCGAGGCCACTCCCTCACTGGTCGACGGCACCTACGATGCCGGGCAGATCACGGTGCTGGAAGGTCTCGAGGCGGTTCGCAAGCGTCCCGGCATGTACATCGGATCCACCGGTGAGCGCGGCCTGCACCACCTGGTCTACGAGATCGTCGACAACTCCGTCGACGAGGCCTTGGCGGGCTACTGCAACTCCATCGAGGTCGAACTGCTGGACGACGGACGCTGCCGAGTGAGTGACGACGGCCGTGGTATCCCGGTCAAGGAGCACCCCGTCGAACACATCCCCACCGTCACCCTGGTGCTCACCGTGCTGCACGCCGGTGGCAAGTTCGGTGACGGCGGCTACAAGGTGTCCGGTGGCCTGCACGGTGTGGGTTCCTCGGTCGTTAATGCCCTGTCGAGCACATTCGTCGTTGAGGTGTTCCGCGATGGCTATCACTGGCGTCAGTCCTTCACCCTTGGTGTGCCCGATGGGCCCTTGGAACAGCTGGAGGAGACCGAGACCACCGGTACGACGATCACCTTCGAACCCTCGGCCGACATCTTCGACACCACCGTCTTCGACTACGAAACCCTGGCGGCCCGGTTCCGCGAGATGGCCTTCCTCAACAAGGGTCTGCGCATCAGCCTGCGTGATCTGCGCGACGGACACGTCGACGAGGACGGTGCGGCCCTGCATGACGAATTCCATTATGTAGATGGATTGCAGGACTACGTCACGTTCCTCATCGGGACCAAGGACGTCATCAACCCCACGATCATCAGTCTGGAGGCACACCGTCCCGAGGAGGGGATGGGGCTGGAGATCGCGATGCAGTGGAACACGTCGTACGCCACCAGCGTGCACACCTTCGCCAACACCATCAACACCATCGAGGGTGGTACCCACGAGGAGGGCTTCCGCGCCGCACTCACCAGTGTCGTCAACCGGTGGGGTGAGAGCTGGGGCATGATCAAGAAACGCGAGGATCGCGTCTCCGGTGACGACATCCGTGAGGGACTCACGGCGATCGTCTCCATCAAACTCACCGAGCCACAGTTCGAGGGTCAGACGAAGACCAAGCTGGGCAACACCGAGGCGCGATCCTTCGTGCAGAAGGTGCTCTACGAGAAGCTCTCGGACTGGTTCGAGCAGAACCCCAAGGAGGGCAAGCTCATCATCACCAAGTCCCAAGCGGCTGCCCAGGCCCGTGTTGCGGCACGCAAGGCTCGCGACATGGCCCGCAACCGCAAGGGCCTGCTCGGATCGACGTCGCTGCCGGGCAAACTCAAGGACTGCTCCTCGACCAATCCCGAGGAGTGTGAGATCTTCATCGTGGAGGGTGACTCCGCCGGTGGTTCGGCCTCCCAGGGGCGTGATCCACGCATCCAGGCGATCCTGCCGATGCGTGGCAAGATCCTCAACGTGGAGAAGGCCCGGGTGGATCGGGCTCTCAACTCCGAGACGATCGAGTCGATCATCAACGCGCTGGGTACTGGCGTCCACGAGGAATTCGATCTTGACAAGCTGCGGTACCACAAAATCATTCTCATGGCGGACGCCGACGTCGACGGCGCGCACATCCGTACCCTGCTGCTCACTCTGTTGTTCCGATTCATGCGCCCGGTCATTGAGGCCGGCCACGTCTATCTGGCCCAGCCCCCACTGTTCCGGCTGCGCTGGACCAATGCTTCACACGAGCTGGCCTACTCCGACGAGGAGCGTGACCTGCTGCGCACCGACGGCTTGGAACATGGCAAGAAGCTGCCGCAGGTCAACCCGATCCAGCGCTACAAGGGCTTGGGAGAGATGGACGCCGAGGATCTGTGGGACACCACGATGGACCCGGACAAGCGTCTGCTGCTCCAGGTGACCTTGGAGGACGCCGCCATGGCCGATCAGATGTTCTCCATCCTCATGGGCGAGGACGTCCAGCAGCGCCGGTCGTTCATCCAGCGCAATGCCAAGGACGTGCGGTTCCTCGACATCTGAGGACACCCGAACGTCTGGTATCGACTTCTTTCGAATGATTTTCGTGAATTGAGGATTCTGCATGGCTGATGACCACAGCTCCAACGAGCAGCTTGCGGCTGACGACCAAGGTCTGGTGACCGGTCGCCACGTCGGCATCCGGCCGGTCGAGATTCGTGACGAGATCCAGAACGCCTACCTCGACTACGCGATGAGTGTCATCGTCGGGCGAGCCCTCCCCGACGTGCGAGACGGCCTCAAACCAGTGCACCGTCGCGTCATCTACGCCATGTACGACGGTGGGTACCGTCCCGATCGCGGCTGGAACAAGTGCTCCCGTGTCGTTGGTGACGTCATGGGCAAATACCATCCGCACGGCGACTCGGCCATCTATGACACCTTGGTGCGTCTGGCCCAGCCGTGGGCGATGCGCCACAAGCTGGTGCAGGGCCAGGGCAACTTCGGGTCCCAGGGCAATGACGGTGCCGCGGCCATGCGATACACCGAGTGCAAGATGGCGCCGCTGGCCATGGAGATGGTTCGCGACATCGACCAGGACACCGTCGACTTCCAACCCAACTACGACAACAAGGAGACCGAGCCGGTCGTCCTGCCGGCCCGATTCCCGAACCTGCTCGTCAACGGTTCCTCGGGTATCGCCGTGGGCATGGCCACCAACATCCCGACCCACAACCTGCGTGAGGTCAACGAGGCCGTGCAGTGGTCCCTGGCCCATCCCGACGCCTCCTCCGAGGAGCTGCTCGAGGCGGCCATGGAACGCGTCAAGGGACCGGACTTCCCCGGCGGTGCCCTCATCGTGGGCCGTCAGGGCATCGAGGACGCCTATCGCACCGGTCGCGGCTCGGTGACGATGCGTGCCGTCATCGACATGGAGGAGGACAAGAAGGGGCGCCAGTGCCTGGTCGTCACCGAATTGCCCTACATGTGCAATCCCGACAACCTCGCCACCAAGATTGCCGACCTGGTGAACTCCGGTCGTATCAACGGTATCGCCGACATTCGGGACGACTCCTCGGCGCGTACCGGCCAGCGGCTCGTCATCGTCCTCAAACGTGACGCCCAGCCGCGCGTCGTCATGAACAACCTCTACAAGCACACGGGCTTGCAGGACACCTTCGGCTGCAACATGCTGGCGCTGGTCGACAACGTTCCGCGCACCCTGCGGCTGGACCAGTTCATCAGTTACTGGATCGACCACCAGATGGAGGTCATCCGCAGGCGCACCGAGTACCGGCTGGCCCAGGCCGAGAAGGACGCCCACATCCAGCGGGCCCTCGTCAAGGCCCTCGACATGCTCGACGAGGTCATCGCGCTCATCCGTCGCTCCCCGAACACCGAGGAGGCGAACCTGGGTCTGCAGAAGCTGCTGGAGATCGACGAGATCCAGGCCCGCGCCATCCTCGACATGCAGCTGCGTCGTCTGGCCGCCCTGGAGCGTCAGAAGATCATCGACCGGCTCAACGAGCTGGAACGGCTCATCGCCGACTACCAGGCGATCCTCGCCAGTGAGGACCGTCAGCGTCAGATCATCTCGAACGAGCTGGCCGAGATCGTCGAGAAGTACGGTGACGAGCGTCGCACCCGCATCATCGCCGCTGACGGGGACTTCTCCGAGGAGGACTTCATCCCCGACGATGACGTCGTCGTCACCATCACCCGCGGCGGGTACGCCAAACGCACCCGTACCGACCTGTACCGGCTGCAGAAGCGTGGTGGCAAGGGAGTTCGCGGAGCCAGCCTGCGCGCCGACGACGAGGTGGCCCAGCTGTTCACCACGACGAACCACCAGTGGATCCTGTTCTTCACGAACATGGGGCGGGTGTATCGCACCAAGGTGTGGCAGCTGCCCGAGGCCAGTCGGGACGCCAGGGGCGGTCACGTCGCCGGGCTGCTGAGTTTCCTTCCCGAGGAACACATCACCCGTGTCATGACCCTGCGCTCCTACGACGACGCGAAGTACCTGCTGCTCGCGACTCGAGCCGGTCTGGTGAAGAAGACCCAGCTGACGGCCTATGACTCGTCGCGTCAGGCCGGCGTCATCGCCATCAACTTCCGCACCGATGACGATGAGCTCATCGGGGCCGAGCTGTGCGGACCAGACGACGACGTGCTGCTCATCAGTCGCAAGGGTCAGGCGATCCGGTTCGGCGCCGACGACGAGCAGTTGCGTCCGATGGGACGAGCCACCTCCGGGGTCACCGGAATGAAGTTCCGTGGCGACGACGAGCTGTTGTCCATGTCGGTCATCGAGGCCGGTACCGACGAGGACGAGCGATTCGTCTTCACCGCCACCGATGGCGGTTATGCCAAGCGCACCCTGGTGAGTGAGTACCGTCGTCAGGGGCGTGGCGGCCTGGGCATCAAGGCGATGGCACTGTCGGAGGATCGCGGTTCTCTGGTCGGTGGTCTCGTCGTCCAGGAGGCCGACGAGGTCATTGCCATTCGCACCTCTGGCCAGCTCACCCGGTCGGCCGTCGCAGAGGTACCGGTCAAGGGGCGCTCCACCATGGGCGTGAAATTCGTCAATGTACGTGGCAAGGACGCCGTCTCGATCATCGCCCTCAATCCGGAGCACGAGGAGCCCGACGACCCCCAACCCAGCCATGACGAGGTGAGAGGCACCACCCAGGGTGGTGAGTCCGAGGCTCGCGACGGTGCGTCGGACGAAGACGCGAGCACTGATGAGGACACAGCAGGTACCGTAGTCTCAGATGAGGCATCGGACGATGCTGGTGAGCACGGCGAGCAGGCCTGATCCGGAAGGACGACATGAGCGATCAATCCACCTCGAGGCGTCAGCCGTACGACCCTGAGAAGACCCAGTGGACCGCTGGTGACGCCAAGAAGAACTTTGCCTCCAGGCGCGGCAATGATCCCACGCATGATGCCGTCCGCGATGACGCGCATGCCGGCACACAGCGATCGGTGCGTCGTGGCGAGACCTCGTCGCGTCCTCGGGAGATGGCTTCCTCCTCCGACTGGGAGCACGTCTCCCGGCGTACCCGCAAGGCTCGTCTCCGGCTGACGAGGGTCGACCCGTGGTCGGTGCTCAAGACAGCGCTGCTGTTCGGTGTGGCTGGCGCCATCATCCTCTTCATTGCCGTGTGGGTGGTGTGGGGCGTCATTGGCGTGTCGGGTGCCTTCGAGTCGATCAACAAGGCCGTCAACGACTTGGTGAGCTCACCGACGTCCACCAAGAAGTTCCAGCTCTCCGACTACGTCAACACCGGGCGAGTCTTGGGCCTCACAGCGGTCATCGGCGTCATCGACGCCGTGCTCTTCACGGCTCTGTCAGTGGTCTTTGCCTTCCTGTACAACCTTGCCGCCCAGATCATGGGTGGGTTGGAACTCACCTTGGCCGAGGACTGACCTTTCAGGAGTTGACGCTTTTCCACAGCGACAGGCCCATCGGGTCTGTCGCTGTCCTTCTCGGTGATGCCATTTTCGCTCTCGAGGCAACCAGGACGCATAAACTTGCCAGTGACACTCGTTCGATCCATGACCCGTGCTGTGCTCACTGGGAGGAATCGTGAAGTTCATTCGCATGTCGTCAGGCGCCGTGTTTCCCGATCTGCGCGACGAGTTCGGTGACGGGACTGGCCAGAGTTTCCCGATCCCGTACCGCTGCGACCTCACGATGAAGGATTTCGAACCCGTCGCTCGGCAGCATCCCAACGGTGACCCTGCTGTGGCGTGGCGCATCACGGTTCCCGCGGCACCACCGTTTCGTTCCGAACCCATGGTGTACGAGATCGTGCCCCACGGTCCCCAACCGTCAGGCGTCGACGGCATGGGAACCTATCTTCCCTACGACGGTGCTGGCCGCATGATGGATCTCGACGAGCTCGAGGACGTCGAATACGGGTGCACCTGGCTGCCGTCGGTGTGCGAGGCTCTGGGGGAGCAGCGCCCGGAGATGACGTGGTGTACCTGCTACGTTGATGGTGACCAGATGAAATCGATCGACATCGACTCCTTGGTCCACAATGACGGGTTGCATCTGTTCGGCACGTGGTGCCGCATGATTTTCGCCTTGCGCGCCGATGAGTGCATCAGTAGCAGCACTCGGGCCATGTGGTTCGGTGACTCGGTCGACACAATGCTCAAACGTGAGGAAATCGGCGTGTCGTCCTTCGTCGACACCGGTATCTTCGTCGACTCCCGAACCACCGAGAACACCCTTCAGACATGGCTGGACTCCTATCTCGAGTCAACTCTTCTGGCTGGAATGTTTCGGGTGAAGGCACTGCGCAGACGTGCCACTCAGGGTGGGGAGGACACCGTCGAACTCGTCAAGGGAAAACGGGAGTTCGAACACGGTGCCATCGAATGTGCTCGGCACGGCGATGATCGCCTCACCGTCAACGAACATGCGTTCCCCACTGGCGCAGCCATACGGGAGTACTGGGACCAACCGCGTTATGACTACATGGATCTGGAGGTCAAGGCAGAGGACCACGGTGTCATCTCCGAGATGACCCACACCTGGTCGGCGCTGTCGGAGTCCGTGTGTCAGACCTACGAGTTCGGACCCGATGATGTGCCCCCGGAGTATCTGTGGGTCGGTGTCCCTCACGGCAATCTGGGGGATGGCATCATCGTTCCCGTCGGCTGGTGCGACCTCGATGTGTACGTCGACGACGACGGAGCATCCATCATGCTGCAGGTGTGCAGTCATCGTCTGGCACGTCAGGAGAGGAAGCTGCAGTACGCCTACAACGAGAGATACGGCCGGCTCCTCGACGACGACGTCCCCTTCGATCCCGAGGAGTGGGCCTTCACCCAGCAGATGGTGGAGTCCGACGTTGCCATACAGGTCCTTGAGGGGCTCAAGATATTGCAGGATCCGGAGTTTGCGGATCCGGACGACGAAGAATGATCACGATACGTCCAACGGACACCACACGGATGCTGTTGGCTCATGTGGATGGCCCCCTGGTGCTGTCTGGACACGTCGACCGAGATGAGGAGTAGTGCCGTGCCGATCACCAATGCCAACACCAATGATGTCTTGGACGACGTCGTCCCGGATGACGATGGGGTAGGCCCCTTCTGCAGCTGGAGCGAATCGGTGTGTGTCATGCCAGTCACTCATTACGTGACGGAGGCCGATGGCGGACAGCTGCTGTTCTGCGCCCGTCACTACCTGGCCCATCTGCTGCACCTCGACGAGGTGCACGTGCCAACCTGCAGCGGTTGGATGGCCGAACACATCATCGACTTCGGGGAGATCGGCAAGAGCCACCTCTTCATCTGACTCCTCATCGTCCGGACCGGTACCCGACCGTGCGTTTTCAGTATGCTCGCGGGCCAGGGCATGAGGTGCTCTGGTCACTCGCGGGCATCTCGTGTGCTCAGGCGGGGCGTACCGATTCGTAGATCGTCGTCACTGCCTGTGCCGAGGCGGCCAGGTGTTCCTGCTCCCAGTCGTTCAGGGTGATGTCCAGGTGCTGGTGGACGCCGTCGACCCCGATGATCGCCGGCAGTGACAAGGACACCTCGCCATGGAATCCGAGCACCCCGTCAGCCAGCGCGCTCACCGGGTGGATCGAGTGGTCGTCACGCAGAATGGCCTGGGCCAGGCTCACCGCGGCACGTGAGATTCCTGAGGACGTCCATCCCTTGCCGTGCAGGACGTCGAAGGCCGACTGCACGACCGCTTCACTCACCTGGTTGGGGTCCAACGGTCCGAAGCCAAGGGTTGCGGACGCCTCAGCCAGCGTCATGCCACCAATCATCGCGTGGGACAGGTAGGGGAATGCCGTGGCGCCGTGTTCCCCGAGCATGAATGCCTGCACCGAGTTCGGGCTCACATGGGCCAGATCGGCAATGTGACGGCGTAACCGGGCCGAGTCCAACGAGGTTCCGGTGCCCACGATGAGGTTCCTGGGGTAGTCGAACTCGGTGGCGGCGATGTGAACGTTGACGTCCAACGGATTCGTGATGAGGACGATGGGAGTGTCGTGGGTGTGGGCCGTGACGCCTGCCATCACCTCACGAATGACGGCTGCGTTCACCTCCGCGAGCTGATTGCGGGTGTCGTGCCCACCATTGTGATGCTCCGGCAGGATGGAGGGTCCGGCCGCCACGATGATGGCGTCGGCATCCTGGCAGGCGCTGTAGTCGGCGGCGGTGACGTCGGTCACGGCAGGGAGTACGCCGGTGGCCTGGTGATTGTCCAGAGCCTGACCGTCACGCACGTGCTCGTCGGCGTCGATGACGGAGATGCGCGAGAAGAATCCCAGGGAAGCAGCATTGGTGACGACGTCGGAACCGACATGGCCGATTCCTATGACGACGAGGTGTGGGGCGAGCGACATGTCGATCCTTTCGTGGATTGTCGCCCATCATGGCATGAGCCCGTCCTGATGGGGGAGATGGTCAGTGGATGGAAGATCTGCTGAGGTGATGCCGCCTCAATTTTGTACATCTGTCACTCATACGGTAATGTTCATTTTCGCGACCGGTTGACGGTCACGGTTCGGGCCTATAGCTCAGTTGGTTAGAGCGCCGCCCTGATAAGGCGGAGGTCACTGGTTCAAGTCCAGTTAGGCCCACTATTGCTATGCCCATTTGACTAGGGCAAACGTCTACAACGGTGAAGGCGAGGGGGAGAATAGGGGGAGTTTTGATCCCCGTCGCTCCCAGTCGAGGTGGTTCGCTCAAGATTGAGGAGCGATCATGAAGCCGCCTATCACTGTCATGTGTGACCGTTGCGGGGCGAGGAATACCCACGACGATGCCGACTACGTTCATGGCAGGCTGTGGTGCGCTGTGTGTGATGCGTGGACGGTGCATCATGCGGTAGGCACCCTGCTGGCTGGCATGTGTGATGCTGCCCAGCCGTATTGGGAGCGCCGGGAGTGCGAGTTGCGGCGTCTGCTTGAGGGTGAGGGGGTGCATGTCTATGGCCTGTCTGAGCCGTGTCGGACTCAGGGTGGCACGTGGTGGGATGGCGCGTTGACTGCCGAGGAGGATTCCTGTGGTGGTCCGGTGTGGTGGGTTGAGGTGTGGGAGAACTTGGACGTTCAGGCGACGGTCATGGTGTTGGTGCAGGCCCGTGAGCTCATTGCTGCTGGCAGGCCCCCCGTGGAGGGTACGGCTTACCGTCTGGGAGGCGAGTATGCGCATGTCGAGCAGGTGCCTTATCGGTGGGCTGCTGATACTCGTGTCCTGGTTGAGGCATGGCGGGATGAGGCTAGCCAGGAGGGGTAGTGCCAGGGGCGGGAAACTTTACGGGACCCCGTAATAACTCAAGGCGGAGAACTTTTGCGGGGATCGCCCAACAATGATTCCCGGGGGCGGGAAACTTTACGGGACCCCGTAATAACTCAAGACGGGGAACTTTGCGTCTCGATGGTCAGATGACCTTTTTGGGGTTGACCCCATCGGGGGGTTGGGCAGGTGGTGACGGCCCGATTCACGTGTCGTGGCTGGGTGGTCCGTCATGGTTGACGGGTTGAGCCTCGACGTTCATGGTGTGTCACTCGGCGGAATCTGTTGGGGAGATTTTTCGCTTTGCCGTGGTCGGGCGGGATTCGACGGGGGGAGGGCCATACCCCCCGGTCTGGTTGTGTTCCCGGGGGGCTGGGTTCATCGACGCCCTAAGTAGTACTTAGGGTGAGGTGGCGTTGGGGCTTCCATGCCTTCTTGTTCTGTTGCCTGGCGTGTCCTAGTTGTACTGGCCGGGGACGTTGGTCAATCGTGAGAAGGGCGGTTGGTTGCCGCAGGCCGTGTGGGGCCGGTGATGGTTGTAGTAGTGCAGCCAGCCGTCAAGCTCCCCTCGCCGCTCAGCTTCGGAGGTGTAGCAGCGGGCGTAAGCCCAGCCGTCGGCCAGGGTGCGGTGGAAACGTTCGATCTTCCCGTTGGTCTGCGGCCGATACGGCCTGGTCCGCTTGTGCCGGACGCCCAACTCCGCGCAGGTGTCTCGCCACAGGTGTGAGCGGTAGGCGCCACCGTTGTCGGACAGGACGCGCTCGACGGTGACACCGCGCTGGTTGAACCACTCGACGGCCCGGACGAGGACAGCGGTGGCGGTAAGGGCGGTTTCGTCGTCATGGATCTCGGCATAGGCGACGCGGGAGTGGTCGTCGATGACGGTGTGGACGTAGGCCTTGCCCATGAGCGGATCCCGGTACTTGTTGCGGGGCTTGTCCGGGGTGGCGGCTCGGTTGCGGTCGCCTTGTTGCCGGCCGACGTAGCGCCAGCCGCCGCCGTCGGGGATGTTGCCGAGCTTCTTCACGTCGACGTGCAGCATCGCCCCGGGATGGTCGTGCTCGTAACGGCGCACTGGCTCCCCGGTGGCGCGGTCAACGTGGGTGAGCCGGTTCAGGTGCGCGTCGACCAGGATCCGGTAGACCGTCGACGGCGCGATCCCCAGCCGGCACGCGAGCTGGACCGGGCCCTCGCGCAATCGGAGGCGGAGCTGAATGCAGCGCTTCGTCGTCTTCGGGTTGGTCCTGTTTGGCGAGTGGTGAGGCCGCGAGGAGCGGTCCTGCATGGACTGGCCCGCCCGGTAGCGGTCGGCCCAGCGCTTCACAGTGGGCCAAGAGACCTGAAACCTGGCGGCGACCTCGCTTATCGGCCAGCCCTGGTCGACCACGAGCTGGGCGACGATCAAGCGGTGGCGCGGCGTGAGAGCGGCGTTGGGATGAGACATGAAGAAGCCTCCCTGAGTGGCAGACGCCGCCCAAGAAGGCCAAGTGCCCCCGCGGGGCGGCTCGAAGGTGTGTGAGTCAGGCAGCAGCGGAAACGTGCAGTACCTCGTAGGCGGCGACACCGGTGGAGCTCTCGTCGGCTTCACGGGTGCAGAGTTCGACGAGGATGACGGTCCAGGCCGTGACGTCGACGGCGGCGACGCGGGCCACGGTGGAGTCAGTGGTCGTGGCGAGGAAGTCCGCGGTGATGTCCTCGATGCAGTGGGACGGCGCGGCGCCAACCGGGAGGGGCACGGTCTTGACGGTCAGGCTTCGGGCTGCGGAGTAGTCGGCCGGGCCGGCAACAAACTGGTGGACAGTCCAGTCGTGGATCGGGTAGCGGCCGAAGTCGCGCACGATGGCCGAGTAGCCGGGTTCGCCCCAGCAAAACTGACGCATTCCGTCGATGTCGCGCCAGACGTAGAAGGGTGCGTAAGCGTTCCGGGGTGCACCCTTGGCATTCTCCTGGATGAGGTAGGCCTTGAACTCCAGCCCGTGGTAACCGTCCATGAGATGTCCCGTGCGAGTGACGCGATCGCGGATAATCTGCATGTCGTAGTCGGTGGGCAACGTGATCTGGTACTGCATGGCGTACATCAGTGGTTCTCCTTGGTGGCGTGCGAGTAAGTGGTGGGAGTGACGGCCTCCTGCCAGCAGATGGTCGACAGGTCATCGGCAGCTTGCTGGTAGGCGACATAGGTCATGGCCCGTTCAGGTGTAGCGCCATGCCAGTGCCGCTGCCCGGCGTTGATCCAGATGGACTCGCCCTCGGCCAGGTGCTGGGGCGCTTGCCCTTCAATGTGGACCAGGGCAACGCCGTCCGTGACATACAGCCCCTGCCCTTTGGGATGGGTGTGCCAGTGAGTGTGCGCTCCAGCTGCGAACGTGACGGCGTACACGGCCAGAGTCGACTCACGAGTAGGCGCCGCCAAGGTCGTGGCTTCGACAGCACCCGTGAAGTGCTCAGGAGTAAAGGTCATCGCCGACTCCAAGTGTGCAGGAGCGTGGTTGCGCCGTGGACGGCAGCGTCGAACTCTGCAGGATCTTGCTGGGCGCGAGCCAAGACATAGCCGCCCTGCACTGTGGCCACGACCATCGAGGCCAGCTGGTGGGCGTCAGTCTCGGACGGGAACTCGCCGGCGTCGATCCCCTCGCTGACGACTGCCCCGATCGTCTCGACCAGCCAGGCCAAGGTCGCAGAGACCGGCTGAAGCAGCTCAGGCGTAGAGAGCACGTCGGCGTCATAAGTCATGCGACCCATGCGGCAGCCCCGGAGGGAGGCGCGCTGACGCTCGAGATAAGCGACGAGACGCTCCGTGGCCGTTCCCTCGCCACGGAGCAACGCATCCGCATCATCCCGCATGGCCGCCGCGCTGGCCTCCAGAGCGGCCACTGCGAGGTCCTGCTTGCCCGAGAAGTGGTGGTACATGCTGCCTTGGCCCGCGGCGGCTCGGCTCAGTATGTCCTTCGGGCTGGTTGCTGCGTAACCCCGCTCCCACAGCAGTTCCTGAGTGGCATCCAAGAGACGTGTCCTTGTATCCATGTCGCCAGTGTACATACTGGTAGTTACAACGTCAACTAGACTGCTTCCAGCGCCCAGCTCAATCAATGTCTCCGGTTAGTACACCTAGTCCCGTGGCTGGCCAGTGGGGGTCAGGTGAAGGGGAGTACTGCCAGGTGTGGTGTGGTGTCCGGGTTGGTTCCGGCGGCTTTCAGTGCTGTGTAGGCGAGGTTGAGGCCGCTTAGTTTGGCGGTCTCGAGCAGTGGTCTCAACCCGTTGCGGGCAACGAGGTCGACGGCGCTACACAGTAGTTGTCTGCTGACACGCTCATCGGCATCGATCAGTGCGTCGCTGAGCGTGATGGCTGTGTTGCCGATCTGTTTGGTTTGCTGGTTGAGGCGCTCGATTGTCTCCAGGGCGAATTGTTCGTTGCTTGACAGGGTGAGCATCGTGGTGAGGTTTCCGTCCTCGTCGGGGATGAGGATGCGGGTCATGGCGGTGGTCCTTTCGGTGGTTGGTGTGCAGCTGTGGTCGCTCGGCTGCTTCGTCGTTGAACGTGGTTCGCGGTTGCTGTGAACGGTGAATCGTCCATGAGGTTGCGACTGGTGGTGCATGGCGTGCATTGATCGGGAGCGCGTCTGGAGGGCGAGCCAGAAGGGTAGGGGAGTGGGCACCCTTCACCTCATCGGGGGTGTCCATACGGCGGATACCCCCTTCAGGGAGAGGGGGGTAGTGTGTGCTACCCCCTCTGGTGGTGGGGCCTTGTCTCAGTTGTGGTGGCCTGCCTGGTGTTCGGCGTTGCGTGTCCCCTCATGCAGGGCGGTGCGTAGGTCGATACCGGCGGCGTCGGTGACTGCGAGGGTGGGTGCCAGCAGATGCTCGATGGTAATACGTAGCGCTGCGGCTGCCACGTAGCCGAACCCGTCGCTGCCCTGCTCGGTGATTGCCTGGGTGGTGATGGCGTCGAGGCGGGCGGGGTCGTCGCAGGCGTCTGCCATGCGGTAGGCCAGCACGGTCGCAGCCGACTCGATGGCGTCGAGGTCGACCATGCCAGCCGGGGTGCCGTCATCGTCACAGAGCATGTAGATGTTGTCGGTGGTCATGGTGGTGGTCCTTTCAGTTGTGGTTGATGTTCTGTTGGGCTTCCGCGTGCCAGTCATGGCACCGGGAAAGGAGTCCTGGTGTACGGGTGAGTGAGTCTCCACAGGCGCTGCAGGCGTCGGGGTCATGAGGCATGCCGTGGGGATTCTGCTCCGGTGGAGTCACACCCTCTGATTGCCTACCGGGTAGAGAGTTGACACTGTTGACAGTGTTTCTTACATGACTGGTGTCAACTTCTTGCGTGCCAGGAAGGGTGTCATAGGAAGTGTCAACAGTGTCAACTCTGTCAACATCCGTAGTCACAGCGGTGTTGTTGAGGCTTTTTGAAGTTGGCATAGTGTCAACAGTGTCAACTCCATTCCCGGTAGGTGCCCATCGTCCCCTGCTCAGCTTGACGATTCGACCTTGCTCGACGGCACGTCCCGCATACTTCGACACGTCTGCTTTTGACCAGCCCAGATCTTCAGCCAGCTGTTTGGTCGATACTCCTTCAGGATGAGCAGCTACCGCCTCGATCAGGTCGCGGGAGCGTTCTCCCAGACCGCCGGTAGTCTGCAACGACAGGGCTGCCAGCCCGGCGGCCTTCAGGTCGTCGCCTTCAAGGCTCCACGCCCCATTCTTCATGGTGAGCGCATAGCTGCCTTCTGGTACGTCGCGGCCTGTGAGGTTGAGCAGCGAGGACGCTTCACCTCGGGGGCGTGCCAGGTTGAGGACGAAGTCAACACCACCGTTGAGACCGTTGGTGCCAGAGGTGGAATCTGCCCAGTCCGTGGAGGTCATTTTGCGGGTGTGGTGTACCACCAGCATCGAGGTGCCCTCGTGAGTGTCGGTGATGCGTTTCAGCTGACTCATTGTGTCGTAGTCGGCTTGATACTCTGACTGTCTTCCTTTTGGGGCTTCCCTGATCGCCGCGAGTGTGTCAACGATCACCAGACCAGCGCGATGTTCATTGCACCACTGGTTCAGCAAGGTGGTGGCTTCCATCATGTCGGTGGGTCGTTGTGTCATGAACATCAACCCCTCTGGCAAGGATTCGTCACCCATGAGGTGCCTGCAGCGGTACTGCAACCGCCTAGCCCCATCCTCCAGTGCGCAGTACAGCACCGGGCGTGGAGCAACATTGATACAACCCAGAGCGCGGCCACCCGAGGCCACCGCAAGTGCCAGATTCAGCACCAGCCACGATTTACCCGCTTTGGGAGGGGCGGTCAGTAAACCGATCCCCTCGGCCACCAGGTTAGGGATTGCCCACTGCAGCTCAGGGAACTGCTGACTGTCCAACCATTGAGCGGTGAAAGTTCGTTCAGCAAGGATGTTTGACACGGTGGCTGCTTCACTGGATGTCTGCTGGCTCGCCTTTTCACGGGGCTGGCCAGGAGTGAAGGTCAACGCTTGCTGGGGGGACGGCGGCTCCATAGGTTCGGCCATCCCTGTATTCAGCCCACTTCCGATGGTGGCACGCACCGCAGAGATGCCATCATCGGAGATGAGCCCATTTGTCTGGCAGGCGTCCATGAGCGCTTGTTCCACAGTGCTGCGTTCCAGGTGGCCACCGGGAATGTAGTGGCCCAACCGCAACGCCGTATCGTTGAGTTTGGCGTTCCTGCCACCACGGGGGCAGCTGGCCAGTTCGGTGATACAGCCGTCCAACATGGCCTGCGTCCATGCCGGATTGGACGTGTCTGCCACCCTGCTCGGCTGGCTGGGCTGCCCAACGGTGAATGCGTCCCCATCATGTTTGGCCCGCTGTAGTTCATCGAACAGCTGGGAGGCGTCCTCGTTGATCTGATCGGGCTTTACCCAGGCGATACGGTAACCGCTCCCGGCATATTTCGGCCGTCTAGTCCCTGGCAGGAACATGAAGTGGTTGCCTGCGAACACCTCGACACCCTCTAGGCCAATTCGTGACCATGCAGATGACGTGGAGGGGAAGTTACCCTGCTTGCCATGAGGGTTGATGTAGAAATGGACACCGCCCGACGGTGTGTCAATCCGTGCCCACGGCTTCACTCCCAATCCGTCCAGCCATGAGGCTACTGCGTCAATGTCGGCACCATTCTTCGTGTCGACGTCAACGGCAGCCCACGCGGAACAGGTAGTTCCACACACCGCGTCCGCGTGGTCGAGGGCAGCTAGGCGAGTGTGGTTGGTGTCGTGCGTGAACCCCTTCCAAGCCGGGAAGGCGAACTCGCGGCTACCTCCCCTCTGAGAGGCTGGCCAGAGGGGGACTTTGAGGCCGTCAAGCAGCTGGTACAGCTTACGGATGGTGTATTCTGAGGGCAGTTGCGATGTCTTCTTGCCCCCCGCGTTCAGCCCGGCGCGGGGGGTTTCATGTGTCTGGGTCATCTCAGGCGACCCGCTCTACGAGGTCGAGAACGTCGGTTGTTCTCACGCGCAGGGATCGTGCGCAGCCAACCTTGTACATCTTGAGGCGGCCAGCATCGACCTGACGGCCTATGGTGCGCTCGGATGATCCAATAATTTTCGCGGCAACTCTGCGGGTCACCAGCGGCCCGTATTCATCGAGGATTGCCTGGCGTTCAGCGTCGGTGAATACGCCGGTAATGGTTGATGCGGTGGTCATGACGGTAGAGTCCCCCTAGGGTCCTCCCGGCCGCCTATCCTCCGAGGTCTGTCATTCCATGAGCAGGCTGATTACGCCACTGACAGTACCACAAGCGCCGGTGGTGCGCTATTAGCCATTCATGGAATGAGGATGCAGCTATTACCTGTCGTGCGTCGCTCCCAGTCATTCCAGAAACGGTCAGCCGTGAGCAACGTCGAATCGAGGTGGTCACACGTCAGACTTATACCGCTGAGAGTAGACCCATGATGGGATTTACCGTCCTCGTCTATGAACACTGTCACCGTCGGTACTGCTTCTCCTCCGCTGGTCCAGGAACGGTCCAATGCCGAGGTGCCAATCCAGTAAGTGTGTCCTCTCCAGTGACGGTTGTTATCGGTGGTGTGCTTGGCACGCCCTGCAGCGTTGCTGCAAGCCTCGTTCTTTGCAGGACTGTACTTGTACTCGCGTTGATGAATCAGCACCTCGCCATTGATGTCATAGGCACCCAGCAGCAAACATTTCTCGGCACGGCACCTGTACTCCACGTGAGGTAAGCACCTGACCTTGCCTTCCCTTCTCAGCAGTTCCCACAAGTTTTGCGCCTCCTTGTCGCGTTCGGGTGAGACTGCCTGTATCAGCTTCTCCCTGAACTCCTTCATTTCGTCAGACATGGTTTTCCTTCTGTGTGGTGTTGAGGTAGTGGAAGGCGGCTAGGTATTTGTCGGGTGGAAGCTGGCCAGCTACTTGGTCAAGCTCGGCATCTGACATGTCAGCCAGCGTGGTAGCCAGCAGAGGAACCGTCATGTGTGCAAGTAGACGGACATTGATAGACGGTGCCTCCTCGACATCCGGGAGCGCCTGCAAGGGCGCGTGAGGGGCGCTGGGAGGCGTCCAGCCAGCCATACGGGATAGTTCATCCATGACGGGCCAGAGACTGTCTGGGTCCCACGTGCGATACACCCGCTGTACCGCAGGTAGCTTGTGTCCCACCATCAGTTCAGAATCGATGTCACCCATGCCTGCTTGAGCGAACAGGTGCTGAGCCACGCGGCGCAGGTCGTGCACCCGCATACAGCTGGCTACGGTGTCTGGCAGACCTATCTGCTCAACCGCCCCCGCAAAGCCAGTGGCAGGCCTGATGGTGGCCTTGCGCCGATATGCATCAGCTCCGGTGCGCTTCTTGGCGCGCGACCCCCAGACCATTGGGCTGGTGGCAGGGTTGAGTCCACGAGGCGTTGATGGGAATACCGGGGCGTTTCTTCCGGCGGCGGTGAACTGCTCCATGTGGCCTACCAGGGCAACGGCGACATGCGGCGGTATCGGAATGTCTCGCTGTGACTCCTCGGTTTTGGTGGTGTCTGCGATGTGGTGCTTGCCTTGCTCGTCGCGGGCAATCGTCCGACGAACCGATACCTTCCAGCGCGGCATCCCGTCGACCTCGCTACAGGTGAGGTCGGAGCGGTTGAGTGCCAGGGCTTCCCCGATACGCAGCCCGCTGTAGGCCAGCAGGACGATCAGTGCCGACCAGCGAGGATCGATGGCCTGTGACAGCTGCTGAATCTTCTCCGGTGTCATGGCCAGCACCACGGCCCGCTGATCGGCCTCGGGACGATTCGGGGCACGCCTGGAGGCGTTGGGGACACGACACGGGTTACGCTCAATGATCTCGGCATCGAGCGCAGCACTCAGGACAGATTTCATGAGCGCATAGCAGTCACGCCGCATGGCCGGGGCATCCTTGTTGTCCTCCCACCACTGCTCGACGCGCTCCCGGCTGATCTGGTTCAACGGTAGAGGCGTCAATGATGCAAGGCGGCCTGCCAGATAGCGGTGGTATTCGTTGATGGTGCTGTCTGCCAGGGGGCGTCCAGCGGCGGTGGTGCGATGCTCGATCCACTCGCAGGCGTACTCGCCTAGGGTGATCGACTGCTGCTCAGCTCTCGCCTGTCTGACGGACGGTGGTGTCCACTCGTCTAGGTCGATGAGGCGGTATTCCTGGTCGAGCCAGCCACGAGCCAACTTCCACGACCCAAAGTGGTGAGGGGCGCGATGACGCTTTCCGTGATGCTCGTAATAGGCGCGGTAGAGGTTGCCTCGTTTCTCGATGGTGCCTCGTTGTTTTTTGCGTCGCTGGGCCATGTCTCACCTCGTCTGCCAGAACTCCCCCTGGGGGGAGAATAGGGGGAGTTTTGAGTCCATTCTAGCCGCTCGCGCCGGTTGTGCATTAGGCTAGAGACACGACAACACCACAGCGAACCACCTAGCCAGAGCAGGTTTCACCTAGTCAGACGGGGAACAACGACACATTCTCGGTAGCCCCTATAAGGGAAGTTCAAGTCCAGTTAGGCCCACCCAGAAACATGCTTCTGACTAGGGCAAACACCGATCACCGAAAAATCGGTAGATGATTTGTGGCGGATTCGGACGCTGTAGATCCATCTCTCGCGACACGAAACGACCCCGGAACACCCGTATGGGTATCCCGGGGCAAGTGACTTGAGACGAAAGTCAGGGAATCATGTGAGGTTGGTCAGCCCCGGATCATCCGTGCCGAACACGGCATGCACTTCCAGATTGTCCACGACATCACCAGTGCACCGATACGTCGCGCTGGATCCGGGCGTTGGTGACAGCTGCAAGGTTCCGTCTGTCGACGTGATGCCCAAGTGACAGCTCGGCCGGCCCCCAGACGAGGACCGGCCGAGTGCGTGTCGCGACGTCGTCAGTCGACGAGACCCTCGAAGAGCGGGGTCGACAGGTAACGCTCACCGGTGTCGGCGATGACGGTGACGATCGTCTTGCCGGCGAACTCCGGGCGAGCGGCCACCTGACCGGCAGCCTGCAGGGCACCACCGCCGGAGATGCCGGTGATGATTCCCTCCTCGGCTGCAGCACGACGGGCAAAGCCGATGGCGTCCTCACCGCTCACCAGCAGAATCTCGTCGACGACGGACTTGTCGAGGTTGTCCGGCACGAAGCCCGGCCCCCATCCCTGGATCTTGTGGGGGGCCTTCTCACCCTTGGTGATGACCGGAGACTCGGCAGGCTCGGCCCCGAACACCTTGACCTCGGCGTTCTTCTCCTTGAGGTACTTGCCAGCACCCGAGATGGTGCCGCCAGTGCCGATGCCGGCGACGATGGCGTCAACCGCGCCGTCGGTGTCGTTCCAGATCTCCTCGCCGGTGCGGTCGTGATGGATCGCCGGGTTGGCCGGGTTGTCGAACTGACTGGCCAGGATGGCGCCCGGGGTGTCCTTGACGATCTCGGCAGCCTTGGCATTGGCTCCCGGAACACCGTCGGCGCCCGGGGTGAGCACGAGCTCGGTGCCCAGCAGACGGATGATGGCGCGGCGCTCCTTGGACATCGTCTCGGGCATGGTGATGATGACCTTGTACCCGCGGGCTGCTCCGACGAGGGCCAGCCCGACTCCGGTGTTTCCAGAGGTCGCCTCAACGATGGTGCCGCCGGGCTTGAGGTCACCGGAGGCTTCCGCGGCGTCGATGATGGACTTGGCAATACGATCCTTGACGCTGGAAGCAGGATTGTAGAACTCCAGCTTGGCCAGGATGGTGGCCTTGGAGTCCGGGAACAGCTTGTTGATCTTCACGAGCGGGGTGTTGCCGATGAGCTCGGTGACGTCACCTGCGATCTTCGTCATGATGTTTTCCTTTCGAGGGGTGTTGGTCGGCCAACTGTGTCGGGTCGAGAAATGGTGATGAATCGTTGTGTGCTGTTCGTCATGCCTTTTCGACGGTTATGGTCCAGTCTGCGCTCCCCACCTTTCGGAAACTGGTGACCGGGTAACCGGCCTGTGCGGCCCACTCGGGGATGGATTCGGTGGCCTGAGTGCAGTCGAAGTTGATCGTCAGACGATCTCCGACCGGCAGCTCAGCCATGGCTTTCTGGGCTTCGATCAGCGGGAACGGGCACACCTGCCCACCGGTTTCCAGAACATGTGTGGTCATGACCCTCCTTCGGTGACGACGGCGGTTCGCAGCTCCGCGGCGGCGGGAGCACGGTGGGTGGCGTCAAGCACGAAAACCTTCGTGCCCAGGCCCACACCCAGGAACATGAAGAGGAAGGAAATCCATCCTTGGAAGCTGAACTGGGCAGTCTCGACCATGGCATTGCCGATGGTGCAGCCGCCGGCCCAGCTGGCCCCCACTCCCATTCCCAAGCCGCCGACAACTGATTTGACGACCTGGGTCGAGTCGGGAACCCGGACGCGGAACTCTCCAGATGCCGCCGCGGCAATGAAGGATCCGACGAGTATTCCGATGACCAGGAGTACTCCCCAGTCGATGTACGAGACGTCACCGGTCACGGCCCATTCGAGAAGATTTCCTGTTGGAGTGGTGATCCCCAAGCCAGCGTGCCGGCCAGTTGCCTCGCTCAGCGGGTAGGTGATGATCGCCATGACAGAGATGAGTGTTGCGGTGAGGAACGGGTGCCACGGTGCCTCGAAGAGCCAGTGCGCAAGGCCCGTCTTTTCCGGCGGAAGGGTGGCGACCTTTCGAGCCGGCTTGCGCAGCTGATGCCGCACCAGGACACCGACGACAAGGGCCAGGACGACGGTGGGTACCCACGCAGACACTCCCAACGCCGGGATGGTCGTCACCGGAACCGTGAAGGAGCGCACCGAGGCATTGACTCCTGACAGGGAGCCATGTTTCATGGCGGCGGCACCGATCGCGTAGAAGTTCAGGGCGATCCATGACCCGACGAGTCCTTCACCACTGCGGAACCATGTTCCGGTCGCGCAGCCACCGGCGAGCACGATCGAAACTCCGAAGAGCAGACCTCCGACGATCACCCCGAGCCACGGCAGCGAACCCCATGACAGGTGGATGAGGTCGAGCTGGGTGAGGGCGGTGACGCCGATTGCCTGGACAGCGATCACGAGCAGGAAAGCCGTGATCCATGTGCCACTGCGGGCAACCCATACGCTGCGGAAGGCATTGGTGACGCAGAAACGTCCACGCTGGAGGACGAAGCCGAAGGCGATTCCGACGGCAAGACCGGTGAGGATCATGGTGTGTTCCATTCGAACATTCCGGCATCATCCGAAAAGATGTGCGGCGATGCCGGAGGAGGGATGGGGACGATGGGTTCAACGAATACGTGAACCCCGAGCAGATCGTGCTGCAAGCACGTGCTCAGAAGTGGGTGCGAGGATCAGCGTGGATCAACAGCAACACTGACAGATGGAACACATCATGGTGGAGATCATGACGGGTCGACCGGCACGAAGGCTCCAGACACGGTGCGTGTTCACCATCTCGTCCCTCCATTGACATAACCATGACCAACGATGCGCACCACACGTCGGCAGCTGCGTGAAACTCACTGTGCAGCCTCGGCGCGATGCCCGTTGTGCTGAATTTATGCAAGCACGATTGATCCAAAATTTCAAGAATCGGTCCTCAGGTCTCACATCGAGAGATCGTCAGCGATGCGAAGAACACGCTGCTGGAGTCGACGGTGGTTCGCTCGGTGCCTGGTGTAACGACCAGGTTCCCCTGACCCCACGGGCGCCATTGGTCGTTGCCGTCCCATGGTCCGTCTCCGCCGCTCACCTCTGCCGACGAGGTGTGCCGTCCAGCCGGCGGACGCACCGATCACCCACTTCCCAATGTGTCACAGTTCGGTGAGACGGTGGGAAAGGGGACCTCATGATCAACCCGCATCAGGACATGTCACGTCAGAGCACTCCGCACTACGGTTCGGTGTCGGCCGACCCTCATGGTCGCGACAGGATCATCAACGTTGCCAACAATGAGAGTCCGTACCCACCGCTGCCGTCGGTGACGACGGTCATCAGCCAGGAGCTTGCGGGAATCAATCGGTACCCCCGTGTGTCCACGCTGGATCTGCGTACCGCCATCGCCGTACGTTGCGGGGTGGATGCCGACCAGATCTGTGTGGGTGCCGGATCCGTCGACGTGCTGGCCAATCTGGTCTGCGTGCTCGTGGATCCCGGTGCGGAGGTCGTCCTGCCGTGGCGATCCTTCGAGGCATTCCCCTCTGTCGTCGAGCGAGCACGTGCCACGGCCGTTCCCGTTCCGCTCACCGCGCAGCTCACCCATGACCTTCCGGCCATGGCAGCGGCAGTTACCGAGCATACACACATGGTTATGCTGTGCAGCCCCAACAATCCCACTGGTACCGTCTTGCACACCGATGAGGTCGTCGACTTCCTTGCGCGGATTCCCAGTGATGTCCACGTCGTTCTCGATGAGGCCTACACCCACTTCAACCAGGACACGAATGCGGTGCGTGGTCTCGATCTGCTCGCCGAGCATCCCAACGTCATCTGTCTGCACACCTTCTCCAAGGCCTATGGTCTCGCCGGTCTGCGCATCGGCTTCTCGGTGAGCTCCAGGGAGGTGGCTCACACGGTTCGGCAGTTCAGTCTGCCGTTCACGGTGACGAATCTTGCGGGACGAGCCGCCATGGCTTCCATGCTCGCCGAGGACGAGCTCGCAGCTCGAGTGGACCTCACCACCCGCGAGCGAGGCCGAGTGACTCGGGAGCTTGGCCATCAGGGGTGGCGAGTTGCAGCGTCCCAGGCGAATTTCATCTGGCTCGACACGGGCGGTGACACTGCACGAGTGGCCGAGCAGTTGCATGACTCAGCCATCATGACTCGGTGGTGGGAGGGCGAGGGGATCCGAGTGAGTCTGGGGACTCCCCGCGACAACGACACAGTGATCTCAGCTCTGGCAGAGATTCATGACAGGCTCTGACGAGCATTCCCTACTGGAAAGATGAATTTTTGGTATCCAAAAAATGAACAAATCACTGAATCGGTGTGAGTGCGCGAAAGCATGTCGCGATGTGACTTCTCGCTGCTCTCACCGATGTATGCTGCACTTTTCAAAACTTCCTTGAATACAACTTGGGGGTGCCCTCAGCGGGCACCCCCCAACAAGATTCTTGAGCTAAGAGCTCATCTCCATGATGGAGAAATCACCTCAGGCACCAGTGCTTGGCAGAGCCAGCGGAGCGTGAGAGGTGGTGTTGGCAGCAACCAGCTTGCCGTTCGTCGTCTTCACAGCAACCTTGTGGGCGGGAGTGAGGGTGGCGGCGGCAGTGGCAATGGGAGTACTGGTGGGGCTCACGGTTGGGTCGGCGGTGGGCTCGTCGGTGGGGCTCACGGTTGGGTCGGCGGTGGGCTCGTCGGTGGGGCTCACGGTTGGGTCGGCGGTGGGCTCGTCGGTGGGGCTCACGGTTGGGTCGGCGGTGGGCTCGTCGGTGGGGCTCACGGTTGGGTCGGCGGTGGGCTCGTCGGTGGGGCTCACGGTTGGGTCGGCGGTGGGCTCGTCGGTGGGGCTCACGGTTGGGTCGGCGGTGGGCTCGTCGGTGGGGCTCACGGTTGGGTCGGCGGTGGGCTCGTCGGTGGGGCTCACGGTTGGGTCGGCGGTGGGCTCGTCGGTGGGGCTCACGGTTGGGTCGGCGGTGGGCTCGTCGGTGGGGCTCACGGTTGGGTCGGCGGTGGGCTCGTCGGTGGGGCTCACGGTTGGGTCGGCGGTGGGCTCGTCGGTGGGGCTCACGGTTGGGTCGGCGGTGGGCTCGTCGGTGGGGCTCACGGTTGGGTCGGCGGTGGGCTCGTCGGTGGGGCTCACGGTTGGGTCAGCCGTGGGTGTGGAGTCGCTGGGGAAGCAGACCTCCTTGACGGTCTTGTCGAGAGCCGGCTTCTGGTTCTTGAGGATGTCGACGATCTTGGTCGCGCTGTCCTTGATGTTGAGACCGTCGAGAACCTGACGAACGACGTCGTTGATGAGCTTGTGGCTGTTGAGGAGGAGGGCCGGCTTCGCGGCAATCTTCGCGGCCACCTCGGAGGCGATCTTCGGCGCAAGGGCCTTCGCGGTTGCCTCGTCAAGACCGGACTTGACGAGGTTCTTCACGATGAGCTTGTGGTTGATGTGGTGCAGCACCACATCTCCGACGACCTGGCTCGGCACGGCGGAGAGCAGAGCAGCTTCAACACCTGCCGTGGTCACGTGGACGCCCTTGGCCCTGAGGATCAGACCGATCTCGACGATGTCATTGGCGGCAAAAGGCCACGTGGCAGGGTTGGCAGAGTGACGGATGAGATCCTCGACCTGGCCCAGGATGAGCGCACTGCCCACCGCGCTGGCACCAAGATTCTTGAGGATGAGTGCTGCAAGAGCAGGTGCCTTGATGCCTGCCTTGGCGATGATGGCGGGGATCAGGGTGGCATTGATGCTCAGCTCGATGCCAGCAGCGACCTTGTGGACGGCAGCATCGCTCAGGAGGAGACCTTGTGCGCCGAGATCCTTGGCGATGATGGCGGAGAGGGCAGACTCCTTGATGACGATGCCCTTCTCGGTGAGGATTTCGGCAGCGATCTTCGGAGCCAGACGGGCGGCGTCCTTGGCACTGAGACCTGCGATGAGCAGCTGCTTCTTGATCTCGGTGGACAGCTTACCCTCATCCTTGAGCGCCTGGATGCAGTCAGGGCTGAGGTTGGGCTTGGGAAGGGTAGAGCTGGCTGCGGGAACGATCTCACGGTTGGGCTGAGCGGCGGAGGCTTGCGGAGCAGTGATTGCAATCGATCCGAACAAGGCGCCGGCGATCAGTGGGGCCGCTACGTGCTTAAAGGCCATAATGGTTCTCCTTCGGGGACGGCATCTGCTCAATTAGCAGTTACCTATGTCACTGTAGGTTTCTGATGCTTGACTACACAAATCGGGGGTGTACTAGATGCCATGAAAACAAGGGTTAAGAGCACTTAGGTATGATCAATTGTATAAAAGTCTCATCACATGTGCCCAACAAGGGACATCTTTCCGGAGCAGGATGCGCGTGTCTCATGATGTGTACTTCCGTGCTGCTCAGCGCAGTACTGCACTCGGGTGGGACAGCCCCAGCATGGGCGCATGGAGATTGGCGAGCCCTGGGAAAGGTACATTTGCCTGAGTCAAGGGGTCACCACACGGGAGAAGACAATGGGTACGGGACGTTGCGGACGCACCACTGTCTCCCTGCTCGCAGCGGTCCTTTGCCCTGCCATGCTGCTCGGCGGCTGTGGCCACGACCAGTCACCTACGCCCCCTCCCCCCAGCACCAGCTCGTCTGCAACCCCGCTCAGCAGTGTGCGAAACGCCCGATGGGCCGTCCCAGTGAGGACCTCCGGGACCTGGTTGGGCGCTTTCGGCGACTCCCGAGTGAGGATCGACGTCTTCCAGGCGGGGATGGCAACCTCTCCGCGGGCCTCGGTGATGGTCGATCCGCGTACCTCGGAGCCGATCATCAAGAAGGGTGACACGTTGGTGGGGCTGCGTTACGTCGTCACGAATGTCTCGGATGATCCCATTCGCTTGGGCCTGGGAACGGTGACCATGTCGACCCGGTATCCCGACTGGAGCTGGTCGCAGGACCTGCTTGCCATGCGGGACCAGAAACTCGAGGAGAAGCTGGGGTGTCCAGCCGTCCCGTTCACACGGCATCCTGGTCCGGCGCCCTATGTGCTCGCATCGGGGGAGTCCTTCATGATGGGGCATCTGGTGCCCTTCGAGTCTGCCGAAAAGCTGCAGATCAAGGGCAAGGTCACCGTGGTTGACGAGTCCGGGGCGCCTGATCCCGGCCTGGGGTGGACAGTCTCCGGCGATGTTCATCTGTCCTGAATTGTCCACAGGAGATGTCCACAGGGGTGTGGACAAGTGGCAGGAGTCAGTGGAAAACATGTGAGATCACTGTGACGATTATCACAGCTCAAAAACTTTTCCACAGATGTGAAAATGGCTCTGGGCAGGGGCGAACGGCCTTCCTAATCTCACAGCATGCCTGTTCTCACCCGACCACACCGACACACCACGGCCGATGATCCGGTCGTCCAGTCGACCGCGAATCGGCCCGTGTCACCTGCCGACGTGCGCATGACACGTGACCCACGTCCCGCCGACACACCTCCGAGCACTCCTGGTGCCCCCACTGCTGGACCCAGGCATGGCCGAGGCAGACGTTCACCGGTGCTCATCGCCGTGGGAGTGCTGTGCATGTGCCTTGGCGGACTGGGTGGAGCCTGGGCATGGCATCAGGCCAGCAACACGGAGTCCGTGCTCGTCATGACCCACTCGGTGCCGCGGGGCAAGCTCGTCACGGCCAATGACATCGGTGTGACACAGGCATCCGTGGGGGAGCAGGTCAAGAGGCTTCCGGCCGATGCCCGTGACCGTCTCGTCGGTCAGCACGCCGTGGTGGACCTTCCAGCCGGAAGTCTGGTCTCAGCGGATTCGGTGGGTGAGGCGCAGGTGCAACGGGGGACCTCACACGTCGGGCTCACTCTTGCACCTGGTCACGTACCGATCGAACCCATGCCAGCCGGAACCAAGGTGAGGGCCATCGAGGTCAGTGAGGAGCAGCCGGTCGGTGATCATCCCACCTCGGTGCCCGGAGTCGTCACCGTCGAGCCCAGATCGCTGGAGGCCAGCAACGACGTTCTCGTGGACCTCGCCGTGCCCTCGGAGAGCGCCGCCCGACTGGCGGACCTTTCCGCCCGGTCACGTGTGGCTCTCATCATCGAGGAGCAGTGATGGCGATCATCGTCCTGACCAGTGTGGGTGCCTCACCCGGCGTGACGACGACGGCTCTCGGGCTTGCCCTGCAATGGCCCCGGGAATGTCTGCTCGTCGATGCCGATCCACATCCGTGTCGCGCGGTCGAGTCGGGATACCTGGGCGGGCAGGTCGCCGTGGGTTCCGGACTGTCGCGCATGGCTGCCGTGCAGCGTAGCGGTGCCGACATGGCTTCCGTGTTGTGGCAACACGTCATTGCCCTGCCCAAGCCAGATGGTGGGGAGGGCCCGCGAACCAACTTCCTGCCCGGCTACTCACATCTGGGGCAGGCTCAGCTCATGGAGACGATGTGGCCCTCCATCGTCGATGCGTTGCGAGACCTCGACCAGGCCGAGATCGATGTCATCGTCGACGTGGGGCGGACGGGGACGGCCCGTCCGCCGCAGAGTCTCATGGCGGCAGCATCCGTCGTGGCCGTCGTCACCCGTAGCCAGTTGCGTTCCTTGGTGCCGCTGGCCCTGCACGGCGAGCTCATCGGCGAGATCAATGCCGAAGGTACGGCGCGTCGCGGACTGCTGGTCATCGGACCGGGACAACCCTATGGGCCACGGGAGATCACCAAACAGTTCCATCTGCCGGTGCTCGCCACCCTCGCCGACGATCCTCGAACTGCGGCGTGCCTGCTGGATGCACCGTCACCGCGACGGTGGCGACGCAGCAGCCTGGCGACGAGCCTCTCCCGCGTGGCACACATCCTCGCCGAGCAGGCGCGACAACACCGAGCCACGGCAGGACCTGCGCCACACTCCGTTGCCATTCAACAACCCAGCATGGTCCATCGACATGGCGAGCTGGAGGTCTGCTGATGCGAGGACCCACAGACGCCGCCGATCTGGCCGGGCTCATCGACACGGTGGCCCCAGCACAGCAGATGAATCCGCCTGTCACGGACCCATGCACTCCACCTGCGACGACGCCCGACACGTCGATGTCCACAACATTCACCACACCGGGAGTCGACTGGGCGGTGGTCGTCAAACTGCGTCGAGAAGCCTCCCGACGCATCACCTCGGCTCGCAACGACCATCGTCAACGCACTGGCCTCGAGCTCTCCGATGAGGACTCCCGAATGCTGGGCGGCGCCATCATCCGCAGCGTCGTCCACTCCTACGCCGACCGGCTGGCCGTCGACGGGAAGGCGCTGTGGACGACCACCGAGGAACTGGCCCACGTCAACGCCCTCACCGACGCGATATTCGGTTACGGGCGACTGCAGCCCCTCTTCGACATCGCCGAGGCCGAGAACATCGAGATCAGCGGATGCGAACCAGTGCACGTCCAGTACGGTGACGGGCACCGTGAGGAGCACCCGCCAGTGGCCGACAGCGACGAGGAACTCGTGGAGGCAATCCGATTCCTGGGTGAGTCGGCTGCACCGCCACGTCCCTTCGACGACGCCCACCCGACGATGACGGTGGCCCTGGGTGATCGCTACCGGCTTCACGCCATTGGATTTGGGCTGGCTCATCGTCCCTCGGTGGTCATCCGACACCACACCCTCACCGACGTCACCCTGGACGAGCTGGCCGACACCGGAATGATGCCGCACACCGTTGCCCGACTGCTGCGAGCTGCCGTGCTCGCACGCAAGTCGATCGTCATCTCCGGTGACCAGGGAGCCGGTAAGACGACCCTGCTGCGCGCGCTCATCGATGCCATTCCCCGTACCGAACGGTTCGGCACCCTGGAGACCGACTACGAATTGCTCACCCATCTCCAGCCCGGACGCAACATGGTTGCTCTGCAGGCCACCGTCGGCATGGGTGAAACGGTGGACGGACGACGGGTGGGTGAGTTCAGTGTTGCCGACCTCATTCCCGAGGCACTGCGACAGAATTTGTCACGGATCATCGTGGGTGAGGTGCGTGGCTCTGAGGCTGGAGCCATGTTCGAGGCCATGCAGGCCGGTGCCGGGACGATGAGCACCACCCACTCCCACTCGGCGTCGTCGACGATGGATCGGTTGGCCGCTCGGGTCGCCCAAGGTGGGGTGCTCACCACCGAGGAGGCATTTCGCCAGATTGCCCACAACATCACCTTCCTCATCCACGTCGTCCTCGTCGACGACACCTGGCGAGGCGGGGTGCGGCGAAGGGTGGTCTCGGAAATCCGTCAACTCACCGGCGCGATGGAATCGGGTAGACCCGTCACGCACCTGGTGTATCGCGCTGCCACCGGAACCAACCCGGTGGTGTTCCACCCCGAACCCGAGCTGCTTGACGAGCTGGTTCAGTTCGACCCGCGAGTGGGAGGGGTGCTGTGAACGGGATCATTGCGGCTCTGCTGGGTGTCATGGTCACCGGAGGGGGAGCGCTGCTCGTGTGGGGGCTACGCCCGATCCACATACAATCCACAAAGTTGTCCACAGGGTTGTGGACAACGGTGGAAAAGCGACTGGTCCACATCCCGCGACGGCTTCGTTGGCGCTTCATCGTAGGACTGGTCCTGGGGACAGCGATGGCGCTGCTGACCGGGTGGGTCGTGCTCGTGGCAGGCGTACCGATCCTCGTCGTCGCCCTTCCCGAACTCCTGGCCGACGAAACCGATCGCGACCTGCAGTTGCTCGCTGGGTTGGAACGGTGGGTGCGTCTGCTCAGTGGCTCCGCGTCCACCGGCAAGTCCGTCCTGGACGCCATCCGTACCACTCGGCATCAGGCGCCGGAGGTGCTGCACGATCCCCTGGAGGCTCTGGTCAATCGGTTGGACTCGCGGTGGAGTGCCCGAGACGCGTTCCAGGCCTTTGCCGACAACCTCGACAGTCCGGACGCGGACCAGATCGTCGCGGCACTCATCCTGGCAGCAGAGCTGGGTGGGACGGGAGCAACGACGACTCTGGTGTGTTTGGCGGAATCCATGCAGCAACGGCTTCGAGCCCATCGCGAGATTGCCACCGAGCGAGCCAAACCTCGCATCGTCGTGCGTCAGGTGAGCACGATCATCGGCATCATGCTCGTCCTCGCCGGATGCATGGGGCAGAGGTTCTTCCGTCCCTACTCCAGTTCACTCGGCCAGATACTGCTCGGGGTGTACGTACTCGCCTATCTGGGGTCGTTGTGGGTGCTGCATCGTCGCAGCAGGCCGAGAGCTCGTGAACGGATCCTCGTCTCCTCACACGCCCGTCGTTCGGAGGGGACGACGGCCTCGCAGACATTGCTTCCGCCGGTTCGCGGGGGTGGCCACTTGGAACTCGAGGTTCCCGCACTGGGTGGAGCCACTGGGGGTTGGGAGGCACGCGATGCCTGAGCCCATGACCATCTTGATCCTGTGTGGATCCGTGGTGCTGCTTGCTCCAGTACTCATCCTTGCCGGGACACGCCGAGTCCCACTCAAGCTCGGCGATGCCGTGGACGCCGTCGTGAATCCCGGGGCAGCAGAGGTCAGCCAGTCCGCGACTGCCAGCCACACCGGTCCCCTCGACAGGTGGATGTCGTGGTTGGCTGGACAACGTGTTGCAACAGTGCCGAGGAATGTGCACCGTACCTTGGCTCTGCAAGGCCGATCGCTGAACGATTTCACCGTCGAACGGTGCGTGTGGGCCGGTGGCGGGGTGCTGATCCCGGTCCTGGTGCAGGTTCTGCCCAGTCTGGGCATGGGGACGTGGACGATCCCCGTCCTCGCCAGCCTCGTCGCCGGTGTCACCGGCTGGTTCGTTCCGCTGCTGCGGCTGCGCTCGGCTCGCGTGCAGGTGCAGCAGGATGCCGTCGAGGCAATCCTCACCTTCGTCGATCTCGTCACTCTGGCACGGCTCGCCAACCAGTCGTCGACCAAGTCGTTGTGGATAGCCGGTGGCATCAGTGACCACTCGGTTCTGGTGCGTATTCGCTCGAGTCTGGAGCGCTCCCGACTGGAGCAGAAACCTCCCTGGTCCGGGCTGGAGGCGCTCGCTGGGGAGCTTGACCTGCCGCAACTTGCCGAACTCACCGAGGTGTTACGTCTGGATGACCAGGGCGCTTCCTTGGCACAGGTGCTGCGGGCCCGGGTCGCCGACATGCGTGACGCCCACCTCACTCGTGAGAAGGTCGCGGCCCAGCGAGTCAGCGAGTCCATGACGGTGTGGATGGTGGTGCCAGTCCTGGTCTTCGGGCTGGTGCTGCTCACCCCCGCGATGCTCACCCTGGCCGGAGTGGGCACATGAGAAGTTCCACCGCCCCTCCGGCCACCCCGATACCCCTCGTCAATCCCGGCGAGGTTCACAGGAATCCAACCATCACCACACCCATGAGGAGACATCATGAAACAGATTCACATCCTGCTCGGTTCCGCACTGCCCGTCCTCACCGGTCAGCCATCATCACGAGACGAACGGGGCCTGAGCCAGTCAACCGAGAACGCCGTCCTGCTGCTCGGAGCCGTGGCGATCGCCACCATCGTCGTCTCGGTCATCACTGGTTACGTGTCGAAGCACCTGCCCAAGTGAATCCGCTCCTGGTGACCTGGGCCACGTCGGCTCGTGCCTGGGTGGGCACGTCCCGAACGAACTCGCTGTGGACGGGTCTTTCCCGAGCACACCTGTTCCGGGCACGACCGGTACGGGAAACCCGGGTCACCAGGCGCGACGAGCGGGGTTTGTCGGAATCGGTGCAGTGGGTCCTGGTGTGGCCGGTGGTGATGATGGCGATTGCCGCTGCCATCCAGACAGTTCTGGTCCTCCAGGCCAGATCGGTGGCCATCGAGGCTGCCCGAGCCGCTGTACATGCCGATGCCATGTTGGGCTCGACTCCCTCCGACGCGCCCCGGGCTGCCAGCCAGGTCTGCGCCGGATCGGGGGTGTCCCAGCTGCACGTGCACACCGACCGTCACGCACGAATCGTCCGAGTCGACGTCAACGTGCAGGCTGCGAGGTTCTTCCCGGCGGGGCGGTTCACCACCGTGCGTGCCCATGCCGTGGCTCCCAAGGAGGGAACATGATTCGCATCGGAACGTCTCAGCAAAGTGCAACCGGGGTGAGCACTCGAATGATGACCGGCTCGTGGCAACACCTTCGTGTCCCGGGGAGTCGAGGACCACGTCACCGGCAGCGTGGCGCGGTCTCGGTGGAGGCTGTGCTTCTGCTGCCGCTGGTCATTCTCATCGTGTCCGCGGCGACCGCTTCCTGGCGAGTCTGGCAGGCTCGAGCCGACGTGCAGTCAGCCTCCCAGTCCGCGGCACGGACGGCGGCCATGGCCCATTCATCCGGCCAGGCTGTCACTGCGGGAACTGAGGCTGGATCCGCCGAACTGGCCGGAACACGATGCCGGGGAGCGTCACTGCGCATTGCCGCAGACACCTTCTCCAGACGGGTCGGTACTCGTGGCAGCGTCAGTGCCTCGGTGAGCTGCACCGTATCCCTGTCGGATCTTGGGCTGCCACTACCCGGATCCATCCACGTCAATGGGAGCGCACAGGCCCCCGTCGACAGTCACCGGGAGCGCACACCATGAAACGTCTCATCACATCGGTGGGCTCAACCCTTCTGCTCGCTGCTCTCGTCATCGGAAGCCCCACGGCCCTGCTGGCCTGGGGACGTCTGGATGGGTTGGCGCGGCTGAGCCCCTCAGCACTCATGGGTCCTGACGACGGCACCATCGTCCTGGGGCTGGTGACCGTCACTGGGTGGGCGGCATGGTTCGTCTTCACCCTGAGTGTCGTCATCGAGGCAGTCGCTCTGGCGACTCACAGTCGCGTGCATGTCACCCTGCCCGGACTCTCCCTGGTCCAGGGATTGGCTGCGGGACTTCTGGTGGCAAGTCTCGCCATCCTCGCACCGGCGGCACGCGGCAGTAGTCCCACACAGCAGAACACCACTGTCGCAGCGGTCGGCATCGCTCAGCAGACGCGAGGCGACTCGATGCTGCAGGAAGACGTCCCGGGGCGATCGGAGACGAGTGGGAGCATCAGTCAGGAGGTGCGGGGATCCCAGAGTCGGCCGATGGAGTTCACGGATTACAACTCCGCACGAGCGTCGGGGCCTGCCCGAAAGATGACTGCAGAATCCACGCCTGACTACGACATGTATCGAATCAGTGCCACGGACGACCTGTGGAGCCTCGCGGAGCGTGTCTACGGCGAGGGAACTGCCTGGCACCAGATTGCCAGAGCCAACCCAGGGATGGATGTGCAGCATCTGCCAGTGGGTGACCAGATCAAGCTGCCCCAAGCCGGCATGCACGGTCTCGGCACCCACAACCCAGCCACGCCGGGAGCCGACACACTCGACGCGGGTACCACATTCTCTGATTCCACGCCTCCCACGTCCGCGCCGGGTGCTCCCGTTGCTGGCACATGGAATCTTCCGAACACCGGTACGACCGTTGATCCTGCGCACGGGGCAGGAGACCTCTCCCGTACCGACTCTGCGGCGACCGGTGGTGCCACTGCGGAGGCTTCCTCCTCGAGCACTGACTCGGCAGCTGCGCCGTCATCCGACTCGTCCCTCTCCCATCCCTCGACGACGACGGTGGTGGTGCACCGGGGCGACACCTTGAGCAAGCTTGCCCGGGAACATCTGGGAGATGCCGATGCCTGGCCACAGATCTGGCAGCTCAATCGTGATCTCGTCACCGATCCCGACGTCATCGATGTGGGATGGCAGATCACGGTGCCGAGCACCTCTGAGCATGCGTCCGGGCAGGATGACGGTACTGCACACCGAACGGCACAGCATGATGGTGGCAGGACGCACGAGGCGGCTGCCAGTCACACGACTGCTTCCGAAGGAGTTGAATCTGCCAGTCCGACACGGCCGAAGGCTTCCCACGGGCCCCATGACGAGATGGATTCCGCCACCACGGTACCTGGCACGCACACCTCCACACCATTGGTCCCGACTCCGGGGAGTACCGGTGGAATCCCTGCTGGCAGCGAGACGTCGTCGACCAGAATCGGGACATGGATGCCGCTGGCGTCAGGTGTGCCTTCACCGACCGGTTCTGCGGGTGCCCCGAAAGCCACGTCATCGTCTGCTGCAGAGGTCGGGCCATCACCTCGACCCACCGCAGGGGCGAGTGAAGATACGCCTGCTGCAGCTGCGTCACGTGCCGTGGGGTCGGATCCCACCGGTGGGTTGCCCCGGGACGGCGATGGTACTGGGGCGGATTCCGAGCTGCTCGTGCGAGCCCTGTCCGGGATGAGCCTGTTCCTGGCTGGTGGCATCTCGGGGGCACTGGTGAGCAGACGTCGGCAGCAACTCTTCAGTCGCAAGGTGGGTAGGAGGATTCCGGCCGTGCCCGAGGAACGGCAACGGACCAAGCAACTCCTGGATGCAGCCGGTGCCGTTGGGTCTGATGGGGCTGGGGCCACGGACGAGACGGCTGCAGACAGCTGCGCGTCGGCCGAGGCGAGAGGCCCAGTCGTCGTGCCCGGGGATCAGACCAGCATGTCCATCGACCCAACCAGTGAGGTCACCGATACCCCGGATGCGCCGTGGCGTGCCCGTACCACGGCGGCCAGCGAACTGATCCGGTCCATGACCGAGGGACTCGAGGAGCTTGACGACGCCACGGAGCCGGAACATGCGAGCGACGCACGAGACGGCAATGTCGATGATGAACCCGGTACCGAGGCGCTCCATGACGATGACATGGCGGAGTACGAGGTCTCCAGTGGGGAAGCGTCGTGTTCCTCCAATGAGGCACTGCCAGGTCAGCTGTCCGGACAGACGGGTGATGAACTCACGGCAACGACCGTCGTGCTTGGCCAGCGACTCGACGGTACCCCGATGCTCATGGACCTTGCCGATTCCCCGGGTCTGGTGACGGTCGAAGGTCCTGACCGGCCCTGCCAGAGTCTGGTGGCGGCGATCGGTCTGTGCCTGGTGGCTTCGAGGTGGAGTAGCGGGGTCGACGTGATCGTGGTGGGGGAGTCATTGCGCTGGCTCGCCCAGACCGGGATCGAGGACGTCCAGCCGATGACCACCGACGAGGTGAGCCGGGCACTGCAGTGGTGGACCTCCCGAGCCCACCCTCATTCGCATGACATGGCGGCGCCTGAGGTGGTGCGCGTCATCCTTGCCGACGAGCCGATTGACGTTGACGACGTTGCGGCGGTCCGGGCTGCCGGCATGGTGCTCGTCCACCTCGGATCGGCATCCGGTGGACTGGTCATTCACGTTGCGGAACGAGCTGGACGGGAAAGTCCGGGTGCTGCAGAACGAGCTCGACCAAGTGCCAGCCAGCTTGTCGGGCAGATGGGACGAACCACCTTCGAGGTGCAGGGCGTCGATCGTCCCATGAGACGGGCCATAGTCGACTTGGTCGAGCTCACTGGTCAACAAGCAGATGAGCCAGCCCCGTGGTGGGACGGCGGGACGGCACACGGGTCTCCCGGACCGGATGGGCTCACCCCGGACAGTTCAGGCGAGGTTCTTGACAATGATGAAAGCGGCGGGGACCCGCCTCGGACCGCTCTTCTCCAGCCTTCTCACAGCATGGACGAGCCACCAGACCGAGAGCCTGCAAGGATACGACGACCTGAACCCATCATTGGCAAGGTACTTCTGGAGGACACGATGACGACCAATCCATCATCCAGTGCAGGGCCCAGCCCTGTGCTACGGCTGTTGGGCCCGGTCGATCTGGTCGGTGCCCGTGGTCAGATTCCCAGCAAGGCTCGACGCCAGTGCTTGGAGTACGCGGCGTGGATCCTGGCCCACCCTGGGGCCCGTTCCACCCAGATGTCCGACAGTTTGCTGGTTGCCGAAACCACCCGACGATCCAATCTGTCCCGGTTGCGACGGTGGTTGGGCAATGACGACTCTGGCGAGCCCTATCTGGCTGACGCCTATGACGGGCGTCTGCGGCTCTGTGACGAGATCACCACCGACTGGGAGCATCTCGAGGTCCTCATCACCGCTGGAGTGGCCCGTGCCACCGATGCGGCACTTGCCGGAGCCCTGGACCTGGTGCGCGGTGCACCACTTGCCGATGCCGCCCCTGGGCAGTGGTTGTGGGCTGAGGAATGGCGGCTGGAGATGGTGCAGACCATCCGCGACATCGGGGCCGAGCTGGCTCGGCGTCGGATGGCCGAAGGTGATCTCGACGGAGCCCGACGCGCCGTGAATCGAGCGTTGAGTGCGTGCCCCCAGGATGAGGTGCTGCTCACCACACAGATCCGTATCGCTCACCTGGCCGATGATCGTTGTGAGACGGAACGTCTGGTGTACCTGTTGGCGCGCCAGGCGCGCCGCATCGGCGTCGACCTGTCGGACGAGACCGTCACCGTGCTTCAGGAGGTGATGGAGGGACGACCACGTACCCGAGTGGTGTGAGGCGGTGAGCCAATGCCACGTCGGGGTCGGCCCCGCAGCTGGAGGCGTTCGGCACGACGTCGTGGGGTCAGCACGACGTCGGGCATTGTCAGTCCTTCACACCTTCACATGTGCAGGGTTGGCGGCCGTCGCTGACGGGTCCGGTCCTACGTGTTCCTGCATGTGTGCATGGTTTGCACCGGTGTCAGCTCACTCTTGAGCGGATCTGGCTCGGGCATTGGCATCGTTGGGCCATTGGTCGAGTCACGGTTGACGTGGCGGGGGCAGGGTCATCCCTCGGGCCAGGTCACCTCTCGGGCAGGGTCTTCTGGATGGCCAGTGGTTCCCCGCCCAGGGCAGTGCCCCGATTGAACTCCGTGTCGCCGTAGCGATGGGTGCGCAGCAGGAAACCGATCCCCAGCAGCAGGTACGCCCCACCCAGACCCAGGAGGTGCGGGGTGGACATGCCCTCATCGGGGACGAGAGCTGCAGCCAGCGCGGATCCGGCGACGAAGGCTGCGTTGTAGACCATGTCGTAGACGATGAAGACACGTCCCTTGAAGGCGTCGGCGACGTGGGCCTGACAGATGGTGTCGGTGCCCGCCTTGACCGACTGGGCGAACACACCGATGAAGAACGACGCAATGAGCAGGGCGAATCGATTGATGATCGACCCGGGGAACACCTGCACCACGGCGGTGGCGACCATGAGACTGGTCAGGGCCCGTCGCATACCGATGCCGTGCACCAAGGGGGGCATGAATGCCGCCGACAGCACGATCCCCGTTCCCATGACGACACCCCACACCATCATGTCGCCCATCGCCCCGTTGATGTCGGTCTGGGCGTGCAGCAGATTGCGGTAGCCGAGGATCATTGCCACCGAGTACACCCCGAACAGCACCCGCTGGACGCCGATGAACGTCAACCCAGTACGTACCGTGGGCAGATGGGCGCAGTGACGGAATCCCTCCAGGGTCGAGCGCAACACGTCGGAGGCGCTCTCGCTGCGATCGACGTGGGTCGGTCCGAGTTCCCAACGGTCGAATCGCATGCCCAGACCCACCGAGAATGCGAAGAGCGTCGCCGAGATGACGAAGATGATGGTGTCGGCATGATGCACCGGCATGTGTCGGCCGGCGATCAGGCGCACGGCAGTCGCGATGACGGCACCCAGCATGAGCCCCAGCGGCCCGATGATCGGCATGATCGACGAGGCCGTCAGATATTCGCGCTTGTCAATGGTGTGTTCCAGTCCGGCGGTGAGTGCCGTGAGCAGGAAACGGTTCATGCTCATCGCCACCAGCAGCAGGATGAGCAGGGCGATGTGGGAGGCCTTGTCGCGTGCGCCGTTCCACACCAGTACGCCCAGCATCAGGGCGATGAGGCAACGCAGACCGTCCGTTCCCACGAGGATGCGTTGCCGTGACCATCGATCCAGCACCAGGGAGACGAATGGGCCGAGCAGACAGAAGGGCAGCAGCGTGATGGCAAGCACCATGGCAATGGACCACGCGTCCGGCTGCTGCTCCGGCGACAACAGGACGTAGGAGGCCATGCCCACCTGTAGGGTGCCGTCCGCAGCCTGGGTGAAGATGCGTACCCCAAGGATCCTGCGGAACCTGGGGTGACGCCACAGGCGCTTGAGGTTCTGCCAGAACACGAACTCTCCTTCGTCGACACATGTCGGCTGAGACGATCCTACGCGTGCCAGAAAAGTATGGGGTGTGCGACCACGAGGGTGTCACGAGGCTGCCGAAAACTCGTGATCGCGGGTCTTCCTGCGCCCCCGCCGAAAAGCCCAAGAGGTCACGGACAAAGTAATCCGATCATGGCACTGTGTGACATGAACTCCGCAGGGCAGGCGTTCAGGCGTCTGTGATGTGCGCGGATCCCCTGACGTGACGACGGTGGTCCAGCAGTCGGAGCAGTGGAGTGGTGTGCCGTGTTGTGTCACCAGAACCGCCACGGTGCGGCAGGATGAAACCTGCAGCAACACATGCAGCGGTACGTGATCCACATTCAGAATCGGATGGTGCAAGCCGGGGGGGATGACGTCGCCCCGTGTCGGATCCACCTACGATATTGGGCAGTAGGGTCACCAGTACCGCGCCGACAGGCGACGACCAGGCAACGACGATATGGAGGACATGGCGATGAAGTCGGATCTGCAGATCGCCCGGGAGGCTCGCCTCGAGCCCATTGAGCACGTTGCGAACCGGGCCTCGATCCCGGAGAGCTACCTCGAGCATTACGGCCGCGACGTCGCCAAGGTGTCCCTGGACATCGAGCAGGCCCACGAGGGACGCCCCCGTGCCAAGTACGTCGTCGTCACCGCCGTGACCCCCACCCCACTGGGCGAGGGCAAGACGACGACGGCAGTCGGACTGGCCCAGGGGCTCGAGAAGATCGGTAGGAAGACGATGCTCGCCCTGCGTCAACCCTCGATGGGACCGACCTTCGGCATCAAGGGCGGCGCTGCCGGGGCCGGATACTCCCAGGTGCTCCCCATGGAGAAGCTCAACCTGCACCTCACAGGCGACTTCCACGCCATCACCGCCGCCCACAACCTCCTGGCGGCAATGATCGACAATCACCTGCACCAGGGCAACGCCCTCGACATCGAACCACACTCCATCTCGTGGCGTCGCGTGGTCGACGTCAACGACCGGGCCCTGCGCAACACCATCGTCGGTCTGGGATCCAGGATCGACGGTGTGCCCCGGCAAACCGGATTCGACATCACCGCAGCCAGCGAGGTCGGCGTCATCCTGTCCCTGGCCACCTCGCTGGCCGACCTACGAGCCCGGCTGGGGCGCATCGTCGTCGCCTACACCCGCAGCGGTGAGCCGGTGAGTGCCGAGGACCTCCATGCGGCAGGTGCCATGACCGTCATCATGAAGGACGCCATCAAACCCAACCTGTTGCAGACCACCGAGAACACCCCGGTGCTCGTCCACGCTGGACCATTCGGCAACATCGCCACCGGAAACTCCTCGGTCATCGCCGACCGGGTGGGCAGCAGGTGCGGTGACTTCCTGCTCACCGAGGCCGGATTCGGTGCCGACATGGGGGCCGAGCGGTTCTTCAACATCAAGTGCCGCACCTCTGGTCTGCGCCCCGACGCCGCCGTCCTGGTGGTGACGATTCGCGCCCTCAAGGCACACTCGGGACGTTACAAGATCGTCGCCGGGAAACCACTACCCCCCGACATGCTTGCCGACAGCCCCGAGGACGTACTCGCCGGTGCCGACAACCTGCGCAAGCACATCGAGATCGTCCGCACCTTCGGGGTGTCGCCGATCGTGGCACTCAACGTCTTCCCCGACGACCATGACGACGAGATCGAAGCGGTGCGTCGTGTCGCCGAGCAGGAAGGTGCTCACTTCGCCGCCTCCACCCACGTCGTCGACGGAGGCAACGGAGCCATGGAGCTGGCCCGCGCCGTCGTCGACGCCTGTCACCAGCCCACCGATTTTCGTTACACCTATGATCTGGCCGACAGTCTGGAGACCAAGATCGAGAAGATTGCCACCGAGGTCTACGGGGCCGACGGCATCGACATCTCGCCGCAGGCCGCCAAGGACCTCGCCCACTTCGAGGAGCTGGGCTACGGCCGACTGCCCGTCGTCATGGCCAAGACCCACCTGTCGCTGTCCCACGACCCCCAGCTCAAGGGCCGTCCCACCGGTTGGCGTCTGCCGGTGCGTGAGGTGCGCGCTGCCGTGGGCGCCGGGTACGTCTACGCGATCTGCGGCAACATGCGCACCATGCCCGGACTGGGAGCCCATCCGGCTGCCGAACGCATCGACATCGACGACAACGGTCAGGTCGTCGGCCTCTTCTGAGCACCCACACCCCAGCCGGCCACGCCGACGGCTGCAGCGACGAACAACCACGGAACCATCCGGTACTTGATGCCCAGCGGCTTGTCCAGGGCAACGATGTCGTCGTCAACGTCATGCCCCTGCCGGTCGATGACCAGGTTGACGCGGTCACCCTGGGAGAGCTGACCGTTCGACAGCGGCGGGGACAGGAGGATCCCGTCGTGCCCCTCATCGTGGTACGTGATGGCCGCCACAGTGCAGGCACGTCGCCTGGTCCGCTGCCAGGGATCCTCACACAGCCGGGAAGCGGTGCTGGTCTGGGTGACGACTCCGGTGATGTGATCGCCGGTGGCAAGGAATGTCTGGTTGCGGTCAGCCAGAACGAACAGCAGACCGGCCATGGCAAGGAGGAACACCGTTGCCGCTGCGGTGAGGATCTTCCAGACGTGGGTCACGACTGCCAGTGTAGAGGTTGCTCCCGAACCAGGTGACGTCCTGAACGCCATGCAGGTGTGGTCAATGCCGAACTGGCAAGGGGCACTGTCATGATTCCCAGGTCATGTGTCCCCACCGGATCGTGGGCATCACCGAACTCATCGCAGGGGTGTGGACGAGGCGTCTGCTCGATCCTCGTGCTGCGGATACGCGTTGTTCGTCTCGATCGGATTCGGTTCGAGGGGGAGGTGGGGGTACCGCTGTCTCTCAGTCCGCCAAGGGTCAATCAGAATCCGGTCCGAGGGGGAGGTGGACACGGCACCTGGCCCGACCCCTTTTCGGGGCCGGGCCAGTCATGCATCGAGCTGTTCTGGTGTGGGTGACACCACCACGGTCATCGTCAGGTGGTGCGGGCCGTCATCACGGTGGCAGCGGCGTCACCCACCATTCAGCTCAGCAGACTCACTCCTCGGCAAGCGCCTCGGTCGGTGCCGTCCGGGCGGCATGGCTGCCCGGCAATATCGATGCCAACGCAGCGGCCGCCATGCAGATGAGGATGAGCCCGATCGTCCACGGCCAGTCGACGCCGAAGTGTATCTGCACATTGGTGTCGGCAGTCCGGAAGATCGACGAGATCCCCAACCAGGCGAAGTATCCACCGGCGACCACTCCGACGAACACCCCGACGAAGCTGGTCTGCAGGGCCTCGTGGAGCAGCATGAGACGCAGACTGCGCTTCTGCATGCCCATGGCCCGCAGCAACGCCGACTCGCGGCGTCGCTCCAGCACCGACAGGCCCAGGGTGTTGGCCACACCCACCAGGGCGATGAGCACTGCCACGCCCAGCAGGGCCGTGATGATCATGAGGATGACGTCCAGGATCTTGTCGAGCATGCCGGCTGCCGGGAAACCGCCGCTGACGCTGACGCCCGAGGTGGACATCAGGGGCGTGAGCCGCTCCATGACCGAGGTCATGTTGGTGCGGTCCTGCATCTTCATCCACACCGCGCTCACCTGATGGTTGTCGGAGAGTCGGTCGAGGGCGGCCGTGGTGGTCAGGGCCTCGCTGAAATCGAGGACACCAGAGACCTTCACGACGGAGAGTTCGACCGTCCCCTTCGATCCTGTGACCTTGATCTTCTCGCCCGTCCTGAACGGCAGGCTGTCGTTGACCACGATGGTGTCGTCATTCAGCTTCTCGGAGACGACGTCGCTGATCTGCGACATCTTGTCCTTCTCGGCACCGTAGACGACCACGGAGTTCTGGTAAGAATCCTTGCCCTTGTCGCCGAGATCGGCCAGTGTGCTCTCAAGCTGCAGCTGTGAGGCGACGTTGGGCAGGTCGTCGATCGTGCCCAGCACGGTCTTGGGCAACGCCGGAGCCTCTGGGTGCTGCCCAGCCTTTCCGTTCGACGTCCCAGCGGTGGCATCAGGTGTAGACGACCCAGACTCAGCGTCTGCAGTACTCTGCTCCCCGTCCGGGGCGGGCTCATCGTCCATGGGAGGCAGCGTCGAGATCTGCATGTCGACGGGGAAGTGCTCCTCGATCATCCGATCACCGGTGGAACGCATGGTCGCGGTACCGATCTGCAAGGTCATCGACAGACCAACCGCCAGCATGAGAGCCACGGCCGTCAGCGAGGTACGGCTCGGGTTGCGCACCGCATTGGAGGTCGACAGTCGCGCCGTCGGTCCGAACGGGCGGATGACCAGTCCGAAGAGCTTGATGAGACTGGGCACGTACAGCGGGGCCGCCGCGAGCACCGCGATCGACAGGAGGATCGCCGAGCCGATGGCCACCGGGATGGATGCCAGATTGTCGACGTGGAAGGTGAGCACCGACAGCCCGACGCCGATCAGGAACAGCAGTGAGCACACGATGATGCGTGCGATCGAGGCCTTCCTACGCTCCTCCACGGTGGGAACCGGGCGCAGTGCCTCCAACGGAGCCACCCGAGTGGCCCGGATGGCGGGCAGGAAGGCAGCCAGGATCGTGATGAGCACGCCGATGAGGAACTCACCGACGAGCTCACCCACCGGCCAGCTCAGACCGAACCACAGAGCACCGGTGCGGGCGGCAGCGATGAGGGAGAACACGATACCCAGCACGATGCCCAGCAGGGAGCCGAGCACGCCGAGCACGATGGCCTCCCCGAGGACCATGCGGCGCACGTACCCCCCGGAGGCGCCCACGGCGCGCATGAGGCCGATCTGACGGCGGCGCTGCGCCAGCAGGATGCCGAAGGTGGTGCTGATGATGATGACCCCCACCAACAATGCGATGGCACCGAAGATCATGAGGCCGTACTTGGTGACGTCGAAGCTGCCGATGAGATCCTTGATCGACGCGTCCTGGAACTGTTTGGCGGTCTGCGCCGTGACGGGCTCGTCGGTGTCGAATTTCTGCACGCCCGTGACGTTCTTGACGATTGCCTTGTTGACGGCAGTGGTGTCGGACCCCGGTTTGACGTGCACCAGCCAGGTGCTGTCGCCGTCGTCGCCCGATTTTCCTGGCCCACCGACGTAGAAGGTCTCGTTGAGCAGGGCCTTGGGCTCATCGGCGATGCCGACCAAGGTGGCGTCCTGATCGTTGAACTTGAAGGTGTCGCCCACCTTGAGGTCGAGTTTCTTGGCGCCGTCCTTGGAGGCGACGACCTGGTTGGGCTTCTCGGGCCACTTTCCCTCGGTGAGCTTCGACCACCGGAATCCCTCGGACGGGGTGCTGTAGCTGGTGCCCATGACGTCCGAGCCGTTGTGGCTGGCCATGCCCGAGCTGCTGTACAGCAGCTCGACGTCCTTGACGCCGTCGGTGTCCTCGATGGCCTTGGTGACCTTGTCGGGCTTCTCGATGGCCTTGGTGACCGTGACGACCGAGTCGGCCCTCGTACTGTAGATGGCCTGACGCTTGCCCTCGGCGGTGCCCTGGGTGCGCAGGAAGATGGAGATCGTTGACAGGAAGCCGATCGAGATGGCGATGGCGACGATGGTGGCCACCACCCTGCCGGGGTGGTAGCGCACTTCCTTGAGAGCTTGGCTGATCATCACGCCTCCAGACTGGCCAGGGCCGTGCTGATGGTTTCGGCTTGCGGGGACTCGAAGTCATCGACGATACGGCCGTCGAAGAGCATGAGCGCCCGGTCGGCGTAGGACGCGGCGCGCGGGTCGTGGGTGACCATGATGATCGTCTGGCCGCGGTCGTCGACGCTGTGGCGCATGTACTCCAACAGACGGGTGCCGGCCTTGGAGTCCAGGGCACCAGTCGGCTCGTCGGCGAAGACCACCGAGGGACGGGTCACCATGGCGCGGGCGCAGGCCACGCGTTGCTGCTGACCACCCGAGAGCTCCGAGGGACGGTGCCCCAGTCGGTTGGCGATGCCCAGCTCATCCACGATCTGGTCGAAGAGTTCCTTGTCGGGCTTCCTGCCGGCAAGCTCCAAGGGAAGCAGGATGTTCTGCTTGGCGGTGAGCATCGGCAACAGGTTGAACGACTGGAAGATGAACCCGACCTCCTCACGACGCAGTCTGGTGAGCTGCTTGTCGGGCATGGTGTTGAGCTCGTGACCATTGAGGAAGGCACGTCCGGAGGTGATGGTGTCCAGGCCCGCCAAGCAGTGCATGAGGGTGGACTTGCCCGATCCGGACGGGCCCATGATCGCGGTGAAGGTGCCGCGGGCGAAACGCACGTCGACCTGGTCCAGTGCGATGACACGGGTCTCGTCGGATCCGTACACCTTGCTGAGCCGCAGGCCGGCGGCAGCGTCGGGGGCGATCGTCGAGGAGCCAGCTGCCGGATCTGCAGGGCTGACTGCGTAACGCGGTGGTGTGGTCATGATGGCCTTTCGTCGGGAAGAGGCGTCTTTCGCCGTCATGGCACACACGGTATGCAACGTTCCGGGTGGCCAACATCCTTCCGTGGGATGAAAAATGGCTCCGACCGGGGAAGGTGTGGGGTGGCCGAGGCCGATACCGGTGGATGAGCACCAGGGGATGCCGCCGGCTTGGCACGAGCCGGTCCCCCGAGACGGGGCAGACTGGGCGTGGGCAGCTTGGGCGTGGATCGCGTCGCGACTCAGGGCGACGTGGAGTTCTGACCCTCGGTTTCGCTGAATCCTGCGCAAACTAACCCTGCGCAGGGGCGCGTGCGCCGCGGGCCGCGTTGACTGCGAGGCCCCTTGACCACGGGGCAGCGTTGGTCACAGGGGTGTGCAAACGGGGCTGGTATGGGGAGCCATCCCCACACGCTCAGCGCACCAGGCCGACCTCGTGGGCGAGCAGCACCAGACCCACCCGGTCGCGGCAGTCCAGTTTGCTCAGCAGACGTCCGATGTGGGTCTTGACGGTGCCCTCGGCCATGTAGAGGGTCTGGGCGATCTCGGCGTTGGTGGCACCCTTGGCGATCTCCACCAGCACCTCGCGCTCCCGATCGGTGAGTGAGGCGAGTCGTTCGTCGGCGGCATGGGGATCGGCGGGCAGGGTGGGCACGACGTGGTCGAGCAGACGCTTGGTGGCGGATGGTGCCACGACCGCCTCCCCGTCCGCCACGGAACGAATGGCCGAGAGCAGCTCGGCGGGGCGGGCGTCCTTGAGGAGGAACCCGGAGGCGCCGGCCTTGAGGGCAGCGTAGACGTACTCGTCCAGGTCGAAGGTGGTGAGGATCATCACCCTGGTGGGCAGGCTGGACGCGGCAATCCTGCGGGTGGTCTCCACCCCGTCCATCACCGGCATGCGGATGTCCATGAGGGCGACGTCCACCTCGATGGTGCGCAGTTTCTCCAACGCCTCGGCGCCGTTCGACGCCTCACCGACAACCGCCATGTCATCCTCGGAATCGATGAGCATGTGGAATCCCGAGCGGACCAGGGACTGGTCGTCGACCAGGAGGACGCGGATGGGTTCGGCCATGGTGATTCCTCCCGGTGACTTCGTGGTTGGCGCCAGTGTATCCGCCTGGGTCACGATCTGGTGTGGTTCGTTGTGTCATGGGCTCCATCGTGGTGCCCATCCATCACCTCTGACACCGGCGCTCGTGCGTGACGGCAGCCCAATGGGCCTGGCTGCAATGGCCGACATGGGGAACCCGAACCCAGCAGTCCCCCGGTCGTCGCCGGGTGGCGGGCACCCTCAGGACGGGCTCGCAGGGGGCGTGTCGTGCAGGAACTTGTCAATCTCTGGATTCGCCGGATCGTACTGGTCGCCGCACCAGGTCTCGGCGAATTGTTCCAGCCGCTGATCGGTCGAGTGAAGGAGGAGGAACATCGTTGCGCCGTCGGCAATCATGCCGAGGAGGACGAATGCGCGGGGCAGGTGCAGCAGGAACGCAAGGATGAACAGGATGAGCGCAGGCCACGTCGTCCCAAGCCACGCGATGGACATCTTCCTGGCGACGGCATTCCTCATCTCGTCGGCGTCAACCTTGCCGGTCAGCTTGGTGGGAAACGGACGCAGTACCAAGCCAAGGACCAACGTCACGAGCCAGGATGCGGCAGAGATGCCCAAGGACGTGCCCAGCGGCGCCTGGGAGGGCGGAAGGATCGCCCACGCCACCAGTCCGAAAAGCCCCAGCGACACAGCCATGACGAGGACCACGCGATCCAGGTACCACACGGAGCTACGAGTCGACACAGATTGATGGTACTTCATGCCCCGATCGTCCGAGAATCCACTGCACGTGATGCCGTGGTGGTACTCGATCTGGGGTGTCCGCGTGAGGTTGGGAAAGCCCTGCCTCACCGCAACCGTGAGTCCGTCACGACCGGCAAGCTCACCGCGACGCAGAAGCCACCTTCCTCACGTGGTCCCACGGTGAGCGCGCCACCCATCGATGAGACGCGCTCCCGCATGCCCTGCAGGCCGTGTCCCATCCCGTCCCCCTTGACCGCGTCGCCATAGCCGTCGTCGTCGATGCGCAGGGTGATGAGGCGGGGGCCGTAGTCGACGTCCACCGTCGCATGGGCGGTGGGGCCGGCGTGTTTGAGAACATTGGTGAGGGCTTCCTGTACCACCCGGAAGGCCGTCAGACCGATCGTCTGGGACACCTCGGGGCGCTGTCCATGCACCTGCAGCTGTACGCGTGGGCCAGACCTCGCCACCAGCTCTGGGATGTCGGCCAGGCCGGGGGAGGGAGCGTAGTCGGCCTTGGCATCCGGGTCCTGACGCAGCACGCCGACGATGCGACGCATCTCGACCAGGGCGTCGCGTCCGGTGTCGGCGATGGTGTCGAGCACGTCGATGGCCGCCTCGGGCTTCTTCGTGGCCAGGGCCTTGCCGCCCTCGGCCTGCACGATCATCACCGACAGGGAATGGGCGACGATGTCGTGCAGTTCCCGAGCGATGTCGTTGCGGGTGCGTTCCTCGGCCATGCGAGCTGCCTGCTCACGCTCGGCGAGGATCGCCCGGAACCGCTGGGCCTTGGCGATGCGTTGCTGGGACTCGATGAGCGCCGCCTCACGCAGTCGTCTGCCCACCGCATAGGGGGTGACGACCAGGCCGAGACACACCGTCGTGGCGAGGAACCACATGACCCACGGGGTGCCGGAGGAGTCGTAGTCGGCAGCCAGGGTGTCCCGCCAGCGCAACGGCCCCAGAATGGCACCGATCGTGCCGAGCCACAGGATGATGCGTGACTGACGCCCTGCCGTCCACCGACCCACGGCGTACGAGGCGATCGGCACGGCAATGATCGACAGCACCGGGAACGGGACGAAGATGAGCTGGATGAGTCCGCCAACCAGCAGCAGGGCCATGAGCGCCCCCGGATGATCCCGACGCAGCAACAGGCTGAACACCATGATGATCGACGAGACGAGGGCGGCGACATATTCGGGGATCGGTGCCTGGATGCTTGCAGCCAGGTACGGCACGATGGTGAGGGTCGTCAACACCGTGATGAGGGTCATGTCGACCCACAGGGTCCGCTCCGGGTCGGTGGGGCGCCCATCGTCGACGGTGGGGTTGAGGACCTCCTCCATCCCGGGGATCGACAGTTGTTCCTCGGAGGATCGGTTCGCCCCGAGGCGCCCCAACCGGGCACGTACCGAGGACGTGGCTCGTCCGGAGGATCCCTTGGCCGGCGACTCCTGCTGGTCGGTTCTGCCCTGCTCCCGGGGAGCGCTGGGCTGGCCGGGCGGGCGGGAGTGCGACTCCTGGGGGCGCGTGGCAGCCTCGTCGCTGCTGGGGGAGGATCCGGTGAGGTCGGCAGGGTCAGCAGAACCGCTCGTCTGGTCGATCCGGTTGGTTGCCATGGATTCCAGTTTATGTGGCCCCTGGAAGGTGGCAGGTCGTCGTGCCGGGACGGCTCGGCCGGCCAGCTGGGGGCCTGTTCGACACACCTTGTTCGACGAACCTCGGGCATGGGTTCCTGCTCCCCTGGATTCTGAGGGTCGGTGAGATGACCGTGGGGTCGGTGGGACGGCCGCAGCCTCTCCGGACAACCCGTGCACCTGCACTACAAGGCCCTTCGGCAACCCGTATTCCTGCACGGCCAAGGCCCTTCGACCACATGATGGGGCCCTCGCAGGTGTGGTGGTCGCGGGCGTGGGGATTCACGGCCACCGATGTACATGGCCCTGCATCGCACCGCATAACATGGTGTCCATCACCAGCAATTCGGAGGACTCATGCGGATTCTCATCACCGGCGGAGCCGGCTACATCGGATCGACGGTCGGTTCGGCATGCGAGGAGGCAGGCCACGAGGTCGTCGTCCTGGACGACCTGTCCGCGGGACGCCGCGAGTTCGTCCGCGACCGCACCTTCTACCAGGGCGACATCGCCGACCAGGACCTGCTCGACCGCGTCTTCACCGAGAACCAGATCGACGCCGTCGTGCACTGCGCGGCCAAGATCATCGTCCCGGAGTCGGTTGCCGACCCGCTGGGCTACTACGAGAACAACGTCGGCAAGACGGTCAAGCTGCTGCAGGGTATGCAGCGCAACGGCGTGCACCGTATCCTGTTCTCCTCCTCGGCGTCGATCTACGCCACCGACGACGAGTTCAAGGTGACCGAGGACTCCGCGCTGGACCCCGGCAGCCCGTACGCCACCACCAAGTTCATGGTGGAGCACATCCTGCGTGACGCCGCCCACGCCTCCGACCTCAAGGCACTCAGCCTGCGGTACTTCAACCCGATCGGCTCGGATCCCAAGCTACGTACCGGCCAGCAGATCGAACACCCCACCCACGTGCTCGGCAAGATGATCGACGCCTGGATGGAGGACTCCACCTTCACCGTCACGGGTGTCGAGTGGCCCACCCGAGACGGCTCCGGCATCCGCGACTTCATCCATGTCTGGGACCTGGCCCAGGCCCACGTCGCCGCTCTGGAGCACCTCGACGAGGTGACCGCCGACGAGCCCTACCAGGTGTTCAACATCGGCACCGGGAACGGCGTGACCGTCAAGGAGCTCGTCAAGGCCTTCGAGGAAGGTACTGGCAAGGCTCTCAATGTCGTCTACGGCCCACCACGCCCCGGAGATGTCGCCGGTGCCTACACCGTCTCACACCGTGCCAAGGACCTGCTCGGTTGGAGCGCGGAGTTGACCCCGGCCGACGGCATCCGTGACGCCATCGCCTGGCTGCCCCGTCGCAAGGAGATCTTGGGGTACTGATCTTCCGAATCCCCGACCTGTCACTGGCCTCGCACTCGTGCGGGGCCAGTGGTGTTTTCCCGGCCCGTGGTCCCAGGGCGGCCAGGCTCTTGTCGGTGCGGCTCAGCACCGCCGTGCACAGCTCGTCCTTTGGAATGACGTTGGGGTGGAAGGCTTCGCAGGTGACACCAGTCTCCTCGCAGGTCTCCTCGACGGTGGATCCCGGCACACCCATGCGGGCGAAGGTGGCGACGGGTATGACGCTCCTGGGGGACCTCGACCGTTGAATACGATGCTGTATCGGATTCGATACCGCATCGAATACATACTTGTGTCGAGTGGTGTGCGGACGAGTTCATTGCGGGGTGATGATGTCCTCCTTCCTTCACGATCTTGGGGCCTGGTGCTTCCGCAGAGCAAAGACCGTCGTCGCCCTGTGGCTGGGCCTGCTGGTTCTGCTCGGGCTAGGAGTGGTCGCCCTGCACAGCGACTACGACGATTCCTTCACCATCCCGGGTGCCCCCTCCCAGTTGGCCTACGACAAGCTCCAGGTGACCTTCCCGCAAGCCTCCGCGCTGAGCGCCAATGTCGTCATCACGGTGCCGGATGGCACCGACATCTTCTCGACACCCATTCGCTCCCGGATCGAGAAGGGGGTTGAGGAGCTCAAGGACCTCAAGGACGTCACCGGGGCGACCTCGCCCTGGAACAAGCACGTCACCGGGATGATCAACAAGGATCACACCGCAGCCGTCATCCAGGTGGAACTGGGACAGGTCAGCGCGGTGACCTTCCCCGATTCCGGGCGTGACGACCTGCAACAGGTGAGTCACGACATACAGGCTGGCCTCCCGTCGGGGTCACACGTCCACGTCGGTGGCCAAGCCTTCGAGGCCATGCTGCCCTCCCTGTCGATCACCGAGGTCATCGGCGTCGGGGTGGCCCTCGTCGTCCTCGCCATCACCTTGGGATCCCTGGTGGCAGCCGGGATGCCGATCATCACAGCCGTCCTCGGGGTGGGGATCACGTACTCGATCATGGCGATCCTCACCCGGTTCACGACGGTCAACTCAGTCACACCGATGCTTGCCGTCATGCTGGGGCTGGCCGTTGGGATCGACTACGCCCTGTTCATCCTGTCGCGTCACCGCGACCAGTTGCGTGACGGCTTTGAGGTGCAGGAATCGGCCGCCCGAGCCGTTGCGACCTCGGGTTCGGCAGTGGTGTTCGCCGGGACGACGGTCCTCATCGCCCTCATTGGCCTGGCCATCGCCAACATTCCCTTCCTCACCGTCATGGGCGTCTTCGCTGCCATCGGTGTCGCTCTGGCGGTTGTCATCGCCCTGACAATGCTGCCGGCCTTCATGGGGCTCATGGGAGAGAGACTGCGCCCGTGGAAATCTCGTCGCGGACGGGGGTCGAAGCCAACTGCGATGGCAACCGGGGCGAACAGTGACGACAATGCCACAGCTGGTGGGGACGCACCGTCGACCAGCACCACTGCGGTTGGCAAGGGGGAACGCTCCGGCGGGATCTTCGGGTGGTGGGTGCGCACCGTCACCCGCGTCCCACTGGTGACCATCCTCGTCGTCGTGGTGGGGCTGGGGGCCCTGGCCATTCCGATGAAGGACCTCCACCTCGGCCTGCCCACCGCCGCGGAACTGCCCGCCGACAACACCGCCCGTCAGACCTATGACGCCCTGGAGAAGAAGTTCGGACCAGGATTCAACGGCCCGGTCATCGTCACCGCCGACATCGTCACCTCCACCGACCCGATGAAGATCGTCAACGGGCTCAAGGCCGACATCGAGAAGCTCCCCGGCGTCGACACCGTCGCTCTGGCCGTTCCGAACCAGAACGCCGACACCGCCATGATCCAGGTGCTGCCGACCACCGGCCCCACCGACGAGGCGACCAGTGACCTGGTTCGCGAACTGCGCGACCACAAGTCCGAATGGCACGACAAGTACGGGGTTGACACCGCCGTCACCGGACTGACGGCCATCAAGCTCGACGTCTCCAACCGTCTGGGAGCCGCCCTGCTGCCTTTTGGAATCTTCGTCGTCGGGCTGTGCCTGGTGCTGCTGACGGTGGTGTTTCGGTCGATCGCGGTCCCCATCAAGGCAACCATCGGTTACCTGCTCTCGGTGCTGGCCGCCTTCGGAGCCGCGCAGCTGGTTTTCAACCGAGGCATCGGCCTGTCCGTGGTCAACCTCGACCGTCCTGTCCCGATCATCTCCTTCATGCCGATCGTCGTCATGGGCATCCTCTTCGGCCTGGCCATGGACTACGAGGTTTTCCTGGTGTCGAGAATGCGCGAGGAGTACGTCCACACCGGTGACGCCAAGGGTTCGGTGATCAGGGGATTCATCGGTTCGGGCAAGGTCGTCACGGCAGCCGCTGTCATCATGGTCTCGGTCTTCGTCTTCTTCATCCCGGAGGGCATGAATGCCATCAAGGAGATCGCCCTGGCCCTGGCCGTCGGTATCCTCGCTGATGCCTTCCTGGTGAGAATGACCCTCGTCCCGGCAGTCATGAGCCTGCTCGGTGACAAGGCCTGGTGGCTGCCGACATGGCTGGATCGCCGCCTGCCCCGACTCGACATCGAGGGGGAGGGGATTGCCCACGAGGAGCAATTCGCAGAATGGCCCACCCCTGACCACACCGAGGCCCTGCACGCCGAGGGGATCGGGGTCGACGGTCTCTTCGCCGGCCTCGATCTGCACGTCGAGCCTCATGAGGTGCAGGCCGTCGTGGGTCCCCGGGGCCCGGTCACGGCCGTGCTGCTCGCGGTCGGAGGACGACTTGCCATCGACCACGGTCGGATGAGGTCGGGCGGACGCCTCCTCCCGGAGCGAGCCTCCGCGGTGCGTCGGGTGGCATGGCTCATCGATGCCGCCGACAAGGACCTCACTGAAGAACTCCAGGCAGCCACGGCAGCTCTCACCCATCCACCGCGGCGCCCACCGCGTCTGTTCCTCATTGACCACGCTGATCAGATCGTCGAGCAGTTTCACCGCGATCAGCTGGAATCCCTCATTCGCCAGGTGAACCAGGCCGGTGAGGCCGCCGTGATCCTGGGAGCCCAGCGTGCCGGCCGTATTGACTGGCTGGAGCCACAGGCCGTCCATGACCTGATCGATCAGCCCGAGCCGTCCCTCGGAGGTACCCGATGATGACCGAACGTTCCCACTCCACGATCAGGTTGCGGTGGCCGGCGGTGGTTGCCCTGATCCTCGTACCACTGTTGGTGGTGGCCGGCCTGGTCGGCACCACTTGGCAGACCACCGACCGGCTGGGTCAGGTGAAGGCGGCGGTCGTCAACAAGGACAAGGCCGTCAAGGTCCGTGGACAGGTGGTTCCCATGGGACGCCAGCTCACCGCGGAACTGGTCGGTTCCGGCTCTCCTGCCACCGACGGACACACCGTCGACTGGACCTTGACCGACGCTGACGGGGCGGCCAGGGGATTGCGAGATGGCACGTACTCGGTGGTCGTGACGATTCCGGAGTCCTTCTCGGCCGACGCCACCTCCTACTCGGCCAATGACGCCACCAAGGCCAGGCCGGCCCTCATCGACATCACCACCTCCCAGACCTCACCGGTCTCCGACACCACCATCGCGGCCCTCACTGCCCAGGTGGCGCGACGTTCCCTCAACACCACCCTGACCTCGAGGTACCTCGAGAACGTCTACATCGGCTTCAACCGCTTCGCCCAGCAGATGGGTAGGATGGCCGACGCCGCCGCCAAGCTCGATGACGGGGCGACGAAACTTGCCGATGGCACGAAGACGTCAGCCGCCGGAGCGAGGACCCTGGCCACCGGCATGACGAAGCTCAGTGGTGGAGCCCGGCAGTTGCAGGCCAACGGGGGCACGCTCACTGACGGCGTCTCCCAGCTCTCGGGTGGCCTCAGCGCTCTGTCCGACAAGGGCAAACAGCTCAGTGACGGTGCGAACGGGTTGGCCAGCGGGGTGGCGACCTACACCGATGGCACCGGCAAGGTCGTCGACGGAATCGGTCAGCTGTCCGCTGGCCTGACGACGATGGACCAGAAGGTCAGTGCGGCCACCGGCAAGATCGACACCTCCCAGCTCAACCAGCTCACTGACGGGGCCAGCCAGCTGGCAGACGGGATCGATCAGTTCACGGGTGGCCTGGTCGGGTATCGCACCGAGATTCGTCAGTACGCCTCCGGGGAGAAGACTGCCGAACTCAAGAAGGAGTCCTTGTCCAAGGGTGAGGCGGACTTCATGGCACGCTGCACCCAGAGGCACACCGCACAGGATTGTCAGAATCTGCTGCCTCTCGTCCACGACGCCATGACCGACGGGTACGCCCTCGGCGTGCGCGCTGGCTCGGCGGTGGCCGTCAAGGCGATGGCCATCAAGGATCCCAACTCCGGCATGAGCATCGACGACGGCATCGACCAGCTGGCTGACGGCTCCTCGCAGCTGTCCCAGGGTGTCGACAAGTTCACGGTCGAGATACGTACCGGACTGCCCAAGGTGGTCGGCCAGATCGCCCAGCTGCGAGATAGCATCCACCAGGCCGCCACTGGTGCCCAGACCCTGGCCACCAAGTCCCGACAACTCAAGGGAAGCGGGGCCAAGCTCTCCGCGGGGGCTGTGACCTTCGCCAATGGTGTTGACACCTACACCGGCGGGGTTTCCAAGGCGGCCGCCTCGACCTCGAAGCTCGAGCAGGGAGTCAATCAGTACGTCGGCGGTGTGAATCAGCTCTCTGACGGGGTGATGAAGGCTTCCGCGGGGGTCGGCACCTTTGCGTCCGGGATGACGAAACTCAACGGTGGGGCCCAGAGACTCACCGACGGCACTGGCAAGTTCTCCGGTGAGCTTGCGTCCGGGACCAAGAAGGTGCCGACCTACTCTCAGAATGACCGCACCAAGCTGGCTGACGTCGTGTCCGCTCCCGTCAATGGGAATGGGCCTGCCATTGCGACCTCGGTGGCCGCGGTGGCGGTTCTGCTCATCCTTGGTGCCTGGATCGCTGCTCTGGCGACCTGGCTGGTGGCTCGCACAGTTCCCTCGCGGGCGCTGAGTTCCGCGCGCTCGACCCTGGGACTGCTGGTCCGGACGATGTCGGTCGGCGCCATCGTGACCGTCGCGGTGAGTATTGGCCTGACGGTCATCGGCGGGGTGGTGTTGAGTCTCTCGGTACCACGGTCGATCGGATTGGGAGGATTGCTGCTCCTCATCGGGGCGATGTTCGGCCTAGTCAACCACGCCCTGGCCGCATGGTTGCATGGTCTGGGGCGGCTCATCAGTGTCGTCCTGGTGACGGTGAGTGTTGCTGCCGGGCTGGCGAGCACTGTCCCCGCCCCGGTGCACTGGGGCGACGCCGTCTCCCCGCTGCGACCTGCGTTGCAGGCTGTGCAGGCCGTCGTGGCTGGGAACAATCCCAGCTTCGGATCCTTGCTGGCCGTCGTCACATGGGCGGTGGCCGCTCTCCTCGCCAGCCTGCTCGCGGTGGGACGGCGGCGTCAGACCAGCGCCAAGGAACTTCTGGCTGCCAGCTCAGCTTCAGCGTGCAGCGGTGATCTGGAGTGACACCATGAACAAACCCCTCCTCGCGAGTCCTGCCGTGCTGGCCAGCGCCATTGCGGTGACCAGCCGGATCCGCTCGGTTCGGAGGGGTTGGATAGACGAGGTGTGGCGATTCGGCATGGCGAGTCGACGAGGGACCTGGCGACGAGCAGTGGAGCTGATCGTCGAGGTGAGGTGGCCCCTCATTCGGTCCGGTCTCACTCAGTGCGTGCCAGCCCGTCATCGAGCACTCGGCCAAGGAGGGGACGGGTGCTCCACAGTCCCAACCGGACCATGCCGGCTCCCAGCAGAATGGTGCCCACGGTGGTGATCACCGCAACCGGCCTGGCGAGCAGTGCCATGCCCACCAGGGGGATGAGCAGCAGTCCGGTGGCGATGAGGCCGATGGCCATGGCGAATCGCATCGGCGACAGGACTGTGATGCGTCGTGCCTTGTCCTGGGCCGTCAGATCCATTCCGACGACGTCCAGTCCCACCTCGACCTGGCGACGATCGAGGATTGCGGCAGCCTGATTGACCCCCACCGAGCAGGCAACCGTGGCGAAGGCGAACAGGATGAGCAACATGACGCCGGTCTGCACGTCTCGGCCGATGGTGCGGGCGACCTCGTCGGCGTCGGGTCCGGTGCCGAACAGCTGCATGAAGGCCGCACCCGTGCCTCCGAACATTCCCACCACGCACACCGCACCCAGCGAGGCCACCTGGGTCCAGGCGGCGCGTGGATTCTCCAGAACCTGACGGGCGGCGATGAGCTCGGTCGCGTTCCTGGCCTTGCGCAGTCGGTGAGTGAACCACATGGACAGCAGTTTCGGCCCGATGATGTTGGCGATCTCCACGACGATGGTGAGGAAGGCGATGACGAAGATGTACCCGCCGATGGTGCCAGCCTGGCTTCCGAGGAAACCCAGAATCTTCCGGGAGAAGACGATGAGCAGCAGCATGATGCCACCGACGACCAGTCGGACCCACGAGACCGACGTCGGCTGGCTGCGCATCCGTACTCCCAGCGGTGAGACGTCGACCCGGCGCAGTCCGATGGCAGAACTCGTGAGGGCGAGCAGCACCAGAGCCGCGATGACCCCGATCACGGGGACGGGGCCGAGCAGCACCGAACGTGCTCCGATGACCTCACCGTTGAACGACAACCGCCCCAGGGCTGGAACGCAGAGCAGGTATCCCAGGATGCCGAGGATCGCACCGGTGAGGGCCTGCAGCCCGGCCTCGGCCAGGGTCATCACTCGTAGCAGATGCGCCGACGCCCCGATGAGTCTCAACGACGACAGTCGATCGTCCCGGCGTCTTGCCGACAGCTTCGCTGCCGAGGAGGCCAGCGTCATGAGGGGAAGTATCAGCAGTACCACGGCGATCGTCGAGGTCACCCGGTAGAAAGCGGCATTGTCCCCGTGGATGTGCCACATCATCACGGCCCCACCGGTGACGTCGAGGATGATCGTCGAGATGACGGCGAAAGCGATCACGGGCAGCCGCCAGGTGGAGCGATCGGAGATCGAGGCGCGCAGGGTCATGGCGAGGATCTGCCGAGTCGCTGGACGCCTGGGTCCGACCTTCAGCGGTTCGGGGACGGTGATCGTCGGGTTCGGCTGCTCGACGGCAGCAGACGTGGACGTCATGGTCACCACCTTCCATTGGGTTGACGCAGCTCGTCGGAGACGATCCGGCCATCCTGCAGCCCCACGATGCGTTGGCAGCGCCGGGCGACGTCCTCGTCGTGGGTGACGACGACAAGGGTGCGTCCGCGTCCGGTGGTGGCCGCGAGCAGGATGGACATCACCTCGATGGCGGTGGCCGAGTCGAGGGCCCCGGTGGGCTCGTCGGCGAAGACGATCGCTGGGTTGATCACCTGCGACCTCGCAATGGCGACTCGCTGTGCCTGGCCCCCGGAGAGCTGACCGATGCGGCGCTCCTCCATGCCAGCCAACCCCATGGAGCTGAGCCACTGGGCAGCATGGCGGATGGCCTCGTCCTTCGGTGTGCCATTGAGCATGAGGGGCAGTGCCGTGTTCTCCACGGCAGTGAGCTCGGGGACGAGCATGCCCTGCTGGAAGACGAACCCGAGGGATTCACGTCGCAGTCCGGCACGGTCCTCGGTGGTGAGGGACTCGACGTTGACGGTACGTCTGGGCAGGTTCAGTTCGATGCTGCCGGAATCGGGGGAGAGGATCCCCGACAGGCAGTGCAACAGGGTGGTCTTGCCCGAGCCAGACGGTCCCATGACGGCGACCGACTGACCAGCGGGGATGGTGAGGTCGACGTGGTCGAGGGCATGGGTGGAGCCATAGGTCTTCGTCAGCGCCTGGGTGCGTAGCTGGGCACCGGGGGTGATGTCGGTCGGGGGAGCGTCTTGGTGCGGTGTCGTCAGCATGGCATCCACTGTGCTGCGCGATCTCGTGGTGCACATCGTGCAGGTGGACGAGATTGCCGTCATGCTGCGGTAGGAGAAAGCTCAAGCGGTCGGGAAGCTGCGGAAGTTTCGTCATGGGCATCCGTTTTCCGTGGAGAGCTTCCGGGGATCCATGGGTGCTACCGCTGTGGGTGGCAGGTGGGGTCGATGGCAACATCATTGCCACACGTCGGCGATCTCCCTCAGCTGCTCAGGGATGACTCGGAGGAATGGGTGATCGGTTCAAGTGGTTTCGGCCTCTGCTACTGTCATGAGTTGGCAGTAGGCACCTACTGTCAACTCACCTCGATGCCGGGATTGGCGAAAAATGGAGAAGAGAATCGCGATAGCAGTTGCTGCCATCTCTCTGGGGAGCACAACTCTCACGATTGCAGCGCATGCCGATGCTGCTCCTTCCTCGCACTGCAGCAGCTCCAGGGAAAAGGTCGTGCTCAGCTGTCAGCCTGATCAGGCCCATGCTCAGACCACCTGCAACCCACTTCAGGCTGGTCACAAGTTCAAGGCAATCCTCACCTCGAATACATTTCCCAACGCTGTCAGCGAATGGCGCACGACGGCCGGAACTGTGAAGACGGGGACCCGTCCGTGGGCTGGCTCCACGGGCTGACGTACAGACTGCAAAGATCTGAAACTCACGCATCCCGGACAGTCCTCAGTGGACGTTCGAAAATTTTAGGGGAAAGCCATCCATGCTAGAAGTACGTAACTTGACAGTTACCTATCCAGGGTCAGAACGTCCTGTCCTTGACCATGTGGATCTCGACTTCCCAATCGGGACAACAGCCGTGGTTGGACCAAGTGGCAGTGGAAAGTCCACACTTTTTTCTGCACTCCTGGGCATGGTGAAGGTTCGGTCTGGAAGGCTGTTCCTTGAAGGGAAGGAACTCCCAGAGAAGCGTTCCCAAAGATTCTCCGTAGTACATCAAGACTACAGGTTGGTGCCGTTTTTGACGGTACTCGAGAACATTCGACTATCCTGTGAACTGCACAATGTGGATGTCTCTGGGTCACGATTGGATACACTGCTGTCAATGGTAGGTCTCCAAGACTTTGAGGACCGCAGAATTCAGACACTATCCGGAGGCGAGAAACAGCGTGTTGCCATCTCACGCGCCCTCGCCTCCTCACCCTCAGTTCTCCTGGCCGATGAGCCAACAGGTGCTCTAGATCGGAAGAACTCCGACAATGTCTCTCATCTGCTTCGCGAAATCTCGAAGACCTCAAGAATACCGGTGGTTCTCGCCACGCACGATGAAAAGGTGGCATCTGTTGCTGATCAACTGATACGCCTTGTGGGTGACGGATCCGCAGTAGTGGAGAAAGACCTTCCGGCATGAGTGTCTCCCGTAAGATCCCCATCCTCTATTGTCGTCGACAACTACGCGATTGGATTCCAACCTGCGTAGTGATCGTGCTGTTCTGCGCCGCAGTATTCCTGATCACCTCCATGCATGCGCACTTCACCCAAGCTCTGAACGCGAGTGTCTCTGCATCGCAAGGTGGGTATCGATATGCCATGGCCGGAGCGACCAAGGATCAGGAGGAGGTGGCTCGCCGAAGTGGCTACACTCCAGTCTTGGACGAGAGCCTTCGCGTCACAGGGCATGACTCCGTTTCAACTGCCATTGTGCGGACCACTGTGCACGGGGGTAAGACGCCTGGGATTCTTACAAAAGGATCCTTCCCCTCCAGTGGAGGAGAAATTGCGGTATCCATTCACTTGGCTCAATCCCTGAATGTGCAGATCGGAGACACGGTCTCCGTTGGATCTGGTTCCACGTCATTGCTTCGGATCAGTGGTCTCATCGTTCAACCGCTGAGCCCAGAGCTGGACTTTGCCAGCCGGACGGTTCCCGCTGAGCTTCCGCATGCCCCCACACTTTGGTTGGGGGATTCGACGCCCAAGACCATCGATTCGGCGAATCCCCCACAAGTTACTACCATCGGCGATGATTTTGGCGACCAGAATGCCAACCCCATCTACGGGATACTAAGCAACCTGCTGTCCCTGCGCTGGGTTTTACTAGTACTTGGAAGCGGTCTGATCATACTTTTCGATGTGGCTCTCCGGCGGAGTTCTCAACCAATAATTGATGGATTGAGCGCTGCGGGAATGTCGCAATCAAAAGCATGGAGTTCACTCCACGGTGCGTTGTTCCTTCCCAGGGCGATGGCTCTGCTCATTGGCGGACTAATTGTATACGGGTTGCAGCCAATTTATGTTCAGAAGTTAGGTGTATTCTTTGGCGAGTACTGGAGTCCAGTACTTCCCGAACTGACTGAGTTGCTTCTTGTTTTCTTCTTCTTGGCGCTGATCCCCTGCTGGTGTCTCTGATCTCAGCACAACTAGCCGAGCACCGATCTGGACGCATGAAGAAAGTGAGGCGCTCACTGGACCTGGAAAATAATTTGCTCCGTATTGGGGGTGCAGTTGGTGCGCTTTCTGGAGCATTGATGGTCTACATGGGGATTTCAATCTTATGTGGTAGACTCCCCTTTGTTCCAGTTGGTGCGGCAATGCCTCTGGGGGTTTTGTCACTCCTCACGATTCCTTGGTTGGATGCCCATATCAGAACTGTGGGGTTGAACCCGATCACAGCGAAATTCGCGAGAACAACATCACGTCGTCGCCGCATCTCTGGGTTACTCGTCGGGTTTCTCTTGTTTGGATCATTCTCCTGGGTTCTTGCGATGGAACGAACCGCTTCAGACAATACAACATCCGATGCCACATCGAACGTGTTGCAAGTCGTAGGCGTTCCAGATTCAGAGTTTGATTTGATCCAATCAAGTTATTCTCAGATCTCCAATGCCCCGCCCAAAAAATATGCAATGTTGGCAGGGCATGATGGCGAGCAGGTGCTGGCGATATCAGAGGACTTTGCGACATGCTGGAAAAAGAGCAACAAAGCACCTGAGCAGCGTCTTGAAGAGTGTGGAGACGATTCTCCTACCACTGTCGTGCTGGACAATGCGTCAGTGAACCGAGTGCTCCCGCCGAGCAACTTCACCGGACGAAAATTCAGTGTCGCTGTCGTCAATGACGCAGGAATGATCAAAAAACTTCAGCCTGCTACCGTGACTCCAGGAAGTAGACTGGAAGCAGATGTTGCATCTGTGGTTCTTGTTGGATCGAAAACCCCGGCTGGGAAGTACCTTTCCCCACTGCGATCAAGACTTCTTTTTGTCGCCCTTCCGGGGTATATGAATCTTGACTCGAGGAAGCAGTCCCTGATGCGTTCCATACTTCTCATGTCAACACCAACGGCTTTTCCTCAATCGAATTCAAACCCCGACGATGCCGTCATGCTCAGATCAATAGGGCTTGCTGTTGGTCTCACAACCGCACTCGTTGGGATAGTGGCGCAAACAATGATCAGCATTGGTGAAAGAGAATCTTTCGCCAATGAATTGCAGTGGGCTGACGAGTTCTCTGGTGGACAACTGGGTAGGCGGGAAAGAATCTCTGGAGTCCTCACGCTGATTGCTTGGACGATCATCGTGACTGGATCATCAGCATGGTGTACCTGGATCAGTCTGCCTCACAACGGGAATGGAATCAGCATGGTGATGCTCATCATCCCGATACTTCTAGCTGTCGTCTGCTCATTCATCTATTTCCTGACGTCAAAGATGAGAGCAGCGGTGTAGATAACTCGTCATGAGTCAGCTCGGCACAAGTGCTGGGTGCGCACCGGACACCTGGGGCGATGTCGGTCGGGGGAGCGTCTAGGCGCGGTGTCGTCGGCATGGCATCCACTGTGCTGCGCGATCTCGTGGTGCACATCGTGCAGGTGGACGAGATTGCCGTCATGTTGCGGTGGGAGAAAGCTCAAGCGGTCGGGAAGCTGCGGAAGTTTCGTCATGGACATCCGTTTTCTGTGGAGAACTCCCGAGGATCCATGGGTGCTACCACTGTGGGTGGCATGCGGGGTCGATGGCAACATCATTGCCACACGTCGATTCCAGGTTGTCTGGCGGGCAACAGTTCTGTGGCTCCAACGAGGGCTGAGGGTGGTCGCGCCAGGATCAGACGCTGGCCTGCAGCGCCGCCCGACCGGCTGGGCAGAAAGCTGGACTCAAAACTGCGGTGGCGGCGAGATGATCCTGGCCGCCGCCTGACTGCTGAAGCCATGATGGTGCCCACGTCGTGACGGCAACGATGGTGACGAGGGCGATGTCGGTGTGGTAATTCTGCGCGTGCGGCGCTGTGCTGCCACGCCGCTTTACACGCGCCTCTGGTTCGACCACATTTGCCACAGCTGGGCGAACCGGCCGTCACCGCAACGCAGCTGCTCGGGGGACCCGACCTCAACGATCCGGCCACCATCCATCACCGCGACCTCGTCGGCCATCGCCACCTGGGACAATCGGTGGGCCACGACCAGCGCAGTCCGGCCTGTCACGACCTCGGTGGCAGCCCGGTCCAGGACGGCCGCACCGGAGCTTCCCGCCTCCGCGGTGGCCTCATCAAGGATGATGATCGGAGGATCTGCCAGCAGGGCACGAGCCAGCGCGACCTGCTGGGCGCGCGCCGGTGACAGCCGAGTTCCCAGGCGACCCACCACGGTGTCGACTCCATCGGGAAGGTCGTCAACCCAGTCGGCACCGACCCTGGACAGGGCGTCCAGGACGGCCTCGCGCACCCGTTCGTCGGGCCAGTCCTCGGCCTGGACCGGCAGGCCCAGCGCCACGTCGTCAAGCAAGGTGCCCGAGAAGATGTGGATCTCCTGACTGACAAGCACCGTCCGGGCCGAGGCAGGCGTCATGGCGATCCTGCCCGACCGGGGCTCCAACAGACCGGCCACCAGAGCGGCCAGAGTGGACTTGCCCGCCCCCGACTCCCCGACGAGCACCGTCGTGTGACCGGCCGGAATCTCCAGATCCACCTGGTGCAGGACGTCTGGACCGTTCTGGTAGCTGAAACTCACCTGCTCCACCCGCACCGACGCAGGCCTTCGTGGGTGCTGCCGCGGGGGAGAGGGCTCGATCGGGGGCCGACTGAGTTCACGGCTCTGTTCTTTCCGCAGAGCTGGGTCGTAGGTGCTGTGATCGTGATGGATCGATTCTTCTCTGGTCTCCGTCGGTATTGCGGGCCGGGCATGATCCGTCGACCCGGGTTCACCACGTCCCTGTGACCCGGGTCCAACATGGCCGTGCGCCTCGAGTACAGCCTGTTTCGAAGTTGCAGGCTCCTCGGTGCGCAGACAGATCACCCCGACCACCCGCTGCAGACACACCCAGGCGGCCTGCAGATTGTTGAGGAACATCAGCAGGAACCGCACCGGGGAGAACAATCGGAGCAGCACCAGGACCGCTGTCGCAGCTGCGCCGACGCTCACCCGGTTCGTGGCGACGAGCAGATACCCCGTCCAGGCGACGCCGATGGTGGCCACTGCCTCACCGACGAGCAGCCGTACCACCAGGGTGTTGCCGAGGAATCGCCCACGCAGACTCCATCGCACGGCCTGCCACGACCCGTCGGCCACCGTGTGCGTGCGCAGGCCCTCCACGCCGAAGGCGCGCACCGCGTCCAGCCCGTGGATCGTCGACAGGATGTGTTGCGACTGGGTCGTCGAGGCTCGTCTCTCCGCCTGGTACACCGGCTGCGCAGTGCGCAGGAACTCCCGGATCGCCAACCCGTAGAGCACCCCAGCGAGCACCACGGGAATGAAGAAGGATGGATGCAGGCTTGCCAGCGCCCCCACCGACACGATCACCATGATCATGGTGTTGACGAGCCGTGGCAGCGCCCCGTTGGCGGCATCCCGCACCGCGGTGACGTCGTCGGAGGCTCGCGAGACGAGGTCGGCGGTGCCGGCCCCCTCCACCCGCTGCTGGTCCAGCCCCAGCCCGACCGCAATCATCTCCTCCCGCAGGCGGGTGACGATGGTCGTGAAGAAGGACGGCGTGAGCGCCTGGGCGGCGCCGTTGCAGATCCCCGAACCGACGACTGCAGCCCCCATCACCAAGGCCGGTGTGAGCAGCGCGGACGGCGATTGGCGGGTGCGCGCAGCATCGATGATCCACCCAGTGGCCATCGGCACCGCCAGATCGAGGATGGCTCCCAGCGCCACCACGACGATGGCGGCGACGAAGTATCTGCGCACCCCCGTCGAGGTCCGGTGGACCTCTCGGCGGACCTGCGCTGGGGTGGCCAGTGGCAACCAGTGCCGGGTGCTCATGACAACATCTCCCGGTAGCCGTCGTGACTCAACAGTTCCCGGTGCGGGGCACGAGCGACCAGGTGACCGTCGTCGTCGAACAGCACCACCTCGTCCATGCGGTCCAGCAGGGCGGGAGAGGTCGTGGTGATGAGAGTGGTGCGCCCAGCTCGTAGCTCACCCATCCGTTCGGCGATGGCGGCGGTGGTGGCGGCGTCGATGCTCGTGGTGGGGTCGATGAGAACCAGACCATCGGGGGCATGGATGAGGGCGCGGGCCAGGGCCAGCCGTTGCCGCTGGCCGCCCGAGACGTGCCGACCGCCCTCCCCGACGCCGGTCTGCAGCCCATGCGGCAACTCGGCGATGGTGGTGTCCAGGGCAGCCGCCCGTACGACGGCGTCCAACATGTCGTCCCTCGTGCTGCCCAACATGATGTTGGCCTGGACGGTGTCGTCGAACAGCTCCGGGGAGCGCGGTGCCACCAGCACCAGGGCACGTTTGCGAGCCGGACTCAGCTGGCTGGCCGGCACCCCGTTGAGGAGGGTGTGGGAACCATGCACGATGTCCTGTGCCAAGGCGTCACACACCTGTTGGGGGGCGACGATCCCCAGGTGCGCCCCGGGGGGCACGTCGAGCTGGAGGCTCGGGTCCTCGACCTGGACGTGCAGGTGCACCGGGGTGTGCAGTGGGTGGCTGTCAGAGTGTGTGGGGCTACCCGTCGGGTTGGCGTCGGGGAAACCATCCGGACTCTCGCCCGAGTTGATCCTCGAGTTCCCGTCGGGTCGGCCTGCGGGGGCAGAGCGCTCGCTGTCGTCGGGAGGAACCTGCCAGGCAGCCGGGCTGTCGTGCAGCTCGCAGAACCGATCCCCGGAGGCATGGGCGTTGGCAAGCATCGTCGCGGTGTCGACACCGAGAGCTCGCAACGGTGGTCCCAGGGTCTGGGCCAATCCCACCACGGTGACGAGGCCTCCGACGCTGATTCGCCCGTCCAGGGTGAGCCAGCCGGCCAGCACCGTCAGGACGGTGATGAACACTCCCACCGAGGCATTGACGGTGCCGGTGTAGACTCCCCTGACCCGGCGGGTGCGCAAGGTGGCTGCCAAACCCTCCCGGCTGACGACCCGGAACCTCACAGTGGCACGACGGGAGGCCGACAGCCCCTGGATGACTCGCAGCCCACTGGTGAGATCTGCCGCTGAACCGGCCACGGCAGCCTCGGCCCGCCGCTCTCGACGAGTGCTGCGCTTGACCGGCGCCACCCCCTTGACCGACAGCAGGATGAGCAGCGGAATGGTGCACACCGTCGCCAGTACCAGCCAGCCGTTGATGAGTGCCATCGCGATGAGCGACCCGAACAGGGTGACGACGTTGCCCGGTATGGACGCCAACGCGATGAAGGAACGGGAAACCGTCCGTACGTCGGTGACGAGGACGGACAGCAGGTCACCGGGAAGACGTGGTGGGCCCCCGATCCCCTCCGGGGCAATGATGCGTTCGAGGGCCTGCACCCGAAGGTCATGCTCACTCACCGCAGCCCCGACGTTGGTCTGCATCCGCGCCGTCTGGGCCGCCGCACGGACCACGTAGGCCAGCGCCACCAGGGCCAACCACCCGGCCAGGGCAGTCGCGTCACCAGCCACGACCCCGTCATCGATGGCGCGTCCCAGGGCCATCGGGACACCGATGTTCACCAAGCTGACGAGGGCCGATGCGATGGATCCGGGTCGCAGCCAGTGTCGTCCGTCATGAGCCATGCGCCGGATCAGGGCACGACCGTCGTGGGTCTGGCTCGTGTCGATGAGGGGATCGTCGATGGCCGGCGAGGTCTGCCCGGGGATGCGGGGCAGCCACCGTATTCTCGGGTGCCAGGAACGGTGCGGGGAGCGAATCACACTGCTCCCGGACCATCGGATGAACTGCCGACCGCACTCGCGTCACTGACGCAGCCCACGCTCCCCACTGGCTCGAGGTGAGTGCAGTGTCCGGGATCCATGGTTTCCACGGGCCTCATCAGCTCCTCTGCTCCCAAGGAGTTGCCGGCCCCAGCGACCCCACGGATTCCAGGGGACGCCGTCTCATGCGGTGTGGCAGCACCAGCCGGGCTGCCCGGGCGAGGTCGTCGGTGGAGATCTGGGTGCGTCCCTGCCAAGCTGCCAGGGTGCGGGCCGCCCGTACCATCATGATGTCGGCTCGGTGGCCGTCGACGTGGGCGTCGAGGCAGGTGCGCGACACCGTCATGAGGGTCTCGTCGTCAATGACCACCTGATCGACGAGGTCACTGGCCCGTGTGATTCGTTCGCTCATCTCGTGGCTGGCTTCCTCCCACGTGCGTGTGAATCCTGCCGGGTCGTCCTCGAAGGCCAGCCGGCGCCGGATGACCTCGACACGCTGGTCGAGATCGTCCTCCCCGCCGACGGTGACACACAGTCCGAACCGGTCGAGCAGTTGGGGGCGCAGCTCGCCCTCCTCGGGATTCATGGTACCGACCAAGGTGAATCTCGCCGGATGGGTGACACTGATTCCCTCCCGCTCGACGGTGTTGACGCCCATCGCGGCGGAGTCCAGCAGCAGGTCGACGACGTGATCGTCGAGCAGGTTCACCTCGTCGACGTAGAGGATCGCCCGGTGGGCCGCAGCCAGCAGACCGGGCTCGAAGCGACGTCGTCCCTCCCGCAGGGCAGTCTCCATGTCGAGGGTCCCGGTGACGCGGTCCTCGGTGGCCCCCACCGGTAGTTCGACGACGGGCACCTGGACGGTACGCGGCTCGGGCATGGTCGCTGGCAGGTCGAGTCCCTCGGCGTGGGCCGAGTACTCCTCGGGGGACAGGTGGTAGGCACCGGAAACCTCCCGGTGCTGCGGGAGCAGGGCTGCCAGACCGCGGACTGCGGTGGACTTGGCGGTGCCCTTCTCGCCGCGGATGAGCACCCCGGACAGGTCGGGGCTGATGGTGGCGAGGATGAGAGCGAGTTTCATCTCCTCCTGTCCGACGATGGCGCAGAACGGGTAGACGGGACGTGGTGCCATGTCAGCAGTCCTTTCGGGGAGCAGTGGGGTCGAGTTGGCAGACGACGTTGACGAGGTCGTCGGCGCGCAGGTCGTCGATGTGCAGGCACGGCCCGCCCAACGCGGCGGCGATGTCGCGAGCACGGGACAACCGGATGCCGCGTGGATCCTCGGTGTCGATGACGACCCAGCTGAGACGTCGGTCGGCACCGATCTCGGTTGCCAACGCGATTGCCTCGTCGGTGGCTCGACCGTTGGGTCGTGCGTCCAGACCGACGTTGCCGCGCCCGTCGGTGACGAGCACCAGGAGCGGCCGTAGCCCGGGATCCTTGAGCAGCAGCGGGCGAACCACCTCACAGGCCTTGACCAGTCCAGCTGCCAGTGGGGTGCGCCCGCCGACGGGCAGCTCGGCGAGGCAGCGCTGGGCCACCTCCACCGAGGAGGTCACCGGGACCAGCACCTCGGCCCGGTCCCGACGAAACCCGATGAGGCAGACCCGGTCACGTTTGACGTAGGCGTCCAGCAGCAGGGAGAGGACTGCCCCCTTCGACGCGGTCATCCGGCCACGTGACCCCATCGACCCTGAGGAGTCGACGACGAGGATCACGCAGGAGCCAGCTCGACCGACCCGCACCTTGGCACGCCAGTCGACGGGTTCGATGCGAATCGCCCCGCTGGAGGGCGTCTTGCCCGAGCGGTGCGGGCCGGTCCGCCGCGACTTCTGGTGGATCGCTGCGGCTCGCAGGGTGGCGTCCAGGGCGAGATCGTCGGGACGGTCGGTGGGGCGGGACGAGACGTAACGGCCGCGACGGCCCTCGCTACGGGTGCGCAGGCGTCGCCCCGAAGCTCGCCGGGAGAGGCGATCCTGCTCGGGTTCCAGGGGGCGCACGGCGAATGCCTCCCCCAGGGCGGCCACCTGGTCGCTGCCGGGGGATGGGTTCTTGGTGCTGTCGCGATCCGCGTCGCGCTGGCCCTCGGACTGCTGATTCCCGCCTGCCAGATCGTCACCGGGGTCGCTGTCCTCGGCGTTGCCGTGGTCATCGTGCGCGTGATCGCCCGGTGTGCCACCTGAGGTGGCAGCATCGTCGTTCCCATGCAGATTTTCCACGCCTGGGTCGGGGCCCTGCTCCGAGTTCTGAGGTGGATCGGACCCCTCGGGGGTGGAATCAGGATTGCGGGAGGGGTCCTCGGGCCGGTCCGGACGGTTCTCGGGGTGCTGGTCTCGCGGTGGGGGAGGGTCAGCCGGCGTCTCGTCACGTCGGCGGTGTCGCAGCACCATCTCGCTGACCGCCAACACGTCGTCCTCGGTGGCAGTCCTGCGGCCGGCCAGGGCAGCATGGGCACGAGTGGCCTCTGCCATGACGACGTCGCCCCGGTGCCCGGCGACGTGGTTGTGTCGGCACAGCGAGCAGATGAGCTCGGTGACGGTGCGGTTCAGCGCGATCTGGTCGACGATGCGCTGTGCCCTGCCGATGGCCGCGGTCTGACGTTCCTGGTCGTCCTGCCAACGGCGTGCGAACCCAGTTGGGTCGGCGTCGTGGTCGAGACGACGACGGATGATCTCGGCGCGGGTGTCCGGGTCCGACTCGCCGTGCACCTCGACGCACAGTCCGAACCGGTCCAGCAACTGGGGGCGCAGCGCACCTTCCTCCGGGTTCATGGTCCCGACTAGGACGAAGCGGCTTGCCAGGATGGCTGTCAGGCCCTCCCGCTCCACCCGGAGTGTGCCGGCGCAGGCGTCGATGACCAGGTCGACGAGATGGTCGTCGAGCAGGTTGACCTCGTCGACGTAGAGCACCCCACCGTCGACCTCACTGAGCAACCCGGGCTGCAGCACTGGACGACCGGTGGCCAGGGTGGCCTCGAGATCCAGCCCACCGACGAGACGGTCCTCGGTGGTCCCCAGCGCCAGGGTGCGCATCACCCGACCGGGAAGCAACTCGGCCAAGCCACGGACCACCGTCGACTTGGCCGTCCCCTTCTCCCCGCTGAGCAGCACCCCGCCAATACGAGGATTGACGGCGCACAGCAGCAGGGCGCTCCTGGCCTCGTCCTGCCCGACGACGGCGGTGAACGGGTAGATCATCGGAACAGACGTCATCGGTTCAACCTCAGTGAGGTGAGGTTCAGCGCGGCAAGGTCCAAGCCCCCGTCGGAGGTTTTTGGTGGGGCAGTCTCGGCCGGGCTGGTGGTGCTCGTCGAGCCCTGGGAGTCTCCGGTGCCGGTGGTATCCCTAGAGCTGATGGGGTTCCTGGGGCTGATGGGGGCGTCGGGGGTGCCGCCGGTGCCCGAGCACGGGTCGTCGGAGACCTCCTCGATGGTCCCCTCGATGTCGGCGTAGGTGTCCTGCAACTCCTCGACGGTGCCCGGGTCGGCCTGCCAGATGTTGCGCTGGGCGGCGTCAAGGAGCTTGTCCACGATGTTGTGCAGGGCGTGCGGGTTGACCTCGTGGAACCACTCCTGCATCGCCGGGTCGAGGGCATAACGACGCGCCACCTTCTCCCACAGGCCGTCGTCGACGACGTCGGCGGTGGCGTCCCAGCCGATGAGGATGTCGAGCACCTTGGACAGGTCCCCGGCCCCCTTGTACCCGTGGCGCTGCAGACCCTCGATCCACGACGGGTTGAGGATTCGGGAGCGCAGGATGATCCGGGCCTCCTGCGTGGTGGTGCGTGTGGCGATCCGGGCGGGATCGGAGGAGTCACCCACGAACGACATCGGTGCCTCACCGCGCACCGTCGTCGCAGCGGCGATGAGCCCGCCGTAGTAGTTGTAGAAGTCGGTGCAGCTGAGCATGTCGTACTCGCGGGTGTCCTCATTCTTGACGGTGACGTCCATCCGCGACAACGCAGCGGTGAATCTCTCGGTCTCGACGTCCCCGAACACCCCCTCGCCGTAGGCGTGGGAGGAGGCCGCGATGTAGGCCCGACCCAGATCGGCCTTGTCCTGCCACGCCTTGGTCTCGATGAGTTCCTCCACACCGGCGCCGTATCCGCCGGGTGGGCAACCGAAGACCCGCAGCGTCGCCTTGCGGCGAGCCTGCCCGACGTCGATCCCGCGAGCGATCATGTCGGCGACGTCGGCCTTGACGTGGGCACGCAGCATGTTGTCGTCGCCATCCTCCGGCAGGGCGGCGATCATCCGAACCGCCCGGTCGACCATCTCGACGAGGTTGGGGAAGGCGTCCCGGAACAACCCGGAGATGCGCGGGGAGACGTCGATGCGAGGACGTCCCAGTTCATCCGGGTCGATGATCTGCAACCCGCTGACAAGGCCTGATGACTCCCAGACCGGGCGCACCCCCATGAGGTACAGGATCTCGGCGATGTCGGCCCCGCCGCTGCGCATGTTGGCCGTTCCCCACACCACGACACCGACGGTGCGCGGCCACGGCTGGTCGGGGTGGGCCTCGGCGTACCCGGCCAGCAGCTGCTCGGCGAGCTCGACCCCCTCTCGCCAACCGGTTGGCGTCGGCATGGTCTCGGGGTCGAGGGAGAAGAAGTTCCGTCCGGTCGGCAGGATGTGGGCGTTGCCACGGCTGGGCGCTCCCGACGGTCCGGGGGAGACGAATCCACCGTCCAGGGCCGTCATGATCGACTCGATCTCGTCGGTCGTGGCGTCCAGGCGCGGCATGAGGTCGGTGGCGACCCAGGTGAGGGTCTCGACGACGTCACCCCGTTCGGCACCGAGCTGTTCTCGGCACAGCTGGGCAGCCAGGTCGTGGGCCCCTTCGGTGTCGAAGCATCCACCGTGGTGACAGGCGACGACTGGGGCCAGCAGGTCGACGCACTGCCGGTGAGTGGCCTCGATGATCTCGCGTCCGGTGAGCCCGTCGGGCAGGTCAGCGGTGACGGTGACCGGCTCGCCCGCCTTGGCACTGACCTCGTCGAGACTCGTCCCCCAGGCATCCAGCACCGCCTCGCGCAGCGACGGCACCTGCCCGTTGGGTTGACGGGTGAGCTGGGCGACGTACTCCACCTCGGCCGCGGCGGGGTCGTCCTGGCCGGCGACGAGCTGTCCGAGGACGTGCAGACCGTCGGAGATCTCGCGATCCTGCAGCTCGAGCAGGTGGTGATTGACCTTGTCGAGCAGCTCGGCGGGGTCTGAGTCGACGTCACCTGCGGTCAGGCCCAGATCGGTGTCCAAGCCGGCCTCGACGACGGCGTCCCACACCTGCTCGGCGACGAGGCGGGCGCGCTGCGGGCTCTGTGACTGCGCCCCGGCATGCTCGCGCAGGATGCGGTCGATCTCGGCGGTGGAGTCGTACAGGTCGGCTTGACGCATGGGTGGGGTGAGATGGTCGACGAGGGCGGCGGCACTGCGCCTCTTGGCCTGAGTGCCCTCGCCGGGGTTGTTGATGATGTAGGGGTAGATGTTGACCATCCGATCCAGGGCGAGCTCCGGGTAGCACTCCTCGGACAGGCCCAGCCCCTTGCCGGGAAGCCATTCCAGACTGCCGTGGGTGCCCACATGGATGACGGCGTCGGCCTTGAAGACGTCACGGATCCAGCGGTAGTGGGCCAGGTAGTGGTGCGGGGGAGGCAGCACCGGGTCGTGGATGGCAGAGTCCGTGACGGCCTCGAACGTCCCGCGCGGCGGCTGGATCGTCAGCAACACGTTGCCGTCGAGGTGACCGGCGAAGGAGAACTCGTCGTCGTGGACGAAGAGGGTGCCCGGATGCGGCCCCCAGTTGCGGTCCATGCACTCCCGCACGGAGTCCGGCAGCCCCCGGTACCAGGGACGCGAGATTTCCAGATCGGCGTGGGCCTCGGCCCTCTCGTGCATCTGCTCGGGGGTGAGCCAGCGCTGGTCGCAGGTCAGGCACGACAACAGCGCCTGGGCGATGTCGTCGCCGGTCTCGAACTGTTCCGGGACGTCGTACCCCTCGTCGGCCATCCGGATGAGCAGCTGACGCACCGACTCGAAGGTGTCCAGACCGGAGGCACAGCCGATGCGATCATTGCGTGGCGGGTGGTGATGGAAGACGATCGCCACCTTGCGCTGATCGGCTGGGGTGCGAGCCAGCCGGGCCCAGGACAGGGCCAGCTCTGCCATCGCCTGCGCCCGGCCCGGGACCGGGACCATGCGGGGCACGACGGCTCCGGTGAGGTCGTCAACGGTGTCAACCTCCCGGGTGGCCAGGAACTTGGTGATGAGGGCGCCGTCGAACTCCGGCTGCGCGGCCTGGGTGGCGACGTCCATCGACCCCATGCCCTGGGCGGTGGCCTGCCAGGCAGCTCGTGGGGCGTAGGAGGTGAGGGCGTGCAGCACACTCACCCCCAGATTCGGGTAGGCGTCGGCATTGGCGGGCACGCCAGCCGTCATGGACATCCCGTGGACGTCGACCAGGGTGTCGACGACACATCGGCCCTCGTCGTCACGCAACAGATTCTCCAGAACCTGCGCCATGCCGGGGTTGCCGCGTCGCGCGTCGGGCAGCCGCAGGCAGAAGAACGGCACCGTGTTGGCGTCGAGCTCCTCAACGGCAGTGACGAGGGCCTCGATGTGGGCCGTGTTGTGCTCCAGCCAGTAGCTGCGTGGGAAGGTGATGCCGACGGTGGGTCGGTCGGGGTTCAGGTGCTGCCGATACTCGGCGAGGCTGGTGAACAGGCCGTGACGCGGATGCCAGATTCCCTCGGTGGGGGCGGGGACGACGTCGGGGATCGGGGCCGAGCCTCCGTGTACCCGGTCGACGAGGACTCGCAGTGCCGACTCGACGTTGACCGGACCGTTCATCCCCAGCAGCCCGACAAGGCCCTGCCAGGTGCCGTCGTCCAGGCCACTGGCCCAGTCCTGGGCGGCCAGCAGCCCGTCATCGTCCCCGGAGGTGGGTTGGACGTGGATCCACGGCAGCGAAAGTCCGCGGGAGCGGCGGCCCTGCCAGGCCTCGACGAGGTCCGACCATGCCGGGCAGGAGGCCGTCCCACCGTGGAGACTCAGCACGACGGCGTCACTGCGAGCGGCTGCTCGGGCGAAGGCACGGGACAACTCCGGATCGAGGAGTTGGTCCTTGGTGCGGCCGAAGAGGGTGACGTCGAGGCCGTCGGCACGCATCCGAGCCAGGGCCTGGCTGACGAGGGTGAGTTCCCCTCCGGTGGCTGAGAAGAAGCACAGGGTGGTCATGACGCGATCTCCAGACGGGCAAGGGTGTCGTCGATGAGGCAGGTGAGCGGGGTGTGACGGTGTTCCGGGTCGGCCAACGCATTCGCCTCCACCCGGGACGGGCAGTCGCCGGGGCACCGGTCTGCCAGGGCGCAGCGATGACACGGTCCGCGCAACGTGTGGACATCGTGCGCGAAACGACGCCTCAAGCCATCCCAGTCGACGTCGTCGATGGTTCCGACCCGGGACGCCACGTCTCCGACGGCCTGGGAACAGGGGTAGACGCTCCCGTCGGGAGCCACCGCCAAGGATTCGCCGACCGCCGCATGACAGTACGGTCGGTTCGGCATTGCCAGTGGCAGAAGTGTTCGCCCGGACGGGTCGACCACGTCTGCGTGGCAGTTGACGTCGTTACGAACAGGATTGCCACGAGGGCTCGACGTGCCGGTGTGGCTCGAATCGTCGGCGGGTGTTGGTGTGCGGATGCAGCAGGGGTATGTGGATCGGATCCGGGACGTTTCCCCGGTGGCTGGTGGACGCGGTTGTCCTGGCCCGGGGCGAGTGGGACCGCTTGGCGCGTGACGCAGCGCTGCCCGAACGGTCTCCAGCTCACGCCAGCGCAACGGGTCGGTCCGCATCGCGTTGACCTGCGCGAGGCATCGGTGCAGGGCGGTGACCCCCGCGACGACGGCCTCCTCGGACGGCACCAGATCTTCCCGACCTGCAGCGCTGCCGATCGGCACCAACGGGTCCAGGCCGAACCCGGTGACATTGGGAAGTCCGCCCAGGGTGACCGCCAGCTCACCCAGGTGGTCGACGTTGAGGGCCGAGAGCACCGTCGTCACTCGCACCGGGACATCGGCTCGAGCCAGCTCAAGCAGGCCCCGGAAGGTCGAGGCTGCCGACCCACGCGCCTGCTCCTGCACCTGTGGCGGCCCGTCAAGGCTCACCCCGACACGCACCCGATGGCGTCTCAGCATGGCTACCATGTCGCCATCGAGGTGGGTGGCATTGGTCTGTATGCCGCAGGTGACCCGCCCGCCTCGAATGGCTGCGACCCGGCGGGCGACGTGCTCGACGAGGTCCGGCACCAGGGTCGGCTCCCCGCCGGCCAGCTGGACGTGGGCAGGCCGACCGGTGCCGCGCACGCCATCGGCGACGAGATCCAGTGCCGCGTCCGCCACCTCAAGGCTCATCCGGCCGCCCCGGCGGTTTCGTCGGTAGCAGTAGGGGCAGGCGAGGTCACAGGCGGCGGTGGGCCACAGCACGAGGTAGCGGACGGTCATGACCGACTCTTTGCGTCTGGTGGGTCTGCGTCCATTCGATGAGCCGTGGAACGTCCCGGGTCGGGGGCGGTGGCCGTCTCCTCTCCAGCGGCCCCCTGCCCGGCGATGTTGCACCCTCGCCTATCGTCAGCCGTGCCTCGTCTGAGCTGCGCCGACGTGCCTCCCCGGCCGCGGTGGGAAGCGCAACAGCCCTCCCGGTGCGAAACGAGAAGCTCGTGCAGGTCGGCCAGGGTTGGCAGCACCGTGCCGTCCACCTCCCAGCCGCCCGCAACGACGCGTACCGTGAGTGGGGTGGTGCCCTCGTCAGTACTGCTCGTACCAGCACTGGCCAGATCGGTGCCCGTGGTGGCGAGGGATTCCTCCACCACTCGATACCCAGCCCGTGCCAAGGTGTGACGGGCCAGGTCGGCGTCCGTGCCTGCTCCGGCGACCACTGCCCTCGGGCGCCCCTCGTCGGACTGCCAGAAGGTGAGGGTGCGCAGGTCGAAGGTGATTCCCTCGGTGCGGAAGGCCTCCTCCAGGCAACCGTCCCGGGCCAGATCCTCCGGGGCCCCGATTGTCACGTCGGTGTCACGCCCAGCCACCCACAGGATGTCGGCGTAACGCATCACCGCCTCGATGTCATGGCTGCACACCACCACCGCGATGGTGCGCGTTGTGCACACCTCGCGCAACATACCGAGCAGGGCAATTCTGCCCGGCGGGTCGAGGAAGGAGGTCGGTTCGTCGAGCAACAGGATGGACGGCTCCTGGGCCAGGGCGCGGGCCACCATGACCCGTTGACGCTGACCGTCGGACAGCTCCCCGATGAAGGCTTCGGCCAGATCGGCGGCGCCCACCGCCCTCAGCGACTCGTCGATGACCGCATGGTCATGAGGCCGCAGCCGCCCACCGATGCCCGAATGTGGATGACGCCCCAGTGAGACGACGTCGCGGCAGGTGAGCCGGGCCACCGACACCCGGTCGGTGAGGACGGTCGAGAGGGCCCGGGCGACCTGACGGCGCGACATCCGTGACGTCGGGGTGCCGTTGACCTGCACTTCGCCGCCGAGGCTTGGCTGAAGCCCGGCCACCGAGCGCAGCAGGGTGGATTTTCCGGCACCATTGGGCCCCACGAGCCCAATCATCTGCCCGGCACCCACCGACCCCGTCACCCCCGACAGCACCGTGGTGACGTGGCGGCCCGAACGGTACCCGACCGTCAGGTTCGACAGTGTGAGACCGGTCATGTCGCCTCCGCCTCTCGGTACCAGCGCACCAGGATGATCATGACGACCGGCGCCCCGAACACCGCGTTGACGGCGTTGACGGGCAGCACGTCGTCGCCGGGCAGCTGTGCCAAGATGTCGGCCATCAATGCCAGGGATCCGCCGGTGAGGATGCATCCGGGCAGCAGATGACGATGATCGGCCGTTCCCAGCACCCCACGCGTCAGATGTGGGATTGCGATGCCCAGGAAACTGATCGGCCCGCAGAACGCGGTGGCGGCGCCGGCGAGGATCGCGGTACTGGCCACCAGCAGGGTGCGCACCACCTTGAGGTTCATCCCCATCGTCTGGGCGTAACGTTCCCCCAGCAGCAGTGCGTTGAGCGGTTTGGCGAGCAGCAGGCTGGCGAGGATCATGACCACCATGATCGGCACCATGACCCGCAGGTTCTGCCACGTCACGCCGTGGTAGCTGCCGAACTGCCAGCGGGTGTACTGGGCGATGAGCTCCGGACTGGCTCGTGACAACAGCACGGTGACCCCCGACGACACAAAGTATCCGATCATGACGCCGAGCAGCAGCAGGATCGTCGAGGAGTGGATGAATCGTCCTGCCAGCATGACGATGAGCAGGACGACGGCTGCCCCCAGTGCCGCGGCGACCATGACCAACAGGTCCGGCCCGATTCCCAGCCCGGAGGCGAAGCTGGCCGCCCCCGCCGATGCCGAGGTGGACAGCACCACCAGGGCGACGCCCAGACTGGCACCCGAGGAGATACCCAGCACGTATGGGTCGGCCAGTGGGTTGCGGAACAGGGTCTGCATCTCCAGCCCGGACACTCCCAGCGCCGCCCCGACGAGCAGGGCGGTGATGGTACGAGGCTCGCGGACGTCGCGGATGATCGTCATCGAGACTGGGTCGACGTCGGTGCCACCGGTGAGGATCGTCATGACGTCACCCAGCGGGATGTTCACCGATCCCAGCGCCAGGCCGGCCAAGGTGACGGCGACGAAGATCGTTGCGAGGATCGTGAAACGCACCGGCAGTGGCAGCCCGCGTCGTCCCTGCGTCTGGCGGCTCCGCACATCTCGGTGATCCCGCACGTCCCGGCCCCGCCCATCCTGACCTCGTACGTCCCGGCCCGGTGCCTCTCGGTTCTGTGGCGTCTTCTGGTGGCTGTTCACCAGGTGCCCCTGATCCGTTCGCCGTGTGCCTCGTGACGTCCGTGTCTCCCGCGACGTCCCGGCATCAGATCCTGAGTCGCAGTCACTTCGCGGTGGCCTTGCGGTAGAAGTAGAACTGGTGATCGGCATCCAGCTCAGGGTGCAGGATCGCCGTCAGATCCGCCAGGACGAGGTCGGGGCGCACGACCCCGGTCTGCCAGTAGTCGTTGCCGTGCTTCGGGTCGGCTCGCAGGGTGGCGTCCCAGACGTTGCCGTTGTCGAGGGCCTTGAGCGACTTCAGACGTGGGTCGGCCTTGAGGATCTGCGGGATGGACGACTTCTCCGGCCCGTCGATCCAGAAGTCGGCGTCGTGGGCCTTCTTGATGATGGCCTCGGTGTCCATCTTCCTGGATGCCACCCCGTGGAGGTCCTTGAACACGTACTCACCACCTGCGTCGCGCAGGAACTGGATGGCGTAGTTCTCGTTGGGCTTGATGTACCAGACGCCCTTGTACTGCGATCCGTGGAGCACGGTCGGTCGTGTCGTCACCGTGGCGGCGCGTTTCGCGGTCGCATGGTACTTCTCGGCGATCTCGTCGTACTTCTGGTTCGCCGTCCTCTCGGCATTGACGAACAGCGAGTCGTACTTGATCCACTCGGCACGCCCCAGCGGGGTGCTCTCGAGGAAGTTCGGCTCGGCGACGACCGGGATGCCCATCTCCTTGATCTTGTCGATCTTGCTGGTGTTGTCGCTACCACTGACGAGGTTGAAGATGAACAGGTCCGGGCGTAGCGCCGCCAGCTTCTCTGTGTTGATCTCGGTGGCGTTGTCACCTGCCGCGAAACTGGCGACCTTGTGGTCCTTGAGGGCCTGACGGGTGTCCGCATTCCCCACCCTGTCGACGTTGACCATGCCAGCCACGGAGTCCAGCTTTCCCAACATCTGGAACTTCATTGGCAGGGTCGTCGAACCCAGCGCCACCTTGGTGGTGGGGATGGTGATCTTCTGCGCCTTGGCGAGGTCACCGTTCAGCTTCGGCTGCGGGGCGCCACACTGCACCAGGACGTACTGCACGGGTTTCTTCGCGGTGTTCGACGGGTGCTTGAGCGTCACGACCTTGTACGACTTGTGGTACGACACGGTGATGTCGCGGGCGTCGCGGAAAGTGGCCTTGTCGGCGAAGTAGTCCTTCGAGGGGTCGAAGTTCTTGATGCAGCCCTGCTGGGAGGACGTGCTGGACGGCGCGTTCGCCGAGGAATCCGACTTCTCGGAGTGTGAGCACCCGGTGAGGGTGGCGACGCACATGGTGGTGGCGGCCAGGCCCGCCACCAGACGATTGATGGACATGGTTGCTCCCAAGTGGAGGTGAGGGGATGGTGGTGCGGCGAACATCGCCGCTGAGAGGGTCAGCTGAGCTTGGTGTAGTAGTACGGCGTGTACCCCTTCATGAGGTCAGGGTGGAAGATGTACGTGAGGTCGGCCAGCACGACGTCGGGTTGGACGATCCCGGACTGCCAGAAGTCGTTCCCGGTGTCTGGGGCAGTGCGCTTGCTGGGGTTCCAGACGTTGCCGTGCTGGAAGGCCGACAGGTTCGCGTAGCGCGGGTTCTGCTTGAGGGCGTCGTCCTTGCCGTGCCACGTCGTCATGGACATGTAGTTGCCGTTGAGCCAGAAGTCGGCCTTGGAGCCATACTTGAAGACGACCTCGGCGTCGGTTGGGGTGGCTCCGTTGCCCTTGACGGCCTGGGACATGGCGTCGGTGGCTCCGGCGTCGGTCATGAACTTGATCATGTAGGAGTCGGTTCCCGGGACGTACCACTGCCCCTTGGTCTCCTGGCCGACGAGCACGCTGGGCTTGTCGGTGGCGTTCCTGGCCTTTTTCGCCACCTCGGTGTAGCGCTTGGTGATGCCGTCGAAGTTCTTCGTGGCGGCGCCTTCCTTGTTGAGGAGGATGCCGTAGGTCTTCATCCACTCGGCTCGGGCCAGCGGGGTGGACTCGAGGTAGTCGAGGTCCTGCAGCACCGGGATGCCGGCGGACTGCACCTGCTTGAACTCCTTCACCTCTGAGCTGGCGGCCAGCACGGCGTCGGGTTTGAGGGAGATGAGCTTCTCCGTGTCGATCTGCATCCGACTCGACCCGTAGCTGGGCGTGTTGCGGGCCTCGAGGGCGTCTCGTGCCGGTCCGCGATAGATCTGCTCGAGCTGGTTGACGCCGACGACTGCGTCCAAGGATCCCAGGGTGTGGAGGACCGGGATCTGGGTGGTGGAGGAGGCGGCGACTCGTTTGACCGGGACGTCGATGATCGGGGCCTTGGCGAGCTCACCGGTGAGCGTTGGTCTGGGGGCACCGCACTGCAGTAACACGAAGGTCTGCGACGGTTTGTCCTGCTTGCCGAGGGTGAGGACCTTGTAGGACTTGTGATAGCTGACGTGGACGTTCCTGGCCCCGGTGAAGGTGACCTTGTCACCGAAGTAGTCCTTGTCCTTGTCGAACTCCCCGGACTTGATGCACCCGGACATGTTGGCACCGGTGCCAGCTGATGGGGTGGTCGTCGAGGAGCTCGGGGAGGTGGAGCCGTCCTTCGTGCCCGAGCAGCCCGTCAGGGCCAGGGAAGGTACGACGAGAAGGGTGAGAAGGACCGAGACACGTCTCGGCAGTGGAGTACCCATGAAGTCTCCTGCAGTCGTGTCGCAGGACCCGCTGGGGCACACCCGGTGTGCTCGGCAGACTCCTACGGCGAGAGTCGGTGAATGCCACTTCGCAGGGAGGCGACCGGACTGAGCTGGAGGGCATCACCGTTGCGCGACAGTGTCGGACTTGCACCGACTTCGCTCGCTGCGGAGTACCTCGGGCCGAGTCCGACCCGGGACACGCACAAAATAGCATGTCTGGTGTCAATCCCTGTGCTGGGGCTGCAATGTGCCAATCCGAGTCCACGGCCGGTCGTCGCTCACATGTGTGCGCAGCTCGCTGACGTCTTCTGGTGCGCAGGCCAGTACGACGCAGGTTGACGGTCCGCCGGACTTCGTGAGATCGAGATCGGTCCTGCCGGGATCGAACCGCAGTCCTGCGGTGACGGCGATCTGATCGGCCTCCCAGGCAATTCCGTGCGATCCCACCGGTACACAGTCGTGCACCAGGCCCGAGCCCAGCAGCGCACGCACCTCGTCCAGGGTGACGATCTCGCGCCGACCAGGGCGTACCTCGTCATCCGGCGCCGAGATCGGGGAGCCGACGCATACGAGCACGTCGGCTTCCTGCGCCTGTGCCGCTGCCGCCGAAGCCTCGCCGGGAACCGGCGTGCCAGGGGCTCTGTCCGGTCGTACCCCGATGACCGTCACCCCAATTCCGGTCTGGGTGGTGATGACGTTGTCCTCCGTCGATCCGGTGACGGCCTGGGGATCGATCCCCGCGGCAACCGCGCACCGCTGGAACTCCTCGATCAGCGGTTGGGCCGAGGTGGCGTCCTGACACAGGGTGTTGACGAGGATCATCGGTCGGGCTCTCACGCACAGCACCTCCAGCAGTGGTACTCGCGCTGCCAGATGGGCACACCACGTCGGATCTGCCGGGTAGGGGTCCCCGGGCCGTGAGCCTATGCCCCCGACGGCGTCACAGGCGATGACCAGACGCCCAGCCGGTACGTCGGCGAGCAGCAGGTCGCGCAGCCGAGACACCTGGAGGTCGGCATGGCGGCTCCCGGCGTCGGTTCGGGAGACGACGGTGGTGGCGTGGCGCTGAATCTCGCCCGGTTCGTGCGGCACGGCTGGTGGTTCATGAGGTACGGCTGGGCTGGGACTGCTCACCGTGCCATTCAATCGCGTGTGTGACGGTTGGGCGAACACTGTTCGCCTCGGTGTGTCAGTTGCTGTGGATGGAGCAGAATTGCCCTGGGGTCACTCGTCGGGGCCACTCTTCGCCGGATGTGTCACATTCGGTCTGGTTGCTCCGGCACACGTGGCACCCGAGTGGTGCAACAGGAGGTTGGTGTGAAGGCACGACTGGTGGTGGCAGCAGCGCTGGTGGCGGGAGTCATCGTTGCGGAACGTCTCGCGACGGCCAGACATCACCGACACGCTCAGGTACGGCGGATCGCCCTGGAGGGGATCGATGGGTTGGCAGGGCGCCAGCGTCCTCGCTGACGTGTGCGGCCCACATGTGAGTCGGCATGGATGCTGACTCCCGGGCACGTCCATGCCCTGCCTGTCACGGTGTCTTGGTCTTGCCTGTCCACGGTGTCGGGACTGGTCGGGGCCGATGTTGCGTCTGACCTCTCGTCCACATCGTGATGCTAGGATTTTCGCCTGCATTCCCTTGCGCCCTGCATTCCTGAGATTTCTGAGTCCGTGTGACGTCTCCCGCACACCCGGGGTGTGCATCCCTGCCATGTCATCTGCGAACATGGTGTGAGACGACCGATGGTGTGAGCGACCGGGAGGAAGCATGGGAAACCACAAGAGAGTCGGCATTCTCACCGCCGGGGGAGACTGCCCCGGCCTCAACGCAGCAATCCGTGGCTTCGGCAAGGCGGCCATCCGCGAGTACGGCATGGAACTCGTCGGCTTCCATGACGGATTCCTGGGCCTGGCGCAGAACCGCTACGTCGACCTCACCCAACGCGACCTCTCCGGCATCCTCACCGTGGGCGGGACGATCTTGGGAACCAGCCGTGACAAGGTCAATCGCATGATCGTCAATGGCGAGGAGACGGACATGGTGCCGACCATCGTCGACAACTACGACAAGCTCGGCCTGGACGCCTTGGTGACACTTGGCGGGGGTGGAACCTCCAAGAACGCCTACAAACTGCACAAGGCCGGTCTCAACGTCATCCACCTGCCCAAGACCATCGACAACGACATCGTCGGCACCGACGACTCGTTCGGCTTCTCCACCGCCCTGGAGGTGGCCACCGACGCCATTGACCGGCTGCACTCCACCGCCCACTCCCACCACCGGATCATCCTGGCCGAGGTCATGGGGCACCGGGCCGGTTGGCTGGCCCTGGGCTCGGGCATCGCCGGTGGGGCAGACATCATCCTGCTGCCCGAGGTGCCCTACAAGCTCGAGTCGATTGCCGAGGCCGTGGAGAGGAGGCGCAGCCAGGGACTCAACTTCTCGGTCATCGCCGTGGCCGAGGGGGCACGCGACGTCTCAGACGCCATGGCCCTGCGGGGTGCTCGTGCCCTCGTGGACAACTCCAGTGCCAAGACCAAACCGGCGGCCAAACGCGCCAAGCGCGATCTGGAGGCCTCCATGCGCGACAACACCATCAAGCTCGCCTCCGAGCTGGAGGAAGCCACCGGTCTGGAGTCTCGGGTGTCGATCCTGGGCTACGTCCAGCGCGGTGGCACGCCGTGCTCCCACGACCGACTGCTTGCCACCCGGCTGGGCACAATGGGTGCCCGCATGGTGCAGGAGGGGAGCTTCGGCATCATGGTGGCCGCCAAGGGTTCCGGCACCGACACCGTCGCCCTCAAGGAGGTGGCCGGCAAGGTGAAGTACGTGCCGGCGGACCACCCGTGGGTGGAGGCCGCTCGTGAAGTGGGTACCAGCCTCGGCGACTGAGCTGCGAGGTGCCGGAGCCCGTCGGCTGGTGGGCGTTCCGTGCTCCCGGGCAGCACAGGGGCTTCGGACGACCAGGGCGCCCCGGCGATCAACCAGTGCGCCCGGCCGTCACAGGCCGGTTCGGCATGGATGATCGGGGCCCCGACCCGGACGCACTGGGTGCATCAAGGACGGCCCCCGCGTCGCAGAGAGCCTGCAGCATTGGGAGCTCCGCGGCGGTGGGAGTCGATCTCGAGACAGGTGGCTCAGTCAGAACGTCGGGTGGTGGCTCAGCCCTGCTGCCCGTGACCGCCCTGCTGTACCGTGATCGGGTGATCCGGGTGCTTGTCGAGCCACGAGGCGACGAACGGGCAGGTCGGTCGCACTGTGGCACCCTGACGTGCCAGATCATCCAAGGCGTACTTGACGACCTGGCTTGCCACGCCGCGCCCGGTGAAGCCGTCCTCGGTCTCGGTGTGATCCATGACGACGACGTCGTCCTGCTGCGTGTAGTGCGTAAACCCTGCCAGTTCGCCGTCGATGTGGGCTTCGTAACGGGACTGTTCTGCGTTTCTGGTTACGGTGACATCGCTCATGGTGGCGGTAACCAGTTCTCGTGGCGGGTTGTTCCGCCCCGCATGTCTCTCACGGCGATCGGTGGCGTCCGTCGTCGCCCAGGGATTCGCAGGTCTGGCAGCGAGGCGTTGGTGGATCGGGCGGCTCAGCAGTCGTGGCTCATGGCCGTACCTCGATGAATCCACGTGCGCCGCGCTCCATCTCGACGAAGGAGTGGTTGACGAAGGTGTAGCGGCCCGGCTCGGTGAACACCGTCTCGACGAATCCGCCCTGACAACTTGCCAGGTCGAGGGCCTGGGACCCGCCAGAACCAGGATCGTCGCGGCGCAGCAGGTACGCTCCCTCCTTGAACACGGTGTCGAACTGTGCCCCGACGATGTGGAAACTCATCCCCCGGCTGGGTCCGGCGGCCAGCACCCAGAACCGCACCCGTTCACCTACCCGGGCCTGCAGCGGGGCGAAGAGGTACTGGTTGGCATGGCCGTTGAACATCGTGAGGTCGACCTTCTCGTCGGCGATCCTTCCGGTGTCGACCGGCTGGTTGTTCTGCTCGGCCAGGTAGGTCTCGGACTGTACGAGCACGTACTGCCGGTCGACGGTGGGCAGATCTGCCGGGGCCACAATGAGCGCTCCGAACATGCCGGCGGCGATGTGGGCACTCATCGGCATCGTCGAGCAGTGGTACAGCCAGATTCCCGCGTGATCGATGGTGAACTCGACGTCCAGGCTCCGACCGGGGGAGATGGTGCGCATCGTCGTGTCGGGGGAGGATCGGGAGGCATGGAAGTCGATGGAATGACCCATGGAGCCGTCGTTGACCAGATGCACCTGCATGCGGTCACCGATTCGAGCCCGCAGCACCGGCCCCATGAAATGGCCGTTGTAGGTCATCGCGGCCAGGGTCGTGGCTGGTGCCACCTCGAGTTCCCTCTCGCGGACGGTGAGGTCGACGCGATGGGTCCGACTGGCCTCCAGCGGGGGAAGTCGGGCGTCGCGGGTGCGGAAATCCCGGCCCGGGGGCTGGGTGAGATCCACTGCGCGCCTGGGTGAGGTGGCCCGGGAATTCGGTGTTCCCTGGGGCGACGACGTGGCTCCGACGAGGTCGATCTGCAGCGTCATGCCCATGGATCGGTGACCGACGAGGGTGCACCAGCCCTCTTGGGACTGCTCGAGCACCCCGGCGTCCAGGGTCGTGGTCTGTCCGGGGTCCAGACGTCCCGAGTACGGGCCGGAGGCCAGCTGCAGATCGTGGACCTGGGCAGGGTCGGTGTTGGTGAGCTTGACGACCAGACGGTCCCCGGCTGGTAGCTCGACGTGATCGGGATGGAAGCGCATGTCGTGGGCCGTCATCTCGATCGTCGTCGTGTGCCCGGTCGGTGCGACGTGGATGGCGGAGCTGGCTCGGTGCTCGTCCCACCCGTGGGCGGCAGCGCTGGCCCCCAGCACGGCCGACAGTCCGACGACCGACTCCACGAAGGAACGACGCCCCGGTGGTGCGGTGGAGCTCGGATCGGGGTGGGTTGCAGGCTTGCGCGTGGCGTTCGCGACGACGCCATCGGTTCTGGTGCCGCCCCCGGCGTCCTTGTCGTGCCCCGACGCTTCGGCGTCCGACCTCCGAATTGTGGAGGCCCCATTGTCCGGGTGTGGGGTTGCGCGAGCCCTGGCGGCTGCCATTCCGCGCTCCTTGAGCAACGGGATGGCGGTGCGCACCATGGCGATCATCGCGGGCAGGAACCCGGCCAGACCGATCCCGGCGGTGACGATCCCCACGAGTTGCACGGCTCGTCCGCGCGCCAGTACCCAGATGAGCAGACCAGTGTTGGTGAGCACGGCCCGGGTGGCCCCGAATGCGTGCATCCTGGCATTGGTGGCCCGCACGACGGATGGCCCGCCACCCATGACCATGGGCATGAGGTAGCTCATGGCGCCGAGCAGCAACTGCAGTAGGAACCCCATGATGACGGTGGGGGTGAGGACGCTGAGCTGCTCGTACATCAGGGTGTCGCGATGGGCGACGATGGTGGCCAGCAGCCAGACGAGCCAGCCCCCGAACCACACGATGGCGGCTCCGATCGCATATCCCGGGTAGTCACGTGGCGGACGACGTGCTGCACATCCCACCAGGTCGACGGCGACGACGAGCAGGGCGACGAACTCCAGGAGCACCCCCGCCCCGGCCAGCCACCACAGCCCGGCGAGTGCCCCACCGGTGAGGACGCCGACCGCCGTCAGCACCAGCCACAGGGCTCGACGTCCCCTGCGGTCCTGCCCCGGCAGCATGGGGGTGCGCAGCACGGTGGGCCACAACGTCATCAAGGTGCCGAGCACCGTCACCGAGACGAATCCCAGGATGTTGAACCCCTGGTGGGCCAGCAGCAGTCGGCTGCGCCACGGCTCGCGCGGGGAGAACGCCATGATCGCTCCCAGGCTCGCCCCGAACGGCAACAGACAGGCTGCGGCGGCGTAGAACCGCACCGTCGAGTCGAATCGTCCCGGCAACGCATGATGCACCTGACGAACCAGCCCGATGCCGAACCAGGCCACGGCGAGCCCCACGATCGTCGCACCGGCCATGACGGCCCACGGCCAGTCCCCGATCATGCCGACGCATGCCGTACCGATGCCGACCTGCAGCGTCCAGATCCGCCACACCTGCACGCGCCGGGCCTCGTCACCGAGCTTGGTGTGCAGGATCGCCTCGGTGAAGTACTGGCCCCACACCAGGATCGACGTCGTCGCCACACCCAGGGTGACCATGTGCACCAGCAGCCAGCGTTGCTGGTGGATCACCGGCCCGGCGAGTGCGACGACGAGCAGCGCGACCAGCCAGAAGGACACCGGTCGGGACGCCCGGCGGTGCCAACTGCGGCGGCCACCCCCACGGCCCGTGGACCCGCCGTGACGGCTTCTCCCACGGTCTGCCGGTTCACCGTGGACGCCGTCATCGCGGCCCGGGGTCTGCGACAGGGATGATTCGTTCTCGAGCTGCACGGCACCGCCCTCACGTCGACGTCATTCGGGGTGACCCCGCAGAAACAATATGACGATGGGCCAAGCCTCGTCCCGTCGCTGCCGTGTGTCATGTTGACCTTCCGGGACGGTGCCCTTCTCGTCCTGCCACCGTGGCCCTGCTCTGTGCCGTGCCTTCGGGGCATGTGCGTTTCGCGAACTGCGCCCCGATGTGCCTACGATGGGGCCTACGACAGGGGAGCACATCGGTGCTGAGAGTGGGCATGGCGCCCAGACCCTCGAACCTGAACCGGCCAGTACCGGCGTAGGGAGTCGGGACTCTTGCGTGCGCGCACGCCCCTTCCGCGACATGGAAGGACCATTCATGGCTGACAAGGTTCGGTACCGCACCATCGACATCGTCACCCCGGTGATGATCGCCGTGGCATTCGGTGTCATCTTCATCGGACTGGGGGCGCTGTTCAACGCCCTGTCACCGCTGTGGCTGCTCTACAAGCCCACCGAAGGCCTCTTCATGGGGCTGTGGTTGCTCTCCGGTGCCGTCGCCGGGCTCATCGTGCGCAAACCCGGTGCGGCCCTGCTCGCCGAGCTGCTGGCAGCTGCCATCGAGATGTTGCTGGGGGGCCAGTGGGCCGCCATGACCTTGGTCTCCGGGGTGTTGCAGGGCCTCGGCATGGAGATCTCGCTGGCGGTGTGGCGCTACCGCAGGGGTGGCATGCGCGTCGCCGTCGTCGGCGGCATGATTGGTGCGCTCTTCGAGTCGGTCTTCGAACGACTCTACTACTACTCGATGTTCCGGCCCACCGACACCGTTTTCTACCTGATCTTCTGCCTCATTTCCGGGGCGGTCCTCGCTGGCGTCCTGGGCCAGCTCATCGTCAAGGGATTGGCCGGTGCCGGTGCACTCAACTCCTTCCCGGTCGGACGGGAACGGGCCCGCCTGCAGGCTTCCGACGCCAAATGACGACGGCTCCCGCCACCACGGGGATCACGGTTCGTGGTCTCACGGTGACCCCGCCGGGGGCTGTGAACCCCATCCTCGGGCCCATCGACCTCGACCTGCCAGCCGGTTCCCGGGTGCTGCTCGCCGGGCCGTCCGGGGCCGGCAAGACGACTCTGCTGCACGCCCTGGGCGGTCTGCTGGACGAAGAGAGCTACTGCCTTGACGGTTCGGTGGAGCGTGCTGGTGATGTCGTCGGGACGGTTGGTCTGCTCCAGCAGAACCCGGAGAACGCCGTCGTCGCCGAACGAGCCGGGCGGGACACCACCTTTGGCCCGGAGAACCTGCAGCAGCCCCGGGAACGGATGTGGCCGTTGGCCGCCGATCTGCACCACCGGGTGGGCCTGGAGACGGGGCTGGACCACAAGTCCCTGGAGATGTCCGGGGGTCAGATGCAACGGCTGGCTCTTGCCGGGGTGCTCGCCTGCGACCCCGGTCTCATGCTGCTCGACGAGCCGGTGTCCATGCTCGACCCACAGGCCAGCAGTCAGGTGCGCGACCTCGTTGCCGCCACGGTGGGTGAACGAAGTCTCGTCGTCGTCGACCATCATCCACGAACCTGGCGAGACGTGCTCGACACCGTCGTCGTGCTCACCGAACAGGGCACCGTGGATCGCATCGTCGGCATGGACGACTACCTTGCCGAGTACGTGACCCCGCAGCCACCCACCCGAACCACTGATCCTGGGCGCTCCGGGGCCACCGTGGTGCAGGCCATCGGGGTGGACGTGGCCCGCCCGGGGGTCAGGGCTGCAAGGCACAGGACCCCGGACAACCACCGTGCTGCCGGCACGCCGGCTGCGACGCCAGCTGAGGACGTGGCTCGCGACGACTGCCCGGGCCGCACCGATGTCGACGATCCTTCTCGTGACACCGTCCTGCTGCGGGACATCGATCTGGACGTGTGCGCCGGCACCATCACTGCGCTCGTGGGGCCGTCTGGAATCGGAAAGTCCACCTTGCTGCGAGTGCTCGCCGGGTTGGACGATCCGGCGGCCGGCCAGGTGCGCTGGTGTGAGCACGCCACCTCGGCGTCCGGGGGCCGTGCGACACCGACCCAGGATGGCCCTTCCCGTGCCCGGGGCAAACACCCCCTGCATCAGGGGAGGTGGGCCACCACTCCGGCTCCGGGGAGTGTGGCGTGGGTACCGCAGAATCCCGAGCACTACCTCGTCGCCACCACCGTCGCCGATGAGCTCGTGGCCTCCCCGTACGCCGCTCGTCACCCTCAAGATGATGACGCCCCCTGCGCTGCCGCCTCCCGTGCCCGGGTGCAGACGATCGTGGAAGGATCACCCCCGGCCGAACCATCCACGACACACCCCGCCCCAGCGCCAGGTGCGGGGCAATCGCCCCGCGCAGCGGCTGTGGAGGAATCGCCCCGCGCAGCGTCGCAGGGCAGGCCAGCCGATGACCCGTCCCTCGGTGAGGTGGAAGACGCGTCCGCCACCATTGACCCAGTTGTTCCGGAACCCGTCACACCTGCTGCTCTGAGACGGTTCGGTCTGACCGGGTTGGCACACTCACACCCCATGACGCTCTCGGGCGGGGAGAAGCGCCGCCTCGCCATTGCCGCCGCCCTCGCCCAGCAGCCCGACCTGCTCATCCTCGACGAGCCCACCGTGGGGCTCGACGCCGACCACGTCGAATCCGTCCTGGCAGCCGTCGCGCAGGCTGCCGAGCAGGGTGTTGCCGTCATCGTGTCCACCCACGATCCGCTGGTCGTCCAGCTTGCCGACGAGGTCGTCGACCTGACAGCGCACCGGCTGCCCGACCCCCCTGCCGCCTCCCAACGCGTCCCGTGGATGCAACGGCATCTCAATCCGCTCACCCTCATGGCCATCGGTGTGGCCGGCATCGTGGCGTCTGTCTGGGTGCACACGCCTCTCATCGGACTCATCGGACTTGTGCCGTCGGTCGTCCTGGGATTCCTGTGTGCCCGCAGTGGCAGGCAGGCGCTGGCACACACGCTCCCGGTGCTCTTTGCCGCCGTCATCCTCGTGTGGACGACCCTCATGCTCCATCACGGGTTCACCGATGCAGCTGTGCAGGCCGAGGCACTGCGTCAGGGAGGTCGCATCCTCGTGCTCGTCATGCCCGGTGCGATGGCCTCGTGCGCCCTGGATCCCACCCGGCTCGGCGACTCCTTGGGGCAGAACACGCACCTGCCGGACCGGCCAGTGGTGGCGTCGGTGGCCGGGATGATCCGGATGGGGCAGACGTCTCGCACCTGGGGCATCTCCCGTGACGTGCGCACCCTGCGTGGGCTCGGGCCGCGCGGGACGAGACGCCGTGCCACCCCCGGTGCGTACCTGCGCTACGCCGGGTCGATGACGATGGCGATGATCCTGGACTCCCTGCGCTCGGCCGAGGCGCTCAGTCGGGCCATGGACTCCCGGGGCTTCGCCACCGCCATCCACCGCACCTGGGCCGAGGAATCCCGGTTCGGCGCTGCTGACCTGTGGGGGGTCGTCGCCATCGCCGTGATCATCTGCTCGACGCTGGTCCCGGCCCTGCTGGGGTGACGCATGTACGTGCACGGGCCCTGCTGCTGGGCAGGCTGCTGATCCTCGGCGCATATCATTGACCCATGACGGCAACAGTGACACTTTCTCCCCGAGTGTCCCATCTGGCGGACGAGCTCGCTGCACGTCGCGGCACCACGAGGGACGCTGCGGTGGAGACAGCGTTGCAAGAGGCTCTGGATCGAGAGCCTGTGCGACCCGATCTCACAGCCGCCATCGCCGATCTGCGAGCCATGGTTGCCGATACGTCCGACCAATGGCTGACTGACGAGGGCCTCTACGATTCCGAGGGTCTTCCCCGATGATCGTTGACACCTCGGCAATTGTTGCTGTTCTCAGAGACGAGGATGATTCTGCTGAACTCGAGGCCAAGTTGAGATCTGCTACGTGCCTGAAGATTTCCGCGGCTACTGTGTTGGAACTCGCCTTCGTCATGAGGGCCTCAGGGCCTGGCACTGTGGATGCTGTTGTGCAGCAGCTCGGGCTGAGAGTCCTCGATGTCAATGACGAACATGTGAAATGGGCCCGAATCGGCATGGAGAAGTATGGGCGAGGATCTGGGTCACGGGCCAAATTGAACCTTGGCGATTGTTTCTCCTACGGGGCAGCCATGGCGGTGGGTGAACCTCTACTGTTCAAGGGCCATGACTTCGTTCACACCGATGTTCCGCAGGCTTGATCGCGAATGCGCCGGTGACCATGCGGCTCATCAGCCCAGCTCCTTGAGTGCTGGCAGGTGACGGATGGATCTGCTCGTCGTAAGGACGGCGATGCCTGCTGCTCCGAGCGCGGTGACGCCGATGCCCAATGCCCGTGACGCGTGGTGATCCACAGCCAGGGCTGGTGCGGTGAACCACCGCCGATAGTTACGGTTGGCAGGAGGACTGGGATCCACGCCGCCCCCGTTCACGGTCGGATCTTGTGTCATGCAGGCGCATCATGAGTGTTGCGGCGGGCAGAATGTACGGCGCTGGTGCACGGAATTGCCGAAATCTCGTCAGGTTCTGTGCCCATGCCGGCACAAGCTCCTTACACTTGGACGTCACCGTGCACACCGGAGTGGAGACGACCAACTCCACCGGGGCCGATCTGAGGGAGGACTGACGATGGACATCGCAGTAGTTGGGTCGAACATGGTCGACCTCATCAGCTACATCGATCGTATGCCCACCGAGGGGGAGACCGTCGAGGCTCCGGACTTCCGACTGGGATGTGGCGGCAAGGGAGCCAACCAAGCCGTGGCCGCCTCCCGACTGGGCTCCGACGTCCTCATGGTGACGCGAGTGGGCAACGACATGTTCGCCGACAACACCATTCGCAATCTCGAGGACAATGGCATCGACACGACATACGTCATGCGTACCGAGGCGACGTCCGGGGTGGCGCCGATCTTCGTCGATCCCCAGTCGCGCAACTCGATCATCATCGTCAAGGGTGCCAACGCCAAGCTCTGCGCCGACGACATCGCTGCGGCACGGCAGGCCATCGCGGGATGCAAGCTCATCATCACGCAGCTGGAGATTCCGCTGGAGACGGTCTACACCACGGTGGACCTGGCGGGGGAACTGGGTATCCCCGTGCTGCTGAACCCAGCTCCAGCCGATCCGAGGATGTCGCTGGACAGGGTCAGGGGTGTCGAGTTCATCGTCCCCAACGAGAGCGAGCTGTCGTTGATCTCCGGGATGCCCGTCGACACCCGTGCCGACATCGTCAACGCCGCCCACGTGCTGCTGGATGCCGGCATCCCCCATGTCATCGTCACCCTGGGGGCCAAGGGGGCGTTGTGGGTCAGTGCCGCAGGGCAACGGCTCATTCCTGCGCAGACCGTGGAAGCGGTGGACACCACCGGTGCCGGGGATGCCTTCATCGGTTGCTTCAGTCACATGTGGACCACGACCGGTGACGTCGAGGAGTCCATCCGGGCTGCCAACCAGTATGCCGCCGAGTCGGTGACCAGACGTGGTACGCAGACGTCCTACGCCTGGGGCCACGGTCGGGAATCGCGGGGTGCCAGATAATCGCTGTGTGAATGTCACGGGGCCGTCATACCAGGAATTTCCCGGTATGACGGCACTGATTTTATGATATTGAGTATCAGTTCTCGCGCGGGGTCACGATGTGGACGCCGTGGAGCTCGAGGGTGTCGGGCTTGGAGCACAGCAGGTCGGAGCCGAACTTCATGGTGATGTCGGTGGTGGCGTCAATTCCGTGCGGCAGGCCGCCAATGGTGAGGTCGGCGGAACCGGTCTCACCGGGGGCGATGGCGTGATTGCCATTGAGCTTGGTGTTCAGCTTGAAGGTGAAGGTCACCGGCTGGGAGTTGCGGAAGTTGGCGATCGTCCACTGCAGCTTCGAGATGGACTGGTCACCGGTGTTCTTGAAGGTGACGTGAAGCACCTTGTCGGAGTCGGTGAGGACGACGGTGGAGCCGCTCTGCACCGGCTTGCCGGCATGGTTGACGGTGGCGTCGACGTGCACACCGGACTTCTGGTCCGGGGCGGAGTACTGGCAGGAGGCCATCGTGGCGTGGCTCGGCGTGACAGGGGCAGCGCTGGCAAGTGGCGCAGCGGTGAGGGCGGCGCTCGTTCCAAGGGCCAGGGCACCAGTCAGGGCACCGAGGGTCTTGAGATTCTTCGTGATCCTCATGAGTTCATCCTTCCGGCACGACCTGCTGAATGACGAGTAGGTCACATGCCTCAAATGCTAGGAATTACAAGTATGTTGTGCTGGTAGCACGGATCATGAGTGTACACGAGTTGGCGGAGTGATAGTGCTGTGTTTCCGAGAAAGGAGTGGACGCAGGGTGTAGCAGGTATGTTTCGTCCTTCATGGCGCATTGTGCGCCACCTGCTCATCGCTTGACACAGGAGCAGCGGGAGGACAGTTCTCAGCCCTTCGACACGAACCGGTAGCCCATGCCGGACTCGGTGAGCAGGTGGCGCGGACTCCGGGGATCCGGTTCGAGTTTCTTGCGCAGCTGGGAGAGGTAGAGCCGCAGGTACCCGGTGTCGGTGACGTGCTCGGACCCCCACACCTGGGTGAGCATGGTCTGACGGGTCACCAGACGTCCCTCGTTGCGCACCAGCAACTCCAGCACCTTCCACTCGGTGGGGGTGAGCCGCACCGGTCTGCCGTCGCGCAGCACACTGTGGGCGGCCAGGTCGACGGTGACGTCACCGAAGTCCACGACCAGGCCGGGATCCTCGGGTTGGGGAACTCGTCGGCCGAGGGCACGAATCCGGGCGAGCAGCTCGTCAATGGCGAATGGCTTGGTGACGTAGTCGTCGGCACCAGCGTCCAGAGCCGCGACGATGTCGTTGGACCCGCTGCGACCCGACACGACGAGGATCGGGGCCTGGGACCAACCGCGTATCGCCTCGATGACCTTGATGCCGTCCAACCTGGGCATGCCCAGGTCCAGCAGGTAGAGGTCGGGGTGACGGTCGACGGCGAGGCTCAGGGCCTCGGCGCCGTCACGAGCCAGCAGCACCTCGTAGCCGCGAGCGGCCAAGGTGATGCGCAGCGCCCGTAGGATCTGCGGGTCGTCGTCAGCGATGAGGATTCTCATCACCCCTCCTCGTCATCGGTGTCGGCGTTCCGGGTGTCCGGCAGCGAGATCACCATCGTGAGCCCACCACCAGGGGTGGACTCGGGTTCGAGCGTGCCACCCATCCCCTCGATGAATCCCTTGGACAGGGCCAACCCCAGTCCCAAACCGGTTGTCGTGTCGGTGTCGCCCAAACGCTGGAAGGGTACGAAGATCTCCTCGCGGCGCTCCGGGGCCACCCCACGACCATGATCGACGATCCGGATCTCGACCCGGTTGGCGAAGCACGAGGTCGTCACCCGCACTCGGCGGTGATCGGGCTCGTAGCGCATGGCGTTGGACAGCACGTTGACCACGGCCCGTTGCAGCAGCACCGGGTCGGCGCAGGCCTCCGGAACCGTCTGGTCCAGGTCGAGCTCCACCTCCCCCGGGCCCACGTGCAGCTCGTCCAGACAGGTCAGGACGACGTCAGCGGTGTCCACCGCCGTCGTCATGACGGCGAGCACGCCCGACTGCAGGCGTGACACGTCGAGCAGATCGCGCACCAGCACCGACAACGTTCCCAGGGCCTCATCGGCGGTTCGCAGCAGTTCCCCACGATCCGCAGCGCTCAGGTGTGCGCCCTGGCTGCGCAACCCGCCCACTGCTGCCGAGGCAGCGGCCAGTGGACGACGCAGGTCGTGGCCAGCCGCAGTGAGCAGGGCGGTACGCACCTTGTCGGTGGCCGTGAGCGGCTCGAGCTCGCGAGCGGTGGCCTCCAGGTCCCGGTGCTCCAGGACACTCTCGATCTGGCTGGCAATGGCAGACATGAGCCGCAGGGCTGGAGCATCCAGGTCACCGTACAGGTTCAGGACCCCGTGATCGCCCACCGGCACGGTGGTGGGGGCGCCAATCATGACCCCGCACTTCTCGACGATCTCATCGGCGACGACCAGACCCATCCCGTCCAGTCCCAGGGTGGCGCAGCTGCGTTCCAACACCGCCGAGATGGCGTCCTGGCCCTGCAACATCGACTTGGCGATGGTCTGCAGCAGCTCAGACTCCGCCGAAGCCCGTCGGGCCACCCGGGCCCGGCGGGCGGCCCGGTCCACCACCATCGACACCCCCACTGCCGTGACGATGTAGAGCAGCAACGACATCAGGTGCTGGGGCTGGCCCACCGACACGGTGAGCCGTGGGTCGATGAAGAAGAAGTCCAGGGCCAGACCGGACGCCATAGCAGCCGTCACCGCAGGCCAGAAACCGCCGATGATGGCGATGACCACCGTGAGCAGTACGTAGGACAGCACGACGACGGCGAGCATCTCGGGGCCGCGGGCCGCTGCCAGCCCCCACGTGAGCAACGGGCCGGTCGCCACCAGGGTCGCGAAGCCGACGACGCGTCGGCGCACCGACACCGCTCCTGCCGACAGGTTGGGCAGTGTGAACCTGGCGGCAGCGGCATGGTTGACGATGTGGACATCGATGTCACCGGACTCGCGGATGATGATGCTGCCGATCCCCGGCCCGGACAGCATCTTGGCTAGCCAGCCGCGCCGAGTGGCACCGATGACCAGCTGGGTGGCGTTGACCGAGTGCGCGAAGTCGATGAGGGTGGCCGGGATGTCGCTGCCAACCAGCTGGTGGAAGGTTCCGCCGAGGGTCGTGACGAGTTGACGTTGTCGGATGAGTTCGGTGGGACGGGGGGAGCGCAGCCCGTCCTCATTGGAGACGAAGACGGCGATGAGTTCCCCACCTGAGGATCTGGCGGCAATGCGTGCACCGCGGCGCAGCAGTGTCTCGCCCTCCGGCCCGCCGGTGAGCGCGACGACGACTCGTTCCCTGGCCTCCCAACGCCCCTCGATACCGTGCTCCTCTCGGTACAGCTTGAGGGCCTGGTCGACGTCGTCGGCCATCCACAGCAGCGCCAGCTCACGCAGGGCGGTGAGATTGCCCAGCCGAAAATAGTTCGACAGGGCAGCGTTGATCCGCTCCGAGGGGTAGACGTCACCCGAGGAGAGTCGGTCGCGCAGGGCCTGGGGCGCGAGATCCACGACCTCCACCTGGTCGGCGTGGCGCAGCACGGTGTCGGGGATCGTCTCGCGTTGGACGATCCCGGTGATCTGTTCGACGACGTCGTTGAGCGACTCGATGTGTTGGATGTTCACCGTCGAGATGACGTCGATCCCGGCGTCGAGCAGATCCTCGACGTCCTGCCAACGCTTGGGGTGATCGGAGCCCGGGGCGTCGGTGTGGGCCAGCTCGTCGACCAGGGCCACCTCGGGGTGACGCCTCAGGAGGGCCCGGACGTCCATCTCGTCGAGCTCGACCCCGCGGTGGTCCACCTGCCGACGCGGTACCTGGGGCAGGCCCTCGGCCATCCGGGCGGTCATGGTGCGCCCGTGGGTCTCCAACAGTCCGATGACGACGTCCACGCCATTGTCCTGCAGCCTCTTGCCCTCCTCGAGCATGGCACAGGTTTTGCCGACCCCGGGGGCGGCCCCGAGCAACACCCGGAGTCGCCCACGATTGCCCATGTCAGCCCTTTCGTCGGTCGAGGGCCGCGTTGAGTTCGAGCACATTGACCCTCGGCTCACCCAGGAAGCCGAACTGGCGCTCGCTGGTGTGATCGTTGACAAGCGTACGCACATCATCGGAATCCATGTGCCGGGCACGGGCGACCCGATCGATCTGGATGTCGGCGTAGGCCACACTGATGTGGGGATCCAGGCCGGAGCTGGAGGCCGTCAGGGCGTCGGCGGGAACCTTGGACTCGGCGACCCCGTTGAAGGACGCCACTCGAGCCCTGCGCTCGCGCACCTGCCTGACGAGTTCGGGGTGTTCAGGGCCCATGTTGGACGCCCCGGAGGCACCACCGTCGTAACCGTCGTCACCGGCTGCCGAGGGACGGGACTGGAAGTACTGGGGCAGTGGCCTGCCCCTGCCATCGGTGAAGTTCTGCCCGATGAGTGAGGAACCGACGACTCGTCCGCCCGACTCCAGCATCGAGCCGTTGGCCTTGTCGTGGAAGACCAGCTGTCCCAGACCCGTCATGACGAATGTGTGGAGCACACCGACGACGAGGGTGAGTACCAGGATGGCCTTGAGGCCGACCCACAGATTGCGCAATGTGGTGTTCACGGTGATCTCCTGCCACTTCAGAATCCGGGGATGAGCCGGACCAACAGATCGATGAGCCAGATGCCGACGAACGGGACGATGATGCCGCCGACACCGTAGATGGTGAGATTTCGCCGCAACGCCTGGGCGGCGGACACGGCACGGTACCTGACCCCCTTGAGGGCCAAGGGCACCAGGGCAATGATGACGAGCGCGTTGAAGATCACCGCCGACAGCACCGCCGAGGAGGACGAGTGCAGACCCATGACATTGAGCTTGGACAATCCCGGATGGATACCCATGAACATGGCCGGGATGATGGCGAAGTACTTGGCGATGTCGTTGGCGATCGAGAAGGTCGTCAATGCGCCGCGGGTGATGAGCACCTGTTTTCCGATGGCGACGATGTCGATGAGCTTGGTCGGATCGGAGTCGAGGTCGACCATGTTGCCGGCCTCCTTGGCTGCCGAGGTGCCGGTGTTCATGGCGACGCCGACGTCGGCCTGTGCCAGGGCGGGGGCGTCATTGGTGCCGTCACCGGTCATGGCGACCAATCGTCCACCCTCCTGCTCGGCCTTGATGTAGGCGAGCTTGTCCTCGGGGGTGGCCTCGGCGATGAAGTCGTCGACGCCGGCCTCCTTGGCGATGGCGGCGGCGGTCAGGGCATTGTCACCGGTGACCATGACGGTGCGGATACCCATGCGACGCAGCTCCTCGAAGCGCTCGGTGAGGCCTTCCTTGACGATGTCCTTGAGGTGGACGATGCCGAGGGCCCCACCACGTCCGCCGGGTCGACGCACGGCGACCACCAGAGGGGTTCCACCACTGTTGGAGACGGCCTGCACGCGAGTGTCCAGCTCGGTGGACAGCTGGGTGTCCAGCGGCTCGCCATTGACCTCCTCCAGCCAGGCGAGCACCGCCGAGGCAGCACCCTTGCGGATGTTCGTGCCGTCGGGAAGGTCCAGACCAGACATGCGGGTCTGGGCGGTGAAGGGCACGACGGCCCCGCCCACCTCACCGTCGGCGAATCCTTGTTTTCGGGCCAGGGCGACGATGGAGGTGCCCTCCGGGGTCGGGTCGGCCAAGGAGGACTGGGCTGCGGCGTCGCGCAGTTCGGCGGCGTCGACCCCGGGCATGGTGACGAATTCGCTGGCTCGACGGTTGCCGTGGGTGATGGTGCCGGTCTTGTCGAGCAGCAGGGTGGTGACGTCACCGGCGGCCTCCACGGCACGCCCGGACATCGCCAGCACGTTGTGCTGTACCAGACGATCCATACCCGCGATGCCGATGGCCGACAGCAGGGCACCGATCGTCGTCGGGATGAGGCAGACGAGCAGGGAGACGAGCATCGGGATGCCCACCAATCCGGCGTCGTAGGAGGCGATCGGGTTGAGGGCGAGGGCGACGATGACGAAGACGATCGACAGACTCGCCAGCAGGATGTTGAGGGCGATCTCGTTGGGGGTCTTCTGGCGTGCCGAACCCTCCACCAGGGCGATCATGCGGTCGACGAAGGTCTGGCCGGGTTTGGAGGTGATGCGCACGACGATGCGGTCGGACAGCACCCGGGTGCCGCCGGTGACGGCCGAACGGTCGCCGCCGGACTCGCGCACCACTGGGGCCGACTCACCGGTGATGGCCGACTCGTCGACCGAGGCGATACCAGCGATGACATCTCCGTCACCGGGGATCGTCTGACCGGCGACGACCACGACGACGTCCGACAGGGCGAGGTCGCCTGAGGAGACCTCCGTCGTCGCGGCCTCGAGGGCGGCCGGGTCGTTGCTCGCATCGTAGTTGATGACGCGGTGGGCGACGGTGGTGGTGCGGGTCCTGCGCAGGGTCTCGGCCTGGGCCTTGCCACGTCCCTCGGCCACCGATTCGGCAAGATTGGCGAAGATCACCGTCAACCACAGCCATCCGGCGACGATCCACACGAAGGAGCCGGGGACCGGTGTCCCACTGGAGGTCTGCGGGTCCCCCATGACGATCTCGATGATCGCCAGGATCGTCGTGAGGACGGCACCGACCCACACCAGGGCCATGACCGGGTTGTGGAACTGATCACGAGGATTGAGCTTGCGCAGCGCACCGGGCAGGGCCTGACACAGCTGAGCAGCGTTCCAGGCGCCGGTGACGGGCCTTTTCGAGATCTCGCCCTCCTTGCTCTGCTCGGGCGAGCTCGTCACATCGACAGTTGACATCACAGGAGTCCTTCCGCGAGCGGTCCGAGGGACAGGACCGGGAAGAAGACGAGGGCGGTGACCAGGACCGCGGTGAACACGACCAGGCCGACGAAGAGGTTGGAGTGGGTGGGCAGGGTCCCGGCGGTGGCGGGAGCCCTGCCCTGCCGGGCCAGGGAGCCGGCCAGGGCCAGGACCAGGATGATCGGGATGAAACGTCCGAGAGCCATGACGACGCCGATGGCCGAGGCCATCCAGGGAGTGTCGGCGATGAGCCCGGCGAAGGCCGAACCGTTGTTGTTGGCCCCCGAGGTGAAGGCGTAGATGAGCTCGGTGAGCCCGTGCGAGCCGGGGTTGGAGATCGAGGAGCCCAGCACCGAGTTGCGCGCCCCGGGGATCGTGAGACTCAGCGCCACTCCGCCGATGATGAGCACCGGCATGACGAGTATGTACAGCGAGGCGATCTTCATCTGCGCCGGGCCGATCTTCTTGCCGAGGTACTCCGGGGTGCGCCCGACCAACAGTCCGGCGATGAACACCGCGATGACGGCGATGACGAGCATTCCGTACAGTCCGGTGCCCACACCGCCAGGGCTCACCTCGCCGAGCATCATGGTGAGCAGCGGCACCATGCCACCCAGGGCGGTGTAGGAGTCGTGCATCGAGTTGACGGCACCGGTGGAGGTGCTGGTCGTCGCGTTGGCGAAGAACACCGACTGCACCAGACCGAACCGCTGCTCCTTGCCCTCCATGGCCGATCCGGCCAGTCGCGACGCGGTGCCCGAACCGGTGAACTCGAAGGCGGCCGTGGCAGCCAGGGTGAGGAGGAACAGGGTGGCCATGGCCTTGAGGATCGCCATGCCTTGACGTCTGTCGCCGACCATCGTGCCGAAGGTGCGCGGCAACGAGAAGGGGATGACGAGGATGAGGAAGGTCTCGAAGAAGCTCGTCCAGGCCTGGGGGTTCTCGAAGGGGTGGGAGGAGTTGGCGTTGTAGAAGCCACCCCCGTTGGTGCCGAGCTCCTTGATGGCCTCCTGGGAGGCCACGGGCCCGCCGGGGATGGTCTGGACGTGGCCGGCCAGGGTGGTGACCGTCCTGAACCCCTCGAGGTTCTGCACGACTCCACCGGCCATGAGCACGATGGCGCCGATGGCTGCGCCCGGCAGCAGGACGCGCCCGGTGATGCGCACCAGGTCCACCCAGAAGTTGCCGATGGTGGCGCAGTGGCGGCGAGCCAGTCCGCGTACCAGGGCCACGGCAACGGCGATACCGGTGGCGGCCGAGACGAGGTTCTGCACCACGAGTCCGGCGAACTGCACGGTGTAGCCCAAGGTGGTCTCGGGCGAGTAGGCCTGCCAGTTGGTGTTGGTGACGAAGGAGATGGCCGTGTTGAAGGCCACCTGCGGGGCGACCGGGCCGTCTCCCAGGGAGAAGGGCAGCCACTGCTGGATGCGTTGCAGCAGGTAGAGGAGGAGCACACCCATGAGGCTGAACGCCAGCACGGAACGGGCGTAGGCCGACCAGCTCTGTTCCTTGCTGGAGTCCACACCGATGATGCGGTGCATCCAGCTCTCCACCTTGGTGTCCCTGTCGCTTTCCAGGGTGGTGGCGATGTAGTCACCCAGCGGCTTGTGCGCCAGGCCCAACATGACGGCCATGACAACGGTCGTCATGAGAAGGCAGATCCAGTTCATCAGAATTTCTCCGGATGGATGAGGGCGTGCAGCAGGAAGAGGACTGCGACGACCCCCAGAACTGCGGCGATGGCATTCATGACGTCAATGGGGCTCATGACAGGGATCTCGCCCCCTTCACGGCGAGATCGCACAGGACGAACAGCGCGATGGCTCCAAGTACGTAGGCGACGTCAAGCACGTGGGACTCCGTTCGGACGACCGGCTGCGCCGGGGGTACCAGCTTGGTACCCGTCTCGATGCAACTCCCTGGCCCGACCTTGTGTCGCCCTTGCACACGGAATCCATACGGGTGGCTGCGACCCCTCCGGCTCGCCCCGTTCGGCCAGTGACGCTATTTCTCGCCGTGAAAGTGGTTCTGGTGCCAGCGGTGTCGGCTCACACTCTGCTCACGGATCACCGACGTCGCTGTCCATCATCGAAGCTGAACCGCCTCGCCCGTGCCCGGCGGGCCGACTCCATGGTGGAGAGCAGTCTGCCGTCCATCTGTGTGGCTCCGCCGGCAGACTGCAGTAGGGGATTGGTCAGCTGCAGAGCGCGGAAAGCTGCTCAGCTCCAACGGGCTCGTCAGTTTGGGCGGGGATCACCGCCCAGCGCGTGGCGATGGTCGAAACGAGCTCCAACTGTTGTTGCTCAGAGCGGGCCCGAACGGCAAGTAGCGGACTGGTGGGACTGGCCGCGGCGAGAGAGTTGTTCATCACCCACGCCCACGGTCGAATGTTGGCGCGTTCGAGATCCGCGGCGAGAGCTCGTGCCTCGGTGACCGGCGTGGTCTCCGGAAGGGTGACGACCACGATCTTGGTGTGGTCTGGGTCCTGCAGCTGGGTGAGGGGAGTCGTGACGTGCTCGTGCTGCGTCTCATCGAGGTGTCGGGTGATGTCGCGATGATAGGCACCGGTGGCGTCCATGAGCAGCAGAGTGTGTCCGGTGGGGGCAGTGTCCATGACGACGAACTGGTCGTGTGCCTTGTCCACAGTGCGGCTGAACTGTTGGAAGACGGCGATCTCCTCGGTGCAGGGACTCATCAGGTCCTCGGCAAGGGCAGCGCGTCCGGCATCGCTGAGCTTCGTGCCCTTGGAAGCCATGACACGGTCTCGGTACTCCTGGGTGGCCTGTGCGGGATCGATGGCGCTGACTTCGAGTCCGGGGACATCGCTGCCGAGCGTTGTCGTCAAGTGGGCGGCGGGATCGGTGGTGGTGAGCAGGACCTTCTTGCCGCGCTGCACCAGTGCGATGGCAATCGCCGCAGCGACAGTGGTCTTGCCGACTCCACCCTTGCCCATCGCCATGACCAGGCCGTGGTCCTTCTGGGCTAGTTCGTCGACCAGGCAGGTGAGTCGGGGTGGAATTGCATCGGGGGCGCCAGTCGGACTCGCAGCGGCATCGTCAGTCGGAGTCTCGGCTCCTTGGTTGAACAACGTCGTGAGGGCTTCCGGGCCAATCATGTTGGTCGCCTTGAGCTCGATCGTGTCTCGCGGAAGCGCAGCCAGCGTCGGTGACATGCCATCGACGGCAGCCTGCTCGCGGGCATGGATGGTGCGCGAGAAGTCATCGGTTGCAGCAGCGGATGGCAACTGGCCATTGACCACCAGGTTGGTGGCGTGTATGTCCAGTTCGGCCAACTCGTCCAGGGTACGGGCCACTTCGCTGAGCGTCGACTGCTGGGCTCGGGCGACCAGGACCAGTCGTGTCTGCGCCGTGTCGGTCAGGGTCTGGATTGCGGCCCGATAGGTGGCGCGGTTCTTCTCCAGTCCGCTCATCGGCCCCAGGCATGAGACATCACCTTTGCCAGCGTCGAGATAACTGGTCCAACTACCTGGCAGCTGCAGCAGACGAATGGTGTGGCCTGTTGGTGCGGTGTCGAAGATGATGTGATCGTAGTCACGAGTCGTCTCAGGATCGGCCAGGAGGTCAGTGAACTCGTTGAACGATGCAATCTCGGTGGTGCACGAGCCAGACAGCTGTTCGGTGATCTCCTTGATCTCCTTGGCCGGTAAAATGGCGCGAACTGGGTCGAGGATCTTGTTTCGGTATTCCTCTGCCGCCTCATCGGGGTTGATTTCCAAGGCGGCCAGTCCCGGCACCTGTTCGATGGGGGTGACTCGGTTGCCGATCGTTGCCCCGAAGACCTGGGCGACATTGCTTGCCGGATCGGTGCTGACCAGCAGAACTCGCTTGCCTTGTCGGGCCAGGTGGACAGCTGTGGCACATGCGATGCTTGTCTTGCCCACACCGCCCTTGCCAGTGAAGAAGAAGTGCCGTGGGGCCTCAGCAAGGAATTTCATCATCACAATCTCCCGTGGACATCGACGAGATCAGCAGCAGCCGGATTCGGTGGAGGGTGCATTGGTGGAGTCACAGCATCCGCCGACGGCAGGAACAGGCAGTATGGCTTGTGAGCCACAGCAGGACGAGGGGGTTGCCGTGTCCGAGGAGCAGCATTCCGTACGTGAAGTGTCAGTCAGACCTGCATAGCGCTCGAGTTCCTCCAGTCGGGGATGACGTCCTGTCAGGACCGTCACATCGTCGACCAGCGTCAGTGGAAGGCCTTCCGACCCAGCGGTCCTCAGGAAATTGACCACCACAGGGTTGTGGGCGAACTGGCTCGGCTCACTGGCCAAGTTGGCTCGTTCGATGTCCACACCGCGTGTCTTGAGTTCACTGACAGCGGCTGTGAAATCCACCAGTTCCTGGTCAAGCTGCGGCCCACACACTCCCGTGTTGCAACACAGTGCGGGCTCGAATACGCGAATGACTGGCATGATGAGAACCTCCGCGAGAAAGGAATCCGACACCCAACGTATTGACAGGTGTCTATATGGGTGAGAGTAGCAAAATATAGATGACTGTCAATATGTGAGGTATCATCCACCCATGACCATGCCAATTGAGTCGCAGTCGGAGGCGGGGGGCTGCCTACCTGGCGGATCCACGATCTCACCCCGGCACGCTGAGCAGGTGGCACTCGTGGCCAAGGCACTGTCGGATCCGGTGCGGCTGCGAATCTTCCACCACATCGCAGCGAGCCGGTGTTCGAGTGTGTGCGCATGCAATCTGTCCGAGGTCTTCGGCGTGACGCAACCCACTCTGTCGCATCATCTGAAGAAGCTTGTGGAAGCTGGTCTGGTGAACCGTGAAATGCGTGGACGCTGGGCACACTTCACCCTTCGACCTGAGGGGATTCAGCCCCTCACGAACCTCTTGGGAGGCCTCCGGTGACAAGTGCCGATCGCCGTCAGCGGTGTTCGTGCATGTGAAGAGCGTTGGCAGGAGCTGGACGGCTCCAGCACCCCTGCGTCATCCGTCTGATCGATGGAAGGTGATGAAGCCGACTGCTCCCGGCTCTCGAGATCAACACTCGTCCCTCCGGGCTCCAGAACGGCAACAAGGCCCGAATCGGGACCATCGAGAGTGGCGAGGATTCGGGCCTTGTGGTTGTGGAGCATAGGGGGTTCGAACCCCTGACCTATTGCTTGCAAAGCAATCGCGCTACCAACTGCGCCAATGCCCCAATGGACCTCGACATTCTATGCCACAACGACGCAGATGCGAAATGGGGCTGCTGGATCGCCTGCAGGGGTGACGCTCCAGCGGGTGGCCTCCGGTGACGGCTCAGCCTGCCAGGTCGAGCAGACGGTCGGGCGAGATCACCTCGACCTCGAAACCAGCCTCGCGCAGCTGCGGGGCGAGAACACTCGCCTGGCCGCTGATGCCGATCTGCCAGGCCGTGACGTCCAGCAGTTGCTGCCAGGCCTCGTTGGCCGAGTCATGGCCCACCCGTGCCAGGAGGGTGAAGTGCTCGTCGATCCAGCTGCTGTCCAGCCCGGCCAGGTGGAGCACGGCGAGCTGGGCGGAGACCGCCTCCGCGGTGTCGTACTGCAGGGGAGCCACCCCGACCAGATGGTCACGGGCCTGGTCCACCTCGGTGCGGCCCAGCGGGTCACCGGCGGCGTCGAGGATCTGCATCGTCGTCACGAGGGCCTCGGCGGCCACCTCGGTACGAAATGCCCCGCTCACCGCGGCAATGGCACCACACTTCATCGGCCGCACCGACATGCCGACCCCGTACGACCAACCCTTCTCCTCACGCAACACCGAGTTCAGACGCGAGGAGAACGTACCGCCCAGGGCAGCTGCGGCCACCTTGAGCGCAGGCCACAGCCGGTGGTCACGTCCGGGGGTGCCCAGCTGGAGGCGTACGTCGGCCTGCACGGCGTCCGGACGATCGACGAGCAGCACTCGGCGTGCTGCGGCGGTGGTGGTGAGCTCACGCGTCGACTCGGCCCGTGGGGTGCCGGTCCACTGCTCCAACACGTCCAGATCCACCTCGTCGGCATGGTCACCGGCCACCACGAGCACACCACGGCCGGGTCGCCACATCTGGTTCCAGAACTCACGCACCCGCTCGGCGTCGATGGTGGCCAAGGTGCTCATCGACCCGGCTGAGGCTCGGGACAGTCTGCTGGAGCATGGCCACAGCAGACGGTTGGCAGCCAGTTGGGCCAGGGACGGGCCACTGTGGGCGGTGCGGGCCAGTTGGGCCACCGACGCGTCCACCTGACGGCCCACGTCAACGGGGTCCAGTGCGGTGCTGATGAGCAGCTCGGCGAAGAGCTCCATGCCCGTCGGGAGCTGCTCACCCGGCACGTCCAGGCTCAGCATGGTTGACGTCTGCATCGCACTGCCGCCGTAGCTGGCGGCAATCTGCTCCATCTGCTCGGCGAACTCGTGGCCGGGATGGGGCGCCGTGCCCTCGTCGGCGGTGCGCACCGTGACGGCCCCGATCCCCTCCAGATCGGTGGGCTCGCTGGCCAACGGCACGTCCAGGGCGAGCTGGACGCTCATGACCTCCTGGCCGGGAAGTGGCACGGTGAGCACCGTGAGACCATTGCCGAGCTCCCGACGCTCGACGTGGGGAAAGGTCCACGCCGATCCCGTCGTCACCGTCGGACGCGGCCGCAGCGGTGCCTGCTGTACCTGTGGAGCAGGATCCTTCGGAGATGTCTGGCTCGGCGGTGTGGCATGACTCATCGGGCGTCCTCCTCGTCATCGTTGGCTCCATCGGTCACCGAATCGGTCTGCTCGGCGGTGTGGATGACCATCGAAGCCTGGCTCGGATCCAGCAACTCGGCTGCCTCGCCCACCTGTTCGCACGTCATGGCGGCCATCAGGTCGAACTCGTCGTGGCACTGGCGTGCGTCGCCCAGGATCTGGTGTGCGGCGTTGAGTACGTCCGCCCGGGTATCGGCGGTGGCCCAACTCTCCAACCAGTCTCGCTGCGCCTGGGCCCGGCAGCGAGCCATCTCCTGCGGCGTCGGGGGCTGGGCGGCCAACTCGGTGAGCAGCGGGTCGAGCTCGCGGCGGAACCGCTCCACGCTCACCCCCGGTTTCAGATGCGCCGCCACGATCGCCGTCGAGCGCTGTCGGGACAGCCCCAGGCTGTTCGCCGAGACACCGTCCACCAGACCCAACTCCCGGTCCAACCGGCGCACCAGCCGGGACGACATGCCCCCGGCCAACACCGACAGGGCCATGTCGCAGGCCACCGCCGTGGGATCGGCCGTGTGGGTGGGGCCAGTCGGGCAGGTGTGATCGGACATCGGGGTCGTGTCGGCTGCCGGGCTGGCAACGGGTGGCACCGGCCAGGTGAGCACCACCGAGGTGCGCGGTACGTCACGCACGATCGTCCGGTTGCGTCGCGCACTGTCCAGATGGATCCCGCCCCGGCGATGCTGCGGAGCCGGTGCCCCGGTGTCACTCACCGGGGCGAAGTATCGTTCGGCGAGTCGCAACGCCTCCTCGGCGTCGACACAGCCACTGATCACCAGGGAGGCATTGGACGGGCGGTACCACCGGTCGTGGAAGGCGACGACGTCGTCCAGGCTGGCGGCGTCCAGATCATGCTCCGATCCGATGGGGGAGTGGCCGTAGGGCTCGTCGGCGTCATACTGGCTTGCCAACACGGCGTCGAGCAGGTCGCCGTAGGGGCTGTTGTCGTAGCGCTGCCGCTTCTCCTCCTTGACGACGTCACGCTGGGTGGTGAGGCTCTCCTCGGTGACGGCCAGGTGCGCCATGCGCTCGGCCTCCAGCCACAGACCCAGCTCCAGCGCTCCGGGTGGCACCAGCTCGAAGTAGTTCGTCCGATCGAAGCTCGTCGTGGCATTGGCCGACCCGCCGACCGCCTCGATCGTTGCCAGATGTTCACCTGAGGCGATGCCACTGGTGGTGCCGGAGAACATGAGGTGCTCGAAGAGGTGGGCGAAACCGTCGCGTCCAGGTTGTTCGTCGGCGGATCCGACGTTGTACCACAGGTTGATCGCCACTGCGGGCAGGGTGAGATCCGAGTCGACGATGACGTCCAGGCCATTGTCCAGGGTGGTGGTGACGAGTGCGTCCAGATTCGGCATGACACCGAGCATAGGTGCTGATCCGGGTGCGATGGGGGCTGGCGGAGTGCTGGATGCCCAGGGAGGGCTGGTTCGTGCAGCGCCGAGTTGCTTGGCACGACGCCGTACTCTGGGGGCCATGCAGACGCGCCGACTTGAAGTTTCCCATGCTCTGCAGCGTCGCCGTGCCCTGGAGCAGTTGTGGAGCCCCCAGGTGGACCTCAACGCCCCCACCCAGTGCGACGCGGACCCCATGCTGGTACGTGCAGCCTTGCACCACGGGGAACCCCGTGAGGAACCATGCCCAGTGTGCGAGTCGCCCCAGTTGGTACTTTTGCGGTATACATTTGGTTCTCAGCTCGGACAATTCTCCGGACGTATTCGTACGGTTGCCGAGCTGGAGGAAATGGAACACGAATTCGGGGAGTTTCGGGTCTACGAGGTCGAGGTGTGCCCCGACTGTGGGTGGAACCACGTCCTGACCCACTACGTCCTGGGTGACGGCAGGCGACGCCGGCCGCCTCGTCACCAACCCACCGTGGAGGATATCTATGGCTGAACGATCCCGCGCACGACGTGGCTCGAGACGTGGTTCGACCAGGTCGGGACGCGCGAGGACGTCGCGCTCGTCGACTCGTGGCAGGCGGCGTCGCAGTCCACTACGACGAGTGCTGCGGGGACTGCTCATCCTCATTCTCGTCATGGTCATGGCCATCGTCGCGGCCGGGGCGGTGTTCTACCATCGCACCGAGCTGCCCGACCCCAACAAGGGGTTCTCGTCGAACACGTCGTTCATCTACTACAACGACTCGGCATCGAAGATCGGTAGTTTCTCGGTGCAGAATCGTCAGTCGATCACCTACGACGAGATGCCCCAGAACCTCAGGGACGCAGTCGTCTCGGCCGAGAACCGCACCTTCTGGAGCGACCCCGGGATCTCGGTGAAAGGTATGTCTCGAGCTGCGTTCAGCGTGCTCAGGGGTGGCGATGTCCAGGGCGGATCGACGATCACCCAGCAGTACATCAAGGTGCTCTACCTGTCCCAGGAACGCACCATGCAGCGCAAGCTCAAGGAACTCGTCCTGGCCGACAAGATGGGCCGCAAGGTGCCCAAGGAGGACATCCTCGCCGGCTACCTCAACACCATCTACTTCGGGCGCGGCGCCTATGGCGTCCAGGCGGCGGCCAAGGCATACTTCAACATCGATGCCAAGGATCTCGACCTGAGGCAGGCCGCGGTGCTCGCCGCCGTGCTCAACAATCCCACCCTCTTCGATCCCAGCGATGGACCGGCGGCACGGGAGCGTCTGCTCGGACGCTACCGCTACGTCCTGGACGGCATGCTCGAGATGGGCAGGATCAGCCAGAACGATCACGACGCTGCCTCGCACGCATTGCCCGATTTCCCCGACGTGCCCGTCAACAACCGTTGGCAGGGAACCAAGGGATACCTCCTCAAGCTCGTCCAGGACGAACTCGTCGCCCAGGGGTTCACCGAGTCCCAGATCGCTGGCGGCGGTCTCAAGGTCACCACCACCTTGGACCCCAAGGTGCAGCAGGCGGCCGTTGACGCCGGGCAGAGGTACAAGAGGATCGCCGGCAACAATGCTGGTGACGACGGGCCGGCGAGACTGCACCCCGCCATCGCCTCGGTCGATGCCAGGACCGGCGGTGTCCTGGGAATCTACGGCGGCGACGACTACGTCAGGAACTCCCGCAACTGGGCGACGACCGCCCGTCCGGGAGCCTCCAGCATCAAGACCTACGCCGTCATTGCCGCGTTGCGCAATGGTTTCAGCCTGCAGTCCGCCCTGGGGGGCAACACCTTCACCCCCAAGGGCGATTCGAAACCGGTGCGCAATGAGTTCCACCACGAGTACGGCACGGTGAGCTTGCAGACGGCGACCGAGAAGTCCATCAACACTGCCTTCGTCGACGTCGTCTCACGCATGAAGAATGGCCCTGCCCAGGTGATCAAGGCCGCCAACGACGCTGGGGTGCCCAAGGGAGACGGATGGGACCTCAACAACCGTATCGCCCTGGGTACCGCCGAGGTGAGTCCGCTGGACCAGGCTGCCGGATACGCCACCCTTGCCAATGACGGGGTGCGTATGCCCACCCACTTTGTCGCCAAGGTCGTCGGGCCGCAGGGCAACACCCTGTATGAGAACAAGACCAAGGGCGCCCAGGCCATCGAGCCAGACATTGCCCGCGACACCACCCATGCGTTGCGTTCCGTGGTCGAGCAGGGCACCGGTGCGGCAGTGTCCCGACTCGGTTACCAGGTGGCTGGCAAGACCGGCACCAACGGCGTCGGCGACAAGATCACCTCCGCCTGGTTCGTGGCCTACACCAAGCAGATCTCCACTGCCGTCATGTTCGTCGCGGGTGACGGCGGTACCGACGACCTCGACCCGTTCCATGCCCCGGACAACCCGACTTTCTTCGGTGGCACGTACCCGGCACGCACCTGGGCGGCCGTCATGGAGGTGGCCATGAAGGGCGAGGAGCATGAGAGGTTCGCCGGCAGGCAGGGCGTGAACCTGTGGGGCAAGCACCACGGCGAGGACATCGACGACCACATCGTCCCCGCCACGCCGCACCCCCGATCCACTGCCGGTACCACCACGCCGACTCCCCGGAAACACGAGAATGGCCAGCACGAGAGCACGCCTCCGACACACTCGCCCATCGCGAGCCCGACGGTGCAACCCACGCGCACGTCGGCACCCGACACCCCGGTACGGCCCAGCAGACCGAGCCGCCCCTCGGTGCGGCCACGACCGAACAGACCGACAATCAGACCCATCAGACCCACGCATCAGCCAGTGAGACCGACGCCGCGCCCAGTGGGACCGACGCCGCGCCCAGTGGGACCGACGACACAGCCGCACGAGGTTGGTCCCGACGATCTCAAGGAAGGCTAGTCTGCTCTCGTGACCCAGCCCCAAGACAGCACCAGTACCGGTGACCACTCCGTCGCTCCTGCGTGGCATCGCTCCCTGCCCTCCCGGTGGGGACTGGACACCTGGCTCGGAGGCCCGGTGGGACGCCATGCCCATCCGCGAGGTGAATTCTTCGACCCGGCCCGGTGGGCGATCGGTGCGGCGATCCTCACCTGGGTACTGACGATCCTGCGCCACCAACCCTGTGCACACACCGGTGCCAGTGGTCAGTTCAACCGGTATCAGCGGCTGTGCTACTCCGACATCCCGGTGATCTTCACCTCCTCGGGGATGGGTAGGGGCGGCGCGTTGCTGGCAGAGCGATCCGTGCGCCAGTCCCCGATCACCGTGGCCATCATGGCCGTCAATCGTTGGCTCGTGGGCCACCTTGGCTGGGTGGTGGGGCCGACCGCCACCGATCAGCAGGTCACCCAGGCCGCCAATGCCTACTGGGCCCTGTCAAGTGTGCTGTTGTTCCTCGGTCTCCTTGCGACGGTCGTGGGTGTCATGCTGCTCGGACGCAGCAGCGACATCCCATCGCCCCGACCGGCCACCAGCGCAACGACACCCACCGCTGCTGTGGTCACCGAGGTCGCAGCACGGACTCGTCGACGTAGCTGGGACGTGTTCCTCGTCGCCTGCAGCCCGCTGGTTCTCGCAGCCGGCATGGTCGACTTCACCCTGGTGCCGGTGGGGTTCATGACCCTCTCGTTGCTCGCCTGGGCCACCAGACGTCCGATGCTCGCCGGTCTGCTGGCCGGGTTGGCGGTCTCCGGCAGCCTGCAGACCGCCGTGGTCGTCCTCGCCGTCATCGTCCTGTGCCTGCGTGCGGGCAAGCTCGCGTCGCTGGGGCGGTACCTGGGGCCAACCGCGGGCGTCCTGGTCATCTGCCACGGTGTTGCCGCTGCGCTCTCCCCGGCCACTTGGGAGGCCACCCTGGCCGCGACCTTCGGGCCTCAGGTGGGCCTGGGCAGCCTGTGGTTCATTTTCCAGGACGCCACCAAGGACTCCATCGCGCACGTCGGCGTGCTGAGCAGCGTCCTTGCTGCCGCAGGCCTGCTGTGGCTCACCTGGTTCGTCTGGCGGCTTCCGCGTCGGCCCCGAGTGGCCCAGGTGGCCCTCGTCGCCCTCGTCATCATCTTCGTGGCCTACAAGTCGTACTCGCCGCAGTACTCGCTGCTCCTGGTGCCCCTGGCCGCCCTGGCCTGCCCCGACTGGCGCAACTGGGGGGTGCTCATGACCGGCGAGGTGTTCTACCAGTTCGTCGTGTGGGGACACCTGGCCGGCGCCACCAAACCTGCCGGATCCACCGTGGACGCCGTCTACTGGGGGGCGATCATCGTGCGTGTCGCTGCCCAGGTGTGGTTCGCCTGGACGGTCGTCGACGAGATGCGTCGCCCGTGGAACGACTCCGTACGGGCGGGCTACGGTGATGATCCCACCGGGGGAGTGCTTGATCACGCCCCGGACGCACCGGTCATCGGTGCACTGAGCACCGCCGAGGCATCGTCCACCACCCTCGAGAGGAGCACGGTGAGCCCAACCGTCAAGCCCGTCACCCCGGCCGACGATCCAGTCCTGGCGCGTCGAACGTGGATCGGTACCCGCATCCTGCTCGGGCTCACCCTCGTCCTCGTCATGGCCGCCAAGGACCTGAGCTTCGTCCAGGCCACGGGGAACTGGGACGTCAAGCACTTCGTCAACATCGCCCGGCACGGTTATGCCGATCCGCTGGAGATGGCGTTCTTCCCGGGTCTGCCCGCCATCATGCACGCTGGTTCCTGGATCGGTCTGCCCCCGGAGATCACCGGGGTGGTCGTCGCCCTGGTCTGCTCGGGGCTGGCAGCAGCAGCCCTGTATCGTATCGGCGGTGCGGTTCCGGCGATGCTCTGGCTCATAGCGCCCACTGCGGCATTCACCACCATCGGTTACACCGAGGCACCCTTCGTGGCGGCGGCCTTCTGGGCGTGGGAGCGGGCCCGCTCGAACCGGTGGTGGCAGGCGGCGGCCCTGGCAGCCGTGGCATGCACCATGCGGGTCTCGGGTCTGTTCCTCGTCGGTGCGCTCGCCGTCATGGCAGTCGTCGGTGACGGGGAGAAGCCGGCACGACGGCGCGGGTCGAAGCGTCGCATCGACGTCGAGCAGGTGTGCTCGCGATTGGCGACCCTCATCATCCCCGCCGCCGTGCTCGTGTGCTACGTCATCTTCCTGCATGAACTCACCGGCTCGTGGACAGCTTGGCACCAGGCCCAGGAGAAGGGCTGGGGACGCGGATTCACCACCCCGTTGCAGACCCTGCACAACACTCTGCCCGCCACACACACCGACATGTGGCGTGGGGTGTACCACGAGGGAGCCGCCAGGGTGGCCATGATCTTCCGCTTCGAGCTCGTCTCGGTCGCCATTGGCCTGGTGACGACGATCTACTGCCTGCTCAGGCGCAGGTGGGCCTCCGCCGCATGGGTGGGCATCCAGATCATCGCCTTCTCCATCGGACACTGGTACATGAGCGTTAACCGGGCCGTTCTGCTGTGGTTCCCCACGGCGATCATGTTGGCCGAGGCAGCTGCCGTGCCATCCAAGGCCAACGCTCTGGTGAAGCTGTGGCGGGGGGTCGTCATGGTCCTCGTCGTGGTTGACCTCGGCGTCATGTGTTGGTGGGGATGGCTGCTGTACACGGGGGCGTGGGCGAGTTGAGCAGAAAGACCGCGGGCTCCCGCTCCGGCAGGCCGCATCGCCCGCCAGTTCCGGGACAGAGTACAGCGAACCAGCCCGTGAGCCCCAGCCGGGCCGAGACATCTGCGCAGTCCGCGATGACGTCTTCGGCCCGCCGATCCATCACCACGTGGCAGCACGTCCTGGGGTGGTCCCTCGTGCTGCTCATGACCGGAGCCCAGTTCGTCGATCTGCGCCACGGCATCACCCGCCCCTGGATGGTGAGTGCCCAGCTCCTCGTCTGTGGCGCTGCACTGCTCGTCGCCGCCCCTGCCGCGTACCGGCAGGTGAGGATGCGTCGACAGGCAGGGACGCCTCGGGGAGGGGCTCTCACCCGCACGGGATGGATCCTGTGTGGTGGCTTCACCCTCATCGAGGCATGGGCGCTGGTCTCCAGCCTCGTCGCTCCACAGGCTGTCATCAAGCAGGGAGTCGTGCCACGCGTCTACCAGGTCATGCCGGTGATCACCGGATGGGTGACGATGGCTGCGGTGCTCGTCGTCCTCCTTGCCCTCGGGCAGCAGGGACGCGCCCGCTACGTTCCCCTTGCTGCTGTGGGGCTTCTGCTGGGGGCACTGGCCGACTGGCCGGTTCAGGTGCCCATTCACCGTTCGATACGACTGGCCAGCGGCATGGGCGGCTCGGCCGTCATCCACGTGCCGATCGCCCTGGCCGGTGCGGTGCTCGTCGACGTCGCACGAGACACCACCGGACACGCACCGGGCCCTGCCGGAGGTGTGCCAGGACCCACCTGGCGTACTCGGGTGGCATGGGCAGGTGGCGGTGCGTCGGTACTCATGATGCTTCTGACTGGCTCGCGAGCTGCGCTCATCGTGCTGGTGGCGACCTGCCTTGCGCTCGTCGTCTCCTTGCGACGTCAGATGGCGGTGCGTTGGCTGGCAGCAGCGGCGCTGTGTGTCGGAATTGCCGTGGTCGCCGTCTGCCTCAGGGTGTCGTGCTTCCAGCGGATGCTCCGTCTGAGCTCGTCCCGACGCATGGACACCTGGACCGTGGGCTGGCAGACGGTGAGCTCCTCGGCCAGGTCGATGCTCATCGGTGTGGGGTCCGGCACCATGTTTCCGTGGTATGCCATCGAGGCCAAGCTGTACCCGTTTGCCGGCACGGGGATGGTGGACAGTCGGTTCGGACGTGCCCTCATATCCGCCCACTCGGTGTATCTGGAGGTCCTGGTGGAGCTGGGGGCCATCATGCTCGTCGTGCTGCTCGTCATGGTGGTGGCCCTGTGGCGCCCCGCCTGCAGCGTCATGAGTCGTGGTCTGGGTTCACACCGTCATGGGGTGACCGTCATCGTGCTGGCGGCGACGACACTGGCATGGGCCGTCGACACCTACCTCGTCAAGGGCTTCGCCGTGTCGATGTGGTGGTGGGTGGTGGCCCTGCGTGCCGCGGGGATCGCCGATGAGCGGACCAGTGCTGGCCAGGATGGTGGCGTTGCGCAGTCGGCGTCCAGCCATCGACAACCGTGAGTGTGGTGCTGGACCGAATCGTCTCGGCATCACGGAGTTTCGCTGGTGGTCGTGACCCGACGAATCGAGAGCAGCTGTCATGCCCGCACGAGGACGACGATGAACGGCTCGAGCTGTTCGAGGTCTCCCGGAACGGACTGGGGCCTCGGAACAGTCTGGGCCGATCTCGGTGCCACCACTCCATCTGGGAAGACGGAGGGCCTGAGCCGGTGAGTACCAGCCCAGGCCCCGAGCAGTCAGGCCCCGATCAGAGGGGTGCAGTCACTTTCCGGCGCCAACCATCTGTCGAGCGCGCGCCGACACCCTCGCGTCGGTGAGTACCAAGCCGCCGACATGCGCCCGGCACAGGTCCAAGGATTCCAGGGTCTGCTGCAGCTGGGAGCGTCGCACTGTGCCCGACTGCACCACTGGTACGACGGAGGCCACCTGGGCCGCGATGACCGAGGAATCGGTGTAGGTCAGCAAGGGGGCCCCCACCAGCAGGACGGTGTCGTACTCGCGCCCCAACTCGGCCAGGGTCTGTGCAAAGGTCTCGGTGGCGAGCAGCTCGGCGGCATTGCCCACGGTGGTGCCGGCGGCGACGATCGGCGCCCCGCTGCGGTCGTACGTGGCCTGCTGCAGGGTGGCACGACCCGCCAACAGATCCGACAGGCCAGCGCTCGAGGTCACTCCGGCCGCCTTGGTGGCGGTGGCGCGTCGAAGATCGGCATCCACGACGACCACACTGTGTCCGTCGGCGTGCAGACGATCGGCTGCGGCAAGGGTCACGGTCGAGGCATCCTCACTGGCGAGACTGGGGGCCAGCAGCACCGTGCGCAGACCGTCCCTGGGTGGAATGAACGAGAGGTTGCGTCCGAGCACCGCCTCCAGCTCGCCACCGCCCTGTGCGGTGGATCCCTTCCTGGGGATCACGCCCAGTATCGATGAATCGGTGACATCGGCGAGGTCGGCGACGTCACCGATCCTCGTGCTGGCCAGGGCACGTACCAGCAGCACCAGCAGGGCCAGGACGAGACCTCCCAGCACACCGATCAGTGCGCTGCGCTTGGCCGAGGGGGCGCTGTCCGCCACCTGTGTGGTGATGACCGAGGAGTTCGCCACCGACAGTGCGGGCTTGCCGTCGACGTCCGGTGCCGATTTCTTGACCTGTTCCTGCAGGGAATCCGTGATCGTCTTGACGACAGCGGTGGCCCGGTCCTTGTCGGAGTCCATGAAACTCACCGAGACCATCATCGGTGCGGTGCTGATGACGACTGCCTGCTGCAGGGTGGCTCCGTCGATCTGTGGGGAGACGGACTGGCCCACCTCGTCGAGCAGGGAGGCCGACTTGGCGTAGGTGCCGTAGGTCGTCACCAACGAGGTGGTGTACGTTGCTGCGGCGTCCGGGGTGTCGAAGGCGTGAAATGCCTGCGACGAGAAGAGGACATCGCCCTCGACACGGTACTTGGGTTTGGCGAGGGCATAGCTGAGGGCGCCAAGGACGATGGCGGCGATGACGAAGACGATGAGACTTGACCGCCACATTCGGGCCATGTTCCTCATCACTGTGCGCAATTGCATACTCGACCGATCTCTTCGACACGATTGCTAAGGTGTGTCCCAGAATATAGCGGTATCGACGATGGGAGTTGTGATGGGCGTTTGCCTGCACAGGATTGCCAACTGCGTGGCCATGGGCAGTCGTCACTGTGCAGACGTCCGTCGCCGGCTCGCGAACCACGTGAGGGGTGCGCGCAACTGCCTGCGCCACGGCAGTACGCACACGTCAGGCACATGTGGCACTGGCAGGGAAAGTCCCCGCGTCAATGGGGCCGAGCTGCCTGACGCATGTCCGCGCGTCGTCCTCATCACCTCCAGGTTCCCCTATGGGACGGGGGAACAGTTCCTGGAGACCGAGTTGCCCCACTGGCTGGGATCTGGTGCCAGACTCACCATCGTCCCCGAGAAGAACGACACACCGCAGATACCGCCGCGTCCGCGTCTGCCCGGCATTGACGTCGATGACCGGCTGCGGCGTCGCTGGACCAGTCCGCTGTGGCGTGCGGTGGCCGTCGTCGACACCCTCACGGGACCACTCCTGTGGCGGGAACTGGCCCAGGTGCGTGAACTCGGGCGGCTCACCAGACCGGTCGTTGCATTCGTGGCACGTACCGGTGTCCAGGTGGCTCTGGTGCGACGCTTCCTGCGGGACCACTACCGGGACGCGGACCTCGTCTACACCTACTGGCTGGCCCCATCGGCAACCGCCGCTGCGCTGGAACATGCCGCGGGCACGGTTCACCACACCATCTCGCGCGGCCACAACTACGACCTCTACGAGGACAAACATCCCACCGGTCATCACCCCTTCATCCGCCAGGTGACCGATTGCTTCGACGCGGTACAACCCATTTCGGCCGCCGGGGGAGAGTTCCTCGTCGACCGCTACGGATTCAGACCGCAGACAGTGCTGGTCAATCGGCTGGGCGTCACCCTCGTCGAGGGTTCTGAGACGAGTAGCCCCAGCCCGAGTGGCGAACTCACGGTGATGTCAGTGAGCACGATGAGTCGGTTCAAGCGGCTTCACCTGCTCATCGACGCCCTTGCCGTGCTGCACGAGCAGCATCCCGAGATGACCCTGCGCTGGGTGCATGCCGGTGACGGACCACTGCACGACGATCTGGCGGCCCAGGTCTCCACCACGTTGCAGGGTGTCGATGTGCAATGGCTCGGCATCCTCCCCCACGACGAACTGCTCGAGTACTACCGCAACCACCAAGTGGACCTGCTCGTCAACACGAGCTCATCGGAAGGCATCCCGGTGTCGATGATGGAGGCGATGGCTCGCGAGGTGCCGGTGCTGGGCACCGACGTCGGAGGGGTTCGGGAGATCGTGCCGTCAGACTGGCTCATGACAGCCAACCCCTCAGCCGAGCACATCGCCCAGACCATCTGGGAGCACCATGAGCAGGTCAAGGACCCCCGGATCCGTGCCGACATGGCTGCGAAGGTCCGCGCCGACTTCGACGAGCAGACCAACTATCAGACCTTCATCAAACACCTCATCGACCTGGCGAGTCGCCCATGACCGACAACTCCATGCCCAGCGGTCTCAGCACCCATCCGGCCACCAGCACCACCACGCCCAGTGGTGTCCTCCGTGCTGGATCCGGCATCCTCACCAGCTCCGACGCTGGCGGGGCACGGCTCGAGCAGGACATGGCGCACGACTCCTCGCAGCATCGTCCTTCCCAGCGTGCGTTCACCCGTCGTCATGACCACGGTCCCCGGTATCTCGGTGCCCGGGCGGCCAACGTCGTCGAGGAGAGCCCCTCCCCCTTCGCACGACTGTGTGAGTGGCTGCTCGCGGTGTGCTTCGTCCTCATGCCGGTGCTGTCGGCCTGGGGATCGACCGTGACGATCGCCGGTCAGGCCCCGGTGCGTCTGCTCACCCTGGTCTTCGTCGTGCTGGTACTCATCCGGCGGCGCTACCTGTCCGTCGTCACCCAGGGCATCCTCGTGGTGACCGGGATGTGGATGATCCTCGGTCTGGTGCTTCCTGCCGGCACCACCGGTGTCAAGGAACTGCTTTGCGTGGCCTTCGGGCTGCTCACCATGGCTGCGATGACGATGACCGCTGATCGGCCGGGATGGATTGTCACGGTGTGTCGGGCCTGGCTCCTCGGGCTCGTCGTCGCCATCCTGCCGGCACTCAACGAGGTACGCACTGGCAAGCACCTGCCCAACTACCTGGGCGGTACCAAGACGATGGGCCGTTATCGCGAGATCGCCTCGTTCATGGTCAATCCCAACCTCTTCGCCTACTTCCTCGTCGCAGGAATGATCGTCATGGTCGTTGGATGGACGGTGGAACGGCACTGGTTCGTCCGGCTCATGTACATCGGCACCTTCGTGCTGTGCTTCCCGCTGCTCGTGCTGGCTGGTGCCCGGTTGGCGTTGATGTCCACACTGGTGATCCTCGCCTGGCTCATGGTCAGGTACCGCAAACTGCTCATCGCCGCGGTGGTGCTCACCCTCACCGGGGCCCTGGCGATCATCGTCTCCGGCAAGCTGGATGATGTGCTTGACGAGGTCGCCATGTCGATTCACCACCTCTCCTCGAACTCCGGGCGGTCCCGACTGGGCGTGTACCAGGACGCCATCTGGATGTTCGTCGCCTCGAAGGGGGTGGGGCTCGGGCCTGGACAGTTCCAGGACGCCGTCCTGCTCGCCCCCTGGCCCAACCGCGGCACGATTGACCCGCACAACGGTTTTGCCGAACTCTTCGTGGGCTACGGCCTGCTGCTGGGCACGGTGCTGCTGGCCATCGGAATCGCCGTGCTGTGGGCAGGGACGCGCCGGTTGTGGGACCTGGATCCGGGATCGGCACAGAGATTGATACTGCAGACGGTCGTGGCGAGCATGCTCGTCATCCCGGTCATCGCCCTGGCCAACAGCTCCTACCTCAAGAACCCGGTGGTTTGGGCCCAGATGGCCACGGTGGCGGTGTTCTGCGAGTTCCTGCGCCCCGATGCGACAGCTGGTCTGGAGGAGGAGTTTGCTGGGCGGTGCGATGCCGACGAGTCGTCCCGACGTACATACTTGGAACGGCGTAGCAAACTGGTTCGTGGTGTCGTGGATCGTGCACAGCGTTCTGACACCTCGCGTCCAGGCCCCTCGACGGGGTGACGGGCGCGGCAGCATGTGACCAAACCGCTGAGGTGGGTAGTCTGTGCACTGACCCACACATCTGTCCCGAAGGGTGGACCCATGAGTGAACCGCGGATCATTCCGACCGCAGATCTTGACGAGGGAGTGACGATCGGCGACGGCTCGTCGATCTGGCACCTGTCCCAGGTACGCGGAGGAGCCGTCCTCGGCGAGAACGTCGTCGTCGGACGTGGCGCCTACATCGGGGAGGGGGTGCACGTCGGTGACAACTGCAAGATCCAGAACTACGCGCTCGTCTACGAGCCCGCCGAACTTGAGGACGGCGTGTTCATCGGCCCGGCAGTGGTGCTCACCAACGACCACTTCCCGCGCGCCATCAACCCCGACGGGTCATTGAAGTCCGCCGACGACTGGGAGCAGGTGGGCGTCACGTGCAAGCGCGGCTGCTCGGTCGGTGCCCGCAGCGTGTGCATCGCCCCGGTGACGATCGGGGAATGGGCCACCGTGGCAGCCGGATCCGTCGTCACCAAGGACGTGCAGCCCTACGCCTTGGTTGCCGGTGTGCCTGCCAAGCGCATCAAGTGGGTTGGACGTTCCGGATTCCCCCTCGAGCCCGACGGTGAGAATCGCTGGATCGATCCCCGCACCGGGGACCGATTCACCGAGGACCCCACCACCGACACCCTCACCCTCGTCGGTGAGGGCGACGAGAACTGACCGCCGACTGGTTCATCCCAGTACAGCTTCACGAACTCAGTACAGCACCTCGAACCGACTGAAAACCTCAGATCGGCACCACAACACGAACCGGCTGAACCAGGTCGGCACAATCCAACGCAAGGAGACACAGTGACTCTCGAATTCATCCCACCGGCCAAGCCAATCCTCGGCGAAGACGAGCGCAAGGCCGTCGACGCCGTCATCGCCTCCGGCATGGTCGCCCAGGGCCCCCAGGTCCACTCCTTCGAGGAGGAGTTCTCTGCCCAGGTCGTCGACGGTGTGGAGTGTGTGGCCGTCAACTCCGGCACCTCCGCCCTGCACATCGGCCTGCTGGCCTCGGGCATCGGGGCCGGTGACGAGGTCATCGTCCCGTCCTTCACCTTCGCCGCCACCGGCAACTCGGTGGCCCTCACCGGCGCCAAGCCGGTCTTCGCCGACGTCGATCCCAACACCTTCTGCTTGGACCCGGCCTCCGTCGAGGCGTCCATCACCGAGAACACCAAGGGCATCCTGCCGGTGCACCTGTACGGTCTGCCGGCCAACTTGGACGAGATTCGCGCCATCACCGACAAGCACGGTGTGCAGCTCTTCGAGGACTGCGCCCAGGCCCACGCCGCCTCCATCAACGGCAAACACGTCGGCACCTTCGGCACCTTCGGCGCCTTCTCGTTCTACCCGACCAAGAACATGACCTCCGGTGAGGGCGGCATGATCACCACATCCGATCCCGAGGTGGCCCGCAAGGCCCGCATGATCCGCAACCAGGGCATGGAGAAGCGCTACGCCAACGAGTTCGTCGGCCTCAACAACCGCATGACCGACATCCACGCCTCCATCGGCCGCGTTCAGCTGGGCAAACTGGCTGGCTGGACGAAGATCCGTCAGGACAACGCCGCGTTCCTCTCGCAGAACATCACCGAGGCCGTCACCCCGACCGTCCCGGAGGGCTACGTGCACGTCTACCACCAGTACACGATTCGCGTGGAGGGAGCCACCGGCGAGGAGCGCGACCGTTTCGTCACCGCCCTCAAGGAGGAGCATCAGGTCGGTTCGGGTGTCTACTACCCGATCCCCAACCACCGACTGCCCTCGCTGGCCCCCTACGCCCCGGGTCTGGAGCTGCCGAACACCGAGAAGGTTGCAGCAGAGTGTGTCTCGCTGCCGGTGCATCCCTCGCTGTCCCAGGCCGACCTGGAGCGCATCGCCGAGGCCGTCAACAAGGCCGCGAAGGCAGGTGCGTGATGGCAAACCTGCGCGCCGGCATGGTCGGCATCGGATCGATGGGCAAGAACCACGTCCGCAACCTGCGGGCGATCGACGGTGTCGACCTCGTCGCCATCGCAGACGCCTCCGGCAAGGACCCGTTCGGGGTCGCTGGTGACCTGCCCATCCTGCCCGACGTGGACGCCGTCATCGAGACCGGTGTCGACTACTGTGTCGTCGCCGCTCCGACGAAGTTCCACGAGGAGATCGGTCTCAAGCTTGCCGAGGCCGGTGTGCACGCCCTCATCGAGAAGCCGCTGGCCTACGACACCACCGCTGCCAAACACCTCGCCGAGGCGTTCGCCTCCCGTGGTCTGGTGGGGGCCGTCGGACACATCGAGCGGTACAACCCGGCCCTGCAGTCGCTGCGCAAGCGTCTGGAGAATGGCGACCTCGGCGATCTCTACCAGGTGGCCACCCGCCGCCAGGGACCGTTCCCTGCCCGTATCGCCGACGTCGGCGTCGTCAAGGACCTCGCCAGCCACGACATCGACCTCACCTCCTGGGTCACCCAGCGGGACTTCGAACTCGTCGCGGCTCGCACGATGTTCAAGGCCGGACGCGAGTACGAGGACATGGTCTCGGCCACCTGTCAGCTCTCCGGTGGGCTCATGAGCAACCACCTCGTCAACTGGCTCACCCCGACCAAGGAGCGTCGTACCTTCGTCACCGGTGAGAAGGGCATGTTCGTCGCCGACACCCTCACCGCCGATCTCACCTTCTACGCCAATGCCAAGGTGGAGACGGTCTGGGACGACATCGCCAACTTCCGTGGCGTCGCCGAGGGTGACGTTACCCGGTTCGCGATCCCCAAGCCCGAGCCGCTGCGCACCGAGCACGAGAACTTCCGTGACGCCGTGCTGGGCAAGGGCTCCGACATCGTCACCATGGAGCAGGGTGCCCGAGTGGTTCAGGTGTGCGAGGCGATGATCGAGTCCGCCAGGACGAACCAGTTCATCGAGATCAACTGAGTCGGTTGACGTGTACCGGCGCCCGTCGGTACCCGAACAGCTGCGGATGGGCCTGCCGTCGTGAGACGGTGGGCCCAGTGCCATATGTGAGGAACGCCATTTCCGACAGCCAGTAGCCCCATGGCTGGCTCCGACGAGCATCCTGACAAGGAAGTGACGACATGGACGTGATTCGCCGTCTGGTGGCCGAGTGGTACCCCGACGAGAGGAGCTTGGGGACGAGGGTCACTGGCATGGTGGCCGAGTGCGTCCTGGCAGCTCTCGTCATCACTGCCACCTTCGTGACGACGGAGCGCCCGGTGCGTGACAGGCAGAGCCTGCCCATCTTCGAGCTGGTGCTGTGCATCGCACTCGGGGTGCTGCTGGTGGTGCACCTGGCAAGGTGGTGCGTGCTGGACGTCGACACCAGACGTGCGGTGGTCGGGGACCGGCGGTGGCTGCGTGTCACCGTCGGTGCGTTCCTGTTCGTCGTCGCCGTGGCGGCAGTGAGCCTGGGGTTCCACGATCACGCCGTGCGCGTCAACGACGCGGTGGTCACCCATCCGCCAGGCTGGCTCTTCACCGTGCCACTGGTGCAGTCTGCCCTGACGGTGCTGGTCGCGCTCGCCCTGGTGACGGCCATTCCGCGCAGTGGTCTGCTGCGTGCCCTGTGGCGTGCCTCGGTGGTGCTCGCCCTCGCCACGGCGTGTGACATCGTCCGGGAGTACGACACCGGCAACTACTACGGCTGGCGGGTCGCCACCCGGCTGGGCGGGGCGGCGACGATCCACATCGTCTACCTGCTGGGGATCGGCGCCATGATTGAGGCCCTCCTGCACGGCTGGCGCCGATGGATCTCGGTCCCGGTGCTGACGATCCTGCTCGTCGTCCTGGTGCTCAGCGGGTCCCGCGCCGGGATCGTCGGTGTGGGACTGTTCGCGGGAATGCTGGTGCTGTGGTACGCACAACGTCGATTGCGCACTCTCAAGGCCCGGGCAGCCCTGGTGACGACGGTGCTCCTAGCGGTGTGTGCGGCCGTGGTGGGGATGAGTCTCATGCGAGGTTCCCTGGTGGACCGGGCCCGGGCCCTCACCTGGCGCACGGCGTGGCATGCTGCCACCACTGACGTGACCACGGTGCTGTTCGGGGTGGGTTATGGACGGTTGTGGCCCTGGCTTGGCGGAATGACCGGCGCACTGCCGCTGCGCAGCCACGCGGTGCGCACCACCTTCTTCGGTGCTTGCCTGCCGCACGCCCACAACACCGTCGTCGCGGTCTTCGGGGAGATGGGTCTCGTGGGTCTTGCGGCGTTGCTGGTGATTTTCGGAGTCGTCATCGTCGTTGCGGTACGGGCGGTACGAGGACCCAACCGGGTGCTTGCCATGACGATCCTCGCCAGCCTGCCGGGGCTGCTCGTCGACACCTACCTCATCAAGAACTTTCCGGTGTCACTGCTGTGGTGGGTGGCCGTGTTCATGCTGCTCGTGCTGGAGGCCGAGCGGACGGCCGACCAATCTGCCTCGTCGTGACCCGACCTGCCACACACTGTCTTGCCCATCAGCCCCTGGACACGCTCCGGACATGTTGCCTTCGGGCCAGTCACCTTGGGAGCAGAGGTGGGCATCAGGATGTGGGGCTGGGAAGCGCACGAGTGGAGGCCGCCACCCGTGATGATGACGGCCCCAGCTGGGCAGGTTCTCTCGTGGCAGGTCGTGCTCAGGCGTCCAGATCGGACGCCACCAGATCGGCGATGGTGTTGACGTCCCCCTCGTCGTCACCCGTCACCGTGACCGAGTCGCCGGAGGAGGCGCCCAGGGTCATGATGCCCAGGACGGACTTGGCATCGATCGGGTCGCCGTCGGTGGCCAGGGTGACGGCGGAGCCGAGCTGGGCGGCCTTCTGCGAGATGATGGCGGCTGGGCGGGCATGGAGTCCGACGGAGGATCCGACGGTGACGGTTCTGCTTGCCATGATGTTTCCTTTCCGGGTTGTGATGTTGTGTTGCGGTGTGCAGGGCCTATGGGGTGTGCAGGGATTCAGGCGGCAGCGGCTGTCTTGTCCTTGCGCTGGGTGGTTTTGTGCTGGGCCGACGCCTTGAGAATGGTGACGAGCAGGGCGGACACGACGGTACCGACGATGACGGCCAGGATGAACGCCCAGAATCGGTCGATGGCGAAGAACACGAAGATTCCGCCGTGGGGTGCCTTGGAGGCAGCGCCCAGGGCCATGGAGAGGGCGCCGGTGACGGCACCGCCGACCATCATCGAGGGGATGACGCGCAACGGATCGGCTGCGGCGAAGGGGATGGCTCCCTCGGAGATGAAGGAGGCACCCAGCAGCCAGGCAGCGGTTCCGTTTTCCCGCTCGGCCGGCTGGTAGAGCTTCGGACGCACTGCGGTGGACAGCGCCATCGCCAACGAGGGCACCATTCCGGCAGCCATGACGGCGGCCATGACCTTGAGCGATCCGGCGTTGGTGACGGCGAGGTTCGTCGTCGCGAACAGGTAGGCAGCCTTGTTGATCGGCCCGCCGAGGTCGGAACACATCATGAGCCCCAGGATGATGCCGAGGATGACGGCTGAGGCGCCACTCATGCCACCCAGCCAGTTGTTGAGCGAGTTCGTCATGGCGGCGAGGGGACGCCCCAGGACGACGTACATGAGCCCGCCGGCCAACAGGGACCCCACCAGCGGGATGATGACCACCGGCATGAGACCGCGCAGCCACCGCGGCGGGTTGAGACGAGTGAATCCGTAGGCGATGAAGCCGCCCAGCAGACCACCGATGATGGCGCCGATGAAGCCTGCTCCGGTCACTCCGGCAATGGCCCCGGCCACGAAACCGGGGGCGATTCCGGGCCGGTCGGCCAGGCCGAAGCCGATGTAGCCGGCCAGGGCCGGGAGCAGGAAGGCGAAGGCGGCCTGTCCGACGGCGAAGAAGACGGCCCCGAGGTACGTCATCGCAGCGGATCCACCCAGGGCATGCCCGGTAGGTGCTGGAAGGTTGGCGAAGGTGTTGTGCAGGGCGATGTCCATGCCGTCCTGGGCGATCTCGTAGCCGCCGAAGAGGAATCCCAGGGCGATGAGCAGACCACCGGCAGCCACGAAGGGAATCATGTACGACACGCCAGTCATGAGGGCCTGCTCGAGGCGTTTGCCCCATCCGATCTGCGAACCGGCCTGTTCGGCCTCGTCGTGCTCGCCAGTGCTGGCCGACACGCGGTGGGGGTGGGGATCCCTGGCCGCCGCGACCGCCTCGGCGACCATTTTCTCGGGTTCGTTGACGGCTCGTTTCACCCCGGACTCGATGACGGGTTTGCCGGCAAACCGATCCCGCCCCTTGACACCGACGTCGGTGGCGAAGATGACGGCATCGGCTCTCTCGATGTCTGCGGCACTCAGTGGTTCGGTTCCGGTGGACCCCTGTGGCTCGACCTTGACGTCGATCCCCATCTTCTTGCCAGCGGCGGTGAGGTAGTCGGCGGCCATGTAGGTGTGGGCGATCCCGGTGGGACAGGCGGTCACTGCCACGACGTGGGTCTGGTTGGTGGTGTCGGCCTGCGTCCCCTCCGCACCGGAACCCTGCTGGTCTGCCTCGGTGCCGGCAGTCTGCGACGGAACCGCTGGGGCTTGAACCGCTGGGTCCGGTGTCGCGCCGGCCGGTGACACCGCTGCAGAGGATGGTGCGGCTGCGTCTGGCTCGACGACCGACTCGATGAGGTCCACCACGGTCTGTGCGTCGGCGGCCTGCCGCAGCTGTTCGACGAACTCGGGTTTCACCAGGGCACGAGCCAGTTGGGTAAGCAGCTTCATGTGATCTGCGCCAGCACCTTCAGCCGCCGCGATCATGAAGACGAGGTCGGCCGGCCCGTCGGGTCCGTTGAAGTCGACTGCAGGAGACAGTCGGGCGAACCCCAGGGATGGCTGGCTCACCGCTGCGGAGCGACAGTGTGGAATGGCAAAGCCGCCGGGCATCCCGGTGGGGCTCTGGGCCTCCCGACCGAGGGCGTCGTGGGCCAGGCCGTCGGCGTCGGCGCGTCCGGCCGCGGCGATGATTCCGGCGACCGAGGTGATGACCTCGGCCTTCGTCGATCCCAGATCGGCGTCCAGGCACACCAGTTCAGGGGTGATGAGAGGAACGTTCATCGGTTCTCCGATCTCACAGGTGGACGAGGCTGACGTCGATGGCGTCGGCCTGGGCCGGGGTCGGCATGGTCGATCCCGGCAGGGCTGCGGCGGCCGTGCCCCAGGCAACGGCGGTGCGCAGACAGGTTTCGGGTTGGTCGCCTCGGGTGTGGGCCAGCAGGAAACCGGCCAGGGAGGAGTCCCCGGCTCCGACGGTTGAGCGCACCTCGACCGGCTCAAAACGGGCGTGCCACGCGTCGTGCTCGGTGACCAGCAGGGCACCGGCACCACCCAGGGTCACCAGGACGTTCTCGATGCCGTGCAGACGTCGCGCCGCCGAGACGACGGTGTTGAAGTCACCGTGGTCTGCCGCGGTCTCGAGAGCCTTGCCGTCAGCTCCACACAGCTGGCCGAGCTCGACGGAGTTGGGCTTGATGAGGTCGGGTGCGGCCTCGGGCAGACGGGTCGCCAGTTCGTGGAGCGGTTCGTCGGAGGTGTCGACGGCAACCTTGACGCCGGCCTCGTGCAGTCGCTCGGTCATCGTGGCGTACCACGCTGCAGGTGCACCTGGCGGCAGCGATCCCGACAGCACCACCCAAGTGGCTTCATGAGCCTTCGTGACGACGGCCTGTTCGATGGCGGCAAGTTCGTCGGGGGAGAGGTGGGCCCCCGGCTCGTTGATCTTCGTCGTGGTTCCGTCGGGTTCGGTGAGGGTGAGGTTCGTCCGCGTCGCGGCGCGAATGGGGACCGCCAGATGTGGGATGTCGTCGTTCTGGAGCCCGATCACCAGGGGATCCTCACAATGGGCTGGCACGGTGGCGCAGGTGTCGGCCCCGGCACCGTGCAGAACTCGGGAGATGTTGACTCCCTTGCCTGCGGCGACCTCGTCGCAGCTGCCGAGTCGGTTCACCCGGCCACGATTCAGCGGACCGGACAGACCCGCCGTGCGGTCGATGCTCGGGTTGAGCGTGACGGTGACGATCACTGTGACTCCCTCGTCGATCCCTGAGGCGGTGCCAACGCACCGGATATGTTGGAATGAGTGACATATTAGCAGCGGTAACCAGATGAAACAACAGAAAAACACTTTTCCAGACATCTGGTGGGTCCGCATCGGACAGCAGGACGTCAGAGGCACTCATGTCATCGGAAGCCACGTCCTCGTGGGTCACACATGACATGCGGAGAGGTCAGGGTGGTGGCTCAGACGATGACGACGTCCACCCCAGCTTTCTTCAGAGCCTTGAGCTGATGTTCCGAGATGCCCTCGTCGGTGATGAGCACGTCGATGTCGTCCAGGGTGGCGAACCGCGTCGTCGACTCCGCACCGATCTTGCGCGAATCGGCCAGAACGACAACTTCACGGGCACAACGGACCATCGCCGCCTTCGTGGCGGCCTCGTCCACGTCGGGGGTGGACAGACCGTGGTCCACCGAGATGCCATTGGTGCCCAGGAACGCCACCTCCACCCGCAGCCTGTCGAACTGCTCGACGTTGCCCACCGTGGCCTGGGTGGTGGGACGCACCCGTCCACCGATCAACTGCACGTCACAGGTGGAATGGGTCGATGCAGACGTCGCCACGGGAGCCGAGTCGGTGAAGATCGTCAACTGGGAGGACGGAGAGAGCAGTGCGGCGAACCGGGCCATCGTCGAACCGGCGTCGAGGATGATCGCGCTGCGTCCCGACGGCAGGAACTCCACCGCAGCCTGCGCAATTCTCTCCTTCTCGGTCACGGCGGATGAGTCGCGCGTCTCCAACGGCTGATCACCCAGCAGATCGAAGCCGGCTGGAATCGCCCCACCATGCACCCTGGTCAGCAGACCGCGAGAGGTCAGCACGTCCAGGTCACGGCGAATCGTCTCGGGCACGACGCCCAGACGCTCCGAGGCCTGTGTCACCGAGACACGCCCCTCGTCCCGCGCAGTGGTCACGAGCCATTTGTGGCGTTCAGCTGGGTACACGGTGTTCTTCTCCTTCCCGGCAGACGCTGCAGAGGGGTGATCCCCCTTGCACCCCCGAGGTTGGTTGTCCTTCCGGTTGGAAGGATGCGAAGGGGGAGCGATCCCCCTTGCACCCCTCGGGGGCTGGTCGCCCTTCTCGGGTGGTCGTCCTTCTTGGTTCCTGTGTTCTTGCTTCCGTCTGCTCGGAAGGTGTGAGGGGGTGGTCCTCCCACGACTTCCAAGGCCCTCTCTCACCCCTCCAGCTCACCCAGGAACTCCCGAGCCTGCTCGGTGTCCGGATGGTTGAAGAAGGTCTGCGGGTCGGTGTCCGCCAGGATCTGCCCGTCGGCCAGGAAGATCACCCGGTCGGCCGCCTTCCGGGCGAAGGCCATCTCGTGGGTGACGACGACCATCGTCATCCCCGAGTCGGCCAGACCAGTCATGACATCGAGCACCTCGTGGACCATGTGCGGGTCCAGGGCCGAGGTCGGCTCGTCGAAGAGCATCACCTCAGGCTGCATGGCCAGTGATCGGGCGATCGCCACCCGCTGCTGCTGACCCCCCGAGAGCTCGGCGGGGTGTTTGTCGGCCTGCTCGGCCATCCCGGTGCCACTCAGCAACTCCATCGCCTGCGAGCGGGCCTCCTCCTCGGCGACACCCAACACCTTCGTCGGGCCGAACATGACATTCTCCAGTGCCGTCATCCCGTCGAACAGGTTGAACGACTGGAAGACCATTCCCACCTTGGTGCGCAGGGTGGAAAGCTGCTGCGGATCGGTGGGCAGCGGCTCGCCGTGGAAAAGGATCGTGCCCGAGTCGATCGTCTCCAGCCGGTTGATCGTGCGACACAGCGTCGACTTTCCCGATCCCGACGGCCCAAGAATGACGACGACCTCGCCCTTGTGCACCGAGAGATTGACGTCCCGCAACACGTGCAGGTCGTCGAAATGCTTGTTGACGTCACGCAGCTCGACAACCGGGGTGCCGTCATTCGGAGTCTGGGGGGTCTCGTTGTCCATGCCCCGAGCCTAGCCAGTTGGGCCGGGGCGTGTTCATCTGGCCACTGCCATCACCGGTGCATGCAAGGTACACTTGCCGGTGACCGTCTGCCCTGCCTGCACGGGTTCGTACTTCACGCGGCCATGCGGGTCTGCTTCGTGTGAGTTGGGGCGGCGCGCCGCAATCCGTTCCGAGTGTTGAGCCTCGGAGAAGACCAGAGGGAGTCTTGCATGAAGATCGCCGTCATTGCCATGGGCAAGATCGGCCTGCCGTTGGCTGTGCAGTTCGCTGAGAAGGGCCACGACGTCATCGGTGTCGACGTCCAGCAACGCGTCGTCGACGAGATCAACAAGGGCAACGAGCCGTTCCCCGGCGAGGCCTTCCTGGACGAGAAGCTCAAGAAGCTCGTCCCGGCCGGCAAGCTGCGCGCCACCACCGACTACGCCGAGGCCGTCCCACAGGCCGACGCCATCGTCCTCGTCGTGCCGCTGTTCGTCAACGACGAGACCTGGGAGCCGGACTTCGACTGGATGGATGCCGCCACCAAGTCGCTGGCCGCCCACCTCACCCCCGACACCGTCATCTCCTACGAGACGACCCTGCCGGTCGGCACCACCCGCAATCGCTGGAAGCCGATGATCGAGGAGATCTCCGGGCTCACCGAGGGCCAGGACTTCCACCTCGTCTTCTCTCCCGAACGGGTGCTCACCGGCCGCGTCTTCGCCGACCTGCGCCGCTACCCCAAGCTCGTCGGCGGACTGAGCGCCGAGGGCACCGCCAAGGGCATCGAGCTGTACCAGCAGCTGCTCGACTTCGACGAGCGTGACGATCTGCCGCGCACCAACGGTGTGTGGGACATGGGCACCGCCGAGGCCGCCGAGATGGCCAAGCTCGCCGAGACCACCTACCGCGACGTCAACATCGGCCTGGCCAACCAGTTCGGCAAGTTCGCCGCCAAGAACGGCATCGACGTCTACAAGGTCATCGACGCCTGCAACTCCCAGCCCTACTCCCACATCCACCGTCCCGGCATCGCCGTCGGCGGGCACTGCATCCCGGTGTACCCGCGTCTGTACCTGTGGACCGACCCGGACGCCACCATCGTGCGCACCGCCCGTCAGGCCAACATGACCATGCCGCAGTACTGCGTCGACGCCGCCTCCCAGGGGCTGGGCGGGCTGCAGGGCAGGAAGGTCGTCGTCCTGGGGGCCTCCTACCGCGGAAAGGTCAAGGAGACCGCCTTCTCCGGCGTCTTCCCGACCGTCGCGGACCTCGAGGCCGCCGGGGCCACCGTGTTCGTCCACGACCCGATGTTCACCGACGAGGAGCTCGCCAAGTTCGGCTTCACCGCCTACCACGTCGGCGACGAGGTGGACGCGGCCCTGCTGCAGGCCGACCATCCTGAGTACCAGGACTTCACCCCGGCCGACCTGCCGGGCATCAAGGTGCTCGTCGACGGTCGTCACGTCGTCGACCCGGCCAAGTGGGACGGCGTGCAGGTCGTCGTCGTCGGTGACGGAGAGGTGGCCTGATGAGCGTTGCTCGCGTCTGCCACCTGTCCACCGCCCACCCGCCGCGGGATGGCCGTATCTTCCGCAAGGAATGCGCCAGCCTCGCCAAGCGTGGTGCCGATGTGTGGTTCATCGGTGCCCAGGACGGTGACGAGATCGACAGCGGGGTGCACGTGGTCGGGATCGGCAAGGCCACCAACCGTATTGACCGTCTGACTCGTCGTCAGGTGAAGGCGTGGAAGGCGCTGGAGCGCGTCAACCCCGATCTCGTCCACATCCACGATCCCGAGCTCATCCCCATGGTCCTGGCGTGGGTGAAGCTGCGTGGCCGCGCTGCCGTCTTCGACGCCCACGAGGACCTCGTCGCCCAGATCGACAGCAAGGCATACCTCTCCGAGCGGGTACGCCCATTGGCCCGGATGGTGGCCAAGACGCTGGTCGCCCTTGCCGACAAGTGTTACGACGGCATCATCGCGGTGACTCCTGCCGTCGCCAAGGGTTTTACCCATTCCAACAAGCGACTGGTCCACAACTATCCATTGCTCTCGGGCTTCCACCTACCGGTCGATGTCGAGAAGGTTCCGGATCGGGTGGTCTACGTCGGGATGCTTTCCGGTGGGCGGCAGACCGACAAGATGTTTGAGCTGGCTGACGAACTCGGTGGCAAGGCGACGCTGGTCATAGCCGGAAAGCCTGACCCGGAGGTGGCTCACCTCTTCGACGAGCTCGACAAGCATCCGAGTGTGGACTATCGAGGCACGATTCCGGGTGATCAGGTGCCTGACCTGCTGGGCTCGTCAGTTGCCGGGCTGATGTTCATGCGTCCTGACAAGAACCACCTGGACGCGTTGCCTACCAAGGTCTTCGAGTACATGGCAGCTGGAATCCCATTCATCGCCTCGAATCTTCCTGCACTGGTTGAGAGCCTCGAGAAATGGGACTGTGGCGTCTTCGTCGACACCGTCCAAGACAGCAGCGAGGCGCAACGAGCTGCTGTTGAGTTGATGGCTGATCCGCAGCGTTGTCATGAGATGGGCGTCAGGGGACGTCGAGCGATCGAGGAGGAGTTCAACTTCGAGGCCGACGTGCCTGCCCTCATCGAGGTGGAACAACACGCTCTCAAGCGTCCGGACTCCCGGATCGTCGAGGGCTGACCTCTCATCTGCCCGTGGTCGCACAGCCACCACGTTCGACATCTGCGCGGCGGTGAGGCCAGACTGATCACGTGGCAGTCTGTGGACAGGTGGTGGGCTGGCATTGGCATTGCGCCGCGGCGTCGCCGGTGCCAGCCGCTAGACTGCAGTGCCGTACAGCATGCCCTCCGCCCCAAGAAAGGTTCATCAATGCGCGTCGTGAGCATCGTTGGGGCTCGTCCCCAGTTCGTGAAGTTGGCCCCGGTGGCCAGGGCCTTTGCCGCCAAGGGGATCGACCACAGGATCATCCACACCGGACAGCACTACGACGTCAACATGTCCGATTCCTTCTTCGTCGAACTCGGCATCCCGAACCCGGACCTGCATCTTGGTGTGGGGGGCGGCTCCCACGGCGTCATGACCGGTCGGATGCTCGAACAGCTCGATCCGGTCCTCGAGGAGATGGATCCGGACTGGGTGCTCGTCTACGGTGACACCAACTCGACGATTGCTGGCACCCTCTCGGCGGTCAAGATGCACTTGCCGGTCGCCCACCTGGAGGCTGGGCTGCGCTCCTTCAACCGTCGCATGCCGGAGGAACACAACCGTGTTCTCACCGACCATGCTGCAGACCTGTGCTTGGCTCCCACCGAGGTGGCCATGCGTCATCTGGCCGACGAAGGACTGGCTGCTCGCTCCGTGCTCGTCGGTGATGTCATGACCGATGTCTGCCTGCAGGTGCGCGACTCCGTCCTTGCCAATCCGCGCCCGGTGCCCGGCGTGAAGGATGGCGAGGAATACGTCATGGCGACAATCCATCGCGCCGACAACACTGACGATCCCGAGCGTCTGACCCACATCCTCGATGCTCTCGGCAACGTGGATCGTAAGGTCATCCTGCCGGTACATCCGCGACTGCGTGCCCGCGCCGAGGCCGACGGCATCACCATTGCTCGTGGCAACCTCACCACCATCGATCCGCTGGCCTACCCCGACATGGTCAACGCCGTCACCCATGCCGCCGGCGTCATCACCGATTCCGGCGGTCTACAGAAGGAGGCCTTCCTGCTCGGCACCATCTGCACGACGGTGCGTACCGAGACCGAGTGGGTGGAGACCGTCGAGAACGGCTGGAACGTGCTCGATCCCGACGCCGAGCATCTCGCCGAGCACGCCACCCGTCAGCATCCCGCGGGCGATCCGGGGCACCCGTACGGTGATGGCAGGGCTGCTCGCAATGTTGCAACGGTGTTGCTGGAAGCTGGCGAGCGGGACCACTCGTGACGATTGGATCAACTCCGCCTCCGACGAAGCCCAATTCTCTCGATCGTGCTCCCCACGGTGACTTGACCGCCCTGCCACCACTCGACAGATCCCAACCGACGCACCGAGAGGGGAGAGGAGAGCGGGGTCTTTCCGAAAGACATCTCGACTGTGCGTATGATCATTTCAATCTCCTCGAGATGGGTCGAGGACCTCTCATGTTCGGTGTGCCCCGATCTCGCAGTGGGATGACGCCGTGAAAACTTCCGGATCGATTGGTCCGGCTGGTGACAGAGCGATCAACGCCGCCGGTTTCCTCTTGCCATGGAGCGTCCTGCTCGGTCACTATGCCGCCTTCGGGTCGATGACGATGTTTCGCGCCCTGGTCCTTGTGCTCCTCGTCATGGCGGCATTAGGTGGACGCGCGTGGCGGGGTCAGTGGTGGTTTCTCGGGTTCGGAGTCGCTTGGTTGGTGCTGGGCGTCGTCTCGTGCCTGGCCAACCCCGGGGCGTCCCTCGGCGGCATCGTCAACCTCGCCGTCGGCTGGGTGTTGGCATGGGCCTTGGCCCGGCTGCGTGGTCGACGCCTCCTGAGCGGTTTGGCGCGGGGCTGGCAGTGGGCGATCGCAGCGAGTGCCCCGATCGCCCAGTGGGAGTGGCACACTGCCAGGCACCTGCCCGACTACGGGGGCGGTGTGTGGCAGCACCACCCCAATACGTACTTCACCCCAGCCACCTTCTTCGTCAACTCCAACTACTACGCCCTGTTCCTCACCGTCGGGCTGGCGCTGGGCGGCTGGCTGGCCTCCTGCCGGATCCGTACCGGGCAGCGTCGCTGGGCACTGGCATGGGACGGTGCCGTCCTGCTGTGTGGAGCCTGGCTGCTGTGGATCACCCATTCGCGGGCCTGCATCCTGGGGATGGTGGTGCTGGCGGCTGCCGTGTTCGTGCAGAAGCTGCCGTCTCGCGTCGCAGGGGTCATCGCCGTCGCTGCCGTACTGGCACTTGCCCTGGGGGCGTGGCGATTCGGCGCGGACCACTGGCAGATGTGGCTGTCGGTGTGGCGGGACCACACCGATCATGGGTCGGCTTCCCTACCGGTGCGCATGTCCCTGCTGGCCTTCGGGCTCACTCTGCTGCAGGGACACCAGCTGCTGGGTGCCGGCCCGGACGGGTTCGCGCGAGCCGCAGCAAACCAGCACACCTTTGTATTGCACGGCAAGATCAACGCGCACAACGGGATGATCGAGGTTGCCGTGGACTATGGCCTCGTGGTGCTCGCCCTGCTCGTGGCAGTGTGGATCGGCGCACTCGTCACAGCCTGGCGAGCCGGGCGAGACCATCGGAAGGGAGTACGTGCAGCGACCGCTGGTGTGCTCATGGGGCTGCTGGTGGCAAGTCCACTGCTGGCCTGCGCCAACAGTCAGTTCATCGGTCCGAATGTCACTGCGGCATGGCTGGCAGTGATGCTGTGCCTCACTGCGCTCGTGCTTGACGACTCCGATCAACTCCCCGGTATGGTGCAGGAATCGGCTGGCGAACAGCAGTCGGGCGCGGACCGGTCACCGCAGCACGATGCGCACTGTCACCCTCTGAACGGCGGCACCGGCCGACGTGAGCAGCCTCGGCACGACCAAGGAGAACAGAAACAGTGATCCAGCCTGCTGACACCACCGTGGTCCACCTGTCCACCGTGCACCACACCCATGACAATCGGGTCTTCAACAAGGAGGCTCGGGCGATGGCGGAGGCCGGGTACGACTTCCACCTGGTGATTCGCGCTGACCGGGACGGCGTCGACGACGGCGTGCCGATCATCGCCCTGCACCCGGGCGGGCGCCTGCGACGACTGGTGTGCGGCCAGCGGGAGGCCTGGTCGGTGCTGGAGCGGCTGTGCCCCGACGTCCTGCAGATCCACGATCCCGAGCTCATCCCGATGGCCCTGGTGTTCAAGGCGCGCAGTGGCTGCGCCGTCATCTACGACGCCCACGAGGACCTCGTCGGCCAGATCGACACCAAGCCGTACCTCAATCGTCTCACTCGCCCGGTGGCTCGTGGTGCGGCTCGAATCCTCACCAGGCTGGCAGATCGTCATGCCGACGCCATCGTCGCCGCAACCGACACCATCGCAGACACGTATTCCCATGCCCGCACCGTGCAGGTGCGCAACTACCCGTGGCAGCACAACTTCGCCGTCGATCCTCAGCCGGTGCCCGGACGTCTGGTCTACGTCGGAGACCTCACCGAGGAGCGCAAGCTCTCCTTCATGATCGAGGTGGCTCGTCGACTGCACGCCGACGATCCACGCGTCCACCTGCACCTGGCCGGACGAGCTTCGCGACGCGCGTGTCGGGCAGCCATCGAGCATGCTGTGGGTGAGGGCATCGTTACCTATCACGGGATGGTGGGGCCCACCGAGGTGCCGCAGATCATCTCCGCGGCCCAGATCGGTCTGGTGATGCTCGAGCCACTGCCCAACTACACCCGCTCCCTGCCCACCAAACTCTTCGAGTACATGGCCTCCGGGGTGCCGTTCTGCGCCTCGAACTTCGATGCCTGGCAGCAGATGTTCGGCGGCTGGGGTGCCGGAGTGTTCGTCGACACCGAGTCCCTGGACGCCACCTGCGCTGGGCTGGCGCCGCTGCTGGCCGACCCGCAGCGTTGTGCCCGGATGGGGCAGGCCGGGGCCCAGGCCATCGCCGACCATCTCAACTTCGAGTCTCAGGCCCGCACCCTCGAAACCCTCGTGGCCGATCTCACGGAATCGACCCGACGACGGCGTGGCAAGGGCTGCGTGCATCCCGATGCGGTGCGGCGCACCGCCCCGAACGAATCTCGTGAAGAATGTGGCGGCTCCGCTCGCCGGAAAGGAACGTCCATGACCACCGATCGCAAGGTCACCGTCGTCAACCAGTTCGCCGTGCCCCAAGGGGTCGTCGGCCCCACCCGTAATGCCGACATCTTCAGCCGGGTGGCCAGCTGGACGCCACACTTCATCGGCGCGAACTTCGCCCACCACGCCAAACAACGGCTGCACACCGACGATCCACGATTCACCCTGGTCTGGGTTCCCGAGTACCACAACAACGGCGTGAAACGCCTTGTCGGATGGCTGTTCTTCACGGCTGAGGCGGCCGCCGTGGCGAGTGTGCGCAAGGCCGATCTGGTGTACACCTCCAGCCCCCACCTGCTCAACCCAGTGGCTGGTATGATCGCAGCCCGGCTGCGTGGACGCCCCTACGTCGCCGAGGTGCGTGACCTGTGGCCCGACTCACTGGTCTCCACCGGCGGTCTGCGCGAGGGGAGCGCCATCCACAAGGTTCTCATCGAGTTGGAGAAGTTCATCTACACCCAGGCTGAGCGGGTCGTCACCGTCGTCGACTGGAGCGATCACTTCCGCAACCTGGGCATCGACCCCGAAGGTCTCATGGTCGTCATCCCCAATGGCACCCAACTCTCGGACTTCGAGGTGGACGAGGACCGCGAGAAGCTGCGCGAGGAGTTCGACATCCACGGGGTGACGGCTGTGTTTGCCGGGTCGCACGGCGTCAAGGACGGCGTCGAGCACATCGTCAATGCCGCCGAGCGTTGCCCCGAGGTGAACTTCCTGCTCGTCGGGGAGGGGGGCGACAAGGACCGGTGCGTCGAGCTGGCACGCTCCAAGGGAATCTCGAACATCGAGTTCCGCGACCCGATCGCCAAGACCGAGGTTCCTCGACTGCTCAAGGCCTGTGACATCGGACTGCACGTCGTCGCCCCGATCCCGGTGTTCGACAAGGGCATGAGCCCCACCAAACTCTTCGACTACATGGCGGCGGGGTTGCCGGTCGTCACCAATGCCCGCACACCACTCGCCAAGGTCATCGGCGACGACGAGATCGGCGCGGTGACCGATCCCGACGACATCGCCTCCGGGGTGCGCGCCGTCCTGGACGCCGATGAGGCCACCCGGGGACGGTGGGCTGCACGGGAGGCCGAGCTGTTGAACACGAGGTACTCCCGTGAGGCGGCAGCTCGCACCATGGAGCAGCTGCTCGACGAGGTCATGGAACAGTGGGAGTCCGGACGCTCCCGCACCCGTGCCGGACGGGCGCACCATGCGGTGCACGAGTCGGTGCGTGCGGCTGGTCGGACGGCCGGATCCCTGGCCGGCGTTGCCGGCCGGCTCGTCAGCCAAGCGGTCGGGACGGTGTCCGACAAGCTTGCTCGAGGGTGAGGTCAGCGCCCGTATGTGAAGTACTTGGGGGCCTGACGCACCGAGTTGAGTCCAGCGGCGGGGGTGGCATGGCCATCGGCGAGCGGATCGCGGCGGCGGGTGTGCCGGCCCCCGGACGGACGAGTCCTGCGTAGGGTCTTGAGGGAGGTGTTGGTGGTTGCGTCGATACGCGGATCGGCGCCGCTGCGCGCCTTGGCAAGAACGGTGGCGGCGACGATGGTGACGGCGGCCACGGCCACGCTGGCGATGATGGTGGTGTTACGGCTCATGTGAGGAATGTTACCTTCTCACCGTGGGGTGAGCCGCCCATCCAGCTGTGGACTGACAACCCTTGTGCGGGTGTGAAAATCTGGACCCATGCCGCATCTTCACACCCAGCCGCACGGACACGACATGACGATCAGCGCCTGGATCATGCGCCGTCAGGATGGTGAGGTCAAGGCTCTGGTGCACCGGCACCGCAAGCTGCACATCTGGTTGCAGCCCGGCGGGCACATCGAGCACACCGAGAATCCGTGGCAGGCACTGGCCCACGAGCTGCGCGAGGAGACCGGCTACGAGCTCAGCCAGCTGCGCGTGCTGCAGGCCCTGCCGGTGGTCGAGGGCTGCATTCACGACGTCATGCACCCCGCCCCGGTCGCCGTCAACACTCACAGCCCCTACCCGGGCCATTTCCACTCCGACCTCGTCATGGCCATGATCACCGACGAGGACCCGGTGGGGGAACCCGGACCAGGGGAGTCCCGGGAACTGGCCTGGATGAGCCCCGACGAGTTCGCTGCCCTGGCGGGTTCCGAACATGACGCCGTGCAGATCATGACCATGATCGCTCGCAACGTCGTCGGTGTCTGGTCCGAGGTGCCGGCCACCGCATTCACCCTGGACGACGCACCCGAACCACTCACCGAGACGGTGCAGAATCCCGAGTCGGTGGGGCAGCCCCCGGTGGCCCGGGACGCCAACCTCCGGCATCCTCGTACCGACGAGTCCGGCCCCGACGGTGGTGCAGAACCATCTGCCACCTCGGCGGATGATGGTGTGAACGAGTCCTCCCAACCCCAGTGACCGCCGCCCCAGGGCCCATCGATGCAGGGCCCATCGACCTGCAGCACATCGGCGCCGGACTGCCGATCGGTGAGTACCGCGCCGGTCTGGAAGCTGGTCTGGCGGATGGGGCGATGGTCGTCCAGGCCCCACCCGGTACCGGCAAGACGACCTTCGTGCCGCCCCTGGTCGCCGCCCTCCCCGCCACGGATGCTGCGGGTGATGCCCGTCCGAACGGTGCCCATCCGAACGATGGGAGTACCGGTCGGGTGATCGTCACCCAGCCGCGACGGATGGCGGCTCGGGCCGCGGCACGGCGTCTGTGCCAACTCACCGGCACCCGGCCGGGGCAGGTGGCTGCCCACACCGTGCGTGGCGAGTCCACCCTCGGTCCCTCGACCAGGATCGAGTTCGTCACCACCGGGGTGCTGGTGCGTCGGCTGCTCACCGATCCCGAACTTGGCGGGGTTGACGCCGTCGTCCTCGACGAGGTCCACGAGCGTCATCTCGACTCCGACCTGCTGGTCGCCATGCTCTGTGAACTCGCCCAGTTGCGCGACGACCTGCGACTCGTCGCCATGTCGGCCACTCTGGACGCCGAGCGGTGGTCGGACCTGCTGACCCGCGGCACCGGACGCCGGGTGGCCACGGTGCAGGTGCCGTCGGTGCTGCACCCTCTCGAGGTGCGCTGGGCGCCGTTCGGTGCGCCTGCCACCGACGGGACTCGGGTGGATCGGAGATTCCTCGACCATGTGAGCCGTCAGACCTGCCAGGCCATCACGACGCTGACCAGTGATCCCGGCACCGGGAACACCTGTGGGTCTGGTGACGAGGGCGCCCGGGAACCACGCGCCGACGACGGTCCGGACGCATCGGGTACCGACGCACCCACCTGCGCCCTCGTCTTCCTGCCCGGGGCGTGGGAGGTGGAGCAGGTGGCTGCACACCTGCGTACCGCGCTGCCGCAGGTCGAGGTGATGGCCCTCACCGGCTCGATGAGTCTGCGCGACCAGGACCAGGTGCTCACCGCCCCGACCAGACCGCGCGTGGTCGTGGCGACCTCCATCGCCGAGTCGTCCCTCACCGTGCCGGGGGTGCGGCTGGTCATCGACTCAGGCCTGGCCCGGGAGCCGCGTCTGGACCGTGGCAGGGGCATGACCGGCCTGGTGACGACCCGGGAGTCCCGGGCCGCGGCGATCCAACGTTCCGGACGCGCTGCTCGCCTGGGACCGGGGGTGGCTGTGCGCTGTCTGGCAGCCGAGGACTGGGCCGGCATGGACGCCGAGCCCGCACCGGAGATCAAGCATGCCGACCTCACGGGTCCCCTGCTCACCCTGTCCTGCTGGGGATCACCCTGCGGTGCGGGGATGGCCCTGCCCGATCCGCTGCCGCCGGACCAGGTGCGCGACGCCGTGGAGCAGCTGCGTGTCATGGGAGCGGTGGACGAGCGGGGACGTCCCACACGCTGGGGACGACGACTCGCCCAGGTGCCGACGAGTCCGGCCCTGGCCAGCGGTCTGCTCAGGGGAGCCCAGATGGTTGGTGCTCGGGCCGCTGCACAGACCGTCGCCACCCTGGAGCTTGGGGAACGCGCCGCCGAGGCGGATCTCCCGGGGCTGGTGCACGCACTGCGGTCGGGAAACCATCGTGCGTCACCCCAGTGGCGGGTGCAGGTGCGGCGGCTGGAGCAGATCGCCCGAGACCAGGGCTCGCAGCAACCGGGTACGGCAGGAGCCAGCTTGGCCCAGCTTGGTCGAACCGAGCCTGGCCCCACTGAACATGGCCGGGTGGGGGACGCTGCTGGACCAACCTCACACGGTGCTGCGTCCCCGATCGGAGGGTTTGCCGGTGACGCGGACGACGCAGTGGCCCTCGTCGTGGCGCTGGCCCGTCCCCAGAACGTCGCACGCCAGCGTGGTGCGGGGTCGAGGAGCTATCTGTTCGCCTCCGGTACGGCAGCCGATCTACCTGCCGGGTCACCACTGACGGATGCGCAGTGGCTCGCGGTGGCCGACGTCTCCCGCACCACGCGGCGCGGCCAGTCCGGTGCCGTCATCCGCTCGGCGGCACCGCTGGCCCCGGAACACGTCATGCAGGCTGCGCAGGGCCTCGAGGTCACCGAGGAGATTGCCACTTGGCAGGACGGTGCGGGTCGATCTGGTGGCGGCAAGGTCCAAGGGCGACTGGTGCACCGGCTGGGTGCCATCGAGTTGAGTTCCACCCCGATCACCGTCGGTGGACAGGCGGCTCGTGACGCGGTGGTGGCGGCACTGCACGAGCATGGTCTGGGCATCGATGGTCACGGGGTGCTCACCTGGTCGGCCTCGGCAGACATGCTGCGTCGACGGCTCGGCGTGCTGCACCGAGTCATGGGTGCGGGGGTCATGGGCGCGGGAGCCGACAATGGCGGGGGTGCTGGGGGAGACTGGCCCGATGTGGGCGAAGCCGCCCTCATTGACCGGGCTCGTGAGTGGATCGACCTGGACGCCGTCGCTGCCGGACGGCCATTCAGCCCGGCAGCGGGGTTGCGTGCCCTGCTGCCCTGGCCACAGGCCAGCCATCTGGACGATCTCGTGCCCGAGACCATCGAGGTGCCCACCGGTTCCCACATTCGGCTCGCCTACCCCGAGGTCGGTGACGACTCGCCCCCGGTGCTCGCGGTGAAGCTGCAGGAGTGCTTCGGGTGGACGACGACCCCGGTGATATGCGACGGACGCCTGCCGGTGCTCCTGCACCTGCTCTCCCCGGCTCGACGTCCCCTGGCCGTCACGGACGATCTCGCGAGCTTCTGGGCCAACGTCTACCCGCAGGTACGAGCGGAGAATCGGGGACGCTACATCAAACACCCGTGGCCCGAGGACCCGCTCACCGCCACCCCGATGCGCGGCACGACCCGGTCGGGACGGTGAATGGGGCCGAGCAATCCCGAATGACACCCCCGGCTTCCTGGTGACGCCCGCTTTCTGGGGCACTCGGAGGGAGCTGGGCAGTTGGCTGCCCTCGGCTCCGTTCGCGCCGGGGCCCGTCTCGATGCCCCGGCGGTTCGTGACCGGGGGTCAGGCTCCGGGCAGCTTCATCGTCGCCCGGACACGGTGGGGTCGCCGTCGATCCAGAATCGCAACGGAGCATCGGCATTGCGACTGATCCCCACCCGCGGCCCGGTGCGGTACCGAACAGGCTCGCGGGCCGGGATGAGCCGCCATCGGGGTGGGCAGTCATGGTGGGTGACGCCATCTGGTGTGGACTGATCCGCGCCCAGCCGGTCATGACCGTCCAGGTGCGGGGGATCGTTTGCCAGGCCCTCGGTGGCCGGTTCGATGGGCGAACCCATGGCACACACTGCGAGGGCCGCTCCCCAGTCGGTGAGATCCGCTCCCAGAGCCGATCCGAGATTGCCCGGGCCGCTGGCCAGCCGACGTGCGGGCACGGTGCCGCGTCGGGAACGCACCTCGCCCACTCCGCACACGACCTGCCCGGCACGCAGCAGCACCGCCGAGGCCGTCCCGTCCGGGCTGCACACCACATTGACGCACCGATGAATGCCGTAGGAGAGGTAGACGTACATGTGACCGGGTGGGCCGAACATCACCGAGCTGCGCGGGGTGGGTCCGCGTGCCGCGTGCGATGCCGGGTCGTCAATGCCCAGGTAGGCCTCGACCTCGGTGAGTCGTACCCCCACCGAACCGTGCATGATCGTCGCCCCGAGCAGACGTGGTGCCACCCGATCGGCTGTCTCGGACAGGTCCAGCCCAGCGCTCTTCCCCAAGGGGCGTGGCCGGGAATGTCCTGGCCCTGTCACGTGGCCTGGCCCCGTCACGCATCCTGACTCTGACACGTCGGATCCTCCTCGTGCTGCCATGACCCCGAGTGGTTCGGGCGTCGCGTCGTTCGGATGGTTCTGGACCCTCACGCCGTGACGACGATCTTGCCCACCATCCGGCCCGACTCCACCAGGGCTGTCCCCTCGACGATGTTGTCCACCGTCAGACCCTGCAACTGATGGGCCACCGTGGTGCGCAGTCGCCCCTCGTCGACGAGATCGGCCACTCGCGCCAGGATCCGGCCCTGCTCGGCGACGTCGTCGGTGCCGAAGATGGGGCGAGCGAACATCGACTCGCTGGTGACGCTCAACGACTTGGGTTTGAACGCCGTCATGTCGAAGGAATCGGTGCCGTCGATCATGACGAGTCTGCCGAACGGGCTCATGAGCTGTGCCAGTTCGGCCTCCCTACCGACGGTGTAGGCCGAGAAGACGGTCTCGACGCCGTTGACCCCGACCTCGTGCAGCTCCTGGGCAAGATCATTGCGGTGGTCGATGACTGCGGTGGCCCCCATGTCCCGGCACCAGGCTCGGGACGCCTCCCGGGAGGACGTGGCGACGACGTCCCCGTCGGTGGCCAGTCGGGCCAGCTGGATCACCATCGACCCCACCCCGCCGGCACCGCCGATCATGAGCAGGGAGTCGTGGGCGCCGATGCGCAGGTGATCGTGCAGCCCTTCCCATGCCGTGATGCTCGTCAACGGCATGGCGGCGGCCTCGGCGGCGCTCAGGCTTGTCGGGCGTCGGGCGGCGATCCGGGAGTCGACGAGGGTGTACTGGGCGTAGCTGCCCGGACGGTTGCTCTGCCCGGAGAACCAGACGGAGTCGCCCACCTGGAAGTCGCTCACCCGCTCACCGACGGCGCGTACCACTCCGGCGGCGTCGAAACCCAGGATGAGCGGTTCGTCGGGGGTTCCGGCCTTGCGGCGAAGCTTCACGTCGATGGGGTTGAGGGAGATCGCCTCGATCTCCACGAGCAGGTCGAGCGGGCCAGGGCTGGGCACTGGCAGATCCACGTCGACGAAGACGTCGGGATCGGTGATCGGCAGGGACTGGGTGACGGCGACAGCATGCATGGCGTCCATGACCTCACGGTAGCCCGTCGCCTGTTCCAGCCCAACAATCGATCACTTCTGCAGGTCGACGAACCGCGAGTAGTGGCCTTGGAACACCACGGGAATGGTGCGAGTGGGGCCGTTGCGGTGCTTGGCGACGATGAAGTCGGCCTCCCCGGCGCGCGGTGACTCCTTGTCGTAGACGTCCTCACGGTGCAGCAGGATGACCATGTCGGCGTCCTGCTCCAATGATCCGGACTCGCGCAGGTCGCTCACCATGGGTCGCTTGTCGGTGCGCTGCTCGGGGCCACGGTTGAGCTGGGAGAGCGCGACCACCGGGATCTCCAACTCCTTGGCCAGCAGCTTGATCTGGCGGGAGAACTCCGAGACCTCCAGCTGACGCGACTCCACCCGCTTGCCGCTCGTCATGAGCTGCAGATAGTCGATGACGACGAGTTGGAGGTCGTGCTTCTGCTTGAGGCGACGTGCCTTGGCCCGGATCTCCATCATGGTGAGGTTGGGGGAGTCGTCGATGTACAGCGGGGCGGACGAGATCTTCGTCGCGGTGGACGCCAACCGCTGCCAGTCCTCCTCGGTGAGGCGCCCGCTGCGCATCCGGGACAGCTCCATGCCCGCCTCGGCCGACATCAGTCGCATGACGATCTCGTTGCGCCCCATCTCCAGGGAGAAGATGGCGCTGGTGAGGTTGTTCTTCACCGACGCGGCTCGGGCGAAGTCCAGCCCCACCGTTGACTTGCCCATCGCCGGACGGGCCGCGACGATGATCATCTGTCCCGGCTGGAAGCCATTGGTGAGCTCGTCGAGATCGGCGAACCCGGTGGGGATGCCGCCCATGGCATCACCGCGGCTCTCGATGGTCTCCAGCTCGTCCCAGGTGCTCTCGAGCAGCTCGGACAAAACGTGGTAGTCGTCGCTGGTGCGCCCCTCGGCGACGTCGTAGAGCTCCTGCTGGGCGGCGTCCACCGTGTCGGCGACGTCCCCCTGCCCCTGGTAGGCCATCTGTGAGATGCGCATCGAGGCGTCGACGAGACGGCGCAGCACTGCCTTGTCGGAGACGATCCTGGCGTAGTACGAGGCGTTCTCGGCGATCGAGACCGAACCGAGCAGGTCGGCCAGGTAGACGCGGTCACCGATCCGATCGAGTTGATCGGTGCGTTCCAGTTCCGCGCCGACGGTGATGGCGTCGGCGGGCTCGCCGCGTGAGTACAGCGACAGGATGGCGTCGAAGATCGTCTCGTGGGCCGGGCGGTAGAAGTCCCGTCCCTTGAGGATCTCGACGGTGTCGGAGATGGCGTCCTTGCTCATGAGCATCGAACCGAGCACGGAGCGTTCGGCATCGAGGTCCTGGGGCGGAGTGAGATCTGCGCGCATGCTGCTCGCTGGGTCTGGCAAAGTCATCACCTTCAGGACGAGGGCCCGGCAAGGCGGTGTGCCTCTCGGGACGTGCGGGTGCCGGGGCGGCCGTCACAGGGTTGAACGTGTGCAGCGCTTGCGCAACGGCAGGACGGTGTCGCCGGCTCCATTCAAGGGGCTGGAATGGACGCTTGTCAACTAACCAGGACGGAGTTTTCCACAGGGTATGTGGACAACCGGTGGAAGCCGGTGGACCGGGTGGGGAAAACTTGTGGACAACTGTGGACAACTCACTGTTCCCTGTTGACGACACGCCGATGGAACCGCTCTGACTAGGAGAAACATAAAAACGACCGATATTTTTCGGCAGTGACACACCGGTGAACCCTGTGTATCGAACGTGCTGCACACAGGTGTCGAACACTCCCGAGTGACTTCTTTTTCCTGCTCTGGCAAGGAGTTGTCCACATGATCATGGGGGTGTGAGGGGTCGTGATCGCAGCCGGCGTTCGAATGGCTCGAGGTGCCATTCCCGGTTGGCGGGATGCGACGGGTGAGGGGATGCGGATGGTGGACGTTCGTCGAGAGTGAAGAGCAGCGTCGAGCCATTGTCTCGAATACCCCACTGGGGTATCGTCCGAGTCGGAGGTGGCAGATGGCTGAATCGTGCCAGTGCGGTAGTGCGATGGATCTCGCGTTCTCCCAGGACGCGTCGGTCTCGGATGCAATGCCCCGAGAGGACGTCGAGCCCCAGGAAGGTACGGACGTCGGCGTCGTCACGTCGTCGACCACTGCCCCCGGGTCGCCGGGGCACGGATATCTCGGCGAGAAGGACGCCTACCTGCGTCGTCTGCACCGTATCGAAGGTCAGGTGCGCGGGTTGGAGCGGATGGTTGAGGGGGAGAAGTACTGCATTGACATCCTCACCCAGATCGCTGCGGTGAACTCCGCCCTCAAGTCGCTGTCGCTCAAGCTGCTGTCCGAACACATGAACCACTGTGTGGCTCGGGCTGCCCAATGCGGTGGTCAGGAGGCGACCGACAAGATCGACGAGGCGAATCGTGCCATTGCCCGGCTCGTCAGGTCCTGAGGCTCGACTCGGTTCCGTACTCCCGCCGTGCACGGCTCCAGGGGTCTTGGACTCCCATTCGGGCCAGACGTCATCTCCGTTCTTCCCACGATCCAACGTTCCCAACGAAAGGTACTGACATGAACACGACATACACGATCACCGGCATGACCTGCGAGCACTGCGTCAAGGCGATCACCGAGGAGGTCTCGGCCATCGACGGCGTCGACAAGGTGTACGTGAGCCTGGAGACCGGCTCCATGACCATCGACTCGGCTGAGGAGATCAGCATGGATGCCATCAACAAGGCCTTGGACGAGGCTGGCGAGTACACCGCAACCAAGGCGGACAGCCTCGACACCGCTGGCCACCCCGAGGGTACGTGTGCCTGTGGCAAGAACTCCGCGGACGCCTGCCAGTGCGGTGACAAGCACGATGACTGTTGCGAGCACGCTGGCGAGGCCGGTGCCGACAAGGACTGTGAGTGCGACTGTCACGACGAGAAGGATGGTTGTGACTGCGGCTGTGGCGAGCACAAGCACTCCGTCGATGCTGCTGAGAGGCACGCTGCCCATGGTGAGGGCGAGTGCAAGTGCGGTGGACACCACCATCACGACCATGCTGCCGATGCTGCCGAGAAGCACGCCGCCCACGATGAGGGCGAGTGCAAGTGCGGCGGCCATCACTGAGGAGTACCCACGTCTCGACACGACCAGAACGAGTCAAGGAACGTCACGGTGGCCGGTGCCTCCGGTGTTGATCCGATCAGCACCGGAGGGTCGGCTGCCGGTTCCCCGCACACCGTCACACCTGCCCGCAACGACCGCACGGCGAATGACCGCCTGGACACCAGCGTCATGACGGCTGACGACCCTGCCGACGATGGTGGGGCGCACCGAGCCGTCGACCTGGACATCTCCGGAATGAGCTGCGCCTCCTGCGCTGCCCGGATCACCAAGAAACTCAACAAGGTCGACGGGGTCAAGGCCACCGTCAACTACGCCACGGCCAAGGCACACGTCCTGGCCCCGCCCCAGGTGAGCCAGGACGACCTCATCGACGTCGTCACCCGCACCGGATACCAGGCCCGGCCGTCGTCCACCAGCGAACCGGTCGTCGACCGTCAGACGCAGTTGAGACGTCGTCTCGTCGGGGCGGTGGTGCTCGGTCTGCCGGTCATCGTGTTGTCCATGACGCCGGCACTGCAGTTCCCGGCCTGGCAGTGGGTCTGCCTGGCGCTCACCCTGCCCGTGGTGTTCTGGTGCGGATTCGGCTTCCACCGCGCAGCCTGGGTGAACCTCAAGCATGGCGCGACGACCATGGACACCCTCGTCAGCATGGGGTCCCTGGCCTCTCTGGGGTGGTCCCTGTGGGCGCTCGTCTGGGGTGATGCGGGCCGTGTCGGCATGCGGCACCACATGACCTGGCGACTGTCCAGCTCCCAGACACATGCTGCTGAGGCGCTGTACCTCGAAGCTGCCGTTGGCGTCATCATGTTCATCCTGGCGGGTCGCTACATCGAACATCGCAGCAGGGCCGAGGCCGGCTCGGCACTGCAGGCCCTGTTCGACATGCGTCCGACCACCGTCCACCTGCTCACCAGTGACGGCACCGAGGTGGAACGCCCCATCGCTGCCCTGGGGGTGGGCGAACGGTTCGTCGTACGCCCCGGGGAACGCGTCAGCGCCGACGGGACCGTCGTCGAGGGGCGCTCTGCCGTCGACAACTCGATGCTCACCGGTGAATCCGTGCCGGTGGAGGTCGGTCCGGGGGACGCCGTCGTCGGTTCGGCGATCAACAGCTCCGGTCGGCTCGTCGTGCAGGCGACCGCCGTGGGCGACGACACCCAGCTCGCCCACATCGCTCGTCTCATCGACGAGGCACAGACTGGACGCTCGGCCAGCCAGGACCTGGCCGACAAGATCTCGGCAGTCTTCGTCCCGGCGGTCATCGGCGTCGCCGTGCTCATCTTCATGGTGTGGATGCTCGTCACCGGACGCGTGTCAGCGGCTCTCACCGCGGCCATCTCGGTGCTCATCATCGCCTGCCCGTGTGCTCTGGGGCTCGCCACTCCGCTGGCGTTGCTCGCCGGGACCGGGCGCGGTGCCCGCATGGGGGTGCTCATCCGTGGGCCCCAGGCGTTGGAGCGTGCTCAAGGCATCGACACCGTCGTCATGGACAAGACCGGCACCCTCACCAGTGCCGTCATGGCCGTGGTGCAGGTTCTTGGACCTGACGGCGAAGCTCTTGACGGTCGACAGGCCGAGGAACTCCTTCGTCTGACGGCCGGGGTGGAGTCCGGCTCGGAACACCCCATCGCCCATGCGGTGCTGCACCGAGCCGAACAGCTGGGTGTCCGTCCGGCCCAGGTGGACGACGTCGAGGCCCTGCCCGGGCAAGGGGTACGTGGTCGACTGAGCCAGGCGCAGGACCAACCACACGAGGCGCACACGCCGGATCGACCGGACGTTGATCAACAGCAGACAGATCGACAGCAGGAGGAGACCTCTCAGGCTGAACCCGTCCAGATCGTGGTGGGGCGCCCCGGCTTGGTTCCCCTGCCCGAAGGCCTGCGTGCCGCCGTCGAACAGGCCGCCGAAAGCGGCCACACCGTACTCGTCGTCAGCGTGGCCGATCAGGTGCGCGGGGCGCTCACCGTCTCCGACACCGTGCGCCCCAGCTCCGCCCGATCCGTCGAACGGATGCGCCGTCGTGGGCTACGGCCCGTGCTGCTCACCGGTGACAACCCCGGTGCTGCCCACACAGCGGCCGAGGCCGTCGGTATCGACGAGGTCCATGCGGAGACCACCCCTGGCCAGAAGGTGACGGTCGTCGAGCAGCTGCGTCACCAAGGGCGTCGGGTGGCCTTCATCGGTGACGGCGTCAACGACGCGGCTGCCCTGGCCGCGGCAGACCTGGGCATGGCCATGGGGACCGGTACCGATGTCGCCATCGCTGCAGCGGACGTCACCCTCACCCGTGCCGATCTGGGTGCCGGGGTGGATGCCCTGGAGCTCGCCGATGCCACCCGTCGGATCATCCGGGGCAACCTGTGGTGGGCATTCGGCTACAACGTCCTCGCCATCCCCGTCGCCGCCCTGGGTCTGCTCACCCCGGTCATTGCTGCTGCGGCAATGTCGTTCTCGTCGGTGTTCGTCGTGCTCAACAGTCTGAGGCTCACCGGGTTCCGCCCGCGATCCTGAGAACATGAGAAACCCATTTCACCCCGTCATGACAGGCTCAGATGGCTCGACGCGGAACATCATGCGCCCTGCTGTCTGAGTTTTTCTCAGGAAATTTTTGGTTTTTGGGGGGAATGCGTCGTATCGTTTACCAAGCGCTGCGCACGCGGCGTGTGGTTGGGCGTCAACGCCCGGCCGGTACATAGCAACTGACCGTTCTGGGTCCTCGAGAACCACAGAGCACTCGAGCCCCCGACCTCTTGGGAAGCGAATGTCGAAGATCATTGCCTCTGCGATCGCCGGAGCCGTTGCACTGACCACTGCCGGTGGCGTGACGATGGCCAACGTCCTCAACCGTGACGATGTCACCATCTCGGTGGACGGTGTCTCTCGTGAGGCCAAGGTGCACCCCGGAACTGTTCAGGAGGTCTTGGGTTCCCAGGGCATCACGGTGGGTGAGCACGACTCCGTGCAGCCGGCACTGAACAGTGACGTCTCCGATGGATCGGTCATCACCGTCAAGTACGGACGCAAGGTCGTCCTCACGGTGGATGGCAAGAAGGTCACCCGCTGGACCACCGAGACGAACGTCTCGGACTTCCTCGCGAAGGCAGGCCTGGTCGACTCCAACGACAACCTGTCGGTGAGCCGCTCGTCCGGTATCTCACGTCAGGGGCTGTCGATCACCGTTCGCACCGCCCAGGACGTCATCGTCAAGACTGGCTCCAAGAGCCAGCAGGTTTCTGCGCGGGGAACCGTTGCCGACGCCCTCAAGGCTGCTGGCATCAAGGTGGACTCCAACGACATCTCCAAGCCGGGCCTGGGCACTCCGCTCACCTATGGCATGGTCATCGACTTCACCAAGGTCGACACCAAGAAGGAGACTCGCAAGTCCGACGCGAAGTTCAAGACCAAGACGGTCAAGGACTCCTCGATGGACAAGGGCACCACGAAGATCACCACCAAGGGCGTCAACGGCGTCAACGAGGAGACTTGGGAGATCACCTACAAGAACGGCAAGAAGGCTGGTGAGCGCAAGATCTCCAGCAAGGCCGTCAAGCCTGCCACCGACGAGGTGAAGAAGGTCGGGACCAAGTCCACGTCGAAACCCTCACCCGCGAAGAAGGGCGCTGCCGGCAAGTCTGCCAGCGCGTCGACCGTCAGCAACGGTGGCGGCTCCAGCTCCAACCCGGTGACCGGCGGGACCACCTGTCAGGCCTCCACCTATGGAGCTGGCGACGGTACCGCGGGTGGTCCGACCGCCTCGGGTGAGACCTTCGACCCCTCCAAGCTCACTGCTGCCAGCCGCACCCTGCCGCTCGGCTCGACCATTCGCGTCACCAACGTCAGCAATGGCAAGACGGTCTCGGTGCGCATCAACGACCGCGGCCCCTACGTCGGTGGACGCTGCCTGGACCTCTCCACCGCAGCGATGAACGCCATCGCTCCCGGCGCCGGTCTGGTGACGGTGCGCTACCAGTGAGGGACGGTGATCCGGTCGCACCGGGTCACCCGAGGCGTTCCATCTGACTGCGCCGTTCTGGACGGGTGACGTCTCACCGCTGACTGAACTCTCTCAATGTTGTCCGGGGTTGTCCGGGCCGGCCCGGACAACACACACTCGAAAACCGATCTGAAGACTGAACGTCTCCCCTGTACGCGTGCGGGGCCCACGGCGACTGCCGTGGACCCCGATGTGTGTCAGCCAGCGTACCTGCAGAGGCCGTGCCTCAAGGTCTCAGCGCAGGCTGCCGTAGGTGGTCTTGGCCTTCTCCAGGGCCGAGACGTAGCCGTTGCGCTCGTACTCGGCTGCCGAGGCGTCGTCGGGCACGGCGAGCAGGCCACGAGCCTGCTCCAGGTCGAGCTGCTTGCGTTCCAGGTAACTGCTCAGCCCGTCAATGATCTCGGTGGCGTAGTCGGCGCCGTTGCGCACCAGGGCCGAGGTGGACATGACGACATCGGCGCCGGCAAGGATGTACTTGATGGCATCCTCGGGGGTGGCCACACCCGAGGTGGCGGCAATGGAGGCGTCCACCTGTTTGGAGATGGCGGCGATCCACGTGAGGGCGGTGCGCTGCTCGACCTTGTTGGACAGCCACACCCCGGACTCGACACCGAGGGTCTCGATGTCGATGTCGGGCTGCAGGAACCGGTTGAACATGACGAGCCCGTCGGCTCCGGCGGCAGCCAGTCGCAGCATCATGTTGCCGGGGGCTGAGAAGAACGGGAGAACCTTGACGGCCACCGGGATGTCGATGGCGTCCTTGACGGCCGAGACGATCTCGATGTGGCGATCCTCGATCTCCTGGCCACTCATCCCGATGTCGGGCACGGCGTAGATGTTGCACTCCAGGGCCGCGGCTCCGGCGTCCTGCATGCGATGGGCGGTCTTGACCCAGTTGCCCACCCCGGCAGCGTTGAGGGAACCGATGACGGGGATGTCGACCGCCTTGGCGCTGGCCTCGAGATGCTTGAGGTACTTCTCGGTGATGCCACCAGCGTTGCTGGCGACGGTGGGGAAGAAGCTCAGCGACTCGGCGAAGGAGTCCATGTACTCCATCTCCACCTCGGCCATCCGGGCCTCCTCGTGCCGCACCTGCTCCTCGAACAGGGAGTACATGACGACGGCACCGACCCCGGCGTCGGCCAGGGCCTTGACGCCGTCAGTGGTTTGCTGGATGGGTCCAGCAGAGGCGACGAAGGGGTTGCGCAGGGAAAGACCGAGATAGTTCGTGCTCAGATCGACGCTCATGGGATGCACCTCTCAGACGGGTCCGGGGCAGATTGACTTCTGACCAGGTGGATATGGATCAGACGACCCGGAGCCGGTTCATTGACCCCGGGATGAGGAATGACTGACGGATCAGGACCGACGGGGTCAGGATCCAATCGATGATGGGAGGGGACGGGAAAGGAGCCGACCGTGGCCCCGCGTACAGGAGTAGCTGTAGCCGAGAAGGATACGACGGAGCCACGGTCGACGGTCATTGGAGCTCAGCCCCGGTTGGAGCCGGAGGTGATGTTCTTGAGTCGGGCGTCGATGGCGAAGGACTCCGGGCCCATCGTTGCCATCTGCTCGTACTCCTGCCATTTCTTCTCGACCTGACGCTGACCCAGGTCCAGAAGCCGCTCGGCCTCCTCGGGGTGGGCCTTGGCGAGCATCCGGTAACGCAGCTCCAGCTTGGTGTAGTCGCGCCACGTGGTGTCTGGACGGGGCGAGTCGAGCAGGAACGGGTTCTTGCCATCCTCGGCCAGTACCGGGTTGTAGCGCATGAGCGGCCAGTGCCCCGAATGCACCGCCTTGTACTGCTGGTCCAGGCCGTTCTTGAGGTCGTAGCCGTGGGCGATGCAGTGGCTGTAGGCGATGATGAGCGATGGGCCGGGGTAGGCCTCGGCCTCACGGAAGGCCTGCAGGGCCTGCTGCGGGTCCGAGCCGAAGGCCACCCGGGCAACATAGACCGAGCCGTAGGCGATGGCCTGCATGGCCATGTCCTTCTTGGCGGTCTGCTTGCCGCCGGAGGCGAACTTGGCGACGGCACCCAGCGGTGTCGACTTGGAGGCCTGACCACCAGTGTTGGAGTACACCTCGGTGTCCATCACCAGGACGTTGACGTCACGGCCGGAGGCGAGCACGTGGTCCACGCCGCCCGAACCGATGTCGTAGGCCCAGCCGTCACCGCCGATGATCCACACCGAGCGACGCAGCAGGTGATCGGCGACACTCAGCAGGTTGCGTACCAGCGGGGTCTGCTCCATCGTCTGCAGCTGGTCGACGAGCTTGGCGACACGACGTTCCTGGTCCACCAGGTCGTGCTCGGTGAGCTGCGGGGCGTTGAGCAGGTCGTCGACGAGCTCGGGGTCGAGTTGGTCGGACATGGCCTGCAGGTGACGCTTGGCCAGCCCGGCCTGTACGTCGGAGGCCAGCCGCATGCCCAGACCGAACTCGGCATTGTCCTCGAACAGCGAGTTCGACCAGGCCGGTCCACGTCCGTCGACGTTCTTGCCCCAGGGGGTGGTCGGCAGGTTGCCGCCGTAGATCGACGAACAACCGGTGGCGTTGGCCACCTCGGCACGGTCACCGAAGAGCTGGGTGATGAGTTTGACGTAGGGCGTCTCACCGCAGCCGGCACAGGCGCCGGAGAACTCGAACAGCGGTTCGAGGAACTGGGTGCCACGCACGGTGGCGAAGTCCACCCGAGACCGGTCGTTGACCGGCAGGGAGTTGAAGAACTCGACGTTCTCGCGCTGATCGGTCTTGTCCAAGTGCTCGGCCAGGTTGATGGCCTTGCGATCCGGGCGTCCGACCGGATGGGCCGGACACGCCTCGACGCACAGACCACAGCCGGTGCACTGGTCGGGCACCACCTGCAGGGTGTAGCACGACTCCGGCAGACCGGCGGCGTTGAGCTGGGCGGACTCGAAGGTCTCCGGGGCGCCCTCCAGGGCCGACTTCTGGTAGTACTTGGCGCGAATGACGCCGTGCGGGCACACGAAGGCACAGTTTCCGCACTGGATGCAGGCCTGCGGGTCCCACTCGGCGATGACGTCGGAGAGGGTGCGGTGCTCGAAACGGGTCGTACCGGCTGGGTAGGTGCCGTCGGCAGGCAGACTGGAGACCGGTAGCAGGTCTCCCTCGCCGGTGATCATCTTCGCGGTGATCGTCTTGACGAAGTCCGGGGAGTCGTCACGCACCGGCTCGACGAGGTCGTGGCTGGCATCGACCGACTCGGGGACCTTCACCTGGAACAGGTGCTCCAGGGAGGCGTCGACGGCCGCATGGTTCATGTCGACGATCTTCTGGGACTTCTTGCCGTAGGTCTTCTGGATCGAGTCCTTGATCCGCTCGATGGCCTCGTCCTTGGGCAGCACTCCCGAGATCGCGAAGAAACACGTCTGCAGGATGGTGTTCGTGCGGTTGCGCAGGCCCACCTCACGTGCCACCGACAGGGCGTCGATGGTCCACAGGTCGAGCTTCTTGTCGACGACCTGCTGCTGGAAGGTGCGCGGCAGCTTGCTCCACACCTCGTCTGGGCCGTACGGCGAGTTGAGCAGCACGGTGGTGCCCTCGCGCGCCATCGTCAGCACGTCGATGGACTCGAGGATTCCCCAGGCATGGATGCCGATGAATCCGGCCTTGGTCACCAGGTACGGGGCCTCGATCGGGTTGGGTCCGAAACGCAGGTGCGAGGTCGTGCGCGAGCCCGACTTGCGTGAGTCGTAGACGAAGTAGCCTTGGGCGTAGGTGTTGGCGTCGGAACCGAGAATCTTGATGGTGTTCTTGTTGGCACCGACGGTGCCGTCGGAGCCCATGCCGAAGAACACGGCACGCAGGGTCTTGGGATCCTCGATGTCCAGATCGGTGTAGGGCAGGGAGAGGTTGGTGACGTCGTCGTTGATGCCGACGGTGAAGCGCGGACGCGGCTCCTCCTTCTCCAGCTCGTCGACGATGCCGGCCACCATGCCCGGGGTGAACTCCTTCGACGAGATGCCATAGCGGCCACCGCAGACCAGCGGCATCGAGGCGCGATCGCCCCGACTGACGCCTTCGGAGAGGGCGGCGACGACGTCGAGGAAGAGCGGCTCACCATTGGATCCGGGCTCCTTCGTGCGGTCCAGCACGGCGACGGTGCGGGCGGTCGACGGGATGGCCTTGACGATCTCGGCGGCCGGGAACGGGCGGAACAGGTGTACCTCGACCAGACCGACCTTGTGGCCGCGGCTGTTGAGGTAGTCGATGGTGTGCTCGATCGTGCGGGCACCAGAGCCCATGCACACCATGACCTCGGTGGCCTCCGGGTCGCCGTGGTACTCCACCAGGTGGTACTGACGTCCGGTGAGCTCGGCGAACTGGTCCATGATCTCCGAGACGATGCCGGGCACGGCGTTGTAGTACGAGTTGGCCGTCTCACGAGCCTGGAAGTGGGTGTCGGGGTTCTGGGCGGTGCCACGGATGAACGGGTGTGCCGGTGACAGGGCGCGCTCCCGGTGGGCGTGGACCATGTCGTCGGTGATGAACTGGCGCAGGTCGTCGTCGGAGAGCGTCTCGAGCACGTTGAGTTCGTGGGAGGTGCGGAATCCCTCGAAGAAGTGCATGAACGGCACACGCGACTTCATCGTGGCGGTCTGTGCGATGAGTGCCATGTCGTGGCACTCCTGCACCGTCGAGGAGCACAGCATGGCGAAACCGGTCTGCCGGCAGGCCATGACGTCCTGGTGGTCACCGAAGATCGACAGGCCCTGGGCGGCCAGGGAGCGGGCTGCGACGTGGAAGACGGTGCTGGTGAGCTCACCGGCGATCTTGTACATGTTGGGGATCATGAGCAGCAGGCCCTGGGAGGCCGTGAAGGTCGTGCTCAGGGCACCACCCTGCAGGGCACCGTGAATGGCTCCGGCGGCACCACCCTCGGACTGCATCTCGATGACGGTGGGCACCGCTCCCCAGATGTTCTCGCGTCCGGCGGCCGACCACTCGTCGGCGGTCTCGGCCATCGGGGAGGACGGGGTGATCGGGTAGATCGAGCAGAGCTCGTTGACGCGGTAGGCGACGGAAGCAGCAGCGGTGTTTCCGTCTGCGATCATGCGGGTACGTTCCATGATGTCCTCGTCTCTCCGTTTCAGTTCTTCTCGACGAGCTTGAACTTGGCTTGTGCCGAACGCACGGGGTTCGGCGTGGGGCGTACGGCCCATCCGGCCGTGGGGTTGCCGGCTCCCTGGATGGACTCGATGAGGGTGTCCTCCGGGATCATCTGAATGGCGTGGACGGGGCACTGCTCGGCGCAGGCTCCGCAACCGGTGCACTTGTCGTAGTCGAACTGGTAGCGGTGTCCCTCGCCCAGCTTGATGATGGCGTCCTCCGGGCAGGCTCCCAGGCAGCCGTCACACTCGAAGCAGTTGCCGCAGCTCAGGCAGCGTTCGGCCTCGAAGTGGGCCTGCTGGTCGCCCAGACCGCCGATGACCTCGGCGAACCCGATGCGCTGGGTGGGATCGAGCTCGGGCTGGTGCCGGCGTCCGTGGTCACCGAAGTACCACAGGTTGAGGTCGGTGAACCCGACCGTCGTGTTGCGCGGGGAGGGGTAGGCGGTCTCACGGTTGAGCCACAGGTCGATCTGGCGGGCGGCACGCTTGCCGTGTCCCACGCCGATCGTCACGGTGCGTTCGGAGGGCACGGTGTCACCACCGGCGAAGATGCCGGGGATGTCGGTCATGAGTGTGTGCGGGTTGACGTCGACGACGTCATGGCGGAAGCGCATGCCGGGCATCTTGTGCAGGAAGCTCGTGTCGGCCTCCTGCCCCACGGCGAGGATGAGGGTGTCGGCCTCGAGCTTCTCGTAGCGGCCGGTGCCGTGCGGCTTGCCGTTCTCGTCGAGCTCCATGATCTCGACGGTGAGGTCGTCGCCCACCTCGGTGATGGTGCGCAGCCAGTTCATCTGCACCCCCTCACGCTCGGCCTCCTCGCGTTCCTCGGCATTGGCGGGCATCTGGTCGGCGGTGCGACGGTAGACGACGATGGACTCCTCGGCCCCCAGACGCTTGGCGACGCGGGCAGCGTCCATGGCGGTGTTGCCGCCACCATAGACGGCCACCCTGCGTCCGACGACGGGTTTGCTGCCGGTGGAGACGTCGTGCAGGAAGCTCACGGCATCGACCATGCGTCCTGCGTCGACGGTGGGGATGTCGACGCGCTTGGACAGGTGGGCACCGATGGCCACGAAGACGGCGTCGAAACGGCCCTTGGCGCGCTCCTCGTCGAGGTCCTGGACGGGATGGTTGAGGACGATCTTCACGCCGAGGTCGTTGACGAGACGCTCCACCTCGGCCTCGAGGATGTCGCGCGGCAGCCGGTACTCGGGGATGCCGTAGCGCATCATGCCGCCGTACTTGTCGCCGGCGTCATAGATCTCGACGTCGTGGCCCATCATCGACAGGTGGTAGGCGGCGGACAGTCCGGCTGGGCCGGCTCCGATGATGAGGACGCGGTGCCCGGAACGCTCCACGGGGCGTTCGAAGTGCCATCCCTTCTCGATGGCCATGTCGCCCAGGTAACGCTCGACGGAGTGGATGGAGACGGCACCGTCGAGGTCGGCACGGTTGCACTCGACCTCACAGGGGTGGTAGCAGACACGCCCCTCGATGGCGGGGAAGGGGTTGTCGGTGGTGAGCTGACGCCACGCCTTCTCCTCCTCGTGGGCCTTGATGAGGCGCAGCCATTCCTGGATGTTCTCACCAGCGGGGCACCCACCGTTGCACGGTGGCAGCATGTCCAGGTACACGGGACGGCGCGACCGTACCGGCGACACGCGCCCTGTGGTGTTCGACAGGTCTGGGCGCTCGGCAATGTCCTGCCGTTCCTTGACGAAGTAGCCCTCTTCCTCGGGGGCGACCGGGGTGTCCGTGCTCATGCCTGACTTCTCCCTTTTCGATCATCGGGTCAACTACGACCGATGGTAGTACCTTTTGCGGTTCGTTCATCAACTGACGACACTCATGCAATTTTGTTCATTGCGTGGCACGGATGTTCACTCTGGGTGAGCAGCGCTGTGCACCTGAGGAACCACCCGAACCAGCTTCGTCTGGTGCAGGACGGTCATCACATCTCGTCTGTCCGCTGGGGGATCAACCGCTGGTTCGGGTCAGGGCCTTCCCGGTGGTCTCGGGAGCCATGGAGTGCGACATCAGCGCGCCGCCGGCGCACATGGCTGCGCCGATGAGCATGCATGCCCTGATGCCGAGGTGGGCGATTCCCAGTGGCAGCAGCCAGGTGCCGATGGCGGCACCCACCCGGCTGGCAGCGGCGGCGAGGCCGACGCCACTGGTGCGGACATCGGTGGGGAAGATCTCGGCTGGATAGACCGCCGTGAGATTCCCGGACACGGAGTTGAAGAAGGCATACGCCGCGAAGCAGACCACCACGATCCACGTCGGGGCCCCGCTCCAGAGTCCGATGACCAGCAGTGCCACGGTCTGGACCCAGAAGGGCGGGATGAGCATGGCACGGCGTCCGATCCTCTCGATCACCACCATGCCGACGGTGACCCCCAGCAGCGCGATGCTGTTGGTGGCGATGGTGGCCGCCTTCGGATCATCGAGATGCAGCGCCCCGAGAACCTGGGGAGCGAACGTGAAGATGGCGAAATAGGGTGCCACCAGGCAGGTCCAGAAGGTGCAGACGAAGAGGGTACGGCTTCGCACCCCCGGGGCGAAGAGCCTCCCCATCCCACCTGATCGGGGCTCCTCGGCATCCATGGCCTCAGCGTCGTAGTAACCGTCTCCGAGGCAACGTTCAACGATCTCTCTAGCCTCGTCGGTGCGTCCCTGACGTGCCAGCCAGCGAGGAGACTCAGGGATGCCGAGGCGGGCGACGAGGGTGATGGCGGCCGGCACGGCGCTCGTGGCCAGGGTCCACCGCCAGTGGATTCCTGCGTCGGCGAATGCGTACCCGACGATCACGGCAAGCAGGAACCCGACGTACCAGAAGACCTCCAGCAGCGAAAGACGTCTGCCCCGGTCATGGGCGGGGATGAACTCGGCAAGCATGGGGGCACCGATCGAGTACTCCGCACCCACGGCAATGCCAAGGACCAAGCGGAGGGAGAACAGGACCCATCCGTCGGAGACCAGGGCTTGGGCCACACCGGCGATGAGGAAGATCACCAGGTCGAGCAGGAACATCTTGTGTCGGCCATAGCGATCGGTGAGGTAACCGAACAGGGGTGCCCCGATGAAGATGCCGATGAGTGAGGACGCACCGATGAGACCCGTCACGCCAGCCCCCATGTGCAGGTCCTTGGCGATGGAGGCGATGACGACGCTGATGATTCCCAGGTCGTAGCCATCAAGACCCTCTCCCCACGCGGTGGCAAGGGTGACCTTGCGGATGAACCGTCTCTGCTGGGGGATCGTGGCAGGTGTGATGACTCCGCTGGACATGAATCCTTTCCTCGCGGACGTACGACTGTGCTTGAGAGCCACCGCGGTGGTGGCTGATCGTGTGTCGGTGACGAAGCACCTCGTGCGATGTGCCGGGGAACTTTCGTGTGACAAGGCCCGCGTCGAGCAGTCTAGATGATTTCCCGAAGTGGTCCGGTTCCCCCCCCTCCTGAGTGGGTACTGGGGACATACTGGACCCATGATCGTTGCATTCAGTCTCGTTCCCAGTGGTGGTCGTGCCTCCCGCGAGGACGGTGGGGTCGCCGACGCCGTGGCGTCCGCCGTGCGCATCGTCCAGGAGTCCGGTCTGCCGCACCACACCAGTTCCATGTTCACCGAGATCGAGGGCTCCTGGGATGAGGTGATGGACGTCGTCAAGCGCGCCACCGAGGCGGTCGGTGAGTACGGCACTCGCGTCTCGCTGGTGCTCAAGGCCGACATCCGCCCCGGTCGCACCGGCGAGATGACGGCCAAGCTCGAGCGTCTGCAGACAGAACTCGACAAGCAGCAGGGCTGAGCGTTCCCACGCAGACGTGACCGCGTGCCCCGACGATGACTGGTCTGGCAGTGGCCCGCCTCGCTGGTTCGGGGGCACCCTGCCCGAGGCGATCTTCCCGGGTGGCTCACTCGTGCAGCAAGGTGGCGTAGGCCGACCGGATGTGCTTCTCGGTGAGGCGCGCGGCCTGTTCCGTGTCCCCGGCCTTGACGGCCTGCAGCATGGCGACGTGGTCGTCGACGAGTTGCCGTCGGGTGCCGGGCCAGTCCGCCACCGCCAACTCTGCCGACTTGATGGGGGAGTGCACCGCTTCGCGGATGGCCACCGTGAGGTCACTCATGAGGCCATTGCCCCCCGCCTCGGCCAGGGCGATGTGGAAATCGGTGTCCAGCTCGTTGAAGGTGTCCTGGTCGCTCGCGTCGGACATGCGATCCAGAACCTTCTGCGCCCGGACCAACGGCTCTGGGCGACGCTGACGTGCGGCAGCAGCGCTGGTGGCGCGCTCCAGGGCGACGCGGGTCTCGGTGAGGTCGGAGAACGACACGAGGGAGAGGGCCAGCTGCAGCCGCAGAATTCTTCCGATGGCGTTGGACGGGGACGACTCCACCCGGGTGCCGTTGCCCCGCCCGGTCTCCGAGACGAGGATGCCCAGGGCCTGCAGCATCCGTATCGCCTCACGCACCGCCCCGCGGCTCACACCTAGTTGCGCGGCGAGGTCACGTTCACTGGGAAGCTTGTCACCATTGGTGAGTCGTCCTGAGGAAATCCCTTCCTCGAAGTAGTCCAGGGCGACGTCGAAACCTCCGCCGTGGCTGCGTCTGCCGGGTCTGACAAAACTGTCGGGCATCGTCTCACTCCTGGTTCGGGGCGCTCCGGGCGGAGGGCTCTCGGGGGACACCGGATGGGGCGTGTTCTCTCGGGGTGCGTGAGCATGATCGTCGCAGGCGACGGTTTCCTCCCGGGACTGTCATGGCCCGTGGCACGGTGACGTCGACGTCACCGGTGGGGCCCAGCAGCCTCATTCGTGTGGTTCACCAGTGTGGCACACCCGACGTGCTCGTCACCGCCCGAGGGAGCACGTCGTCGCGTCCGCGTGGTCATGATCGAGCCCCTGCACGAACGTGCAGAAGCATGGTAGAAGTATCCGGCTAGACCGCTTGACGACGCGAAATCTCGCCCCATAGGCTCAATGTTATTGGTCGGACCAATAACGGTCCTGCACGGATGTGCTCGCTGGGACGCGTGGCCATCCCTGCACCTTGCCCTGAAAAATTGTGGAACAACAAAACTGTGGAACAACGGAGTCCCGATGGTATTGCTCGAGGCGTTCACGCCTGATCCCAACCCCCTGGGGAAGCAGTGGCTGTCTGCCCTGGTGGCGCTGCTACCCATTCTTTCCATGCTCATCACCCTGGGCGCTCTGCGATGGAAAGCCCACTGGGCCGGCCTCTTCTCGTGGCTCGTCGCCCTCGTCGTGGCGATCACCGCCTTCAAGATGCCGTTCGGTACGGCATTCTCCAGCAGTGTGGAGGGTTTCCTCTACGGTCTGTTCCCCATCGTGTGGATCCTGCTGAGTGCCATCTGGATGTACCAGGTGACGGTGATCTCGGGTCGTTTCGACGACCTGCGCCGCACCTTCTTCCTCATCAGTGACGACCCGCGTGTGCTCGGCATCCTCATCGCCTTCTGCTTCGGCGGTCTGCTCGAGGCCCTGGCCGGCTTCGGTGCCCCGGTGGCCATCGCCGCCGCCATGCTCGTTGCCATCGGCTTCGGCAAGCTGCGTGCCGCAGTGACGGCCCTGGTCGCCAACACCGTTCCGGTGGCCTTCGGCGCCGTCGGTCTGCCGGTGCTCATGGCCGCCAAGACCGGTGGGCTCAACGTCACCGACGTCGCCCCGATCACCGCCCGGGTGTGTGCCGTGCTCTGCCTGGTGGTGCCCTTCCTCATGCTGGCCATCATGGACGGCCGCAAGGGCGTCAGGGAGGTGTGGCCGTTCGGCCTGTTCGTCGGCATCGTCTTCGGAGCCACCAAGATCATCGTCGGCAGCACAGCCGTGTACAACCTCACCGAGATCTTCGCCGCCGTCGTCACCGTCGCCCTGGCCATGATCTTCCTCAAGGTGTGGAAGCCCAAGGGCGGCCGCGAAGCCGCCGAGCGTATCGGCATCCCCATGGACGAGGCACTGGAGACCGAACCCGTCTCGGCCGAGGCCCCCTCCACCGAAGGTCTCACCGGCCACCGTATCTTCATGGCCCTGGTGCCCTACATCCTCGTCATCGTCGTCTTCTCCGTGGCAGCCATCCCCAGTATCAAACAGGACCTGGTCAAGGCGGACACCCCGATGAACTGGCCTGGGCTCTCGGGACTCATGTCCGCCTCCGGCGCACCATCGGCCCACCAGAGCTTCACCTGGCCCTGGCTGTCGCAACCCGGATTCCTGCTGGCCATCGTCGCCATCCTCGTCGGACTCATCTACCAGGTGCCGGTCAAGGACATCTTCACCGAGCTGTGGACCAACGCCAAGAAGATGAAGTTCTCCGCCCTGACGATCGGCGCGGTCGTCGCCCTGGCCTACGTCATGGGCGACTCGGGCCAGACCCTCGCCCTGGGCCTGTTCATTGCCGGTGCCGGTGCCGTCTACCCGTTCCTCGCCCCGATCCTCGGCTGGATCGGTACCTATGTCACCGGTTCGGACACCTCGGCCAACATCCTGTTCTCCCAGCTGCAGGCCAGCGTGGGTGACCAGATCGGTGCCGGATCCCACCTGGGCGTGGCGGGCACCAAGCACCTGCTCGTCGGTGCCGGTGCCTCCGGCGGTGTCGTCGGTAAGATGATCTCTCCGCAGTCGCTCACCGTGGCTGCCACGGCCATCGGTCTGACTGGTGGCGAGTCGGTCATCCTGAGAAAGGTGTTCAAGTACTCGCTCATCCTGCTGGTACTCATGTGTATCCTCGTTGGACTCATGTCCACCCCGGTCCTGGGCTGGATGGTGCCATGATTACTACTGTCACGTCGTCAACCCCTTCCATGCACCATCAGGAGGTGCTCCAATGACCACCATCACCCCGCAGAACGCCACCGAGAAGGTTGGGCGTCCCGGTCAGGGGATGACCGTCGCACTGTTCATCACGTGCATCAACGACGTCATGTTCCCTCGCACCGGGCAGGCCGTCACCAGCCTGCTCGAGCGACTCGGCTGCACCGTCGAGTTCCCCTACGAGCAGACCTGCTGCGGCCAGATCACCACCAACACCGGATACTTCGACGAGACGGTTCCGATGATCCGTTCCTACGTCGACGCGTTCAGCGACTACGACTACGTCGTCGCCCCGTCGGGCTCGTGTGTCGCAGCCGTGCGTGACCAGCACACCATGATCGCCGAGCACATCGGCGACAAGGGGCTCGAGCGAGCAGCGGCCCAGACCAGCAAGCGCATCTACGATCTGCCGGAGTTTCTCGTCGACGTGCTGGGTGTCACCGACGTCGGTGCGTACTTCCCGCACTCGGTCACCTACCACCCGTCATGTCACGGACGCCGTCTCATCCACCTGGGCGACCGACCACTCAAACTGCTCCAGAACGTGCGCGGCATGACCCTGGTGGACCTGCCCGCCGAGGAGCAGTGCTGCGGTTTCGGCGGCACGTTCAGTGTCAAGAACCCCGACGTCAGCGCCGCCATGGCGGCCGACAAGGCCCGCCACGTGCGCGAGACCGGCGCCGAGTACGTCGTCGCAGGTGACAACTCCTGCCTGCTCAACATCGGCGGTGTGCTGTCGCGGCAGAACTCTGGCGTCAAGCCCATTCACCTCGCCGAGATCCTGGCGAACACGGAGGAGGACTGACCATGACCACCGAACTACGTCGGATCACCGAGGGCAACAACGGGGTGGCCCGTCTCACCCCGGCCCCGGACAACCCCGGAACGTTCCTGGGGATGCCGAAGTTCTCCGAGGCCGCCAAGCATGAGCTGAGCATTGGTGTGCAGCGCAAGAACATGCGCAACGCCACCACGACGATCCGCAACAAGCGCGCCATGCGCGTCTCCGAGTCCCCGGACTGGGAGGATCTGCGTGGTGCCGCCAAGGAGATCAAGGACCGGGTGGGGCGTCACCTGGACACCTACCTGCTGCAGGCCGAGGAATCCCTCAAGGCCAACGGGGTGCACGTGCACTGGGCCCGCAACGCCCAGGAGGCCAACGAGATCGTCGCCCAGGTCGCGAAGGCCAAGGGGGTGGACGAGGTCGTCAAGATCAAGTCCATCACCACCCAGGAGACCGACCTCAACGAGTATCTGGAGGAACAGGGCATCGCCGCCTGGGAGACCGACTTGGCCGAGCTCATCGTGCAGTTGGGCCACGACCGCCCCTCCCACATCGTCGTGCCGGCCATCCACCGCAACCGTTCCGAGGTGCGGGAGATCTTCCTGCAGGAGATGAAGAACTACGGCCGCCCGGCCCCCGAGGACATCTCGGAGAACCCGCCGGAGCTCACCAACGCGGCCCGTCTGCACCTGCGTGAGAAGTTCCTGCGCGCCAAGGTGGCCGTCTCGGGTGGCAACTTCGTGCTCGCCGACACCGGATCACTGGTCATCGTGGAGTCCGAGGGCAATGGCCGCATGTGCCTCACCCTGCCCGAGACCCTCGTGTCGGTCGTCGGTATCGAGAAGGTGCTGCCCAGCTACGACGACCTCGAGGTGTTCCTCAAGCTGCTGCCCCGTTCGGGCACCGGCGAGCGGATGAACCCCTACAACTCGATGTGGAGCGGTGTCACCGAGGGTGACGGCCCCCAGGAGCAGCACGTCATCTTCATGGACAACGGTCGTACCGACGCTCTGGCCGACGAGCTGGGACGCGAGGTGCTGCGCTGCATCCGCTGCGCATCCTGCCTCAACATCTGCCCGGTCTACGAGCGCACCGGCGGCCACGCCTACGGTTCGGTGTACCCCGGACCGATCGGTGCCGCCCTCAACCCGCAGCTGCGTGGTGTGGAGGATCCCGTCGACCGGGGCCTGCCCTACGCCTGCTCGTTGTGTGGTGCGTGCAACGAGGTGTGCCCGGTGAAGATCCCCTTCACCGACATCCTCGTGCACCTGCGTCAGCGTGTCGTGCAGTCCGAGAAGGCCGACAAGATCCCCGCCGACTACGAGGTGGCCGGTGAGATGGGGCTCATGAAGACCTCACAGTGGGCCCTGGGTGACGCCAAACACTTCGAGATGGTCCAGAAGGGCTCGCAGCTGGCCGGCAAGGTGATGCGCGGCAAGAAGCTGGGGCCGATCCCGGTTCCCGTGGCCGAACGATGGCTCAAGTACCGCGACGTCGACGAGATCCCGTCGCAGAGTTTCCGCAACTGGTGGAAGAAGAATCGGGAGGAGCACTGATGATCGACGAAGTTCAGGCCCGTGAGGACATCCTGGCCCGAATCCGCCAGGCCACCGCAGACGTCACGCAGTCCGATCCGCAGAAGGATGCGCCGATCACCTGGCAGTACGGTCGGGGTATCGACATGGACGACGTCGTGGGCACCTTCGTGCAGCGGGTGCGCGACTACAACTGTTCCGTCGTGGAGGTTCCCGCCGTCGACGTGCCCCAGGCCGTCGTCGACGCCCTCAAGGAGACCGGTGCCGACGAGTCCGTCGTCGTCCCCCCCGGACTCGACGAGTCCTGGCGCACGGCCATCGCCGAGGCTGGCATCGAGGTTCGTGTCGACGATCCGGAACTGAGCAAGACCGAACTGGACAACACCCAGGCCGTCGTCACGGCAGCTGCCTCCGGTGTGGCCGACACCGGCACCATCGTGCTCACCCATCTGGCCGACCAGGGACGACGTGCCCTCACCCTGGTTCCCGACCGTCACGTCTGCGTGATCAAGGCAAGCCAGGTCGTCTCCGATGTGCCGGAGGCCGTGCAGGCCGTCAAGCCGGCCGTGCTCGACCATCACCCGTTGACGTGGATCTCGGGTGGTTCGGCGACCAGCGACATCGAGCTGTCCCGAGTCAATGGGGTGCACGGACCACGTCAGCTCCACGTCGTCGTCGTGAAAGATCAGTGATTCGGACCCTGGCGTGATGAGGCACGCCAGGTAGTTCACACGCGTCCAGGCCAGGCGGTCCCGGTTTGACCGGGGCCGCCTGGTTGTGTGTCGGCGTGTGGTGATGCGGGTTCTGCGTGCCGGTGGTGCCATCTCTCGTGGCACGGGTCCGTGTCAGGAGCGCGAATACCACACGGGGGTGGGAGCAGGGCAGGGCCGTGGGGTGGGGGCGTATTGCGTGCGGGGCTGGCGGGAGGCGCCTGCGTCAATGAGAGTCCGAGCTTCTACTACGTGCGGTGGCAGCATGAATGGCCCCTGACGCGAGGCCGATCACAGCGAACGGGATGTAGATCCACCAGTGCGTGCCGTGGGTGAGCGCATCGGTGATTTTGACGACGATGAAACCGGCGACAAGCCAGCCGACCAAGGCCAGGAAGGCGTTGCGCAAAGAGTGTTGAGACATGGTGATGAATATCCTTAGACTAGAATAGGCAGCCGCTGACAGTGTCACCAACGCGGACCCAGCCGTGTGCGTCGGAGCGGTACCAAGCCCAGCCAGCTCCCGCAGCACAGAGCACAATGGCCCCCGGTCCGACCTTCTTCGCGAGGAACTTCCCCGCTTTGAGTCCCTTTGGGGCCATTACCTTGACGCCTGACCAACTCTTGCCAACGACCCATCCAGCTTTCGAGCCAAGCCACTTGGCTGCGCTGGCGACCTTCGATCCGCCATGCTTGATTGCGGACCAGATTTCCGACCACGATGGGTCGGCGACGATTGGATAGGTGTAGCCACCGCTTCTGTGATCAACGACCTGGGTGAGCTTTTTACCATGGATCTCGTAATGCGTTGGCACAGGCCGGCCGATTGCGTCGCGAGCCCATGCACGCTCGACGTGCCCAACTTGAACGAGTTCGTCGTTCGAATCCGCATAAAACAGATCAGCGCCGCCATGCCCGTCGCTGCTGATCCGAGTGATGTCGTGGAAGGTGTAGGAGAACGTTTGAGGAGCGCTCTCAGTCAGGAGGATTGAGTGGACTGCTGCTTCACCTTCAGCAGGGCTGGTGATAGCTAGTGTAAAGTTATCCGATCTGGCACCGTCGCCGAGAGTTGCGACTGTGCTATCGCTGCTCCTCGTGACGGTGCTGGAGGACCCGGGTAGGGAAACTGAGAAAGACTCATTGTTTGAGAAGTGAGTAATTGAATTACCGCTGTTAGAGGCACGAACTTCAGTACGTTCGGTGTCCTGAGCTGTTGATGCAGTCGTAGGACTATCACTAACGAACTCTCGGTATGTTGTTGGTGCGACACTGGCGGAGGCGGCTGCACTGCGGGTGAGTGCTGCACTGTCGTCTGCACTGAGGGAGGTTGTGGAATGTGCAGAGGCAGGTGCGGCTGTTGCGAGGAGGCAGACAGTAGTGAGATAGACGAAGGGGATCTGAAGAGAGGGCCGTATGGATGACACAGCCGAAATCATAACGTGGAGGGTGTCACAATTAAGTAACGACCGTGTAGATTTCAGATTAGTCTCATTTAATGCTGAAGGTCGCCACTGCAGCTGGTTCGTGAGGTTGAGTGACTCCCGTCGTTGGGGCCGGGAAAGGTTTGCCTCGGGAGACCGGGGAGGACGCATTGGGGCGTCGGAAACCCGTGCTTGCACTGACTTAAGCGAGGGTTAATGGCCAGCGAGCCTAGTGGGCAAGGGCATCTGCTGCGTTCTAGGAACCTACGGTGTGGGTAGGTCGAGACGCCAATGCAAGTTGCAGGTTCCGGGGAGATGCTCCCGGTGTGTCCGACGTTGGCGGTCCCCGGCGAGTTTGCTGCGTAAGTTAGCCCACGTCCCACACCCGGTCACATCGGGCCATCACGAGCGGGTCGTGGGTGATGACGAGCTTGGCGGCTTTGGGGGTGGACGCCCACAGGTCATCCATGATGGCGGTGGCCGTCTCGACGTCGAGGTGCTCACTCGGTTCGTCGAGGATGAGGACATCATGGGCCGAAGGGTCTTCGGATGTGTCGTGGTTGACGAGCACCCTAGCCAAGGCGAGCCTTTGTGCCTCGCCACCGGACAAGGTTCCGCCGTCTTCGGCCACGACTCTTTCTGGCGGGATGGTCAATCCGGCCCGATCCAGAGCAGTGGCGACCTCGGACTTGGTGGCGTCCTTGCATCCGATGCGCACGTTCTCGCTGATCGAGGTCGCGAAGACATGAGCGTTCTGGGCCAGGTATCGCACCCGTCCGGTCGTCGTCACGGAACCGGCCAGCGGCGGGATGAGTCCCATGATGGTTGCGGCGAGGGTCGTCTTGCCGATACCCGACCGCCCGACGACGGCCACCGATTCCCCGGTAGCAACCGTCAGATTCACATCGGACAGCACGGGGTGGCCACCCGGCCACCCGACCGTCAATCCGTCGATGACGAGGGAGGGCTCCTCCTCAGATGCCCCGGCGGTGGGGGAGTCTCCTGTCCCGACTTGCGGGGCGTCCAACACTTCGACGACCCGCAGTAGTGCTGCCTTGGCCCGGGTGTGGGTCTGGGCAGCCCCGGTGAAGGCACCGAACACCTCGTGGAGGGCCAGCGGGGTCAGGACCAGCACAGCCAGGATTCGCCCACCGATACGCCCGTCGGCAACCGCATTGCCACCGATCCACAGAGCGGAGACGACGGCCAGACCGGCTGCCAGGATCTGTCCGGCCGTGCTCGATCATCACCCGCTGACGTGGATCTCGGGCGGTTCGGCGACCAGTGACATCGAGCTGGCCCGAGTCAATGGGGTGCACGGACCACGTCAGCTCCACGTCGTCGTCGTGAAAGATCAGTGAGCCGATCGACTGACGCAATCCCTTGAGGAACGCCTCCGCTCGAGCAATCGGGTGGAGGCGTTCCCCATGCCCGCAGATTCGCCTGCACCGAACACGCCCCAGGGTGTGCCTGCCGGAAGGTCCCACATGGTGTATAACTAGATGTCGTACTGGTCTTTCAGTCCAAACACAAGATGTTGGGATATGAGAGCCAAGAGGGAACCCGGTGGGAATCCGGGACTGTCCCGCAGCGGTATGGGGAAACGACCGGCGACACACGCACTGGCCACTGGCTGGGAAGCGTCGCCCAGTAGGAGATCGAACGATCGCGTCCCCGAGTCCGAAGACCTGCCAGTACCCGGGCTGTGACCCGGCTGCACGAGCCCTGTGACAGGGGCGGCGAACTCCGAGGAGAGACATGACCGTACACCACCCCCAGACGCCCTCGACCACACCCGTGAGGCACACCACCACGTCCCAGCTCACGTCGCATGGACCGGGGCAGACGTCCTCCACCGTGCTGCGTCAGGTGCGCAAGCGCGACGGGCGCATCGTCGCCTTCGACCCAGCCCGCATCGCCCATGCCGCTCGCAAGGCCCTGGAGGCCACCGGCGTCGCCGAGGCCGAGGCCATCTCGCTGAGCGTCGCACTGGCCGTCGTCGACGAACTACGCAGCGAGCAGCGCCCCGGTGCCGGTACGGTGGCTGCCACCGCGACCGGCCCCGTGATCCCCGACGTCGAGCACATCCAGGACGTCGTGGAGAAGGTCCTCATGGAGCGCGGCCAGGCCGAGACGGCCAAGGCGTACATCCTCTACCGGCAGCGCCGCTCCACGGCTCGCGAGCAGCAGTCGGCCCTCATGACCTCACTGCGCGAGATCACCTTCTCCGATGCCAGGGACAGCGACGTCAAGCGTGAGAACGCCAACGTCGACGGCAACACCGCGATGGGCTCGATGCTGCGCTTCGGCACCGAGTCGGCCAAGCAGTTCAACCTGCTCTCGGTGCTCGACCCGGCCCATGCCGCCGCCCACCGGGACGGTGACATCCACATCCACGACCTCGACTTCCTCACCCTGACGACCACCTGCTGCCAGATCAACCTCAGCGAGCTGTTCCGCACCGGTTTCTCCACCGGGCACGGACACCTGCGCTCCCCGCGTTCGATCAACTCCTACGCAGCCCTGGCGTGCATCGCGATCCAGTCCAACCAGAACGACCAGCATGGTGGTCAGGCCGTCCCCAACTTCGACCGGGACATGGCCCCCGGCGTCGCCCTCACCTGCGCCGATCGGATGCGAGCCAACATGGCTCAGTCCGCTGGCGTCCTCGGTGCTGACCAGGAACGTCAGGACGAGGTGACGCAGCTTGCCGCCACCTGGCCCCTGGAGGCCGACGACGCCACCCAGCACGCCGAGCGGGAACGACTCGCCGAGGCCTGGCCCGAACTCTCCGCCGAGCAGGTGGCCCGAGTCCACCACGAGGTGCGCACCCGCTCGGTGGCCGAGACCGAACGAGCCACCTACCAGGCGATGGAGGCCTTCATCGCCAACCTCAACACGATGAACTCGCGCGCCGGTGCCCAGACGCCGTTCTCCTCGATCAACTACGGCACCGACACGAGCCCGGAGGCCCGGCTGGTGATGCGCTGCCTGCTGGAGGCCACCCGCGCCGGGCTGGGCAATGGCGAGACGGCGATCTTCCCGATCCAGATCTTCCGCGTCATGGAAGGGGTCAACTACCATCCTGGCGACCCCAACCACGACCTCTTCCAGCTGGCCTGCCGCACCAGCGCCGAGCGTCTCTTCCCGAACTTCTCCTTCCAGGACGCCCCCTTCAACGCCGAGTACCACCGCCCCGGCCACCCCGAGACCGAGATCGCCTACATGGGCTGCCGCACCCGCGTCATGTCCAACGTCCACGACACCAGCAGGGCGCAGACCTGGGGGCGTGGCAACCTCTCGTTCACCAGCATCAACCTGCCGCGTCTGGGCATCCAGGCAGACCATGACGTCGATCGGTTCATGTCGGACTTCGACGCATCCATCGACCTGGTCATCGATCAGCTGCTGGAACGATTCAAGATCCAGGCTCGCAAGAAGGTGCGCAACTTCCCGTTCCTCATGGGGCAGGGTGTGTGGATCGACTCTGCGGGGCTCGGCTCCGACGACAGCATCGAGGAGGTGCTGCGCCACGGAACCCTCTCGATCGGGTTCATCGGCCTGGCCGAGACCCTCACCGCCCTCGTGGGGGCCCATCACGGGCAGTCCCAGGAGGCCTGGGACCTCGGATACCGATTCATCAGCCATCTGCGGGAGCGTACCGACCGTGCCGCCGAGGAGACCGGGCTCAACTTCTCCACCCTGGCCACCCCGGCCGAGGGGCTGTCGGGCAGGTTCGTGCGGATGGACCGGGAACGGTTCGGTGCGTTGCCGGGAATCACCGACCGCGACTACTACACCAACTCGTTCCACATCCCGGTCTGGCACCACATCGGTGCAGCCGAGAAGATCCGTCTGGAGGCGCCGTTCCATGCGCTGACCAACGGTGGGCACATCTCCTACGTCGAGCTCGACGGCGATCCCAGCCGCAACGTCGAGGCGTTCGAGACGATCGTGCGGGCCATGCACGACGCCGGTGTGGGATACGGTTCGATCAACCACCCGGTCGATCGTGATCCGGTGTGTGGCTACACCGGAATCATCGACGACGAGTGCCCCCGGTGCGGGCGTGGTGAGGAGTCCGGGCCGTTCGAGCGGATCCGTCGTATCACCGGCTACCTCGTCGGTGGGCTGGACCGGTTCAACGACGCCAAGCGCGCCGAGGTCAACGACCGCGTCCGGCACGGCTGACGCAGATGAGGATCGCGGGGATCGAGCCCGAGTCCATCGTCGACGGACCCGGGGTGCGATACGCCGTCTTCGCCCAAGGCTGCTCCCTGCACTGCCGAGGGTGCCAGAATCCTGCCAGCTGGGACCCGTGCGGTGGTGCAGTGATGCCGGTGGCGGAGATCATGGCCGACATGCGTGCCTCGTCGCTGGCGCAGGGGCTCACGCTCACCGGCGGCGAGGCCAGCGAGCAGGCCGCCGATGCTGCTGTGCTCGCGCGTCACGCCCACGAGATCGGGTGGGACGTGTGGTGCTGGTCGGGTCACCGGTTCGAGGTGCTGCTGTGCCGTGCCCAGGCCGAGCCCGACCTCGCCCGGCTGTTCGGTGAGGTCGACGTGCTGGTGGACGGCCCGTTCCTGCTGGCTCGTCGTACCCTCGCCCTGGCGTGGCGGGGCAGTGACAACCAGCGCCTCATCGATGTGCCCGCCTCCTTGGCGGCGGGCACCGCGGTGGAATGGGAGGAGAACTCGACGGTCGAGTCCATGCAACGCCAGCGATGATCCACCAGTGTCCCCAGGGCCAGGCGTCTTTCCGCCGAGATGAGTCGCTGTGTCGAGCGTGGGACTGTTGTGCTCCGGTGGTTTGTCAGGGATGAGCACGTCATCTCGACGTGACCCTCTTTATGGACGCCAAGGAAATTCGGCTCATCCGAATCCAGGGTGTAGTCGGGGTCTGAACCCGCCGGTCTCGAGCAGGGATCTGGCGATGTAGTTGGTCAGGTTGCGGAACCCCAGTGCCGAGCCGCGCAGGTGCTCGAGCCTGCCGTTGATCGCCTCGGTGGGCCCGTTGGAGGTGCTGGGCCGGTCGAAGTAGGCCAGCACGTCGGCGGCGCGCTTCTTCAGCGTCCTGCCGAGCTTGGTGATCTCGACCAGGGCCTTGGGGACGCCGGTGCTGATCGAGTCGATGAGCCGGGCCATCAGCTCGCGGCCGTGGCGCCGGTTCTCGTGGCGGTAGGCGGCGATCATGCGCTGGTAGACGCTCCGTGACCTCGACCTCGACGTGGGCGTCGTCGGCGAGCAGGGTGTCCAGTCGGTCCTTCTGCTTGTCGTTGAGCAGGTCGGCGCCGTTACCGCTGCCGCACCGACCAGACGCATGTCTACAGGGAATCCGCGCCCATCGACGACCTGGTCGAAGACCTCATGGTCAAGGCCCTGCGCAAGGTCGAGATGAGGGCCCTGTTGGCACCCGCCGCGCCCGACGTCGATGCGGCCGCCATCCAGCGGGAGTTGGCCGACATCGACGCCAAGAGGATCCACTACGCCACAATGCTGGCCGACGACGAGATGGACGACGCTCAGTTCAAGGCCGCCAACAAGCGGCTCGCCGCGCGTCGCGCGGCGTTGGAGGAGCAACTGCCAGCCCCGGTCTCCCCGGTGGCCCAGCGCATTCTCGATGTGCCCCCGGAGACCGTGGCCAACGAGTGGGCCCTGCTCGACCAGGACGAGAAGCGGGCCCTGATCGACGCACTGTTCACTATCGAGCTGGCGGCCCCCGGCACCAAGGAGAACGCCTACAAGGACTGGCGGAAGAGGATCGTGAACCCCGAGACGGTCATCGTGACGCCGAAGCAGCAGGGCAAGGTTGCTTAGGTGTTTCGCATCGACGGTCGAACAGCGACCAACCCTGCTTGGTGAGGCGATAGCACTTGCCAAAGACGTCGGCCAGCTCGACCAGGTCGCCACCCGCCGCGAACTCGGCCATGCCCCCGCCGACATGCTGGGTGAGGGTGCTGCGGCCCACCAGCTGCCACGTCAGGGCGTGGGCGTCGCCGCTCATCAGCCGCCACAGCAGGCGCACGTCCAGAGCAGCGCTGGGGCTGAAGACCACTTCGGCGGCTGCCCCCACAACAGTGGTCACGTTCAGTGCCTGCTTCTTGGTCAGGCCCGCAGCATCGGCCCACCTCGACCTGGCCTCTGTCCGACGGTGTCGCATGTGCTCGCGGGAATCCAGCCAAGAGCCGGCCTCCGGGTGGGTGCGATCCACGTATGGCTCGAGATCATCGCCGTACTGCAGCGCCCGCTTGTAGAACTCGTCAACCACCCGCAAAGCCCGCTGCTGGCGATCCACTGGGACATCGGGCGCCAGCACCCAGACCGCCATGGCTGTGTCAAGCTAATCCGGCCCCGGAATGACGGCCTCAATTGGCTCCACCCCGTTACGTGCGGACAGGATCCGTTCGGGATCGGATAGCGGACACCTACCCGCCCGGTTTCGAAGCGAGCCAGCAGGCCCATGGCACGCGCGTGGGGTTGCGTGCCATGGGGTTGGTGTCAGTGCTGGGGCGGAAAGCGCCTCTTGACGACCCCGCGGGTGACGCCCTTCCAGTCGGTGTTGTCGGTGGCGATGGTGCCCCGTGTGGTGTCCCTGTAGCCGGCCTCGTCGATGTGGGTGGCCTGTCGCGTGGTGTAGTTCCACGGCGCGCTGCTGGCTTCGGAGGTTCGCGGGGCAGCCGCTTCGGGGGCGGGCTCTTGGCGCTCGGGCTGGACGGCCGACGCTTCGGCCTTGGGCTGGACGGCGGGCGCGGGGGTCTGCGGGGTGAACGGGCTGCTTCCTGTGTCGATGGTGTAGCCGTCGACGGAGGTGTAGTAGCGCATGGTTCCTTCTTGGGTTGATCGTTCTAGCGAATGGGTTGGGGTTGGACGTTCGCGGGGGCGGTCGCCCGGGGTCGTGTGGTTGGCCGGGTCACTGGGTGGGTGGTGTGGTGATGGGCGCTCCTGTGGGGGTGAGAAGGCTGGTCAGTGCTGGCTGTCGACGGGGTAGCGTTTGCGCAGCCAGAGGCTGATGTAGACGAGTCCGATGAGGGCCGGGACCTCGATCAGGGGGCCGACGACGCCGGCGAGGGCTTGGCCGGAGGTGACACCGAAGGTGGAGATGGCGACGGCGATGGCGAGTTCGAAGTTGTTGCCGGCGGCGGTGAAGGCGAGGGTGGTGGTGCGTTCGTAGCCCAGGTGCAGACTCCGTCCGAGCAGGTGGCCGATGCCCCACATGACCGCGAAGTAGGCCAGGAGCGGCAGGGCGATGCGGACGACGTCGAGGGGGCGGCTGGTGATCTGTTCGCCCTGCAGGGCGAACAGCACGACGACGGTGAACAGAAGCCCGTACAGCGCCCAGGGGCCGATCTTCGGCAGGAAGCTGTGCTCGTAGGTTTCGCGGCCCCAGGCGTTCTCGCCCAGGGTGCGGGTCAGGTATCCGGCGACCAGCGGGATGCCGAGGAAGATCAGGACGCTCTTGGCGATCTGCCAGGCGGAGACGTTCAGGCTGGTCTGCTCGAGGCCGAGCCAGGAGGGCAGGGCGGACAGGTAGAACCAGCCGAGCGCGGCGAAGGCGACGACTTGGAAGATCGAGTTGATCGCGACGAGCACGGCGGCCGCTTCGCGGTCACCGCAGGCCAGGTCGTTCCAGATGATGACCATGGCGATGCAGCGCGCGAGCCCGACGATGATCAGGCCGGTGCGGTAGGTGGGCAGGTCGGCGAGGAAGGTCCATGCCAGCGTGAACATCACCAAGGGACCGACGACCCAGTTCAGCAGCAGGCTGGAGACCAGCATGCGCCGGTCGTGGGTGACGGTCCCGAGCCGGTCGTATCGGACCTTGGCGAGCACCGGGTACATCATCACGAGCAGCCCGATGCTGATGGGCAGCGAGACGCCGTCCACCTCGACGGCGGCCAGCGCCGTGCCGATGCCGGGGACGACACGGCCCAGCAGGAGCCCGACGACCATGGCCGCGAGGATCCACACGGGCAGGTAGCGATCGAGCGTGGACAGCTGCTGCGCCACGGGCGTCCGGGTCGGTGTGGACGGTGGTTCGGTGTTGGTTACGGCCATGACTACCTCACATTGACGATCATCGATATGAACGTCCTCATCATATAGAAAACCGTCAATATGACAAGTCACGGGGTGTTCGTCGTCGAGATTCAACCCTTTCGGGTGCGTCGGGGTGCGGCCGTGGAGCTAGGCCGGGTGGAGGTCACCTGTCATGGCGGGGGTGGGGATGGCTTGGCGGCGGCGTGCTGACGATTGGCCCGTCGGGGGTGTGGGCGGGTGGTGAGCGCGCGCTGAGGAGCGCCCCCGGGGTTCACGCTCGGCGGGGGCGCTCATTACTGCAAGGGGTCAGGGTTGGGTGCGAGTGCTCGCTGGCTGGTGCTGGGTCACCCATGCCTGCGCGGCGATCTGGATGGCGTCCCAGGGCGAGCCCAGCGGCGGTGTGTAGGCGAGGTCGAGGTCATTGATGTCGGCCACGTCCATGCCGTGGAAGAGCGCGGTGGCGTAGGTGTCGACCCGCTTGGCGGTCTCGGTGGTCAGGTGCCCGACGAGCTGGGCACCTAGCAGCCTGCCGGTGGCGCGGTCGCCGGTGATGCGGATGGTGATGGGGTGGGATCCCGGGTAGTAGGCCTTGTGGTCGTCGGGCGCCGAGGTGGTGCTGGCGGGGTCGAACCCGGCGGCGATGGCTTCGTGCTCCCGCAGCCCGGTGCGGGCTGCGACCAGGTCGAACACCTTGAGCACCTGGGTGCCGATGCTGCCCGCGAATCGGGCGTTGCCGCCCAGCGCGTTCTCGCCGGCGACCCGTCCCTGTTTGTGGGAGGTGGTGCCCAGTGGGAGGTAGGTGGTGCCGAGCAGGCGATGGTGGGTGGCCACGCAGTCGCCGGCGGCCCACACGTGTGGCAGGCCGGTGGCCATCGTCTCGTCGACGAGCACCGCACCGCGGGGCCCTGTCTGGGCTCCAGATCGGACGAGCAGGTCGGTCTCGGGGGTGACACCGACCACGACCAGAACGAGGTCCACATCCCACGACAGGGCTTCGCCGTCTCTGGCCTGACCGGTCACGTGCAGGCCGTCAGCACCCTTGGCTATGCCGGTGACGCTCGTACCGGTGTGGATATCGACCCCGTGCCGCACGAGTTCGGCATGGACGAGGGTACCGAGTTCGGGGTCGAGGGTGGACAGTACCTCGGGGGCGGCCTCGACCTGGGTGACGTGGATGCCGCGGGTGGTGAGGCCTTCGGCCATCTCCAGGCCGATGTAGCCGGCGCCGACAACCAAGGCGGTGCGCGGCTGCAGCTTCTCGAGGGAGTCGCCCAGGGCGAAGGTGTCGCCCATGGAGTGCAACAGGTGGACGCCGTCGGCGGCGCCGAGGGTGTCGAGTCCGGTGATCGGGGGACGCACGGGCCGGGCGCCGGTGCCGACCACCAGCGCGTCGTAGTCGACCAGGGCGGGGGTGTCGTCGGGTCCGATGGCCTCGAGCTGACGGGCGTCGACGTCGATGCGGGTGGCGCGCGTGTCGAGCAGCAGGTGCAGGCCCGCGGCCTCCAGGTCGGCGCGGGTGCGGTGTGCCAGGTGGTGCCAGTCTCCGACCTCGCCGGAGATGTAGTAGGGGATCCCGCAGATGGAGAAGTTCGGGTAGGCGTCGGCCACCACGACGGTGACCTCGGTCGACGGGTCGAGTTCGCGGGCACGCAGCCCCGCGGAGATGCCGGCATCGCTGCCGCCGACGCACACAACGTGCATGGGGATGTCCTTTCGGGTCGCCGGGCCTCAGCCCAGCATGGCGAGGTACTCGTGCAACGCGGCCAGCCCTTCGGGTCGCGGGGTGAAGTGCGCCCACTTGCCGCGCATTTCCTTGTCCACCAGCCCGGCCTCGACCAGCTTCTTCAGGTGGTGTGACAGCGTCGGCTGGGTCACGCCGAACACCTCGGGCATGTGGCACGCGCACACGCTGGAGCACCGGCTGGCCGCGATGTGGTGCAGGATCCGCAGCCGCACCGGGTCAGCGAGCGCCTTCACGACGAGCGCAACCCGTTCCGCCTGCTCCATCGAGATCGTGCCACCACCCGGCGCGCAGGCCTCGGCGGCGGCCATCGGGGCTTCCAGCAGTTCGGTCATGCAGACATGCTACCCGCTCATATTGACACTTGTCGATATGTGTGCCACGCTCACTCATATCGACGGTCATCAATGCGTGATGGTCGTCCTCCACCCGAGCCGGAGGTTTCCCATGCCCGTCATCCGTGTCTTCGAACCTGCACTGTGTTGCAACACCGGGGTCTGCGGCCCCGACCTCGACCAGGAGCTGGTCGACTTCACCGCCGCGGTCAACGCCCTCAAGGCGCAGGGGGTGGACGTCCACCGCGCCAATCTGGCCAGCGAGCCGGCGCAGTTCGCGGAGCACCCCGTGGTCGTCAAGTTCCTGCAGGCCGCCGGCTCCGAGGGGCTACCCCTGACGCTGGTCGACGACGTCACCGTGCTGGCCGGCCGCCACCCGCGCCGCGACGAGCTGGAGCGCTACGCCGGCCTGAACCCGACGAAGGACGCCCAGCCCCAGGGCGGATGCTGCGGCCCGCAGCAGGAAGCCCCCGCCGCGTCCACTGGCTGCTGTGGGCAGCCCGCCACTACCAGCACCGTGTCCGGCTGCTGCTGACCCCGACTCGAACTTTCAGGAGATGGTGATGACCCAGTTTCTCGACAACCCGCCCCGGCACTTTTTCTTCACTGGCAAGGGCGGTGTCGGCAAGACCAGCATCGCGTGCGCCACGGCCGTGCACCTCGCCCACCAGGGCAAGCGGGTGCTGCTGGTCAGCACCGACCCGGCGAGCAACATCGCCCAGGTGTTCGGTGCCACCATCGGCAACAAGATCACCCCAATTCCGCAGGTGCCCGGCCTCGACGCGCTGGAGATTGACCCCGACGAGGCCGCTGAGGCCTACCGCAACAAGATCCTGGAACCGGTGCGCGCGGTCCTGCCCATCAAGGAGATCGAGGCCATCACCGAGCAGCTGTCGGGCTCCTGCACCACCGAGATCGCCTCGTTCAACGAGTTCACCGACCTGCTCGCCGACACCCAGGCCACCGCCGGCTACGACCACGTCATCTTCGACACCGCCCCCACCGGCCACACCATCCGCCTGCTGCAGCTGCCCGGCAGCTGGACCAGCTACCTTGACAACGGCAAGGGCGACGCGTCCTGTCTGGGGCCCATGAGCGGGCTCGAGAAGAACCGCGCCACCTACCGCGCCGCCGTCGAGGCCCTCACCGACCCCACCAGCACCCGCCTGGTGCTCGTCGCCCGGGCCCAGCAGTCCACGCTGCGCGAGGTCGCCCGCACCCTGGACGAGCTCGCCGAGCTCGACATCCACGCCACCAACCTGGTCGTCAACGGCGTCTTGCCCGCCGTGGCCGCCACCGACGACCTGTCCCGCGCCATCCACGACCGCGAACAGGCCGCGCTCGCTGCCATGCCTGCCGCCCTGGCAGCCCTGCCCCGCGACACGGTGAGCCTCAAGAGCGTCAACATGGTCGGCCTGGAGGCACTCGCCACCCTGTTCCACGACGAGGACGCCCCGCAGGCCGACGCGCAGGACACCGGCGGGCAGGGCATCGGCCAGCAGCCGCACCTCGCCGGCCTGGTCGACCAGCTCGCCGAGGCCGACCATGGGCTCGTGATGACGATGGGCAAGGGCGGTGTCGGCAAGACCACCGTCGCAGCCGCCATCGCCATCGCCCTGGTCCAGCGCGGCAAGAAGGTCCTGCTCACCACCACCGATCCCGCCGCGCACCTGTCGACCACCCTCGGCAACGACGTCGACGGGCTCGAGGTCAGCGCCATCGACCCTGAGAAGGCCATCCAGGAGTACCGCGACCACGTCATGGCCTCCAAGGGCGCCAAGCTCGACGACGCCGGCCGCGCCGCCCTCGCCGAGGACCTCATGAGCCCCTGCACCGAGGAGATCGCCGTCTTCCAGCAGTTCAGCCGCGCCGTGAACAAGGCCCGCGACCAGTTCGTCATCATGGACACCGCCCCCACCGGCCACACCCTGCTCCTGATGGACGCCACCGGTTCCTACCACCGCGACATCACCCGCCACCTCGACGACGACCGGCGCGGCCACGTCACCACCCCGCTGATGCGGCTCCAAGACCCCGACCACACCAAGATCATCGTGGTCACCCTGCCCGAGACCACCCCCGTCACCGAGGCGCAGGCCCTGGCCAGCGACCTGGAACGCGCCAACATCCACCCGTGGGCGTGGGTCGTGAACAACTCCCTCGCGGCAGCCCACCCCACCAGCCCACTGCTCGCCACCCGCGCACGCTCCGAGCAACAGCAGCTGGACGCGGTGGCCGCCACCACCAACCGCATGGCCGTCATCCCCACCCAGACCCGCGAACCCGTCGGCACGCAACAGCTCACCGCTCTCAGCAACTGACTCAGGGAGTGACGCCTACCCGCCGGACCCAACTGGTGGATCCGGCGGTAGGCGACTGCCTATTTGCAGTGTGTCACCCGGCCTGTCGGGCTCGGGTGTGGGCGAGGCGGTAGGAGTTGGTGCCGGTTTCGATGATGGTGGCGTTGTAGGTGAGGCGGTCGACGATCGCGGCGCACAGGCGGGGGTCGGTGAAGGTGTCGGTCCAGGCGGAGAAGGACTGGTTGGAGGCGATCGCGATGGCGTTCTTCTCCTCGCGTTCGGTGAGGACTTGGAACAGCAGTTCGGCGCCTCGCCGGTCGAGTTCCATGTAGCCGAGCTCGTCAATGACGAGGAGGTCGACGCGGCCGTAGCGGTTGATGGTCTTGGTGAGTTGTTTCTCGTCGGCGGCTTCGACGAGCTCGTTCACGAGCCGGGTGGCGAGGGTGTATCGGACGCGGTAGCCCTGTTCGGCGGCGGCGGTGCCGAGTGCGATGAGCAGGTGGGATTTGCCGGTGCCGGAGTCCCCGATCAGGCACAGGGGGTCGCCGCGGCGGATCCAGTCGCCGGTGGCGAGCTCGTTGATGGTGGCGGGGTTGATGCTGGGGTTCGCGGTGAAGTCGAAGTCGGCGAGCCATTTCTCGCGGGGGAAGCCGGCGCTCTTGATGCGACGCAGGGTGGAGCGGCGGTCGCGGTCGTCGACCTCGGCCAGGAGGAGTTCGGCGAGGAAGCCTTGGTAGGTGAGTTGTTCCTTGGTGGCGGCCGTCACGGCGTCGTCGACGACGGCGCGGATGGTGGGCAGCCGCAGCCGGCGGCAGGCCTGGTCGATCGCGGCCTGCGCGGCTTGTTCGGTGAGGCCGTGACGACGACGAAGACTGCCCGGACGGGAGCTGCTGGTGTTCGTGGTCATGGGGTTCCTGTCTGGGTGTGGTGGTGGACCTCGGCGGAGGCCGGGGCGGGGTCGGGTTGGCGGCGGCGCAGGAGTTCGTCGTAGGCAGTGACAGTGGGCAGGGGGCGGGTGTCCTCGGGCAGGTGCGCGATGACCTGGTGCGGGTCGGTGGGGCGTCGTGGTGGCAGGTTCACGACCGTCCCCCGCCTGGTCGGGCTGACTGGGGCGGGTGTGTGGGTGATGGCGTGGCGGCGGGCTTCGACGGCGACGACGTCGGGGCTGATCGCACCAACGGACAGGGCTGAGGTGATGCCGGCGATCACCGCCTCGGCCGGAAGGGATCGGTGGAGCAGGAGCACGTCGATCAACTCCTGGGTGCCCGCGACGTCGCCGCTGGTCTTGCGGGCGGCAGCCCAGAACGCGTCGTGGGCGGCGGTGAACGCCCCCGCGGCTCTGGCTTGGGCCAGGACGGTCGAGCCGGGGAACGCGCCGGGCTTGTGGCGCAGAACCTCGAGGTAGTGGTCCAGCTCGACCCGGGTCACCCCACGCGTGCCGAGGCGGGGATGGGTGGCGACCACGGTGCGGCCCTCGAGCACGACCACGCACGAGGTCCGCAGAATGACCCGGACGCGCTGCCCGATCAGGTGCGCCGGAACGGAGTACTTGACCATGCGCACGGTGATCAGGGCGGAGCGGTCGACGCGTGGGTGGAGGATCAGGCCGGGGTCGAAGTCATCGGCCGGCAGCGGCGCCAGGTGGTCGAGTTCGGCGCGGTAGTCCTGCCCGATCGTGTTCGCATGGCCGGCGATCCGGCGGGTGTTGTCGTCGACTTCCCAGACACGGATCTGGTCGTTGAGTTCGTCCAGGCTAGCTGTAACCACCACACAGGTTAGGTACATCGGGCTGGTCAGAGACAGCTCTGGCTGGACACGGGCGAGGGCCTCTGGGTGGAGTGTGTTGCTACCACACAAAGCACGACTCCCAAGAGGCCCTCATGACCCACCGTAATGCCCCGTTGTCCGAAACCGGACGTTTGCGCCTGGCCTGCTGCATCGTCGAGGATGGCTGGCCCCTGCGTCGGGCCGCCGAACGCTTCAACGTCAGCGTCACCACGGCCCAACGCTGGGCACAGCGCTACCGCGCCCACGGGCCGGCCGGAATGCGTGATCACTCCAGCCGATCCCACCACCAGCCCCGACGGGTCTGCCGTCGCACGCAACGACGGGTGGTGGGATTGCGCATCACCCACCAGTGGGGCCCAGCACGCATCGCCTACCACCTACGCCACCAGCACCTCAGCGTCTCGACCGTCGGCAAGATCCTGCAACGCTACGGATGCCCACCCCTGACCTGGATCGACAAGGCCACCGGCGCCCGGCTACGCGCCCAGCCCACACCCGTCCGCTACGAACACGACACCCCCGGTTCGCTGGTCCACGTCGACATCAAGAAGCTGGGCCGGATCCCCGACGGCGGCGGCCACCGCATGGTCGGACGCGCCCAAGGAGTACGCAACCGTGGCCGATCCGGCAGCGGGGGTGGGTATCACTACATCCACAACGCCGTCGACGACCACTCCCGCCTGGCCTACGTCGAGGTCCTCAGCGATGAGCGCAAGGACACCGCCGCCGGGTTCTGGACCAGGGCCCAGGCCTGGTTCGCCAGCCAGGGCATCACCGTCAAGCGGGTCCTGACCGACAACGGCTCCTGCTACCGGTCCAAAGCCTTCAACAAGGCACTCAAAGACACCCACATCACGCACAAGTACACCCGGCCCTACACGCCCAAGACCAACGGCAAGGTCGAGCGGTTCAACAGGACCTTGGTCGCCGAGTGGGCCTACGCACGGCCCTACGCCAGCGAGACCGACCGCCTGGCCGAACTCCCCGGCTGGCTGCACCACTACAATCACCACCGCGGACACACCGCGCTCAAAGGCAAATCACCCGCCGACCGCGTACCTAACCTGTCCGGCGATTACAACTAGACGCCGGGACGCGCCACCTCTTCCAGGTGGCGCGTCCCGAACTGTCAGGCCTGTGCTGGTCGTTCCGGTCCAGCAGCTCGACGCGGCGGAGCTCCTTCAACCTTCACGGCATCTGCGGTATGCCGTGGCGTACCGGAGGGCTCGTCCCTCTCCGAGCCGTCCGGAGCCTCAGCGCGGGCGTCCAGGGAAGGAATCTCCACGGCGTCACCGGAGGCTGCCAAAGTCTCCTGAGAAGTTCTCTCCCTAGACTCAGACGCGGCGCGCATCTGGATACCAGTGTGGTGGGACAGCGGCACGTCCTTGAGGAGGAAGGCCAGCAGACCTGCTACAGCAACCATCGGGGCCATCCACAGGAACAGCGGGGTCAGGGAGTTGACGTAGGCCTGGACGATACCGTCCCGAATGGCGTCAGGCATCTGATTGACGGCACCCGGGGTCAGCGAGGCTGCGGCGTGGCTGTGCGAGCTCATCGAGCCCAGCGCCTTGAGAACGGTCGGATCCTTGCTGGTGGCCAGGGAGGTGAACAGGTCCGTGACACGATTGGTCAGGCGGGTGGTGAAGGCCACGCCGATAAGAGAAGAGCCCAGGCACACACCGATCTGACGGAAGAAGTTGTTGTGGCTGGTGGCCGTTCCCAGCAGGGTTGGGCGGACGTCGTTCTGGACCGCCATGACGAGCAGCTGGAAGAACATACCCATGCCCAGACCGAGGACGAAGGTGTCGCCCATGATCCGCCAGACCGGGGAGTCCTGGTTCAGGGTCGACATCAGCGTCATGCCACCGGCAGCGACGATCGGGCCGATGATGATGAAGATGCGGTAACGACCTATCCGGGAGGTCAACAGGCCAGTCACCGTCGAGGCCAACAGAATACCGATCGTCATGGGGATGAGCAGTAGACCAGACACCGTGGCCGAGTAGCCGTAGGTCATCTGCATGTAGGTCGGCAGATAGGCCAGCACACCGAACATGGCGCCCATGGCGAGCATTCCGATGATCGTCGAGACGACGAAGGTGCGGTTGTGGAACAGCTCCAGCGGCAGCACCGGATCCTCGACCCGACACTCGACGACGGGCAGCACAGCCCACGCCACGACCGCGACGACGCTCAGGCCGATGATCTGCCAGGACAGCCAGTGGTACTGGGAACCGCCCCAGGTGGCCACCAGCACGATGGCCACGGCGCCGACGTCCATGAGGGTTAGACCTAGCCAGTCAATCTTCGTCGTCAGCTCATGCTTGGGTAGCTTGAGGGCGAAGAGGCAGGCCACCCAGGCCACGACACCCAGCGGCAAGTTGATCCAGAACACCCAGCGCCAGGAGATCGAGTCGGTGAGCCAGCCGCCCAGCAGCGGGCCGAGCACCGAGGACACACCGAACATCGCGCCCATCGGCGCCATGTAGGCGGCACGAACGCGCGGTGGGATGAGGTCGCCGGTGATGGCCTGGGACAAGATCATGAGGCCACCGCCACCCAGGCCCTGGATGAAGCGGAAGAAAATGAAGGTGATCATGGTGTTAGCGGTGCCGCACAGGGCAGACCCCAGCAGGAACAGGCCAATGGCGATGAGGTAAAGGGTCTTACGACCGATGAGGTCGGAGAGACGGCCATACAGCGGCATACCGACGGTGATGGCCAGGGTGTACGCGGTGATGACCCACGCCATGTGCTCGACGCCGGACAGGTCACCGACAATGGTCGGCAGAGCGGTGGCGACGATCGTCTGGTCCAAGGAGGACAGGAACATCACCATCATGAGGCAGAGATAGACAACCCAGAATCGACGATCTGGTTTGAACTTGGCAGCCTCAGGAGCGGCAGCAGTTGCAGACATGTCACAGCTTTCTGATGTTGGATGGGAAATGCGGGGCGCGTTGTCGCGCAGGTTGTGACGAGTCAGCTCGCTGCTCACGGCGTCAAAACCGACACCTGATCGCCGGCCAATTCCGCGGACAGCCTGACCCAGACATCGACGACCCGGTCAAAGGTGCCGACCACCTCGGCAGAACTGGCCCCAGGACGGACCATGGCCGCTTGGAAGACTGAGCGCTCCATCGCCTGGATGGTGCCCACGAGGGCAAGGACTTCCAGAGAGTCCTCGGAGCGGCCGATCCGGCGAGCAGCTGCCGCCATGAGGGCAGCGCGTTGACAGTCAACGGACTCCTTGAGGGCCATCCGAAGCTCGGTGCTCTCCCCGCTGATTCTCATGAGCTCTCGCAGATCGTCGAGGTCGACGTCGAAGCTTCGCCACCTGGCATCGAGCAGGGTGCGAATGGCATCGGCCAGTGACGTCGAGGTGTCCGTCGCGAAGGTCTCGAGGGCCTCCTCCGAGTGGGCGACCACCGGAGGCAGATAGACGTCATACTTGGACGGGAAGTGGTTGAACACGGTTCGTCGCGACACCCCAGCACGCTCGGCGATGTCGTCGACTGTGACCTCGTCCACCGGCTTCTCGACCGCCAATTCCATTGCAGCACGGCGAATGACGCCCTGAGTGCGGATTGCTGTTGGTGAAGTCACACTCACAATTTTGTACTGAGTGCAGTGTCTGCATCAAGTGCAGAATCTGCACCCAGTACACAAAGTGTCACGCCCTCGGTGAACGATGGCGTGAGAAGGTTCACCGGAAGGCGTGCCAGGCAGCTTTGAGATAGGGCCAGGCACGTTGGGCTGACTCCCGCCACTGCTCGAGCGAGCCGGTGGCCCGATGCACCCAGGATCCGGCTTCCTGACCGACCGATGGCGCCAACCACAGCACCCCGACGACAACCGTGAACACACTCACGACGAGGGCCACTGTGACCATGCGGGTCCACATCCCTCGACGTTGACGAGCTCCCGAGACATTGTCGTGGGTCCGGGAGAACCATCTGGTGAAGAAGGCACCGCCCAGAGCGATGACGAGGCTGGTGACGGCAGCGCCGATCATCGTCCCGCCGATTCCCAGGCCTCCCACGACTCCGGTCGCAACGGCCGAGGCGCAGGCACCAGCCGCCACCTCATAGGGTCGAGGCCACCGGTGACGGGGCTCGGCCTTCTGCGCGGGTGCCGCTTGGGCAGCCCGAGGGTTGTGAGACTCAGCTGCGGCGGGCCGAGAGGAACGAATCGTTGCCAGCGAGCAGGCCGCCGATGCTGCTGTGCTCGCGCGTCACGCCCACGAGATCGGGTGGGACGTGTGGTGCTGGTCGGGTCACCGGTTCGAGGTGCTGCTGCGCCGTGCCCAGGCCGAGCCCGACCTCGCCCAGCTGTTCGGTGAGGTCGACGTGCTGGTCGACGGCCCTTTCCTGCTTGCCCGTCGCACCCTCACCCTGGCGTGGCGAGGCAGCGACAACCAGCGCCTCATTGACGTGCCCGCCTCCTTGGCGGCGGGCACCGCGGTGACGTTGAGTACTTGACCGCCTCGTCGGTGACGCCTCCGCCCGAACCCGGGGGCATCAATGCGTCGCAGACACGTACTGCAGTTCGGAGGGGGTTCAGTGAGCGACACCACCGACGCGGAGCCTCGCCTGAACGTCATCCAGCCGCTGTGCGAACGGGTCAGTCACGCCTGCGGCGCGGTGCCACGTCGGGGCAGGCCCATGGCCAGCACTCCGAACACCATCGACGCCCCGGCCCACCCCAGGCTCACAGCTCCCGACGGGTCGGCGACCACCCAGTTCCACCACGCGTCGGCTCCCTCGGTCTGACGCCCGGCGAGCAGACAGACGAAGAAGAATCCGATCGCGGGCAGCGAGGCCAGAGCGCGAGGCACCCAACGCGACGCGAGCATCGTCAACCCCATGAGCACCGGTACGTCACGCACCACCGAGGCACTGGAGCGGCCACCCCACAACCCAGGGATCATGAGAAGGACGATGATCACGCCCAGGGCGGCGTCCCACCAGCCAACCGGCCGAGACGAGCGGTACTCCACGTCGGGTTCGGCCCTGCTCAGCCCCACGGAGTACAGCACCGCCAGAACCAACCCGAACAGATTGGCCACGACGACGACCGTCCCCATGCTGCCGAAGACTGCTGGAACGGTGACCCCGGTCGGGTCGGTGAGCGCGCACACCACCGAGAAGACGCACGTCACGACGAGCTGGCACACGGCCATGCGATTCTTCAGCCAGAGTCTCACCGCGGACACGCCCTCAAATAGTCCTGCATCTGGGAGACAGTGTGTCGCTGGACGGCAGCACTGCGGGCGGTGAGGTCATCGGCCCACTTCTGGTCCCGAGGGTCCAGGTCGTCGGTGCTCACCTCGAGCCCACCGTCGCGAGCCACCCGGCGCAGCCATGCGTCGATGCGACCGGCGAACTCGACGACCTCAACGGGCTGTTGTCCCGAGGTGAGTGCCGGGCAGTGGTACGTCGCGGTGGCGCTCGCCAGGGCTGCCGTGACGCGGGAGGGATCGGTGAGATCCGGGGAGGCGCTGACGGCAACCGCGTCAATGTCCGACACAGGCTGCTCGGAGTAGACCACGGGCAATTGCACTCCAGAGCGTGCCCAGACGGGCCACACCCGCTGCATCGCAGCGGTGACCGAACTGCGCTGGGGTTCATGTTCGGGCAGCAGGCACAGCCGGGCCGACGTGCCGGTGACCGGCCGACAGGTGAGGGCCATCTCACGGGGCCTCGTGGGGAAGGCGTCCATCTGGTTCACCTGGCTGGCCCCGATGACCAGTCCACCGGCCAGCACGACGATGCTGGTGGTCAGGAGCAGGTTGCGGCCCTTTCGGACGACCCGGGCCTGCACGGCGAGACCGGAGGCGAGCAACAGCCCGAGGTTGACGGCTGCTGTCCCGGCGACGACGGCTGGATCAAGGGTCTGGGTGACTGAGCAGCAGTCGATCCACTCCCCGGTGAGGTGACGCAGCCAGTAGATGGACATTCCCGGTGGGAAGATGACCCATGCCAGGGGTGTGGCCAGAGCCAGCGGCGCTGCCACGGCCAAGGGGATCGACAGTCCCAGGGCGATCCCGGCCAGCGCCCACGCCCATATGGACACAGCCGTCGCCCCGAACACCTGCCACCCCAGCAGATGGGTGGCGAAGCCATGCCGAGACATGAGAACAGTGAGGAGAACAGTGGGCACCGTGGCCGACCACACCCATGGGGCCATGACGACGCGCCACCAGGGCCGCACTCGGTCGCACGTCAGTGCCACGGTGCGCAGTCGGTGTCCCTCAAGGGCCCCGGCCAGGGCACACAGTGCAGTGGTGATCACCGCTGCGCCGGCATCAGCGACGATGCGACTGACCCAGTACGGTTCCCCGGTGGGCTTGCGGGTGCTGAGTACGAGGACCAGTGCCACCAGTGGCGACAGCCAGGCCCCTGGAGCCGTCCGAAGCCTCGTGGACCACCTCATTCGTCGGTCACCAGACTCAGGTAGGCCATGTCGGCCCGTCGCGGCGTCCCTTCGGGGGCGAGGTCGAGGAAGGCTCGCGGGGTGCCGTCGAAGACCACCCCTCCAGCGTCAAGGACCACGACCCGGTCGTAGTCCTCGGTGAGGTCCTCGACCTGATGGGTGGAGACGACCACGACGTTGTCGTCGGGAACGCGGTGCAACACGGTGCGCAGCCGCATCCGCTGTGCCGGGTCCAGTCCTGCGGTGGGTTCGTCGAGCAGCAACACCTGTGGCCGACCGATGAGCACTTGGGCGAGCCCGACGCGACGCAGCTGGCCCCCGGACAGTTGCCCACAGCGGGTCTGCGCCTTGGGCATGAGATCAACGGCTGCCAGGATCTCGTCGGTGCGCGACGAGGCCTCGCGAAGCGGCAACCCCATGAGCCAGCCGCAGTAGGTCACCTGTTCGCGCACGCTCAGCCCGGCAATGGGGCGGATGTTCTGGCGCATGAGACCGACCCGGCGACGCAACTCGCGCGGTGATGACGGGTGCCTCGCGTCCAGCCCGATCCAGCCCGAGTTCGGCACCTGAGACCCGCAGCACAACGAGAAGAGGGTCGACTTGCCAGCACCATTGGGGCCCAGCAGCACGGTGCGACCCGGGGTGAACTCGAGACTCACGCCAGTCAGCACGGGCTGGCGGCGCCGGTAGGAGAACGTCACCTCGTCAAGAATCATATGTTGGGCCTCAGTCAGTAATTCACTCGGAAGGAGGCGACGGAAACAGAGCTCTTTCCATGGATTCCTCGTATGGAGGCGGGATGATCCCCTTGAGCTGTCGACCCCATCCGATCGTTCCAGTCCTGCTGCAGAACAGCGTCCTGGCTGCGAGAGAACTGGCACGTCAACTGTGTCTGCACAGGCGAAGGATACTGAGAATGGTGGAGATGGGCAAGTGGCTGGAGTCTGTTTCCTGCGATCAGGTTGTGTCCTGTCATTGGCCACTGCGTCGGTGAGGTCAACCCAGCTCCCACACCCGGTCGCAGCGCTCCATGACGAGCGGGTCGTGGGTGATGACGAGCTTGGCCGCACCCGGTGTCGTGGCCCAGAGGTCGTCCATGAGAGCCTCGGAGGTCTCCACGTCCAGATGCTCGGTCGGCTCGTCGAGGATGAGGACGTCACCGGGCGCGGTGTCGGCGACCGGCACCGGCGTCGGCTCGTGAGTTTCCCCGTCATCCGTGCTGGTGGCGTGCGAGACGAGTACCCGTGCCAGGGCCAGGCGCTGGGCCTCACCGCCGGAGATCGTCGCCCCGTCCTCACCGACGAGCCGATCGGGCGGCAGATCCAGTCCGGCTCGCTGCAGAGCCGTCACAACCTCCTCATCGGTGGCCTGACGGGCACCGATACGCACGTTCTCGGCGATGCTCGTGGTGAAGACGTGTGCATTCTGCGCCAGGTAGCGCACTCGCCCGGTGGTGTGCACCTGCCCGGACATCGGCGGGATGAGCCCCATGATCGTCGCGGCGATCGTCGTCTTGCCGATGCCGGAGGGCCCGACCAGGGCCACTGACTCGCCGGGATGGATCTGCAGGTCGAGGGGGCCCTGCACCGGTTGCCCGTCCGGCCAGCCGACGGTGAGGTCGGTGAGTTCCAGACTGGGCGACTGCCCGGTGCTCTCGGCGGTGGGGGAGTCGCCCACTCCCACGGTCGGGGCGTCGAGGATCTCCACGATGCGATTCAGGGCCGTCCGAGCCCGGGTGAAGGTCTGTGCGGCGGCATTGAACGAGCCGAACACCTCGTGCAGGGCCAGCGGAGTGAGCACCAGCACGGCGAGGATCCGCCCACCGATACGTCCGTCCGCGACGGCCTGCCCACCCACGAGCAGCGCACTGACGACGGCCACCCCGGCTGCCAGGATCTGCCCAGCAGTGCCCAGACCACGCACCCAGGCTGCCCGGCGCTCGGCGTCACGCAGCTTGGCGTCCACCTCGAGCACCCGCTCCATCTGATGATCGGCGGCGTTGAGGGCCACCAGGTCGGGGGCGGCATGAGCGAGTTCCCTAGTGCGATTGGCGAGTTCGCCACGCAGCGGCACCGTGCTCCCATCGGCGCGCCGGGAGGCCACCTGCGTCAGCCACGGGATGACGACCCCGGCCAGCAGGGCCGAACCGAGCAGCCAGGCGGCGCTGGCCGGGGAGAATCGGGCCAGCAGGGCCGTCGTCCCGATGATGGCAAGCGATGCCGCACAGGCCGGCACCAGTACTCGCACGACGACGTCCAGGATCGCCTCGACGTCGGCAGTGACGCGTACCAACAGGTCGCCGCGTCGTCGCCCCACCAAGGTGGTGCCGGACAACTTGTCGTAGCTGCGCATCCGCAGCACTCCCTGCATCCGCAGGGCCAGGTCGTGGCCGACGAGTCGTTCGGCGTAGCGGAACACGCCGCGGGAGATACCGAAGAATCGCACCCCGACGGCAGCAGCCTCCAGGTAGAGCACCGGAGGCATCTCGGCGGCCCGCGAGAGCAGCCAGGCCGACACGCCCATGAGTGCCACCGAGGCACCTGAGGCGCAGGCGGCCAGGAGGGTGGACAGCACGAGTAGCCAACGGCCGTGCTTGACGTCGGCCAGCAGGATCCTCAGAAGATTGCGTGGGGTGCGTACCGGGCCGGTCTCGGCCAGCTCGACGCCGGGGGAGGGGTGGCTCATGAGCTGCCCCGTGCGCTTGACCTGCCCCGTGTGTTGCTCGCCCTGGTGCATCTCGGTCTGCCAACGAGACCCAGCGTCCGTGGAGTTCGTCATGGGTCCTGCCCCCACTCTGTTCGTGTTTCCCCGTCTCGTGCTCGGATGCTGCGTGTCATGGAGTTCCGCCTCGACGGGTCGCTCGCTGGCGGCTCCGGTGCTGCTGGGCGTGGTGGATGTCGTGGGCCTCGCGCCCTCAGTGTGTCTGTTGGTCATGCCGCCACCTCCGTCACGGTGACGACGCGGTCGGCCTGGTCGAGCACCTGGGGGCGGTGGCTCACGACGAGCACCGAGGCACCGCTGGCTCGTACCGCGTCCAGGACGGTCTGCTCGGTGTCGGCGTCCAACCCGGCGGTGGGCTCGTCGAGCACGAGTAGCCCGGCCCCGCCCAGCTCCACCCGGGCCAGGGCTCGGGCCAGTGCCACGCGGCGTCGCTCCCCGGCAGACAGCCCCTCGGCGTCGTCCGAGACCGTCTTGGCGAGACCCAGCGACTGGCCCCCGCAGCGATCCAGCAACTGTCGGACCTGGGCGTCGGTGAGTTCGCCATGCCCCAGCCGTACATTGTCGGCGACGGTGCCGTGGATGAGGCCAGGAGTCTGCGGGACGTAGGCGATCTGTTCCCGCCACGCCTGCAGGGTCGCCGCACTGGCCTGGCACAGGTCGACGTCACCAATCCTGATCGACCCGGCCTGCGGGGTCAGGAAGCCCAGCAGACAGTTCATCGCCGTCGTCTTGCCGCCACCGGAATGGCCAGCCAGGGCGACGAGCTCACCGGGGTCGATGCGCAGGCTCACACCATCCACGGCAGGGGTCTGCGCGTCGGGGTAGGTGTAGGTCAGCTCGTCGACGACGAGCGGGGAGGTGCGAGCCGAAGGGACGGTCTGGGCGTGCCCGGCTGTGAGCTGGCCGTGCTCGATGAGGCTGAAGGCCTCCTCGGCAGCTGCCATGCCGTCCGCCGCGTCGTGGTAGAGGGTTCCCACCTGGCGCAGGGGCAGGTACACCTCGGGGGCCAGAATGAGAATGAACAGTGAGGTGCGCAGATCCATGCCGCCGGCGTCGACCCGGAAACCGATGGTCACGGCCATCAGTGCCACCGACAAGGTGGCGAGCAGCTCCAGGGCGAAACTGGAGAGGAAGGCGATGCGCAAGGTGCCCATGGTTCCGGCTCGCGAGGCGTCCTCGGTGCGCTTGAGCCCGGTGAGCTGGGCACGAGCCCGTCCGAAGACCTGCAGGGTGGGCAACCCGGCGACGAGGTCGGCGAAGTGATTGGCCAGTCTCGACTGGGTCTGCCAGCGTCTCTTCATCGCCGCCTCGGTGCGCCAGCCGATGAGGGCCATGAACACCGGGATGAGTGGCACGGTGATGATGACGATGACGAGGCTTCTGAGGTCTTGCAGACCGATGGCAATGGCGAGCACCACCGGCACGATCGAGGCGAGCACCAACTGGGGCAGGTACTTGGAGTAGTAGCCGTCCAGGGCGTCCAAGCCGGTCGTCACCAAGGTGATGAGCGTGCTCGAGGAGGTGCGTGCGTCGGTGGGACGGGCCAGCCGAGCTGTCAGGATGTCTCGGCGCAGCTGTGACTTCACCGCCGCCGAGGCGCGATGGGCCAGCGACTCCTGGGCCCAGGCCAGCAGTGCCCGTCCGGCGAACACCGCGGCGAGCAGTCCGGCCCACCGTGCCAGACCGGTCGTCGTGTGGGTGTCGAAGACCGAGGAGATCGACTCCGCCAGCAACCAAGCTTGGGCGAGGATGAGCAGGGCGGTGCCCACCCCGACCACGCACAGGGCGACGAGGAACGGCAGGGTCGCTCGGGCGCGACGCACGAGCCGGGGATCAAGCGGGGCAGCCATGTGCACCTTCCGTAGTACATGTCTTGACCCCCAGGAGAGTACTCCCGGGGGTCAAGGTGATGGGTGGTCGAGCAAATCTCAGGCTGCCACGGCGTTGTCCGAGATGGCCTCTCGCGAGAGCCGCTTGCTGAACACCCAGTAGCTCCACGCCTGGTAGGCCAGCACGATCGGTACGAAGACGCATGCGGCGATCGTCATGATCTTCAGCGTCATCGGGCTGGACGAGGCGATCCACATGTCGAACTCGATGCCCTCGGGCACGAATCCGATGTTGATCCACATCTTGATGAACATCGTCACCATCATGACGGCGATGGCCAGACCGTTGAGGACGAAGGCCAGGCCGTCACTGCCCTTCTTCTGCGACGTGGCGGCCACGGCCACCAGGATGGCGGCCAGCAGGCCGAGGATCCAGGTGAGGGTGTGGCGCACACTCGTCTCGGGGGCGTACATGGTGTTGAGCATGATCGCCCAGGCAGCCATGAGTACGGCGGCAATCCAGCCCAGCCGCACGGCCTTCCGCGAGGCCCGCTCGTGGATCGGTCCACGGGTCTTCAGGGCGATGAACCCGGCGCCGTGGGCGCAGAACAGGATGACGAAGAGCACACCACCCACGAGGGCGAACGGGGTGAACAGTCCCCAGAAGGAGGTCGTCACCAGCGGGGCGGTACCGCCGCCGGGCACGTCATGGGGACCGACGGCCAGACCACGCACGAAGTTCGCGAACCCGACGCCGAGCACCAGGGACGGCAGGAAGGAGCCGATGGCGGCCATCCAGTCGAAGGTGTTGCGCCAGGAACTGGACGGGTGCTTGGAGCGGTACTCGAACGACACCCCCCGAACGATGAGACCGAGCAGCACGAGCAGCAACGGCAGGTACAGCCCGGAGAACATCGTCGCGTACCAGCCGGGGAATGCGGCGAAGGTGGCACCGCCAGCGGTGAGCAGCCACACCTCGTTGCCGTCCCAGGTCGGTCCGATGGCACGAACCATGATGTCGCGGTCCTCGTCCTCCTTGCCCAGGGAGGGCAGGAGCATGGCCACGCCGAAGTCGAATCCCTCGAGGAAGAAGAATCCGATCCACAGGACGGCGATGAGGATGAACCACACCGGCGTCAGTGCAGAATGAGCAACTTCAAGAAGCGGGAACACAGTGCTCATCTCCTCAGTATGCGAAGGACAGGGGGGCGTCCCCGTCCGCGGCGTTGTCGGTGGTGCTGACGTCGGGCAGGCCGGCTCGCATCGTCTTCAGGAACAGGAAGAGCTCGACCACGGCCAGGGCTCCGTAGACCACCGTGTAGGCGATCGTGGAGAACAGGACCGATCCGGCCGACACCCCCGGTGAGACGGCGGAGGCGGTGGGCAGCACGCCGGTGACGATCCACGGCTGACGGCCCATCTCGGTGAAGATCCACCCGAACGAGATACCGATGAGTGGCAGGAACGGCGTGACGAAGGTCCAGAAGTTGTGCCATCCGGTCTGCCGGGGGTTGCGTCCCCCGCGTAGCTCGATGAGCATGATGAGTCCGATGAGGGCACCGGCCATGCCCAGCCCGATCATGAGACGGAAGCTCCAGTAGGACAGTCCGATGCTCGGGGCCAGGTCGATGTTGTTGGCGTCGACCTTCTCACGCAGCACGGAGGCGTAGGAGGCCTGCAGCTCGGTCTGGGAACCGTCGTTGTGGGTGTAGGTGTAGGCGTTGACGTCGTGCTTCTTGAGGTCGTTGACGCCCTGGATCTGCGAACCCCACTCGTTGTTGGCGAGGAAACCGAGCATGCCGGGGATCTTGATGCCGCCGATCTCCTCGGTGCCGTCGCCGGTGTCGAAGGTGATGACGGAGAAATCGCTGGTGGACTCCCAGGCGGCCTCGGCCGCAGCCATCTTCATGGGCTGGAGCTTGGTCATCTCCTTGCCCTGGATGTCGCCGCTGACAGCTGTGATCGCGGCAGCAGCGATGAGCACCCAGGCGCCGAACTTCGTTGCCCAGCGCCAGGTGGAGACGTCCTCGACCTCACTGGCGTCGGAGATCTCGGAGGTGTGACGTCCACGGGCCACCTTGGACAGGTGCCAGAACGAGATGCCGGCAATGAGGGCCCCGCCGACCATGTACGACGCGGCGATCGTGTGCAGGAAGGTGGTGAGGAACACCGGGTTGCCCAGCACGGCGCCGAAGTCGGTGAGCTCGGCACGGCCGGTCTGCGGGTTGAAGGTGGCTCCGACCGGGTTCTGCATCCAGGAGTTGGCGGCCAGGATGAACACGGCGGAGACCACCGTGCCGATGGCGGTGAGGTAGATCGTGGCCAGGTGCACGCCCTTGGACAATCTGTCCCAGCCGAAGATCCACAGGCCGATGAAGGTCGACTCCATGAAGAACGCGAGCAGCGCCTCCAGAGCCAGGGGAGCGCCGAAGATGTCGCCGACGAATCGAGAGTATTCTGACCAGTTCATGCCGAACTGGAACTCCTGCACGATTCCGGTGACGACACCCAGTGCAAAGTTGATGAGGAAGAGCTTGCCGAAGAACTTGGTGAGCCGAAGGTACCTGTCGCGGTCAGTCTTGTACCACGCCGTCTGCATCACAGCGACAAGCATCGACAGAGCGATGGTGATCGGGACGAAGAAGAAGTGGTAGACCGTCGTGATCCCGAACTGCCATCGGGCGATCGTTGTCTGGTCCATGAGACGAAACCTACTACGACTGAGGGTAGGAGTCTACAAGGATGGCCCGAGCATTGTACTTTCTGTCGAAAGTTACAAAAGAGGAGGGGATGTCCATTTCCTGACGGAGGGATGGTGTATAAGGGCACGACGCGCTGGACGGCCTTTCCCCACGCTGCTACTACGATGCGTCGTACTTGTGGTTAGACTGAGGACATGGCCGTACTGGGAGAGTTGGAGCATCGCGTCATGGACGTGCTGTGGGCATCGCAGGAGGAACAGTCCGTTCGAGACGTCCACACCCAACTGCTCGCCGACGCCAGGATTGCCTACACCACCGTCATGACGGTGCTCGGCCGGCTGGCCAAGAAGCATGTCGTCGTGCGCCAGCAGCGCCAACGGGCCTGGTGGTACCGGCCGGCCAGCTCCAAGGCACAGTTCCTGGCCGGCGAGATGGCCCAGGTGCTCGGCGAGGCCGGTGCAGCACGCTCGGACACCCTCGTCGAACTGGTCAGGCTGCTCACCGAGTCGGACCGGCGGGTCCTGCGTCACGTCTTGGCAGCACGTGCCGAGGTCGCAGGTGAGCCCCCGCGGTCTCGGCACGGGAAACGGACGATCATGCCTCCGGGGGCACGCTCGCGCTGAACTGCGACTGGTAGAGGTCGTAGTAGTGCCTCTTCGCCGCGAGCAGCTCGTCGTGGGAACCCTGCTCGACGATGTCGCCGTGCTCCATGACGAGGATGAGGTCCGCGTCGCGGATGGTCGACAGCCGGTGGGCAATGACGAAACTCGTGCGTCCCTGGCGCAATCTGTTCATGGCCTCCTGGACGAGCATCTCGGTGCGGGTGTCCACCGAGCTGGTCGCCTCGTCGAGGATGAGCAGGTCGGGACGGGCCAGGAAGGCTCGCGCAATGGTGATGAGCTGCTTCTCACCCACCGAGATGTTCGATCCCTCCTCGTCGATGACGGTGTCGTAGCCCTCGGGCAGGGAATGGACGAACCGATCGACGTAGGCGGCCTTGGCGGCGGCGAGGATCTCGTCCTCGGTGGCCTCGGGTCGTCCGTAGGCGATGTTGTCGTGGATCGTGCCACTGAACAGCCAGGTGTCCTGCAGCACCATGCCGACGTGGGAGCGCAGCTGCGCGCGCGGCACCGTGCGGGTGTCGATCCCGTCCAGGGTGATGCGGCCCTCGTCGATCTCGTAGAACCGCATGAGCAGGTTGACCAGGGTCGTCTTGCCCGCCCCGGTCGGCCCGACGATGGCAACCGTCTGGCCTGGTCTGGCGACGAGGTTGAGGTCGGTGATGAGCGGCTTGTCGGGGGAGTACGAGAAGCGGACGTGTTCGAACTCGACGTGGCCACGTGTCGGGGGCAGGTGGCCCTCGCCCTCCGCGGAGAGCTCCTCGGCGTCCAACACCTCGAAGACGCGTTCGGCCGAGGCCACCCCCGACTGCAGCAGATTCGTCATGGACGCGATCTGCGTCATCGGCTGGGTGAACATCCGGGAGTACTGGATGAATGCCTGGACGTCACCCAGTGGCATGCGCCCGGCAACCACGCGCAGCGCACCGATGAGCACGATGAGTACGTAGTTGATGTTGCCGATGAGGAACATCACCGGCTGGATCGTCGCCGAGACGAACTGTGCCCGGAAGGAGGCTTGGTAAAGCTCCTCGTTGCGTTCGTGGAAGCTCTCGGTGACTTCCTGGCGTCGCCCGAAGACCTTGACCAGGGAGTGGCCGGTGTAGCTCTCCTCGACCTCGGCATTGAGCATGCCGGTGGCCTTCCACATGTGGGCGAACTGCACCTGGGCACGTTTGCCGATGTGTGCGGCGACGAACCCGGCAGTCGGGATGACGATGAGGCTCACCACGGCCAGCAGCGGCGACACCCAGAACATCATGATGAGCACACCGATGACCGTGAGAATGGCGTTGAGCAGCTGCTGCATGGTCTGGGTGAGGGTCTGGGCGACGTTGTCGATGTCGTTGGTCATCCGACTCATGAGTTCGCCGCGCGGCTGCCTGTCGAAGTAGCTCAGCGGAAGCTTGTCGAGCTTGGCACTCACCTGGCTGCGCATGTCGTACATCGCACGCTGCACCGCGGTGTTGAGCAGCACCCCCTGCAGGTACATGAGGATCGCCGAGACGGTGAACAGGCACAGGGCCAGCAGCACGATCATGCCCAGCCGGTGGAAGTCGACCCCTTCACCGATGCGCAGGCCGGGGTACTGGCCGAGCATGTCGATGAGTTTGCCGTCGGCCCTGCCGCTGGACCTGAGCTGGTCGATGAACTGCTCGGTCGTCAGCCCCTTGGCCTGGGGCATGCGTTCACCGATCCTACGGGTCATGATGCCGCCGAAGATGACGTCGGTGGCACGTCCCAGGATCTTCGGTCCGATGACGTTCATCGTCACGGCGATGGCGGCGATGGCGACGACGATGCTCAACACGCCCCGGTAGGGCTTGAGGGTGCCCAGCAGACGTCTGAGTGAGGGACCGAAGTTGACGGCCTTCTCGGCCACCCGGCTGCCGCCACCGTGGCCGCCACCTCGGCGGATGGTGCGGGACGACTGACGTGCGATCTCGGCCTGTTCCTCGGCCGTGAGGGTGGTCGACTTCTTCGTGGTGGCCTTCGTGGACGTGGGCTTCGAACTCATGCTGCCGCCTCCTGGGCCGAGAGCTGGGAGTTGACGATCTCCTGGTAGGTGGGGCACGTGTCGAGCAGGGTCTCGTGGTTCCCGGCACCGACGATGCGACCTTCGTCGATGACGAGGATCTGATCGGCGTCGCGAATGGTCGAGACACGCTGGGCGACGATGAGCACCGCGGCCTGGGCGGTGTGCCGGCCCAGCGCCCGGCGCAGTTTCGCGTCGGTCGTGACGTCGAGGGCGGAGAAGGAGTCGTCGAAGATGTAGATGTCGGGCTTCTTGACCAGGGCCCGGGCGATGGACAGCCGCTGACGTTGACCACCCGAGACGTTCGTGCCGCCCTGGGAGATGCTCGCCTCGAGCTCACCGTCCATGGTGTGGACGAAGTCGTCGGACTGGGCGATGCGCAGTGCCTCCCACAGCTGTTCATCGCTGGCCTCGGAGTTGCCGTGACGCAGATTGCTGGCCACGGTACCGCTGAACAGGTAGGGCTTCTGCGGCACCAGACCGATCGTGCTCCACAGGGCCTCCGGGTCCAGGTCGCGCACATCCGCCCCGTTGACGAGCACCTGCCCGCCGGTGGCGTCGAAGAGCCGGGGGATGAGGTTGACCAGGGTCGTCTTGCCGGCACCGGTCGAGCCGATGATCGCCGTCGTCGTTCCCGGCTCCATGCGCAACGAGATGTCGGAGAGCACCGGGGACTGCGCACCGGGGTAGCTGAACTCCACGTGACGCAACTCGACGGTGCCACGTTCGGGCATGCGGGTGAGGGGCCGGGCAGGTTCCGGCACGCTCGTCTCGGTGTCGAGCACCTCGGTGATGCGCTCGGCACACACGGCGGCCCGGGGCCAGATGACCACCATCATTGCCGCCATCATCACGGAGATGAGGATCTGGATGAGGTAGGTCGTGAACGATGCCAGGGCGCCGACCTCCAGATGTCCGGAGTCCATGCGGGGGGCGGCGAACCAGAACACTCCCACCTGGGAGAGGTTCATGACGAACATGACGACGGGGAACATCGCTGCCATGAGTCGGGCGACGCGGATCTGCACGTCGCGCAGCTGGGAGTTCGTCCGGTCGAATCGCTGTGACTCGTAGGGTTCGCGCACGAAGGCCCGCACGACGCGGATGCCGGTGATCTGCTCGCGCACGACGCGGTTGAGGTCGTCGATGCGCTGCTGCATGGTGCGGTACAGCGGGCCCATCCGGGCGACGATGACTCCGACGATGCTGCCCAGCAGGACGACGGCGGCGACGATGATCCACGACAACTCGACGTCGGCGCGCAGCGCCATGACGACGCCGACGACCATCATGATCGGGGCGCCGACGATCATCGCCAGGGTGAGGAAGACGAGCATCTGTACCTGCTGGACGTCATTGGTGGTACGGGTGATGAGCGAGGGGGCGCCGAACTGGTTGAGCTCGCGCGCCGAGAAGCTCAGGGCCCGGTCGAAGACGGCGTCGCGCACGTCGCGACCGAATCCCATGGCAGTTCGGGCGGCAAGGTACACCGCGACGATCTGGCACAGGGCCTGGACTGCGGCGACGCCGAGCATGACGGCCGAGTGGGTCTTGACGTAGTGGGTGTCCAGGGTGACGACACCGTTGTTGATGATGTTGGCGTTGATGGTGGGCAGGGTGAGCGCAGCCACCTGTGCGCCGGCCTGCAGGATGACGATGAGCACCAGCTGCGGCCAGTACGGCTTGATGTGGCGGTTGATGAGTCCTATGAGCACGACGGCTCCTGTTCCATCGGTTCGGGATGACGCACGACGCCGTGCAGCACGACGTCGGTCAGTTGGGTTGCCGAGAAGGTGACGGAGGTGGGATCGAAACGGTGCAGGCCGATGTGGCTCACCGCGAGGACGAGCTGGGCCGCCACGTCGAGGTCGACGCACAGTCGCTCCTCGTCGGGTTCCAGCAGACGCACGATCTGGGTGGTGATCTCGCGAGTCCAGGTGGCCATCATGTCGTGACTGGGATGGCTGAACCCCTCCTTGTCCTGCCCGCGCATCACGCAGGTGTGCTGAGGACGGGTCTTGAGGGCTGCGGTGAGTTCATGGATCGAGGTGAAGCTGCTCCGTAGTACGGTCATGGCCTCGGCGACCCGATCGGTGAGGGGCAGCTCGAGGTCGATGGCACGCAGGTCCGCACTCAGGGAATCGACGTCGAGACTGTCGGCGATCACGGCGGAGATGAGCTCGTCCTTGGACGCGAAGTGACGGAAGATCGTCCCCTCGGCGATGCCGGTGGCCTCGGCGACCTGTCTGGTGGTGAGGTCCAGCCCGTGCTCGGCCAGCAGGGGGCGGGTTGCGGCAATGATGGACGCGCGTCGTTGGTCGGCGGGCATGGGGTTGGCTCGGGGTGTCACGGGGTCAGGCTATGTGAGTGAGCACTCACTCGCAAGCGGGTACCGCCCCCTCTCGCTCACGGACGAACACGTACGTATCAAGAATACGATGGCCACGCGATCGGCCGGCCGGGCGATCCTGCGCACCGAGGAACCCCACGCGTTAGGGTTCTGGTGTCGATGCCGCAGGGGCATCGAGACGTGACGAACGAGCCATCGTGGGGCTGGAAGGCAGGCAATGACATGGCGCAGCCAGGGCGACGGACGGTGTTGTCCCTGCTGGCGGCATCCGCTGCAGCGACGGCCTGCGCTCCCCGTGCCCGGGACCGTTCCGCCTCCGGTGAGGATCACCGCGTACGGGTGTGGCACGAGCTGCCACCCAACGAGCAGGCACGATCCATGACACAGATGGCGTTCGACTTCGGACGCCGCCGCCCGGCCTCGGCCATCACCATCCATGAATCGATGGTCGGGCCGGGGTACCTTGCCCAGCTCCGCAAGGCGATCGACACCGCCGATGCCCCCAGCCTGGCCCAACTTCCCGACATCCTCGTCCCCCAGTTCGCCCAGGAGGGCATCCTGGGCGATGTCACCGGTTTTGCCGAGCAGTACCGCGACATCTTCGACCGTGGCCCGATGTCCCACATCACCTACCTGGATCGTATCCAGGGACTGCCCCTGGACTCCTCGCCCCTGGTGCTGTTCTACGACGTCGAGGCCTGGGACAGTGCCGGGGTTGCCGTGCCGACGACCTGGGACGATCTGCTCAAGGTGGGCACGACACTTGCCAGACGGGGCAGGTACATCACCGACTTCCCGGTCAACGACATCGCCTGGTTCGCCGCGATCTGTGATGCCACCGGTACCCCGTGGTTCCGGGTCACCGACGACGGTGACTGGCAGATCAACATCGACTCCGCGCAGGTTGCTGCGCTGGCACTGACGTGGCAGAAACTCGTACGTGACGCAGGCCTGCCGCTCAGCCACGGATTCGCCACCCCTCAGATCGCTCAGCTGTTGGGTTCCGGGGCACTCGTCGGGCACATCGGTGCCCCACGCGACATACCGGCACTCGTGTCCGGGCTGTCCCGGCGCCCCAGCTCGCGGCAACACGACTGGGCGGTGGCCCAGCTGCCCAACCCCACCGGGCAGTCCGAACGCATCGTCTCCTACGGCGGCAGCTCGTGGGCCGTCTTCAAGGACTGTCCGAGCGTCACCGACGCGTTGGCCTTCGCTGCCACGTGCAGCAGGAATGCCGAGCTGCTCGTGCCCCGCGGACTCATGCCGGCTGCCAATGTCGACAAGCTCGTCACCCCGCAGGCCTGGCAGTTCATCGGGTCCGACGTCGTTGCCCAGTTGTCCGACCTGGGGGGCAGAATCACCCGTGACTCGGCGAGATCACCGGCCTGGCAGGCCACCTGTGAGGCCTTCGCCCCGATCACTCGCGCCTGGACCGGGAACGTTCCCGTCTCGACGATGCTGCCGGCCGTTGCCGACGCAGCAGCTCGTCAGACCGAACGGTACGGACTGCGGGTTCGGTAAGCTGGGGGCATGTCTGCCGCAGATCTGGCCCAGTGGGTGTCGCGTCGATTCCAGGCCGTCCTGTTCGACTTCGACGGCACCCTCGTCAACTCGACCAGTGCGGTGGAGCGTTCCTGGCGACAGTGGGTGCACGAGTTCGGGGTCGAGGCTGCTGCCCTGCGACACGGTGTGCCCGTCATCGAGACCGTCAACGCCGTCATCGGCCCCGATCGACGCCCCGAGGCCTTGGCGCGCATCCGTGAGCTCGAGCTGGGCGCCACCGACGGTATCGTCCTGGCCCCCGGTGGGCGGGACGCCCTGGCGGGGCTGGACGATCACACGTGTGCCATCGTCACCTCCTGCGACCGCGATCTCTTCGAGAAACGCTGTGACCTGTTCGAGGGGCTGGCCGTTCCCTCGGTGACGATCACCCGTACCGACGTCGAGCACGGCAAGCCGGATCCCGAGCCGTGGCTTGCTGCGGCCGAGCGGTTGCACGTCGATCCGCGAGAATGCCTCGTCGTGGAGGACTCCGAGGCTGGTCTCGTCTCGGGCAAGGCGGCTGGATGTGCCACCTTGGGGCTCCTCACGACCCTGCCCATCGAGCGGATCCACGCCGACGTCGTCGTGCCAGACCTCTCCCAAGTGCAGTTCGTACGTGACGAGACGGGGGTCATGGTGCGTCCGAGGTGACGTCGGGGCGCCTCGCCCGAGGCACGGCCGTGACCGGCTGGCTGGTTGACCGACTCGCTGGGTAGTCTTGTCTGGTGACTGACGATCAGCAGACTGGTGAAAACACTCCACAGACGTCCCCTGAGGTCTCCGAGCAGATGCAGGTGCGTCTCGACAAGCGCGCTCGCATCATCGACGAGGGTGGGCAGGCCTACCCGGTCGACCTGTTGCGCGATCACACCCTCAAACAGATCCGTGAGAAGTACACCGACGAGGCTGGTGAGCTCACCCTCGAGGTCGGTGAGGAGGTTCCCGACGACGTCGTCACCATCGGTGGACGTGTCATGTTCCTGCGCAACACCGGCAAGCTCTGCTTCACCAGCCTGCAGGACGGCTTCACCGAGTCGTCCAACGGGGAACGCCTCCAGGTGATGCTGTCCAAGGCCCTCGTCGGTGAGCAGGCCCTGGCCGCCTGGAAGTCCGACGTGGACCTGGGCGACTTCGTGTGGGTCAAGGGATTCGTCGCCCGATCTCGCCGCGGGGAACTCTCGGTGATGGCCACCGAGTGGAAGATGGCCTCCAAGGCACTGCGTCCCCTGCCCACCCTGCACAAGGAGCTCGGTGAGGAGACCCGTGTACGGCGTCGCTACGCCGACCTGGTGGCCCGTGAGGAGGCTCGTCAGATGGTGCGGGTGCGTGCCGCCATCACCCGGGCCATCCGTACCACCTTGGACGAGCTGGGCTTTCTGGAGATCGAGACACCGATCCTGCAGCTGGTGCATGGTGGCGCGGCTGCCCGCCCGTTCAACACGCACCTCAACGCCTTCGACATCGGCATGAGCCTGCGCATCGCCCTGGAGCTCTACCTCAAGCGGGCAATGGTCGGTGGCATGGATCGCGTCTACGAGATGGGGCGGGTGTTCCGCAACGAGGGCATCGACTCCAACCACTCCGCCGAGTTCACCATGCTCGAGGCCTACATGAGCTGGGGCAACCAGTTCACCATCGCCGAGGTGATCCAGCAGATCATCGTGCGTGCTGCCGATGCGCTGGGCGGGCGTCAGATCCAGACCGAGCAGGGCGTCATCGATCTGGACGGGCAGTGGGAGTGGGTGCACGTCCATCCCGAGCTGTCCAGGCGTCTGGGACGTGAGATCACCCTGGACACTCCCGTCGAGGAGCTGCGTGCCATCGCCGCCGAGCACGACGTCGAGATCGATCCGGCATGGGAGGCCGGCAAGATCGTCATGGAACTCTTCGGCGAGATCGTCGAGCCGACCCTCATCCAGCCGACCTTCGTGTGTGACTACCCGGCCATCGCCCAGCCGCTGGCTCGCCCGCACCGCGACGACCCGCGCATGGTGGAGGCCTGGGACCTCATCATTGGTGGCATGGAGCGGGGCACCGGATTCTCCGAGCTCGTCGACCCGGTGATCCAGCGCAAGGTGCTCACCGAACAGTCCCTGGCAGCAGCTGCCGGCGACCCGGAGGCCATGGAGCTCGACGAGGACTTCCTCGAGGCCCTGGAGTTCGGCTGCCCACCCATGGGTGGGCTGGGACTTGGTGTGGACCGGCTCGTCATGCTCTTCACCGACGCCGGTATCCGCGAGACGATCCTGTTCCCCCTGCTCAAACCAGAACGGTGAGCTGCTGCGGTGGCGTCGTGGTACGCCACCGCACGCGAACCCGTGGCGTGCGAGCACTGTGCCCGGACGTCACGGGAAGCTAGAGACCAGGTGCAGGGCTGGTCACATCCACGTGGCCAGCCCTGGTCCGATTACTTCCAGAACGTTGCAACGACGAACGATGCGGCCATGCAACCGATGCCGACCAGCATGTTCCAGTTTCCCATGGCCTTCATGAACGGGATGTACGCGCCGCCGATGTAGTAGACGACGAGCCACAGCACCCCGAACAGACCCAGCGGCACGAAGACCCACGGCACCCAGGAGCGATCGACGGGAGCCGCCTTCTTCCTGGCTTCGGCCTCACGCTCCTTGTCGTGCTGCTTGGCCTGGGCCTTCTTCTTGGCAGAGGGACGAACCTTCGATTCCGGCACGGCACTGCTCCTAGAATGTGAGATCGACGTTGTGGTAGGGATAGCCTAGTTGACGGTTCGACGGCGCAGGTAATCGTCCACGCCCATCAGACACTGCAGACGACACAGCACAGCTGCTGACAGACCGGCAACTACAGTTGAGTCGTTGGCGCACGGCGGTTGGTTGGGGCCGCGCCCTAAGGAACTGATGGACTGATGGAAGGCAAGATCATGGCTGACGACCATGACGAGCATCCCGGGACTGAGCGTCCTGCTTCTCGAAGTTCACGCCCAGAGAAGGTTGCCTCGAGTTCCAGGGCTGTTCCGCGGCCGGGGCGCAACGTTGACGAGGACCCAGATGCCGATCCCTCGTCGGATCACGGGTCCAGCCCGCACACCAAACGCAGACGTCGCGGCGCGTCGATTCTCGTCGTGTGCTTGGCAGGATTCATGATGACGACGGCCGCCATCAACTCCCGCGGCCAGGATCTGCGCCCCGACACCAACTCCTCGATGACCGACATCGTGCGCAAACAGGCGCAGCGCAACTCCGACCTGCAGACCGAGGCCAATGGCCTGCGCAGCGAGGTGGAGAAACTGTCGCGGGAGAAACAGGGAGCCCCTTCTGCCGATCCCACTGCCAGCGCCGTGGCAGCACCGGCAGGTTTGCAACCTGTCAAGGGTCCCGCGATCGAGGTCGTCCTCTCCGATGCACCACTGTCCGTCGAGGCCGATGGGGTCGATGCAAACATGCTCGTCGTGCACCAGCAGGACATCCAGGCCGTGGTCAATGCGTTGTGGTCCGGTGGTGCCGAGGCGATGACCATCCAGGGTCAGCGCGTCACCGCCATGACTGCGGTGAAGTGCGTGGGCAACACCGTCGTCCTGCACGGGGTGCCCTACGCCCCGCCGTACCACATCCAGGCGATCGGCGATCTGGAGTCGCTGCACCAAGCCTTGGACGAGTCGGAGTCGGTGCGCATCTACCAGCAGTACGTCGACGCCTACCAGCTGGGGTGGAAGGTCAGGGACAAGCCCTCGGTGATCATGCCGCCCTTCGCGGGCCAGGCCACCACAGGTGTGGTCACCCCGCAACCCACGAGGTGAGCCGGCCGACATGACGTCGGCCTCGGCCAAGGTCGACGAGTCAGATCCCCTCCCCGCCGTCACGGGACGAGGTGCCCGGGCACCTCGTGGTACCTGCTTTCGTCAGGTTTGACGGGCACCCGTGAGCTCCTGCTCTCGTCAGGTTTGCCGGGAAAAGGGTAGGGCCACCGCCCTTGCCTCAGCGCTCGGTTGGGTCACCTTCCTCGCTGGGATCGGTGGGTTCACTCGGCTGGTCGGTCTGCGTGGGGGCGGCCGGCTCGGTGGTTTGAGTCGGCTGGGTGGTTGCGGTGCCTTGGGAATGTGAAGGCTGCTCGTGATTGTCGGGCTGACGTGTGGCGACGGTCAGTGTCACCACGGTTCCGTAATCAACGATTTCATCGCTACCTCCCGACGGGGTTTGTGAGAGCACTGTTGCGCTCTTGTCAGAAGCGTCTCCTGACGAGAGCGCAACCCGTAACCCAGCCCTTTCGAGCTCCTTCTGGGCATCTTCTAGGGACATATCTACGACGTTGGGGACCACGGAATTCCCGGTGGCCAAGGTGAGTGTCACGATCGTGCCGTCGTCGACCTTACTACCTTCCGAGGGCGAGACCCGGATGACCGTTCCCCTACTGGCCGGCGGATTATTGTCAGACTCCACCCGGATCTCGGCATCACTGAATCCAGCATCCTTGAGGGCCTGACGAGCGTCGCTCTCCTCGAGACTCTTAAGCTTAGGGACTGTGTGCTGGCCAGGTCCGTCGTTGACGGTGATGGTCACCGTCGTCCCCATCGGGACCGACTTGCCAGCTTCTGGATTCTGCTTGAGCACCTGATTGGCGGTGTCCCTGTCGGACTTGGTGTGTTTCACCTCTGCGGTGAGACCGGCATTCTTCAGGGTCGAGATGGCACCGTCCTTGCTCAGTCCCTTGACGGCAGGAACCTTCATCATCTTCACCTGCGGTGTGGGACTGGGGGCGGGGGGACCGGAACGGTGCGCGTGCCACAGGGCGAATCCAGTACCGGCTGCGGCCAGCACCAGCACGATGGCCAGGATGATGGGCCATTTCTTGCGTGGTTTCGTCTCGTCCTCATTCGCCACATCATCACCGACGGGCTCGCCAGGGGCCGCGTGGGCCGGCGTCGAGGTGAGGGCTCGGGTCGGCGACTCCTCAGCGGTGACGGCTGGAACCAGCAGGGTGGCCTGGTCGTCGGGAGAGGCGTCCTCATTGCTCTCGAGGAGAGCCTGCGGAGTTGCTCCGGTGAGGACCCGTTCCAAGTCCTCACGCATCTGTGTGGCGGTGGGGTAGCGGTGCTCCGGGTCCTTCTCCAAGGCCTTGAGTGTGACGGCGTCCATGGCCGGCGTCACTTCAGAGTCCAGGGTTGACGGCGGTGAGGGGACCTCACGTACGTGCTGGTAGGCCACCGACACGGGCGAGTCACCCACGAAGGGGGGACGTCCCACCAGCAGTTCGTAGAGCAGACATCCGGTGGCGTAGATGTCGGCACGGTTGTCGACGGTCTCACCGCGAGCCTGTTCCGGGGACAGGTACTGGGCGGTGCCGATGACAGCTGCCGTCTGGGTCATCGTCGCCGAGGTGTCTGCCACTGCCCGAGCGATACCGAAGTCCATGACCTTGATCGACCCGTTGCGGGTGAGCATGACGTTGGCCGGCTTGATGTCACGGTGGACGATGCCGGCTGCATGGGAGTACGCCAAGGCATTGAGCACCCCCACGCAGAACTCCAGGGCACGTTCGGGCAGGATCTTGCGACCGTCCCGCAGCACCTCACGCAGGGTGTGGCCCTCCACCAGCTCCATGACGATGTAGGGCACCGGCATGTGGGTGGTCGGATCGGTGGTCTCACCGGTGTCGTAGACGGCCACGATGTTCGGGTGGTTCAACCCGGCCGCCGACTGTGCCTCACGCTGGAACCTGGCCTGGAAGGTGGAATCACTGGCCAGATCGACGCGCAGGCGCTTGACGGCGACCAGACGCCCCAGCCGGTGGTCACGGGCCTGCCACACCTCGGCCATGCCGCCGCGACCAATGATGTCGAGTAGCTCGTAGCGATCACCGAGCCATGTCGTTGAATCACTCATGGGAGTACTCCTTCGCAGGGTTCACAGCAGGACGCCGCGTTCGTGCGGACGGGACTGCTGGTGAGGATGTGCCACCTGTTGGTGATGGTTGGCATGTTCGTCCTGGCATTCGCCCCAGTACTTCCGGGCGTCCTGCCAGTGCTGATCACCGTGGTGAGGAGCGGTGCCGTGTCGATCATCTCAGGGCCTCGATCACGTCGCGAGCAATAGGGGCACCGAGACGTCCGCCGGCAATCTCGGAGCGCTCCGTGTTGGACGACTCGACGAACACCGCCACGGCAACCTTCGGCTTGTCGGACCAGCCGACGAACCAGGCATAGGGCGGTTTGTCCGGGGAGGTCTGGGCTGTACCGGTCTTGCCCCCCACCGTGACGCCGCTGATCCTGGCATTCCTGCCAGTACCGTTGTTGACGACCGAGACCATCATCTCCTGCAGCTGTTTCGCCGACTTGCGGGTCATCGGGGTCGACATCGGGGTGTCCTTGTGGCTCCACACCGTCTGCAGGTTCGCGGCTCGCACGGATCTGGTGAGGTAGGGCTCCATGAGTACACCGTCGTTGGCGATTCCCGCAGCCACCATCGCCATCTGCAGCGGGGAGGCGGCGACGTTGTACTGGCCGATGGAGCTCAGCGCGAGTTGGGCGTCGTTGAGCTGGGTGGGGAACTTCGAGGTGGCCATCGAGATGTCGGAGTCGGGCTCGGAACCGAAACCGAATTTGCTGGCCTGATCGGCGAGGGTGCGCTCGGAGAGTCCCACACCGAGCTTGGCGAAAGCGGTGTTGCACGAGATCTCCAGGGCATGCGTGAGGGTGACGTTGTCACCGCCACAGTTGATCTCGTTGGTCAGGGAATTGGTGGTGTTCGGCAAGGTGTACGCCTTGGGCGAGCTCACCTGGGAATCTGGTGTGTAACCGTGCTGCAGGGCAGCGGCGGCCGTGACGAGTTTGAAGGTGGACCCCGGCGGGTAGATCTCACGGCTGGCCCGGTTGGCCATCGGATTGTCGGGGTCGTCCAGCAGCCGTTTCCAACTCTGCTGGGAGGCCTTGAGGTCGTGGGTGGCCAGCAGGTTCGGGTCGAAGGACGGGTTGGAGGCCATCGCCAGTACGGCGCCGGTGGAGTAGTCGAGGGCGACGACTGCACCTTTCTTGCCTCGCAGGCCTTCCCAGGCTGCGTCCTGGGCACTGGCATTGACGGTCGTCAACAAGGAGCCGCCTTGTGGCTTGTGCCCGCCCAGGGTGCCGGTCAGACGCGAGAGCCACTGGGCGTCCGAGGTGCCGGTCAGCTGTGGGTTCTGGGTCTGCTCGAGCATGGTGCGCCCGTAGTAGTACGAGTAGTACCCGGTGATGGGGGCGTACTTCTTGCCGTGCGCGTAGGTGCGCTGGTAGTGGAACTGCCCGTCGGAGGCGACGGTACGAGCCACGGCCGTCGACCCGACGAGGATGTCACCGCGGTTCTGGGAGAATTCGGCGTCACGTACGCGGGTGTTGCGGGAGTCGTTGTTGAGGTCGGACTGCCGGAACAGCGCAGCATAGGTGACGTTGACGGACAACGCGAGGAACATCAGTGCCGTGAACACGGCGACGGCGCGAATCGGGCGGTTCATGCCTGCTCACCCCCTCGTGGAGTCGGAATCATGATCTGGTCGACGGGGCGGCGGGCCTGGTGGCTGATGGTCATGAAGATTCCGATGATCACCCAGTTGGCGATGAGTGACGACCCGCCCTGGCTCATGAATGGGGTCGTCAGGCCGGTGAGGGGCAGCAACCTGGTCACACCACCGATGATGGCGAAGACCTGCAGGGCGAAGACGAAGGCCAGCCCCGCGGCGAGCAGCGTCCCGAAACCGTCCCGGGAGGCCAGGGCGGCTCGCAGGCCACGAAAGACGAGCAGGGCGTACAGCACGATGATGGCGAGCAGCCCGGTGACGCCCAGTTCCTCGCCGATGGAGGACGAGATGAAGTCGCTCCACGAGAAGGTCACCAGGCCGGGACGTCCCAGCCCCCATCCGCGCCCGGCCAGACCTCCCCAGGCCATGCCGTACTGGGCCTCGATGACCTGACGGTTCTTGTCGAAGTCGTCGAACGGGTGCAGCCAGGCATTGATACGAGTACCGACGTGCGGGGTGAGGGCGATGGCTCCCCACGCCCCGACGATCGCGGCGGTGCCACCGAGCACCACCCAACCAGTCCTGCCGGTGGCCACGTAGAGCATGACGACGAACATGCCGAAGAACAGCATGCCGGTGCCGAGATCCCGCTCGAAGACGATGACGAGCATGGATGCGAGCCACACCACGGAGATGGGGCCGATGTCGCGCAGCCGCGGCAACTGAAGCCCCAGCACCTTCCTGCCCGCCACCGAGAGCACGTCGCGTTTCTCCACGAGATATCCCGCGAAGGCGATGGCCAGGACGACCTTTGCGATCTCTGCGGGCTGCAACGAGAACGGTCCGAGGTGCACCCAGATCCGCGACCCGTTGATCTCAGTACCGATCACCGGGACGATGGGCAGCAGGAGCAGCACGAGACCGACGAGGAACAGCACGTAGGGAATCTGCTGCAACTTCCGATAGTCGCGCAGGACGGTCACCGTCAACGCCCACAGGATCATGCCGCCCAGGGTCCAGACGAGCTGGGCCTCGAAACGCTGCCGGGGCGGACTCGCAATGAGGTCAATGCGGTGGATCATCGCCAGGCCGAGCCCGTTGAGGGTGACGACGACTGGCAGGATGATGGGATCGGCGTAGGGAATGGCAAACCTCGTGACGAGGTGACATGCCAGCGCGACTGCCAGCCAACCGCCCACGATGACCTGCCAGTTGGTGGGTAGGTCATCGTGGATGTTGAGTTCGGTGAGCAGGTAGCCACTCACCCCCAACGCCCAGGCGAGGATGAGCAGTCCCAGCTGGCTCCAATGACGTTTGGGCTGGACGATGATGGTCTGCTGCTCGTCGGTGGACACGCTCATGGGCAGTCTCCTGCCTGCACCTGGGGCAACTGGGCCTCAGAAGTTGGTGTGCTGCTGGCAGAGGGAGCCGCCGACGGGCTCACCGTTGCCGAGGATGGTGTGCCAGGCGGCGCTGCGGGTGCTGATGGCGTCGTGCTGGTCGAGCGGGCATGCTGGTCGCGTACGGCCCGGCAGTACTGTTCACCGATACGCAGCTCCTCCAGCGTGGCTCGCCCGGACTCCACCGAGGGCACCCGGATGCTTGATTCCACACGACTGCGGTAGTCACGGGGCAGGTCGGCCACCCTGATGTCGGAATCCTCGACGACGGAATGCAGGTCCATCCACAACAGCTTCTCTGGGACACCTTGATGGATCGCCACGTTCTCACCACTGGTTCCCACGTAGTACTGCGACCTCAGGTAGGCCCGGGCGCCGAGGACCGTCGCGACGAGGACGGCGGCGATGCACACGAGCACGACGAGCCAGGAGCGGAATCGTTGCCTGGCCGACTTCGCGATCGGGGCGTAGCGCATGGACTCCTCGGCCTCTGAGTCGAAGAGCACCTGGCGGCTGGGGTGATCTGCTGCATGCGCGGGACGCTCGGATGTCGTCGGGATCTCGGTGGTGCTCTCGTGACGTGGGATCCGTGTCGTGGCGGCAGCCCCGATGACCGTGCCCTCGACGGCGTCCAGTTCGTCACTCTGTGCGACGACGTCGGAGACGATGATGGTGATGTTGTCCTTGCCTCCGGCACGGTGTGCGGCGTCGACGAGGCGGGACAGGGCTTCGTTGGGATCTGGCCTTGTCAGCAGGCGCTTGATGGTCTCGTCGTCAACGAGACCACACAGCCCGTCGGAGCAGAACAGCAACCGGTCACCCAGACGCACGTCGACCAGACTGGCGTCTGGGGAGTGCTGGGCCTGTCCGTTGAGCACCTTGAGCAGCAGCGAACGGTGCGGGTGCACCGCAGCCTCCTGCGGGGTGATGCGACCCTCGTCGATGAGGGACTGCACCCAGGAGTGGTCGTGGGTGAGACGACTCAGCTGGCCGTTGCGCAGCAGGTAGGCACGTGAGTCACCGATGTGCACCAGGCCGAGCTGGGTCCCGGAGAACATGGCTCCGCAGAAGGTCGTACCCATGCCATCGAGGCTCGCGTCCCAGGCGACGAGGTCGGCGAGGTCATCATTGGCTGCCGCCACGGCCCCGGCAAGAGTCGTGAGCATGTCCTCACCCTCACGGTGGGCATCGGCGGCACAGATGTGGTCGATGGCCACGGTGGAGGCCAGGTCGCCGGCGGCGGCACCACCCATGCCGTCGGCCACCGCCAGCATCGTGGCGGAGACGTAGCCCGAGTCCTGGTTGTTCTTGCGGACCAGCCCAATCTCGCTGTGGCTGCGTGTGTTGAGGGAGAAAGTCGTCGTCACCGCTGGCCCCGCACCACCATCACGGTTCGACCGATGCGGACCTCGTCGTCCACGTCGAGACGGGTGAGCTCCTCAATGTTCTGCCCATTGACGTAGGTGCCGTTGGTGGAGGTGAGGTCCTCGACGAACCAGAGTCCATCAAATCCTTGGCTGATCTCGGCATGCTCGGTGGAGGCGTAGTCGTCCTCGATGACGAGGGTGGAGCCCCCGCCACGGCCGATGACGATCGTGTCGATGAGCGGAATCTCCAGGCCGGCCTGGTCACCGGACATGATCTGCAGGGTGGCGGGCCGGTCAGCCTTCCTGCGGCCCAGTCGGTGTCGGCGGCGACCAGTGGAGTCTGTGGCCGGGGTGCCGACATGTCCCTCGGCGCCGCGCGCCACGCTGTGGCCAAAGATGTCGGTCCTGATGACATTGACGGCGAGGAGGATGAACGCCCACAGCACTGCCAGATAGGCGATACGCAACACGCCGATGAGGAACTCACTCATGTATCACATTCCCGTCGGGGCGTGGACGAGCATGCGAGTGGAACCAACCTCGATGCGCGATCCGTCGTGCAGTTCTGTCGTGCTCACCCGGACCCCGTCGACGATGATGCCGTTGGTCGATCCCAGATCCTCGATGGACACCCCCACGCCGTCGTCGGTGGGCCACACGTGCAGGCGGGCATGCATGCGTGACACTCCTGGATCGTTGAGCCGCAGGTCCGCCTCGGTGCCACGTCCGATGAACAGTCCGGGTGGGGTGAGGGGATGACGCACCCCGTTGACCTCCAGGACGAGCCGTCCCGAACTGGGGTGGGTGGCCTGGGCACGAGGACCGGAGTCCACCTCGAAACGACCGATTCCCAACTCCTCGTCCAAGTCGTAGTCGACGCGGATCGGCCCGTTGAAGACGTAGCGGCGCTCGGTGGCGTGATCCCTCAGCTGGGGAATGATCTCGCCGTTGAGTGTCTTGGTGTAGGGGGCCAGACGCTCGTAGTCCTGAGGTGACAGGCGCACCGTGAACTCATTGGGGACGAGCCGGCGACCCTTGGACAACAGCTTGGCGTGGGAATCGAGCTCGCGTTGCAGTCGAGCGGCAATCTCGACGGGCTCCACCTCGGACTTGGATATTCGGGAGAACAGGTTGTCGGAGACCCTTTCGAGGTCCACGTTGAACTTGTCCAAGATACCCACGAGTCCCCCTTTCCAGGCCCTGCGAAATGCGCTCGTCAGGTTGCAGAACACACCCTAGTCACAGCGAGTCTACCCAGTGCCCACGGAAAAAAGGAGCACGACAGTGCGTCAACGGCACACAAAAGCGCTGGAAAACCTGTGACAAGGCCACATGTTACGCGATGAGACCTCAGGTGTCTTGCTGGGCTGCGGGGGACGGGTGCGGAGCCCTGCAAGACGACGGTCGATTCCCTGGGGGTGCCTTCCTGGGGCAGTCGTGGTGGAGTGTGATCGTTGTCGGGGTCATTCTCGCCCGGGAGTCATTGCCCGGTTCGTGCGTAGCTGGCTTCGGTGGCTGCCTTGTCGGGGCGCCACCAGGCCTCGTTGGCTCGGTACCAGTCGATTGTGTCCGCGAGTCCGGCGCGCAGATCGGTGTACTGCGGGTGCCAGCCCAACTCCTCACGCGTTCGAGTGTAGTCCAGGGCGTATCGCAGGTCGTGGCCGGGCCGGTCCGCGACGAGGTCGTAGTCGTCCATCGGATGCCCCATGAGGTCGAGGATGAGGCGAACGACGTCGAGGTTGGATGCCTGGTTCTCGGCGCTGACGAGGTACGTCTGTCCGATTCGTCCGTGGTGCAGGATCGTCCAGATGGCCCGGGCGTGATCGGTGACGTGGATCCAGTCGCGTATGTGCCGGCCGTCGCCGTAGAGCCTGGGGCGATGGCCGTCGAGGATGGTGGTGATCTGGCGTGCGATGAACTTCTCGACATGTTGACGTGGCCCGTAGTTGTTCGTGCAACACGATGTGGTCGCGGCCACCCCGAAGGAACGCACCCAGGCTCGCACCAGATGGTCGGCGCTGGCCTTGGATGCCGAGTAGGGAGATGACGGGCGGTACGGCGCGTCGGCCGTGACTGGTGGGTCCGTCATTCCCAGTGGCCCGAACACCTCGTCGGTGGAGACCTGGTGGAATCGCACGTGATGGCGTCGAACCGCCTCCAACACGGTGTAGGTGCCCATGACGTTGGTCGTGAGGAAGGGTTCGGGATTGCGCAGCGAGTTGTCGTTGTGGGACTCCGCTGCGAAATTGACGACAGCGTCTGCCTCGCGCACGAGGTCGTCCACCAGACTTGCGTCGGTGATGCTGCCGGGAACCACCGTGCAACGATCACTGGGCAGGCCGATGAGGGAACGCGGGTTGGCTGCGTAGGTCATGGCGTCCAGGACGATGACTCGGACATCCGTGTGCTGGATCACCCAGTGCACGAAGTTGCTGCCGATGAATCCGGCCCCACCGGTGACCACGAGCGACTCCATGACCACAAGGCTATTGGCTGCCGGACGCGGGCCTCGAAGGTGGGGTGGCGAGGGCGAGAGTCTCGAAGGTGGAGGTGGAGCTGGGGTGTGGGCATGGTGCTCTGTCCGGTATCGGTGCTGCCCTGCGTTCGGTGCTCCCGCGAGCTGTGTCCTGGCTCGGTGTCGGAACGAGCGGGGCAGTCCCGCGAAAAAGCCCACCTGACCAATGGTCAAGTGGGCTAGTGGCGGAGGATACGAGATTCGAACTCGTGAGGGCGTGAACCCAACCCGCTTTCCAAGCGAGCGCCATAGGCCTCTAGGCGAATCCTCCGCGAGACATCATACGGGTGAACGGACGATGACGCCAATCAGACATTTCGGTTCGAGCGTCCCATGAGGCTGTCGATCTTGCGGCGGTCGCGTTTCGTGGGTCGGCCAGCGCCTCGGTCACGTCTGGCAACCGGGGCATTGAGATATGCCGGGCGGGGGAGTGAGAGATCCTCCATGGCCAGGGCGGCGTCCTTGGCGCCGACTCGTTTGGAGATCGGCTGAACCACCTTGAGCACCCGATCCCAGCCGGGGGTGCGGATGGTGACGACGTCTCCGGGGTGCACCTCATGGGCGGGTTTGACCGGGGCGTCGTTGAGCCGTACGTGGCCGCCCTTGATGGCGGCAGTGGCCATGGAGCGCGTTTTGAAGGCTCGAACGGACCACAGCCACGCGTCAATGCGAGTCATTACTTAATGATGCAAGGGGGGCGACCCCCTTGCAACCCCCGAGGGCTCAATGATGCGAGGAAGAGACCTCTGCAACCCCTCGAAACCTGGTGTGGGGGCACCTCCACATCCCCAGCTCCGAACCCGCGGACGAGGTGACCCGTTCATGGCACCGGTCGTGGGGCCTCACTACGGCCTGGGCAGGTATCAGAGTCTGACATCCACGTCGTTGAGCAGCGCCGTTCAGGCTTCTCGAAACCGGTGTCGACTCCCGCAACGCCCCGATCCAACTGTCGGGGCAGCTGTGCGGTTCGAACACTGCGGGTTGGTTTGGCGGGGGGTTGGGTGGCGCTCTAGTATGGATGCAAGGTTCTCCGCGCGGCGGCACCTGACCGAACTCCCCCAGGGCCGAGAGGCAGCAAGGGTAGGTTGGCTCTACCGGGTGCGCGGGGAGCCCCTTTTCGTTTTCAAGGGGGCTTTCCATGGTGGTCAAGGCCCTTTTCAAGGGGGCTTTCCTGATGACCGGGCTCCTTGTCGCCCCGCGAGGGCCTGCGCGCCTCGAGATCTCTGATTCTCCTGGTCAGCACTGTGTGCGAGGTGCACTGGGCACGAAGCAGGTCGTGTCGTAGTCTCGTTCCTGGCAGGCCGGGCCGTGCCCAGCCGGTGCAAGCGTGCGGCAGCAGGATCGTCACAGTCAGGGGGTGTGCATGCCCAGTCGAATCATCACGACGGATCGGGCCGGACAGATCTGGAACCGGATCACATGGTGCTGTCTACTGATTTTCGTGCTCTCCGGGCTCGTCGCGATGCTCGTCCAGACGACCTTGCCAGCCAATCTGGGGTATCCACAGCTGCACTCACCCGGGGTCCCGGACTCCGTCACCTACACAGTCATCGCCTGCGAGATCGCAGCCTTCCTCGTCCCGGCCCTGCTTGCGACGTCATGCGGTCGCAAGGCCAGCCGGCTGGGGCATTCCGCACGCGGTGCCGTCCTCATCGCATGGACCGTTTTCACGGTGGTGACGCTTCTCGTCGTCGTTCTGAGCTTCGTCTCCTGAGAACTGTCTCACCGGTCAACTAGGCTTCTGTGCGTGGACGAGGATTACCAGGCCAGCAATGATCGCGATGCCGACGAGTGGTACGACCAGGACGGCCCAGACCTGTTCGGTCAGGACGAGCCGCCCCGGGAGGAGCTGCACAATTCCGGCTCCACCGATCAGACGGATTCCCGGGCGAGCGCATCGAAGCCGGAACAGGATGCCGACCCGGCGGCGGAGGAACCGACCCAGCCTGATGACGTCCTTGCCGGGTCGGAGTCCCCTGCCGAGCCCGATGGTCTGGACACCGACGAGCAGGACGACTCCTTCGACCCCCGCGTGGTCGATCGAGTCGCCGAACTCACCGAGCCGGCGGACGTGACCGACGACGATGCCCCCGCCGCCAGTGACCCACCCGGGGACACCGACGCGTCCCCCACCCCGGCGGCCGCCGCCGACTCACGAGACACGTCGGTGCAGAACCCGCCACTGGCCCTCTACCGGCGCTACCGCCCGGACACCTTCGACGAGGTCATCGGTCAGGAGCACGTCACCGAACCGTTGAAGCGTGCGATCGTCAACGGGCGCGTCAACCACGCCTACCTGTTCTCCGGGCCGCGCGGTTGCGGCAAGACGACGAGTGCCCGCATCCTTGCCCGCTGCCTCAACTGTGAGCAGGGGCCGACCCCGTACCCATGCGGTGGGTGCCAGTCGTGCCGCGACCTGGCGCGTGGCGGCCCAGGCTCCATCGACGTCATCGAGATCGACGCGGCCTCCCACGGCGGCGTCGACGAGGCTCGTGACCTGCGGGAACGCGCATTCTTCGCCCCGGTGCGCTCCCGCTACAAGATCTACATCATCGACGAGGCCCACATGGTCACCACCCAGGGCTTCAACGCGATGCTCAAGCTCGTCGAGGAACCCCCGCCGCACGTGAAGTTCATCTTCGCCACGACGGAGCCGGAGAAGGTCATCGGCACGATCCGCTCCCGAACCCACCACTACCCGTTCCGGCTGGTGCCCCCGGCGACCTTGGTGAACTACCTGGAGACGCTGTGCGACAAGGAGGACATCACCGTCGACCATGCCGTGCTGCCGATGGTGGTACGGGCCGGTGGCGGATCGGTACGTGACTCACTCTCGGTGCTCGACCAGCTGCTGGGCGGGGCCGACGAGGACGGCGTCTCCTACGAGTTGGCGGCTGCCCTGCTCGGCTACACCCCCGACGCCCTGCTGGACCAGGTGGTCGATGCGTTCGCCGCTGGTGATGCCCACGAGGTCTTCGCCACCATCGACAAGGTCATGGACATGGGGCAGGACCCGCGTCGATTCGCCGAGGACCTGTTGCGCCGGATGCGTGACCTGGTGATCCTCGCTGCCGTACCCGATGCAGTGAACAACAGACTCATCGACGTCTCCCCGGAGCAGGGGGAGCGACTCGCCCACCAGGCGGCTGCGATGGGGGCGGGGGAACTCACCCGAGCCGCCGAGGTGCTGGCGACCGGACTCACCCAGATGAGGGGGACGACTGCTCCCCGACTGCACCTGGAGCTCATGTGCTCCCGCATCCTGCTGCCGGACGCCGACACCGACGAACGTGGGGTGCACGCGCGTCTGGACCGTCTGGAACGACGGGTGGGGATCGTCGGTGCCGGTGCTGCCGGCTCCGGAGATCTCGTCGAGGTTGAGTCGTCGCATGACGAGACCGCCCAGCACCAGCGGTGGCAGAGCGGTGAGCGTCCAGCGCGTCCGGGCCGCCCGGCCAGTGCCCCGCGGGGTGGCGATCCTGCTCTGGACAAGTCTTCGAGAGATGGCGGGTCAGCTCCGGCAACTGCCCGGCAGGGCAGTCAGCCCGGTGCGCGGACGACACCCTCCCCCGACCCGACCGAGAGACCGCGTCGCCCACGACCGGGGCGCGCGGACTACCGTCCCACTGGTGCCGGAACGACAGCTCCCCAGGAGCCCCAGGCGCCGTCGCAGAGCATGACAGGACAGGCCGGTTCACGGGAAGACCCGCGGGCCGCGCAGTCCCAGACACCTGCCCAGTCCACAACTTCTGCCCAGTCCTCAACTCCCGAGCAGTCCCAGGCCCCGATGCAGCAGAGGTCCGCCTCAGAACCTCCCATGCGCGGACGACCGCCCCACCAGCAGCCTTCCGAGGCTGCCTCGTCGGGGGCTCGGCCGGTTGATCCGTCGGCATCCGCTGGTCCTGCTGTGCCATCCGCTGGCCCCACCGCCGAGCGGCCCGACGGGGTGGACGTCACCATGCTGCGCGACGCCTGGCCACGCATCATCGAGGTGTTCCGATCCGAGTACAGCCGCTACATGAGCGTCGTGCTCAACCAGTACGCGCAGATTCTCGGGGTCAACGGCAATCAGGCGACCCTGGGATTCTCCAACCCCGGTGCGCGAGACAGTTATCTGCACGGTGACCATGCCAAGCATCTGCATGACGTCGTCGCCCAACTGCTCGGTGTCGACGTGGATTTCGTCCCGGTGACCGGTGACGTCCAAACGTTGGCCCATCGTGGCCATGACGAGCGTCGCAACAGGCCGGACGGCCCCCGGCCAGGATCAGCAGGTGCTCCCGGCAGGGGAACCCCCGATGCACGGAGTCGGGCGACCGGGGCGAACCCCCATCCGCAGAGCTCCCAGACACGCCAAACGGGTCCCGCTGGTGGCCCCCCAGCTGCCGACGACGATTCCACGCATGGTGCCGATGACGCCGACGACATCCACCGAGGTGCGCAGAGCACCCCGCCGGACGTCTCCCAGGTGGCGAACAGCCCCGTGGAGCCATCGGACGCTTCCCAGGAGAATCCAGACCCCTCAGGTGAGGAGAACCTCTCGGCGCACACGAGTTCGGTGAACGAGGCTGCCGACGTCCCGGAGTCGGGCCAGACGCCGCCACCACACCAGGTGCAGACACCTGCCGAGGTGTACCCGGAATCGGCGCGGTCTCGCTTCCTGGACCCCGCACGGCGACGTCTGACGTCGCAGCCCACCCCCCGCGGTGCCGCCTCCGGCCCGGACGAGGCTGCTGGCCGGGCTCATCGGTTCGACGCTCCTGCACCCGGGCAGAAGAGGTCCACTGCCCATGACGCCTCCGGCCAGGCCAGCGGGACGGGTGGGCACCCGCATGGTGATTTCGACCGGCATGTACCATCGGAGCCTCCAGCCGACGACATGCCCCCCGACGACATGTGGGAGCTGGCCGACTCCGGTGACGGGGAGATCCTGGACTCCTCGGGGGAATCGGCCATCGAACTCATCACCACAGAACTTGGCGGGGTCGTCCTCACCGACGAACGGGGGTCCGCCTCCTGAGGTTGCACGGCAATCGGCCGTGACGAACCACCACCAATCGATCGTCACCACCCCCATTGGGCCCAGGAAGACATCGCTCCTCGCGGTGTCAGTCCCCTTTTCGAACAACACTGAAAGGATCCATCATGACGACACCCAACGGCGGTTTCGACCTGTCCAACGTGGACATGAACGGGTTGCTCGCCCAGGCCCAGGCCATGCAGGCCCAACTCGCCCAGGCCCAGCAGCAGCTGGAGTCCACCACTTTTGACGGCTCGGCGGGCGGTGGGCTCGTCAAAGCCGTCGTCACCGGCACCGGGGAACTCACCGGGCTCACGATCGACCCGCAGACCGTCGATCCCGACGACACCGACACCCTGGCCGACCTGGTCATTGCTGCCGTCCATGACGCCAGCGGCAAGGCTGCGGCAGCCCAGCAGGCCATGACACCCAAGATTCCGGGAATGGGACTCTGATCGTCTCGGTTGTCAGTCTCGGAGTGCATGGCCGGTACACCCGGCACCGAACCTGACTGGATCATCACCTGCCAGGTGGTGTGAGGTGGTAGCACTGAACCACGGTCATCGGCCGTGCCACAGTGATCGAGGAGGAGACCACATGTACGACGGTCCGCTTCAGGACCTCATCGATGCCCTGGCGCAACTGCCGGGCATCGGCCCCAAGGGTGCCCAGCGCATCGCCTTCCACGTCCTGGACGCTCCGGACGAGGAGGTCGGCGCGCTGGCGGATGCGTTGCGTGAGGTCAAGGAGAAGGCCCGGTTCTGTGACATCTGCTTCAACGTCTCCTCCGACGAGGAGTGTCAGTACTGCCGCGACCCGCGCAGGGACCAGACGGTGATCTGCGTCGTCGAGGAGTCCAAGGACGTCGTCGCCGTCGAGCGCACCCGCGAGTACCGCGGCCTGTACCACGTCCTTGGTGGTGCCATCTCGCCGTTGGATGGCAAGGGCCCGTCCGATCTGCACATTCGCGAACTCATGCAGCGACTGGCCGATGGCACCGTCACCGAGGTCATTCTGGCCACCAACCCCAATCTGGAGGGGGAGGCGACGGCCACCTACCTCTCCCGGCTCATTGCGCCGATGGGGGTGGCGGTCTCGCGTCTGGCCTCCGGGCTCCCCGTCGGTAGCGATCTGGAGTACGCCGACGAGGTCACCCTGGGACGTGCCTTCGAGGGGCGGCGGCACGTCGAGGCCAACGCCTGACCGGTCGCTGATCGATCAGCCTCAGGCTGTCATCACCTCTGTGGATGTGTCAGTCCGGGGGCGCCGCTGTGACTGGCTGGAACGCCGGGGTGGCCATCAGGATCAGCACTGCCCCTGCCGGCAGGCAGACCAGCGCCCAACGCAGCGAGACGGTGTCGCCCAGCAGGCCGATGAGCACGGGGTGGATCATGAAACCCAACCTTCTGCTCCACGTCGCCACCGTGAGGCCGGACCCAGCCGCCAGTCCCGGGGTGGAGTTGACATTGTCCATGGCGATGTCGGTGAGTGCGTCGAAGACGTTCATGACGATCATCGCCACGAACACCTATGCGATGTGTGGTGCGCGGGCCAGCAGGAGGAGGCAGGTCGTCGAGAGGATCTGGGGCCACAGGGCAATGGTGCGCGAACCATGTCGGCGTATGAGGTGAGCTGCGGACAACCCCAGGGTCAGCCCACCGAGTGGCCCGAGTCCCACGGCGAGCCCCCATGTCGTCCGGGACGCGCCAAGATCGGCCTTGATCTGCGGATGGCGCGGTACCAGTGAGGCGAATGTCATCCCATTGACGGTGAACATGAGCAGGGTGCCGATGCGGGCACGCCGAGCCTGCGGGGAGGGGACATGGCGGTGTGGCTCCGACGGGGCCGTGGCGTCCTCAGAGGGTGGGGCCATGGAACTCCTCGCGGTCATGACGCCACCATGGCTGTCTCGCTGCCCGTGGCTGTTGCATCTCTCCCGGTGCAGACGCCGCGTGGCAGTGGACCCCACAGAGACACACAGAGATTCAGGGACACACAGAAATTCTCAGGAAAGCCCACAGAACTGTGAAGTTTCTCGCCTGAAACCACTCGTCACAAGGAGAGCTTCCTTGTTGTCCTGGCAAAGGAAGGGGTGGTGGTGTTCGGCGAGATGCCGTGAGATATCCTTGGGAACAAGAAATGGCTGGCACGCTGCGTATGGGCACATGTTGGTGGCATCGTGAGCGGGTGTCGTCAAGCTGCTGAGCCGTTTCAATTACATGTATGGCATGTGTATGGGCCTTGCATGGCAGGAGAAGGAATATTTCTCGAGGCTGTGGGGTTCCTAGGTATGTCGACACTGAAATCGATTCGTTGTATCGGTGAGCCCCGCTCATTGGTGCAACGCACAGGGAGGGACCATGTCCATCAAGTTCGCCATCCTGGCACTGCTTGCCGAGCGGCCGCGCCATGGCTACCAGATCAAGTCTGAGTTCGATCGGCGAACCAACCACTCCTGGCCGCTCAACATCGGTCAGGTGTACACCACCCTTGAGCGTCTGGAGCGCGATGGGCTCTGCGTGCGTGGCGAGGAGAACCAGGAAGGGCGTGTCATCGTCACCATCACCGAGGAAGGCCGTCGCGCCGTTGACCAGTGGTTCGGCAACCCGGTCGTCCAGGACACGCCACCTCGCAATGAGATCGCCATCAAGTTGGCCATCGCTGCATCCACCAAGGGACGTGACGTTGCAGGAATCGTGCAGGCCCAGCGTCGGGTGACTGTCTCGGCCCTGCAGCAGTACCGCCAGGTTCGCCGCACCATTGCCGAGGATGATCTGGCCGGTCAGCTCATCCTGGAGCGGATGGTCTTCGATGCCGAGGCGGAGATCCGTTGGCTCGACCACTGCGAGGCTGCCGCAGTGCGTGCCTCCCATCAGAAGCGCGTCGAGGCTCCCGAGGAGTCCCCGGCACGTGAGACTCAGCTCGCGCACTGAGGCCAGTCCTGCACCGGAGGCAGGCAAGCCAGAACGAGCAATGGTTCTGTGCGCCTGCTTCCCGTGAGCTTCAGTACCTCGTAGGCTCTGTATCCTTGTCGCGAGGATGCCACGCCACCGTCTGGTGGTGTGGCAGGCTGAGCTCTGGAGGTCTGAACCTTGAAGGCAGGTATGGATGCATCGCGAGGTACGACGTCTGCTTCCAGCACTGCTCGTCAACCGGTGATTGCGCTCGACCATGTGACTCGTTCATTCGGTCACGGGCAGGGCAAGGTCACTGCCCTGCACGACGTCAACCTGTCGGTGGACACCGGGGAATTCGTGTCGATCATGGGTTCCTCGGGCTCCGGCAAGTCCACCCTGCTCGCCATTGCCGGGGGCCTGGAGCGGCCCACCAGCGGGCAGGTGCGCATTTCCGGGCAGTCCTTGGATGGGCTGAGCCGCGACGACCTGGCACGGATACGACGGCGTCAGCTCGGGTTCGTCTTCCAGGAACTCAACCTCGTCCCGACCCTCACGGCGATGGAGAACGTCTGTCTGCCTCTCGAACTCGACGGGGTTCCCGGCTCTCGGGCACGTGAGGCTGCCATGTCCGTGCTCGAACAATTCTCCATGGCGCAGCTGGCCGATCGTTTCGTCGATGACATGTCGGGAGGCGAGCGCCAGCGCATTGCGATAGCCCGTGCCGTGGTGGGGGATCGTCGCATGCTCCTGGCCGACGAGCCCACTGGCGCATTGGACTCGACCTCCGGTGACGAGGTCATGTCCCTCATCCGAGATCTGGCCGATTCCGGGGTCGCCGTCCTCCTCGTCACCCACGAGGCCCGACACGCTGGATGGGCCGATCGGGTCGTCTTCCTGCGTGACGGCGTCCTCGTTGACGAGACGGCGGCCTACAGTGATCCGATGGACCTGCTGTTGCAGGACGACGTCGCCGACATCGTGGACGCTGCTGAGCCTGCCGATGATGTGACCGGCGTCGCGTCCGATGATGATCAGACCGGGCCCGAGATCCCCGACGCCATGCCACCTGACCCGTTCGGCGACCTCGACGATCCGTTCGACCCCGATGACGGACCGTGGACATGAGTGACGTCTCGGGCGAGGATGACCATCTTGAGCAGGCCGAGCACCGACCTGGACAGACAGGGCACCGAGCGGAACCATCCGGTGGGGCGGCACCTCGGCATCACAGGGCCGTGCTGTTCCGACACGGGCATCGTCGCGAGGCTCGTCTGAACCTGCTGTCCCGACTGGCCTGGCGGGACATGACTCAGCACCGATACCGCTCGATGGTCATCGTCATGCTCATCGCCCTGCCCGTGATCTTCGTGACGGCGATGGGCACCGCGCTCGAGGCGCAGTACCTCACTCCGAACGATCAGATCCGTGACATCCTGGGCGACGCAGACTTCATCGTCGAGCGGATCGACAACTGGGACGGTCACTGTCGACAGGACGGGCTCAGCCGCCGTTCCTGCGGGGATTCTGCTGTGGACAGCACGCCGGGCGAGTTGGAGACCGAGCAGAGCAAGGCGCTGGAGAAGCTCACGCTCGACAACCATGAATTGCATCGCATGCGCACCGCCAGGCAACCGTTGAGGTGGGGGAAGACCTGGGTCAATGTGCAGGTGTACGGCATTGATCTCACCAGCATGCTCAACCGGCGTCTCGTCATTCCGAATGCCCCGATGCCTGCTGCCGGCGAGATGTGGGCGTCAGCCACCACGGCCAAGCAGTTCAACTGGCAGGTGGGTACGACGGTCTCCATGGATGGCAGGCAGTACCTTCTCACCGGTCTGGTTCGCTCCTCGAAGACCTGGGAACCTGAGGTCTGGGTACGCCCGGAAAGCTCTCTGGTGGTCTCCGACACCTTTCCCAGCTACTTCGTGCGCGGTCCCCAGCTCACAGCTGCACAAGTCGACCATCTCAATGACATGGGCCTGGCCGTCGTGAGTCGTGCTGCGTTGTCCGGTGACTACTCGCTCGAAGTACGTACCCAGCTCCTTGCGCAGATCCTCACCGGCGGAGCGCTCGTGGCGCTCATCAGCGCGACGGTGGCTGCCTCGGCCTTCGTCATCTGTGCCCAGCGGCAACGGCAGACCCTCTCCATCCTGGGCACGACGGGGGCAGTGGAGCGTCAACTCGTGGGAATCGTGCTGCAGCAGGGGCTGGTGCTCGGATTGACTGGCTCCATCCTGGGGGCGGTGCTGGGGTGTGGAGGAGCCAATTTCGTCATCTGGCTGCAGAACCTCAATTCCCTGGACTATCCGGTTCCCATGTCATTTCGTTGGCGGTACGCCCTGTGCGCCATCGTCATGGGCATGGCGTCCTCACTGATGGCGTCGTGGTTGCCGGCCCGACAGGTCGCCTCGACCAATCCATTGCTGGGAGTGCGAGATGTCCTGCGGCCCCCGAGGAGACTGGGCGGCCGATGGATCATTCTCATCCTGTCCCTGCTGGCGTTTGCGGTGATGATCGTGGTGCCCCACACGACGGCGGCCGGCCATTCCGTCACCCAACTCGCCGACAGTGAGGTGCTGCTTCCGGTACTCCTCAGCGTCATGCTGCTGTACCCAGCCATCTTGATGACCATTCCGTGGGTGTTGCACTGGAGTGTCGGGAAATTTCCCAAACGGCGGGTCTATGCCACCCTTGCCCTGCGTGACATGGATCGCAATCGGGAACGTGCCTCGGCATGTGTGGCGGCATCAATGGCTGTCATGACGCTGGTCAGCTCCGTGTTGACCATTGGTGGGTTCGTCGATCGGCTGAACGTGGATCACTACACACCCCGGCTGCCCAGGAACGTTGCCGTGCTGGAGTCGACGGTTGCTCCCGGTCGCCCCGTTCCCGAGGTGGTGCGCACCCAACAGATCGCAGTGGTTCAGGCCACTGTGGGGCCAGTTGATCATGTCACTGAGGAACTCATCAAGCAGCCGGGGTGCCGGCGGCGGTCGGGTTGTGACATCCTCACGGCACAGGTGCCCAATGCCGGTGCGCGCCCAGCCTCCGAGGGGCCCCACACCGGTCTGCGTGAGGTCACGGGTTCGCAGCTTCCGGTCGTCATTGACGACGGGTCGCTGTACACGATCATCACCGGGCACGAGCCTGATGCTGCCGTCCTGGATGCCCTGCATCGCGGACCGGTGGTGCTCAATCACGATCAACTGGAGGATGGCAAGCTCACGATCGGGATGTTCAGCGAAGCAGCCACCCAACTGAGCCAGGTGCGGCAGGTCGATGCCTTCCAGGCGCCATCCCACACCGAGGCCACTCAAGTTCCCGTGCTCATCGGTCGGGATGCGGCTGCTCGGCTGCTCGGCGTGGCGAATCAGGACGTCCAGACCAGCGAGGGAGACATATGGGCTCGGACGCCGCATGGGATCAGCGCCCATGATCGAAGAGCCATCAGTCGGTCATTGACGGCGGCTTCTGGCCCCACCAGTACCCTCGTGCTGGATTCCGGACCTTCGCGGATGGGGCGCACCATCGTGAATCGGGGTACCGGGATCGCGATCGTCATGCTCATGGCCATCGGCATGCTCACAACCGTCCTGACCTTGGCGGATTCCCGGTCCCAACGCGAGACCCTGTCGTCCATAGGGGCTTCCCGTGAATCGATGCGCAGGATGACGGCGATCCAGACGTTGATCTCCACCTTCGTCGGACATGTTGCCGGAGCACTGGTGGGGGCAGTGCCCCCCATCATCGCCCTGTCCCTCCTGGGACAGCACGCCACGTTGACGTGGGTGCCATGGGGCCAGCTGGCCGGACTGGTGTTCGGCGTGCCGATCGCGCTGGGTGGCATGGTGTACCTGACGGTGCGTTCCGTCCCGGAGTGGCGACGACGTGTCATGTAGGCGTGGCGACGACGCGCCAGGTGGGCGTGGCGATCTGACCACGTGTGACGTCGGCCGTGCGACGAACCCCTGCCGGCGTGTCCTCACGACCGGCCCCTTCGCGCCGGGTATGTCATGGGACGATCGAGGAACCGTCGGGAGGACGGCATCCACCGGTCGTGGGGTTCGGGGATCCCACGATGTCGACGAGTGGTGGGGCCGTGCGAGGGGAGCGTGGTACGCGTCAGCTCGTCCCAGCTGCCTTTCGCTCCTTGAAGTTACGCCACCGCTTCCTGATACCTCGTGAGCTGGCACGTTCACGGGGCACCGTGGCTCCCATGCCCCACGACCGGAACGTCGCCAGACGCGAGGCGTGGTCCAGTGGCACGATGAGGGGGCGCACCGTCAGGGCACCGAGGCTGGATCCGATGGCGATGGCGATGCCCACCAGCAGGGCCTGCATGAGGACCGTCCCACCGCCTGCGGCACTCGGCTGGTCGAGTTGTGAGCCCAGAATCATGTACAGGCCGCGGTAGATCATCATGCCGGGCATGAGTGTGACGACACCGCAGGTGACCAGCCCGACCTGTGGGAAGTCCCATCGTCGGGAGGCGGCGGTGGCTGCCATACCCACCAGGAACGCACCCAGCCCCGAGGCAGCCGGGGTCGACATCCCCAGAGCTGCACCGAGGACATAGCCCCCCCAGCCAATCGCTCCCAGGAAGGCGCAGGTCACCAGAACTCGCAGACCGGCATGGCAGGACACCCCGAATGACCAGGAGACGATGGCGGCGGCGATCATCTGCGTGATGATGGGTCCGGACACCCACACCGTCGGGTTGATGTATGCCGGTGTGCCCACCTTGAGGCCGATCCACAGCACACCCATCACGCCGAGGATGATGCCACCGGTCTGGACGAAGACGTCGACGAACCGTCCCGAACTCGTGACGACGTAGCCGTCGATGGCGTCCTGCGCGGCGGACACCATCGATGTGCCGGCCAGCAGTGAGATCATCCCTGCCGCGACGACCATGGAGGGTGACATCGGCAGAGACATGTTCGTCTTCCACCGCAGGATCATGACGAGCAGTGCCATGACGGTGGGGATGGCACCGCCCACCGCCTGGGTGAAGAAACTGGTGACGTGTCGGCGTCCCATGGCCTGCACCGCCATGTCCACCAGGCAGGTCGTGAAGAAAGCCAGGAGAATGTCCCAGATCGATCCGCTGAACAGCCAGGAGATGCCGCCCCCCATCAACCCCATGTTGAGGGTGACGAACCACGGCCGGTACAGCCGGGGTGCAGCGACGAGGGTCTCCAAATGGCCGCGGGCGTCCTCCAGATCGACCTCGCCATTACAGATCTGGTCGACGAGTTTCTGCAGTCGCCCCAGACGCTGGTAGTCAGAGGTGCGTCCCCGCACAACGCGCAGCGAGGTGATGGGGTCGTCGTCCATGCTGCGGTGCTGGGTGACGATGACGGACGTGTTGGTGACGTCGACGTGAATCGTGATACCGAACGTCGCGGCCAACCGCAGGGCCATCGCGACGGCTTCGGAGGCGGAGGCGCCCACCGAGATGGCCATTGAGGTGACTCGCTCCACCAGGTCGACGACGAGACGGGCCTGGCGGGCCTCCATGTCGTCCTCGGCGGACTGCAGGTCGGAGGCCAATGGCAGCGGTTTGGTGTCGCGCAGGTAGCGATCCAGCGGGAGTCCGAAGATGCGTCGGGCTCGGGGCGGTGGTTTTGCCGGCTGGGGTGTGGGGCTGGGTTGGTTGATCGTGGGGGAGGTCGTCGTCATCGCCGGGACCGACCATGTCGTCGACGCCTCGATGGCGGTGAGCTCCTCAGGCCGCAGGGTCATCTCGACGGCAGTGGGTTCGTCGTCCAGCGGCCCGGCGGAGTCTGTGGAGTTTGATCCCGCGGAATCCGACCCCGCGGAGTTCGTCGGATGATTCTTCTGGGGTTTCTGGTTCGGGCGAAAGATGGCGTCGTCAATGGGGCCGGGGCCAGATCCCTGTCCATGATCAGATGCCATCGTCGTCCTTCCTCGGTGCGTGGTTCAACAGTGGCGATCATGAAGCGTCGGCACGGTGCGTGGCAGCTCCGCCGCCCTGATCGGCATCTCTCATTGTGTCGCCCCAGCCGCCGAATTCCCAAAGAATTGGGGATTTCTGCGGTCAGTTCATCAGGAACCCCGGGGATGCCTCATCGAGGGCCTGGGCGAGGCGCATCTTTCGGGGTGATCGAGGAACCGAGCCGGGCTGATCGGAGTCCCGATAGGCTGATGCTCGTGTTGATAGCCACCGATCTGGACGGAACCCTACTCACCGGCGACAAGCAGCTCAGTTCACGCACTCGCCGCATGCTCGCTGCAGCGGCACGCGCCGGGGTGCCGGTAGTGCCGGTGACCGCCCGTCAGATCTATGGTCTGTCCGGGTGGCGAGACGTCCTGACCAGCTGGGCGCTGTGCTCCAACGGTGCCATCTGCTGGAATCTTGCCGACGAGACGATCCTGTTCCGTCAACTCATGGACGCCCAGATGTGCCAGCGGTTCACCCAGGATCTGCTGGAGGTCGCTCCCGGTACCGTGTTCGCCACCATTCGGGACGACGGGGAGGAGTTCGTCTCCCAGACGGGCTATGCCGAGCTGGCCGATGTGGCCGACCACAATCGTGACCCGCGCACCATGCCGTCCCTGCCGTTGGAGGACGTCGTGGCCCAGGACTGCCTCAAACTCGTGGCTCGTCACCCCAGCATGCCGGTTGACGAGCTGGCCCGGTTGGCCGTCTCGGTGGGCGGCGACCAGGTGCACGTCACGACCTCGGGGGTGCCGATGCTGGAGATCAGCCCTGCCGGGGTGACGAAGGACTCCGGTCTGGCCCTGCTGTGTGAGCACCTCGGGGTGGATCGTGCCGACGTCGTCGCCTTCGGTGACGGTGCCAACGACGTCGAGATGCTCACCTGGGCCGGCACCTCCTGGGCGGTGGGCAATGCCGTCGCGCAGGCCAGGGAGGCCGCCGATCACGTTGCCGAGTCCAATGACGACGACGGCGTTGCCCAGATCGTGGAGGGTTTGCTGGAGCGTCTCTGAACGGGATTACACTGTGGTGGACCGCACAGCGATGATGGGGCCATCACCCCGGAGCCGCCGGAAGAACGGGCGCGAGCCTCACTAGACCCGGCAGCGGTGGGCCAATGAGCGGCGTCACCAGTGCCGATCGGGGCGAGCGACACCAGCATGGTCGAGCCGTTCTGATCCAGGATCGTCAGGGTCATCTGTTGGGACGCAATGAGGGTGGTACCGCGGGTACCCCGGACGTCCGGGTTCTCGTCCCTCGTCACACCGACGAGACGAAGGACTGCATCCGATGAGCGAGACGACCCCCGAAGCCGGCCGCTATGCTGCCGTGCCACCACAGGTGGACCTGCCCGCGATGGAGCACGAGATCATCGACCTGTGGCACCGCCAGCACACCTTCGAGAAGACCTTGGAGGCCACCAAGGACGGTGAGCCGTGGACCTTCTTCGAGGGTCCTCCCACCGCCAATGGCCAGCCGGGTACCCACCACGTCGAGGCTCGGGTGTTCAAGGATGTCTTTCCGCGCTACCGCACCATGCGCGGCTACCACGTCGACCGCAAGGCCGGCTGGGACTGCCACGGACTTCCCGTGGAACTCGCCGTGGAGAAGGAACTGGGGTTCTCCGGCAAGCCCGACATCGAGCAGTACGGTGTCGAACCCTTCAACGCCAAGTGCCGCGAATCGGTCACCCGCCACGTCGACGCCTTCCGCGAACTCACCGAGCGGATGGGCTACTGGGTCAACATGGACGACGCCTACTGGACGATGAAGTCGTCCTACGTCGAGTCGGTGTGGTGGGGGCTCAAGCAGGTCTTCGACAAGGGGCTGCTGGGTGAGGACCACCGCGTCGCCCCCTACTGCCCACGCTGCGGCACCACCCTGTCCGACCATGAGCTGGCCCAGGGCTACCAGGATGACCGTGACCCCTCGATCTACGTGCGTTTCCCGGTGACCTCGGGGCCACTGGCCGGACGCGCCCAGCTGCTGGTGTGGACGACCACACCGTGGACCCTCGTCTCCAACACCGCAGTGGCCGTGCGTCCCGACGTGCGCTACGTCGTCGCCCACAAGGATCCCGACCCCGAGGGCGCCGACACGACGGCGAGTGCCAGCTCCGCCGACCCGACCAGCGACGATCTCGTCATCGCCGAGCCGCTCTTCGAGCAGGTGCTCGGTGAGGGGTGGAGTCTCACCGGGGAGTCCTTCCTGGGTTCCGAGATGGAGCTGTGGACCTACCAGCGTCCCTACGAGCTGCTGGACTGGCCGACGACCGAGCACGTCACCGCCGACGGGCGACCCACCCCGGCCGACGCGAACTTCATCATCCTTGCCGACTACGTCACCACCTCGGACGGCACCGGCCTGGTGCACCAGGCCCCGGCATTCGGTGCCGACGACCTGCTCACCTGCCGCAAGTACGGCCTGCCGCTGGTCAATCCCATCGAGCCGGACGGCACCTTCTGCAAGGACCTCCCCTTGGTCGGCGGCATGTTCTTCAAGAGCGCCGACAAGCCGATCTGTGAAGACCTCGACAAGCGCGAGATCATGTTCCGTCTGGAGATGCACTGGCACTCCTACCCGCACTGCTGGCGCTGCGACACCCCGCTCATCTACTACGCCCAGCCGTCCTGGTACATCCGCACGACGAAGCTCAAGGAGCAGCTGCTGGCGCAGAACGAGTCGACCAACTGGTTCCCCGACACCATCAAGCACGGCCGTTACGGCGACTGGCTGGAGAACAACATCGACTGGGCCGTCTCGCGCTCACGCTACTGGGGCACCCCGCTGCCGCTGTGGCGCAACGAGGACGACCCCTCCGACGTCATCTGTGTGGGCAGCCTTGCCGAGCTCTCGCAGTACGTCGGGCGTGATGTCACCGGCATGGATCCGCACCGTCCGTTCATCGACGAGGTGACCTTCACCCGCGACGGCCACACCTACCGTCGTGTGCCGGAGGTGGCAGACGCCTGGCTGGACTCCGGGTCGATGCCGTTCGCGCAGTGGGGATACCCGCACGTGCCCGGTTCCAAGGAGAAGTTCGAGCAGAACTTCCCGGCCGACTTCATCTGCGAGGCGATCGACCAGACCCGCGGCTGGTTCTACACCCTCATGGCGGTGGGCACGCTCGTCTTCGAGCAGTCCCCGTACCGCAACGTGCTGTGCCTGGGCCACATCCTCGCTGCCGACGGACGCAAGATGAGCAAGCACCTGGGCAACATCCTGTTGCCCATCCCCCTCATGGACGCCCACGGTGCCGATGCCCTGCGCTGGTTCATGGCCGCCGACGGATCGCCGTGGAGCGCCCGTCGCGTGGGGGACGAGGCGCTGCAGGAGACCGTGCGCAAGGTGCTGCTCACCTACTGGAACACGGTGTCGTTCCACGCCCTGTACGCCCGTGCCAACGACTGGACGCCCGGTGAGGTCGTCCCTCCCGCCATCAACACGCGCCACATCCTGGATCGCTGGCTGGTCAGCGCGACGAATGTGCTGGTGCGCGAGGTCACCGATGCCCTGGAGAACTTCGACACCCAACGCACCGGCCAGCTGCTGGCCGCCTTCATCGACGACCTGTCCAACTGGTACGTGCGTCGCTCCCGGCGCCGGTTCTGGGCCGGGGACCCCAGCGCCCTGTGGACCCTGCATGAGACGCTCGAGGTGCTCACTCGTCTCATGGCCCCGATGGTGCCGTTCATCACCGAACGGGTGTGGCAGGACCTCATCGTCACCACCGATCCCAGCGCGCCGGAGTCGGTGCACCTGGCCTCCTGGCCCACGGTCGAGGAGTCCGTCGTCGACGAGCAGCTGGACGAGGCCATGGCCGTGGTTCGGCGCATCGTCGAGCTGGGACGTGGTGCCCGTGCCGAGGCTCGGGTGAAGACCCGTCAGCCGCTGGCCCGCGCACTCATCTCCAGTGCCGCCCTGGCCAAGCTGGACGACGACCTGCAGGCCGAGATCAGGTCCGAGCTCAACGTCGTGGCGCTGGAGTCGTTCAGCTCCGCCGGTGATCTGGTGGACCACTCGGCCAAGGCGAACTTCCGTAGCCTGGGCAAGCGGTTCGCCAAGGCCACCCCGAAGGTGGCTGCCGCGATTGCCGCTGCCGATGCCGCGCAACTGGCCACCGACCTCGCCTCCGGGCCGGTCAGTCTCCCCGTTGCCGAGGTCGAGGGCGGCCAGGCCGTCATCACTGCCGAGGACGTCATCATCTCCGAGCGTCCGCGGGAGGGGTGGAGCGTGCTCAACGAGCAGGGTGAGACGGTTGCCCTGGACCTGGAGATCACCCCGCAGCTGGCTCGCGCCGGCCTGGCTCGTGACGTCATCCGGTTCATCCAGGACACCCGCAAGCAGGCCGGCCTGGACGTCTCCGACCGTATCGAGCTGGCCTGGGATGCCTCCGGGGAGCTGGCGGAAGCCGTTGAGGAACACCTCGGCCAGATCACCGACGAGGTGCTCGCGGTGAGCGCCACGCGCGCTGAACGCGGGGCCGACTGGGCCGTCGAGCCCGATCTGGATCTTGCGGTGCAGGTCGTCAAGGTTTGAGCAGGGTGGCTGGTGTCCTTCCCGAGAAACCCCTGCCGGGAAGGACACGGCGGCTCCCGTGGCGCGCTCAGGACTGGTAGTACATCTCGGTGTAGTCGGGGTGGGAGAGCAGCCAGTCGACGACCCGTGGTGAGGAGGCATGCACCTTCGACCCCTCCGAGCGCAGCTGGGTGAGCACACGTTCCATGAGGAATGTGTGCAGGTGCTCGGTGAGGCTGGGGTGGATCAGCACCACCACCAGACCCACGAGGCCCGGGCGCAGCTGTTGACAGGTGATCTGGGCGGTGATCCGTCCGTCGACCATGAGGAAGAAGTCACCGGTGCGATCGCCGTTGACGGCGTGTCTGCCCCGCTGCCACGTCACTGAGAACTCAGGCATGGGGAACTCCTACCAACGGTGCTCATGGGGACACTTTAAGTGAGCTGGCCGACGCTCGAGGCCAGTTCGGCCAAACTGCTCACGATGCCGACACCCTGCGTGGGAGAACACGATTCTGCCCGTCAATATCCGTGCTGGGCGAGGTGGTTCCCGTCTCATCCGTCAGGAGAGGTTAAACTGCAGTGTCCGCACATGCAGGAGGAGCGATGACGCGAGTCGTCCAGAAATTTGGCGGGTCCTCGGTCGCCGACGCCGAATCCATCAAGAGGGTTGCCCGAAGGATCGCGGCCACCAAACAGGCCGGGAACGAGGTTGTCGTCGTCATTTCGGCCATGGGAGACACCACCGATGATCTCATGGACCTGGCCCTCGACGTGTCCCCACAGCCGGCTCCCCGTGAGCTCGACATGCTGTTGACCACCGGGGAACGTCAATCGGCAGCACTGCTGGCCATGGCCCTGTCCGACATCGGGGTGCCGGCCCGCAGCTACACCGGCTCCCAGGCCGGGGTCATCACGACTGCTGCCCACGGCAATGCCCGTATCATCGACCTCACCCCGGGTCGCATCGTCAAGTCCCTGGACGAGGGGGACGTCGTCATCGTGGCCGGGTTCCAGGGCGTCTCCCAGACGACCAAGGACGTCACCACCTTGGGCCGTGGGGCCTCCGACACGACGGCAGTGGCCCTCGCGTCGGCCTTGGACGCCGACTACTGCGAGATCTACAGTGACGTGGACGGCGTCTTCACCGCCGATCCACGTATCGCTCCCGGTGCTCGCCGCATCCCGCGGATCTCGTACGAGGAAATGCTGGAGATGGCAGCCTGCGGAGCGAAGATCCTGCATCTGCGCTGCGTCGAGTACGCGCGGCGGGAGAATGTGCCGATCCACGTGCGGTCGTCGTTCTCACACAAACCGGGAACCTGGGTCTGTGATCCGGATTTCGCCAAGGAACACGAGGAGATGCCAGGCATGGAGGAAGCCATCATCTCGGGGGTCGCCCACGACCGCTCCGAGGCCAAGATCACCATTGCCGGCATCCCGGACTCCGTCGGACGTGCTGCGCGTATCTTCGAGACCATCGCCGATGCCGGTATCAACATCGACATGATCGTCCAGAACGTCTCGCAGGTGATGAACGGACGCACCGACATCACCTTCACCCTGCCCATGAGCGATTCACGCAAGGCGATTGAGGCGCTGCGTCGTCTGCAGGGGGAACTGGGATTCGAGGACCTGCTCTACGACGACCAGATCGGTGAGGTGTCGATCGTCGGTGTGGGCATGCGCTCCCATCCCGGTGTGACGGGCACATTCTTCCGTGCCATGGCCAGTGAGGGAATCAACCTGCAGATGATCTCCACCTCCGAGATCCGTATCTCCATCGTCGTGTCCGCCGATCAGGTGGACGACGCCGTACGTGCGGCCCACACCGCTTTCGGGCTGGATGCTGAAGGTGAGGCCGTCGTCTACGCGGGCACGGGTCGCTGATCCATGTCTGACAAGGTGGGAGGAATGCCCAGCGGCAAGCTCTCCCCGGCGAATCGCCGTGGATCGGCAGACCAGGCCTCAGACGAGGTGGACGTCTACGATCTGCTCCACGTACCCGATTCGCTGTCCCCACCCGACGTCTACGACTTCCTCGACGTCGATGCGACGATGCTGGGCACCGGTGTCGCGGCACGAGTGCGCCAGCGTGAGAGACAGGATCGACGCGCCCGCCCTCGTCCACACCGAACAGCTCGTCGCGCAGGCGTCGAATCCGGTTCGACGGCCACTGGCCGCGCTGCGAAAGGACACCCTCGGACCACTGATGATGGGCTGGTTGGGGAGGAACCAACCGTCACGGACTTGACTGAGGAGTCCGAGGCCGTCGATGCGGCGGCTGGTGGTGCAGCAGGGGTCGCGGGTGAGACGGCTGCCACACCTGCCGAACCCTCCATCCGACGAGCCAGTGTGGTCATGGCGGCCGGCACCATGGTGTCGCGGGTGCTGGGATTCGTGCGCACCTTCCTGCTGACGGCCGTCGCCGGTGGTACGTCATTGGCCCTGGACGCCTTCCAAGCCGCCAACACCCTGCCCAACGTCATTTTCATCCTGCTGTCGGCAGGAGTGCTCAACGCCATCCTCATCCCCCAGATCACCAAGGCGATGAAACAACCTGATGGGGGCCAGGACTTCGTCGACCGACTGCTCACCGCCTCCTTCGGGGTGGTCCTCATCGTGGCGGTGCTCGCCACGGTGACCTCCCCGTGGCTGCTCGACCTGTACTTCTCGGCGTCGGGAGCGACCCGTCAGTTGACGGTGCTGTTCGGGTTCATCGTCATGCCGCAGATCTTCTTCTACGGTCTGTACGCGATTCTGGGTCAGGTGCTCAATGCCCGCAGCCAGTTCGCGGCGTTCATGTGGAGCCCGGTACTGGCCAACCTCATCCAGATCGCCGGTCTGGTGTGGTTCCTCGTGCAGTGGGGGTCCCACCCCGACCCGGCCACCTGGACCGGTGAGATGGTCTGGGTGCTGGCCGGGTTCACCACCCTGGGCATTGCCGTGCAGGGGCTGTTCCTCATCATCCCACTGCGACGTGGGGGGTTCCGTTGGCGGCCGAGGTTCGGGCTGCGTGGCCATGGGCTCGGTGCCGCGGCGCGCATCACGGTGTGGACGTTCAGTGCCCTGCTCGTCTCCCAGCTGGTGGGTATCCTCACCAAGCGCCTGTTGTCGTGGGTGCGGCTGCGGCACCCGGAGGTGTCGGGCTCGGTGGCGGCCTATGACAATGCCTTCCTCGTCTTCATGCTGCCGCACAGCTTCATCACGACGTCGATCCTCACGGCGTTGTTTCCCCAGATGAGTCAGGCCTTCGCCGACGGGGATGAACCGCGGATGCGTCGTCTGGTGCGCAAGGGACTCTCGGCTCCGGCGCTGCTCATCATCCCGTGCAGCCTGGCCATGGTCGTCCTGGCCAGACCGGGGGTGCAGACCATCTTCCGGCTGCAACCCAGCCAGGTCGACGTGCTCGCCTGGGCCGTGGCCATCATGGGGCTGGGGCTGCTCCCATTCGGCGTCTCCACCCTGCAGCAACGCTACTGCTTCGCCCGGGAGGACGGACGGCTCAACTTCCGTATGCAGTTGGTGTTGTCGGGGGCTCAGCTCATGTGCCTGCTGGCCGTGTTCATCGCTCCGGCGAACACGGCGCTGCTCATCGTGGCGGCCGCCCAGACCATTGCCAACACCATCGTGTCGATCGTGTGGGTGCGTGTCGCCTCTCGTCAGATGAATGGGCTGGGCATGATCTCGGTCATCGACCAGTGGCTGCGTCTGCTCGGGGCGTCGGTGCTCGCGGCAGTGCCGACCTGGTTCATCGTCAAGCTCTTCGGGATGCTTGGTAGCCGGTGGCTCCTCAATGCTGCGGCGACGATCGTCGGTGGGGTGGCCTTCGTCGGAATCTTCGTGTTGGCGTCCAAGCTCTTCCGGATCTCCGAGGTCACCGACGCCGTGGCCGGCCTGGGACGGAAACTGCACGTGGTCAGATAGTCCTGCACGTCATGGCAGGCAGACGCCCGCCTGCTGCGTGCCGTGCTCCTGCTGGCTGTGAGGCTCGCCCGCCCTTCCGAGGCTCAGAGTCTTTTCCGAGGTTCAAGGGGCTGTGCCACGGGCGCGCCACACCTTCGGCAGAACGCGTGGCGGTGGTGCGAAGGCACATCCTCCTGCACCGCCGCCCACACGGTCTCCGGTGTCTGGTCCGGCACACACTGTCTCTGGTACCAGCACGGCACATCCCCTGCGCCGTGGGGACTTCAGCCCTTGCAGAGGTACCCGTCCTGCACCAGGGCGTTGCCGCGGCAGTAGCCATGACCAGCCTGCACTCCGCCGGTGTTGAGGGTGAGTTCGGAGACGGTCACCAGTTGGTAGCCGCGCCTGGTGAGGTTCGGGACGGCTGTGGCACTGGCGTCGATGGCGGCGTCGTGGATGTCGTGCATGAGGGTGATCGGCCCGGTGTAGATGCTGACGTCCTTGCTGATCTTGTCCAAGGTCTTCGGTGCCGAGTGCGTCTGCCAGTCGTTGGTGTCAATGCTCCAGTTGATGACTGCCATGTTGTTGTCGGTGATGACCTTGTCGGCGGTGTCGTTGTGATCGCCATAGGGCGGGCGCAGCAGCATGGGGCGTCGCCCGGTGAGTTTGGCCAGCCGGCCGGAGTTGCCACCCACCTCGGTCTTGAGCGTCTGGGTGCTCAGGGTCGCCAGGTCGGGATGGGTCGAGGAGTGGTTGCCGATCTCGAATCCGGACGCAGCGACCAGGCGTGTGGTGTCTGGGGCGGCGTCGATGGAATTGCCCATCTCGAAGAACGTGGCGGCAGCCTTCTGCTTCTCGAAGGTCTTCAGGAGCTCGCCGGTGCGCTTGCCAGGGCCGTCGTCATAGGTGAGTGCCACGCACTGCTGGGCGATGCAGTCGACGCCCACGGCAGTTGAGGGGTGCTTGTCGTCCTTGACCGGGGGTGCGGCGATGGCGGTGGAGGTGGTTGAGGGGGCGGTGGGCTGCTTGCTGGGCCTGGCCTGGGCGGCAGCAGCGTCCTTGCCGGCAGTGGAGTCACCGGGCAGCGGGTGCAGGTTGGGGGAGGACTGCGGGGCAGGACGGTCGTTGGCTGGCTTCCACCACGTCTTGCGGGCATCGGGGGTGCCTGAGAAGGTCGAGGGGTGCAATGATGCCCCCTGGGCTTTGACCCCCAGGTCGGAGAGCACTGGATCCACCTTGTCCTTGGGCACCAGGAGCGTCTTCTGTTCCTTGTCCAACACCCCGGCGGGGAACGCCACCAACAGTTCACCCTCCGAGCCGAACGACATCGCAGGGCCGGTGCCGTAGGGGGCTGGTGATTCCTGGAGGGCAGCCAGGGCCTTGGCCTTGTCGACGGAGGCGTCGTCGGCAGCTTGGCCGACGGCGTTGCGGAACTTGGCCCATCCGGGCCACGAGATGAGGACGCTGGGGGAGAAGGTCTGGCCGTAGTTGGCGTCGTACCACAGCGTGGTGTCGAATGTGTGCGGCTTGGGCCCCTCGATCGTCGTCGAGATCTTGACTCCGAGGATCTGTGCCGATGAGGCGACGAAGGACGACGTCTGCGTCACCTTTGTCGCCGAGTCCCACTGGGCCTGGCGCAGGCTCCGCTCCCGAACGACCTCGATGGCCTGGGAGAGGTTGCGGGCCGGAGCGATCTGGGGCACCTTGACGTCGATGCTTCGTGGCGTGGTGAATGTCGAGTGTGTGCTCGTGACCCCGTTGACGAGGCTGTCCTTGACGACGATCGGCGTGGCCTTGGCTGCTGGGGAGTCGTCAGACTTGTTCGAACCCGACGACCCCCCGCTGCAGGCTGACAGCGGAAGGAGGACAATCATCCCCGCAGCGAGTGCGCGGGTGAGTTTTCGGCACGAGGTCACGAATGACAGGGTATGTCACCGGCTGGGCAGAATCGACGGGAACACTGCAGTTCAAGAGAATCTCAGCAATTTTTTCAATGCGAGTGTGACGTTTATGTGCCGCGCTGCCGGCGTGTGGCGCGAGTGCCGGCCGGCTGGCTGTGTCCCCCGGATTTTTCGTGGCAGTCCTGAGAAGATCCTCAACATTGTCCTGGCAACGGGTGGCAGAGCGAATCAGGCAAGTAGCAGGGTTTCTGTCAGGCAAGTAGCAGCATCTGAATCAGGCAGGTAGCAGAAGGATCACAGTCCGAGCAGAACGAGAGGCACCACGCCAATTCCGTCTGGCCTCCGGTACGCCTGTGGGCCGGTGCTGATGACGACGGTATCGAGTAGTTTCGGCCCCAGCTCCTCCTGCAGCCAGTTCAGGTGTTTGACGTCGCGGTCGGTGATGGTTGAGGCAAGCTTCACCTCCAGCGCCAGTATCCGTCCGTCGCGGCGTTCCACGACGAGATCCACCTCATGGTCACCGTTGCGGGTGCGCAGGTGATGGACCTGGCACTCATGGGCCTGGGCAGGCACCCGCACGCACAGGGTGACGAGTGACTCGAAAAGGGATCCAAGCATCGTTCCAGAAGCAGGATCCAGCGGGGTGCCTTCCGCGTTGAGCAGGTTCGACGCATCCAGACCAAGCAGATTCGCAGCCAGTGCCGGGTCGGCCAGATGATGTTTGGGGGAACTTCCCAACCTGTTGAGGACGCTGCCGGAGGGGAACCAGGCGGGAACTGGGTCGAGCAGCCACAGTGAGGCGAGCACCCCGCGGTAGGAATCTGCTGTGGAACGTGCTGGCTTCTGCGCCTGCCCCGGGGTCGCCGCGTCGAGGATCTGGGAGTAGCTCGCCGTGGTCGACGTTGCTGCCGCGTATGCTCTCAGCCAGGCCATCATGGCTTCGGGTCGGCGCACGGCAAATCCTTGTTCCGGGACGTCCTTGTCGACGGCGTTGCGTAGGTAGGAGTCGATTGCGAATCGCCTGGCTCGCTCCCGCATGGTGCGGATCGCCGGAAAGCCTGAGGCGACGATCTCCTCGACGTACTCGGGCAGGCCAAACCGACTGTCTCCCTGCAGCGCAGGCCGACGACCGGTGAGAAGATCGGCAAGACTGACGGTCGGCTCGGTCAGTTGGCGCTCCTGCAGGGTCATCGGGCGCATCCGCAGTCGCCCGATACGTCCAGCTCCTGAGTGCTGACGTGTCTGCTCGTACGGTGTGGCTGATCCTGCCAGGAGGAATTGCCCACCGTGGGGGTCGTCGTCAACGCTGTGTCGAATGACATCCCACACGGCAGGGACGTGTTGCCACTCGTCAACGAGCAGTGGACGGTTGCGAAGCAGGATGGTGGAGGGGTCTGCCTGGGTGACGCTGCGTGTCGCAGGATCGTCAAGACGCAGTGTGCCCTCGGCGCGGTGCTGAGCAGTTGTGGTCTTTCCGACGGCTTTGGGGCCGTCAATGGCGATGGCAGGGACGTCGTCGAAGAGTTCGTCGAGCTCGGTGTCGACGGTGCGTCGAAGGTAGGCCATACGTCGATCATAGGACGACCGACGATCGATCAGGCAGGTAGCAGGGTTTCTGTCAGGCAAACAGCAGCATCTGAATCAGGCAAGTAGCAGGGTCGCAAGGCGCTGGAGCATGAACCCCGTCGGACGGGCAGTGCGGATCACGCCATGCTGTGATCGGCCACGGGGCTGTGCTCAGCCACGGGCAACGTCATTGCTTGGCGTAGCGGCGCCAGCACGGCTGAAGACAGCCACCGGTGATCAGGGTGGCCCCCCAACAGCGCGAGCGGTGTCCACGGTAGGGCAGTGCTGCCCGGTTCCGAGTAGTCGATCATGTCGAGGACGCGGTTCAATGTCGTCAGTGAGCCCCAGGTGATGAGGGCCCCACGATGATGAGGGGCATTCCCATGACCGGATGGCTCAGGGGGTTCATGGGGTCACCGTTCTTTCGCCGCCGGGGTTGCATGCTGCCAGAACCGTTCTGGCATAGCCGACGTCTGGTCGCCACGCCTCAAGATTCCATGGATTCTTCCAGTATCCGACGGTTGCCAGATGGCACACGAGCTGGTCGCGGAACTTTCGGCCGTGCACCGAGGACGGTGACTTGCGTTCGTACTCCTGGTAGACCTTGTCCCCGCTGATCTGGGGGTGCAGCCTCATGGAAGGACGGAATCCCTCCCTGCGAAGGTGGACGTGGGCGCGAAGGCCTTGGTCGGTCTGCTCCACGACGACATGATCGATGACGTTCGTCTCTGCGCCGATTGCCGCATGGCCGGTGTGGCGGGTGGACGACGGTGTGGCTGCTGAAGGAGTGGGGGAAACGGCTGCGTGAGCGGGGGAAACAGATGTGATCGTGGGAGTGACAGCACATGTGGTGACGACTGCCAGGAGAAGCGTCTTCTTCATGGGGTTCCTTTGCTGGCATGGGTGGCACTACGAGCAGGGTAATCGTGCATCCGCCAGTGTGCCGAACAGTGTCACGTGCAGAGACGGGGTGCGGGCACACGCCATCGGCAGGCGTCATCAGTGCCGCTTCGTACCCAGTGCTCGTGACCGGTCGTCCACAGGTCAGCTCGGGTATGGGAAAGCCGGTGACAGAAATTTTCTGTCACCGGCCTGCGATCGCTGTGCGCGAGAGAGGAGTTGAACCTCCACGCCCCGAAGGGCACTGGCACCTGAAGCCAGCGCGTCTGCCATTCCGCCACTCGCGCATCGGGCCCGCAAGAACCCAACTCGAGAAGATTAGCACAAAGATGACTGCGGTGGAAAATCGAGGCAGGACTGCGTCACCGGTACCCGGATTTACGTCACTTGGCTCGTCTCCGACGTCGTCGCCGGTCCCTGTGCGGTCGCCCCCCATGCGGTCGTGCGGGGCGTCGGGTGCCCCGTGGTGGTGTGCCGTGTGTGGTTCCTCGGCGGCGCGCTGCGCGAACTTTCCCTCGGCCCAGGACGGCTCCGATGAGGATCCCCACCAGCACGCCGTCAACGATGGCGAGAATCTGCCACGGCCCCCATACCCTCGGTGGTTCCTGGTCGGCGTGGGGCACCGGCGCGCCCTGGGAGTCTGCGGTGCCGATCGTGTTCATGCGTGCCGCGATGGCGTCGAGGGATTCCGGCATGACGTCGGGGTTGTATCCGTGATGTACCTGCGAGCCCGCTGACAGGGCGTCCTGCCAGGTCTGCTTCATGGTGATGATCTTCTCGACGTAGCCCGATGAGTCGCAGACGATGTCGTCCTTGAGGCACACGGAGTACGTCTGTGGGTACGCCTCCGACGTGATCTGAGGTTGGGCCTCGTCAAGGTCCTTGCGCAGGGCGGCGGTGTCGATGTTGCCGGAGTGCAGGTCGATCGTCGTCTGCACCAAGGACTGCACACGTTCCTGGGGGTCGGAGCCGGCCTGGCGCGCCTGACCACGCAAGTAGTGCAGCAAGGCTGCCATGCCGATGCCGGACAGATCGGCGGTGCCGTCAAGGCTCTGGACGTGCTGGGTGGGGTAGCGGTCCGGGTTGCCCATGAGCAGGGCTCCGGCCAGCCTGTTGGGCACGCTGGTGCGTCCCAGCGCCTCGGTGATGGCCTGGGCACCCTGGGAATAGCCGGCAAGCACCGTCCACTCCTTGGGGCAGCGTCTGCCCTCCGAGTCGAGCAGGTCGGAGAGCTTGTCGGCTCCCTCGGTGGCCGAGTCGAAGTACTTGGTCGACGGGAACTCGTCATCGAGCAACAGGTTGGTGAACGACTCGTCGGCCAGGGTGTGCGGATCGGTGGCAGGGTAGTCCAACCACACCTCGCGCACGCTCCCGTGCCCCTTCCATCTGGCGGCAAGGGCGTCCCGGGCCTTGGACACGGTGGTGCCGTAGGGGGCCTTCTCGCCGGACCCCCGCACCCCGACGAAGAGCAGCGATGCACATGGTTGGCTGCTGGCCTTGGTGGAGGGAACCGGTTTGCCCGCCCACCTGGCGGAGGCAGATGCTCCGGCCTCAGCCTCGCTCGTGCCGGACGACTTCAGCGCGTGGACGGTACCTGGCAGACGGGAGTCGGCTGCCGCCACGCCCACTGACGCGGTGACGTGCGCCCCGGGGGTGAGTGCCGCGTCGGCCTGCGCGGCCGGTGAGCAGAACATCGTCGTGATCATGGCCATGACGACGCCCAACACGCCCCCCGCCCCGCTGCGGTTCATGACTGTCTGCTCATGGCCGATGACTCCTCGTTCTGTTCCTGGCGCTTCCACTGGTCCTGGCGTTCCTGCCGAATTTGGCCGCCCGGCTCTCTGAAAGCCTCGTCGGCCCACTCCGGGCTGAATGGTTCAGCCCTGCTGGAAGGTGCCCATGACCGAGGCGGAGTCCAGGGCGCTGGTGTGGATGGCGAACCTGGCCTGGACGTTGGCAGCCCCCTGCGGAGCCTCGAGGGTCGCGGTGGGCAGGGCGTGGACGGTGAAGACGTAGCGGTGCGCTGGACCTTCCGGCGGGTTGGGGCCACCGTATCCCGGCTCCTGGTAGTCGGAGTCGAACTCGCGCACTCCCTGTGGCAGTGGGCCGCCGGCATCGATGTGGGTGACGTCGGCCGGGATGTCTGCCGCGATCCAGTGCCAGAATCCCGACCCGGTGGGGGCATCGGGGTCGTAGCAGGTGATGGCGTAGGACTTGGTGCCCTCCGGGCCTGGGGTCCAGGAAAGCTCCGGCACGACATTCTCACCGCCGGCCCCGGGATGGGCGTAGCGCAGGGGGATCGCAGCTCCCTGCTCGAACGACGTGGTCTCAAGTTTCATGGTCGCTCCTTCTGGTTGTCGCGTGATGGCTCCAAGTGTCTGGTTCCATTGTGCAACGACGACGAGTCGGGCTGGGGAAGGGTGTGCACGGACGCCTCAGCCGGTCGGACAGGGTTCCGGGCCCATTCGGGGGCCGAGTCCAAGGCGAGCAGGGTCCGGGACCCAATCGACGGGCAAGCCTCAGTGCTCAAGGCGGGCAAGGCCCGGTGCTCAGTCGAGTCGGGTGAAGGCCCGGGTGCGGACGACGAGTTCGCCCGCCTCGTCGCACTCGTCCAGGTCCACGGTGGCAGCGATGGACCAGTCGTGGTCGCCGTCGGGATCGTTGATGATTTGACGCACCGTCCACAGCCGCCCCCTCCTGGACTCCTCGACGACGAAGAATGCCGGGCTGCGGGCGTCCGGTCCGTCGTCGATCTCGTCGAACTCGTCCCAGTAGTCGCCCAGGGCGTCCTCCCAGACGTCGCTCGTCATGGCCGAACCGGTCGGTTCCAGGGCAGCCAGGGCTTCGAAGTCGTCGTCGGCGGCAAGGATCACCCTGCGGAACATGGCATTGCGCACTGCCACCCGGAACGCCCGCGTGTTGGAGGTGAAGGTGTGCACCGGACGTGGCCCCTCCCCGGTCGTGGTTCCGGGCCTGCTCGCGGCTCCGGGAGCGTCGGGGTGGGTGAGGGCCTCCCACTCGTCGATGAGGGAGGAGTCGGTGGAGCGCACGACCTCACCCAGCCACGAGATGACGTCCGCCAGCTCCTCGGTGCGTTCGGACTCTGGGACCGTCTGGCGCAGGGCACGGTAGGCGTCGGTGAGGTAGCGCAGTACGAGCCCCTCAGAACGTTGCACCTTGTAGAACGCGCAGAACTCCCCGAACGTCATGGCCCGTTCGTACATGTCGCGCACCACTGACTTGGGGGCCAGGGCATCGGGGGACACCCACGGGTGGCTCGGTGCGAAGATCTCGAAAAGTGCCTCGAGCATCTCTGCAAGCGGTTGGGGCCACTCCACGTCCTCGACGGCGTCCATGCGATCCTGGTAGTCGTAGCCGTCGGCCTTCATGGCTGCGATCTTCTCGCCGCGGGCATGGCTCTGCTCGGCGTAGAGCACGGCCATGGGGTTGTCCAGGGTGGCCTCGATGACGCTGACGACGTCCATGGCATGGGTGGGCGATTCGGGGTCCAGGGTGGCGATGGCCTCGGCGGCGAACCCCGACAGCGGCTGATTGAGGGCGAAGTCGTCCTGCAGGGCCTCGTTCATGGCGTACTTGCGCCCGCCCGGTGTCGGCTCGGGCAGCCGGTGCACCACCTGGGAGCGCAGCAGACCCGCCCCGATCTGGACACCTCGCCGGTACAGCCGACGTCGCCGCGCCGGGTTGGTGATCGCGGCGTCGATGATGTGCTGGACGGCCGTGACGGTGTCCTCGTCACGTTGCAGCACGTTGAGCACCATCGCGTCGGTGACGCGCATGGTGGCGTGCAGCGTCTCCGGGGTGGAGTTGATGAGTTTGTCGAAGGTCTCCTCGGTGTAGTCGACGTATCCTTCCGGGGGCTTCTTGCGCTGCACCTTGCGTTTCTTCTTCGGGTCGTCGCCGGCCTTGGCCAGGGCCTTCGCATTGGCGACGACGTGCTCGGGGGCTTGGGCGACGACGTATCCGACGGTGTCGAAGCCGGCTCGTCCGGCGCGTCCGGCGATCTGGTGGAACTCGCGAGACTTGAGCACCCGGTTCTTGTGGCCGTCGAATTTCGTCAGCGCGGTGAACATGACGGTGCGAATGGGCACATTGATGCCCACCCCCAGGGTGTCCGTGCCGCAGATCACCTTGAGCAGGCCGCGTTGGGCCAGCGATTCCACGAGGCGACGGTACTTGGGCAGCATTCCGGCGTGGTGCACGCCGATACCAGCGGTGAGGTACTTGCGGATCGTCGTGCCGAAGCCTCGTGAGAACGGGAATCCCTTGAGCTCATCGGCGATCTGGTGGCGTTCCTCGGTGGACAGCAGTTTGATCGAGGTGAGCGACTGGGCGCGTTCCACGGCCTGCTTCTGGGAGGGGTGGACGATGTAGATCGGCGCCTTGCCGTCCTCGACGAGGTCGGCGATGGTGTCGTGGTCGGCCTTCATCGACCATTCGTACATCAGCGGTACCGGACGAGTTGCTCCTGAGACCACCGCGACGTCACGGCCGGTCTGCTCCTCGAGCGTGGTCGTGAGCCAGCTGACGTCTCCCAGGGTGGCACTCATGATGATCATCTGGGCCTGGGGAAGTTCGGAGAGGGGCACCTGCCAGGCCCAGCCGCGATCCGGGTCGGCGATGAAGTGGAACTCGTCCATGATCACCTGGTCCACCTGGGCGTGTGATCCCTCGCGCAGCGCGATGTTCGCCAGGATCTCCGCGGTGCAGCAGATGATGGGGGCGGACGCGTTGACCGAGGCGTCACCGGTGACCATCCCCACGTTCTGCGCCCCGAACATCTCGCACAGGGCGAAGAACTTCTCCGAGACGAGGGCCTTGATCGGGGCGGTGTAGTACGTGCGCCCGCCTCCGCCGACGCAGGCGAACTGGCAGGCCGCGGCGATGAGCGACTTGCCGGAGCCGGTCGGGGTGGTGACGACGACGTGCGCCCCGGTGAGCATCTGGTAGATGGCCTCCTCCTGGTGCTCGTACAGGCTCAGCCCATCCTTGGCGACGGCTCGCTCGATGTGGTCGATGACCATGTCGGGATCGATGGGGCGCGCCCCCGGCCACTGCCAGTCTCGCGGCCGCTCGGCGCGGTCGTCGGTGACGGGTTCCCGGCCATCGATGAGGTCTTCCAGGGCATCTTCCAGTCGCACGTCGTCCTCCACTGATCGGGGACTCCAACCTATCGAACTGGCATGATGTTCACATGATCAACGATCCTGCCCAGCCCGGTGACGCCCGCCTCGAGTTTCCTGCCGAGGTTGCCCGGGGGCGGCTCATCGCGGTACTGCCCTCAGCGCCGGCGAGCAATCTCATGGCCCCGGTCGAGGTGATGATCCAGGAGAGGGTTCGTGCGTTCAGCCTGCCGGTGCACGACGTCGAGCTGCGCCGAGCACTGCTGCCGATCTTCGGAGCCCGTGCGTGTTTCGGGGTGCATGGCCACCTCGAGGCGCAGGAGGCGGCCGAACTGGCTGACGACGGGCAGTGCCGGGTGGGTTTCGTGCTGGGAAGTGGTCTGGACGACGAGACCATCGCCAGTCTGCACGAGGCTGGCGTCCCGGTGGCCGACGATGCCCTCACCCCCGGTGAGGTACGGCACACCTGGGCACGTGGTCTTGACGCCGTCCAGGTGATACCGGCGGACATGGCCTCGGCCTCCTACGGGCAGACACTGGGCGAGCTCGCGCCGGGGGTCCCTGTCATAGCCCGTGGCGGTGTCGGCAGCTACGCCGTACGACGATGGCTGGAGTCTGGGGCGTTGGCGGTCTGTGGTGACGACTCCCTCGTCGGCGACGTCGCCGAGGACGCCAACATGAATGCGCTGCGGGAACGCTGCCGGGGGTTGCGCGCCGTCGTCGACGACGTCGAGGCGTGATCGTCTCCCGAGCGGCCCCGGGATCCTCTCGTTCCGTCGTCACACTCACCGTGAAAGTGGCTCTTCAGGATCCAGGGTGTAGTTGTGACTTGACTGTGTGAGAGTCTGCTGTAGTTGGCCTGTGAGGCCGGGGTGCGTGGGGGGAGGACCCTGCGCGAGGATCGGAGTGTCTTAAGTCCCGTCCTCGTGAATCGCAAGGTCCTCCATGAACCACGCTACCTTCGGCGCCCCCGACCTGACCACATTCGCCCGTCTGGACGAACTCGGCCTGGAGGTCACCGGCCAGCTGATCAGTGACGAGGAGACGGTCCTGGCCTGCCGGGTCGTCGAGACTGACGACTGGTGCCACCGGTGCGGATGCCAGGGGATCCCACGTGACACGGTGGTCAGGCGCCTGGCCCATACCCCGATGGGCCACCGGCCCACGATCCTTCAGATACGGGTACGCCGGTACCGGTGCACCGGCTGCGGACACGTGTGGCGCCAGAACACTGACCAGGCCGCCGAGGCGAGGGCGAAACTGTCGCGGGGCGGGCTGGCCTGGGCGCTGGAGGGCCTGGTGCTCGATCACCTTCCGGTCTCCCGTATCGCCGCTGGTCTGGGGGTGGACTGGACCACCGCCAACGATGCGGTGCTGGCCGAGGGCACCCGCCGGCTCATCGACGACCCGCACCGCTTCGAGGGCGTGGAGGTCATCGGGGTCGACGAGCACGTGTGGCGCCACACCAGCCGTGGTGACAAGTACGTCACCGTGATCATCGACCTGACACCGCTTCGCGACGGCACCGGGGCCTCCCGGCTGCTCGACATGGTGGCGGGACGTTCCAAGAAGGTGTTCAAGACCTGGCTGGCCGGCCGCGACCAGGCCTGGCGCGACCGCATCCAGATCGTGGCGATGGACGGGTTCACCGGCTTCAAGACCGCAGCCGCCGAAGAACTCCCGGCCGCGGTCGAGGTCATGGACCCCTTTCACGTGGTCCAGCTCGCCGGCGACGGCTTGGACCAGGCCCGCACCCGGGTCCAGCAGGACACCACGGGCCACCGGGGCCGGGCGGGCGACCCCCTCTACGGGGTCAGGCTGACTCTGCACACGGGCCGGGACCTGCTCACCGACCGTCAGGCCGCACGCCTGGAACAGGTGTTCGCCGCCGACGCCCACGCCCCGGTCCAGGTCACCTGGGCGGTCTACCAGGAGATCGTGGCCGCCTACCGCGCCGAGAACCGTGCCGAGGGACGGGAGATCATGGCCCACCTCATCGACGCGATCGCCACCAAAGCCCCGAAGGCCCTGCCCGAAGTGGTCACCCTGGGCCACACTCTCAAGAAGAGAGCCGCCGACATTCTGGCCTACTTCGACCACCCCGGGACCTCGAACGGGCCTAGTGAGGCCATCAACGGCAGACTCGAACACCTCCGCGGCATCGCCCTGGGCTTCCGCAACGAGGTCCACTACCGACTCCGAAGCCTCCTGGAGACCGGAGGATTCAGACCCCGACTACACCTTGGATCCTGAAGAGCCGTGAAAGTTCCCTGACAGTTCGAGCACACACGGCACTCCCACTCCCGTCGCCACGCTCGTCGTCCTCTCCGGAACATGACTGCTCCCAGACCTCTGCGTGGAAGGTTGTGTGACGGCAGACCACATCGGGTCCACCGACCAACTACGCTGGGTGCCATGCAGACACCGGTTGATGCCACCAACACTCCTGCCTGGGCCACACTTGCCCACCTCCAGTCCACCCTCATCGATGGTCCGCACGTCATGCGTCGGTGGTTCGAAGCCGACCCGGCGCGTGCCGAACGGTTCAGCCTGGACGCCGTCGACCTGCACGTCGACCTGTCCAAGAACCTGCTCACCGACGAGGTGCGTGACGCCCTGCTCGAGCTCGCCGAACAGACCAACGTCGCGGCCCGCCGCGACGCCATGTACTCCGGGGAGCACATCAACGTCACCGAGGACCGTGCCGTCCTGCACACCGCCCTGCGCCGGCCCCGCACCGACACGCTCACCGTGGACGGCCAGGACGCCATCGCCGACGTCCACGAGACCCTCGACAAGATCTACGACTTCGCGGGCAAGGTACGTTCCGGGCAGTGGAAAGGCGTCACCGGCAAGCCGATCCGCACCGTCGTCAACGTTGGCATCGGTGGTTCCGACCTGGGCCCCGTGATGGCCTACGAAGCACTCAAGCCCTACGTCAAGGACGGCCTGGAGTGCCGTTTCATCTCCAACATCGACCCGACGGATGCCGCCGTCAAGACCGCTGATCTCGACCCTGAGACCACGCTGGTCATCATCGCCTCCAAGACCTTCACCACCTTGGAGACCCTCACCAATGCCCGCTGCGTGCGCGCCTGGCTGCTTGATGGTTTGGTCGCCGCCGGTGCCATCGACGACACCGACGAGGCGCGCTCCCAGGCCGTCGCCAAGCATTTCGTCGCCGTGTCCACCGCCTTGGACAAGGTGGCCGAGTTCGGCATCGACCCGGTCAACGCCTTCGGCTTCTGGAGTTGGGTCGGCGGACGCTACTCGGTCGACTCGGCCGTCGGCACCTCGCTGGCCGTGGCCATCGGGCCGAAGGGATTCGAGGACTTCCTGGCCGGGTTCCACGCCATGGACGAGCACTTCGCCACCGCCGAGCCGGCCCGGAACGTCCCACTGCTCATGGGCCTGCTCAACGTCTGGTACACGAACTTCCTCGGTGCCCACTCCCACGCGGTGCTGCCCTACGCCCAGTACCTGCACCGCTTTCCGGCCTACCTGCAGCAGCTCACCATGGAGTCCAACGGCAAGTCGGTGCGCTGGGACGGCAGCCCCGTCACCTCCGACACCGGCGAGATCTTCTGGGGTGAGCCCGGCACCAACGGCCAGCACGCCTTCTACCAGCTCATCCACCAGGGCACTCGCCTCATCCCGGCCGACTTCATCGCGGTGGCCAACCCGGCCCACCCCACCACCGACGGCGAGACCGACGTCCACGAGCTGTTCCTCAGCAACTTCTTCGCCCAGACCGCAGCCCTGGCCTTCGGCAAGACGGCCGACGAGGTGCGTGCCGAGGGCACGGCCGAGGAGATCGTGCCGGCACGGGTGTTCGCCGGAGACCGTCCGACGACGTCGATCATGGCCGACGAACTCTCCCCGAAGGTGCTCGGCGAGCTCATCGCCCTGTACGAGCACATCACCTTCGTCCAGGGTGTCGTCTGGGGCATTGACTCCTTCGATCAGTGGGGTGTGGAGCTCGGCAAGAAGCTCGCCCTGCAGATCGCCCCGGCGGTCAGCGGTGACGAGAAGGCCCTGGCCACCCAGGACCCGTCCACCCAGGGTCTGGTGACGTGGTATCGCGAGCACCGCGGATGAGGCGCTCAGCCCGGTCGCGAGGGCACCACTGGAGCAGGACGGTGGGGCGATTCCTCATCTGGGCGGGGCTCGCTGCCGTCGTCGTGGTGCTGCTGGTGCCGTGGGGCATCACGGCTGCGCTCAGTCATGGCCGGGTCCACCCCGTCGACCAGACGCCGCCACGTGACGTCACCATCGTCTTCGGGGCGCAGGTGCTGCCCTCCGGTGAGCCCTCGCAGTACCTGCGTGCCCGTCTGGACCTGGCCGCCGACCTGTACCGGGCGGGCCGCACGAAGGTGATCCTCGTGTCGGGGGATGGCCAGTCGCCGTACTATGACGAACCCACCGCGATGCGCCGCTACCTCGTCAAGGAGCGAGGGATTCCCCAGCAGGCCATCGTGCGCGACGAGGCGGGTCTGCACTCCTACGACACCTGCGTACGCGCCCGGAAGGTGTTTGGGGTGAATTCGGCCACCGTCATCAGTCAGGACTACCACGAGCCACGCATCGTGACGACGTGCCGGATGGTCGGGGTGGACGCCCACGGTGTGTCGGACGTCTCCCAGGTTCATGACTCGGTGTGGCGCAAGGGGTGGCTGCGCGAGTTCGGTTCCCGCGCCAAGATGATGTGGGACGTCACCACTCGACGAGACCCCATCCTCGGCCCACCGGACGGCTCGGTGCACACCGCCGTGAAACGCCACGGGTGACGTCTGCAGACACCGGGGCAGCGCAGCCAGACCTGTGTGAGGTGGGGATCCCAGTGTGGTGTCGGGGCTGAGACCACGAGTCGGCACCGGACCTGGCGGTACTGGGCTTCCACCTCATCACCCAACCCGATGATTCCTTGGTATCGGCAAGGACCGGGACACGCAGGGGCTCGTGTTCGGAGGCAAGCTCGGTATGGGATATCCTCTATCCGCCAATCATGACGAAAGTCGTCCGATCGGGAATTTCTCATGCCACATTTGACCGTTTCCCACCTCACCGTCTCGTACGGCAGAACTTGCGCTGTCGATGACGTGTCGTGGTCGCTGGGCCCCGGATTCCATGCGCTCCTGGGGCCCAATGGTGCCGGGAAAACCTCTCTTCTGACAGCCTTGGCGACGCTCGTCCGACCGACCAAGGGGACGATCAGCCTCGATGGTCGTGAGGGAAAGGACATCCGGTCATTCCTGGGCTACTGTCCTCAGGACAATCTCGGGAAGTCCTCCTTCACCGTTGCCCAACATCTGGAGTACATGTGTTGGCTTCGCAAGATACCGTCGGCCGACACCAATGCTGAGGTGGCGAGGATCCTGTCCATCATCGATCTGGAGGATCGCGCCGGACAACGCATTCGCGCCCTGTCCGGTGGTATGCGGCGACGCGTCGCCATCGGTTCGGCCCTCGTCGGGGATCCCGCCCTCGTCGTCCTCGACGAGCCGTCGGCCGGTCTCGACATTGGTCAGCGTGAGGCCCTCACCAAGATTCTGGGTGCGGTGGCCGGCCACGCCATCACGATTGTCTCCACCCACCTGGTCGAGGACATCATCGATCACGCCCAGACCATCACCGTCATGAACTCCGGACGATTCGTCTTCGACGGGTCGTGTGGGGACTTCTCGGACACGCGATCCCTTGACGCCGTGCGTCGTACATATCTGAGGCTGGTCGCCTGATGCGAGGTGTCCTTCTGTGGCTGCGGCACCATCATGTTCCCCAGTGCGTGGTGGTGGCGGTCATCGGCACGCTGGTCTGCGGATTCCTCACCTCATCGGACGCCTTCATCGCCGACGTTGCTCCTTTGTGGTGTGCAGCCTTGGCGACCATCCCCATGTTGTTCGTCGTCATCGGTGAGGACGACATGGATCGCACCTCTTCGCGATCCCTGGCAGCCAGGCGTGGTGTCCTCGTGGCCGTGGGGGCCGCGGTCATCATCTGCCTGGCCGTGGCCTGCTACCCCGATGGGGGAGAATTCGGCATGGAGACCATGCTGCGTGACAGCTTGGCCCTCGCCGGGCTGGGGGCGGCAAGCACCGTCTTCCTCCCGGTGACAGCCATCTGGGCCGTTCCCCTCCTGGTGGCCTTTGCATCATCGCTGTTCGCATGGCCCCTGGACCCGACCATCATGCACGGGGTGTGGGGCTTTCTGCGTGCGCCGTCCGGGTGGCAGCTCACGCCGGGAGTACCGAATCTGGCATGGCTGGTCAGCGCCGTCATCGGGATCGGCGGGATCGCGCTGGGTGTGTTCCGGCGATCCGATTCATCATCAGGTGCTCGCCAAGGCTCGAGGCACTGCGCCCCCGGTGGCTTGGCCCGTGGTCTGCGTCGGGCTCGGCTGTTCTGGCCGGTCATGGCCTTCAACGCCGTGGTCGTGGTATGGATGCTGTTCTCCGCGTTGCCCTTCTGGGGCGGAAGCGTTCGCCTGCTGCTGGCGTCCATTGCCGGTAGCGCCCCGTTCATCTATCTGACGTGTGCCGCAATCTCCGGGGCAGTTGCCTCGCAGGTTCGGTGGCGTACCGGAGTCGTCGTGTGGGAGCGCGTCTCGCCACGGGGCCCCACCGCACTGTTCTGGCGTTCCACGGGGGCTGCCATGATCCCCTGCATCATCGGGGTGCTGGTGGCAGTCGGCATCGCTGCCGGCGTGGCAGTGGGTGGTATGGCCCACGACGGGGTACCGGTTGCAATCATTGGACGCGAGATCGGTGCAGGGCTCGGGTCCCTCGCCCTCATCCTGGTGTCAGTGGCGGTGACATGCGGGTGCGCGGCGACACTCGGATGGTTCCTGTCCGGGCCGTGGGTCGCCCCAGTGGCTGCCGTCCTCGCCCTGGGACTGGCCCTCGGCCTCCCCAAACCGGTACAGCCGGTCGGAACCGACCACATTCGAGAATACGGATACACGGTATGCACCGACACTCGGTACACCCGTGTGTGTACGTCGGCACCGAACAGCGGTTACCTGCCGGCAGCTGCGGCAATGATCGGTGAGATCTATGCCGAGTCGGACCACCCCGAGGCGCTTCCCCGACGCGTCGTCGTCACCGATGGGCAGTACATGGGGATGCACGCCGTCCCGGAGACTCCTGCGACCATTCCGGTGACAGGGCTTGCCGTCTCGCGCGCCGTCACCGCACCGGAAACCCTTTCGTCATTCGACACCAGGGATTCCTTGGCCTACTCCATGCACGACTGGTGCCCAGGAACCGACCTCGGCGACGTCCAGACCCTTCTGGGGATCAACAGTCCCGACACTGAGTCTGCGACCATGCCGACGACGCTGCGGGCCCTCGGCCGCTGCCGGGGCTGAGTTGCGGCCCCGGCAGGGCAGGATCAGAAGTCTGCGGTGTCCGGGTGCCCACCCAGCCGATTGCCTGCGTCGACGCCGTTGATGGCCTGGACCTGGGCGTCGGTGAGTTCGACGTTCGCGGAGGCGAGGTTCTGCTCGATGCGTGCGGGGGTCACCGACTTGGGGATGACGATGTTGCCGATCTGCAGGTGCCAGCGGATGATCACCTGGGCCGGGGCCACGCCCAGCTCATCGGCGATCTTCGTGATCGTCGCGTCCTGCAGGTCCTTTGACTGGCCCAGCGGACTCCATGCCTCGGGGGTGATGGAACGCTTGGCCAACTCGTCTCGCAGCTCGGCCTGGTTGAAGGTGGGGTGCATCTCCACCTGATCGACCACCGGGGCCTCACCCTCCAGATGGTCCAGGTGCTCCGGCTGGAAGTTCGAGACGCCGATGGAGCGCGTCAGCTCCTCCGACTTGAACTCCTGCAGGGCGTTCCATGCCTTGACGTAGGCATCGCCGTACTTGACGGGGGCCGGCCAGTGGATGAGGTACAGGTCGACGTGATCCAGGCCGAGCTTCTCTAGGCTCGTCTCGATGGCCTTGCGGGCGTTCTCGGGCTCGTGGGCGTCGTTCCACAGCTTGGTGGTGACGAAGAGCTCGTCACGGGAGATGCCGGAGCTGGCGATGGCCCGCCCGACGCCTTCCTCGTTGCCATAGATGGCGGCGGTGTCGATGTGGCGGTAGCCCGCCTGAAGGGCGCTGGACACGGCCTTCTCGGCCTCGTCGTTCGACACCTGCCAGGTGCCGAATCCCAGCTGGGGGATGGTGGTGCCGTCATTGAGGGTGATGGTGGGAACGCTCATGGATCCTCCTCGTGGGTCGGTGATCGCGTGCGTGGTCGCTCACAGGTGACAACGTGAGATCGGTCTTTCCTGTTCCCCGCCGGTGACATTGACCCAGCCTTCCACCTGGTTGACACGCTGCCGCTATCCCACGACTGTGACGGTGACGGGACATCGTGGGAGAATGCAGTCATGCCGTCACTGCCTTCCCAGCTCTCTGCCCGAATCGAGTCCGCAACCGGGGTCGACCCGCAACTTCGCCCCTCGACCAAGCCTCAGTTCGGCCACTTCCAGTCCAACGTCGCCCTGCGACTGGCCAAGCAGGAAGGCCGCCCGCCCCGCGATGTCGCCGCCGACATCGTCGCCAAGGTCGACGTCGCAGACCTGTGCGAGACCCCCGAGGTCGCTGGCCCCGGATTCATCAACTTCCGGCTGCGTTCCGACGTCCTCGCCCAGGTGGCCTCCGACCTCGTCACCGACCCGCACGTCGGCATCGCCCAGGCCGACTCGCCGCAGCGTGTCGTCATCGACTACTCGGCCCCCAACGTCGCCAAGCAGATGCACGTGGGCCATCTGCGCTCCACGATCATCGGTGACTGCTTCAACCGGGTGCTCAGCGCCCAGGGACACACCGTCATCCCGCAGAACCACATCGGCGACTGGGGCACCCAGTTCGGCATGCTCGTACAGTACGTCGTCGAGCACCGGATCGACGTCATGGAAATGGACCTTCCCGAGGTGGAGCAGCTCTACAAGGACTCCAAGAAGGAGTTCGACGCCGACCCCGAGTTCGCCGACCGCGCCCGGCTGCGCGTCGTCAAGCTGCAGGGCGGTGACGAGCGCACCCTGCAGATCTGGCATGCGCTCATCGACGTCTCCCTGGCCGGATTCAACGAGACCTACGCCCGGCTCGGGGTGCTGCTCACCGACGACGACCTCGCCGGTGAGTCCACCTACAACGATGACCTGCCGCGCGTCGTCGACGAGCTCGAGGCCGACGGGCTGGCCGTGGAGGACGGCGGTGCGCTGTGCGTGTTCGTCGAGGGGCAGGATGCCCCCATGATCGTGCGCAAACGCGACGGTGGGTACGGTTACGACGCCACCGACCTGGCCGCCATCCGCCGCCGAGTCGGCAAACTCAAGGCCGACCGGATCGTCTACGTCACCGATGTGCGCCAGGCGCACCACTTCGAGGTGCTCTTCCAGGTGGCCCGCAAGGCCGAGTTCCTTCCCGAATCCGTGGTGGCCGAGCACGTGGGGTACGGAATGGTGCTGGGACCCGACGGGCACCCGTTCAAGACCCGCGAGGGGGGTACGGTCTCGCTGTCCAGCCTGCTTGACGAGGCCGAGCAGCACGCCGCCCCGAACATCGCCCTGGCCGCCATCAAGTACGCCGACCTGTCCAACGGGCTGCAGAAGGACTACGTCTTCGACGCCGAGCGGATGGTGCAGACCACCGGGGACACCGGCCCCTACCTGCAGTACGCCCACGCCCGCGTCTGCCAGATCCTGCGCAAGGCGGCCGCCGAGGCCGATCCGCACGTCGATCCCGAGGCCGATCTGGGCGCCATGACCTGGGGTCGGGTGACGGTGCTCGACGAGCCCGCCGAGCAGCAACTGGCCCTGTTGCTGTCCCGGTTCGGTGAGATCGTCGACGTCGTCGCCGCCGACCTCACCCCGCACAAGCTGTGCACCTACCTCTACGAGCTGGCCGGCGCCTACTCGAGTTTCTACGAGAAGTGCCCGGTGCTGCGCAGCGAGGGCCAGGTACGCTCCTCCCGGCTCGCCCTGTGCGAGGCGGTGCGGCGCGTACTGGGGACGGGGCTGGGACTGTTGGGCATCGACGCCCCCGACCGGATGTGATCTTGGCTGTCTGTGACAGCCGGTTCTGGCCCATCGCCGACGTGCCAGCCTTGCTCAGCTGCGCCAGCCTTGCTCACAGGTGCGGCACCGTACTACTGCTGACGGTGGGACGGCGCCCGCCCAGCCGGCATCATTCACCAGCTGGCATCACTCACCCGAGTGGGACGGGGCTGGGCGAGGTGGAAACGCCCGTGCGGTGAACGAGCCAGGCTCGGTGGCCTCACCGTGGATCACCGCCCTGCCACGCCCTCCTCGGTCCAGTCACGCCCTCCGCGGTGCTGGCTCGAGGGTTCGGGAGTCGACCAGCTGCAGGCCCATGAGCTTGCCGATGAGGCCACGGGGTGTGAAGAGCACCGACAGGGCTTCGAGGACCAGTATTGTGTCCCCGATGCTCGACCAGGAGCCCACCCTGCTTCCCCAGAGCTGAGCGATGATGAGGCACGCTCCCATGACGAAGCTGTGACGTCGGCCGGCAAGGTTGCCCGACGCGTCCACCCAGGCCAGGTGGGCTGTGCCGCTACCGGGGGACACGCCGAGCCTGCCGGACATGGCAACGATGACGTAGCAGATGGTCAGAGCGGTCAGAGTGATCGACCCGTAGGAGTTGAAGGCCTGCTCAACCCTCGGCTTCAGGCTGGGGTCCCCGGCCATGATGACCAATGACACGGCGGTGATGAGTCCCAGTCCGATGAGGTTGATGAGGATCACCCACCACACGTCGATGAGCAGGGCCAGCAGTCGTCGGCCACGAGTCACCTCGCGAGGCTTGCCGGCCTGGGTCTCCAGCTTCTCGGGGCTGTCCGACAGGCGCGGGATGATGTTGGTGGCCAGGACGCCGAGGGCGGCTCCGAGGGTGTTGGTGAGCAGGTCGTTGACGTCGGCCACCCGGTACTGGCAGCGGGCGAGGAACCAGTTGCCGGTGTACTGGGTGGTTTCGATGAGCAGGGAGGCACCGAATCCCAGCAGGATCGACGGCCAGGGACGCAGCCGCAGCAGACGACGTGCGTAGAAGCCCAACGGCACGAACAGGGCGATGTTGAGCAGCATCTGCAGCATCGCCCAGCTGGTGAGCACGGTGGTCACGGATTGCCCGGCGAACTGGTGGGCCATGTCGCGGAAGTACTCGGTGGGGTCGAGGACGAGCATGTGCGAGGTGTCGGCACAGTCCTCCCGCGACAATGACGGCACCGGGAAGATCGTGTAGGCGATGACCGCAGTGATGTACACGAAATTCGTGAAGATCAGCGTCATCCGCCCCGGTGATGGTTTGCCGTAACGGCGAAACTGATGGATGAGTATCGGTACGAAGGCGACGAGGCTGATGCCGGTGCCGATGAGGATCGAGATGAGCGCTTGGTGGAGCATGGGTCCTTTCAAGGTTGTGTTCCTCGATCACTGTGCCACCGAGGTGAGACATGTGTCCTCATACCGGGACATGAAAACCATGTCATACCCAGGTGCGAGAGGGCGACTGGAGAGGTCGATGGATCCTTCCGTCTGGGGTTTTGGGCAGGTGGGTGTCAGGAGGCGTTCTCGGCTTTCCTGGCTGCCTTGACAACCTGCTTCTCGGTGACGTCGGGGTGCTCCAGACGCCACTGGGCCTGCCAGGCTGCGCCGATGATTCCAGCCCGGTTGAGCAGGGTGGCTGGCACGATCGGGGTCTGCAGGTCAAGGTACTTGAAGAACTTCTCGTGGTCCTTGGACACGCCACCACCCACGACGAGGAGGTCGGGGGAGAAGAGCATCTCCACCACCTCGTAGTAGCGCTGCAGACGTTTGGTGGCCCACTCCTTGTAGGACATGTGTTTGCGATCCTTGACTGACGAGGCAGCCCGCTTCTCGGCGTCGTGTCCGTCGATCTCCAGGTGTCCGAGCTCGGTGTTGGGCAGCAGGACCCCGTCGTTGATGATCGCCGATCCGATTCCGGTTCCCAAGGTGGTGAGGATGACCACACCGGGCACTCCACTGGCGGCACCGAAGTGCACCTCGGCCACACCGGCGGCGTCGGCGTCGTTGAGTACGGTCACCGGACGCCCCAGCTTGTCGGAGAGGTATTCCTCGGCATTGAGCCCGGTCCATTTCTGATCGAGGTTGGCCATGAACGCCACCACGCCGTGGCGGATGGGTGCTGGCAACGAGATGCCGACCGGCCCGTCGCCGATGGTGTCTGCGTAGTTGGCCACGATCTCGCTGATGACGGCGGCAACGTTCTTGGGGGATGACGGGTGGGGGGTGACGATGCGTAGGCGCGGCTCGGCGAAGTCGCCCGCCTCGAGGTCCACCGGCGCGCCCTTGATCCCGGAGCCGCCGACGTCGATTCCCAGCACAGTGCTCATGGTGCAACCCTACTGGAGGTGGTGGGGTGAGGGAGGAGACTTGGTCATCGCTCCGGGTCACGCACGGCAAGCATTTTGAGTGCCGACGGCGCGACGATCACGCGGTGACCCACTCGCGAACGGCGGTACGGATCGCCGTTGATCGGTCAAGTCCTTCCTGCTCAGCTCGTGCCATCAGGTCAGCAAGTTCTGCGTCCGAGAATCGTGTGGACACCACATGGGACGCTTGTTCGGCGCGAGGCGGACGTCCCCAACGCTTCTTCAGCAGCTCCACGTCATAACCTGCCTCGGCCTCATCGGCCCAGCGCTGTACCTGGGCGTCCGAGACCTCAGCCCCATTGATGATGCGCTTGCTCATACCATTATTGTATTACGTAATTCGGAAGTGGCACAGCTGTCGTGACGCCTTTGGAGAATGGTGAGGATTTCATTGCGGTGCAGCCATTCACTGCCCGGTGTCAGGAAGCTGGCGTGGCTGTTGATCGTCGGGTGTGCTCCCTTCGCTGGTGGTCGAGGATGATGTGGTGCTCCTCGCCCCTTGAGTGGGGTCTGTGGCGGGGGACGAGGCCTGTGAGGCTGATGCTGTCGGTTGTGGCGACGTGTGAGGAGACGGAGCGCCGGCCGAAGGAGATGGCGATGGCGAGACACCTGTTGAGGGTGAGGGGGAGGCTGAACCACGTGCCGGCTGGGAGGGTGACGGTGAGCTCTCGGTGTCGACGCTGATGAAGATCGGGTTGGCGTAGAACCACAGATCCTTCCACGGATCGGCCTCACGAGCCCGTTCCCCACCCATGACCGGCCCCCGTGGGTCAACCTGCGCGCCGTGGTAGCCCACACCGTTCTGTCGTCCATCGGAGCCACGGAACCGCACGTAGAACGATTCGGTGACGTGGGCAAAGGTGTGGGTCAGCGTGAACCGACCAGTTCTGCCGCGAGTGTCGAAGGACTTCAGCACCGTGGTTCGGGGTGCGCGCAGCGTTTGTGGATCGGCGACTGCCCCGGTGATGGGTCCGCCGATGATGTCGATGAACGCCACCTGCGGCATGGTGTCCACCCCGACTCGTGGATCCGTCGACTCCGCACTGGCAGGGTCCATCCTGATGTGGCGGGTCGGCTCGGTTGTCGGTGTCACGGTCATGGTGATGGTGACGTCGTCGCCGGGATGCACGACGAGTTCGCCTCCCAGAGTCACGGCGTCATCTTGTCCCGGGGCGGTTGCTCGCACATCGAGGCCTGCCAGTAGATGCCCGTGATCGGCCCATACCCGACCCGATCGCAGGGCCTCCATGACACCTCGGTAGCTGCGCTCGGTGACCCCAGTGTGGATTCTCGTGAACTGCCCGGGCCAGAAGTCTGACCCGCCCTGGGTGTCCATCGTGCTGCCCTGATCGCGCGTGGCGAGGGCTTGCGTCCAATCCCTGGCGGCCAGGTCGTTGCCGACGATGTCGCCGGCAATGGCGGGATGTCCGTGGGAGTCGCGCACCAGCAGTGGGCCAGCCGTCTGCTCCGTCCTGGTGTCGATGGGGTCGGGACGTCGTCCGCCGAGTGCCGTCATCTTGACGTCCTCCTTGACGTCCTGGTTGAAAGGTGCACGGTCGGGGTAGTCCCCCAGACGCCACGTGTGCCACACGTAGAGGTGGGCATCGGAGTTCGCCGTGATGAAGAACCGGCGCCCCTCGGCCAGCATGGAGTCCCAGAAACCGCCCACCGTCGCCGTCAACCAGTCCCAGCCACCGTAGGTGCGCATCATGTCGGTGGTGTACCCGGGCCAGGAATCGGCCTTGGGCTTGTTGACGTACTCACCGCGGCGGTCCCCGTCACCGACGTTGCGACCATAGCCGTATCCCTGCGCTCCGGGCGCGCCCTCCATGCCGATCATGATGTCCGGGTCGGCGTCGTTCCACTGACGGATCTCGCCGGGGCCGTCGATACCCTTGCGCATCGGGTGGTTGGCCAGGACGAGGGCGTCGTCGATGCGTCCGTCCTTCTTCATCTGGCCGAGCCATGCAATGGCTGCGGCAGCCTTCCTGGTCTGCTCGGTCTGTTCCGGGGAGTTGGCCGGGGTGTCCTGCCAACCGTTGAGGTAGCCGTCGAACACCAACTCGAACTGACGAAGGATCTCCGCCTCGTCCTTGCCGTGGACGAGCACCGTGCCGTGTTCCGCCGCGGGGATGTACCACTCGATGCCTTGGAAGATGAGCATGTCGGGGCGGCGGCGACGTTCTGCGGCGATGAGATCGTGACTGGTGAGGACGCCGGCGTCGGCATGGAAGTCGCGGGGATGTTCGGTGAAGGCGATCCAGTCGCAACCGTGGTGTTGGGCAGCGTCGAGTTGGTCGGCGATGCGGTACTTGGCGTCGTAGCTCCACTGGGTGTGGACGTGGTGGTCGCCGACCAGCCAGGTCAGCGAGTCCGGGCTCGGGTCAGCCGGGCCAGACTGCGGTACTGCCGCGTTGGCGGGTCGGCTCGGGGCGATCTCGGCGATTCCCGCCGCGGCAAGGGCAGCGAGCCCGGTCTGGAGGACGGTACGCCGGGTGATCCCCATCCCTGCGAGTTCGGCGTCCCCAACCTCCCTCTGAATCTGGAGGTCGTCGTCGGACAGGCGGATGTCGTCGTGGTGGTGCATGGTCGTCCTCTCGTCATCGGAGAGGCTAGCCAGTCCAGGTGAACGCAATGCATCGGCAACGTGTCATGCAGAAGGAGTGCACGTGAGAGGGCGGGCGATTACAGTTTGGTCTCACAAGGCGGGGTGTGGGCTGGTGCCGTCAACGCTCCTTGACCATCGCGGTGCCCAGCTCGAGCATCCGGATGGCCGTTCGCAGGTGGTCGCCGAAGAGGTCGAAGGCGGCGTCCTCGCTGAGCACCCCGCAGGGCACGTCGGTGGGGATCTGCCCTGCCTCCTGGGCCGCCACGTCGTCGAACCACTCCTGACTGCTGTAGTACGACGAGAGCTCACGACGGGCAGGCTCGTTGCGCTCGAACTCGTCGAGCAGCGCGTCGAGACGGTCGACGAGATCGCGAGTGCGATTGAGCCGCTGTTCCATCGTGGTGACTCGGGTGATTCGGTCGTCCTGACCGGCTCCAGTGCCCTGGCTGGTTCTGGCGTCCTCACGCGGCATGACGTCTCCTGACAAGTGAATGCTGCCGAATCTGTGACGGGTGCCACGATACCCAGCCGCTGCACTGTGGGCTCCGTGCTGCAACCACCTTGTGCAACCGTCTTGTCCCCGCTGGTCGCGCGCTCACCGCACGTCGTGGTCTGCTCGGGGTGCGGCCGCACGTGGGGCCCTAATGGTGGGAGGAGCGGTTGTGGATGGGTCGGCGAGTTCGGCGCGCCGGGCCTGCGAGCTGCGATCCATTTCTGCGATGACGAGGTCCCGGGCCGTCCCTGCGTCCAGATCGGGGCAGACCAGGCCGATCCTCTTCTCCGCAATGGCGATTCCCACGTCGGCGAGCCGGAGCTTGCGCTGCAGGGGGCCTTGGGTCAGTGCGGTGGACTGCACCCGGGCGTGTGGCACGATCATGTGTTTGCGGGTGAGCAGTCCGCGTCGCACGGTGATGACGTTCCCGTCGGTTCCCCAGGAGATGTACCGCTGGGTGAACCAGTGGAACCACCGGGCCCGGTTCGGAATCGGGTTGTGGGGGACGTCGTCCAGGGCGAAACTGGGCCAGATCGCGTCAAGGACGAGGTCGAGATCCTTGTCGGTGCCGACCGGCAGCAGATCCGACTCGGTTTTCCCATCATTGCCGAGCACGGTGACGTGGATGCTGTGATATCCCCAGATGCGCCACAACAACGACTGGGTGATCTCGACGCCCTGGATGCGCTGGACCGGAACGGTTCTGGTCTCCAGGCTCGTGAATCCGTGCACCGACTTCAACCCGTCACCTGAGCGGTACAAGGTGAGCTCCCAGCTTTTCGAGAGCTTGGTCCACAGGTATCCCTCAATACTGAGGACGTAGGCGAAGCACACTCCGAGAACCGATCCACCGCCTGCTGCGGTGAGGACGGTGCTGATGATGAACACCAGCACGAGCATGAGGAAGGCAGAGCTCGTGACCTGGGAGAGGACGAAGCGTCCCTTCGGCACGGTGAGGATGACGTCCTCGTCCCGGCGACGGTCCAGCCACTGGGAACCACCCAGCGGTGAAGGAGACGTGCCCGGACGGAACCCCTCTCGTGGAGTGCTCGCAGGAGCTGGGGAGGTTGGTGGCGTGGCTGTGCCCGCAGGGTGGCGATCAAGCTGACCTGGCGGGGCAGTGGTGATCGGGTTGGCTGGTGTGGACGAATCCTGCCTTGTGGGGGAGCCACCTGGTGTGGCTGCCGCACCTCGTCCGGATCGTGCGATGAGCAGATCGCGGAAGCGATAGGCGTCACGACGGGAAAGATATTCGATCTTCTTGTGCTGGGAGGCCCCCACGTCGATGGTGAGGGAGGCCAGCCCCAGAATGCGTGCTGCGAACGGTTGAGTGACGTCGACCGATTGTATTTTTCCGAACGGAATACGATCGGATCGTCGAGTGATGAAGGTGCGATTGATTCGTATTTCCGTGTCGTCAATACGAAATCGTGTGGTGCGCCATTCAAAGAATCCGACACCAATGCTGATGAGGAAAACACCGACGAAGATTGCCAGGAGAAAAACCAGATTTCTGGGGCGGAAGGTGTCGGCAGTGAGTTCGTTCTTGCTGGCCATGTCACCCATCTGCTTCACGACGAAGACGAGGACGGCAACGATGACGAGCCAGCCACGCACCAGGGGAGTCGCCCAGTGCGGGCGCTGCTCGACGTCAGTACGTTCGGGGCCGGTGGGAGGCGTTTGTGCTGCGCGGGGTCCCGTGGACTTACTGGTGGGTTCGACGTTCGGGGCTGCCTGATTCGAGCAGGTGGGCTGCTCGGGGTGGGTGTTGGGTTGTTGTGGCACGGTGTGCTCACCTCGCTGGTCAGAGATGGATTCTGCCTGTTCGGAGGTGGATGGTTCCGGTTTCACAGTGCCGCGTCCCGAGTCTGCGCCATCTCGGTGATCCGGTCACGGATGACCACGGCCTCCTCGGCGTCCAGCCCGTCAATGGTGGCATCGGTGCCTGACGAGGCGGTCACGAGCTCCACCGAGGCCAGCCCGTAGTGCCGATTGATCGGCCCGGCGTTGATCTCCACCGACTGCATCCGCCCATAGGGCACGATCGTCATGGAGCGGAACATGAGTCCCGAGCGTACGCACAGGTCATCGCCACGTTCGCACCATCCCATCGCGGCCACGAGGGCAGGCATGCGCAGCCACCGCCAGATCGTCACGCCCAGTCCCACGACTGCGGCTGCCAGGGCGGCCCACCACGTCCAGAAGGCCAGTCCGGCGCAGACGACCACGGTGAGCAGCCCCCACGTCAGCACGACCGAGAGCCGCTTGACCTTGACGTACCTTGCCGAGACGGGACGCCATGTGCCACCGGGCGGGTCGAAGAGCTCGTCGTGCATGGGGACGACTGTATGAGTGCACATTGCGTAGTGTCCAGTGCGGGGGATGCGTGTTTTGCAGGTGACATGGAGGATCACGGAATGATCACCTCGGTGGTGGGTGGGGCCGTGAAGTATCCGGTCATCCGGGGCGAGGGGACGTGTCGTTGATGGGCCGATCAGAATGATACAGCGAGGTACTGAACCCAATCATCATGACTGATGGTGCAGAAGCGTATGGTGAGTTCCAAGGCACATGATTTCTCTTCTGGCAGAGAAGAACATCATTCATGTACTTCGCGTCGGGGAAATCTGTAATGCCAGTTGCATTCAGCGGTCATGGGGCCGCTTTTGACTTCACGGGAGAGTGACGAGATGGATGAGAACACCGAACTGACCTTTGAGATGTTGCTGGATGCCTGCCGCCCCGGTGGGGCAAGCAACCTTGTCGTGACGACGGAATTGGAGGCAGCAGCAGGGCCACATGCCGGAATTGCGCCGGCACGGTGTGTGCGTGGCAAGAATGACGTCTATGCATACGAGCCTCGTTGGATCGACGGCAAGCTTCAACAGTGTGTTGTGATCGAGAGCAAGGGCGGGTTCAACAACAAGGGTGAGGATGCCCTGGGAGCTGCGATCCTTGACGATGATGGCCCGCTCAAGTTCACACCGCGCATGAAGGTCATCTACGAAAATGGCTCGTCGATGACAGACTATGAAGCACCCCATCGTGCATTCGATGGTCACTTCAGAGCTGGCACAATTGACGGCAAACCTGTGACGAAGGACCCGAGGTATCGCGAGCTACGGGACTGCACGGCAGTTGACATGAGACCACTGCTCGAGACATCGCCGGTGAGCCTGCTGTTTGGGGCATGGGACTCCAGTCGAAAGGCCCATCAAGTGAGGGTGCGTTCTGCCATGACCGGAGAGATCATCGGTGTGCTTGCCGATCAGGACCCGACCCATGAAACTCCTCTACGTGGGGCTGCTCGTGTCGACCCCATTGTTGCAAGTGTCCGACTGTCAGTCGACGATATGAAAAATCTTGTCGATCAGCAAGCAAATGACCTTAGCAAAAAAATTATTGATAAAAAGAATAATGCTAAGAGTGGAACATTCTCAGGATCAGAATTCGGCCTCGGTCTCGGGGCCCTTCCACCGTCACTGGAGATCCTTGGTTTCGTTTCGTGCAAGCGCATCATTCGTTCCACTGTCCTCAGTTTCAGCGCTCTTCGCCAACTTCGTTTCGGTGTTGGCGCCGAAGCGAATGTTGCTTGTCGTGCACTGTTGGCCGCGGTGGGGCTGGCAAGCCTTGCACGGTCCAACGAGGAACTGGTTGTTCGAGCCAATTGCGATCTGCGCGAGTCCGAGGAGCCTCGGTACGAACTCGACTGCCGCAACGGCAAGATCATGACGCTGCTCCCGGTTCTTCGTGACCAGGCGGATGCCCTTCTGGAACAGGCAATCGACCTTGCTCGCGAATTGGCAGGGGTGTCATGGAACGGCGAGGAGTTCACCGTGGTTGGCAATCCCATTGTCATCAACAGTGCCACCTCCGAAGCCGAGCTCTGATCATGACCGCGTTCACGATCAGAGCTCGGTTCCCGCTGGGTGTCTATCAAGGTCATTCACCTGATGGTGTGACAGTGGATGACTTTCCGTCGACTGCACGGTTGTTCTCAAGCCTGGTCCATGCGGCTGCCAAAGGATCGACAGCTGAGCCCCGGGGGGAGGACCTGCGCATGACGGCGTCGAGTGAGGAGGCACTGGCATGGGTGGAGAACAATCCGCCGACGGTCTGGAAGCCCACTGGGCGCGTCGAACTGTTCGGTCGCAATGTGGAGACATGGTCCTGGCGACCTGAAGCTTTTTTCGATAAGGATGCTCTGAAGAAAAGCAAAAAACGCATCTCCCAAGGGGTGGCGGTCGAAGCTGGTTGGGCGTGGTCATGGATCGAGATGCCCGAGGAAGTGGCCACGGCCCTGGAATCCATCTGCCCCGATGTGGCATGTCTGGGTGAACGAGAGAGCGTCGCGGTTCTCGACACATCCCGTGAAGCCGTGGAGGGGCTGAGGCTTTCCAGTGGAGGGCAGCTGGACGGTCGTGGAATCAGAGTCGAGACACCAGCGCCAGGTCGTCTCGCAGAGCTTGAGTCAGCCCATACCAAACTGCTAGAAGATCGGCGCAAGGCGAGCGAGGACTTGCAGAAGCCCCCTGTCCCTCGCGGTCGGGTGATCAACTCCTACTACACCATGTCTGCGAAACCGGATCTTGACCTGCCCTGGACCAGAGCAGTTCTGCTGCCGATCGAGCGCCGACTGCACGATGATGAACTTGTCACATGGACGGTTGCCCTTCATCGAACCATCGCCAGACGAATTGGTTCGGAGGCACCTGCCGTGGTCACCGGGAAATATCCTCGCGGATTCACTCCTCCACCGAATCGAGTGGCCATCCAGTATCTGGACCCAAGCCTCCCGACGAAGCTGAATCTCGACCAGCCGTGCTTGGCTCTCCTGATCCCACACGGTATGGACGCCTCGGATGAGCTGCAGCTTCGTGGGGCCCTTGGGTCACATATGAAGCTCGTTCTGGGCAGATCTGGAGTCCTTCGACTGGGAGAGCCTTTCGACGTCTGCCTGGACGACTTCTGGTCTCCAGCCGAACAGGAGCATCATCGATTTTGGAGAACCCAGCCAGCTGTCGTTCCGGAGACAGGCGTGCAGAAGGTCCCGAACGGCACGTGGACTCTCGGCCATTCAGCCTTGTTGTCCTTGGGTTTCGTGTTCAAGGATTCCTCGGTCCACGTTCCGAAAGGCACCAAGGGGTATCTTGAGTTGATCAATCAGGTTGTTGGCCAGGGAGCTCGGGTGCTTTCCAGCCAAATTATCCCTGACTCGCGAGTGGAGCGATATGCACATCGCATGCCCAAGCATGTGCAATGCCTTCCCTACCAGGCCTTGCTTGATCTGGGATCGCTGTCGACCGAGACCGCGTTGGTGGCCATTGGTCAGTCTCGTCATCTGGGAGGTGGTCTCCTTGTTCCGGTCGACCTTCCCGATGACCTTTTCGGAGGTGGGAAATGATGTTGGGGCGCTGTGATTTCGATGAATTCTTCGCATCTGTCAATGATGGCCACAACCCATTTGTGTGGCAGAGGCGCCTTCTGGCATACGTTCTTGACAACGGTTCGTGGCCTGATGTCATCGGTGCCCCGACCGGATCAGGCAAGTCGAACGTCGTTGACGTCTTCGTCTTCGCAAATGCTCTGGTTGCGCGAGGAGCAGCTCCAAGATTGCCACGGAGGATGGCCGTCGTCGTCAATCGACGAGCTTTGGTGGACCATCACGCCGAACGTGCTCGTCGAATTGCCGACGCCCTTCGGGGTGCTGAAGACGGCATCCTGCTCGACGTCGCCGAGGCACTCAGGGCACTGCGCTCGGATTCTGCGGAAACATCGGTGGATCCACTGATCGTCAACGAATTGCGCGGTGCCTTGGCCCCGGAACGTGGCTGGATCGACGATCCGACGGCCTGTGCCGTCATATGTGCGACCCCAGACATGTGGGCAAGCCGGCTTCTCATGAGGGGTTATGGCTCGAGTCGTCGAGCCCGCCCACGGGAAGCAGGTTTCCTGGGGCTGGATGCCGTCATGATCCTCGATGAGGCCCATCTCAATCAGCAACTCCTGGCGACCGCTCGTCGGGTCCGGAAGCTCCAGGACGATTTCGAGAAGCCGCTTGGGATTCCTCACCTTCAAGTGGTCGAGACAACGGCCACTCCGAGGAACGACGCCTCCGAGGGCCGTGTGTCGGTGACGTCGGAAGACTTGGACGACGAGCTGCTGAGTGCTCGACTCGTTCGCCCCAAGCCGGTGAAACTGGTCGAGGCCAAGTCTTGGCCTTCAGGTCGCAAAGTCACCAAGAGGCACGTCACACAGCTCGTCAACGAAGTGATCTCCCTCAAGGAGCGGTTGGGCGAGGGAACCGTGGGATGCATCGTCAACAGGGTCGACACCGCCATCAGGGTTGCCGACATGCTCAAGAAGCAGTTCCCCGATGGAGTTGGCTGCTGGGTGGGGCGGATGCGCCCGATGGATGTGCGAGAACTTCAGCAGGACAACCCAGAACTGCTCGACTCCTCGAAGCCACCGAGAATGGACGTCCTGGTCGCCACCCAGACGGTGGAGGTCGGCGTTGACCTTGACCTGGCTGGTCTGGTGACGGAGCTGGCGTCTGGCGATGCGATCGCCCAGCGTGTCGGACGTGTCAATCGACGCGGCAACCGCGAGGAGGGCCTGGTCACGGTCATCCTCCCCAGTGACGAGAAGGTCAAGGACTATCCACCCTACTGTGGTGAAGACCTGGTCGAGGCACGTTCCTGGCTGCGACACATGGCTGAGGAGCCGAATGGCGTGTCGCCGTGGCAACTCGTGGCACACCAGCCTCCACAGGCTCAGAGACGACGTCCAATTCCCATGAGGCTTGAGTGGCACGATGTGGAGAGGCTGTCACACACCTCGGAGATCCCCTTCGCCGAAGAGGATCTCGGGTTGTGGATTGCCGAGGACCTCGAGGAGAACGAGCCGGAATGTGGCTTGGTGGTTCGTGACCTTCCCGAAGACGAAATGACGGCTTTCTCCCTGTTGCACGCCACCCCTCCCCACACCGACGAGGTGTTCCCGGTGAGTATGCCGACCCTTCGCGCTCAGGTGGAGAGTGTTCTCAGTGGCGAGTCGTCCACATCGCGCGCCTTCGTGTGGCGAAACGACTCACGGCAGGCCGAGGCCCACTGGACATCCGTGGAGGCAGCGGAGGATCTCGAACCCGGCGATGTCGTCTGCGTTGACAAGGGCCACGAGTTGACCCAACAGCGAGTCGTGGTTCCTCCAGAACATGCTGTCGGGGAAGACTTCCCCACTGCGTGGGGAGTTGCCGATGATGTCAAGGTCTACTGGGGGCATGATCGGATTGGTGGGGTCCAGGTGGCTGATCTGGACCCTGAGGATCTGCAGACTGCACAGGAGTTGCTCGGTGCTCGAGGGGAGTGGGACGTCACCTTGTCCCCACTCGACGACAATGGCCGCATCTCGTGGGTCATCCTGACAAGGTCAAGTCGTGTTCTCGACGACGATGTCTCGCGCCAGACATGGTCACCGGCAGATCGGGTGTTCTTGAGTCAGCACTCCAAAGCCGTTGCCGATCGCGCTGAGGCGTTCGGCCGACGCATCGGCCTCTCCGAGGAGATGTGTGGAATCCTGCGGCTCGCCGGGCAGTGGCATGACGCGGGAAAGGCCGATCCACGATTTCAACAGATACTGGGCAATGACGGCTCTCTGGAACCGGTTGCCAAGAGCACTGGCATGAGTCTTCAGAGAACCAGGCAGCGTGCTGCGGCTTCACCGCTTCCGCGAGGATGGCGGCATGAACACAAATCTGCGGCCATGGCCATGGCGGGTGGGGAGGCAAACCTGGTCACGCGACTTGTGGGTACCACTCACGGCGAGGGGAGAGTTCTGCCGATGTACGACGTGAGTGCACTCTGCACGACCACTGATTCCGACGACTTGAAGCAGGTATCTGCCGCCTTGTTCGAGGAAGGCGGTTGGGACGAGTTGGTTGAATCCACCCAGCGAGACATAGGTGCTTGGTCGATCTGCTTTCTCGAAGGTGTGCTGCGAGCTGCCGACTGCCAAGTCTCGAAGGAGGGATCATGATTCGTCTGGGCGGGGACATCACCGACGCATCGACTCATTTCGCCCAGATCGGGCTGGCGGCGATCCTCAACGATGCGGGGATTGACGCCGTTCGCCTCTTCTGGGAGAACGGGCCATCTGCCCGAGCCGTGGTCACCTGGGAGGGGGACGCTGACGTCGGACAGATCGTCAAGGACCATGCGAGTCGGTGCTGCCAGAAGGACTCCTGGGTGTCGCAGTCGGAGGTGGTGCAGACACCCAAGGGGGAGATGCGCCTCGGATGGTTCAGTCCAAGGATCACCGCCGCCACGACGACGGAGGAATCATCGGAATGGGTGGGGCGCAGGAGACACAAACTGGATGACCTTTCCCTGAAACCGATCGACAGAGCCATGATCGGGGCTTTGGGGGAGCCAGCCTATTGGCACCGATCGTCGAGCACCAACGACAAAAAGTTTGAGCCTGATCACGGGGCAACGCGATGGGACATGACGACTCGCAATAGTGGAAAAAACTTCGTTCCAGGTGGGCTGTACGTGTATGCGAAAAAGGTCTCGGAGCGTCGTGCACTGCAGGAAGTTGTTGATGGGCTGACAGGTGCATCACTGGTTGATGAATATGACAGGGACTCTAAGAAACACAAACACACGACGCCACTGGGATTCAGGAATCGCAGCCGCATGGACAATGCAACCGCGTGGTGCATGCTGTGGGGTATTTCTGCGACCACGCTGGTGCCCAGACCCAAGTCGGACACAGCGTCGGATGGCTACTCACAGACGTCAGGTTTTCATCCACGCAACCGTACTCATCCCAGCCATGTCACCTTGCCCGTGTTCCAAACGCCAACGTCATTGACACGGTGGTCTGCTGTCCTGAGGAGCAAGGTGTGGGATGGAGTCGCCGCTGCTTCGGACCTGTCCAATCTTCCTGTCGTCATGAGTGCCGAGGTCAGCAAACTGGGGATTCACCATGCTGTTCGCTTTGCAACAGAGGTTGCTGGGAGCAAAAGCGCCCCAGAACGGCGGCTCAAGGGTGGGGCTCTCGTGAGGATCGACGATGCCGAGTGAAGATCCTCTGCCAATCAGTACGGTGATCCACACGGTCTTCTGTCCGAGGCGAACGTGGCTTGAGGTGTCGGGGGAGGTCACCGACACCTATCAGATGCAGGCTGGCGTGGAGGCCCATCGTGGTGTGGATGATGCTGCGACTGCACGGGCAGATGAGTATCGTGCGGTATCCATCCATTCCAAGACACTTGGCATCAGTGGCAAATGCGATTGCGTCCGCGAGTTGCCTGACGGAACCCTCAAGGTGACCGAGTTCAAGGCCACCCCGGTTCGTCAGCGGGCAGCCGTCACACCTGCCACTCGTGTTCAACTCGCATTGCAGGTGATGTGTTTGGAGGAAAGTGGTCGGCATGTGTCCGAGGCGTCCGTGTGGTTCACCAATCACCATACGGACGTCCCAGTCGAGATCACCGAGCAGTTGCGCGACGAGGCCACATGCTGGGTTCGCGCCACTCATCAGATAGTGCAGAGTCCTCGTCCACCCGCCGCACTCCTCAATGATCCCAGGTGCAATCGGTGTTCCCATGCCAGTGTCTGCTTGCCAGATGAGACCAGGAGTTCCCAGCCAGCTCGTCGGATATCGGTGGCACGACACCGGGGGTTCATGATCCACGTCACGACACCGGGGGCCAGGGCCCAGATACGACGCTCCCGCGTGGAGGTCGTTCACAAGGGTGAGGTATTGGCTGATCTTCCACTGGAGAAAGTGGACGGTTTGATTGTCCACGGCAATGCAGACGTGTCGAGTGCACTCATCCGTGAACTTCTGTGGCGGAGAAGGTCAGTTGTGTGGTGCAGCTCCCGGGGCCGAGTCATGGGGTGGGCCTCCACGGCCCAGACAGTCAATGGATTGGGGCGTCTGTACCAGCATGAGATGTCACTGCACGGATCCTTACCGCTCGCAAAGGGCATGATCCGAGCCAAGATCGCGAACCAGGCAACCATGGCCCGGCGATGGCATGGGACATGCGGTGACACCATGTCGTTGAGGTCGCTGCAGCGGAATGTTGACGGGTGCAGATCGTTACCGGAGGTATTCGCCGTCGAGGGGCGTGCTGCGACCTTGTACTTCGGGATGTTTCCGATGTTCCTCAAAGCAGACAGGAGAAAACCGTGGGCGCAGGGATGGCCTGGACGACAAGGACGCGGCGCAGGTGACGCCCTCAATGTCTGTCTCAACTACAGTTACGGATTGCTGCTGAGTGAATGTATTAGGGCGTTGTTGGCGTGCGGATTGGATCCACATGCCGGTATTCTTCACTCGGCCAATCGCAACAAACCTGCCATGGCCCTCGATCTGATGGAAGAGTTCCGTCCAGTCATTGCCGATTCCGTGGTGATTTCTGCCATCAACAATTGTCAGATAAAACCGGCCATGTTGCTGTCCGATCTAGGCGATCCTTGCTTGGATCAGCGTGCAAGAAAAGCATTGATATCTCTTCATGAGAAGCGAATGTCCACCGAAATCACACATCCGGTCTTTGGGTACAGAGTCTCGTGGCGCAGAGTGATCGAGGTGCAGGCTCGTCTTGTTCTGGAGGCTGTTTCGGGAGGGGAACAGAGATATCGAGGGATGATGGTGAGATGAGCAGACAGCCTGATGAGAGAGCCTATGTCATAGCCTACGATGTGGTGGATGACCGACGTCGCGACATGGTTGCGAAAACGCTTGGTGGTTATGGAAATCGAGTGCAATACAGTGTGTTCATCGTCATCTGCACCCAGGCGGCACTTTTGCGGTTGCGTCGCAAAATGACTCAGATCATTGCTCGAGAAGAGGATTCAATCCTCGTGGCCACACTTGGCCACGAGGGCACCTCTGGCCTTCCAGTGTCGTGGATCGGCCAGAGTCGGGTGATTGAGGATGATACCCCCATCGTCGTGTGACGCGAGAGGGCGGAGAACCTTGGAAACAGGCTGATCTCTCGCGAGACTATCCCTGCTAGTCACGAGAGTTTGGTGGTAAAAACCCTGATTAAGGAGGCAGAAGGTGCGCCCCGCGGCACTTAAGGTCTCGTGACGGGTTAGTATCTTCCCTTGTGAAGGCCCTTTGATGCGTCCCGCAGCCTCGGTCTTGTTACCGAGGCAACTTCGTTGAGGCTAGCGTGCTCCCTCCGAGGTGCCATACATCTCCGGTGGCCTCGGTCTTGTTACCGAGGCAACTTCGTTGAGGCGCATCCGACATCGTGTTCGCCGTCGTGTGTCTCATGCCTCGGTCTTGTTACCGAGGCAACTTCGTTGAGGCCGTGCCGTCATTAGACACATACCAATTGTCCCACCAGCCTCGGTCTTGTTACCGAGGCAACTTCGTTGAGGCCGCATGCTGACCGTCGCCGAGCAGGCGGCAGCAATGGGGCCTCGGTCTTGTTACCGAGGCAACTTCGTTGAGGCCTGCGCCTGCCAGAACCTGTGTCTGATCAGATCAAGGCCTCGGTCTTGTTACCGAGGCAACTTCGTTGAGGCACGTCGAACTTCACCGAGGTCACCAGCACCGGGCCAGCCTCGGTCTTGTTACCGAGGCAACTTCGTTGAGGCGGTGACCATTTCTCTGTCGTGCCGGTGTCAGTGCCGGCCTCGGTCTTGTTGCCGAGGCAACTTCGTTGAGGCTGGGTGATCCACGTCATGTAGATACCCGCGGAACGGCCTCGGTCTTGTTACCGAGGCAACTTCGTTGAGGCGACTATGAGAAGCTCGAGTCCACAGAGGCTCAAGCCGCCTCGGTCTTGTTGCCGAGGCAACTTCGTTGCGACGCACATCTGAAACATGTTCGGATGTGGTTGTTTTCCCACAAGGAGGCGTCAATTCAGACGGCAATGACCTCGACCAGATCGTCCAGGCCGACGAAATCATCCGGGTTTCGTGTGATCAACGGCAGCTCCTCAGCCAGGGCAATCGATGCGATCAACAGGTCGGCAAAGCGCTTGCGAGGCTGACGTCCGCATCTTCTGACGGTGGCGAAGATCTGTCCGTAGGCACGGGCCGCGGAGATTCCGAAGGGTATGGGCTCGAAGGTTGCCTCGACTCGCTGGAGCCGATCCTGTCGGCGAGCTCGCTCACGGGGATCGTCGGTTGCAGCAGGGCCAGCCGTCAGTTCGGCCATGGTGATCGAGGAAATGGCGAGACTACCGGGCAGGCATCCCCTTTTCAGGAGTACTGGCAGATCAATGACGACGGACGTGTCGAGCAACGCTGTTTCGCGGACTGAGTCAGTTACGGGGCTCAATTCCTTGGTCAACAGCACCGTCAACGTCACGGAGGAAGGATTCCCGGTCGATTGTGGGGGAGGCAGCAAATACTCGTTCCACGACATGTCGATCCACGAACCGGTCACGGTGCAACGGGATGAGCTCTCCGACTGGCTTTTCGCGACGAGTGATGACGAAAGACTGCCCCTCATCCACGGCGCGGAGAACCCGCGCACTGTCGTTGCGCAACTCCCGCTGGCTGATGATGCGACCCATGACCCCAATGTAGCAGCGTGTGCTACGGATGTGGAGGTGATGCCCCCTGAACGCGTGGACAAGGTCCCCATCCAGCAAAGCCCCTGCCCAGCCAGCCGCCGTGCCATACTGGCCCGTGGACACGGGGTGCGCGAGAGCGCTGAGATGACACTCGTGGAACCTGGTCATGAATCCAGCTGACGAAGGGAATGTCCACCATGACGACGCCGTCACACCACGATGACTCTGCACACCTGCGCCACGACATGGGGCCTGATTACGGCATGGGGCCTGATCATGATCCGGGGCTTGATCACGGCACGGAATCGCATCACGACACGGGCGAGCTGCGCGTGCCGCGGGTGCTGTCGATCGCGGGAACCGATCCCAGCGGCGGTGCCGGTACTGCCGCCGACATGAAGTCGATCACCGCCGCGGGCGGCTACGGGATGACGGTGGTCACCTCGCTGGTTGCCCAGAACACGACGGGAGTGCGCAGCATTCACGTCCCACCAGTGGAGTTTCTGCGCGACCAACTCGCAGCCGTGGCCGACGACGTCCACCTCGATGCCGTCAAGACCGGGATGCTCGCCGATGTGACGATCATCGAGACGGTCCACAGCTGGCTGGCGGAGCACCGCCCTGCCACGCTCGTCGTCGACCCAGTCATGGTGGCCACCAGCGGCGACCGACTGCTGGCCCCCGAGGCCGAACAGGCCATGTGCGAGTACTGCGCCACCGCCGACGTCGTCACCCCGAACATTCCCGAACTCGCCGTCCTCGCCGGCACCGAGCCGGCCAAGGACGTGACCGAGGCCATCGCCCAGGCCACCGACTGGGCCCGACGCACCCAGACGGCCGTCATCGTCAAGACCGGGCACCTGGACGGGGCATCGGCTGCCAACATCTGGGTGGCTGCCGACGGCCACACCATCACCGTGCCCAGCACGCGCATCGACACCACCAACACCCACGGCACCGGCTGCTCCCTGTCCTCGGCCCTGGCCACCCGGCTGGGCGCTGGCGACACCCCCGGCAAGGCCCTGGCGTGGACCACCGCCTGGCTGCACGAGTCCATCGCCCACGGTGCCGACCTGCAGGTGGGCACCGGTCACGGCCCCGTCGACCACGGTCACCGGACGCGTCGCCTGGCCCGCGCCGGCATGGCGACGCCGTGGCTCGCCGAGGACTGCCTGCCCGGGCACCTCGACTCCCCCGACCAACTTGCCCCCACCGCCGAACCCGTCCAGGCTGCGATCCCGGCTCCCGGCCCGTGGACCCAGGCCCTGTGGCGGGCAGGTTCGGCACTCACCCGCCAGGTGGCGAGCAACGACTTCGTCACCCAGCTGGTCGGCGGAACGCTGCCGGACCACGCCTTCCGGTTCTACCTCGGCCAGGACGCCCGTTACCTCCAGGACTACGCCAAGGCGCTGGCCGGACTGGCGACGCGCACCGACGCCGTCGACGAGACGACATACTGGTCGTACTCGGCCTACGGCAGCCAGGTCGAGGAGGCCGAGCTGCACCGCACCTGGCTGGCCGGGGAACCAACCGTCGCGCCGAGCCCGGTGACCCAGGCCTACACAAATTTCCTGCTGACAAGTGTTTTCGTCGACGCGTACGTTGTCGGTGCGGCAGCCGTGCTGCCCTGCTACTGGCTCTACGCCCAGACTGGGGCGCAGATCACACGGATTCCCGACGAGCACCCCTATGCCGCCTGGCTGCACACCTACCATGACGACGAATTCGCCCAGGCCACCGCCCAGGCTCTGGCCATCGTGGAGCGTGCCTTTGCGCTCGCTGCTCCCCAGGCGCGCTCCCGGGCGGCTCGGGCCTATCTCACCGCCTGTCGACACGAGGTGGAGTTCTTCGACCAAGCGCTGCGCGTCGACCCGGACGATCCCGGGTGCGACGAGTGATCCCACACTGGGATTCGGCCGTGGGGCGCAACTGACACGCCACTCCCCGAATCGTCCGCCGAGCCACAACACCATGGCGACCCACTCCCGTGACGATCACCTGCCACGGCGTGCCACGGCTGGCCGGAAACCCGTGGCGGACGTACCCGCGGACCCACTCAACAAAGGGGTTGAGCTCAGGAGTGTCGTTGACCGTGACGGACGTGCCTGCAGCCCCACTGGTAGCGTCTGGTCTGTCATGCCGACGCCGCTGTGTCGGCATGCCCGGTGTTTTTGCGGTCAGGAGCTGACGGTGCGAGTTGTCTTCGTCGTGGACACGGTTCAACCGACGAACGGAGTGGCCACCTCGGCCCAACGCGCTGCTGCAACCCTGCGTGGCCGTGGCCACGAGGTCGTCGTCGTGGCCACCGACGGATCGGTGCGGCGTCCACATCGAGGCTGGAGCGACGCAGCAGCTCCCCGTGAGGTGGATCGGTACGTGGCCCAGCCGTGGCACATCCCGGTGGTCTCGCTGTTCGCCCAGGCCCAACGCTTCACCTTCGCCACGCCGAGCCGCGAGCTGCTGGAGCGTGCCTACCGGGGCGCCGACGTCGTCCACATCTGGTTGGCCACCCCGATGGGCAGAATGGCACTGCAGGTGGCCCACGAGATGGGCATCCCCGTCTCGGCCGGATTCCACGTCCAACCCGAGAACATCACCTACAACATCGGCCTCGGCAGGTTCCGCTCGACGACATCCGCGGTGTACACCGCGCTGCGGGAGTACTTCTACGAGGAGATCGGCCACATACACTGCCCCTCACAGTTCATCGCCGACCAGCTCGCCGACCACGGTTACCGCGCTCAGACCCACGTCATCTCCAACGGTGTCACCGACGTGTTCACCCCCGGTGGGCCCAGGCCGGTGTGGACGCTGGACTCCGATCGACCACTGCGCATCATGAGTGTCGGGCGGCTGAGCCCGGAGAAACGTCATGAATTGCTCATCGACGCGGTGAAGCATTCCCGGTATCGGGATCGAATCGATCTGCAGATTGCTGGCAAGGGGCCACGCAGGACGATCCTGCAGGCCCACGGTGCCGGCCTGGCCCATCCCCTGCGTCTCACCTACCACAGCCAGGAGCGGCTGGTGGACGAGCTGCGCGCCGCCGACCTCTACGTCCATCCGGCAGACGCCGAGATCGAGGCGGTCGCGTGCCTGGAGGCGGTGGCCTGCGGGCTGGTCCCGGTGATCGCGCGGTCCCCACGCAGCGCAGCCAGCCAGTTCGCCCTCGACCCACGCAGCCTGTTTCCCACCAACGACCGTGATGCGCTCACCCGTCGTCTCGACTGGTGGATCGAGCACCCGCAGGAACGGGCCCGGATGGGGGCACGATACGCCGAATCGGCCCGCCGATACTCCATTCACCGATCCGGTCAGTTGCTGGAGCAGATGTTTCACCAGACGATCACCGACGCCGGGGCAGGGCGATGATGGCACGAGTCCATGCACTTCGGTCTCAACCCTCCCGCCTGCGCAGGCAGTATCAGCGTCTGCGCCAGCAGTGTCGTTCCCGACGTCGCGATCGTCACCTCTGGACCCTGCGGGGTGGCGCGAGCGCAGGAGGTGGAGAACGTCGCGCTGGGAATGACCGAGCCACATCCCCTCACCGCACGACAGGTGGTGCTGGGGATGGTCGAGCCATCCTGCACCGGGTGGCCAGGCAGGTGGGTTGGCACACGCTGATCCTCCCCGCGAGCCAGGTACTCACCGTGGTGGGCATGGGTACCGACGTCCACCAGAAGAAGCCGATCCAGGGCCCGGCGGTCATCGTCTCGAACCACGTCCACCCCTTCGACGAGCTGGCCCTCGTGCGAGCCATGTGGCCGCGAATCGCCTACTTCGTTTCCATGGACGCCAATTTCGACATTCCCGTTGCCGGGCAGATCCTGTCATTCTTCGGCACCATTCCGGTGGGCTCGAACGCCGCCGGCCTGCGGGAGTTCCACCGGCAGGCACGTCGTCACCTGGCTGCTGGCGACCTCGTCGGCATCTTCCCGGAGGGGGAGCGTGGCCATGATCCCCGACGGATGGCGCCGCTGCGTCCCGGTGCCTTTGAACTCGCCGTCGGAGCGGGGGTTCCGGTGATTCCGTGCCGGCTGGTCGGGACGGGCCACGTCTTCGGCCTGCTGTGGCGGCGGGAACGGCTCGACGTGTGGGTCGGTGACCCCATCGTCCCCGACCCGGCGATGACGCGTCATCACGCTGCTCGGGCCATGATGGCCCAGGCCAGCGCGCAGTTCGAGGAACTCAGTCGTCGCCATTGGCGGCTGTGAGCGTGTGCATGGGAAAGACGAGGCACACCGTCCAGCACAACAGTGATATCGACGAGATGAGCATCTCCTGGAAGTGACTCATGTACGCGATACCGTCGACCACTCCGGTCGTCAGTACGGTCACGGCAGCCGCCACGGGCCACCAGGCAGGACGGGTCACGTGCGAACGTCCCCGAGAACGCCGCAGGCTGGTTCCGACCCACGCCGAGATGATGATGAGCCAGATTCCGATGAACTCGACAGTTCCGGAGAAGCTGTGCACGTACTGCTGCCACGGCAGTTCCCACGCCCACTGGCGCTTTCGACATCCCGGGGTCGTCGACTCCGCACAGACGAACGGGAACGTCCCGGCGCTGAGCACGGCAACCCCCACGACGATGAGTCCGCTGGTGAGAGCTCGGTCGGCGTGCCTCGTCGTGACTGGGCGTTCCCCTGCCTGCCCTGAAGCGGCTGCCGTCCCCGCCGCGAGTGCTGGCCCGGCGTTGCGCAGTCGGCTGGTGAGGATCGTACCGACGACGATCAAGATCGCTCCGGCCATCTGGTCACACCACTGGAGGAGTCGGGCGTGTGGTGCACCGTCGACCTGCAGGTCGGAATACATCTGGTGCGGGCTCAGCGCAAAGACGTCGGGCAGGAACAGCACGGCGATCCACCAGTTGTAGAAGAGCAGTCCCACGCCGAGCAGCGCCCAGATCCAGCTCTGGTGACGGGCGCGGGCGGTGAGGCTGGGCACGTGGCAAGAATACCGCCACGGTTTTGGGAAGGGCATGGCGGCTGCCATGACGCCCTGGCCGGCCGGGTGGTGAGCCCTGGGTCTCGGCGGCCGTCCGCGGCAACCACGCATCCTGGCTGCCCTCGAATCTTTCCAATTCTGACAGCCCCGCGAATCCCCCGGACCCTGACTGCCCACCAAATCCCCCGACTGCCTACCAAATCCCCCACTGCACACCAAATTCCTGGTATGCAGTTGGTGGCCCGGGACACCGGGTGTTAGGTTCACAGGCAGGGTCGGGAGACTTCTCGCCCCACCCGTCCGTCCCACATGCCATGTCAGGAGTTCTCGGTGGCGCAGTCAAGCAACCATCCCCAGCCCAAGTCTCGCCGGGTGTCGGTGGCCGTCATCGTCGCCGTCCTGCTCATCGCCCTGGCCGTGGTGGGGGTGTTCGTCGCCCCGGACGGTTCCAAGGGTGGTTCCGACGCGGCTGACCCCGCCCCCTCGGGAGCTGGCCAGTCCAGTGGCGCACGGGCGGGACGCCACGACAAGGGCGACATCTCGGCGATGAAGCGCAGTGACGCCCACGGCCTGGCCCGTCGTGACGCCAAGGATCCCTACGCCCTGGGAGACGTCAACGCCCCACTGGTGATGATCGAGTACGCCGACTTCCGCTGCCCGTTCTGCACCGTCTTCGCCGGTGACGTGCTGCCACAGATCAAGAAGGAGTACATCGACACCGGATACCTGCGCCTGGAATGGCGCGACCTGCCGCTGTTCGGCAAGGAGTCGATCGACGCCGCCGTCGGTGGCAAGGCAGCCGGTCGACAGGGCAAGTTCTGGGAGTACTACCGCGACGTCTTCGCCAATTCGGACGGCAACGGTCATCAGTCCCTGCCGCGCAACACCATCACCGACCTCGCCAAGAAGGCCGGGGTGAGGGACGTCAAGACCTTCCAGGCTGGCTTCGACGACAAGCAGCTCGCCGAGCTCGTCGCCAAGGACGCCTCGGAGGCCAACCAGATCGGGTTCACCTCCACGCCGAGCTTCATCGTCGGTCAGACGGCGGTGGTGGGCGCCCAGCCGATCGACCAGTTCCGCGAGGCCATCGACTCCGAACTCGACAAGCTGCGCTGACGATGGACATCGGATACCTGAGCGCATTCCTGGGCGGTCTGCTGTCGCTGTTGAGCCCGTGCTCCATCATGCTGCTGCCGGCATTCTTCGCCTACGCCTTCAACTCCCCGGGCAAGCTCATCAGCCGTACCTGGATGTTCTTCCTCGGGCTGCTCGTCACCTTGGTGCCGCTCGGGGTGTTTTCGGGGACGGTGGGCTCCCTGCTGGGGCGCAACCGGCACGTCCTCATCACGGTGGTGGCCGCCATCGTCATCGTCATCGGGGTGATCCAGCTCCTCGGGATTCCCATCCCCGGTCTGTCACGCAGCGCCGAGGTCGACGCGAGTCGCGGATCGGCCATCTCGGTGTTCTTCCTGGGCAGCGTCTACGCCGTGGCTGGGATCTGTGCCGGCCCCATCCTCGGGGCGATCCTCGTCATGGCCTCCTTGGGTGGTAGCGCGATCTACGGGGCGATCACCCTGGCCATCTATGCCCTGGGCATGGTGGTGCCGCTGCTCGTCCTTGCCCTGGTGTGGCAGAAGTGCGGATCGGGGGCCATGAACTGGCTGCGCCCTCGCACGGTGTCCATCGGGGGCTGGCACAACTCGGTCGTCATGGTCATCTCCGGCCTGCTCTCGGTGGCGATCGGGGTGTTCCTGCTGCTCACCAGTGGCACTGCCGACATTGGTGGCGCGGTCGGGGTCCGCACCCAGTTCGCCATGGAGAACTGGGCCGGTCGTGTCGGACGGCGAGTGCCCGACTACGTCGTCGTCATTGCTGCGGTGGTGCTTCTCGTGGCGGTACAGGCAGTGCGACGTCTGCGGCGCAGCGGGTCTTGATCCGAACCATCATCTCACCGGCCCCAGATCATCACCCCACCTGCCCCAGGCCAGCACGTTCCATCACGACCATGCCAGGGGGTCTGCTCTGATGCCCGAGTGCAGCTGACCCAGCAATGCAGTTGACTCGGTCGGTGTGCCACGGGCACGTCTCCGCACCGCCCGACGGGATGCACACCAGGAACTCACCGGCTGGGCCGTTCTGCTGTGCTGCATGGGTGCCCACCGAGCAGGATTCGTGTGCGTGTGCCCCGCGGGGGAGTGGACTGACAATCGCCCATCCAATAGGATTGAGATCCATTATCACTAAGGGTGGAAGGCGATCATGGTTCAGATGCGACGGATGCTGGGGAGCGTGCTGGCGGTTGGCATGCTGGCTGCTGGTGGGGTGAATCCGACGTTGGCGAGCGCCGGCCCGGATGACTCCAAGACCATCGCGACCCAGGAACATGTCGACTCGCCGAAGGTGTTCTGGGACGAGTCGGCCGGAAACTTCGTCCTGCGCACCAACGTGGGTCAGAACCCTCCGCCCATCGAGACGACGGCGTTGTGGGTCGGCAAGGGCTACAACGACGCTGGTCACCAGCAGTACATCCATCCGATCACCAAGGACAATGCGCCGGAGCTTGGCTTTGCTGGCAAACCCGGCGACCTGCTCTACCGGGCTCCGGCCCAGCCTGGTTTCTCCCGCTCACCGATCTGGGCCGGGTTCGGTGCCGACACCAACGTGCCCATCGAACGGTTCCGCGACCAGTCATTCACCCTCGACATGGTGGGATTCGACGGGCCGGGCCGCATGGAGATGTTCAACAACTACGGCACCGAGCACAAGGAGTCCGCCTCGCGTCTGCTCTCCAGCCATGACGTCGGCCTGCGATCCGCCTTCCTCACCGCTGGTTCCCACACCCACAACGACACCACCTTCACCCGCCCCGGCCGCTACGAGATGACGTATCGCGCCAGCGCCCGCGACACCAACGGCACACTCATTCACTCCGCCCCCCAGACCCTCGTCTGGCAGGTCGGTGGCACCAAGCCCAGCGCCGAGGGCCTGGGTGACGTCGCCAAGGCCTACCAGGCGTCGTCGACGACGACCTCGCCGTCCTTCGCCCCCAAACTCAGCCTTGCACCCCATGCGGGGCGTGACAAGGATGGTGACGAACACCTGAGCCAGCTGGAGTTCACCACGGGCGACTCGGCCGATCAGGGTACGGCCATCTTCCACATCGACGGCTACCACCTGGCGGAGGTGCCAGTGAGCAGCGGTCATGCCACTTGGACCGAGATGGTGGGGTCACAGTCGTCGAACTTCCAGGTGGTCTATGTGCCCAGGTCGGGTCACAGCCCACGATGGGTGAGCGCCCCGATCGCCTACACCACCGGCCAGCAACGGGCACAGACCTCCCAGCCCGGCCAGTTCCCCACCAAGGCCAGCCAGGACCCGGCCCCGGCCTTCGACACCAACGAGCTCACCGGTGGATCCGACGAGGCGACGGTCACCTCGAGCGTCAAGGACGGATCGGCCACCGTCACGGTCACTCCGGCCGATCCGCGCATGATCGCCCATGTCAAGGGCGGATTCATCACCAACCCCAAGGACGACATTCCCGACTGTGACGTGGACTTCGTCTCTGGCCCCAACACTCGCAGTGTCCGTGCCGACGTGAGGTACTGCGGTGGCGATGCGACGAGCCTCAAGCTCGACATCACCCCGCTGCCACGCGATCACCGCTCAGCAGCACACATGAAGGCGTCCGGTGGCCTCAACTCCACGACCCAGGTGAGATGGGGCGAGAACACCGGCGACGTGAACCCCACGTCGGCCACACCTGCGCCGACCACTCCAGCCCAGCCCGGCCCGACGGATCCCGCGCGGCCTGCTCCGACGGTTCCCGCACCCACTGGATCCCAGCCCGGTGCCCCCACCGAGCCGGGGCAGGGTGCCAATCCGTCGGACACCAGTCCGGTGACCATCGACCGTGGCCACGTCGACGTCGGGCCCGTCAGCTCCGACGGTGGAGCAACCATGGCCTTGGTCGACGACTCACGAACCCATGCCACGCAGACCGTCCTGCGCGATCCCGAATCGGTGAGGCTCAGTGTGCCCGATCATGCCGAGCATGTGCGAGGCGATGTGAGTGCGGCTGAGGTGAGGAAGGCTGGACTGTCCGGTCGGCCGGTGTTCCCCGACCGGGCATACGACTTCCTCGGTGCAAAGGGCACCCCGGTGTGGGTGTTGCCCCAGAACCAGACCGACGGACTGGTCTGGCCCGGGTTCTCCACCGAGCGGATGCCCACCGAGGACTACCCCGATGGCGTCAATCTCACCCTGACCCCCATCTCGGCTCCGGACAAGGGGGCCTGGTGGGCGTTCACCGCTGGTCTCAGCAACGACGTCACCATGCTCGGATCGTCGGAGAAACCCCACGAGATCGTCAACAAGGCCCCGGCGCACATTCACAACAACTGGGTGTTCACCAAACCCGGCACGTACGTCATCGGGGTGTCGGCCTCCGGAAAGAACGCCTCCGGACGGTTCAGCGTCACACAGAAGAAGGTGACGTTCGTCGTGGGTGACGAGGCAGCCACGGCGCTGCCAACCCCCGGTGGGGACGCCGCCACGCCGGGTCGGCCGGCCGAGCCGACCCCACCCAGTGCATCGGGCCCCACCGCCTCGGCCCACCCCTCACCGGAGGCGAGTACCCCCTCGGCCAGCCCCTCGAACCAGTCGAGCAACCCTGCCACACCTGATGGACAGAGCACGCCTGCCACACCCCACGGGCCGAGCACGCCTGCCCCCAGTTCCTCGACGAACGCCAAGGTCGTCCTCGATCACGGCCACGTGGACGTCTTCCATGTCGGTCTCACCGGAGGCAAGCTCGACCTCAAGCTCAAGGAGGATGTCACCGGCTCCGGCGTGATCCATGAACCGCAGGATGTCGACCTGCAGGTGAAGGATTCCGCGCTCGTCGACGTCCCCCGACAGTTCCCGGGGGCTCCCAGGGCCTACGTGCTTCCCATGACGCAGAATCAGGATCTGCTGTGGCCCGGGTGGGACACCATGAGTACCGGCAAACCGGTCGACCTCGTCGTCGACTCGGTGCAGGGCCCCGGGAAGGTGCACTTGTTCGCCACCGACATCTCGGGTACGGCCGTCTCCCAGCTCACCTCGGGAGGCACGGCGCTGCCCGGCACCATCTCCGTGCCGTCGCCGACGCACGTGCACGCCAACTGGGTCTTCACCAAACCCGGCGTCTACACGATGACCGTCCACGCCGCGTCCGGGTCGATGCGCTCGGCCACCAAGACCTACACGTGGCGGATCGGCGGGGACGCCACCGCTGCCCCGTCGTCGTCTGCTTCTGCCGAGCCGTCCGAGTCGCCCAGCGCCTCCGAAGAGCCGTCGGCACCTGCCGATGATGAGACGGTGACCCCGCTCCCCGATCCGTCGGTGGACCCGGAGGACACTCCCTCGGCAGACCCGAGCGCCACCCCGAGTGACGAGGAGTCCGTTGACCCGGACAACACCGGTGATGAGGGCACGATCCCTGCCGTCCCGAGCGATGAGGCCACCCCGAGTGACGAGGAGTCCGTTGACTCTGGCAGCACTGGTGACGAGGCCGCGATTCCCGCCACCTCGGAGGCCACGCAGGCTGCCGACAACGCTCCTGCCGCCTCCCACGGCGGTGCCACTGCCGGCACCATCGCCCTGCCGCGCACCGGCAACTGATCTTCCTCGCGTTCCCACCTGACGCGGCGAGCCCCAGCCATGTTGGCTGGGGCTCTTCCATGTCTTGCATGTCTGCACTGCCGGACGAGCACGGTTCCGACGCCGGCCCTCATCACCAGGGCTGGCCGGAGCCGGCCCGGCAGAACATGATGGCTGGCTCAGGAGGCAGCCACCGGGGAGTCCGCGCGACGCCGCAGCCAGGCACCCAGCAGGCCGTGCCTGGGGGCCAGCAGCCAGCTGAGCAGGAACACCACCGTCGCGACGAGGACGATCGTCCCACCGGCCGGCAGGTCGATCGACCACGACAGGTACAGGCCGACGAGGGCACAGACGGCACCAATGACCGGTGCCAGCACCATCATCGTCGACAACCGATTGGTGAACAGACGAGCCGTGGACGCCGGGGTCACCAGCAGCGCGAGCACCAGAATGTTTCCGATCACCTGCACCGAGATGACGACGGTGAGGGTCACCAGCACGTAGAGCACCAGATCGAGTGCGAAGACCGGCATGTGACTGGCGCGCGCCGTCTCAAGGTCCAGGCCGACGGTCACCAGCTCCTTGTGCAGGGCACGCTCGGCGGCGAGGATCAGCGCACCTGCGACGCACACGATGACGATGTCGTCATTGCTGATGCCGGTGATCGACCCGAAGAGGAACTGCTGCAGCGACCCCGAGTACCCAGGGGCTCGGGAGATGATGACGATGCCCAGCGCGAAGGCGCCGGCGAAGAGGATCCCGATGACGGAGTCCTCCTTGAGCCGTCGATTCTGTGAGACGACGGCCACCAGGATCGCGGTCACCAGACCAGCCACGGCACCTCCCACCAGCAGGGACCCCTGCAGCAGGAAGGCCACCGCCAGACCGGGGAACACCGAGTGGGCCACCGCGTCACCGATGAAGGCCATGCCACGCAGCACGACGTGCGACCCGATGACTCCGGCAACCATGGAACAGACCACGGCAACCAACAGGGCCTTCGGCAGGAAGACCAACAGCGGGTTGGTGAGGTCGATGAAAAACTCCCAGGGAGTGAGCATTGATGATTCCTCGTTCTCTCAGGCGGACGTGGCGACGGGCGCCTCCGGTGAGCTGGGAGCACGTCCAGCATCGGAGGGGGTGACGGGTCCAGCGGCGCCGATCGTGGTGAGCAGGGGGGAGTTCTCCGAGATGCCGAAGGTCCTCATCCACATCGCCGGGTCGCGCAACTCCTCGGGGGTGGAGTCGGCGATGACGGTGCGGTTGATGAGACACACCCGGTCGGCGGTGGCCATGGCCTGCACGAGGTCGTGGGTCGTCATGACGAGGGTGGTGCCTTCGCTGGCGAGTCGGCAGAACAGCTCGGTGAGCATCTCCTGGGTGGGCATGTCCACCCCGGTGAACGGCTCGTCGAGCAACAACACCGAGGGGCGGGTCGCCAGGGCACGGGCGATGAGCACCCGCTGCCGCTGACCCCCCGACAACTCCCCGACGGTGCGATCGGCCAGATCGGCCATGTCAGCGATCCGCAGCGCGTCACGCACCGCGACGTGATCGTCCTTGCCGGGATGACGCAGCCATCCGATGTGGTGGGTGCGTCCACTCATGACGACGTCGGCCACGCTGATCGGGAAGTCCCAGGCGAACTCGTGGCGCTGCGGCACGTAGCCGACGTGACGCCAGCCACGCCCCGGGGCCGCCCCGGCCACCGTGACGGATCCCCTGGCCGGGCGGACGAGCCCCAGCATGGTGCGCAGGATCGTCGTCTTGCCCGCCCCATTGGGCCCCAGCAGGGCCAGCAGGTCACCCCTGTCGGCGGTGAGGTTGACGTCATGGAGCACCTGCAGGCCGCCCAGGTTGACCGCGAGATTGGTGATCCTGATGGATCCGAGATCGCTGTCACTCATGCGGATTGGCCCCGTTCCCCTTGCTGGCCCCGCCGTCCTGCCACACCTCGTCACGCATTGCGCGGGAACGGGACCGGCCGATCAGCGCTGCAACGACGATGGCGACGATGACCACTCCGGCGATGATCGCGATGAGCACACCGTGCGACGAGCTGCCGTGTGCGGCGTCGGAGGATGCCGCCGTCGAGTCGGAGCTGGCCGTGGCCGTCGGGGAGTCGGCGATGGTGGCCGAGGCAGCGGCACCCATCGACCGGGCATCCTGCGCCGAACCCTTGTCGCCGATGACGAACCTCAGCTTGGTGGGGTAGGAGTGCTTGACGCCCTTGGCATCGGTGCCACGCACCTCCATCGAGATCGTCTGCGCTCCGGGCTCGGAGAACACCCAGTTGGCGTGCACGTGGGTGTTGGCCTCCATGTGGACCGGCTGCTGCTCGGACTTCGTGGAGTCGTAGAGCGACATCGGGGCCTCGAACCCATTCTCGATGAACATGTGGGCCTCGCCCGGGCCTTCGTGTCCGGTGAAGACCAGCTCGGCACCGCGGGGGAAGTTCTTGACGATCTCCGGGGCCTGGGTGTTCCATCCCAGCCACACGACCTTCTGGTCCTGGGTCTGCGGAATGACGTAGGCCTTCCTGCCGCGCATGTCACCCAGGAAGGAGTAGGCGTCATCGTTCGGTACGTCGATCCGGGACGCGTCGACGACCCTCAGCACTGCGTCGTCGGTGCTGCGCCACACCGGCGGATTGGCGGAGTCGTCACGGGCCAGCAGGACGAACTTGCCGTCGATGAGTCGGGGGCCCACGTCGACATGGCCACGTGTGATCTCGGCAGGGCCCTGGGCCACCTGCTCGTCCTCGGTGACGGTCTGCTGGAGGGCCGGGTCCGGCGGCGGGGTGCCGTCAGAGGCCTGGGCAGGTGCAGCTGCGAGACCGCCGCTCAGGGCGAGGGTGAGGGCAGACAGGACGGCTGTGCATCGAGCTGCCAACGGGCGATGTTTCTTGGTCATGGATTCCTCCGATGTGAACCTCATCCCAGGCACCGGGCCAGGGAGTCGGCGTCGAATTTCATGAGGTCGATGTAGGTGGTGACGCGATCATCGAAGGTGTCACCGTAGATCGTGCAGACCTGCACGTCGTTCTCGTGCGCCATGGCCACCAGCACCGACGAGGCACGCAGCACGTTGGGCTCGAGGAACACTGCCGGCACCTTGAGGTCGGAGATGGTCTGGTTGAGCTTGCGACGCTGGGCCATCGACGGCTCCACCCCCGGGTTCGCGGTGACGAATCCGGCGACGTGCATGCCGTGTGCCTGGGCCAGGTAGCCGTAGGCGTCGTGACTGGTGATGAGCTGACGATTCCCCTTGGGAATACCTGCGATCCGGCTGTCGACGTAGTGCGAGGTCTGCTCGAGCTTGGCCAGGTAGTCCTTGGTGTTGTCCCGGTAGGTCTGCGCCCCGTCGGGGTCGGCCTTGATGAGGGCGTCACGAATCACCTGAACGTAGGCCTTGGTGTTCTTGATGCTCATCCACAGGTGGGGGTCGATCTCACCGTGGACGTGGGCACCGAGCACCGCCTGGGGCAACTGGTGGATGGAGGTGCCGGGACGTCCCAGGAACCGGAACGCCGGTGAGGGAGGTATCTCGGTGAGTGCCTTCGGCGGCACCCAGATCACCGATTTCTCCGGATCCAGACGTTTCTGGGTACGCACCCCGCCACCAGTCGGGTCGGACAGGATGAGCATCCTGTCCCTGTCGATGTCGGCCGAGAAGTCGGCGTGCCCCTTGTCGACGACGGTGCGGTCGGCGAGTTCGGGAATGGTGCGTGGATCGGCGCCGACGGCGATCGTCAGGGTCTGCGAACCGATCGAGGTCTCACCCCGGGAAGTCGTGAGGGTGGCAGCGAACCTGGCCCGGTACACGCCGGGCTTGCTGAATGCCCAGGACATGTGGGTGTGGGCGTCGGCGGGAAGCTCCACGTCGTCGCGTTCGTCGATGCCATCGGTGGTCGAGTAGTAGATCTGGGGACGTCCGAAGGTACCCGTGATGTAGGCAGTGAGATCTCCGGGGCCATCCACCGACTCCAGCCTGAGGTGCACCGAGGAGGAACGGTCGGCCCCATGCGCGGTGCCCTTGCCGATGACGCGCAGACCCAACCAGACCGTGTCGAGGTTCGCATTCTCGACCAGCGGGATGACCTCGGCCCCGTACTTCTGGGCCTCCTCGGCCAAGGACATGTTGATGGCCCCCTCGGGCAGGGAGGCGTCGATGGTCTTGATGACCGAGTGCGGTTCGAGCATGAGGTAGTTCGACAACGCGACCTTCGAGTACACAACGGTACGTACGTCACGCAGGGACGGTTCGTAGGTGTGCGGGTCGGCGCCGGAGGGAACCAGGGAGGTGACGTCGGCCCGGTCGCCGGCCACATTGCGGGTGAGGTCGGCGAGGATGGGCGTGGTCGTCACCACGGAGAGCTTGTCTTCTTGGGCAGCGGGGGCATGACCGCACCCAGCCAGCAGGCTGAGTGCGGTCATGGCGGCCAACAGGCGTTTTCTCACCCGTGCCGTCTCCTCGCCACCACGGAGGTACCGAGCAGCAGACCGAATCCGCCGAGGGCGACGCCACAGCCCAGGGCCTTGTTGGACCTGGCGGCAATGGTGGCCTCGCGCACCTGGCCGTCCGCGCCGGTTCCGGGCAGACCATTGAGGTCACACGGCTTGCCGTCCGGGGTGCGCCCCACGACGGTGTAGGCCGGGCTGTCACCCTGTGCTGCATCGCCGTTCTGGGCGGCATCGTCGGCCTTGCCGGAATCACTGGACGGGGCTGCATCTGCCGAGGCGGGGGTCGCTGCCACCGAGGAGGCGACCGTCTTGGCGTCAGTGCCCACCGCGAAGTGCAGGGTGCCAGTGGCACTGACCTTCTTGCCGGCCTTGGTGGTGGCCGTCTGGGTGACGGTCACGGCGTAGTGACCCGGCTTGGTGAACACCCAGTTCGGGTGGGCGTGGGTGTTCGCCGCAACGGTGTAGCTGGTGGGGCCACCGACGTTGTCGAAGACCCGCTGGCCCACGCCGCCACCGAAGGTGCCAGACATGAACACGGCCATCTTGCCGGGGCCATCCACCTTGTCGAGGTGCATCTGCACCGGGCCGGTGGTGCCGTTGACGATGGACGGGTGCATCGTGTTGACGCCGAGCCACGGCACACCGGGCACCTGGGTGGCGCCGATGAGCCACACCTTGGTACCACTCTTGGCGATGAACTCCATGCCACCAGGAGCCGTGGTGTTGGCCTTGTCGCCGACCGACATCACGATGCTGGACGGGTTGACCCACTTCGCCGGGGCGGAACGGTCGTCCTTGAGGGCGGAGATGAGCTTGCCCGACTCCAGCTGGACACCCCAGTCGAAGTGGCCCTCGGTGGCGATCGAGGCGGCCTGACCAGCCGGAGCGGCCGCCTTGGCCGCCGGGGTGGCGGACTTCTTGGCACCATCACTGGACGCGGGCGAAGCCTTCTTCGTCGCGATCTTCACCGGACGGCAGACTTCCTTCTTCGCAGCTGCGGCTGCGCCGGATGCTGCCTCTGCGGCATCCTGGGAACCATTGGCCGTCTCGCCGTCAGCAGCCGCACCGTCACCACTGGCCTCGGGCGCGCCGTCCAGCGACGTGCCCACGGTGTTCAGACCACCCAGTGCTGCGCCACCGGTGTCACCAGCGGACTGGTCTGCAGCCGGTGTCGCGGCCTTGTCACTGGCTGCAGTGCAGCTCTTGGCCTCTGCGATGGCCTTGGACCCCACGGCCCAGGTGTAGGTGTGGGTGGCGGTCTTGACCGTCTTGCCGTAGCGCACCGAAGTGGCGTTGACCGTCATCTCGTAGCGGCCCGGTTTGGTGAACACCCAGTTGGCGTGCACGTGCGAGGGTTCCTTGACGGTGATGGTGCCCGGCAGGGCGGTGGAGCCGCCGTCGAGCAGGGCCTTGGTGCCTGCGAAGGAGTTCTGCGTGAACAGGTGCACCTTGCCCGGGCCCTTGACGTCACGGACGTTGATCTTCACCTCGCTGAAGCCGTTGCGCTTGACGTCGAAGGTCTCCCAACCCGGCCACAGCAGGTCGGGGTTCTGCGTGATGGGCAGTACGTAGCCCTTGGGGGTACCGGGGTAGCCCTTGGGGATGCTCATGAGTGCGGAGTCCTTGACGGCCAGCAGCACGTCCTCGGGGGTGTGGAGCACACCTTCACCGGTGACGTCCTCCTTGATCTTGAGGTTGAGGCCGTTCTTGTCGGCCGAACCGACTCGGAAGACGTCGGAGTGCCCGTGGTCGAGCACCAATTTCTGGGAGCAGGGGTTCTTCTTGTCGGCACCGGGCTTGGCGTCGCCGTTCGACTTGCCGTCGGTTCCGGGCTTCTTGTCAGAGTCCTGCTTGGCAGTGGGCTCAGTGCTCGGCTCGGGGGCTGAGTCCTGGCCTGGTCGCGCGGTGGGCACGGGGTCGGGCTTGGCGTCGTCCGACGGCGCTGGACTCGGCTTGGCGGCGTCGGCCGGTGCTCCCGTGCCCCACGGGGCGGGCAGCTCGGTCTTGTCGCCGACGACCCAGGTGTAGGTGTGCGGTTTGCTCTGGAAGGCCTTGCCATCCTTCTCGGCGCTGGCCTGGACGGTCATGGTGTACACGCCCGGCTTGCTGAACACCCAGTTGGCGTGCTCGTGAGTCGGCTGCTTGACGGTGATGGTGCCCGGCAGGGTGGTGGAGTTACCGTCGAGCAGGGAACGTACGTCGCCAAGGGTGCCCTGGGAGAACAGATTGACAGTTCCGGGGCCCTTGACGTCGCTGACGTTGATCTTCACCGTGGTGAAGCCGTTGCGTTTGACGTCGAAGGTTTCCCAGCCCGGCCACAGCAGCCCGGATTTCTGGGTCAGCGGCAGCACGTAGCCCTTGGGGGCACCGGGCAGTCCGGAGGGGATGTCGGTCAGCGCGGAGTCCCGCACCTTGAGCAGCACGTTCTCCGGCTCGCGGAGCACACCCTCACCGGTGACGTCCTCCTTGAGCTTGAGGTCGATACCGCCGTCAGCTGAGGATCCGACTCGGAAGGCATCCAGGTGTCCGCGATCAAGGACGACGTTGTTGCCGTCGGTGTGGGAGTTGTCGGGAACCGGATCAGGCTTCGGGGCGGGGTATGCCGGCTTGCCGGGTTCGGGACTCGGCTTCGGGTTGGCCGGCTTGCCCTGGTCGGGGGCCGGCGTGTCGCTCAGCACCTCTCCCTTGCCCTGGCAGGCGTTGGCCACCGCGGCGTCACCGACGGCGTACTGCATCGTGAACGGGACGTAGCGATGCTGTTTCCGGCCGTTGGCGTCGGGCTTGCCGTGGATGGTGTAGTAGCCGCTGATTCGGTAGAACCCCGGCTTGGAGAACCACATCTCCATGGGGGTCTTCTCGGCCTTGTTGACGCGCATCACGGTGCGCAGGCTCGACTCGCTGGACGACAGGACGGTCCGGGTCTGGCCATCGGTGGTGTCGACGACGGACACCTGGCCACCCTGCGGCCCTTCGATCGGATCCCACGTGATGTCGGCCTCGTGGAGGTTCGCGAAATCGGTGCCGGTGGTGTCGAGCACTTGGTTCGGCTGGCCATTCTGCGCAGATGCGGGGATGCGGTGGAATTGGGTTCCAGCGGCGAAGATGCCGTTGAACTCGTCTGCCCCGGCCTGCGGGGCTGCTGCCTTGAGGGAGTCGGGCACGTTGATGACGCCGACCTCTCCGTCGATCTGCTTGCCGGAGTCGCCCGAGGTGACGCTCATCTTCGGGCGAGCGGGCTTCTGCGGATCATCGGACTTCCAGCTGGCCTGCCAGTCTGCCTTCAGGGTGACGGGACCGCTGGCATGGTGCAGGCACCCTGCCATGTTCGCGGTGGGGTTGAATGCCAGCGGATCGTCGGATCCGGTGTCCTGACCCTTGGCGATGGGGAACTGCTCGGCCGGGGTGGTGATCTCGTGGGCGGGCTGCGTGGAGCCCTTGTCGAGGCCCACCTGCTCGTCGGTGCCGACCAGCCACGAGACGACGGTGGGGTCGGACTCGATGGTCTTCCCGTCGCGGGTCTCCACGGCCGCCTGCCACGTCAGGTTGTAGCGGCCAGGTTGGGAGAAGGCCCAGCTGGTGTGGGTGTGGCTTCCGGGGTGCACGACCTGCCGACGGTGATCGGTACCGGTCGAGGAGAACAGGTGTGAGACGCCGAGGGGATTGACGGTGAAGGCGTTGAACTCGCCGGGGCCGTCGACGTCGACCAGGTCCAGGTGCAGCGTCTCGGGCTTGATGCGATCCATGAGTTCGTCGGGGAAGCTGTGACCGGCGCCGAATGCGGCTGCCACCGGGGCCCACTTGTCGCTCTCCTTCTGCGGGGCGGTCCACACGATGTCGCCGGGTTTGCCGAGGAAACCAAATCGGGGATCGTCGGGAACCCTGAGGCGAGATGTCTCCCGGCCGGTCGCGTCGGCGTCCGGCCCGAGGCGGATGTAGACGTCCTTGGCCTCCTTGAGCTCGCTCTCGTTCCACAGGATCTTGATGGTTGGTCTGCCGCTCGCCTGGTCCCACTCCACGTGGGCGACGTCGGCGTGGCCATTGTGCAGGAGCTCCCGATCCGGTGCTGACGCGTTCGCCAGTGACGGGTTGACCGTCATGAACGTCAGCAGGATGGCCAGGAGCGATGCTAACCGCTTCACGGTGCCTCCCTTGTTTTGGCTGATGACAGCCACATAGTACTGTTTGATAGTGGTTATCACTATTGAGTGCGTACCTCACGTACTTTGAGCGCGAGAGTGCTCCGTGCCTCGCATGTTTTGAGCTGATCTGGTGGTGTCATGGGAACGAAGGTGTGATGCCGAATGGGTGAACGTGTCGAGGTGACCAGACGACTCCGCCAGGCCTATCGAGGGGCGGCCAAGGCCGAGAAGACGGCGATACTGGACGAGTTCTGCAACCTCACGGGGTTGGCGCGGTCCACGGCTCGGCGTTGCCTGACCGGCCCCGAGGACTCCAAACGCATAGATCATCGCTCCACCCGGGAGCCGAAGTATTCAGCGCAGGCTGCCACCGTGCTGGCCAGGGTGTGGAAGTTGATGGGTTGCCCGTCGGGCAAGTACATGGCTGCCGCAATGGGCCAGTGGCTGGACGCCTTGGCCCGGCATGGTGAACTCATCGAGGGACGCCTGGGATACAGCCGAGAGGTACGCGCCGAACTCGAACACATGAGTCCGGCAACGATCGACCGCTACCTCAAGGTCGAACGGTCCTGTGTGAGGCTCGAAGGAGGTTCGGCCGTCTGTCACGGGAACCTGCTGCGCAACTCAATCACCATTCGGACTGCCGCTGACAAGGCTGAGGGGTATCCGGGATTCTTCGAGATCGACACCGTGGCCCACTGCGGCTCCTCCTTGGACGGGTGTTTTGCCCACACGATGATCCTCACCGACGTTCACACCGGCTGGGTTCATCTGGAGGTCATGGACGACGACAAACCTGCTCAGATGGTTGCTGCTCTGGGGAGAGCCGTTGCAACCATCCCATTCACCGTCTGTGGTTTGGACTGCAGTACTGCTCCCGGCTTCCTCAACGAGGAGGTCACTTCGTGGGCGAGGGGTCGGGACATTCTTCTCACTCGCTGCCGGGCCGGTACGAAGGACGATCAGCCAACTGTGGATTCCACGAACAACCACGCCCTGCGTCGCTGCGGGTTCACCCATCGGTGCGACACCGCCTGGCAACGGTACACACTCGCCCAGCTCTGGAAGGTTGTACGTCTGAAGCTCAACTATTTCACTCCCACCCGCAAACCCATCGGATGGAGCGATGCCGCCGATGGACGACGTCGACGTCGCTACGACACCCCCACCACGCCTCTCGACCGGCTGCTGGAATCGGGGACGCTCTCCCCGGCGCAGCAGGATGAACTCATCACGCATCGCAACGGCATCAATCCTGCGAACCTGACCCGAGAGATTCTGCGCTGCCAGGACCTCCTCCTCAACTCGGCCAGATGACCTGCCGAGGCTGGCAAGGTCTCACTGGTGTCGAGGCCTTGGTCGTGGGCACACTGGTACTTGGCGACGCGTTCACTTGGCGACCACGTGGATGCTTGGTGACGCGTTGGTACGCCGGGATGGCCGGAAGATGGCCAGAGATTGCGCAATCCTGAGAAGCCGATTCCCGCACGACAATGATCCGCAGCAACGATCATCGGCAGGTTCGGGACGTGAGGGGTTCGGGGCATGAGGCTGTGCCGGCATCATCGAGTGGTTGCTGGATCGTGCGAGGGGAGCAGCTTGTGGGCGAGGACAGGTTTTCGGGCGAGGAGCGGCCGACTGGAACGCCAAGCCCGAACATCACTGGTGAGGGCAGCACAGCCTCGGATCGGGGCGAAACCGTCCTCAGCGAGCGGGACCAGGCACGGTATGCCCGACACATCGTGCTGCCCGGGTTCGGGGAGGAGGCACAGCGCAAGCTGCGGGGGAGTCGGGTGCTCGTCGTCGGAGCCGGTGGGCTCGGCTCACCGGTGCTGCTGTATCTGGCTGCCGCCGGGATCGGCCACCTCACCATCATCGACGACGACGTCGTGGACGAGTCGAATTTGCAGCGGCAGGTGATTCATCGTCAGGCTGATGTGGGGCGCCCCAAGGCGTTGTCGGCCAGGGAGGCTGTGCAGCGGCTGGACCCGCAGCTGTCGGCAGAGGCCATGGTGGCTCGTCTGACGGCTGACAATGCGCTCGAGTTGTGTGGTGACCATGATCTGGTGCTCGACTGCACCGACAATTTCGCCACGCGATACTTGGCCTCCGACGCTGCCGAGATCACCGGTACGCCGTTGGTCTGGGGCACGATCCTGCAGTACCAAGGGCAGCTCTCGGTGTTCTGGCCGGGGCGTGGGCCGATGCTGCGTGACCTCTTCCCCGAGGTTCCGGCTGCCGACTCGGTGCCATCAGCCGTTGTCGGCGGCACATTCGGGCCAGTCGTCGGTGAGACCGGGTCGATGATGGCCACCGAGGCCGTCAAGGTGCTCACCGGTATCGGAGCTCCCGCCGTGGGCAGGCTCGTGCTCCTTGACGCGCTGGGCGTTGGCACTCGAACCCTCAGTTTCGCTCCCGATCCGGACCGGGCACCGGTGACCCAGCTCGTGGACGGTGGCCGGTGAGGGGAATGGTGAAGACACTTTGTGAAATTGCTATAGAGATGTAAACTCAAATACGAATGAACTCAATAGTGATATCGACAGCTTGCTATCCATATGTCGTTACCGGAAATTTTGTACACCAAACGATGTTCATCATTGATTCTACGCGACCAATATCCTGATAGCGAATATCTCAACGCTTCCGGTTTTCCTATCCCATCGTTGCCATTGCGTGACACATCCTTGATGAGTTGGTTGACTCGGTTGAGGACCTTGCGATCATGACTCTGCCACCAGAGATATTCATTCCATGCGGATTGGTCCCAGATGATACGCATAGGTCATTCTTCGATGAGGCCGTGCTCTGTGCCGTGTCCATCCTCGAGTCTCTCGATGGAGTCCAGAAGATGGCGGGCATTTGCAGGTGACCGTAGTAGGTACGCAGTTTCACGTAGTGACTGGTAATCCTCCAAGGAGACAATTACTACGGGATCGTGGCCAGATCGTGTGACGATGGTCTCCTCGCGGTCTGCCACGACGTCGTCAAGCATCTTGGCGTACTGAGCCCGGGACTGGGTGTAGCTGAGTGTTTTCATCGTTACCTCCGTACAGAAAACTGTACGTGCTTTTCAGGCGTCCATCAAGACAAATTTACAGGTTGGCCATGGCGGTGATCTATCGATCCGAGTGGCATGATCATCAACGAAGCCAGCGGTCCGTCGCTGGCTGTCGATGGGATGCCAGCAAGTCAACAAGTTCAGTGGAACTCCGCTCGCCAATTGACGCCGTCAGTCTATCTGGATGGCAACCCCCTGACTATCACGCGCTTCTGACGTGATCGTCCATCAGGGGCAAGATGACGTCTCCGGTGGACGTATCCCTCGTGCCCAGTCACCCAGCCGTTCAAATGGATGTTCACCGCTTGTCACCTGCTGTTCGCTCCTGGCCACTAGGGTGAATCCGCTCGACCATGCGAAGGGGCAGTGATGTGCGTCTCACCGGTTCGGAAATTGCTCGTTGGTTCGCTGGGGATGGTGCTGGGGTTCTCTGCCGTGCCAGCCCAGGCCGTCGACGTGGACAATTCCATGTCGACGAAGACTCCCTATGCAGCTGAGGGGAGCCACTACACGGCTCCGCCGCAGGGTTTCCATGCAGTCAACACTCAGGTTGTCGCCCGGCACGGCTCGCGTGGCCTGTCCGGCTTCAAGTACGACGCGCTCACCATGAAGGTGTGGCAGAAGGCCCACGAGCTGGGGGCCGTCAAGCCTGCTGGTAGGAGCCTCCACCAGCAGACCGAGGCGATGCATGAGGCCAACGAAGCCCTGGGGGACGAGGCCACCTGGGCGCAGATGGCGGGCCGGGCGCAGCTCACCGGCGGTGATTTCAAGCGCGGTTACGGCAACCTCACCCCGCTCGGGGCACGCGAGCACGAGCAGATGGGCGAGCGGCTGGCCCACCGCATGCCCGAGCTCTTCGACGGTGGATCGGGTACGACGGTCGATCTGGTGTCCTCCGGCGAGCCGCGAGCAGCCGAGTCCGGCTGGCACTTCCGCTCCGGGCTGCTCAAGGCGGCTCCCCAGGCTGCTGGCAACGTTTCGGAGACGATACGATCCGACACCGCCACCTTGTACTTCCACAAGGACAAGAACAATGCCGACTACAAGGCATACAAGAAATACCTCAGCGGCGACCAGGTGAAGAACTATGTCGACTCCGTCTGGAACCAACCGAAATCCAAGAAATACGCTCGTAGCGTTCTCACCAGGATCTACTCCGAGGACTTCGTCGATCGTCTTGCCGCTGGGGAATGGACCTTTGAAATCCCCTCTGGGAAGAAGATCGACAATGAGGTCGACGCTGCCGTTCAGCTCTACAACCTCTACATCGTGGCCCCGGCTCTGGGCATGGATTTCTCCCAGTACTTCACGCCCGAGGAGGCCAACTGGTTCGCCATGCTCCTGGACGCCGAGGACTACGTCCAGAAGGGCCCCGGATTCGCTGGCAGCGACATCTCCTACCGCAACTCCCGTCCGCTGCTCGACGACTTCTTCGCAAGTATCGACCGCCAGAGCGCTGAGCATCCCGACGGGTCGGCAACCCTGCGGTTCGCCCACGCCGAGACGCTGATCCCCTTCGAAGCCCTCATCAAGGCCCCGGGTAGTCAGACGCAGATCACCACCGGCGACCTTGATTTCTGGAAGGCGACCGACTGGCGCGGTGCCTCGCAGGGGCGAATGGCCGCCAACGTCCAGTGGGACGTCTTCGCCAACGATCAGGGGCAGCAGGTGGTACGGATGCTCCTCAACGAGCGCGAGGTGCCGTTCGGCGGAACCTGTCGTGCCATCGGTGACGGATCGGTCTTCTACACCGTGCCCGAACTCAAACGCTGCCTCACTGGGGCGAGCGTCCCGGCCGACTCCTGGCAGGTCGTCACACCGCAGCAGTCCGGCACTCCCACCCCAGAGCCTGGCGACAACACACCCGACAGTCAGGTGACGCAAACCCCCAGCGCGCAGGCGACCGGCACTCCGACGCCCAGTCCGGCACCCAGCAATGAGGTCACGAGCATCTCGACTGCCAGCGTGTCCGTCAGCAGTCCGGCACCGGCCTCCCCAGATTCTCGGGGTGGGGCTGTCGCTGATGGGTCCGGCGTTCCCGGCGCAAAGAACGTCATGCCCGACACGGTCGCTGGCAATGTTCCGGGATTCGTCGACGGCGGACGCCCCGGGTTGCCGGGGACAGGGGATTGAGCGCGCGGAAAGTGGGCCTTCCACCCGCGGGTTGAGTTGGGTGAGATGACTCCTTGAGGTCACCGGCGGTTCACTCGTGAGGGCTACCCTGCAAAAGGCCTGTGACTACGGATGGTGGTTGTCGAGCCGTCAATGTCACCGGTCTCGTCGTCGAAAGGTGCTGCCCATGTCCCATGACCACACGTCTTTGCCAGCACGTCTTGCAGCCGTCTCACTGGCTGCCGTGGCGTTCGCCGTGCCCCAGTTCATCTCCGTGTCGAGCTGGGCCGTCTCCTCGCCCGCTCCTGCGGCGACCGCGTCTCCCAGCGGGCCGACCAGCCAGTCCGCCAGCCCGGCATCGGACGCGGTGGCCAAGGCCCAGGCGCAGCTTGATGCCGCGAATGCCAAGCTTGACGAGGCCACGAAGAATCTCACCGAGGCACAGGCCGCTCGTGACGAGGCCGCTGCGCAGAGCGATGCATCGGCCCGGGGCTTCTTCACCTGGCTCGCCATCGATGCCAAACAGGATGCCGACGCGGTCGCCGACGCCAAGCAGGCCGTGCGGGTGCTCAACGGTGAGGTCGACGGCATCGAGAATGCGTACTCGGCAACCGAGATCGGCGCCAGGAACGACGCCACCTCGGTCGACAACGTCAAGTCGGCCGTGAAGCTCATCCGCACCGTCAACACGCTGCGTGCCGCCGACGGCCTGGACCCCCTCAAGATCAACAGCGCGCTCATGGCCTCCGCGCAGGTCAACGCCAACGCCCGTCAGGCCAATCCGACCCAGGAGATCGACGACTACCTCGGCCTCGGCTGGAAGGAGAACGTGAGCTCCGGGCAGTCCGATCCGCTCGACGGCTGGTACACCCAGCAGAAGAAGCTGTGGGACGCCGGTGACAAGAACTCCGAGAAGACGGTCAACTACCGCAACCTCAGCGATCCCACGTTGACGCTCACCGGCCTTGGCCTCAACACCGCCGGTGACAAGGCCCCGAGCGCCGATCAGCTCCTCATCCACGCAACGACCCTGCAGTACGGCTACGACGTCGACGCCTACCAGGCCCTCCTGGATCAGTACCTTGCCCAGGCAGTGCCGCAGCTTGCCGATCTGCAGGCCAAGGTTGACGCCGCCCAGGACGCCGTCGCTGCTGCGAAGAAGGGCGTTGTAGACGCCGAGAAGGCTCTGGAGGACGCCCGGCGCAATGCCGACACGAAGCCCGGTGCGGACGAATCGCCCTCCGCCTCCTCCTCGGCTGCGAGCGAGTCCCCGACCCCGGACCAGACGCCCACGCCCGATCAGACCCCGACCCCGGGTGAGCCGTCCGTGACGCCCTCGGCAGACGTCACCCCGGGCGCAGACACGCCGTCGGCGCTCCCGTCGACTCCCAGTGCCGGAACCCCGTCAGCCGATGCTACGCCCGGCCAGGACACGGCCTCCCCGTCGGCCTCGAACCAGGCTTCCACCGACGTCACTCCTGGCCAGCAGCCGTCCTCCCCCTCTGCTGCCACCGAGAGCGCCTCGTCGGATGACGGCACGACGCCGCAGGATGCTGAGAATCCTCGCGAAGCCGAGGTGTCGGAAAGCACCGGAACCCCGCGTCTGCCGGCAACGGGCGCGTGATTGACCAACACGAGGATCGTGTCCAGCGCAGTGTTCTCTGATTTGTGGGGAACATCTGCCGGATGATGAAGTGGGGCGGCTGCGGGTGACTCGCAGTCGCCCCGCACCGCCGAAACAATGGCTTGGTTGCGCGATGAGCGGGGTTGCGAATTATTGCTCGTTCGTGCTGCGAGGCGAGTCCCACACATGCGTGGATCAGGGGAAGCGTGGAGCGGGCGACGGGAATCGAACCCGCGTATCCAGCTTGGGAAGCTGGCGCTCTACCATTGAGCTACGCCCGCATGTCCCCGCGAGGAGACTCGTCACATCATAGCGCATCGTGACGCGTGGGTCACCTCGGATTCCGAGCGCATGATTGTGGCCCCCGCAGCGATGGAGCTGGTCGGGGGCCACGTCACAAACTGTGGGGCAGCGTGAGGACTGCCACCAGCGGACTCAGGCGCTGAAAGCCTCGCGGATCGGCGTCTCACCATCGGCGAAGTCGAGCTTGCGGCCGATGGTCGAATCCAGCTCCAGGGCAGCCACGATGGCACGGGCCACATTTCCTCGCGCGGTCTTGCGGTCACCGGTCACCTCTTCGCCCTCCTTGCGCAGGGTGATCCTGCCGCTGGGATCATCCAGGGTGAGCGTGCCCGGCCCCAGAATGGTCCAGTCCAGGTCCGACGTGCGAAGGTGCTCATCGGCATGGGCCTTGGCCTCGGCATATGCGAAGAACGAGTCGTCCTCCGGCACGCCGTGGTCCAGCTTGGCGCGGTCGTAGGACACCATGACGTAGCGCTTCACCCCAGCCTCGGCAGCCGCCTGCATCGACAGGATCGCCGCGTCCCGGTCGACGGCGTAGGTGCGCTCAGCGGTGGTGCCGCCACCAGCACCGGCGGACCAGACGATGGCGTCCATCCCGGTGAAGGCATCCACGAGCTGCTCGCGGGTGGCGTGCTCGATGTCCAGGACGAGGGGAGTGGCCCCGGCAGCCTTGACGTCCTCCTGCTGCTGCGGGTTGCGAATCATTGCCGTGACGTGGTGGCCGGCGTCGGCCAGCAGCGGCTCTGCACGGAGGGCAACCTTGCCGTGGCCTCCAATGATCATGATGTTCTCAGTCATCTGGAATCCTTTCCGTCTTGATGCCTTCACCCATCTGAACGCGAATGGCTGGGCAGATGTTCCCGGAACCAGGTGGCTCTTGGTGCAGGAGCTCCCAGCACGTCGACTCCCATTGCTGATGTCACGGGTGCGGGTGCCACATGCCTGCCCGAAAATGTCACATGGTGAGAAAAAGATTCTCGCAACATGATGTCGTCCATAGAATCAGTTTCACCCAATTCGTACACCCATTGAAGGAGGGCAAAATGGCGATTCGTACCACCCATGTCGGCTCACTGCCGCGCACTGCTGAACTGCTCGATGCAAACTCGAGGAGAAAGGACATGGGGGAGCAGATGTTCGCCCAGGTCCTCCAGAAATCGGTGAATGACGTCGTCTCCCGTCAGCACGAGATCGGAATTGACTGGGTCAATGACGGTGAATACGGCCACGCCATGACGGAATCGCTGGATTTCGGTTCTTGGTGGAGCTACTCGTTCAGCCGCTTCGGCGGCATCGAACTCACCGATGAGCCGTCTGAGTTGGCGCCGCCAGCACCGGGATCCAAGATCACACTCGTCGATTTCGAGGATCGTCGTGACTGGCAGGACTTCTCCGACGTCTATGCCGATCCGCCATCTGCAGTTCTGCCACATTCCTGGAAGAGGAACGCTGATGACGGAGGCTCCATCGCACCCGTTCTCCCCGTCATCACCGGGCCGCTCACCTACACGGGTGCTGAGGCGGTACGTCAGGACATCGACGGCCTGGTCACTGCCCTGGACGCCAACGGAATCGATCGTCGGGACGGATTCATCGCCGCGGTCTCGCCCGGATCGGCAGCTCGTCTGCACAATGCCTACTACGCCAATGACGAGGAGGTCGTGCAGGCCTGTGCCCAGGTGCTTCGCGAGGAATACCTGGCGATCACCCAGGCCGGGCTGACCGTCCAGATCGACGACCCCTCCCTGGCGGAGTCCTGGGACCAGATCAACCCTGCGCCGAGTGTCGAGGACTATCGGCGGTACATCCAGGTGCGGTGTGATGCGATCAACACCGCGCTCGAGGGTATCGACCCGGCACAGGTGCGTCTCCACCTGTGTTGGGGTTCGTGGCACGGTCCCCACACCACGGACATCCCGTTGCGGGAGATCGTCGACAATGTGCTCACCGTCAATGCGAAATACCTGTCGTTCGAGGCGGCCAATGCCCGTCACGAGCACGAGTGGACGGTGTGGGACGAGGTGGACCTGCCCAAGGACCGTGTGCTGATACCTGGAGTCGTGGGGCATTCGACCAATGTCGTCGAACATCCCGAGCTCGTTGCCCAGCGGATCGGCCGGTTCGTGCAGATCGTCGGCGCCGACCGGGTCATTGCCTCCACCGACTGCGGTCTCGGCGGTCGGATCCATCCGTCCCTGGCCTGGGCCAAGTTGAATTCCTTGGCACAGGGGGCGCGTCTGGTCGACTGAGACCAAACCACCGCACGAGACCTGAAAACCCGTGCGACGACAGACACCGCTGTCGAGGTTCAGAACCGTCGAGTCCAGAGGTGATACCTCGGGGTGTCGGCGGTTCTGCGCCCCGGCACGGCCGCAGGAGGTGAGTCACGGTAGCGGTGATCCTCTCGTTCCTGCTCCCCGCCGTCATGGGACGGTCCCGGCTCGTGGTACAACCAAGCCATGACCCAGATGAGTGCCTTGGAAACCGCATCGGCCATCCGCACCGGCCAGACGAGCGTGATCGAGGTCGTCGAGGACGCCCTGGACCGGGCCCACGCCGACGAATGCCACGCCTGGAGCTGGATCGACGACGAGGGGGCCCGCCACACCGCCCACGAACTGCAACGCAAGCTTGACGCGGGCGAGGTGGAGCCCGGACCACTGTTCGGGGTGCCCTGCCCGATCAAGGATCTCAACGCCTTGGCCGGAGCGCCACGCCACCTTGGCAGCCGCGCCATCGGCGGGCAACCCAGCGAGGCCGACGATGGCATCGTCGCCCTGCTCAAGGCTGCTGGAACCGTGCCGATCGGCACCACCACCGCCCCGGAGTTCGGCCTGCCCTGCTACACCGAACCTGCTGGACGCGCACCCACCGCCACCCCGTGGGATCTCGCGCGCATGTCCGGCGGATCCTCCGGCGGGGCAGCCGCCGCCGTCGGTGACGGCCAAGTACCGATAGCCCAGGGCTCCGACGGAGGCGGCTCGATTCGCATTCCCGCCTCGTGCTGCGGGGTCGTCGGCCTCAAACCCAGCCGGGGACGGGTCTCGGCCGGGCCATTCGGAGTGGATGGCCCCGGTCTGGTGAGTGGAGGAGTGCTCACCCGTACCGTGCGCGACACAGCTGCAGCCCTGGACGTCATCAGCACGCCCATGCCCGGCGACCCGTTCAGTGCGCCGTCGGCACGAACCAGCTTCCTGGCGGCATGTGACCACGAGGTGCCGCGCCTACGCATCGGCGTGTTGACCGAGCCGGTGATTGCCGAGGCGGACGTGCATCCGGCCTGTCTGGACGCCGTCGCCCAGACGGTCACGGCTCTGGAGGCCATGGGCCACGTCGTCGAACCCACGACGGCGCCGTTCGGTGCCCAGGAATGGGCCTCCTTCCAGTGCGTGTGGGAGGTCGGTGCAGCAAGCATTCCGTTGCCCGAGGGGTGTGAGAGGAACGCCATGCCGATGACGCGGTGGCTGCGCAAGGAAGGACGACGCCGCACCGGCGTGGAACTTGCCGAAGGTCTTGCTGGTATTCAGATGATTTCGCGCACGGTCGGGCGACACTGGGCAGATTACGACCTCATCGTCAGCCCCACTCTGGCCCAGCCGCCGCTGCCACATGGCCAGCTGCACGATGACGACGACCCGGCAGCCGACTTCGCGGCCCAGTGCCGGTTCACGCCGTGGACCAGTCTGTGGAACATCACGGGTCGGCCAGCCATGAGCCTGCCGCTGCACACCAGCATCATCGACGGCATGGAACTGCCGATTGGCGTCATGATCGGCGGACCGATGTACAGCGAGGAGCGGCTGCTCGCCCTGGGGTGTGCGCTACTGGGGCGGTGACGACACGTCAGCGGAGACGAACGTCAGCGGGGTGCTGAACGCTGCTGTGCTGTGGAGAGGTCGAGCCAACGCCTGCTCACCGGCAGCCACACGAGCACCAGCCCTGCGACGGCGAACGGTGCACTCGCCCAGGCCACTGTGTTGAGCGTGACGGCCAGCGAGGCTGCGGCCAGCCCGCCGATGGCACCCCAGCGCACCCACCGGTGCCCCAGCCAACCGTTGACAGCCAGCAGGGCCGGCATCGCCGTCATGACCACCCCGATGAGCACCATCGCCGTGGCCCACAGCACCGAGGCCAGCGAGCCCGGTCGAGGATCGGTCCATCTCATGAGGCGGGTCGCGGTGCGGAAAGTGGTCATGTTGATCGAGCCCCACCACGCCCACGCCAGGGCCACCGCAGCCGACACCGCTGCCAACGCGAAACACACGGTGGCGGCAACGATGGCGCCCGGACGCGCCCCCGGTGTGGTCTCGGCGGGCCCGGGCAGGGGAGGCAGGGTGCGGATGTTCCGGGGATCGTCGGGGTCCCACACTGCTCGCTGTGCGTCTGGCCCCTGTGGGTGCTCCGCCGGTGGACCAGCGTGGTTCACCTCAGCCCGGGAGTCAGCGGGGGCCAGCTCGGGGTGCGTCAGCTCGCTGCGAGGCTGGGAGGCGCCTTCCTCGGCGCGGGAAGGGGCTGTGGTCCCGGGACGCGTCGTTTCGGTGTGCCCACTCGTCGAGGACGTGGCCCCGACGTCTTCGGGTGCCTCGTCGATGGCGCGCCGGGGCTGGGATGATGGGAACACGGCTCTCCTGGTGTCGACGCGACGGGACCCACCCAGCTTACGGCGTGGGACGGAGAGGGGCGAAGAACGAGGAATGAGACCACTGCTCTGAGGGTGCCCATGTTCTGAGGGTGCCCATCGGCTGTTCTCACAGCATCGGCTCGTCGCGCAGGGTGCTGGGCGTGTCGTCCTCGAGCCCGGCATCCCCGACTGCACCCACCCAGCCGGATGACGACTCCTCGTTGCCTCTCCCCGATCGGGACCAGCTGCTGGCTCTGCCCCGTACGGGCTGCTGACGAGATACCTTGCCCCACCCCTGCGCCTCGTGGTTGAGGTGGGGCAAGAATCTGTTCTCGGTGGGGCCTGCCGTTGCGAGCAGACCCCAACCGGGGCAATGGGAATCGGCACTTACCCCCGAGTTTGCCGTGTAGGGAGTCTCAACGCCCAGGCGCTCCCGGACCATCGGTCCGGGAGCGCCTGTTCAATGTGGCTGGGAGTCAACCCTGGCGGGTTCAGCCCTGCTGCATGGTGCCGGTCTCGAGGAACCGGGTGTGCCAGTTGTAGGCCTCGCCGAGCAGGTGCGGGGTGTGCTTGAACTTGCAGTCACGCAGCGCACGCTCGTAGTAGTCCTGCAGCATCGGACGGAAGTCCGGGTGGGCGCAGTTCTCGATGATCTTCGGGGCACGCTGACGCGGGGCCAGGCCGCGCAGATCGGCGATGCCCTGCTCGGTGATGATGACCATGCCGTCGTGCTCGGTGTGGTCCACGTGGGAGACCATCGGCACGATTGCCGAAATGGCGCCGTTCTTGGCCGTCGACGGGGAGACGAAGGCCGAGATGTAGGCATTGCGGGTGAAGTCGCCGGACCCACCGATGCCGTTCATCATGCGCGAGCCCATGACGTGGGTCGAGTTGACGTTGCCGTAAATGTCGGCCTCGATCATGCCGTTGGCGCCGATGACGCCCAGACGACGGATCACCTCGGGGTGGTTCGAGATCTCCTGGGGACGCAGGATGATGTGGTCGCGGTAAAAGGCCGCGTTCTCGTTCATCTTGTGGGCGTAGTCCGGCGACAACGAGAAGGCCGTCGCGGAGGCCACGTCGAGCTTGCCGGCGTCAATGAGGTCGATCATGCCGTCCTGGATCACCTCGGTGTAGGAGGTGAGGTGCTCCAGGTCGGAGTGCAGCAGGCCGTCGAGCACGGCGTTGGGGATGTTGCCCACACCCGACTGCAGCGGCAGCAGATTCTTGGGCATGCGTCCCTGCTTCACCTCGTTGCCGTAGAAGTCGAGCAGGAAGCCGGCAATCTTGCGGGAGTTGTCGTCGATCGGCTTGAACGGCGAGTTGCGGTCGGGGCCGTCGGTCTCGACGATCGCAACGACCTTGCTGGCGTCGATCTCCAGGAACGGGGTGCCGATGCGGTCACCGGGGTGGGTGATCGGGATGGGCTTGCGGTTGGGGGGCAGCGCGAATCCCTGGTAGACGTCGTGCATGCCCTCGAGATCCTCGGACTGCCACGAGTTGACCTCGATGATGATCTTGTCGGCGACCTCGCAGTAGGCGGAGTTGTTGCCCACCGACGAGGTGGGGACGATCTTGCCATCCTCGGTGATGCGGGTGGCCTCGATGACGGCGAAGTCGACCTTGCCGAAGAATCCCTGACGCACCATCATGCCGGACTCCGACAGGTGGATGTCGGTGTAGTAGCTGGTGCCGTCGTTGATCTTGGAACGCATCGTGGGGTCGGACTGGTAGGGCATGCGCCAACCGATGCCGTCCACACCGGCCAGGGTGCCATCGAGCTCGGGAGCCGTCGAGGCACCGGTGAAGGTGTTGACAGTGAACTTTTCGCCGCGCTGATGGGCAGCCTCGATGCGCTTGGCGAGTGCGCCCGGGAACACCTTGGGGTAGCCCGACCCGGTGAATCCACCGAATCCGATCTGGTCGCCATCCTTGATGAGGCCGGCAGCGTCGTCTGCACTCATCACTTTCTGACGCAGGGCTGCATTGGCAATCCGCTCTGACATCTGTCCTCCTGCCGTCGTGCGGCTGGTTGTCGATGACGGCACACGGAACGCTCCGCGAGCCGCCGAGAAAACACACTGTTCCGGGTCCCATTCCAGAGGGGTCCGAAACCTTGGTATCACTTTATATGCACAGCCTCGGATGGCGTGTGGAACCCCTGTTCTTCAGCGGTCGGAATCGGCATGGTGCCCGTCCAGCATGGGAATGTGTGCATGTTTTTCACGTCGAGCAGGGTGAATTCTCGCGACCGGTTCGATCTGCAGCCATGACCAGGTGCTCGGACGGGCCACGACCCCTCGGCCGATGGCAGCGTGTCGGCGCCGATGGGGCGAAATGGGGATCACCGGCACCACACTGCCGACACCGCGTCAAGACGCTCAAAACTCACGGTGTTGCGGGCAGCCGCCACGGCCACCGGCTTGGCGCAGAATGCAATGGCCAGTCCGGCCGCGTCGAACATGTCGAGGTCGTTGGCACCATCACCGATGGCGATCACTCGCTCAGCCTCGACGGTGGCCTGCGCGGCCCACCTGCGCAGCCAGGACGCCTTGGCGGCCCGGTCGACGATCTCCCCAGTGAGACGTCCCGTGAGGTGCCCATCGGCCACCTCCAACTCGTTGGCCACGGCATGATCTGCTCCGAGCTCGGCGGCCAGCGGTTCCACCATCGACGTGAATCCGCCCGACACCAGACCCACGGTGGCGCCGGCCTCGTGGGCAGCCGCAATCAGCTCCTTGGCGCCGGGGGTGACGACGATGGCGCGGCGAGCCTCCTCCACGGCGCCGACCGGCAACCCTGCCAGGCATCCGACCCGGGCCCGCAACGACTCGGTGAAGTCCATCTCACCGGCCATCGCCCGAGCGGTGACGTCGGCCACCTCATCCGCCCGCCCAGCACATTGCGCCAACAGGTCGATCGCCTCGGTGCGGGTGAGGGTGGAGTCGACGTCGCTCACCAACAGTCCGGGTGGTTGGGTGGCGAGCGCCCCGTGTGGATGGATGACGTCCGCGCCACTGGCCGAAGCCAACTCGCGCACCTCATGCATGTCTGCCTCGACGGTGGTGGTGTAGTCGAAGATCTGTGCCGTCCAGCCGTCGGTGTGGGTGCCGCGCATGTGGGCGGCCTGCGGCCACAGTGCGGTGCCGGGGGAGCGCAGACTGGAGCGGTCGTCGCTGACGAGGATGACGCGAGAACTCATGACACCAACGGTAGACGCGGCTGGACGACATCGGTACCCCATTCAGCCTCCATCCAGCTTGAACCCGCTCCCATCTGAATTTCCTCACGTGATGACTCCTCATCCGGATCTCCCCGCACTCGATCGGCGTCGCGCCGTACGGACAGCGCTGGGGAAATGTTGGGGAAATTCTGTCAACGCAGGGATTGATCGCCTCCGTACCACCGTTGAAAGCAATGGTCATCGGAAACCCTGTCAACGCAGGGATTGATCTCGTGGGCATCGTAGTGTGTTCGCGACAGTCGGAGCACTGACCGTGGGAGTGAGTCCGCGACGACACGACGTGGACGTGCTCACTCCCGCACGGTCCGCGTGACCGTGTAGTGACGATTGCGCGTGACCTGGCGCGTCGGACCGACGAAGCGTCGCAGATGTGCGGCCCACGGCAGATGGTTGTTGTACACGCACCACAGCGCCCCGCCCGGGCGCAGTACCCGTGCGGCGTCGGTGAGCATCGCAAAGGTGGAAGCGTGATCCTGGGCAGCGCCCCGATGAAAGGGCGGATTGGTGACGACGGCGTCCATGCTGGCATCGGGCAGGTCGGCCAGTCCGTCACACCAGTGGGTGATGACGTCCAGACCATTCGCCGTGGCGGTGCGCCGGGTGGAGTCGACGGCCTGCCACGACACATCGGTGGCGTGCGCCCGTGCCGTGGGCAGTCGGCGTGCCAGCTGGGCAGCGATGATGCCGTTGCCACATCCCAGGTCGACGACGTCGGTGCGCACGTCTGCAGCAATGTCGTCCAGGTGGGAGAGCAGCAACGCGGTTCCGGCGTCCAGACCAGTGGTGTGGAACACGCCACCGTGAGCGTGAATCGTCAACCCATCCACGGTGTTGCTGCGTGGCCACGTGCCGGTGATCGCCGGACGTTCCCGCGGCCGTGAGATGTGCAGCACGCGGGCCTTGCGCACTCCGAGGCTCGCATGGACCTCATCGAACCAACGCGCGGCAACGTCGTTCATCGACCGGGTCATGTGTTTGATCCGTCCGCCGGCGATGATGTGGGCGTCGGGGCCCAGCACGTGCCACAAACAGCCGAGCAGCTCGTCCAGGGCGTCGAGCGACTGGGGAAGATCGAGCCAGACCAACTGGTGATTGGCGGCTGGATGGCCGGCGACTCGGTGCTGCCCGGGCGGAGGACCGGGACGGTGTTCCTCGGACCCTTCGGACAGTGGTGTGTCGGTCAGGGATTCGGCTGGTGGGGATGCAGCAGGTGCCGATGTGGTGGTCAGGGAGTCAAGGTCCTGGGGCGACGCTGTCAGAGGGTTGAGCCGGATGGTGCTGGGGATCCCAGCGAAATCGCGGCAGTCGTCGGCCCACGCCTTGACCCGGTGCCCGGCGAGTGGAACCAGCCGCGGTCGGTTCAGCACCCAGACGGCGTTGCCCCGGGGCGCTTGCGTTCGCGTCGAGTCGGCGTCGAGCGTGACATGTGCCGAATCCTGCGGATCAATCTGTGGTGATTCAGCGACGATGAGAGCGTCAACGGGGTCGAGCTCGGCAGCATCCATGATGGCAGTCTCCCAGAACGAGGTGCAGATGTCGCCCCGCGCTCGCGATGCTGGGCTTCTCGTGCCGGCAATGCAGACTGGTGAAAGTTCTGGCAGGAATACTCTCCCCCTGTTTCTGCAGCCTTCTGGCAGGAATATCTCGTCCCGACTTGATCCTCAGTCACAGACGACGGTAGGGGAATGGGCCAGGGCCTCTTTGTTGTGATGCTTCCGTTCTGTCGAGGCATTCTCCGTCCTGTGCCGGAACCTTCCCTACCCCGTGCCAACCTTCTCGATTTCGTGCGGACCCCTCCTGGCCCGTGCGAACTGTCCCAATCTCGGGGCGAATCTTCACTGACCTCGTGTGAGCCTTCTCCCCTCCACCCCTCACAAGCACTCCTGATTCCGGGCGAACCTCCCCTATTCCGGGCGGCCCCTCCCCCCTGGCTGTCTCGCGTGACATTTTTGTCACGTCGAGCCCATGAGGGTCATGGGAACGTCAGGATGCTCGAGGTACTGACATTTTTGTCAGGGCATCTTCCTTTGGGTCACACGAGTGCCGGGACTCTTCGGGAGATGACATTTTTGTCATGAGACCGATGGTGACGTCACGTGAGTGCGATGGATCCGTGCCGGGTGACATTTTTGTGCACACGATTGTGTCTTCAGTGTCTTTGGTGTCCTTGACCGGGGTTTGCCTTGAGCCCCGCTGCAGATCTCTCGCTCGGTACAATGCCGTCATGGCAGAGTCGCCCTTGGAAATTCACGTCATCGCCGATTCGACGGGTGAGACCGCCGTCCGTCTGGCACGGGCAGCCCGCAGCCAGTTCGAAGGAGTCCACTGGCACATAGTGCGTCACCCGATGATCGGCACCGTTGCGGAGATGATGGCCGCTCTGGAGGCCGTCATGGCGGCCCACGAGGCAGGTCAGTGGGTGTGCGTGGTCCACACCCTGGTGCTGCCGGACATGCGCCGGATGGTCGCCGACGCCTGCGAGGAAATGGGGATACGTGAGGTGAACCTCATGGGTCCGATGCTCGCGGCGATGGAGGAAGCCTCCGGCCTGGACGCCGATGCCGTTCCGCGTCGTCCGGTAGGGGTGGAGGCCGACTACTTCACCCGTATCTCGGCGATGGAGTTCGCAGTGCGCAACGACGACGGCGCCATTCCCGACCGTCTCACCGAAGCCGACATCTGCCTGGTGGGGGTGAGCCGCTCGGGCAAGACGCCGCTGTCGATCTACTTGGGCTATCTCGGCTACAAGACCGTCAACGTACCGTTGGTGCCCGGTATCGCTCCGCCCGCCGAGCTGGCCGCCGTGGATCGGTGGCGCATCGTTGGCCTGACGATCGACGCCCAGAAGTTGTTGGAGATTCGAGGTCGACGTGTTCGCGGGCTCGGTGGGTACGGCAACGAGGACGGATATGCAGATCTCGCCGCCATCTACGACGAGCTGGACGAGGTGGGCAAGATCCAGCGTCGACTGGGTTGCCCGATCATCGACACGACGGGTCTGGCCCTCGAGGAGTCTGCCACCAAGGTCATCGACATTGTCGATCAGCGGGCGAAGACGGCTGGCACTCGGCTGCGCAAGCCGGCGGGATCGTACCGGACGATTCCGTGAACGAGGTTTCATCATGGCGTGTAGGACGAGCGTTTATACCACAGAAGACCATCGGAGATGTGAAAATCTAGGGGGAGAGGCCGCTGGTAGCTGTCAACATGTATGATCCAGCTATGTCATATTATAAGTCAAAGCGGGCAGCGGATGAAATCGGCGTGCCGGATCGACGCAATGTCACACATAAAGTATCCAAAAAATTCTCACTGTCATCTTCGATACTCGGCGCATCGATTACTAACTCTTCAGATATATCTGAAGACACCACGTTCGAAGAACAAATTAATGATTTCATAAAGGAACAAAAAAGAAAAAGAAATATAGCAAAATCGCTTCGCAAAGAAATCGAAAAAGATCAGCTATTGTATACTGTAATTGACTTACAGGTCGGCACCATGCTATTCAGCCGTGTTCCGGGAACTAAAGACCCTGCAGGGAGAAACATAAAGAATGTCGAAGCATTCTGGGGGTTTGCCACCGAAAATGGAAATAGAAAATTTTCTAAAACTGATCTAGTTCTCGTTGGGTCGATAGATAATCTGACTAAAAATGATGTTCCTAACAGGGATGAAGCAAAATACTGTAGATATAATTATCCTTCAGATCCAGGATTTATGGCTAGCCTCTTGAATGAGGAGTTAAGGTTAGGGATCAATTGGGATGACTATTCTGCTGAGACATGCGGAGCGGGGTACGATCGTTGTCCTCCTGAGGGGGCTAAGGCTGAAAGGGCCGCGCTCATAACTGAGTCGGCTAGGAAAGGTCATGGTAGTAACGGATGGGGGTGGGTGACAGAGACCCTCCGCCAACAGAGAATTTTGGCAATCGTGGTGGATGTCAAATACCATGAAGACGGATCACGGACTGTTCTTGCGCGCCCAGTAATGATTACGCCCACTATCTAGAGACTAGGAACTCACCTTTTGATTAGCGGTATCAGGGATACGTCGGCGATGCTTGCGATTATTTGTTCTGTTGATCTATATTTCTAAGAATATATTAGCGTGTACCAATGATAGGAATACTTTGGGTGCACTATGACTTACGTATACTACTTGAATGCTAAAGGTTCCTAGCTTGTCATGTAGCATACGAGTACCGTTGTCTTCTGGCAAGAGAATTATCGAAAATTCAGCCTTCCTTCTGATTCCCCTAGGAGACCTGGAATTGTCTCTCTCAAGAAAGAAATCAACTCGTTTGTTTCGCTATCAGATAATCTGGGGCTAAGGGAAAGGGGAAGAATGGTAAGAAAGTCTTCTAAACTCAGTCCTTCCCTCTGATGGCACCCAGAAACAGTTCCAATCTGTATTTGATAAAGAAAATTTGATGCCAATGTTGCGCAACTGATTTTTTTATCAGAGTCCCATAACCAAGAGAGAAATACTCCTAAAGTGTCATCGACTTTCGAGATATGATATGTTCCTGTCTCTGGATCGCAAAGTTCGTCATGCGCAGATCGCGTGGCCTCTGCAAGTATGAGAAAATTCAAAATATCTACAGGTATTTCTACCGTTTTTCCCCAATTCTTCATTTTACTCCTTAAAATATTTGACATGAAATCTTTGTAAAATTAAAATAGAGAGTTTTTCTTCGGTTTAGGTTCATCTATCAGTATAGGAGTGGGACACATAAGACTGGAGGATCGTGATCTGACGCCGCAGCGCTCGGCTAGGTGACGCGCCTAAATAATGGTATCACCCCTGCGAACGGCGATGCTAGGCAGAGGTAGGCGTTGGGCTGTTCGTGAATGGAACCTAGACTTGGGACAGGTATGTCACATCCAGATGGGGCGAGCCGCTCTCCGCAACTCGTGAAAGTGATGAAAGCTCGGAGCCCCTAGCTCCTTGGCGACTCTCCCATGCCTCTGAGGAGGGAGATGAAGCTGCTGTGTGGCACCCTGTTGAAATTAAAAGCGTAAGTGCGGTATCTGCGTCGGGTCAGCCCCCAGTGAGTGATCATCAGATCACGGAGTTGTGAAGCTCAGCCTGGGGGAGAGATGTCTCATCAGTATTGAGGCAGCGCCGACATCTGAATACTGATCCAGATGCAGAGATGTGCAGTGACTGCCCTCCGAGAAACCACGTCAGATCATGCCCAGCACAGGTGGACAGCGGGGGCACACCCGGACGAACTGTGTCGACCCCGATGACTCATCTGCAGTGAGTGGGAGAGAGCTGCAGAAACGATGGTGGGCCCGGCCATCAGATGGCCAGGCCCACACATTTTTCAGTTGTCAGATGTGTTCAGTTGTCCGCCGGGATCAGACACCAGTGCTCGGCAGGGCCGGGGCAGCGACGTGGGTGGGGGTGTCGTTGCTGACAGTCGTCGCGGTCACGGCGCTACCCTTGTCGGTGCTGATGACGACCTTCTTGGCCAGGTCATCCTTCTTGTCCTCGGAGGGCTTCTGCTCGTCGGCGGTGCAGTTGTCGGCCTTGCCCTGGGCTGCGTTGAGGGCAGCCTCACGGCCCTTGACGATGGCCTCCGCCTCGAGGATTGCCTCCTCGTCAGTGGTTACCTTGTTCTCTGCAGCCTTGAGGGCAGCGGAAGCGTCATGGAGCTCAGTCTCGGCCTTCGCGACCTTTGAGCTGGGCTCATCAGCGGCCTCAAGCTGCCTCTGGACCTCGTCGCGCAGCTGTTCCTGGGCCTTGATGTCAGCTGCGATGTCAGCGATGTGGACCTGCAGCTTGGCAACCCGCTCGTTGGCCTCAGCGGCGCGAGACTCCTGGGCGGCGATGTCGTCGAGGATCTTGTCGCGTGCGTCCTTGTCGGCGGCGATCTGGGCATCGAGGTCAGCCAGGGCGTCCTTGAGCTCAGCGATCCGCTTGTTGTCGGTGCTCAGCTGGGCCTGGGCCTGAACGAGCTCGGCCTTGGCGTCGTAGGCTTGGTCGTCAGCCTGCTTGCTGGCCTTGCCCCAGTCCTCGACGGCCTGCTTGGCGGCGTCGAGCTTGTCCTGCTCCTTGGCGATGTTGGCGTTGGTCTCGTCGATACGCTGATTGAGACGGTCGATCTCGGCCGGGTCGCCGCCCTTCTTGAGCGCGCAGAGCTTCTTCTTGGCCTGAGCCAACTCGGACTGCTGGTTCATGAGCTTGCCGTTGAGACCGTTGATCTTGTTGTTGAGATCACCGATCGTGGCCTTGTCGGCAGCGATGGCCTTCTTCGCCTGGGCGACATCCTCGTCAGAGGACTTGCCGCTCTTGATGAGCTCAGCCTTCTCGGCCTCCAGCTCCTTGATCTTGCTGGCGGTGTCCTCGTCGGAACCCTCAAGGGCAGCAAGCTGCTTCTTGAGGTCGTCGAGCTGGCCCTGGGCGTGCTCAGTGTTGGCCTTCTCGCGCTTCAGGAGATCCTGGGTCTTGTCAAGCTTCTTCTTGATGAGATCCTTGCTGACAGAAAGCTTGGCTGCGTCGTACTCCTTCTGCAGCCGATCAACCTGGCGCTCCAGGCTGGGAATGCCCTGGCTGGCGTTGTGGACCTTCTCCTCGGCACGAGCGATCTGGAACTTGAGCTCCTCGATCTCGTTCTCGTGACCGCTCTGCTTGTTCTTGAGCTTGTTGATCTGCTCGTCGATCTCGGCGATCTTCTTCTCGTTGTCCGCAGCGGCGGCGGAGTCGTCAACGATCTTCTCGTTCTTGGCGAGATCGGCACGGGCCTGATCCTTCTGGCTCTCCAGATCGGCAATCTCGCTCTTGGTGTCGGCGATGGCCTGCTTGAGGTCCTCGACCTTCTTGGACTGGGCGTCGATCTGATCCTGCGGAGCGTCCTTGGCCTTGGCGGCGTCAAGCTGCTCGTTGAGATCCTTGAGATCATCCTTCAGGCCCTTGATGTTGGCCTCGGCGTCTTTGGCCTCCTGCTCGGCGTTCGCCTGCTGGGCGTCGAGACGCTTGCGCTGGTTCTCCCACTGGTCGAGCTGGGCAGAGTAGAAGTCAATGGCCTTCTGCTGCTTCTCGGCGTCGGCCTTGGTGTCCTTGAGTTCCTTCGCCTCGCCCTCGCGAACCTTGAGGTCGGAGTCGAGCTGGCCCTCGGCCTTCTGACGTCCGACGTTGAGGCGCTCAATGGCCTCGTTGGCATCGGCAACGACGTCCTGGGCTTCCTTGAGTTCGGCGACGTGCTCGTCATGGTGCTTGGTGAGAGCATCGATCTTGTCGTTGATGTCAGCGAGGTCGGCCTTGAGCTCGGCGACGTGCTCGTCAGTGGTGGCATCGTCAAGAGCATTCTTGGCGTCGGAGAGGGCAGACTGCTTCTCGTCGACGACCTTCTTGGCGGCCTCGACCTTGTCCTTGTCAGCCTTGTGGTTCTCCTGGAGCTTGGCCAGGTTGTCCTGGGCGGCCTTGAGATCGGCCTGGGCCTTGTCGACAGCTGCCTGGGCCTCGGCGCAGCTGATCTTGGCGTCGTTCTTCTGGTCGATGTTGTCCCCTGCCTGGGCTGGGGCGGCGAGAATCTGGGCACCGCTCCCCATGACAGCGAGGGCGGTCAAAGCGCTGGCGAAGCGCCGGTTCACATTGGTCATGGACCTTGTCTCCTTGTGCTGGCTGGCTTGCGAAGAATCGCCATCGCTTTTGTGTCGATTCTCGCTCGAGTCCCACCTAGGGGCTGCAATTGATTGTGAACTTGCCCCCGCGGCCTGTCAACTGGAAAACAAAGCAGCCGTGGTGAACGTGCGTAGAGTCCGCACAAGACTTTCAAAATCCATTTTGGCTAGGGGTCTTGTAGCCTTGACGAGGATTCAACTCGCATTGTGAGATTGTCTCACGTGGCTGGATGTCTGTGGCTGTGCGAGTGAACAAATGATGAAGATCCTTGTATGTGGAGCGTATGCTGAACCATAGATCTTGCTCGTTTTTGAGTCTTTCTCTGTAGGAATGAACTCCTGGATCAGATGGATTTTTTCTGTTTGAAATCGTACGAAGAAGAGAATGACTCTGCAAGAATACATAGAATCCATATATTTTGGATTCAGCGGTGTGACTACCTGTTTTGGTTCTTTGGAGTCTGCTGAAAGAGGTTGTCACGCATTGTGTGGTTCATTTGATGCATTCGATCTGATGCTGTCCTGAAGGTCGTCCTAGCTGACGTATATGCCGGTGTGCACGTGATAAGAGGATCACTCGCATGATCGTTCTCATGGCTCGCCTCATTGCTGTGGTTCCCACATCGGAGACCTTCCGAGCGGGGCTCATCGGCGCGTGACGGCAGGGATGAAAAGTTCACCTGCCATTCATGCAGGACCGCAAGCCGTGGTTCAGGTGGGAAACCTGTGGCAGATCTACGTCTGATGAGGCAAATCGTCGGCGTGTCGTGTGAAGATCTGCAACGAGTGGTGGACAATACGGCGTCAAGTACAGGTTGAGAGTTTCATCGGGAGGCCGGAGCTGCTCGTCCATCTGCGGGCCTATGGGTCATTGGGCGTTGTGGGCTGTTTCGGACATGAGGCGTCCGTGGGCTCGGGAGGGTCAACCTTCCGGGCGTGAAAAATGGCCTCGACCATCCGCAGATGGCCGAGACCGTGGTGATGGAGGACGTCAGATCAGCGCTCAGACGCCGGTACCAGGCAGCGCAATGCGCTTGCCATGGGCGAGTGTGCCTTGGCGAGCATTGCTGACGGTCAGGGAAACAGAGTTGCCCTCATCGTCTATGTCGCACAGCCCGGCTGCCTTGGCGTTGGCGAGGGAGTCCAGCTTCTCCTTGACGATTCGCTCTGCCTCGGCGACAGCCTCCTCATCGGCGGCAAGTTTGTCCTCGGCAGCCTTGAGGGCGTCCTGGGCCTTCTTGAGCTGCTTCTCGGCCTCAGCGACCTTTGCCTTTGCCTTGTCGATCTGCGTGGTGACGGAGACGAGCTCGGCCTTGGCGTCGTTGAGCTGACGCTCTTCGTCCTCGATCTGTGTGGAGATCTTGGTGATCTCCTTCTTGAGCTCCGCAATGCGCTTGGTGGCCTCGGCGATCGTGGTGCGCTGCTCGGCGATGCTGTCGAGAATGTGCTGACGCTCCGTCTTCTTGGCCGTGATCTGCTCATCGAGATCGCTGATGGCCTTCTTGAGCTCGCTGACGCGCTGCTGATTCCTGGTCAGCTCGTCCTGGGCGGCGTCACGGTCCTTGGTCAGTTCGGCGATTTTCCCATCGATCGTGGTGATCTGGGTCTTGAGCTCTTCGATCTTTTTCTCGGCGGCGTTGATCCGGTCGTTCTGCTCCGCGATGCTGGCATCGATCTTGTCGCGCTGCTGGGTCAGCTCGTCCAGGCGGGACGAGATTTCGGCCTCGCTCTTCTTGAGCTCATCAAGCTTCTTCGTGGCCTCGTCGAGCTCGGTCTGCTTGCCCGGCAGGGAGTTCTTGAGCTCCTCGATCTTCTTGGTGATCACGGTGGTCTCGGCCGTCTTCACGGCAATGACCTTGTTGGCGTCAGCGATGTTCTTGACGTTCTTGGCGATGATGGCCTTCTTGGCAATCCTCGCGGCTTTGAGGGCCCTGAGCTCGCGTTCGGTTCCCGAAATCGAACGCTTCAGATGCGCAATTTTGGCGGTGCTGATGGCGACTCCGGCGCCGCCGGCTGCAGCTGTGACGCCGCCGGCTGCGATCTTGGCGTCGCCGTCTGCGACGAGTCCGGAATCCACAGGTACGCAGCATGGGTTGCAACAAGCAGCACCGGCTGCAGCTTCATCTGCTCCAGCAATGGCCACTGCGCCGCCAGCAACGGTGACTACTCCGGCGCCAGCGGCAAGTGCCCTGAGTTTGCGGAGCTTGGCCTTCTGGGGTGCCAAGCTGTGTTCCAGCTGGTCGATCTTGAGGTCGAGGGCGACGATCTCCTTCTTGCTCACCGAGATCTTGTGCTGCGACTCGACGATGTCCTTGGCGCTCTTGGCAATGATGGCTTCGTTGGTCACCTTGACAGCTGTGAGCGCCTTGATCTCCCTCTCGGTGCGGGTGATCGACTTGGCGATGCCGTCAACGTCTCCGGTCTGCTCGACAACCTTGCTGTGCAGCTCGTCCAGGGAGGTCTGGGTGGTGGTGATCTTCTCGGAGATCTTGTCGCGTTGGACGCGCAGCTTCTCGATGGTGGCCTTGGCGTCCGTGATCTCGTGCTGGGCACTCTGGATGGCGGTGACGTACTCGTCGCGCTGCTTCTGCTGCTTGGTGATCTCGGTGTTGAGGTTGTCGATCTTCTTCTGCAGCTGCTCACCGTCGGTGATGGTGGTGTCCAACTCCTTCTGGAGCTCGGCACGTTTGGTGGTGGACGAGGTGATCTCCTCGTCGATCTTCTGCACATTGACTGTGAGACGATCGATGGTCTCGTTGGCCTTTGTGATGGTGGTCTGCTCGGACTCAACCTTGCTCTTGGTGCTCTGCAGACTCTCCTGCAGATGCGTGATGGTCTTCTCGTGATCGGCGATCGACGACTCCAGCTCGGCAGCGCGCTTCTCGGCTGCGGCAAGGGTGGCTTTCGCCTCGTTGAGAGCAGCCTGCTTCTCGGCGACATTCTTCTTGGCGGCGTCGACCGCACCGCGGTCGTTCTGGCGGTTGGCCTGTGCCGATGCCAGAGCCCGCTGGGCAATCTTGAGCGCAGCATCGGCCTTGTCCACGGCCTTGCGGGCGTCTGCGCAGTTGATGTTGCTGTCCTGCTCGGTGGACGACACGGCATTGGCGACTGGGTCGAAGAACTGGGCTCCGCTCCCCATGACGGCTAGGGCAGTCAGGGCGCTGGCGAAGCGCCGGGTTGTAGTGGCCATGTGGGTTTTATCTCCTCGTGTAACCAGGATGCGAAGAGAGACCGTCAAGTATGGGTCAGATCTTCGCACAAGTTCCATCTCGGGAACTCGCGGATAATCCTGCATCGGTTCTCATGTGGTGTCAATCCGATATGGTATTGCCCATGAAGAAATATGGATCAGCACATGATCTGGTAATTCTCAGCTTAGTGAAATGCCAATCTGACTAGGTAAAATACCTGTCATTCTCTCATCTTGTACTGAAGGTCCTGAGCCTACCGACGCTGTTTCAGCCCTCGTGTGCCGTTCGGGCTCCTGTGTCACAGGTGCACCGGGTAGGCCCGTCGGATGGCATTGGGAGAGGATACTGAGCGATGGAAGCAACAAGGATGCCCCCGGTGGTGAGCCGTCTTGGGGTAGGTGGCACAATGTGGTGGTGCGCTGGAAGTGAGGTGGCATTGACGAACCTGCACTTGGGGTATCCCATTTATGGACCTACTACGTCATAAGGTTGTTCATGCAGGTCATCTTTCGGCTGGAAGATGATGACACCATACTGTGTTGGTGATCCAGAAAGGCCAAGTAGCTGGTACTCTTTCCCTACCGCCCTTCCGCTGTGGGCGTAGGGCTCTCTGTCAAGAAGACGCCCGCCCAGCTGTCCATGTCCCACTACCGCGATGACAACTCTTGGCAAGAGTGAACAATCAATGAACCTGCTCCTTGTGTGGGTGAAGCCAGTCTGATCCTGACCGCGTTCCATGAACCAGATGACGGGCAAGGTCATCTGTCGCGGTGCTCCCACAGCATGCTGGCTGCTCCATGTGGCAGGACCGTCTCCCGTGTTCCGGCACACAGGACCCGTGAATATGGAACCCGTGAAAATACGGCGTACCCGTGCCACAATGACTCACAGCGGCCCAATGGTGGGTCGCACCCGCGGTGTCGATGTGCAAACGCACGGGACCGAGCGCCGTCAATCGATGAACAGACTGGCAAAGGTCGAAGGAGATCCGTCATGACTGACCGTTACGTGTACGACCTGTCCGAGGGCAGTGCCGAGATGAAGCCCCTGCTGGGTGGCAAGGGAGCTGGCGTTGCCGAGATGATGCGGGTGGGGGTTCCCGTACCAGACGGTTTCACCATCACCACCCAGGCTTGCGTGGAGACCATGAATCGCAAGGGTGAGTGGCCCGAAGGTCTTGACGAGCAGGCCTGGGCCGGCCTGCAGCGTCTGGAGGAACGTACCGGTCGCAAACTAGGTGACCCCGACAAACCGCTGCTGGTCTCGGTGCGTTCCGGCGCCATCATCTCCATGCCGGGCATGATGGACACCATCCTCAATCTCGGCATCTCCGACGAGACGGTCCCTGCGATTGCCCGTGAGTCGGGCAACGAACGGTTCGCCTGGGACTGCTACCGCCGATTCATCCAGATGTACGGCGAGGTCGTCGAGGGAATCGACGCCCACGTCTACGAGGACGCCCTCACAGCTCTCAAGGAGAGCAAGAGTGTGGAGTCCGACACCGACCTGTCCGCCGACGACCTCAAAGGACTGGTCGGCACCTTCAAGAAGCTCTCCAACGAACAACTCGGCGGCAATTGGACCACCGATCCGCGTGAGCAGCTCATGCGCGCCGTCGACGCCGTCTTCCGTTCCTGGCTCAACCCGCGCGCCTTCGTCTACCGCAAGGCCAACAAGATCTCCGACGACCTCGGCACCGCCGTCAACGTCATGCAGATGGTCTTCGGCAACCGTGGTGACGACTCCGCCACCGGCGTGTGCTTCACCCGCAACCCCGCCACTGGAGCCAACGAGCTCTACGGTGAGTTCCTGCAGAACGCCCAGGGTGAGGACGTCGTCGCCGGCATCCGCACCCCCAAGCCGCTGGCGCAGATGCAGGAGATCCTTCCCGAGGCCTACGAACAGCTCACCGCCACCATGAAGAAGATGGAGGCGCACTACCGCGACATGCAGGACATGGAGTTCACCGTCGAGAACGGCAAGCTCTACCTGCTGCAGACCCGCAATGGCAAGCGCACCGCCGCTGCCGCCCTCAAGGTGGCCCGTGATCTCGTCGACGAAGGGGTCATCTCCAAGGAGGAGGCCCTCATGCGCATCGAGCCCGGCCAGCTCGACCAGCTGCTGCACGAGGCCATCGACCCCAACCACAGCGAACAGCCCGTCGCCGAAGGTCTGCCGGCCTCCCCGGGTGCTGCCGTCGGTGAGGCCGTCTTCGACGCCGACATCGCTGCCGATCGGGGCGCTGCCGGTGACCGCGTTGTTCTCATTCGTTTCGAGACGACCCCCGACGACATCCACGGCGTGCTGCAGTCCCAGGGCGTACTCACTGCCCACGGCGGCATGACCTCGCACGCAGCCGTCGTCGCCCGTGGCATGGGCAAACCGTGCGTCGCCGGGGCGCGCGGCATCAAGATCGACTACGAGGCCAGGACCCTCACGGTTGGCAACACCGTCATCAAGGAGGGCGATCCCATCACCCTGGACGGTTCCACCGGTGAGGTGTTCGCTGCTGCCCTGCCGCTCATCCCCCCGCAGATCAACGCGGACTTCCAGGAGGTGCTCTCCTGGGCTGACGAGACCCGGCGTCTGGGTGTGTGGGCCAATGCCGACAACGCCACCGACGCCGCCAAGGCACGTGAACTTGGCGCCGAGGGAATCGGTCTGTGCCGCACCGAGCACATGTTCTTCGGTGCCGACCGACTGCCTGCCATGCACGAGATGATCACCGCCGAGACTCCCGAGGAGCGCAAGGCGGCCGTTGACAAGATCCTGCCGATGCAGCAGGAGGACTTCGAGGGCGTCTTCACGGCGATGAAGGGACTGCCGGTCACCGTGCGGTTGCTCGACCCACCGCTGCACGAGTTCCTGCCGAGCCTCGTCGAGCAGTCCCTCAAGGTGCAGGAGATGGAACTCACCTCGACCGATCCGGTGCACACCGACAAGGAACGTCGCCTGCTGGCCCAGGTGAAGAAGCTGCACGAGCAGAACCCGATGCTCGGTACCCGTGGTGTGCGCCTGGCCATGCTCTACCCGGAGATTCCCGACATGCAGGCCCGTGCCATCATCCGCGCTGCCCTGGCCGTCCTGGAGCGTGAGGGCGAGACGGTTGACCTGCACATCATGATTCCGCTGGTCTTCACCCCGGTGGAGCTTGCCACCCAGCGCAAGATCGTCGAGGACTGCCTGGCCGAGGAGTTCGACCGCGCCGGACGTCGGATCGACGTCGAGATCGGCACCATGATCGAGCTGCCGCGTGCCGCCCTCATCGCCGACCGGATCGCCGAGGTGGCCGACTTCTTCAGCTTCGGCACCAACGACCTCACCCAGACCACCTTGGGCATCAGCCGCGACGATGCCGAGAACGGTTTCCTCACCGAGTACCTGCGCACCAAGGTGCTCAAGCAGAACCCGTTCGCCTCGATCGACGTGGACGGTGTGGGCCAGCTGGTCTCCGGGGCCGTCGAGAAGGGGCGAGCCACCAAGTCGAGTCTGGGGCTCGGCGTGTGCGGTGAACACGGTGGCGACCCCGACTCGGTGCACTTCTTCAACCAGGTTGGGCTGGACTACGTCTCCTGCTCACCGTTCCGCGTGCCGATCGCCCGCTTTGCTGCCGCCCAGGCCGTCATCGAACAGCGTGATGGTGCCAAGTGAGTGATCTGCCCATCGGTTGACAGAGATCTGCCCATCAGCGGCAGGGCCGGCTGCGGTGCCTGCGAATGTGCTCGACGAGTTCGTTCGAAAGGTGTTTAGCCGCTCGGCAACACGTCACGGCTGAGAATGGCGCAGTGCTGAGATCGGGGGAGGTGTATCGGTGACGGTGCGCCTCCCCCCGAGCCATGGTGATGTGTGATGAGAGGGGTAGGCAGCGTGAAAAAGCGGCCGTGCCTTTTCCCCGAGCCGTGATGATCGAGTCATGATGATGTGGTGCGCCGCGGGGTGAAAGGCCTGGTGAGCCCAGAACTGCGCGTCGCGAATGACGTTCTGTGTCAGAACTGTGGCGGAGTTCACACGACTCGACGACGCGTACGGATTCTTCAGCGAAGCCGGGTCGGCGTATTTCCTGGCGGCTCGGAGGACTGCCTGACCCCGTGCACCGGCAGGTCGTTGCAGTGGGTGAGTTTTCTGCCCAGCTGCTCACCATGCTCGGATCATCGGCCTGCTCTGCAATAGGGTGGGGTTGATCGGACGGCCACAGGTTGTCGCTAGTTTCGTCACTTTGGAGGATTCATGACCCAGTCTTTTGGTGCATGGCGTGCCAGCTACACCCCCGGTTCCTGGGTGGTACTTGCCGGCGCCAGCAGCCTGGTCATCATGCAGCCGGCTGCCCCACGCCACGCGGAACTGGTGGCGTCGATCTGGGACCATGTGGTCCAGGCCGTCGACGTCGAGGATCTGGTGTCCACCCTGACCACCATCGGGCTCTCCCAGATGCCGAGCATGGCGATGTTCTTCTGGCGCGGCAGGAACATGTGGTCCCTGGCCAGGGGGAACGTCGTCGTGCGCGACTCCCAGGGTGACGTCGTCAACAGCGGTGAGGGGCTCCTCACCTGGAACGAAACCGTCCTCGACCCGAGCGTCATCCGCGTGGAGATGGACGAGGAGGGTGCTGAGGGTCTGGAAATGCCGCTCATGCTCGGCGTCGCGCTGGCCTCGACGGTGACGATCGACGCCACCGGCGCCAACCAGGTGCTCAGGATTGTTGACGATCAGACCGGGGCTGCCGGTCGCCAGCCGTCGAGTGGTGCGGATGCCTTCTTTGACCATGCCGACCAGATCCTTGATGACGAGCCCCCGGCTGGACGTTCGCTCGGTGCATCGACGTCGACCGGAACCCATCTGACGCCCCTTCCCTCTACCGATGAGAGCGATCTCGATGCACCGATGCCGGCACGGTCCATGGACTCCTCGCCATCGCCGGAGTCTGAAGTGACAGGTGACTCCTCCGACGAGCAAGGATCCACCGTACCGACGGACGAGGACGTTGCCGAGCTGTTCGGCAATACGAACGAGGAGTCGTGGGACGATGAGCCTGCCCCGCGTGGACGCCCCGTCCTCATCTCATCCACCGGTGAGCAAGCCGATCTCGATGGCCCGGTCCTGGTGGGGCGCGCTCCCAGCACTGAGAACGATGATGCTGACATTGCGCTCATGAAGGTGCACTCGCCCGCCCATGACATCAGTCGCAGCCACGCCATGATCGCCCCGAGCCGATGGGGATTCGACGTCATCGACATGGACTCCACCAATGGCACTGTGGTGGAGCACCCCGATGGCGAGGAGATCTACGTCGACCCGGGCAGGACGGTGGGCATCAGCGCTGCGGACACCATTCAGATCGGCGACGGTGTCATCCTGCACATTGAGTACTGGGACTGATCCAGGCCTGGTCGCCACCCTCGACGCGAGGACAGCAGAGTCCTGCCTGAGGTGACCAACGGCTGGTTCGCAGCCGAACCAGTGCAGCGAAGGATCCGGACGCTCACCTGCCCGACGGGTGCCGGGATGTCATTGCTCGCGCGGTGCTCCGGCGAGGATTGCGTCGGTTGACGAGACGCCCAGGCGGGTGGCTCCCGCCTCGATCATGGTGCAGGCCGTCTCGTAGTCGCGAATACCGCCGGAGGCCTTGACCCCCAGACGCCCGCCGACGGTGGTTGCCATGAGCTCGACGGCATGGACGCTCGCCCCGCCAGCCGGATGGAACCCGGTGGAGGTCTTGACGAAATCGGCCCCAGCGGCTTCGGCAGCCCGGCAGGCGAGCACGATCTGATCGTCGTCGAGCGCGGCGGACTCGATGATGACCTTGAGCACGGTGGGGCTCGGGGCGGCTCTGCGCACGGCGGCGATCTCGGCCTGCACGGCGTCGGCGTCACCGGCGATGAGCAACCCGAGGTTGATGACCATGTCCACCTCATCGGCCCCGTTGCGCACGGCCTCGGCGGCCTCGGCAGCCTTGATGTCGGCACTGTGCTTGCCCGAGGGGAACCCGACGACCGTGCACACCTTCACCGGCCCCATGCTCACATCCTCGATCGGCAGCATCGCGGGCGAGACGCAGATGGACCAGGTGCCCAGCTGCACGGCGCGACGAGCCAGGGCTGCGACGTCGTCAGCCGTGGACTCAGGCTTGAGCAGGGTGTGGTCGATGATGCGTGCCAAGGCGGCAGCAGAGGGTCGTGCAGTCATGTGAAATGATCCTTCGGGATGGGGCGTCCACCAAGAAGTCGGACGTGTCGCCCTCCACGATATGGCGGCTACAGGTGAACTGAAAATGAACTTTTCATGTCACCTTGACATGACCGTCAGATCGATTAGGAGCGCATCGCGCTGAGGTCTATCGTCTTGCGGGGCCTTCGCGTTTCGAGTCGGGACTGCACCGATCATGTCGAAACCGGAAGCATCACACCGACCGACGTCCCTCCCGACCGGGTGAACGCGCTTCTGAGGAACACATACATGAGTTCAACACTGCTCATCGTCATCATCGTCGTCGTCACGGCACTGGCGTTCGACTTCACCAATGGCTTCCACGACTCAGCCAACGCCATGGCCACCTCGGTGGCCACCGGCGCACTCAAGCCCAAGGTGGCCGTCGTCATCGCGGCCGTTCTCAACGTCCTCGGGGCGTCCCTGTCCACGGAGGTCGCCAAGACGATCTCCGGTGGCATCGTCAACGATCAACTCGTCACCGTACCGATGGTCTTCGCCGGTCTCATCGGGGCCATCATCTGGAATCTCGGGACCTGGTTGTTCGGGCTGCCGTCCAGCTCGTCCCACGCGCTGTTCGGTGGTCTCATCGGGGCGGTGCTGGTGGAGGCCGGAATGAGTGGCATCCACGCCGGCAAGATCATGAGCAAGATCATCCTTCCGGCACTTGTTGCCCCGTTCGTGGCAGGTATCGCATCCCTGCTGGCCACGTGGCTGGCCTACCGTCTCACCGACCACACCGCACACCACTCCTCGCGGATGTTCCTCAATGGTCAGCGGGTCTCGGCCTCCATGGTCGCTCTGGCCCACGGCACGTCCGACGGGCAGAAGACGATGGGAATCATCACCCTCGTCCTCATCGCGGCGGGATACCAGAGTTCTGGTACCGGCCCGATGTGGTGGGTCATCCTGGCAGCCGGTTGTGCCATCGGTCTGGGCACCTACTCCGGCGGTTGGCGCATCATGCGCACCATGGGCAAGGGGCTGTGCGACATCGAGTCCCCACAAGGTTTTGCCGCCGAGACGGCTTCCACCGCTGCCATCCTGGCGTCCTCCCACCTGGGCTTCGCACTGTCGACCACCCATGTCTGCTCGGGATCAATTCTTGGTTCCGGCCTGGGGCGTCACACCGAGGTTCGGTGGGCCACCGCCGGGAAAATGGTCGTCGCCTGGCTGGTCACCCTGCCGGCTGCTGCGCTCGTCGGCGCCCTGACCTCGGCGATCGCCGGTCAGGGTACGTGGGGTGTCATCGTAGACCTCGTCCTGCTGGCCATCATGGCCACCCTCATCGTCCGACAGGCCAACCACCACAAGGTTGACCACCGGAACGTCAATGACTCCACCCAGGTGGGCGTGCGTCGCAAGGCCCCCGCCGCCACTGGAAAGGCCGCAGCATGAACATCGACTGGGCATCCCTCGGACTGGTGGCCATCGTCACCATTGCAGCCACCGTACTCATCGTCTCCATCGTTTCCGGCGGTGCGCTCATGCTGGACCGTGCCCATGCACGCACCGAAGCCGGCAAGGATGGCGCTGCCGGGCTCATCGTCCTGGGATGGTCGGCCATCGGTGTTGCCGGGCTCATCGTCCTGTACGGTCTGTACCTGCTCATCCCATACTTTCACTGAGTCATCACAGCGTGCTGCGCACGGCGATCGTCGTGCGGTCAACGTCCTGTGCCGATCTGACGCCGGAGCTCTTCGGCTCCGGCGTTCGTCGTACTGATGGTGCGAGGCTCCTGACGACACTTGAGCCCACCCAGCTCAAGAATCACGAAAAACTCTCCTTGTCGCCTTGATAGAGATCGACTCAATGGCTAGCCTTGAGTCGTTGCCGCTCAAGGGGTTCTTGGGTGGCGGAAAGCTCGACGAATCCATGCCGAGAGCTGGGTTCGAGGTATGAACAACGAACAGGACGTGACGTCCGGGAGGAATGGCAAAGATGGCTCGTGCAGTCGGAATTGACCTGGGAACCACCAACTCGTGTGTGGCTGTGCTCGAAGGTGGCGAGCCGACGGTGATCGCCAATGCGGAGGGCGCTCGCACCACGCCGTCCGTCGTTGCCTTCACCAACGCCGGTGAGGTGCTCGTCGGTGAGGTGGCCAAGCGTCAGGCGGTCACCAACGTGGACCGCACCATCCGCTCCGTCAAGCGCCACATGGGCACGGACTGGAAGGTCTCCATCGACGAGAAGGACTACCGTCCCCAGCAGATCAGCGCCTACGTGCTGCAGAAGCTCAAGCGTGACGCCGAGGCCTACCTGGGCGAGCCGGTCACCAATGCCGTCATCACCGTGCCGGCCTACTTCTCCGACGCCCAGCGTCAGGCCACCAAGGAGGCAGGTGAGGTTGCCGGGTTGACGGTCGACCGTATCGTCAACGAGCCGACGGCTGCAGCCCTGGCCTACGGCCTCGACAAGACCGAGAAGGATCAGACCGTCCTGGTCTTCGACCTCGGTGGCGGTACCTTCGACGTCTCCCTGCTCGACATCTCCGAAGGTGTCTTCGAGGTGAAGGCCACCAATGGTGACAACAACCTCGGTGGTGACGACTGGGACCAGCGCATCGTCGACTGGCTCGTCAAGCGCTTCAAGGACGCCAATGGCATCGACCTGGGTGCCGACAAGATGGCCAAGCAGCGTCTGCAGGAGGCTGCCGAGCGCGCCAAGATCGAGCTCTCGCAGACCTCTGAGACCCAGATCAACCTGCCCTACATCACTGCTGGTTCCGCCGGCCCGCTGCACCTGGACGAGAAGCTCACCCGTGCCGAGTTCCAGCGCATGACCTCCGACCTGCTCGAGCGGTGCCGCACCCCCTTCAACGCCGTCATGAAGGACGCCGGCCTCAACGTCTCCCAGATCGACGAGGTCATCCTCGTGGGTGGTTCCACCCGTATGCCGGCCGTCTCCGATCTGGTCACCGAGCTTGCCGGCAAGGAGCCGCACAAGGGCGTCAACCCCGACGAGGTCGTGGCCCTGGGTGCCTCCCTGCAGGCCGGTGTGCTCAAGGGCGAGGTCAAGGACGTGCTGCTGCTCGACGTCACCCCGCTGAGCCTTGGCATCGAGACCAAGGGTGGTGTCATGACGAAGATCATCGAGCGCAACACCACCATCCCGACCAAGCGTTCCGAGGTGTTCACCACCGCCGAGGACAACCAGCCCTCGGTGATGATTCAGGTGTACCAGGGTGAGCGCGAGTTCGTCCACGACAACAAGTCGCTGGGCAACTTCGAGCTCACGGGCCTCATGCCTGCCCCGCGCGGCATCCCGCAGATCGAGGTCTCCTTCGACATCGACGCCAACGGCATCGTCCACGTCCACGCCAAGGACATGGCCACCGGCAAGGAGCAGTCCATGACGGTGACTGGTGGATCGGCTCTCGGCAAGGACGAGATCGACCGCATGGTCAAGGAGGCCGAGGCCAACGCCGATGCCGACAAGAAGCGTCGCGAGGCCGTCGAGATGCGCAATGAGGCTGACGCCCTGGCCTTCCGTACCGAGAAGTTGCTCGAGGAGAATGGCGACAAGATCCCCGAGGACACCAAGGCTCCGGTGACCGAGTCCATCGACAAGTTGAAGGAGGCCCTCAAGGGCACCGACAACGATGACGAGATCAAGGCTGCCATGGAGGACCTCAACCAGAAGGCCTCGGCCATGGGACAGGCCATCTATGCCGCTGCCCAGCAGGAGGCCCAGACCTCCGAGCAGGCTCCCACCGACAATGCTGGTGACGATGGGGACACCGTCGTCGATGCCGAGATCGTCGACGACGAGAACGACTCCGACAAGTGACGTGATGCAGGTCTGTTGACCTGACCAGCGACGGGCCGCTCGTGACCCCAGACGGACACGGGCGGCCCTCTCACATCACCCCCCACCCACGCAAAGGATGACATGAGCCAGAACGACAACCTCACCCCGGACCCCGAGGATCCCCGCGACAAGGAGAAGCTGGACGCTCAGCGCGAGGAGGCCGCCGACGAGACCGCCGCCGGCGCACAGCCGGACGGAACCGAACAGGACGACTCCCACGGTGCTGACGTCGACGACGCATTCGAGCAGATCGTCGAGGGAGTCGACGTGGACGAGGCCCCCAGCAAGGAGCAGCAGCTCGAGACGATGCTCACCGAGCGCACCGAGGACCTGCAGCGTCTGCAGGCCGAGTACGTCAACTACAAGCGGCGCGTCGATCGGGACCGTGACCTGTCCAAGCGCTCCGGGATCGAGAAGGTGCTCGCCGATCTCATGCCCGTGCTGGACTCCGTGGCTATGGCCCGGCAGCATGGCGAACTCGAGGGCGGTTTCAAGCTGGTGGCCGACGAGCTTGAGAAGGTGAGCCGTGCCCACGGCATGGAGAGTTTCGGTGAGATTGGCGACGAGTTCGACCCGATGCTGCACGAGGCCCTCATGCAGATGCCTCTGGAGGGAGCCCGCGTCACCTGCGTCTCGCAGGTCATGCAACCCGGCTACCGCATCGAGGATCGAGTGCTGCGCCCAGCCCGTGTGGCCGTCTCCGAGCCTGATCCCCATGCCGCCCAGGACGACTCGGAGCATGCCGATGACGTCGCCTCCGCCGACACGGCTCCCGACGAGTCTCCGAATGACGACGAGACCAAGCCGACAGACTGAGCCGCGGTGACGCGATGGCCGTCGTGCGTTCAGGGGCGGCGTCGGGAAAGTACCGTGACGATGCCGTCGTTGCACACTGGATGAAGGAATACGTGACATGAGAGGAGGCGCACGGTGAGCACCAAGGACTTCGCCGACAAGGACTACTACAAGGTGTTGGGCGTCTCCAAGGACGCCAAGCCCGAGCAGATCAAGAAGGCATTCCGTAAGATCGCCCGCGACAACCATCCAGACTCCCACCCGGGTGACAAGGCTGCCGAGGCCCGGTTCAAGGAGGCCTCGGAGGCCAATGACGTCCTGTCGGACCCCCGCAAGCGCAAGGAGTACGACCAGGCCCGCAGTCTCTTCGGGGCGGGCGGTGGATTCCGATTCCCCGGCGGGGGAGGGCGCACCAGCTCGGTCAACGTCGAGGACTTCCTGCGTACCGCCAGCAACGGCGACGGGTTGGGAGACGTCTTCAGCAATCTGTTCGGCGGTGCCGGATCGGCACGCTCCACGGCCCGTCGGTCCCGTCGCGGGGCCGACGTCACCGGCGAGACGACGATCGATTTCATCGATGCCATCGACGGCACCACGGTGAGCTTGCAGATGGTTTCCCAGGAGGCGTGTTCGGCATGCCGTGGCACGGGTGCCCGGGCCGGCAGTCTGCCCACGACCTGCCCCTCCTGTCAGGGCTCGGGTATCAGGGCCAACACGACGGGGGACGTCTTCGCCAGCACCGAGCCATGCCCACAGTGCAACGGTCGCGGCCTGATCGTCGAGGATCCCTGTCCCATCTGTCACGGATCGGGGCGAGCTCGCTCCACCCGCACCATGCAGGTGCGCATCCCGGCTGGCGTGGAGGACGGCAAGAAGATCCGTATCCGAGGAAAGGGGTCACCCGGTGAGAACGGTGGCCCTGCTGGCGACCTCTACGTGCTGGTGCACGTGCGTGCCCACCCCATCTTCGGACGCGACGGGTCGTCGGTGACGGTCAACGTCCCGGTGACCTTCCCCGAGGCCGCTCTGGGTGCCGAGGTGAGTGTTCCCCGCGTCGACGGTGGGACGGTGCGCCTCAAGATTCCCGCCGGCACTCCCGACGGACGTACCTTCCGGATTCGGGGCCGTGGCGTGCCGCGCTCCAACGGTACGAGGGGCGACCTGCTGGCGACAGTCCAGGTCGTCGTGCCCGAGAACTTGAATGATTCGGCCCGCGACCTCCTCACGCGATTCCGTGACGAGGCTCGTCAACCCAATCCACGTTCCTGGGAGGTGAACTGATCATGCGTCGGCGCCCCAAGATTGGCGCAACCGGACTGGCAACCATCGACCGGGATGCCGCGATCTTCCCCATCTCGGTGGCGGCGGAACTGGCTGGTATGCACCCGCAGACCCTGCGCACCTACGACCGGATCGGGCTGGTGGTTCCCTCCCGCGCCAGGGGACGGGGCAGACGCTACTCACCCGCCGATGTCGCAGCCCTACGGATGATCCAACACCTCTCCCAGGAGGAGGGGGTCAACCTCAACGGCATCCAACGCATCCTCGAGCTGCAACGACGCATCGCCCAGCTCGACGACCAGGTGGAACAGCTCTCGGCGACGGTGCGTCGCATGCAGGCCATGGCCTACGAGGACCAGGTCGACCCCCGCGTCTTCACCGCGGAATCCACCGGGCGAGTGCACCTGGGGCGCAAGGTCATTCACGCCCAACTGGCCCTGCCGGGGCGCCACGCCTGAGTACTTCCCAGCGCTTGCCCCGGCCGTCTGGTGGGCACAGTTGAGTTGGGGCCCAGTTCAAGAGGCTTCCCCGTCTCAGATGAGCGCGATCACCTGCACCACCATGATCTTCACGACGGTGCCCAGTGCGAACAGGGCACCGTAGGCCGACTCGATGCGTTCGTCATTGACGAGGCTGTTGGCGTACCCGAGGATCGCTGGCTGCCCGACGAACCCTGCGAAGGCACCCGTGGCCCGTGGGGCGGACAGCTTGAGCAGGTATGCTGCGGCGATGAGGATGGCCCCGCCGATGGCCAGCGAGACTGCCGAGGTGAGGATGACGGCCAGGCCGTTCCACGTCGCCGCCTGGGAGAGGAAGGCCGGCCCGGAGGCAAGCCCGACGCAGGCCAGGAAGAGCATGAGCCCCAGCTGACGCAGCACCGCGTTGGTGGCGTGCGGAAGCTCCCAACGGATAGGGCCCGTGCGGTGCAGGGCCCCCAGGATCATGCCCATGACGAGCGGGCCGGCGGCGGCACCGAGCTCGAAGACGAGCCCACCGGGCAGGGCGACGAACAAGGCCCCCAGAGCCAGTCCGAGAGCGGCGCCGAGTCCCAGCGACAGGGCATCGACCTGGGAGACGTTCGCCTCGGAGTCACCGAAGAGGTCGGCGGCGTCATTGATCCGCCACGACGGGACGACGCACAGCACGCGGTCCCCGGCCTTGAGGATGGTGTCGTCACTGGCCAGCATGTCGAGATCCCCGCGACGTACCCGGGTCACCCTGCCGTTCGTGCGCCCCAGGACGTCGATGTCACCGAGTCGTCTGCCGACCAGCGCCGGGTTCGAGACGAGGAATCGGCGAAAGTCGATCTCCTGCCGGTGGTCGGTGAGACGTCGTGTGGAGACATGACCCAGGTGCGCCACGGCCCGGGAGACGTCGTCGGGATTGCCCACGACGAGCACCTCGTCGCCAGGATGCAGGTCCTGGTCGGGGGAGACGAGGGACATCTGACCCTCGCGCAGCAGGTACGACATCTGGATCTGACTGTCCTGGTAGCCCGGGGTCGCACGCATCGACGTCGGACGGTCCACGACGGTGGACACGGCAGCGATGCCGGCATCGGCCATCGACGTGTTGTCCTTGGCTGCGGGCCACTTCCGGCGGGCGATGAAGGTCACCATGACCATGGCGACGACGACACCGGTGGGATACGACAGGGCATAGCCGACGAGGGTGTTCCCAGCACCGTGGGTCGCCGACGTCGCGGCGTCGATCGCCGGCGAGGTGAGGGCGCCGGCGTACAACCCGGCGACGTGAGCGTTCGACAGACCACACAGCGAACCGATCCCCAGCGCCGCTGCCGCCATTGCGACGAGCCCGACGATGCCGGCGACCATGAGCGTCCACTGGCGTTTGAGGTCCGACAGGAAGGTCGATCCCGCAGCCAACCCCACCGTGTAGCAGAACAGCACCACACCCAGGCTCTTGACCATGCCGAGCCCCTGACCCAGACGTGGATCCAGTGCCCCGACGGCCAGCCCCATGAAGAGGGCACCAGCGGCGCCGAACCGCAGCGGTCCGAACTTGATCTGCCCGAACAGGGCCCCCAGGGCGAGCACCACCAGGATCGTGAGGATCTGATGGGTTGCGAGGAAATCGAGTGTCACGGTCATGATTGTCCCCCAGCAGTGTCGTGGGAATCCGCATCACGATGTGTCAGCCTGCCAGCCGCGATGAGTATCGCCAGCCAGATGACCCCCACGAGGATCGCGATGCGATAGGTCGGGGAGGTGAGCATGATGACGACCGTCACGGCGAGCATGGCCAGGACGATCCAGTTCGTCACCGGGGCACCCGGCATGGTGAACGTCAACCCAGCACGGGTCCGGGGATCGATGTGGTGACGGAACTTCATCTGCGTGATGACGATCATCGTCCAGTTGATGATGCCGGCGGCCAGCGCGATCGACATGATGTAGCCGAACGCCTGGTCTGGCAGCACGGCCACCAGGACGACGGCGAGTGCGGTCATGGCACTGGAGACGAGCACCGCCACCCACGGCGAACCCGAACGGCTGGTGCGTCCCAGCACGGCTGGGGCATTGCCCTGGTGGGCCAGGGAGTGCAGCATGCGTCCGTTGGAGTACAAACCGGAGTTGTAGGCCGAAACTGCCGCGGTGAGCACGACGATGTTGAGTATCGTTCCAGCCGCCGGGATGCCGACGGAGTCGAAGATCTGCACGAATGGGCTGGAACGTCCATCGATGGAGCGCCACGGAACGATCGAGACGATGACGAACAGGGCGGCGATGTAGAACAGCAGGATGCGGTACACCACCTGATTGATGGCCTTGGGAATGGATCGGCGCGGATCGGTGGCCTCCCCGGCGGTGATGCCGATGAGTTCCACTCCGCCGAAACTGAACATGACGACGACGAATCCCAGTGCCACCCCGGAAATTCCGGTGGGGAAGAACCCGCCATCGTTCCGCAGGTTGGCCACCCCGGTGGGTGCGGCAGACGGTGCACCGATGACGATGACCCACGCACCGAACAGCACCATGGCAATGATCGCGACCACCTTGACGATGGCGAACCAGAACTCGAACTCCCCGTAGGCGCGCACGTGCAGCAGGTTGATGACGGTGACGACGACGAGCAGCACGGCGGCCGAGAGCCAGCTGGGCACCGAGGGGAACCAGTAGTTGACGTAGATGCCCACCACCGACAGTTCTGCCATCGACACCGCGATGTAGTTGAACCAGTAGTTCCAGCCCGAGACGAATCCGGGCAGCTCTCCCCAGTAGTCGTGGGCGTACTCGGAGAAGGCCCCCGAGGTGGGGCGGTGCACGCTCATCTCGCCCAGGGCACGCATGATGAGGTAGATGACTGCTCCGCCAATGAGGTAACACACGAGGATCGCCGGACCTGCGGCCCCGATCGAGTCGGCGGCCCCGTAGAACAGTCCAGTGCCGATGGCCCCGCCCAAGGCGATGAGCTGGATGTGACGATTGCGCAGACCACGATTCAACCCGGACCCGTCCGACACCTCAGGTGTCTGCGCGGCAGCGGCAGGTGTTCCACTGTCGGACTCGGGCAGATCGGTGGCGGCCTGCCGGGGAAGGTGCACGTCCTTGCTCGAACACGACTCGGCCGTGCTGGCCTTCGCGACTCCAGAATCCGGAGGTGGGGCGGTGTTGCTCATGACGAGCATCCTATTCGGCGCCGACGAGGTGTCGAGGTAACGTTCGCACCGTGATTCTCGATCTTTCCGCAGTGTGCCTGATGCGTAACGGGTGCTGTCTCAATGTGCGCAAGACGGGTACGGACCATTTCATCCTGCCCGGTGGAAAGATCGAACCCGGTGAGACGGCCCGTGCCGCGGCGGTGCGTGAGGTGGCCGAGGAGCTACGGCTCCAGCTCGACCCGAGCCTCCTGCAACCGCTCGGAACCTTCCAGGCCGATGCGGCCAACGGCGACGCCGAGGGCATCAGCTGCACGGTGTTCCTGCGTGACTGGGACCCTTCCTGGCCTCATCCGGAGCCGGACCACGAGATCGCCGAGTACGAGTGGACACCTCTGGCCACCGCTGCGAACGATCCACGTCAGGCCCCGCTGCTCGTGCACCGGGTCATCCCCGCACTGCGCTCCCGCGGGCTGGTGTGACACCGCCCATGCTCAGTCGAGGTCCTGGCTGGGCTGCACCAGGCCGGCGTTGTACGCCGTGATGACCATGTGGACTCGGTCCCGTAGATCCAGTTTCGTGAGGATGTGGCTGATGTGCGTCTTGACGGTGGTCTCGGCCAGGTAGAGTTCCTCGGCGATCTCGGCGTTGGTGAGGCCGCGCCCCACACAGGTGAGCACCTCGACCTCCCGTTCCGAAAGCGCCGCAACGATGGACGGATCGCTCGAGGAGCCGAAACCATCGTCCCGGAACTTCTCGATGAGACGGCGCGTTGCGCTCGGTGCAACGACTCCGTTGCCCTGGTGCACGGTGCGTACCCCGGCGAGCAGATCGGCAGGCCCGGCGTCCTTGAGGAGGAAGCCGGATGCCCCGGCGCGTAGTGCGCGGTGCACGTACTCGTCGATGTCGAAGGTGGTGAGCACCAGGACGCGGGAATTGGTGTGCGAGACGACTCGTTCGGTGGCCGCCAAGCCGTCCATGAGGGGCATGCGGATGTCCATGAGGACGACGTCGGGGGACAAGTCGGTGGTCAGCTGGACGGCTTCGGCGCCGTTGGACGCCTCCGCGACGACGCTCATGTCGGGTTGGGCGTCCAGAACCATACGGAACCCCGTGCGTACCATCTCCTGATCATCGGCAAGCAACAGACGGATGGGCTCGTCGTCGTGCTGACGTTCCATGGATACCCTCCCGGTGAGACTGTGGCCATTATCGCAGGTGCGTACGGCAGACCCCATCAGGAATGACGGTGTTCCCCCACCTCAGTTGACGGTTCCTCGCCCTCTGCCGCGGTGACGGGCACCGAGGCGAAGACGCGGAACCCGCCGGCCGCCCGGTTGCCGGCCTCCACCGTGCCTCCCCAGGCGCCGATCCGCTCGCGCATTCCCACCAGGCCGTGGCCGCCGCCGTCGACCCCACCGCTGGACGAGGCTCCCTCGGGGGCACCCGAGCCGTCGTCGACGATCTCGACGCGCACCCCACTCGGTCGATGGATGATCGTCACCAGGGCATGGGCCTGGGGGCCGGCGTGCTTGATGATGTTCGTGAGGGATTCCTGGACCACGCGGTAGATGGCGAACTCGGCACCCCGCTCCAGTGGCGGGTGGCTGTCCGGGGCGCCCTCGATGCTCAGGGCGACGTCCAGGACGGACTGGGTGCGCTCGATGAGTTCGGGGATGCTGTCGAGGGTTTCCGCAGGTGAGAGGACGAGCGGTTCGCCGGAGTCGTCGCGCAGCACTCCCACGAGCCTGCGGGTCTGAGTGAGCGCTTCCCGGGCCGTCTCCGCAATGGTGTCGAGCGCGCTGGCAGCCGAGTCGAGTCTGGCTTGCAGATCACCGACCTCCTCGTGATGGGCAAGGTACGCACCTCCGTCAGCCTGCACGACGATGACGGACAGGGAGTGGGCGACGATGTCGTGCATCTCGCGAGCTATCCGGGCGCGTTCCTCCTGGGTGGCCAGTTTGATGCGTTGGTCACGTTCTCGTTCCAGGTCCTCGGCACGTTGACGCAGCGCCAGCAGATTGAGACGTCGTGCTCGTGCGAAACTGCCGGCGAACCATGCCAGCAACACCACCAGGGCGCACGAGATGGAGAACGTGCCCCATGCCTTGGCGGCCTCCTTGACGGTGCCGTACGGCCGGGTGATGTACCAGCCCCATCGCCATCCGGCGAGGGCGGCTCCCACCATGGCCACTGCCAGCCACGCCCGAGCCCCGCGACGCGTCCTGCCGTAGGTGACGCTCGCGAAGATCGCGATGGGAACCAGGATCGCCGAGGGCTGGAAGGAGTCGCAGAAGATGACGGTGAGCACACTGCACACCGCCGTGCCGGCCACCATGATGGTGGGTCGAGTCCGCCGCCACACCAGCACGAGGACCTGGAGGAGACCCCAGAGGATGCAGCCCAGGAAGGCCAGGCTGCCAGGCTGGCAGTGGTTGATCGGGGTGCTGGGAAAGACGATGAGGGCGAGAAGTACCGCGAAGATCCCGTCAATGACCATGGGTCGTCTGTTGAACCACTCGTTGATCTCCCGGAAAGTCACTCCGTCAGCCTACGGGCAGGTCATGAAGGTGGCGTCATGCCGTGGGATGATTCGCAACAGTCCTTGAGGACGATGGTCAAGGACCGGTGCCACCGGTGGCCCTGTCATCAGCCAGCGGGTGTGCATGGCCGAGTCCAGTGATGAAGATTGCCTCCCCATGGTGAGGGATGCCTCGGATGACTCACCAGAGAAGATTTTCACTCCGATGGCCCACACACTTCACGGGATGCGAGATCATGGGGCGACGAGCCTGCCCAGGTGGAATCTCCGGGCAGGTCGGTGTCAGTCTTGGAGTGTGACGATGTCCCGCGATGTCCGTGCCAGTGGTGAGCCCCCTGCCGGAGGCGAACTCCCGATCGACGCACAGCCATCCCTCGACCACGCCCAACAGCTCAAGGAACAGTTGGCCACGGCCTTTCGACACCATCCGGCCGGGGCGGCCATCATCACCGTCAACGGGGCGAATGGTCCGGAGGGGCTCACGGCATCCTCCCTCATCTCGGTGGCGGTGGAGCCGGCCATCATCGTGTTCTCCGCCGGACGGACGACATCCACCTCCCGGCAACTCACCCGCGGGGGGCGTGTCATCGTCCACATGCTCAATGCCGATGCCGAGGAGTTGGCCAACGTCTTCGCCTGCCCGGGAGCCGATCACTATGCCGGGGTCCGGTGGCAGATGTCGTCGGAAGGAGCCCCCGAGCTCGACGTGAGCGGCCCGCATCTGCACGGCTGGGTACGAGACGCCATGGATGTCGGCCCCTCAGCCGTCTGGGCGGTGCAGATCGACCGGATCGATCTGGGCGATCGGGACAGCGATGCCCTGGTGTACCTGGAGCGTCGGTGGCGTCATCTCAGACGGTGATGACGCCAGGGCCCACCGTGTTCGCCCTACGCCGTTTCGGTCCGGTGCCATTCCCGTGGTTTCCGGCAGTCTCGCGGCCTAGACTTGCAGTGTCACCGGAGTCAATGAGGAGTTGGAGGACACGTCATGGACACCCAGCAGTTGGAGCGCATGCACACCGCACCGGGTTTCGTCGCAGCACTGGATCAGTCGGGCGGTTCGACCCCCAAGGCCCTGCGTGCCTATGGCATCGAGGAGTCGGCCTATGGCGACGACAAGGACCGCATGTTCGATCTCGTGCACGAGATGCGTACCCGGATCATCACCAGCCCGGCATTCACCAGTGAGCACATTCTTGCTGCGATCCTCTTCGAGATGACGATGGATCGTGAGGTCGAGGGCATGCCGACGGCAGACTTCCTGTGGCAGCACAAGGGGATCGTCCCCTTCCTCAAGATCGACAAGGGCCTGGCCGATGAGGACAACCACGTCAAGGTGATGAAGCCCATCCCCGGTCTGGACGAGCTGCTGCACCGCGCCGTGGAGGACAAGCACATCTTCGGCACCAAGGAACGCTCGGTCATCGTCGATTACGACGAGATGGGTATCGGCAGGATCGTGGATCAGCAGTTCGAGCTGGGCGATCAGGTGTGCGCTGCTGGTCTGGTGCCGATCCTCGAGCCCGAGGTGGACATCCACGCCGCACGCAAGCAGGAGGCCGAGGAGCTGCTGCACCGGCACATCCGTGAGCACATCGACGCCCTTGACGACGACGCCCGGATCATGCTCAAGCTGACGATTCCCAGCCAGCCCGACCTGTACGCCGACTTCATCGACGATCCGCGGGTCGTGCGTGTCGTCGCCCTGTCCGGTGGGTACTCCCGTGAGCAGGCCAATGAGCTGCTCACCCACAACCACCGGCTCATCGCAAGCTTCTCGCGTGCTCTCGCCGAGGGTCTGGACGCCAAGCAGTCCGACGAGGAGTTCAACTCGACACTGGAGAACTCCATCGACTCCATCTACCAGGCGTCGATTGCTTGAGTCCACCTCCCCCAACCTCTGACGGATGCCCCACCTGCTCACACGTAGGTGGGGCTCACGCGCATGTGGGGCACCTGTCCTGGGGACGTGCATTCAGGGGGACGGGGAACCGGACGGCAGGTGTGGAACGAGAATTGTCGGATTCGGCACGGTTGATACCGTCGGGGGCGTGAACAATTCGTTGCCCGCCGTTGTCGCCTTCGATCTCGACGACACCCTGGCCCCTTCCAAGACCCGTATCCCCGAACCCATGGCACGAATCCTCGGTGCCCTCCTGGGCCGCACCGATGTGCTCGTCATCTCCGGAGGGCAGTTCGGCCAGTTCCGCACCCAGGTGATCGATGCGCTGGAGGACGTCGACGCACCCATGAGAGGGCTGCATCTCATGCCAGCCTGCGGCACTCAGTACTACCGGCTGGACGACGACACCCAGTGGGTGTGCCGCTACGTCGAGGAGCTCACCGACGACGAGAAGTCCCGAGCCATCGCTGCCCTGGAGAACTGTGCCAAGGACCTCGGACTGTGGGAGGACCACACCTGGGGGCCACGTATCGAGGATCGCACCTCCCAGATCACCTTCTCCGCCCTGGGACAGCAGGCCCCGGTCGAGGCCAAGAAGACGTGGGACCCCACCGGGGAGAGGAAACTGCGGCTGGCAGCCGACGTGGCCGCCGCAGTACCAGACCTGGAGGTGCGCGCTGGCGGCTCGACGTCAGTGGACATCACCCGGGTGGGACGTGACAAGTCGTTCGGCCTCACCCGGTTGCTCGAGGTGACCGGCCTGGCCAAGGAGGACGTCGTCTTCTACGGTGACCGGCTCGACGAGCACGGCAATGACTACCCGGTCAAGGCCATGGGGATTCGCTGCGTGTCCGTCACCGATTGGCAGGACACCGCCAACAAGCTCCAGGAGATGCTGGACGCCTGCTGAACGGCTCAGCCTGCCCTCCTCACCGCGCTGCTGCGGCGTTGTGTGTGGGGCCGATCCGGGCTGGCAGGCGCGTGGTCCGGGGTGGGAACGGTCTCATCCCCGGACCACCGTCATCACCGCACACTCTCCAGATCGGCCTCGGGGATGTCCTGAGCGGGTGAGGCCCCTGGATCCTGCCGTCTGTTCCCCGCTCTGCCTGCGCCACCTTCCAGGGGGTCACGATTGCGCCTGGCCCTGGAGGCGATGATGCCTGCCGCCAGACCCACCAGGAATGGAACGGTCCATCCGAACCCGGCCTCGTAACCCGGCAGGGTAGCCGTGCCGAGTGACGTGATGACCGAGGCACCAGGCAGATTCACCGGTAGGGCACGGACGAGGTCGAAGAACGCCGAGACGGCCACGAACACCGTCACGAAGCGGTGCGTGGTGCGATCGTGCCCCAGCCACGGGGTGAGCAGGCCGAGGATGATCGTGCTGATGGCCAGTGGATAGACGAACATGAGCACCGGAACAGCCCAGGTGATGATGGCGTCGAGTCCGGCATTGGCGATGAGGGTCGAGACGATCGAGAAGACCACCACCCATGCGCGTACCGACATGGCGCGCGGGAACATCGTCGCGAACATCTCGGCGCAGGCGGCGATGAGGCCGATGGCCGTCTTGAGGCAGGCGACGAGTACGATGGCGCCGATGAGTATCTCTCCGGGGTGACCGTAGTAGTGCAGTGCGGTCTCGGCGAGCACCGTGCCACCGTTGTCGGCCTCGGGAACCGTTGGCTGTGAGGTTCGGCCCAGGAACATGAGGCAGATGTAGACGATCGACAGTGCCACCAGGGCGACGATGCCCGAGGTGGCGGCCTGGGAGGCCACCTGGCGTCGACTGGTACGCCCCACCTGGTGGATGGCGTCGACGATGATGATGGCGAAGGCGAGTGTGGCCAGGGCATCCATCGTGTTGTAGCCGTCCAGGACGCCCTGCAGGAAAGGCATTTGGGTGTAGGGAGCCTGCGCAGCACGTGAGGCGTCCGAGGGCATCGGTTTGACGATCGTGGCGACGACGAGCACGGCAAGCAGAACGAGGAACAGGGGAGTGAGGAAACGTCCCACCCAGTCCAGCAGACGTCCGGGGCGCAGGGCCACCAGGAAGGCCAGGGTGAAGAAGACGAGGGTGAAGACGAGCAGCGGGATCGTCATGGGCCCTTCTGCGAGGAAGGGGCGCACCCCGATCTCGAAGGACACCGTTGCCGTCCTGGGGATGGCGAATGCCGGACCGATCGTCAGGTAGAGCAGGCAGGTGAAGAAGGTCGCCCAACCCCGCCAGGTGTGCGAGGTCATCTCGTACAGGCTCCTCGATCCAGATGTCGCAGTGGCGACGACGCCGAGTATCGGTAGGCCCACGGCCGTCAGCAGGAAGCCCAGCCCGGCCCAGCTGGTTGCGCCTCCAGCCAGACGTCCGAGTTGGACAGGGAAAATCAGGTTTCCTGCTCCGAAGCACAGGCCAAAGATCATGAGACCGATGACCAGAGTGTCGGAACGGTGCGATGAACTGTCCTTTGCCATGCGCGTAGTTTTCCCGACATATCAGTATTCGGAGATATGTGTACGCATTGTGAGATTGTCTGGGGCGTGCGATGTGGGCCCGGATCGCCTGTCGCAGCGGGGTGGGCTGGCGCAGGGGTGATGTTTTCCCTTGTCAGTTCGTGGCGGAGGGTTCTCCCGAGTGGTTCCACGCGATGATTCCGCAGGCGCTCTTGACTCTCGGAGTAGAGTTGAGTCGAAGACGCTCAACTTTGATGACGGTTCTGGTCGTCCGTCACGATGAGCATGATCCAAGCGAGGAAAGATGGACACAAATCTCACCACGATGAGCCGGGACGCGGTCACCGCCGCCTCTCGGCACGCGTTGGCCCACGGGAACCCGTCCGTGGAGCCCTCGCACCTGCTGCACGCCCTGTTCACCATTCCCGACAACACCGTCGGGCCGTTGGTGACGTCACTGGGCATCGATCCCAAGACCGTGGATGGCCTCGCCACCGACGCCATGGCCAAACTCCCGTCCAGTTCCGGGGCCTCCGTGGCCCAGCCGCAGCTCTCGGGTGCTTTCGCCCGGGTCGTCGCCGACGCCCAGAACCGGGCCGAGGCGCTGGGCGACTCCTTCGTCGCCACCGAACACCTGCTCATCTCGTTGACGGCGGTACCCTCCGACGTCCAGACGGGTCTGACCGGGCTGGGACTCAAGCCCGACACCCTCACTGCCGCGTTCAACGAGGCTCGCGGTGACCGTCGTGTCACCTCCGAGGAGTCCGAGGGTGGGGAGTCGGCGCTGGCCAAGTACTCCGTCGATCTCACCGAGCGGGCCCGGTCCGGCAAACTCGATCCGGTCATCGGCCGGGACGCCGAGATCCGTCGCGTCGTCCAGGTGCTGGCCAGGCGTACCAAGAACAACCCGGTGCTCATCGGTGAGCCCGGCGTCGGCAAGACCGCAGTCGTCGAGGGGCTCGCCCAGCGCGTCGTCGCCGGTGACGTGCCGGACTCCCTCAGGGGGCGGCAGGTCGTCTCCCTGGACCTGTCCTCGATGGTTGCCGGGGCCAAGTACCGCGGTGAGTTCGAGGAGCGCCTCAAGGCCGTCCTCAACGAGATCAAGGAGGCCGAGGGCAAGGTCATCACCTTCATCGACGAGCTGCACACCGTCGTGGGTGCCGGAGCCTCTGGCGAGGGCGCCATGGATGCCGGGAACATGCTCAAACCCATGCTCGCTCGCGGTGAACTGCGCATGATTGGCGCCACCACACTGGACGAGTACCGCGAGCGCATCGAGAAGGACCCGGCCCTGGAACGTCGTTTCCAGCAGGTCTACGTCGGTGAGCCCACGGTGGAGGACACCATCGCCATCCTGCGCGGCCTGCGGGAACGCTACGAGGCCCACCACAAGGTGCGCATCACCGATGGCGCCCTCGTCGCCGCCGCCAGCCTGTCGAACCGGTACATCACCAGCCGACAGCTCCCCGACAAGGCCATCGACCTCATCGACGAGGCTGCCTCACGGCTGCGCATGGAGATCGACTCCTCCCCGGAGGAGATCGACACGCTGCGTCGGGACGTGGACCGCATGAAGATGGAGATCTTCGCCGTCGAGAAGGAAGACGACCCGGCCAGCAGGCAACGTCTGGACCGGTTGCGCACCGACATGGCCGACAAGCAGGAGGCCCTGCGCGGTCTGGAGGCGCGCTGGCAGGCCGAGAAGGCTGGTCTCAACAAGGTCGGTGAGCTCAAGACGCAGATCGACTCACTGCGCACCACTGCCGAGAAACACCAGCGGGAGGGAGACTTCGGCAAGGCCTCCGAGATCCTCTACGGTCAGATCCCAGCCCTGGAGCAGGAGCTCGCCCAGGCTGCCCAGGACGAGCAGGAGACCACCCGGATGGTCTCCGAGGAGGTCTCGGGCACCGACGTCGCCGAGGTCGTCTCGGCGTGGACCGGTATCCCGGTGGGACGCATGATGCAGGGTGAACAGGAGAAGCTGCTGCACATGGAGGAGCGCATCCATGAGCGCCTCATCGGCCAGGATCGTGCGGTTCGGAGCGTCGCCGACGCGGTACGGCGCTCCCGGGCAGGTATCTCCGACCCCAACCGACCCACCGGATCGTTCCTCTTCCTGGGGCCGACTGGCGTCGGCAAGACCGAACTCGCCAAGTCCCTGGCCGAGTTCCTCTTCGACGACGAGACCGCCATGGTGCGTATCGACATGAGCGAGTACATGGAGAAGCACTCGGTCTCACGGCTGGTCGGTGCGCCCCCGGGATACGTCGGTTACGAGGAGGGCGGCCAGCTCACCGAGTCCGTGCGGCGTCGGCCCTACTCGGTCATCCTGCTCGACGAGGTGGAGAAGGCCCACCCCGACGTCTTCAACATCCTGCTGCAGGTGCTCGACGACGGGCGTCTCACCGACGGCCAGGGGCGCACGGTCGACTTCCGCAACACGATCCTCGTGCTCACCAGCAACCTGGGATCGCAGTTCCTCTCCGACGCGAGTCTGTCGGCCGAGCAGAAGCACGAGTCGGTGATGACGACGGTGCGTGCCACCTTCCGTCCTGAGTTCCTCAACCGGCTGGACGACATCATCATGTTCGATCCGTTGTCGATGGCCGATCTCACGCGCATCGTCGACACCAACATCGCCAAGCTCAATGCGCGGATGGCGGATCGTCGGATTCGTGTCGAGGTGACCGATGCCGGCAAGGAATGGCTTGCCAGAGCCGGGTTCGACCCGGTCTACGGGGCTCGTCCACTGCGTCGTCAGATCCAGACGACGATCGAGGACCAGCTGGCACGTCGCGTCCTGGCCGGGCAGGTCACCGAGGGCAGTACGGTGACCTTCGACGGCACCGAGGACGGCGACGGCCTGCGAATTCTCTGAGGTCCGCCAGCTCGTCCCGTGCCAGCCCTGGCCCAGCCTGTGGCCCTCGGCAGAGGATCACAGCGCAGCCAGGGCCCCAGCACACCCGGGGACTCCAGTGGATCGGGGACTCCAGCGTAGTCGAGTCCAGTGTCAGCCTTGAGGCTCAGCGTCCGGTCCGGGGAAGACGTAGCCGGTGCCAGGCGCCTTCCCCCGGGGCCTGGGGCGCACCGTGCCCACCACCCGAGGTGGCTTGGCCGGCAGTCCCTGGGCCTGCAACGGTGGGGCTGGCACCCGGCGTGGCCGACGAGCCGGTGCCACTTGGTGTGGCGGGAGTCCCCGTGGCACTGGATTTCGTGGCGCTGGGTTTCGTGGTACTGGGGCTCGTGTTGTTGGGACTCGTCGAGCTGGGGCCGGTGCTCGGCCCTGCAGACCCGGACGGGCTCGCCGTGGGGCTGGGCTCAGAGGTCGGGGTGCCCGAGGGGCTCGGTGCACTGCTGGCCCGAGCAGTGAGCCACTGAGCAGGCGTGGTCGGATGGTCGACCAGCCGTGTCTCGCCGATGGTCCCGAAGAAGCCGGTGCTCATGATGTTGTCGTAGATGCTGCCACCGATGATCCACGGGCGATCGTCGAAACCGTTGATGCCGTGGGCGCGGCCTGCGGTGCCGTACTGGTTGCGCAGCATGGGCACGCCGTCGATGTACATGACGACCGAACCCTCCCTGGGGTCGTCGACGACGACGAGGTGGTACCACTTGTCGAGGTCGACGTCACCGGACCACACCGAGTACCCATTGCCCACCTTGGCGGTGTCGGTGAAGGCCCATTGCACCTCCTTGAGGCTCGAGATGGCCCCGGACAGCGGCGGTTCCTCCAGATCGTCGGTGTCCGCCCCGGCCACCTTGAAGTTCGGCAGATCACCTCGCCTACCACCTCGGCAGACGAAGGCACCCCAGTAGTTGCTCGAACCGTAGTCCTTGTCGATCTTGATGAACGTCTCGAAGGTGTAGCCCTGCTCGAAGCGCTCCCGGTTGACGGGGGCGTCCTTGGCCGTGGCGAAGTAGGCGAACACGTGCTTGGCCCTGGGCGTGAAGCGAACGGCGTGCTCGGCACTGGAGTACGTCATGTGGTCGGTGACGAGAGCCGCCGCATTGGTGAGGATCCCGGCCTTCTTCAGGGTCATGTCGTTGCCATTGCCACTGATGTCTCGCTCGACGAGCGTGCCGTCCTGCTCGGTGGGACGCCAGTGGGCCACGGTTCCGGGAAGCGTGGGGTAGTCCGTATCGTTCGCCGGCTTGACGAGGGGCAGTGCGGCGATCGGGGTGAACTCCTTGCGCAGCTGGGCGCGAAGGGCGGTGGTGGCTGCCGGAACCTCACCGGTGGGGTGGAAGTCGGCGTCGAACGAGGCGAACCGGGAGGCGAAGTCGAAGCTCGTCACCCAGGTGTCTCCCGACCCGGTGAGCAGGGCGCGATCCAGCGAGTTGGCACGCTCACCCTTGAGTGGCACCCACGGTGAGAAGGCGGTCTGGCACAGCTGGTTGTGGGTGAAGTCGAACTCCATGAGCGCCATGAGCCCGTTGCCGCCCTGGTAGGCCATCTGGTAGTCGAGCAGCTGCTGGAACACCGGCTGACCGGCAGCATTGGTGACGATGCGGTTGGTCGCCCCGTGGTGGTGCCCATTGACGGTGAGGAACACCTGGTTGTGATGGTTGATGAGCCGGTCCCACAGCCGCTGCCCGAAGCTGGTGGACAGCGCGGTGCCGTCGGGGGAGATGTCGATGATCTGGTGGGTGGTGATGATCGTCGGCACCGTCGGGTGGGCGTTCAGCACCGACTCGGCCCAGTCGAGGTCTGCACCGTCGGAGCCCCACGGCACGTTGACGGCCATCATCGGTACGCCGGCGACGGTGAACTCGTGCCAGTTCGACATCCCGCTCGGCCCCATCTCGCGGAAGCTCGGGGAGTGGGCCTGACGATCCTTGGGGAACCACGTGCGGTAGTAGTGGAAGTCGTCGGCAACGTCGTGGTTGCCCGGGATCACCGAGTAGGACACCTTGGCGTCGTCCAGGATTTTCATGGCACGATCGGCCACGACGTACTGGTCCTCGTGCCCCTCGCCGGACTGGTCGCAGACGTCACCCAGGTGGTGGGTCATGGCGATGTGGTAGTCCGCGGTGTGATCGACGATCCACTGCGTCTGACAGTCGTAGGGGTTGGGCAGGCCAGGGTACTGCTTGGCGAACAGGTCGGCTGACTCGACGCCGTATCGTGAGTAGAACTGGGTGTCGGGGAGCAGGGCGATGCAACCACGTGCTCCGAGGTGCCCGTCAACCGTCCCGTCCTTGGTGTAGGGGGCAGCATTGGCCGGCCATCCCCTCTGCACGGCAACCCCTGCCAGGGTCACCATGGCTCCGGCCTGGACGAATAGACGACGACTGATCGACGACATGAACCTGTCTCCTCGTGTTCCCAACTGATCGTGGCTCGGGTTGGCAAGGCTCTCGATGGGCCCCGTCCACCCCGGATGCCATGAGACCATGATCGAAAGACGGTGACGTCACATCATCGTGAACGCCAGCTGTCTTTCAGATGTCACGATCATGTCCGGGCGGGGCGGACGGGATCCATGCGTGCGGGGCGCCGGTGGGCAGGTCAGGAGCCTCCATGTGCTCGGAGGCTGCGCGGCGGAAGTCAGTCGAGCAGGTCCCCGTCGGTGTAGAGCCACCGATGCGCTCGATACTCGAAGCGGGCCTTCTCGTGCAACGTCCCGGCGGTGTGCTGAGCGACGTACTCCACGATTCCCTGCTCATCGCCGGGCTGTCCCTGCTCGACGTCGACAATCGTCAACCCGGTCCAGGCCATGGGCAGGTCGTCAACGACGTCGGGACGAGTGCGCGGATGCCAGGTTGCCCACAGATGTTGCCAGTGGTGCAGGACGTGCGCGGTGTAGCGCGACCTCATGAGGGACTCGGCAGTGGTGGCCCGGCGTGGATCGTCCAGAACTGGTCCGCAGCACCGCGACAGTGGTGCGTCAGACCCACATGGGCAGGTGGAATCGGCAGACAGGGATGGTGCGGCAGACATGACGGATCCTTCTGGTGGTTCTTGGAGTGCACAGAGGTGGCCCGGCAGGGGGCGCACGAGTCGATGCTCCCACGGTATCCCGCATAGGATGGACGGGATGTATCCATGGAAAGACCCGCATCGAGCGTATGCGTTGCAGCAGCGCTCACCCCTGCGTCAGCCAGGTGTGCTCACGGCAATACGCATCATCGTCGGAGGCGGTGTGGCTGGGTGGATGTTGCTGCTTGGCGCCCTCGTCCTTGGCTCATCGTTGTCGGACAATGCCCTGGCCGCGTTCCTCAACTCATATGCCCTGGCCATCGCCTCGGGCGACTGGGTGAAGGTCTTCCTCGTCCCGATTGCGGCATTCACGTTGACGGTGACGATGGGCAGGGGACATGTCATCGATCGCATCCTCTTCACAGCCCTGGCCGTCTACTGGCTGTATTTCCTCACCTTTGATCTTGAACTCACCATTCCGGTCGCGAGGCTCATGGTCATCGTCTGCATGATCCTGGCATGGTCCGCCCCGATGAATCGGTGGATCCGGACGGTGCACGACTATGAGCAGTTGTTGGCCGAGGGAGCGGACCCCCGGAATCTGGCAATACGGTACGGGCTGGTCCCGCGTCGGCCGGACGGTCCTGCGCAACGCACCATGACGAATCCTCCGTCGTGGCCGCCACCGTCGGGCTCTCCTCGCCCGTGAATGAGCGGGCCTCGTGAGTGGGCAGGGCCGATTGGCACGGAGGAACGTGCGGGTGCCCCCCGTGGGAGGCTGATGCCAGGCTACGCCGGGTCGCCTCCTTGGTGGCCATGACCTGCCGTGACGGCCATGGTCGGGCTCCACTTGCGGGGCTGGTGCCAGACGTCCCGGTACGAGGACGCCACTCAATGTACGCGCTGATGACGGGTACCGTGCGTACCAGACGTTCCCGGCACGGCGACGCCACTGCTGAGCCTTGCTGGGCGGTCAGCCACCAGGCTGGCCACACCACGTCCGGCCGTCATCGTTTTTCCCATGACTGGCGGTGAGATGACTGGTGGTGAGTCAGGTTCTGCTCACTCCGCTCGAGCAGCCGCCTTGGGTTCGGTCTGTGCGTCCTCTGCGTTGGTCTCATCCGCACCCTTGCGACGCGCCTTGAGCCACTCGACCCCCATGGGAATGAGTGAGACGACGATGATGAGCAGCAGTGCCGCCTCGAAATTGTTGCGGATGACGTCCACCTGGCCCAGGAAGTATCCAGCCTGCACCGCGATGAGTACCCACAGCACTCCACCGATCGCCGTGTACGAGATGAACTTGCGGAAGTTCATCTGTGCGACGCCACCGACCATCGTCACGAAGGTGCGCACGATTGGCACGAATCGAGCCAGGATCAGTGCCGGGGCGCCGTGTTTCTCGAAGAACTCGTTGGTCTTGTCGACGTGCTCGGGGGCGAACACCTTGCCAGCGACTCCCTCCCGAGGTCGGAAGAGCCGTGGCCCCACCTCGTGGCCGATCCAGTAGCCAACGGTGTTGCCGGCGATGGCCGCAATGATGAGGACGATGTTGACGATGACGAGGGTCGACGCAGGTGATCCGTAGTGCACCAGTGGCACCTCGGAGTTGACGCCAACGGCTGCGAACATGCCCAACGCGAAGAGCAGGGAGTCACCTGGCATGAAGAACACCGCGAGCCCACACTCGGCGAAGACGATGAGGGCAACGATCCACAGCGCTGCTGCTCCGGCGGCTTCGATGATGTGTTGCGGATCCAACCAAGCTGGCATGAGCAGTGGAATCAGCGTGATGAGGAGACTCGGCATGGCTTCCAGAGTACCGTTACATTCGTGTGTGCCCATGACCACGGCGAGTTGCCCGACGATCCGTCCGTGTGCATCCCGGGACGAAGCGGCCTGACCACTGCAAACGCAGCGACGGGTTCCACGGCGGTGGGGGTCGGTCCTGCTGCGCGACCGTGGCCGGAGGATGCCCGGCTCGACCCGGACCTGCTGGAACACGGTGACCGGCGCAATGTCGTTGATCGGTATCGGTACTGGAGTGTCGAGGCGATCGTCGCCGAGCTTGACACCCGTCGTCGTCCACTGCACATCGCCATCCAGAACTGGGAGCACGACTTCAACATCGGTTCGGTGGTGCGCACCGCCAATGCGTTCAACGTGGCCGGGGTGCACATCCTGGGCCGACGACGGTGGAATCGACGCGGTGCGATGGTCACCGATCGCTACCTGCACATTCACCACCATCCCGACGTTCCCGACTTCCTCACCTGGCTGGAGGCTCACGACATCACTCCGGTCGGTGTCGACAATCTGCCCGGATCGGTGGCGCTGGAATTGGCCACCCTGCCGCGGGACTGCTGCCTGGTCTTTGGTTCGGAGGGCGCTGGGCTCACTGACGAGGTGGTTGCCGGGTGCAGCCAGCTCGTCGCCATCACCCAGTACGGGTCCACCAGGTCCATGAACGCCGGTGCTGCCGCCGCCATCGCCATGTGGGCCTGGGGCATGCAACATCCTGTCCATCCCTGACCGGATAGGCTGAACACATGGCGTCGTCATCATCTGCTCTGCTCGTGGCCTTCAACCCGGTGCCCACAGCCGGACGAGTCGCGCGCTTCCAGTCGTTGCGGTTGCGCATCGTCGTGCAGACCCTTCTGGCCGTTGCCGTCGTCATCGTCGTCCTGGCCATCGCCAAGGTCGACTTCGACACGACCACCGTCGTGTGGATCATCACCCTGTGGGCGGTACTGCTTGCGGTGTTGTGGGCGGTGCAGGCCGTGCGACTGCGCTCGGCACGCAAGGATCTGCTGGGGATTGGCGAGGGGACTGCACTGCGTGTCGACGGCGCCGGCGTCGCCGTGCGAACCAGTCTGCGCAACCATGGCGATTTCGATGACGCCACTTTGGCAGTGCAGGTGGCCGGGGCACCGGAGGATGCCCGGTTCGACCAGGTGAACTGGCAGGATCTCACACGGTTTGCCGTGGAACCGTCCCATCATGAACCCATCCTCGTCGTCGAGCAGGGGCGGGGAGAACAGTTGCAGCGGTGGCAGGTACCCACGTCGTGGCTCGGTGCCGCGCCGCAGACCATTGACATGGCTGCCATGCAGTGTTCTGGCGGTCGGCAACGTCTGGAGTGCGCTGATCAGGTCGGGCCGGCCTGACTCTGCGGCACCTGCTGAGCGTCGGGTTCTGACTCGCTGACGAACCTACCCGACGCGCAACCAGGAATGTGGGTATATGTGACTTGATATGATCATTCGTGCAAGTTGTCACATAGGGTTCTGCTGCGCAGTGATGAACGATAGAGTCAGGTGCTGCGAGCTACCAACGCAGAAAGGTGCATATCCATGCCCATCGCATCTCCTGAGGTATATGCTGAAATGTTCGATCGCGCAAGGCAGAAGGGCTTTGCGTATCCGGCCATCAACGTGACCTCATCGCAGACTCTCAATGCGGCCCTGCAAGGGTTCTCCGAGGCTGGCTCGGACGGCATCATCCAGATCTCCACCGGTGGTGCCGAGTACGCCTCGGGCCAGAAGGTCAAGGACATGGTCACCGGTGCCGTTGCCCTGGCGGAGTACGCCCGCGTCGTGGCCAAGAACTATCCGGTGAACATCGCCCTGCACACCGACCACTGCCAGAAGGAGAAGCTGGATACATACGTCAACCCGCTCATCGCCATCTCGCAGCAGCGCGTCGACAAGGGCCAGGACCCGCTGTTCAACTCCCACATGTGGGACGGCTCGGCCATTGAGGTCGAGGAGAACCTGCAGATCGCCGAGGAGCTGCTCAGCCGTACCGCCAAGGCCAAGATCATCCTCGAGATCGAGGTCGGTGCCGTCGGTGGCGAGGAGGACGGTGTGACCGGCGAGATCAACGAGAAGCTGTACACCACCGTCGCAGACGGCATGCGCACCCTCGAGGTGCTCGGTCTGGGCGAGAAGGGTCGCTACATCACGGCCCTTACCTTCGGCAACGTCCACGGCGCCTACAAGCCCGGACACGTCAAGCTGCGTCCGGAGATCCTCAAGGAGATCCAGGACGAGTGCGGCAAGAAGTACGGCAAGGACAAGCCATTCGACCTCGTCTTCCACGGTGGTTCGGGCTCCACGGCCCAGGAGATCGCCGACGCGGTGTCTTACGGCGTCGTCAAGATGAACGTCGACACCGACACCCAGTACGCCTTCTCCCGCCCGGTCGTCGATCACGTCATGACCAACTACAGCGGCATGTTGAAGATCGACGGTGAGGTCGGCAACAAGAAGATGTACGACCCGCGCTCGTGGGGTCGGAAGGCCGAGACCGGTATGGCTGCTCGCGTCGTCGAGGCCTGTGAGCGTCTGGGTTCCGAGGGCAATGCCATGAATGCCTGAATGTGACTGCACGACCCCGGTCGGTTCCTTGCGGAATCAACCGGGGTCATGCATGTGGCTCCTGCGTCAGCGATGTGATGGTAGCGGTGGCGGTGGGGTCGTGTTGGCGCGCACCGTGGCGTTCCAGTTGACGAGCCATCCCTTACCATCGACGGGTGTCATGATGACCGTCATGATTGGCTTTGCCGTTGCTCGTGAGTAGATGTCCGCCGATCCTGTCGGAAGGGGCCCATCGGAGATGAGGATTCCCTCATTCAACCCGGCCGAGTCGGTGTTGAAGGCCTTGTAAATGGCGTGACCCCACGCTTCGGCTTTCTTGGAGTGACTGTCCCAGCCGGTGTTGGGTGCGATGAGATCTTGTACTCGGTAGTTGTCGATGGTGTCAGGGGTCGAGATGGCCTCGGCGAAATAGGTTGCCATGCCGACGTCACCCACCCCGAGTTCGTCATCATGGTGCAGGCACACCACGGTGCCACCGACTCCTGCTGCTGCAGAGAGGATGCCACAGACAACATATGTGGCAACGGTCTTGACATGCATTGTCATCTCCAAGGCTTGAATGGTGTCAGGTCTGATGAAACGTCCGGATCGTCCATTTGAGTTTTTCTACCCTCTAAATTCACCATTTCCTGCACGGCGGGGAAGGGCCTGTTGTGCGTCGTCACTGTGTGACATGGCTCGGAGCGGTTCTCAGTCCTTGACTTCAGTGGGAGGTGACCAGCGGAGGCGAGACGTTCCCCACGGCCAGACGATCAAGCATTTCGCGGACATGGTGGGGGGCGAGAATGATGCCGATCAGATCCATGACTCACCTACGAAGCGTCATGATCGTTCCTTGCTGTGAGGGATGGTAGGGGCTGGGGATGGCGGATGGGTTTCATCTTCAGCTTATTGTCACTGGACTGTTTTTCAAAAGAAACCGTCGTCATTGAGGATCTCCTGTGAGTACGCGGCATACCTGGGAAGGAGACACCTACCAGCACTGTGATGGCGTGGAAGGTGTCAGGCATCTCTCGCCGCGCTGTGACGGGCCGTACTCGGGATGTCGATCCGGATCCGGGCCACGGGCGCCCATGTCGTCGAGACCTGTGGGAGTCCGGGTTTCCCCGGACAATGCCATGAAGGCCTGGATTCCACAGCTGGTTGTCGCGTCCTGGTCGACGTCGTGGGAAGCGGCTGGTGTTCTTGCATGTGACAGCTCCGTCACCAGTACCTCCGAGAATTAAGAAAAATATTTATTTTACCATCTGGTACCTTCTGAGTTGACCCCGGGGTGCCAAGGTGTCACGATTCATCTCGTGACGAACAGTGCGGCATGGATGTGCGAGCAGGTTCGGAGCAGACCCTGTGGCGCCACACCACAGCATCCCTACGACACAGATCAGGAAGGCCATGTCACGACCAGAACCAACCGGGGAGCAGCGCATCGTCGAAACCGATGAGATCTTTTTCTCCACCACCGACGCCAAGGGCGTCATAGAAAAGGCGAACTCTGTCTTTGTCGACATTTCGAGGTATCCATGGGATGATCTCATCGGTGCGCCGCACAACATCATTCGACACCCCATGATGCCCAAGGCGGCGTTCCTGGCCATGTGGAACACCATCCAAGGTGGCGAACCCTTCTGCGCCTACGTCCACAACCTTGCTGCCGACGGTGCCACCTACACCGTGCTCGCCACCATCGTGCCGCTGGACGAGGGCTATCTGTCGGTGCGCATCGCTCCGCAAGTCTCCGAACTGCAGAATGCCGCAGAGGCCGTGTACCAAGCTGCCCGGGATGCCGAGTGGGTGGCTGGAGAGCAGGGATGCGGTGCTCCGGAGCGCGCCCGCCGCGGGCTCGACGCTGTTCAGACGGCCCTGGAGCAGGCTGGGTTCCCTGACTACGGGTCGTTCATGCGCAAGGTCCTGGTGCAGGAGGTCGCGTGTCGTCGTCTGCAGCGCCGTCCCTCGCGCGGCATGTCGGACGAATCGGCTCTGGGGCGGCTGTCCACGCAGGCCAATCGTGCTGGTGACGTCGTGGACACCTGGTTGGCAACCTTCGAGGATCTCAGTGATCTGTCGGTCAAGGCCGGTCGGACCGCTCACATCCTGGGTGAAGCCATGGCCGAGTCCAAGCGGACTGCCGATGCCATCACCGATTCAAGCCAGTCCACCGAACCGGCTCTGCGACCCCTGGTGTCCGTCCTCACCCTGTGGACGAGTATGGATGCCGAGATTGCACCGCTCATCGATGAGGTCGTTGCCGATCTCCACGCCCTGGCCACCAGTGCCGATCTCACCAGTTTCCGCCTGGCGATTGCCCACGTCCAGGTGGAGTCGATGCGCAGCTTCATCTCCGAGATCTGGGCAGAGATGCCCGGGTGGGAACGTGCGCTACCTGCCATCGATGACCTCTCGATCGCGGTGGAGGAGGCCATGTCGCAGGCCACACGCCGACTGGACGAGGTGCGCTCCTTGGCGGCCAGTGCAGCCTCTCGCACCGGGGAGCTGGCAGAACTCATGGCCATGCCCACTGCACTGCTCACCAGCTGGCAGCACATGGCCAGTGAACGTGAGTTGTCGCAGGGAGTTGCCGATCTGGCCCCGAAGGTGGAGGAGCAGATCGGTGCCAGCCAGGAGATGGCAGCCGAACTCACCAGTGTCGTTGCAGGATTGCGCAAGCTGGCAGATGCACGGCTCGAGGACGGGGATGCCGTCCTGGTGACTGACATTCGTCGACTGGCTGCCGAGGTGGCAACGGGAAAGTGAGTCGTGAGTCGGTTCCCGCAGATCGGTTCTGGGTGGGACGACGCGTCGCCCCTGAGCCGGGCGTGAGTTCTCTGAGATGGTCGAGAGTGCTCAGCATGGTCATGACTGGTTCGCTCGCAGGCGGTCTGGTCCTGGTGGTGTGACAGTGGTGAGGTATGCCTGCCGCACCGTGGCGACCAGTCATCCAGTGCACTGCCCAAAGCCCCAGAAGGATTTCCCAAACATGTTCCAGGTGTCCGAGATGGGCCTGTGGAGCAGTTCCAGGGCCCATCGTCTGAACGGCCTCTCGGCTGAACATTGTTAAGTTGTGGAACTTTGACCCCGAGTCAGCGAAGCCTTGTGGAAGGTGCAAGGATTGACCCATGAGTCCGCGAAAGATTGGCGTTACCGAGCTCGCGCTCCGCGACGCGCATCAGAGCCTGCTTGCCACCCGAATGTCACTGGAAGACATGGTCGACGCTTGCGCCGACATCGACGCTGCTGGCTACTGGTCCGTCGAGTGCTGGGGTGGAGCTACCTTCGATTCCTGCATCCGTTTCCTCAATGAAGACCCGTGGGAGAGGCTTCGCACCTTCCGCAAGCTGATGCCCAACTCCCGTCTGCAGATGCTGCTGCGTGGGCAGAACCTGCTGGGTTACCGTCACTACAACGACGAGGTCGTCGACAAGTTCGTCGAGAAGTCCGCCGAGAATGGCATGGACGTCTTCCGCGTCTTCGACGCCCTCAACGATCCCCGCAACCTCGAGCACGCAATGGCCGCCGTCAAGCGCGTCGGCAAGCACGCCCAGGGCACGATCTGCTACACGACCTCCCCGATCCACACCCCGGAGAGCTTCGTCAAGCAGGCCGACCGCCTCATCGACATGGGCGCCGACTCCATCGCCTTCAAGGACATGGCTGCCCTGCTCAAGCCGCAGCCGGCCTTCGACATCATCAAGGGCATCAAGGAGAACCACCCCGACGTGCAGATCAACCTGCACTGCCACTCCACCACGGGCGTCACCATGGTGACCCTGCAGAAGGCCATCGAGGCTGGCGTTGACGTCGTCGATACCGCCATCTCCTCGATGTCGCTGGGTCCGGGCCACAACCCCACCGAGTCGCTGGTCGAGATGCTCGAGGGCACCGAGTACACCACTGGCCTCGACATGGATCGCCTCATCAAGATCCGCGATCACTTCAAGAAGATTCGTCCGAAGTACAAGAAGTTCGAGTCCAAGACGCTGGTCAACACCAACATCTTCCAGTCCCAGATCCCGGGCGGAATGCTCTCCAACATGGAGTCCCAGCTCGAGGCCCAGGGCGCTGGCGACCGCATGGACGAGGTCATGAAGGAGGTGCCGCGCGTCCGCAAGGATGCTGGTTACCCGCCGCTGGTCACCCCGTCGTCCCAGATCGTCGGGACCCAGGCCGTCTTCAACGTCCTCATGGGCAATGGCGAGTACAAGAACCTCACTGCTGAGTTCGCTGACCTCATGCTCGGGTACTACGGCAAGCCGATTGGCGACCTCAACCCCGACATCGTCGAGATGGCCAAGAAGCAGACCGGCAAGGAGTCGATCGACTGCCGTCCGGCCGACCTGCTCGACCCCGAGTGGGACACCCAGGTTGCCGAGGCCGAGAAGCTCGAGGGCTTCAACGGCACCGACGAGGACGTTCTCATCAACGCCCTGTTCCCGGGGGTTGCCCCGAAGTTCCTCAAGGAGCGCTCGCAGGGCCCCAAGAGCGTCGCGATGACGGAGGCTCAGCTCAAGGCTGAGGCAGAAGGTGCAGAGTCGACCGCCATTGCCGGTCCGATCAACTACACCGTGACGGTTGGTGGCCGTAGCCACGACGTGACCGTCGAATCCGCGTGAGGAAGTCGTCCATCATGGCTGAGAAGAAGACAATCAAGCTCGCCAGCACGATGGAAGGTCGTGTTGAGCAGCTGGCCGACGAGCGTCACCGCATTGAACTTGGCGGTGGCGAGGCTCGGCTCGACAAACAGCGTTCCAAGGGCAAGCAGACCGCTCGCGAGCGTATCGACAACCTGGTAGACGCCTACTCCTTCGACGAGGTCGGCGCCTTCCGCAAGCACCGCACCACCCTGTTCGGCATGGACACCGCCGAGGTGCCCGCCGACGGTGTGGTCACCGGTCGCGCGACCATCGGTGGTCGTCCGGTGCACGTGGCCTCCCAGGACTTCACCGTCATGGGTGGTTCGGCTGGTGAGACCCAGTCGACCAAGGTCGTCGAGACGATGGAGCAGTCCCTGCTCACCGGCACCCCGTTCGTGTTCTTCTACGACTCGGGCGGCGCCCGAATCCAGGAGGGCATCGACTCGCTGTCCGGCTACGGCAAGATGTTCTACGCGAACGTCAAGCTGTCGGGCGTCGTGCCGCAGGTCGCGGTCATCGCCGGCCCGTGTGCCGGTGGTGCCTCGTACTCCCCGGCGCTGACCGACTTCATCATCATGACGAAGAAGGCCCAGATGTTCATCACGGGCCCCGGCGTCATCAAGTCGGTCACCGGTGAGGAGGTCACCGCCGACGAGCTCGGTGGTGCCGATGCGCACATGTCCACCTCCGGCAACATCCACTTCGTTGCCGAGGACGACGATGCCGCGATGCTCATCGCGCAGAAGCTGCTGAGCTTCCTGCCGCAGAACAACACCGAGGACGCCCAGATCGTCAACCCGAACAATGACGTGAGCCCCGATGAGTCCCTGCGTGACGTCGTCCCGCTGGACACCAACAAGGCCTATGACATTCGCGACGTCATCGCCAAGATCGTCGACTGGGGAGACTACCTGGAGGTCAAGGCCGGTTGGGCGACCAACATCGTCACCGCCTTCGCCCGCGTCAACGGTCGTACCGTCGGCATCGTTGCCAACCAGCCGAAGGTCATGGCCGGGTCGCTGGACATCAACGCCTCCGACAAGGCTGCCGAGTTCATCACCTTCTGTGACTCCTTCAACATCCCGCTGGTGCAGCTGGTGGACGTCCCCGGCTTCCTGCCGGGCGTCCAGCAGGAGTACGGCGGCATCATCCGCCACGGTGCGAAGATGCTGTACGCCTACTCCGAGGCCACCGTGCCGAAGATCACGATCGTGCTGCGCAAGGCATACGGCGGCTCCTACCTGGCCATGTGCAACCGTGACCTGGGTGCCGACGCCGTTTACGCCTGGCCCACCGCCGAGATCGCCGTCATGGGTGCCGCTGGCGCTGCCAACGTCATCTTCCGTCGCGAGATCAAGGCCTCCGAGGACCCGGCTGCCACCCGCGCCGAGAAGATCGACGAATACCAGAACGCCTTCAACACGCCTTACGTGGCTGCTGCCCGTGGGCAGGTTGACGACGTCATCGATCCGGCAGACACCCGTCGCAAGCTCGCCGTCGCCCTGGAGACTTACGCCACCAAGCGTCAGCCCCGTCCGGCCAAGAAGCACGGCGTCATGCCCTGCTGAGTGAGTGAGGAAGAGATGACTGACAACGACAAGGACCGCGTGATCGAGTCGCTCACCAAGCGACTGGATTGCCTCGAAGCAGAGGTTGGTCGCCTGCGTGCCTCCAGCCCCGGCATCCCTGAGGACGTCCTGGTGGCCATCAGCGCTGCTGTTTCGGCATACCTGGGCAACGACGGCAAGGTTCAGGCCGTCCGCTTCGCCCCGTCAGAGAACTGGACCCGTCAGGGTCGCAGGGCTCTGCAGAACCATTCGATTCGTTGACCCGGAGAAGATGACATGAAACTCAAGGTGACCGTCAACGACGTCGCGTACGACGTGGACGTCGATGTCGACAAGACCCCGAATGCCCCGCTGGCCCCCATCATGTTCGGTGGTGGCTCCGGCCCGGCCCTCAAGGCCTCGGCCGGTGGCGGCGGAAAGGCTGGAGCTGGCGAGGTTCCCGCCCCGCTGGCCGGCACCGTGGCAAAGATCCTCTGTGCTGAGGGTGACGCCGTCAAGGCTGGCGACGTCCTCCTCACCCTGGAGGCCATGAAGATGGAGACTGAGATCAACGCCCCTGCCGACGGCAAGGTGACGAAGATCTTGGTTGCCGTTGGTGACGCTGTTCAGGGTGGACAGGGGCTCGTGGCCCTCGAGAGCTGAACACACAGTTCATAGCAACACACCCGTGGGGTGGGGCCAGCTGCCCCACCCCACGGGTGTGTTCATGCCGTTGGTCAACGGTTTCCCGCAACAATGATGATCTGATTGGGGTTGCCTGTGCGGACCGTGGGTAGCAAGTCCACCAGACCATACGGGGAACCGGATCCGGGCCACCATGCTGGGGCATCGAAGGACGGACTGCCGGACACAATGCTGCGACACACCGGGCACGGCACTGCGACCACAGCAGTGGGTGCCAGCCCTGCAGGAGAACCGGCACCCACGTGAGTGAGGTCATCGCATGGATCAGCCGATGAGTACCGCCACGGACGGGTCGGCAAGGTCCAGAGCTGCCTGACGTGCCTGCTGCGGACTGGGAGCTGCCAGCGCAGCCTCGGCGATTCGTCGGCACTGCTCTGCAGAGTGCAGTGCCAGGGCGGCCTTGACAGCGGTGATCTTGCCAGCCGCCATCGAGAGGGAACGTACCCCCAGGCCAACGAGCACCAAGGCCAGCAGGGGATCTCCGGCCGCCTCCCCGCACACGCCGATGAGTCGATCCCCGGCGCCCTCACAGGTGGCACCGATGAGCTGGATCACCGCCGGCTGCCACGGGGTGAGCAGTTCGGCGAGCTCGCCCTGCAGACGGTCGGCTGCCATGCAGTACTGGGTGAGGTCGTTGGTGCCGATGGAGGCGAAATCCACTGGCTCGAGAACCTGCGCGGACCGCAGTGCGGTCGAGGGGACCTCGACCATGATGCCGACAGTCTTGATCCCAGCGGCGCGAGCCCGTTCGGCGAACCAGGTGGACTCGGCAGGGGTGGCGACCATCGGTGCCATGACATAGGGGTCGCGTCCAGTCCGCTCAGCGGCCTCCGCCAGGGCTGCCAACTGGGTGTCGATGAGGTCGGTACGTACCTGGGACAGCCGCAGACCACGTCGACCCAACGCTGGATTGTCCTCCGGACCCAGATCGGCGAAAGCCAGCGGTTTGTCGGCACCGGCGTCCAGGGTACGGAAGACGACCTTGGCGTCCTCGTCGAAAGTGTTGAGAACACTCGAGTAGGCCTCGACCTGTTCGTCCTGACTGGGCGCGTCGTGGCGATCCAGGAAGAGGAACTCGGTACGGAACAGGCCGACTCCTTCCGCCCCCTTGGACTTCGCGGTGGGGGCGTCGGACGAGCTGCCGATGTTGGCGAGCACCAACACCCGGGTGTCGTCACCAAGATGTGCCGGTCCTTCTGGAGCAGCGTCGAGCACGGCACGACGTTGTTCGGCGCGATCGCTGAGCTGGGTGACAGACTGCTCGTCGGGCTCGACGAGCACAGTGCCCGAGACTCCGTCGAGGGCCAACTCGGTGCCCGACTCGACCTCACGGATCCCCGGGCAGCGCACCACGGCGGGGATGCCGATCTGGGCGGCGAGAATTGCGGTGTGGCTGGTCGGGCCACCTGCAGCAGTGACCAGGCCGCGTACCAGCTCGGGATCGAGGGTCGCGGTGTCGGCCGGGGCCAGATCCTCCGCCACTAGGATGACGGGGGAGTCGAAGGCGGGAACGCCCGGTTCGGGCAGCCCCTGCAGGACGGCCAGGGCCCGGTCGCGCACATTGTGCAGGTCGGTGACCCGCTCGGCCAGGTATCCGCCAGCAGCAGTGAGTTGGGCGCAGAAGTCGTCAATGGCGCCCCACAGGGCATGGGCCGGGCCGTCGCCCTCCTCGAGGTGGGTGCGCACGGAACTCGTCAGACTGGGGTCACGGGCCATCATGGCAGTGGCCATGAGCACCCCGATGGCGGATGGATCAGCTTCCAGGGCACGTGCGTCGAGGCGGTCGGCAACCTTGCTGAGTGCAGCGGTCACCCTCGCCACGTCGTCGTCGGTGTCGCCCTTGGGATCACGTGCCGGTAGGCCAGGTGCTGGTTCAACGAGTAGTGCTGGAGCCTGGCCGATTCCGGCAGAGACTCCCAGACCAGAGAAAGTCTTCATGATGATCAGGCGCTCGGAGTCTCGAGGGCGGTGCACAGGTTGGCAAGAACGTCGTCAGCGCCCTCGCCCTCGGCCGTGAGTTCCACGGTCTCACCCTTCTTGGCACCCAGACCCATCACCGAGAGGATGGAACGGGCATCCACGGGCTCCTCACCGGGGCGGCCAATGGTGACGGCCAGGCCAGACTTGGTGGCAGCTTGGACGAACATGGCGGCGGGGCGGGCGTGCAGGCCAGACTCGGCGGCGATGGTGGCGGTGCGACTGGGCATGAGTACCTCCTGCTGGAAGTCGGGACGTTCCCGACAACTTTTTCAACACTCGACGATATCTCAGCCACTGGAAAAGGTGCATCCACCCCCGAAGAAATTGCACATACGTAACAGGCCGGCTCTCGCAACAGACCAGCCCAGGGCCTCTGGCCAGAATCGTGGAGCTGGTGGAGGAAGGGAGCTTGACGACGTGGCCGGGGAGGGCTCAAGCGGTGGAGACATCGGGCATGGGAGATGAGTGCCGCAGAAGGTGCAGGGGTGTGCTGGGAACACGTGTGCGCGGCGGTAGGCATGATCGGTGAAAAGCCGATCGACCTGACCAAGCTGGGAACACGTGTGCGCGGCGGTAGGCTGGAACCATGACATCCAAGCTCATCCTGCTCCGCCACGGCGAGAGCGAATGGAACTCAAAGAACCTCTTCACCGGCTGGGTGGACGTCGACCTCAACGAGAAGGGTGCGGGCGAAGCACGTCACGCAGCCGAGCTGCTCAAGCAGGAGAACCTGCTGCCCGACGTCGTCCACACCTCGCTGCTGCGTCGCGCCATCCACACTGCCTACCTCGCTCTGGACGGCTGCGATCGCCACTGGATCCCGGTGCGTCGTTCCTGGCGTCTCAACGAGCGCCACTACGGTGCCCTGCAGGGCCTCAACAAGGCCGAGACCAAGGAGAAGTACGGCAACGACCAGTTCATGGCTTGGCGTCGTTCCTTCGACCAGCCGCCGCCCGTCATCGAGAAGGATGGTGAGTGGAGCCAGTTCAACGACCCGCGCTACGCCGACATCCCTTCCTCCCAGCGTCCGCTGACCGAGTGCCTCAAGGACGTCGTCGCTCGCATGATCCCGTACTTCGAGTCCGCCATCACCGACGACCTCAAGGCCGGCAGGACCGTCCTCGTCGCTGCTCACGGCAACTCGCTGCGTGCCCTCGTCAAGCACCTTGACGGTATCAGCGACGACGACATCGCCGGCGTCAACATCCCCACCGGCATTCCGCTGCTCTATGAGCTCGACGACGACTTCAAGCCGGTCACCAAGGGCGGGCGTTACCTGGACCCGGAGGCCGCTGCTGCCGGCGCCAAGGCCGTGGCGAACCAGGGCAATAAGTGAGTCGTTCCTGACGACAGGCCCCTCGAGGGCCCGTGACAGGCAGAGGGGCCGTGCTGATCAGCACGGCCCCTCATGTGTACTTGTTTGATCAGGCAATGACGCCCAGCTCGTATCCCCTGCTCTTGAGGTATTTCACCATTGCGGGAACGGACCTTGCAGTGACCTTCTTGTCCTCGGCATCGTGATTGAGGATGAGAAGCACGTTGGGGGTGCCGTACTCGGCGGCGGTCTCCTTGAGGTTCTGCACTGCCTCGTCCGTACTGGTCAGCGGTTTGCCCTCGGCATCCTTGGACAGTGCGTTCCAGTCGATCCATGACATGTGGCGCTCGGACATCGCCGGGTCTGCCGTCGACCAGCCTCGCCAGGACATGTGGCCACCGGGGTTGCGCACCGCACCGGTCGTGAACCCGGAACCCACGAACGATCGCATCTGGGCCATCGCGTAGTCGATGTCGCAGCCGATGTGGCTCTTCGAGGCTTCCCGGCCCGGGTACAGGTAGTCGTAGTCGTGGCTGTAGGAGTGGATCGCCAAGGCATTGCCCTGCTCCAACATCTGGTTGAGCAGGCTCTTGTCCACCTCACCCATGTGGGAGGAGATCGTGAAGAACGTTGCCCTGCCTCCGGAGCTCTTGAGGCCCTTGAGCACCTGCGGGGTGCGCTGGCTGGGGCCATCGTCAAAGGTGAGGAAGGCGATCTTCTTGTTCTTGGGTTGGGTCTGGGGCTTGAGCATCCAGTCGTGCACGGTCTTCGCCGCATAGACGTGCCCCTCGGCCGTCTTGCCGTGATTGGTCCCCGGGATGAGTGCTGGAAGGTTGGGGACCACGGCACCGGATGCCTTGAGCGGTGTGCCGGCGGCGGGTGGTGCGGCACACGTGGGTTTCGTCACGGCCTTCCCGGCTCCGGGGTACCCGGCGTACTTCGTTGCCGGAGTGGAGGTTGCAGAAGGTGTGGGAGTTGCGGTGGGGGTCGTCGAGGTGGTGGCTGACGAGGTCGTCCCCCCGGGGGTTGTCGATGAGGTACTCGCGGTGTGCTTGTTCCCAGAATGGGTGACGTCAGCAGCGTTGGGTGAGGCGCATGCCGCCAGGAAGGTGGCCAGACCAGCCAGGATCGTCAGGCCGATCGTTGCTCGAGAACCGTGCCGCGACTTGACCTGCCGCTGTGAGCGGGGGGCGTCGCTGGCCGGTCCGCAGGACGAGCCGTGGGCGGTGTGGACGTCACCGTCGCTGCTGATGATGGGCATGTGTGCACCTTTCCCAGATGATCGACAGTCAGGGGTCACAGTACTCAGGAAAGGCGGCGGAGCCCCTGGGGCTCGCCGTCACTGGTCAGGCGGAATCGCGCGGGGCGTAGCCATGAATCAGCCGGGAACGGGGTATCACGACCCATGAACTGCCGGGAACGGGGTATCACGACCCATGAACTGCCGGGACGGCGTCATCGGAGAGCAGAGGGCCATCGGAAGGCAGGGGCCACGACCTCAGAAGGAGGATGGCCAGTTCTCACCTTCCGGGGCCTCGCCAGTGACGATGTAGATGGTGCGGGCCCCCATGGCGACAGCGTGATCGGCAATGCGCTCGTAGTACCGGCCGAGCAGGGCGGTGTCCACGGCCTTCTCCACGCCGTACTCCCAGTCGTCGCTCAGCAGCAGGTGGAACTGGTCGCTGCGCAGTTCGTCCATCTTGGAGTCGGCGGTGGCCAGACCGGCGGCAGCCTCGGCGTCGCGGTTCTCCAGGGTGGTGATGGCCGTGGCGATCATGGAGTCGGCGGTCTCAGCCATCTGCTTGATCTGGTCGGCAACCGGCTCGGGGGCAGCCACCTCGGGGTAACGCAGCCGGGCGATCTTGGCGATGTGTGCGGCGAGATCGCCCATGCGGTCCAAGGAGTAGCTCATGCGCAGCACGGCGACGACGGTACGCAGTTCACCAGCCACGGGGGCCTGACGAGCCAGGAGCTGGAAGGAGCGCTGCTCGATCTCCTTGGTGAGCTCGTCGATGCGGGCGTCGCCGCTGATGACGCGCTCGGCGATGGTGAGGTCGGCGGTGACGAGGGCAGTGGTGGCGTCCTGGACGGCAGTGCGGACCAGACCGGCAACGGTCACGATCAGCTCAGTCGTCGCATTGAGTTCGTCGCGGTAACTGTCGCGCATGGTGAAGGCCCTTCCCTTTCTGAGACATCCATCCTCGTAAAGCGTAGTTCGTCCGAGAACCATTTCGCATACTGCAGTTGAGGAATGAATGAATGTTCAGTTAACGAGAGGAGACGTTGCCCGCGTTGCCCGGCCTCACGCACGGTGGAGTCGTGTGGTGATGGGGGACTCCCATATGATCGGACCGTGGACGTTGCGTTGTCAGGGGTTGTCGGGCTCGTGCTGGGCGGGCTCCTCACATGGCTCATCCTGCATGCGGTGGAACGATCACGTCACCCGATCGACACCTTGGCGACAGACATCGAGGTCATGGTCGTCACCCCAGAACTCAAACGAGCCCTGGCCCAGGTGGGCGGGGCGGCAGCCGTCATCGGCCCACATGACGAGGTGCTGCACTCCACCGTCTCGGCCCGGTCGATGAACATCGTCCGAGGTTCGCGCATCATCGAGGAGACCGCCCTGGGGATCGTGCGGGAGAGCAGGCAGCGCTCAACGGAGCTGTGCCGTGACATCGACGTCCCCAGCACGGCCACCGGACGCACTGCCCAACACCTCACGGTGCGCGTCGGCCCGCTGGACGCACACGGCAACATCGTCCTCGTCGTCGACGATCGTGCCCCGTTGTTGCGCGTGGAACAGACCCGACGGGACTTCGTCGCCAACATCAGTCACGAACTCAAGACCCCCATTGGCGCCATCGCAATCCTCTCGGAGGCCGTGGAGGGTGCCGCCGATGATCCTGAGGCGGTGCGACACTTCGCCGGGCGGCTCAACAAGGAGACTGCCCGAGTCTCCGAGATGGTCTCGCAGATCATCAACCTCTCCCGGCTGCAGTCCGATCAGCCGATGATGACTCCACAGCAGGTTGACGTCTGCCACGTCCTTGCCGATGCCGTGGAACGCAATCGGGAACTGGCGGACAGCCGCGAGGTCAACCTCGTCGTCAAGGCCGAGCCCGATCTGGAGATCCAGGGCGATCCTGCCCAGCTCACCGACGCTGTCTCCAACCTCATCCACAATGCCATCGTCTACTCCAACCCTCGGGCGAGGGTGGCGGTGAGTTCGCGACTGGTGCACGACGTGGACGGCGATCGTGCCGACATCGCGGTTGCCGACAACGGCATCGGCATCACCGACGAGGACCAGAGACGCATCTTCGAGCGGTTCTACCGCGTCGACTACGCCCGTAGCAGGGACAACGGCGGCACCGGCCTGGGGTTGTCGTTGGTCAAACACATTGCCCAGGCGCACGGCGGTTCGGTGGACGTGTGGAGCAAGGTCGGCCAGGGATCCACCTTCACCCTCTCCATCCCGCTGCCCAGCCTCGAGTTCGACGACGAGGACCCTGATGGCCTCGCCGACGCTCACGACTCATCAATCACCAGCAAGAAGGATCAGTCATGACCCGAGTACTCATCATCGAGGACGAGGAGTCCTACCGTGAGGCCACCGCCTTCATGCTCCGTCAGGAGGGGTTCGAGGTTGCCGAGGCCGAGGACGGACGAGCCGGCCTGTCCGAGTTCGACCACAACGGTGCCGACATCGTGCTGCTGGACCTCATGATGCCCGGCATCCCGGGCACCGAGGTGTGCCGTCAGCTGCGGCAGCGCAGTTCGGTGGGCATCATCATGGTCACCGCGCGTGACTCCGAGATCGACAAGGTCGTCGGGCTGGAGCTCGGTGCTGACGACTACGTCACCAAGCCGTTCAGCCATCGTGAACTCGTGGCCCGCATCCGCGCCGTGCTGCGTCGCGGGTCGGAGTCCGAGGAGTCCCCCGACATCCTCCAGGGGTCCGGGGTGCGCATGGACGTCGAGCGTCACGAGGTGAGCGTCTCGGGCAAACCGGTGAAGTTGGCCCTCAAGGAGTTCGAGCTGCTCGAAGTGCTGCTGCGCAATGTGGGACGAGTCATGACCCGCGCCCAGCTCATCGATCGCATCTGGGGCGTCGACTACGTGGGCGACACCAAGACCCTTGACGTCCACGTCAAGCGACTGCGCGCCAAGATCGAGGACAACCCCTCCCACCCCCGGCACATCATCACGGTGCGCGGTCTGGGCTACAAGTACGACGACTGAGTCGACGAGCGCCTGGTCACCAGTGCCCCGACGAGCACGACGAGAGCCAGGACGGGCAGGATGTCACCGGTCCACGCCACAGCGGGGGACAGTGGATCGTACCCGAGTGGGAGTGCGATGATGCGAGCCAGGTACAACGGTCCGGCCAGCGCCACGGGGGCTGCCAGGCACGTCACGACGATGCTCGGACGTCGCGGTAGCACCCGAGCTGCCCACACCGCGATGAACGGCAGCCACACCCAGTGGTGGTTCCACGAGACCGGGGAGATGAGCAGCATCACGCTCGCCGACACGGCAACCGTGGTCACCAGGTCGTCGGAGCGGCGGGCCTCGTCGAGGTGCCTGGGCAGCAGCAGCCAGCCGGCGACGATGACGGCGAGGCCCAGCAGTACCCACAGGGCACTGCGCACGGTCGTGGGGCAGTGACGCCAGAGCACCCCGTTCACGGAAGCGTTGGCCGGGTAGTCGAGTCCGCCGACGCGCCCGGCGTCCCACATGAGATCGGTCCAGTATTCCTGCGAGGTACCCGGCAGCAGCAGCCACCCGATGGCGATCGATGCAAGGAATCCGGTTGCCATGCCTGTCAGGTGCGCCCAGTTGTGGCGACGCAGGGCAGGTAGCCCGAGTGCCAACGGGGTGAGCTTGCACCCGCCGCACAGACCAATGGCGAACCCTCCCCAGAATCGGCGGTCAGTGGTCAGCCCCAACAGGCAGACGGCCATGAGGATGATGTTGATCTGGCCCTTGGCGATCGTCTCCCAGAACGGATTGAGGATCACCAGGGCGATGGCCCAGCACGGCAGGTGGAACGCGACTCGACGTGCCTTCCCGATCGGTGCCGTGGGCAGGAGGCCAAGGCGCAATGCGCGTTGACAACTCAGGGTGACGGTTGCACAGGACAGTGCCGTCATGACGAGCCATGCTCCGTGCTCGGTCATGGGTGCCATCCACGAGAGGATCAGGGCAGCAAATGGCGGATAGGTGAACAGGAGGTGGCCAGGGGCGGAGTGGTACAACGGGGTGCCGTTGATGACGGCCTGTGCTCCCTCGTGGTAGACGTTGGAATCCACCGGTTCAACGGGGGAGCCCAGGGCAAAGACGCAGAACAGGACGATGATCACCGCGCCTGCTGAGATCGCTGTCGTCCGCAGGGAGGATGAGGACTCCATTTCTGCCAGCCTCTCGGATTCGTGCTCTGGTGGCAGCTGTCGCTGACCACATCGGATCGTATGTGCCAGGTATGGTTTTGACCAACGTCTGGGAGAGTACCTGACGTGTGGTGCTGCCCTCCCCCCCGATGGAGCGTCGACCGTCGGCGTCGGGGCCAGCGTGGACGGGGTCTCCGGCGGTCTGTGGTGGCCCGAACCGCTGGAGTGATGGGTGGCGGCGCTGCCCTTGACGCACTGCCCTGGCCCAGGTATAGGGTGACAGTGAGTGTGATCATGAGAATGCCCCTTCGTGTGTTCAGTGGTAGAATCACCTGTGGAAGGGGTTGCATACATGACTTTCAATGTCGGTGAAACGGTTGTCTATCCCAATCACGGGGCTGCGGTGATCGAGGATCTCGAGACGCGCACCATCAAGGGTGAGGAGAAGCTCTACCTCGTTCTTCGGATCATCGGTCAGAACGATCTCGTCGTGCGGGTGCCAGCCGCGAACCTCGATCTCGTGGGCGTGCGCGACGTCGTTGACGAGAAGGGGTTGAAGAAGGTTTTCGAGGTTCTGCGTCAGCCCCACACCGAGGAGCCAGCCAACTGGTCCCGTCGGTACAAGGCCAACCTGGAGAAGCTGCACAGCGGCAATGTGCTCAAGGTTGCCGAGGTGGTCCGTGACCTGTGGCGCCGCGAGCGTGATCGCGGTCTGTCTGCCGGTGAGAAGCGGATGCTGGCCAAGGCACGCCAGATCCTCGTCTCCGAGCTCGCCCTGGCTGAGAAGGTCGACGAGGAGCGCGCCGAGCAGATGCTCGAAGAGGTGCTGGCATCCTGAACATCTGAGTGGTGAAGGCACGAGGGGCCCGGCGGACAACCCGCTGAGGCCCCTTTTCCATGTCTGCGGATTGACGCCGAGGCCCAGGGATCGTCCAACCCAGTGGATCGCTCACCTGCCCACCGTCCCTGCGGGTGATCGCTGGCAGGGGCGCCTGCCTCGCCCTACTGATCGATCGCTGCCAGGACCGGTCCGAGCCGATCCCGCAGTTCCGCACCACTGCCATGCAGCAGAGCATGGTAGCCGTCGTGGCTCTGCATGAGCTCGATCACGGCCGTGAGCATTCCGATCTGGTTGTTCGGGTCGGTCACCAGCGGCCAGATGGACAGTGCGACCTGCAACTCGCGCTCCGGATCGTCCATGGCGTGGAAGATGGTCTGGGAGGCATTGCGGCACAGCAGGATCCCGGGACACCTGACATGGTCGGGATCAATGTGTGGGATGGCGACGCACGCGTGGCCGAAGTCCAACCCCGTGGGATATGTCTCCTCGCGCCGGGACACGGCGGTGAGGAATGTCTCGCCAATCAGGGCGTCCCGGGTGAGGCGGTGGTTGACGAGACGGAACAACTCCTCCGATGAGTCGGTGTCGACGTCAAGGACGATGAGTCGGGGTGTCATGCAGAAAGGTCAGGCCTTGAGGTCGGCAGCGATCTCGTCGGCCAGGTCGTCATCACCGACGCCGGTGAGAAAGGCAACTCCGCGATACACCTTGACGCTCTCTGAAGGAGCCTTGACGACCGTCGTCGAGACGATGGCGTCCGGCTCGAAGGACTCGGCGTGCTCAGACAGCTCGCCCGTCTTGCACTCCTTCATCATTGCCTCGATGTCGCGCTCCTTGAGCATGCGCTGCAACTTGTTGGCGACCTGGACGGATGTGGCGATCCCGGTACCACAGCACACGAGAATCTTCTTCTTGAGCATCAATGCCTCCTCGGCGGTTTGCTGGATGAGATATCCATGTCGTGGTGGACACCATGGTAGCTGTGACCTCCGCGCGACAGCGGTACTACTGCCAACACGGTGCTGACATCGAATTATGGGCCATGGTGAAACCGTGCGTCAGGTGGGGGATTGTTCTGCCCGAAGGTGCATGCTGGCGTGGTACGCCCCTGCCCGGACGGTGGCCCCCTGCCCTGACGGTGGCATGGTGCCGGCCGGATCACACTCGCCCCACGGTTGTCGACGCCGGTTCCCGCGCCGACCGTGGGAACTCGCTAAGCTCATGGCCCATGGACGAACCCATTGTCGCCATCGTCATGGCTGCCGGAATCGGTAGCAGATTTGGTGGGCCCATCCCCAAACAGGTCACCGAGCTTGCCGGTAAGGCCGTCGTCGCCGTCGCCGTGGAGTCCCTGGCGGCCGGCGGTTGCTCCCGCGCCGTCGTCGTCGTCAAGGAGGGCATGGAGAATCACGTGAGATTCGCCCTGGCGGCGGCACCCATCCCGGTGCACTTCGTCACCGGGGGCAACTCCCGGCAGGAGTCGGTACGGCGGGGCCTGGAGTTCGTCGACTCCCACCCGGTGCTGTCCAAGGCCTCCAAGGTGCTCATCCATGACGCGGTGCGTCCGCTGGTGCCTGCCTATGTCGTTGCAGACGTCATCAAGGCCTTGGACGACGGAGCCACTGCAGTTGCTCCCGCCATGCCCGTGGTGGACACCATCCGGCAGGTCGACGGGGACACCAGCACGGTTGTCGACCGTGACACCCTGCGTGCCATCCAGACTCCGCAGGGATTCGACCGGACCACCATCACGCAGTGCCACCGACGTATGGCCGACGACGGCGTCAAGGTCACCGACGATCTCAGCTGTTGTGAACTCTATGACCATCAGATCACCTTGGTGGAGGGATCACGGGCTGCGATGAAGATCACCGAACCCATCGACATCGACATTGCCGAGGTGTTCAGTCGAGCTGCTGCCGGAGCAGGAAATCACAGCGGCAAACGGGTCCGGCTCATGGCAACCAAGGTGCGTGAGAAGGGTGGCATGTTCATCCGACACGTCCGACGAGCCATTCCCGGGAAGTGGTCATGCCGAGCAGCCAGGTGAGGCCGCCGGGTATCCACCAGCCGAGCGCAGGCAATGAGACCACCTGCGCAACATGGCAACGCAACGAGGAGGACAGACGGACATGGCCGATGCGATGACTGCTCCGGAACCGCATGAGGAGCATCACCCCGAATCCTGCGCTGCCGTGCAGCTACGCACCGGGATCGGTACTGACGTCCACCAGCTCACACCGGGGGTACCGATGCACGTCGCGGGTCTGGAGTTCCCCGACGAACCGGCGGGGTTGGCCGGGCACTCCGACGGTGACGTCGCTGCCCACGCCATGTGTGACGCTCTGCTCTCGGCGGCTGGGCTGGCTGATCTGGGCACGGTCTTCGGCACGTCGGATCCGCAATGGGCCGGACGTGCTGGGGTGGACTTCCTGCGGGCCACCGTGGCGTTGCTCACGGAGCACGGCTGGCGGCCGGTGAACGTTGCCGTCCAGGTGATCGGGCAGCGTCCCCACATCGCGCAACGCCGCGCGCAGGCCCAGGAGGTGCTTGGAGCTGCCGTCGGTGCGCCGGTGTCGGTGTCCGCCACCACCACCGATCACCTGGGATTCACCGGAGCAGGCCAGGGGGTCGCTGCGGTGGCCACCGCCCTGATCCAGGGTGCGGATCTTCCTCGGACGTGATGATGGAGGGCTGATGAGTTCTGCAGCAGAAGGACGTGCCATGACCAACGAAACCAATACTTCGGACTGGTACCGACAGGCTGTCGTCTACCAGATCTATCCGCGGTCGTTCGCCGACGCCAATGGTGACGGGATCGGTGACCTGGCCGGAATCGTCGATCACGTCGATCACCTGGTGAGGTTGGGCGTGGATGCCGTCTGGCTGAGCCCCTTCTACCCCTCGGCCCTGGCCGACGGCGGCTACGACGTCGACGACTATCGCAATGTCGACCCGCGACTGGGGACCCTGGCGGACTTCGACCGGCTCGTCGACGCCCTGCACTCCCACGGAATCCGACTCATCGTCGACATCGTCCCCAACCACACCGGATCGGGCCACGAGCTGTTCCGCAAGGCCCTGGCCGATGGTCCCGGATCGCCCGCCCGTGAGCTCTACCACTTCCGCGACGGGGACGAGCCACCCACCGACTGGACAAGCGCCTTTGGCGGCTCTGCATGGCAACAGGTTGACGACGGCCAGTGGTACCTGCACATGTTCGACGTCACCCAACCCGACCTCAACTGGGACCATCCCGAGGTCGTCGCCGAGTTCGACCAGACGTTGCGGTTCTGGGCCGACCGCGGGGTGGACGGGTTCCGGGTGGACGTCGCCCACCTGCTCAAGAAGGATCTCAGCGAACCGCTGCCCAGCCAGGCGGAGCTTGACGCCGCCGACAAGACCGTGGGCAATGGTCGCCTGGAGGACCGCGACGAGGTGCACGACATCTACCGTCACTGGCGGCAGATCTTCAACGAGTACGACCCGCCCCGGGTGGCCGTGGCCGAGGCGTGGGTGCCGGCCAATCGCCGTCCGTCCTACGCAACTCGTGAGGAATTGGGGCAGGCCTTCAACTTCGACCTGCTCCAGGCCCCGTTCCGGGCCGAGGAGCTGCGGCGCATCATTGACGACAACCTCGCCCTGGCGGCCAGGTCCGGATCGTCGACGACGTGGGTGCTCTCCAATCACGACGTCGTGCGCCACGCCACTCGCTACGGACTGCCCGAGGAACTGCGGGACGGTCGGCAGTACGTGCTGGGCGACGGGCACACCATTGCCTGCGATGCCGATCTCGGCCTGCGACGCGCCCTGGCTGCGACCCTGCTCATTCTCGCCCTGCCCGGCTCAACCTATCTGTACCAGGGGGAGGAACTCGGGCTGCCCCAGGTGGTCGACATCGCCGACGAGTACCGTCAGGATCCGACGTTCTTCCGCTCACCGGGTGTGGACAAGGGGCGGGACGGCTGCCGGGTACCGTTGCCGTGGACACCGGATGGCCCATCGCTGGGGTTCGGGTCGGGTGAGCCACACCTCCCGCAGCCCACCCGGTTCCGCGACCTTGCCGTGAGCAGGCAGGACGCCGATTCGCGTTCTCCGCTCAACGTCTACCGACGAGCCCTGCGCCTGCGCGCACAGCTGCAGGACGGTGAGGACATGGAGTGGCTGGACAGCCCGCAGGGCACTGTGGCGCTGCGACGGCATGACGGCTGGGTCTGCGTGGCCAACCTCACCTCAACACCCATTGACCTGCCGTCGGGGGAGGTGCTCCTCACCTCTGCGGATCTGGTGAGTGGCAAGCTTCCCGAGGCCACCACAGTGTGGCTTCGTCCGCGCTGAAGTCATGGGGGGCGTGGCCTGCCAGCCGTGCCCGGGCCGTGCGTCCTGCGACACCGGGCCCGTGCTCTCCCCAGCCTGGGCGGCACGTGCAGCCCACGTGTCACCCGCAGAGGGCGGCAGCCGCGGGTCTGCCCAGCTCGGGGCGCCGTCCGTGTCACGTACCGTCTGTGGAGGGCGGCGACTGGTGAGCGGGAGTTGACGCTGGCTCCGCGGGCGGTGCGGAGCCAGCTTTCCGGGATGGGTGCCTCACAGCTCCAGACCGGGGTAGAGCGGGAAGTTGCCGAGCAGCTCGTCGGCGGCGTCGTGCACCTGTTGGGCGACTCCGTCGGCGATGGTGTACTTGGCCTTGCCACGTTTGCCCGAGGCCGTCGTTGCCGGTGTGGTGGCCGACAATGCAGTGACGATGAGCTCAGCCACCCGGTCGAACTCGTCGGGTCCGAAGCCACGTGAGGTGAGTGCCGGGGTGCCGATGCGCACGCCGGAGGTGTACCACGCACCGTTGGGATCGGCCGGGATCGAGTTGCGGTTGGTGACGACCCCGGAGTCCAGCAGCGCCGACTCGGCCTGGCGTCCGGTGAGCCCGAAGCTGGAGAAGACGTCAAGCAGGTTGATGTGGTTGTCGGTGCCGTCGGTGACGAGCTTGACGCCACGCTTCATGAGACCTTCGGCCAGTGCCTTGGAGTTGTCGGCGATGCGCTGGGCGTAGTCGCGGAATGCCTGGGTGCGGGCCTCGGCCAGGGCAACGGCCTTGGCCGCCATGATGTGCCCCAATGGTCCGCCGAGCACCATGGGGCAGCCGCGGTCGACGTCTCCGGCGTACTCGTTGGTGGTGAGCACCATGCCGCCACGCGGCCCGCGCAGTGACTTGTGGGTCGTCGTCGTGACGATGTCGGCGTGTGCCACCGGATCCTCGTCGCCGGTGAACACCTTGCCGGCCACCAACCCGGCGAAGTGGGCCATGTCGACCATGAGGACGGCTCCGACCTCGTCGGCGATCTCACGCATCTTCGCGAAGTTCACCCGACGCGGGTAGGCCGAGTAACCGGCGACGATGACCAACGGCTTGAACTCGCGGGCCAGCTCGGCAACCTTGCCGTAGTCCAGATACCCGGTCTCGGGGTCGGTGCCGTAGGAGCGCTGGTCGAACATCTTGCCGGAGATGTTGGGGCGGAACCCGTGGGTGAGGTGGCCGCCGGCGTCCAGGCTCATGCCGATGGCGCGCTGGTCGTTGAACCTGTGACGCAGGGTGTCCCAGTCGTCCTGGGTGAGGTCGTTGACGGTACGGGCACCGAACTCCTCGAGCCCGGGGGTCTCCACGTGGTGGGACAGGATCGTCCAGTAGGCGGTGAGGTTGGCGTCGATACCGGAGTGCGGCTGGACGTAGGCGTGGTCGGCGCCGAAGAGCTCCCGGGCATGTTCGGCGGCCACCGATTCAACGGTGTCGACGTTCTGGCAGCCGGCGTAGAAACGGTGCCCGATGGTTCCCTCGGCGTACTTGTCGGAGAACCAGGTGCCCATCGTCGCCAGCACGGGCAGGGAGGCATAGTTCTCCGAGGCGATGAGTTTGAGTGAATGACGTTGGTCGTCCAGCTCCTGGCGGGTGGCCTGGGCGACGCGCGGCTCCACCTCACCGATGATGTCGAGCATGCTGCGATAGGCCGACGAGACCTTCTGCGCGGTTTCCGGGTCGATGTGCGCGGCGGTTGACTCTGACACGTTGTCTCCCTTCAGACGGTGGTGATGACAAATCTATCCGTCTTTGGCAGGCCCGAAAGGGGAGTGGGCGCACTTTGAGCACCGCTTTGACCTCTGGTGGAACGGTCGGACCATCTTCGGCGGCCCCCTGCCCTGTGACCCGTGAGATCAGCCCGGTCACGGAGGGCACTCTCGCACGACTGGCAGACCAGACGTGCAGCGGGGGTGTGGGGGAGTCTGCCCCCGTCATGGCAGGTTGCAGGGAACCCGGCCGGCACTTCTTCAGGCGGTGCGGACCCGGGCAGCCGCATAGAGAGCAACGGAAACCGCCACCGACGCGTTGAGCGACTCGACCTCGCTCGTGATGGGAATGCTGGCCAGTACGTCGCACGATTCACGGGTGAGACGAGCCAGACCATGGCCCTCCGATCCCACGACGAGCACCGTCGGCCCGTCCAGACCGGGCACGTCCGCGATGTCGACGTCCCCCTCGCCGGCCAATCCGACGACCATCCAGCCCGCTCGGGCGAATTTCGCCAGGGCCTGGTTGAGGTTGGTGGCCATCGCCACCGGGATGCGCGCCGCGGCCCCTGCCGAGGTCTTCCAGGCAGCTGCCGTCATGGACGCGGATCGACGCGAGGGAATGAGCACCCCCTGCGCCCCGAAGGCCGCCGCGGAGCGCACGATCGCCCCCAGGTTCCGTGGATCGGTCACCTTGTCCAGGGCGACGACGAGCCCGCCGTGCGTGGCCTCGGCACCGGCTGCGATGAGATCGTCGGCGCCGGCATACTCGTAGTCCTGCAGGCGCAGCGCCACGCCCTGATGGTTGGAGCCGCCGGTCTGGCGGTCCAGTTCGCTGCGGGTGGCCTGCATGAGTGGGATGCCGTGGTCGGCGGCGAAGGTGAGGATCTCACGGAGCCGGGAGTCGTGCTCGGCCCCGTCGACGACGTAGGCGGCCCGCACCGGCAATCCGGCATTGAGGGCCTCCAGCACCGAGTTGCGTCCGATGACCCAGTCCGGTCCGGCTCCCTTCTCGGAAGATCGGCTAGCCTGCTGCCTGGGTCTGGCGGTCTGCTTGGCCTTGTACGCCTTGTGGTAGACGCGATCCTCCGCCTTGGGGGTAGGGCCGCGTCCGGCCAGACCCTTGCGGATCCGTCCGCCGGAACCGGCAGCCTTGTTCCTTGCCTTGCGGGTGGCTCCTCGGCGTTGGGAGTTGCCTGCCATGGTTGTCCTTTCGATCAGCTGAGACGCCATCAGTCCCATGACTGCCTTGCCTCGAGCCGAAATCACCAAGTGGTGACTCGGCTCGGGGGCGGATCAGTTCGGTGCCCGGCCGCTTCAGGAGACGTCGGCCCGGGGCCACCTCAGTCCAGCGACCACCGGGCGCCGTCAGGGGTGTCCTCGATCACCAGACCGAGGTGGGTGAGCACGTCGCGGATGGAGTCGGCGGTGGCCCAGTCCTTGCGGGCCCGGGCCTCGGAGCGTTGGGTGAGCATGGCCTGGACGAGTCCATCGACGACCGGCTCGAGCTTGTCGGACTGCGTGGACCTGCTCGACGCCCACACCGGATCGTCCGGGTCGAGGCCGAGGACGCCGAGCATGACGCGCAGCTGGCCCAGATGGGCTGCGACTGCCGGGGCGTCGGAGGCGTCGATCGCCTTGTTGCCCTCGTTGATCGTCGTGAAGAGCGTGGCGACGGCGGCAGGGGTGCCGAGGTCGTCGTCCATGGCACGGGTGAATCGCTCATCGAGTTCGGGCACCTGCGCATCCGTGGGCAGATTCGTGGGGTCGATCCCAGCTCGGTCGCAGACCTGCCCGGCACGCTCCAGGAAGCCGTCGATACGGGCGATGGCCTTGTCGGCCTCGTCCAGGGATCCCTGGGTGTGCTCGTCGGAGGGGGAGAACTCGATGGTGGAGCGGTAGTGCGGCGCCAGCAGGAAGTAGCGCACGGCGCGCGGATCGTGGTTCGCCGTCACCTCGGACACCCGAGCGGTGTTCCCCAAGGACTTGCTCATCTTCTCACCCGACATCGTCACCCACGCGTTGTGCATCCAGTAGTGGGCGAATGCGCGGCCAGCCGCAGCCGACTGGGCCAGCTCGTTCTCGTGGTGCGGGAAGCGCAGGTCTATGCCGCCACCGTGGATGTCGAAGGCCTCGCCCAGATACTTGCCGGACATGGCCGAGCACTCCAGGTGCCAGCCGGGGCGTCCAGCACCCCACGGGGCGTTCCACGAGGCAGTCTCGGGTTCGGAGGGCTTGTGCCCCTTCCACAGGGCGAAGTCGCGGGGGTCACGCTTGCCGCGGGGGTCGGAGTCGGCGGCAGGAGCCATCTCGTCGACCTTCATTCCCGACAGCTCTCCGTAGCGTGGCCAGGATCGCACGTCGAAGTAGACGTCACCGGAGCCGTCGGGGGCGACGTAGGCGTGCCCGGCGTCCAGCAGCTCACCGATGAGGTCGATCATCTCGGGGATGTGGCCGGTGGCGCGCGGCTCGTAGCTGGGTGGGCGGCATCCCAGCAGCGAGTAGGCCCGGTGCAGCTCGTTCTCGAACTCGTAGGCATGGGCCCACCACGGCACACCGCGTTCGGCGGACTTGGCGAGGATCTTGTCGTCGATATCGGTGACGTTGGCGACGATCGTCACCTCGTAACCACTGTGCTCCAGCCAGCGGCGCAGGACGTCGAAGACGACCTCCTTGCGGATGTGACCCAAGTGTGGCGCAGACTGCACCGTCATACCACAGTGGTAGATCGACACCTTGCCCTCGATGAGGGGCACGAAGGGTTCGATGCGGTGGGTCGCTGTGTTGTACAACTGGAATGTCACGCCTCAAGCCTACCGGCAGTACGACGTTCCGTCTGCTGTGGACGGATGGTGATCCCCCGCACGTCGGGATCAAAGGGGTCGGGGCATCGCCGATGGTTGCCGACGAGGTGCCCAGTGGTGCTTCGCCGCACCCCCCTTGGCACTTTCGTACCATGGGTGCATGGCCGAGATCAGGAAGCACAGGACGTCGAGCAACGCAATCAGTCAGGCGGTGGAGGCCGCGATGACCTCCCGGTCGTCTCAAGGCGCGGACGGACCCGACCACGAGACCGACGAGCTGAGCGTGGACGGAGCTCGGATTCCGACACGTCCGACCGGCCCATCCGCTGGATCGATCTCGACGAGTTGGCAGGGATTCCTCACCACGCAGCCTCCTACTGCCGGTGAGGACTGAAGCTCCCACGGACGTCCCCGTTTCCGGTGCGCCCGGCAGCCGGATTCACGGCGGATCCGATGGCGGCCCTCCAGCACACGCCTGCTGAGCTGTCACATGTCGGGGCGACGTACTGCTCGTGGTTCTGGGGTTCGTGCTCCCGGGGTTGTACTCGTGGGCCTCGTCGCGGGGTCAGACGCACCGGCATGGGCTCGGCATGGGCACGGGTTCGGCAAGGTCAGGGTGCGTCGATGTGCCGAACTCGTGACTCGGTCCCATGCCTTTGCGTGCGGGGTTGCGTACGGGGGCGTGGAGAATCACCCTTTCGCCTGCCTCGCCCGGAGAGCCGCAATGTCCAGCACCTGTGCCGAGTCCAGATCGACCTCGTCGGCCCCGTCCTCCCACGGATCGTACGGTGGCTCCTCATCCACGTCCTCCACGTAGCCCATCGAGGGGTCGTAGGGATTGACGAGCTGGTGGCTTCCGGCGGCATCGACCGGCATCACCGAATCGGTGCTCATCGCCTCGTCGGGCAGGTGTGAGAGGACGTCGTGGACGTAGCCCTGGGCAGCCTCAACGTGTGGCACTTCACGCTGTTCCCGCTGTGACTTGTACCAGCGGTAGTCGAGCACCTCGTGGAAGAACTGGGCCATGTCACGTTTGCGGGACAGCTCGGGGGGAATCTGGGCGACGACCGGTGAGAACACCTCGGTGAGCCATTTGTGTGCGACGACGCTCTCGTCCACCGACTGCAGTCCCCGCCGGGCCGCGAAGGTGTCGAGGTCGTTGAGCAGGCGTCTGGCCTGGTTCTCCTCGGTGTCCAGGCCGGTGAGACGCAGCAGACGGCGCTGGTGGTGGCCGGCATCGACCACCTTGGGTTGGATGCGGATGACGTCCGAACTGGTCTGGATGTCGAGCTCGGCGACGTCGAATCCCAACGCATTGAGACGGCGCACCCGCGACTCCACCTGCGAGACGTCGCCGCCGGGGAACTCCTGGGGCTCGGTGAGCTCGGCCCACAGCTCGTGGTAGCGAGTCTCGATGGTGTCGACGAGCTGCCGCGGATCCAGGTTCGGATCGAGCAGGTCGCCGGCTTCCAGATCCAGGAACTCGCCGTACAGGTTCGTGCGGGCGATCTGCAGGTCGTGTTCCCGTTGGCCGGTGGTGAGCTGGTCGTGCAGCTCCCCGGTCTCGGCGTCGACGAGGTAGGCGGCGAAGGCCTCGGCGTCCCGACGGAACAACACGTTGGACAGTGAGATGTCACCCCACAGGAACCCCACCAGGTGCAGCCGCACCAGCAGGACGACCAGGGCGTCCAGCAGTCGCATGACGGTTTCCGGTCGCACCCCGGACTGGAAGAGTGACCGGTAGGGTAGCGAGAACTGCAGGTGGCGGGTGATGAGGATCTGATCCATCGGGTGACCATCGGCATCACGTCGACCGGTCACCACGCCGATGGGCTCCACCGACGGTGTGTCCAGACGCATGAGGTCGTGCAGCAGTCGGTATTCATGGATGGCCAGGTGCTCGATGACCTCCTTGGCGGCATACACCGAGTCGCCGACCTTGATGAATCGCACGACGTGACGGGAGATACCGCGCGGCAGGGCCACGAGGTACTCGGCAGGCCAGTCCGCCAACGGTGTGTCCCACGGCAGGGGGAGCAGTCGTGAGTCTGGCTTGGCGGAGAGGAAACGTGGCACGGGTCAAGTCTGCCATCATTCACCGCCGGCTGGGCAGGACGCGTTGGACATGCTGTCTGGTGGTTGGACGAGGGTGTTGAGTCGGGCGAGGTGTTGGGGGTGGGTGGCGTAGAAGTCTTGGTGGTGTCCGTAGGCTTCCCCGGCCAGGATGTTGCGCCACAGTTGGGCTACCTGCTCCCAGTCGGGGTCGGTGATGTCTGCTTCGGGTAGGCGGATACGGCGGCGGTGAAGTTCCTCGAGCAGACGCAGGTAGACCAAGGAGTAGTCGAAACGGTTGTAATCGATGTTGATCTTGGTCCTGCCCGCCCAGATCTTGTAGCGCTCCATGCCGGTACCGATTCGGCTGACCTGGTCGAAGTGGATCTCACGGTGGAACAGATGCCCGAAACGCGTCCAGACCTTGTCCCGATCAACACCGAAACGCCGCCACAGACCATGAGCCAACAACCAGTAACCCGACAAGGAACCCAAGATGAGGACAATGTATTCATAGACGTCAGCAGTGCCATGAACGGCGTCGCGGATGAGTAGCGGCAGGAATGACCATGTCAATCCCGCTGAACCCACGAGTCCCATAGGAACCAGAATCCTCGCCTGGGAAAAGATCCGCGGCTGGGCCGGGTCACGACCCACGCCCCAAGACGATTCCCGGGGGCGATCCTGGCCGTCCCCCAGCTGCCCCGACGATCCCTGCACATCCGGAGAAAAACACCGCGGCTCAACACTCATCGCTTCACCACTTTCGTGGCCTTGGCCATTTCCTGCTGGAAATCCGAGTGCAGGCTCTCGAGTTCGTTCTTGTTCCTGCCGATCCAGGACTTCTGGTACTCGGTGTCCAGAGAGTACTGAAGGGCGGGGATGTTGTCCTTGCGGGCGCACGTCATGGCGGCGAGTTGATGGTCCACGCTGAGGTCGGAGCCGTCCTTGGTGAGTTCGGAGGGGGTCTTCGGCGGTTCGCTCCAGTTCGGTACCGGATGACCGGCGTCCTTCATGCACTGCGCCCAGTTCTGCTTGAGCGGGGCGAGCCGGGAGTCGTGCTCCACCCGGTCGAGGGAGTCGTCCATCCCCTTGGCGACGAGGTCGCCGAGTTGCTGGTGAGGTGCTGTGCCGCCAGTGACGGAGAGTCTGGCCAGACTCTCCGCGGTGCACCCACCCTTGGGCAGTGGCTTGCCCTTGTCGTCCTTGATGGAGTTGTGGTCCAGGGCGGTGCCGTCGAGATTCTGGCCGGTGAGCACGGCGTAATCCCGGGGGGAGGGGTCCCAGTTGTCCGGTGTGCCATCGGTGGTCGTTGACTGGGTACTGGTCGTTGGGCGTGGGGCATTCGCGGCCTGTGGGGTGGGGCTTGCCTTGGCCCGGATGAGTTTCTCGTCGAACGGTTTGTACCGCCCCGCAATGTCGAGGGCAGTGGTGGTGTTCTCGTCCTGCTCCTCGGGATTGGGGACGTAGCTGGCCTTGAATCGGGCGGCACACTGGGCGCGCAGGATGTCGGTCGCCGTGGAGATGGTCGTGAGCTCAGTCTGGGTGGGCTGATACCTCTGCAGGGGGAGCTTCACCTGCGACACCGAGGTCAGCGGTGTGATGTTGCTGGCGGAAGCACTGACGGAGGGGCCCGCCGTCTGGGCGGACGTCTGCCGCGGTGTCTCGGACGAGCTGCACGCGGTGAGCGCCACGAGACAGGCGCATGCCGAGGCGGTCAGGGTACGAATCGTGAGAGAGGTCATGGGATGTCCTTGGCCAAGGAATGCACGGGGTTGTCATGACGTACAAAGTTGTCACGACGAGGGCGTGGCCGACGCGAGCCTTGATCCCTAGCCCCCAACGATACTCGCGTCAGGACAGTCTCAGAGCATTGTGAGACAGACCAATCGCCTTCAATCACGCTCCCCAGACTCGCACCGGGTCGTCCGGGTCACGCCCAGGACGATGCCACCGGACGGCCTTCCTCGTAGCCCGACGGCGACTGGACGCCCACCACGGCCTTCTCGTGGAACTCGACGAGGTTTCGTGCGCCGGCGTAGGTGCAGGCGGAGCGCACTCCCGAGGTGATGAAGTCCAGCAGGTCCTCCACCCCCGGACGCTGCGGATCCAGGTACATCTTGGACGACGAGATACCCTCCTCGAACAGCGCTGCCCGAGCCCGGTCGAAGGCCGAGCGTGACCGGGTGCGGTGCCGTACTGCACGGGCCGAGGCCATGCCGAACGACTCCTTGTACTGCCGCCCCTGCGGATCGACCTTCATCTCGCCGGTGGACTCGTGGGTGCCGGCGAACCAGGAGCCGATCATCACCGATCCGGCCCCGGCCGCCAGGGCGAGAGCCACGTCGCGGGGGTGACGCACCCCGCCGTCGGCCCAGATGGACCCGCCCACCTCGACAGCGGCATCGGCGCATTCCAGCACCGCGCTGAACTGTGGACGTCCCACCCCGGTCTGCATGCGGGTGGTGCACATGGCTCCCGGCCCCACACCCACCTTGATGATGTCGGCACCGGCCTCCAGCAGGTCCAGGGTGCCGCGTCGGGTGACGATGTTGCCCGCCACGATGAGGATGCGGCGGCCGGTACGGGCCTCGAACTCGTCACGTACCTTGCGCGCAATGCCCAAGGCCTCGATCATGCGATCCTGGTGACCGTGCGCGGTGTCCATGACGAGCAGGTCGGATCCGGCCTCCAGAAGTGCCGTGGCGCGCCCGGCGACATCACCGTTGATGCCCACCGCGGTGCCGATCATGAGCTGGCCGGACGGATCGACGGCTGGCGGGTAGATCGCGGTGCGCAGCGCCCCCTTGGAGGTCATGATGCCGATGAGTCGTCCATCCGGGTCCACCGAGACGGCCACCTTCTGGTGGTGATCGGCCAAGGAGGTGAAGACGTCGTCGGCAGTGGCGTCGGGGCCCACCATCGTCATGTCACTGGTCATCACCTCGCCCACCTGGGCGAAGCGATCGATCCCGTCCGCCTCGTCGGGGCTCACCAGCCCCAGCGGACGCCGGTCGTCGTCCACGACGAGCACCACACCGTGGGAACGCTTCTGCAGCAGGTTCATGGCCTGCCCCACCGTCATCTGCGGATCGACGGTGATGGGGGTGTCGAACCGGGTGTCGGCGTCCTTGACCCGGCGGATGGATCGGCACACGAAGGGCACCGGGATGTCCTGGGGCAGCACCGCTACCCCGCCTCGCCGCGCCACCGTCTCGGCCATACGGCGTCCCGAGATGGCCGTCATGTTGGCCACGACGATCGGCAATGGGGTGGCCAGGCCATCGGTGGAGGAAAGGTCGACATTCATCCTCGATCCGACCGACGACCTGTTGGGGGCCATGAAGACGTCGCTGTAGGTCAGGTCGTAGGTGGGTTGATCGTTGAGAAAACGCACGAACCCATTTTGACACGGTGAGTGGACGTCGAATCGAGTGGTCACCGACGACGATGTTCTGCCGGTCGGTCCGGACGTCATTCGGGCCTGGTGATCCTGGAGCGAAGTCCCCCTGGTACGAAGTCTCTGGTGTGTCGGAGTGCAGACGCACAGCCCAGGTGGCATGGAAGGCTCTGTGACCAGAACGTGGCCAGGTGGCTCGGCGCTGTCCGGACGTGGAAGGATGGGCCTGTTCCTGCCACGGCACTCAGGAGGACACCGATGACTGCTCAGAAGCTCGACGGAAAGGCCACTGCGGCCGCGATCAAGGCAGAACTGGCCGAACGGGTCACCGCGCTGCGGGACAAGGGGGTCGTGCCCGGTCTCGGCACTGTGCTCGTGGGTGACGACCCTGCCTCACACCAGTACGTCGGTGGCAAGCACCGCGACTGCGCCCAGGTGGGTATCGAGTCGATTCGCGTCGATCTGCCCGCAGACGTCACCGCAGACCAACTCGAGGCCGAGATCCGTGGACTCAACGAGAACCCCGCCTGCACCGGATACATCGTCCAGCTGCCACTGCCCGAACACATCGACACCAACTGGGCTCTGGGGCTCATCGACCCCGACAAGGACGCCGACGGCCTGGCCCCCAACTCGCTGGGGCGTCTCGTGCTCAACGAGCCTGGCCCGCTGCCCTGCACCCCGCGAGGCATCGTCGAACTGCTCACCCGCCACGGCATCGAACTTCCCGGCAAGGACGTGTGCGTCGTCGGACGAGGTACCACGGTGGGGCGTCCGCTGGGACTGCTGCTCACCCGACGCATCGAGAACTGCACCGTCACCCTGTGCCACACCGGCACCCGGGGCCTTGCAGCACACACCAGGCAGGCGGACATCGTCGTCGGTGCCGCCGGCCAGCCGGGACTCATCGACGCCGACATGATCAAGGACGGTGCGATCCTCGTCGACGTCGGCGTCTCCCGGTCGGCGCAGGGCAAGATCCTGGGCGATTTCGCCAAGGACGTCTGGGAGAAGGCTGCGTGGGTCTCGCCCAACCCCGGCGGCGTTGGCCCCATGACACGCGCCATGCTGTTGTCCAACGTCGTCGACCGGGCCGAGCAGCTTGCCCGATGAACCCGGTGAAGGGGGCGGACGAGACACCACCAGGGGACCGGGCTGCGCCGAGTGGACTGGGCACGGGAGAGGCTGACGCCGATGTGCCCCGTACCGCCAGCCAAACGCGCCGGAGCATGAACCTGGACGACCAGCACGACGCGTGCGATGGGGCCGAGAGCGGTGTGAGCACCCCGAGGCGATCCGCCCCGGCCTGCCCACGGGAGTATGACTCGCCGTGGGCGCTGACGTGCGTGCTCGCTGGGGTCGTGGCCGCCATCATCACCACGGCCACCGGCCATTGGCTCGGTGGCTCGATGATCTTCGCGGCGAGCGTCATGGGCGCTGGACTGCTGCGGTTGGTGCTGCCAGCACACTGTGCGGGGTTGCTCGTGGTACGGCGCCGATGGGTGGACGTGACGATTCTGCTCGGTCTGGGGGCCGTGATGATGCTCGTCGCCCTCCTCGTACCGCCCAACTGATCGGATCACCCAAATGATCGTGCCGCCCAGCTGACCCGTTCACCGCCTGCTGGGGGCACGGCCGGCGCTCCACGCCTGGCTGAGCTTGGCGATGTCATGAGAGCTCCCGACACGCTTCTGCAGTCCCGGTGCAGGCCTCCGCGCACAATGCGCCAGGCGCCAAGGCGTGCGGACCTGTCGACATGTATGGGCTGGTGCCATGCGATATGACACCAGCCCACATGTGGTGATCAGTTCCCTCGAGGCGGCAACCATGGGTCGCACGCAAGCAGGTGCTGCCCCAGGTGGAGCCCGTGGCGGGGGTGGAGCCCGCAGTGGGGATCAGGACTCGAGGACGCAGCGGCGACGGCGTGCGAAGCTTCGAGCCGAGGTCAGCCCCTCACCGGTCGGGCCGGCGATGGTGAAGGTGGCGAATCCCTCACCGTCGATTCCGATACCTGCGAAGGACGGGCCGTTCTTCACGAAGATCGTCGTCTGGATGCGGCGGGCCATCTCGTCCAGCCGGCGCACGTCGCGGGAGTGCATGACGGCGGTGTGTCGGTTGCCGTGCTCCAGATCGACGGCCATGTCGATTCCGGTCTCGTAGTCGGTCACCGGCACGACCGGCACGACCGGCATGAGCATCTCCACCTGCACCAGCGGATCCTGCGGATCGGTGATCATGGTGACGAGCTTGACGTCGGGCTCAGCCTCGATTCCTGCGGCGGTGAGGATGTCGTAGGCATCCTTGCCCACCCACTCGGTCTTGGGACGGGTCAGCTCCTCATTGAGGATCATGGTGCGCAGCTTGTCGATCTGCTTCTCCTCGCTGATCACCTGGGCACCCGCCTTCCGGAACTCCGCCATGAAGGTCGGCAGGGCCTCGGAGACGATGATGATCTCCTTCTCCGCGGTGCACGGCAGGTTGTTGTCGAAGCTCGCGCCGGTGACGATGTCGTGGGCAGCCTTGGCCAGGTCTGCAGTCTCGTCGACGAGGACGGGCGGATTGCCCGATCCGGCGCCGATGGCCTTCTTGCCGCTGGTGAGCACCATGTTGACGATCTGCGGGCCGCCAGTGGCGACGAGCATGGAGATGTCACGGTGGCTGATGAGCTTCTTGGTGTTCTCCACCGACGGGGTCGAGATGATCGTGATGAGGTTCTCCGGGGCACCCGCCTCCATCATCGCGCGGTTGAGAACGTCGACCAGCCAGATGCTGATCTTCTTGGCGCGGGGGTGCGGGCTGAAGACGACGGTGTTGCCGGCGGCAAGCATGCCGATGGTGTTGCAGATGATCGTCTCGGTGGGGTTGGTCGTCGGCGCGATGGCTCCGATGACGCCGTAGGGGGCGTACTCCAAGGTGGTGAGCCCGGAATCGCCTTGCAGGGCCTGAATGGTGAGGTCCTCGATGCCGGGGCTGCGGGTGGCGGCGTAGTAGTTCTTGAGAACCTTGTGACGGGCATTGCCCATCTGGGTCTCCTCGACGGCCGACGTGGCCATGAAGTTCAGAGCCTCATCTGCGGATGCTGCTTTGCGGATGGCGTCGATGAAGGTGCTGCGCTGGGTGAGGGAGCACGACGAGTAGGTTTCGAACGCCTTGCGTGCAGCGGCAACTGCTGCGTCGACATCATCGAAAACACCAGTTGTCGAAGGCGATTCAGAAGTAGTATGGTTTTTTGGTTCGACAATGGTGGACATGGTAGTTCTCCAAGTGCTGCTGAGATGGTCAGGTGACGGCCACTGCGCCGCTTCCTGTGGATGCTGTTGAACACAAGAGTACGAATTTATTGTAAGCAAAGCTAGGATTTGCGCGGTTTTGGGCCGTTGGTGCAGTTTTCTGCCGTAAAGTCATGAACAAATGTGCAGCGAAAGACCATTTGTGCACCACTGGGCCATGTCATGAGTTCACCGAAGGAGAATGCCGCCTGATGAAAAAATGAGCGATTTTCTCACGGTGAAATGTCGTGTTGCAGGTTCTGGTCACAGCACGGCGGTGTGCTGCGTGATGTCGCTGTGAGGAGATCCTCGTTCTGGCAGACATGTGCCAAGTAGGCATGTGACGTGCGAGCCTCGGAGCTCCAGGTGGTGAAGGTTCTGGACATGGCAGTGGGGAGCGCCCGGAAGGCGCTCCCCACTGAATTCAACGAGGTGTGGTTTCCTCAGATGAGTCCGAGCTCACGCACGGCGTCGCGCTCGTCGGAGAGCTCCTTGGCGGAGGCGTCGATCTTGGCGCGGGAGAAGTCGTCGATCTCCAGGCCCTGAACGATGGAGGGCTTGCCGTCGGCGATGGTCACCGGGAAGGAGGAGATGAGACCCTCGGGCACGCCGTAGGAGCCGTCGGACTCGATACACATGGAGACCCAGTCGCCCTCGGGGGTGCCGAGCATCCAGTCGTGCATGCACTCGACGGTGGCGTTGGCGGCCGAGGCGGCCGAGGAGGCGCCACGGGCGTCGATGATGGCAGCGCCACGCTTGGCGACGGTCGGGATGAAGTCGTTCTCGATCCAGGACTGCTCGACCAGCTCGCTGGCCTTCTTGCCACCGACCTCGGTGTGGAACAGGTCGGGGTACTGGGTGGAGGAGTGGTTGCCCCAGATGGTCATGTGCTTGATGTCGTTGACCGAGGCATTCACCTTGCGGGCCAGCTGGGTCTTGGCGCGGTTGTGGTCCAGACGCGTCAGGGCGGCGAAGTGGTCGTTGGGGATGTCGGTGGCGTTGGTGGCGGCGATGAGGGCGTTGGTGTTGGCCGGGTTGCCGGTCACCAGCACCTTGACGTCGTCAGCGGCGACCTCATTGAGGGCCTTGCCCTGAGCGGTGAAGATGGCGCCGTTCTTGGACAGCAGGTCGGAACGCTCCATGCCGGCCTTGCGCGGCATGGCACCGACGAGGAAGGCGGCGTTGGCGCCGTCGAAGATCTTCTTGGGATCGTCGCCGATCTCGATGTTGACGAGGTTGCCGAAGGCGCAGTCGTCAAGCTCCATGACGACGCCCTCGAGGGCCTTGAGGGCAGGGGTGATCTCGAGCAGACGAAGCTCGATGGGGGTGTCGCCGAGCAGCGAGCCGGAGGCGATGCGGAACAGCAGGCTGTAGCAGATCTGTCCGGCGGCGCCGGTGACGGCAATCTTGACAGGGGCGGTGCTCATGAGGTTCTCCTTGGAGTCGTCGATGACACTTGTACCCACGACTGTACCCGCAGCGGCTCGCTCGGTGCTCGCCGGGAGGGTATTTGCACCGGTGTGTCAACCAAACGTGACGTGAGATGAGCGGATTTGCGGCCTGGCGCGGTTCCGCCGGACGATCGACACGAGGCTCGGCGCTCGAGGGTCAGCGGAACACCACGGTACGGCGACCGTCCAAGAAGGTACGGTGCTCGCAGAACAGTCGCACGGCCTCGGCGAGGGTCGTCGACTCGGTGTCCTGACCCACGGCCGTGAGTTGACGCACGGTCTGCGCGTGGTCGACGCGCTCCACTCGCTGCTCGATGATCGGCCCCTCATCAAGGTCACCCGTGACGAAATGTGCCGTGGCACCAATGAGCTTCACCCCGCGCTCGTGGGCCTGCAGATAGGGGTTGGCCCCCTTGAAACCAGGCAGGAACGAGTGATGGATGTTGATGCACCGTCCCGACAGGGCCTCACACATCCGCGGCGAGAGGATCTGCATGTAGCGCGCCAGGACGACGAGCTCGACGTCGTACTCGTCGACGACGTCGAGCACGGCAGTCTCGAAGGCGTCCCTGGTCTGCCTGGTCACCTGCTGCCAGGCGAACGGGATCTGGTGGAACTGCGCGATCGGCTCGAGGTCGGGGTGATTCGCCATGACCCTGACGACGTCGATCGGGAGACGACCGGTGTCGCGATTGAAGAGCAGGTGGGACAGGCAGTGCGGCGCTCTCGTGGCCAAGATGAGGGTACGCATGGGGCGACCCAGCCGATCCACTCGGAGCTGGGCGTCGAATCGGGTGGCCACCTCGCGCAGCGCCTGCTCGATCACGGTGGCGGATTCCACGCCCTCCACCTGCAGACGCATGAAGAAGTTGCCGGTGTCGGCACTCGCGAACTGCTGCAGCTCGGTGAGGTTGCCGCCCGCCTGAACGCAGGCCCCCGTCACCGCATGCACGATTCCGGGTCGGTCCTGGCAGGTCCAGGTGACGACCAGCTCGTCGGTGTCGGTTCTCGTGTCGAGCCCGTCGGTGTGACAGTGGGCAGATTCGTCCGTGGGATGCGCTGTAGCCATGTCAGTGACGATACTGGCCCCGGACTTGTGGTGGGGAAGTATCACCTGGCGTCTGGCGGGCGTGGGGTCGCTCGATGCGGCGTACCATCCACCGGGGAATATTTTATCTTGATGTCGAGATAGTTGCGATCCTTGGGTAGTCTGGATGGCGTCGGTTCCGACATTCAAGGAGGAGATCGTGCCAACCATCGTCTGGACCAAGATCGACGAGGCCCCTGCCCTCGCGTCGTACTCACTGCTGCCCATCGTGCGGGGATTCCTCGACGGCAGTGGTATTGACGTCGTCACATCCGACATTTCCCTGACCGGACGGATCCTGGCCCAGTTCCCCGAGCGTCTGGACGCCGACGCCCGGGTGCCTGACAACCTTGCCGAGCTCTCCGAACTCACCAGCTCACCAGACGCCAGCATCATCAAACTTCCCAACATCTCCGCCTCGGTGCCCCAGCTCAAGGCGGCCATCGACGAGCTGCAGCAGCACGGCTACGACATCCCCTCCTACCCCGACTCCCCCCAGACCGACGAGGAGCGCGAGATCGCCGCTCGTTACGCCAAGGTGCTTGGCTCGGCCGTCAACCCGGTTCTGCGGCAGGGCAACTCGGACCGACGTGCACCTGCTGCCGTCAAGGCCTACGCCAAGGCCCATCCGCGAACCATGGCCGAGTGGACGCCACAGTCGGCAGGGCGCGTCGCCCACATGGAGCACGGCGACTTCTACGACCACGAGGAATCCTTCGTCTCCCGCGGGCAGCGCCTCGACATCGTCCACGTCGCGGACGACGGGACGCGTACCGTGCTCACGTCCGGCCTGGAGACCTCCGACGGGGAGATCGTCGACGCCACGTACATGTCGGTGGCCGAACTCGACGACTTCTACGCCCACACCCTGGACCAGGCCAAGCAGGAGGGGCTGTTGTGGTCCCTGCACCTCAAGGCCACCATGATGAAGGTCTCCGACCCGGTGCTCTTCGGCCATGCCGTGAAGACGTTCTTCGCCGACGTCTTCGAGCGCTACGGTGACGACCTCGCCCAGGTGGGAGCCAACCCCGACCTGGGCCTGGCAGACCTTCTGGAGCGGCTGGAGGAGCTGCCCCCCGACACGGCCCAGGAGGTGCAGATGGCCATCGCCGAGGAGCTCGCGGCACGCCCCGCGCTGGCGATGGTGGACTCCGATGCGGGCATCACGAACCTGCACGCCGGCAACAAGGTCATCATCGACGCCTCGATGCCCACCGTCGTGCGCGACGGCGGGCGCATGTGGAATCCCGAGGGCGAGCTCCAGGAGACCTTGGCCGTCATCCCGGATCGCAACTACGCCACGATGTACGCGGCCATCCTGGACGACTGTCGCACCCACGGTGCCTTCGACCAGGCCACCATGGGCGACGTGCCCAATGTCGGACTCATGGCCCAGAAGGCCGAGGAGTACGGATCCCACCCGACGACGTTCGTCGTCCCCAGCGACGGCGCCGTCGAGGTGCGTGCGGGTGACGAGGTGCTCGTCAGCCAGCAGGTGCAGACCGGCGACATCTGGCGGATGAGCCGCGTCAAGGACGTTCCGGTGCGCGACTGGGTGCGGTTGGCCGTCGAACGTGCTCGTCTGTCGCACACCCCGGCGGTGTTCTGGCTGGACGAGGCCCGGGCCCACGACCGTGAGGTCATTGCGAAGGTGCGCAGGTACCTCCCCGAGCACGACACCGAGGGACTGGACATCCGCATCCTGGCCCCGGTCGACGCCATGACGTTCACCTTGGAGCGGATTCGCAAGGGTGAGGACACCATCGCGGTCACCGGAAACGTCCTGCGTGACTACCTCACCGACCTCTTCCCGATCCTCGAGGTGGGCACCAGCGCCAAGATGTTGTCCATCGTCCCGCTGCTGGCCGGCGGCGGACTCTTCGAGACCGGCGCGGGCGGCTCGGCCCCCAAACACGTCACCCAGTTCCTGGCCGAGAACTACCTGCGATGGGACTCCCTGGGAGAGTTCTGCGCCCTGGGCGCCTGCCTGGAACACATCGGCCAGAGCGGCGACAGTGCCACGGCACTGGTGCTGGCATCCACCCTGGATCGTGCCATCGGATCCTTCCTGGAGAACGACCGTTCCCCGGCACGCAAACTGGGTCAGATCGACAACCGTGGCTCGCACTACTGGCTGGCCCGCTACTGGGCCGAGGAGATCGCACGTCAGGATGAGGATCCCGAGCTCGCCGCCCGATTCGGTGACATCGCCACCGAGCTCGCCGCCCGCGAGTCGCAGATCCTCGACGAGCTCAACGGGGTCCAGGGTGAGCCGGTGGATCTCGGCGGCTACTACGACGTCGACGACGATCTGGCCACCGAGGCCATGCGCCCCTCCGCGACATTCAATGCGTTGATCGAAGCCCTGTGAGCCTGGTGGCCCAAGCTGGAGTCGAGGCTCTGCACCGCCGCCATGTCCGTCACTGCGTAGGCGCGGACACGGCGGCGTCGGTGCGGCAACACATCGTCCTGTCGGTGACGTGACTCCTTGCACGAGGTCCTCGATGGGGCCAGGTGGTATTCGTTCTCACAGCGTCCGACCTCCCAGCCTTGCGGGGCCCAGACCTGCTGGGTCATCCAGTCGCGCCGTGACGGCGGCCTGCTGCGTGAGCTGTGTTGCGTGATCCCGCTATTGTTGGGCACATGCACCATGACGACTCGGAGGGCGACAGTCCCAAGCCTGCAGTGCAGGTGGTGACGAGACATGTCTGACATAGCGACCAACATCATTCTGGTCTTCGTCTTCATCATCATCGGCGGTGTCTTCGCTGCCGCCGAGATCTCCCTGGTGAGCCTGCGGGACTCCCAGGTCAAACAACTCGAGGCAACTCGCGGCAAACGCGGTCGAGTGATCGCACGACTCACCGAGAACCCCAATCTGTTCCTCTCGGCCGTCCAGATCGGCGTGACCCTTTCCGGTTTCCTCTCGGCAGCGTTCGGTGCCTCGGTGCTCTCCCAGCATCTGGCCCCCGTGTTCGTGGGATGGGGAATGTCGGCGGGACTCGCCAACACCCTGGCCCTCATCGTCATCACGGTGGTGATTTCGTACTTCTCCATCGTCATCGGCGAATTGACCTCGAAGCGGCTGGCGATGCAACGGGCTGAGGCGTTCTCCCTCGCCCTGGCCCCCATGGTCAGCGGTATCGCGACGGCGTTCCGACCAGTGATCTGGTTCCTCGGTGTGTCCACCGACGTGCTCGTCAGGATCCTGGGAGGCGACCCCCACGCAGCTCGTGAGGACATCACCGACGAGGAGCTGCGATCGATGGTGTCGTCCTCGTCGACGCTCGGCGATGAGGAACGGCACATCCTGGACGACGTCTTCGATGCCGGCCAGACCTCGCTGCGGGAGGTCATGGTGCCGCGCACCGAGGTGGACTTCCTCGCCGGTGACCTCACCGCCTCCCAGGCAGCCCAGGTGGTCGGGGACGGGGCCCATTCCCGCTACCCGGTCACCGATGGCAACGTCGATCACATCCTCGGGTTCATCCACATCCGTGACCTCCTCGACATGGATCCGGCCGAGCGTCACGCCAAGGTGCGTCAGATCGTGCGGCCCGTGCTGTCGATACCCGACTCGGTCAAGGTGCTCAAGGCCATGTCGGAGATGCGCCGAGCGAACTCACACCTGGCCATCGTTCTCGACGAGTACGGCGGTACGGCGGGAATCGTCACCCTGGAGGACATCGTCGAGGAGATCGTCGGCGACATCACCGACGAGTACGACGAGATCGAACCCTCCGACGCCATGCACACCCGACTCCGGGACATCGACGGCCTCATGACCCTGGAGGAGTTCACCGACCGAGTGGGGCTCGTGATGCCCGAGGGGCCCTACGACACGGTGGCCGGATTCCTTATGGCACGGACCGGGCAGATGCCAGCCGTGGGACAGCAGGTGCGCTGTCACCTGTCGCCGGTCAACCAGCCCGACGACGAGGACGAGGACCCCAATGTCGAGCTCACTGTCATCGAGCTGGACGGACGTCGCGCCTCCTGGCTGCGGCTGAAGCGGCTGGACGGAGCGGCCATGGAAGGAGCGGTACCCACCGTCACAGCGCGTCCGCAAGGTCCGCATGTCTCCGAGATGCCGCACAGTGGGGGCGGCGCTCCACGTGCCGACGAGGCGAGTGGACCGACCACCGGGCCAGCACAGCCTGAGGACGGTGGGCCAGCCGGTGGGGTCGCTGATGACGACGGCGTATCGTCCGGGCAGGTCGGCAGGGCAACCCTCTCCTGATGCAGCGATCACGTCTGGACCAGCCAGATGTGCACGGCGGGCCGATGCGCTGTTGGCGACTCAGCCGCCATGAGGTGCCGAGAGGTGCCGAAGAATCATCGAAGGGTTAACATTTGATGGCTCGATGTGGTTTTTCGGGTTCGGTTCCATCGCTCCATTCTCAGTCAGGAGACAGTCCGTGAAGAAGAAGTTTCTCGCCATCCCAGCGGTCGTCGTCAGCGCTGCGATGGCCATGACTGGCTGTGCCAAGGCTCCCGACGAGGAGCCCGCCAAGGACACCTCGGCGGCCAGCTCCTCGTCCGGCACCGGCTCGACGGCCAAGTCCGACGTCAAGGCCTGCATGGTCTCCGACACCGCCGGTTTCACCGACAAGTCCTTCAACCAGACCTCCTTGGCGGGCCTGGAGCGTGCCGAGAAGGAACTCGGTGTGAAGATCGCCAAGGTGGAGTCCAAGAGCGACAAGGACTACGCCGTCAACATCAAGTCCCTCGTCGACACCAAGTGTGATCTCATCGTCTCGGTCGGGTTCCTGCTCGACAAGACCACCGTCGCTGCTGCCAAGGAGAACCCGAACGTCAAGTTCGCCATCGTCGACGACCAGCCCCAGGGCGCTCCCAACAACCTCAAGCCACTCATCTTCAACACCGCCCAGTCCTCCTTCGAAGCGGGCTACCTGGCAGCCGCCCTCACCAAGACCGGCAAGGTCGGCACCTTCGGCGGCATGAAGATCCCGACCGTGACGATCTTCATGGACGGCTTCGCCCAGGGTGTCGAGTACTACAACAAGCAGAAGGGCAAGGACGTCAAGGTCCTCGGCTGGAACGCCAAGTCCCAGGACGGCCAGTTCGTGCCGCAGCCCGACCCATTCCAGAACGTGGCTGGTGGCAAGTCCACTGCGCAGACCCTGCTCAACCAGGGCGCCGACATCATCCTGCCGGTCGCCGGCAATGCGGGCAATGGTGCTCTGCAGGCGGTCAAGGCCTCCGGCGGCAAGTCCAACGTCATCTGGGTGGACGCCGATGGCTGCAGGACCCAGGCGTCCTACTGCGACAACATCATCACCTCGGTGTACAAGGGCATGGACGTGGCCGTGTTCGACGCCGTCAAGGCGGTCAAGGACGGCAAGTTCAACGGCGACCCCTACATCGGCTCCCTGGCGGACAAGGGCACCGGCCTGTCCGACTTCCACACCTTCGACTCCAAGGTTCCTGCCGACGTCAGGAAGGAGCTGAAGACCGTGGAGAAGGACATCGCCTCCGGCAAGATCAAGATCGTCTCGGCGGCCCAGCCCCTGAAGTGATCGATCCCCAGCCATCCCGAGGCCCGGGGCACCGGGCCCCGGGACACCCTTCCCCCGGGGGGAACCACAGCTGCGCGGACATGGAAGGATGAACGCGTGTCCACTGCCACCGATGAGAGCCTTGCGTCCTCACTGCACGATGCTTCCCAGCCCCCGCTGGAGTCCGGCCTGTCGCTGCGCGGGGTCACCAAACGATTCGGCACCCTCACGGCCAATGACCACATCGACCTGGACATGGTTCCGGGACGAATCCACTGCCTGCTCGGTGAGAACGGGGCCGGCAAGTCGACCCTCATGAACATCCTCTACGGCCTGCTCGACTCCGACGAGGGGCAGGTGTTCATCGACGGGACGCAGCAGCACTTCGCCAATCCCAGGCAGGCCATGGCGGCTGGCATCGGCATGGTGCACCAGCACTTCATGCTCGTCGACGTCTTCACCGTTGCCGAGAACATCGTCCTGGGGCGTGAGGAGACCACGGCCGGGGTGCTGTCGATGCGACGAGCCCGTCGCAAGGTCACCGAGCTCTCGGACCGCTATCACCTCGACGTCAACCCCGACTCGGTCGTCGAGAACCTGCCGGTGGGCATCCAGCAGCGCGTCGAGATCCTCAAGGCCCTCACCAATGACGCAAAGTACCTCATCTTCGACGAGCCCACCGCCGTGCTCACACCCCAGGAGATCGACGAGCTCATGGCCGTCATGCGCATGCTGCGCGACGAGGGACGTGCCATCGTCTTCATCACCCACAAGCTTCGCGAGGTGCGTGAGATCGCCGACGACATCACCGTCATCCGGCGCGGCCGGATCGTCGGGCAGGCCCATCCGGACGACACCGAGGCCGAACTGGCCGAGATGATGGTGGGACGTGCCGTGCAGTTGGTCGTCGACAAGCCGGAGGCGCACACCACCACCCCGCGCCTGCAGGTGGAGGGTCTCACCGTGGCCGACGACACCGGTGCCGTCGTCGTCGACGACGTCTCCTTCGAGGTGCGAGGCGGCGAGATTCTCTGCGTGGCAGGAGTGCAGGGCAATGGACAGACCGAGTTGGCCTCCGCCCTGCTCGGGACGATGCTGCCCACCGGCGGAACCATTCGCATCGACGGCAGACCGACCACGCACGCCGATCCGGCCAGTACCATCAAGGCAGGTCTGGGATTCGTGCCGGAGGATCGTCAACGCGACGGCTTCGTCGGCACATTCTCGGTGGCAGAAAACCTCGTGCTCAACCATGTCGAGCAGTACACCAGGGGCGGCAGCCTGCAGCTGGGCAGGATACGTGAGAACGCCCGGGAGCGGGTCGCGGAGTTCGACATCCGCACCCCGTCGATCAACCTGCCGGTGTCGTCCCTGTCGGGTGGCAACCAGCAGAAGGTCGTCCTGGCACGCGAACTGTCCCGTCCGCTGAGCGTGCTGGTGGCCTCCCAACCCACCCGTGGCGTGGACGTCGGGGCCATCGAGTTCCTGCACAAACGCATCGTCACCGAACGCGACAAGGGCACGGCCGTGCTCATCGTCTCCACCGAGCTCGACGAGATCGGGGCCCTGGCCGATCGGATCGCCGTCATGTACCGCGGCAGGATCGTCGGCATCGTGCCGGCCGGCACGCCACGGGAGGTCCTGGGCCTCATGATGGCTGGATTCAGCCACGAGGAGGCCACCGAGTCCACCGGCGCCTCGATCCCTGATCCGGCGCTCGGCCGGACCGTCCTCGAATCCGTCGCCCCGCAGACACCCGACACCGCGACACCAGAGGAGTCGAACCGATGAGCGATCGACCCATCCCACCAGAGTCGGCGTCGCGCCACGCCGACGGCCAGGGAGCCGACAGCCCAGCCGGCTCCACGAACACCGAGACCGCTCACGTGCCGATGGGGGCCGAGCCCCAGGCACAGAGTCCGGTGGCCCAGAGCGGGACACACTCCGCCGAGTCCCGGTCAACAGCCGGGCAGGCTGGCGTCGAACCAGCGCCACGACGCCGATTTCCGTGGAACGATTTCTGGGTGACGGTGGCAGCATTCGTGCTGGCCTTCGTCGTCTCGGCGATCATCATGGTGTTCTCCGACTCCGAGATCAACCGGGAATGGAACTACCTGTTCTCCCGCCCCGACGCGTTGCGAGACTCCTGGGACAAGATCTCCGCCGCCTACTCCGCCCTGTTCGAGGGGGCGTTCGGCTCGTGGCAGGCCATCACGGCGACGACCGCCCAGGCCGCACCGCTCATCTGCGCCGGCCTTGCCATCGGACTGGGCTTCAAGGCCGGCCTGTTCAACATCGGTGGCCAGGGCCAGGCCATCGCCGGGGCGACGATGTCTGCCTGGGTGGGATTCAACTTCCACGGGTTGGCGCTGGTGCCACACCTGTTGCTCGCCATCCTTGCCGGATTCGTGGCAGGTGCCCTCTGGGGTGGGATCGCCGGGGCCCTCAAGGCCCGTGCTGGAGCCAACGAGGTCATCGTCACCATCATGCTCAACTACATCGCCAGCGGCATCCTCGCCTGGCTGCTCACCACGACGGCGTTCCAGATGCCCGGACGCAGCGACCCGATCGCCCCGATCGTTGACTGGAATGCCACCTTCCCACGGGTGGAGGGCACCCAGCTGCACCTGGGCTTCTTCCTGGCGCTGCTCACTGCCGTCATCACTTGGTGGTTGCTGGAGCGCACCGCGTTGGGCTTCCACATCAAGGCGGTGGGGACGAATCCGCATGCCGCTGCCACTGCTGGCATGCGCACCAACCGGGTCGTCGTCCGCACGATGCTCATCTCGGGTGGCCTGGCCGGCCTGGCCGGGGTCGAGGTGGCGCTGGGGCCGATCTCGGGTGCCACCCCCACCCAGCTGTCCATCGGGTTGGTGGGCACCATCGGTTTCGACGCCATCACCGTGGCCCTGCTGGGGCGCTCCAACCCGTTCGGCATCATCCTGGCCGGTCTGTTCTGGGGTGCGATGAACCAGGGCGGTCTACGCATGCAGGCCCTGGCGCAGACCTCTCTGGATCTCGTGAGCGTCATCCAGGCGGTGATCGTCATGTTCGTCGCGGCGCCGATGCTCGTCCGGACGATCCTGCCGTTCCTCAGAACCGGCCGCCAACGCAGGCACACGCAGGACACATCCATCCAGACCACGTCCAACTCAGGAGCGGTGGCATGACGACTGGTGACACGATGCTCTCGTCCCCCGGGCAGGCTGCCCCTGCCCCAGACTCGGCACAGGAGGTGCATCTGGCGAGGATCGAGTCGCGGGAGGCCCGCAGCCACCGCATCTCCACGTCGATCCTCATCGCCATCATGGCCGTGCTCATGCTGGCTCTCGTACCTCGCACCTCGGGAACCGCGCAGTTCTCGTTCCTGGATTCCCTGAGTGGCAAGGACCTCGGAACGGCCAAGCTGCCAGGTCTGCCGACCGTGCTCGTCAGCGGCATCCTGTGCGCCCTCGCCGCCGTGGCCTTCGCCTTCAAGCGCTCCCACGGATGGATCGGTACCATCGCCGGAGTCGTCGCCGGTGTCACGGTCGTCGTCGGGCTGCTCACCTGGGCCGCTGCCGGGGCCAGCCTGCCCTTCCAGGTCTCCAGTCAGCTCGAGGGAACGATCTCGCTGGCCACTCCGTTGATCCTCGGCGCCCTGTGCGGCGTCATGTGTGAGCGTTCGGGCGTCGTCAACGTCGCCATCGAGGGGCAGATGCTCACGGCAGCGTTCGCTGCGGCCCTCGTCGGCTCGATGACCCAGTCCATCGCAGCGGCCCTCGTCGCCGCCGTGCTGGCCGGTGTGCTCATGGGTGCCCTGCTGGCCCTGTTCACCATCAAGTATCTGGTCGACGAGGTGGTCATGGGGGTCGTCGTCAACCTCTTCGCCAGCGGCCTGACCGGGTTCCTCTTCAACCAGCTGCTCGTCACCGACGCCGAGAAGTACAATGCGGCACCGATCATGGAACCGATCGCCATCCCGGGACTGTCGAGGATCCCGTTCCTCGGACCGATCCTCTTCAACCAGACGGTTCTGGTGTACATCGGGTTCCTGTGCATCGCACTGGTGTGGTTCCTGCTGTGGCGTACCCGGTGGGGGCTGCGAATCCGTTCGGTGGGGGAGCACCCGGAGGCCGCCGACACGGTGGGCATCTCGGTGACGGCGGTGCGCTGGTCGGCGGTCCTGGTCGGCGGCGTCTTCGCCGGGCTGGGCGGGGCGTACTTCACCATCGGCACGGTGGGGGCGTTCTCCAAGAACATCACGGTCGGCAACGGCTTCATCGCCCTGGCGGCGCTCATCATGGGACGCTGGAAGCCGGGCCAGGCGGCGCTCATGGCGTTGTTCTTCAGCTTCGTCACCCAGCTGTCCACCGAACTCGGGCCGTTGGGCACCCCGATGCCCAGCCAGGTGCTCCTGCTGCTGCCCTACATCGCCACCATCGTCGCCGTGGCCGGCCTCGTCGGCAAGGTCCGTGCCCCGGCTGCCGACGGCACCCCGTTCGTCAAGGAGTGATCCGTAGATGCGTGGTGACGGCTCGGCAGGTGACAGTTCGGGGCTGCGCAACGGCTCCGGGGCGCGGCAGGAGGGCTCGCTGGCAGGGGACGCCCCGTCTGGGAGAGCCCCTGGGGCGAGCACCGATCCTGAGCCGCACAGCGAAACTGCATCGCCACGTGATCCGAGGATCAACTGGGACGACCTCGTTGCCCTCGCCCACCACATGACGCAGCTGTCATACTGTCCCTACTCGCACTACCGGGTGGGGGCGGCCGGTCTGGCTGCCGACGGGCGTGTGGTGCGTGGCTGCAATGTGGAGAACGCCGCCTACGGCGTCGCCCTGTGTGCGGAGTGCGGGCTCGTCAGCGATCTGGTCGCCGGCGGGGGAGGCAGGCTCCTCGCCTTCGTCTGCGTCGACGCCGACGGCGCGCCGATCATGCCGTGTGGTCGATGCCGCCAGCTGCTGTGGGAGCACGGTGGACCCGATCTGCTCGTCTGGACCCCGAAGGGCGTCATGACGATGGCCGACGTCCTTCCCCAGGCCTTCGACGCGACGGACCTCGGCAAGACCGTGAGCAGTCCCGCAACGCTGGGAGAAGGTTGAGGGCGAGGCCCCGCACCGTCGAGGATCGGATCCGAGGCGGGAGTGTCACCGGAGTCGTGGGGCCGGGCTGCCCCGGTGGCGTACCGTGCATTGATCCCACCGACCGACGGCAACGGGCCCCACACCGATGAGGAGTGGGGCCCGTGTCGCAAGGAGGCGAAGGTCAGGAGATTCGCTCGGTGGTCTCCTGGCTGAAGACGTGGACATTGCTCGGGTCGATGACCAGACGCACCTGCTCACCGTGCTGCGGTGGACGGCGCGAGGAGATGCGGGCCACGATCTGGCGGGAAGCATCCTCGACGTCGGCATGGTCGGCACCCGTGAGGGTTCCGTAGAGATAGGCGTCGGCGCCAAGCTCTTCGACGACGGCGACGTCCAAACCAATGCCCTCCTCGCCCAGGCTGAAGGACTCGGGACGAATTCCCAGGGTGAGGGTGGTCTCGTTGGGAGCCTTGTCGAGCACCTCACGGGCCACCGGTACCACGTAGTCGCCCACCTGGACACCACCGTCGACGACGGTGCCGTCAATGAGGTTCATGGCCGGCGATCCGATGAATCCGGCGACGAAGAGGTTCTTGGGGGTGTCGTAGAGGGCCAGTGGGGAGTCGACCTGCTGCAGGACGCCGTCACTCATGACGGCCACCCGATCACCCATGGTCATGGCCTCGACCTGGTCGTGGGTGACGTAGACGGTGGTGACGCCCAGCCGCTGCTGCAGGGCGGCGATCTGGGTACGGGTCTGCACACGCAGTTTGGCATCGAGGTTCGACAGCGGCTCGTCCATGAGGAACACCTGCGGGTTGCGCACGATGGCACGGCCCATCGCCACACGCTGCCGTTGACCACCGGAGAGGGCCTTGGGCTTGCGATTGAGGAAGTCCTCCAGCCCCAGCAGCTTGGCGGCCTCCAGGACGCGCTGCTGGCGTTCGGCCTTGGGAACGTTCTGCATCTTCAGCGCGAAGCCCATGTTGTCGGCCACGGTCATGTGGGGGTACAGGGCGTAGTTCTGGAAGACCATGGCAATGTCGCGGTCCTTGGGCGGCAGATCGGTGACATCACGATCCCCGATCCAGATGGACCCGGCGTTGACCTCCTCCAGGCCGGCCAGCATGCGCAGCGAGGTGGACTTGCCGCAGCCGGAGGGTCCGACGAGGACCATGAACTCACCGTCGCCGATCTCGAGGTCCAGCTTGTTGACGGCGGCGTGGTCCGTGCCCGGGTAGACGCGGGTCGCTTCCTTGTACTCAACGGTTGCCATGACCGTACATTCCTTTCCACGGGCAGGTACGTGCCCGACGATCCGAGTGGAAGTTCAGACGGGGCAGGGCCATTCCTGCACGACCGTCTGGCGTTGCACTGCAAAACCGTGCAGCTGGTCCCAGTGTAGTCGGTGACACCGGGCAACGCGGCCGATCTCGTTGCCAGGGGCTCAGCACTCGACGATGTTGACGGCCAGACCTCCGCGGGCGGTCTCCTTGTACTTGTCCTTCATGTCCCGGCCGGTCTCCACCATCGTCCTCATCACCTGATCGAGGCTGACGATCTGCTGTCCATCGCCGGTCATGGCCAACCGGGCCGCTGTCACTGCCTTGATGGCTCCGACGGCATTGCGCTCGATGCACGGGATCTGCACCAGACCTCCCACCGGATCGCAAGTGAGGCCCAGGTGGTGCTCGAGGCCGATCTCGGCGGCATTGCACACCTGCGCCGGGTTGCCACCCATCACCTGTGCCAGGCCGGCGGCAGCCATCGAGCAGGCCACGCCCACCTCTCCCTGGCAGCCGACCTCGGCGCCGGAGATCGACGCGGACTGCTGGTAGATGGCCCCGATCGCCCCGGCGACGAGCAGGAAATCGATGATGGCGGCGTCATCGCCCTGATCGACCCCTGGGGTGCCCGAGTCGGTGTCGCTGTGTGGGTTGAGGAACTTGAGGACGAATTCCAGCGCCGACGGTACGATCCCGGCGGCTCCGTTGGTGGGCGCGGTGACCAGACGCCCCCCGGCGGCGTTCTCCTCGTTGACGGCCAGGGCCCACACCGTCAACCAGTCCATCGAGTCGAACGGGTCCTGACGGGTTCCGATGCGCTTCTCACGGGCGACGAGGTCGCTGTAGGCGCGCTTGGCACGCCGGCGCACGTGCAGCCCGCCAGGCAGCACACCGGAGTGCGAGCAGCCGGCCTCGATGCAGGAGTGCATGACGTCGTGGATGTGCAGCAGCTCCTGGGCGACGTCCATCTGCGGGTTGAGTGCCTGCTCATTGGCCATGGTGATCTCGGGGATCGTCATGCGATTGTCCGAGCACTGCTGCAACAGCTCGGCGCCGGTGCGGAACGGGTGGGGCACCGCACGGGAGTCCGCGACGATCGCGGGGTGATTGTCCTCACCGTGCTCGACGACGAACCCGCCACCGATCGAGTAGAAGGTGCGTTCGCACAGCACCTCGTCACCGATCCAGGCGGTGAAGGTCATGCCGTTGGGGTGGAAGGGCAACGACTTGGTGCGGTACAGGACGAGATCGGACTCGTCGAAGAAGTCGATCTCGTGGTTCACCTCGTGGGCGGCGTTGAGGACGATCCGCTTGGTGGAGCGAATCTCGGCGTCGCGGAGCGGGGTGCGGTCGGTGTCGACGGTGGCGGGTTCCTCGCCCTCCAGCCCGAGCAGGACGGCAGACTCCGACCCGTGCCCGTGTCCGGTGGCTCCCAACGAGCCGAACAATTCGGCACGTACCCTGCTCACCTGGTCGAACCGGGGATCGGTCGCCAGGTCGGTCACGAACACGTTGGCGGCCCTCATTGGTCCCACCGTGTGCGAGCTCGACGGCCCGATCCCAATCTTGAAGATGTCGAAGACGCTCACTGCCACGTCACCAGTCTGCCTCATCTCGGCATGTCGTGGGCGACTATGCGCCGTTGTGTCCGGCAACGACCACCTGGCTCGCGTCGGACAGCGTGTTCCGGGGCCTGCCGAATCGGTGCGGTCGTGGGCAGACAGATCGTGGCGAGACCGGGGAGATGCTGGTGAGATTCGATGTCGGCCGGTCGCTCCAGGACAGGTCATGGGGAGACGGGGGAGATGTCGCCGCGAGGCAGTGGAGCTGCGCGGTGGTGTGGGGCCTTTTTCGGAGGTTCACCCACTCTGGCGTCTGGTGCCGCTTGGGGAGTGCAAGGAGTTGGGGTGGTGTGGTCGGCCCGACGTACAATGTCGACCATGACGACGTTCGTTGCTCGCAACATTCGTGACGACCTTTCCGGGTCTGCCCCGGAGCCGGGATACCGAGTGCTCGTCGATCGCCTCTGGCCGCGTGGGGTGCGCAAGGCGGATGCCGCACTTGACGAGACGGCCAAGGAGCTCACCCCGAGCACCGAGCTGCGCCAGGCATTCCATCACGGGGAGCTGGACTTCGACACCTTCGCCGCGCGGTACCGTGCCGAACTCGACGACTCCGACGAACCGTCCGCCTTCGTCGACCGGGTCAAGGACGAGGACGTCGTCGTCCTGCTGTACGGAGCCGCTGATCGGGAACACAACCATGCCCTGGTGCTGCGCGACCACCTGGCCGAACTTTCCGACTGAGCCCGCAGCCGCGGTTTTCCTCGTGCGATGTCGATGTGCTGACGACTCCGATTTACTGCGACGGGGCATGTGTTGGGTACCCTGAGCCTCATGGAGAATGCCCCGGAGCCGTCATCCTCCTCGCCCGGTGACATCCGCGAGGACAGGGACGACACGTGCACCGATGATCCGCGTGACGACCTGACGTGCACCGATGCGACCTCTGCAGATGATCTGCATGGCAGGGCCGATGACGATCCGGGCGACGAGAGCCCCTGGTGGGACGACCCCGGAATGCCGTGGAAGCACAAGCCGGGCAAGTCCGACTACTGGTGCATGGGCTGGATCGGATTCCTGGGGCTGTTCTCCTTGGCCATGCTCCCCCTGCGTGGCTGGCTGCTCGGCCTGAGCCCCCAGGTGCTGCTCGGAGTCACCGGGTCGCGTACCGGAGCCGCTGCGACCGGCGCCCTCGTGTCGGTGGGGAAGGCCAGACACTGGTACTGGTGGATGCTGCTCGGCTCGCTCATGTCCATCAAGCTCGACTGGGTGTACTGGTGGGCCGGCAAGCTGTGGGGACGCGGCATGATCGAGGTCTGGGCCGGTGCCTCGGAACGATCGGCGAAGAACTACGAGCGCATGGAACGGTGGGCCATCAAACTCGGGTGGCTCGGCATCCTCGTGGCCTACCTTCCCATCCCCCTGCCACTCATGCCCGTGATCTTCGTCCTTGCCGGGGCGTCGGGAATGTCGATCCTGAGATTCGTCATCCTCGACTTCGTGGCCGCCACGGTGTGGAACGGTGGATTCATCCTGGCTGGCTACGCCATCGGCGACCCGGCAGTGGACGTGCTCAACGGCTATGCCAAGATCGCCAACTGGGTGGCCCTTGGCTTGGTTGCCGTCGTCGTGGTCATCATCATGAGACGCTCCGCCAAGAACGCCAAGGGCGGAGCCAGTCGGAAGGCTGGAACCGGGCACACGGCTGACGACCCCGGGTCCGGGCGATCCGACGCGGTGCAGGCTGGCGGCAGCGCCCGCGCGGCAGAAGCCTCCGGAGTCGGGGACTCCCAGGATAGTGTCATGTCCCGAGCTCCTCGCCGGGCGCAGAACCCGGACTGAGAGTCACTCCACCTCGTCGAGCGCCGCACGATAGCCTCGTGCGGCGTCGTCATTGAACGCCACGAGCAGCACCCGCGCCACGACGTCGGCGGCGAACGTGCCGCACGCCCGAACCGCGATCCGAGTGGCGACGTCCATCGGGCAGCCGTACGCCCCTGCCGAGATCGTCGGGAAGGCCACGCTGTGAGCTCCCAGGTTCTCGGCCAGGGTGAGGCTCCTCGTGTAGCACGAGGCCAGCAGCTGCTCATCATGCACCGTTCCACTCCAGATCGGCCCGACGGTGTGTATCACCCAGCGGCACGGCAGGTCTCCGGCGTCGGTGGCGACGGCGTCGCCGGTGGGCAACCCATCTGGTAGCTGGGTCGTGCGCAGTTCCCGGCACTGTGCGGCCAGGCTCGGCCCGGCAGCACGGTGAATCGCGCCGTCCACCCCGCCACCGCCTGCCAGGGCGCGATTCGCGGCATTGACGACGGCGTCCACCGCCAGGGTGGTGATGTCGGCTCCGACGATGTCCAGCTGTGCGGCGCTCATGGTCGATCCCTTCCCATGACAATTGTCATGCCCAAGTCCTGACGTGTGACCATGGTGTCACGGCGCGGATCCGACGACCATTGACATCATGAAGTCAGCCACGCCACGTCCTGGGCACACGGACAACGCGATCGAGGTCAATGACCTCGTCAAATCCTTTCGACGTCCGGGCCATTCACCGCTCCGAGCCGTCGACCACGTCTGCCTGACCATTCCAACCGGCAGCATCGTCGCAGTGCTGGGCCCCAACGGGGCCGGCAAGAGCACCACCATCGACATGATCCTGGGAATGATCGCACCGACCCACGGCACGGTGTCGATCCTCGGCCACGCTCCGCAGGACGCGGCACGCAGTGGCCGTGTCGGTGTCGTCTTCCAGGGTGGCGGTCTCCTGCCCGACTTCACGGTGCGCGAGACCCTCGAGGTCATTGCCGCCGCACACGGCGCGAGTGATCACGTGGCGCAGATGATCGAGGAATGGAATCTAGCCGACATCGCGGGAACCAAGGTCAAGAAGTGCTCCGGTGGCCAGCAGCAGCGGCTGCGCTTCGCCATGGCTCTGGTCAGCCAGCCAGAGCTCATCATCCTCGACGAGCCGACGACCGGTCTGGACGTCGAGGCGCGACGGCACTTCTGGCAGAAGATGCGCGAACAGGCCAAGCAGGGCCGCACCATCGTCTTCGCCACCCACTACCTGCGCGAGGCCGACGTCTTCGCCGAGCGAGTCGTGCTCATGGCCCACGGACGCATCGTCGCCGATGGCCCCGTCGACGAGATCCGAGGCTTGGTGGCCGGGTCGCGTGTCGAGTTCACGACCGATGAGGCGGCAGACCTTGCTGAGCGAGTGCGGTCCTTCCCCGGTACCAGTGAGGTGAACCAGGAGGGCAGCCGTCTGGAGGTACGCACCAGCAATTCCGACGAGCTCGCCCGTTTCCTGCTCGACGACACGACGGCACACGACCTGCGCATCAGCACGAACAGCCTGGAGGACGTGTTCGTGCAACTCACCAGCGATGAGGAGCAATCATGAAGACCTACATTCGTCTCGACCTGCGCCGTATGCTGCGCGACCCCGGCACGGTGATCTTTGCCATCATCATGCCCCTGGGCATGTACCTCCTCTTCGGACCGCTGCAGGACTACTCGTCCGAGGAGGTCGCACACGGGAACGTGGGTGCACTCATCATGGCGTCGATGGGATGTTACGGCGCGCTGCTGGCCGTCACCGCACTTGCCGCCGAGTCGGCCCACGAACAGGGCCGTGGCTGGAACCGGCAACTCGCCATGACACCGATGACCCCGGGGCGGTACATCGCCGCCAAGACGATTGCGATCCAGCTGGTGGCCATAGCCCCGATCGCCCTGGTCTTCATCGCGGGGGCCCTCACCGGGGCTCGGATCGACGGCTGGGGATGGCTCACCTCACCCCTGCTGTGCTGGATCTGCACCCTGCCGTTCAGCATGCTCGGTCTGGCCGTCGGCATGGCGATGCGCAGCGACTCCGCGTCCAATGTGGCGTCGTTCATCGTCGTTGCCGCAGCGTTCGTCGGCAATGCCTTCTCGCCGTTGAGTGGTGGCCTGTTGAAATTCGCCCACTGGACCCCGCTGTACGGCCCCAATCTGCTGGCACGCTGGCCGGTGGAGGGCGGATGGATCGCCGATGGTGACAAGATCGTCCACGACTCCGTTTGGTGGGGAATCGGCGGTGTGCTGGGATGGGCCGTCGTCTTCATGGCCCTGGCCTTCCTGGCCAGCAGGCGTCATCAGGACCGCTGAGCGTGACCCCTTGCCCTGACCGGCGACCAAGCTGCTGTGGAGGTCGCCGGTCTCGGAGCACCTGCTCCCGGTGTGTCGTGGCGCAGGGCCCCGCTTGGCCGCGTGCCCTGCCGTCCATCATGCTGAGATGGTCCACGGTGCACACCCATGAGAGGAAAGCATGAAGCTGGTCTCGACGCAGCAGGTTCCCCTGCCGATGGCTCGGGAGCGCCGACAGTCGGTGCTCTACGCGGCAGTCTGGATGGTCTTCGAGATCCTGGCGGTCGCTGGTCTGCTCGAGCCGCCAGCGGTACCGACGTGGCAGCTGGCGCTGGGGCTGTCGTGCGTCGCCGCGTTCTCCGTGACGTATCTGTGGATGTTCTACGTCAATCCGGACGGTGCGGAGTTGTGGGCGTCACGGCGGTTCGTGCGGCGTGGGGCGATCGGAGGATTCGGGCTGTTGTGGGTCCTCGTGGTGGCGCTGGGACTGGTTCGAGTGGGAGCCGCCGTCGCGCTCTTCCCATTCATCATCGCCTACGCGGCGTACACACTGCCGTACGTCGTCACGGCGCTCAACTGGGCCACGGGAGTGATTGCCGGACTGGGCATCTGGTGGACGGGCACCTTGCCGAGCGGGTGGCTGTTCAGCGTCGCGGTCTCCGCGGCCATCGTCACCGTCACCGGACTGCTCAGTCGATATCGCAGGCATGTGCAGGACCAGCTGCGCGCCGACAAGGAGATGGTCGTCCGGCTCACCGAACGGGAACGAATCGCCTCGGACATGCACGATCTGCTCGGCCAGACCCTCACCGTGACGGCGATGAAGGCGGAGCTGGTGCAACGACTGATACACACCTCACCCGACAAGGCCGTGACCGAGGCCCAGGAGGTGCAGCACCTGGCGCGCACTGCCCTGCACCAGGTGCGCGAGCTGGTGAGTCAACTGCATGAGGTGTCCCTGGACACCCAGCTGGTGGTGGCGCGTAGCGCGCTGCAGGCAGCCGGGATCGAGCCGAAGGTGGAGGACCACCGCAGTGCGGCTGCCCAGGACACCTCCCAGGATGACACCTTCGACTCGGTACGGGGGTGGGTGCTGCGGGAGGCGGTGACCAACGTCGTGCGACATTCCGGGGCCGCGCAGTGCCGGATGTGGATCGGCGACGAGAAGCTGTGCATATGCGACGACGGATCGGGCCTCGGTGACGCCGTCTGGGGCAATGGTCTGACGGGGATGCGTCGTCGCGTCGATGCCGCTGGGGGAGAGCTCACCGTGGGCCCTGGCCCGGACGGCCACGGAACCTGCGTCGGCGTGATCGGCTGAGCGCTGGGCACGGTAGCCCCTGCTGGGATGAGTCTCGGTGCCGGTGCCCCCGAGGTTCTCGGGTCGGCAGCGGAGGACATGGCAAGCTTGTCGACGTGATCAGGATTGCCGTGGCCGATGACCAGACGTTGGTGCGTGGAGCGCTGGCGGCACTTCTCGACATGGAGGACGACCTGCAGGTCGTCGGTAGTTGTGGTCGGGGTGACGAGGTCGTCGACATGGTGCAACGCACCAACCCCGATGTCTGCCTGCTCGACATCGAGATGCCCGGGATGGATGGCATCACCGTTGCCGAACACCTGGCGAGCACCGCCCCGACCTGTCGGGTGCTCATCGTCACCACCTTCGGACGACCCGGCTACCTACGACGCGCCATGGATGCTGGCGTGAGCGGATTCGTCGTCAAGGACACCCCGGCCGAGCAGCTCGCCAAGATGGTGCGCACGGTGCACGCCGGGCAACGCGTCATCGACCCCGATCTTGCCGCAGAGTCCCTCATGCAAGGCCACAACCCGCTCAGTGAGCGGGAGCAACAGGTGCTGCGGCTGGTCGAGGGCGGGGCATCGATGACGGCCATAGCCTCCGAGCTCTTCCTGTCGGTGGGCACGGTACGCAACCACGTCTCCTCGGCGATCCACAAGACGGGGGCCGCCAATCGCACCGAGGCGGCGGTGACGGCGCGGGGGCGCGGCTGGCTGTGAGGTGACGGTGTCCGAGGACCAGGTGGCATCTGCAGGGCTGCCGACGTCCAGAACGACGTTCCCACTTGTCGAACCGCAGTGACACGTACTGTTCATCTGCACGTCACCGAGTATGTGCCACCGCTTCTCCCGCGTCTCCTAGATTCGTGACCAGCCCGAGGTTCGTGGACCATCAGCTGCACAGGAGCATCCTCGGGGCCGTCGCAGCGGAGAGGCAGAGCGCGTGTCCAAGCCCGACACTGACGAAACGACCGACAAGACCCAGCAGAACCCCACCAAGCCGTCCCATCGGCGCCGCAACATCACCATCGGTGTCTCGGCTGCGCTCGTCCTCGCGTTGGGGACGACGGCAGCCATCGGTGCCGCCAATGGCACCTTCTGGGGCAAGCGCCACGTGGGCAGCGAGTACGAGGACGGCCTGCAGGTCTCCGACAACCAGGTGATCAAGCCGATCGGTGAGCGTCTGGTCACCAAGCACGGCAAGTTCATGGGGTCAGCGATCAGCCCGGACGGCAAGGTCCTGGCAGCGACCTCTGCCGATGGCAACCAGATCCTCCAGGTGTTCTCCCTGACCACCCACAAGCTCGTCTCCACCGTGGGCAAGATCGGCAAGGTCAAGGTGAAGGACGCCAGCGTCGGTCAGGGCGATCCCGCGTTCTCGCCCGACGGTCGGACGGTGGCCCTCGGGCAGAACACCGGCGTACGTCTGGTCACCCTAAGCAAGAGGGGCAAGGCCACCGGTACCGACTTCATCACCCTCGCGAACCAGGGTGAGAAGAAACCGTTGCCCGGCAAACCAGCCTTCTCCGCCGACGGCAAGACCCTCTACGTCCCGGTCAACGGGCAGAACAGCGTTGCCGCGATCGACCTCGGTACCAAGAAGGTGACCCACACCTGGCAGGTCGGTATCGCCCCGCGCGGAGTGCAGCTGGTCGGCAACAAGCTCTACGTGAGCAACGAGGGTGGACGCCAGGCCAACGGCACCGACAACACGATGAATTCCTACGGCACCGACGTGCCGGCCGACCCGTACCTGGGTACCTCCACCAACGGAACCCTGTCGACCATCGACGTCACCAAGCCCGATGCCAAGGTCGGCAGCATCCGGGTGGGCCTGCACCCCACCGCCATGCACTCGGTCGGCCACGCCCTGCTGGTGGCCAACACCGGCTCCGACACCGTCTCAGTGGTCGACACCCGCTCCGACAAGGTCGTCCAGACGATCGCCACCCAGCCCTACTCAGGTGCCAAGGTGGGCTACGAGCCGACCGGTGTCACCACCACCAAGGACGGCCACATCCTCGTCAGTCTGGGGCGCGCCAACGCGTTGGCCACCTTCACCTGGGATGAGAAGGACCCTCAGGAACCGGTGAAGTACATCGGTCTGCTGCCCACCGACTACTTCCCCGGCGAGGTGGGGATGGCCGGCGACGAGGTCGTCGTCACCAATGGGCGCGGCATCGATGCCCGCGGCTTCAAGCAGTTCTTCCCAGAAGGACGGCATACCAAACCCGTCATTGGTCACGGAACCCATTCCACGACGGGCTCCCTCACCTGGTTCCGTATGCCGGCCGACAGCGAGATCGGCAAGAAGTGGACCAGCACCGTCTTCCACCAGAACGCCTGGACCAACGACAACACCGCGAAGTCCAAGGACTCCAAGGCCAAGCCCGTGCCGGTGCCTGCCCGGGTCGGTGACCTGTCGACGATCAAGCACGTCTTCCTCATCGTCAAGGAGAATCGCACCTACGACCAGATGTACGGTGACGACTCCCGCGGCGACGGCGATCCCAAGCTCGCCCAGTTCGGTGGTGCCGTGAGTCCCAACCAGCACCTCATCAACAAGCAGTTCGGGCTCTACGACAACGTCTACGACATCGGCACCAACTCTGCCGAGGGACACAACTGGCTCATGCAGGGCGACGATCCGGAATACACCGAGACGAACTCCGGTGCCTACCAGCGTTCCTACGAGACTGAGGACGACGTGCTGGGCCACCAGCGTTCCGGGTTCCTGTGGACGTCGGTGCAGTCGGCCGGCAACACTGTGAAGAATTTTGGGGAGTTCACTTTGGATATGGACAAACCCAAGGAGGCCAAATGGCAAGATTACTATTGTGCAGCGAAGTCGGTAGCGAGTGGAAGTGATCCGGCTCGGCTGACGACGCCTGAGCTCAAGATCTCCAATCATTCCAAGATTCCGTCCTTGGACAAGGTGACTTCGCATACGTTTCCGGAGTTTGACACCAATATTCCCGACATTTACCGCGTCCAGTTGTGGAAGCAGGACTTCGAGAAGAACGGTCCGGCCAACCTCAACATGATGTGGCTGTCGAGTGACCACACCGGTGGCACTCCCAACGCTCGCGCCCAGGTGGCCGACTCCGACCTGTCCACTGGCCAGATCGTCGACACCATCTCCCACTCCAAGTACTGGAAGGACTCGGTGATCTTCGTCGTCGAGGACGACTCCCAGGATGGCGCCGACCACATCGACGGGCATCGCTCGGCCACCCAGGTGATCAGCCCGTGGGCGATCCACGGCACGGTGAACAGCACCTACTACTCGCAGATCAACGTGGTGCGCACCATCCAGCAGATCCTCGGTGCCGAACCGCTGAACCAGAAACTGGCCGCCGCCACCCCGATGTACGACGCCTTCGTCAAGGATCCCGACTACACGCCGTTCACGGCCGTGCCCAACGAGATCCCGCTCACCGAGAACGTCAAGCCCACCCCGGCCTGCGGGCCTGACAAGGCCAAGGGCGACGGGGCTGCCACGACGGTGCCTGCCAACATGAAGTCCATCGCCAAGAAGTGGGAGGACTGGCGCATCCATCAGCCATTCATCACTGAAAATGAGGAGGACTCCGTCGATCCGGTGCTCATGAACCGGTTCACCTGGTACAACGCCCACTTCTTCCGCACCCCCTACCCGGGTGACTCCACGATCTACACCCCTGACCAGGTGCCCGGTGCCGGCAAGGACGTCAAGGACGAGGACGACATCGACGTCATGCTCGGCAAGGATGATGACGATGACGACGAGAAGGAGGAGAAGGCCGAGGCCGGCAAGGCCGACAGCCATGATCACCACGACGCCGACGACGATGACGAGAAGGAGGAGAAGGGGGAGCGCTGAGCAGGCGTGAGCCGAACCCTCGTCAATTCGTGCCAGGGGCCGTTGGTCCCGGGCACGAGTGCGTGTGACCGAGTGCGTGTGACGGAGTGTGCATGGGGTTGGTCGGACGTGCAGCGCGGCAGGTGGGAGCCGTCTCATCGACCCGACACGGCTTGACTCGACGTGCACACCGGCCTCGGCACGGCTTGACTCGGCACGGGTCTCATCGCCTCGGTAGGTGTGCGTGTCAGACGCTGACCGCCGAAGCTGGGTTTTCGAGGCCACCGACGCTGGGGGTCCAGGTCACGAAGCTGGGGCTCCGAGGCCACCGACGCTGAGAGCCCAAGGTCACAGCCCATCGTCACCACTGCCTTGTGGGTACCTGCTTCGTTGAGTACTTGTCGGGAACTGCCGAACGAGTGGCCGGGGCGCACCCCGGCCACGGGATATCCGGGCGGTCGCGCCATCACGTTCAGGCTGCGACCGTCAAGAGGCTCAACGACGGGTGGAGTGAATCATGGCCGTTCCCACCAGCATGGCGATGAATCCCACGATCACGGCGCACAGACCAAAGACATTGATCGTCGTCGGATCGGTGAAGGCCAGGAACGAGACGATTCCACCAGCGAGAACCACGCAGCCAATGCCGTGAACCATCCGCGAGGCGCGCGATCCGGGACCGCGGACTGAAGCGATGAGGCCAAGGATGCAGGCAACCGCTGCCACGACTGCGAAAATACTGGTGTGGAGCACCGATCCGCCCGGTGCCGTCGCGAAGCTTGTCCCGGTGGCCGCCATGATGATGACGAGGACGAGGAGCAACACCACCAACCCCGAGGACAGCACTGAGTAGTCACCGGTTGGGCGGTTGGAATTCATCATGGCTACAGCATATATATATATGCTGGTTGTGTCATTCGGTGTCGTACTCACCGTCACGCAGTGCGGCAAGATCCACCTCGCGCTCCATGACGGCCCCGTTGCCGATGGTGAGGTCCCAGTCGAGATGACGGTGGCTGCGCCCGTCCAGGACGCCGAGGATGACGCGCATCGTGTCGCCGTGGGTGACGAGGACGATCTCGCCGTCGGCAGGGGAATCGACGGTGAGGAAACTGCGTGTCCGTGCCGTGACGTCGGCCAAGGACTCCCCGCCGCCCCAGCGCACGTCGGCGACGTCGATCCCGGGTGGGGCAGACTCGGGGGTGAGCTCCTCGGGCAACTTGCCCTCCATGCGCCCCAGCGCCTGCTCGCGCAGTCGTGCGTCGGTTGCCACGGCCACCCCGAGGGCACGCGCGATGGGTTCGGCGGTCTGCACGGCACGCAGCTGGTCCGACGAGATCACGGCAGTACCCGGCGCGACGAGTTCGACCACCCTGCGGGCCGCCTGCTCGGCCTGGGCACGTCCCAGATCGGTGAGGGGCACGTGCATGGTCTGACCCTGCAGCCGATGCTCCAGGTTCCAGGTCGACTGGCCGTGGCGGACGAGGACGATGTGTGTCACGCACCGAGCGTAGCCCCTGCGAGCAGTGGAGCGAATGCGACCGGAACCCGGCGGTGCGCACCAAGTAGGCTGGCCACATGTCGTTGAAACCGCATCGTCGCACCGCCCTGGGGCTGGTGGGCAGGGCTGCCGGAATCGCTGCGGGAGTCGTCGCCGACCGCATCGTCGGCGATCCCGAGCGTCATCACCCGGTGGCTGTTTACGGAAACGCCGTCTCCCGTGCCGAACGCCGGTGGTACGCCGACTCGGTGCCTCGTGGGGCCGTCTTCACCGTTGGTGCTCTCACCCCGTTGGCCGTCACCGGCCTGGTCGTCGACGTCGCGACCCGACGTCACCCGGGCTGGCGAGTGCTCACCACCGCCGTGGCCACCTGGGCCGTCGTGGGAGCCCAGTCCCTCTCACGTGAGGGGCGAGCCATGTCCGACGTGCTGGCCTGCGGCGACCTCGACGCGGCACGGCACCGTCTACCACATCTGTGCGGCCGAGACCCCGAGGCCCTCGATGCCCCCCAGATCGCCCGCGGCACGGTGGAGTCCATGGCCGAGAACACGTCCGACGCCGCCGTCGCCTCGATCCTCTGGTGCGCGGTGGGCGGACTGCCCGCCATGCTCGTGCACCGCGGCTCCAACACCCTGGACGCCATGATCGGCCACCACAACGACCGTTACGAGAACTTCGGCAAGGTCGCAGCCAAGCTCGACGATGCGCTCAACTGGCTACCAGCCCGTCTCACTGGGGCGCTGGCCGCCCTCTGCGCCCCCGAGGTGGGTGGTGACCGCAGCCACACCTGGGCGACGGTGCGCGCCGAGCACGACCACCATCCCAGCCCCAACGGCGGCTGGTGCGAGGCGGCCTGGGCCGCCGCCCTGGCCGTGCAGCTGGGCGGGCGAAACGTCTACTACGGCAACCGGGTCGAGTTCCGGCCACTGCTGGGATCCGGGCCGCTGCCCGACGCCGCGGCGGTGCATGACGCCGCCCGTCTGGTGAACCTGGTGACCGGGGCAGCCACCCTCACCGCCGTGGGCGGATTGGCGAGCCTGGCCCATGTGCTGTTCCACGGTGGCGTCGTCCCACGGTCCGTCGCGTCACGACCAGCACACCGAACTGCACGCTCATACCGCAGGATCACTGCACGGGCACCCCGGAGGAGCGTTCCACGATCGACCCATCGAGCAGGCAGGAGACAGCCATGACCGGAATCCTCGTCGCCGGAACCTCCTCGGACGCCGGCAAGTCACTCGTCGTCACCGCCCTGTGTCGTGCAGCAGTGCGTCAAGGGATCGACGTCGTGCCGTTCAAGGCGCAGAACATGAGCAACAACTCCATGGTGTGCGCCGACGGCTCGGAGATCGGTCGGGCACAGTACCTGCAGGCCGCCGCTGCCCGGGTGCAGCCCAGCTCGGCGATGAACCCGGTGCTGCTCAAACCCGGCACCGACCGGCGCTCGTTCATCGTGCTGCGTGGCCAACCCGGCGGAGTGCTGGAGGCCGGCCAGTACACCACCGGGCGGCAGGCCCTTGCCGAGGCGGCCTGGGCGGCCTACGACGAGCTCGCCGCAGCACACGACCTTGTCATCTGCGAAGGTGCCGGGTCGCCTGCCGAGATCAACCTGCGCTCCGGGGACTACACGAACATGGGTCTGGCCAGACAGAAGAACCTTCCGGTGGTGCTCGTGGGAGACATCGACCGTGGCGGGGTGCTCGCCTCGATCTACGGCACCTGGGGGCTGCTCGACGACGCCGACCGTGCTCTGCTGGCCGGCTACCTCATCAACAAGTTCCGTGGTGACGACTCGGTCCTCGCCCCCGGGTTGGCTGAGATCACCCGGCGCACCGGGCTCCCCAGTTTCGGAGTGCTGCCGTGGGTGCCCGGGGTGTGGTTGGACGGCGAGGACGCCCTGGAGGTCGGACGCTGGCGTCACGAGGGCGACGCCGTCGACCCGACAGCCCTGCGAGTGGCCGTCGTGCGCTTCCCACGAATCTCCAATGCCACCGACGTCGACGCCCTGGCCGGTGAGACCGGTGTGGACGTGCAGGTGACGACCAACCCGGCCACCTGCGCCGCCGCCGACATCGTCGTCCTGCCCGGATCGCGCTCGACGATCGACGACCTGGCCTGGTTGCGCAGCACCGGTATTGCCGAGGTGGTGGCCGAACGCGCCGCGCAGGGTCGCACCGTCGTCGGCATCTGCGGAGGCTACCAAATGCTTGCGCGCACCATCGACGACCCACAGGGGCAGGAGGTTGCCGGGGGAGCGCAGGTGCCGGGACTCGGCCTGCTGCCGGTGGATGTCGACTTCGCCGCCGAGAAGACGTTGACCCTCTCGCACGGCACGTGGCAGGGCATCGAGGTCGGTGGGTACGAGATCCACCACGGCACCACCACTGCCGATGCCGGTTCAGAGCCGTTCCTCGACGGGGTCCACGTCGGATCGGTGTGGGGGACGATGTGGCACGGTGCCTTCGAACACGACGATTTCCGGCGCACCTGGCTGGCCCAGGCCGCCCAGGTGGCCGGTTCGTCCTGGCGTCCGCACACCGACGAACTGGGCTACCAGGCTCGTCGGGAAGCCATGATCGACACCTTGGCCGACGCCCTCGTCGAGCATGTCGACGTGGATGCCCTGCTCACACTGGGGCGCTGAATCTGCGTGGTTCCACCCGCTATGCTCGGTGTGAGCGGTCGAAGTGGGAGGAAGTCGGTGTGAGTCCGGCGCGGTCCCGCCACTGTGAACCTGCAGATTGTGTCGATCTGCACGGTGCAGCCAGATACTCCGTCGATCGCAGCGCACATCATCGGGCGAGGAAACCTGAGGAGGCCATTGTGAACTCTGCCCCATCGAACCCACCCCGCACCCTGTACGGTGTCGGGGTTGGCCCCGGCGACCCCGAACTGGTCACACTGCGGGCCCAACGCATTCTGCAGGAGGCGGACGTCGTCCTCGTGCCGTCCACCGAGGCGTCCGCCGGAGGTATGGGGCGAGCCGAGGAGATCATTCGTGCGGCCTGCCCACACATGACGGGGCGTGTCCAGCCGGTGCCGTTCTCCATGGCCCAACGCCGTGGTCTGGGCACCAAACGGATCGAGTCGTGGCGGGCCTCGGCCGATTTCGCCGTGGACGCCTTCAACGACGGGGCACACAGTGTGGCCCTGGCCACCGTCGGAGACCCAGCCGTCTACTCGACGTTCACCTATCTGCGTGCCAACGTCGAGGAACGACTGCCCGATGTCGTCATCGCCCTCGTGCCCGGAATCACCGCCATGCAGGCCATCGCCGCCGCCGCCGGCACCCCACTGGTCGAGGGACGCGAGATCCTCGCCCTGGTGCCGGCCACCGTCGGCTCGGAGAAACTCGGTGAGGTGCTCGACGTCGTCGACTCCGTCACCGTCTACAAGGGTGGGCGCAAGATGCCCGAGGTGCTCGAGCAGATCCGCAAGCGGGGCCGTGACGCCATCATCGGCACCGACGTCTCCCTGCCGACCCAGCACCTGCTCGGTCTGGCCCAGGTGGAGGCCGACGAATCGGCCCCCTACTTCTCGACCGTCCTGTCCGTGCCCGAACGCACCGTCACCGGAGGAAAACTGTGAGCCCCACACCCACGCCGTCCACCCCCGAGCCCCCAGATGACCTCACGTCACCAGACGACGCTGCGGCCTCGACCGGCGTCCCGTCGACGACCGAGGCCAGCTCGCGCTCGACGACCCCGCAGGCGGCCCGTCCCACCCAGCACGCCTCGGAGCAGACCCTGGAGGATCTGGACCACTCGCTCATCGACCCTGCCCCGATCCCGGCCACCAGCTTCGCCGAGGGGCAGGGCAGGGTCGTCTTCGTCGGTGCCGGACCAGGTGCTCCGGACTTGGTGAGCGTGCGCGGTGCTCGCGTCATCGAGACCGCCGACATCATCATCTGGGCCTCCAGCCTGGTGCATCCCGACATGGTCGCCCGGCACAAACCCGACGCCGAACTCATCGACTCCGCCGCCATCCCGCTGGAGGACCTCGAACCCCTCTACACCCGAGCTCGTGACGAAGGTCTGTTGGTGGCCCGGGTGCACACCGGGGATCCCTCCATCTACGGAGCCACTGCCGAGCAGCGTGACCTGTGCCGCCGCATCGGCATCGGCTTCGAGACGATCCCCGGCATCTCCGCCTTCTCGGCTGCCGCGGCCCGGATGGACGTCGAGATCACCGTGCCGGAGGTCTCCCAGTCGCTCATCCTCACCCGGCTGGAGGGTGGACGCACCCCCATGCCCGACGGTGAGACCGTCGCCTCCTTCGCCGCCCACGGGGCCACCATGGCCGTCTACCTGTCGGCGGCCCGCAACAAGGCCCTGCAGCAGGCTCTGCTGGAGGGCGGATACGCCCCCGAGACCCCTTGCATCATTGGGTACGCGGTCACTTGGCCCGAGGAGATGATGTTCCGCTGCGACCTGGCCCACCTGTCGGAGACGATGCGCAACCACAAGCTGTGGAAGCATGCCGTCGTCCTCGTCGGACCTGCCCTGGCCGACGGCCCGATCGAGACCCGCAGCCACCTCTACCACCCCGGCTTCCGCCACGAGTACCGCGCAGCCGACGCCGACGCCCACGCCGACCTCACGACCCACGGCACCCGGGGCGTCTACGACCAGAGCACCACCCCCGACCCGAAGGACAACTCATGATTCGCGTCCACGGATACCTCGGCACCATCACCGACGCCATGCGTGACGACGTCGCCCACGCCGACCTCGTCGTCGGTGGGCAGCGTCACCTCGACGCCCTCGACGTCCCCGACGACAAACGCCAGAAACTCGGCCTCATCGGTCCCGCCGTCGAGCGCATCCAGTCTCTGCCGGACGACGCCCGGGTGGTCGTCATCGCCTCGGGAGACCCCCTCTTCTTCGGCGTGGTGCGTCGCATCCGCCAGGCAGGCCTGAACGTCGAGGTGGTGACGGCCCCGACATCGCTGCAGGCCGCCTTCGCCGCCGTCGCCCTGCCCTGGGACGACGCCCAGTTCGTCTCCTCGCACTCCAAGAGCGTCGAGACCGCGATCCGGCTGGCCAGGATCCATCCCAAGGTTGGGGTGCTCACCGCTCCGGGGCGGGGCCTCGCCGAGCTGGCCGACGGGCTGGCCGGGCGCGGTAAGACGTTCGTGCTGGCCGAGAAGATCGGCGAGGAGAACCAGCGGGTGCGCGTCCTCGACGAGGATGCCGCCAGGGCCGTGGTGGCCGACGAAGATGTTGCCAGCCCCAACGTCGTCCTGGTGCTCGACCACCACCCGGACTCCCCGCAAGCCGTGGGCGTCAACCCCGAGCTCGCCGGGGACGTCAACGTCAACGCCCCCGATGATCCGCAGCCGGGCACCGACACCAACCCGGACGGCTCGGACCGTGACCCCATCATCGGGCAGGTCATCAACTCCGACGCCGCAGCAGCCCATGCCGAGGCCATCGACCACGCCCTCAAGCGGGAGACCAAGAAGTACGTCGGCCCCTCGCGCACCGGGCTGGCAGCCGCCTGGGGGGAGTGCGACCTCATCGTCTCCCACCTGGCCCTGGGCGCCACGACACGTCTCATCGCCCCGCTGCTGGAGTCCAAGAAGACCGACCCGGGGGTCGTCGTCGTCGACGAGGCCGGACGGTTCGCCATCCCGCTGGTGGGCGGTCACGTCGGTGGGGCCAACGAGCTCTCCCGCACCATCTCGGCCGCCCTGGGTGGCACCGCCGTCGTCTCCACCGCCACCGACTCGCTCGGCGTTCCGGCCCTCGACCAGCTCGGCTGGGCCTACGAGGGTGACGTCGCCGGTGTCACGGGTTCGATCATCGCCGGACGTCCGGTGCAGGTGGTGCGCGAACACCCGTGGCCGTTGCCGCCGCTGCCCAAGAACGTCAGTGAGGAGGCCAGCGACCCTGCTGCCCGAATCATCGTCTCCGATCGCACCGCCGACGCCGCGTCCACAGCCGTCGGTGGCACCGACCTGCCCACCGTCGTCCTGCACCCGCGCTCCCTGGTGGTGGGCATGGGGTGCAACAAGGGCACCGACGTCGACCACCTGCGGACCCTGCTCGACGACACCCTCGCCGAGGCCGGGCTGGCCCCCGGATCGGTGACGATCCTCACCAGCCACGAGGTGAAGGCCGGCGAACTCGGCATGATCAAACTCGCCCACGAACGCGGGTTGGAGTACCTCACCCACTCCGCCGAGGAACTGGCCGCCCAACAGGTGCCGACCCCCTCCGACGTCGTGGCCCGTGAGGTGGGCACCCCGAGCGTCTCGGAGGCCTCGGTGCTGGCCCAGGGGGCCGAGCTCGTCGTCACCAAGCACAAGACCCCCGAGGCGACGATTGCCATCGGACGCGTTCCGGCCCGCGGCCACCTCTCGGTGGTGGGCCTGGGGCCCGGATCCCGAGACCTGCTCACCCCGCGTGCCCTCCAACGCATCCAGGACGCCACCTTCATCGCCGGGTACGCCCCCTACGTCAAGCAGATTCGCGACGTGGTGCGTCCCGGGGCGACGATCCTTGCGACGAAGATGGGCACCGAGGAGGAACGCACCGCCGCCGCCATCGAGGCGGCCCGAGAAGGACGCAACGTCGCCTTCGTGTGTGGCGGTGACCCGGCCATCTACGCCATGGCCTCCCCGACCCTGGAGATGGGCACCGACGGCATCGACGTGGAGATCGTGCCCGGGGTCACCGCGGAACTCGCCATCTCCGGCATCTTGGGAGCCCCGCTGGGCCATGATCACGCGACGATCAGCCTGTCCGACCTGCACACCGACTGGGATCTCATCGTCAAGCGGGTGAGGGCGGCTGCCGAGGGAGACCTCGTCACCACCTTCTACAACCCCCGCTCGCGCACCCGTACCCATCAGTTGCCCGATGCCCTGGCGATCCTGGCGGAGCACCGGCCACCCTCCACCCCGGTGGCGGTCGTCTCCCATGCCGAACGACGCCAGCAACAGATCATCATGTCGACCCTGGCTGAGTTCCAGCCCGAATGGGTCGGTATGACGAGCATGGTGGTCGTCGGGTCGTCGACATCGAAGTACGTCACCTCCGGGGATAACCGCAAACTCTTCGTCACCCCACGCGACTACCACTGGATGGACGGGGCCATCAGATCTGACAAGCACAAGAACTACTCCCACCGCGACCTGCCCAAGGCCGACGAGACGACCTACAGCGCCACGCCGCCGGCACGGAGCACGCGTGTGGACGCTGCAGCACAGACGACGCCTGACACCGATCGCCCTGCGCACACCACTGGAAATGACACGGACAAGGATGTGTGATCATGACTGACACCAAGATCGCCAGCGGAACCCCGCTGGTCATTGCCGCCCACGGCACCCGCGACGAGTCGGGTGTGGCCGAGTGCCGCGCCCTGGCCGAACGGGTCGCGAACAAGCTTCCCGACGTCCCGGTGGAACTGGGGTTCGTCGAGCTCGCCGAGCCGAAGATTCCCGAGGCGGTGCAGGCCGCCGTCGCCCAGGCGCCGGTCGTCTCTGAGGGGACGACCGAGGGGGAACAGCCCGTCGCCGCCGTCGTCGTACCGCTGATGTTCAACACCGGCGGCCACGTCCGTGAGGACATTCCCGAGGCCATCGACGAGGGCCGTGGGGACGCTCGAGTAGCCTATTCCGCACCGCTGCTGCCCGACGTGCGGATGCGCAGGGCCCTTGACCGGCGTCTGGCCGAGACGTTGGCCGCGGGGGAGGGGCGCGAGCAATGGCGTGCCCGCGACACCGCCGTCGTCCTGGTGGGCCGGGGCGCCCTGGTGGCTGACGCCAACGCCTCGCACTACACCCTCACGCGAATGTTCTGGGAGGAGAACGATCTGGCCCGCGTCGAGCCGGCGTTCATCCAGGTGACCCGCCCCTCGGTTCCCGAGGCGCTGACGGCCCTGCACGCCCAGGGTGCCCAGCAGATCGTGGTGCAGGGCAACTTCCTGTTTCCCGGGTTGCTGCACGTGTGGATGACCGAGCAGGTCCAGGCGTGGCAGGCCAGCCATCCCGGCGTCGAGATCCGTATCGCCCCGGTCATCGGCGACTGTGACGAGGTGGCCGAGGTCGTGGTGGACCGGTACCGCGAGCCCCTTGACGAGGTCGGGCTCGGCGAGGGGGCCCCGGTCTACATGTCCGGGCTGCGGCTGCAGGGACGCACGGTGCTGGTCGTCGGGGCCGGGCACGTGGCCGAACGTCGCGTCGCCCGTCTGCTGGACGCCGGTGCCGACGTCCACGTCGTCGCCCCGAACTCAGGCATCCAACTTACCCGGATGGCTCGCAAGGGGCTGGTGAACCTGGAACGACGCGCCTTCCAGAACGATGATCTCGACGGCGTCTGGTTCGTCCAGGCCCTCACCAATGACCCCCAAGTCAACGCCAAGGTGACCGCCGAGGCCGAGAAGCGCGGTATCTTCTGCGTGCGTGGTGACGACGGTCGCAAGGGCAGCGCCTTCACCCCGGCCACCCAGCAGGCCGGCGGTATGACGGTGAGCGTGGTTGGTGACCGCACCCCGCGTCGTTCTGCCAAGATTCGTGACGAGGTGTTGCGAGCCCTGCAGGGCTGATCGGCACTTCGACTCCTCTGCTGAGGAACTGAGATTGTGGGCCCCGCAGCTGTTGATTGCGGGGCTCTACGGGAGTGTCTGGTTGCGGGTGTGGAGTCGGTTGGATCGACTGTGTTGTTTCCGGGCTGATTGTCTGCCGTTCCAGGGGTTGACCGCCCTTCGGCACCTGTGCTGAGTCCTCAGTGAGGTGTGTCAGCTCCTGCAGCTGGCTGGTTGCGGGAGTCTGCGGGTGTGGCTGGCTGCATCTTTGATGCCTGAGCTGGAGCTCTCAGCAAGGTGTTGCGGGCTTCCGTAGTTGGCGGGTTGCGGGGCTGGTTGGGTGCGGCTGATCTGGTGCGAAACCGACTGGATCGGTCGTGTTGTTCCCGGGCTGACCGTCTGTCATTTCGTTCCCGGCTGGCCACCGCCTGACCGGGGATGGCCCAGTGATGGGGCAGGCCAGGGTGGGGCATGACAAGGCCCGATACCAAGCCGACTGTGATGCACTGATCGTCGCGATCCACCGATCAACACTGCCTCACCACTCGAGGCTGACCGACACGGGCCTGATCGACACGGGGCCTGCCGAGGCCGGCTCCGATGAATGGCAGCCCCGGCGATGGGATCGCGGCGATGGCAGCCGTGGCCAATCGCGCCTATCATCGTCGGGTGATCTCCCACGACCTGCATGCCCTGGGCTTCGACGCCCCCGATCTCGATTCCCTCGTCAACTCCGCTGCGCAGGCTGGCGCTGTCGGTGTGGAGGACGTCGGTGGTTTCGATCTGTTGGCCGCCTACACCGACCCGTCGGGGGCACGTCTCGCCATGCTCAGCCGGGATGGTGAGATGGACACGATGGCCTCCCTCGTCGCCCCAACGACCCACGCCGCCGAGGTGCGGCGCTACCGTCCCACGGTGGCCCTGGTGGAGCTCGTGGAGGGCGGTTCGCCGCTGTCGCAGTTGGCGGTGAGCGGTGCCTCCGACGGAGTGCATGGCAAGCGGATCGCACGGTTCCTGGCCAATGCCGACGATCCCGTCGAGTACCCACTGTGTGCCGAGCCCGGCGACGACACCTCGGCGTTCGTCCAGCACCTGCGCGTCGGGGCCGTCGCCAACGGATTCATCCGGGTCCACGACTCCGAGGAGGCCTATGGCGCCTCCGAGGAGGGCGGTTTCGGTCCTCGCAGCGACATCCAGTTCTCCGCCGGACACCTCATCAGCCCGTGGCTCATGGAGTTGGAGGCGGGTCGGGCGAGCCGCGCCGAGGTGAGTGCGGTCGCAGAAATGACGATGGTCGTCGATCAGTGCGAGAAGCGCACCAACGAACTCACCGGGGAACAGTGGTGGCGATGCATGGGCAAGGTTGGATTCCCCCTCACCCTGGCCCTGCCAGCCGGGCTGCCGACCGATCCACATCCGGGCTCGGTGCTCTCGGGCCAGGTCGTCCCAGTGATCTCGTCGGGCACGTGGGAAGGCGACGCCCTCTGGGGCTGAACTGCCCTCCTGCTCGGCCTGTGCCCATTCGTTCGTGGCACACCTGTTTTTCCTGTGGCGCCCCGCTTCCCCGTGGGTTTCCCGAGGCGTAGGGTGCCGCCCCTGTTTTCCTTGGTCCCGAGCTCTGCGCCCAGCCCTTCCCTCGCTGCCTCCTGCCCCATGCATCCGGTTCTCCCGTGGTGTCCTCATTTTTCCCAGGGTTACTCCTCGGCTGTGTCCGGTCTCGTTGTCGTCCACTTCTGCTCTAGGGGTGGAGGGAGTGGAGCACAAGACCGCAGCTCACACTCTCACTCACACTGCAAGTTTTGCAGTGTGAGTGAGAGTGTGCGCGGGCCCGGGTGAGGTGGTGGTCCGGTCTGCCGAGCGGGTCTTGGCCCAGCGATCCTGTGGCAGATGTGTTGGGGATCGTGGGGTTTGCCACGTGGTGTGGCACGGGGCGGCTTGTCGAACCGAAATACCACGGGGGTGCGAAGTACCACGCGTCACGAGGGACGTTCCGGTGCCTTGAACGGGTGCGCATCCTCTCGTCGGCGGCGTCCACAGTTTTTGCAGTGGTGGCTTCTTGGGATCGTCCACGTCCCATCGGTGGTGCCAGCCAGTTGCCGTGCCCGGTGCGGCGTGGTGAATTCTGTCTGCAATGCGGGGCGTGGCCCGTTCGTCTCCGTGGCAGATGTGTTGGGGATCGTGGTGCCTGCCACGTGGCGTGGCACGGGGTGTCTTGTCGAACCGAATTGCCACGGGGGTCGAGGTACTGCCCCGGCCGCACCCCCAGGTCCACGTGCTGCAGCGTTCCACGTGCCCGACGCGCCTGCGACACGGGGCTGGCGGGCGGCTACGGCAAGGGGTTGGCGGAACGGCACGTCGCGAGTTGCGTGCACAGGTGCTAATCTGCGTCGCGTGCATGGTGCGGCCCCGATGAGGTCGCGGTGAACCCGGTGGGAATCCGGGACTGTTGCGCAGCGGTGACGGTGACGACGTCGGCGAGACCACTGGGAGTGATTCTGGGAAGGGCCGACCGAGAGTGATCCGAAGTCCGAAGACCCCATGCATGACTTGTGTCGTTCGGGCCTCGCATCAAGGTCCTCGCACCCAGAAGGAACAGCTATGCCTTCCTTAAGACGGTCGGCCGAGCGTGACCGCCGGTTGCCGGTGGCACCCCTGGTGATCATCCTCGTCGTGCTCATCGTCGTCAGCGCCGTCGTCTCGCTGACCATTGGTTCGGAACCATTGCCGATGCGTGGCGTTCTTGACACGGTTGGGGCCAGGATCACTGGCGAGCCGGGCCCCGACCCGACGATCGATGTCATCGTCTGGGATCTGCGTGCTCCCAGGGCACTGCTGGCGATCATCGTCGGGGCCGGACTCGCCCTGGCCGGAAGCGGTATGCAGACCTTGGTGCGCAACCCGCTGGCCGATCCTTACCTGCTGGGTGTCTCGGCCGGTGCGAGTGTGGGGGCCACCGCGGTCATCGCCCTGGGGATGTTCGCCTCCTGGGGTCCTCACCGGCTCACCCTCGGAGCCTTGGTGGGGGCATTGGGAGCCGCTGGTCTGGTGTACCTCATCTCCATGGCCCAGGGTGGCATGACACCGCTGCGGCTGGTGCTCTCGGGCGTCGTGCTCTCTGCGGCGTTCTCGGCATTGGCAAGCTTCCTCGTCTTTCGCAGCTCGGATCCGCGTGCGGCGCAGTCGGTGTTGTACTGGATGCTGGGATCGGTGGCCGGTGCCACCTGGGACAGCTTGTGGGTGGCTGCCATCGTCACCGCTCTGTCCGCCGTGCTCATGATCGCGTTCTCTGGCTGGCTCGACGCCCTGGCTGCTGGCACCGACGTCGCTCGATCCCTCGGCATCCCCGATACCAGGGTGCGCAAGGCGTTGTTCGTCGGCAACTCGGTACTCGTCGGGGTGCTCGTGGCGGTCTCCGGCGGCATCGGATTCGTCGGGCTCGTCATTCCGCACATGTCCCGGCTGCTCGTGGGAGCCAGTCACCGGTCGATGGTGCCCGTCGCCGCCGCCATCGGCAGCCTCTTCCTGCTGTGGGTGGACGTCGGCGCCCGCGTCATCGCGGCACCACAGGAGGTGCCGCTCGGCGTCGTCACCGGGTTCATCGGCGCTCCCATCTTCCTGTACCTCATGGGGCGCAGCCAGTACCGATTCTCGAGTGAGTCATGACACGTCTCGAAGTTTGCAATGTCCAGTGCCGCATCAACGACCGCGTCATCGTCGACGACGTGAGTTTCACCGCCGAGCCGGGGAAGCTCACCGCCATCGTCGGTGTCAACGGAGTCGGCAAGTCGACTCTGCTACGATCCATCGCCGGGGTGCGCCAGTTCAATTCCGGCGACGTCCTGCTCGACGGCACCTCCGTCACCGACTACACCCCCATGCAACGTGCCCGGCTCATGGCCTTCGTCGGGCAGGAGGAGTCGCCATCGCCTGACCTCCTGCTGGGTGAGATGGTCGCGCTGGGACGTACCCCGCACCGCAAGCCGTGGCAGGTGGGGCAGCGTTCCGAGCGACGGATCATCCGGGACTCCCTGGCCTTGGTGGGACTGGACCACCTCATCGATCGTCGTTGTGACCACCTGTCGGGCGGTGAGCGGCGCCGCGCCGTCATCGCCCGTGGCCTGGCCCAGGGCGCCGACCTCATCATGTTGGACGAGCCGACCAATCACCTCGACGTGCGTCACCAACTCATGCTGCTGGACACGCTGCGCGCCAGCGGTCGGACGGTGGTCGCCACCATCCACGACCTCGGCATGGCTGCTTCGCATTTCGACCACGTGGTCGTCCTGGCCGACGGCGGAGTGCTCTCCGCAGGTCCGGCTCGTGAGGCGCTCAGCCCATCGAACGTCGCGACGGCATTCCACGTTGTCGCACACCATGTCACCACTCCCGACGGCAGCCAGGAACTCGTGTGCACCGCACCGCTGCCCAATCCCAACCGAGAGGAAAACTGAAATGTCCACCAAACTCCTACCCGTCGTCCTGGCCTCCTGCCTGGCTGTGGGACTCACCGCCTGTGGCGGTGGATCAGCCTCCAAGAGCGGCGAGTCCGCCAAGGACTCCAACGAAGTCACCGTGACCAACTGTGGCAAGAAGGTCACCTACCCCAAGAAGGCCGAGCGACTCTACGTCAATGACGGCAGCATCATCGCCATGGCGCTGAGCGCCGGGGCGCAAAAGCAGATCGCCGCGATAAGTTCGGCAGATCGGGACAAGGAGATCCTCACTGCCAAGTACGGGGCCGACACCATCAACAGTCTGCACGAGGGCGTCAAGGGTTACATGACCCTTGAGTCGGTCATCGCCAACAGGCCCGACGTCGTCGTCGCCGGGTGGGACTACGGATTCTCCGAGGCGAACAACCTCACCCCCGACAACCTGCACGACAAGGGCATCAACAGTTACCTGCTCACCGAGTCATGCCGACAGAAGGACGGGCAGAGCGTCCGCGGTGTCATGGACCCCTGGAACGCAGTGCGGACCGACATCACCAACCTTGCCACCCTCACCGGCAACGAGCAGACCGGCAAGAAGGCCGTGCAGGACATGGACGATCGGCTCGACGCCCTCCAGAAGGCTCCGAAGGCCAGGAAGACCCCGACGGTGCTGCTCTTCGACTCGGCCAAGGACTCGGTCTTCACCAGCGGAAGCAAGGGCGGTCCACAGGCCATCATCAATGCGGCTGGTGCGCAGAACGGCGCCCACGACGTCAACGACACCTGGGTGCGCATCGGCTGGGAGAAGGTGGCGACGATGAACCCCGACGCCATTGCCTTCGTCGACTACGACGCCCAGCCCTACAGCGAGAAGATCAAGATCCTGGAATCGAATCCGGCGACCAAGAACCTGGACGCGGTGAAGAAGAAGCGCTACCTCAACCTCCCCATCGCCATGTGGACCTCCGGCCCGCTCAACATCGATGCCGCCGAGCACCTGCGGGTCAGCCTGGAGAAGTGGGGGTTGGAGCCCAAGTCGTCGATCAAACCCCAGCTGAGGATTCCGGCCTCCGTGCCCGGACACGAGGGCTGAGAGGCAGACCCGCACCGCCCCGACACCCTTTCAGGGGAGCTCACTGCCCGGGGAGTGCGCAGGCCCGGTGCCCGTGAGCGATCCTCAGCGGTGATCGTTGGTGAGCTCGGCGGTGGAAGCGATGGCGTTGACGGCCGCAACAGCGATGGCTGAGCCGCCCCGACGCCCCAGCAGGGTGATGTACTCCAGCCCCAGGTCGGAGTCGGCCAAGGCCTGCTTGGACTCTGCGGCACCCACGAATCCCACCGGGATGCCGACGACGGCAGCCGGACGCGCCCCAGTCTGTTCGCACACCTCCAGAAGGTGGAACAGTGCAGTAGGAGCATTGCCGATGGCCACGACTGCCCCGTCCAGATGATCCTCGGCGGCCCACAGATCGACGGCGGCGCACGTCTTGGTCGTGTCGTTGCGCTTGGCGAGCTCGGCCAGGCGCGGCTCCTTGATGTGACAGACGACCTGCACCCCTTCGGGCAGTCGGGAACGGATGATGCCGGTCGCTGTCATGGAGGAGTCGCACAGGATGTTCGCGCCAGACGCCAGCGCACGACGCGTGGCCTCGACCACACCGGGGGTGAAGGCGATGTCACCGGCAATTGCCGGGTCTGCTGCGGCGTGGATCATTCGCACGACGACTCGCTCGACATCGGCGGGGAATCGCGCAAGATCCGCTTCCTCGCGGATGATACGGAATGACTCCTTGTAGATGTCGGATCCGTTGTTGACGTATGACATGACCACTCCTCGCAGCTGGATGACACCTCGAGCCTAGCGTCTCGTTGGCCAGCAGAGAGTTCTGCAGGTCACTGGTACAGGCAATGAACGCGGTGCCACGGATCGTGAGTGAGAGGACGTGGCGGCAGGGGTGGTGCCGTGCAAGGCCTGGTTTGTCAAATGTGCATGTCCCCGATTACATGTGTGCAGACCGATGTGAAACAATGAAGCCCGACAACAGAACAGTCTCGTCGCATCTGGGCGGAAGCCGGGGAATTCCGGCACGGTCGCGCCACTGTGAACACTTCGTGCAACTCTTTGCCCAAGTGGGAGTCAGGAACGCCGTTGTGGACGAGCCTTTCCAGCACGGAACGCAAGATTCCGAGAAAGGAGAAAGTCCCTCATGCACATTGCAGAAGGAATCCTCTCACCGGCGCAATGCGGTGTGTGGTACGCCGTCAGCGCACCATTCGTCGTCTGGGGTGCCGTTGAGGTCGTCAAGGAGGTGAAGCACCACCCCGAGAACCGGCTGCTGCTGGCCACCGCCGGTGCCTTCACCTTCGTGCTGTCGGCCATCAAACTGCCCAGTGTGTCCGGTTCGTCCTCCCACCCCACCGGTACCGGAGCCGGTGCCGTCCTCTTCCGTCCCCCGGTCATGGCCTTCCTCGGCATGATCGTCCTCATCTTCCAGGCTCTGCTACTTGCACACGGCGGAATCTCGACGTTGGGGGCCAACACCTTCTCGATGGCGATCGTCGGCCCGTGGGTCGGATACGCGTTCTACAAGCTCACCAAGGTTTGCCACGGGCCAGATGCCTTGGCGATCTTCCTGGCCATGGCCACAGCCGACTTCTCCACCTACTGCGTCACCAGCGTCCAGCTGGGCATTGCCTTCCCCGACCAGCAGTCCGGTGTCGGTGGTGCTGCTGCCAAGTTCCTCGGTATCTTCGCAACCACCCAGGTGCCGTTGGCCATCGCCGAGGGATTCCTCGGCATCCTGCTGTTCCGTTTCCTGGCCAACGTCGCCGCACCCCAGCTGCGCAAGCTTGGTGTGCTTGCCGACGAGCCGGCCGAGTCTGCTGACGCTGCGGAGGTGTCCCATGCCTGAGAAGTCCGTTCACAAGTCTGATACGTCGCTGACCAAGAGGTCCAAGTGGGTCACCCCGGTCCTCATCATCCTGCTCATCGCGATCTTCGTCATCTGCATGGTCTTCGGTGGCCGCAAGACCACCCATGACGGTGAAGGTTTCGGTGGAACCGACGACGCCGCAGCCGATGCAGCCGAGGAGGCCGGTGCCAAGCCGTGGATCGAGCCGATCTTCGAGCCCTCCTCCGGCGAGGTCGAATCGGGTCTGTTCGCCATGCAGGCCGCCCTCGGTGCTGGAATCGTCGGCTACGCCCTGGGCCGGATGTCTGGCCGCAAGCGCGGTGCCGAGGAGGCCATGGCTGCCTCTGACCTGAGCGACGCCACGGCCGTCGAGGCGGGAAAGACGAATGCCGCTCCCGCCAACCCGGTTGCCTGATGCAGATCACCTCTCTTGACGATGCCGCCTGGGACTCTCCCTGGCGGCATCGCCGTGTGGGGGAGAAGGTGGCGCTGAGCACCGGCCTCCTTCTCACCTCCTTGTGCACCCCGGAGGTGCTCGTCCATGGCGCACCCATCGGCGTGTGGCCGGGTGCCCTCATGGTGGCAGTCGTCTCGGTGGTCGTCATCGTCAGATTCGCGCACATCCAGCCCCGAGTGCTGTGGCAGGCCATGGCGGCCCCGATCGTCTTCCTCGTCATCGGTGGTATCTCGGTGCTCATCAGCGTGGGCACCTCGACCGGCGGGCCGGAGTGGTGGCGTGCCGGTGGGGTGAGCATCGGCCCGGCATCTGCGGCGCAGGCCGCGTCCCTGGTGGAACACGGCCTGGGCGGCACCCTGGCGGTGATGGTGCTCGGCGTGACAACACCGATGGTCGACCTGCTCACCTGGTTGCGCACATTCCACATTCCCGATCCGCTGCTGGAGATCTCCTCGCTCACCTACCGGCTCATCTTCGTGCTGCTCGGAACGTTCTTCACGGCCCAGGAGGCCCAGCGCAACCGTCTCAGCGACGACGCCCCCAGCCGGAAGCGACGCTGGGAGAACACTGCTGCGCTTCTGGGATCGGTGGCCGTGCGGTCGTGGAATCGTGCCGAGCGGCTCAATGACGGCTTGACGAATCGTGGATTCGAGTCGTCCCTGGTGACCTTGACCATGCCACGTCGGGCCAGCACGAAACTCATGGTGTCCACTGTGGTGAGCCTGGTGGCGATCTGGGCGATCACATGGGCGACGACAGGAAGGTTGTGGCGATGACCGACAACGAATCCAGAGGCACTGGGGAATCCAGCGACACCGGGTCGGACAAGGCCCGCAGTGGTCAGATGGGTGGGAACGTCTCCCATGCCCTCCGCACCGAGACAGGACCCCGCACCGCGACAGGTCACACACCACCGGGCAATTCCGAGACGAGCTCAGCGGCGCACGGTGCTGGGGCCAGTGAGGTTCATGACTCCGACGATGCTGGCGGGGACGACGCTGGCGCGGCCCACAGTGCTGATGTCACCCAGGATACCGAGGGTGCCCCTACCGTCCTGATGCAGACCCGGGCCATGTGTGCCACCCATCCCGGGCGTCCCATGGTGCTGCGGGACGTCGACCTGCGGCTGCATCAGGGGGTGCGCGTCGCAATCCTTGGCGCCAACGGCTCGGGCAAGACGACCCTGCTGCGCTGCCTGTCCGGCTCCCTCGAACCGGTGTCCGGTGAGGTGCTGCGTGAGGGCAAACGTCTGGAGCACAACAAGAAGGCGCTGCGGGAGCATCGTCGCGTCGTCCAGCACGTCCTGCAGGATCCCGACGACCAGCTCTTCAGTGCAGACGTCTTCCAGGACGTCTCGTTCGGCCCGATGAACATGGGACTCGACGAGGACGAGGTGCGCGAACGAGTCACCAAGGCCCTCACCCTGCTGGGCGCCGATCATCTGGCCGAACGCGCCACCCACCAGCTGTCCTACGGGGAACGCAAGCGTGTCGCGGTGGCCGGAGCCATGGCCATGCGACCCAAACTGCTCATGCTCGACGAACCGACCGCCGGGCTGGACCCCGACGGTGTGTCGCGGATGATGGCGGCGTTGGGACGGTTGCACCAGACCGGCACGACGGTGGCCATGGCAACCCATGACGTCGACCTCGCCCTGGCTTGGGCCGACGAGGCACTCGTCGTGGTGGATCACAGCGTCGTCCAAGGCCCGATCGACGAGATGCTCGCCGACTCCGACATCGTGGAACGGGCACACCTGCACCTGCCGTGGGCGCTGGATCTTGCCCAGCGCATGGGAGTGAGTAGCCTGCCACGCACCATGGATGAGGTGGTTGCCGCCCTCGAGGCGCGGTGAACTGGGCACACCCCGCACCGGATGTCCCGATCGGGCTGAGCCGGCGCAGGGTTGTCCCAAGCAGTTCACGCCGGCTACTGATGGGGGCATCCCGTGGAGCTGGCGGCCGTTGGTGAGGTGGAGTCGTCAGTCCTTGACCCAGCTCCATGCGACGACGGTGCGGGCGGGCTTCCACCCACGCAGCCGCCCGATGTGGTCGGCGTTCTCCACCGAGAACCGCATGAGCTCACCGCCCAGCCGCCCCGACAGGTCGGCAACCAGGGTCTCGGCCTCCATCGTCACCCCGTGGACGACGATCCTTCCACCCTGCGGCAACCGTGCCAGGCAGGCGTCCACGAGCTCAGCCGTCGCCCCGCCACCGATGAACACGGCATCCGGGGTGGGCAGCCCGTCGGGCAGCCCCTCGGTGAGGTCGTGATCGATCACCGTGAACTGTCCCGGTGCGGTGAGATTCTCGGCATTGGTACGCGCGTTGGCGGCTCGGTCGGCCCGCCGCTCCACCCCGACTGCGGTACAGGTGGGATCGGCGCGGCACCACTCCACGGCGACCGATCCGGCGCCGGTGCCCAGATCCCACAGCGTCTGCCCGGGCATGGGGCGCAGGGCGGCCAGAGCCACCGCTCGCACCGGATGCTTCGTGATGAGCCCGTCATGGGCAAAGTGTTCCTCGTCAAGGCCGGGGGTGCGGCCAAGTTTTGCGGTGTCAGGGTCAATGGTCACGGCTCAAGGGTATGCCGGGTGAGCGAAAACACCTTCGGTGTGTCAGAATCGCGGTACCGGCCAGGAGGAATCCGGTGTGAGTCCGGAGCGGTCCCGCCACTGTGAGCCCCGTCGGGCGTGCCTCGACCACCGAGGTGCCTTGATGCGCAAGCCAGGTCGTCCGGGTCGGTGCTGAGTCAGATCGACGCTGCCATGATGCGGGCGAGGACCCGCGAGGAGGTTTCCATGCCAGCAGGCCAGAGCCCCATCACTCAGGACCCGAATGTCGTCCAGGATGGCCGCACCACCAGACAACGACGTCTGAGACCGGTCGTCATGGTCAACACGGGTGAGGGCAAGGGCAAGACCACTGCCGCCATGGGAACCGCGCTGCGCGCGTGGAACCACGGCTGGGACGTCGGGGTGTTCCAATTCGTCAAGTCCGGTCGTTGGCACGTCGGCGAGCAGGATGCCCTGCAGGCCCTGGGAAGTCTGCACGACGGCTGCGCGGGCTGTCGGGCTGCTTCGTCGCAGCCGCACACGCCGGCCCGGGGCACGCCGTCGGCAAACCTTCTGACGCCTCCCGGGCCGAACACAGATCCTGGCCTCAGCCGCGCGGGCGGCGGGTCGGGAACTGCTTGCGGGCGTAACGAGCGACGCTCCAGGTGGTGAATCCGTCGGTGGTGGCTCCGACTCCACCACCTAACACGGGCACGCGCTTGGAGACGAAGACCGGCAGTTTCTTGCCCGCAGCCTGGCCCATGAGGACGTTGACGAGGTTACGGGCGACGACCTTCTCCAGATCGGCGTCCCCCACCGGGGCGGTGGCGATGCCCATCGGGGTCGTCGGAAGCTTCTCCTCGTGAATGAGGCTGTCGACCTCACGCTGACCCATGAGGGTGGCGAGGATGGCGGTCCGGACGCGCTGGTCGTCAAGGTCGTAGCCGCGTAGGTGGGCGATGACAGCCACCATGCGGGCCTGGACGATCGCGACGCCCGAGATGTTGGCGGGGATGGTCACGGCCAAGGTGACGACGCCACCGAGGTTGGAGACGAATCCCTGTGCACCGGCCATGGCGATGTGCTGGTTGACGAGGGAGTTGATGGCCTGTTCGACGTCACCGTCGTGCTTGGTGAGGGTCTTGCCAGCGGCCTGACGCGCTCCCGGCAGCGATGAGGCACCGTCGATGGCGAATCCCAGGATGCTGCGCAGCATCGAGACGGCCGCGCCGGGTGCCATGTCGGGTGCCTGAGCCAGCAGGGCCTTGCCGATGTTGCTTCCGATTCCCACGAGGGTCTCCTCTCGATCAACTCACTTCAAGGGTAGCCGTGGGGGCAGGGCGAGTCCTGTGGTGTTCGCGTTGAGGTGGTGACGGGCAATGCCCGTGGTGATCGCGCCTGCGCGAGGCCGCGATTCCTCCGAACGTGGTGTGCCCTCCAACGTCACCAGTAGGACCGCCTGTCTGGCCTGTGAGTGTCTCTCCTTGCCAGGGCGTGAATGACCCCTATTTGTTAACGAGGATAACTAATGAGTTAGGGTTGCCTTATGAATTGTGACGAGGTGACCGTGGCCCGACAAGGTGACATCCCCCCGCTCCCGATGGCCCGCGCCATGGCCGGAAGCGCGCTGACCACCACCCATCGGCCCCGCACTCGGGGGTTCCACGGTGCTGTGGACCCACGCACCCTGTTCCTCTATGTCATCGTTCTCAACGTCCTTCTCATGGGAGCGGGGTCGACGCCTCTGGTGCTGGCCTGCCTCGGTGTCGTCGCGGTGTCACTCGTGCTCACGACCCGCCCCACGACGTGGATCGGGTGGCTGGCCTTTGTCCTGGTGTGGGTCTTCTGCTGTTTCGCCCTTCCAGCCCTATGGCACTCGGCTGTTTCCGCATTTCTGGTCTTCATCGCCTTCTGGATGTTCCGCTTCGCAGGAGTCTTCGGCTCGGCAGTGGCTGCGATCAAGGTTCTCGACGTCACCCGGGTTGGTTCAGTCCTCACCCAGATGCGTGCGCCGCGGGTCGTGCAGGTCCCGGTGATGGTCGTGGTGAGGTTCTTCCCGATGGCAGTGCGCGAGCTGCGGGCGATCGTCCAGGCCATGACCCTGCGAGGCCTGAGACCCGGCGCCCGCTCAACCATGCGCCACCCGCTGCGTACGGGGGAATACGTCGTCATCCCCTTCCTGGCCTCGGCTGCCCGGATCGCCGACGAGCTCTCCGCCGCAGCCATCATCAAGGGGCTGGGTGCACAAAAATCCCGGTCCACCCTGGACCCGAGTCGTTTCCGTCTCGGTGACGTCGTCGTGCTGACGGTTTTGGTCGCGTTGATTGCCTGGCGCGTGACCGAGGTGATCGCATGAGCGTCAGCCTGACCGACGTCTCCTACGCCTACCCGGTCCCTGACCTCGACGGGTCCCCGTTCGATGACGGCCCCACGCCCGACCGAGAGGCCGTGGACCAGCTCCGGGACATCACCATGACGATCCGGCCCGGGACCCTGACCCTGCTCATTGGGGGATCAGGATCGGGGAAGTCCACCCTGCTGCGGACGATGAATGGCCTTGTCCCGAAGTTTTTCGAGGGCACCATGCGTGGCAAGGCGGAGGTGGACGGCACTGATCTGGCCGGGGTCGAACTCCACGACGTCGGGCGCACCTCGGCGATGATCTTCCAGAATCCTCGCACCCAGTTCTTCACCTCCAGCGTGCGAACCGAGCTGGCTTTCGGGCTGGAGAATTACGGGGTCGACCCGTCTGAGATCCGCGACGCTATGACTCGGGCAGTCGGCCAGACCGGCATCGCACACCTGCTCGACAGGCGGCTCGACACCCTCTCGGGAGGGGAGTTGCAGCGCGTCGCGTGTGCCTGTGCCCTGGTCACTGACGTCGATCTGCTCCTCTTCGACGAGCCGACCTCGAATCTCTCTGCCGAGGGAATCGACGATTTTCGCCACCTCGTCGCCCAGCTGAAGGCCTCCGGGAAGACGCTGGTCATTGCCGAGCATCGGCTGCACCTCTTCCGTGGGATGGTCGACGTCGTTCATCGCATTTCTGACGGCAGGGTCGCCGAAACCATGACCGGCGATGATCTTTTCAGCCTGACGGACATGGAACGGACCGAACGTGGCCTCCGCGCCGTCGATGTCGTCCCGGTGGACATACCCGAGCTGCCGACCGCCGCAGCCTCCTCCAACACCGATGGCCCAAAACTCCCGACTGGGCTGATGGTCGAGCACCTGTCCTTCTCCTACGGGCATGGCCCGACGATTCTCGACGTCGACTCCCTCTTCCTGCCGGCCGGAGCGGTGACGATCCTCACCGGCCCCAATGGCGCGGGCAAATCGACCTTGGCCCGACTGATCTGCGGGCTCGAAAAGTCCCCGCCCAGCGCCCGTATCGGCATGGGAGAGCCGTGGAGCACCGGCAGGAGGCAGAAATCGTGCGGGATGGTCATGCAGGACGTCCGCCGTCAGCTGTTCAGCGAGTCGGTGGAGCGGGAAGTCACCCTCGGTCTGGACCCGCGCCAACGCGATGCCGCCAACGTCCCGGCGCTCCTGGAACGTCTCGACCTGGTCGGCCAACGTGACCGTCACCCCTTGTCACTGTCCGGTGGGCAGGCCCAGCGCCTCGTCGTGGCGGCCACCATCGCTCAGGACAAGGAGGTCGTCATCTTCGACGAGCCCACATCGGGTGTCGATTTTCGTCACCTCACCTCGATCGCTGACCTCGTCGGTGATCTCGCGACCGCTGGGAAGGTCGTCATCGTCATCACCCACGACCCGGAGCTCATGGCCCGATGTGGGGATTACCTCATCAACATCACCACTCTGAAAGGACAATCATGAAACCCCGTCTGACAACGCGTGACCTGGTGAGTATCGCCATCTTCGCGGTGATCTTCTTCGTCGTCTTCTACGCCTGCGGCATGATCGGTTTCGTCGGTCCGGCCTTCATGTTCGTCGGTTGGATCCTGGGCATCCTGCTGGGCGGCATCGTCCTCATGTTGTCAGTTGCACGGGTGCCGAAAATTGGCACCATGACGATCACTGGTCTGCTCGTCGGGCTCGGTTTGAGCCCGGGGCACACCATCTGGATGATCCCGGCTGGAATAGTGCTCGGATTCCTCTCCGACATCATCATCACCAATGCCGGCCGCAGCACCCGTCTCACGACGAGCCGCGCGATGCTCGGGTATGCCGTGTTCGTGCTGTGGATGATCGTGCCGCTCATCCCGATGCTCGTGAATACCGACGAGTACTACGCCATGATCACCGAGCAGATGGGTGCCGACTACTCCAACAAGATGCGGGAACTCTTCACACCTGGCCTGGTGGCGGGATGTGCCGTCATCTTCTTCCTGCTGGGGCTGGCCGGTGGCTGGTTGGGCATCAAGGTGGGTCGCAAGCATTTCCAGCGGGCAGGACTGACGAAGTGACCGAGATCTCCACGTCCCCGCAGGTGTGCCCCGACGCTGTCGCGCCGGGAGGAACTCAGGACTATCAGGCCAAGCACCGTGCCGGCGGCAAGGCCCTGTCGATGATCATGAGGCCCATTCGTGGGTACGTCATCGTTGCGCGGATCCTTGTCGTGGTGTCATGCATCGTCGCACTGGCCCCGTATGTGGCCCTGACGAGACTCGGCGCGATCCTGCTGGGTGATCACGTCGACCGTGAGGCGCTCACCCATACCGCCAATGTGCTGTGGATGGCTTTCTGCATCCAGGTCATGCTCTACGTGGTGGCCCTCCTCATCACTCACATCGCCGACATCAAGGTGCGCAACTTCTTGCAGGATCGCATTATCGACCACATCTCGAAGGCGCCGCTGGCCTGGTTCAGCTCGTCGTCAACCGGTCGAGTGCGCAAGGCCATCCAGGACGACACCGTCCAGATCCACATGCTCGTCGCCCATGCGCCGGTCGAGCAGACCGCAGCCGTGGGAGTTCCGCTCGTCCTGCTCGTCTACGCCTTCGTGGTGGACTGGCGGCTGGGGCTCCTCTCCATCGCCACCTTCCCGATCTACGCGCTGTTGCAGTGGGTGACGATGCGGGACATGGCGACCAAGACCGCCGAGATGGACGACAAACTGGCCGACATCTCATCCTCGGCGATCGAGCTGACGGAGGGTATCCATGTCGTCAAGAACTTCGGACAGACCGGTAAGGCCCATCGTCGCTTCACCCGTGCGTGCGAGGAGTTCGCCCAGTTCTACTGGAACTGGTGTGGCCCGCTCATCAAGGCGTCGGCGCTGTCGCTGTCGGTGATCTCGGTGGCCGCCCTCATGGCGATCAACCTGGGATTCGGCCTGCTCATGGCCAAGGCCGGCTGGGTGGGCGTCACCGACGTCCTCACCTGCTCACTCATCGCCCTGGTCCTGCCGCGCACCATCGAGGTGCTGGGCACCATGGCATGGGGTTACCAACAGGCCGGCAATGCGGCTCTGCGACTGCAGGACGTGCTGTCCATCGAGCAGATCAGTCATCCTGACGCGAGCGCGCGGATTCCTGACGACATGACGGTCACCTTTGACGACGTCAGCGCCTCCTACCTCACCCCTGACGGTGTCATCCCGGCGCTCAGCCACGTCAACCTGACGCTGCGTCCGGGGACGGTGACGGCTCTCGTCGGGCCGTCTGGGTCGGGCAAGTCGACCCTGGCGACGATGCTCGCCCGCTTCCGCGACCCTGATTCCGGGGTGGTGCGCATTGGTGGGGTCGACCTCAAGGACCTCGCCCAGGACGACCTCTACCGGTTGGTGTCCTTCGTCCTCCAGGATCCGTACATGCAGCGTCGGTCCATCCGTGACGTCATCACCCTGGCCCGTCCCGACGCCACCGACGACCAGGTGTGCGAGGCTGCTCGTGCCGCCCACATTCTTGACGACATCGACGCACTGCCGAAGGGTTTCGACACCGTCCTGGGTGAGGACACCGATTTCTCGGGTGGTCAGAAGCAGCGGCTGTCGATCGCCCGCGCTGTGCTCGCCGACGCCCCGATCCTCGTGCTCGACGAGGCGACGGCCGCCACCGATCCCGACTGCGAGGCGGAGATCCAGCAGGCCCTGGCTGCACTGGCCCGGGGCCGAACTGTGCTCGCCATCGGTCACCACGCCGAGTCGGTGGCCGGAGCTGACGTCATCTGCGTCATGGAGGGCGGTTGCATCGTAGCTTGCGGTTCGTCCGAGGAATTGGCCGACCAGCCCTACTGGGCGCGTCTGTCGGCAGGGCGAGCGATGGAAGGAGTCACTCAATGACCACGACCATGAACTCCCGCCTTTCCTGGGCGGGCGACATCCTGCTCCTGAACACCTTCAGGCCCCTTCTCACCGAGGAAGGGGCTGCCAAGTTCCGTCGCTCCCTGTGGCTGGCAGGTGTCCAGGGAGTCCTCGAGGGAGTTGGCCTGTTCGCCATCATTCCGACGATCACGGCATTCGCCGAGGGTGGACCCTCGATGGGACTGACCTGGCAGGGCTGGGTGTGGGTGCTCGTCGCCCTGGCCGTTGCCGGGGCCGTCGTGACGTACTTCCAGTCGACGATCGGCTATCTCGCCGCGATGGATGTCATGGGAAAACTCAGCGTGCGCATCGGCGACCAGGTGGCGAGCCTGCCACTGGGATGGTTCCGCTCGAGTTTCCCCGGCCGCCTGTCCCGCCTTCTCACTCAGGGACTCATGCACCTGGGCGAGGGGTTGGCACATTTCACCGCCCCACTCGTGCGCGGTGCCGCGACCACCGTCGTCATGATGGTGCTCTCGTGGTTCTGGTCGTGGCAGTTGGGGTTGTCCCTGCTCATCTCGATGCCTGCGATGTGTCTGATCATGATCGCCTCGCGGGCCTTGTGGCTTCGCGGTGAGTCGGTGGTCCAGCCGACCGAGCAGGAACTGGCTGCCCGCATCGTCGAGTTCTGTGAGACCCAACCAGTGCTGAGGGCCGCCGGCCGAGCCGAGGGCTACGAGCCGCTTCGGAATGCACGCCGGGCCAATGAACGCGCCGCTCGTAAGTGTCTGGGGCTGGGCGTGACGGCGAACTTCCTCTCGGGTCTGGGTGCCCAGGCGGTCGCGGTCGTCCTCATCGTGCTGGCCGCGCGCATGGGCAGCAACGGCACCCTCGCCCCGGTCGCGACGGTTGCTTTCGTCGGCGTCTCGCTGCGCTACGCCAAGGTGTTGGAGGACGTCGTCTCGGCTGCTCTGTCCGTCGAGACCGCGCGCAAGCCGGTCAGTGAGGTCGACGAGATCCTCTCGGCTGAGGTGCTTCCCGAGCCCGAGGCCCCGGGCGACATGACAGCTCCCGGTGAGGTGTCCTTCGAAGACGTCTCCTTCGGTTATGACAAGGAGCACCCGGTCGTCCATGACGTCACGTTCACTGCTCCAGCGGGGGGTTTGACGGCCATTGTCGGCCCCTCGGGGGCTGGCAAGACGACTCTGTTCCGGCTCATGGCGAGGTTCTGGGACGTCGACTCCGGGACGGTGCGTGTCGGCGGACTGGACGTGCGCGACCAAACCACCGAGCAGCTCATGAGTCAGCTCGCCATGGTTTTCCAGGACGTTTATCTCTACGACTCCACTTTGGCGGAGAACATCCGCATCGGTGACCCGGATGCCACGGACGAGCAGGTCCGGAAGGCGGGGTCTCTGGCCGGGGTCGATGAGATCGCAGCTCGTCTGCCCGGTGGATGGGACGCCGGCGTTGGTGAAGGTGGCCGTCGTCTCTCGGGTGGTGAACGGCAACGGGTGTCGGTGGCACGAGCCTTGCTGAAACGCGCCCCGATCCTGCTCTTCGACGAGGCCACCTCTGCTCTCGACCCGGAGAACGAGGCCCACATCGAGGCCGCCCTGGCCCAGCTGCGTGAGTTCTCGACGATCCTCGTCATCGCTCACAAGCTCGACACCATCCGTTCGGCGGATCGCATCGTCGTCATCGATCACACCGGTAGAGTCTGCCAAGTGGGAACCCATGACGACCTCATTGCCAGCGGCGGTGCTTACGCCGATCTGTGGCATGCCCGGGAGCGGGCCGAGGGGTGGTCGCTCGTGGGCCGTGAATGATCAGCAAACGGCCAGGGCGCAGGCCTGCGTTTACGCGACGTCAGGCGATTGATGCAGCCCTGGCCGAGGGCATTGAGACCTTCACCTTGAGGGCGGTCGCTGATCGTCTCGGGGTGAAGGCCACCGCCTTGTACCGGGAGTTCAGTTCTCGTCAGGAACTGCAAGTGGCTGCAATTGCGGAGATCATGGTGGACATTGACCCCGATCCCAACGTCGCGAGTTGGCAGGACGCCCTTCGTCAGATTGTCGACCGTCAGTGGGCGTTGTGTGAGCGATATCCAGAGGCCCCGCTGGTGCTCATGACTCAGCCAGAGACTTTTGGGGCAGTCATGCCTCGCTGCGCGGCGATTGTGCAGGGATTGGCAGAACTTGGTATTCCCGGAGGAGTCGAGGGGGCCGCTTTCGCCTTCGATTTCGTCGGGGACACCACCTTCGAGACCTTCATCTCGATGCAGCCCTATCTGGTGGCTGACGAGGACGGACGCACCGGCGTCGAGAGAATCGGGGTCATGACCGAGGGCCTTCCCGACATCTTCGGGATGCAGGATCTGGGGGAGCGCGGCAATCTTGATCTCAAGGTTGAATTCATCATCGCCGGCATGGAGCACGGGCTGTTCCCTGGCGCGGTCACGCGGAAATGATCGCATTCCCAGACGGGGAATCCTCCTGCTGTTCCCCCATCCCGCGTTGTGACTCATCACCGTCCATCGGGGTGCATGTCAAACAGTGGGGTCTCCAGCTCACTGATGGCCCTGGCCAGGAGGCGACATCTTCAAGCAACTCCACACTTTGCTGCTGGCGGGGGTACAGCGCGTCGCATCGGCCAGACCCTTGCCGAGCGTGCATGGTGCCATGCTTCTGGTGCAGTTGGCCACCCCTGGTTCTCGGGTGCGCGGTGCTGGCCCCCGGTATCTGCGTCAAGATGGCCCCAAACGTCCTGCCCGTCCTTGGCGAGGGCGGTTCTGGTGCTCTCCTCGTCCTCCTGGGAAAGCTCGTCGGAGTGGGAGCTGAGCAGGTTTGTTCGGAGTTCTCACCTGACTGAGGGCTGAGCCTGGGCCGCGCGATCTGACTGGTCTGCCTCGGCAGGCTTGGCCAGCCACGCTGCCTTTTCGCTGTGCCCGGAGCGGATGAGATAGCTCAGTGCGATGACGGCGAGCACGGCAACCAGACCCCAGGACAGGGCGTAAGGCCAGCGTGGTGGGGTGATCGGCGTTGAGGTACCGTGTTGGGGAAAGGCCACCGCGACCAGAGACGTGAGTAGCGGGACGAACATGGCGCTGGCAAGATTCTCGACGATGACGGATGATCCCGCGATGGTCTCGATGGGGATGCCGTCGGGGACGATGGGGTCCTCGAAGAGGGTGCTGAGGACGTCGAGGTAGACGACCCCCATGCCGATCCCGGCGCTGATCCACAGCACGACCATCGTCGGGTGGGGTGGGAGGCCGGCCATCCGGGTGGCCAGGGCGACGGTGATGAGGGTCGAGGCGGTGATGATGAGTCCGACGCCTGTCCCGATTCGGATGAGGTAATGACGTGGATTCTTGGCAGGTTTGAGGCCGGCAAGGACTCCGGTGACGGACCATCCGAGTCCACCTCCGAGAATGATGTAGCCGAGGTCTTTGGCGCTGCCGCTGAAGAGGTCGTGGTAACTCAGCGTGACTAACTCATTGGCCGAGTAGTAGGCGCCGGTGAGGAAGAACAGACCTGCCAGGGCGTGCAGACGGATGCCACCCGTGGTGAAGGTATGCGGCGGCATGGAGATGATGGCCACCCAGCCCAGGATGAGGAATCCTGCGATCATGAGGACGTATTTCCACGGTGAGGGCGCCGGGATGATCATGAGGATGATGCCGACCGAGATGAGAACTGTGGCCTTGAGGGGCATAGGGGAGTCGTCGGGGTGCTGGTTGGAGTCGAAGTTCTCGGCGATGATGATCCGCGCGGCGAGCAGGAGGGGCAGGTAGCACAGCATCGCCCAGCGCCAGGAGAGCAGATTGGTGACCCATGCGGCATAGCTCGGGCCGACGATGGACGCGACGACCCAGCTCGCGGAGTTGAAGGCCAGGGTGAGCTGGCGGGCTCGTCCGGTCAGTCCGACGGCAACAGCGCCGATCGACGCCATGGCCAGGCAGGCTCCGGCGAGCCCGCTGATCGCGCGGCCAATGAGGAAGATCCAGATGTTGACGGCGGTGGCACTGATGATGGCGCCGATGATGAGGACAAAGGTGGCGGTCAGGAGAAGGCGGGGAAGTCGACAGCGCTGGAGAAGGGCGGCACCGATGGGCAAGCCGACCATGGTTGAGATGGATCCGACCCCAGTGATGACGCCGTACATGTCTTGGGCGTCAAGGTCGGCTGCCATGATCGGCAGGATGAGCTGGGTGAGGTAGGTCTGCATCCCGCCGATGAGTTCCAAGACGATGATGCAGATCGCCAGGACGAGGGAGTTCTTCTTCATCGTCATGGGCGAGTCTGGGGTGTCATCGGGGGGCTCCTGGTCTGGGTCGACGCTGGGTTACTCAAGTATGCAGATCGTTTGCTCTCTTGGCAGGCTGGACGCTCCATTGCGGCGGGACGTCGACCCCGGACTTCTCGTCCTTGGCAGCAGTCTCGATGGCTGGATCGGCCTCGGTGAGGCTGTCGTTGCCCCACGATCTCGACCAATTCATTCTATGTGGTGGGTAAAATACGAAAAGGCGAACACGGGAACCGTGGCGATGAACCGTTGTGGTAGAGACGAACAACGCACTAGGAAATGACGCCCTTGTGCCGTGAAAAATAATCTGAAAGGAGCCTAGCCTGTTCACATATCAGGCGGTGTGGGTGGGAAGTCCAACATCCTTTGTCCCTGGAGATGCTTCCCGGGGAACATGTACGCAGGCTAGCCATGCGCAGCTTCCTGATTGACTCGCATGACGAGATCGGGTGCTCCTCAGATGTGTCGAGTTAGGATTGCCGACATGACTGCTCTTGCTGTGGGTCCGGTCGCTTTGCGTCCTCTCAAACTGACCGACGCGCCTAAGCTGCGCGCCATCGTCGACGAGGAGAGTTGGCAGGGCAATTCCACCCCGTTTCCAACGTCTGACGATCAGATGCGCGACCATCTCCGGTCACTGATCGAGGCGGACAATTTCGAGATGTATGCCGTCGAACTTGACGGACGGTTCGTTGGCCGGACCGGTCTGTATGACATTGTTCCGGGGATTCGCTGCCAGATCGGGTACACCATTTATGGTCGTAACGTGTGGGGCACGGTGGTGAACCCGTCTGCGAAGCTGATGTTGTTCCGGCGTGCCTTTGAGGACTTTGGTATGCACCGGGTCGCCTTGCGCTGTGATCATCGCAATACCCGCTCTCGTTCGGCGATTGCCCGGCTTGGGGCACAGTTTGAAGGCACGCTGCGGAGTTTCCGTCCGGCGGCTGACGGAACCATCGCGGATGTTGACTACTTCTCCGTCACCCGCGCCGAGTGGCCCGGTGTTGAAGCCGGGCTGGAGGAGAGGATCGCACGGTATCAGGGCTAAGGCTGGGATCGATTTGCGGTGCCTCACTGTCACGTCCCCGCGAAATGGGGGCCCTCGCCTCATGTAGTTTTCCCGTGAAATCTGGGGTTAACTGGCGCGGCGGATGCCGGTGACGTTCACCGTCTGACAGAACTCGCCTTTCACCGTGAACCCGCAGTGAGTAACCATGTCGACCTCGAAGAACCCGGGTTCGGATTCGACCTGGGCACCGGCTGTGCCGATGGTGATCGCGTTGGGCAGCCTTCGGCCTCCATCGCGTCGAGCAAGTCGTTCATCGATACCGCCAAGTACTTGCCGCACAACCCGCCACTGGTCGCCCACACGGTGGGCAGGATTGTGTGGGCGTCGGAGGAGTACTTGCAGCCCTTGGTACGGCGTGTGTCCATGACCCTGACGGTGGCGCTCGCGCGGCTCTTGGGCTGGCCCATCCTGGCTCACAGTTGCTGGCGGGTGTGGTCGCGGTTCCAGCCGGTCACCTTGACCACCTGATCCACGATGCCCTTTGTCCTTTGTCGACGTCGACGCATAGGCGGCCGCGTAATTCTTGGTCACCTCATAGCAAGCCTGCATTGACACCCCCTCACCATCCATACCCTTGGTCGTCGCTGTTGCCTGACGCTTTCACGCGGAAAAGTGTGTGAGGCACGGGCCCTGTTTATGCGGGGACCATGCGTGAGTCTCGTCGTGGCGTTGACGAGACGGCTACGTTGACGTACTATGGGATGTGATAGATCCCCGGTCAGGCCTCTAGTCCCGCGAGGGACAATGCACAAATGACCGGGGCCTTTCAGTGTCTAGAAAGCTCATGGTTAAGCGCTGGCTCAGTTACGACGAACAAGTTGAACTGCTTCAAGAACGCGGTTTGACCGTAACTGATACCGCAACAGCAGCTAATTTCCTATCTCGCGTGAACTACTACCGGCTCTCGGGATATTTCCGGTACTGGCAAGTGGACCCTACGGCGGGCGACGATCGTTTCCTCGATGGTTCATCCTTCGAAGTAATTCAGCGTCTCTACGAAGCGGAGCAAGACCTAGTTGCGGTTTGCGACGAAGTCCTCCACCCGATCGAGGTTCTCCTGAGAACCCGGTTCGCCTACTACTACGCACAGAAAGTCGGGTCGATTGGAGCATTCGCTCGGGGTGAGGGATTCACGCAATCGCCTGGTCGTGATGGCGAACGTGTAGAAGAACATGCGTTGTCGAATCTGGACCGGAGCAAGGAGACCTTTGTGTCTCACTACCGTGACGAGATCAAGACGGGTAATGCTTACAGCACGGAAGCGTACGCACGCATGCCCATCTGGGTAGCTGTGGAGGCCTTCTCGTTTGGAAGTCTGTCCAGGCTCATCGAGGCTTCAAGCAAGTCCGGAGTGCTGCAAGACGTGGCGACTTCGATGAACGTCTCTCCAACGACGCTGCCAAGTCAAGTCCGATCATTTGTCTACCTGCGCAACCGCAACGCTCACTGCGCGAAGCTGTGGAACCACTCTGTTCTCGACCGCCCAGGGATCCTTTCTAACATTGCCCGGCGAGCCAAGCGAGACCATCGCCAGTTCAGCGATCACTCGATCTACAAGATCTTCGTAGCGCTTGACCAAGTCGCTACCAAGACTGGCCTTCAACAGGACTGGCTTGCCAACCGCGTCGAGCCAATCCTTGCCACGAACGCGCTTCTCGCAGCAGGTATCGCAACCCCAGCCCGCTACGGAGAAATGCCGCAGCAGCTACTCGTCCCCGGCCACTAGTTCTTAACGGCCCTCAGGTCTTTCAGTAGTAGTCGTCAGCGGACAGGCCCGCCGTCTACACAGTCGGGTGGGCAGGCGGTGATCGCCGCCTGCCCTGGACGGATGGTGTTTCTCAGGCGTGCAGATCGTCGGCGGTCTTGTCGGGTTGGACGCTCCACTCTGGTGGGACGTCGGCTCCGGACTTTTCGTCCTCCTCGGCCTTGGCAGCGGTCTCCTGGACGATGCCCGGGGTGTGGTGGACCGGGGCGTAGATGGCGTAGACCTGCATCGGCTCGTCACCGGTGTTGATGACGTCGTGCCAGGTGCCGGCCGGGACCTGGATGGACCAGCCGTCGCTGACGTCCTGCTGGAAGTCGAGCTGATCCTCAGCCGGTCCCATGACGCAGCGCCCCTTGCCGGAGTCCAGACGCAGGAACTGGTCGGTGTCGGGGTGGGCCTCTAGGCCGATGGACTCTCCCACCGGGATGGACATGAGCGTCACCTGCAGGTACTTACCGGTCCAGGCGGTGGTGCGGTAGTTCGTGTTCTCCTTCGTTGCGGTCTCGATGTCGAAGGCGTTCGGTTTGGGGCCGTTGTCGTTGATCTTCATGGTCAACGCTTCCTTTCCTGGTGAGATTCGTGCTGCGGGTGTGGGCCAGTGACCGGTCGCGCCGATCGGATTGGTATCTGCAAGGCAGCCATTGCCCCACAATCTCGATGGATCCAGCCTATGTGGCCAGTGTGGCCAGACTATCCTGCCCACCCACCTTGACGACATGTTCGACAATTCCAAGGGGTCTAGGCCTCTCTAGAGGAGAGTACGTGCTGTGTCGGCCCACTTCGACATGGAGATCCACGACGACGAGTTCCAGTCCGGCGTTCCCGCGGACAAGCAGCCGACGGTCTCCGACGTCCTGAGCACCTGGCGTGAGAGGTACAAAAGGCCGCCAGGGAGGAGTCTCGGCGCTGTGATCATGGCGAGGGGCTAGGACTTCTTCTTCCGGGTGTCCCGGATCCCCTGGATGAGGATCGCGAGGATCCCGATCACCATGACCCACGCCATTTCCCCGACGGCGCCGTACCACGGTTGGATGAGGGCGATGAGGGCGAGGATGATGAGAGCCCACGCGGCGAGGATGAGCGTCAGGATGAGCAAACGTGCAGCTCGTGTCTGGCCCGGTTTGCCTCCGCCGCGGGGGAACATTCGGTTCTCGCCAACCAGTTCCAGCAGGATCTCGCCGGGGATTCCGATGAGCAGGACTCCGACGAACATCCTCAGCGACCAGCACCAACCGATGAAGATCGCCACGATCGCGAACACCACGGCCATGCAGATCGTAAACGCGACGGTGCCCGCAAGGATCCTCTCAGCGCGGGACGGTTCCTTCTCCTCGATGGTCATGACTTCCTCACACTCGCTCGCCAGCGTCGTCACGCACGTGGCTGACGACCTGCTCTGACAAGGCCAAGTGTCCTCCAGGAAGGCTCACGACCAAACCGAGGGGCTCCAGGCCGGACTGGGGATGCTACGAGACGTGTCCGTATGGAGGGTATGGGGATCAGTTGCACCGAATCCGTCGGCTCCTATCTCGATGAGGGTTCCGGGGCCGACGCCGACTCCGATACGAATGATGAGGTCCACCCAGTCGAGCATGATTCCTTCCAAGATTCGGGCAGGGCGGCACCAGGGGACAGTGAAATGTGTGGCACATACCCGTTGGACAATGAGGGGGGCAGGACACGCGGATGTGCGAGTCCTGGAGCAAAGGCGCTCTGACCAGCCCGAACAGCCTCAGCAGAAGGTGAGGTGGGACGACTCAACGATCAGTGGTGCGGTGGAGGGCCTCTATTCTGACGCCATGCCCACACGTTTCTTGCCGGTTCTGCTCGATTGCGACCCTGGGATTGACGACGCGTTCGCGCTGGCCTACCTGGCGTGCCGCGACGATGTCGAGACCGTCGGGGTGGTGACGACAGCTGGCAATGTCGGTCAGGACGACGTGCTGCGCAATGCCCTGGGGCTGACCGAGCTGCTCGGGATGGATGCCCCGGTGGCGCGTGGGGCGGACGCGCCCCTCCTCGAGCCGGTGATGACCGCCGAGGAGACCCATGGACCCCACGGTTTGGGGCATGCCCAGCTGGGGGACTGCGGACGTCACCCCGATGGGCGCAGCGGTGCGCAACTGTGGGTGGATCTTGCCCGGAAATACCCCGGCGAGCTGGTCGGCATCGTCACCGGGCCGCTGACGAACCTCGCGCTGGCGCTGCGGGAAGAACCGGACTTGCCGCAGTTGTTGCGGGGGCTGCACGTCATGGGTGGAGCGATCAACCACCGTGGCAACACCGGCCCGACGAGCGAGTGGAACATCGCGGTGGACCCGGAGGCCGGCCATGAGGTGTTCGAGGCATGGGGGAAGGCGTCCAAACGGGTCGTGCTTGGGGCGTTGCAGGCCACTGAGGTCATCAGGCTGGACGAGAGGGATCGTCGGGCTGTGAAGGAGCTAGGGGAACATCCGGTTGTGAAAGTCTTGGCCGACGCGCTGAGGTTCTACTTCGAGTTCCACGAGGCTGACGGGTTGGGATGGTGTGCGTACTTGCACGACCCGCTCGTCGTCGCCAACGCGGTGACCGGGAGATTTGCGACGACGCGGCCACTGGCCGTCGACGTCGAGCTGACCGGGACGCTCACCCGTGGCCAGACCGTCGGTGACGAGATGGGGCGGTGGGGCAAGGAGCCCAACGTCGATCTGCTGTGTGACGTCGACGCCGAACGGTTTATTGAGCACCTCATCTCGACGTTGCGGGAGGGGCTAGGCGCCGGGCGCTGAGATCAGGCGGCGTTTGGAACGAGCGGTCGACGAGCCTCTGGTAAGAGCAGGGGATGCCTCATTGAACTACTATGCAATGCAAGGTACATTGTTAGTCAAGCTACTTGGTTGAGGAGGAAAACCGTGGCGGAACGACAACTGCGCAAGGGTGCGCTCGAACTCGTCGTCCTCGGGTTGCTGGCGAGCAAACCGTCCTACGGAGGGGAACTCGTGGACAGGCTCGAGAAGGAGACGGATCTGGGCGTGTCTCAGGGGACGCTGTACCCGTTGCTCAACCGACTGCGTCGCGGTGATCTGGTTTCGACCGAGTGGCAGGAGTCGCCGTCAGGGCCTCCGCGCAAGATCTATCGCCTGACTGCCACCGGTCGAGGCTACCTGACAGAGCTCATCGATGAGTGGTCGCGCATCGCAGCCGCCGTCGACCGTGCCACCAACGATAACCACAACACTTCTGGCAAGGAGAGATCATGAACCTCTGGACTCGAGACGATGATGGCGTGCGTCGCCTGTTCGGCATCCCCATCGGTGCGCCGTGGGGGAGCGGCTCCCGCATTGCGCTGCGCGGTTTCGAACCTGAGAACCCGCACCTGCTAGTGCCTCGCGCTGTGGGCATCGGATGGGATCTCAATCTGGGCGCCGTCGCCGTGCGCCTGGGGCTCATCCGCCCCGACGACTCCCTGCCCGACCTCAACGAATACGTTCCCGAGACGCTGCGTCGCGGCCTGGTTGCAGCGCCGTGGATCGGGGCCGGCGTCGCCAGCAGCATGACACTCGGATTCGTCAAGGCTGACCGGGTGGCGACGTCGTGGTCCCTCGGTGGTAAACCCAACCGATACACGGATGGTGTGATCGCAACCCTGATCACTGCCGGAGTCACCACGGCGGCAGCCCTCTACCCGCGCTGGGTCGGGAAGGAGGATGGAGCTGACATCGCGGCGACGGCCCAGGCCATGGGGATCCAGACCGTTATCATCATGGCCAATCTGGTTGCCCGCAAGGAGATTCGTCGTCCCGGGAGCCGTCAGCCCCTCGCGGTTGTCGGAGCAATGCTGGCGCCGGTTGTCATGGGTGGAGTGCTGGTCGGAACGGTCAAGGTCGCGCTGGACGGGGTCGCACAGTCACTCACACAAGGCGGGAAGGCGCGTTAGTTCGGGGTGTGAATGCGTCACATAGGATTCCACCGTGAAGTACCTCCGATCCGCGGATGCGATCTCAGCAGTCCTGCTCACCGCAGTCGCGGTGGCGAGGTCCTTCAACTAGTTCATCCCGGTGGTCAACAACACCATGGTCGCCATCCTCGCCGTGGAGGTCATCACCGAGCGCTCGCATGCCTGGTCACACAAGAGAGTGGCGCATCGAGGGGCAACGCACTCGATAATCGTCAGCGGAAGGTGCGTGTCGCTGCCACATCAGCGTCCAGCAGTTCACTGATGGCACGTCGATTCACGCGGAGAAGGTAACAGTCGTGGAGCGTCCGGGATCGTGAGACCATCACCGGAAAAAGGGCATGAAGAGAGCGGGCGGCGGGAATCGAACCCGCGTGTCCAGCTTGGGAAGCTGGGCCGCACTGGGATCCAGGCGTGCGCGGTCGCCTGATGATGCGACGACGTACCCGTTGGTGACCGACGTCGACCGATGGATTGGGTACGGACGCCTGGCGAGTGTTCGATTAATCGGGGTGGCTCGACGGTCGCGTGGGGTGACTTTGGCGGGGGAGTGTTGAGCGGGTCTCGGACGGCGGGTCTGGAGCACGTTCTTCGTTCCTTGCGTGCCGGGTGAGGTGCGACGGGGTGCAAGGCAGGAGCGAAGCGGATGCCGCGCGGGGCCCTGCGCAGTTCGTCGAGCTCGGCGGCGTCAGCCGCCGCTTGAAAAGCCAGTAGGGGAAGGTTCTCACGGACCCGCTAGTTTCGTTGGAAGGATTGGTGCCCGGGCGCTTCCGGTGATTCAAACACCAATCGGCCGGGAGGCAGGGTGGGGCTTGACGCGAGTCTCGGGTTTTGATCCTTTCGCCTGATTTGCGTTCCCCGATGCGGGGCCGGTGTGGTGGGCTAGGGATATGTCGACACTCGAAGAGATGTTTCCTCCCTTCGGCCTGCGGATCTCATGCAGGACCCTCCGTCTCGCGGTCCTTCGTGACGAGGACCTTCCCGAGCTGGTGGAACTTGTGCGAGGGGGAATCCAAGTGCCCGACTTGCTGATGCCCTTCCTGCGGGATTGGCATCAGCAGCCCTACCAGCCAGGGGATCCCTATGCGTTCCCTGCTACCTCATTGTCGTGGTGGTGGTCGCAGCGTTCGACGTTCGCTCCCGAAGAGTGGCGTTTTGCCCTGACAGTCCGTCACAAGGGGGAGCTGGTGGGAATGCAAGACGTACACGGTCGACACTTTCCTCAGGCTCGTCACGTTCTCACCGGTTCATGGTTGGGGCGGTACCACCAGGGCCAGGGGATCGGTACACTGATGCGACAGATGGTGGTGGGCTTTGCGTTCGATGAATTGGGTGCGCTCGAGTGCGAGTCTGGCTATGTCGAGGGCAACGCAGCATCGGCGGCCGTCAGCCGCAAGGTGGGCTACGTCGACAATGGTCATCGTCGGATCGTGCAGAACGTTCAGGATGGCGCTCAAGGAGTCACTGAACGGCGAGTACTGGTGACGCCGGAGACATTTCGCCGCCCCGGCGACCCTGTCACAGTTGAGGGGGCGAGGCGCTCAGAAGGTTCTTATGTGTGCAGATCTGAAGCTGTGAAAATTCAAGCGGATGGTCTGAGCTCTGTGCTTAGCCAAGGATCTGGATCGCACAGCGATTTGCAGGTTGTGCGCTGGAGTCTGTGTGGGGGTGTAGCCGTAGTGGATCGTCGGCAGGCCAGGGATGCGGCGGTCGGGCCAAGCCGTGCTGGGGATCTTGGTCGTTGTTCGGTCCGTGACCAAACCATGGGGCACACAGCGGGACACCTCCCCGGATGACCGCGTCGGACTCGTCGGCGTGCTCGGGGTCGAACCAGATGACGGGCTTGCCGTCGGCCTGCCACGCCAGCACCTGGCAGCCGTGCTCTGCGACCTGCCATGCGCCGTCATGAGCGGTGTGAAGGGTTCCGGGGAGGTTGGTCATGCCCCCATGATCGTGGTCATCGTTCCCACACTGCGCGAAGCGCGTCGATCCGCTCACAACGGATGGTGTTTCGTGCAGCCTCGACGACGACAGGTTTGGCGCAGAAGGCGATGGCCAGCCCGGCGGCGGCAAACATGTCGAGGTCGTTGGCGCCGTCTCCCACCGCGATCGTTCGCTCAAGATCTACCTCACGCTCCTCAGCCCAACGACGCAGCCAGGTGGCCTTGGCTGCCCGATCGACGATGTTCCCGACAACCCGGCCAGTGAGGTGGTCGTCGACGATCTCGAGCTCGTTGGAGACTGAGAAATCGGCGCCGATCTCCGCAGCAAGCGGATCGACCAGGGCCGTGAACCCTCCTGACACCAACCCGACGGCTGCACCGACCTCGTGCGCCGCGGCCACCAGTTCCGTCGCACCCGGGGCGACGACGGTCGCCTTGCGAGCCTCCTCGAGGGCCCCGACGTGCAGACCCTCCAGGCACTTGACGCGCTCGTGAAGGGACTCGGCAAAGTCGAGCGTTCCGGCCATCGCCCGGGCCGTCACCTCACTGACCTCCTCAGCCTTCCCTGCGCACTCGGCGAGTAGGTCGATGGCCTCGGTGCGCGTGACTGTCGAGTCGACGTCACAGACAATGAGACCGGGCGGCTCGACAGCCAGGGCGCCATGGGGATGCAGGACGCCGGCGCCGGCCTGGGCGGCGAGTTCGCGTACCTGTGTCATGTTGCCCTCGAAGGACATGGCGTACTCGAAGATGTGAGCGGCCCAGTCACTGGTGTGGATGCCGCGCATGCAGGCGGAGCCGGGCCAAAGAAGGGTGCCGGGGAGCGGAGGCTGGAGCGATCGTCACTGACGAGGATGACGCGAGAACTCATCATGGCACCACGGTAGGTGGGTTTCGGCCCGTCGGGTGGGGGTTCCACTCCACGGCGACCGATCCGGCGCCGGTGCCCAGATCCCACAGCGTCTGCCCGGGCATGGGGCGCAGGGCGGCCAGAGCCACCGCTCGCACCGGATGCTTCGTGATGAGCCCGTCATGGGCAAAGTGTTCCTCGTCAAGGCCGGGGGTGCGGCCAAGTTTTGCGGTGTCAGGGTCAATGGTCACGGCTCAAGGGTATGCCGGGTGAGCGAAAACACCTTCGGTGTGTCAGAATCGCGGTACCGGCCAGGAGGAATCCGGTGTGAGTCCGGAGCGGTCCCGCCACTGTGAGCCCCGTCGGGCGTGCCTCGACCACCGAGGTGCCTTGATGCGCAAGCCAGGTCGTCCGGGTCGGTGCTGAGTCAGATCGACGCTGCCATGATGCGGGCGAGGACCCGCGAGGAGGTTTCCATGCCAGCAGGCCAGAGCCCCATCACTCAGGACCCGAATGTCGTCCAGGATGGCCGCACCACCAGACAACGGCGTCTGAGACCGGTCGTCATGGTCAACACGGGTGAGGGCAAGGGCAAGACCACTGCCGCCATGGGAACCGCGCTGCGCGCGTGGAATCACGGCTGGGACGTCGGGGTGTTCCAATTCGTCAAGTCCGGTCGTTGGCACGTCGGCGAGCAGGATGCCCTGCAGGCCCTGGGAAGTCTGCACGAGAGCACGGGTGCCGGTGGACGCGTCACCTGGGAGACGATGGGCACCGGATGGTCGTGGACCCGCGCCTTCGATGCCGCCGAGGACCCCGCTCGGGCCGCCCAGGAGGGGTGGCGGTACGTCAAGGAGCTGCTCGACGACGAGGCGTTCGACTTCTACCTCCTTGACGAGTTCACCTATCCGCTCGACTGGGGTTGGATCGACGTCTCCGAGGTCGTCGAGGTGCTCACGCACCGTCCCGGGTCGCAGCAGGTCGTCATTACCGGGAGGCGTGCTCCCCGCGCGCTCGTGGAGATGGCCGACATCGTCACCGAGATGACGAAGATCAAGCATCCCTTCGATCTCGGCCAGCGTGGCCAGGCAGGAATTGAGTGGTGATGAGGATTCCACGAGTGCTGTTGGCTGCTCCGGCGTCCGGAGGAGGCAAGACGACGGTGACGACCGGGCTCCTGGCGGCCCTGCGCGCCGCCGGCCACACGGTGGCTCCCTTCAAGGTGGGCCCCGACTACATCGATCCGGGCTATCACACCCTGGCGGCCGGACGTCCGGGGCGAAACCTCGACGCGGTGATGTGTGGGGAGCACCGCATTGCCCCGCTGCTCGCGCATGGATTCTGCACCCCCGAGCCGGCCGATGTCGCCCTCATCGAGGGCGTCATGGGGTTGTTCGACGGTCGTCTGGGAGACGGCGTCGGGTCCAGCGCCCACATTGCGGCCCTCACCAAATCTCCGGTGGTGCTCGTCATCGACACGGCGCATGCTTCCCTCACCCATGCCGCCGTGGCGGCCGGACTGGCACATTTCGATCCCCAGGTGCGCATAGCCGGGGTGATCCTCAATCGGGTTGCCTCGCCGCGACATGCCGCCGAGATTCGACGTGGTCTGGATCTGGCGGGACTGCCCGTGCTCGGTGAGATTCCTCGCAATCCCGACATCTTCGTGCCCTCACGCCACCTGGGGCTGGTACCGGCTGCCGAGCGTGAGGAGTCGGCCCGTCAGGTGGAACAGTTGGCGCAGTTCATCGGCGACCACGTCGACCTGACGGCCCTGCTGCACATTGCCGACGCCGCCCCGCAGCTGGACGCCCAGCCTTGGGACCCAGCAGCGGCGTTGGCGGGTACCGGCATCGAGATTCCCGGGGTGTCACCCGACCGAACGTCGGCCGATCGGACGCTGGCCTCGAGCGCCTCCCGGCAGCCGACCCCTCACCAACCAGGGCAGGCTCGACCCACCGGAGGGGCCGGCCGGCCCGTGGTGGCCATGGCCGGGGGACGCGCCTTCACCTTCCGATACCCCGAGACCGCAGAACTGCTCGAGGCCAGTGGGTTCGAGGTTGTTGACGTCGATCCGCTCACTGCACCTGCCCTGCCGCAGGACTGCTGTGGGCTGTACCTGGGGGGAGGGTTCCCCGAGGTGCACGCCACCGAGCTGTCGGCCAATACGAGCCTGCATGACGACATTCGCCGTCGTGCCGCCGAGGGGATGCCGATCATCGCCGAATGTGCTGGGCTGCTGTACCTGTGCCGGCACCTCGACGGACACGACATGGCGTCCGTGCTGCCCCTGGATGGGGCCATGAACCAGCGTCTCACGATGGGTTACCGCACGGCCACCGCCCCGACCGACACCCTGGTGGCGCGGGCTGGCGACCAGGTGGTCGGCCACGAGTTCCACCGCACGCAGGTCGTCGTGGATACTGAGCTGCAGCGAGACACCGATCCGACACGGACCAGTGATGACGCCCCCCGGGACTCCTCGCAACATTCCACCGGGCCGCACCCCGACCCACGTCCCGTGGCGGGCCGATCGTCGTCCACGACTGACCATGCTCAGACACTGCCTGCAGCGTGGACCTTCCCGGGACGAGACGGCGTCGTGTCGGACGGCGTGGCGTGCGGCAGTGTCCACGCCTCCTACCTGCACCTGCACTGGGCGGGGACCCCGCAGGTTGCGGCCCGATTCGCGAAGGCTGTCTGGCAGTACGCGCAGCGTCCCCAGGGTGCGGGGGAGTCCATCGCCGTGGACCATTCGCCCGCTGACACAGGAACTGCTCGCCCCGACGCCACGACTCGGCCCGATGGGCATGCACACCGTTGCGGGGAGGTTCTCCCCGCTGGCGACGTCGACACCGTGAGTACGGACCGGCCGACCGGGGCGGCAGCCCCCGAGCTGGTGCAGCCCGGCGAGGCCACCTCGGCGAGTCGGGACGAGTCGGTTCCCGCAGCGCCAACAGCCGCCAGCCCAGCAGTGCAGGAATCTGCACCGCCACCTCCGCCCGCCGTTGAGCCCGACCTGCGCCACCACGGCGACCAGGACGTGCGCCAGGGACTCATCGACCTGGCCGTCAACGTGCGTGTGCAGCAGACCCCGGCCTGGCTCATCAACGCCATCGTCAGCACCGGGAACTGGGCCCACTACCCAGACCCCAGCGCCGCCCGCAATGCCCTGGCCGCCATGCACCAGGTGCCCCGGCAGATGGTGCTGCCCACCAGCGGTGGGGCGGAGGGATTCACCCTCATCGCCCATGCCCTGCGCCCCGAGCGCCCGCTCGTCGTCCACCCCCAGTTCACCGAACCGGAGTCTGCCCTCATCCAGGCGGGGTTCCAGGTGGCCCGGCTCATCCTGGACCGGGCCAGCGGGTTCCAGATGACTGCCGAGGCCGTCCCCGACGATGCCGACCTCGTCGTCATCGGCAACCCGACCAACCCCACCGGACGACTGCACCCGCGTGAGGTTATTGCACAACTACGTCGTCCCGGGCGTATTCTCGTCGTCGACGAGGCCTTCATGGACGCCACCGACGAGGCGGAGTCCATGATCGGCCCGCACATGGATGACGTCCTCGTGCTGCGCTCACTCACCAAGACCTATGGGTTGGCCGGTGTCCGCGCTGGATATGTCGTCGGTGATCCGGCGCTCATCGAACGCCTGGCCGCCCAGCAGCCGCCGTGGTCGGTGTCCACCCCGGCGGCAGCGGCGATGGTTGCCGTCACCGGAGACCTGGGACGAGCCCACCGTCTGGATCTGGCCCGTACCGTGCCCGGCCAGCGCGACGACCTGGTGCGGCGTCTCACCGACATCGGCCTGCCACCGATCGACTCGGGAGCGCCCTTCGTGCTGCTGGACACCTCATCCATCTCACCGCAGTCGATCCGGCCAGCCCTGGAGAGCCAGGGAATTGCCGTGCGACGGGGGGAGACATTCCCCGGTCTGGGGCCCACCTGGATTCGACTGGCAGTACGCGACTGTCGCATCCACACCCGTCTTGCCGAGGCTCTTGGCGCCATTCAGGCCAGCCCGAGTGATTTCGACCTGCCCGCCGCCCCCGACCAGCACACATCCTGAGGAGAGGAACCATGAAACACAGCGCAGATCTCATTCCCGGCACCGTCACCCTGGTGGGAGGCGGCCCCGGCGACCCCGGACTCGTCACCGTCGCCGGGTTGCAGGCAGTGCAACAGGCCGACGTCATCCTCTACGACCGTCTCGCGCCCCAGGACATCATGGACGAGAACCCGGATGCCGAGAAGATCCCGGTGGGCAAGGTGCCGCGCGGAAAGTACGTGCCCCAGGAGGAGACCAACCTGCTGCTCGTCGAGCACGCCCAGCAGGGCAAGAAGGTCGTGCGGCTCAAGGGTGGCGACTCCTTCGTCTTCGGACGCGGCGGTGAGGAGTGGCAGGCCTGCGCGGCAGCTGGCGTCCCGGTGCGGATCATCCCCGGCGTCACCTCGTGCGTGGCCGGCCCGGAGCTGGCCGGGGTGCCGCTCACCCACCGTCACATGGTGCAGGGATTCACCGTCGTCTCAGGCCACGTCGCCCCCGGTGACACCCGTTCCGAACTCGACTGGGCACAGATCGCCAAGACGGGCACCACGCTCGTCATCCTCATGGGGGTGGCCAACATCGGCCGCATCTCCGAGAAGCTGCAGGTCGGTGGGCTTGCCGCGCACACCCCGGTGGCCGTCATCGGTGACGCCTCCCTGCCCACCCAGCAGGTGCTCACCTCGACCCTGGGAGAGGTGGCCGACGACATGGAGCAGGCCGGGATCAAGCCGCCGGCCATCACCGTCGTGGGTGACGTCGCCGGGCTCGACCTCGAGCACACCAGCGTCCACGAGCCCTCCGACCACTGACGTCCATCCGTCTACCGGCTTCCCTTCTGACCGCTGATTCGGGGGCGCCGACTGCCGGCCCTGCTCCGACGCGTCTCATCCTGCCCAGCTGATCCCAGTGCCCAGTTCTCGTTGCCCGCCCGCCAGACGTGCGCGTATCCAGGCCTCGGCGTCCCCGACCCTGCTCACCTCGTCGTCCCAGGCGGGTTGGGCACCCCGCGAGATCATGACGACCCGGATCCCCGACTCGGCTGCGACGACGAGTTTGGCATCGGGCTTCACCCCGCCGGAGTCCTTGGAGACCAGCACCGACGCCCCGGCCAGTGCGGCACGTTCGTGATCGACGCTGAACGGCCCGCGCTCCCGGCGCACCACCCAGCCGTCCGGCAGCTCCTCGGCGGGGGAGTCGACACAGCGCAGCAGCAGATCGCGCTCACCCAGGCTCAGGTAGTGGGCGGTGGGCTGACGTCCCACGGTGAGCACCACCCGTCCCGGGATCCCTGAGACGACGCGGGCCGCCTCGTCGTGATCGGCCACCCAGGTCCACGACGCCGCCTCGGGCAGGTCACGCCAACTGGGCCGTCCCAACCGCAGCAGGGGGACGTCCTCGGCCTGGCAGGCCTGGAAGGCGTGCCAGTGCATCGTCGTGGCGAAGGCGTGGGTGGCATCAACCACCGATCCGACGTTCTCGGTGCGCAGGAAGGTGCGCAGCCCGTCCACCCCGCCGAAACCGCCGACCCGCACCTTGCCGGGGAGCCGGGACGGTGCCGTGGTGCGTCCGGCGATGGAGGTGACGACGTCCACCTGCTGCTCGACGAGCCGGGCGGACAGTTTCCCGGCCAGACCGGTGCCCCCCAGAACCAGGACGTCCATGCCGCACACCTTCCATCCATTCACGACTGGCCTTGGCTCGATTGGCCCCAGCACAATTTGGCCCGGCTCGATTGGCACCGAGCAGCACTGCCGAGGCCAGACGTCGGCCTGGGGCGTCATGTGCCCCAGGCTTTCACGCGGCCAAGGCTCCCATGCGTTCAGAGACCTCATGTGCAAGGATAGATCCCGCGGCGCGGTGGAACACCGGTGTGAGTCCGGGACGGTCCCGCCACTGTGACGCTGGGGACAGCGAAGTCAGACCACAACCGCCCGCTCATCCCCAGTCCGGGGATGGTTGCCGGACGTCACCTGACGGTTCCAGCTGCGCGGACACAGCTGCGGGAACGGGGTACGTTCTTGACCCCGGGAGAGAACTCCATGTCTGTCAGGTTGCCAGCCTCCTTGCCGCCCCAGAGCCTGCTCGCTCGTACCGCCAGGGCCATCACCCCGGTGGATCCGAGGATCCGGCACGAGGCCCACGAGCGTCAGCAGATACTCACCAAGCCGGAGGGGTCCCTCGGGTTGTTGGAGTCCCTCTCCGAGCAGTTGTGTGCGATTTACGGGCAGGTTCCCGGGCCGATCCCCAGCCATCCCGTCGTCGGCCTGTTCGCCGGTGATCACGGTGTGTGTGCCCAGGGCGTCTCGCCCGACCCCCAGGAGATCACCTACCAGCAGGCCATCAACATGGCTGCCGGGGGAGCCGGTGTGGGGGTGCTCACCCGTCAGATGGGTGGCAAGGTCATCGTCATCGACGTCGGCATACTCAAGGACCTTCCCGCAGGAACCGGAGTCGTGGATCGCAAGATCCAGCACGGCACCAACGACATCTCCCTCGGCCCAGCCATGAGCCTCGATGATGCCGTCACTGCCTTCGAGGTGGGCATCCAGACCGGCCTGGACGCCATCGACGACGGAGCCGACATCCTCGTCGCCGGTGAGATGGGCATCGGCAACACCACCCCGGCGGCCGCCCTCATCGCCCTGTTCACCGGAAAGTCTGCCAAGGAGGTCACCGGTCACGGGGCCGGGGCCGACGAACGCCGTCGCGCCCACAAGATCGCCGTCGTCGACAAGGCTCTCGCCGTCAACGAACCCGATGCCGAGGATCCCGTGACGGCCATGGCCCTGGTCGGCGGGTTCGAGCTCGCCGCCATGGCCGGCCTCATGCTCGCCGGTGCCAGCAGGCACGTCCCCGTCATCATCGACGGTGTCCTGGCCTGCTCGGCGGCCCTCACCGCCACCGCCATCGCCCCAGCCACCCTGGACCATCTCGTCGCCGGGCATGCCGGGGCCGAGCCGGGTATCGTCGCCGCCACCGAGAAACTTGGTCTGCCCGCCCTGCTGGATCTCGGTATGCGGCTGGGGGAGGGTTCCGGGGCCATCCTTGCCTTCCCCATCGTGCAGGCCGCAGCGCACATCATGGCAGAGATGACCACCTTCGACGAGGTCGGGGTGACCGACGTCAAGGTGACCGGCGAGACCGACTTCCCCGGCTCGGCGGAGGCTGAAACCAGTGAGGACGCCGTCCGATGAGTGTGCACACCCCGACACCAGTGGATTCCCGTCCCAGCCGCGCCATCGTGCTCGGTGGGGCACGCTCGGGCAAGTCGACCTTCGCCGAGTCGCAGCTGGCCCAGTGCGAGGTCGTCACCTATGTGGCCACCAGCGCACGCAACCCCGACGACCCGGAGTGGACCGAACGCATCCGGCTGCACCAGCAACGCCGCCCCGAGTCGTGGCGCACCGCGGAGACTCTCGACGTCGCCGCCGTGCTGCTCGACGACGATCCGAGCCCGGTGCTCGTGGACTGCCTGGGGGTGTGGATCACCCGCATCCTCGACGAGGTCGGCGCCTGGAACGACGAGCCGGGCTGGCGCGATGGGCTGAGGACCCGCGTCGACGAGCTCGTCGACGCCATCCGACGTACCCACCGACGAGTGATCCTCGTCTCCAACGAGGTGGGGATGGGCGTGGTACCCGACACCGCTGCCGGACGCCTCTTTCGTGACGAGCTCGGACGTCTCAATGCCGCCGTCGCCGGTGCCTGCGACGAGGTGTGGATGTGCGTGGCGGGCATCCCGCGCAGGTGGGCATGATGGAAACGCCAACAGATTCCCAGGACGGTGCCCCCCGGACCACCTCAGCCCGCGGCCCACTGGGGGGTCTGGCCGCCGCCACCTCACTGTTCACCATCCTGCCTGCCCCCATGATCGCCGACGTGGACCGTCGAGTGGCCATCCGTGCCATCCGCGCCTTCCCCTGGCTGGGACTGTGTCTGGGCGTGGTCGGTGGACTCATCGCCGGGGGAGTACTGGCGATGGGAGCCGGATCGTGGCTCGCCGCGATCCTGGCGCTGGTGTGGCTCACCGGTGCCACCGGAGGTTTCCATCTGGACGGCGTCGCCGACACCGCCGACGGACTCGGCTCGCGACGTGACCCAGCCCGGGCCCTGGAGATCATGAAACAGTCCGACATCGGGCCGATGGGTGTCATCGCCCTGGTGCTCACCCTGCTCGTCGACCTCGGCGCGCTCAGCTCGCTCACCGGTACTGCCGGGGCACTGGGTGCAGGATCGTGGTGGCGAGTCGGGCTGCTCGTGATGCTGGGGCCGTCAGTGGCCCGTGCCGCGATCATCGTGGCGACGATGCCGTCCATCCCGTGCGCCCGACCCGGCGGGTTCGGTTCCCTGGTGGCTGGGGTGAGCACCCCGCGCACCGTGGCCGTCAACTTCGCTGCGCTGGAGCTGGTGTGGGCCGCCTTGGGCTGGGCGGTCGGTGGCTGGCAGTGGGCCGTGACCGTGGCGGTGGCCACGCTGGTGGCGCTGGGCATGGCATGGCTGTGGATCAGACACCTCGTCAAGCGGTTCGGCGGGCTCACCGGCGACTGCTACGGCTCGATCAACGAACTCACCCAGACCGTCACCTGGACCCTGCTGGCCCTGGCGTTGGCCGTGGTGGCATGAGAACGTGGCCGAGGATGCGGCATGAGAACGTGGCAGTGCGCAAGACGGTGAGGGAGGACGCACGATGACCAGTGGACGGCGCGACGAGGAGCAGCGCGAGGGCGGCTCTGCCGAGAACGCCCAGGTTGGGGCCAGTCTGGATGCGGCCAAACAGTGTGAAACCGACCGGCACGTAGATCGGTGTGGTGCCGACCGGGACGCAGATCGACATGGGGAGAAGCCGTACGGCACGCAACGATCCGACGATGCTGGTGCCACGCCCGGACGGTTCCGGGACGATCGGGGCACCCCGGTGCAGATCGGTGAGATCCGTCGAGTGGTGAGCCTCGTCCCCTCACTCACCGAGGCCATCGCCGCCACCTGCCCACAGCTTCTGGTGGGCTGCACCGACTTCTGTGTGCGCCCACCAGACATGGACGACGTGGTCGGTCATGCGGTGCGCCGGGTGCGGGGCACGAAGAACCCGGATCGTGCCGCGATCGCCGAACTGCGTCCCGATCTCGTCATCGCCAATGACGAGGAGAATCGCGCCTTCGACGTCGAGAAGCTGCGCGCCGGCGGTGTTCCGGTGTGGGTGACGCACATCCCCACTGTTCCAGACGCCCTCACCAGCATGGCACGGCTGTTCGACGTCCTGGGGTGCGCCGAGGAGCCGAGCTGGCTCACCGCTGCACGCCAGGAGTGGCAGCCCCCGTCCGACGGCCCCAGGCTCACTGCCGTCGTGCCGATCTGGCGCGACCCGTGGATGTGCATCGGCCCGAACACCTATGCCGCCGACGTGCTGGCGCACTGTGGAGTCGATCTGGCACCACTGCCCGACGACGGTACGCGCTATCCGCACGTGGAGCTCGAGACGATCCTGGAACTTGGCGCCGACCGCGTCATCCTGCCCGACGAGCCCTACTCCTTCGGCCCCTCCGACGCCGCCGACCTGCCCGGTTGCGACGTGCGATTCGTCGACGGTCAGCGTCTGGTGTGGTACGGGCCCATGATGGTTGGTGCTCGGTCCCAGCTGACGTCAACTATGCGTTGACCGGCCAAACGTGCCACAATGTGCCGTATGCCCTGTTGGGCCGTGCCTCTGTAGCTCAGTAGGTAGAGCGCCGCTCTTGTAAAGCGATGGTCGCGGGTTCGATTCCTGTCAGAGGCTCCATTGGCCACCTCGGCCGTATCGGCAAGGACAACCTCGTCGGTAGGTCGGTGCGTGCGCACCGTCAAGTGGGACGGCTACCGGCTCTGTCGCCCATCGGATTGGGCTTCTCCCCACCTCCCCGGGCAATCCTTGCCGCTGGGAGTCCTGGGTGCGAGATGATGGATCCATGGCACACAAGATGAATGTCGAGAGTTTCAATCTGGATCACACCACGGTGGCAGCACCATTCGTGCGGGTGGCAGACGTCAAGCACCTACCTGTCGGCGACACCCTCACCAAGTACGACGTGAGGTTCTGCCAACCCAACCATGACCATCTGGAGATGCCGGCGGTCCACTCGATCGAGCACTCCTTTGCCGAGTGCGTGCGAGACCACAGTGAGTCGGTCATCGACTTCGGTCCGATGGGTTGCCAGACCGGGTTCTACCTCATCATGGTCGGTGAGCCCGACGTTCCGGCCGTCTGCGATCTGGTGGAGATGACCTTCCGCGACATCCTGAAGCTCGATGCCACCCCGGCTGCCAACGAGGTGCAGTGTGGTTGGGGAACCAATCACTCCATCCATGCTGCGCAGGAGGCTGTTCGCACGATGCTGGATCGACGCGATGAGTGGGAACAGGTGACGGCCTGATCGAGGATGGAGGTACTCCCACCGGCACCTGACAACGGCGCGGAAGTACACTGAACCGTTCCACTTCCTGCGACGACGGAGGATTCTGCTGTGATCGACCTCACCGACATCCTGCCCCTGGAGGCAATTCGGGTGGAGGCGTCGGCCTCCGACTGGCCGGCAGCCATTCGTGCTGCTGGCGAATTGCTGGTTGCCACCGGTACGGCCACCCCGGAGTACACCGAGGCCATGATCGACAACGTCAGGCAGAACGGTCCCTACATTGTCGTCGCTCCCGGATTCGCACTGGCCCACGCCCGGCCCGATGGGTCGGTACGACACACCGGGATGTCCTGGGTCCATCTTGACGAACCGGTGGCCTTCGGTCACCAGACCAATGATCCCGTCACCATGGTGGCCGGACTGGCCGCCAGTGACGCTTCGGACCATCAGGACGTCCTTGCCGCGCTGGCGACCGTCCTGGCAGATCCCAGCAGACGTACGGCCTTGGAGACGGCACACACCGCCCAAGACGTCGTGTCAATCCTGTTGGGGAGGAACGACTCGGACGGTGGACGGCAGGCCGCATCGCCCGCCACCACGACCTCTCGGAATCTCCTGCTCACCGTCTGCGGGAATGGGGTGGGCACAAGCCTGTTCCTCAAGAACACCACAGAGCAGGTTCTGGATGCCTGGGGATGGATGCCGTACCTCGGCGTCGAGGCCACGGACACGATCTCGGCCAAGGGACGGTGCAGCGAGGCCGACGCGATCCTCACCTCCGGTGCCATCGCCCAGACCCTTGGGGAGCTCCCCATCCCGGTGGAGGTCGTTGACGACTTCACGTCGATCTCCGAGGTGGACGCTGCGCTGCGTCGCATCTTCGACGTCTGATCACCAACCGTCCACACAGCCCTGCGTCACACCGAAAGTCACCCATGAGCATCGTCCTGGCCATCGTCCAATTCCTTGTCAACGAGGTCCTCAGTGTTCCCGCCTTCCTCATCGGCATCATCACCGCCATTGGTCTTGCAGCCATGCGCAAGGGGGTCGGGCAGGTTGTGGGAGGTGCCATCAAGGCTGTCCTCGGTTTCCTGCTCATCGGGGCTGGCGCCGGGTTGGTGGTCAACTCCCTGAACCCACTGGGCACGATGATCGAGGGTGCTCTCGGCGCTCATGGAGTCGTTCCGACGAACGAGGCGATCGCCGGCATTGCCCAGCAGCAGTACGGGTCGCAGGTCGCCTGGATCATGCTTGCCGGATTCCTCGTCTCGCTGGTACTGGCCCGCGTCACGCCGTTGCGATACGTGTTCCTCACCGGGCATCACATGTTGTTCATGGCGACCCTCATCACGATCGTCATGGCCTCTGCCTCGATGCCCACCCCGATCGTCATCGGACTGGGATCCTTGTTGCTGGGCACACTCATGGTGAGCCTTCCCGCCCTTGCGCACCCCTTCACCCGCAAGGTCACCGGTGGTGAGAACATCGCCATCGGGCACTTCGGCACCTCGGGGTACATCGCCTCCGCTGCGACCGGGCGTCTCGTGGACCCGCATGGGCGGAGCCGTTCGACGGAGGAGATCAAGGTTCCCGAGGGTCTGCGATTCCTGCGCGACTCAATGGTGGCGACAGCCCTGTCCATGGTCCTCATGTACGTCATCATGGCCATCGTCTTCCTTGCACGACGTGGCAGGACGGTAGCTTTCACAGCCTTCCCCGATGGGGCCACCGGGATCGGCAACTACATCATGTCGTCGGTGACCGAGGGCCTCGAATTCGGTATCGCCGTCGCCGTCATCCTGTTCGGCGTGCGGACGATCCTCGGTGAGCTCATCCCGGCATTCCAGGGCATCGCCAAAAAAGTTGTGCCGGGGGCGGTCCCAGCCCTCGACTGCCCCATCGTCTTTCCCTATGCCCAGAACGCGGTGCTCATCGGATTCATGTCCTCATTCATCGGTGGTCTGATCGGGCTGACGCTCCTTGCCGCCTTGCTCGGACCTGCCTTCGGACTGGCATTGATCCTTCCCGGCCTGGTGCCTCACTTCTTCACCGGTGGCGCAGCGGGTGTCTACGGCAATGCGACCGGAGGACGCCGCGGCGCCATCGCCGGAGCCTTTGTCAATGGCTTGCTCGTGACGTTCCTGCCGGCCTTCCTACTCAAGGTGCTGGGATCCTTCGGATCGGCGAACACGACTTTCGGAGACGCCGACTTCGGATGGTTCGGCATCCTCATCGGTTGTGGTTCCCGGGCCGGTGTCGTGCCGGGAGCGGTCATCCTCACCCTGATCGGCGCCATCATTCTGCTGTCTGCCATTGCGGTGCAGAAGAAAGTCGTCGAGAGGGGATGGGATCCAGCTCCGGCTCGGAGCGCCGCAGGTGATGGTGCCGTCACCAGCACTGGCGAAAGCATTACCGCACCCGGCGGGGAGAATGTCCCGGTGCCCTCGTCCCGCAGTCGAATCCCGCGTCCTGCAGGAGCCCCGAGACCTCCCTCCAGGCAGGATCTCGGGTTGTGACACCGCGCAGCCGGTGTGACACCCGAGCGTTCACCTGAGCAGGTCGTGTCGATTCGTTGACCGCTGACAGCACAGCGAGCCACGGTTGCCCATGTCGGGGATGTGGCTGGCTGCGTCACCGACGAGATTCTCCTTTCACTGCGGGTACGAATGTCCGCAGTGCATGATTCGTTGGCCCAACATCGGTGATCTCTGCCCCGGCAAATCTGGCGGTGACCTTTCCCCGTCCTGGACCTTTCCCCAGCAGATGACGGAAAGGTGCCCCGCGACTGTTGGGTCGCGGGGCACCTTTTGTGGATCACCTAGGAAGTCACATGACTTCTGATGATTCCTGATTCAGTTGTCACACACCGGTGGCGGGCAGCCCGGGCTCCACGCAGACATCAGCCTTACCAGCCTTGTCCTTGGCCACGGCACCATGCTTGTCGGCAGTGGCGCCCTGATCCGGCACGCAGGTCGTGGGAACGACGACGCAGGGTTTCCCGTTCTCGTCGGTTCCACCCTGGCCTGGCACGCAGGCCGTGGGAGTGCTGCTCGGAGCCGGAGTCACGCTGGGTGTCGGGGTTCCACACGGCTTCCCGTTCTCGTCGGTTCCACCTTGGCCTGGCACGCAGGGTGTCGGGGTCGGGGTGACCGACGGAGTCTCGCAGGGGTTGCCGTTCTCGTCGGTTCCGCCCTGGCCTGGCACGCAGGGTGTCGGGGTTGGGGTCACGCTGGGCGTGTCGCTTGGCGTGGGTGTTGGGGTGTCCGACGGGGTCGGTGTGGGGCTGTCGGAGGGTGTGGGGGCTGGTGTGATGCAGTCCTCGGAGGTGTCTCCTGGCAGGCATGGAGTGGGCTCCGGGGTGGGAGTGTCACTCGGGGTCGGCGTCGGTGTGACCGACGGGGTTGGTGTCGGGGTGTTGCAGGGGTTGCCGTTCTCGTCGGTTCCGCCCTGGCCTGGCACGCAGGGTGTCGGGGTTGGGGTCACGCTGGGCGTGTCGCTTGGCGTGGGTGTTGGGGTGTCCGACGGGGTCGGTGTGGGGCTGTCGGAGGGTGTGGGGGCTGGTGTGATGCAGTCCTCGGAGGTGTCTCCTGGCAGGCATGGAGTGGGCTCCGGGGTGGGAGTGTCACTCGGGGTCGGCGTCGGTGTGACCGACGGGGTTGGTGTCGGAGTATCAGATGGTGTGGGTGTGGGTGTCGGCTTCTGGGCGGCGTCCCAACTCACAGACACCGAGGCGCTGGACTCACTGTCGTCTGAATCAATGATGACCGTCGTCTGACCGTGCTTTTTGCCAGACTTCTCAAAGAGGACCTTGCCGGACAGATTGGACTTCTTCACCGAGGTGCTGATGGTGGCCGAGCCGGCCGGGGCATCGGCGGGCACCTTGAGGTAGAGATCCTTGCCGACCGGGGCCTTGGCCTTGTCGATGGCGTTGCCGTCGGCGTCAACGATCTCCCAATCACTGGCGGGATCGCTCACGGTGAGAGGCAGCGTCTTCTCGGTGCCACCGAAGCGGATCGGACCGACGGGCTGGCCAGCGACCCCAGTCCCTGAGGGGCCGGTGACGGTGACTTCCGCTGCCTTCTTGTCCGAGGTGTCCAGTGGGGCGCCGGTGTTCTTGGGGCCAGTGAGGTAGCTGTAGAAATCCTTCAGATCCTTGGTGACATCTTCGGGCAGGTCAGATTCACTGTTGGTAACCGGGTCATAGGCGGCAGCACTCTGGAGGTCGCGGTTGTCCACGTAGTGGAGTAGCGCGGCGTGAGTGGCAGAAATGGCTTCAGGCCTGGTCAGGTTGCTGACTCCTGAGTCAGCCCTGAGCTGGTCGAGGTCCTTCGTCGGGTAGCCGTTCTCGGTCACCCATTGGGCTTCCTGCTGACGATCCTTGTCATTCGTGATCGGCAGCGGGGTTCGCTGATTCTCGGCCTTGAGTCCGCTCCAGTCCTCCATAGTCAAGGTGGTGGCGGGGTTTTCCTCAACCGTGTAGTACTTGATCCCAGGTTCGATGCAGTATGTGTATGCATATTTACCTGGGGCAATCTCCACAGTCTGGATCAGATCTTCGATTGCATGTCTGGGATCCCCGGTGTGCGGGGTGGGGACGCTGTAGTGGGTTCTGTACCCCACCATCTCCTTAAAGTTGGAATGCTTTACAAAGTTGATTGGTTTGGGGTATCCCTCGGAGAGTCCCGGATTCACGGGCTGGTCGGCGTCTCCGGGGGCTGCGTTCGCCTGGGCCGGTGTCAGGAAACCGGCACCACCGACGAGCGCGGACAACACCCCCAGACCAGCGTTGATCAGTACCTTGCGCATGGCGCCCTTTCTGTGAGCAGGTAGGAACTTGACCTTCGCTGTTGCCATGCAGCATGCCTCTGATGGTGAGTTTCACGGATGTTTACCGAGAGTTCAGAGGCCAATACGCTGATCATGAAGCACACACCGGGGTCAGGTTGTTAGACCCGAGTGACTGTACATACTTTCAGAGTAGGGTGTCAAAGCTGTATTGGCATACGAGTATGGCCCATCCGGTATCAGATGAGAACGAAAGTCAATGCCTGTCTGACACAAATCGAGAGCACCGATGAATCTCCTTGTCGGACGGCAATGGCCTCCCGCAGTGCAGCTAGGGCTGTCGGATGCGTCAGGAACTCGTGGGGAGCGGGACTGCGATGCGGGTGTCGTGTGACTGGCTGACAATCTTGTGGTGATGTATGGAATCACAAGGGGTTCTTCTTTTAACATACTGAAGAAGTGGAAGCAAAAACTCGACCATCACGTGAAAGTATGAGATTTGTCACATACCTGGTGAGGCGATGAACCCCTCGCAGTCCCCATTGAGCTGTACCTGCTCACCCGCGGGGATCCAGGCGGCCATACCGTGCACCAACTCGTCGGTGCCACTCGGGCTGGTGCACACGACATAACCCCCCGTCACCAGGAGGATTCGTGGTTGATCGGGGCGCGGCGCCATTGCTGGTTGATCGACGTCAAGGTCGAAGCGATACAACTGGAACTGCGGGTACTGCGTGTCATAACGTCCCATGCCGGCTCCCACACCCACGAGGTCGACCAGGTCGATGGGTTGCGTGACGAAATTGACGATCGAGATGAGCCGGTCGATGTCGATGTGCTTGTGGGTGAGCCCACCGCGCACGACGTTGCTCGAGTTGGCGGCAAGCTCCACCCCGGTGCCAGTGAGGTAACAGTGCAGGGTGCCGGGATCCACCAGCAGCGCATCCCCGCGGTGCAGATGACGGTGATTGAGCAGCAGAGCGGCCAGGATGGACGGATCTGAGGGGTGGTGCTCGTCCAGGGCAACGGCAGTGCGGGCGAACACACCCAGCTCTCCCTCGTCATCCACATGGTTGACGGCGGCTGACGCTACCTCGCTGACCCATGCCTCGCGTTCCGGTCCACCGCTCAGACAGTCGAGGAACACCTCGGCCAGGCCGGCGGAACTGCGGCGTTCGGTGAGCGGGCCGATGACCTGGTCCAACGAAGCATGCACGTCGAGTGCATCGAAGAGGGTGCGCGTCTGGATCGGGTCGCGGAAGCCGTGCAGCACGTCCACCTCGTCCATGGCGACGAAGATCTCCGGTTTGCCCCACGGATCCAGAAAGGTGCGATCGGGGGAGTCCAAGGTCAGGCTATGCTCGTTGTCGGCGGCGAACCCCTCCCAGGCCTGTTCGTCAGTGGGGTGGGCCTGCAGACTCATGGGGCGTGCCGCGGAGACGATCTTCATCATGTAGGGCAGTCGTTCTTCGAACCGCTGCCCAGCTGATCCGAGCTCATCGGGATGCACGTGAAGGTGCTGCGTCAACGGTTCACCACTGCTCAGCTGCGATGGCGCCAGGGGGTGGGCGCCGAGCCAGTACTCGGCCTGGGGGTTGCCGTCCGGTTCGGTGCCCAGGATGGTGGGGACGCCGGTGGTGCTTCCCCATGCGTACTGTCGAATGCTGCCTGTCAGACGCTCCATCGCCAGTCCTCCCACGTGGACACCGGTACCTCAATCCTGCCACGACCATCCGGCGAGGTGCGCAGCACGCCCGTCGCACCACGTGAGGAGGATGCGGGTCGGTCAACCCGAGGCCGATGGCCGACGTGCGCCTGCCGCACCACATGGTCCAGGAAGCGGAGACGTACGTGCGAGGAGCGTCGAGATGTCCGGTCCGGTTGGGGCATGTCTGGCCCGGCCGGAGCCGGAATCTGCCAGAGACCTCGCTACGCTCAGACGATCCCGGACGATCCCGATGCGCCCAGGCAATCCTGCTGCGCCTGGACAATCCTTTGTGGGCGATCCCGTTGTGCCCATGGGGCTGTTGCGCTCATGGCACCATCCCGATGAATTCGTGGGCACAATCCCTTTGCACTCATGGGGTGCGAGTGCTAAAAATGATCTTGGCACTCGTACCTGACGAGTGCTACCGACTGGAGCGATGTTGCGAGTGTCGATCCGGTCGGGGACCCGGTGATGAGATCACCTGATCGTCCGTCGCGGGCATCACGGGGCAACAACGCGAGGCCGACACCTCGCAGTACATCTGACGTCCAGGGCACACAGCCCACCGGAGCGGAGGACTCCCCCAAACATGGCGAAACTCATTGAATTCAACATCGAGGCCCGCCGCGCACTCGAGCAGGGCATGAACACCCTTGCCGACGCGGTCAAGGTCACTCTCGGCCCCAAGGGTCGCAACGTCGTCCTGGAGAAGTCCTGGGGCGCACCGACGATCACCAACGACGGCGTGTCGATTGCCAAGGAAATCGAGCTCGAGGACCCCTACGAGAAGATCGGCGCCGAGCTTGTCAAGGAAGTTGCCAAGAAGACCGACGACGTCGCTGGCGACGGCACCACCACTGCCACCGTCCTGGCCCAGGCCATGGTGCGCGAGGGGCTGCGCAACGTTACCGCCGGCGCCAACCCGATGGGTCTCAAGAAGGGCATCGAGACCGCCGTCGAGGCCATCAGCGCCCGACTCTCCGAGATGGCCATCGACATCGAGACCAAGGAGCACATCGCTGCCACCGCCACCATCTCGGCCGGTGATCCCAGCGTCGGCGAGACCATTGCCGAGGCCATGGACAAGGTCGGCAAGGAAGGCGTCATCACCGTCGAGGAGTCGAACACCTTCGGCATCGACCTCGAGCTCACCGAGGGCATGCGTTTCGACAAGGGCTACATCTCGCCCTACTTCGTCACCGACACCGAGTCGATGGAGGCCGTCCTCGAGGACCCCTACATCCTCATCGTCAACTCCAAGATCAGCTCGCTCAAGGACATCCTTCCCGTCCTGGAGCAGGTCATGAAGTCCGGCAAGCCGCTGCTGGTCATCGCCGAGGACGTCGAGGGCGAGGCCCTGGCCGGTCTCATCGTCAACAAGATCCGTGGCACCTTCAAGTCCGTCGCCGTCAAGGCCCCGGGCTTCGGTGACCGTCGCAAGGCCATGCTCGCCGACATCGCCATCCTCACCGGTGGCCAGGTCATCTCCGAGGAGGTCGGCCTGTCGCTCGACGCCGTCACCCTCGACCTGCTCGGCAAGGCCCGCTCGGTGCGCGTCACCAAGGACGAGTGCACCATCGTCGACGGTGCTGGCGACGCCGAGCAGATCGCCGGCCGCGTCACCCAGATCCGCAAGGAGATCGAGAACTCCGACTCCGACTACGACCGCGAGAAGCTCCAGGAGCGTCTGGCCAAGCTGGCCGGCGGCGTCGCCGTCATCAAGGTCGGTGCCGCCACCGAGGTGGAGCTCAAGGAGCGCAAGCACCGCATCGAAGACGCCGTGCGCAACGCCAAGGCTGCCGTCGAGGAGGGCATCATCCCCGGTGGTGGAGTCGCGCTCATGCAGGCATCCAAGGCCGCCACGATCGAGGGCTTGGAGGGTGACGAGGCCACCGGTGCCCAGATCGTCCTGTCCGCCTGCTCCGCCCCGCTCAAGCAGATCGCCACGAACGCCGGTCTCGAGGGCGGCGTCATTGCCGAGAAGGTCGCCAACCTGCCGGCTGGTGAGGGCCTCAACGCTGCCACCGGTGAGTACGTCGACATGGTCAAGGCCGGTATCATTGACCCGGCCAAGGTGACGCGTTCCGCCCTGCAGAACGCGTCCTCCATTGCGGCCCTGTTCCTCACCACCGAGGCCGTCATCGCCGACAAGCCCGAGCCTGCTCCGGCGGCCCCCGCCGGTGATCCCGGCATGGGTGACATGGGCGGCATGGGTGGCATGATGTGACGTGCCATCGGCAATGCTGATCTGACGCAGTGCTGGTACAGACACAGCGCTGGTACGGACATGGGGCGGCTCGGTTGGGCCGCCCCATGTCCGTGTCTGCAGATCTACCCCGTGTCCTGCCGATCTGCTGTGCCTCCCGATCTGCCGGGGCGGGAATGTTTTCCGGCTGAGGGGCCATCCAGTGCCAGCCGATCGCGTCCAGGACATGCAATGTGGCTTCCCGATGGGTGATGGTGAGTGATAATTGATGATCTCCCAGCGTCACTGCCCGGCGTGTGGTGCCGTCGGTGAGCACCGCGCACACCGTTGGGCGCGCCAGTCCCAGTACTGGACGGGAACGATCACGACAGAAGGACGACGATGAGCACACTGCCGCACGGTGCGGATGAGACCACACGACTGGTCCGCGACACCCCACCCTCGGGCCCGCACCGCGGAATCGGTGCCATTGCCGCCGTCGCCACCCTGGGCTCCCTGCTCTTCGGCTACGACACCGGTGTCATCTCCGGTGCCCTGCCCTACATGTACATGCCCGGTTCCGCCGGCGGGCTGGGACTCACCGCCGTCCAGGAGGGGGCGATCGGTGGAATCCTGCTCATCGGAGCGGCCATCGGCGCCATGGTCGGGGGAGCGATGTCCGATCGGTGGGGGCGGCGTCACAACATCACCACCCTTGCCATCATCTTCCTGCTCGGGGCCCTGGGGACGACGTTCGCTCCCACCGTGGGCATGGTCTACCTCTTCCGCTTCGTCCTGGGATTCGCCGTCGGTGCCGCCTCGGCCACCGTGCCGATATATCTCGCCGAGAGCTCTCCCAAGCGTATTCGCGGAACGGTCGTGGCCATCGACCAATTCATGATCGTCACCGGCCAACTACTGGCCTTCACCATGAACGCCGTCATCAACGCCGCCCACGGGGGGCCGCAGATCACGGTGCGGCGCAATGGCAATGCCGATCCGCTCGGCATCACCCCGGGCCCACATTCCTGGGACGAGGTTCTTGGCCTGCAGACCTCCAAGGGTGGCCCACTCGACGAGACGACCTACCATGCCTTCCTCGACAACCTCGTCATCTCCTCGGGCAACGGTGCGGCGTGGCGATGGATGCTCGTGCTGTGCTCCATCCCAGCCATCGCCCTGTGGATCGGCATCCGCCTCATGCCCGAGTCGGCCCGCTGGTACCTGTCCAAGGGACGCCTCACCGACGCCATCGGGGTGCTGAAGCGCGTTCGGGACGAGGCCAAGGACGGCCCCATCCAGGACGAGATCGAGGAGATGCTCGCCGCCCAGCGTCACGAGAAGCAGGATGCCCACCAGGGGCATGCCCTGGCACATGTGTGGCGCACACCGTGGCTGCGCAAGCTGCTGTTCGTCGGCATCTTCCTGGCCATCGTCAACCAGGCCACCGGCGTCAACACCGTCATGTACTACGCCCCCAAGGTACTGGAGTACGCCGGGATGACGACCTCGGCCTCCATCACCGCCCAGGTGGGCAACGGCGTCATGTCGGTCATCGGGGCAGCAGCCGGGCTGTGGCTCGTCTCCCGATTCAGCCGTCGCAGCCTGCTCATCTTCGACGTGACGGCTGTGGGGGTCATCCTGCTGGCCATTGCCGCGACCTTTCACCACGCCATCGCCTCGCACATCGCCGACGGGACGACGCCACCGCCCTGGGCGCCGTACCTGGTGCTCGTGCTCATGGCGGTGTTCATGCTCGTCGTCCAGTCGACCAATGGCACCGTCGTGTGGACCATGCTCGGTGAGATGTTCCCCTCCCATGTGCGTGGCGTCATGAACGGAACGGCGATCTTCTTCATGTGGATCGTCAACGCCGCCATCACCTTCACCTTCCCCGCAATGATGGCTGGGCTCGGCGGCAGCGTCACCTATCTCGGCTACGGGCTGCTCAACCTCGTCATCGCCGTGGTGCTGGTGAGGATCATGCCGGAGACCCGGGGCAAGTCCCTGGAACAGATCGAGACGGAGATGGAGCAGCGGTACTCCTGAGCCGGGTCGCAGCCATCGCGTCAGCCCTGACCCGCGGGCTCACCCGGTACCATGCCCGGGTGAGCACCTCGCCCAGCAACCACCCCTCCCCGCAGACGTCAAGCCCCGGTGAGGCACGTGACATCACCTACTGCGACGCCTTTCTGGCGCACGCCTCGCGGCTGCCGCCCATGATCGTCATCGTGGCGTCGTTGGTGATCCTGGCCGTCGGGCAACTGATCGTCTCGGTGCCAGCCACCGCTCTCCTTGACACCAACCCGGCACCGCGGACGAGCTCGGTGGTGGTGCTCCTCTCGTTCTGGGGGGTGTGGCTCGCGCTGTGGGCATGGATGCGATTCGTCGACGGACGCCCGGTGCGTGCCCTGGGGCTGGAAGGCCGACGCACCGAGGTGTGGATCGGTCTGGTGATCGCGCTGGTTGTCCTGGGTGGAGATCTCGTCGTCATGACGGCGGCTGGGCAGGGCCGGCTGCACTGGGCCCACCCGCACCCCGCCCAGATCTGGCAGGTTCTCGGTCTGGCCGTGCTCTTCGTCATCCAGGGCAGTGCCGAGGAGGTCGTGCTGCGCGGCCATCTCATGCAGACCGTTGCGGCGCGGTGGGGCATCATCGCCGGAGTTTCGATCCAGGCCGTGCTCTTCGCCGTGCTGCACAGTGCCAACCCCGGAGTGTCGGTCGTGGCCGTGGTCAACATCGCCCTGTTCGGCCTCATGCTCGGCGTCCTCGTGCTGTGGCGGGGCAGCCTGTGGCCAGCAGTGGGATTCCACGGGGTGTGGAACTGGTTGCAGGGGCCAGTGCTGGGATTCGACGTCTCCGGGATGGATTTCGGTCAGACGATCCTGCGCCAGACACACCCGGCAGCTGCATCGACGCTGTGGACCGGCGGAAGTTTCGGAGCCGAGGCAGCGCTGTCCACCACGGTGTTCCTCGTGGTGGTGACCAGTCTTCTCATCGTGGTGTGGCGGTCCGGGAAGATGCCTGGGAGGCCCGCGCACCTGTCGAACTGAAATCCTGCGGATACTTCGCAGGCCACTGGGGGTGCTCGTGGACGGCCACGATCCCCGCAAGGGATTCCAACGTGGAGATCTGGTATTCCATGGTTGACGCCGCGGCACGGCTCAGCCCGGCCAGGATCATGCCCTCGGGCCCGTCCATCGCGGCCACCGAGTTGACGTGCCACGCATTGTCATAGGGCAACCAGCCGTTCTTCACCCGTCGATCGACGGTGTGCGGAATGGCAGCCGTCATTCCCCAGGTCTGCTCGTCGTCCACGTGGCCCAGCAGGTTGATGGCGTAACGCCGCATGGATTCGGGGATGATCGGGTTCTTCATGGCGAAGTGGCTCATGATGACCACCTGGTCGCGGGCAGTGGTCGTCGTGAGCCCCCAACCCTGGGTCGAGGGCGTGGTCTGGTCGGCCCCCATGGAACGCAGCACCTTCTGCACCGCAGGGGCCTCACCGACTCTCGTCCACAGCTCGGTGGTGGCGTCATTGTCGGACTCGGTGATCATCGGCTCGATGAGCGACTTCTCGGTGGCGGTGAGGTCACGCCCCTCCCGGTGGGCCTGGACCATGACGGTGGCCATCACCGAGAGCTTGACGACACTCGCCGTGATGTAGGGATCATGACTGCCGGTGTCGAAGGCATAGATCGTGGCGCAACCGGGATACCGCATGGCCACCGCAGCGCTGCCGCGGCGATTCTGCATGTAGCTGCTCAAGCTGGATTCGTAGCTGAACCTCTCGGTACGTCCCGGAGCGGCCGGATCCTTGCCACGGGGGCTTGAGCACCGCAGGGAGGCTGGTGTGGCAACGCTCGGTGTCGGGTTGGCGACAGTTGGTGAGCTCGCAGCGATGGTGGGCCGGGCCGACGCGCTCAGAGCTGGTCGTACCGTGGGCGAGGGCAGGGCGTCGTCCGATCGACTCGGACCGTGCTGGGCCCCGCAGCCAGCAAGCAGTGACAGACACACCAGGCAGACGGCGCCGCGAGTCGGTGCCCGACGCAGGGTGTGGTAGAGCGCGGTGCGCCCGGCGAGATGATACGGCTGCACGTCATGGCTGGCCGGGGCGAGTGGCACACGCCGGTGGCCGCGCAGAATCGCCCTGTGCCGTATCACCCTGTGTCGCATGACCACGCGCGGCGATGCATGCCCGTTCTGCTCCCCGGGCTGTGCTGCATGCCCGGTCGGCTCATGATGTGGCAAACGGATCACGGCGTCACCCCATTCCTGCCTCACCGCTCAACTCCGCGGAGTCGATGATACGGTACGAATACCCCTGCTCGGCCAGGAAACGTTGCCGATGCGAGGCGAACTCGGCATCCACGGTGTCCCGGGAGACGATGGCGTAGAACCGCGCCGTGCGGCCTTCCTTGGGGCGCAGCAGCCGCCCCAGTCGCTGGGCCTCCTCCTGACGTGACCCGAATGCCCCCGACACCTGGATGGACACCTCGGCACTGGGCAGGTCGATGGAGAAATTCGCCACCTTGGAGACGACGAGCAGATCGATCTCCCCGTCGCGGAACTCTTGGTAGATCCGCTGACGCTGCACCGAGGACGTGTGGCCAGTGATGAGCGGACAGTCCAGTTGCTCGGCCAATTCCTCCAGCTGATCCACGTACTGGCCGATGATGAGCGTCGGTTGACCGCGATGTCTGAGAACCAGCTGCTGGACGACGCCGTTCTTGCTCGGCTGGGTGGCCGCCATCCGATAGCGTACGTCCGGCTCGGCCAGAGCGCAGGCCATCCGCTCGCCATCGTCGAGTGTGACGCGTACCTCCACGCAGTCCGCCGGGGCGATGTAGCCCTGGTTCTCCAGTTCCTTCCACGGCGCGTCATAGCGTTTGGGGCCGATGAGGCTGAAGACGTCGTCCTCGTGACCGTCCTCCCGCACCAGGGTTGCCGTCAGTCCCAGCCGTCGTCTCGCCTGCAGATCTGCCGTCATGCGAAACACCGGCGCAGGCAGCAGGTGCACCTCGTCGTAGATGACGAGTCCCCAGTCGCGGGCCTCGAAGAGTTCCAGGTGGGGATGCACGCCGTGCCGCTTGGTCGTGATGACCTGATACGTCGCGATGGTGACCGGGCGTACTTCCTTGCGGGACCCGGAGTACTCGCCGATCTCGTCGGGAGTGAGGGTGGTGCGCCGCACCAACTCGTCCTTCCACTGTCGGGCCGAGACGGTGTTGGTCACCAGGATGAGCGTCGTGCAGCGAGCCCGTGCCATCGCAGCAGCTCCCACGACCGTCTTGCCAGCTCCACAGGGCAGCACGACGACGCCGGATCCGCCACTGAAGAATGAGTCCGCAGCAAACTTCTGGTACTCCCGCAGCTGCCAGCCGTCCTCGTCCAGGGCAATGTCGTGGTGTTCCCCGTCCACGTACCCAGCGAGATCCTCGGCTGGCCACCCCAACTTGAGCAGGGCCTGCTTGAGGGTGCCCCGTTGGGAGGGATGCACGATCGCCGTGACCTCGTCGATCTGCTCGCCCACCAGACCGCGCACCTGCTTGGAGCGAAGCACCTCGGTGAGGACTGCCTTGTCGGTGCTCAGCAGCACGAGACCGTGGGTCGGATGTTTCTCGATGCGCAGCCGGCCGTACCGGCTCATGGTGTCGGTGACGTCGATGAGCAGGGAACTTGCCACCGGGTAGCGCGAGTAGCGCATGAGGACGTCGACGACCTGCTCGGCATCATGGCCGGCAGCCATCGCATTCCACAGCCCCAGCGGGGTGAGCCGGTAGGTGTGGATGTGCTCGGGGGCTCGCTCCAGCTCGGCGAACGGGGCAATGGCATGACGGCACTCGTCGGCCAGGGGATGATCGACCTCCAGCAGCAGGGTTCGGTCGGACTGGACGATGAGGGGACCAGGAACGTGAGACATCCTGTCAATTATGACTCAGTCATGGCCTGGTGGGCACGGGGTGCGGAACGGAGACGGCGATTCGCCGGGGAGCTGACAGCCCAGCCCAGAGGCGGCAATGGCAACGAGGATCGTGGCTGGGGCCAGGGGTCACTGGCCTGGTCTGGTGGGGTTTCCCGGCGATTGCCGGGGAGTCTGGTGCCGCGCTGGAGCGCTCCGTCCCGCAGATGGACGTGATGCGTCATCGGGTGGTGCACTACCCGTGACGGTTGGTGTCGGATGGGCAGTTGATGTCGGGTTGGCGTCGGGCGACGACGTGGAACGTGCCGTGTCACTGGGGCTGGGAGTCGCAGACGTGCTGGGCGATTCCGACGTGTCCGGCTCCGGGGTGTTGTGCCCTGAGGCGCTCGGCGTGGTCGTGGGGGAGGGCGACTGACGACGTTGTGACGAGGAGGTTCTCGGTGTGGTACCTCGCCGTCGCGCGGCGTGTGAATGGCGGGGGCGTGGGGCGCGATGACGCCGGGGGCTGGTCCTCTTCCGCTCGTCCTGCTGTTCCTCGGAGCCCTCCCGCTGCTGGGAAGACGTCTCTGGTTCACCGGCTGCCCCGGAATCTCGATGGTCCACCGGAGGCGGGACGACGAACAGTGCCCGCCACGGGCTGTGAACCTGGGTCGGAGTGACCGCAGCCACCTGCACCAGCACATGATCTGTCGAGGTGGGCCACGGAATCGTCGCCGTGGTCTGCGCGATACGTGCCATCTGACGTCCGTCCACCGTGACGTCGTACTCCAAGCTCTCATCGCTGCGTGGAGCCTGCCAGGTGAGGGTGAAGGACTGGGCATCATTGTGGGCCAAGGTCAGATCCGCCACCGCCGGGGGCACCGAACGGGGACCGGGCGGAGGGCTTGACGTCCATGCCGGTGCACTCACCGCGGAGGAGGCCGGCACGGAGTTCTGCGGTGGGGCAGTGGAGTGTTGACGCAGGGCGACGATGGCTGCGACCACCCCGAGGAGGGTGATCCCAGCCGCCGTAGCGGTAATGGCTCGTGACCCCACGCCTCAAGCCTAGGAGATGCGGGGTGTCTGCACAGCACAATGGTCAGGACCATCGCCGCTGAGCCAGCATGGGCACATCTGGTGCAGAGACGTGCGCCGTCGCGAGATCGCGCGGTCAGGCGCTCTCGAGGCGAGCCCGCACCATTCGTGGCAGGGGGATGATTCGCATCCCGCCACCACCACGGTGCACACATCGGGCGGCACCGCTGGCCACCGCCAGCACCCGCACGACGCTCTGACGAGCCTGGCCGGAGTCGTCGACGTGGTCCAGACGTACCCAGGCGCCACGGCTCTGGGCCTCGCGCAGCAGGCTGGCGATCTCGTCCGTGCTGCTTGCCGACGGTTCCGTGCTGGCAACCAGAGCCTCGGCCACCGTCTGTGGGTCGACCGGCTCGGAGGCCGGTTCCCGGGCGGGTGTGCGGAATCGTGCCGGGATCGGGGAATTGAGCACCGTGCCGTGCTGATCGCGAGCCACCGGGGCGAGTCCCTGCGCACGCAACGCAACCAAGGTCACCTCGGGCTCTGCCTGGGCGATGAGCAGGGTGGGGGCCACTCGACGCAGACCGAGCTCGCTGGCCTGGTCGCTGCGCAGCAGTATCTCAGCCGACGCCGGGTCGTCCACCTCGATGAGGCACGATGCAGCGGACACCGACACCCTGCCGTGGTCACGCACCACGTCGTCGAGCAGGATGAGCAGGCCCTGCGGCACCGCGGTCATGGAATGCTCCGCCCACCAACCACGAATCTGCTCCCGTGTCCAGCCGGCGTCCAGACCACGGCGCAGCGAACCACGGGAGAATCGTCGGACACCGGCAACCCCTGTCGACTCCCGATCGGCCAGCAGAGCGAGGTCACGAGACATCGCCGGGGTGAGTGGCCCCGGGGCGACGACAGTGAGGTCGGACTGCAGGATGAGATCGGTACCGGGCTCAGGCATCCCCGGATCGCTCCGGTCGTCGGCCAACCGGCTGCGACGCCCCAGGGCGATGACTCCCAACAGCGATGCCTCGTGCAGCACCGCGTCAATGACCTCGCGGGCCTCGGCGACCGGCCAGGTGGGGTGGAACCAGGCCAGCCTCTCGCTCACCTTCTCGGTGTCGACCGGTGTACCCACCGGTGCGCTGGCGATCTGGGTGACGATCTCGCGCCGCCACGTCTGGGCGGTGGCCGGTGATGGGGCATCGAGTGAGTTGGAGAGCTGTCCCGGGGTGCCTGTCATGGTGAGCCATGCGTCGTGCAGGGCGAGCCATCGTTGCCACAGGGTGGACTCACTCCAGTGGTCGGAGGCTTGGCTGGGAAGCCAGCCCCGGGCGTCGGCCCCCAGCAGATCGGCGCTCACGGCGAGCCACAGGTGGAACCAACCGTCCTCGCGTCGGCACACTCGTGACAAGGCCTTGAACCCGTCACGGCGAGCCATGCCGCCGTTTCGCAATCGGGCAGGATGCATGTGGTCGACGGCCTCGAGCAGAGCAGACATGGCGCTCACGGCCTCCAAGGCCGTCCCGATGGCGGCGGTGCTGACACGATCGGGGTCCTGGGCCTCGGGCCAGGCGGGCGGCTGAGGGGCCACGACGTCGGGGAAGAGCCTTCCACGACGCGCGTGCAGGGCAACCTCCCTGGGCAGGATGACGGTGTGGTCGTCCACGGGACGCAACAGGTGATGCGCCAGAGCCAGCTCGACCGGAGTGGTGGCGTCCTGTGGGGAGAGTGGCCGGTTGGCGTGGGGCAGTCGGCCGGTGGGGCTCCAGGCGAGCCGTTCGATGACCGGGATGACGGCGGGGCCAGCAGCCGCCAGCCGTCCGGGGACGTCGTCAATGACCGTGGTGCTGCGTGGCGCCAGTCCGGCGGGGAACGGCCCCAGCAGGCCTGCCGCGGCTCCCACCACGTGCACGGTGTCGTGGTCCTCGAGCAGCAGGAGGATGGTCCCGAGGTCGTCAAGGGTCGTGTCGACGTCTGCCTGGGTGGGCAGAAAAGCCGTGCCCGGCCCTGGCGACGCGGCTGGCCGGTCTGGCCCATCAGTGGTGTCACGGCCTTCGTCCGATTTCCTCTGCTCCTCACTCCTCGGGCAGGTGTCGGCCGTGCATGCCATGACGATGTCGCGGCGCGGTACGTCGCCCAGGGCGACGGCGGCGGTGAGTACGCGCAGCTGCCAGGCATCGAGGGACTCCACGGCCGCCCGTGTCGAGGCTGCCGTCGTGGCGCGCTCGGCGAGGTCGGGCAGGGACCGTGGCGCCGGGTTGGCGAGATCGGGGCGCAGAGTGAGCAGCTGGGTGAGCTCCTGGGTGGACAGGCTCCGCAGTTTCCCGGCAACAGTGATGGCTGAACTCACGGGATCTCCGGGGTGAGTTCTCGGTCGGCAAGGATGAGGCTCAACGGAGCCATGACGAGGGCGCCGATCTGACACACCCAGCAGATCTGCTCGAACGTCGACCTGGTGGGTGAACCGATCACGACGAGCGTCACCATGACGACTCCCAGCACTCCGACGAGCTTGCGCAGTGCGGGACCCATGACGGGATTCGTCATGGCGAAGCAAGCCACGACGAGGGCGCCCAGCGGAGCCGTTCGCGGCACCAGGTGCAGGAGGAATCCGACCATCATTCCCCACCCCAGCACGAGCACCAGATCGGTGATGTCACGGTGGGCGCTGTGCGGGGTCCCGGTACCTCGCCAGGAGGCAGGGATCCGCTGCCACAGGCCCTCGGGTGCAGCATCCTCCGGCAGGGGCTGTTCGACGGCGGCCGACAGGTGGAGAGCATCCGTGGGACGCTGGCTGGCTTCCCCCGACGCGGTGGAGAGCTGGGAGGTCATGACGCGCAGCGGCTGGTGTGGATCCACCTGGCCGGTCATGTGGTCGTGAAGTGTCTGCGTCGTGGGAAACGCCGCAGTGGGATCACGATGTGGCCCGCTGCTGGGCACCACGTGTTCCAGGGCCGGCCCCTGGGCGGGGGTGTAGGCCGTCGGAGGGGTGGGCGGGTCGAGGACCGGCATCGCCGTCGGGGCGACGTCCTCCAGGGGGGCGGTGTCGGGCATGGCCAGCCCGTAGGGGGCCGGGGCAGCTCCGAGAACGTTGATGACAGAGCCGATGGGAGGGTTGTGGTGCGGCGGTGGACAGGTGGGCGGGGTGGTTTCACGACCGGTCGAATCGGGGCTGATCGGATCGAGGTCGGTCGAGTCGGATGGTGCAGCAGTCGGTGCGCACGCATGTCTCGGGTGCTCAGCGGGGCCAGATCGTGCAACCATGCCCACCATCCTAGGTGTGTCCGGGAAAATCCCGAGTCGTCCGGGGTGAGTCATCGTCCAGGGCTGGTCATCGTTGGGTGACGATGACTCACGGGGTTGGTTGGCACACACACTGGGGCTGGTTGGTGTTCATGGGGTTGGTGGGCGCCGCATCCACGGGGCGGCTGGTCGTGATTCTGCTTCGCCGGTCGCAGCGTCCCCTATACTGACTCTCCAATGACGAGTCCACGGGCCCGGCGCGCCAGGTGAAGGATCACCGGACGCACGGCATTGAGCAATGACGCTCGGACGCATGGGCAATGGGCACCCGAACACGACACGGAGGAGAGGCCATGGAGGTCATCATCTGCAAGGACACCACCGAGATGGGCGAGATCGCCGCTCGTCACATCATCGCCGTGCTCGCCCGGAGCACGCATCCGGTTCTGGGGGTGGCCACTGGTTCCTCCCCGCTGTCCACCTACCAGGCCTTGGCTCGGCTTGCCAAGGCCGACATGGCCGATTTCAGCAACCTCTCCGCCTTCGCCCTGGACGAGTACATCGGTCTGAGCCCCGATGACGAGCGCTCCTACACCGCCACCATCAAGCACACCGTCACCGAGCAGCTGGGGCTCGACCCTGCCAACGTCCACGTGCCGGAGGGCTCGGCGCGCGACCTCGTCGCAGCATGTCAGAACTACGAGAAGGCGATCAAGGCCGCCGGCGGGGTGGACATCCAGATCCTCGGCATTGGTGGCAACGGCCACATCGGTTTCAACGAACCGAGTTCCCCGTTCAGCTCTCGCACCCGTGTCATGACACTCGCCCCGCGTACCCGTGAGGACAACCAGCGGTTCTTCCGTGCCGACGAGGCCGTGCCCACCCATTGCCTCACCCAGGGGCTGGGGACGATCATGGAGGCCCGTCATCTCGTCCTGCTCGCCAATGGTGAGGCCAAGGCCGGCGCCATCGCTGCAGCCGTCGAGGGGCCGGTCAGTGCCATGTGTCCGGCGTCCGTGCTGCAGTTCCACCAGCAGGCAGTCGTCATCGTCGACGAGGCGGCGGCGTCCAAGCTTGTCAACGCCGATTACTACCGCCACGTGCAGAAGAACCAGCTCGATGGGTGGGGTGTCGCCGGCCAGCGGGGCTGATGCGATCCACTGCGCGGTGGAGTTGGTTTGCTGCTGCCGGTACTCTTGACATACTGTCCGGACAATCGAGTGTTTCGGGCGATGACGTATTTCGTGACGACAGGAGTGAGCCAGAGATGCCAACCGGTAAGGTGCGTTTCTACGACGCTGCCAAGGGGTTCGGTTTTCTGACCAAGGATGGCGGTGGAGACGTCTATGTCAACGCGCAGGCGCTGCCGGACGGCGTGTCGGCGCTGAGGCCCGGTCAGCGAGTCGATTTCGGCATCGTCGAGGGGCGACGTGGTGAGCAGGCGCTCTCCATCCAGGTTCTCGACACCCCGCCGTCCGTCTCGAAGGCTGCGCGCAAGCGTCCGCAGGAGATGGCGGTCATCTGCGAAGATCTCATCAAGATGCTCGACCGGATGGGCAATGGCTACCGACACGGGCGTCACCCAGATCCGCGCAGCGCCGAGCGGGTGGCCAAGATGCTGCGGGTCGTCGCCGATGAACTGGAGCTGTGATGAGCCAGACACCTTCCGAACCAGTCGCCGCCAACCACGAATCGGCCGCTGAGGCTGAGAAGGAGCCGGCCAGGCCGCGTCGTCGCGCACGCGCGGCGGCCAGGCCCAAGGCTGATCCCACCATTGCCAGGGCAGTCGACGAGGCCCGAGAGGCAGCCGAGTTCGAGGCCAGGGATTTCGGTGTCGGTGACTACCTGGGAGCCGTCGTCGACGGGGAACGGATGCTCACCCACCTGTTCGAGTGCACCCATCCGGGATATCGGGGATGGCGCTGGGCGGTCTCCATGGTGCGCGCCTCCCGGGCCCGCAACGTCTCCGTCAGTGAGGTGTGCCTCATTCCCGGTGACGACTCCCTCGTCCCCCCATCATGGGTGCCGTGGCGGGATCGTCTGCAGCCAGGCGACATCGCCCCCGGGACACTGCTGCCGACCCCGGACAACGACCCCCGCCTGGAGCCCGGCTACACCGGGGGTGAGCTGGCCGCCGATGAGGACCCGGCCGAATGGGCGGCGACTCGCGCCATTGTCTCCGAGCTGGGGCTGGGAAGGGAACGCCTGCTGTCCCAGGCCGGACGAGATCGGACAGCCGAACGGTGGATGAAGGGCACGGGCGGTCCCTCCGACAAGTCCACCAAACATGCCCCGCATCCCTGTCAGACGTGCGGCTACTTCGTGCGGCTGTCCGACAGTCTGGGACGGATCTTCGGGGTCTGCACCAATGAGTACGCGCCCTTCGACGGGACGGTCGTCCACGTCGAGCACGGCTGTGGTGGCCATTCCGATGTCGTCGAGAAACATACGGGAATCGAGATTCCCGAACCGGTCTACGACACGATCGACACCGATCAGTCGATCTTCTCCGAGTGATGCCGCCCACACCCTGATCCTGCCCACCCCTGATTCGGCTGGGGCTGGTCGGCATCCACGACGAGTGCCCCCGGTCTCGGGGGAGGCACAGGATCGGATGGTACGGGCTCTCGGATGGACGGGCTCTGGCCGGGGCCGCTCTCAGTGGTCGCGGATGGCGTTCGTGCGGCCGCGCCGCCGGATTGCGTACACCATCCCACACAGTCCCAGAACAGTCGCGGACACGCAGATCCACAGCCAGTCCCGATAACCTGCCTCGGTGAGGGCGTCCAGCCGAATCCAGCACACGAGACTCGCCACGGCGAACAGGACGGTCCCGATGATCGAGACCATCACGCCGTCCTCGTCAAGGGGAGGGACCGTCGCCTGCACGAGGAGGGGGCCCCGCGACGATGTGTGCGCATCTGCGGTGCTGACGACGTGCTTCTGGCTGTTACCCACGCCACCATGGTAGCGGCGGAGTCTGCTCGACAGACGAGCTCTCGCCAGCCGAGCACTGTCGGAGAGGCAGCTTCCGGCGCAGGCACAGACCGGCGAGGCACAGAGATGTCGGGTCCGATCACGAGGCTGAGCGCGTCGGGAGGATGCCGCTGACCGGCGGGACGGTGGCCAGGGTCGCCGGGTCCTCGTGGCGCAGGATGATGAGATCTGGGCGAGGACGTCCAGCAGCATGTGCCTCGTCGTACCAGCTGGGGAATCTCTCGAGGAAGTCCACCAGCGCCCGAACATTCCGGGCATTGTCGTCGGAGAGGTACGGTACGGCCCGGTCCAGCGCTGCACAGGTGGCCTCCACATGGCTGGCGCGAGAATATCCCACTCGCATACCAGGCGCTGGACGCAGAGGAATCTGCGGATCACCGCCGAAGAGGCGGTTGAGACCCAGGTAGCTCGGGACTCCGGCGCGGGCCAGCTCGAACTCGAGGGCGTCGTACTCCTGGCGGGTGCAACTGGTCGTCAGCGTTCCCCACGACAACTTCTCCAGCCACAGATCCAGCACCCGCCAACTCTTGACCAGTTCGTTGGGCGCGACGAATCGCCCTTCCAACAGATCGTCAGCCGTGCGTTCAGTGGGGCTGCCGGCTCGGTGCATGACGATGTGCGGTCGCCTCCGGGCACGACGGAACAGATGATTGCGCCCTACGTGCCGATCCGGTTGCGCAGGTGTGGGGAATGCTTCCAAGGCCCAGCTCCGCAGCTTCGCGGCAAGGACATCGTCAGCACCGAACACGTCGCGAACTTCATTGATCGCCAGGGCGTGCAGTCGAAACTCACCCATGGGTTCCACCCTAACTCCGGAACAGAAACACTTGGTGAATTTCACATGTTGGGTTCATGTCATTTCTGGGGGTCGATGAGGTGTCGGAGACGACGGTGGGTGTGGATCTGCACGCGTGGCAATGTGCAGGGTGCTGCGTCCACGTGGCAGGATGGCTGCCATGACAGGTGAGCGACGGTCGTGGACTGCTGCCCTGTGTTGCTGCATGGGGTGGGCCCTGACGGCTGCTCCAGCGGTGGCTGCACCGGCCAGCCTCACTCTCGACGTGCCCGACCTCGGCGAACCGGTGGGGATTGCTGCCGACCTGTCCGAAGGACGGTACTGGGTCACGGATGGCACCACCTCGGGGCGTACCACAGTGGTGTCGGTGGGCGATGACGGCAAGCTTGGCACGAAGCTGAACTGGCAGGCTCCGACCACCGACGTCCAGGCTCTGTCCTGGTACGACGAGCATCTCTACGTCGGCGACATCGGCGACTCCGCACGTCGTCGGGACCACATCCAGGTGCTGTCCCCGATGAGTCTGAACGGCGGCAGCGCTAGCTGGATGGCCTGGGACTTCTCCTACCCCGATGGTCCACATGATGCCGCCGCCATGGCGGTGAGCCCGCGCGGGAACATGTACTTCATCACTCGTGGTGACAAGCCCGCGATCTACCGCACCAGGTCCAACCCCAGTCGCACCGGCGTCAATGCCCTGATCAAGGTGGCCGACGCTCCGGCTGGCGTCACGGATGCCACCTTCCTCGCAGATGGCAGCCGAATCGCCATGCGCACCGACAACGCGATCCACGTCGTGGACGCCTACTCATGGCACACGATCGGGGCGGCCAACTTCACCGATGGTGGTGGTGAGGCCATGACGACCGATCTGCGCCAGGCGAACCTGGAACTCACGACCTCTGCCACGAAGGTCACCACGGCACAGATCCCCAGCAAGGTGGAGAAGATCGCGGCGGTCCCCACCGCCAGCTCAGACCACACGGCATCACAGAAACCAACTGCAGCCACGGAGCCCGACTCCAGCAGGAGCACCTCGAAACGGCCGGTCGGAACGGTGGCAGCCATCATCGGTGCCGTTGTGCTGGCCGTCGTGGCAGGAGTGTTCGTGGGGCTGTGGGGCCGTCGGGAGGACGCCTAGGCTCGGGTATCCTCCTCGTCCAACCCCCGCAGATCACACGCCGTGGTGCTCGAGCCGTGGCTCAGTGCGCGTCGTCCAGCTCACTTCTCGTCGGTGATTCGCTCGACGATCCAGTCCAGGCATGCGATGAGCGCCTCGACGTCATCGGGATCGACGGAGGCAAAGGTCCCCACGCGGATCTGGTTCCTGCCGAGCTTGTGATAGCCATCGATGTCGACGATCCCGTTGGCGCGTGCCACCTCGCACAGTACGGTGGCATCGATCGCCTCATCGAAGTCGATGGTGGCCGTCACTGGGCTGCGGTACTGCGGATTCTCGACGAAGGGACGTGCCCACGGGCGGTCACTTGCCCACGAGTACAGTAGCTGGCTCGACCGGGAGGTACGGGCAGCCACCCAGTTCATGCCGCCCTTGTCGAGCACCCAGGACACCTGGTCCCGAGCCATCTGCAGTGCCGACAACGAGGGGGTGTTGAAGGTCTGGTCCTTGACGGAGTTGTCCAGGGCCTTCTGCAGATTGAGGATTCCCGGCACCCATCTGGCCGAGGCGGACAACTCGCCAATGCGCTCGATGGCAGCCGGGGAGAGGAACGCGAGCCACATGCCACCGTCGGCGGCCAGGTTCTTCTGTGCGGAGAAGTAGTAGGCATCGGTCTGTGACACATCCACCGGAATCGCCCCGGCCGCCGAGGTGCCGTCGACGAGAACGAGATCGTCCTCGTCGATACCCTCCGGACGTTCCACGGGTACCCGCGCACCTGTGGAGGTCTCGTTGTGTGGCCAGCAGTAGGCGTCCACATCGGCCACGGCAGAGGGCAGGCAGACAGATCCCGGTTCTGCGGAGAAGATCGCCGGGTCGGCCAGGAAGGGGGACTGTTGCAGTTCGACAGCAAATTTGTTGCTGAACGCACCGAAGACGCCACATGCAGCCCGGTTGCGCACCAGGCAGCATGCCGCGGCGTCCCAGAACAGGGTGGCACCCCCATCGCCCAGTGCCACCTGGTAGCCATCCGGTGCGTGGTACAACTCGGTCAGCCCGGCTCTCAGCTCGGCCACGACCTGCTTGACGGGAGCCTGGCGGTGTGATGTGCCCAAGATCGACGTGGGGGCAGCCAGACCAGCCATCGCCTCGGGTCGGATCCGGCTCGGACCACACCCGAACCGCCCGTCGGCGGGCAGCAGGTTGTCGGGGATCCTCAGGTTCTGGACGAAGTCATCGGGAGCAGCATTCATGATCCCAGTCTCTCAGCTGTTCCGGGTGGGTGGCCAAGGTGTCCAGCATCATGGCGAGTTGTCGGCAGTGTGCAATCATGACGATGAGACAGACCAATGGAGGTGACGGCATGGTGCTTGCCTCACAACGTGTACTCCGGCCGGACGGAGGCTTTGCCCCCGCGACCATTCACATCGACGCCGGTCGGATCACCGCGGTGGAGGATCGGATCAGTCCACAGGCCGAGCAGGTCGACCTCGCCATCGTCCCCGGATACGTCGACACGCACTGCCATGGTGCAGCAGGAGCGGATTTCACCGACGAGGACCCGCAGAAGGTCCGGGCAGCCATCGAGCACCACCGTGCCAATGGCACCACCACCCAGTTCGCCAGCACCGTCACCGAACGCATGGACGATCTCGTCGATCAGATCCATCGGCTGCGGCCCATCGTCGCTGCGGGGGAGCTTGCCGGGATTCACGCCGAGGGGCCGTTCCTGGCCGAGAACCGCAGGGGTGCCCACAACCCCGAGCTGCTTCGGGACCCCAGTGATGCGGCCGTCACCCGGCTGCTGCAGGCTGGCGAGGGCGATCTCAGGGCGGTCACCCTCGCCCCCGAGCGTGAGTACGGGATCCGGGCCGTGCAGACCTTGACGGCCCACGGGGTGCATGCGGCATTCGGACACTCCGATGCCGACGCTGGCATCACCCGGGAGGCGGTGGACGCCGGGGCTGATGTCGTCACCCACCTGTTCAACGCGATGGCCCCCATCCACCACCGCGAGCCCGGCCCCGTGCCCTGGCTGCTCACCGATTCCCGTACACTCATCGAGCTCATCTGTGACGGGGTGCATGTCGCTCCCGATGTGCTCCGCATGGCGATTCGTACTGCCGGGGTGGAGCGCGTGGCCCTCGTCACCGATGCCATGAGCGCCACCGGTCAGCCGGATGGTCGGTACATGCTCGGGACGCTCCCGGTGCAGGTGGATCAGGGGCGGGCCCGGATCCGTCATGCCGACGGTTCGTTGGGGGCGATCGCCGGATCCACGCTGACGATGGGCGGGGCCGTGGAGTTCCTCGTGGGCAGCGTGGGCGTCGCCCTGGCCGACGCAGCGACGATGGCCGCCACCACTCCGGCACGCTGGTATGGGCTGGACGAGGTGGGCGTCATCGAGGAGGGACGTCTCGCCGACCTGTGTCTGGTTGACGACGCGGGTCATGTGGAACGGGTCATTCGTCACGGCAGGGAGATCGATCGGCCCACCCTCGTCTGAGGTGGCTGGGGTGGTCTGTTCGGGAGCACCAGAGCACTGATCGGCCGTCCCAAGGCGCGTCGGGTGTTGAGGCTGCCGAGGTGATCTTCCACAACAGGGGACCCAGTCGGTGTGGGGCGGGTCGTAGCCGTGATGGGGCTCGACGGTGAGGCGGGTGGTTCGTGGACGTGCAATGATTCACCTGTCAGTGCAGTGATTCACCCGGCAGCACGTGGGGATCAGATCGGAGGACGAGATGAGCGAACTCATTGACACGACCGAGATGTACCTGCGTACGCTCTACGAACTGCTCGAGGAGGGCATCGACCTGCGTCGGGCTCGCATCGTCGACCGGTTGCATCAGTCGGGACCGACCGTGTCCCAGACCGTGAGCAGGATGGAGCGTGACGGTCTCGTCGTGCTGCATAGGGATCGTTCCCTGGGGCTCACCCAGACAGGCCACGATCGGGCCCAGGCCGTGATGCGCCGGCACCGGCTCGTCGAGTGTCTGCTCACGGAGGTCATCGGGCTGGATCGCGTCGACGTCCATGACGAGGCCTGTCGGTGGGAGCACGTCATCTCCCCGCAGGTCGAGCAGCGCCTCGACATCATTCTGGGGCATCCCCGGGTCTCGCCCTTTGGCAACGCCATCCCATACGCGCACGGTCAGATGCCCAGTGACTCGGCCCAGCACTTCCGGGACGATTCCGAGCCCCTCACCAGTTTTCTCGAGGGGCGAACCGGCCCCGTCCGATTCCGTCTGGTACGCATGAGTGAGTTCTTCCAGGCCACTGAACCCAACCTTGCCATGGCGGAGCGGGTGGGGATGCTTCCCGGTGACGTCATGGCTGCCTCCCGTGATGACGATGCCATCGCGGTGCGAACCACCACGGGTGAGGTGAGATTCCCCGAGGCGGACGCCGAGGGATTGTTCGTCACCGGGGCGGACGACTAGCGATGAGCGGTCATGAAGTGCCCCCGGTCGACCCGCTGACGCCTCGCGAGATTGCGATGCTGTGCGATCACGGTTGGGTCGACGCCGCCGACTCCCTGATGCGCACTCGCCAGGCCACCGGTCTGGGGGACGCCGCCGAACATCGGGCCGGCAGCCTTGCCAAGATCGTGCGGCGCGTCCTCACCCTCGATGCCGAGGATTTCGAGGTCATGGCCGAACACGTCCCACCACGGTTCCGGCAATCACTCATTGACGCCGGATTTCCCCATGAGCCGCGCGCCGAGCATCGCGGTGCCCTGGGAAGTCTGGTGCCGCTGTATGAGGTGATGCTCGAGGTGCTCGACGTCCGAATGGTCCGCGAGGAACCCCAGCACGTCGTCGTCACTGCACACATCATTGGCGAGTACCTGGAGCAACTGGCGTGGGAACCCGTTCTGGGTGACGGTGGCGACCCCATCACCCTGCCGTCGGTGGTGGGGGAGAAGTGGGGCGGCGATGGCCACGACTGCGCTCACACCTCGGCCATGAATGCCACCGCCCATCGCAGTCTCAATGCTGCCTCCGGCGACGTCACCGGATACACCGCATACCTGGACAAATTCCATTCCCGGCTCGGTGAGGCGTTGGGGGTGTGCGCGATGAATCATGCAACGATCGGCGTCGGCGAACGCCCGGACGTGGGCATCACCTGCCCGCACCCGTGTGCCTGGGTGCTGCAGGGCACCCGGGCACAGCGTCGTGGACTCGATGCCCGGGTGCGACTGGCTCGCATGTACCAGGAGTCCTCCCTCGTTGCCCTGCGCCATCACGCCCCGGTCGGGCATTTCTTCGGGGTGCCGTCGGCCCAGGAGATCTCTGCGGCATGGATCGACACGTGGAACAAACTCAACGAGCAGTGGGCGGACGGCTGCAACCCGTTGCTCGACGAGGACGCCCCCGGGTGGGGCGTCCAGGCGCCTCAGGAGGCGCTCCCCGGTCTGTCACGGCTCGTGTCGGTCATTGCCTGCCGTCCGGTGAAGGCCGGGCACCTGTTCGCAGACCTCAGCGCGGCCGTCATCGACGAGCTGGACGGCGATCAGGCTGATTGACTTTCATCGGACTGAGCCGAGACCGTCGTCGTGATGCGGCCGCGCAGTACCACTGCCACGTGGGTGCCTGGCGGAATACGGGTGTGACACGACGCGTTCACCCGGTGTACGCCCGTGACCGGCAAGCAGACATCCGGAGGAAAATATGGCAACCACCGCTATCACCAAGGACACGTTCTCGTCGACCATTGATTCCAACGACGTGGTTCTCGTCGACTTCTGGGCCGGATGGTGTGGCCCCTGTATGCGGTTCGCACCGATCTACGAGGAGGCCAGCGAGCGTCATGACGACGTCGTGTTCGCCAAGGTGGACACCGAGGACCAGCAGGAGCTGTCGGCAGGACTGGAGATCACGTCCATCCCGACTCTCATGGCCTTCCGCGGCGGTTACCTCGTGTTCCGTCAGGCAGGGCTGTTGCAGGGCAAGCAGCTCGACGAGCTCATCGATCAGGTGAAGGCCCTTGACCCCGAGGAGCTGAAGAAGCAGTCCGAGGCCCAGAAAGCCTGACTGCCGTATCGCGTGGTGACGCCGGTCTGACTCAGGTCAGGTCGGCGTCATCGTCACATGGTGACGTCACGTGGCACGATAGCCGAACTGTTCCCACGACGTCACGCCCCGTCACCTCATCTGTCTCAGGCCAGCAACTGGGCCACTCGCTGGTGCGAGATTCCCATCACTTCACCAGCATCGCGCAAGGACACGCCTGAGTCATGCAGCATGCGAGCTGCCGCGGCGGATTCGGTGGAGGCCACCCCACGAAGACGTTCGGCCTCTTCCGATGCCTGACGGGAAGCCGCCAAATGTTCAGCGACCCCGGCAGGAGGAATCACCTCGATGCGGATCTCAACTTCGGACTCGTCGACACCGGCGAGCCATGCCAGTGCCTCCGCCATCTCTGAGCGTGCTTGACTCAAATGTCGCACCTGTGACACCGCGCCAACATCTGGGGCCTCAAGAACCCACCAACCATCGGCGCGTTCGGCAGTCACCGTGAAAACTTGGCTCACCGCCACCACCCCTTTCCCAGCTCGTTGGCAAACTCGTCGAAGAACTTGTGTGCCGCGACGTCAGGAACCTCGCCATGCCGACCAAGTGTGTGAGTCGTCGAACCCACTCGTACACCTGTGTGGCGCGACAGTTCCACGGTGGTGAACTCCAAGCCGCGTTTCCTCGCAGCCTTCTGGAGCTTCCTCAGCACGTCACGGCGTTTCACAGAAAAATTCTAGTGCCCCACGACGTAAGTGTCTAGATGGAGTTTACACGGATCGTGTGTTTCAGCGCATGGCATGTTGTGTGCGCTCTGTCACCCAGGAATGGTTCTGGACACTCGCGTGATTGCTACATGTGATTTTTACAATGAATGAAGCAATGGGCGTCACGAGAGTCGGGGATGCCGCTGCGGAGAAGAGCGCTGATCGGGTTGCATTCGTGATCACTGGAGAGCCGCATGTCATCGCACTCGGGTACGAAAGTTGGCTTGCGGGACTGACAAGTGAGGTGTCTCATTCTTTCTTTGGCGGCCCCGACAGGATTCGAACCTGCGACACATGGTTTAGGAAACCACTGCTCTATCCCCTGAGCTACGGGGCCTCACAGCCACTGCAGACGAGTGGCTACCACACGAAATCGGTGGCCGACTACCTATGCTACCAGAGCCGACCTGCAGGTCAGGCATGAGTTCTGGCTCGTGGGGTCCACGACGACTGCTCACCTCATAGGATTGATTCCGAGAACCTGCGAAAGGAGCCCAGTGATGAGCGAGAGCGGGCTTGATGCCGCCCAGGCCAAGATGCGCGATGCCGGGGTCGACCCCATCGCCATCGACGTCTTCAGTTCCTACTACACCCAGATCGAGGAAGGGCGCACCGGGATCATTCCCGAGGACTCCATCAGTCCTCTCACCGATCCGGACAGACTCGACGACGTCACGGTCGACGACGAGGTGGCTGCTGATGCCCTTGATCACACGGTGATCATCAAACTCAACGGAGGGTTGGGCACCTCGATGGGACTGGACCGGGCGAAGTCCCTGCTTCCGGTGCGGAACGGAAAATCCTTCCTCGACATCATCGTCGGCCAGGTCCGGGCGGCTCGGGAACAGCATGGTGCGCGTCTTCCCCTGTTGTTCATGGACTCCTTCAACACGCGGGATGACACCTTGGAGGCACTGGAGCAGTACCCCGATGTCCAGGTGGACGGCCTGCCGCTGGACTTCCTGCAGAATCAGGAACCCAAGTTGCGTGCCGATGACCTCACCCCGGTGGAGTTCCCGACCGATCCCAGACTCGAGTGGTGTCCGCCGGGCCACGGTGACCTCTACACCGCTCTGCTCGGTTCGGGCATCCTGGACCAGCTGCTCGACAAGGGTTACCGGTATGCCTCGGTCTCCAATGGCGACAATCTCGGTGCCACCCCGGACGCCCGTATCGCCGGATGGTTCGCCGCAACTGGTGCGCCCTACGCCGCCGAGTTGTGTCGGCGTACCGTCAACGATCGCAAGGGTGGGCACCTGGCGGTACGCAAGTCCGACGGTCACCTCGTGCTGCGCGACACTGCCCAGACCGCCGATGACGAGATGACATACTTCACCGACGAGTCACGCCATCCGTTCTTCCACACCAACAATCTGTGGTTCGACCTGCGAGCCCTGCGTGAGGTCATGACCGAACGTCATGGCGTCATGGGCCTGGCCCTCATCCGCAACGAGAAGACCGTTGATCCCAAGGACTCCTCGACCACTCCGGTGATTCAGGTGGAGTCGGCCATGGGAGCTGCGATCGAGGTCTTCGAGGGAGCCACCTGCATCGTCGTCGATCGCGCCAGGTTCCTGCCGGTGAAGACCACCAACGAGCTGCTCCTGCTGCGCTCGGACGTCTACGACCTCGATGAGCGATTCCACCTGTGCAAGACGACCGACAACGTCTGCGAGGTCGACCTCGACAAGCAGTTCTACAAGCGGGTGGGTGATTTCGACCGACGGCTGGGCGAGCCCCCGTCGCTCAAGGACGCCACGAGCCTCAAGGTTGCTGGCGACTGGACCTTTGGTGCGCACGTCACCGTCACCGGTGACGCCGTCCTCAGCACTGACGAGCCGGCCACCGTGCCGGATGGTGCCGAGCTCTCCGGTGAGGTGCATCCCGCAGACGTCTGCACTGTGTCTCGAGCGTCTCAGTGAGTGAGGAGGCCGCGCGACGCTGCTGGGTGGCTCTGGGGTACGCCCTGACCGGCCGGCAGCTCACTGCTCCCGACGCCCCCACCTGGCAGGCGTGTGACGTCGTCGCCTGGCTGGCCGACAACGGTTGGGACGCCGGTCGACTCGTCGAGCGACGACAACAAGCCCAGCAGGTCCGGCAACCCTGGCCGACCCGACTGCCCGAGGAACTCATGGAAGGTCTGGAATTTGCCCGCTACGGGGCGTTGCTGGCTCAGGTGAGGAAGCACACTGGTCTTGACGGGTTGACGTCAACCATCCATCGGGGGCCACTGCGCATTGGCCCCCAGGAGGCTCGTCTCATTGCAGAATTGCCGCCGCACAACGTCCTGCACTGACCAGTCCCTGCGGCGCAGTCCTGACCTCGTGGCGAGTCCTGAGCGACGCGCTACGAGGGCGGTGGGGCCGTGCACGTGCTGGTCCTCGCCGCTCAGCACGCGACAGCAAGCGCTGAGGCGAGCCGCATGCCGAGCACCGTAGCGACGTGTCCCCCAATCCGCAGATCATCTCGGTCGGAGCTGTCTTCAGCCAGCACTGCTCTCAAGGGCGTGACGGCATCACTTCCCGGAGTTCCGTGCCGCCAGCAGGTCACGGATCTCGGTGAGCAGGTCCTCGCTGCTGGGGGCCGGGGCCTCCTCCTCGGACAGCTTGCCGGACTTGCGGTGCTCACTGGCGATCTCGACCGGCTTGACGATGCCGAAGTACAACACGGCAGCGATGATCAGGAAGGCAATGGCGTCCGTGATGAATGCGCCGACGTGAATCCCGCCGGGAACCCATCCTGAGAAGTTGGGGGTGCCGCCCAGCTTCCCGAGCAGATCCAGGATGATGGTCGTGAATGATTTCACCACCGTGGCGAAGGCAGTGCCCATGATGAAGGCAACTGCCATGTCGATGAGATTGCCTCGCATCAAGAAATTCTTGAAACCCTTCACAGGTGTCGTCCTTTCCATGTGTTCCTCGACAGATCGTGGGTGACAGACCGTTCCGCCGGCCTGCCCCCCAACGTGTTTTCACCGTACGACAATTCCGATCTGTCCTTGTGAGTTCTGTGTCGCCACTCGTGCAGCGGACTGCTCATCGGTGGAGACGACAACCAGTTCGGACTGGTCATTCGACATGAGTCCGCCGCCACCCTCGTGCGGTAGACCACGGATCACGGCATCCTTGGCGATGATGCCGGGGCCGTCATCGCCACTTGCCACCACTGAGACGCGTTGCCCCACCCGCAACATTGACAGCAACGAGGAATCCGACAGCTGCACTCCCACCAGTGCCGTTCCCGGTTTCGCGTGGGATCTGGTGAGCAGGTGGGACGAGGTGAGGATGGCCCCGGTCGGCACGTCGATGCTGACGGACTGCCCGATCACCTCATCGACCCGGCCGAATTTCCCTTCCGGAACCATGGACTCGGGCACGCAGATGGTTCCCACCTGCTTGGCCTGTACCCGGGAACCCCCGCTGATGGGTTCCTTGGCATTGACGACGCACACAGTGCCTCGCGGAGGACGTTGTGCCGAGGAGAACGTCAGCACGGCCAGACCGGTCAGAAGGGCGGCCAGGATACGGCGGTGTCGGCAGACGAAGAGATGAATCGAACGCCGCCAGCCTCGCCCCATGGTGCCGCCGCGCTCTGAGTGGCTGGCGCGACGTGTGGCCCTCGTGGAGAGTGCAGAGGATGCAGGCCGCCCCGACCGGGGTCGCCGACTCGGGTGGGCGGGGGAGAGCTCTCCTCGAGATGATGCCGGGAACGATGCGGACGCACGACGACCGGATCGATGATGTGAGGAAGTCATACCCCTGTTGTCGTGGGCACCGGGACGAACCGGCAGTTGTCCACAGGCAGACGTCGATGGTCAGCTGGCCACGGTGTCAGCTGTGGACGACGCCGAAGCTGTGGCCGAGGACTCCGACGACGCGGAAGCGCTGGAGTCTGAACCAGCAGAAGATGCCTTGTCCCCGTGCGTCGGAGTGCTGACGTTGCTGCTGCCCGAGGTGTGATTGTCGGTGGAGTAGAAGCCTGACCCCTTGAACACGACACCCACTGCGCTGAACACCTTTCGCAGGGTGCCATTGCATTTTTCGCACACCGTGAGGGGATCATCGCTGAAGCGCTGCACGACCTCCAACTCCTGGCCGCAATTGGTGCAACGGTACTGGTACGTGGGCATGAATCTCCTCAATCCGTGCGACTGGGACAGTCGAACACTGGCACATGATAAGGCGCTGCGAGCAGTCAAGGAAATTCGCCCAACAGATCACCCCAGAGGGTGCAGACCAGTCTGTGTGAACGCTGCATCCACCGGCAGGTCCCACGGCTGCTTGGGGACCTCGTCGACGATCTCGCAGTCGTCCACCACGGCCCACACCGGCGCTCCGGTACGGCGATCCTCCAGAACTCGGTCGTACCATCCGCCACCGACGCCCACCCGGTAGCCACGTCGGTCCACCCACAATGCCGAACACAGGATGACGTCACACTGCTCGATGGACTCGGCCGGTAGCAACGGGCCACACGGTTCGGGAATCGACCAGAGTCCAGGCCGCACGTCCTCTGGTGTGAACCAGGCCCATGCTGGGTGTCCCAGTCCGTGTCCACGGCCGTCGGTGAGCACGGGTGCCAGGACGCGAGTGCCGGCCGCGACGAGTCCGCGAGCCAGCTCAAGGGTGTCGGGTTCAGGAGAGCGAGACAGATAGGTGCACACGGCTTTCACCCCGGCGAGTTCCTCGAGCGCAGCCTCGGTGCGTCGAGCGTCCACCTGGGGGCGGTCGGCCAGCCGCTGCGCACTGGTGCGCGACCTGTGACTGCGATCCCGCCACTGCCGCTTCACCTCAGACGTCCGGGACGGCAGCTCGGAGGGGCGACGCGGTTCATCGCCCTCGTCAACCCGGTGCACGGGATTCCTGCTCGGGTCGTCCGGTGTGTTCGGCTCGGCGTCACTGCCGCTGGGGTTGTCGGTCATGGACTCACCATAGGCAGTGGCCCGAGTCGTTGTGTCGTTTTCGGTATTTGCACCTTTACCATCTAGGCATGGCGTTGTTCCGTAGGAAAACTGTTGAACCAACCGAGGAGCCGGTGGAGACCGTCGAGGCGCTTCCGCAGCCCCCCGCTGGCGACGACCAGGGACGACGCTCGGTCCAGACGTACCGCGATTATCTGTTGTCGCTGGTCCCACCACTCGAACCGTTCGGGATGGGCATCACCGATGCGCTCGGGCTTGCCGTGTGCGAGAACGTCCCGTCCCCGATCGACGTGCCACGGCGCACGGTGGCCAGTTTCGATGGATATGCCCTCACGGCCTCGTCCACGAAATCTGCCGGACGCCCCGACAAGCTCCGACTGCAGCTGGACAGGCGCCCTCCCATTCCCATCATTGGTGGCACCGTGGTGTCGATCCAGGGAGGTCAGGAGCTTCCCCGTGGTGCGGACGCCGTCGTCAGCGAGAATCACATGGAGAACGGTGAGGTCGTCCTGTCCCAGCCAGTACGCCGCTGGGACGGCTGCACCCTTGCCGGCAGCGACTACCTCAGCGGTGAGTCGCTCATGGAGAACGGTGAGATCCTCCACGTCGGTCTGGCGGCACTGCTCTCCCGGGCCGGGATTGACCGGGTGCTGGCCCGACCACGTCCGCGGATCGTCGTCATCGGTACCGGCAACGGCCACAGCCACGAGGCCATCCCCGATCTGGACGTCACTGCCCGTACCGTCGCGGCTGCCGTGCATGCCCGTGGATTCGACGCGTGGCGAGTCGAGTGCCTGGGAGACGACCGGGAACGTCTCACGCAGACCATCAGCGACCAGTTCATCCGTGCGGATCTCGTCATTGCCACCAGTGACCGCATGACGGCTGGCGGATACGATCCGATTGCCGCCGTGCTGCACAGGTTCGGCCCCACCGAGTTCAGCCAGGTGGCGATGGCACCTTCTGGAATGCATGGTTTCGCCCTGGCCGGTGCCGGCATGACGCCGGTGCTCATGCTTCCGCCCGGACCCGCACCGGCACTGACGTCATTGCTGTGCTTCGGTCTGCCTCTCATGCGCAAGCTGGCCGGGATGGACGTCAACTCCGATCGGTTGACGGGCCGGTGGAGGCATGATGTGCAGCCAGACCCTGCTCTCACCACCTTCCGGGCCGTCAAGTGCATCGATGCCGAGGGTGGCCCGCAGCTCACGGTTCTGGACACCGGGGACGTCGCCAGTCTGCCGCTGCTGGCTGCGGCTGATGCGATCGCCGTGCTGCCACCCGGGGAGCAGGAGATTGCGGCAGGAAGTGCCGTGTCGTACTGGCGTCTGGACGCATGAGCCCCGAGGCGATGAGGAAGCGCAACATCCCTGAGGCGATGAGGAATCGCGTGGGCCTGCCGGCTGGGCGCATCGTGACGGTGAGCGGTACGGTCTGCGTCGAACGTTGGGAACCAGCTGCGTGGTGACCCGGTGAGAAGGCGATTCCCCACGGCGACCACCATCTGGCAGAGCTTGCAGCATCGCAGCCGGTGGCACGGGCACGGGGGTGCCCGACGGCTGCATGGTGACCATCCTGGTGGGAACTGGCCCGTGATCCTGCGCAGCGGCGCCGTTGTGCTGCGCCCACTACGGCGCAGTGACGAGGACGACTGGATCGTTCTACGACAACGCAATCAGGACTGGCTGGCCAGATGGGAGGCGACGCGTCCACCGGGCAGCCCAGAGAAGGCGCCGACCTTCGCACAGATGGTGCGAGGCAATCAACGGCGTGCCCGCCGCGGTGAGATCCTGCCCTGGGCACTGGTCTGGGACGATGGGTGGCCCGATCATCCGACCAGGAATCCGTACGACCTCCCGATCACTGGTCAGGTGACGGTCTTCGACATCTCCTACGGTGCAGCACTGTCGTGCTCGATCGGGTACTGGATCAGTGCAGACCATGCAGGTCGAGGTGCCGTCCCCACCGCCGTCGCCATGGCCTGTGACCACTGCTTCAGCGCGCTGGGAATGCATCGCATCGAGATCTGCGTGCGCCCGGAAAATGTCAAGAGTCTGCGCGTCGTAGAAAAGATCGGAATGACGGAGGAAGGGCTGCGTCACCAGTACCTCCACATTGACGGGAGCTGGCGGGATCACCGGGTGTTCCGCATGTTCCCCAGCGACCATCCGCAGGGCGTTCTCCACGATCTGAAGAAGAATTTCCCTGCTTCGGGGATGGGCGGTGGATCAACGACATCGCGGCCGTGACGGATTTCCCTGATGAGTAGGGTCTCGACAACAATTTTCCACCGGTGTGCCGGAACTCTTTTCGCGGACGAACCCGGAAAAGATCTGAGCAGTGAAGTGTGAAATCACACCGCTGTCATTTTGACGACACACCGTGTCTGGTGATTCGGGTGGCAGCTCGGTGCCTCTAACGTGTTCCTCGTGGTAGCAATCATCATTGGCGCTCTCGTGGTGGCATGGCTCGGGTACTTGGTGCCTGCGTTCGTCAGCCGCCACCGCGACCATGCCGATGAGGACTCCGCCACCACTCAGTTCCCCGAGACGATGACCGTCGTCTCCGAGAGTGGATACACCATCAGCTCGGACACGCCGGACACGCAGGATTCCGATCTCGAGGTCTCCACCCCGTTCACCCGGGCCACGGCCAAACAGGAATTGCGGCGCGCGTGGGCAAAGGCTGCCCGACGACGCAGAAACACCTTGTTCATTCTGCTCGGTCTGACGACCCTCCTTGCCATTCTCGGTGCCACGAACACCATTTCCTGGTGGTTCACCATCGCTGGGACGGTGCTCATTGCCGGATTCCTCGTTCTGTCGCGAGTTTCGGTGGTACGGATGGCACGACGATTCGATGCGCGGCTGGCATTGATCAATGAGGGGTGGGATGAAAGAACCACCGCCATGGAGATCCCAGATTCCTTTCGTGACGAGGTCCTGGAGGCCTCCGAACCCCCCGGATTCTCCATCGACCTGAACAGTCCGATCGAGGATTCCGCAGGTTCCCTGTGGGAAGCTGTGCCAGTCACTGCCCCCACATACATCTCCCAGCCGCTGTCGGCCCGTACGGTACGCACGATCGATCTGTCCTCGCTGGGCCCGGTTCCCGGCGAGGTGACCAGCCCAGTCGCTACCCGTGGTGACGAGGAAGAGACTCGAGAGGTGGCTGTTCGCCGGACGGCGTGAGGTGCTGGCTGCGCAGTTCGCGCTCGTGCGCTGTGGGGTCCGTGCCGGAGAGATCATCCGGTGAGAGTCAGGGCTTGCGGGGATTGCCCAATTCGTGGGCCGGTGTGGGTCGCCGGCGGAGGAGTCAGGAACCACGGTTCGCGGGAGCGTGGGGATTGCGGGAGCACATCCGCATCCGGCGGGGCTGGCAATTGATCTGCCGGCGCACCTGTAGTAACGTGACACCTTGTCTTGGGGCATTAGCGCAGTTGGTAGCGCGTCTCGGTCGCATCGAGAAGGTCACGGGTTCGACTCCCGTATGCTCCACAACGATGATGGAGGGGCGGCCTGCGTGGTTCGTCCCTGTGTCAACTCTGTGTCAGCAAGGTGTAGTACCGTGCCATCGGGAAGCGCTGGCGTCAAGGTGCAGGGCGCTTCACTCGCTGCCCAGCGGCACCACCTAGGTGCGCGAGTTCGGCGACCTGCTGGTGACGCGTCGCCGCGACCCAGCGCGTCAGCCTATGGGTCGTCCCGATCTTCTCACAACCAGTCCTTCTTGCGGAAGATCAACCACAGGATGAATGCCGCCGCGGCCATCATCGCCAGCGACAGGGGATACCCGTACTTCAGGTGCAGGGACGGCATGTTGTCGAAGTTCATGCCATAGATGCCACTGATGAGGGTGGGCACGACGAGGATGGCAGCCCAGGACGAGACCTTCTTGAGGTTCTCGTTGCGCTCCTGGTCCACCAGCGTCGAGTTGACGGCGAGCACCTGATTGAGCAGCTCCCGGATGTCGGTGATCTGGTTGACGATGCGCGCCAGGTGGTCGGCGACGTCGCCCAGATACCCTTGCAGGCTCTCGGAGACCTGATGCTTGTTGAATCCGGCCCGCAGCGAGCCGACGATGGGAATGAGCGGGTTGATGGCACGTTGCAGGTCCATCGTCTCGCGGGAGAGTCGGTAGATGCGCTCCGGGGCGGCCGGGTCACCGGTGAACACCTGGTACTCAATCTGCTCGATGTCCTTCTGCAGGCCGTCAATGACCGGGTTGGTCTGGTCGACCACCCCATCCAGGACGGTGTACAGCACCGATTCGGATCCCTTGGAGAGCATGTGGGCATTCGAGGGGATGCGGGGGCTCCATGACAGGGTCGCCAGCTCGTCGGGAATGCGCTGGGTGATGATGAGCACGAAATTGTTCTGCTTGACGACCTCGGCCTCCACGAAGGCCACGTCCTCACTGGAGTCGATGTAGAACGGCGGGTGCAGCACCATGAACAGGGCGTCGCCGTGGCGCTCCAGCTTGGGTCGCTGGTGGCCTTCCTTGAGGTCCTCGGCCAACAGCGGGGTCAGCCTCATCTCGGTGATGACGTGATCGATCTGGGTTCTGTTGGGCTGGTGGACGACGGCGACTCCGAGACGCTCGTCATGACCGTCCAACCAGTCCAGGGTCTGCCGGATCCCGGCACGTTCGGGCACGGTGGTCTCGTGTCCGTCGGCGAACCACTGGATGCCCACCGGCCCGGGTCTGGTGACGACGTCGGATGCCCGGTTGGCCAGACCATTTCCGCTGCTGCTGGTGCGGATCCGTGCGATGGTACTCTGACGCACTTTCCCGTTGATCTTGTTCATCACGCTCCCCCTGTGGGTCAGGCCCTGTGAATCAGGGCATCGTGGCTCGGGCACCCGATACCGGTACCTGAATCATTGTGCTCCGCGGGCCAGAATCACTGGTCCCGATCGGATCGTTTGTTGGCACGCCGGTCGTCGTCCTTGTACATGCCGGGCGTGTCGAGAACGATGTTGGTGCCCCCTGCGGCATCGGCAAGTTCCCTGGGAGCCAGCCACTTTGCGAGGTGATAGACGCCGACGGTGACGATCGTGCCCAAGGCAATACCGCCCAGGGTGAAGGACTCGGTGAACTTCAGGGACACGTCACCAATGCCAATGATGATTCCGGCAGCAACGGGAACGATGTTCACCGGATTGCCGAAATCGACCCGGTTCTCCCTCCAGATCTTGGCACCGAGCAGTCCAATCATGCCGTAGAGCACGACGGTGATTCCACCCAGGACGCCACCGGGGGTGGCTGAGATGATGGCGCCGAATTTCGGGGAGAACCCGAAGAGGATGGCCACGAGTGCGGCGACGGTGTACGCGGCGGTGGAGTACACCTTGGTGGCCGCCATGACGCCGATGTTCTCGGCATAGGTCGTCGTCGGTCCGGCACCAGCCAGGGTGGCCATCATCGAGGTGGCACCGTCTGCCGCGATGGCTCGTCCCATCTGGTGGTCGAGGTTGCGGTCCGTCATCTCGGCCACGGCCTTGACGTGGCCAGTGTTCTCGGCGATGAGGGCGATGACCACCGGCAGGGCCAGCAGGATGAAGGACAGGTGGAATGCCGGTAGGTGGAACCCGACGACGTTGCCGGCGCCGAAATGGCCTGCGCCATTCGAATCGACCGTGTACGTCCACGAGTCGAGGTCGGTCATCTGCGGCAACCCCACCCAGTCGGCGGCCCGCACCCCCGACCAGTCGACCCGGTTGACGGTGGTGCTCACGCCGTCGACGGTCTTGTGCATCGGCCCGAGAACCAGGTCCTCCAGCCACGAGAGCACGTATCCGATGATGAGCGCCACGAAGATCGCGATGCGGGAGAGGAATCCCCGCGGTGCCACCGACAGCGCCACGACAAGGACCATGACGATCAGCGCGGTCCACTGATCCACCGGCCAGTACGTCTTGGCGACGACCGGTGCCAGGTTGAACCCGATGAGCATGACGACGGCACCCGTCACCACAGGAGGAAGCAGTCGGTGCACCACCTTGGCGCCGGCGGCATGGATGATGATGCCGCACAGGAACAGCGTCAGGCCGACGACGAAGAGTGCCCCGGAGACGTCATTGGGTTTGCCGCCGGAGGCGTAGATCGCTGCGGCCACCCCCGGGAACGAGGCGGAGGAGCCCAGGTAGCTGGGTACCTCGTGCTTGGTGACGAAGATGAAGACCAAGGTCGCGATGCCCGACATCATCACGGCCAGCTGGGGGTTGAGCCCCATGAGGATCGGAAAGACGAAGGTGGCCCCGAACATTGCCACGACGTGCTGGGCACCGAGCCCAATGGTACGGCCCCACGTGAGTCGCTCGTCTGGTGCGACGATTTCCCCGGGTTCGAGCTTGCCTCCGTTGTGGAGTGTCCAGATCATGGGTTCTCCCTTCCGGGGACAGGAGTTTACCGAAACTGGCGCAGGTGCCCCATCTCACGTCGGGGGCGGCCCATCCCACATGGTGTGACCGCGAGGTGCGTGTGCCGCAGGCTCATGGCCCTCAGATCCATGAGTTGAACCACATCCTGGCCAGCCAGGCCTTCCGGGTGAGCAGACCATCGGTGAGGACGGGATAGATGAACACGAAGTTCACCGCCACCGCGACCACTGCCGCCCCCACGATGATGGCACCGATTCGCCGCCGCTCGGGTCGCTGGGCCGATCCCATGATCCTGCCCAGCCAGATGGCCAGGATCGTCACCGTGAACGGGATGATGCAGATCGCGTAGAAGAAGAACAGTGGCCGGTCGGTGTACTTGAACCAGGGCAGCCAGGTGGACGCCATGGCCACGATCGGCAGGGTGAACCGCCAGTCCCGTCCAGCGATCCACCACACGATCCCGGCAGCCAGGGCGATGGCAGCCATCCACCACAGCACCGGTGTGCCCATGCCCGAGATGACCCGCAGGCAGGTGTCGCCCACCGCATCGCAGCCATCCTGGCCGGGCTTGATGTCGTTGACGGCGTCGATGCCGATCGGACGTTGCATGATGAGCCACCCGGCCGGATGGGCCGAATAGGCGTGGGTCTGGTGCATCATGTAGTCGCCGGTGTGGAAGTTGTACATCTGCACGTGGTAGTCCCACAGCGCGGCGAGCGGGGTTCCGACCACCTTGGCCAGCCCGGGATCTGCCCGGGGGCCGCCCCACCCCTTGCCGAACGTCATCGTCGAATAGCTGCTGAGCCAGCGTCCCCACGATGCGAGGTATGTCGCGGCACCGACGACCACCAGGTACAGGAAGGCCGGAACACCGTCCTTGAGGATGGACCACCATGCGGCGCGTCCGGCACCGGCCAGCCGTCGCGCCGAGACGTCCCATGCCACAGAGACGATGCCCATCGTCGCCAGGACGAACATGGAGTTCCACTTGACGGCGCAGGCCGCTCCCAACATGATCCCGGCCACCAGACGCCACGGCCGCCACCACAGCCGCGGTCCGAACTGTCCGGCCAGGCTCAGTTGACCGCGCTGCCGGATCTCGTCGGCCAGATGATGACGGAACCAGTCCCGATCAGCTGCCACCGCCGCGACCCCGGCAACGAGGAAGGTGGCCTGGAAGATGTCGAGCAGCCCCACTCGACTCATGACGAACTGCAGGCCGTCCAGGGTGAGCAGGATGCCGGCAATGGCACCCACCATCGTCGATCGGGAGAGACGACGGGCCAGTCGAATCGTGAGGACGATCATGAGGGTGCCGAACAGTGCCGAGGAGAACCGCCACCCGAACGACGTCATCCCGAAAAGATGTTCGCCGATGGAGATCAACTCCTTGCCCAGCGGGGGGTGGACGACGAACTCCGCGTCGGGGGTCCACCCATTGCTCGTGCCAGCAGCGATCTGCGGATTGATCGTCTTGGCGTCGCCCCACGTCCCCTCGTAGCCCTGGTGCAGCATCGTCCAGGCGTCCTTGGGGTAGTAGGTCTCGTCGAAGAGCAGCTTGGAGGGGTACGAGAGGTTCCACAGCCGCATGATCAGCGCGACACCGCCGATACTGATGGTCACGAGCCAACTCACGAGGCCGTCATCCATGCGACCATCGTCAAGTTTGTCGAGTGTGGTGGCGGTGTTGCTGCTTTGGGTCACGTGCCCATGCTAAGGGGTCGGACACGTGCTTTCATGTCACACTTGGCCCTGTGAGCTCTCAGACATCCACCGGAATGGTCATTCTGGCCGGTACCCCGATCGGCGACACGGCGAGCGCATCGCCTCGCCTGGTGCAGACCTTGCAGGGCGCCCAGGTCATCGCGGCCGAGGACACCAGACGGTTGACGGACCTGCTGCACCGACTGCAGATCAGCACCTCGGCGCGGGTCGTGTCCTACTTCGAGGGCAACGAGGCCGCACGTACCCAGGAGCTGTTGGAGGCCCTGCTGGCCGGCCAGGACGTCGTGGTCGTCACCGATGCCGGAATGCCCTCGGTCTCCGACCCGGGATTCCGGCTCGTCACGGCCGCCATCGAGCACGGTGTCCGGGTGACCTCGGTCCCCGGTCCCACGGCGGTCACCACGGCCTTGGCGATCAGTGGGATGCCCACCGACCGGTTCTGCTTCGAGGGTTTCCTGCCGCGCAAGCGAGGGGAGCGGCGACGTCGTCTGCAGGAGCTGGTGGACGAAACACGCACCACCGTCCTGTACGAGGCCCCGCACCGGGTGACCGACCTGCTGCACGACGCTGTCGAGATCCTGGGGGCACAGCGACATGCCGCGATCTGCCGGGAGCTCACCAAGACCTACGAGGAGGTCCACCGTGGCACCCTGGCGCAGCTGTGTGACTGGGTCGAGCAGGGGGTGCGCGGTGAGATCACCCTCGTGTTGGCCGGGGCAACTGTGCAGACCGTCAGCCTCGCCGACGCCGTCGAGATGGTTGACGAGGTGGTGGCAGACGGTGAGAAGACCTCGCGGGCCGTCGCCGGGATCGCCGCTCGGACGGGGCTGCGGCGCCGTGAGCTCTACGACGCCTTCCTTGCCGCCCGTCGCGCCGGGGTCGGTGCCAGCCAGTCGGGCGATGGGCACGCGGAGGCTCCAGACCAACCCAGTGCAGAATGAACCAGTGCAGAATGAATGAGTGCCCCACGACCGAACGAGCAGTACGGGAGATGCAATGAGCCTCACTGACGTCCTGGCGGAAAGATCCCTGCCGCCCCTGCCCGAGCCGCTGGCCAGCCCGTGCATCGACTCCCACACCCACCTGGACACCGTCGAGGAGTTCACCGGTCTGGCTCCCGAGACCTCGCTGCACCTGGCAGCCGAGGTGGGGATCACCCGGCTGGTCCAGATCGGCTGCGATGTCGCCGGGTCACGGTTCGCCGAGCAGTTCGCCCGCAGCTACGACGGGGTCGTCGCAGCGGTGGCCATCCACCCCAATGACGCTGCCGATCTCGCGGCCCGATCCCGCAGCGAGCTCGACGAGGCCCTGGCGACGATCGACGAGCTCGCCGGGGCAGGACCACATGTGCGTGCCATCGGAGAGACCGGCATCGACCACTGGGGCACCGAGGAACCCGGCTGGCAGGTGCAGCGCGAGGTGTTCGCCGCCCACGTGCGCATGGCCCACGAGCATCACTGCACCCTGGCCATCCATGATCGGGAGGGCCACGACGACGTCCTGCACATCTTGGATCAGGAGGGCTGGCCAGAGCGCGTCATCATGCACTGCTTCTCAGGCGATGCCGAGCTGGCCCGGGAGTGTGTGCGTCATGGGGCATGGCTGTCGTTTCCCGGGGTGCTCACCTTCAACAACGCCGAACGGACTCGCCAGGCCCTGCACGCCACCCCCGTCGACAAGATCCTCGTGGAGACCGACGCCCCGTTCCTCACCCCGCACCCGCGACGTGGCAAGCGCAACGGTCCATACCTCATTGCCCACACCATCCGATTCCTGAGTGAGCAACTCGACTGGGACGAGGCATCCTGTTGTGAGCAGTTGCGGCGCAACACCCTTGCCGCCTATGGAGGGCCCTGGGAGGACGTGCATGGGGTGACGCCCCTGCAGTTGCCGGCGAGCGGTGAGGAGACACGATGAGCGGGCTGCTCGACCCCACCTCGTTGCGCTCCGTCGCCAACCAGATCGGACTGCGCCCCACCAAGACCAGGGGTCAGAACTTCGTCCACGACGCCAACACCGTGCGTCGTATCGTCGCGCTGGCCGGAGTCGATGCGCACGATCGGGTCATCGAGGTCGGCCCCGGGTTGGGATCCCTCACCCTCGGCCTGTTGGAGACGGGGGCGTCCGTGGTGGCGATCGAGATCGACGAGCTGCTCGCCGAGCAGTTGCCGAGAACCGTCGGTGAGCGCATGCCCGAGGCTGCTGACCGGCTTGACCTCGTCGTCTCCGACGCCCTGGACGTCGTCGAACTGCCTGCTGCCGGCCTGTCCGACAACAACGGAGCGGGGACGAGCGCGCCGACCGCCCTGGTGGCCAACCTGCCCTACAACGTGTCGGTACCGGTGCTGCTGCACATGCTCGAACTGTCCGATTCATGGACCACTGGTCTGGTCATGGTGCAGCTCGAGGTGGCAGATCGTCTCGTGGCAGGTCCCGGATCGAAGGTCTACGGGGTGCCGAGCGCCAAACTGGCCTGGTTCGCTCAGGCCGAACGGGTTGGTACCGTGCCTGCGAAGGTGTTCTGGCCGGTGCCCAATGTGGAGTCCGGCCTGGTACGCATCGTTTGTCGTGACCCGCCACCCACGTCGGCTTCCCGTGCTCAGGTGTTCACCGTCATCGATGCAGCCTTCGCGTCGCGACGAAAGATGCTGCGTGGCGCCCTGGGCGGTCTGTGCGGTGGTTCTGCCCGAGCCGCCGAGCTCATCGACGCCGCCGGGGTCGATCCCACGGCTCGCGGTGAGTCCCTCGCCGTCACCGACTTCGCGGCGATCGCCGAGGTCCTGGCTCGGGCCGGTGTCTGGGGCTGAGGCCTGGGCAGGATGCATGGTTCGTCGGTGGTGTCCGGGGAGTGCAGCGGTGCAGATGTGGATAGGTTGATGTCATGAGTGCAGAAGTCTCGACCGTGCCCGTTGCCGTGCGTGTCTCGGCCAAGATCAACCTTTTCCTGGGGGTCGGTCGGCGTGGCGAGGACGGCTACCACCCGCTCGCCACGGTGTTCGAGGCCATCGGGCTGCATGACGTCGTCACCGCCACGACACGTACCGATGACGCCATCACCGTCACGACCAGTGGTGAGGATGCCGATGAGGTTCCCGACGACAGGACGAACCTCGCGGTGCGAGCAGCCGATCTGTTGCGCTGCACCCGGCGCCATCCCCATCTCGGGGTGGATCTGCACCTCGACAAGGCGATCCCGGTCGCCGGCGGTATGGCAGGCGGTTCTGCCGACGCAGCTGGCGCGCTGCTCGCCTGCTCGGTGGCCTGGGGGTTGGACGCCTCTGCCGAGGAACTGCACGACCTTGCCGCCCAGTTGGGGTCCGACGTCCCCTTCTGCCTCATGGGTGGAGTGGCCCTGGGAACCGGACGTGGTGAGCGTCTCGTCCCGGTCCCCACCCCCGCCACCCACACCTGGGTCGTCGCCACAGCTCACGAGGGACTTCCCACCCCGTCGGTCTTCGGCAGGTTCGACGACCTCGGAGACGTCCACGAGGTATGTGTACCCACCCAACTCATCGCTGCCCTGGCCACGTCGGATGCCGAGGACATCGCGGACGTGATGGGCAACGACCTGCAACCTGCTGCAGTGAGTCTGCGCCCCGACCTTGCCGACGTCCTTGCCGAGGGGCGGCGTGCCGGGGCCCGGGCGGCCCTGGTGTCTGGTTCGGGCCCCACCTGCGTCTTCCTGGCCCTCGACAAGTCAGCAGCTCACCGGATCGCCGCACAGCTCGTCCAGCTGCCCCAGGTGCGCACCACTCGCATTGCCACCGGGCCGGTTGCCGGGGCCCAGCTACTCCCCAATGTTGTGGGAAGTGCCCGGGATACTGCGGGGAGTGCCCGGTGAACGAAGCAACGACGGGTGGCCCGGATGGGCAGCCAGTTGTCAGTGGCAGCAGCGCCGATGCCGTCGACAGGATCATCGCAGCCTGGAGTCGTGAGCGTCCCGACCTGCCGGTGCACTCCATGGAGGTCTGGTCGCGGGTGACACGTCTGTCCCGGCGGTTGGATCGGGCACGCTCGCGGGCCTGTGCCGTCGCTGGGCTGGAGATCTGGGAGTTCGACGTGCTGGCAGCGCTGCGCCGCTCCGGTACGCCCTACCAGCTCAGCCCCGGAGCCCTGCTCGCCGAGCTCGAGGTGACCTCTGGCACCATGACGAACCGAGTCACCCGGTTGACGCAGCGCGGCTGGGTACGTCGTCTTCCCAACCCCAAGGACGGTCGTGGAGTGATCGTCGAGCTGTGTGAGCAAGGCAGGCGACGCGTCGACTGGGCACTGGAGGAGTTGCTGGCCTCCGAGGGGCGTCTGCTGGAGACGATGGCCCCCGACCAGATCGATGAACTCGCTCACCTTCTCAAGACCGTGCTGACGCGTCAGGAAAAACTCGATCAAGACTGCGGATGAGGTGTGGCTCGGGGCTCAGACGCGCCATCCCGTTGAGAGCCAGGTCGACGAGGTGGGCGGCGACCAGTTCCTTGGACGGATTGCGATCCTCCACCCACCACAGTCCGGTCATGCCCACCATCCCGGTGAGGGCCTGGGCGTAGATGCTGGCATAGGTGGGGTCCAGCCCATGGTCGATGAACCGATCGACGATGAGCCCCTCCACCCAGGAGGCGACGTCGGAGAGGATCGACGCATATGATCCCCGTGACGAGCCGACGGGGGAGTCCCGGGAGATGATGCGAAACCCGTCGGGGTACTCATCGATGTAGTCCAACAGCACCATGACGGCAGCCTCCATGATGCGGCGAGGTCCACGACGAGACTTGCTGAGCACACAGCGCAGTCCGTCCTGCAGCAGACGCACGTGCCGATCGACGACGACGGCGTACAGACCGTCCTTGGAGCCGAAGTGCTCGTAGATCACCGGTTTGGAGACCCCTGCCCGGGATGCGATCGACTCGACGGAGGCCCGATCCGCTCCCTCGGAGGCGAACACCTGGGTGGCAACCTCAATGAGCTGCTCGCGGCGTTCCGCGCTCGTCATGCGCACCCGGTGGGCTGGCTGTCGGGATGTGTCAGACATGGGGATGAATCTACTCCCAGGTCGGTCCCGTGCCGGCATGAACCGTTGGCCCGGCCGACACACGAGGATCATGGGTACGGCAACCATGAGTACGGCAGAGCTGTCAGGGGAACTGCGCCCGGCGTGTTGCCGCGTTGATTTCCGGGCTCGCGACGTGCAGAGACGTCCCTCACGTCGCAGGAAGTGCCCCTCACCTGGCGAGAAATATCCCTCGCTTCGCAAAAAATGTCACTGTGCCGTAACCTTGAGGCGCTCGGATGAGTGATCCCCGGTTGGTCTATCGGCAGGGCCCGCCTGACTTTGAATCAGGATGAGCGATGCAGGTTCGACTCCTGCCCGGGGAGCTCAAGACGGTCTGTCACGAAGATCGTCGTGTGCAACAGGGGAGCGACGTTGAACTCGACGAGTGAACGATCGGATGGTGTGGCAGCTGTCATCGTGCTGGCTGCCGGTGGCGGCACGCGCATGAAGTCTGCGACGTCGAAATTGCTGCACCGTGTCGCGGGACGTCCCATGCTGTCGTGGGCGGTTGCCGCAGCGCGCGGTCTGGACCCGGAGAATCTCGTGGTCGTCGTCGGCCACAAACGCGACCAGGTCGAGGCCCACCTGCACGAGGACGCCCCCGACGTGCGCACTGCCGTGCAGGCCGAGCAGAAGGGCACCGGTCACGCCGTCGCCTGTGGTCTTGACGGCCTCGGCGAGTTGGATGGCGAGGTCGTCGTCACCTACGGCGACGTGCCCATGCTCACCGGCGACACCCTGCGCGATCTCGTCGCGGCCCATCGCGAGCAGGGCAACCTCGTCACGGTGCTCACGGCCGACCTGCCCGATCCCACCGGCTATGGACGCATCCTGCGCGACGGTGAGAAGGTCACCGGGATCGTCGAACACAAGGACGCCAGCGAGGATCAGCTCGCCATCACCGAGATCAACTCGGGAATCTACGTCTTCGACTCTGCGGCCCTGAGCCAGGGGGTCGCCCAGCTGTCCAACGACAATGCCCAGGGCGAGTACTACCTCACCGATGTGGTGACCATGGCTGCTGCCGGCACCGTCAGCGCTCCCGGGCACCGTGGGGTGGGAGCCTGGCGCACCGACGACCTCTGGCAGACCGAGGGTGTCAACGATCGCGTCCAGCTGGCGCGCATGAACCGTGAGGTCAACCGCCGCATCGTCGAGACGTGGATGCGAGCCGGGGTGACGATCGTCGACCCCGACACCACGTGGATCCAGCCGGACGTCGACATCGAGCAGGATGTGCAGATCGAGCCGGGAACCTTCCTCAACGGTGCCACGACGATTCGTTCGAACTCGATCGTCGGCCCGGACTGCACCATCACCGATTCCGAGATCGGCCATGACGTCGTCATCACTCGTTCCGAGGTGACCCTCACCGACATCGCCGACGGTGCACGGATCGGGCCGTGGGCCAACCTGCGGCCGGGAACCATGCTGGGGCCACAGGCCACCGTCGGTGCCTTCACCGAGACCAAGAATGCCCAGACGGGGCGTGGCACTGCCATCAAACGGCTCAGTTACGCCGGGGACGTCCAGCTCGGTGACGGGGTCACCGTCTCGGCGGGGACGGTCTTCGCCAACAACGACGGCGTTGCCAAGCAGACCAGTACCGTGGGGGACGGAGTTTTCCTCTCGTCGAGCACGACGGTCGTCGCCCCGGTTAAGATCGAGTCAGGATCCTTCATTCCGGCGGGATCCGTCATTGACGCCGAATCGGCGTCGGCCCAGGACCCGGACGACACGTCCGATGCAAGTTCAGACAACCCGACCTCGGAGGCGGACCTGTGAGTGGTGCCACACGACCCAACAACAAGCATCTCATGGTGTGCTCGGGACGCGCATACCCCGAGCTGGCAGACGAAGTAGCGCAGGAGCTGGGTGTCGAGCTGGTGCCGTCGCGGCAGGTGACCTATGCCAATTCCGAGATCTACGTGCAGTTCCAGGAATCCGTGCGTGGCTGCGACGCCTTCGTCATCCAGTCCCATGCCGCCCCGGTCAACGAGGCGCTCATGGAGCAGCTCATCATGGTCGACGCCCTCAAGCGGGCCTCCGCCAAGCGGATCACCGTGGTGTCGCCGTTCTACCCCTACGCCCGTCAGGACAAGAAGCACCTGGGACGAGAGCCCATCTCGGCTCGCCTGGTCGCCGACCTGTACCGGGCGGCTGGTGCCGATCGCATCATGAGCGTCGACCTGCACGCCGCCCAGATCCAGGGATTCTTCGACGGCCCGGTCGACCACCTGTGGGCCCTGCCGGTGCTCTCGGACTATGTGCGTGAGAAGTACCAGGGTGAGGAGATGGCCGTCGTCTCCCCGGATGCCGGACGAGTGCGTCTGGCCGACATGTGGACCGACAAGCTGGGCTGTCAGCTGGCCATCATCCACAAGCGTCGCGACCCGAACAAGGCCAATGAGGTCACCACTCACGAGGTGGTCGGTGACGTCAAGGGCAAGACCTGCCTGCTCGTCGACGACATGATCGACACCGCCGGCACCATGTGCCAGGCCGCCCAGGCCCTCAAGGATCATGGTGCTTCCCGCGTCATCGCCGCGGCGACCCATCCGGTGCTCTCCGGTCCGGCTGCCGAGCGCCTCAACAATTCGTGCATCGAGGACCTCATCGTCACCAACACCCTGCCGATTCGCAAGGACGTGGAGATCCGCAACCTCACCGTGCTGTCGATTGCTCCGCTCGTTGCCAAGGCCATTCAGGAAGTCTTCGAGGACGGTTCGGTCACCAGCCTGTTCCGCTGAGTCCACGATGGTCCTGCAGAAACCATCCACTGCCGCTGAGGAGTTGCCTCAGCGGCAGTGTTTTCCCAGGTCTTGTGTTTTGCCGGCAACCGCAGTTATCATTGCCGGGCTTGGCGAGGGGTTCTGGGTCATGGCCGGCTGCGCACCCGCAGTGATCGATGGTGGCGTGGGGCATCGGCTCGGGAACCCGTGATCGACTGGCTGTCTCCGCCCGGAGACCCGTTCCGCTCGTCGAGCTGTGTCAGTTCCGAGTGAGGAGAATGAACATGGCGAACGTCATCACACTGAAGGCCACCGAGCGCACCGAGTTCGGCAAGGGGCCGGCACGTCGGCTTCGTGCTGCCGGACAGGTTCCCGCCGTTGTCTACGGCCAGGGCCACGACCCCAAGCACATCGTCCTCGAGGGCCACGAGTCCATGCTCGCCCTGCGCCAGGAGAACCAGCTGCTGTCCATCGAGGTCGAGGGTCAGAGCCCTGTTCTCGCCCTGCCGAAGGAAGTTCAGCGCGACGTCATGACGGGCTTCCTCAAGCACGTCGACCTGTTGTCGATCACCAGCGGCCAGAAGGTTGGTGTGCAGGTGGCGCTGCGCGTCGAGGGTGAGCCTGCCCCCGGCACCATCGTCAACACCGAGTTCAGCGAGATCGACGTCGAGGCCGACGCCATGTCCATCCCGGACGCTCTCACCATCTCGGTCGAGGGCCTCGAGGCCGGCAGCTCGATCCTCTTCAAGGACATCACCCTGCCCGAGGGCGTCGAGCTCGTCGACGACCCCGACGAGGTTGTCGCCTCCGTGCAGTTCCCCGACGCCGAGGACCTCGGTGACGAGGAGGAGGACGCCGAGGACGAGTCCGAGGAAGCTGCTGAGTGAGCTGGCTCATTGCCGGGCTGGGCAATCCCGGCCCGGCGTACACCAGGACCCGACACAATGTCGGGTATTTGGTTGTCGAAGAGTTGCGCCGCCGCGCGAACGAGAGATGGACGTCCGCGCGGGCGCAGCGTGCCGACGTGGTGCGCACCCGCACCAGCCCGGTTGGGCTGGGAGCACCTGGCGCGCAGACCGAGCCAGTGGTGCTCATGCGCTCCCGCACCTACATGAACGAGTCGGGGATCGCCGTCCGCAAGGTCGCGGACTTCTCACACATCAGTCCCGACCACCTCATCGTCGTCCACGACGAACTCGACCTGGATCTCGGTCGGATGCGGCTCAAGGCCGGTGGTGGTGACAATGGCCACAACGGGTTGAAATCCATCCGTGCCCATCTACGTACCGGCGACTTCAACCGGGTTCGATTCGGTGTGGGACGACCGCCCGGGCGCATGAATCCCGCCGACTACGTTCTGAGCAATTTCCCTGCCCGCGATCAGAATGATCTGGATCTTCAGGTGACCCTGGCAGCAGACGCCGTCGAGATGATCATGACCGATGGCCTCGCGGCGGCCCAGAACCGCTACAACACCTGAATCATCTTCTCGGTTCCAGCTGGTCAAACCCCCTTCCGACAAGGTCCTTCGCTGATTCGACAGCTGCGTCGCACTGATGGCGCTGCGAGGCTCCTGACCGAGCATGAGAATTGTCGCTGTGGCAGCGGGGGGTGAACGCGCTCCATCAGCTTCCCCCGTCCTCCCAGCCACTGGTCCCCACAAGGCTGCCCTGGCACATACACTGACCCGGTGAGTTCTGATGGTTTGATCACTCTGCTGTCCCAGGAACCCGTGCTGGCACGTGCCAGCACCGACGCCTTGGCTGGGCGTGTCCCCACTCTTGATCTCACAGTGACCCCGCCCGCTCGTCCAGCAGTGGCGGCCACCCTCACCAGACAGTTCGCCGGCACCGAACGACTCCCCATCCTGCTGGTGACGAGCACCTTCCGGGAGGCCGAGGAGACCACCACCACCCTGGAGTCGTGGCTCGGCCCCGACGAGGTGGCCTACTACCCGTCCTGGGAGACCCTGCCGCACGAACGTCTGAGCCCACGTACCGACACCGTGGGGCGGCGCATGGCCGTGCTCCGTCGCCTCGTGGGCAATGCAGCTGCCCCAGCACCCTCCGTGGTGGTGGCTCCGGTGCGTGCCCTGCTGCAACCCCAGGTTGCCGGGTTGGGCGGCATCACGCCGGTGGAACTGCGAGTGGGCGACAACCATGACCTCAGCGACCTTGCAACCCAGCTGGTTGCAGCTGCCTACTCCCGGGTCGACATGGTGGAACGCCGCGGCGAGTTCGCGGTACGTGGCGGGATCGTCGACGTCTTCCCGCCCGTCCTGGACCACCCGGTGCGCATCGATTTCTTCGGTGACGAGATCGAGGAGATCCGCTCCTTCGAAGTTGCCGACCAACGCTCCACCGACGAGACCCACGAGGTCGTGCTGTGCTCGCCATGCCGTGAACTCATCCTCGATGACGCGGTGCGCGCCCGGGCCCGACAGCTGCTTCCCGATCATCCCGAGCTCTCCGACATGCTGGAGAAGATCGGCCAGGGGCAGGCCGTGGAGGGCATGGAGGCCCTCATCCCCGCGCTCGTCGACGACACCGAGCTGCTCGTCGACGTGTTCCCGGACACGGCCACCGTCATCCTGTCCGATCCAGAACTGGTGCGATCGCGAGCGGCCGATCTGGTGCGTACCTCCGAGGAGTTCCTCAACGCCGGTTGGGCGGCGGCAGCTGGCGGCGGGAATGCCCCGATCGACCTGGCCTCCGGGGGCTACCGCAGCCTGGCCGAGGTGCGGCGCCGGGCGCTGGAACGCGGCATGTCGTGGTGGTCCATGTCCTCGTTCTCCCTGGACATGACCACTGCCGATGGCACCGCCGCCACCGACGAACTCACCGAGCCGCAGGACGACTGGACCAGTGCACCGCAGACCGTCAATCCCCAACTCGTCGAGGTCGAACCCTGGCGAGGTGACGTCGAGGCTGCCGTGCAGCACCTGTCCGCCCGACTGACCGATGACTGGATGGTCGTACTCACCGCTGAGGGTGAGGGGACGGCCCGCCGTATGCACGAGCTGCTCACCGAGCACGGGATCCGGGCGTCCATCGTCGACGACGTCGATGCCACCACCACCGAACCCACCGTCCAGATTGTACGAATGCACCAGCGTCGTGGTTTCGCCAGCCAACGGTTGCACCTGGTCGTCCACTCCACCGGCGATCTCGTCGAGAGCCCGGACCAGGACAATCCGTCCGCCCGACGGATGCCCCGACGGCGTCGCAACCAGATCCAGCCCATGGAACTCAAGGCTGGCGACCTCGTCGTGCACGAACGGCACGGGGTTGGCCGCTACGTCGAGATGATCCAGCGTACGGTGGCCGGAGCCACCCGCGAGTACCTCGTCATCGAGTACGCCCCTGCCCGGCGTGGCCAACCCGGTGACCGGCTCTTCGTGCCCATGGACTCCCTGGACCAGATCTCCCGCTACGTCGGTGGCGATGCCCCGAGTCTGGACAAGATGGGCGGCGCGGACTGGAAGAAACGCAAGAGCCGTGCCAAGAAGGCGGTGCGCAAGATCGCCGCCGAACTCATCAAGCTCTACGCCGCCCGCCAGGCCACCAAGGGCCATGCCTTCGGCCCCGACACCACCTGGCAACGGGAATTGGAGGATGCCTTCGCCTACGTCGAGACGCCGGACCAGCTCACCACCATCGCCGACGTCAAGGCAGACATGGAACAAGTGGTGCCGATGGATCGTCTGGTGTGTGGCGACGTCGGTTACGGCAAGACCGAGATCGCGGTGCGAGCTGCCTTCAAGGCCGTCCAGGATGGCAAACAGGTCGCCGTGCTCGTGCCCACCACCCTGCTCGTCCAACAGCATCTGCAGACCTTCACCGAACGCTACGCCGGCTTCCCGGTCAATGTCGCGGCATTGTCGAGGTTCCAGACCGATGCCGAGGCAAAAGCAGTGCGGGAGGGCATCGAACGCGGCACGGTGGACGTCGTCGTCGGCACCCACCGACTGTTGAGCAGTCAGGTGAAGTTCAACGACCTGGGACTGGTCATCATCGACGAGGAGCAGCGCTTCGGTGTCGAGCACAAGGAGGCTCTCAAGCAGCTACGAGTCAATGTCGACGTGCTCGCGATGAGTGCCACCCCGATCCCTCGCACCTTGGAGATGGCGGTGACGGGTATTCGTGAGATGAGTACCATCACCACCCCGCCGGAGGAACGCCATCCGGTGCTCACCTTTGCCGGCCCCTACGACGAGGGCCAGGTCGTCGCCGCCATCCGGCGTGAGCTCGCCCGCGAGGGGCAGGTGTTCTTCATCCACAATCGGGTGCAGTCCATCGAGAAGACGGCCAAGAAGATCCGCGAACTCGTTCCCGAGGCCCGGGTGCTCACCGCCCACGGCCAGATGCCCGAGAAACAGCTCGAGCAGATCATGGTGGATTTCTGGGAGCGTCGCGCCGACGTCCTGGTGTGCACGACGATCGTCGAGTCCGGCATCGACATCTCCACCGCCAACACCCTGCTCATCGACCGTGCCGACCTCATGGGGCTCTCCCAGCTGCACCAGCTGCGTGGCAGGGTGGGCCGCTCCCGGGAGCGCGGGTACGCGTACTTCCTGTACCCGGCAGACAAACCCATCTCCCAGATGGCCCACGACCGGCTGGCGACGATGGCGGCGCACACCGATCTGGGTGCCGGCATGGCGATCGCCATGAAGGACCTGGAGATTCGTGGGGCCGGCAACCTGTTGGGTGGCGAGCAGTCCGGCCACATCGCCGATGTCGGTTTCGACCTCTACATTCGCCTGGTGGGCGATGCGGTCTCGGAGTTTCGTGGGGAGAAGGATGCCGACGAGGAACCCGAGATGCGCATCGAGTTGCCGGTGGATGCCAGTCTGCCGGCCGACTACGTGGAGACCGAGCGGTTGCGTCTGGAAATGTACAAACGACTCGCCCAGGTACGTGACGACGCCGAGATCGACGCGATTGCCGAGGAACTGCAGGACCGCTACGGCCCCCTCCCCGAACCGGTGCAGAACCTGCTGGGGGTGGCACGGTTTCGACTGCTGTGTCGAGCTGCCGGTGTTCGGGACGTCGTGCCGGCCGGCAACAACATCCGATTCTCCCCGGTGCAGCTCCCCGAGTCGCGCGTCATGCGGTTGAAGCGGCTGTACCCCGGATCCGTCGTCAAGCAGACGGCCGGGATCATCCTGGTGCCCAAACCCAGGACGGAGCGGATCGGAGGACGCATGCTCCAAGGGCATGAACTGCTCGACTGGGCATCGAGCGTCATCACCTCGGTCATCGCTCCACGGCAAGGCTGACGCCCACTCGCCCCGGTTCCTCACCCCGACGTCCACGTTGCTGCGCGATCCTTCGCAGCTCGGTGCGGGGGCGTTGCCCACGCCGAGCTCGGGATGGTGACCATCGCACAAGGAGCGGACTGGGCGGCCGCCTGCGAATCGTCCCGCAGCGCTCGCAGCCAGGCTGTTGCGGCGGTGGTCCCGGCTGTTCAGTGCGCTCCCGCCAGATTACCCAAGGTTGGCCGCGAAGCGCCCAGGGGACGTAGTATCGACGGTGATCGCACGTAGTGCCGCTGTTGCGGCGTCCACTCAGGGGAGAGCCAATGATCTCGTCTCGTTCCGTCCCGCTGCGAGCCGTCGCCGGTGTTGCCATTGCCGCGCTGGCCCTCACCGGCTGCAGCAATCGTCCCTCCGACGGAATCCGGGCAGGTGACAGCGTCGTGTCGATGAAGACGGTCGATCAGACCACCAAGGACTGTGCGAAGTATGTTCAGAACCCCAACATGCCGGCCAACCAGGTGGTGGCGACCGCCTTGGCGCAGGGGGCTGTTGCCGATGAGATACTCAAGCGCACCAACCGATCGGTTTCCCACGACGAGCTCACCAAGATTGGTGAGATGAACCGGATGGACGTGCTCATCAAGGATCCCAAGTGTCGGGTCCTCTCGGATTCGGTGAGCAAACTCGTCCACATCGCCACGAATGACGGCCAGGACAAGACGCTCAAGGAGATCCACGACGTCGACGTCGACCTCAACCCCCGGCTGGGCCGATGGGATCCCCAGAACGTCGTTGCCGGCGGAGTCTCATCCCTGTCGGAGCCTTGGTCCGGATCGCAACAGTGACCGAGCGGCCCCAGGACAGCTTCGACGAGCTCGTGGCGGTCATGGCCCGTACTCGCCATGACTGTCCGTGGGATGCCTCCCAGACCCATCGCAGCCTGGTCACCTACCTCATCGAGGAGACCGGGGAACTCGTTGATGCCCTGGAGACTGGCAGCGACGACGACGTCGTCGAGGAACTGGGTGACCTGCTGCTGCAGGTGGTCTTTCACAGCCAGATCGGTGCCGAGCAGGGCCGTTTCGGCATTTCCGAGGTGATCGGCGGAATCGTCACGAAACTGGTGCGACGGCATCCGCACGTCTTTGCCGAGGAACAGGTCCCAGACGACATGGACGTCACCTGGGAGCAGCGCAAGGCTGCGGAGAAGGGCCGCACCTCCAGTCTCGACGGTATTGCACAATCGCTCTCCAGCATTGCCCGTGCCACGAAAGTCGTTTCACGGGCACGCAGTCATCAGGTTCCGGTGGACCTTCCCGACGAGCCGATCGGCACCGAGGTCGGCGAGCAGATCCTCATCCTCGTCGCCCGGGCCCAGGCCAGCGGCGTCGACGCCGACCAGGCCACTCGTGAGGCCCTTCGTCGTCTGGAGGGGCGCATCGCTGCCGCCGAGTGAGCAGGATGCCATTCGCGCGCGGCGCTGACCAGACATGGCTGTCGGCACGGGACGGGCGATCCGATGCCTGCCCGGCGTCATGTTCGTCGACGGTGCTGCTGCGCGCCTTGAACAGCTCCGATAGTCTGGGGGCTGGACGAAAGATCCTCTCTGAAAGGTTGGTCCATGGCAACCATCGAATTCATCGATGCACGTGAGATCCTCGACTCGCGCGGCAACCCCACTGTCGAGGTCGAGATCATTCTCGACGACGCGACCGAGGCCCGTGCCGCCGTTCCGTCCGGTGCCTCCACCGGCGACTTCGAGGCCGTTGAGCTTCGCGACGGCGACAAGGATCGCTACAGCGGCAAGGGTGTTCTCAAGGCTGTTGAGAACGTCAAGGAGACTCTGGCCGAAGAGGTCATCGGATACGACGCCTCCGAGCAGCGCATCATCGATTCGGTGATGATCGAGCTCGACGGAACCGACAACAAGGGCAAGCTCGGTGCCAACGCCATCCTCGGCGTGTCCCTGGCCGTCGCCCGTGCCGCCGCCGACTCGGCCGAGCTGCCCCTCTACCAGTACCTGGGTGGACCGAACGCCCACGTCCTGCCCGTTCCCATGATGAACATCCTCAACGGTGGAGCCCACGCCGACTCCGACGTCGACATCCAGGAGTTCATGATCGCCCCGATCGGTGCGGACTCCTTCCGTGAGGCCTACCGCATGGGCGCTGCCGTCTACCACGCACTCAAGAAGGTCCTCAAGGACAAGGGCCTGGCCACCGGTCTGGGTGACGAGGGCGGCTTCGCCCCGAACCTGCCCAGCAATGCCGCTGCCCTCGACCTCATCTGCGAGGCCATCAAGGCTGCTGGCTACGAGCCCGGCAAGGACGTCGCCCTGGCCTTGGACGTCGCCGCCTCCGAGTTCTACGCCGACGGCAAGTACAACTTCGAGGGCTCGGCCAAGTCGAGCGCCGAGATGGTCGAGTACTACGAGCAGCTCGTTGCCAAGTACCCGCTGGTCTCCATCGAGGACCCCTTCGACCAGGAGGACTGGGAGTCCTGGACCGCCTTCAACGAGAAGGTCGGCGACAAGGTGCAGATCGTCGGCGACGACCTGTTCGTCACCAACCCGCAGCGCCTGGCCAAGGGCATCGAGACCAACGCCGCAAACGCCCTGCTGGTCAAGGTCAACCAGATCGGTTCGCTCTCGGAGACCATCGACGCCGTCGAGCTGGCCCACCGCAACGGTTACCGTTGCATGATGTCGCACCGTTCCGGTGAGACCGAGGACACCACCATCGCCGATCTCGCCGTCGCCCTGAGCACCGGCCAGATCAAGTCTGGAGCCCCGGCCCGTGGCGAGCGCGTCGCCAAGTACAACCAGCTGCTGCGCATCGAGGAGGAGCTCGACGATCAGGCCGTCTACGCCGGTCGTTCCGCCTTCCCCCGCTTCCAGGGCTGAGCGGTGACGCAATGCTTGTGAGCAACTGACCTTCGGCCCGGCCCCGTGAGGAGCCGGGCCGAAGCTTTGGGAGGCGCTGCCAACTTGGGTGCCATGTGCTGCGTGTCCCATCGTGATGGCCATACCTGTGGCACAGCCCGTCCCAGGTGAGCCTGCTCGAATTCTGCTGGCTGGTGCACGAAGATGGGAATGATGACGAACTCACGTAGACCCGCCACCCCAGGTCGTGGTGGCCAACGCCGTCGCGGTACGTCCGCCCCCGGCTCGGGAGCGGACCGGCGTTCTGGTACCAGACGCCGTCAGGACGCGGGGGGACGCACCGTGCGTACCAAGGAGCCACGGCAGGAGCAGAACGGTCTGGAGGAACAGTCCGTGCCAGACACCGGCCTGTCCCTTGCCGCCCGGGCGATGATTTTTGGTGCGGTGATCTTTCTCATCGTCCTCATGGTTGCCCCCAGCCTCAATGTGTACTTCGACCAGCGAAGGCGTCTGCAGGAGTTGCAGCAGCAGGAGACGGACACCAAGTCCTCCATCGCGGCCCTCAACGATGAGACCCAGCGGTGGAAGGATCAGGATTTCGTGCGTACCCAGGCCCGTTCCCGGCTGGGGTGGGTGAAACCTGGCGAGGTGGGTTATCGAGTCATCGGGGACGACGGTGAGGTCATTGGCATCTCGGACCAGGTTGCCGGTCTGTCTGCCAACCGCCCCAAACCCACTCCGACGGTGTGGTGGAAGTCCTTGTCGCAGTCCGTCACCACGGTTGACCGTCCGCCCAAGGCGAAGAAGGATGAAGGGGCAGTCCCCAAGGCATCGTCCACCCCGCTGCCGGGAAATCGTGGTTCGGCGGCAGCGAGCTCAACTGCACAACCCGCACCACATGCGTCATCTGGCCCCCGATGACCGCGTGTGGCTGTCGATCCTGTCTGCAGCCCAGTGGCCAGCCATCTCCCACAAGCACCATGCCGAACCGAAGGACATGAACACCCATGGATCTCCAACCCTTCACACCTGCCGACGTCGCCACCGTGCGCGACCAGTTGGGACGCGAGCCGCGTGCCGTGGCCGGTGTCGCCTGGCGCTGTCCGTGCGGACGCCCCGGGGTGATCGCCACCGAGCCGAGACTGCCCAATGGCAGTCCCTTCCCGACGACCTACTACCTCACCTGTCCACGTGCAGCTTCGCTCATCGGTAGATTGGAGGCCTCTGGACTCATGGCGCAGATGACCGAACGGCTGGCCGGGGACCCCGAACTTGCCGAGGCCTACCAGGCGGCTCATGAGCGGTATCTGGCGGATCGGACACAGATCGCCGCGGAGCAGGGTACGGGGCCGGTTGCACAGATCGAGGGGATCTCTGCTGGCGGCATGCCCACCCGAGTCAAGTGCCTGCACGCCCTGGCGGCCCAGGCCCTGGCCAGCGGCCCCGGCGTCAATCCTCTGGGCGACGAGGTCGTCGCCGAACTGGGAGAGTTCTGGACCAATCCGTGTCATCCGGAGCACGTGGCCCCAGAGCGTCCAGCCATCCCCCAAAACCCCGATGATTCCGATGACTCCGAACATTCTGATGACTCCGGGCGCCCCGGCAGCTCAGAGCCCCGTCACCGTCCTGAGCCACCTGTGCCACACGATCCCGGGTCGTCCCGGAACCTGGCCACCCCACCCGCAAATCCATCAGAGCACCACGAGTCGGAGGCCTCATGAGCACCTCAACCCCACCAGTTGCGGCCATCGACTGCGGAACCAATTCCATCCGCCTGCTCATTGCCTCACTCGATGAGCAGGGAGGTCTCGTCGAGCATGCCCGCAAGCTCGAACTGGCCCGACTGGGGCAGGGAGTTGACGCCACTGGGGCGTTTCACCCCGATGCCTTGCAGCGCACCTTCGATGCCTGCGAGAAGTACCGTCACCTCATCGAGGCATCCGGGTGTGACACGATCCGTTTCGTCGCCACTTCCGCTGCCCGCGACGTCTCCAACCGTGACGAGTTCGAAGCCGGGGTACGGCAGCGTCTCGGTGTCGTACCAGAAGTGATCCCTGGTCTGGAGGAGGCGCGTCTGTCCTTCTCCGGGGCTGTTTCCGGGGTGTCGTGCCCTGCTGATCCCATCCTCGTCGTCGACTGTGGCGGTGGCTCGACCGAGCTCGTGCTGGGCAGGCTCGACGGGTCGATCATCTCCTCGGTGAGCCTCGACGTGGGGTCGGTGCGACTGCGGGAGCGTTTCCTGCATGACGACCCACCCACTGCAGAACAGAAGGATCAGGCACGGGCTCTCGTCGCTGGTCTGCTGGACAACTGTGCGGTGGACGTGGCCGAGGCCCGCACCGCGATCGGAGTTGCCGGGACGGTGACGAGTCTCTCGGCGATCAATCAGGGGCTGCGGGAGTACGACAGAGCTGCGGTGCACCGATCCGTACTGGACGCAGCGGACGTGCACGCGCTCGCCGAACGACTGCTCTGCGCAACCGTCGACGAGGCGGAGACCATGGGGCCGCTCAAACGTCGCCGTGCCGAGGTCATCTGCGCAGGGGCCCTCATCATCGACGAACTGGTCGGCCGGCTCAGCTGCCCCCAACTCGTCGTCAGCGAGGCCGACATCCTTGACGGAATCGCCCTGGATCTGTTGCGTCGGTGACGATTCCCACGAGCTTCAGATATCGTTGCCTGATGGCACCCACCGGGAGGCCCTCGTAGCCCAACGGCAGAGGCAGGCGGCTTAAACCCGCTCCAGTGCGGGTTCGAATCCCGCCGAGGGCACAGCGAGACTGGTTGGGATCTTCCGTGGCGTTGTCTACGATTGAGCCAACCGAAGTTTCTGCAAAGGAAGGCCAATGGGCAATCCCGTTTTCGGGCGAGCAGATGTTTTTCAGCCTCGCCACCCCCAGCAGTCCGCCAACCATGGCTCACCGGCCGGTGAGTGGGGCACGTCACAGCCGTACCTGCAGGGCCAGGGAATGGTCGGCGCTGCTGCCATGGGGCAGCCGGGGGGCGTGGATCAGCCGCGTCAGGCGACCATGACCTTGGATGATGTCATTGCCAAGACGGGCGTCGTCCTGCTCGTCCTCGCAGCTGCAGCAGCCCTCACCTTCTCCTTCGTCGGGACGAACCTTGCGACTGCTGGGACGATCACGGTTGTCACCAGCTTGGTGAGTTTCGTCACAGTGCTCATCGTGAGTGCCCGCAGACGCGTGCCGGCGGGTGGGGTCATGGCCTATGCCCTCGTCGAGGGCGTGTTCATCGGTGCCTTCTCGGCAGTTTTCGAGGCCATGTATCCCGGAATCGTCGTTCAGGCGGCGTTGGGTACTTTTGCCGCGGCCGGAGTCACCTTGGCCGTGTACAAATTCACCGGGTTCCGCGTCACCAGTCGGTTCCGCAGGATCGTCACGATCGCAACGTTCGGGTTTGCCGGTGCCATGCTGCTCAACCTCATTCTCGCGCTGTGCGGGATCAACCTTGGCATCCGTGACTCCGGTGGCGCGGTCAGTGGCATAGCGATCATCGCCTCGATCGTGGGGGTCGTGCTGGCAGCATCCAGTCTCATCATGGACTTCGACTCGGTACGCGTCGGTATCGACAACCATGCGCCAACCTCCGAGTCGTGGCGGGCGGCATTCGGTATCGCGGTGACGATGGTCTGGCTCTACACGGAGATCCTGCGAATCCTCAGCTACTTCCGGGAATGACGGGTGACGGCGTCTGCATGTGACGCGCACCCGGTGAGGTCGACGATTGATGGCCCCCATTGTGGGGCCATCGTCATGTCTGCGGTGGTACGGACTCGGATCACTGGCTGGGGACGTCACCCAGGTGCCGTTCCAGGCAGCTGCGTGTTGCCGATCCCCAGGAGAGTCGCCGCCATTGCGGCAGCGGAACCCATCGCGCGAGCCGGGTCGTCCCACCGACGTCCAGAACTATGGGGTCAGTGGGATCTGGCGCAGTGGCGCTGTAGATGATCCGCAGGGCGTGGAAATCCTCCAGCTTGCCCGATGGGGCGCGGCCAATCCAGTGGTCGGACTGCAACTCCAGTATCCGATTGAGACGCACGTGTTGTGCGGACTCCTCCATGACTTCTCGCAGGACGGCCTGGGCTGGGGACTCCCCGGGCTCGATCCCGCCTCCAGGCAGGGTCCACAGACCGGGCACGGACGTCTCCTCGGAGCACTCGGTGCCCAACATGCCCCGGCCGGAGCGAACCACGGCGCATGCCGAGACTCGCTGGTAGGGGTGGACGGTCTCACCCGCGTGTCGATCGGTGGTGAGGTCCGGCACCCCACGGCGGACGAACGGTATCTTCGTGTGCCGGTGCCGTTTGGAGATGTGCACGGTGACGCAGATGTCGTCGTCGACGAGCTCGGCAGACAGGTAGTCACGGATGACGTACCCCTGAGACCACAGAACCTCGTGTGGATTGACGCCGTGACCGACCGAGAAGGTATGGATCACCCCGCTACCTGGCATTCCCACGGCGGTGACGATCACCTCTCCATTCAACCACTGCACTCAAGATGGTGGCGGCGGGGTGAGGGTCACGTGACCTCATTGGTGATGTCACGTCCCTGCAGGTCGTGCACGGTGTGGGCGTCGCCGGTGTCCACGGTGATGGTGGGCAGTGACGTTCCGTGACTCATGTCAATGGTGAGTTTGGGAACGTCGGAGTTCTTCGGGTCCTTGGAGTTCGCGTCCACCAAGGCAGCCAGGACGGCTGGGTCGACGTCCGTGGGACTGAACAGGTCTGCAGGGGAGTCGTCCTGGCGCGGTACCGACCAGACGGGGAGTTTTGCCGACCGGGTTCGGCGGATGACGAGGTCCTGGCCGTTCTGCGATGCGGTGGAGTTCTGCTCAGGCGCGTCAACGACGATTCCGTGCGCAGGATCAAAGGTGATCGATCTCACCAGGGGGGAGGCGCCGACGGCATCCTTGAGGCCTTCGGCCATGCCCTGGGCAGTCGTGAAGTCGAGCACATTGATGACCGAACCGTCTGCTCGGAAGAACACCGGGCGCGTCTCGGGTCTCGTGGTGACAGTCATGAGGACGGTGCCGGCGTTGTACTCGACGATCTGCAAGCTCTGGTTGGACTCGGAACCGGCGAGTCGGGCAGCGGTCGCCAGGATGCTCGGGACCTTGTCCAGGGCGAACTGTGTGGGGTCGAATGGCGTCGATGACACCTGGGTGCTCTGGGTGTCGCTGGTGGAGACGATTCCCCGTGACCACGTCCAGGTGAGCAGACCATCCGGGCCATTGACCGTGAGACTCACCTGGGTCTTGGTGATGTCGATCTTCGTCACCGGGGCAGCCCCCGACGCCTGGATCAGATCGGCCACGATGCGCGTGGCGTTGCCGGGGCGCAGGGGTGAGGCTCCTGGGTCAATGGTGCTCACTGGCGTCATCTCGATACGTTCTGGGTCGGGCGCGGCGGATTGGGAGCTGCACCCGGTTGCGATGGCTGTGCACAGGGCAACGGTGACGATGCTGGCAGCACAACGGCGGTGAGAACGGTACGGCACAGGGAAAGTGTACGAACCGGTGAGGTGGGAGTGTGGCAGGCAGGACGGTGCCGGCACACCATCGGTGTGAATTCACGTGCAAGGGGTTTCTGGCTTCCGCCTGGGGACAGCGTGGGTCACACCAGCTGGCAGGCAGGACAGGTGGTGAGCATGTGAGCGCTGCCGATCCAGTCACGTACCCGATGGGGAGAGTTCCACAGGAGGTGGGGCCCACCCGGTGCAGGGCGTCAACATCGACACGGGAATCAGAGAGCTTCACGGGAATCAGAGAGCTTCACAGAAGGTGGGGCCCACCACTCTCGACCATCTCAGGGTTGACGCGTCGGCAGCTGCCCCACACATGGTGGGGTGTACCGAAGGCGATCGCGATGACTCGTGTCATGGTGCCAGCAACCCCACAGGTGGTGGGGCACACCATGCCACCAAGGCTGAGCCGCATGTTCGACGCTCAACATCTGCGCGCATCAAGACGATTTTGTTTTTCCTCGAGAGGTGTGTATTGTTTTCCGAGTCCTTGCGGGGTTGTCCGGGTTTCTGGGTGGTTTTGTGGGGGTGTGGTTTTGCCTTTCTTCTTTGGGTTGGCCATGGATATGGTGTGTCTGCAGTGTGTAGCCGCTTAGGTCCGGGTTTGACTTGGGGATTGTTGATGGGTAGAGTCAGGTGGGCTGCCTGAGGGTGGCTGGCTGCGTCGAGTGGTCTGGATTGGTTTCTGGGTTGTTTGGTGTGGTGGCTGGTGATGTGAGCCGGGGTTGATTTCGGTGATCTGATCTGGTAAGCTTGGTCGAGTCGCCGTGAGGCGGTTTGCCGGTCTGGATGGTCGTGTGGTTGTCCGGGGCTGGGATCCGGGTTTGACATTCGGGTTTCGGTCTGGTAGACTTGATCGGGTGCCCCAAGGGGTTGTCGGGAGACGGTTCCGCGGGTCGCGTGTGATGCTTGAGAACTCAACAGCGTGTCTTTCATAGTCAATAGATGCACTTTTGTGTGTCGTTTTAATTATGATTCCTTTGATTGATTCAAATGGACGGATTGACGTTTTTCGTTGGTTGTTTGTTTGGGTTAGTGTTTTGGATTCTTCATGTTGACACCGTTGCCCTGTGCCTTTTGGGTGTGGGGTTGGTGATATTTTTTCATTGGAGAGTTTGATCCTGGCTCAGGACGAACGCTGGCGGCGTGCTTAACACATGCAAGTCGTACGGTAAGGCCCTTTCGGGGGTACACGAGTGGCGAACGGGTGAGTAACACGTGAGTAACCTGCCCACAACTTTGGGATAACGCTAGGAAACTGGTGCTAATACTGGATATGTGCTCCTGCTGCATGGTGGGGGTTGGAAAGCTCCGGCGGTTGTGGATGGACTCGCGGCCTATCAGCTTGTTGGTGGGGTAGTGGCCTACCAAGGCGGCGACGGGTAGCCGGCCTGAGAGGGTGACCGGCCACATTGGGACTGAGATACGGCCCAGACTCCTACGGGAGGCAGCAGTGGGGAATATTGCACAATGGGCGCAAGCCTGATGCAGCAACGCCGCGTGCGGGATGACGGCCTTCGGGTTGTAAACCGCTTTCAGCAGGGACGAAGCTTTTTGTGACGGTACCTGCAGAAGAAGCACCGGCTAACTACGTGCCAGCAGCCGCGGTGATACGTAGGGTGCGAGCGTTGTCCGGATTTATTGGGCGTAAAGGGCTCGTAGGCGGTTGATCGCGTCGGAAGTGGAAACTTGATGCTTAACGTTGAGCGTGCTTTCGATACGGGTTGACTTGAGGAAGGTAGGGGAGAATGGAATTCCTGGTGGAGCGGTGGAATGCGCAGATATCAGGAGGAACACCAGTGGCGAAGGCGGTTCTCTGGACCTTTCCTGACGCTGAGGAGCGAAAGCGTGGGGAGCGAACAGGCTTAGATACCCTGGTAGTCCACGCTGTAAACGGTGGGTACTAGGTGTGGGGTCCATTCCACGGATTCTGTGCCGTAGCTAACGCATTAAGTACCCCGCCTGGGGAGTACGGCCGCAAGGCTAAAACTCAAAGGAATTGACGGGGCCCCGCACAAGCGGCGGAGCATGCGGATTAATTCGATGCAACGCGAAGAACCTTACCTGGGTTTGACATGGATCGGGAGCTTCCAGAGATGGTTGTGCCTCTTTTGGGGTCGGTTCACAGGTGGTGCATGGCTGTCGTCAGCTCGTGTCGTGAGATGTTGGGTTAAGTCCCGCAACGAGCGCAACCCTCGTCCACTGTTGCCAGCAATTCGGTTGGGGACTCAGTGGAGACCGCCGGGGTCAACTCGGAGGAAGGTGGGGATGACGTCAAGTCATCATGCCCCTTATGTCCAGGGCTTCACGCATGCTACAATGGCCGGTACAGTGAGTTGCGACATCGTAAGGTGGAGCGAATCTCAAAAAGCCGGTCTCAGTTCGGATTGGGGTCTGCAACTCGACCTCATGAAGTCGGAGTCGCTAGTAATCGCAGATCAGCAACGCTGCGGTGAATACGTTCCCGGGGCTTGTACACACCGCCCGTCAAGTCATGAAAGTCGGTAACACTCGAAGCCGGTGGCCTAACACTTTTTGTGGGGGAGCTGTCGAAGGTGGGACTGGTGATTAGGACTAAGTCGTAACAAGGTAGCCGTACCGGAAGGTGCGGCTGGATCACCTCCTTTCTAAGGAGCAAGTGGCGCACTGTTGTGTGTTCTTGTTGTGGAATGTTGGCTGTGGTCACCGTTTGTGGTGGGGCACGTTGTTGGGGTTCTGGGGTATCACGCCGGCTGGTGTGGTTTCCTGGATGTGCGAACGCCGTGGCTGCATGCGTTGGTGTGTGGTGGGTGTCTCGTGTGGTGGTTGAGAACTGCATAGTGGATGCGAGCATTTTTGTTTTGTGATTTTGTTGTTTGTTGTGTGACAAGCTACTAAGTGCGATCGGTGGATGCCTTGGCACCAAGAGCCGATGAAGGACGTTGTAACCTGCGATAAGCCCTGGGGAGTTGGTAAACGAGCTGTGATCCGGGGATGTCCGAATGGGGAAACCTTGAATGTCCGGAGTCATGTCCGGTGACCCTGCCCTGAATGTATAGGGGTGTGGGAGGTAACGCGGGGAAGTGAAACATCTCAGTACCCGTAGGAAGAGAAAACAATTGTGATTCCGTGAGTAGTGGCGAGCGAAAGCGGATGTGGCCAAACCGTGTGTGTGTTCAAGCCGGCAGGCGTTGCATGTGCGGGGTTGTGGGGGCCTGTGTGATCCTGCTGCCGTGGGATCGGCTTGCATGTGGTGTGAAGTTGAATCGTCTGGGAAGGCGGACCGTAGTGGGTGAGAGTCCCGTAGACGTGAGTGTCATGTGTGGTTTCAGGTTGCCCCAAGTAGCGCGGTACTCGTGGAATGTCGCGTGAATCTGGCGGGACCACCCGTTAAGCCTAAATACTTCTTGGTGACCGATAGTGTATCAGTACCGTGAGGGAATGGTGAAAAGTACCCCGGGAGGGGAGTGAAATAGTACCTGAAACCGGTCGCATACAAGCCGTCGGAGCCTTGTGGGGTGACGGCGTGCCTATTGAAAAATGAGCCTGCGAGTTAGTGGTATGTGGCGAGGTTAACCTGTGTGGGGTAGTCGTAGCGAAAGCGAGTCCGATAAGGGCGTCAGTCGCATGCTCTAGACCCGAAGCGGTGTGATCTATCCATGGCCAGGATGAAGCGTCGGTAAGACGTCGTGGAGGTCCGAACCCACTTCAGTTGAAAATGGAGGGGATGAGCTGTGGATAGGGGTGAAAGGCCAATCAAACACCGTGATAGCTGGTTCTCCCCGAAATGCATTTAGGTGCAGCGTTGTGTGGTTCGTGTCGGAGGTAGAGCACTGGATGGTCTAGGGGGCCTATCAGCTTACCGAAACCAGCCAAACTCCGAATGCCGGCACGTGGAGCGCAGCAGTGAGACGGCGGGGGATAAGCTTCGTCGTCGAGAGGGAAACAGCCCAGATCATCAGCTAAGGCCCCTAAGTGATAGCTAAGTGGAAAAGGATGTGGAGTTGCGTAGACAACCAGGAGGTTGGCTTGGAAGCAGCCATCCTTGAAAGAGTGCGTAATAGCTCACTGGTCAAGTGATTCCGCGCCGACAATGTAGCGGGGCTCAAGTTATCCGCCGAAGCTGTGGCAACTTTTTTTGAGTTGGGTAGGGGAGCGTCGTGTTCGTGGTGAAGCAGCCTGGTGATGGGTTGTGGAGTGGATGCGAGTGAGAATGCAGGCATGAGTAGCGAATGACGGGTGGGAAACCCGTCCGCCGAATATCCAAGGGTTCCAGGGTCAAGTTAATCTGCCCTGGGTGAGTCGGGACCTAAGGCGAGGCCGACAGGCGTAGTCGATGGACGACCAGTTGATATTCTGGTACCGGTGTAGCACCGTCCGTGTCGAGGTGTGTGATGCTAAGCGTGCGAGTGTCCTGGTGATCCCTTCGGGGTGATCTTGTGGCGTGAGTGTGTGAACCGATCATGTAGTAGACAAGCTGCGGAGGGACACAGTGAGGTAGCTCGTCCCCGGCGATGGTTGTCCGGGGCTAAATGTGTGGACTGTCTGGTAGGTAAATCCGTCAGGCGTTGTGTTGAGGCATGATGGCGAGCCATGTTTGTGTGGTGAGCGAGTGATCCTGTGCTGTCGAGAAAAGCTTCGTGAGCGAGGTGTGAGCCGCCCGTACCCTAAACCGACACTGGTGGATTGGTAGAGTATACCGAGGCGATCGAGAGAATCATGGTGAAGGAACTCGGCAAAATGCCCCCGTAACTTTGGAAGAAGGGGGACCTGAGCTGTTGCCGCCACGTGCTGGTGGTTGCGGTGAGGGGCGCAGAGAATTGGGGGAAGCGACTGTTTACCAAAAACACAGGTCCGTGCGAAGTCGTAAGACGATGTATACGGACTGACTCCTGCCCGGTGCTGGAAGGTTAAGGGGAACTGTTAGCTTTGGCGACGCGGTGAACTTAAGCCCCAGTAAACGGCGGTGGTAACTATAACCATCCTAAGGTAGCGAAATTCCTTGTCGGGTAAGTTCCGACCTGCACGAATGGAGTAACGACTTCCCTACTGTCTCCACCATGAACTCGGTGAAATTGCATTACGAGTAAAGATGCTCGTTACGCGCAGCAGGACGGAAAGACCCCGGGACCTTCACTATAGTTTGGTATTGGTGATCGGTTCGACTTGTGCAGGATAGGTGGGAGACTGTGAAGCTGTCACGCTAGTGGTGGTGGAGTCGTTGGTGAAATACCACTCTGGTCGTTCTGGTTATCTAACGTTGGGCCATGATCTGGTTCACGGACAGTGCCTGATGGGTAGTTTGACTGGGGCGGTCGCCTCCTAAAAGGTAACGGAGGCGCCCAAAGGTTCCCTCATCCTGGTTGGTAATCAGGTGTCGAGTGTAAGTGCACAAGGGAGCTTGACTGTGAGACAGACATGTCGAGCAGGGACGAAAGTCGGGACTAGTGATCTGACGGTGGCTTGTGGAAGTGCCGTCACTCAACGGATAAAAGGTACCCCGGGGATAACAGGCTGATCTTGCCCGAGCGCTCACAGCGACGGCATGGTTTGGCACCTCGATGTCGGCTCGTCGCATCCTGGGGCTGGAGTCGGTCCCAAGGGTTGGGCTGTTCGCCCATTAAAGCGGCACGCGAGCTGGGTTCAGAACGTCGTGAGACAGTTCGGTCCCTATCCGCTGCGCGCGTAGGAATCTTGAGAAGAGCTGTCCTTAGTACGAGAGGACCGGGACGGACTGACCTCTGGTGTGCCAGTTGTACTGCCAAGTGCATGGCTGGTTGGCTACGTCGGGTTGTGATAACCGCTGAAAGCATCTAAGCGGGAAGCACGCTTCGAGATGAGGGTTCCCGCAGATGAATCTGGTAAGACTTCCGGTAGACGACCGGGTTGATAGGCTGGATGTGGAAGCACTGTAAGGTGTGGAGCTGACCAGTACTAATAAGTCGAGGGCTTGTTACACAACAACTTCTTGTTGATCGAAACAGTTTTTCTGTGTGTTCGTATCCACTATGTGGCTCCCTTCCACCACCCGAGACAGGTGGTGTGGAAGACACCCTGAGTGTTGGGTGTGTGGCATGTTCAGGGTGTGTGCCCTGTGGATGTTTCGGTGGTTATAGCGTAAGGGAAACACCCGGTCCCATTCCGAACCCGGTCGTTAAGCCTTACCACGCTGATGGTACTGCCAGAGGGATCTGGTGGGAGAGTAGGACACTGCCGGACTTTATATATTGTTTGTGGTTCTCAGCTTGTATGGCTGAGAGCCACAAAACCACAAACACATGTCTGGATGCTTTTTGTCGAGTGGCCCCGGTGGGGATTCTCACTGCCACTGAGACAGTGATGCGTACCCCATGGCGTGACCGAGCGCTGCCCCCGTTTTGGTGACACCAGTCATGGGTGATTCTGCGATCTGGTTCTGCTGATTGTCGTGTATGGCCAGGCGGGTGATGCCCGGCAGTGCTCCATTGGGTTTCACCATGCCCTGTTCATCGCGATGTGAACAGCTGACGAGCAAATGGAAATTGTGCCAGATCAGCCGTCGCGCCTGACGTTCATTGGCAGACGTGCAGATAGGTGATGTCCGTTTTCCCTTCCGAAACAGGTGAGAAACCACCTTCGGCAAGGAATCTCTGTAGCCCTGGAGCGTCTCTTCGTGCTGCTGCACTGATGGAGTTCACACCATGTCGTTGTGCAAGGGCCAGGAAGGCGTTTCGAAGGTATGCCCCACGTCCCCTGCCTTGGTACTCGGGGACGAGGGCCAGGGACAATTCTGGGATGGTGGGGGAGACGAAGCCGCGCGACTGGTCGGACGGTGTGAACTGTCGCAACCATGCTGCTCCGATTCGGGCATCGGCGTCCATGCAGATCACACCCAGCTGATCTGGTGACCAGCCATCCACGTAACAGGCGATACGTGGATCGGCACGACATTCCTCCAGCGTTCTCGGTTGTCCCGGCTCCCCGGCAATCAGGCGGAGCATGTGGGCTAGAAAACCCATGTCTGTGGGAGTGGCTGGTCGAATCGTTGCCATGATCCCCAGATTACTGCTGGTTCTGTTCCACATTGGGTGCCAACGCCGTAGGATCGAGCTGTGAAACCTCTACGTATGACATTGGGTATCCTCGGGGCCGCCCTTGCCGGTTTTGGTATCTACTTCATGCTCAAGCTGTCCTGGGACATGAACAAGATCATGGGTGCCGCAAACGCTGCCAAGACCATTGACAACCTCTCCAACCCCATGCCGCGTATCTGGATTGCTGCTGGTCTCGGTCTGGGCGTCGGTCTGCTGTTCGGCCTGGCCATCGGCCTTCCCGGGCGCACTGCTCGCAATGTTCGTCGGGACACCCTGCGCGAGGCCGCAGATCAGCGCGAAGCTGCCATCCGGGAGAATGCCATCAGCCGTGGTGGTTCTGCTGGGGAACAGTCGCTGGCAGATCGTGCTGCTGCATCTCCAGCCACCGCTGACGGACACGCTTCTCCTGATGACGTGGGTACGGATGGGCATGCTGGCACTGCTGGTGGGCCCGGCCCTGAGCATGGGGAATGACCGTGAGCCTGCGTACCGCTGAGTGGATCCTCGTCACCTCCTATGACTCCTATGGCCAAGCACAGAGCAGCGTTGAACGGCTGGTGAGCGTCAGCGACACCAGTATTGGGTTCTGGCTGCCCGACGACACTGGTGCGCGCGACCGCTTCGTCACGGACGGGGTGGTGAGCGTGCGAGAGTGCGACAAACGAGGACGGCCCGTGGAGACGGAACCTGTGCTGGAGGGGCGAGTACGTGTCCTTTCCGAGGGCTCCCTCTTCGACGAGGTCAGGAAGGCCATCCACGAGAAGTACGCCCTCGAAGCCGGATGGGCTGGTCTCGTCGACAAGACCAAGGAACTGTTCCGCTCCAAAACCCCCGAGTGCGTCGTTCTCATCAACGTCATTGGTTGACACGGAACTCACTGATCTGGTCCGACGTCATGGCCTGCGGGACGGGCACCGGCGTCGGGTCGAACTGTCCTTGGCCCCGCTCCATGCCAGGACAACTGGTATGGCCCGTCAGGGTCTGTACCTGTCATGCAGCGCATTGTCGCTGGCAAGGGCTGCTGTCTTCAGCAAGGTCTGCTCCAGCCGGAGGCGCTAAGGGGTACGCCGGATCCCATCTGTTTCACGAACGCGATGGGTGGGCACGGACGGGACGGGTGGTCCAGACGCGCGATCCGCAAGAGCAGTGAGTCAGTCCCCGCTCAGACAGACTCCAGTGGCGTGAACCGGGCAGTACCCGTTGGGATTGGCGTCGAGGTACTGCTGGTGCTCTGCCTCAGCCAGATGGAACTCATGGTCGAGCTGCATGTCGATCGTCGTCGTGATCGCGCCGTGACCCGCATGGAGTAGTTGACTCTGGAACTGCCCACGTAGTGCGATGGCACGGAGGTATTGCTGTGCGGTGGTGCACCAGATCGCGGAACGGTACTGGGTCCCCACATCGTTACCCTGACGCATCCCCTGCGTGGGATCATGGTTCTCGTAGAACAGTCGGAGGATCTCGTCGATGGCGATGCTATCGGGGTCGTAACTCACCCGGACGGTCTCGGCATGCCCCGTCTGCCCGGTGCACACCTCGCGATAGGTGGGGTGGGGAGTGGATCCTCCCATGAATCCCACCGCAGTCTGCAGCACACCGTCAGCCTGCCAGAACAGCTTTTCAGCTCCCCAGAAGCACCCCATCGCCAAGTAGATCGTCTCGCCCTGCTCGAAATGACGATCCAATCGGTCCCCGAACACTCGATGGAAGAACGGCATGTCCAAGACGGGAGTGTCACGGCCGGGCAAGGGGCGGGTCGGGAGAGCATTGCTCTGGTCAGTGCGGGAAATGTCTGGCATGGTCCCTCCAAGGGGTGGGGTGGTGAGTCCGGTCAGAAATGCGACAGATCCCAGTCGATGGGGTCCGCTCCCTGACGTTCCAGCAGCTCGTTCGTGCGACTGAACGGTCGCGAACCGAGAAATCCGTAGCGTGCCGACATGGGGGAGGGATGTGAGGACTTCACGATCGGGATGCCGCCGAGCATCGGCTCCAGGGACTGCGCGTCGCGTCCCCACAAGATCGCCACCAGAGGGCCACCGCGATGGGCGAGGGCGTCGATGGCGCAGGCCGTGACGTCCTCCCACCCCTTGCCGCGATGCGACGCCGGATGACCAGGCTGCACGGTGAGGCACCTGTTGAGTAGCAGGACCCCCTGATTGAACCATCCCGACAGATCCCCGTGCTCACACGGTGCAATTCCCAGGTCGTCGTACAACTCGGTGTAGATGTTCTGCAACGAGCGCGGGAGCGGGCGCACATGGCGGTCCACCGAGAAACTCAGCCCCACTGGATGGCCCACCGTCGGGTATGGATCCTGGCCGACGATGAGAACCCGTACCTGCGACATGGGCAGGGTGAACGCACGCAGTACGGCATCCCCGGCGGGAAGGTAGCTGCGCCCCTCGGCCATCTCGTGACGCAGAAAATCCCCCATCCGGTGAATCTGAGGCTCCACTGGCTCCAAGGCAGCCGCCCAGTCCGGGCTGATGAGTTCCGTGAGTGGTTTGGGAGTCATGATCCTCCGCGGGAAGTGGAGCCCGAGTACGGGCTGAAGGTGGGGCGACGGCGGATTGCGTCACGCACAACGCTACCGCTGCATGATCCATACAACCACCGACCGGCACTCGACACGTGAGGGATTCAAGCCCGGGCTGACGGCGTCACGACCTCATGAGTCTCATGGGTGCCTCTCCCGGTGGTGATCGGCCCAGGTGTCGAGGCATCGTCGCCCCGAATGCCGCGCAGAGTTGCCCGGGGCCATACATTTGGAGTCATGAGCTCTGACATTCCCGCGATCCTTGCCGACCTGGCTGCTGGACGCATCACGGCAATCCAGGCAGAACGGCTCCTCGAGGAGGCGGAGGCGAACGGTACTGATGTACGGCCGTCCCAGGTGGGCGGACGGCAATCGCGACCCGACGACTCGGAGCCTTCGGACGAGGGTGGCCGATGTGGGTGCCGATTCAGCACGGCTGATGCAGACCCCGCGGATTCGACGTCACGTCCAGCTCGGCATGCCCAGACCGGGTCGGCGTCGGCAGGCGAGGGCGCGGGAGCCTCCTACACCGGCGGTCTTCGTGCTGGTGAGACCCGTGTCGGGGGATCCGCTGCCGACGAGCAGGGTGCCGGAGAGTCATGCGCTGAGAAGCCAAGCGTGGGGGATGAAGCCCCCGATGTGCAGTCTCGTGAATCCGACCCATCTCGTCGCCACAGCGCCAAGGTGACAAGGGACGAGGCACACGTCAGGCAGGCCCCCGGAGAATCTGGTGACAAGGACTCGCCCGGCTCCAGTACCACGACGTGTCAAGAGGAACGTGATTCCTGGGCCGCTGCTGGGCAGGATTACCACATGCACGGCTCTGACGGGAGCACTCACGACAGGACGGTCCACGACGAGGGCTCGGCCGGGCACCCGAACCCCAGCAGTTCTGATTCGGGGAGTGAAGACGGTTCCGATGCTCCCGGTGCCGGTGCATTCGATGCTCGGTCTGCGTGGTCAGCGGCCCGCCAGGTTCTGGGAGACGGGTGGGCCAAGGTGCCGTCGGAGGCCCGTCAGGGATTGACGAACATGTGGCACAAGGTGTCCTCGGCCGGTGGACCGGACGCTTCCGAGGGCACTGCCTGGTCCAGCCGGGAAAACGCACCGCGACAGACGTCCACCAGCTCGCCAGTTGCCGATCAGGTGAGCATCCAGGCCACCGGACGACGTGTCCGACTCATCGCTGACCCCTCGGTTGCCAGTGTCACGGTTGAGGGAGAGCACACCCGGCGCCGACGGGGAACGACGATCCAGATCATCTGCGAAGGGCATCTCGCCCCCGATCTGTCGGGGCTGCTTCGTCTCAAGATGCCGCGTACCACCGAGGACCTCAAGGACTTGGGACTGGGCCGGGAAATCGTCATTCGTGTCAACCCCCAGCTGGCAGTCGACGTCGAGGTGTCCGGTGGTGCGCTGCGCAGCGAGGGAATCGAGGAGTTGGGGACCCTGCGTACCACGGCCTGCGCTGCCCAGCTGGCTGACGTGCGCCACATCCGTAGCGGTCTGGTCCAGGCTGGGTCCACGACCGTTCGGGGAAGCTTCGACACCGGGCATTCCCAGATCCGCGTCGAGTCGGGCAATCTCACCGTTCAACTCACCGAGGACGCCAATGTTGCGGTACGCGCCACCAGCCACAACGGCATCGTGTCCTGGCCCGAGCCCGGCGACACCGATGAGTACGTGGTCGGCAATGGCTCGGCGCGGCTGGATCTCTCCGTACTCGTGGGGCACATCGCCGTACGCCACGGTTGAGACGCCGACGGCCGTGGAGTACGAAACCCCACGGCCACTGCAACTGATTTTTCACGACCCCCTGGCCGATGCTCCCCGTCTCAGTCGGAGGGCATCGCAAGGTCGGAATCTCAGGAGGAGAATCCCTCCACCGAGAGGATCTTCACCTCGATCGTCTTGCCATTGGGAGCCTTGTAGCTGACGGTCTCGCCCGTGTGGTGGCCCACCACGGCACCACCGAGAGGCGCCTGCGGGGAGTAGACGGAAACGTCCACCGAGTCGTCGATACCCATGACCTCGCGCGAACCCAGCAGGAAGGTCTCGGTGTCGTCCTCGTCGCCGAAGTAGGCCACCGTCACCTTGGAACCGGGGACGACCTCGTCGGTGGTGGACGGGGCCTCGCCCACCTTGGCCTCCCGGAGCATCTGCTCCAGCTGGCGGATGCGCGCCTCGGCCTGGCCCTGTTCCTCACGTGCGGCGTGGTATCCGCCATTCTCGGACAGGTCACCCTCGGCGCGTGCCTCGGCGATCTTGTTGGCAATCGTGGTGCGGCCCTCGCCCTTGAGGTAGTCGAGCTCCTCGCGGAGCTTGTCATATGCCTCTTGGGTCAGCCACACAGTGCTCTCAGACTCAGACATTGCTCAATACTATCGCGCTTGACGTCATCTTCCACATGGTCAGTGCTGACGCCGACCCACGGATCGGCGAAAGTGCTGGGGGTCAGCGTCCGTAGCGTCGCTCCCGTTGCGTGAAGGAGCGCAGTGCACGCAGGAAGTCGACCTTGCGGAAATCTGGCCACAGGGCCTCGCAGAAGTAGAACTCCGAGTGTGCCGACTGCCACATGAGGAACCCGGAGAGTCGCTGCTCCCCGGAGGTGCGAATGATGAGATCGGGGTCGGGCTGGCCACGGGTGTAGAGGTGCTCGGAGATCTGGTCCATGTCGACGGTCTGCGACAGTTCGCGCAGGCTCGTGCCCTTGTCGGCCTCCTCAGCCAGCAGGGAGCGCACGGCGTCGCGCAACTCGTGTCGTCCACCATAGGCAATGGCCACGTTGATGTGCATGCCGGTGTGGTCAGCAGTGCGCTCGGTCGCCGTGCACAGGGTGGAGCGCATCTCGTCGGGGAGCAGCCCGAGATCACCCACCGTCTGTACTCGCCAGTGAGGGTGGCGGGACAAGGTGACGACCAGTTCCTCGATGACCTTGAGGAGCTCCTCCAACTCTCCGGTCCTGGCTCGCTGCAGGTTGTCGGTGGACAACACCCACAAGGTGACGATGGGGATGCCCACCTCGTCGCACCAGGAGCAGAACTGGGTGAGCTTGTCGGCCCCAGCCTCGTAACCGGCCACCAGCGGTTGCCCGGGGGCGTTGAGTCGGGCCCACCGCCGATTGCCGTCGGCGAGCACCGCAACATGCTGCGGCAGACGAGAACGATCGAGCTGGGCGAGCAGACGTCCCTCATAGGTGCTGTACAGAAGCCCGGAGGGGTGCATGCGGTCGATGATTTCCGACAACCGCGTCGCGTAGTGCTCGACTTTGCCCATGGCACAAAGCCTAGCGACTCTGCCAAGGCCTGGTCGTCGTCCCCGAGGTGCTCCCGTTCTCCCAGGATCGCTCCCGCTTCGTAGAACGGGTGTCACACACAAGTTACCGAGCGGTAGGTTGGGAGGCGACACCGCGAGAGGACTGATCCCACATGGTCACTGGCCGCCAGACACCCCCGAAGGACGATGCAGCAATGTCCGAGGCCGCTGCACAGACCCGACAAACTGCGAAGTGCCCGGCGTCCACCAGCGGGAAGCCACTGTGGCGCGGCTGGATCCACACCGTCATGGTGCCTGTCATGGTGCTTGGCGGGCTCGGGCTCATGATCGCGGCCGACCACTGGGGTGATCGACTCGCCCTGGCCGTGTGGACTCTCACCGGACTCATGCTCTTTGGTAATTCCGCTGCCTACCACCGTGGCCGGTGGAGCATGCGAACCAAGTCCGTGTTGCAGCGGATCGACCATGCCAACATCGCGGTGTTCATTGCTGGTACCTACACGCCTCTGGCGGTGTCGATGAGCCATGGATCGTCCCGAGTGGTGCTGCTGGCGATCATCTGGGCCTGCGCACTCATCGGGGTGGGGTTGAGGTTTTGGTGGAGCTCGGTGCCACGGTGGGTCTCGACTGCTCTCTACGTCGTCATGGGGTGGACGGCTCTGTGGTGGCTGCCGCAGTTCTGGCGTACCGGTGGGCCGGTAGTCGTCATCCTCATCCTGGTTGGTGGCGTCTTCTACACCATTGGTGCCGTGTGTTACGCGCGTAGGAGGCCCAATCCTTCGCCACGTTTTGGTTTCCACGAGGTGTTCCATGCTGGTACCGCCGTGGGGGCCATCTGCCACGGAATCGCCATCGGCCTGGCGGTGCTCTGAGCTGTGCGGGCCAGCGCTGGGCGCCCTGGGTGCGGTCTCGACGTCTGGGAATCGTGCCGGGCAGGACGTGCCGGGTATGGGCCTGGGGGGAAGGGAAGCCGAGGCAAGAAGGTCGAGGCATGGTTGGGCAGCTGATGTGGCGGCGTCAGATGTCGTCCAGATGGCCACAAGGTGAAATCTGTCTGAAGTTCGCCAAGCTCATGCCGCTACTGGTGTCGCCCTCATAAGTTGGATGCAGGACCGCTTGCGGCACCTCGTGGTTCTTCTCCGCAGGCGGCGCCGATGAACATGCAGGAGGCCCACCTTGTCCAGCAATTCTCAGCCGTGTGCCCGCACCGAGATCCCCTCTCCGATGCCGGGACGGCGAACCTACGTCGTCGACACCTCGGTACTGCTGTCCGATCCCAAGGCGATGTTGCGGTTCGCCGAGCACCTCGTCGTCCTGCCGATCGTCGTCATCACCGAGCTGGAGGGCAAGCGGCACCACCCCGAGCTCGGGCACCTGGCCCGGGCCGCCCTGCGACTGCTCGACGACCTGCGCATCCGCAACGGAGGACTCGACCACACGATCCCACTCAACGACGATGGCGGGCAGTTGTGGGTCGAGCTCAATCACTCCGAACCCTACGGGTTGCCGGACGGATTCCGGCTGGGCGACAACGACACCCGCATCCTCTCGGTGGCCGCGAACTATCGCGATGACGGTCACGACGTCGTGCTGGTGAGCAAGGATCTGCCACTGCGTGTCAAGGCCTCGGCCATCGGTCTGGCCGCCGAGGAGTACCGTCACGAGCTCGCCACCGAGGGTACGTGGACCGGGATGGCCACTCTCGACGTGTCCGACGAGGCCATCTCCTGGCTCTACGAACGCACCACCGTCGATCTGGACGAGGCCCACGACCTGCCGGTCAACACCGGACTGGTCCTGGAGGGCCCGACGAGCAGCGCCTTGGGCAGACGTACGGCCGACGGCAACGTCAAACTCGTACGACCGGACGCCCAGGCATTCGGTATCCACGGTCGCTCCGCCGAGCAGCGCATCGCCCTGGACCTGCTGCTCGACGAGAGTGTCGGCATCGTGTCCCTGGGTGGACGAGCAGGTACCGGGAAATCCGCGCTGGCGTTGGCAGCGGGTCTGGAACTTGCCCTGGAACAGGAACGGTACAAGAAGGTCATCGTGTTCCGACCGATCTACGCGGTCGGTGGTCAGGATCTCGGGTACCTGCCCGGTTCCGAGGGGGAGAAGATGGCTCCCTGGGGGCAGGCCGTCCTGGACACCCTGTCGTCACTGACGAACAACTACGTCATCGACGAGGTCGTCCAGCGTGGACTGCTCGAGGTGCTACCCCTCACCCACATTCGCGGCCGCTCCCTGCACGATGCCTTCGTCATCGTCGACGAGGCCCAGTCTCTGGAACGCAATGTGCTGCTCACCGTGCTCTCCCGCATCGGCCAGAACTCCCGCGTGGTGCTCACCCACGACGTCGCCCAGCGCGACAACCTGCGAGTGGGGCGCTACGACGGGGTTGCGGCGGTCGTTGAGCGGCTGCGAGGAAACGACCTGTTCGGGCATGTGACATTGGTGCGCTCCGAGCGCTCCCAGATCGCCGCCCTGGTCACCTCGATGATGGAGGACATGGTGTGACGAGGTGACGGGCCCGGCCGTCGTCAGGTGCGGGGATCGGCCTGGTCGTCGGAGGTGGTTCGGGTCTCCTCTGCTCCGGCTGCCTCGGTGACCTGGATTTCCGCGAATCGGCGTCTGGCGCCATCCAGGTGGGCTCGGCAGATGGTGGCCAGGTGTTCGCCGCGTTCCCACAGCTGCATCGTTCGGGACAGGTCGGCACCGCCGTCCTCCAGGCTGTGAACGATGGAGATGAGCTCGTCGCGGGCCTGTTCGTAGCTGAGATCCTCGTCGGAGTCGGTTGGGCCGCTGGGCGGCTCATCGTTGCCCAGCTGCTCGGTGGCGTTCTGGTTGGCCAGGGTGGTCTGATCCGTGGCGGCATTTCGATCCGTTGCGCTGTCGCGGTCTTCGGGGAGGGGTGCGTCGGTCATGACTGCTCCTTGTCGGGTGCGGTGGTGGGTGACGTTGACGACGGGGTTGGTCGTAGGGCGTTGACGGTGACATCGAGTTCGCCATCGGCAAGACGCACGAACATGGCGTCGGCCGGGTGGACGTCGGACACACTGGTCCGAACCTCCCCGGAAGGGCTCGTGAGGACCGCGTAGCCCCGGTCGAGGGTTGCCTTGGGAGAGAGGGATCGCACCTGGGCGATGAGATGATCGAGTTCCTGGCTGCGCCCGGTGAGGTGACGGTCGACCTGTACGCGCAGTAGACGGTGCATGGTCTCGATCCGTTCGGCCTCCAGCGCAAGACTGGCAGCGGGGTTGCGCATCACTGGACGGCTCATGAGATTGCTCAGGGTGGTCTCCTCGGCCCTCAGCCGGGAGTCAATGAGCTGACGGATCCGGGCCAGGGTCTGGCTCACCCCGTCGCGTTCCTGGGCAGCATCGGGAACGATGCGTTTCCCCGCGTCGGTGGGGGTGGAGGCGCGCAGATCGGCGACGAGGTCCACGATCGGGGTGTCGGCCTCATGGCCGATCGCCGAGACCACCGGGGTGGTGGCGGCATGCACCGCGCGCACCAGGGACTCATCGGAGAAGGCCAGCAGATCCTCCAACGACCCGCCGCCCCGGGCCAGGACAATGACGTCGACGCTGGGATCGGCATCCAGATCGGCCAGGGCCGTGACGATCTGCCCGACGGCGTGCGGACCCTGCACCAAGGTGTTGCGTATGACGAATCGCACGGCAGGCCAGCGCAGCCGGGCATTGCGGACGACGTCCTTCTGCGCGTCGGAGTCCGCCCCGGTGATGAGCCCCACGCCCTGCGGCAGCAGCGGCAGGGGCTTGCGCAGCTCGGGACGAAATAGCCCTTCGGCCTCCAACTGACGGCGTCGCTTCTCCAGCTGGGCGAGCAGCTGGCCTTGACCAGTGGGGCGAATCTCGGCGATGACGAACGACAGCCGACCACTCTTGCGCCACACCGTGGGGTGGATGAGTGCGAACACCGTCATACCGGCCTCCACCGGGCCCGCTGCGTCGAGCACGTGGCGTGGGCAGGTGGCGGTGGCCGAGACTTCCTCGGTGACGTCGTGCAGGGTGAGGAACTGTTGATAGCCCGAGCGGCGTTTGAGTTCGATGATCTGCGCCTCGACCCAGATGCTCGAGCATCGTTCCACCCAGTCGCGCACCGAGTTGACGACCCACGACAGGGAGACTGCCGCGTCTGGACTGGACGTGGCGGTGGAGGTATCCATGTCTGCCAGTAGACCACAGGACGTGGGGTCAGTGCAGGTGGTGGGTTCGTCTCGATGGAGCCCGGGTGCTTTGGGTCGGGGAGATGGCGCCGAGGTGATGTGGATCGGGGCAGTGGTGTCAGGTGATGCGGATCTGGGCAGTGCGCCAGTGCTCCTCGCCGGTCCCGCGCCCCATGAATGTCAGCCCACCAGCCCGGCGGACCCATCCGCGTGCGCCGTCCCTTCGCCCCATGGATGTCAAAACGGAAATGTCAGCGGCCGCCGGGGCCACGCACCACCCCCATCCCATGGATGCCAAGGAGGGGTGCCCTGGAACCGGCGGCCGGCCACCCCTGGACGGGGCCGGGGAGTCGGTGTGAGGGTGTTGGTGAGGGCGGGCAGTGAGAAATGTCGTGACGTGCAGGAGAGCCGTATGACGTGATGGCCCGGCTCAGCTGCGCGTGAACCACCGTTGGGGTGCCTGGTGGTCTGGTATGGCCTCGTAAACTTGTGGTCATGGCTCACTCTGAGAAGACGCTTCTGCTCGCGGCACCGCGTGGATACTGCGCTGGTGTGGACCGAGCGGTCGTCACCGTCGAACGTGCCCTGCAGACGTACGGCGAACCGGTGTACGTGCGTAAACAGATCGTCCACAACAAGCACGTCGTGGAGAACCTGGAGGAGCGTGGCGCCGTCTTCGTCGACGACCTCGACCAGGTCCCGGACGGCTCCTTGGTGATCTTCTCGGCACACGGCGTCTCCCCGCAGGTGCAGCAGGAGGCCAAACGGCGCGGTCTGCGTACCATCGACGCCACCTGCCCGCTGGTCACCAAGGTGCATCACGAGGCACGCCGGTTCGCCCAGGACGGCACGAGGATCTTGCTCATCGGCCATGCCGGCCACGAGGAGGTGGAGGGTACCACGGGTGAGGCACCCGACCACATCACCCTGGTCCAGACCCCTGAGGACGTCGACGCCCTGAGCCTGGACCCCGACGAGCCGATCGCCTGGCTCTCCCAGACCACCCTCAGCGTCGACGAGACGAGTGAGACGGTGCAGCGGATCCGCGAGGTGCACCCCCATCTCATCAATCCGCCCTCCGACGACATCTGTTACGCCACCCAGAATCGGCAGCACGCCGTCAAGCAGATGGCGCCCAAGTGTGACCTGGTGATCGTCGTCGGGTCACAGAACTCCTCCAACACCGGCCGTCTCGTCGAGGTCGCCGTGGAGTCCGGGGCCGGAGCGGCGTATCGCGTCGACAACGCCTCCGAGATCGACCCCGCGTGGTTGCAGGATGTTGCCACCGTCGGCGTCGCCTCTGGGGCCTCGGTACCCGAGGAGTTGGTGCAGGGCGTCCTGGAACTCTTGGAGTCCCAGGGTTGGCCACCGGCGGTGGAGGAGACCCTCATTGAGGAATCCCTGTCGTTCGCCCTGCCTCCCCAGCTGCGTCAGCGACGGGTGAAGTCTGCCCAGGACAGGTGAAGCCTGCCCAGGACGGGTGGACCCTGCCCAGACCGAGTGAATCAGAATAGTGAACCAGAACGACGTGAGCGCCCAGCCAACAGCTGACGTGAGATCCAGCCAACAGTTCCTGGGGCTCAGACTCTCCGGCACGGCCCCGGGCAGCCTTGCCTCGCCCCCGGACAGCTCAGTCCGCTCGGGCAGCCCTGCCTCGCCCCGGACCGCCCTGCCTCGCCACCTGCCGACAGAGATCCCACTATGAGCGCACTGCACACGTCCTCAGGACTGCTTGCTGCGATCGGTGAACGCGGGGTCGGTGAATTCCGGAGCGGTCAGTGGCCGGGTGGTCGACGTCACTGGCTGGGTGGCTGGCAGCGTCTCCCGAGTCGCCTGGACGTCCTCGAACTTGCGTGCACTGACCATCACCCGCGACTCCAGGGAACCCACCAGCGAGTTGTATGCCTCCACGCTGCCCGTGAGCGACTTGCCCATCTTCGTCAGATGATCGGCCACAGTGCCCAGTCGGGCGTGCAGCTGGCGTCCCAGCTCGGCAATCTCGGTGGCCGACTCCACGATCGACTCCTGGCGCCATGCCAGGGCAATGACGCGCAGCATGGGGATGAGGATCGAGGGGCTCGCCAGGACGATGTCCTTGCTGGCGGCGTACTCGTGCAGGCTCGGGTCGTTGCTCAGCGCTGCCTGCAGCAGGGCGTCGGAGGGCAGGAAGAGGACGACGAACTGTGGGGAGGTCACGTCGGTCGCCCAGTACTTCTTGCTCGAGAGCTGCGCGATGTGGGTGCGCACGTGGGAGACGAACCGGCCCAGCTGCTCCCGCTGCAACTGCGGATCGTCGGTGGCGGCAGCGTCGAGGAAAGCCTCCAGTGGCGTCTTCGCGTCGATGTGGACGCACCGATTCCCGGCCAGGTACACCGTCATGTCCGGGCGTTGCGCCGTGCCGTTGGCGGTGGTCGTCGACTGGGTGCGGAAGTCGCAGTGGTCGAGCATCCCGGCCAGTTCCGCGATCCGCTGCAGCTGCATCTCACCCCACGCACCCCGTACCTGGGGCCGGCGCAGCGCAGTGGACAGCGACGCCGTCTCCTTGCGCAGCGACTCGTTGAGGTTACGCATCCCGGCGATCTGCTCCTTGAGCGAGGCCGACGACTCGGTGCGTTCCTTCTCCACGGCGAGCAGACGCTGGTCCAGTTGGCGCAGTGCCTGGGAGACGGGATCCATCATGCGCTGCGCCGAGGCGAGGGTCTGGGAGGCGGTGTGTTCGGCGGTGCGCTGCTGGGTGGCGGCAGCCTCGGTGGAGAGTGCGCGAAATTGTTGACTCAACGCCTCATTGGCACGTTCCAACTCGGCCTGGTGCTCCATACGTTGACGGTGCGCGTCACCGGCAGCCACGCGGCTGGCCAGCAGCCACCCCACGGCCAGTCCACACACCAGGGCCAGGATGATGGCCACAATCGTCGTCGTGTTCATGGCTCCATTGTCGTGTAAGGGTGTGACATTTTTTCCTCACACTCTCTGGCCTTGTCAGAGCCGTGTTCGATGACGCTGGCCAACTGTGCTGGTTAAATGAGGGCATGGCCAGCACCGAAGCTCCACAGGAATTCGCCGATCACATCGCCGACACGATCCGGTTCGTCGAGGCGTCCCCCACCTCCTACCATGCCGCCGCCGAGCTGGCGCGCAGGCTTCAGGATGCCGGGTTCACGCGTATGGACGAGACCGAGCCCTGGCCCGAGGTGGCAGGCCGGCGGTTCGTCGTGCGCGACGGGGCCGTCATGGCGTGGATCACCCCGCAGAACGTCGGTGACAAGGCAGGATTCCGCATCGTCGGGTCGCACACCGACTCGCCGAGTTTCAAACTCAAGCCCCACTCGACCACGACCAACGCCGGTTGGCAGCAGGTGGGCATGGAGGTCTACGGTGGCGGTCTGCTCAACTCCTGGCTGGATCGTGATCTCGGCCTCGCCGGTCGGCTGGTGGCGAACGACGGCACCGTCCATCTGGTGCGCACCGGTCCGATCCTGCGCATCAGCCAGCTCGCCCCACACCTTGATCGCAGCGTCAACGATGATCTCAAGCTCGATCGGCAGAAACACCTGTTGCCGATCCTCTCGGTGGCCAATCCCGATCTGGACGCCGAGGAGCTGCTGTGCGAGGCTGCGTCGATCAGCCACGACGATCTCGCGTTCTTCGACGTCTTCGCCCATCTCACCCAGTCACCAGCCGTCATCGGGGCACGAGGAGAGTTCCTCGCCAGCCAGCGCATGGACAACCTGTCGTCGGTGCACTCCTCGATTGCGGCATTCACGCATGTCGCGCCGCGTGGCGACGTTGCCGTCATGGCGTGTTTCGACCACGAGGAGGTGGGCTCTTCGACTCGCTCGGGGGCCTGCGGACCGTTCCTGGAGGACGTGTTGGTGCGCATTGCCGAGGGGCTGGGTCACACCGGGGCGCAGTATCGGGCGATGCTGGCACGATCCTCGTGCATCTCCGCCGATGCCGGCCACGGCGTCCATCCCAATTACGTGGAGAAGTTCGATCCGAACAACCATCCGCTGCTCAACGCCGGCCCGCTGCTCAAGATCAACGCGAATCAGCGGTATGCCAGTGATGCGGTCGGTGGGGCACTGTGGAGGCGAGTCTGCCGGGCGGCAGAGGTACCCACCCAGGATTTCGTCTCCAGCAATGCGGTGCCCTGTGGCACGACGATCGGTCCACTCACCGCCACTCGACTGGGGATCGTCACGGTGGATGTCGGTGTGCCGCTGCTGTCCATGCACTCCAGCCGGGAACTGGCCGGTACCGCCGATCTTGCGTACCTGTCGCGGGCGCTGAAGGCATACTGGAACGAATCCATGAACTGAAACCGCGGCCCGGGAAACCACGGCCGGAGAACTCGAGAGACTAAGATAGGTAGACGTGTCACTCACCATTGGAATCGTCGGTCTTCCCAACGCCGGCAAGTCAACCCTGTTCAACGCGCTGACTCGCAATGACGTGTTGGCGGCCAATTACCCGTTCGCGACGATCGAGCCCAACGTCGGTGTCGTGGGGGTGCCGGACCAGCGGCTCGACGTGCTGTCCAAGATGTTCGACTCGGCCAAGACGGTGCAGGCGACCGTCTCGTTCGTCGACATTGCCGGCATCGTCAAGGGTGCCAGCCAGGGCGAGGGGATGGGCAACGAGTTCCTCTCCAACATCCGGGAGGCCGACGCCATCTGCCAGGTGACCAGGTGCTTTGCCGACGACGACGTCACTCACGTCAACGGCCACGTCGACGCTGCCGATGACATCGAGACCATCACCACCGAGCTGGTGCTCGCCGACCTGCAGACGATGGAGAAGCAGCTGCCCAAGCTGCAGAAAGAAGCCGCGATCAAGAAGGAGTCGCGCCCCAAGGCCGAGGCGTGGGAGCAGGCCAAGAAGGTGCTCGAGGAAGGCAGGACGATCTTCTCGGCTGGGCTTGATCCCGAGCCGCTGCACGATCTGTTCCTGTTGACGACAAAGCCCTTCATCTACGTCTTCAACTGCGATCAGGATCAGCTGGATGACGCCGATTTCCAGGCCAAGATGGAGGAGCTGGTTGCTCCCGCTGAGGCGATCTTCCTGGACGCCGAGTTCGAGGCCGAGCTGGCCGAGATGGAGCCTGAGGATGCCGCCGAGTTCCTCGCCGACGCCGGTATCGAGGAGCCGGGCCTGGACAAGCTCGCCCGGGTCGGATTCGACACCCTGGGGCTGCAGACCTTCCTCACCGCGGGGGAGAAGGAATCCCGCGCCTGGACGATCCACAAGGGGTGGACGGCCCCACAGGCGGCCGGCGTCATCCACACCGACTTCGAGAAGGGGTTCATCAAGGCCCAGGTGGTCTCGTTCGACGACCTCGTCGAGTACGGCGGAGAGAAGGAGGCCCAGGCCGCTGGAAAGTTGCGTCTGGAAGGCAAGGACTACGTCATGCAGGATGGTGACGTGGTCGAGTTCCGTACAGGAATTCCGTCTGGGAGCAAGAAGTAAGCGCTAGTTCGCATCGGTGCGGACGAGGAGGGCACACCATTGTCGAGACTGACGGAGCTGCTGCGGCAGGCGCACAAGGCCGATCCGCAACTTGGTGCTGATCTGGAAGCAGAGATCGCCGCGCTCACTAAGCGTCGCACCTTCGGGCTCGTCTTCGAGCAGCATCAGCCTGAGGCCGTCGAGCTGCCCGGTAGAGCTGTACGTCGCGGCGACAAGGTGCGTGTGCTTCCTCCTCGTGGGGAGACGAAGACTGGCGACCAGCGTCTGTGGCGCGTCACGCGGATCGAACGAGCCGACGGGCAACGCCTGGCCCATCTCGCGGAGTTGGACGTCGAGGAGCCCGAGACTCAGATCATGCCCGCCGACGACGTGGTGGTCGTCGCAGAGTTCCGGGATCGCATCTACCCGGGCCTGGTGGAGACAGGCAGGGTTGAGCGGGGTGGCGACAAGCCCTTCCACACGGTAATCAACGCTGAGAACTACCACGCGCTGGAGATGCTGACCTACACGCACCGGCATTCCATCGACGCCATCTACATCGATCCGCCGTACAACACTGGGGCGAGGGACTGGAAGTACGACAACGATTACGTCGCCAGTGATGACGACTACCGGCACTCGAAATGGCTGGCGTTCATGGAGCGTCGGTTGAAGATCTGTCGGGAGCTCATGCGTAACGATGCTACTCTTGTGGTAACTATCGATGAGCATGAAGTGAACCGTCTGGGCGTGTTGCTAGATCAGCTCTTCCCGGAATCTACGCGGCAACTCGTCACAATTGTCAACAACCCTAAAGGCGTCACTCAGGGATATCTTTCGAGGGTTGAAGAGTACGCGTTCTTTGTTTTTGGTCCTGACGCGCGAATCGGTTCGGTCGATGACGACCTTCTGACGCATCGAGACATGGCAGATGCTGAAGGGGAACTGCAGAGGCCTCGATGGAAGGGGCTCTTGCGGTCAGGCGACGACTCACTTCGAGCTGACCGCAAAGATATGTTCTATCCGGTGTGGTTCGACGAGTCGACTGGTCGACTCAGCCACGCGGGCGAAGCATTGCCGCTTAACGAAGCTCCTGACTTCAGCCCGCAGGATGGCCTGACGCCGATCTGGCCTATTAGGCGGGACATGAAGGAGGGTCGTTGGGGGGTTGGGCGGTCGACCCTAAATTCGTTGATACAGCAAGGGTTTGCTTCATTGGGGCGTTTTGATAAGAAGCGCGGAACCTGGGCTGTCTCGTACCTATCGCGACAAGTACGGGATGATCTGAGCGTCGGACTCTTAGAAGTCCGAAACTATGATGAAGTGACCGGTGTTGCTGACGTTGTCTACGTAGACACTGCGGCGCGTCGTATACGCACTGTCTGGCATCGATCGAGCCATGATGCTGGCGCACATGGGACTGACCTAGTGGGGTCTCTCCTTGGAGCAGGACGTACATTCCCGTTCCCAAAATCGCTGTACGCAGTTGAGGACACTTTGCGTCCATTAGTTACTGGGAAGCCCGATGCGGTCGTACTTGACTTCTTCTCCGGATCTGGTACCACAGCTCATGCTGTGATGCGGTTGAACCGGCAGGACGGCGGTCGTCGTCAATGCATTTCAGTTACGAACAACGAGGTCTCTGCTGACGAGCAGACAGGACTTCGTGCACGCGGGTTACGTCCTGGCGACGCCGAATGGGAAGCGCTCGGAATCTGCGACTACATCACCAAGCCGCGTCTCACTTCGGCCATTACCGGACAAACCCCACAGGGGTTGGCAATCAATAGCGGCTACAAGTTCAACGACGAATTCCCGATGTCGGAGGGCTTGGATGAGAACGCGGCGTTCTTCACGCTGACCTACGAAGCGCCGTTGTCTGTGCGGCACAACCGGTCGTTCGAGCGAGTCGCGCCGATGCTGTGGCTGCGTGCAGGCTCTCGCGGTCGGATCATCTATGACCTCGGCGAAGACGGTTGGGACGTGGCTGATTCCTATGGCGTGCTGGAGAACTTGGACCAGTTGGATGAGTTCGTTGCCGCAGTGAGTACACGAGAGAGCATCGAGATCGTGTACGTCGTCACGGACGACGACAGTGCCTTCCAGATGGCGTGCCGAGAACTGCCTGGTGCGATCGTCCCGGTGCGGCTGTATGAGTCCTACCTCCAGAACTTCGAGATCAACACGGGACGGAGCCTGTAGATGCGATACACGCTAAAGGATTACCAGGCCGAGGCCGTGCGTGACGTTCTGCGGAACCTGGAACGTGCCCGCGACTCCTACCGCCGGTACACCGCGAAGTCGCAGTTCTCCCTCGCAGCGACGACGGGCGCGGGCAAGACCGTGATGGCTGCCGCCGTGATCGAGGCGCTGTTCTTCGGCAGCGACGAGTTCGACATGGAACCGGACCCTGGCGCGGTCGTGCTGTGGTTCTCCGACGACCCGGCGCTGAACGAGCAGTCGCGTGCTCGCATCCAGGCTGCGGCAAGCAAGTTGGACCACCGCCTCCGGGTGGTGCCGACGACGTTCTCCGAGCCCTCGTTCCGACCCGGCAACGTCTATTTCCTCAACACGCAGAAGTTGAGCAAGAACTCCCGCCTGGTCAAGGGTGCGCCGGAAGTCAACAGCGACGACGCGCTGCCAGGCCTCGAACCTCGTCCCGACGAGGTCCAGTCGTCCATCTACGACACGATCACAAACACTATCGCCAACGAGGACCTGACCCTCTACCTTGTGCTGGACGAGGCGCATCGCGGCATGGGGACGCGCGCACGCGAACGGTCCACCATCGTGCAGCGCCTCATCAACGGCCAGAGCAGCGTGCCTGCTATGCCGGTCGTCTTCGGCATCTCGGCCACGGTTGAGCGCTTCGAGACTGCGATGAAGGAAGCCAAGGGCCGTGACGCGCTCCCATCGGTGCAGGTGGACTCCGCGATGGTTCAGGCTTCGGGGTTGTTGAAGGACGACATCGCCCTGTCGATCCCCGCCGAGGACGGCGCGTTCGAGACCGTGCTCCTGACCAAGGCCGTCGAGAAGATCAGGGCCTCCGAGAGCGCGTGGCAGGACTATGCGCGTGAGCAGGGCGAGGCCGAAGCCGTTCGCCCGCTGCTGGTGGTCCAGGTCGGGGACAAGCCCTCGCAGGAGACCCTCACTCGGACGCTGGACACGATCTACGAGGCCTGGCCGGAGCTGCCCTACGACGCCGTGGCGAACGTCTTCGGAGAGCACACGGACTTGACCGTAGGACAACAGGTCGTGCCGTACATCGAGCCGCAGCGCGTCCAGGACGCCACGCATGTGCGGGTGCTGCTGGCCAAGAGCGCAATCTCGACCGGCTGGGACTGTCCACGGGCCGAGGTGCTCGTCTCGTTCCGGCCCGCCAAGGATCGCACCCACATCACACAGCTGCTCGGACGGATGATGCGCACACCGCTCGCCCGGCGCATCCCCGGCAACGAACTGCTCAACTCGGTGGACTGCCTACTGCCGCTCTTCGATCGCAAGACTGCCACAGAAGTCGCGGAACTGCTCATGAAGGGCGCTACGAGCAAGGACGCCGACGAGGGTGAAGATGGCGGCGGTGGACTTGGGCGCCGGGTGCTATTCGACCCGATCGTGCTAAACCCGAACCCGGCGATCGCCCAGGCCGTGTGGGGGCGCTTCGCGGCTATCCCGTCGGTAACGATCCCGAAGAAGAATGTGAAGCCCATCCGTCGGCTCACCGCCCTGGCGACGGCGCTGTCGAAAGATCACCTTCTGGACGAAGCCGTGGAGAAGGCGCACAAGCACCTCCACGCCGTGCTCGACGGGCGCGCCGTGCAGTACAAGGAGAAGGTCGACGAAGCACGCCAGGACGTGCTCACGATGGAGGGCGAAGAGGTCCGCGGCCGAGTCGGAGGCGGATTCTCCTATCGTGCGTTCTCCGTGAGCGCCGACCCTCGCGCAATCGAGGACTACTACCGCACAGCCACGCGGATACTGAGTCCAGCGCTGTGCTCGTCCTACGTCGACCACCTCGTCGGGCCAGACGGGGACGAGGACGACCTCCTCGAAGCGCACATCACCCTCGCCTCACTCGGCCGAGTACACGAGATCGCCCAGGCTGTCGAACACGAGGCCGATGAACTGTCGCGACAGTGGCTTACGGATACCCGCGTCGCGCGCAAGGGACTGAGCGATGAGCGTCAGGCCGCGTACGACGGGCTGGAGTCGATGTCGACGACGCCCGAACCGATCAGCCTTGTCGTCCCGAGGAACGGCCAGGCAGACACCAAGGTGCGTCATCCCGACGGCACCGAAGAAGGCCTGCCCACCCGCGAGATGCACCTGCTAGCCGCTGAGGACGGCACAGTGCCGATCACACTGAACGAGTGGGAGCGGAAGGTCCTCGACTCCGAAGCCGCACAGCCCGGCTTCCAGGGCTGGTACCGCAACCCCGACCGCGCGGCAAAGGAATCCCTCGCCGTGGCCTACAGGGACGAGGTGGGCGACTGGAAGGCGCTGCGTCCGGACTTCATCTTCTTCGGCACCAACCACGACGGCAGCGTCGCCGTGGACCTCGTAGACCCACACGGCCACCACCTCTCCGATGCGCTTCCGAAGTTGCGTGGCCTTGCCGACTTCGCCGAGCGCTTCGCAGACGACTTCCGCCGCATCGAGTCGGTCGCAGAGACCGGCGGCGTGCTCCGGGTCCTGGACATCACGAAGCCGCGTGTCCGTGAGTCGATCCGCGCAGCCAAGAGCGCCAGGGCGCTATACGAATCGGAGCTGGCCAGTGACTACTAAAATGATAGCGATGCGTGCCGCGAGACGAGCAGACGGCGAGAAGACCGCACCCGAAGGAGCAGAGCAATGACGCAGTCCGTGTTCTTCAGTTTTCAGTACGACCCCGACAATTGGCGCGTCCAGCAGGTGATGAACATGGGCGCGGTCTCCGGCGGGTCCGCGTTCTCTCCGCAGGACTGGGAAGCCGTGCGGTACAAGACCGACGCCGCCATCGAAAAGTGGATCCACGAGCAGATGAACTACACCAAGGCTGTGATCGTGCTCGTCGGTGCGACAACTTCGAAGAGCCGATGGGTCAGGCACGAGATCATCAAGGCGTGGAACGACAAGCGTCCATTGCTCGGCGTGCGAATTCACGGTCTGCGCAACAAGGACGGCTACACAGCATCCCGCGGCGCCGACCCGTTCGCGAGTATTTCCATGACAGGCGGCGGAACGATGGCCAACTATGTGGAGCTCATCGACCCGGTCGACGGAGACAGTAAGGCGGTCTACCGCGACATCGAGAACAACCTGGAGGGCTGGGTGAATAACTGTGCCTACAGGCCGTCCTGAGTGCCCGTTCTGTGAGATCGTTCAGCAGGATGATCCCGTCGCCCGTGAGGTCTACCGGGACGACCACGTGGTCGCCTTCTTCCCGACTGAGCCCGCGGTCCTCGGTCATGTCCTGCTCGTGCCGCGACGACACGTTCCCGACATCTGGAGCCTGAAACCTGAGGAAGCGGCACGTCTCTCGCGTACCTCGCTTCGTATCTCGTCGGCGATTCGCGATGCTCTCGTCCCCGACGGCTTGAACGTCATCCAGTCCAACGGAGAAGCCGCCACCCAGTCCGTACCGCACCTGCACATCCACCTGGTCCCGCGCTGGGAGAATGACGCCATGGGGCCGATCTGGCCCGACGAGACCGACTTCTCTGAGGCGGAGAAGGACAAGGCGCTTCAGCGGGTGCGCGGTGCTGTCGGGAACCTGGCTGTCGAGGCGCCTGCTCTCAGTCCCGATGACCGGCGCAAGCACTTGGACTACATTCAGGCTGTCGTCACTCGACAGTCCGCCGCATCCGCGTCGGTAAAGAGCTGGCTGTTGCCGATCGTAACCGCTACGTTCGGATTCGCCCTGACGCAGGACTCATGGCCGCTCGCAGCGCTCGGGCTTGTCTCGGTCATGTTGTTCGCGTATCTAGATGCGAACTACCTCCGGAGCGAGAAGAGGTTCCGGAAGCTCTACAACACCGTCGCGCGGTCGCGCCGGATGGTCCCGGACTTCACCCTCGACCCCTCAGATGCCGACGAGCCTCCTGAGGACGGGATGTCGGCGGAGACCAAGTGGCGCGCGTTCGTTCGAGATTATCTCCCTGAATGGGGCATCTGGAAATCCTGGTCCATCCTGCCGTTCTACTCGGCGCTCGCGGTCATTGGTGTGGGTGTCGTGATCGTTGTGGCGACCTAATCGTGCGCCTCGTGAATCGTTCAGCTGCCCCGTGGAGCATGACGCGGATCTTGCCAACCCGGCTGACGATGGTGTCTTGAGAAAACTCGGTTTCGGGATACCTCCACCGTGTTCGCGGGAATCTTCGCATCCACCGCTCGGGCAGGTCGGTGTTGTCTTGCAGAGGTAAGAACGCGATGGCTATAGTGCTGGACGGGAGTTACGTCTAGCGGTAGCCTTGACTCGTGAACGGGCGTTCGACCGCACCTCGCAAGGCAGCCATCTACCTCCGCATCTCGCAGGACCGCGAGATGGACGGACTCGCCATCGACCGCCAGCGCGAGGACTGCGAGAACCTCGCCCAGTTCCGGCGCTGGGACGTCATCGAGACCTACGTGGACCAGTCCAAGAGCGCCACTGATCGAACAACGATCCGTCCGGATTACGACCGTATGGTTGCGGACTACCTGCTCGGACGGTTCGACGCGATCATCTGCTACGACCTCGATAGGCTCACCAGGCAGCCCCGACAGCTGGAGGACTGGATCGACGCCGCTGAGCTGCGCGGACTCGCCCTCGTTACGGCGAACGGCGACGCGGACCTCTCCACCGACGGCGGGCGCATGTATGCACGCATCAAAGCCGCCGTGGCGCGTGCCGAGATGGAGCGCAAGAGCGCCCGTCAGTCTGCCGCCCAGCGTCAGCGCGCCATGCAGGGGCGTGCCCCGAAGGGCATGCGCCCACTTGGCTACGCCGTAGACGGCGAAGTGATCCCCCACGAGGCTGAGGCCGTGAGGGCGATCTACGACCTGTTCACTAGGATCGAGCACCCTGAATCGCTGCGCTCGCTCGCGCGGGCACTCAGCGACTCCGAGAAGATCGATGGTCTTTCGCCCCTTCCCAAGCACACGCACACCGTGAGTGTCGAGCGTGCCGCCGCCCGCGAGCGGCAAGGCCTCGAACCTCGGCCGATCGTCGAGGACGGTCCGTGGTCTCCCTCGACCGTGCTGGGCATCCTGCGGAACCCTCGTTACGCGGCGCTGAGCACGTACACCCCGAAGTTTGCCCAGGCTGACGGGAAGCGGCGCCGGATGTGGAAGGCACAGATCCTCCGAGACGACGCCGGTGAGCCGATCCGAGGGCAGTGGGAGCAGATCGTTGACGACGAGACCTGGTGGAAGGCACAGCAAGTCCTCGACGACACGGAGCGGGTGACGAACACATCCGGCTCGACCAAGCGCAAGCACCTCGGCAGCGGGCTCTACCGGTGCGGATACGTCAATGAGGACACCGGCGAGACGTGTGGGAAGAAGGTTACCGGGGCGCCGCGCGGGTACAAGTGCGCGGGCCACATCGTCCGCTCGGGCGCCGCCATCGACGACTTCGTCACCACGGTCATCGCCAAGCGTCTTGCGCGCAAGGACGCGAGGGTGATGGTCGAGGTCGCGGACGGTGGGCCGCATGCGGCCGGCATCGACTCGGCGATCAGCGACCAGAGAGCGCGCATTCTGCGCGCCGAGGCCGACTACGACGCCGAGATCATTGAGGCACGCGACCTCAAGCGCGTACGGGACGCTGCAGAAGCGCGTATCCAGGAGCTGGAGGCCGAAAGGCTGATGCAAAGCCGTGCGGGCGCGTTGTCGCCGATCCTGGGCGTCGATGACCCTGCCGCAGCATTCCGGGAAGCGTCACTTGACCTCCGGCGTCAGACCGTCGACACCCTCGCCACGATCACGCTTCTCCCGCAGCCGCGCGGGCGCAAGGGGTTCAGGACCGAGTCTGTCGTCGTCGACTGGAGGTAGACCACCTGGTTGGGTAGCCACGCGGAGCGTGGCCGGGAGACCTCTTGAGAGCGGCGACGTGGCGTAAGCGCGTCGATTCACCGAGCACGACTGCCTGTCGCGCCCGCCGCTCTCCTCAACCACGGAGGAGACCCGCCATGACCACACGAACGAACACCGATATCACTCCACGAGCCTGGATCGGCTGCCTCGCCTGCTACAACAACGCTCGCCTCGTCGGCGAGTGGTTCAACGCCGAGACCGCCGACGAAGTCACCCTCGCCGACGTCCACGGCGGGGCTCATCGTGTACGCAGTGGATGCGAAGAGCTGTGGGTCATGGACCACGAGAACATCCCCGCCTCGGGCGAGATGAGCCCGGCGGAAGCCGCCGAGTGGGCGCGCGTCCTCCTCGCGGTCCCCGAGCATCAGCGCGAGGCCCTGTGCGCCTGGACGGCCTCCGGAAGCTACGTCGCCGAAGGTACCGGAGACCTGCCGTCTGTTCCCGACTTCGAAGAGCGCTTCTGCGGAACCTGGGGCAGTTTCCGGGACTACGCCGAGACTCTCGCCGAGGAGATCGGCCTCATCCCGCAGGACGCGCCGGAAGAGCTTGTGCGCTACTTCAACTGGGTTGCCTGGACACGCGACCTCGAACACGACTACACGGTTGTCCGAGCCGACGCGATCTCCGTGTACGTCTTCAGGGACCTGTGAAGGGAACGATCATGAGTGCTGAGTCCAACGCCTACAGCCACGCCGAATCGTTTCGCTGGTGGGTCGGCAACCCCGAGATGGGCGATGAGGAGGGTCACCTCCATGACCTGCTCGCCTTGCACAAGGCAACCGTCGAGCTGATCCGCCAGCAGCGCGACCTTCTCGGGTATTACGACACCGATGCCGAGCTGTTCGGCGATGACCCCGACGTCGACTGAGTTCAGAGTGCCCGTAGCTTCGGCTACGGGCACTCGCTTTTCTTCCGACTACCAGCCGCGGTAGCTCTCGTACAGCTTCTTTCCGAGTCACCAGAGCAGCCAGGCGAACAGAGCGCATCCGCCGAGGGCGGCGAGGGCAATGAGTGCCTTCGCCCACCAGGCACTCGCGGCGGCGAAGGAGTCTCAGGCCCATCCGAGCAGCGGTCCGAGGCCGAGCATCTGCGTGATCCCGCCGACCATCCCCGTGAGCATGATGAACGCGACGGTGAACGGGACCAGGGCAAGGCACATACGACCGACCGTCGCCCAGGTGACCCTCGCCGAAAGTCGCTCGACTCGCCGCTCGGCCTGCCCGACGGCGCTGACCACTTCGTGGGCGCGGCCGGTAAGCTCGGCGAGCTTCTCGGGGCCGAGCCTGACCAACCGCTCTTCGAGCCCCTCGACGGTCTTCTTGACCCTCTGGACGGGAACCTCGACAGCCTCTGCAAGTCGGTCATCGAGTACCTTCACAGCGTGCTCGGTGAGCTTGCCCGTGTCGATACGGACGTGGCCGCGCTTACGGACGGCCTCGGCGAGGTCAGCCGAGGCTGAAGTCGTCGTCTTCAGCTCCTCGCTGATCTTCTGTGTCATCGTGTATGCGGCCAGGTCCGCCCTGGTGACCGAGGACCCGTCGGGCAGCTTCACGACCTCGCTGCTGCTCAGCTGGTGCGCGACGGCGCTCAGCGTCTTCTCGATCTCGTTCAGCCGCTTCTTCGTCTCGGCGTCGAGCGGCAGCGTGGAGGGAAGCTCGTGCTGCCGCGAGGTCGACAGGCGATCCAGCCGCGTCATCTGCTCCTCGTCCATCACCTTCACGTACTCGGTCAGGTCGGCGACGGTGTTCGTCAGCTTCGCGATCTGCTGCATGTTGGCGTCGTGCTGTGAGATCAAGTTCTCCAGGAGCTCCGTAGTCTTCTGCTGCTCGTCGGCCTGCTTGATCCTGTCCAGCGCTCCCATGAGCCTGTCCCTTCTGTGCGTGATAGTCGAAGATCTCTTGAGTACCTTCGGCCGTGAATTCGGGTGTCAGCGCCGAGGCCTTCTTCCGTCCGAGCTTCCCGTTGTCATCCCGGCGCATCTTGTAGCTCCAACCGTCGCGGTTCGTCACCGCGAGCGTGACCCCGCGCTCGGCGAGGACGTGCTCGAACGCCTCGCGATTCGTTGAGCGCGAGTCGGTCAGTGCGTCATAGACCTTGTCCCCGAGGGCCTGCTCGAATCCGCCCGGCGCGGATTCCTCGCGCCGCAGCTCCCAGTCGGGCTTTGGTTCCGCGGGATCGGGGAGCACCCGCAGGCCCTCGTCTGCCATCAGTTCGTCGTTCAACTGGCGCAGTCCGTGCTTCCACGATGTGTACCGCTGGAGGCTCTTACCGGTGAGGTTGTCGTGGTTGATGACCAGGATGTGTGCATGCCCGTGACCTCCGGCGGAATCAGAGTGCACCGCGACCATGTAGTCAGCGCTGTGCATGCGTTCCGCGAGTTCGACGGCCACGTCCCGGATGCGTTCAAGGTCGGCCTGCGAGGTCACGTCGAACTCGTCAGGGTGGAACGCCAGAACGTAGCTCTGAAGTTGGTTCGTTCGGCCATGAGCAGCGGCGTGCGCCTCAGCACACGCGATGAACTCCGCCGGAGTCGACCCGTCGTCGACCATGGACATCGCATACGCGGCCGCACGTGTCGATCCGACCCTGAGGAGCTCCCTGCGCACCTCAGGGTCACGCCCGTAGAGGATGTACCCCACGGCTCCTGCAGCATTGGTCGAGGGGCGGACGTTCACGGTGTTCATGTCCGCGTCCGGTCGCCGAGCGAGGCACGCACCTCGTCCACCGCAACCATCACCTCGTGAAGGAGGCTGTCATCGACGGCAGTACCCTTGCGGAGCGCCTGGTTCAGGTTCACACCAACTCGACGCAGCTGCTCTACTGCAGGAACAAGAGACGTAGGCGCCGCCGGATTCTCGGTGGCGATTCCGGCCTGAACCTCGGGGACATTGTCGCGCTTCCTCATCTCCGTGAGCTCCGCGATTCCGGCCCGCTCAGCGCTACCCCCATCTTCGATAGTTTGAGCGAGCTCGACCACGACCATCTGATCTGGTGCACTGGTTTCCGTCCGGCCCTCGGCCCATTCCGCCACCTCATGCGTGGCCGCGAACCCGCGGTGAAGAATCTGCATCTCGTCGGCTACGGCAACTGGACCGGCGACGGCTCGGCAACCCTGATGGGTGTCGGGCCCTTTGCCAAACACACTGCCCGGGTAGTCGCGGGCCGTGTCGATGAAGCACGGCAGCACGAGTTTTGAAATGGCGCCAACGTAACTCGACTCAGCGCTTCGCTTGCGCAGCCCGCAGGCCGTTCAAAATCACGATGACTTCGGCGACCTCGTGAACCAACACGACGGCGGCCAGGCCCAGCACGCCGCTGATCGCCAGCGGCATCAACACGATGATGATGGCCAGAGACAGCACGATGTTTTGGTTGATGATCCTGCTGCCTCGGCGGGCGTGCTGCAGCGCCTGCGGGATCAGCCGGAGGTCGTGGCCGGTGAAGGCGACGTCAGCGGACTCGATCGCGGCGTCAGAACCGGTCGCTCCCATCGCGATGCCCACCGTCGCGCCCGCCAATGCTGGAGCGTCGTTGATGCCGTCGCCGATCATCGCCGTCGGCGTCTTGGAGGAGAGTTCGGCGACGATGCTTGCCTTGTCCTCTGGGCGCAGCTCGGCGCGCACGTCGTCGATTCCGGCGATTGCAGCCAGCGCCCGGGCGGTGCGAGTGTTGTCGCCGGTGAGCATGCTCACTTCCACGCCGTTGGCGTGCAGGGTCTGCACGGCTTCGGGTACCTCGGGCCGCAGCTCGTCGCGGACCCCGATCGCCCCGGCTAGGGCGCCATCGACGGTGACCAAGACGCAGGTCTGGCCCTCGGACTCCATGCGCTCAACGTCTGCCTTCAGTGGCCCGGTATCGATCCACCGGGGGCTGCCCACCAGCACCCGTCGGCCTTCGACGGTGCCGCCGATGCCGTGTCCGGCTTCCTCGCTGATGTCTAGGGCGGCGGGTGCTTCGGGCCCCGCTGCCGCGATCGCCGCGGCGAGAGGGTGCGTCGACTGCTGCTCAACTGCTGCCGCGAAGGCAAGCACCTGCGCCCGATCGAATCCGTCTGCCGGGACCACGCCGGTAACCTCGGGCTGGTTGCCAGTGAGGGTTCCGGTCTTGTCCACCGCCAGGTGACGGATGCCGCCGAGCCGCTCGAACGCCGCGCCGGACTTGATGACCACGCCAAACTGGCTGGCCGCGCCGATCGCGGCCACGACCGTCAGCGGCACGGAGATTGCTAGCGCGCACGGCGACGCTGCGACCAGAACCACCAACGCACGCGTGATCCACGTCTCGGGGTCGCCCAGCAGCGAGCCGATCACGCCGACCAGCACTGCCAGGATCATCACTCCGGGCACTAGGGGTTGGGCAATCCGGTCGGCGATCCGGGCGCGGTCGCCCTTTTCCGCCTGCGCCTGCTCGACCAGGTCCACGAGTGTGGTCAGTGAGTTGTCCGTTCCAGCTGCGGTCGTTTCGACCTCCAGCGCACCGGCGGAGTTGATCGCTCCCGCGGGGACCTCGTCGCCGGGCGCAACCTCCTCCGGAATGGATTCTCCGGTGATCGCTGAGGTGTCAAGGCTGGAGCGCCCAGACCGAATGATGCCGTCCGTGGCGATCCGCTCCCCGGGGCGCACGAGCATCAGCTCACCAGCCACGAGGTTCTTCGCTGCGACCTCGACCGCCGTGCCGTCGCGTAGCACCGTCGCGGTTTGCGGTACCAACTTCAACAGTGCCCGCAGTCCGCCCTGGGCCCGGTCCATCGCCTTGTCTTCCAGTGCCTCGACGATCGAGTATAGGAACGCTAGCGCCGCGGCCTCTCCGACGAAGCCGAGGATCACCGCACCAACCGCGCTGATCGTCATCAGCAGGCCAATGCCGAGCTTGCGCTTCGTGACAAGGTTCCGGATCGCTCCAGGCGCGAACGTGTATGCGCCCAACAGCAGGCCGACCCAGAACAGTACTGTCGCGGGTGTCTCCAGCCCGGACCAGTCCAACGCCAGGCCTATGCAGAGGGCTACGCCGGAGAAGATCGGCAGTAGCAACTCGGGGTCCTTCCACCATGGCCGATCGAGCTCTTCGATCTCCGTGGCGGGTTCGTGTTCGCACCCACACGCCGAGCTCATGCGTCCGCTCCCTTTTCGCCGCAGCCGGGCACCGAACACTCAGGGTCGATGCAGGGGGCGTTTTCGTCGACAGCCAACTTCGCGTTCACCAGCGCGTCGAGCGCTGCCGCGAGGTGCGGATCGGCGATTTCGTAGCGGGTCTTGCGGCCCTCTGGCTCGGCGACGACGATGCCGCAGTCGCGCAGGCAGGTCAGGTGGTTCGAGACGTTCGAGCGGGTCAGATTCAAGCTGTCCGAGAGCACGGCCGGGTAGCTCGGGCCGTCGAGTAGGGTCATCAGGATTCTGGAACGCGTCGGATCCGCCATGGCCCGGCCGAGCCGGTTCATGACGTCGAGGCGTGAAGCAATGGTCAGCATGTGCTGAACTATACATCATTCACTGAACTATTCAACACGCACTGAACTGACATTGGAGCGAAGAGCTTGCGACTTGCGGGAATTAGTCGATGAGATAGCCGGTAGCTGGGCCTTCGCGGTTCGGCAGCCAACCCAACGCGGGGGCGACGTGCGTGGCGAAGCTGTCCAAGATCTTCACGTTGACGTCCACGCCCATCCCGGTGGGGATGGTGATGAGCAGGGTGTCGGCGGACATGACGGCGGCGTCGGCTTTGAGCTGCTCAATGAGCTTGTCCGGCTCGGCGACGTAGGTGCGGTCGAAGGTGGAGGCGCCGACGTCAGGCAGCGTGCCCACCTGGTCGGAGCCGGAGGCCTGCATGCCGAACAACTGCATGTCCGCGCCGTCGACGATGGGGAAGATAGAGCGGGACACCGACACGCGCGGCGTCCAATCGTGGCCCGCCTCCTTCCACGCGGCGCGGTAGCGGCTGATCTGATCCGCCTGGATTTCGCCCAGGGTCTCGGCGGTGGTCTCGGAGACCAGGGTGGAGGATATCAGGTTGAGCCCGTCCTTGGCGGCCTGTTCCGCCGAGGTGCGGGTGCCGGAGCCGTAGAAAATGTGTTTGCGCAGCTCCGGCGCCATGGGGAAGACCGGCAGGGCGGAGCCGGGATGGAACATCTTGGGGTACTGCCGGTCCAGCGGTGCGGCGGTGGCGAACCCGTTGCCGTCCACTGCAGCCATGAACGCCTCGAGGTGGGCTCGTGCCACGTCCGCGCCGTTGGGAGTTTCGCCCTTATAGCCGAAGGCCTCCCAGCCGCGGTCAGCCACCTCCGGGGCGCCGCGCGAGACGCCCAGGGCCACGCGGCCACCGGAAATTTGGTACAGCGACGCGGCCTCTTCGGCGAGGTAGAGTGGGTTTTCATAGCGTATGTCGATGACACCGGTGCCCACCTCGATGTGATTGGTGGTGGCCGCGACAGCACCCAGCAGTGGCATCGGGGCGGAGGCCTGTGGCACGAAATGGTGGAAACGGAAGGACGCGTTGTTCACGCCGATTTCGTCCGCGGCCTGGGCGACCTCCAGATGAGTCTTGGCGATCTTTTCCGCAGATGGCCCGCACTGGCCGCCGAAGGCGTAATGCCGAAGCTTAAGAATCCGAACGCTTTCATTGGATAACACTCTTTTTGATGGTGTTAACGAGAGAGTAACTTTGCAACGAGATACCGTGGAGTTCAGGTTTAACGTTTAACGTTATTGACGCTTCGCGTTATAGAGGGGGTAGGGTGGAGTGCGATCCAGTCCTTCGCCGACAAGGATACTGAGCGTCTGTGGAATCGAGAGTGGGTGCGCTCAATCGATTCTCGCATTCACTCGGTGGCGCTGAGGAAACTGCGTCAGCTTGGTTACGTGCAGATCTTGGATGAGCTTCGAATTCCGCCGGGGAACCGGCTCGAAGCCCTAAAGGGTGATCGCAAGGGTCAACATAGTATTCGAACAACGACCAGTGGCGGATCTGTTTTCGGTGGACCGCAGCTGGACCAGAGGAGGTTGAGATCGTTGACTACCACTGACAAGCTGCCCCAGTACACCCGGGAGAAATTCTCATGGAGGATCTCTTGAAGGAAATGGGAATTTCGCAGAACAAACTCGCCGTCTCCATCGGCGTTCCGCCCCGCCGGATCAATGAGATCGTCCACGAAAAGCGGGCTGTCACCGCCGATACTGCCCTTCGTTTGGCGAAGTACTTTGGAATGAGCCCGCAGTTCTGGCTCGGGTTGCAGACCCAGTACGACCTGGATGTGGCAGAGGATAGGATCTTCGCTGAAATCGAGCAGATTCAGCCCGTCCAAGCTATCCCGGCGTAGCGTTTCTCCCCGGTCCAGACGCGTCGTCCGAGATCGGGGTGGTGACGACGTCATGCTCGTCTCCACCATGGAGACCCTTCTCATCGGGGGCCTGGAGCCGCCGCAGAATCGTCGGCGAGGTGATGGCTTCAACGCTACTGAGTTCATTCAGACGACGGACACTGAAGTAGAACTTTGCCGTGCCACGCAGTTCTTGCTCGACCTCAAGAACTCAAAACAATCGAAAGTTTGGGCCTTTCGGAGCGCTCTTCCTCGTCAGTTTCCCGAGAAGGTCTCTGCGAATCCCGCCGGCTTCGATTGAGTGAAACGCGTGGTACTGCAGAGCAATACGACCAAGTACCACTGTCACGCCCATATCGTGCGTGCTGCTGAAAGCTGAAATGGACGAACCAATGAAGGGGCAGTGGAAGCCGATTGCTTCCCCCCGATCTCTGGTGGCGCGTGCAGGAGGTACTTGACGCCGGGACTACTTCTCTGGAATGCCCGCACTCCAGAGCGCCATCGCGATAAGAGCGGGCTGGCCGAACAGTCGGATCAACCGTGCCCGGTCGTTGTCCAGACCGGGCATTGAGTGCTTCTCGGCGTACTGGCCGATGTTTCCTGGGTAGATCAGCCAATAGAAAGCGGCGAGCGTTAGGCCCGTGAGTTTTCGCTGCTTCGGCAGGAAGAACTCTGCTGCACCAGCGGCAACTTCAGCTACCCCAGACGCAAGAACCACAAAGTCCTTGTCCATCGGGAACCAGTCCGGAACCTGCGCCTGAAAGTCCTTTCGAGCGAAGGTGAAGTGGCCGATGCCCGCGGTAGTCATGATTGCGCCCAGCAGGTGCCGGGTGCGTTTCTGGGAGTTCTCACGATCCAAAGATAGTTTCATGATCCAATCCTCCGTAGTGGGTTCGAGGTCATCGCGGCCCTACGTCGCGATGACGCGGCTGCGCTATCTCCGTCTCAATGTAGCGCGCTCGAGAAGCCGGATAGACGCACTGCCTCACGCTCTGCACGAAAAGATTGAGCACAACCTAATAGCGAGCTACGTTTCGTGTGTTGCTGCCCGAAGCGAGCAGCAACACACACCCCACAACACGCAAGGAGACACCATGATCGAGATCGAGCCCATCTACACCACCGAAGCCATTGCCACCGGGGCCGGCCGCGATGGCCACGTCCAGAGCTCCGACGGGCGCGTGGTCGAGGACTTGGCCGTTCCCGTCGAGATGGGCGGGAATGGCAAGGGAACGAACCCCGAACAGCTGTTTGCCGCTGGCTATGCCGCATGTTTCCACTCCGCCCTGCAGTTGGTCGCCCGCAAGGCGAAGAAGGATCTCGGTGACTCCTCGGTGGGTGCGCGAGTCTCGATCGGTCGTGCCGGGGAGGGGTTCGGCCTCGCCGTCACTCTCGAGGTCGTCATCCCGAACCTGCCGCATGACGAGGCCCAACAGCTCGCCGACAAGGCCCACCAGGTGTGCCCCTACTCCAACGCCACCCGGGGCAACATTCGTGTCGACGTCACCGTCGTCGACGACTGATCGTTCCACAGCGCTCCCCAGGTAGTCCAAGCTGCCGTAGTGGGCGTCACCACTGCTGTGCCGCTCGTGAGCACCACCGCACGAAACACCGAAAGGAGTACACACCATGTCTCGAATCCTCATGATTCTCACCTCCCACGACCAGCTGGGCGACACCGGCAAGAAGACCGGTTTCTGGCTCGAGGAGTTCGCCTCTCCCTATTACGTGTTCCGCGACGCCGGTCACGACGTCACCCTTGCCTCACCGAGGGGTGGCCAGCCGCCGATCGACCCGACCAGCTCGCAGCCGCAGATGCAGACCGACGCCACCCGTCGTTTCAATGACGACGAGCAGGCCAAGGCCGCCATGGAAGCCACCGTCCCGCTCTCCCAGGTCGACGTCGCCGAGTTCGACGCCGTCTTCTACCCCGGTGGGCACGGTCCGCTGTGGGACCTGGCGAACGATCCCACGTCGCAGCAGATCATCCTGGACAGCGACGCCGCCGGACGACCGCTGGGCCTGGTGTGCCACGCCCCCGGTGTGCTGCACACCCTCACTAAGGAGGACGGAACGTCGTTCGTCGTTGGACGATCGGTGGCCGGATTCTCCAACAGCGAGGAGGAGGCCGCCGGCCTGACCGACGTCGTCCCGTTCCTCGTCGAGGACTCCCTCAAGGAGGCAGGCGCCCAGTACAGCAAGGGCCCTGACGGCGACAGCTACGTCGTCACCGACAAGATGCTCGTCACGGGCCAGAACCCCGCCTCGTCGGCTGCCGCGGCCCAGCGACTGCTCGACCTGATGGCTCACTGACACCTTCGGTTCACCGAACAACTCGCCCCGCAGGACGGTACCCAGCGCCGCTCTGCGGGGCGAGCTCCATGCTGAGGCATGGACCCTCACCGTAATGACTCGGCGGGCGTCGCTGTGTGGAAATCTCGGTCGTGACGACTCGAAGGAGTTGAGGCGAACATCTACTGTAACATTGTTTCAGTACTTTTCAGTTGGGTTGCTGGGAGGGTGTCGGTGTCGTCGTGTTTCTGTTGTAGTCCCAGTTGACTAGGGGTGTTGATGGTTCTGGGTGTGAGTTGCAGGTGGGCTGCAATGTGTGCAGGGGGGTTACTGGAACGTCTACTGAAACATGTACTGCAACATTGGTGTTTCAGTTGGTTACAGCAGGTGCCATGAGGCTCGGGGGTCTCGGTCGGAGGTGCCTTCCCAGCGGACGAGTCCGGCTTGTGCCAGGGAGTGCAGGGCGCGGCCTGCTGTTGGGCGGGCGATGCCGGTCAGCTCGGCGATCTGACCAGTGTCTCAGCAGTTCTGGGCCACGTCCCGAGCCTGGTGCACGAGCACGGCCTGCAGTGGCAGACGTCCCAGCGAGAGAACCTGCCACTTGGGCTCACGATCGCGCCACTGACGTGCCATCTCGAGATTTCCGGGGAAGACGGCGACGAACAGGGCAGCCGCGGCTCGCCCACCCAATCTGCGGGTGGCCGGACATGCCAGCAAGCCAGCTGTGACGAGCTCGGCCACACCAGAGCCGTACGTCCAGGCTCGCGGTTCACCAGGGATCTCGGGCGGGATGATCGAGTCGAAGGGTTCAGGTCGGACGAAGTGCATCGTTCCTGCGCTGGCGCACAGGCCAATGAGCAGGTGGGCGGTGTGACGGGCATGTCCGGCCTTGTCCGATGATTTGCGTGCGCGTGTGCAGAACATTCTTCGATGCTACCCGGCCCACTGGAATCGGCATGGCCCACCCTGGGAATAGCAGTGCCTATCGCACCTCCCAGTCGGCGATGGGGCCATCAATGACGCGGAACAACGGGTGGGGTGTCGGTTCTGACGTCGGCAACTGCTCGAGACGTTCGGGGCTGCGTCTGGCCAGCTTGCGGCGCAGATGCTCCAGCTCGTAGTCGAGCTGGCCACGAGTGACGTCGATGTGATCGGTGAGACGCGCGACCTCGTCGATGCGGGTGGCGTCATAGGAGAAGCCGCGGCTGGTCGCCTCGGCGTGGATGCCGTCCAGAAAGGCAGCGACGGCCCCCAGCGGATCGGTGCTCTCGCGGAACCGGTTGAGCTGCGGGTGGCGGGTGTAGCCACGGGTGCGTCCGGCCAGAGCGGCCTGTGCCAGCAGCGCCTCTCGCCAGCACGCCGTGAGACCGGCAGTGTCAAGGTACTGGGGATGCAGCGACCACAGGCGCATGATTCCCCCCTTCGGTTCGAGTGAGCATGAGAACAATGGTGCTAATGATGCTGGAGGACGCCAGGGTGCCGCCCTCCAGCGCGACAGATGCCCCAACGGCACAGTACAGGGCAGGGGAGGCCGAGCCTGGCATGGCGGGCAGGACAGAGTCTGACACCCATCTCTCACCTCGCATGTGCCAGTGAATTACTACTGTGTGAATTACCTGTGTGCTTGTTGCTGCTCGTGCTGGCTGGGCCGACGAAGTTCTGCCCACGGTTCCAGCGTCGTGGCGGCCCACGGCCCGTGTCGCCCAGGACATGCCCCGATCTGGTCGCTGTCACCATGCCTATCCAGATCGAGGGTCTATCCAGATCCAGGCGGAAGCCAGAGCCTGAGCGGGTGGGAGTGCTGGTGTGCTCGTGGATTGCAGACACATCGGTCATGACCGACGACAGGTGAGGTGAGCCCCGGGCTTTCCGACACTTCATCGACGTGTGACATAATGCTGTACGGTTGTGGCTCGCTCATCGACTTCACGTCCACTGGGCGACGATCCATGCAGGGAATGGATCGTGACCGTTGATCGACACTTCGACGGCAGCCCCAACTCAGGCCGGCGACGCAACGGCGTCGCAGGCGACGGTACGTGTGGAGCACCTGCTCCACTGTGAGATCTGTGGGTTGACGCGGTTTTCCGGCTCGTCGACCGAGGCTCAACACGTTTGATGAACCGCCCGGCCACATCAGGCTGACGTGTGGTTTTCCGTGCTGGGCGCGTGCCGTCACTCCGGACGAAAGGCATTATGGCGGTCAACAACACCGATCCTTCCACGCCCCAGAACAAGCACAAACATCACGGATTCCCGCATCCACATCGGCACCATCGCCGCAAATTGCGGGTGGAGGACGTCAACGTCGTCGATCAAAAGGTGCTTCGTGAAGCAGTCGCCGGTACGGTGGTCGGCAACCTCATGGAGTGGTACGACGTTGGCGTCTACGGTTATCTTGCCGTGCTCATCGGTCACATCTTCCTGCCGGAAGCAACTCAGACCGTGCAGAACCTGTTCTCGCTGGGTGTGTTCGCGGTGACGTTCATCGCTCGTCCCCTGGGCGGCATCATCCTGGGCCAGCTTGGTGACCGGCTGGGGCGGCAGCGTGTGTTGGCGTTCACCCTCATCATGATGGCCACGGCGACCTTCCTCATCGGTGTGCTGCCCGGATACTCCAAGATCGGGTACTGGGCTCCCGCCCTGCTCATCTTCCTCAAACTGGTTCAGGGGTTCTCCACCGGTGGGGAGTATGCCGGCGCGACGACGTTCATCACGGAATACGCACCGGACCGGAAACGTGGCTTCTACGCCTCCCTGCTCGATCTCGGCTCCTACATGGGTTTCGCCGTCGGCGCCGCATTCGTCTCGATCCTGCAGCTGACCATCTCGGATGCCTCGATGGAGGGATTCGCCTGGCGTATTCCATTCCTGGTGGCCCTGCCCCTGGGCGGCGTGGCCATCTACTTCCGAATGCGTATCGAGGACACTCCGGCATACCGCCAGGCCCAGGAGTCCGCTGCACAGGAGGGCCAGGAGAAACTCAACAAGGGCGTGGGCGGTTTGGTCAAGGCCTACTGGCGCGAGCTCATCATCGCTTTCGTGCTCGTCTCGGCAGCCAACACCCTCGGTTACGCCGTGACCTCCTACATGCCGACCTATCTCACGACCACGCTGCATTACGACGCTGCGCACGGCAACCTGCTCACCCTGCCGGTGCTCGTCCTGCTCTCCCTGTCCATTCCACTGTCGGGCCGGCTGTCCGACCGCGTCGGACGCCGTCGCGTGCTGTTCTTCGGATCGGGATCGGCCGTCGTCCTGGCGCTGCCTGCATTCCTGCTGCTCGGCAAGGGAAGTGCCGCGACGACCATGCTCGGTGTGCTGCTGCTGGCCATCCCGGTCTCGCTCTACGTGTCGAACCTGGCATCCTCGTTGCCGGCATTGTTCCCCACCTCGTCGCGCTACGGTGGCATGGGACTGTCGTACAACCTGGCCGTGGCCCTGTTCGCCGGCACCGCTCCGTTCATCATGGAGGCGCTGGTCTCGGCGACGGGTAGCGCCTTGGCTCCGGCCTACTGGATCATGGGCACCTCGGTGGCCGGATTCATTGCCGTGGTCATCATGGAGGAGTCCGCGAAGAAGCCCATGCCCGGTGCCATGCCGACGGTATCCAGCACCGAGGAGGCCCACGAGCTCATCGCCAACCAGGACGAGAACCCAGACTTGGACGTGGACAAGATCATTGCCGAGTCCGAGGTGAAGCTCGCCGACTGACGATGACATGTCCTCCCACGTGATGGGGCCAGCTCCTTTGGGCTGGCCCCATCGTCGCTTTCGGGGGAGGCCGGTTGATCAGGTGAGGTTGGTTGGGCCAAGGCGTCAGCGAAAGTGCATTTCCCACGAGTGGGCCTGCCAGGCCCTCTGCTCCTCAGCCGATGAGCCCGCTCAGCTGGGCGAGGCTCTCGATGTGATACTCGGCATCGGTGCTCAGCGCCCCAGTGGGATCCAGCAGGGCGGCCGGGCAGTCGGCAGCATGGGCGGCGTCGACGTCGATCTGACGGTCCCCGACGCACAGCACCTCATCAGGACGCAGTCCGTGCCGACCCAGCAGAAGCAGGTTCATGGCGGGTGAGGGCTTGCGGTCCACCCCGTCCGGGGCACAGACCAGGTCGTCTACCCTCATGTCCACAGCGGTGAAAAGGCTCTGCGCGCTGGTGCGGTCCCGATGCGTCGCCACCAGATTGAGGCCACCCGAGTCATGCACCTGTGCCATGATCGCTCGGGCACCGGGCATCACCGGGGCCGGTTGCCTCCGCCACCGCTCCTTGAGGTCGGCATAGGCCTGTTTCAGAACGCCGACGTCCATCTGGTGGCGGGTGGCAAGGGTCTGGATGGCATGGTCGATGGAGACCATCGTCAACTCGGTCACGGCCTCAGTCGTGACGTGATCCTTCACAGACCCGTCGGGGGAGCGCGATGCGTCCACGTGGTCATTCACGCAGGATGCCAGCGCCTCGGCGACCTGCGGGTAGGTGTCGATGAGTGTGCCGCCCATGTCCCAGATGATGTTGCGCATTGATTCCAGTGTGGCAGATCGTCATGCAACAGCGTCGACCACCCCGCCTCTGGCTCCTGCGGCCATGCCAGCTGCAGCCCGGCATAGAGTGGAGGTCTGTGAGCGCTGCGACGAAACCCGAACACGAACCCGACCCGTGGGCGATGGATGTGGTGGTGCTGCGTGACAAGCACCGTCCGGCACGTCGCGTCGACGCCTGCGAAGCAGCTGCCCGAGCGGTCGTCAGTCTGTTGGACGACCCACGTTGCCAGCCCGACGGGCCATGGTGGCAGGCGGTCCAGCACTGGGAGAACACCCGAATTCGCAAGATCGTACGCCGTGCCGACGGCAAACGCTGGACGGACGTCCAGGAGGTGGCCGGAGTCACCGTCACCCAGCCTGCTCCAGATGACGACCATGACGCCGCTGCCGTCCGTGCCATCGTCCCGGCGCCGGTGGGTGGCCAGCCCAGGGCAGTCAACAAGTTGCAGATCAGTGGCACCCGCCTGCCAGACGATGGTGTCTCGGCCAGCTCCGACGCGATCGTCACCATCGAGATCAATCCGATGATCGAGATGACGACTGGCAAGGCCTGCGCGCAGTGCGGCCACGCGGCCCAACGTGCGTATCGCATCCTTCAGGAGTCCCAGACACAGGAATCGTCCCAGAAGACCTGGGACGACGATGATGAGCAGCGAGCACAGGGGCTGCACGGTCACGTCGTTCCCGCGCCGCAGCAGAGGTGCGATCAGGTACATGGTCAGCTGCAGGAGGGTGGCGAAGCAGAGATCCTGCGATGTTGGCGTGCCGACCGATTTCGGGTGCGCGTCGTCACACCAACCGTCGAGCAGTGGCAGGAACACACGCGTCCGGTGGAGATCATCGATGCCGGGTTCACCGAGTTCGACGGTCCCACAGCCACCACTCGCGCCTACTGGCATGCCATGTGCGCCCCCGAATCCGGGGTGCATTCCGAGGGTTGAGATCATCGCCGATCCGCGCCGATTCTGCTGCGAGGAGAGATATTCTCGGCACATGACACAGCTCCTTCTCACAGCGGTCGGTGTGGACCGTCCCGGATTCGTCGCTGCGATGTCGACGACGGTTGCCGAGCACGGCGGCAACTGGCTCGGCAGTCGAATGGCCCGTCTGGCTGGTGCCTTCGCCGGAATCGTCCTGGTCGACGTCCCAGCAGACCATGTTTCAGACCTCAGTACCGCCCTTGACGAGCTCGCCTCCCAAGGGGTGAGGATCACCATCACCTCCACCGACGAGGCCTCCGAGCCGGACCAGCTCGTCCTCAAGGTGCGTCTCACCGGTCATGATCGGCCGGGCATCGTGCGTCAGGTCACGAGTACGTTCGCCGACCTTGGCGTGACGATCGACGACATGCAGACCAGTTTGCGTGACGCTCCGATGGGTGACGGGGTGCTGTTCGAGGCCGAGGTGCTGTGCCGTATCACCGGCGCCACGACCCAGGACGATCTCCAGCAGGCCCTGGAGAACATTGCTGCCGAACTCATGGTCGACATCACCGTCGTCAACCGTAACTGAGGTTCACCGGGATCCTCTGACCAGGGCTGTCTGGTGGCTCGCATCCGGCTGTGTGGCTGAACCCTGGTGGGCGGGGTGACGTATCAGCACGGCGAGTCACTCTCGGAGCGTGGGGCTCCCAGCCGCCCGCACGCGTGGCCCTGCCCGGTACGCATGGTGCAGGGTTTCGCTCCCAGCCGGTCTGTGAGTGAATGTCTTGTACCACTTGGCGCTGCGCGCAAAAATGTGTACATGGCGGCTACTGCTTTCAAAGGTACCCCTGTCACGACCGTTGGTGAGCTGCCCACCGTTGGTCAGCCCGCACCAACTTTTGACCTCGTCGGAACCGACCTGACCCCGGTCACTCGGGAATCGTTGCCCGGCCGCATCGTCCTCAACATCTTCCCCAGTATCGACACTGGCGTGTGCGCCCAGAGCGTGCGCACCTTCAACGAGAAGGCTGCCGGCCTCGAGGCAGTGAGCGTGCTGTGCGTCTCCAACGACCTTCCCTTTGCCCAGAGTCGGTTCTGTGGAGCCGAAGGCATCGAGAACGTCACCGTGGCCTCGGGATTTCGGTCCACCTTCGGAGACGATTTCGGGGTCACGATGAGTGACGGCCCCCTCTCCGGCCTGCTTGCCCGCTCGATCGTCGTCCTTGACGAGGATGGCACGGTGGTTCACACCCAGCTGGTTGATGACATTGCCTCTGAGCCGGACTACTCCGCTGCTCTGGACGCGGCACAGGGCAAGTGAGGCCAGCTCTGTTTTCTGTTCTCAGGGGGCCGGGGCCGGAGTGATCATCGTACGTTCATTGAGTTCGGGCCAGTGTGGATTCGCGTGGAGTCACTGCTGCTCAGTCCATGCGCAAGAGGTGGCTCCTGCTCTGATCGGTTTCGGCATTGTCGCTTCGGGTGCCTCACAAATTGTCCTCGAGACGCCCAAATCTCTTCCTCACCAAGTATCCTGTCTGCCTACCGCGTCCACTGGACGTGAACAGTCAGTCGTGCATCGGAGGATCTCGGCGTGATCGATGAAGGAAGTGGCCGTGCCCTCGGTAGACAACTCATCCAGTGACCAACAGCCTCCCAGTGAAGTTGCGTCTGAATCCCATGATGAACTCCAGCGTGGTCTCGACTCGCGCCACATGAACATGATCGCCATTGGCGGCGCAATCGGGACCGGGCTCTTCCTCGCCTCAGGTGCGACGATCTCCCAGGCTGGTCCGGGTGGGGCGTTGGTGGCCTTCGTCGTCATCGGCCTCATGGTCTTCCTGCTCATGCAGTCCCTGGGCGAGATGAGTGCCCTCATGCCGGTCCCCGGTGCCTTCGAGACCTACGCGACGCGGTTCGTCTCACCCTCCTTCGGATTCGCCCTGGGATGGAACTACTGGTTCAACTGGGCCATCACCGTAGCCGCTGAGCTGTCGGCTGCCGGTATCGTCATGCAGTACTGGCTGCCGGACAGTCCTGGGTGGGTGTGGTCCGTCATCTTCCTCACCATCCTTGTCGTGCTCAACCTGCTCTCGGCGCGGGCGTACGGTGAGGGTGAGTTCTGGTTCGCCATCGTCAAGGTGATCGCGGTCATCGTCTTCCTCATCGTGGGGGTCCTCATGATCGCCGGCATCATGGGAGGCAAGTCGCCGGGGGTCTCCAACTGGACGACGGGGGATGCCCCATTCGTCGACGGGTTCGGGGGAGTGATGACCGTCTTCCTCGTTGCGGGATTCTCCTTCCAGGGAACCGAGCTCATTGGTGTTGCCGCTGGGGAGTCAAAGGATCCCCGTAGCGCCGTGCCGAAGGCCACCCGACAGATCTTCTGGCGAATCATGATCTTCTACATCGGCACGGTCATCGTCATGGGATTTCTTCTGCCCTACACCAACGAGAACCTGCTGGCCGGCGAACTCACCCAGGTTGCCATGAGCCCGTTCACCATCGTCCTCAAGCAGGCGGGAATTGGCATTGCTGCCTCCCTCATGAATGCCGTCATCCTCACAGCGATCCTCTCGGCAGGAAATTCCGGGCTCTACGCGTCCACCCGCATGCTCTATGCCCTCGCCAAGGATGGCAAGGCGTCCGCGATCTTCTCGCGTACCAACAAGCGTGGGGTTCCGGTGCCGGCCATGGCACTCACCACCGTGGTCGCAGCCTCGTGCTTCCTGTCCAGCCTGGTGGGCGATGGCACTGCCTACACCTGGCTGGTGAGTGTCTCGAGTCTCTGCGGGTTCATCGTGTGGCTGGGTATTGCCGTGAGCCATTTCCAGTTCCGTCGTGCCTACCTCAAACAGGGCAACAGCTTGGACGACCTGCCATTCCGTGCCAAGTTGTATCCAGCTGGACCCATCCTTGCTTTCGCACTGTGTCTCACGATCACGTTGGGGCAAGGCTGGAACGCGGTCCGAGGGGCCGACTGGCGAGGCATCCTCGTTGCCTACGTGGGAATTTTCGCCTTCGTCGCCGTGTGGCTCATCCACAAGCTCGTCACTGGGGCACGGAGGGCCGACCTGACCACTGCAAGTTTCGACATCGACGAGAACCTCGATTGAGGGGTGCGGTTGACAGCCCCGGCCCTGGAGCCCCAGCTCTGGAAGCCCCAGTCCTGCCCGAACAGTCTGGAGGTCTCAGTCCTGCCCGAACAGATCGCGGGTGTAGACTTTGCCTGCCACGTCGGCGAGTTCCGGAGACATCCGATTGGCGATGATGACGTCACACTCGGCCTTGAAGGACTCGAGATCACGGGTGACGGGAGAGCGGAAGAACTCGTCGCCCTCGAAGGTGGGCTCGTAGACCTCCACCGGGATGCCCTTGGCCTTGACACGCTTCATGACCCCTTGGATCGATGACGAACGGAAGTTGTCAGATCCGGATTTCATGACGAGACGGTAGACACCGACCCGTGCCGGATTTCGGGCGACGATGTCGGCAGCGATGAAGTCCTTGCGCACCGTGTTGGAGTCAACGATGGCCTGGATGAGGGTTTGCGGAACGTCCTGGTAATTGGCGAGCAGCTGACGGGTGTCCTTGGGCAGGCAGTAGCCTCCGTAGCCGAAGGACGGGTTGTTGTAGTGGCCCCCGATCCGAGGGTCGAGGCACACCCCGTCGATCACCTGGCGGGTGGACAGTCCGCGTTGGGAGGCGTAGGTGTCGAGTTCGTTGAAGAACGACACCCGCATTGCCAGGTAGGTGTTGGCGAACAGTTTGATGGCCTCGGCCTCGGTGGAGCCGGTGAGTAGCACAGGCACGTCATCGGCGAGAGCGCCCTCCAACAGCAGATCGGCGAACCTGGCAGCGCGTGGCTCCGTGGAGCCGACGATGATCCGGGAGGGATGAAGGTTGTCCTGCAATGCCTTACCCTCCCGCAGGAACTCCGGTGAGAAGACGATCTGCATGTGCGGGTACTGCTTGCGCAGGGTTGTCGTGTAGCCCACCGGGATCGTCGACTTGATGACGACCATCGTCCCGGGACAGATCTGTGAGACGAGTTCGACGACCGAGTCCACGCTGGAGGTGTCGAAGTAGTTCTGGTCGGGGTCATAGTTGGTCGGAGTGGCGACGACGACGTATTCGGCATCGGCATAGGCCCGCTGCGGATCGGTCGTCGCAGTGAGGTCCAGCGGACGATCTGCCAAGTACTGCGAGATCTGTGGATCGACGATCGTCGAGTGCCCCTCGTTGACCAGTCGTACTCGGTCCTCGTCGATGTCGAGTGCAACGACGTGGTTGTGTTGGGCCAGCAGCACGGCATTGGCCATCCCGACGTATCCCAAGCCTGCAACGGCGATCTTCACGGAGGCTCCCAAAAAGTTGTGTGTGACGATGGCGGCCGTCACACTCGAACGCCATCATTCTAGACGTGCAATGGATGTCGATCCGCTGTCCGGGGCTTGCCCGCCGTGACGTACTTCTTCGCCACTCTCCTGACGCGTGGTGGAATCTGTCTGTGGTGTCTTGTCGGTGGATGCCCGGTAGTCACTGTCATACTTGGAGTATCCGTAACCATATGCCGAATCTCCATATCGTAGATTTGACAGTTTCGAGGAATCGGCACGGTTCAGGACAATGCCGGACACCAGACCTCCGGCATCCTCGATGGAGGAGACCGTGCTCTCAACCTGGTCCACGGTGATACGTCCGACGCGTGCCACGACGATGACGCTGTCCGCCAGCCGGGAGAGGATCACTGAGTCGGTCACGGGCAGCACCGGCGGGGCGTCAATGATGACGACATGGCTCTGGGCCAGGAAGGACACCAGCTCGGACATGTGCTGAGAGCTGAGCAGCTCCGAGGGATTCGGCGGGGTGTCGGTACAGGGCAGGATACGCAGCCCGGCGGTTGACGTGGTTCGCAGCGCCTCTTCCAGGGACGCTGCCCCGATGAGGACTTCGGGGAGCCCCAGTCCATCTTCGAGATCGAAATTCCTCTGTACTCCGGGGCGTCGTAGATCGGCATCGACAAGGATGACGTCCTCACCGGCAAGGGCCATCACCTTGGCCAGATTCCCGGCCACCGAGGACTTTCCTTCTCCTTGCACCGATGATGTGACGAGAATGACCTTGGAGCTGTTGTCGATCATCGCGTAGCGAAGATTCGTGCGCAGCTTTCTGATGGCCTCGGCCGCTCTGAAGTCGTCGGTGAAATCGGTTGAAATCGCTGCGACCGTCGACGAGGTCGGAATGGTGGCAAGAATGGGTTTGTCGACACGGTCGGTGACATCGTGCACCGTGTGCACACGCCGATCGGTCAATTGTCGGATGCCGGCCACGACGTATCCCAGCAGGATTCCAGCCAGGAGACCGGCGATGACATACTTCGCTGGTGATGGTGCCTTCTTCACCTGCGAAAGGTCAGCGGGAGTCATCATGACCACCTGGACTGGGGATTTCTCTCCCTCGAGGTTCTTCACCTGCTTGGCGGATTCCGAGATGACTGAATTGGCTATGTTCCTGGCCGTATCGGCGGAGTCCGCGGTGGCGGTGACCTTGATGGTCAAGGAGTTGGCCTCATTGCTGGCAGTGATGTTCGATGCAAGGGCATCGGGAGTCATGGACAGTCCGAGGTCATGAATGACCTGCTGCGCCACCGTCTGTGACGTGAACACGGTGACGAATGCCTTCGCCTTCTGACTCGCCAGCTGGGAGGCACTGTAGTAGTTGTCCGTCGAGCCGTTGGTCGACGATGCAACGGAGACACGGACATACGCCGTGGCACTGGCGGTGTACGTGGCGGGAGTGGTGAGAAGAAGACCGACACCAGCGGCAACCCCCAGAAGGGTGCACAAGAGAATCGTCACGAGGCGTCGCCGGGTCAGCTTGACGAAGTTGGTGAATTTCATGCCGTCCTGTCCGTCCAGGTGTGTGATCGGGGTTGTGTATGGGGAAGTCGCGATGCGGTAGCCGATGAGGCAGGTCTAGGGTGAGGATGAGCTCGTCGTGAGCCAACGTGCGGTTTGGCCCGGAACCGTACTGTTCATACCAGGGATCGTCGTACTGGCCCAAGGGAGATGAGGATGAGCAATCCGCCACGTTGGCTCCGGACTGGAGCCGTCCGGAACCAGGTGTCTGGGTCGACGCTCCTGTTCGTCTGTACGGGGAACATCTGCCGGTCGGCATTCGCTGCAGCGGCGTTGCGAGCACGTGTGGGGGATCGTGCCGACACGTGTGTGGTCTCGGCCGGGATTCGTGCCATGCAGGGATGGCCCATGGATCCGGGAATGGCGCGAGCTGGAGCAGAACTCGGTTTGGCCCTCGGGGGTCACGAAGCCCGCCAGGTGACGGGGAGGATGATTGCGAACACTGCGGCTGTCGTGGTGTTCGGCCCTGAGCACCGCGCATGGATGAGGCAGGAGTTCCCCGAGCACATGGGTCGGGTTTTGGCGATCGGGCAGGTGGCGCGTGGTCTCGGCATGCTCCCACGGAACAGACGACTGCCCTTGACGCAAGTCGTCGAAGCAGTCACGAGTGGTGCCCCCCGCATCGTTGACACTGACTGGATCGAGGATCCCTATGGGTACGACGACAGGGTGAAAATGATCTGTGCCAAGCGCATTCTGGCTGCTGTCGACATCCTTGCGACGCGCGTCGACTGGGGAGACTAGGCCGGTCATCTGCTCTCCTGTTCCTTGGCACGTACACAGGCGATCTCGAACAGTACGCATGATGCCGCTTCAGCCAGGACGAATGCGCACAGCACCCCGGTTGTCGTCGGCCTGGCGGCGAGCGCTGCGAGGACGCCACCAATGTATGCAGCGGTGGTGAGGCTCCTCAGCACCAGGACCGTCGCGCCACGCCCCAGGCGTCGCAAGGTGGTGAAGGGGATGGTCGACACGACCGTGACGAACTTCCAGATCATGGCAACGACGAGCATGAGCATCGTCACCGTGTCCCAGCCGGGGCCCAGCGCGAGACGCAGGATGCCGCAGATCTGCATGATGAGGATGGCTCCGCTGGATGCGACGATGAGGACGGTTGACAGCATGATGTCGGCCCTGGAGTGCCGATCGAGGAGTCTGAGCCTGAGGTAGTACAGGATTGGCGAGATGACGTTGGCGATGGTCATCACGAATTTCAGACCCGTGGCGGCGCTCGGGCCGAGCCCGTGGTAGGCGAGTTTGAGCGCGACGGGTTGGACCAGCCCTATGATTGCCGTCTCCGCCACGACCCACCACTGTGCTCCTCGAACTGGCTGGAATCCTGTCCAACGTCCTGGCATGCGGATGGCGATGGCGATGGCCACGGCAATGGCGACTCCCACATGGAGTGCCACAGTACTTTTGCAGACGAGCACGAGGACGACCGAGGCGAACAGGACGGTTCCCACCACGAGCTCACGTTGCCAGCCTCCTTGGAGTACGGCGGCGGCGCGGGCGCACTCCAGTGATGGGAGCATGAGGAAAAGCCCGACGGTGGCCACCGCAAGGTGCCCGGCCCCGAGCGCCCAGACGGCACAGCCCACGAAGCCAACGAGATAGAGGAGGGTCGGCAGCTGGGGACGATGGCCGGATTTGCCGAACAGCGGTGCCTCAACGAGTGCTGCTCCGGTGACCTGTGCCACATAGGCAGTCATGGCGAGACGAACGGCGAGTTGCCCCACCGATGTGCTGTCGTAGAGGTAACCGGCGCCGCTGAGAATGCCGATCGGGATGACTGCGGCCATCCCGGCCGAGGCGATGCTCGCCAGCTTGCTGACCAAGGACATCAACCTGGCACGGGTGGAAGTATGCTGTGCCGACTCAGTGTCCGGCGCGGTGGACGGTGATGCGCTCATGCGGATCGTGTGCCCAGACTCAACAAGGTGTCGACGAGGACGCGCACTGCTGTCGCTGTCACAGACGGGCTCCTCTCGACGCCGTGTGCATTGCCGTCACGATGGCTCGGCGTGAGGCGTGAAGTCGTTCCTGGGCACGTGCGACGCACTCGTCGTAGCGGGCGCGAGCCGCTGGGCTCTGTTGCAGGGTGCGTACCTGGTTGGCCACCGTGGCGGGGCTGAACGAGTAGACGTTGTGCACGTACTCGGTCAGACCGAGATCCTCGAACGCCCCGAACCCCTTGCGCTCGTAGGACAGGTGGACAACGTAGTGTCCGGCGGCCAGGGCCATGATGGCACCATGCAGACGAACGGAGACGACGACGCGGGCACGGTCCAGAGCCTGCAGTCCTGATTGGTCGAAGAGTTCCCCGGTGGCGATCCTGCTCGTCGTGGGTGCATCATTGTTGGCCCCCACAGCACTTTGCACCAGCCCGTCAACGGGGCCTACGAGCTTGGCCAGGTCTGCGACGGACTCGTTCGCATCTCCGCGCAGGGTTCGGCTGCCAACAATGGGCGATGCCATGTCGTCGAAAGGCAGCTGGACGCGTTCGAGACTCAGCAGAGCACAGTCGGGGGCACGGTGAGCATGGTCCATACGGCACTGGTCGATCGACCGGTCGTCTCGCAACCACACATGGTCCATGCGCGACATCATTCGGGGAACGACGAGCCTGGAGAGCGGACCGAACGGACCGCAGCTCTGGGGCAGGTAGACGGTTGGAGTCGTGGTCCTGGACGCGAGGTACAGCTGCGGTACGTGGACCAGCCAGCTCTTGAGCGCTTCGATGGGCTGGCCGAAGCGCAGATATGCTCCGCCCACCCCCACGACGAGATCGTATGAGTCCAGGTGGGAAATACGACGAAGATAATCCCGGCTCAGACCGCGACGGGTGGGTTTCGTCGAGATACAGGTCGTGCGTGGCAGATGGAGTTCGGCGAAATCCTCGGCGCGAGAGGCGAAAAGATCGATGTCGACCTCTGGCCCCAGTGACTTGTGGATGAAGGTGAGGGCTTCCTGCACGAGGAGGCCGTCTCCTGAATTCCGGGGGCTGTATGCGTGGAGCAGGGCGACGCGTGTCATGCGCACAGCCTCCGGTAGACGTCGATGTGGGCCTCGACCGATCGATCCCAGCTGAATTGACGCGCCCATTGCGGACCGTCATGACGAACCTTCTGCAGCCATGACGTGTCGGCCAAGGCTCGCGCCAGACCATCGGCGATGGCCTCTCGCGAGGTGTCCTCGATCACGGCAGACGGGCCGGCGACCTCGGCCAGAGATCCGTTTCTGGTGCAGGCCACTGGCGTACCAGCACCGAGTGCCTCGAGCACGGGCAGACCGAAACCTTCGTAATGGCTTGGGAACACGAAGATCGCGCAGTGTTGGTAGAGCCACATGCGTTCCTCGTCGCTCACGAATCCCAAGTATTCGATGTTGTCACGAGCCTCGAAGGCGCGGATGGATTCCTCGAAGTCCCACGCCTTGCGCCCGGCGACGACGAGTTTCATCCCGGTGAGTTCCGGTGAGTCGAAAGCCTCGGCAAGGGCAACGAGATTCTTGCGGGGCTCGATGTTCCCCAGGTACAGCACGAAGGGGTCGTGCTCGAGGTGGGACAGCCGGTCCGGTGGCTCCGACGGACCTGCTGTGATCTTCGGGTCGAATCCGTGCGGAATGACGGTGATGTCGTCCGAATCGACGCCGAACACCTCACGGATGTCGTTTGCACTGGAATGGGAGACGGTGATGACGTGGTCGCACAGGTGGATTGCTGCCCTCACTCGCGCGGTCCACACGGCTTGGGCACGACGGCTGCGGGACACGGTCGTCCATCGGGATGCCAAACCATGTACCGTCACGACGCTGGGACGCCGGAGAGGCAGAAGTGGTCCAGTGTCTGCGATGTAGTGGATGACCTGCACCTGTTGAGGTGGATTCACGCCGTGAAGCGACTCCCGGAGAGCAGTCAACGGGGCTGACGAGGCGTACGGGATGTGATCGATCTCCACTCCCCGTGCGATGAGACCGGATTCGAGGTTGCGGGCGTAGGTGGTGTTGCCGCCGACATTTCGCTCGATGAAGCGTCCCGAGAGACTGACTCTCATGATGCCCTCCTGTGGTTTTCCGGGGAGGATGGGGTGTCCTGTGGAGTGTAGACCTCGAGCAGAGCTGCCCGCTGTGCCTCGAAGGTGTTGCGGCTCAAATGAGCCGACCACAACGCGTAGTTGCCCTGACGAGCTGATTCGTCCGAGACGAGTGACACGAGAGCCTTGGCGATCTCGGAGGGGTCCGACCCACGGACGTCGGAGGGGGCGTCATCCAGGTACGAGGCGTTTCGGGCGATGATGGGGAGCCCCATTGCGTGCGCCTCGAGGATGGCGATGGGAAACCCCTCCCAGCGTCCGGGATGGAGGTAGACGCTGGACTTCTCGAGTCTGGCCATGATGTCTGTGGCGTCGAGCCATCCCGTGACCGTGATCCCGTGTCGACGCAGGGCGGCCACGGCATCACGGTCGCCGTCCCCGATCCACTGGATCGTCGTATCGCGGTCTCGTCGCGTGAGTTCGTCCGCCACGTGACAGATGAACTCGGGGTCGCGTTGCGGAACGACACGGCCCATGACGGTGATGACACGACGTTCTGGCAATGGCAGTACGGCATCACGCGTGTGGAATTGTGGGGCCGCGACGTTGGGAACGAAAACGGTTCGTCTGGCATGCATGTCGCGGGCGAGTTTCTGCTCCCGTGTGCTGCATGCGGCAACGACCTCGGTATTGCGTGTCAGAAGGGCTTCAGCAGCGTGTATGAGTGCACGCTTCACCGGTCCGATGTCGAGTCTTTCGAAACCGTAGGCATGCGGTGTGTACACCACCCTGCGTCGGGGGCTGTTGTGGATGGCGAGACGCACGTAGACTCCAGCGAAACTGGAATGGGCGTGGATGATGTCAGGTTGCCACCTGTCGACCAGGGAGCGGATGGCTCTGACACGGCAGAGGTGGCCGTCGGGGAGGGCTTGAATCTGCAAGAACTTCTCGTCAGGTGCGTTGAGCTCACCATGTGAGCGACCCAGTGTTCCAAGGAGTCCATGATCCATCTCTGGAATGTCGCCTGCGTAGGACAGGATGGCGCTTCGGGTGCCACCCAGGAAACATTCCGTGACGTGCAGAATGCGAAAACGTCGCCCCTGATGTGGGGGAATTGTATGGCGGCTGCCGATCATCGTGAAGATTCCCTCAATTCATGTCTGTGGTGCGGTTTCTTTCGAATTGGCGACTCGCCATGGACCATTGAATTCCCCATGAAGAATATCAATGCCACGGCGGCGGGAAAGAATCTTCCCAGGGTCCAATATGTGAATCGCGGCATTTCGAGTAGGCCGAGAAAGAGAGTTGAGTACGCGATGAGTGCCACATCAGAGCCCTCTCGTGCCCTTCTGTACACGTAGCCAATGGGAACACCAAGTATGAGCCAGAATGTCAGGCCGCCAACGAGACCCAGATCGGCAATTGGTGTCAGATAGGATCCGCTGTTGTTGAACTCCGGAGTTGCATACCAGGACAGTGTGGAGAACCACCAATCCTTCGGTGTTACGCCGCCAAATGATGGCGTCCCAAAGATGGATGAAAATCCCGGAAAGTCAAAGACGAATGGGAGGGTGAAATATATGGGGTGTGGTACTCCAGACACCTGGGAGTGGAAGAGGGCATTGTTGTTGAACGATGTCGCGTAGTAGGCCAGCAGTCTGTCAAGCACCCAAGGGGCGAATGATGTGTCGCCGGACTGCGAATAGAAGATCCAGCTCCGAAAGTACTCCGAGGCTGAGAAGACGACGACAAGGAATGCGAGTCCGATCACGGGGATGAGTTTCATGAGGAACCGGTGATTCCTCATGAAATTGCTCGTCATGATGAGGACAAGCACGGCTGGGATGACGACCTCCATGAGTGCAAGACGTTCAGCATAGAACAATGCCCGAAGTGTGCCCGTCAAGAGGACGAAGCACCAGAGCTTTCCGATTTTTCTGGTCGTGATGTATCGATATGCCCCCAAGGCAGACACGATGCAGGAGACCTGTGTGAGGGTCGTCACTCCCGAGACTGGAGCCAAGCGTTGCTTGAGGAAAGAGATGGCCCCCATGTTCCGGTGGATCACGGCCACGAACAGTGCCAAGGTCGCCCCGCGCGCGGTGGCGATGACGGCCCAGGCCACGTATCCCATGACGACGATGAGGCCCAAGGCGTGGTACCACCCCTCGATCACATGCGGTTTGGCATCGGACTCCGCTCTGTTCGCCGAGTCGAGGGATGTCAAATGAGGTGTCAGCGTCATTCCGAGGCAGAAAGCCGCGATGGCTGCCACCGTGAGCGCAAACTCCGTCGTGTTGAAATATTTGCTCGTCGACCAGTTGTCGAACCTGTTCGCGGGGTAAAGGAACGTGCACAGCGCAAGCACGCCAGAAAATGCGATGACGATGAATCGTGGTTCCAGCCAGAAAGCCCAAGTTGTGTGCCGAGGAGCAGGCTCTGGCGAGTCATACCAGCTCTCTGAGCGTAATTCGTCGTCCGGAATCGCTCGGCGAGGACTGTAGGGGCGATGGTCGTGGACGCTGGGTGTGTCCGGGGGCAGGAGACGTGCCGGCTGTCGATGTGCCGGGTGGTTGAGACGGTCCAAGGGTTGCCGCTTGCTCGGTTCTCCGCTGTGCAACATCAATATGCTCCGTTGGGGAACAGTACGACCTTGACCGTCTTGAGGATGATCGAGATGTCTCCCAGAAGAGACCAGTTCTCGACGTACTTGAGGTCGAGCCGGACGGCTTCCTTGAGTGGCAGGTCTGAGCGCCCTCCAATTTGCCACAGCCCCGTGATCCCGGGTTTGACGAGCAGACGTCTATGTGTTGGCCCCACATATTCGTCCACCTCACGCTGCACTTGAGGACGTGGCCCGACGATGCTCATCGAGCCTCGAAGGACGGTCCAGAACTGAGGAAGTTCATCGATGGAGTATTTTCTGATGAATTTGCCGACCCTGGTGATTCTTGGGTCATCCTCCATCTTGAACAGGAGCGCAGATCCACCGTTGGCGGCGATGAGTTGCGCCATACGCGCCTCGGCATCCACCGCCATGCTTCGGAATTTGTGAATCGTGAAGGGCTTCCCATTCTCGCCGATGCGTTCCTGCTTGAAAATGACTGGTCCGCCGTCCTCCAGTCGGATGGCGAGTGCCGTGACTGCCATGGTTGGTGAGAAGACAATCAAGGCCACAGCTGACGCCAAAATGTCGAATACCCTTTTGATGAGATACTTTATTCCGGAGTATCTGGCCAGATCGACGTGAACGAGGTTGAGCCCCGCTGCCTCGTATGTGCTCATCCGCGGTCCGGCGACATCGATGAGTTCGGGTATGAAAAGAAGCTGGGTGCGACAATCCTCAAGATCCCAGGACAACTGTTTCGTCTGTGCGCTCGACATGCCGCCGGCGGCCACCACGGCAGAGAGTGGAAACTTGCGAGCCTCCTTGAGGAGCTGTGGGTAGCCGAGTACTGGCAAGTCTGCAGGAAGGTCACTGCATTTTTGTGGCTCCTCCCCGTTGAGGCAGACGGCAGCAGGTGCGTAACCGACGGCGATGTTCCGGCGAAGAGTCTGGACGGTTCGCTCGACCTCTGGGCCAGCCCCGGTCACAAGTGTCGGGATCAGGAATCGTCCTTGCTTGCGGGACTGTTGGATGACTTTCCGGATCACCTTCCGCTCGAGGCACATGAGGATCAGTCCCAGGGGCAACGCAATGAGGAACAGGGATCGGGACACCGACAACTTGAACAGGTAGCTGAGAACTGCCAGAACGCCGAAGACCCACAGGGTTCCACGCATGGCCAGTTGGTACTGCTGAAGGCCAGAGCCCACCAGTCGGATTCGATGGCTGCCATTGGTGGAAAGGACGATGAGCCACACACTCCCAAGGCCCAGGGCGAGTGTCGGATAGGTGAGGCACCGAGCCCCGGCCAAAGGGGTGTCAGGATCGGGTATGCGGATGTACAACGTTGCCACGAGCGCCGTGGTAATGGCCAAGGCATCGCCAAGGACAAGCACATTGCGTATGTGGCTCGGCCAAGATGGATGCCTTACACCCACTGGCTTGCTACTGGGAATGATGATGATGCCTTTCAGATACGGCGTACGCGCTGGTACCAAGAAACCTGAGCTGCGATCATGCTAACATTTGGCTTAGCATCTTGCTCAGCACCCCCATCCAAAATCAGTATCCTTGGACGGAGAACTTGGGGCGGGATTTCCCGTATCAGCTCTGATGGTGTGCGGAAGGTGGAGACAGGACAAGGGGATCCAGCGTGGATGACGATGATGAGCTTGACCTCTTTGGTGCCGATGAGGGTGTTCCTCCGCGGCGCGGTATGGATGCACACAGGCAGGACGAGGAATCGATCACCGAGGGCGCTGGAGCTGCATCATCGGGGCGTCGTCGTCGCGCCCCAATGATCTTCCTGTGTGCTGTGCTGGCCATCATCCTGCTTGTCGTCGGTGTTCTGGGCTATTTCCTCAAACACCTCACCAATGGTCTGGACGAGATCAATCGGGAGCCCCTCACCATGCCCACTGCGAGTCCCCGCCCCAGTACGGCTACGGACGGTGCTCGAACCTTCGTACTCCTGGGATCGGACTCCCGGGGTTGGGATCGAGGCCGGTCCGACTCCCTGATGGTGGCCTACCTGCCAGCGGACCGAGAGCACCTGTACCTCATCAGCTTCCTGCGTGACATGTGGGTGACGATCCCGCCCAACAAGGTCATCGGCAAACCTTCTCAGGCCAAGATCAACGCTGCATATTCGTGGGGTGGCGTGCCCCTGACCATCCAGACCCTTGAAAATTTGACGAACGTACGTATGGATCATGCTGCCGTCATCGACTTCACTGGTTTCAAGGAACTCACGACCGCTCTTGGCGGTGTACAGGTGTACAACGATCAGGATTCCACCATTGAGGGCATGCACTTTCCTGCCGGAGACATCACGCTCAAAGGCAATGCTGCCCTCAAATACGTCCGCGAACGCCGGGATCTCAAGAACGGCGATCTTGATCGTGCGCGCCGTCAGCGGGATGTCCTCACGGCCATCATCGACAAAACCCTCTCTGCGGGTACGCTCGCCAATCCCTCGAAGTTCGATGACGTCGCCACCTTGGCCGGACGTACCATGACCGTCGACGACAAGCTCACCAACGCGGAGATCCGTAAGCTTGCCATGAGCCTGCGATTCACCTCCGGTGACAGTGTCGTGCAGGTGCAGGCCCCCATCTCCGGATTTGGCAGATCGAAGGATGGCCAGGCCTATGACGTCGTCGACAAGGAAGGGCTGCAGGAACTCTCGGATGCCATGCGCAACGACACCATGGATGTGTACGTCGAGAATCATCCACAGTGAGCCGCACCGGTCACGGCCGTGATGCATTGACCGAATACTCTGGGCACTGCGATGCTCGATGACTACCTCGGGAGGATCCATGGACACCATCACCCTCGCGGCCGACGACGGTGCGCAGATTGACGTGCTCATCTGGCGGCCCGACTGCCAACCGCGTGGATTCATCCAGCTAGTGCACGGGTTCGCCGAGTACGCTGCTCGCTACGACGAGTTCGCACGTTGCCTGGCGCAGTCTGGCTGGCTCGTGGTGGCCAACGATCACCGTGGCCACGGACCGCGTGCCCTGGCGGACGGCACCCTCGGGCAGGCCCCCGACCGGGGCTACCATCAGATCGTCGACGACCTGTGCCGGGCGACCGATCATGTGCGCTCCCAGCACCCGAAGCTGCCCTGGATCCTCGTGGGTCACTCGATGGGGTCGTTCCTGGCCCGGATCGTCGCAGCTCGTCGGGGCCGGGAAATGACCGCACTCGTACTACTGGGAACCGGAGCTTCAGCAGGCCCATTGGCGAAGGTGGCTCGTGGTGCGGCGACCAGCCAGATCGTCATGGCAGGTGAGGACTCTGCCAGTCGAGTGATGGAGACCCTGATCTTTGGCTCCATGAATCTTCGTTTTCGTCCCGTTCGTACCCGGTTCGACTGGCTCAGCCGACAGGCCAGTGAGGTGGACGCCTACTGCAATGATCCACTGTGCGGATTCACTGCCTCGGTGGGGCTGTACCGGGAGCTGGTTCGGCTCAGCGAGACGAGCAACTCCAGTACGATCCTGCGAGCCATTCCACCGCGGCTGCCGGTGCTGCTCATGAGCGGTGACAGCGATCCGGTCGGCGGCAACGGCAGGGGAGTGCGTCGCGTGGCCGGTGAGCTTACGGCGAACGGGGTGCACCAGGTGGACGTCCATCTGGAGCCTGATGCTCGACATGAGCTGCTGCACGAACGAGACCGGGAACAGACGTATCGGCTTCTGGAGACGTGGATCGGCAAGACGGTTGAGGCTCGCTCGGACCATCCCCGATGTGCGGTCTCACCAAGGTGACGCCGTGACAAGGCCGTATCCTCTGCCTCCGATGAATCTTCCGGGAGGGGTGACGGCTGGCCAGCGCCCAGGAGACGCTGGCTCGTGTCGTGGCACAGTGGCCCCGGAGTCGGATTTCGCTGCAGGGATGCAGATCTGTGAGCGAAGGATACGACGAACGAGTGAGAACTGGGCCGATTGTGCCAATTCCTCGCTGCACGATCGTGCGTAGGAGGTAGCCCCCTGCTGCCCGGTCGACGTTCATCTTATAAACTGGTACGAGCTGGTGCTGGGAAGGTCGTGATCGCGTGAGGTCATGGGTTGGACCAGCAGTGAAAGGGAATCCGGTGAGACTCCGGAACTGCCCCGCAGCGGTGAATGGGAACGAGATCACCATTGACGCCATCCCGTCCGGGACGACGGCAATCAAGCACTGGGCTTCGGCCCCGGGAAGCGGTGACGTAGGACTCGTCAACGACGAGACGCCCATGAGTCCGAAGACCTGCCAGCATGTTGCCGCACCCGGTGCGACGACAATGACGTGGTCCCCGAGGGGAGGACGACGACGTATGTCTATCCAAAGCGGAGCAGGAGTCTGAAGAGTATGACTGATCCCGACAACGTCTCGACGCCGGCCAAGGTCGACATGCCCGAGACGCTCACCCTCGCCGGTGACTTCCCGGCCCCGACCCAGGAGCAGTGGCACAAGGAGGTGCTCAAGGTCCTCAACCGTGGGCGTCCCGAGGGCAAGCAGCTCAACCTTGAGAAGGGCATGGCACGTCTGCAGCCGACCACGGTCGACGGCGTCAAGATCGAACCCATGTACACCCGCCAGGATGCTCCCGAGGACCTCGGAGCTCCCGGTGTTCCTCCATTCACTCGTGGTACCACCATTCGTACCGGCGTCATCGACTCCTGGGACGTGCGTGCCCTGCACGAGGACCCCGATGTCGCCTTCACCCGCAAGGCGATCCTCACCGATCTCGAGCGTGGTGTCACCTCCATCTGGCTGCGAGTCGGTGACGACGCCATTGCCGCCTCCGACATCGATTCCGTGCTCGAGGGTGTGCTGCTCAACTTGGCCAAGATCGAGGTGTCCAGCCGCGACGACCAAACCGTTGCCGCCGATGCCCTGCTTGCTGCCATCGAGAAGTCCGATGCCAAGAAGGATGAGATCTCGTTCAACCTGGGCATCGACCCGATCGGTTCGGCTGCCATCAATGGTGGCGAGCCCGACCTGTCCGGACTCTCCGAATGGGTCAAGAAGGTGGACGGCTACAAGAACGCTCGACCGATCGTCGTCGACGCGACCGTGTACCACAACGCCGGTGCCGGTGACGTCGCCGAGCTCGCCTGGGCCATCGCCACCGGTGTGGAGTACGTGCGTGCCCTCATCGAGCAGGGGCTGACTGCCGAGCAGGCCTTCGACAGCATCAACTTCCGAGTGTCCGCCACCCACGACCAGTTCCTCACCATCTCGCGACTGCGTGCCCTGCGTACCCTGTGGAACCGCGTCGGTGAGGTCTTCGAGGTTCCTGCTGCCAAGCGTGGTGCACGTCAGGAGGCCGTCACCAGCTGGCGTGAGCTCACCCGCGACGATCCCTACGTCAACATCCTGCGTGGCACCATCTCCACCTTCGGTGCCGCCGTCGGTGGTGCCGAGGCCGTCACGACGCTGCCCTTCGACGACGCCATCGGCCTGCCGAAGAGTGACTTCTCACGTCGTATCGCCCGCAACACCGGCATCATCCTCTCCGAGGAGTCGAACATCGGCCGCGTCAACGATCCGGCTGGTGGCTCCTTCTACGTCGAGTCGCTCACCAAGTCCCTGGCAGATGCTGCCTGGGCTGAGTTCCAGAGCGTCGAGGCCGCTGGCGGCATGGCGGCCGCCCTCACCGGTGACCATGTCCGCACCGAGCTCGACAAGCTCAACGCCGAGCGTGCCAAGCGGTTGGCCACTCGCAAACAGCCGATTACGGCCGTCAGCGAGTTCCCGCTGCTGGACGCCAAGACCGTCGAGACCAAGCCGTTCCCGCAGGGTGCACCCCACAACGGGCTGCAGTGGCATCGCGATGCCGAGGTCTTCGAGGCCCTCGTCGATCGCTCCGCCACCTGCGCCGAGCGCCCGAAGGTCTTCCTGGCCTGCCTGGGGACTCGTCGCGACTTCGGCCCCCGTGAGGGATTCTCCGCCCCGGTGTGGCACATCGCTGGCCTGGAGACCCCTGAGTGCGAGGGTGGTACCACCGAGGAGGTCGTCAAGGCCTTCAAGGAGTCCGGTGCCCAGATCGCCGACCTGTGCTCCAACGCCAAGACCTACGCCGAGCAGGGCCTTGAGGTCGTCAAAGCCCTCAAGGACGCCGGTGCCAAGGCCGTCTACCTCTCCGGTGCCTTCAAGGAGCTCGGTGATGACGCCGCAGCAGCCGAAGAGCTCGTCGACGGACGCGTCTTCCTCGGGATGAACGTCGTCGACACCCTCTCCTCCGTTCTCGACACGATGGGAGTTGCCAAGTGACAACCTTGCCCCGTTTCGATTCCATCAACCTGGGCGAGTCGGCCGTTCCCGCCGATGCCCAGGAACAGTTCGCCAAGCTCGCCGCCGCTGCTGGTGAGCAGGACCCGTGGATCACTCCTGAGCAGATCGAGGTCGGGCACCTCTACTCCCAGGACGTCTACTCCGACATGGACTGGCTGGGCACCTACGCCGGTATCCCGCCGTTCACCCACGGTCCCTACGCGACGATGTACGCCTTCCGTCCGTGGACGATTCGTCAGTACGCCGGATTCTCCACCGCCAAGGAGTCCAACGCCTTCTACCGCCGCAACCTGGCTGCTGGTCAGAAGGGTCTGTCGGTCGCCTTCGATCTGCCGACCCACCGTGGTTACGACTCCGACAACCCGCGCGTTCCCGGTGACGTCGGCATGGCCGGTGTGGCCGTGGACTCCATCCTCGACATGCGCGAGCTCTTCGCGGGCATCCCGCTGGACCGCATGTCGGTGTCCATGACGATGAACGGCGCCGTGCTGCCGATCCTCGCCCTGTACGTGGTTGCCGCCGAGGAACAGGGCGCCAAGCCCGAGCAGCTCGCCGGTACGATCCAGAACGACATCCTCAAGGAGTTCATGGTTCGTAACACGTACATCTACCCGCCGCTGCCGTCGATGCGGATTATCTCCGACATCTTCGCCTACACCAGTGCGAACATGCCGAAGTGGAACTCCATCTCGATCTCCGGCTACCACATGCAGGAGGCCGGTGCCACCGCCGACATCGAGATGGCCTACACCTTGGCCGACGGCGTCGACTACATCCGTGCTGGTGAGTCGGTGGGTCTGCAGGTTGACCAGTTCGCCCCGCGCCTGTCGTTCTTCTGGGCCATTGGCACCAACTTCTTCATGGAGGTTGCCAAGATGCGCGCTGCCCGCATGCTGTGGGCCAAGCTCGTGCACCAGTTCAACCCGAAGAACCCGAAGTCGATGAGCCTGCGTACCCACTCGCAGACCTCCGGCTGGTCGCTGACTGCTCAGGACGTCTACAACAACGTCATCCGCACCTGTGTGGAGGCCATGGGAGCCACCCAGGGACACACCCAGTCCCTGCACACGAACTCCCTCGACGAGGCCATCGCCCTGCCGACCGACTTCTCCGCCCGTATTGCCCGTAACACCCAGCTGTTCATCCAGCAGGAGTCGGGCACCTGCCGTGTCATCGACCCGTGGACCGGCTCGGCCTACGTCGAGAAGCTCACCCTGGAGTTGGCCCGCAAGGCATGGGGCCACATCCAGGAGGTTGAGAAGGCCGGCGGTATGGCCAAGGCCATCGAGAAGGGCATCCCGAAGATGCGCATCGAGGAGGCTGCTGCTCGTACTCAGGCACGCATCGACTCGGGCCGTCAGCCCCTCATCGGCGTCAACAAGTACCAGCTCGACCAGGAAGAGCCTCTTGAGGTCCTCAAGGTCGACAACTCCCAGGTGCTCGCCGAGCAGAAGGCCAAGCTCGTCAAACTGCGTGCTGAGCGTGACGAGGAAGCCTGCCAGCAGGCTCTGGAGCGCCTGGCATGGGCGGCTGCGAACCCCGATCCCACCGATCCGGATCGCAATCTGCTTAAGTTGTGCATCGACGCCGGTCGTGCACAGGCATCGGTCGGCGAGATGAGCGACGCCATGGAGCGCAGCTTCGGTCGCTACACCGCCCAGATTCGCACCATTTCCGGTGTGTACTCGAAGGAGGCGGGGCACACGAAGTCCGCTGCCAAGGTCCACGAGCTCGTTGAGGAATTCGAGCAGAAGGCTGGACGTCGTCCGCGTATCTTCATCGCCAAGATGGGCCAGGATGGTCACGACCGTGGCCAGAAGGTCGTCGCAACCGCCTACGCCGACCTCGGCATGGACGTCGATGTCGGCCCGCTGTTCCAGACCCCGGAGGAGGCCGCCCGTCAGGCCGTTGAGGCCGACGTCCACGTGGTCGGCGTCTCCTCCCTTGCTGCCGGACACCTCACCTTGGTGCCGGCCCTGCGCAAGGAGCTGGACAAGCTGGGACGTTCGGACATCATGATCGTCGTCGGTGGCGTCATCCCGACTCAGGACTTCGACGAGCTGCGTGCCGACGGCGCTGCGGCGATCTACCCGCCGGGAACCGTCATCCCCGATGCTGCGGTCGATCTCATGACCCAGCTGCTCGAGCGTATCGACGAGGACTGATCGTCACGAGCTGATCCTCAAGGTTCATGTCGGCCCCGGACCCTCGCTGGTTCGGGGCCGGCGTGCATCCCAGGCGCACCCCTGACAGAGCAGTCCGGTCCAGGACTGGGCACCTGTCCAGTGCAACCCGTCCCACGACTGGAGGCCTGGATCCAGAACAGCCTGCCTCACGACTGGACACCGGCACTGCACTCGGTCCCCACCCAGTCAGATGGGTGACGTCTGACTTCATTCCCCACCCCCCTCACACGTGCTCCAGACGCGATAAGTTGGAGTAACGCGCTTGTAGAGCGAGCCCAAGAAGGAGCGACATGGCTATCGACGTACCCGAACTCGTTGACCAGGTGCTGGCCGGAAACCGCCAGGTCATCGCCCGAGCGCTGACCTTGGTGGAATCGAGCAAGCCTTCCCACCGGGAGAAGGCCCATGAGATGTTGCGGCAGCTCGCCCCGCACACTGGCAAGGCGATCCGAGTCGGGATCTCTGGCGTACCAGGGGCTGGAAAATCCACCTTCATCAACAAGATGGGAACCAAGCTCATCAAGGAGCACGGTCACCAGGTGGCCGTGCTGGCCGTGGACCCGTCGTCCACCCGAACTGGCGGATCGATCCTCGGTGACCGGACCCGTATGGGAGAGCTCGCCACCCTGGATGACGCCTTCATCCGCCCCTCACCCTCTGGCGGGCACCTGGGCGGTGTGGCCCGGGCCACCCGAGAGGCCATGATCGTCATGGAGGCCGCCGGGTACGACGTCGTACTCGTCGAGACGGTCGGTGTCGGACAGTCGGAGGTCGCCGTCTCCGAGATGGTCGACACCTTCCTCATGCTTGCCGTGGCTGGTACCGGTGACCAGCTGCAGGGCATCAAGAAGGGCATCCTTGAGCTGGCAGACGTCGTCGCGGTCAACAAGGCAGACGGTGACAATGCCGGCAACGCCCGCGTCTCGGCACGGGAACTGTCCATCGCCATGAAACTCGTCCAGGCCGACCAGAACCGTCGCGTCCCGGTGCTCACCTGCTCCTCCTACACCGGTGACGGACTGGACGACCTGTGGCAGGCGATTCTCGACCATCGGGAGTACCTGGAGTCGGACGGATCCCTGCAAGCCCGCCGCTTGGAGCAGCAACGTGAATGGTTGTGGGCCATGGTGGAGGACGAGATCCTGGAGTCGTTGCGGCACGAGCCGAAGTTGCGCGAGATTGCCCAGAAGATCGAGGCCGACATGAGCATCGAGGCCACCAGTGCGCTCAAGGGTGCCGAGGAGATCCTGCAGACCTTCGCCCAAGTTGTCCCCGACCTGCCGTGGGCCCAGGGCACCATGGGAGGCCAGAGCTGAGTATCACCACGGGACGTCGATCGGGTCCAGGTTCACCTCCTCCGTCACTGGACCCGCGTCGGTCTCGATGGTGACGGTGTCGCCGGGGTGCAACTGGCGCCCTCGTCGCGTCTCCACCTCACCATTGACACTCACCACCTCTGCCGTGATGAGCTCACGTGCCTGTCCGCCGGTCTCGACGAGGTTGGCGAATTTGAGGAACTGGCCGAGCCGAATCATGTCGTTGCCCATGACACCAGTTCTACAGCACCGAGTCGAGGAAACCCTTCAGGCGGGGTGACTGCGGATCGTCAATGACGCTCTGGGGGTCGCCGGACTCAACGATGACTCCGTCGTCCATGAAGGCAACGATGTCTGCCACCTCACGGGCGAAGCCGATCTCGTGGGTGACGATGACCATCGTCATTCCCTCGGCTGCCAGGTCCTTGAGCACGGCCAACACCTCGCCGACGAGTTCTGGGTCCAGCGCACTGGTGGGCTCGTCGAAGAGCATGAGATCGGGCTTCATCGCCATGGCACGAGCGATGGCCACCCGCTGCTGCTGTCCGCCGGACAGTTCGGCGGGGTAGTGGTCGGCGCGTCCACCCATGCCCACCCGCTCCAGCAGGTGCAGAGCAGTGGTCCGGGCCTCGTCCTTGCCGGCTCCGGCAACGTGGATCGGGGCCTCCATGACGTTCTCCCGGGCCGTCATGTGCGGAAAGAGGTTGAATCGCTGGAAGACCATGCCGATCCTGGCTCGCTGGGCGGCAATCGTTTTCTCCGGGAGCCGGCGCAGCCACCCCCCTCTGGTGGAGGTCTCCTGGTATCCCACCAGCTCACCGTCGATGCGAATACTGCCGGCCTCGAAGGTCTCCAACTGGTTGATGCACCGCAGCAACGTCGACTTTCCCGATCCGGACGGGCCGAGCAGGACGCACACCTGACCCTTGCCGACGTCCAGGTCTATCCCCTTGAGAATGTGCAGGGAGCCGAATTCCTTGTGCAGACCCGCGACATGGACCATGGGCGTCTGGTCGGCGCTGTTGTCCGGCGCCGCCGTGTGCTCGACGAGTGGTCCGGCCCCGGTCGGGGTGTCGGATGTCTTTTCGTGACGTGGGGTGGGAGTGGTGCTCACAGTTCTACCTCGGGGAGTGGCTCGGCAGGGGTGGTTCCAGATGCATTGACCGCGGACTGACGATTGTGACGCGTCGATCCGGTGGTCCTGCGACGGGAGAATCCCCGTCCGTAGTACGCCTCGACGTAGTGCTGGATGATCATGAGGACGCTCGTCATGACGAGGTACCAGATGGCAGCCACGATGAGCAGGGGAATCGTGGCGTAAATGCGGTTGGCAATGGCGTTGGTGGCGTACTGCAGATCCAGGGTGAATGGCACTGCCAGCACCAGCGAGGTCGTCTTGAGCATGCCAATCGTCTCGTTGCCCAGCGGTGGCACGATGACCCGCATCGACTGGGGAATGATGATCCGGCGCATGATGAGGCTCGGTTTCATGCCCAGTGCCTTGGCTGCCTCGGTCTGACCGGCGTCCACCGACTCCAACCCAGCGCGGATGATCTCGGCAAGGTAGGCACCTTCGTTGAGTCCCAGGCCGATGATTGCAGCGGCCAGGGCCGTGAGCACGTCCTGGGTGCGGAACTTCACGAATTCTGGTCCGAAGGGCACGCCCACCGAGAGCATGGGGTAGAGCACTGCGAACAGTCCCCAGAACACCAGCTGGGTGTAGACCGGCACCCCACGGAACACGAAGATGTACGCCCACGCCACAGCGCGGAGTACCGGATTTCGGGCCTGCCGCATGATCGCCATGATGAGGGCGACGATCGTACCCAGGATCATCGCGGCGACGGTGAGTAGCAGCGTGTAGCCGATACCCTGGACGACCTTGACGTCGCGCAGGTACAGCCAGACGATGTCCCACTGGTAGTTGGGGTTGGTGACCAGGCCGTGGATGAGCATCGCCACGAGAACGGCGACGATGATCGCGGCGATCCACGTGCCCGGATGCGGAACGTCCTTGGCCTTGATCCGATTGGGGATGTCGGCGTGGTGTTGGGTGTCCATGAGTTCCTTTTGAAGGGAGCGGGTGGATGGGGGACTGGGGGCTGGATCGAGCTGATCATCCAGATGCAAGCAGGCACTGTCAGGTCGGTCCAGGGGCGATGCTCCGCGGGGTCAGCTCTGCGAGCCGCTCCTGGGGTTGAGTTCTGCCTTGTCGACCATGCCGGACTCATTGCCCCAGTTGGCGAGCAGCTTCTTCATGGTGCCGTCGTCGATGAGTTTCTGGGTGGCAGCCTGCACGGCCTTGGACAGGCCGTCGTCATTCTTGGCGGTGGCCACACCGAACAGAGCGGCGTTGGTCACACCGCCCAAGGTCTCAAGGGCATCATTCTTCGAAACGGCGTAGGAGGTGATCACCGAATCGGCGAACAGGACGTCGGCCTTGCCTCCGGCGACGTTGGTGGTCGCGTCAGCCTGACTGGGGTAGGAGAGCAGGTCGATCGGTTTCTTCCCGTCAGCTGCGCATTTCTTGTTCTTCTGCTGGGCATCGGTCTCCTGGGCGGTGCCGGTCTGCACGGCAACCTTGTGACCGCACAGATCGTCGGGGGAGACGTTCTGAGGATTGCCCTTCTGGACGGCCATCGAGAATCCAGCCTTGAAGTACGACACCATGTTCACCTGTGTGAGACGTTCATCGGTGATGGTGAAGGTCGATGCGGAGAGGTCGTACTTGGTGCCCAGTGCCGGCAGCAGGCTGGGGAACGCCGTGTTGGCCGTGGTGAGTTCGAGACCCATGAGTTTGCTCATGGCCTTGAGGTAGTCGATGTCGAAGCCGATGATCGTCGAGCCATCTGAATCGATGAACTCAGCCGGGGCGTAGTTGGCGGCCATGCCGCTGGACAGGGTGCCACGGTTGGCGATCTTGGCCGGGACCAGCTTGGCGATGTCTTCGTCCTTGTCCATTGCATCGATGATCTTGGCATTGTCCGAGGTGTCCGAACCGCCATCAAATGCGCTCTCCTCGGAGGCGTGGGTGCATCCGGTGAGGGCCAGAGACAGTGAGACAACGGCGGCGGGAATGGCCAGTGCGAGCTTTGTGACGTTCATGACAGATCCTGGAGTTTCGACGTTGATGAAAATAATTATGCATGAGTGAGAATATTTTTGCAATGAGGTCATATGACGAGATGGTTGGGATCGAGTATCGGAGCTGTGGATCATGCGAATGTGCCATGTGAGGCATGAATGAACATTCTCTGATGACGACGGGCGGGGCACGTGCTGCAGCACGTGCCCCGCCCGTGGTGGTGATGGGTGATGTGGTGGGAATTGTGGTCAGCAGCTGATCCCTCGTTCGGGAATCAGCGCAGCATCATGACCTGGTGATGACTGTTCTGGCGTCGGTCGTGTCTCAGCTACCGGTGCGAGGTAGGGCCAGGCCACGTGAGGGGCTCGACGTGACGATCTGGCTGCCAGATGAGGTGCTCGAATCGTCGTCGGTGCCGTGGGCGTGTCCGGTGGTGGACCCAGCGGGTGTGGCTTCCTTGTGCGATGACGGCTCGGGGGTCACGATTGCCGACGGAACACCAGTCGGAGTGGCCGCAGGTGTGGCACGAGTGCTCGAGGTCGGAGAGGTGATGGGCGAGGAGCCAGACGCCGTGGCAGTGGGAGACGCTGCAGGAGCGGAGGGGCTCATGGATGGTGACGGCGTGGCTGCAGGCTGCACCGACCAGGAACCCACGACCTGGTTGCCCAGGGCAAGGGTGAGGGCGCTCCCAGCAGCGGTGAGTTCAGCGCGATCGACCGTCGCAGTGGCATCTCCCCGGGCATCGGCATTCACCGCGGCCAGCTCCTTGCCCCCAGCGAGCAGTTTGTAGCTGGTGTCGGGTTGCAGGCCACTGAGAGCGACCTTCACCTCGGTGCCAGCGTCTGTGGTGTTGACCTCGGGTGCGATGTAACCGTCACCTCGGTACTGCTGCGGGACGGCGGTCATGTCGATGTCCAGGGCCTCGCCGGTCTCGGGCCTGCCCTGGTACTCCTTCTGCCTGAGCTCGAACTGCGTCCCGGTGTGGCTGGAACCCTCCAGCCCGAAATCGGAGTCATTGGCCAAGGTGAGATGCTGACCACCCTTGGTGACGGCGACCCCCTCCACCTTGTCGTGGCTGAAGGTGTTCCCACTGGGATCGGCTCCCCAGACCAGCTTGGTGACGTCAAGGTACAGCCTGCCCTGCGCCGGTGAAATGCCAGCCGCACGCAACGTCTCGGCGGCGACCTGCTCGTTGGCCTTCGCTCCGTCGGTGTGCGACACGTAGCCCTCCAGAGACTTCCCGTCGACGAGGACGCCACCCTTGTCGGGGTCGTAGGCATTGTTGAGATCAAGCAGGTTGGTGGCCTGGGCCAGGTCGATGCGGTACAGACGCTTGAAGGTGTCGGAGCCAGCCTTGCCATCCCGCTCGTCGACGAGGAGGGTGTGGTTGCCCAAGGCCGAGATCTCCGAGACGGTGGTGTGTGCCTGTGAGGAGTGCAACATGTAGAGGTACTGCCCGGTCACCTTCATGGATGCGGTGTCGATGGCGACGATGCGCACGAACGGCACATTCTTGGACTTGCCCTCGATGTCCGGCGTCGTCAGCGCGGACTGCATGACCCCGTACAAGGTCTTGCCGTCCGGGCTCAGGGTGAGCCCCTCCATGCCCTTGTTGGCCGTGCGGAACCGCAGCTCAGCGGGCAGAGTGCCTTCGTAGGGATTCAGACGGTTGATCTCGTTGCCGTCGGCGTCGAAATGCACGATGAACGGGCCGTACTCGTCGGAGACGAAGAAGCTGCCGTCCTTGGCGGCCACCAACCCCTCGGGGTCCAGGCCGTTGTCGCTGGGGGCAAGTTTCCTGCCGGTGATGTCGACGATCGTCTCGCCGGTGTCGGCCTGGCTGTTGAGTTGACCGTTGATCGGTTTGCCGTTGCGCTTGAGCCCAATGGTTTCCTGCGGCTCCATCACGCCGTTCCTGAGGACGAACTTGGTGATGTTGGGCTGAAAGTCCACCACGGGCTCGACCTTGACCTCCTTGCCGGCAAGGTCACCGTCAACATTGGGGCCACGGTCGGTCAGACCGTAGAAGACACTCTGGTGGTCCACGAGCTCGGCGCTGGGTGCGGCATGGAACGATGAGCCGTGGCCGCTGTTCGTGATGTGCACACCATTGGACATGGTCGTGATGTCGCCGAGTGCACTGGTGTAGAGGCTGATGGCCTTGGCCGCCTCGGCGTCACCGGTGGACTGCGGAGCAGCGTGTGCAACTCCTGTGCTGGTCATCAGCGCGGCAAGAGTGAACACAACGATGTGGGAGTGTTTTCTCATTTTCGTCCTTCGGACTAGGGGATGGCTGCAGTCAATCGAATGACGATGACATCGCGGCATCGCCACGGTGGCGAGGAGGAAAACTGTGCACGGGGTGCGGCCTGCAGGACATGGCGCGCGGCACGATGGGATGGCACGGGCTGCCCGGGCACTGATTCGTCCCGGCCCCTGATTTCCCCGAACATCTACCTTGAACATCTACATCTGCAGAGTGCGACGAACGGCAGTACCCAGTGTGCAAGGATGGAACTGACTGCAGTGACTCGTTGCCAGGAGGTCGTCATGCTCGTACTGGCTGTGATACTGAACGTTGTCGACGTCGTCCTCTTCCTCGACGCCAGGGCATGTCATGGCGCGTGGGCGGCGCCCTACCTCGCCATGGCCCAGGTGATCCTGTTGTACTGGCTCGTTGAGGAACTGACGAAGCGGGGACTGTTCTCCGCAGCGATCCGGGGAGCCCTCGCATGGATGGCTCTGGTCCTGCTCGTCGCTGGCTGGTTCCTGGTGGCCAAGAGCCAGGAGACCCCACGACCGTACGTGGGAATCCTCGTGACGATCGCGGCGTGGGCCCCCATCGGTGTTCTCATCGCTCGCGATGGGAAGCGAAAGAGATCCGTTGGACGATGAGCTGCGGAACACGTGCCGCAGCTCATGCAGCAGCTCGTCGCCCCCAGCCACGTCGGCTGCGAAGGGCCCCAATGATCAGGCAGACGAGGTAGATGAGGAAACTCACCGTCGTCACGTAGGGGCTGATCGGTAGACCGGGCCCCAGGGAGAGCAGAATGCCTCCCACCGCCGAGACGACGGCGAAGAGAATGGACCACACGACGAGCATGGTCGGCCGCACCGTGATCTTGCTGGCGGCTGCAGTCGGCGTGATGAGCAGGGAGAGCACGAGCAGTGCACCGACGAGCTGGACGGCCATGGCCGTCGTCAGGCCGAGCAACACCATGAAGAGAATGGACAGGGTGCGCATCGGCACCCCGCGTGCCCGAGCCACCTCGGGATCCACCGAGGCGAAGAACAACGGACGCCAGATGAACGCCAGGACAGCCGTGACGAGTGCGGCAACTGCCGCCAGGGTGGTGATCTGGGTCGACTCCATCGCCACGATCTGCCCGGCAAGCAGGCCGAACTTGTTGGACGATCGTCCGTCGTACAGGCTCAGGAAGAGCATCCCGATACCCAAACCGAACGGCAACATGACGCCGATCGAGGCATTGCGTTCCTTGGCTCGCACCCCCAGCATTCCCAGGATGACGGCGGCCACCAGCGAACCGGCCACGGCGCCACCGGTCACTGACGTCCCGAAATACAGCGCCACCGAGGCCCCGGCAAAGGACAGCTCGGAGGTGCCGTGCACGGCGAAGGCGAGGTCTCTTGCATCGATCATCGGGCCGATGAGCCCCGAGACGACCCCCAGGATGAGTCCGGCAATGATCGAACCGGTCACCAGCGGGACGAGGGTGGCGAAGTCATTGAAATTGATGATTGTCGAGAAATCCATGCTCAGCGCTCCCGATTCTCGCCGTGGACGTGGCGGCCCTGCTCCTCGTCGGCCAGCACGATGATTCGATCGCCGTGCTGGAACACCTCCACCGGGGAGCCGAAGAGGTCGGTGAGCACCTCGGTACGCAGCACCTCGTCGGGGGTCCCGATGCGCATACCGCCATTGGCAACGTAGACGACGCGGTCGACGAACGGCAGGATCGGGTTGATCTCGTGGGTGACGAAGAGGACGCCCAGTGGATTGTCGCGGCGGGCCTGATCGATGAGGCGTGTGACGGCCTGCTGATGATGGATGTCCAGACTCAGCAGCGGCTCGTCACAGAGCATGAGCACTGGTTCGCTCACGAGGGCCTGGGCGATGCGCAGCCGTTGCTGCTCACCTCCGGAGAGCACACTGATTGGTGAGTCTGCGTAGGCAGACGCCCCAACTCGCTCGATGACCTCGGCGATGCGTCTCCGCCTCGTCCGCGACGGCCACCCCGGCCCCCACCGGTGACCATCGATCCCCATGCCGACCAGATCCCTGCCGCGAACAGGGGCCAGGGCGTCAAGGGTGCGTTGCTGCGGGATGTAACCAATGTCACGTGATCCGGGCCGGACGGGTTTGCCGTTGACCCGTGCGGTGCCCTCGGACAGAGCGGTCTGCCCGAGCAGGACGCGCAGCATCGTCGTCTTGCCGACGCCATTGGGACCCAGGACGGCGATGAACTCGCCGGGATGCACGGTGAGGTTGACGTGTTCCCACAGGATGCGTTCACCGAAGGCAACCTTGGCATTGTCCAACTGGGCTGGTGTGGCAGATGGCATGTGAACTTCCTGAGAAACGATCTCGGCAGGCCGGTAGCAGTGACAATAACCCGTCCGGGGCTGTCCATGACAACCCCGGACGGGAGAACAAGGGCTCACCCGCCGATCAGGCGTGCCGGTGCGTCCGGCGTCCTGGTCGGTACGAGGAGCCTCTCACTTGACGGTTGTGGAGATCTTGTCGATCGTCGAGCCGATGAAGTCGGCATAGGTGTCGACACCCTCGGGGAGGGTCTCGGTGACTCCGACCTCCGGAATGCCTGCGGTCTTGGCGGTGGAACGCAGCTGATCGGTGATGGCGTCGGTGGTCTGCCCATTGACGACGAGCAGCTGGACCTTCTTGCCGCTGAGCAGGGCCTTGGTGTCGGCGACGGTCTTGGTGGACGGGCCGGCGTCGGTCTCGGACTGGGTCACGAACTCCTCGGGGGTGGAGTCCTCGATGCCCATCTCCTGAAGCAGGTACCCGGCGACCGGCTCGGTGGCCAGGGCATGGACGTCCTTGTGGGAATCGGTGAAGGAGTCGGCCTTCTTGTCGAGGTCCTTGAGCTGGCCGGCGAATTCGTCGGCATTGGCCTTGTAGTCATTGGCATGGTCGGGATCTGCCTTGGACAGCTGGGTCTCGATCACCTTGGACACCTTGAGCGCGGTGTCGATGCTGTAGAAGACGTGTTCGTTGAACTCGCCGTGGTGGTGATGGTGGCCCTCGTGATCCGCGTCGTGATCGCCGTGCTCCTCGTGGTCGGTGTCCTCGTCATGGTCGGCGTCATCGGTGGTTTTGAGCCCGGACGCAGTGACGGCGTCGATGAGTGTCGGCTTGGAGTCCGAGGACTTGGCCAAGGTGGTGGCCCAGTCGTCGTACCCACCGCCGTTGACGATGGCGATGGATGCCTTGGAGAAGGCGAGCTTGTCCTGTGCTGTCGCCTCGTAGTCGTGCGGATCCTGGGTGGGTTTGGTGATGACGGACTTCACCTCGGCCTGGTCGCCGCCCACGGCCTGGGCAACTGATCCCCAGACATTCGTCGAGGCCACGATGACGGGCTTGTCGGACTTGTCGCCTGAGGCGGACTGGTCGTCCTTGTTGGTGGAGCAGCCGACCATCGTCAGCGCGACGGTGCCGGCGAGCGCAGCGGTCAGGATTGGGTGTCGCATGGTGTCCTCTCCATAGCAATGATTGAGAACCATTATCAATATTTTTGGGTGGGGAATCAAGCCAGCTTGCACATGGGTCGCACGTTCTCATGCAGCAGCTGGCGGGTCGACGAAGGATGGTGCCGGTTCTCGGATGCCGACGGTTTCATGCGCCGAGCTCGGCGGTGCAGTACCTCGTATCTGTGGGGAGGTGCTTCACGGGGGATGGGTGGTACCCATGTCCACTCGCGCGCCAATTCCGATGACGATCACCCGGTCGGAGCCCGGCGCACCGGGCGAAGGTTCGCTCGATCCGGTTGACGTCAGGAGTACAGCTGCGAGGTGAGGCCGCCGTACGGGCACAGCGCCCACCGCCCCTAGGGGCTTGGAGTCGCGACTGATTGAACGGTGAGACGATCGCCTGATCGTTAGTGGAACCCACCTTCGCGGTACTCCGGCTCGGCCAGTACCTCCTGCGCCTCGATCACCTCGATCTGCGGTGAGAACAGCTCCATGACGTGCAGGGCAGCCTCGTGCTCGGCATCTGCGGAACCTGCAACGGCGTCGGAGACGACGCTCACCCACGCCCCGGCGTCGGCAGCGGCAAGGGCCGTCGAGATGACGCAGCAATCGGTGGCCACCCCGGTGAGCACCAGGTGCGGATGCTCTCCGGTGAGCTCCTGCATGGAGGCGCCCCACTTGCCGAAGGTGGAGCAGTCCACAGTGGGGCGACGCGCCCACGGCCGGGCAACGTCCACCAGATCCAGCAGTGGATCATTCGTGGCAAGATCGGCGAAGGGCCAGCGCGTGAAGTAGTCCCGCCACGACCCCTCGTGTGGCTGCTCGGCAACCCACCGGGTGACGATCACCCGATCACCGAAACTGGCGACGAGTCGGTCGATGACCGGCACGATCTCGTCGAATCGGGGTGCACACCACTCCGACGACGGATCGGCGAAGATCCGTTGCGGATCGATGACGACCAGCCACGGCTCGCAAGGGCTGCTCAGCTCACTCATCACCGTCTCCTCGTGTTCATTGCCTTGTGTTCACCTGCCCGCGCTCGCGTGCGCGTCAACCGCAGTGCTGGGCGCAATGGCCTCCTGGCGACGCACGATGCCACGTCGTCCGATCACCGTGAGGAGGAATCCCAGTACCAGGGCTGCGATGACCCCGATGTTGGCGTAGGCCCACGGCCCCTGCCTGCCGCCCAGACCGAGAGGCTCGAGCAGGTAGCCCTGCCAGTCGTTCCAGCTCACTCCCTCGTACTGGTTGATGACCAGACCCCAGCCGATTGCCACGCACACCAGGAAGGACACCATCGAGACCGGGTCGACGGCACGGTAGCGTCCCGCGGAACGGAACAGGTCGGTGTCGTCGTAGGGCTTCTGGCGCAAGGTGATGTCGGCGATCATGATTCCGGCCCAGGCGGCCAGCGGCACACCCAGGGTGACGAGGAACGACTGGAACGGTGAGATGAAGTTCGGGGAGAGGAAGACGACGTAGATCGTGCCAATGGTGAGGATGGTGCCGTCGATGAGCGATGCCGCTGGGCGGGGAATACGAATCCCCAGGCTGAGCAGGGTGAGGCCGGAGGAGTAGATGCCGTTGATGGCCCCCGAGAGCAGGGAGAGTACGGCGACCAGGAGGAAGGGTGCGAGGAACCAGGTGGGCAGGATCGTCGCCAGGGCGCCGACCGGGTCCAGGGCGATGGCCTCGGACAGATCCTGTGACGAGCCGGCCAGCAGCAAGCCCATGGTGATGAGAACGACCGGTCCCAGTGACCCGCCCACCGTGTTCCACAGCACGATGGAGCTGCCGGAGGCGTCCCGGCTCTGGTACCGCGACCAGTCCGCTGCGATGTTGATCCAACCCAGCCCCATGCCGGTCATGACCATCGTCATGGCACCGATCCCGGCCTGCCACGGTCCGTCCGGCAGGTGTGTCACCACGCCCCAGTCGATGTGTGGAATCGTCATGATGACGTAGATGGCGGTGACGATTCCGGTGACCCAGGTGAGCACGGTCTGCATCCGCATGATGATGTGGTAGCCGGCCACTGCCCCCAGCACGATGAGGACGGCGACGACGATGGCGGCGATGACCTTCACCGTCGTGCCCGAACTCCAGCCCAGTCGTTGGAAGATCGTCGCCGTGGCCAGTACTGCCGTGATGGCCAGCGACGTCTCCCAGCCGATCGACGTGACCCACGAGACGATTCCGGGCACCTTGTTGCCCTGCGCCCCGAAGGCCGCTCGGGAGGCCACCATCGTCGGTGCGGAGCCACGTTTGCCGGCGATGGCGACGATGCCACACAGCAGGAACGAGACGATGACGCCGACGACTGCGGCAACGACCGCCTGGCGAAACGACACCCCGAACCCCAGGATGAATGCCCCGTAGCTCATGCCGAACACCGAGATGTTGGCTGCGAACCAGGGTAGGAAGAGATCACGCGGTCTGGCGGTGCGCTGGTCCTCGCCGATGATCTCGATCCCAGTGGTCTCGATTCCTCGTGAGGTCGACGCCGCATCCTGTTGCGGCGTGGCTGACTGGTTCATGGCTCTCTCTGCTCCATTGCTGACGAGTGGGGTGGGGCCATGGTGCCGGTGGTTGCAGCGGCCCCAGATGATTGTGTCACTGTTCCGGGGTAGGTGACGCCTGCCCGGGTGTGGAGCCGGCGCAAGGGGACGGCATGGTGGTCAGGGGGACGACATGGTGCGTCGTCTGCGTACGCGGTCTTCTGTGCACCGGGTCCACTGTGCATGTGGCATGGGTTCTCGGGGCTATCGGGTCCTCAGAGCACGGGGTTCATGGGGCACGGAGTCCTCGGGGGGCATGGGCCTGATCCGTCCCACGGACGGGTGATCGCTGGGGGTGCGGTCGCAGAAGCTCATCCCACGTCCGGCCAGTCGTGCAGTCGGCAGTTCGGTCAGTGCTGCGGCGGCTCGTACGGCGTCAGCTGCGTGCCGTGACCGGAGGCTTGGCGCTCCACGGGAAGACGATCCACTTGTCGGTGGTGCGCCACGAGAAATCGGGCTGAACGACGGTTCGGGGTTTGGTGTAGAGCACCGCCGAACGCACCTCGGCACCGAAACCACGCAGCAGCTTGAGCACCAGGGCCAGGGTGCGTCCGGAGTCGGCCACGTCGTCGACGACGAGGATGCGCCGGCCGCGGATGGAATCGGTGTCCAGCAGCGGCGCCAGCAGAATGGGGTCGGCCAAGGTCTCGTTGACGTCGGTGTAGAACTCGACGTTGATGGCATCGGTGAGTTTCACGCCAAGGGAGTAGGTGAGAGCGCCGCCGGGAAGCATGCCGCCACGGGCCACCGCCACCAGCACCTCCGGTGAGAAGTCGGAGTCGGCAATCTGCTGGGCGAGCTCCTCCTGGGCCTGTCCGAAGAGCTCCCAGCTGAGGATCTCCTTGTCCTCAAGCTCCGATGAATCGGCATGGTAGGCGGTCATGGCGTCCTCTCCTTGCTCTGTGTCCTGCGTTGACGCGCTGGATGAATTATCGCAGATCATCGTCCAGGCGGTGCGCACGATGCAAGGCGCCGCCTGCGTACCGACGTCAGTATGCATGTACCGACTCTGACTTTGTACGATTCATGTGGAGAGGCCGTTGCGATGCCGGAGTGGAATTGGGCTGGCTGATCCGCATTTTTCCATCCGCATCGATCGTCACTGCTGAGAGGAAGACACGTGACCACTCAATTCACTTGGACCGAGGACGACCAGCGTGCCGTGGACACGGCACGGGTGCTGGCCGTCGACGCTGTCGAGAAGGCGGGCAACGGCCATCCTGGAACTGCCGTCTCCCTGGCCCCGCTGGCCTACCTGCTGTTCCACAAGGTCATGAAGATTGACCCCAGGGACCCCTCCTGGGTGGGGCGTGATCGATTCGTCCTGTCAGCCGGCCACTCCTCGCTCACCCTGTACAACCAGTTGTACCTGGCCGGTTGCGGACTGGAACTCGACGATCTCAAGGCACTGCGCACCTGGGGGTCCAAGACCCCCGGCCATCCCGAGTACGGGCACACCGATTTCGTCGAGACCACCACCGGTCCGCTGGGGTCGGGCACCTCCAATGCCGTCGGCATGGCCATGGCAGCTCGCCGTGAGCGCGGACTGCTCGACCCGGACGCCGACCCCGGCACCAGCCCGTTCGACCACTTCGTCTACGCCATCGCCGGCGACGGTTGCCTGCAGGAAGGTGTCTCGGCCGAGGCGTCCTCACTGGCCGGCACCCAGGAGTTGGGCAACCTCATCGTCCTGTACGACGACAACCGGATCACCATCGAGGGCCAGACCGGCATTGCCTTCACCGAGGACGTCGAGGCCCGCTACCGTGCCTATGGGTGGGACGTCCAGCACGTCGACTTCACCCGCGGCGGCACCGACTACGTCGAGGACGTCGAAGGGCTGTACCGGGCCATCGAGGCCGCCAAGGCCGTCACCGACAAACCCTCGCTCATCCGGGTGAGCACCGTCATCGGTTGGCCGATGCCCCACCTGCAGGGCAGTGCTTCGGTGCACGGCGCCAAGATCGGCACCGCAGAGATCACCGCCCTCAAGCAGGCCCTTGGTTTCGACGACGAGCCGTTCGCCATCGACACCGACCTGGTGGAGCGAGTGCGCTCCCGTCGGGCCGAGCAGTCCCGTGCCGAGCGCAGCAGATGGGACGATGCCTTCAACTCCTGGCGCGCCGCTCACCCGGACAAGGCTGCCCTCCACGACCGGATCTCGCGGCGCGAGCTGCCAGAGGATCTCAGCCTGCCGACCTTCGAACCGGGAAGGATGAGTACCCGCAAGGCCTCGGGAGCCGTCCTCAACGCCCTGGCCGATCAGATGCCCGAGCTGTGGGGCGGATCGGCCGACCTGGGCGGGTCCAACAACACGTCAATGGCTGGTGCCCCGTCCTTCCTGCCCCGTAGCCGGGTGAGCGAGGCCAATCCTGGGGATCCCTACGGGCGTACCCTGCACTTCGGTATCCGGGAACATGCCATGGGCGGCATCATCAACGGCATCACTCTGTCGGGGCTCACTCGTTGCTACGGCGGCACCTTCTTCGTCTTCTCCGACTACATGCGTCCGGCGGTTCGCCTGGCTGCCCTCATGAAGATCCCGTCGATCTTCGTGTGGACCCACGACTCGGTGGGCGTCGGGGAGGACGGGCCAACTCACCAGCCGATCGAGCACCTGGCCGCCTACCGCGCCATCCCTGGCCTGGATGTCATTCGTCCGGCGGACGCCAATGAGACGGCGGTGGCCTGGCGCACCGTGCTGGAACACACCGATCGTCCTTCGGCTCTCGTCCTCACCCGTCAGGACGTGCCCACCGCGGACCGTACCCAGTGCGCCAGCGCCGAGGGGACGGCCAGGGGCGGCTACGTACTGTCCGAGGCATCGTCCGACCCGCAGCTCATCCTCATCGCCACTGGTTCGGAGGTTGGAGTTGCCCTCGAGGCTCAGTTGAGCCTCGAGAAGGCGGGAACCCCCACCCGCGTGGTGTCCATGCCGTGTCAGGAGTGGTTCGACGCCCAGGACACCGACTATCGCGAACAGGTGCTGCCCAGCGATGTGGAGGCTCGGGTCAGTGTCGAGGCCGGAATCGCCATGGGATGGGCCAAGTACGTCGGCTGCGAGGGTGCCTCGGTGTCCATCGAGCGCTTCGGAGCCTCTGCCTCCGGGGACGTGTGCATGGAGAAGTTCGGCATGACGGCCGAACACGTCGTCACCGTTGCGCAGCAGCTGCTCTCCTGACGGATGGCTGAGTGTGGCGGAGGCGTCTGTGAGCAGGTGATGGTGTTCACATCCGAGCAGGCGTCCCCGTCAGGAACGCGGACACACCACCGGCATCGCTGGCCCACGCACCGGCATCTGAACCCAGGCGCGGCTGGTTCCCACCGAGCCGGGCGGGGCCTGGTTGCTCCTGGCTCGATTCGTGTGTTCACCACGCCATTCGGGCAACACCCACAACGACATGCTGTCGTAGTAACCTGTGAGTGCCAACGCCAATGACGGCTTCGCACCCGTCGACGGGAAAAATGTGCACAGCACGGTCCCAGGCGATGAAAAATGATCGTAAGGAAAAAGAGTCAGGGACATGAGAATCGGAATACCACGGGAAATCGTCCCGGGTGAGAACAGGGTCGCTGCGACGCCGACCACGGTGGCGGCGATCCGCAAACTCGGGTACGACATCGCAGTCGAACATCACGCCGGGGACAACGCGTCTCTGCCCGACGACGCCTACGAGAAGGCTGGGGCGACGTTGACCGACTCCACCACGGTGTGGGGGTCGGACATCGTCCTGGCAGTCAATGAACCTTCCGACGAACAGATCGGGCTCATGCAGCGTGGCGCGATTCTCGTCACCTTCCTGAACCCGCGTCAGGATCTCGAGCTCACCCAGAAATTGCAGGCTGCTGGCATCACCGGCATGAGCATGGACATGGTGCCGCGCATCTCGCGTGCCCAGTCGATGGACGCCCTGAGCTCGATGGCCAACATCTCCGGCTACCGTGCCGTCGTCGAGGCCGCCCATGCCTACGGACGCACATTCGGTGGTCAGGTGACGGCAGCTGGCAAGGTTCCGCCAGCCAAGGTCTTCGTCATCGGGACCGGCGTGGCCGGTCTGGCGGCCTTGGGTGCCGCAAACTCCATGGGTGCCGAGGTCTACGCCACCGACGTGCGTCCCGAGACCGCCGAGCAGGTGCAGTCGATGGGTGCCACCTTCCTGCACGTGCGTCAGTCCGATGCCGGCAGCGATCAGGGCGTGAGCTCCGACGGCTACGCCAAGGAGACCTCCGACGACTACAACGTGCGTGCTGCCGAGCTCTACCTGGAGCAGGCGGGCAAGGACGACGTCATCATCACCACGGCTGCCATCCCCGGCAAGCCGTCGCCCAAACTCATCACTGCCGACATGGTTGCGGCCATGAAGCCCGGGTCGGTCATCGTCGACCTGGCAGCCCTGGGTGGTGGGAACTGCGAACTCACTCACCCTGGTGAGAAGTACGTCACCGACAACGGTGTGACGATCATCGGCTACATCGACCTGCCCTCCCGGCTCGCCGGTCAGTCCTCCCAGCTGTACGGCACCAACCTCGTCAATCTGCTCAAGCTCGTCACACCGGGCAAGGACGGTCAGATCGTCCTCGACATGGACGACGAGGTCGTGCGCACCATGACGGTGTGCAAGGACGGTGAGCTGCTCTACCCACCGCCCCCGGTGCAGGTGGCGGCAGCCCCCAAGCCGGCCGCCAAGGCTCCCGAACCCGTCGAGGAGGTGAAGAAGGAGCCGCGCCCGTGGACCTACAGCTTCGGCATCGTCACGGCGCTGGCCGTCGTCCTCATCGCGCTGCTCACCTTCGCCCCGGCCAGCTTCGTCGAGCTCTTCGGCACCTTCGCCATTGCCGTCGTCGTGGGCTACTACGTCGTGTGGAACGTCACCCACGCCCTGCACACCCCACTCATGAGCGTGACGAACGCCATCAGCGGCATCATCATCGTCGGTGCCATCACCCAGCTCGGCAGCGGATCGTGGGCCATCAAGATCATTGCGGCGATCACGGTGCTCATCGCCAGCATCAACATTTTCGGTGGCTTCACCGTCACCCAGCGCATGCTCAAGATGTTCCGAAAGGCCTGATGACATGTCTGAGACCCTGTTCAACTTCATCAACGCCTCGTACATCGTCGCTGGCGTTCTGTTCATCCTCGCCCTGGCCGGACTGTCGAAGTTCGAGACCTCCAAGCGAGGCAATGCCTTCGGCATGGTTGGCATGCTCATCGCCATCATCGCCACCATCGTGTGGCTGGTCCGGATGCCCGACTACCATCCCAGCTCGATGCTGCTGCTCTTCATCCCGATGATCATCGGTGGGGCCATCGGCGTCATGAAGGCCGTCAAGGTCGAGATGACCGGGATGCCCGAGCTCATCGCCCAGCTGCACTCCTTCGTCGGTCTGGCAGCCGTGCTCATCGGTTTCGGAGCCTTCCTGGAGGACGGCGACGCCGCCACCACCTTCCAGCTCTCCGAGATCTGGATCGGTGTGTTCATCGGTGCGCTCACCTTCACCGGATCCCTGGTGGCGTGGGGCAAGCTCTCCGGCAAGATGGCCTCGAAACCACTCGCCATCCCCGGCCGCAACTGGATCAACCTCGGCCTGGTCGTGGGCATCATCGTGTGCGGCATCTGGTTCTCCAACGTCACCGGTGGAATCGCCTGGCTGCCGCTCATCCTGCTCACCCTCATGTCGCTGGTCCTGGGCTGGCATCTGGTGGCAGCCATCGGCGGTGCCGACATGCCGGTTGTCATCTCGATGCTCAACAGTTACTCGGGTTGGGCCGCAGCGTTCTCCGGGTTCAGCCTGCAGATCCCGGTGCTCATCGTCACCGGCGCCCTGGTCGGTTTCTCCGGTGCCATCCTGTCCTACGTCATGTGCAAGGCCATGAACCGCTCGTTCACCTCGGTGATCCTCGGTGGATTCGGCGATGCCATCGCCAAGCAGGACGACGGTCCCGCCGGTGAGATCACCGAGATCAAGGCCGACGAGCTCGCCTCCCAGCTGGCCGATGCCAGCAAGGTCATCATCGCTCCGGGCTATGGCATGGCCGTCGCCCAGGCGCAGTACCCGGTGGCCGATCTCGCCGCCAAGCTCACTGCGCAGGGTGTCGACGTTCAGTTCGCCATCCATCCGGTGGCCGGACGTCTGCCGGGCCACATGAACGTGCTGCTCGCCGAGGCCCACGTCCCCTACGACATCGTCATGGAGATGGACGAGATCAACGAGGACTTCTCCGACGCCGACATCGTCCTGGTCATCGGAGCCAACGACACCGTCAACCCTGCCGCCACCGAACCCGGCACCCCGATCTCCGGAATGCCGGTGCTGCACGTGTGGGAGGGCAAGGAGGTCGTCGTCTTCAAGCGCTCCATGAAGCCCGGCTATGCCGGTGTGGAGAACCCACTGTTCTTCATGGACCAGACCAGGATGCTCTTCGGTGATGCCAAGGCCAGCGTCGAGGCGATCAATGCTGCACTGCCTGTCGAGGCGCATTGATGTGGTGTCAACCTGAGCAAGGCTCACCGCGCTGAGGCCTTCTTGCCGAGTGCCCCCGCCACCCCTCGACTGGGTGCGGGGGCACTCGGCGTCTAAGATGACTCGAGGTTCTGCGTCTTGTGTGCAGGACGGTACCAGTACATTCCAGACCGGCAGATTCTCGACAGGACGGAACAGCGTGGCACAGACATCCGCGAAGCATCGCAGGGCGATCATCGGGGTCTCCATTGCGGCAGCGCTCATCGTTCTCCTCGGCGGCACGTACCTGACTGGTCATGCCATGGCGAACGGCACCATGCCGGCCAAGACCACCGTCGAGGGGGTCCCCATCGGGCGAATGGACCACGCCACCGCCGAGGCGACACTCAAGGACGAGCTCGGACCAAAGATGACTGCTCCGATCACTGTTGCCGACCACGGCACCAAGGTCACCATCGACCCCGCCAAGGCGGGGCTTGTCGTTGACTGGGACGCGACGATGGATCGTGCCGGTGCCAAGAACTCGTGGAATCCTGCCACCATCTGGAACACCCTGCTCGGGGGCGGTCCAGTGCCGCTGCAGACCAAGGTCGACACCACTGCCGTGGAGAAGACGATCGACAAGAACGCAGGCGCATTTGCCATCAATGCCAAGGACGCCACCGTTCACCTCGACGGTGCCAAGATCGTCACCAGCAAGGCCGTGCAGGGCCGCGAGCTCGACGTTCCCGCCACTGCGAAATCCGTTGAGACGGCATGGCACCAGATGAAGACCTCCGTACCGGCAACGGTCAAGCGCCCCGCTCCGAACATCACGGACAAAGCCGTTGACGAGGTCGTCACCAAGCAGCTCAAACCCATGGTGTCCGGCCCGGTGCGGGTGAAGACCTCACGCGGCGACTTCTCGGTGACCCCCGAGCAGATCGCCGCGGTGACGACGATCACGACCAAGGACAAGGCGATCACCGCCAGCGCCGACACGTCGAAGCTCTACAAGGATGTGATGGCGCACCTCAACCTCGGCTTCACACAGCCGCACGATGCCTCGTTCACCCTTGCTGGCGGCAAGCCCACGGTCGTCCCCTCGTCGGTGGGGGAGGGAATCGTCGAGAAGGACTTCACCGCCATCGTCGGTTCCGCACTCACCCGGACCGGATCACAACGTGACGTCTCGGTTCCCGTCAAGAAGCTGGATCCGGCATTCTCCACCGACCAGGCCAATGCGGCCGGGGTCAAAACCGTCATCGGGGAATTCACGACGACGTTCCCGCATGCGGATTACCGCAACACCAATCTGGGTCTCGCTGCCAAGCACATCAACGAGTCCTACGTTGCACCCGGCAAGACGTTCAGCCTTGACAAGGAACTCGGAGCACGAAATTCCAGTACTGGATATGTTGATGGGTGGGTCATTGAAGGCCCCTCCCTCGTCAAGGAAGTTGCCGGGGGAGTGTCGCAATCTGCGACGACGGTGTTCAACGCCGCATTCTTCGCAGGGATGACCGATGTCGAGCACCATCCGCACACTCTGTATTTCAGCCGATACCCCATGGGCCGAGAGGCCACCTTGTACTCAGGTTCCCTGGACGTGAAGTTCCGCAATGACACCAAGTACGGCGTCCTGGTGCAGGCGGTTGTGAAGCCATCCACCCCATCGTCGCAAGGTTCGATCACCGTGCGCCTGTGGTCCACCCCCAGCTGGGATCGCATCACTGCCACCGATCCGAAGGTTACCGACAAGAAGCCGCCGTCCACGATCACCCAGAGTGGCAAGGACTGCCATGCCCAGGGTGGATCCGAGGGCTTCCACGTGACCTATTCCCGCCAGTTCTGGAAGGGCGGCTCGGTCGCCAAGGAAGAGCCCTTCGCGTGGACCTACCAACCCACGAACCAGATCGTCTGTCAGCCTGCCAAGGACGGGAAGAAGAGCTGAGCAGACGAGTGACGCGCGAATTGCGTCCGGGCACGCCACTCGGTGAGAACCAGGCAACGTGCCACATGGGTCTAGAGTGGGTGCAGATCGTCAAACCGTGATCCCTGCTGGCAACAGTAGTCATCGGAGAAAAGTGAGGAGAGCGAGATGACATACGTCATTGGCCTGCCCTGCGTGGACGTCAAGGACCGCGCCTGCGTCGAGGAGTGCCCGGTCGACTGCATCTATGAAGGCGAGCGCACGCTGTACATCCACCCCGACGAGTGTGTCGACTGTGGAGCCTGTGAGCCCGTCTGCCCAGTCGAGGCCATCTACTACGAGGACGACCTGCCCGACGACCAGGGCAAGTTCCTCAACATCAACTCCGAGTTCTTCGACTCGCTGGGTTCCCCGGGCGGTGCCGCACGGCTCGGACCGACCGGTACGGATCATCCGCTCGTCACCGCCCTGCCTCCCCAGGGTGAGTGAGCCGACGCACCCATGACACGTCGTCTCGTCTCGGCCACCCTGCCCAGCTTCCCGTGGGACACCATTGCGCAGGCACGCAGGATGGCTGAATCATATCCGGACGGGTTGGTCGACCTTTCAGTGGGCACCCCTGTCGATCCCACTCCGCAGTTCGTCCAGCATGCCCTTGCCGAGACCTCGGATGCCCACGGCTATCCCACGGTGTGGGGTACTGCACAACTGCGGGACGCCATCGTGGGCTACCTGGAGCGCCGGTGGTCGGTGCGTGGACTGCACCATGAGAACGTGCTGCCTGTCATCGGCACCAAGGAGCTCGTTGCCTGGCTGCCCACCCAGCTGGGACTGTCGTCGGACAGCACGGTCATCGTGCCGACCACGGCTTACCCGACCTACCGAGTGGGCGCCCAGCTCGCCAGGGCTCGGATCTTCGCTGCGGATCATCCCGACCAGCTCGCCGATTCCCCTGATCCCGATGGCTCTGTCGACCTCATCTGGATCAATTCCCCGGCGAATCCCAGTGGGCGGGTGATGTCGGCAGACGAGCTGCGAAGCTGGGTCCGTTACACTCGCCGCACTGGTGCCGTGCTGGTCTCCGATGAGTGCTACGGGGAGTTCGTCTGGGACGGCAAGGCGTACTCGATCCTTGACGACGAGATCTGCGGCGGTGATCACAGCGGCCTGCTCGCGGCGCACTCGTTGTCGAAACGATCCAACATGGCCGGCTACCGGGCCGGGTTCCTGGCCGGTGATGAGACGCTCATCAGCGAGCTCCTCACAGTACGGAAGCATTCCGGGCTCATGGTCTCCACTCCGGTGAGTGCTGCCATGGTTGCCGCCCTGGATGATGACGGACACGTCGAGGTCCAGGCAGATCGTTACCGGCGGCGTCGCGGAATCATGATGTCTGCCTTGCAGGACGCCGGGTACCGGATCGACGACTCCCAGGGCTCGCTGTACCTGTGGGCCACGTGTGGTGAGGACTGCCGGGCCACCGTGGACAGGTTCGCCCGCCTGGGTGTTCTCGTTGCCCCCGGCGACTTCTACGTGGCAGGCACGAGCCAGCACGTGCGGGTGGGACTTACCGCCAGTGATGAGCGGATCGCAGCTGCGGCACAACGGCTGCGTGCGGGGCGCGGAGCCGCGTGACCAGTCTCACGCCCAATCTCATGCCAAGCCAGCCTCGGTACGTCAAGCCCCGCACCAAGCTAGCAGTACGTATGAGATGACTGCGTGCGATGACGTCGTCCCATGTCCCGTCGCGAGGCCCGGCGGCTCAGGACGCTGCGATGACGGATCCGCCGTGAACACTTCCGGCCCCTCCCGGGCTACCGGCGGGTTGGGCCGGAACCGCCGTCCACTGGGCGAAGTGTTGCGGATCGTGCTTCCACACCTGATTCTCGGCATGTGCCTCGAGGAGTCGCGACCGGTTCGTCGAGGCCATGGTGATGTTGATCGCAGCACGCAGCGTGGTGGCAGAGGTGGCACCGATGGTCACCGTGTCACCGGTGGCGCGAATCGTCGCCACCGTGCCCAACCCCTTGCGGGTGTGGGCGGCGAGCTGTGATGCGGCAGCCGCAGGCGACGAACGATTGACGCACGACACCATTTGAGCAGATTGACCGGTGAGCACGCTGGCCCACGCCTTGGCCTTGGCGACGTGCTTGCGGTAGCCGTCGGGCACCCCAGAACGCTGCACCTCCTGGGCGACGTCATTGATGTCGCCAGTGCGCCAGTCGGACACGTGCACCAGCTCATCGTAGAACTTGCCAGACGCATACCACGGGTCACGCACCTGCTTCGCCGTTCCCCATCCCTGGGATGGGCGCTGCTGGAACAGGCCAAGGGAGTCACGGTCGCCGTAGTCCAGATTGCGCAGTCCGGACTCCTGCATTGCCGTGGCCAGGGCGATGGACGCGGCACGAGGTGACAGGCCGCGTCGGATGGACTCGGCGACGATGATCGCGGCGTTCTCCGACTGTTCCAGGTCCAGCCAGTAGGTCTCGGAGTCCACCACGACGTGACATCCCTCGGCGTCGGTTCGGGCAGCGGGCTTGACCTTGTGCCACATCTTCACCCCAACGATCGCGAGCGCTGCGACGAGCGTCACGCTGACGAGGAGGGCCACTGCGGTCCGTGCGCCGTCCCTGCGGCGTCTACGAGCGTGCCGTGCCATGGTTGCTCAGTTCGAGTGCAACTCGGCATTGAGCTCGATCGAGGCACCCGAACGGCTCAATGCCTTGACGGCTCCGCTGGTGGAGTCCCGGATGAACAGCAGGTCGGAGGCACCGGAGAGCTCACGGGCCTTGACGACTCGACCGTCGGGCAGGGTCACCTTGGTGCCGGCAGTGAGGTACAGGCCGGCCTCGACGACGCAGTTGTCGCCCAGCGAGATGCCCAGACCGGCCTCGGCGCCCAGTAGGCACCCCTCCCCGATCGTCACCTGCTCCTTGCCGCCGCCGGACAGGGTGCCCATGATCGAGGCACCACCACCGATGTCCGAGCCGTTTCCCACGACCACTCCCTGCGAGACACGGCCTTCCACCATCGAGGCGCCCAGGGTACCGGCATTGAAGTTGACGAATCCCTCATGCATGACGGTCGTTCCCGGTGCCAGATGGGCGCCCAGTCGGATGCGGTCGGCATCACCGATACGCACCTCGGAGGGGACGATGTAGTCGACCATCCGAGGGAACTTGTCCACCAGGTGCACCACCAGGGCAGTACGGGTGGAGCGGGATTCGATGCGGGCGTGGTCCAGGTCGTCCACCCGGCACGGTCCGAAGTTGGTCCATGCATTGTTCGGCAGCACGGAGAAGATGCCGTCCAGGTTGATGGTGCGGGGCTGGCAGAGTCGTCGCGAGAGCAGGTGCAGACGAAGGTAGGCGTCCGAGACGTCGGCAGGCGGCTCATCAAGATTGATGACGGTGCGCACGATCTCACTGTGCACCCGACGGATGGGGTCCAACCCAGCATCGACCGCGAGATGGAATCGGTCATGGAAGGGGGTGTCGTCGGGGTCGCCGAGCTTGGGATTGGGGAACCAGGTGTCGAGAACCTCACCATCGACGTGGACGGTGGCCAGGCCCCATCCCCAGGCAGTGCGTGGTTGAGAAGTCGTCTGCGTCATGCCCACGAGTTTAGCGGCCAGTCGGTGCTCACCCACCTGTCCACTAATATCAAGTGTCATGAGCCTGCCATCTGCGAACCCGGCGCACCTCGACACGACGAATCTGCATGAACTGTTCCGCGACCTGGTCGATTTCCCATCGGTCTCACAGCAGGAAGGTCCGTTGGCCGACGCGGTGGAGGCGGTACTGCGCGAGGTCAACGGCCTGCAGGTGGACCGGATCGGCAACTCCGTGGTGGCTCGCACCGACCTGGGGCGACCCGAGCGCGTTCTCATCGCCGGGCACCTGGACACCGTACCGATCGTCGACAACCTCCCGTCCCACGTGCACACCGTCGATGGTGAGGAATACCTGGTGGGACGGGGCACCTGCGACATGAAGGGTGGTGTGGCAGTGGCCCTGTACCTTGCCAGCCACCTGCACGAACCCAATCGCGACCTCACCTTCGTCTTCTACGAGGCCGAGGAGATCGCTGCCGAACACAATGGGCTGGGCAAGATCGCTGCTGCGCGACCAGACCTGCTGCATGCCGACCTCGCGATCCTCATGGAACCCACCGATGGTGTGGTCGAGGGAGGCTGTCAGGGGACGATGCGGTTCACCCTGGACGTCGCGGGACAGGCGGCACACTCGGCGCGTTCCTGGAAGGGACGCAACGCCATCCACCGGCTGCTGCCCATCCTGCAGATCCTCTCCGATTGGCAGCAGCATGACCCGCACGTGCTGGTCGAGGGATTGCGGTTCCGGGAGGGGCTCAACGCGACGATGCTGCAGGCCGGCGTGGCCGGAAACGTCATTGCACCCAGCGCGAAGATCCAGATCAACTACCGATTCGCCCCCGACAAGACGGCAGCCCAGGCCAGGACTGCCATGGAGGAGTTGTTCGCCGACTGGCCGATGACGGTGCTCGATCTCTCCTCGCCGGCCCGTCCGGGGCTGGACCAGCCACTGGCCACGTCCTTCGTCGCGGCAGTGGGGAGCCAACCGGGCCCCAAGTACGGGTGGACCGACGTCGCCCGGTTCAGCGAGCTCGGGATTCCAGCCCTCAACTTCGGCCCTGGTGACCCGATGTATGCTCACAAAGATGACGAATGCTGTCGACTGGCGTCTCTCGACGAGACACTGGCGGCACTGGTCACCTGGCTGGACCAGGACGACGTGATCAAGCTGGCAGGGGAGGGCGGAAGGCCGTGACGACGAGTGAGATCGAGCGAGGCCTGTTCACCAGGATGATTGGGGAGAGCAAGTGATCTGGTTCCTGTGCGTCATCGTCGTCGTCATCATGGGGTTGGCCGTCATGGCCGGATCCGGGAAATTCGGTGACGTGCCCGCCACCGTGGACGATCGCCCGGTGCCAGACCTCCCCGAGGGAGAACTCTCGCCAACTGACATTCGCAATGCGAAATTTGCCACCGTACGACGGGGATACTCACCGGCACAGGTGGATGCCCTACTGGACCGACTTGCCAGTCAGATGAGCGCCGATCCCGTCATGAACCAGACCGGTGATCCCGATTCTCGGACGGATGCGGAATAATGGAAGGGACTCACCCACTGCGAACGAGCAAGGAAGTATGACATGGCAGCTATGAAGCCACGTACCGGTGACGGTCCCATGGAGGTTGCGAAGGAGGGGCGCGGCATCATCATGCGTGTCCCGGTGGACGGCGGTGGCCGTCTGGTTGTCGAGCTGAACGCGGAGGAAGCTGCGGAGCTCCACAAGTGCTTGCAGGAAGTCGTCGGCTGACATTTTGCTTCGCTGCGATGCAGGGCCCGGGGGTGACCTCGGGTCCTGCTGCATCTCTGGGATTCCTGAGCCTCTGGTCAGGCTCATTGGCATTCATGGGTGTGGACGCCGGTGCGGTCCCTGCTCCAGGCATGTGAATCCCTGCATGATGCCACTGGTGAGCAGCGTGCTCCTCGATGCGTCGTTGACGACAGGCGGTTTCTCCTGACCAGAGGGTCGGGTGGTCCTCACAGTTCAGGTGCCAGGTGGTGTATCGCGGCCTGGCGGTACACCTGCAGCGTCTGGTCGGCAATCCTCGCCCAGGAGAACTCGTCGATGCAGCGCTGGCGACCCGCCCGACCGAACTGCGCGGCCAGCTGCGCGTCTCGAGTGAGCATGTTGATCCTCTCGGCGAAGGACGATCGGAATCGGGCCACCTCGTCTGGGGTGGAGGAATCGGTGGGTACCCCGTCGACGAGCCAACCGGTCTGCCCGTCGACGACGACCTCGGGGATACCGCCGACGGCCGAGGCGACCACCGGTGTGGCACAGGCCATGGCCTCAAGATTGACGATTCCCAACGGTTCGTAGACCGACGGGCAGGCGAAGACCGTGGCGGCGGAGAGCACCTGACGCACGTCGGCACGTGGCAGCATCTGCTCCACTCGCACCACGGGCGCCTTGCGGGCCGCCTTGAGATCTGTGAATGCCGCATCGAACTCAGCGGCGATCTGTGGGGTGTCGGCAGCTCCGGCGAGCAGTACCACCTGGGTGCCCGGGTCGAGCTCCAGAGCGGCACGCACCAGGTGAACCAGCCCCTTCTGCCGAGTGATCCGTCCGACGAAGACCACCGAGGGGGCCTGCGGGTCCATCCCGATGCGGGCGCACACATCGGTCTCGTCCACCGGATGGAACTCCTCGGTGTCCACCCCGTTGCGCACGACGTGAACCGTGTTCGGGTCCAGCTGGGGATAGGCACTCAGGACGTCCTTGCGCATGCCGTCCGACACGGCGATGATCGCGTCGGCAGCCTCATAGGCGCTGCGCTCGGCCCACGACGACAGCCGGTACCCGCCACCCAGCTGCTCGGCCTTCCACGGACGGAACGGTTCGAGGGAGTGGGCGCTCACCACGTGGGGCACGTCACGGTAGATTCCGGTGAGCATACCGGCCAGGTTGGCGTACCACGTGTGGGAGTGCACGAGATCGACGTCCTCGTCGATGGCAGCCACCATGGACAGATCTGCGCCGAACACCCGTAGCGCAGGGTTGGCACCAGCAGGGAAATCCTCCCGGTGGGCAGTCGCACCGTCCCGGGGCTCTCCCATGCACTGCACGTCGACGTCGACAAGACGGCGCAGATGGGGGACGAGCTGGGCGACGTGAACGCCGGCTCCGCCGTAGATCGATGGTGGGTACTCACGGGTCAGGATGGACACCTTCATGCCCTGATCGTCCCACACTCAGGCAGTTCTCAGTGGTGGTTGCCCGATCTGTGATGACCGGGGGAGGAAAACGTGTGGTCCGAGTAGGATTTGAGGTGTCCCAACCGTCGCAGGGAATAGGTTCACATCATGGCAACGTCGCACACCAAAGTCCTGTCCATAGTCCTTGCCGGTGGTGAGGGGAAACGTCTCATGCCGCTCACGACGGACCGCGCCAAACCAGCGGTGCCATTCGGCGGCACGTACCGACTCATCGATTTCGTCCTGTCGAATCTGGCCAACTCCGGGCTGACGAGGATTGCCGTCCTCACCCAGTACAAATCGCACTCCTTGGACCGTCACATCTCCCAGGCATGGCGTATGAGCACCATGCTCGGCAACTACGTCACCCCGGTACCAGCCCAACAGCGGCTCGGTCCACGATGGTTCCAAGGCAGTGCCGATGCCATCTTCCAGTCCCTCAACCTCATTAATGACCAAGATCCCGACTACGTCGTCGTCTTCGGGGCCGACAACATCTACCGCATGGACGTCTCCCAGATGCTGGAGGCGCACGTCGAGTCCGGATTGAACTGCACCGTCGCTGGAATCCGCGTCCCGCGCAAGGATGCCTCGGCCTTTGGCATCATCGACGCCGCGCAGGACAACAAGATCAACAGTTTCCTGGAAAAACCTGCTGATCCGCCGGGCCTGCCCGACTCACCGGAGGAGTCGTACGCGTCGATGGGCAACTACATCTTCAGTCGGGACGCCCTGGTCGAGGCACTCTTCGCAGACTCCCAGTCCGCTGAGTCGCGTCATGACATGGGTGGCGACATCATCCCGAGATTCGTCGAGGCCGGGGACGCGCAGGTCTACGACTTCTGTGACAACCAGGTGCCCGGAACCACCGAGAAGGATCGGGACTACTGGCGTGACGTGGGAACCATCGATGCCTACCATGACGCGCACATGGACCTCGTGTCGGTGGAACCGGAGTTCAACCTCTACAACCCCGACTGGCCGATCTGGAGCATCCAGGAACAGGCACCGGGAGCGAAATTCGTCATGCGTGGTTCCTGCGACGACACCTTGGTCTCCTCCGGGTGCATCATCTCGGGCACCGACATCTACCGCACCGTGCTGGGGCCGCGAGTACGCATCGAACGGTGGGCCCGGGTCGATGAGTCCATCCTCATGAACAACGTGTGCATCGGCTCCAACGCCACCGTGCACCGGGCCATCCTCGACAAGAACGTCATCGTTCCCGATGGGGCCCAGGTGGGTGTGGATCACGAGCACGATCGGGCCCGTGGATTCACGGTCTCACCGACGGGGGTCACCGTGGTGGGCAAGGGAATCACCGTCCCGTACTGACACTCCCCATGCCGGACGCGTCCGGTCGGTGCTGTGCGGCTGATCGACGGGCTCAGCCTGGCAGGGCCCCCGGGTTCCTGCCAGGGCGTGTGGAATGACACGTCAGGTGATGCCCCGGACCGGCGTCAAACCGCCCGGACCATTTCGAGAGGGCACATCAACGCTGCCCAAGTGCAGTCCTCGAGCCCGATCAGTCCTTGACGGCCAGCAGCAGGCCAACCCCCACCGGTACCAGTGAGGTGGTCAGCCCTTCGGTCTGCTGCACCGATTCCAGGGCTTCCCGAATGATGAGGGTGTCGTCGTCCTGATTGTCCGGATCGGCGAGATGGTAGCTCGCCAGGGCATCGTTCATGATGAGCAGACCACCGGAGCGCAGCAGCCGCAACGCCTGGGAGAGGTACTCGACGTACTCGAGTCGGTCCCCGTTGATGAGCACGAGGTCGTAGGCGCCGCCGCGCAGTTTGGGAAGCACGTCCAACGGGTTGGACGCGATGGTGCGGAATCGGTTGGTGGCGATCTGGGCCTCCTTGAGCACCTCGCGGGCCGTCTCCTGGTGGAAGGTCTCGGGGTCGACACTGGTGAGGACCCCGCGCTGCGCCATACCGCTGAGCAGGGACAGTGCCGTCACCCCGGCATCCGTACCAATCTCGACGGCCGCCTGCGCGGACACCAGCCGGGCCAGGAAGGTGAGCATCGCAGCCGTCCCCGCAGTGACCGCAGGCAGACCGTCCTCGAGGGCAGCTGCATGCGCGTTGCGAAACGCCTCCGAGGGGGCGACGAAATCTTCGGAATACTCCCAGGAGGCAATATCCAGCTGGGACGGACGAGACTCTTGAGGATTCACGCCCTCAAGCCTACCGGTATCCTCGAAGGCACACCGTCGAAGTCGGTTCAGGTGGCGGGTGCGGGCGGTTAGCATGGGTTCCACGTGCCAACGGAAGGTCTATGCCATGTCTGATCCTGTTTTCGGTCGTCTGTTGACGGCCATGGTGACTCCGATGACCGACGACTTCGCGGTGGATCTGGACCGTGCCGGGGAACTTGCCCAGCGACTGGTGGATGAGCAGGCCAATGATGGTCTCGTCGTCAATGGGACGACCGGGGAGTCGCCGACCACCACGGACGAGGAGAAGGCAGACATCGTCCGAACGACCAGACAGGCAGTGGGAGACCGCGCCCAGATCATCGCCGGGGTGGGGTCGAACATCACTGCTCACAGCGTGCGGATGGCCAAGCAGGCTCAGCAGGCAGGTGCCGATGGGCTGCTCGTCGTCACTCCGTACTACTCCAAGCCCACCCAGGAGGGCATTCGCCAGCACTTCATGGCCGTCGCGCAGGCCACCGACCTGCCGATCATGGTCTATGACATTCCTGGGCGCACCGGTACTGCGATTGCGACGCAGACACTCGTCCGGCTGGCCGATCACCCGCAGATCGTCGCCGTCAAGGATGCCAAGGGCCAGCTCGTCGAATCGGCGAAGGTCATGGCAGACACCACGCTGGCCTACTACTCCGGCGACGACGCCATCACCCCGGCGCTGCTGAGTCTGGGCGGGGTGGGACTGGTGGGCACCTCCACCCATTTCACCGGACGGCGGATGCAGCAGATCTTCCAGGCTCGCCTGGCTGGACGTCTGGACGAAGCCTTGGCGATCTATCGGGAGATCCTGCCGCTGCTCACCGGTGTGTTCGACCTGCCGGGGCTGACGATGGTCAAGGCTGGTCTGGCCCATCAGGGTTTTGACGTCGGACCGACGCGACTGCCCATGGTCCCTGCCACGGGCGAGCCGGTCGAACGATTCTGCGAGCTGCTCGACCGGATCGATCTGTGATCGCGTCCCGTCCGGTGCACCGCTAGAGTAGGAGCCATGTCCACCGCATCGCCCTCCGAGATCGGGGTTCTCATCATTCTGGGCGTGCTCATCTTCGGCCCGGAGAAATTGCCGGAATTCGCCCGCAAGGCCGCTCGCGTCACGCACTACCTGAAGAACATCGCCAACAGCACGCGTGACCAGTTGCGTGACGAGCTGGGCCCGGAATTCGCCGGCCTGGACTATCGCGACCTCAATCCCAAGAACTTCGTCCGCAAGTACGTCATCAATGGCATGCAGGACGACATCGACGATCTGCGCTCAGATCTGCACGACGTGCAGACGGCCTTGGACCTGTCCACGGTGGATGATCCGGCAGCGACGTCAGCGGTGTCCGAGTCGCAGAGCCAGGAGGAGAGCGTCGAGGTGGTGGACGGCATGGTGGTGCCCTTCGACGTCGAAGCCACTTGAGCTTTCCAGCGGACACGTGGCGGAAACTCCCGTGACAGGCGCTGCCGGGCGTCACGATGACGGATGTGCTCGTTGCCGGAGCAGCCTGAGTCGCCCAGGAAGGACGACGCCGATGGGGAAAACGTGGGTACCGGTGAGGTCGACTGACAGCGCTCCGACTGTCGGCAACGGGTCTGACTCAGCGAGGATGCGATACGCGGTGTGAATATTGATGAGGGGCACCGGACATGCCGGCACCCCTCGTCGTCAGGTGGGTACGTCGGGCTTCTCAGGCGTTGTTCGTCGGTGAGACGCCGAGGTGCATCCCCGACAGGCCACGGGGACGGGAGTCCAGATTCTTGGCCAGCTCGACGATGGCCTGGGCAGCCGGGGACTCCGGGTGTGCGGTGACGATCGGATCACCCTCGTCGCCGCCCTTGCGCAGCTCGATGTCCATGGGGACCTGGGCCAGCAGCGGCACCTCGGTACCCAACCGCTTCGACAGGGCATCGGCAGCCTCCTGACCACCGCCGGAGCCGAACAGGTCGATCCGGTACTCCTTACCGGTGTCGGGGGCGGTGAACGCCAGCCACGACATGTTCTCCACGACGCCGATGATCTTCTGGTTCATGAGGGCAGCCATCGTCCCGGCACGCTCTGCCACCTCGGAGGCGGCCTGCTGCGGGGTGGTGACGACGAGCACCTCGGCGGTGGGAACCTTCTGACCCAGGCTCATGGCGATGTCACCGGTGCCGGGTGGCAGGTCGAGCAGCAGGTAGTCGAGATCTCCCCAGTGCACGTCGGCCAGCAGCTGGGTGAGGGCACGGTCGAGGATCGGGCCACGCCAGGCGATGACGTCGTCCTTGTTGGGCTTCATCATGCCGATGCTGATCGTCTTGATGCCCATGGCCGGCACCGGCAGGAGCAGATCGTCCAGCGGGGTGGGGTGGGCGTCACCTGCACCGAGCATGTCGGGAATCGAGTGGCCGTAGATGTCGGCGTCCAGCAGACCGACCGATCGGCCCAGCCCAGCCAGGGCCAGGGCCAGGTTGACGGTCATCGACGACTTGCCGACGCCGCCCTTGCCGGAGGCCACGGCAATGACCTTGGTGGTGTTGCCCGGCTCGGCGAACGGGATGGTGGGTTCTGGGGCGCCACCACGAAGCTGCTCACGCACGGCGGCGCGCTGCTCGTCGGTCATGGACCCGAGCTCGACGTAGGCACCACGCACTCCGTCGACGGAGGTGGCTGCTTCGGTGACGTCCTCACGCAGGGTGTCCTTGAGTGGACATCCCGGAACCGTCAGGAGAATGCGAATGTAGGCGCGGCCGTTGTCGTCGACGGATACCTCGTCAACCATGCCGAGGTCGGTGATGGGTCGCCTGATCTCCGGATCCTGTACACGAGACAGCGCCTCATGGATCGCTGGGACAAGCGGGTTTTCGGTGCTCATATGCATTGTCTACACACCTGAGCACCGCCCGGGCAAGTTCTCCGGCAGCTGACCGATGCCGTCGGTACACGCCGGGAGCTCACTTGGTCGTCAGCAGGGCATCTGGCCCCGTAGGATGGCCGTACCCGAACCTGTGAGGTGACCATTTCATGCAGCCTGCCCACGTGTCGTCCCTGTTCCAGCTGGAGTATCCGAAGCCCGTTGTTGTCGTCAACGACTACGAGACGGCGCAGAAGGTGGTCGATCATCTCTCCGACAAGGAGTTCCCGGTGGAGAATCTGTGCATCGTCGGCACCGACCTGCGCAGCATCGAGCGGGTCATCGGCCGCAAGACCTGGGGCACGGTGCTCGGTCAGGGCGCCATCTCCGGGGTCGGTATGGGCCTGCTCGTCGGACTCATGATGTCGTTCTTCTACTCGCTCAACAGTCTGGTCGTCATGTTGCTGTCCGGCCTGCTCATCGGTGTGGTCATCGGCATGATCACCGCGGCCATCACGTATGCCATGAGTCGTGGGGAGCGCGACTACAACTCGGTGCAGCAGGTGGTGGCCACCCACTATGAGGTGCTCGCCGAGCACAAGGTGGCCCAACAGGCCCGCGACCTCGCGCTGGAGCTGCGCGAGGTGCGCGACCAGGTGTTCAACGCCTGACGTCTCAGCCCCAGAGGTCGGCGATCCAGGCCTCGACCTCGTCGATCTCGCGCGGGCAGTCCTTCGACAGCCACTCGGGCTCACCGTCGGTGATGCACAGGTCGTCTTCGATGCGCACCCCGATGCCCCGGAACTCCTCGGGAACGAGCAGGTCGGTCTGCTTGAAGTAGATGCCGGGCTCGTCGGACATGCACATCCCCTTGCGCAGGGGGCCGGAGTAGTCCTCACGGCGGGCCTGGGAGCAGTCGTGGACGTCCAGACCGAGATGATGGCTCGTGCCGTGCACCATCCAACGACGGAACTGACCGCCCTCGGGGGAGACGGCGTCGTCCACACTCACCGGAAGGATCCCCCAGTCGGCCAGGTACTCACAGATGACCCGGATCGCCGCCTGGTGGATCTCGGCGTGGTCATGGCCCACCCGAGCCACCTTGGAGGCGGCGTCCTGGGCATCCAGGACGGCTTGGTAGACCCGGCGCTGGGCCGGTGAGAACGTGCCGCTGATGGGCAGGGTACGGGTGATGTCTGCGGTGTAGAGGGAGTCGATCTCGATGCCGGCGTCGATGAGGATGAGTTCTCCGGGGCGCAGGTCGCCGTCGTTGCGCACCCAGTGCAGGGTGTTGGCGTGGTCGCCGGCGGCGCAGATCGAGCCGTACCCGACGTTGTTGCCCAGGTGACGGGCGTGCAGTCCGAAGATGCCTTCCATCCATCGCTCGCCGCGGCCGCGCCGCACGGCCTCGGGCATCTGACGGATCATGTCCTCGAATCCCACCTTCGACCTACGGCAGGCGTCGCGCAGCTGCTCGATCTCCCAGTCGTCCTTGCAGAATCGGGCGTCTGAGGTGAACTCGTCGAATGCCTCGTCGGCAGCTGCGTCGCCACGTCCAGAGGCGGTCTGACGGGCGACGTCGACCTTGTCGGTGATCGACGGATCGGCCTGACGGATGACGCGCAGCGGTGCGGAACCGCCCGGGGCCGAACTGCTGAGGGCGGCATCCAGCTCGGCGATGTCGCGGCACTGCAGGCCGGTCATCGTCGACATCTCCTCCAACGACTCGCGCTTTCCGACCCACATCTCGCCGTAGGTGGGATCGGCGTAGAACTCCCGATCGGTGCGCGGGGCGCGCGGTTTGAAGTACAGCACGTCGCGGGTGGTGGACCCGGTGGTGTCGATGACGAGCACCGCGTTGGGCTCCCGGTCGGTGCCCAGCCCGGAGTAGTAGACGAACGTCGTGTGTGGACGAAACGGGAAGTCGCAGTCGTTGTTGCGGGGCATGAGCACGCCAGCGGGGATGACGAGCACCTCGCCGGGGAACCTTGCAGCCAGGACGTCACGGTGCGTACGCGCCGAGGGCACCGAGTCCAGGGGCTGTGGCATGGTGGAGTCGTAGGGCTGCCAGCCGGTGGGGATGAAATCACGGAACGCCTGGGAGAACGGGGTCTGGCGTTTGGGGACCTTCTGCTCATCAGCGGCCTGGATCTGGGAACCGGCAGACCTGCCGGAACGATCAGTCACATCAGTCATGGAAACTCTCGCCTCTCCGTCGAATGTGCGTTGGGTGTCATTGTAATGAGCCGGGTCCAGCCGGATAGGCTGGCTCTCACGAGTTCAGCAGAGTCTGGTGGCCATGAGCTCCCCGGGTTCACAGTTGCAGGAGGTAGCGTGAAGGCAGCACCGCAGGACCAGTGGAAACTTCTCGACCTGGCAGAGACCGACCGGCTCATCGCCCGTAGGCGTCATGATCGCAAGGTCCTTCCCCAACTCGACGAACTCAGGAAACTTGCTGGCTCGCGTCAGAGCCTCGCCGAGGATCTTGTCGCCAAGCAGACGGTCGTCTTCGACCTCAAGGCCGACCAGAAGCGCATCGAGGGAGACCTTGCCCCGGCGAGGGCCCGTCTGGAGCGCAACCAGGCCACGGTGGATGCCGGCCAGATCGATCACAAGGCACTGCGCAGTCTCACCGACGAGATTGAGCACCTCAAGCGACGTATCGGTGATCTGGAGGATGCCGAGCTCGACATCATGCAGCGGGTCGAGGAGGCGGAAGCGGCTCAGGCGCAGGCCGACGAGGCTCGCAAAGCTCTTGACGGCCACATTCGCGAGGCGTTGGCGTCCCGGGACCATGACCTCTCCGAGATCGACGCCGAACTCAAGCGTCTTGTTGCGCAGCGCACCGCCCAGGCCGGGGCGCTCCCGGCCGATCTGCTCAAGCTGTACCAGACTCTGTTGGAACGTACCGGGATGGGGGCCGGCAGGTTGGAGCATGGCGTGTGCAGTGCCTGCGGAATCGTCGCCAATCCTGGCGACCAACGTCGCTACGACCAGGCCCCGGCAGACGAGGTGCTGCGCTGTGAGGAGTGCGACCGCATCATGGTGCGTCCCCTGTGAGACGACATCCCCTTTGAGGAGTGGGCTCATCCCCCTTGAGGGGGATGGTTCCCGACCGGGCGCTGCCCGAGGTGGGGCCGATCACGGTTCGGTGAAGGTGCGCGAGGTGCGAACGTCTGCCCCGACCAGGTGTGGTGAGCCCCATCGGCTGTCATGAAGCGGTGTTCACAGGCTAGAATGGATGTTTGGACGAGCCACCCGGGGTGATCGCGGCAGACGACGATCTGTCGAGGAAAGTCCGGGCTCCACAGGGCAGGGTGGTGGGTAACGCCCACCCGGGGAGACCCGCGGGACAGTGCCACAGAAAACAAACTGCCGAGAAATCGGTGAGGGTGAAACGGTGAGGCAAGAGCTCACCGCGGCATCGGTGACGGTGCCGGCACGGCAAACCCCACCCGGAGCAAGGCCAAGAAGACCGTGAGGTCGCGGACGTGTTCGAGGGCTGCCCGCCCGAGCGCCCGGGTAGGCCGCGCAGCTGCAAGGCTGGAGGGCGTCGGCAACGGCGTTCACAGATGGATGATCACCGGCCCCGATGGGGTCACAGAACCCGGCTTACAAGGGTGGCTCGTCCCTTTTCAACCAGGGACTTGTGGTGGGTTGATGGGTTCTGTGTTGCAGCAAAGCTTCTGGCGATGATGGGTGCTGAACGGTACAGAAAAAGACGAGACGTAGGTGTCACGCCTATAGGGACGTCTGCCATGAGGGTGTCTAAGGATTGGCTGAGTTGCGAAACAGGAAGAAGAATTTCTTTTCTGGGGCGTACACGGATTAGTATGTGGCAGTCAGGTTGCTGGAGATTCTCCGGCGCAGGAATCCGGTGAGAGACCGGAGCTGACGCGCAGCGGTATGACTGATCCACCCGACTCGAGCCACTGGTGCCACTGGTACCGGGAAGGTGTCGGAAAACGGAGATGAGGTTGAGCCCGAAGACCACCTGACAACGTCCTGTCGGTCCCCGGCCGCGAACGCCGGTCACAGAAAGCTGGCTTCTCATGCCCATGTGCTCATCCTTGTCACATCGCCTCGTCATGGGGTTGGTCGTGCCCGCCACTCTGCTCGCTGGCTGCGCAGGTGCTCCCGAAGATCCCGTTTCCAGCGAGCCATCCTCTGCGTCGGTGTCCCAACCGTCCGCAGATCGTGTGGAAGTCACCAACTGTGGTCAAAAGATCATTCTCGACAAACCTGCCACCAGGGCTGTAACTCTCAACCAAGGTGCCACGGAGGACGTCCTGGCCATCAATGGCGCATCAAATCTGGTTGGGACGGCCTACCTAGACGGCGAGATTCCTGCCAAGTGGCGAAAGTCCTATGATTCGGTCAAGGTGCTGGCCAAGGAGTATCCGTCCAAAGAGACCTTCTTGGCTGCCAAACCCGATCTTGCTCTTTCCTCTTTCTCCAGTGCCTTCACCGACAAGGCTGTCGGAACCCGGGATGAGCTCGCGAAGCAGGGAATCGCCACATACATCAGTCCCTTCGGATGTCCCAAAGGCACTAAGTCAGCCGAGACAACGTGGGGCAATGTCTGGAAGGAAATGCGCGAGGTCGGATCCCTCATCGGGGCTCAGGACGGTGCCGACACTGCGATCACCAAGCAGCATGAGTACCTGCGGGACGTGACTACACACAAGCACGGTACCGGAACCTCGATCGTGTGGTTCGATTCTGGGGACAAGACCCCGTTCATCGGTGCCGGTCACGGTGGCCCACAGCTGCTCATGGATGCCGTGGGAGCCAAGAATGTCTTTGCGGACGTCGATGGCGGATGGGCCGATGGCTCCTGGGAAAAGATTGTGGCCTCCGATCCGGACGTCATCGTCGTTGCCGATGCCAAATGGTCCACCGCGAAGGACAAGATCGCTTATCTCAAGGGCGATCCGGTTCTCAAGCAGATGAGAGCTGTCAAGGAGAACAAGTTCGTAACGGTGCCATTCTCCCAGAGTACCCCGGGTGCCGAGCTGATCGACGGTGCCAAGACTCTCAACGATGGTTTGGCAGAGATCGCTGGGAAATGATCCGCTCACGTAACTGGTTGTTGGCTGCCTTTCTTGGTACTGCCCTCGTTGCCAGTGCCTTGGTCGTACTGGGAGTTGGGGCAGTCCATGTGCCGGTTCACGATGTGATTCGGGTGGTTGCTCGACGATTTCGACTCATTAATGGCTCTGATGTCACCGTCCTTGACGATCGGATTGTCTGGCAGTTGCGCGCCCCGCGCGTCATTGGCGCAATGGCTGTGGGCGCTTTGTTGGCGATGTGTGGAGCGGTACTGCAGACCCTGACGGGTAATGACTTGGCCGATCCTTATTTGCTCGGCATTTCCAGTGGCGCCTCGGTCGGTGCGGTCTTCGTCCTCATCGTCGGGATCTCCAGCGCTCTGGGGCAGTCCGTCCTGATGACACTGGCCTCATTCGGCGGGGCGGTCGGGGCCCTTGTCATGGTGTTGGCCATGGCCACTGGTAAGTCTGGGGAGCTACCCGCCAGCCGGACGATCTTGGCTGGGGTGGCCGTCGGACAGTTGTGCGGGGCCGCGGTGTCCATGATGATCATGGTGTTCGGCGAGTCGAACGCCGCTCGATCAGCCCTGTCCTGGACACTTGGGTCGTTCACCGGTTTGAGATGGGGATCGACGATCACCCTGGCCGTCGCCACCGTTCCGGCCCTCATCGCCGGGATGGCGTTGTGCCACACTCTTGACGCTTTCGCCTTCGGTGACGTCAGCGCGATGTCCCTGGGAGTACCAGTCAACGCTGTGCGCTGGATGATCATGGTTGGCACCGCCCTGCTGACTGCTCTCAGCGTCGCCTTCGTCGGCCCCATCGGCTTCGTCGGGCTGACGGTTCCGCACATCGTGAGGTTCTGGACCGGGCCGCGGCACGCGCGGCTGTTGCCGGCATCTGCCCTCACCGGGGCACTGCTCATGGTGTGGTCAGACACTGCAGCGAGGTGCTTGCGCCCGGACACCGAGATTCCGGTCGGGGTCATCACGGCAGCCATCGGAGCCCCGGTACTGGTCATCCTGCTACGTCGTCAGGCGTCTCGATCATGACATCAACGACAACCGCTCTGCGGACCGAGAACCTTGGGTGGGGCGTCGATGACACGACGATCCTGTCCGGGGTCAACGTGGAGATTCGGCCAAAAGCCATGACGATGGTCATCGGACTGAATGGATCCGGAAAGACGACCTTGCTGCACCTGCTGGCGGGGTTGCGCAAGCCCAGCGTGGGACGGGTATGGCTTGGGGAGCGCGACCTTGCGAGGATCGGTGCCAAGGAGCGCTCCCAGGCGATAGCTTTGCTCGAACAGAATCCTTCGGCTCATGTGGAACTGACGGTTCGCGATGTCGTTCAGTTGGGCCGTATCCCGCACTTGGGAGGCTGGGGTATCGGCAACGTGAATCGTCGGAAGGGGCGTGATGGGGACGTCGTCGAGAACGCGATGGCGTCGACCGGGGTGGCTGATCTGGCCGATCGAGCGTGGTCGTCCCTCTCAGGAGGAGAGATGCAGCGGGTCCAGTTGGCCCGAGCCCTCACCCAGGAGCCTGAGATCCTGCTCCTGGATGAACCCACGAACCACCTCGACCTGCGTCACCAGATTGACCTGTTGGAGAGAGTACGCGGACTTGGTCTGACAACGGTGACCGTCATCCACGATCTTGACCTGGCCGTTGCCTACGCAGATGACCTCATCGTGCTGGATTCGGGCCGGATGGTCGCCGCAGGGCCGGCCTCAGAGGTACTGACCCCTCACCTCGTCCGCGACCATTTCGGGGTTGACGGCGAGGTTTGGTCAGATTTCAGACGTGGATTCACCTGGCGGGGACTGCAGCCGTGACGACGCGTATCGCTGTCTCGCTGCGCTGGGAGGACGCCTCTGACACGATCAACGCAGAAGCGGTGGCCCGTCACGTGGCTGCCGATCGGAGTGCAAGCCTGCAGGGTCCTGGCCCGGCGCTCGCAGATGTCCTCGACGCCGTTGATGACGACCGGGTCGAACTTGTCGGATGGAGTCGCGACCACGGGCCAGTACCGCTGTCCTGGCTTCGGCGGGTCGCTGGCCAGTGGGTGCGTGGCCGGGAGAACGGGCCAACCGTCGTCGTGCACGTCGGGGTTGTCCGCCCGAATCAGGAGCTGACCGGCCAGTGGCGAACCGTGACAGGCGCCGAAGCACCGTTGCGCAGCCCTGCTTGGCAGGAGTTTCCCTCCTTCCGGTATCATTTGCTCACCTGTCGAGGACCTCGCTGCAGCGCGGTCGGCGCCGCTGATCTGCATGCGCGTCTTCAGAAGAAGCTGGCACAGTCACACGTCCTGGACACGGAGGTTCTCGTCACGGTGACGGGGTGCATGTTCCCTTGCAACCATGCCCCTCTCATGGTGGTGTGGCCAGACGGCAAGTGCATCCAGTTGACCGAGGGCAACCTCGATCGCATCGTGTCGGCGCTGACTGGCCCCTCCCGTCATTGACGAGAAGCCCCGGTGGCAGTCAGCAACAACGTGCCTGGGGATTGCGGTCCTGACGGTCACAGTGATCGCGCCAGAAGTCCTTCTCGGACATCGGTTCGTGGCCGGTGCGTCGGCACCACTCCACGTGGTTGTCGTAGACGTCTGCTCCCGTGATGCCGCGTACCCACCATCGCAGTAGTGACCACCATCGTCGCCATCCTGGTTCGGCGGGCATACGTCGAGGTGCAGCCGTCATGCGTGCTCCGTTGTCTTGTGGACGTTCTCCAGGTCGAACTCGGGGTGCTGGGCGGTGAAGGAGTCCCACTCGGCCTGCAGGTTCTGCTCGGCCCGGTTGGCGACGAGGCCGCTGGGAGCGAAGATATGCGAGGGCAGGGCGGGATCCTCGGTGTCGATGATGTTGTGGCCGCGCAGTGCCTGGATGGTGCGGATGCATGCCACGACCATGACGATGAGGGCACAGATGACGAAGATGATCGACAGCGTTCCCTGAATGGCGGTGTTGCCGACGACGGTGTGCATCTCATCAAGGGTCTTGGCCTGGCCCAACGAGGTCTTGCCGGCAGCAATGGCGCGCCGATAGGTCATGTGATTCGCCCAGTAACCGATCCTCGGGTCAGGGGAGAAGATCTTCAGCCATGATCCATACACCGTGATGATGGCAGTGAAGAGCATGGGTACTGCAATGATGAGCAGTCGCCAGGTGTGTCCCTTGCGGGCGAAGACCACCAGGCAGATGGACAACGCCACGGCTGCCAACAGTTGGTTGGCGATTCCGAACAGCGGGAAGAGGGTGTTGATACCACCCAACGGGTCGGCGACACCCATGAGGAGGATCGAGCCCCATCCAGCCACCATGATGGCGGTGGTCAACCAGGAACCGACTTTCCACGAGTGGTCCCGTAGGCGCGGCCAGAAGTTCCCCAGAGCATCGGAGAGCATGAACCGGGCGACGCGGGTACCGGCGTCGACCGAGGTGAGGATGAACAGGGCCTCGAACATGATCGCGAAGTGGTACCAGAAGCTCATCATGGCCTGGCCACCGAAGAGCTGGTGCATGATCGTCGCGAGGCCGACGGCCAGGGTGGGTGCGCCGCCAGTACGGCTGATGATCGACGTCTCGCCAACGAGGTTGGCTGTCGTCGTCAGGGCATCGGCGTCGGTGTGGACCCCCGTCAGGCCCAGTGAATTGACGTAGGTGACGGCCGACTGAACGGTGTTGCCGGTGGCACCGGCCGGCGAGTTCATCGCAAAGTAGATGCCGCGATCCACGCAGAGGGCTGCCACCAGAGCCATGATTGCGACGAAGGACTCCATGAGCATGCCGCCGTACCCGATGAGGCGGGCCTGGGACTCCTTCTCGATGAGCTTCGGAGTGGTGCCCGACGCGATGGTGGCGTGGAATCCGGACAACGCTCCACAGGCGATCGTCACGAAGAGGAAGGGGAACAGCTTTCCCGAGAAGACGGGGCCAGTACCGGTGTGGGCGTAGACGCTCATCGCAGGCACGCTGATGACTGGACGGACGATGACGATCGAGACCGCCAGCATCGTGATGACACCGACCTTCATGAAGGTCGAGAGATAGTCGCGAGGGGCCAGCAGCATCCACACCGGCAGGATCGAGGCCACGAATCCGTAGATGATGATGGCCCATGCCAAAAATGGCCGGCCCAGGTGCAGAGCGGTGGCGATCGAGGTGTTCTCGATCCACGCTCCCGAGGCAATGGCCAGCACCAGCAGGATGATGCCCATGACGGACACCTCAAGCACCTTTCCGGGGCGCAGATACCGCAGGTACAAGCCCATCAGCAGCGCGATCGGGATGGTCAGGCCGACGCTCCACACGCCCCAGGACGACGCCGCCAAGGAGTTGACGACGACCATCGCAAGGATTGCGACGATGATGAGCATGATTGTCAGGGTGGCCACGAGGGCGGCGATTCCGCCGAAGCGTCCCAGCTCGTCCTTGGCCATCTGGCCCAGTGAGCGTCCGCCGCGTCTCATGGAGATGACGAGGACGAGGTAGTCCTGGACGGCACCGGCGAGGATGACGCCGACGATGATCCAGATCGTGCTGGGCAGATATCCCATCTGGGCCGACAGCACCGGACCGACCAGCGGGCCAGCTCCCGCAATGGCGGCGAAGTGGTGACCGTAGAGAATGCGACGGTCAGTGGGGACGAAGTCCCGGCCATTGTAGTCGTACTCGGCTGGGGTGGCCCGCTCGTCGTCGGGATGGACGAGCTTGTCCTGGATGTACTTGGCGTAGAACCGGTAGCCGATGAAGTATGATCCAACGGCCGCGAGGACGAACCAGATCCCGTTGACGGTCTCACCGCGATGGATGGCGAGCATCCACCATCCGAGGCCGGCGATGGCCGAGATGAGGATCCATGCGATGACTTTGGGCGGTGTCCATCGATCGTGTCGGGCACGCTCCTTCGCGCTCAGTGATGTGGGCGGCATTCCCGACGGTGGTGTGCTCTCTCGGGAAGTGAGGGTGGCTTCACTCATGATCGATTCCAGCTCCCGTGGCTTGGGTGTCTCCGTCCTGTTGCGGAGATGCTGTGAATCACGAGATTACTGACCTGGTCATTTGTTCAGGACCGGGGTGGGAGTCGTGCGCCAAATTGAGGATTGTGGTGTTGAAGCGGTGAGTGGCATCTTTGCAAGGATGGTGTTGTGTTGCACTCTGGGGGAGTGCAACACAACCCTCACTGGTGTGGGGCCCTCAGTCCAACCGGGTGAGGATCTCGGCACCGTCGGTGTTGATGACCATCGACTGTTCGAACTGGGCGCACCACGACCCGTCATTGGTCTGCACCGTCCAGCCATCGTCCCACTGGTGGTTGGCCTGGTTGCCCAGCGTGAGCATCGGCTCGATGGTGAGCGTCATGCCCTCCTCGAGGGTGACGTCGTAGCGTGGCTCGTCGTAGTGGAAGACGACCAGCCCGGAGTGGAAGGCCGTGTGCACCCCGTGGCCGGTGTAGTCGCGGACCACGCCGTGACCGAACCTCTTGGCGTAGTTTTCGATGATGCGTCCGATGATGCTGATGGACCGGCCCGGACGCACCGCCTTGATGGCGCGATTCATGGCCTCCTGGGTGTGGGTGACGAGGTCACGGGCCTCCTGGCTGACGTCGCCACACAGAAAGGTGTAGCAGTTGTCGCCGTGCACACCGTTCTTGTAGGCGGTCACGTCGATCTTGACGATGTCGCCGTCCTCCAGGGGACGAGCATCCGGGATGCCGTGGCAGATGACGTCGTTGACGCTGGTGCAGATGGACTTGGGATAGTTGCGGTAGTCTAGGGTGGACGGGTACGCCCCGTGATCGCACATGTACTCGTGGGCGATCCTGTCGAGCTTGTCAGTGGTGACTCCGGGGGCCACCGCCTTGCCGGCCTCGTGCATGGCGCCGCAGGCGATGCGTCCGGCCTCGTGCATGGCCTCGATGACCTCGGGGCTCTGCACATGGGACCCGGTGTAGTTCTCCGGCACGTCACCCTTGCCCACATAGGGCGGGCGTTGGATGGAACTCGGGACGGACAGACGCGGGGAAACAGGGTAAGCATGCATGGAAGTCACGAAGCACCAGTGTAATCAGCATGGCAGTGCCGTGGGCCGGTATGGAGGGCCTGGAACACCTCGGTCGAGCTCGGACGGGTGAGGATGCGGTCGTTGTGCCCGTCCGCCAGGACGACGACACGGTCAGCGGTTGCCGCGATGTCGAGGTCGTGGGTCACCATGACCAGGGAGGTGGTCTCGCTCACCGTGGCTCGTAGCAGCTCCAACACCGTGTCGCGGGACGAGACGTCGAGTGAGCCGGTGGGCTCGTCGGCGAGCAGCAGTTCGGGTTGGTGCAGCAGGGATCGCGCGATGGCGACCCGCTGGCGCTGTCCTCCCGACAGATGGGCCGGGTACTTGCTGGCCTGGGAAGCCAGTCCGACAGCGTCAAGCACCTGGTTGACGTCGCGGCGCCGTGGCCTCCGACCAGCCATCCGTGCCGGAAGGACGACGTTGTCCCGCACGGTTAGTGAACTGATGAGGTTGAGGTCCTGGAAGATGAACCCGACGTGGTCGCGTCGGATGCGTGCCAACTGAGACCTGCTCGCGGTACGAATGTCGTTGCCGACCAGACTGATCTGACCGTCGTCGGCTGGGATGAGCCCGCACAGGCAGTACAGCAGGGTTGACTTTCCAGCTCCTGACGAACCGACAACGGTGACGAACTCGCCGGGCTCGACGTCGAGGTCGACACCCCTGAGCACCTCGACCCGGCGTGCTCCCCTGCCGAATCCCTTGTGTACTCCGGTGGCGTGTATCCATGACGTCATTGGTGACCTCCGGTGATGGTGGTGACGGGATTCCTGTGCATACCGTCGGCCGTCACGGCAAGCAGTAGGAGGAGGGTGAGTGCGATCCCCACGGCGACGACTCCGGCAGCCTGCCACCCCGGCGCGAGGATCGGTACTGAAGGAACAGGGCCTGTCGACAGCGCCTTGGCCATGGACACGTCGTTGACGACGACGATCCCGTAGGCGCAGACGAGGCAGATGACGGCGTGGATCCCCGCCTCGACGAGGGCCTTGGCACGAATGACTCCTGGTGTGACCCCCGAGACCAGCAGCAGTGCATTGTCCGCACGGCGATGGGATGCGGTGGCGAACACGATGGCCGAGGCGCACACACAGGCGACGATGACGGGCCCACCGAGCAGCAGGGCCATCTGTCGAGGCGGGGCGTTGACCTTCTCCTCCGATCCGGCTTGGGCGGCCATGACGTTGGTGAGTTCGTTGATCCAGGCAGCCATGATGCCCACGGCAGCTGCGGCCAGGGTGATGGGTACGACGAGTGCCTGGGTGAGCTGTGGACGAGCGCTGGCTTCACGGCTGGCCAGGAACCCGGCAGTCCCGGCGAACGGCAAGGCTCTGACCAGCCGGGCGAGGCCGCGGATGATGGGCCCGGAGAGGATCGCGAAGATCAGGCAGACCAGCAGTCCCATCCCAGCGTACGAACTGAGGATGCCAGCCAAGTCGTCGGGGTCGGTGACGGGGTGGGCATGTGCAATGACGAGGTACAGCGTCACCGTGCCTGCGATGAGCAGAACGGCAACGATCGCGGTGATGACCCTGGCAGCCGTGGATCGTGGCGGTGGGGCAGCGGCAGGGCGCACGCCTGTGACGAGATCTGCCTTCACGATTCCTCGGGCCGATCGAAGCCCACACACCAGACTGGTGAGGGTCGTCGCTCCCACCGCGATGACAAGGGAGATGACTGGCAGTGGTCGGTGCAACACGTCTGTCTCGGGTAGCCCACTGCCGTCCACGAAGTGAAGATAGGGCGGCCACATCGCCAGTGACAGCGCTGCCCCCAGCGCGGCGGACACCGCAGTGACGAGGACGATCTCGGTCGCCACGACGAGGTGCGCGGTACCCGGCAGGATTCCGGCGATCTGCCACAGGGCGACGTCCTGTCGTTGCAGACGCACGCAGGTGCCCACCACCAGACGGAAGGATGCCAGCGCGGTGAGCACCGTGAACCCGAGTGCAGTGGCCCCCATGGAGACGAATGCCTGTTGCGCCTCTCCACTGGCCGAGGCCCCAGCGACGATCATGCCCAGGCTCAACGCCACCACGACGCTGAGTGCGATCGACGCGACGATGAGTGCCAACCATGACGATGCACCCCGAATCACGGAGTTGACGGCGATCTTGAAAATCATGGGCGATCCAACGTGGTGGTGTGCGTGGTCAGCAGCAGGAGTCGACGTGAGCCTACCGCGAAAGGAGGAAATGGCGCTGGCAGGGTGATTCATGCCCAGCTCTGGCCCCTGGCAGTCTGCAGATGATGCTGAGCGGTGCTCGATGGACGATGTGTCGCATCGGTGACTCCTCCGCATGTGGTGTGATCACGGGTGGGGCGAGAAGTGTGGCCCCACTGTTGGGTGCTGACCCCGCCTCGTCGGCAGAACCGGGACAAGCAACACAACTGAAACACGGGGCAGTCACAATGGGGACATGTCCAGGCAGACTGAGTTCGTGTTGCGTTCGATCGAGGAACGCAACGTCCATTTCGTGAGGCTGTGGTTCGCCGACGTGCTCGGCTCCCTGAAGTCCGTGGCCATCGCTCCGGCCGAGATCGAGAGCGCATTTGCCGAGGGAGTGGGCTTCGACGGCTCCTCCATCGAGGGATACGCCCGGGTGTACGAGTCCGACATGGTGGCGCACCCGGATCCGGCGACCTTCCAGATGCTGCCGTGGCGACAGGGTACCGGTACGGCGCGGATGTTCTGTGACATCGCCAACCCGGACGGCACCCCGAGCTGGGCAGATCCGCGCTACGTGCTCAAACGCGCCATGGACAAGGCTGCCGACATGGGCTTCACCTTCTACGCGCACCCGGAGATCGAGTTCTACCTGTTGAAGGGGCCACACCACCCCGGCGATTCCCCCGAGCCGTTGGACAACGGTGGTTACTTCGATCACACGACCCTGGGGGCAGGCACGGATTTCCGGCGTGACTCGATCACCATGTTGGAGCAGATGGGCATCTCGGTGGAGTTCAGTCACCACGAGGGGGCTCCCGGCCAGCACGAGATCGACCTGCGCTATGCCGACGCGCTGACGATGGCCGACAACATCATGACCTTCCGTGTCGTCATCCGTGAGGTGGCCTCGCTCAAGGGCATCAAGGCGACGTTCATGCCCAAACCCTTCTCCCAGTGTCCTGGCTCGGGCATGCACACCCATGTCTCCCTGTTCGAGGGGGATGAGAACGCCTTCTTCGACCCCAGTGACGAGGCTCGTCTGTCGCCGGTGGCCAAGCACTTCATCGCCGGGCTGCTGCACCATGCCCCCGAGATCACCGCTGTGACGAACCAGTGGGTCAACTCATACCGTCGCATCATGGGCGGTGGTGAGGCACCGGCGTACATCTGCTGGGGACGCAACAACCGGTCCGCCCTGGTGCGGGTGCCGGCCTACAAACCGAACAAGGCGTCCTCGGCGCGGGTGGAGGTGCGCTCCGTCGATGCTGCGACGAACCCGTATCTCGCCCTCGCGTTGATCCTGGCGGCCGGGCTCTCCGGCATCGAGCACGAGTGGGAACTTCCCGAGGAGGCGTCCGACGACGTGTGGAGTCTCAGTGCCAGGGAGCGTCGCGCCTTGGGCATCGACCCCCTGCCGAAGCATCTTGGTCAGGCGATTGCACTCATGGAGGACTCAGAACTCGTGGCGGAAACCTTGGGTGAGCACGTCTTCGACTACTTCCTGCGCAACAAGAAGGCCGAGTACGAGGAGTACCTGGGCCAGGTGACCCAGTTCGAGCTGGACCGTTACCTGCCGCATCTGTGAGCGGCATCGACGACGGGGAGCATCTCGGCAAGTTCCTCGACGTGCGATCCGGAGGTGGAGATACGGCCGTCCTCACGCGCCTGTGACCAGCTGAGGAAACCGGTCGCCAGAGCGAGGAAGGTTTCCATGTCGGACTCGGCGACGTTGGGCGGGGTGCCGCGATGATGGTCGGGGCCGGCAGTCGTGGACTCCAGCTGCACCGCAGTGGCCGGGGGCACCCGAAGCTCGATCGTGCGTCCCCCGTGGGTCTGCCCCAGGATCGTCGCCAGGGTGCGGCATGCATCGACCTTGACGGCACGGGGCAGGGCGATTCCCGATGCCAGGGCCATGCAGACCCCGTCGATCATGGTCAGACGCAGATGATCGGTGAGTCGGGCCGGTCCCACGAGGGTCTCGACGCGGGCCGGGGTCGGGCGCGTTCCGGTGAGACGCTCCTCAACCGTCGAGAGCAGTGAGCTGGCCTGGGGCAGAAGGTCCTCGGGGGAGTCCTCCTCGATCTGACGGGCCACCTCGATGAGCGTGTGTGCTGCCAGGGAACGTTCGCGGCACAGCTCCCACAACTCCATCGGGCGTTGGGTGGCTGACACGTCAAGGGTCTGCAAGGTGTCGGTGAGCAGAACCATGACGAGAGTCAGATGGCGACAGTTCCACCGTGGGTCGGAGTCGACCGGACTGGTGGATTCAGGCAGCAGAAGCCTCATGGCCGCCACCCAGGTGGTGGACAGCTTCCTCATCTCCCGCTCGGTGCGGTCTGCCATGACTGTCACCTCCAAGAAGCTAGCGCGATGAGTTTCCCAGCCGTTGACTCGCAGGCAACGGCAAGGTATCGCCAATGTGACATTTCAGCGACGCTGACACAGGTTAGTCTCATCACGCAGGTAGGCTGGCGCCGATCGGAGGCTGGACATGGCGGATCGAATCTCCACGCTTGAGGCTGAACTCGTCCGACACGGAGCCAATGACGCTCGTCGGGCACGGAGGTTCCACGGGCTCATGGCTGCTGCACTCGGTCTCGACGAGGAGCAGTGGCAGCCCTGGGAGGACGAGCTCGGCCACGTCTGTGACGTCGAACAGGCGCTCTCCAGCCTGGCCGATCTGGCCGATGCCGCTCCGGGAACTGTTCGTGGCATGGTGGCCGATCCTCACCAGGCCCGCCGTCTGGTACGCGTCCTGGGGGGATCGGCGGAGCTTGGCAAGTACCTCACGGCTCATCCCGATGCCCTTGACGTCCTGGCGGCGGAGCCCGAGCAGTGGTCTGCCGAGCAGATTCGCACCGACCTGCTGAGCTGTGTGTCGGCCATCGAGCAGGACGGTTTTCTCGTCTCGCAGGCCGATCCTGCCCGCGGTGCCGATGAGTTGCGGCTGGCCAATCGACGTCATCTGCTGCGTATTGCCGCTCGCGACCTGAGCCACGACGATCCCACCGAGGTGTTGGAGTCGGTCAGCGTCGAACTCGCCGACCTCGCCGACGGTGTCATCGAATCGGCCCTGGCCCTGGCACGAGCCATGACGCCTGGTCATCAGGCTGCACGGTTGGCCGTCATTGCGATGGGCAAGTGTGGGGCACGGGAACTCAACTACATATCCGACGTCGACGTCATCCACGTCGTTGCCCCTGCCGACGAGGGCATCGACAATGCACGGGCCATTGCCGTCGGGCAACGGCTCGCTGCGACGGTGGCACGCATCTGCTCGGCGCACAGCGGAGCCGGATCCATCTGGCAGGTGGACGCCGCCCTGCGCCCCGAGGGCGACGCCGGACCCTTGGTGCGCACCCTGGCGTCAATGGCGGAGTACTACCGCACCTGGGCGAGGAACTGGGAGTTCCAGGCGCTGCTCAAGGCTCGTCCGATGGCCGGCGACATCGAACTGGGGGAGCAGTTCTGCGCGCTCGTGGCGCCCCTGGTGTGGCAGGTGGCCGAGCGGGACGGGTTCGTCGGGGAGTCTCGTGCCATGCGGACCAGGGTCGTCGACCACATCGCCCGCAAGAACCGTGATCATGAGATCAAGTTGGGGGCCGGTGGACTGCGGGATGTCGAGTTCACCGTTCAGCTGCTGCAGCTGGTGCACGGTCGGCAGGACGCATCTTTACGGGTACGGTCCACCTTCGACGCCCTGCGCAGTCTGTCGGCAGGAGGCTACATCGGTCGAGCCGATGCCCAGCGACTGCTGTCGGCATATCGATTCGAACGTCTCCTGGAACACCGCGTCCAGCTGTTCCATCTACGACGCACCCACCTGCTTCCCACCGACGAGGCCGCCCTGCGGCGTCTTGCTCGCGGGGTCGGGTTGCGCACCGGTGACGATGTGCGCCAAGCCTGGCACTCCACCGCCCAGGCCGTGCTGTCCACCCACAACCGGGTGTTCTACTCCCCGCTGGTCGAGGCCGTCTCACGCATCCCCTCCGAGGAACTGCGCATGACCACCGATGCGGCGAAGACGCGGCTCAAGGCGTTGGGCTTCGCCGACGAGTCCGCGGCACTGCGACACATCGCTGCGCTCACCCAGGGCACGACACGTGCGGTGAAGATCCAGGCCCAGCTCATGCCGGCGATGCTCGGCTGGCTCGCCTCGGGGCCGAACCCGGATGCGGGACTGCTCGCCTTCCGCAAGGTGTCGGAGGAGTTGGGGTCCTCACCGTGGTACCTCAGGGCACTGCGTGACGAGGGGGACACCGCGCAACGACTGGCAGCCATCCTCTCGGGATCCCGGCTCGGCGTCGACCTGCTGGTGCGCTCCCCGGAGACCGTCCAGGTGCTGGTCGACGTCGACCTGCGCCCACGAGGTCGTGACGAACTGTGTGCCGAGATGACACGGGTGGGCAGGCGGCATCGCGAGGTGGCCGACTCGATCCGGGCGATCCGTGGGGTGCGTCGGCGCGAATTCTTCCGGCTCGTCGTCGACGTCGTCCTGGGGGTGGCACCGGTGGAGACCGTTGCCCGGGGGCTCTCGGATCTCACCGATGCCACCATCGAGGCCAGCCTGCAGGCGGTGCGTGCCAGCCTCGACGATGCTCCGCGAATCGGCGTCATTGCCCTGGGACGCTGGGGCGGGCGTGAGATGGCCCTGTCATCCGATGCCGACCTCATGTTCGTCGTCGACGACGCCGGAACCCGAGCCACCCGCAAGGCGATGGAGATCGTCACGACGTTGCGCAAACTGCTGGGGGCTCCGGGGCCTGGGCCCGGGCTCGACCTTGATGCCGATCTGCGTCCGGAAGGACGATCCGGTCCGCTGGTGCGCTCGCTGAGCAGCTGCCTCACGTATTACTCACGCTGGTCGAGCACCTGGGAGTCCCAAGCCCTGGTGCGGGCGCGACACGGGGCTGGGGACCGCGAACTCACCGGGGAGCTGCTGACGTCGATGGATCGACTCCGCTGGCCTGCTGAGGGGTTGAGCCCGTCGCAGTGCACCGAGATTCGCAGGCTCAAGGCCCGGATGGAGGACGAACGGGTTCGGCGTGGCTCGGATCGCCGGATGAACCTCAAGATGGGGCCCGGTGGGCTGGCCGATGTGGAGTGGACGGTGCAGCTCATGCAGATGCGATTCGGGGCCCGGCTGCCGCAGTTGCGCACGACGTCGACCCTGGAGGCCCTGTCAGCCGCCCGGGCAGCGGATCTCATGACGCCGGATCAGTACGAGGACCTGCGGGTGGCATGGCTGGGGGCCAGCGCATTGCGCAACGCAATCATGTGTGTGCGAGGACGTGCAGCCGACACGCTCCCCACCGATTCCCGGGAACTCGATGCCATTGCTCGGCTGCTGGGCATGGGACGTGGAGCCTCCGAGATGGTCGTTGAGGAGCACCTGCGTCGCTCACGGCGGGCCAACAAGGTTGTCGACGAACTGTTCTGGGGCGTGTGACGCCCGGTTGTTCAGGGAGCGTGGGCGCTGAGCTGTTCAAGGAGCGTGGGCGCTCGGCGGCAGTGAGCCCGGGTCGGGTGGCTTCCCCACGGGGGAGAACCGATCAGTCCGGCTGGGAGCGGAACGCGTGTGGGCTGGGGATGGGCTTGGAGAACGCCCAGTGTGGATCGGTGAGCATACGGGCCACGGCAAGCCCCGAGGCAATGCACACGACGGTGAGGATGGCTTCTGCGCCATAGCCGAGTGCCTGGAGGGTGTCGCTGCTGAGCCAGTACATCATGCGGTACATCGCCGCTCCCGGCACCATGATGACGCACGCTGGCACCGTGAGCGTGATCCGGGGAAGTTCCTGACGTGGGGCCAGTGGCGCAGTGATGAGACCGATGGTGAGCCCGCCAAGTCCGGCAGCCAACTGATTGGGCATCCCCATCTGCCCCAGGGCAAGGCGGACGAGGTTGCCGACCGTGCCCAGCGCAGCTGCCATGAGCACCATGCGCGGGGTCGAGTTGAAGAGGATGGCGAAACCGGCGACGCCCAAGAAGGTGGCAACGGCGAACGCGATCCACTGCCAGGCCCCCGGCAGGGTGAACTCGGCGGGCAGTGGCGTCATCCCGGAGGCCAGGCTCATGATCCAGGCGGACAGGGTGGCAGAGACCACCAGTCCCATGGAGTACGCAGCTCGACTGAGACCCGCGGTGAAATCCAGGCGCGCCATGTCGAGGATTGACGTGATCATGGGGAAGCCAGGCACGAGGAACAGCAGGGATGCCACGTACCCCGGACCGTTGACGCCCCTGAGCACCGGTTGCCCGGTGGCCTCGAAGATCGTCGCGATCGTGAGATACACCAACCCGGCCAGGGCAGCGGCCAGCGCAGCCACGCCGAACTGGTTGAGCCAGCGGCTTCCCAGACGACGCCGCACGTACTGCCCGGTGCTCGCGGCGAGGAGGACGACGAGGGCGTCAATGGGGGTGAACCGGTTGAGGATGGCGAATCCAGCGCAGGCAACACCACCTGCCACGGTGTTCTGCCATGGTTTCCACGATGACCTGACGGTACGTGAGATGCGGTCGAGCTCGGCCTCGAGTCGCTCCGCCGTGCAGGGCTCGGGCAGGTTGCGGGAGAGGTGCTCCAAGGCCGAGATGCGAGCTGCGTCCACCCGTACCCGGTACACCTCACGCATGACGGTACGGAAGTTGTCGCCCCGGTGGGCGGTGGCGATGATCTCGGTGAGACTCACCGAGGCGTCGTGCCGGTCCATGCCCAGTGCGACGGCGGCGCGGTGCATGGCTCGCTTGACGCGGTACGAACCGGTTCCCGACTCCAGGAGCATGGATCCCAGCCGCACGATGGCCTCGGTGTCGTCAACGAATGCTCGTTCCTCAGTGGTCCTCACATTGATGGCATTCTTTCACGCTCGGCACGCTGAGGCCAGCGACATGTGACGTGGGATCAGGTGCGCCTCAGTTCTGCTCCGGTGGCCGCACCCCGACGGTCCACGGATCGGTGCGGATGGGCAGCACCGTCGTCTCGTACCCCTCCTGCTCCAGTCGACGGGCCAGGTCTGCACACCACGGCGACTCACTGGCCCAGTGGGCGACGTCCACCAGGGCTGGCCCACCGTGGCGCAGGTGCTCATCGGCGGGATGATGACGCAGATCTCCGGTGAGGTAGACGTCGGCGCCACTGCGGCGTGCTGCCGCCAGCAGGGAGTCTCCGGCGCCGGAACATATTGCGACCGTGCGCACCACCTGTTCCGGGCGGCCGGCGGCCCGCACCCCCCACACGGTGCGTGGCAGTCGCTCGGCGACGTGCTCGGTGAACTGGGCCAGGGTCATCGGTTCGGGCAGGGTTCCCACCCGCCCGATGCCCTGCATGTGCACTGGCCCGGCCCACTCGTCGTCGACGGGGTGGTCGGCTGGGTGCAGCGGACCGTCCACCCGCACCTCGAGCAGCCGTGCCAGGACGTCGTTCACCCCGCCGACGGCGGCATCGGCATTGGTGTGGGCCGCCATGAGCGCCACACCGGCACGAATGAGTCGATGCACCAGCCGCCCCTTCGGGGTGTCGGCCGACACTGTCGTCACTCCCCGCATCAGCAGGGGATGATGGACGAGCAGCATCTGCGCTCCCGAGTCGATGGCGGCCCCGACGACTTCATCGGTGGCTTCCAGGGCGGTGGCCACCCGGTGGACCTCGTCGGCGGGATCGCCACAGACCAGCCCCGGTGCATCCCAACTCTCGGCGAGCTGAGGAGGAAACCAGTGGTCCATGAGGGTACGGACGTCGTCAACGGTGCGCATGGTGATCGTGGATCAGATGTCGTAGTAGAGGTCGAACTCGTAGGGGTGCGGACGCTGCTGCAGCTCGGCAAGGTCCTCACGCTTGATGCGTACCCACGTGTCGATGAGGTCGGAGGAGAAGACGTCACCGGCCTCGAGGTACTCGTGATCGGCCTCCAGGGCCTGCAGTGCGCCCTCCAAGGTGGTCGGCACCTGCTCCAGCTCCTCGTGCTCCTCGGCAGGCAGCTCGTAGATGTCCTTGTCGATCGGCTCGTGCGGCTCGATCTTGTTCTGGATGCCGTCGATACCGGCCATGAGGATCGCTGCGAAGGCCATGTACGGGTTGGCCGAGGGATCCGGGCAGCGGAACTCGACGCGCTTGGCCTTGGGGTTGGGGCCGGTGATCGGGATGCGCATGCACGCCGAACGGTTGCGCTGGGAGTAGACGAGATTCACCGGAGCCTCGAAACCGGGCACCAGACGGTGGTACGAGTTGGCTGACGGGTTGGTGAGTGCCACCAACGACGGGGCGTGCTTGAGGATGCCGCCGATGTAGTAGCGGGCGAGGTCGGAGAGCTGGGCGTAACCGTTCTCGTCGAAGAACAGCGGCTCGCCGTCCTTCCACAGCGAGGAGTGCACGTGCATGCCCGATCCGTTGTCCCCGAAGATCGGCTTGGGCATGAAGGTGGCCGTCTTGCCGTTGTTCCAGGCGACGTTCTTGACGATGTACTTGAACTGCATCACCTCGTCGGCCGCCTTGACCAACGTGTTGAACCGCCAGTTGATCTCGGCCTGGCCGCCGGTGCCGACCTCGCTGTGGGCACGCTCCACCTTGAGACCGACACGCTCCATGAGACTGACCATCTCGTCGCGCAGGTCCCCGAAGTGGTCGGTGGGGGCGACGGGGAAGTAGCCACCCTTGTACTTCACCTTGTAGCCGCGGTTGCCGCCCTCCTCGACGCGGCCGGTGTTCCAGGCTCCGGCCTCGGAGTCGATGGAGTAGTAGGACTCATTGGCGCGGGTGTCGAACCGGATGTCGTCGAAGACGTAGAACTCGGCCTCGGAGGCGAAGAAGGCGGTGTCGGCGATGCCGGTGGAGGCAAGGTAGTTCTGGGCACGCTCGGCGATGTTGCGCGGGTCGCGGTTGTAGGGCTCGCGGGTGATGGGGTCGTGCACGTTGAAGTTGAGGATGAGCGTCTTGTGCTCGCGGAACGGGTCGATCCAGGCGGTGCTCGGGTCGGGCAGCAGGTCCATGTCCGACTCATGGATCTGCTTGAACCCGCGGATGGACGAGCCGTCGAAGGCCAGGCCCTTCTCGTAGGTGTCCTTGTCGAACTCGCGGGCAGGCACCGTGAAGTGCTGCATGACACCGATGAGGTCACAGAACCGGCAGTCGATCATTTCGACTCCCTCGTTCTTCACATAAGCTAGGAGCTCGTCGGCATTCTGGAACATCTGTCCTCCATCAACGTGTGGTGATGCTTCACACCGTAGCCGGTCACGGTTGCTCTGGCATCACCGGCATGTTTCGGCTGTGTTACAGACGGTCCTCGCGTTGTGCTAGGAAGGTTCCCGATCCGAGGAGGCGAGTCATGCGGGTACTGGTGCTCTCCCGCGGCGTTCCGTGTGCGTCGAGTCCCCTGCGGGGGGTCTTCGAGCTGGACCAGGCCAAGGCGTTGGCCGCTGCCGGCCACGACGTCCTGGTGGGCTACGTGGATGGCCGCTCGGCTCGTCGAGTACGGCGGTTCGGGTGGTCACATCGCACCATCGACGGGATCGAGACGCTGGGGCTCGACCTGCCGCTCGGGGCAGTCAGTCCCGAGCTGGACCATCAGGCCTACCGACGTGCCACGGGCCTGCTCCATCGTCGTGTCGTCAAGCTCTGGGGAAGCCCAGACGTCATCCATGCCCACTTCAGCAGGCATGCCGCCGCAGTGGCCCGAGCTGGTGTCGACGACGTGCCCCTGGTGTACACCGAACACTTCTCCGGTCTGTCCCTCGATGGTGCCGACAGACGTACTGAGGAGGACGTACGCCGTGCCGTCCGGCGGGCCGATGCCGTCCTTGCCGTGTCGCGCCCACTCAAGGACATCATGGACACCCGGTACGGAGCCACGTGCCGCGTGGTCCCCAATGTCATCGACGTCGACCTCTTCGCGCCGCCCCAGCAGGACGCGGATGAGGCGATTTCGCCCCTGTCAGACTCTGGGAAGGGATCAGGTTCACGAGCTGATGCCCATCTGGTGGCAGCTGGGCAGCTCGTTGAACGCAAGGGGATGAAACCTCTCATCGAGGTGGTGGGGGAGCTTGCCGCCGTACGTCCGGGACTCACGTTGAGCGTCATCGGTGACGGGCCGCAGCGGCCGGAGCTGGAGCGTCTCGCAGCCCGGATCAATGCGGAGCACCCCGGCACGATCATGTTGGAGGGGCTGCTCTCCCGCCCCCAGATCGCCGAGCGCTTCGCCCGAGCCGACGGTTTCGCCCTGGCGTCGCAGTGGGAGACCTTCGGGGTCGTCTACGTGGAGGCCATGGCTGCCGGACTGCCGATCCTCGCCACCCCGTGTGGTGGCCCGTCGGATTTTCTCACCCCCGACGTCGGCATGGTCACCCGGAGTGGTTCCAAGGACGACCTGCGCGCCGGGCTGGGCGAATTTCTCGATTCCCTGGGCAGCTGGGATCCAGCACACATTCGGCAACGTGCCGTGGATCGGTTCTCCCCGGCAGCGGTGGCAGCCGAACTCACCAAGGTCTACGAGGACGTCGTCCCGCGATGACGTCCGTGCCGTGGCTGTGGTGAACCGTCAGAGGGACGTGGCGACATCCTGACATGACCATGATGGATGGCCCGTTGCGGGGAGACTGGCGTGGGTGCTGACTGAGCATGCCGATTGGACCAAGGCATGTGTTGTGAGACCATGGGGCGATGAACTTCACCCACTGGGTTGATGCGATCAACGAGTACGTGGCCGCCAACGCGTCTCATCCGATCGTCACCGTCGTCATGTGGGCTCTCAGTGTCATCGACGGTATCTTTCCCGTCGTTCCCAGCGAATCCGTCGTCGTGGCCCTGGCGGCGATAGGTCAGCCCCCGTGGTGGATCCTCATTCCGGTGGCAGCCTTCGGCGCATTCTGTGGTGACAATCTTGCCTACTGGATAGGTCGCTGGCTCGGCAGGACGAAACTGCTCACCGGCGGTGAGCGTCGCCGCAAGATGGTGACATGGGCAACCCGGCAGCTGCGGGTCCGCGGACCCCTGGTGATCCTCGTGGCCAGATACATCCCCGGTGGACGGGTCATCGTCAATGCCATGGCAGGGGCGACGCATTACTCCTACCGAGTGTTCGTCCCCATCGACGTCCTCGCCTCCATCCTGTGGGCCTCCTACGCGACTGCCATTGGAGCAGGGGTGTCAAGTGCCATCGGCGACAACCATCTGCTCGCGGCAACGATTGGGATCGTGGGGGCGATCATCATCGGTGCGGGGCTCGATCAGCTCATCAGGCGTCTGTTCCCGTCCTCGGACAAGGATCCCGAGGACGAGGAAGCAGACTCGGCTGACGTGCAGTGACGTCGTGCCGTACGAGTGGCCAGACGGCATCCAACACCAGAGGGCAGACGCCTACCACCGCTTCAGCACCGAGACGTCAGAAAGCAGCCGGGAAGGAGGAATGACGTTCGGCGCCGATGGGCAGCGCCGAACGTGAGTGTCACACCCTGCCTTCGTCCTTGGCGGCCTTCTTGCCGGTGGAGGCCTCGGCGGCGACCTGTGCCTCGTCGAAGACGCTGGCTGCTGCGGCACTCTCACCGTCCTCCTCGCGGCCCGGGGTGTGCAGCTGCCACCTGGTGATGGCGAATCGGAAGACGAAGTAGTAGATCACCCCATAGGCCAAGCCTATGACCAGCAGGAGGAGAACCTTGCCGGGGCCGCCGGAGAGCTGTGCGGCCCGCCCGAAGTTGATGATGTAGTCGGTGAGACCTGCGGAGAATCCGAAGCCATCCTTGATGCCCAGTGCGTTCACCAGTGCCAAGGAGGTGCCGGTGAGAATGGCATGCACCAGGTACAGCGGGAAGGCGACGTAGGCGAAGGCGTACTCGAGGGGCTCGGTGATCCCGGTGAGGAATGCGGTGAGGGCCACCGAGAACATCACGCCACCAGTGACCTTCTTCTTCTCAGGTTTGGCGGTGTGGTAGATCGCCAGGGCAGCACCGGGTAGGGCGAACATCATGATCGGGAAGAATCCGGTCATGAAGGATCCGGTCCAGGAGTTCGTCTCGACAGTGCCGTTGAAGAAGCAGGTGATGTCGCCGTGCAGGGTCTCGCCGGCTGCGTTGACACAATTGCCCAGCTGGAACCACGGCAGTGAATTGAGTAGGTGGTGCAGTCCGAACGGGATGAGCAGACGATTGATGGCGCCGAAGACGAATCCGGTGCCCGGGTTGGAGCCGTGGCCCATGATGAAGCCGCCGACCTGCTTGTTGAACAGCCAGTCGAAGGCCGGGTACACGAGTGCCATGACGACGCCTGCCACGATCGACGCCGCGGCGGTGACGATCGGCACGAACCGGCGTCCGCCGAAGAATGCCAGGTAGGTGGGCAATTTCTTGCGGCGGTGACGCTCGTACTTCTTGGCGGCGATGATGCCGATGACGATGCCACCGAGCACACCGTAGTTGATGACCCCGGTGTCCTTGGCGAAGTACGGCGCCAGGGCGCCCAGCACACCACCCTGTGTGGTCTTGGACGTGCCTGCTCCAGTGAACACGAGGTAGCCGATGAGGGCGGCAAGGGCCGTTGACCCGTCTGCCTTCTTGGCGTAGCCGACGGCCACCCCCAGGGCGAAGATGAGTGGCAGGTTGTCGAAGATGGCCCCACCAGCGGCGGCGAGGACGTCAGCGACCGGCTGCATCCAGTGGACGTGCCTGGACAGGCCGTCCGCGCCCAGGACGTCGGCAGCACCGAACCGCAGCAGCAGGGCCGCGACGGGCAGGGACGCGATGGGCAGCATCAGCGAACGACCGATGCGTTGGAGCTGGGAGAAGCCGGGGATGGTTCTCCGGTGTTTTCCCCCGGTGCTGGATGCGGCTCGTGCCGTCATGTGTCCTCCACGATGAGTAGGGATTGCCGACTGGCCCCGTCATTGGGGCTCCAGTCGGAATCAGGTATCGACGTGACCATACTGGTATGGACCACTTTGGTAGAAGTACAAACCACTTGCGTAGTCCGTGTCAAGGTGGCTGTCGCAAATCGCTCACAGTCGGCCGATCCGTTGCGGGCATGCGCTCCTGGCCTTGGTGGCAGACCCGCGTGAAGCGACTTGACCGACTGTCGACGGGTCCGGTGAGATCACTCGGATCACTTGGAACGAGGTCATGCATCGTGGGCGCAGTCGATGAGCCATAATTCTCGCCATGAAGTATGTCGCTGTTCGCGATCATCTTGCCGACCTCATCGACACCCAACTCAGCGCGGGGGATGCCATTCCCAGTGAGCGCGACCTTGCCGATCAGTTCGGGGTGTCGCGCATGACGGTGCGACGTGCCATCGACTCATTGGTTGCCGACGCAGTACTGGCGCGTCGGCAGGGCAGCGGCACCTATGTCGCCCAGCCCAAGATGGACGTCCAGGCTCGGATGACCTCGTTCACCGAGGAGATGCGTCAGCGGGGGATGATCCCCGGGTCGCGTCTCATTCGCGCCGAGCAGTTGCTGGCGACCCCGGACGTCGCCGCATGGCTCGGCATCTCCATCCACGATCGAGTCCACTTCGTCCACCGGGTTCGGCTGGCCGACGGCGTGCCGATGGCGGTGGAGAAAACCTGGGTGGCAGTGGACTCGGCCCCCACACTCATTTCACACGGGGTTCCCGAGAGCATGTACCAGGCCCTGGCCGATGCTGGCATGGTGCCGACCTGGGGTGAGGACACCATCGAGTCCGCCACTGCCGACGAGACGATCGCGAGTCTGTTGCATGTCCCGACAGGTGCCCCATTGCTGGCGATCGCCAGGCGCACCTACGCCAATGACCGAGCAGTGTCGTACTCCCGGTCGTGGTATCGCGGCGACCGTTACAAGCTGTGGGTCCCGATCTCCAGTCCGGGACGAACCTTCTACCCACCTCGTCGACAAGGAGGAGCGCGATGACAAGACCCGAGCAGGTCCTTGCCGCCATCGGTGGCATGGACAATGTCATCTCCATTGAGCCGTGCGTGACCCGTCTGCGCTGCCAGTTGCGCGAGCCCGATCAGGTTGATCGAGCTGCCCTGCGTGATCTGGGGGTGCACGGCGTCACCGTCCAGGGGGACAGCGTACAGATCATCGTCGGTCCCGATGCAGATCTGTTGGCCAGTGACATCGACGATCTGTGGGGCGGGCAATAGGCATCGGGCGCACTCGGATGCCACGGTCTTGACAGAAATTGGTTGGTCGTATTTAGTACGTACTGCTGTACCACTTGGGTTCAGTGGGACGCGATCACTTCAGCGTCCGAGCCGCCAATGAGGGCGGTTCACGATGTCTTGGCAAGGAGTAGTCATGAGCAAGGCGGAACAGATCCTGCGGGCCCTCGGGGGAGATGACAACATCAACGACCTGGAGGCGTGCATCACTCGGCTCCGCGTCGAGGTCGAGGACGAGGAACTGGTTGACGAGGAGGGCCTCAAGGCTGCTGGTGCCTTCGGAGTCGTCATTCAGGCAACGAGCGTCCAGGTTGTGGTTGGCCCGGAGGCCGACACCTTGGCTGAGGACATCGAGGATCTGCGTGACTGAGATCACCTCGCCGATGCCCGGCTTCGTTCACCTTCTGTCGGATGTCCCGGATCCCGTGTTCGCCCAGGGCGTCGTTGGCCCCGGGCTGGCACTGGAGCCGATCGGCGCGGGCGGCCAGGATGTCGTCGCACCGATCCCCGGGCGGATTGCGAAACTGCATCCACATGCGTTCGTCATTTCTTCCGACGAGTTGACGGTGCTCGTCCATCTGGGGATCGACACCGTTCAGCTCAATGGTGCAGGATTCGTCATGCATGCCGCTGAAGGGGACGAGGTGCGTGCAGGTGACGTCCTCATCACCTGGCAGCCGGATGAGGTGCGTGCAGGTGGTCGCTCGGCGATCTGTCCGATAGTCGTCCTCGACAACTCGGCCGAGGACCTCACCACACTGGTTGAACCCGAGAACATGGTGAGCCCGGGTGACGCGCTTCTGGAGGTGTGACTCACTCGATCTGTTGGGCAGCCTCGAGCCATGCAGTCTCCAACTCGTCGAGTCTTTCCTGCACCTCATCGGCCTGCCCCTGCAGCTCGGTGAGTTTCTCGTAGTCCGTGGCTGCCTCGGCCATCTGCTGGTACAAGTCGTCCAAGGCTGCCTTCGCCTTGTCCATCTTGCCCTCGTAGCGTGCCATGTCCTTCTGGATCTGACGCAACTGCGCCGCACTGACCTGCGGTGTGTCGTCCGCAGTCCCATTCCTGCCGGGATCGTCTGGTCCGGATTCCCGCGGGCCGTGCTCGGCAGCACCGGCTCGTTCCGACTTGGACGGTCCGGCATCACGACGACGCCGATGCTCGAGGTACTGGTCGATCCCGCCGGGCAGCAGGACGCACGAACCGTCGCCCATGAGCGCATAGGTGACGTCACACACCCGTTCCAGGAAGTACCTGTCGTGGGAGACGACGAGCAGCGTGCCCGGCCACTGGTCCAGGTAGTCCTCGACCACGCGCAGGGTGTCGATGTCCAGATCATTGGTCGGCTCGTCCAGGAGCAGCACATTGGGCTCCTCGATGAGCAGCCGCAGCAGCTGCAGGCGGCGCCGCTCCCCACCGGAGAGCTCACCCACCCTGGTGACCAGTCGTTGCCCGCTGAACCCGAACTCCTCGAGAAGATTGGCAGCGGTGGCCTCCCGTCCGGTCTCCAGGCGAGTCTCCTCCTTGAGTCGCTTCACCGAGTCCAGCACCCGTTCGTCGCCGTCGAGCTCGTGCACCTCCTGGGTGAGGTGAGCCATCCGCAGGGTCTTGCCGTGCTTGACGCGTCCACTGGTCGGTTCGATCCGACGGTCCAGCAGGTTGAGCAGGGTGGACTTCCCGGCCCCGTTCACTCCGATGAGCCCGATACGTTCCCCCGGCCCGATCGACCAGGTGAGGTGATCGAGCAGGGTACGTCCGTCGGGAAGGGTGAGGGTGACGTCCTTGAGGTCCAGGACGTCCTTGCCCAGTCGGCTGGCGGAGAAGCGGGCCAGGGAGAGTTTGTCACGCGGCTCGGGGACGTCGGCGATGAGCGCGTTGGCGGCCTCGATGCGGAACTTCGGTTTGGACGTGCGAGCCGGAGCGCCGCGCCGCAGCCAGGCGAGCTCCTTGCGCGCCAGGTTCTGACGGCGTGCCTCGTTGGCCGCTGCCTGACGCTCCCGTTCCACTCGAGCCAAGGTGTACGCCGAGTAGCCGCCGTCGTAGGCGTCCACCGTGGCGTCGTGCACCTCCCAGATGTGGGTGCACACTTCGTCGAGGAACCACCTGTCGTGGGAGACGACGAGCATGGCCGTGCCCCGCTGCTGCAGGGTGCGCAGGTGTTGGGCCAGCCACGAGACGGCCTCGACGTCCAGATGGTTGGTGGGCTCGTCGAGCACGAGCAGGTCGTGGTTGCCCAGCATGAGCGCGACGAGGGCTGCGCGTCGCCGCTCCCCGCCCGAGAGGTTCGCCGTCTGCGCGTCCAGGTCGATGTCGGCCAGCATCTGCTCGACGATCGGGCGGGCCAGTGGATCGGACGCCCACACATGGTCGGGTTCACCGTCCAGGACGAGATCACGTACGCTCTGGCCGGGGACGATCCGTTCGGCCTGGGCGAGCACTCCGATGGACGTCGACCTGGTCTGTGTCACCTTTCCCTCGTCGGGCAGGATGCTTCCGGTGAGCAGTCCCAGCAGGGTCGACTTGCCGTCGCCGTTGCGACCGACCACGCCGATGACGTCGCCCTGTGCCAGCCCCAGGGAGAGGTCATCGAGGACGATTCGGGTGCCGTACGCCTTGCCGAGGTGCTCGGCATTGACGATGTTCGTGGCTGCCACGGGATCAGCGGCCACGCATCGCGGCGCGGGCACCCTTCATCGAGGTCGGCATCGGCCCCTTGGGCATGGGAACTCGGGGCCGCATGGCGTCCAGAGCCTTGAGGCGCGAGTTGACGTCGTCCACCTGGGTGGCGCTCAGCGCCTTGGGGAGTTTCTTGATGTGTTTGCTCAGGTCCTCCAGTCGTACCTGGTCCTTGCCCTCCCCGACGTAGATCTGGGTGACGGGGGTGCCGTAGGCCACCTGCTCGTGGCGTCTGGTCTCGGTGTTCATGAGTGGCCGCAGCTGGGACATCCGTCCTTCGCCGACGAGGACGATCCCGGCTGGTCCGACGACGCGATGCACCATGTCCTGCTGCCGGGTGAAGGCCACCGCCATGTCGACGGTCCACTTCTTCTTGTCGAGCAGTGACAGTGCCACCTCCGATGAGCCAGCCTGCCCCTTGTAACGCAGGAAAAGCGCTTTCTTGGCGCGCCACTGGAAGGCCCACATGCCCAGCGAGAACCCGACGAGGACGCCCAGGACGATCCACAACCACAACGGTGGGACGAACAGGCCGATGACGAGGAAGACGACGATGCCCAGCACGAAGCCGCCCAACGTCCACCAGATCACCGATGGGTCGACCTGGTGAGTGAGCTTGAAGCTCTCCTTCAGCTGCTTCATCGTCCCCCAGTCCTTGGGATTGGACGACTCCTTGCGGCGCTGCTTCTCGGCCTTGGCCTGTGCCTTCTGCTTGGCTGCGAGTTCCTTGGCGGCCTGGCTCTTGGGCATGGTGGGCGGCTCCCGATTCTCGACGTGTTCGCTGCTCGACGTGGGCGTCGACGGTCTGGTGGGCAGACAGTCGCGTGGTGATTGTACTCCGTTCACCGTGCAGTGAGGGTCCGTCGTGCAAGGAATCAATGCACGGCAGCCTGTTCGATGGAGGACCTGGCGGTCTGACCACCCGGCACCTGGGCGCCCAGACGGTGGGCTTAGAAATACGGTGGGCTTGGAAATGGGGTGGGGAACCATTCTTCGGACGGTGCGGAATCATGACGTCGAAGGTCATGCTGCCGAGGATTCGGTGCGTGGTTGACAGCATTGGCGATGTCTATCTAGTATTTTTACCGAGCAGGCGTGACGGGCTGATGAGCTTTTCCAGAAAGTGTGGTTGTTCTTCTTCTCGTCATGCCCTCAGTGCAAGGTGTCCTCGTCGCCCATCTCGTCTCAGAAGGTCACTCATGAAGAAGCTCACACGATCCCGACGTCACACGACTCTCATGGCCGTAGGGGTTACCACCAGTCTCATTGCTGCGGCTGGAGCCCTTGCCCCTGCCGCGCAGGCTGACGTTCCCCCGATGCCCCAGGGGTATCCCATCGCGCATCTGTACGAAAAGTGCTCGGCCGAGCAGGCACATGCCGATGGCTACCCGGAATGGCACTACGGTGAGACCGGTCGTCGTTACCTCAGTGATGGAACGATCCAGTTCACCAACCGCACCAAGCAGAAGGTTCCCTACACTGCGACGGTGGAGACGGGGGTCAACCACAAGATCGAGGCCAACTCGGCTGCCGCCCTGCCTTCGGGATGGAACACCACTGCCAAGTCTGACATCGGTATCAAGCTCTCCAACGGCTGGATCGAGGGCGAGACCTTCGGACCGTTCGACCTGGAGTCCGGTGAGTCGATCCGCATCGAGTACGGAACCGTCGAGAAGGAATTCATCTCGATGTTCCTTACTTGCAAGGGTGGACACATCATTGACGAGCCCAGCGCCAATGTCATCCGCGGCAGGGGGCCTGCCGAGCGGTACGCCTTCGTCTACAAGATCAAGGCGGACGGCAGCATCTCCGACCAGGCCATGAAGATTCCGTCCCGCACTGCAGGTGCCAACTCCCGTCCCATGAAGGAGTCCGAGCGGTTCAACAGCTGGGTCGGTCCCAGCCTGGAGAAGGTCGCCGACGACCATGAGGCCCCCTCGATCCCTCCCGCCACCAAACCGCAGCACGATCCGTCCTGGCCGACGAAGGGGCAGTCCTGCAAGCCACGTGGAGTGCAGCACTGGTACCCCAATGACGTCACGCAGGTGTCGGAGCCGATTCGCAAGGCTGGTTACTCCACGCAGTTCCGCAACTGGTCCAAGGCAGACTATGTGTTCAAGCCGGTGACGGATTTCGTCGTCGGGGCCGAGTACAACGGCACCACCTTCTGGATGGACAATGGCGGTCGCCTGCCACAGGGCTGGCTGCAGTCGACCGGCGCCGCACAGCGCGCCTACATGCCAGTGGGCACCGCTCTCAAGCCGGTCAACCTCAAGCCGGGGGAGAAGGTCACCGTCAACTACGGAACCATGGTGGCCCCGCTGCAGTACAGCGAGATCAGCTGTGGCAAGGATGGCACCTACAGCCGGGTGAAGAATCAGCCGCTCGCCAGCGCGCCAGTGGGTTTCTGGGCTGAGGCCGTCATCACCGCCTCGGATGGATCAACTCGTAAGGTTGACGTCACACCGGACAATTACCGGAAACTTCCTGTTCCGACCCAATCTGATTTCTGATTCGTCACCAACAATTCATCAAATCTTTATTTCTCGGCTCCTGTTTCGATTTTCCAACCTGGAGGAAAACCATGAAGATTCTGTCCACCGCATTGTCGACCGCCGTGGTTGGTGCCCTTGCCACCACTGCTTTCATTGCCACCCCGGCCAGCGCCGCCCACCCGAGGAAGACCCAGCCGGCCAACCCCACCACCATCGGTGCTGCCTGCTCCACCCCCGGTGAGACCGGCCAGACCGTCAAGGTGGTGCGCACCTACTTCGACGGCTCCGCTGGCACCTGGACCGTCTCGAACTACAATGACGAGCCCATCCCGGTGACTCGTAGCGTCACCGAGACCAAGACTCGCGACTGGAACGTCTCGGCCGGCGTCGACTTCCCACTGCTCGACGTGATCCACATCAGCATCTCGGCCTCCTACTCCAGCTCCCAGTCCTTCCAGGTCGGCGAGACCATCGGGCCCTACAACCTGGCTCCGGGCAAGACCGCTGTGCTGCAGGCCGGCTGGCTCGTCTCCGATTTCGAGGGTGAGCACACGGTGTGTGGTGCCGACCACACTTGGCAGGGCAAGGGCGACCACTTCACCGCCACCCTGCCCAAGGAGCGTCACGTGGCCATCAGCACCCGTGACAACGACCAGCTGGGAGCCTGAGGCATGACCGTCCTGAGAGCTGGAGTTCGAGTCGTGACGGCTCTGGCAGCAGCCACGACATGCATGGTGCCGTTCGCCACCAGTCCAGCACAGGCTGCGGACACCAGCGTGGCACCTGGTGAGGACGCCATCCATTTCGAGCTGCCCCAGCGATGGAATGACGACTACAAACCGGGTACGGCATGCTCGACCCCTGGTGACACCGGTGCCTATGTGACGGCCCGGGACAGGTGGTTCAAGCAGACCGACGCGGCAAGCGTCGCCAACCACGACAGTGTCGACATGCCCGTCACCCAGACGGTCACCCAGACCCGGGAGCAGACCTTCAAGGTGTCTGCCAAGGTCAAGGGTGAGGGTGAACTCGCCAAGATCATGACGAACACCTTCGGGTTCACCTATGTGCACGAGGTGCACTGGAAACTCAACCAGAAGGTGGGGCCCTACACCCTGCCAGCAGGTCAACAAGGTCGTCTGGCTTGGGGATTCATCATTCTGGAGGCCGAGGGACAGAACGTCCGCTGCACCCCAGACCTGGTGTGGAAGCAGTCTGGCAAGCCGTACCACATCTCCGCACCGGAGACGAAGTACGCCGAGCTGCAGATCGACCAGGCACCGCACTACAACAACTGAACATGACCGTGGTGAGTCGTTGCTGGCTCGTCACGGCATGCACTGATGTGGCGGTGGGCTGTGCCCGCCGCCACTCGCATTCACTCACGACAATGCTGCACGTGGCCGGGGCTGCACGTGGCCGGGCGAGCGGTTGGCAGGCATTGGTGTGGAGAAGGTCGTGACAGCTGACGAGCGAGTAGCTGCCGCACGTGGTCAGCAGGAATTGTCAGCTCGGCAGTGCTTCACGCGGTGAGGTGACGCAGTTCGGGGTGCTTCATGAGGTGACACAGCTGTGGGGCTCTGGTGATGGGGCATCGTCAGCGAAACCGGGCCACAGTGGACTGCCAGCTCGGCCGGAGCAGTGACATGTGTCGCTCCAGTGTGAGGGGATCTGGCGACATGCGCTGCGGGGCTCGACGCGGCGTCCCGCCCCACAGCGCATGCCGTCACGAACGTGTGCGATCCTGGCTCAGCCTTTCTCGGCGAACGGGGCTGGAGCCGTGCCGTTCCGGTAGCCGGTGACGATGGTGACCGGCTTCTCCCCACGGGCAGCCATGGCTTGACGGTACAGCCGCCCGGCGCGGTACGAGGAGCGCACCAAGGGTCCGCTCATGACTCCGGCGAATCCCAGTTCCTCAGCCTCCTCGGCCAACTCATCGAATTCCTCGGGCGTCACCCAGCGGTCGATGGGGTGCTGGAGCTTGGAGGGGCGCAGGTACTGGGTGATGGTGAGCAGGTCGGTGTGGGCCGCGCGCAGATCGGCCATCGCCTCCGAGACCTCCTCGCGCGTCTCACCCATTCCCAGGATGAGGTTGGACTTGGTGATGAGTCCGGCGTCATGGGCCCGGTTCAGCGCCTCGAGGGAGCGTTCGTACCGGAATCCGGGGCGAATACGCTTGAACAGCCGCGGGACCGTCTCCAGATTGTGTCCGAACACCTCGGGTCCGGCCGCGAAGACGGCGTCCAGCAGCTCCGGCTTGCCGGAGAAGTCCTGGGCCAGCATCTCCACACCGACCCCGGGGTTGGTGTCGTGAATCTGTCGGATCGTCTCGGCGCACAGCCAAGCTCCCTCGTCGGGCAGGTCGTCACGGCACACGCTGGTGACGGTGGCGTACCGCAGTCCCATCTGGGCGACGGACTGGGCGACCCTCCGTGGCTCGTCGGCGTCGTAGCCCTCGGGTTTGGCGGAGTTGATCTGGCAGAAGTCGCAGCGTCGGGTGCACTTGTCGCCACCGATGAGGAAGGTGGCCTCGCGATCCTCCCAACACTCGAAGACGTTCGGGCACCCGGCCTCCTGGCACACCGTGTGGAGCTCGGCATTGACCATGCGATTGCGCATGTCCCGGTACTCGGGGCCCATCGTGGCGGTGGTGCGGATCCATCGTGGCTTGTTCTCGATCGGGGTCTGGGAATTCTTGACCTCGACGCGCAGCAATTTGCGTCCGTCAGCTTCGACACTCACGCGGGCGAGTCTATCCTCACCAGCCCGCCCACCCCAGATGTCGCGCACAGTTCGCCGATCTGCGGAATGTGCGTCGCGATTGAGAAGTCGTGGCGAGAAACGAGGGCTCCGACCGGATGACGGAAGGTCACTCACCCAGAGGGTGCAGGAACTCCGGGTGGGGACGACGGGGGATGTCCGGACTCATCTCGTAGGGTTCGAACGACATCATCTCGGTGAGGATCGGCTCGAGGTGACGGGCCACTTCGACGAGGGTGGGAACGTCGGCGTCTGGTCCGTGCAGGCGACGCAACTCTCTGGCCAGGGTGGTGACGTCGGCGTCCGCAATGCCGCACGGGATGATGTTGTCGAACCCGGCAGTGTCGGGATCGACGTTGAAGGCGAACCCGTGCAGGGCCGTCTGGTGTGACACACGGATGCCGATGGCACAGATCTTGCGCTCCGGCCCGTGACCGTCGGAGGGGAACCACACCCCGGTGCGCCCCGGTACCCGTCCGGCGTGCAGATCGTAGTGGGCAAGCAGGCGAATGATCGCCTCCTCCACCCGTCGCACATAGTCGACGACGCCGATCCCGCGCGGCAGGAAGACGATGGGGTAGCCGACGAGCTGGCCGGGGCCGTGCCAGGTGATCTCACCGCCGCGGTCCACCGCCACCACTGGGGTGCCATCGAAGGGATAGGCCTCGGGGCGAGTGCGCCGTCCTGCGGTGTAGACGGGATCGTGCTCGACGTAGATGACGGTGTTGGGACGCTGGTGTGAACTGACCTGGGCGTGCACCTGCCTCTGATGATCCCACGTGGCGCGGTACTCGCCACGGGTCGGGGGAGTGTCGGTGATGCCCAAGTACTCGAAATCCAGTCCGGTCGGGTGCTTCACCTCTCCTTGAGCTGGGCGGGGTGCGCCCTGTGGCGAGGCTGCGCGATCTGCTGCCACGGTGCTGTCAGGTTCATGACGAGCCGTTCCAGCGTGATCGGCTGCTCCGGGCTGCTGAGTGGGGATGAATTCGTTGACGCTCACGTATCGATCCTAGTCACGTGCTCCTCTCAGCATGGGGCATTGCCAGCGGCGCGGTTTCGTCGTGGGGAGAACTCGAGGCAGCGCCACTGCACCTCCAACTCCCCGAGGCGCGGCACTTCTCGCAGAGGATGGGTGCGTACAGGATTGTGGCGGTTCTTCCTGTGAGGAAAGCCGTGCTTCTCCGCCGCTTCCGAGCAGGCGTGTCTGGACGCCGGGGCAGCGTCTCACGAGTTGTGGACGGCATGTCCTCCGAACTGGTTGCGCATGGCGGCGATGAGCTTCATGGCCGGGGAATCGTCCTGGCGGGACGAGAATCGCGCGAACAGGGCGGCCGAGATCGCTGGCATGGGAACCGCGCGGTCGATGGCTTCCTCGACCGTCCACCGTCCCTCGCCCGAGTCGTCGGCCCAGCCGCGGATCGACTCCAGATCTGGTTCGTCCGACAGGGCGGTTGAACACAGGTCGAGCAGCCAGGATCGGATGACCGTTCCCTGCCGCCATGCGTCGAAGACGGCAGGTACGTCGGTGACAGGTGAATCGGCGCACAGCAGCTCGTAGCCTTCCGCGTAGGCCTGCATCATGGCGTACTCAATGCCGTTGTGCACCATTTTGGCGAAGTGTCCGGCACCCACCCCGCCAGCATGTACCAGACCGCCATCCTCGGGGGCCAACGCCTGCAGTACCGGCCACACCGTGCGTACTGCCTCCTCCGGGCCGCCGATCATGATTCCGTAGCCGTGCGTCTCGCCCCATACACCGCCGGAAACCCCACAGTCGAGGTAGGAGATGCCATGCGCGGCGAGTCGTTCGGCGCGTGGGGCGTCCAGGGTCCATCTGCTGTTGCCGCCATCGATGACGATGTCACCGGAACGCAGCAGCGGGACGAGGGCCTCGAGCGTCTCGTCGACGAGCTCGTTGGGCAACATGAGCCAGACGATGTGTTGCCCACTGCCCAGAGTGTCGCAGAGCTCCGAGATGGAGGAGACGTCGCTCACGTCAGGGTCGATGTCGTAACCGATGGTCTCGATGTCCTTGCTGCGCAATCGGGACCGCATGTGGTTGCCCATGCGACCCAGGCCGATCATGCCAATGGTCATGGCGGATTCCTTTCGTGGATGATTGCTTGATGTCGTGGGCCAGTTGATCGAGGGGGCTCAGCAGCAGGAGTGCTGCAGGGCGATCAGTGGAATTGATCTGTGTCCGGGCGGGGCGGGGTGGATCAGATGAGCAGTGACAGCAGCAGGATGAAGCACAGGGCCACGACCGAGAGCACCGTTTCCATCAGGGACCACGTCTTGATGTTCTCACCCACCGAGATGCCGAAGTACTCCTTGATGAGCCAGAATCCGGCGTCATTGACGTGGGAGAAGAACACCGACCCGGCACCGATCGCCAGCACGAGCATGGCGGCATGTGTGGGTGGCAGGGCGGCGGCCACCGGTTCCAGGATGCCAGCCGCGGTCACCGTGGCGACGGTTGCCGACCCGGTGGCCAGGCGAATGACGACCGCCACGGCCCAGGCCAGCAGGATTGGGGACAGTCGGGAACCCAGGATCGACTGGGCGAGCATGGTGCCGATACCGGTGTCGATGAGCACCTGCTTGAATCCACCGCCAGCAGCGACGATGAGCAGGATCCCAGCAATCGGCGGCAAGGATGCCCCCACCGACGCGCTGATCTGCTCACGCGTCATTCCCGAACCGTGTCCCAACGTGAACAACGCGATGAGCGCGGTCAGCAGCAGGGCGAACATGGGCTGACCGACGAAGTCGAATGCCACACGTACTCCACTGCCCTCGGAGGCCAGGACGTCACTCAGCGCCTTGCCCATCATGAGGACGACTGGCAGCAGGACGGTGACGAGGGTGATGACGAAGCCCGGTCGGCGTGGAGCGATGCCGGCGGAGGTCTCGGAATCTGAGGAGGTGAACAGGTCTGGAGCAGACACGGGCACCCATCTGGCGGCGAGGTTGCCGAACAGCGGTCCGGCGATGACGACGGTGGGGACGGCGATGAGAACGCCCATCCACAGTGTGGTGCCGAGGTCGGCCTTGAGCAGCCCGATCGCAGCCAGCGGGCCAGGATGCGGCGGTACCAGGGCATGCATCGTCGACAGACCAGCCAGGGTCGGGATGGCCACCTTCATGAGCGGCAGCTTGGACTTCTTCGCGGTGAGCAGGACCACCGGCACCAGGAGCACCAGGCCGATCTCGAAGAACATCGGCAGACCGATGATTGCGCCGACCAGAGCCATGGCCCACGGGATGGCCCTGGGGCTGGTGTTGCCGACCAGTGTGTCGACGATGGTGTCCGCGCCTCCAGAATCGGCCAGAAGTTTGCCGATGATCGCTCCCAGAGCGATGAGGACGCCCACCGAGGCCACCGTCGACCCGACTCCGGTGGAATACGACGCGAGCATTGCCTCCATGCCCATGCCGGCAATGGCACCGACGGCGAGCGCCCCGATCGTCAGGGAGAGAAAAGGGTGCAGTTTGAATCGGGTGATGAGCAGCACGATGATGGCGAACCCGATGAGGGCTGCCGTGATGAGCTGCCACCCCGGCGAGGTCGGCGTTGTGGTGGCCAGGGTGACCATGTCGATTGGCATGAGGTGCTCCTCCGTGAGCAGTGTGGTGCGTGGGGTGGTCGTGGAGAGGTGTGGGCGACGGCCTCGGACAACGAGGATGTCAGACGACGTGTGTCTCGATCATGTCGCCGCAGCGGTTCCCAGCCATTGTCTGGCAGCGTGCACGAGGTCGTCGACCGGCTGGTCGAAGTCAAGGGTGATTCCTGTCTCGTCGTCCTGCAGCGGCTCCAGAGCTTGGTATTGCGATGTGACAAGACTTGGCGGCATGAAGTGATCCGGGCGAGCTGTCACACGGTGGGTGACGATGTGCTGGTCGCCGGCCAGATGAATGAAGACGATGCCGGGGCAGGCTGCGCGCAACTGGTCACGGTAGCTGCGCTTGAGGGCCGAGCAGGCCATCACGGCTCCCGAGCCACAGTGGTCGGCCAACCACGATCCGACGGCGGCCAGCCAAGGTCTGCGGTCCTCATCGGTGAGGGAGAGCCCCTGGGACATCTTGGCGACGTTCGCTGCGGGGTGCAGATCGTCCCCGTCGAGGAAGGGGAGCCCGAGCGTGTCGGCCAGTTGCGCCCCGATGACGGACTTTCCAGCACCGCACACTCCCATAACGACGATGGGTGGTGTGACCGGGGTGGGGCGGCATGTGGGTGCGCTCATGATGATCCTTCGTGGCTGGTCATCGTTGACTCGATCAGCGTAATCCAAAAGATCATATGAATACAACAGATGTGCCAATTAAAGGGGATCTGAATCGGGTCACTGGAGAGGGCGCGATCATCGCAGTGATCACTGTCCGGTACCATTCCCGCATGGCTGTTCACTCACTTGCTGCCGATGTCGTCGATTCCCTGGGGCGACGTATCGTCAACGGTCACCTGCAGCCGGGTGACGTCCTGCGGCTGGACCTCATTGGCACCGAGTTCGACGTCTCCCGATCGGTCTCCCGTGAGGCCATGCGGGTGCTGGAGTCCTTGGGACTCGTCGTGCCACGTCGCCGAGTGGGTGTCCTCGTCTCGGCGCGCAGCGACTGGAACGTCCTGCACCCACGAGTGATCCGGTGGGGGTTGGAGGGACGACGTCGCCCGCAGACCTTGGAATGGATCAGCCAGTTGAGAGCGGCTGTGGAGCCGGTGGCAGCTGCCATGGCCTGCACTCGTGCCACACAGCAGGACAGCATCACCATGTCCGTGGCAGCGACCCGGATGACCCACGCGGCTGCGGTGCGAGATCTGGAGGCCTATCTCATCGCCGATGAGGAGTTCCACTCAACCTTGTTGAGTGCCAGCGACAACCCGATGTTCGCAACCCTGCGGCACTCAGTGTCGTCATTGTTGGAGGGTCGTACCGAACTCATGCCCTTCGAACCAAACTTGCAGGCCATCGCATGGCATCGTGAGGTGGCCGATGCCGTTGCCGCTCGAAATCCCGATGCTGCCCAAGCAGCGATGCTCAACATTGTCGAGGAAGCTCTGGACGCGATGAAGAAGGAACTGCCTCGAAGCACGGGATCCTTCTGAGCCCCACACTGCTCGAAGCAGTTTCTCCTCACATACCCAGATTCCTGAGATTTTGCAGGTTGTTGTCGGGAATCTCCCGAAGCCCTGCGATCGTGGCGACACCACCGAGGCGTCCTTGCGCTGTCCCCTGTGAGCAAAAACGTGCATGCCCATGGGAATAGGTGCACCGGTGGGGATGTTGGTGTTCCATATCGCTATGGAAGGGGAACGGTATGACCCAGCCAGGTTCTGGTTCCGAGAAACCCAACAACCTCGGTGGCTCCAGCTCTCCTGACGAGTCCAGCTCTGCTCAGGACGATCCCACGATTCTGCCTTCGGGAGCCATACTCCAGTCTGAGGACTCCCAGCCCGGTTCAGGATCGGTGAGTCGCCGTTCAGTGCTCACCGGAGTGGGTGGTGGACTCGTCGCTGGCCTGCTGGTCGGAGCTGGTGTCGGTGCACCCATTGCCTACCACAAGGGCAGGAGCAGTGCGTCCTCGGCCGAGGTGGCCAACCGTCCGTTGACGGTGATCCATGGCGGTGACGTCTGTGATGCCCCATCGATCGTGGCCAAGGAGAAAGGCTTCTTCGACGATGCCGGTCTTGACGTCACGCTCAAACGTACTGTCGGCGATGAGGACATCAAGGCTGCCGTGGGATCGGGCCAGTACGACGCCTCATCAGGAATCTTCTACTCCTGGCTGAAACCGGTCGAACAGGGCCAGAACGTCAAATTCGTTGCCGGACTCCACGGAGGCTGCCTGCGTCTCATCGTCCTCAAGGACTCCAAGTTCACCGATGTCTCCAAGCTCAAGGGCGCGACGATCGGTATTCCCAATCTCCATGCCTCGGCGACGATGTTCTTCTCCATGGACCTGCTCGACGCGGGCATCAACCCGCTACCGGAGGCCAAGGAGGTGAACTGGAAGGTCATGGAACCGTCCGTCCTGGCCGATGCCTTGAAACGCGGCGAGGTGGACGCCATCGCCACTTCCGACCCGATTGCCTACCTGCCGTTGCTCAAGGGGTACGGTGTGGAACTCGCCAGCAACATGAAGGGCACGAATGCCCAAGAGTTCTGCTGCTGCACTGCCCTCAACGGCGACTTCGTCAAGAACGAGACACCACTGGCTCGCAAACTCGTCGAGGCCTGGTGCCGAGGTGCCCGCTACGTCAAGGGTCATGAGGCCGAGGTGGCCAAGATCGAGGTCGAGACCAAGAATGTTGCCGGTGACGTCGCCATGATCGAACGGGTGCTCAAGACGTACACCTGGAAACCATCGGTGACAAAGCTCAGGAACGCCCTGCTGCCGGGTGTCAAGAAGTTCAAGAAGACCGGTTACCTGCGTGAGGACACCGATCCGCAGCAGCTGGTGGACGCGTCATTCACAACTCTGGGGTTGGACTGGTGACGGCGCAGACTGAATCCGCTGCAACCCCGTCGCTGACAACTGACCTGTCGTCGGCGACGGGGAGAGCTGATCCGACACGTCTCGCCTCACGCGATCAGGAGATCGTCCATTCCACGCGAGTGATCGATGAACTCACCCGACGTCACAGGGCGCGCAAGGCGAACCATGTGACCGTTGGTGCCAATGTGGTGTTGTGGGTGGCGACGACGACCATCATCCTGTTCACCCCGGACACCACTGAATTCATCGTGCGGGGTCAGAAACCACTCGCCGTGGTCACTGGGGCCGTGGCGGTGATCTTTGGGGCGCTGTGGGCCCTGGCTACTGGTGCCACACGAGGCGCGCGCCTGTCGGTGTCCCGGTTCCTCGGCAAGTGGACGCCGTGGTGGATCGCCGTGGGCGTCGTCACCATTGCTCTCGACGTGCTCACCGCCAAGTTCGCCGTGCTGCGCCCGCCCTACGTGCCCCCGCCCGGCCAGCTGCTCACCGAAGCCTGGTCCGACCGCGTTCTGTTGGGGCAGGCCATCGGCAACTCAACCTTGCTGCTGTTCCTCGGCCTGCTCATCGGCGGTGTGCTCGGCCTGCTCACCGGCCTGTGGATGGGATGGTCGCGCAAGGCCGGGTACTGGCTCAACCCGATCGTCAAGTACATCGGCCCGGTGCCGACCCTGGCGTGGATCCCCATCGTCTTCCTCATGTTTCCCAACACGTTCTGGGCGGCGGTGTTCCTCATCTCGATCACGGTCTGGTTCCCGGTCACCGTGCTCACGAACGCCGGCATTCGATCGGTGCCCAAGAGCTATTTCGACGTGTGCCAGACGTTGGGGGCCTCCCCGAAGTTCCTCGTGCTCAAGGTGAGCCTGCCAGCTGCCCTGCCCAACATCTTCGACGGCATCTTCATGGCCCTGCCCACCGCCTTCGTCACCCTGACGATTGCCGAGACGTTGGGCGTGAACTCCGGTCTCGGCTGGTACATCAACTGGAAGAAGGGGTGGAGCGCCTACCCGGCCATGTACTCCGCGATCGCCATCATGGTGATCCTGTGCGGCACCCTGCTCACCGTGGAACTGGCCATCCGTAATCGTGTCCTGGCCTGGCAGAAGGATCTCACCCGATGGTAAAAGACGTCACGACATCACAGAACCCTGTTGCGCACTCATCTGCCGTGCCGGACGCTCGGGTGCAGACCAACGGCCCATCAGATCAGTCGGTGCCCGGTCAGACGGATGCTGCCACCACCGGTGCGGTTGACGTGCTCGATGTGACGCATGCCTTCCTCAATCACGGCACCCCACTGCCTGTCATCGACGACGTCAGTCTGTCGGTGCGGCCGGGGACGTTCGTGAGCTTGGTCGGGCCGTCGGGTTCGGGCAAGTCGACCCTGCTGCGGCTCATAGCTGGTCTCGAGGCTCCGGTGTCGGGCAACATCTACGTCGACGGGCATCGGATCACCGGCCCGGACCCACGCCGTGGGCTCGTCTTCCAGGACCCGACCCTGCTGCCGTGGATGACCGTCGAACAGAATGTCACCCTGGGCCCGACGATCCAGGGGCATGCCAAGGATCCGCAGTGGATGCGACGGGTTGACGTCATGCTCGAGAAGGTGGGCCTGGACGGCTTTCGCAATGCCGTGCCCTCGGAACTGTCCGGCGGTATGGCCCAACGCGCTTCCCTGGCACGTGCCCTGGTGACGAGCCCGGAGGTGCTGTTGCTCGATGAGCCGCTGGGCAAGCTCGACGCGCTCACCCGGTCCACCCTGCAGAAGGAGATAGAGCGTCTCTGGCAGGCACAGGGGTTCACCGGGATCATGGTCACTCACGACGTCGAGGAGGCCTTGCTGCTCTCGGACCGGGTCGTCGTCTTCTCCCCGCGTCCGGCGCACGTCGTCGCCGACATCGAGGTGGACCTGCCGCGTCCTCGTTCGACGGATCATCCTCGATTCCGTGAGTTGGGGCACCAGATCCTCGACCTGCTGTTCTGAGCAGACGCCATTGAGGCCCGGGGCGTGGTTGACACGCCCCGGGCCTCAACACTTCTTGGGCCTCAGAACTCTCCGGAGAAGTCGCCCTCCTCCAGGCGAGCCTTGATGCTCGAGAGGAAACGTGCGGCCACGGCACTGTCGATGAGGCGGTGATCGTAGGACAACGAGAGGTACATCATGTCGCGGATGACGATGGTGTCCTCGTCGAACTCGTTGGTGACGACGACCGGACGCTTCACCAGGGCCCCGGTGCCGAGGATGGCGACCTCGGGCTGGTTGACGATAGGGGTGTCGAACAGGGCGCCGTACGAACCGTAATCGGTGATGGTGAAGGTACCACCGGCCAGCTCGTCGGGCGTGACCTCGTTGTTGCGGGTGCGGGCAGCCAGATCGGAGATCTGGTGGGCCAGGCCAGAGATGTTGAGGTCACCGGCGTCCCGGATGACCGGCACCAGCAGGCCACGCGGGGTGTCCACGGCGATGCCGATGTTCTCCGAGGCACCGTAGGTGATCGTCCCGGCCTCGGTGTCGATGTTGGCGTTGAACCTCGGGTTCTGCTTGAGCGCCTCGACGACGGCCTTGGCGATGAACGGCAGATACGGCAGATCAACTCCCTCACGAGCCTTGAAGGCATTCTTCTCGGCCTTGCGAATGCGCGAGACGGCAGTCATGTCGACCTCGACGGTCGCGGTGAGCTGGGCGGAGACCTGCAGGGACTCCACCATGCGCGAGGCGATGACCTTGCGCAGGCGGCTCATCTTCTCGGTGGTGCCACGCAGGGCGGCAACCTCCGGGGAGACCTCCTGGGTGGCCGAGCGAGCCGATCCAGCAGTGGGGACAGCAGGTGCAGTGGTGGCCGGCTGAGCCGGTGTCGATGATGGCGCCTTGGCCCGGGCGGCGGCGTCCAGCACGTCCTGCTTGCGGATACGTCCGCCGACGCCAGTGCCGGTGATGGTGGACAGGTCGACGTTGTTCTCACGTGCCAGCTTGCGCACCAGCGGGGTGACGTAGACGGCGGAGGACGGGTCGGTGGCACGTGGGGCCACCTCGTTGGTGGCAGACGTGGTCGGCTCGGAAGCCGGCGATTCCGGGATAGCGGGCTCGGGCGTGGCCTCTGGTGCGGGGGTGGGCGCCTCCTGCTTGGGCTCCGGTTCGGCGGTGGGGGGCTGGGGAGCTGCGGGCTGCTCAGTCGAGACGGTTGAGGCATCGCCGATGATGGCGAGGACGGAGCCGACTTCGGCGTCCTCGTCTTCCTGGACGCGGATGTCCAGCAGGGTGCCGGCGGCGGGGGAGGGGACTTCGGTGTCGACCTTGTCGGTCGAGACCTCGACCAGTGGTTCGTCCACGTCGATGGTGTCGCCAACGGTTTTGAGCCAGCGGGAAATGGTGCCTTCGGTGACCGACTCGCCCAGAGCGGGGAGAGTCACCTCGGTACCGTTGGCCGTTCCAGCAGGGTCCGTCGAGGCCTGCTGGGCGGACGGGTCAGGACCAGGATCGCTGGCCGCAGCAGGTTCCGGCTCGGCGGGGGAGTCGGAACCCGACACCTCGGACTGCTCGCCGATGATGGCGAGGACGGAGCCGACTTCGGCGTCCTCGTCTTCCTGGACGCGGATGTCCAGCAGGGTGCCGGCGGCGGGGGAGGGGACTTCGGTGTCGACCTTGTCGGTCGAGACCTCGACCAGTGGTTCGTCCACGTCGATGGTGTCGCCAACGGTTTTGAGCCAGCGGGAAATGGTGCCTTCGGTGACCGACTCACCGAGGGCAGGAAGAGTTACTTCGGTCGACATGAGTGTGGAGCTCCTTCGCAAGCCGCGCTATGTATGAACTCAGCCTAGCTTCCCGACCGAAAATGTGCAGTATCTCTCACGAGGCCAGGTTCGCCGCAAGGTGAACAAGCGTCCGAACCCCGAATCCGGTGCCGCCCAAGGGGGTGTAGTCGTGTGCCTTGGACTCATTGAATGCTGGCCCGGCGATGTCCAGATGGGCCCAGTCGGCCTGCGGGCTCACGAATCCCTGCAGGAAGGCCGCGGCACCCATGGCACCACCGGCACGGCTCCCGGACGACTTGGTGTCTGCGATGTCGGAGTGCAGCCCCTCGCGCACCTCGTCGGTGATGGGCAGCTCCCAGAAGTTCTCACCGGCAGCCTCCGAGGCGTCCAAAAGAGTGTCGGCAGCCTCGGTGGAGGAGGTCATGAGACCGGCCCAGCTGGTGCCCAGGGCAACCATGCAGGCTCCGGTGAGGGTGGCGATGTCGACGACCATGTCGGGGTTGTCCTCGGTGCTGCGGGCCAAGCCGTCGGCCATGACGATGCGTCCCTCGGCGTCGGAGTTGGAGTTCTCCACCGTACGACCGCCATGGATGGTGACGACGTCGGAGGGGCGCCATGCCTTGCCGGATGGCATGTTCTCGGCCATGCAGCCGTAGCCGATGACATGGATCGGCAGTTCGAGACGAGCGATCGCCTTGATTGCAGCGAGCACGGCAGCGGCTCCGCCCATGTCGCACTTCATGGTGTACATGCCACCGGCGGTCTTGATGTTGAGGCCACCGGAGTCGAAGGTGATGCCCTTGCCGACGAGCGCCAAGGTGGTTGACGCGCCTTCGGGGTGGTAGTCGGCACGAACCAGACGAGGTTTGCGGTTGGACCCCTTGCCCACGGCCAGCAGGCCGCCGTAGCCGCCACTGGCCAGTGCCTTCTCGTCGAGCACGTCGACAGAGAGGTTGGCGATGTCGCCCAGCTCTTCGGTCGCGGAGGTGGCGAATGACTCGGGGTAGAGCAGGTTGGCCGGAGTGTTGATCCAGTCGCGGGCCAGGAAGACGGCGTCTGCCATGATCTCGGCCTTGCGCAGCTCTGGCTTGGCACCTCGGGCCTGGGAGACGATCGTCACCTCGGCGATGGGGTCGACGCACTCGGACTCGGTGATCCGGGGAATGTGGTAGGCGCCCAAGAGTGCACCCTCGGCGGCGATGCGCACGCCCTCGGCCGATCCAATCCCCATGTCGATGGCGACCTTGACGCCCTTGTCCCCAGCCAGCTCGGCTGCGGCCCGCACGCCCCAGCCGGCGGCCTGGCGCAGATCCTCATCGGCGGGGGCCGTCTCGCCGGCGCCGACGAGGACCAGGGAGCCGGATTTCCAAGGCAGGATGACGGTGCTTCCCGGCTTGGGGGAGCCACCCATCCGGATGGCCAGAGATGCCAGGTCGGTGCCCAGGGACGTCTCGGCCTCCTTGACGGCTCGTGGAGCCAGTCCCACGATCTTCGACCCAGTCGCTGACCCCTCGGCGCCGGTCAGGGCAGCGACGACGACGTCAGCCCCCGATGCGGATCGAGACACACGTAGTGCGGGACGGGCAGTGACGGGAAGGTGGACGGAAGTGGGCACTGGATGAATCCTTTCAAATGACACATGATCGTCACTCGGGCGCTGTGAGCAGTCGCGACGTCCCCGTGCGGTGATCCTCGCCAAACGAGGCATTGGTGAGCACTCACCTGTGCGGGGTGATCGACGCCAGCCTAGTGGACTGGAGTGAATGTGGATACGATCCACATACCTCGTGACTGCTGATTGTGAAAAATTGCACAAGTAAGTGAGCTGTCAGCTGGTGCCCGGCAGCACGGCCAGCCGCGATGCCAAGGTCCCTTGGTCACTGGATGCTTCGCTGGGACAGTGCTCGCGCACGTCCCGGTTGGAGACGGCCCTCATCCCTGTGACAGAGGCATCGGACCGTACACGGTCTCGTCGTTCGACAGCAGGGTGACGGCCTCCACCCCGATCTCCTCAAGTTCCGGCCACGCCTGGCCCAGCCATTCCTCGGCCTCCTCACGGGTCTCGAAGGACTGGTTGGCACCGATCTGGGCCAGATCCTCGGCAGAATGCACGGAGGGGTGGGGTTGGGACAGCAACCACGAGAAACTCATGGATTCACCCAATCAGAGCCATGCTGTCCAGGCAAGCAGATGGCGGGTCTTGACGCCCCGTCGATCGCGGAAATCGGCCAGCGGTGAACCACTATGGCACGCATCAGTGCCGGACCGGCCATGCTGCACCGAGGTGTTCCAAGAATTGTTGTTCCATGAATTTCTGGGCGGAGTCTCACGCCCTCCGGTGTGACCCACGCTCCACCCGAGGAACGGGGTTGCGCCACCGTCGTGGGGTCATGGCACGGTTGTTGAGGTAGCTCAGCAGACCCTTGCGCGAGACTCCGGGGTACTTGACGTTGAGTTGCTTCTTCACGCCGGCCCACAGCCGCCAGGAATCGATGATCCAGCCCAGCATCGCCACGAGCATGGCCAGGGAGAGCAGGTTGACCGCTGCAATGGCCCGGGGAGCGAAGATGAGGATGGCCAGCCACACCGCCATGACGATGAGGAAGACCGGCATGAGGAACTCGCTGAACGTCCACCGACTGTCGACGTAGTCGCGGATGAGACCACGTTCGGGGCGTCGTTCTGCAGCCTGCATGGCCTCCAGACGCTTCTCCTGACGTACGCGACGGTCGCGGCGACGCTGCTCCTTGGGCGACAGGGAGGGATTGAGCCGTTCTCGGCGCGCGGCCTCGGCCTCGGCCCTGGTGGGGGTTGGCGCGCCCTTGGGCTGGTGAGCCTTGGAGGCGGCACTGCCCTGTCCCGCCGACGTGCCCCGTCCTGCTGACGCGTCTCGTCTCGTTGACTGGTCTGAGGAGGCAATGTCACTCGTCTCGGCGTGCCCGCTCTGCGAGGAGGCAGGTTCTGGGGCCGTTGCCTCCTTGGAGGCGGACCTGTCGGTCTTGGTCTTGGTCTGGCCCTGTTCATAGGGGCGGAACAGTCCCACGTTCGTCCTCGATGTCGATGTGTTGGGTCGATGTGCAGTGTTGGTTGGCTCGTGCCGGGTCTGGCGCATCGGCCCCGCCAATGTCTGGACGTGTCCGATGGTTGCCGTCGTACGTCGACGAGAGCTGGCCGTGCACGGGCCGAGTTGCCATTGTACGGCGTGGGGACGGGCGCCGTCGAGATGCGTCCCCGCGGCAACGATTCCGATGTTGGGCCCAGTGTGTGTGGGGCACAGTGTGTGGAGCCCAGGGCACGTCGTGCCACAATTGCCCTGACGACACGCCACTGCCTCGGTGGGTTTGCCCGTCCCGTAGGCTTGACGTGTCGTCGTCTCGACGTCGTGTGACGTTGGCGCTGCGACATGCATCGAAGGGGAAGGATCCGACACCACTCATGGCAGGTATTTTTGAGCGGCTGTCCACGGTTTTCCGGTCGAAGGCCAACAAGGCTCTCGACAAGGTCGAGGACCCGCGTGACACCTTGGACTACTCCTACCAGAAGCAGCTCGAGTTGCTGCAGAAGGTCCGTCGCGGCATTGCCGACGTGGCCACCAGCCGCAAGCGTCTGGAGCTGCGGATGCGCCAGCTCGCCCAGGAATCCGATCGACTCGAGAACCAGGCGAAACGCGCACTGGAACAGGGACGTGAGGATCTGGCACGCGAGGCGCTGCGGCGCAAGGGTGAGGTCACCACGCAACTTCAGGAGATGCAGAATCAGTACGCCTCCCTGCAGGAGCAGGAGGAGAAACTCATTGCCGGCCAACAGCGCCTGCAGGCGAAGGTCGACGCCTTCCGCACCAAGAAGGAGACCCTCAAGGCCACCTACTCTGCGGCTGAGGCCCAGAACCGCATCAATGACGCCTTCAGTGGTCTGGGCGAGGAGATGGGTGACGTCGGCATGGCCATCCAGCGTGCCGAGGACAAGACGATGCAGCTCCAGGCCCGGGCCGGTGCCGTCGATGAACTCATGGCCACCGGCGCCATCGACGATGTCACCGGTCTGGGCGGCGATGACATCGACCGAGAACTCAACCAGTTCGCGAGTTCCTCGGCCGTCGAGAATGACCTTGCCGAGCTCAAGAAGAAAATTGCGATCGAGAATGGCAGCCAGCCCGAACAACTGGAGGCTGGCCCATCCGGCTCGAGCGCTGTGAACCGATCGCAGACCTCAGGAGGGGATCACTGATGATCGTTCGGATTGTTGGTGAGGGCCAGTGGGAGGTGCCCGAGAGTGAGCTCGGAGACCTCAACGTCATCGACGCCAAGGTGGAGAAGGCCGTTGACGACGCAGACCAGAGCGCCCTCACCGCCGCCCTGACCGAACTCGTCAACCGGGTGCGTACTCATGGTGAGCCCGTGTCCGAGGCCACCGTCACGGATTCCGACCTCATCATCCCCGACATCTCCTCCACGATCGACGAGATCACCGTGTGGCTCGACGAGAACGTCTCCCGCGACGGGCTCATCCCGGGCTGACCCGTGCGTGTTCTCGTGGTGACCGACGGCTGGGGGCAGCTTTCCTCGGCAACCGTCGGTACTGCGTTGGGGAGGGCATGGAGTCAGCTTGACGCCCAGGTGGCCGTCGTTCCGGTGGGCGTGTGCGGTGCAGGGTTCTCCCAGGCATGGGCAGATGCCCATCACGCGCGTCTGGAGCACGTTGTGGTTTCCGGCTCTGCTCTCGTCGGCGACGAGGTGGTCGGTGATGGCGGGCAGACCACTTCTGGCCGGGCATCTTCCTCCAAAGGTGTCTGTAGTGCGGCAGATGCTTTGAGCGGCAATGACATTGACGTCACCGTGGCTCGAGCGGCAGGTCAGGTGCTGATACGTCCTGAGCTGCCCGACTTGGGCCAACGGCGGTGGAACGAGTCCTCGGCGGTGTTGGCGAATGTCGTGGATGGGCTGACGAGCCCTGATGAACACATCGTCCTGGAGCTGGGGCAGGTGCCGTGGCGAGACGGCGGACGCGGAGCAGTTGAGGCCGGTGACTCCTGGCTGGAGCGCACGACACTGGTGGTGAACAGTCGAGCAGCCGAGACCCAGCTCACCGGCCTGCGCGGGGTGGTCTCCACCGAAGGACGCGCCGAGCTCATGGACGCAGACGAGATGCTGCGCAGGGATCGCGAGCTGTGTGAGTGGGTAGGAGAGCTCACGGACGACGATTCCTCCGGCCAGACACCGGGAGCTGGTGCAGCTGGCGGGTTGGGGATGGCCGTCATGGCACGTGGGGGACGCGTCTGTACCGGCACCGGGTTGCTCATGGAACATGCCCATGTTGCCACCAGCATGGATGTTGCCGACCTCGTCGTCACGGGATGCACCGAGCTGAACTTCGGCTCCATGGGTGGGGAGGTCGTCACGACGGTGACCCAACTGGCAGCTGGGCACATGGTCCCCGTCATCGTCGTTGCCGGATCGGTCACCGCGTCATCGCGCGAGTTGCGACAGACCGGTATCGAGGACGCCCAGGCCCTGTTCGAGGGCGAGGTTCTGGATCCCGAGGCTCAGCTGGTGGCCGTCGACCCACAGTGGATCACTGCTCGTACGCTCCCGGTTGCGCGTACCTGGTGCTGGTGACAGGTCCAGCCGTCCTCGGTGGCACCTGGTGCTGTCGAGGGATTGTCCGCGACGCACCTGTCATGGTGGCGTGCATTTTTCGCCACGGCCCTCAACGTCATGGGACGGTACTCGGCTGAACGCGATACGAGTGATTTCGTCCCTTGGGATCTGGCCATTCCAGTGTGGTCTGGTTACGATGGACGCCACGTGACTGCAGATGGGACGCGGGAGACGATCTCCTCGGCCGGTGCCGTCACCAGAGCTGAAAACATGCAGTTCCATCCTCAACCAGGACGGGTTCGCAACCGTCCACACAGGAGACAGATATGACCGACACCACGACAGAGACCCAGGGCATCATCCTCACCGATGCAGCCACCGCCAAGGTGAAGTCCCTGCTCGAGCAGGAGGGACGTACCGATCTCGCCCTGCGTCTGGCCGTCCAGCCGGGCGGATGCTCCGGGCTGCGATACCAGCTGTTCTTCGACGAGCGTCAGCTGGACGGCGACATCGTCAAGAGCTACGACGGCGTCAACGTCGTCACCGACCGGATGAGTGCCCCCTACCTCTCCGGCGCCACCATCGACTTCATGGACACCATCGAGAAGCAGGGCTTCACCATCGACAACCCCAATGCCACCAGCACCTGCGCCTGTGGTGACTCCTTCCACTGATCCAGATTCGGTACGCGATTCCTCTCTGATCGATTAACATTCGCGGCCGACAGTACCGTGGGGCCAATTCGCCTCATACTGGCCTTTCGATCGTTGTCAGACACAAGGCCCCAACCACTCGTGGTTGGGGCCTTGACGTGTGTTGTGCACCGGGTGAGTAGGTTACGCCGTAGTGAGTTCCTCAGGTGACTCGGCCAACACGGGTGCGCCGGTGAGCTCGATGTGCACGCCATCCCCAGCGCTCAGGTGGGAGCTGGCTGCCGCCGGCGTCTGAACGACGATCCCGGTGCCAGCGGATGTGGTGAGGTTGACTCGGGCGAACGCTCCCAGGAACGACACTGAGGCCACTGTGGCATCACGATTGGCACGTGAAGTCGGTTCGAGTCGCATGTGTTCGGGGCGGATGAGTACGTCAACCTCGCCGGTGGCTGAGCCAGGTAGCAGAGGGAGTTGATTGTCACCAAACTGAGCTGTCGTACCGTCGGAATGGGCACGGACCTTGTTCGTCACGCCAATGAATTTGGCGACGAATGGTGTGTTCGGCTCGTTGTAGATCTTCTCGGGTGCATCGAGCTGGGCAATTCGTCCGCCATGCATGACGCCCACCCGATCGGCGATGGCCAGGGCTTCCTCCTGGTCGTGGGTGACGAACAAGGTGGTCATCCCCACGTCGAGCTGGATACGACGAATCTCCTCGCGCAGCTGGACCCGAACCTTGGCGTCCAGAGCTGACAGTGGCTCGTCGAGCAGCAGAACCTGGGGCTTGACGGCCAGAGCGCGAGCCAGAGCGACTCGCTGCTGCTGGCCACCCGACATCTGGTGGACGTACTTGCCCACCTGGTCGGCCAGTCCCACCAGTTCCAGGGCTTCCTGGGCCTGCGTGCGAGCTGCGGATTTGCCCACTTTCTTGTTGCGCAGGCCGAAGGCCACGTTGTCGAGGGCGTTGAGATGTGGAAAGAGGGAGTACGACTGGAAGACCATGGCCATCTCACGCTTCTGAACCGGCACGTGGGTGATGTCCCGATCACCGACAAGGATCCGCCCTCCATTGACCGACTCGAGGCCGGCCAGGCAACGCAGAGCAGTCGTCTTGCCACAGCCGGACGGCCCGAGCAGGACGACCATCTCCCCAGGCTCGACGACGAGGCCGAAGTCGCGCAGGGCGGTCGTCTGACCGTACTTCTTGACCACATTCTCCATGGTGACGCCGACGGCGTCCGCACGAGTATTCATCGTTTCGAACCCTTCCGGTACTTCTTGTTGGCAGCTGCACTCACCACGTCGATGCTCATGAGCAGCACGATGGCAAACACCATTGCCAGCAACGCCATGGCTGCAGCGATGAACGAGTCGTTCTGGTTCATGACGAATAGAGCATTCTGCAGATTGCTACGGCCCAGCAGCGCAGCCAAGGTGTACTCACCCAGCACCACCGCGATCGACACGAAACAGGCCGAGAGAATCGCGGTGCGCAAGTTGGGAATGATCACCTTGACCATCGTGCCCAACCACGAACTACCGAATGTCTGAGACGCCTCGAAGAGGGTGCGGACGTCGAGCTGGCGCAACCCAGCGTCCAGAGCACGGTAAGCGTAGGGGAGTACGAGGATGACGTAGGCCAGGGCCAGCCAGTACCCATCGGTGGACAGGATGGTCGTGGAAAGAAAACGGTAGATTGGTCCCAGACCCACCACCAGGGCAATGGCTGGAATGGCCAGTGGCAGCATGCAGACGAACTCCACCACCTTGCCCATCCGATGAGAGCTCAACCTGGTGATGACCATTGTCGGCAGCAGGATGATGAGCATGATCGCCACCGTGATGACGGCTGCGATGGCTGAATTCGCCAGACCATTGCCCAGCTCCGTGAGGTCGACGCTGCCGTCCGACCCACCAAAGAGAGTGGCCCAGGAGTCGAAGGTCCACGCATCGGTGGCGGCCAATGGTCGGTGGATGCTGTAGAGGAACAGCGAGACCAACGGAATGAGGAAGAAGAGCAGCACCAGGATGAGGAGAAGCCAGTGGCCTGCTTCATGGCGCCTGCCGGTAGTTGAGCGGTTCATTGCTGTGACCACCTCTCCGACTTGGCGGACAGCATCCAGTTGAGGGCCATCGCGATGGCGACGACGACGATCATCGCCAGGGCCAACATGGCAGCAGACCCCTGCTGGGTGGTGTCGAGCTCATTGCTCATGTTCGACTGGATCATCAGCGGAACGAGAATGGAACGCTGCGAGAACAGCGCTGCGGCCGTCGCAAAGGACGAGAACGCGTTGGCGAACAGCAAGATCACCGAGCCGAGAAATGCCGGCCACAGAATTGGACCGGCCACCTTCGTCCAGTATGTCCAGGTGCTGCCACCAAAAACGGCATTGGCCTCGCGCCACTGTGGACGCACACCGTCCAGGGCCGGTAGGAAGACAATGATCATGAGAGGGATCTGGAAGTAGCAGTAGACCAGGGTGAGCCCGGGCAGGGTCGACAGCCAGGTCGGGTCAATTTCCACACCGAACATGGTCTTGAGCAACTGGGTGAGCACCCCGGTGACGCCGATGGTGGCGATGAAGGCGAAGGCCAGCATGACACCGCCGAACTGTGCCAGCACCGAGCACAGCGAAGTCACCAGACGACGCAGCAGTGGCCTGGTCTGTGACAGTACCTCCAAGGCATTGGCGGCCGCCCCACCGATGATCGCACTGATGAGCGCCGAAGCCAGCGACACCAGTAGAGAGGTACCGAACGCCTCCACGGTGTTGGCCTCGGTGAGCACCGAGAAGTTCGTGGTGGAGAAGGTTCCGTCGGAATCCTGGAAGGCGCTGACGGCGATGAGGATCGTCGGAAGCACGAGGAAGGCTGCCACGTAGAGGAAGAACAGGCTGGTTCCCCACAGTGGCGAGATACGTCTTCTGGATTGGGGTGTTGCCCGTTGCAGTTGCGCTTTGGGACGCGAAGCATCAGCCCCACGCTCCTGCACATCGGTGGTGACAGCAGCGTGGGAGCGAGCAGGGGAACCAGTCATGGAAAACTCAGTTCCCGATGGTCTTGGGCCAGTTCTTGCCAAGCCAGGTCGTCATGGCATCAGCCTGCTTGGAGGTGTAGGTCACCGGTTTCTTGATCTCCGGCAACTTCGCCAGAGCGTCCTTGTCGACGGTGCCGTCCTTCTTCATCTTCTCGAGCAGGGACGGAATGGCTCCACCGCGCATCCACTCGTTCTGGGCATCGGGGCTGTAGAGGTACTCCTCCCACAGCCGTGCAGCTGCCGGGTGTGGGGCGTCCTTGTTGACGGCCTGGCTGTAGTACTGCTCCACCTCGCCGTTGGGCAGGGTGAGCACCTCCCAGTCGACATTCTGCTGCTTGCTCAGACGCTCCTTGATGGCCGCCTGATTGTACGACCAGTCGAAGACGACGCCGGTCTGGCCGGAGTCGATGGTGGCATCGGTGACGTCAATGGTGTTGAGGTTGCCGACGTTCTTGAGGGCCTTGAAGAAGTCCAGACCGGGCTGGAAGTTGTCCAAGGACCCACCTTGGTTGAGGTTGATGGCGAGGAAACCGTTCTGGGCGGAACCAGCCTCAGCAGGTTTGCCATTGAGGGCAACCGTGCCCTTGAACTTCGGATCGCTGAGGGACTTCTTGAGGTTGTTGACGTCGATCGAGCCGTACTTGGTCTTGTTGTAGCCCAGCGTCATGAGACCGGTGTAGTCACCCACGAATGCACCGTTGGAGTCCTTGGCTCCCGCTGGGATGTCGTTGAAGGAGGCAACCTTGTAGGGGGCGAACTTGTCGGTGTTGGTGGTAGCCACACCGATGCCGAGGTCGAAGACGTCAGGGGCCTTGTTGGTGCCGGCATTGGTCTTGGCGGCACTGATCTCCTCAGCCGATGAAGCATTGGGGTTGAGCTCGTTGACCTTGATATCGGGGTACTTCTTCTTGAACCCCTCGATCACCTGACCGTAGTTCGACCAGTTGTGCGGTAGAGCGATGACGTTGAGCGTGCCCTCGGCCTTGGCGTCCTTCTCCAAGGCGTCCATGCCACCGCCCTTGTCCGCGGAGACCGCTGAAACCCATTTCTTCGACGAGCTGGGCGCCTCGGAACTGGAGTCGGAGCCACCACAGGCACTCAGTGCTGGGGCAGTGATGGCAAGTGCAGCGACAGCAGTCACAGCGCGCAGAACGTTTCGGTGGTTTCGCCGACCTTCGAAGATAGTCACAGTAGCTCCCGAAGAGATGATGAGTGATGGTCTCCACCAGTGATGGAGGCCTTCACATGTCTAGCGGGATGGAGGTGAAATCAGCCGACAATGACATGAACGTATGATGAATACTTCATGAAATTTTGATGCATCCGATGGCAAGGACCCCATCGTCGAGTGACAGGGACAAATGGAGCCGGTGCCGCCTTTGGTGATCCTGGTGTACTGGTTTTCGGCTTCGACTGAAGTGGAACAGAGCGCGTCACGTGGCATAACGTACCGACCGTGTGAGCTTCCGATGCCGGTTTGCTTCGCGGATCGTGCTCACGTATAGTAGGCAGCCGGTTTGGCGCGCGTGTATCGCGTCGGCGTCAGACGAAGTTTTTCCGGGGCCGCTGGTTCCGGTCCCGTGATGAAGACAACAACGAGAGTAGGTCAGGCGTGTACGCGATCGTGCGTAGTGGCGGCCGCCAGCACAAGGTGGCAGTGGGTGACATCGTCGAGATCGACAAGGTCGCCGACGAGGTGGGTAGCAGCATTGAGCTGACCCCGCTTCTGCTGGTGGACGGCGAGTCTGTCACCTCGGACAAGGATGGCTTGGGCAAGGCCAAGGTCACCGCCGAGGTGCTCGGCGAGACCAAGGGCCCCAAGGTCCGCATCCTCAAGTACAAGAACAAGACCGGTTACCTGCGACGTCAGGGGCATCGCCAGAAGTACACCCAGGTCAAGGTCACCGGAATCGAAGGCTGAAGGTAGACAGACATGGCACACAAGAAGGGCGCGTCCTCCTCGCGCAACGGTCGTGACTCGAACGCTCAGCGTCTCGGCGTCAAGCGTTACGGCGGCCAGATCGTCAATGCTGGTGAGATCATCGTGCGTCAGCGCGGTACCCACTTCCATCCCGGAGATGGTGTCGGTCGTGGTGGCGACGACACTCTCTTCGCACTGCGTGAAGGCGCTGTCGAGTTCGGCTCCCGCCGGGGTCGTCGCGTCGTCAGTGTGAATCCGGTCGAGGCCTGATCCTCCCGGTTTCCACATCACGAGAGCCCGAGCCGCCGAGGCGGTTCGGGCCTCTTTGCGTCTGGTACCAGCCCATTCCCCGGGCGGGGCCGCAGGTCTCGGTGCCTCCCCGGCGGGCAACCTTCGTCTGGTCAGCCCCGCACGGGTAGGCTGAATTCACCCCGCGATTTCCCAGGAGACGTCCCATGGCCATTCCGTCCTTCGTCGACCGCGCCACGATCCTTGCCGTCGCCGGCAACGGCGGCCACGGCTGCGCCTCGATCAAGCGGGAGAAGTTCAAACCGTTGGGTGGGCCCAATGGTGGCAACGGCGGCAACGGTGGGTCGGTGATCGTGCGCGTCGATCCGCAGCTCACCACCCTCGTCGACTATCACCGGTTGTCCACTCGCAAGGCCACCAATGGTGAGCCCGGTCGTGGTGACGACCAGGATGGTGCCAATGGTGCCGACGTCGTACTCATGGTGCCCGACGGCACGGTCGTCTCCGATGTCGAGACCGGCGAGACGCTCGCCGATCTCACGGGAGCTGGGGCACAGCTCACCGTTGCTGCTGGGGGACGCGGCGGGCTGGGCAACGCTGCCCTGGCGTCGGCGGCCCGCAAGGCTCCCGGTTTCGCCCTGCTGGGCGAGGAGGGCGAGCAGCGCCGGATCAGGTTCGAACTCAAGGTCGTCGCCGACGTCGGCCTGGTCGGGTTCCCCTCGGCTGGCAAGTCGAGCCTCATCGCGGCGATCTCGCGGGCACGCCCCAAGATCGCCGACTACCCGTTCACCACCCTGGTGCCGAACCTCGGCGTCGTCGTGGCCGGTGAGACGACGTACACCGTGGCCGACGTGCCCGGACTCATCCCCGGTGCCTCCCAGGGCAAGGGACTGGGATTTGACTTCCTGCGTCACATCGAACGGTGTCGAGCCATCGTCCACGTCATCGACTGCGCCACCTATGAACCCGGACGTGATCCGATCAGCGACCTCGACGTCATCGAGGGTGAGTTGGCGGCGCACGGTGGTCTGGAGGATCGCCCTCGTCTGGTGGCTCTCAACAAGGTGGACGTACCCGACGGCGATGACCTCGCCGAGATGGTCAAGGCCGACATCGAGGCTCGTGGCCTCCCGGTCTTCCCCATTTCCACCAAGTCTGGTGCGGGGCTCAAACCACTCGTCTACGCCATGGCCGAGCTGGTGGAGCAGGCGCGTGCCGCCCAACCCGATCCGGAACCCGAACGCATCGTCATCCGTCCCAGGGCGACCTCCGCGCCAGCCAAGGAGTTCGAGGTGAAACGTCAGGGTGACGGCAACGGCGGTTTCCTGTGGCGGGTCACCGGTGCCAAACCGACTCACTGGGTTGCCCAGACCGATTTCAACAATCCCGAAGCCGTGGGTTACCTCTCCGACCGTCTCAACCGGCTCGGCGTGGAGGAGGAACTGCTCATCCAGGGGGCCCTGGCCGGTGATGCCGTGGCGATCGGTGGTGAGGACGCGGTGATCTTCGACTTCGCCCCACAGATCGAGGCCGGTGCCGAGATCCTGTCGCGGCGCGGCCAGGACCAGCGTCTGCAGGGGGAGCGGCCCTCGGCGACCCGACGCCGTGAGATGGATCGGGAGTACCACAAGGCCCGCGAGGAGTTCGGCGTCGTCGGTCGCGACACCACTGGACGCTCGTGGCGCGCCGAGGTCGCCGAGCAGGATCCGAACTGGAACCAGCAATGACCACGTCCGCACGCAACGTCATCGCCGCCGCACACCGGATCGTCGTCAAGGTCGGTTCGTCGTCACTGACGGCCCCCGGCGGCGGGATCGACGTGACGAAGGTGGACGAGTTGGTCGACGTCCTTGCGCGAGCACGTCAGGACGGCAAGGAGCCAATTCTGGTGAGTTCCGGGGCCGTCGCCACCGGATTCCCCGCCCTGGCCATGGCGCACCGCCCCCGAGACCTGGCCGGCAAACAGGCGGCCGCCTCGGTGGGGCAGGGAATCCTGCTGGCCCACTATGCGCGGCAATTCGCCGACCACGGCCTGCAGGTGGGTCAGGTGCTGCTCACCGTGCACGACCTCGTGCGGCCCCGCGGCTACCGCAACGCCTCGGCCACACTCACCAGACTGCTGTCGCTGGGGGTGGTGCCCATCGTCAACGAGAACGACACGGTGGTCACCAGCGAGATCCAGTTCGGCGACAACGACCGTCTGGCAGCGCTGGTCGCCGAACTGGTGCGCGCCGAGGCGCTCGTCCTGCTCTCCGACGTCGACAGCCTCTACACCGCGCCACCGTCGACGCCGGGGGCCGAACGCATCGCCCTGGTCACTGACACGGCTGATCTGCAGGTGCAGACCCACGGGGGCGGATCCGCGGTGGGCACCGGAGGCATGACGACCAAGCTCGACGCTGCCGGCATCGCAGCCGGGTCGGGGATTCCGGTGGTGCTCACCCGAGCCGATCTGGCCGGGGAGGCGATGGCCGGTGAGGATGTCGGCACCTATTTCGCCCCGTCCCTGGTGCATCGCCCCAGACGGCTGCTCTGGCTGGCGCATGCCGCGTCCCCACAGGGGGAGATCCACATCGACTCCGGAGCGGTGACCGCCCTGCGTGAACGGCACGCCTCACTGCTCGCCGTCGGTGTGACGACGGTGCACGGCGACTTCCAGCCCGGGGACCCGGTGCTGCTCATCGGGCCGGATGGCGAACCTGTTGGGCGGGGCATCGCCTCCTACGGTGGCCAGGAGGTGCGAGCCATGCGAGGACGGTCGAGCTCCTGGCTGGCCACCGAGTTCGGCCCGGGTGCCTCCCGCGAGGTGGTGCATCGCGACGCGATGGTGCTCTCCCGCAGACGCCGTCGCAGCTGAACGGCAGACCCAGGACCCATCGCCTGGCAGCCTCATCGACGGGTCCCGCCCCTGTTGCCGGATCGTCGCCGAGCCAGTTCGTTGCGCTCCACCCGTCTCTCACCCCTGACCCTCGTCAACCCCATGTCATGGGGGGCAGCGGCATGGTGGCAGATGGAGGCTCGTACTGCTGCGTCATCTGCTCTTCTGGTGGACCAATTGCCGCTTCGAGCTGATCTGGCTCTACCATCAGGGCATGACCACCGCTTTCGTGAGCCAGGCCCAAGCGGCCAAGGCCGTCTGCCCCCAGCTGCGTCGTGCCGATCGTGCCACCAAGGATGCCGCCCTGCGTGTCATGGCCGAGCAGGTGCGCACCGACAGCGCCACCATTCTCACCGCCAACGAGGCCGACGTCTCCCGAGGCCGTACCGCTGGAATGTCCCAGGCCATGCTCGACCGCCTCACCCTCACCCCGCAGCGGGTCGAGGCGATGGCGTGCGGGCTGGAGGACCTGGCTCGACTCGCCGATCCGGTCGGTGAGGTGGTGCGCGGCTGGACGACTCCCCAGGGGGTCCACATCGAGCAGGTTCGGGTCCCCATCGGCGTCATCGGGATCATCTACGAGGCCCGTCCGAACGTCACCACCGATGCTGCCGGAATCTGTCTCAAGTCGGGAAACGTGGCTCTGTTGCGGGGCTCCTCATCGGCGCTCGAGTCCAACCGAGCCATCGTCGCCGCTCTGCGCGCCGGGCTGACCCGGGCGGGAATGCCCGCAGATCTCGTCAGCCTCGTGGAAGGTGGTCATGAGGTCACCGGCGAGATGATGCAGGCTCGCGGACTGGTTGACCTGCTCATTCCGCGTGGTGGCAAGGGGCTCATCCAGCGGGTGGTCACCGGCTCGACGGTGCCCGTCATCGAAACCGGGCTGGGCAACTGTCACCTCGTCATCGACGCCGATGCCGATCTCGACATGGCCCTGCGCATCGCCCGCAATGCCAAGGTGCAGCGGCCCAGCGTCTGCAATGCCATCGAGACGGTGCTCGTCCATGCCGACATCGCCCCGCAGGCCATCGCAGCCCTCACCGATCAGATGGTGGCCGACGGCGTCGCCCTGCACGGCGATCCACGTGCTGTCGCCCTCGACAACCGCATCGTCCCGGCCACCGCCGAGGAGTACGAGGCGGAGTATCTCTCCCTGGACCTCGCTGTGAAGGTCGTCGACAACCTGGACGAGGCCATCGCGCACATTGCGCGGTACGGCACCGGTCACTCCGAGACGATCGTCACCAATTCGGTGGTGGCCGCCCAGGAGTTCACCGCGATGGTTGACGCGGCAGCCGTCCTCGTCAATGCGTCCAGCAGATTCGTCGACGGTGGACAGTTCGGGTTCGGCGCCGAGATCGGCATCTCCACCCAGAAGATGCATGCCCGAGGCCCCATGGGACTACCGGAAATGACGACGACCAGTTACCGTGTCGTCGGTACCGGCCAGATCCGATCCTGATCCGATGCCAGTGGCAGGTGTTTTCGATAAGCTGAGGAGCCATGTGCATGACTCGCAATGACGCGGCCCTCACGTCTGGAGCGTGCATCGTGCACCATGTCAGCGAATTGCCAGTGTGAGGTCGTGGATCTGATGGAGTCGACGGAACTGGGTCTGGCTCGTCCGCACAATGGACGACGCTACCGGCTGGGGGTGATGGGCGGCACTTTCGACCCGATTCACCATGGGCACCTGGTGGCGGCCTCGGAGGTGGCTGCGCGATTCAGCCTGGACGAGGTGGTCTTCGTGCCCACCGGTGTGCCGTGGCAGAAGAAGGACCGCAAGGTCTCCCACCGTGAGGACCGGTACCTCATGACGGTCATCGCAACGGCCTCCAACCCCTCGTTCTCGGTCTCGCGGGTGGACATCGACCGGCAGGGGGAGACCTACACCGTCGACACATTGCGTGACCTGCGCCGGGAACGTGGAGACGACGTCGACCTGTTCTTCATCACCGGTGCCGACGCGCTGCGCCAGATCCTCACCTGGCGCGGAGCCGACGAGCTGTTCGACCTGGCCACCTTCATCGGTGTCTCGCGTCCCGGTGTGCCGTTGACGCCGGAGGACATCTCGCATCTGCCTGCCGACAAGGTCACCCTGCTCGAGGTGCCGGCCATGGCGATCTCCTCGACGGATTGCCGACGACGTGTCACGAGTAATCTACCGATCTGGTACCTGGTGCCCGACGGCATCGTGCAGTACATCAACAAACGTGGCCTCTACCAGGCCTGACCCCACGGAGGATCATTGACCGCCACACAGCTTGCCATTGACATCGCCCGTAACGCCGCACGTGCCGCGTTCGACAAGGCGGGGCGAGACATCATCGCCCTCGACGTGTCGGAGCACATCGCCTACACCGACGTCTTCCTGCTCGTCACGGCAGCCAACGAACCGCAGGCAGATGCGATCAATGACGAGATCCAGGCCCGACTCGCCGCCGAGGGTCTCCGGCCGGCACGCTCGGAGGGTGAGGCCGAGAAGCGGTGGATCCTGCTGGACTTCCGTGACGTCATGGTGCACATCCAGCAGGTGGACGAGCGCGAGCAGTACTCCCTGCAGCGGCTGTGGAAGGACTGCCCGCACATCGACCTCCAACTTCCCGAACATGGGGGCGCCGGTGCCGCCGAGTCCGGGACTCAGGGAATCGACGCTGCGGAGTCCCAGGATTCTGCTGTCGAGGGGCTCACCGCCGAGGGCGAGCCGACTGACAACGTCTTCGGTGAGGTGGCTGGCGAATCGTCCGACGAGCGGATTGCTGGCCAGTGAGTGGGCGGACACGGCTCGTCCTCGTTCGGCACGGACGCACGTCCTACAACGTTCAGGGACGGCTGCAGGGCCGTCTCGACATCGACCTGGACGAGGTGGGTCGACGGCAGGTTGCCGCCACCGCGCCGGTCATTGCCGCCATGGAGCCTGCTGCCGTCCTCTCCTCACCGCTGCAGCGGGCTCGACACACGGCTGAGGCCATCGCCTCGGCAGCCGGGGTGTCGGTGCGTGAGGACGAGCGACTGGTGGAGATCGACGTTGGTGTCTGGTCAGGTGAAAAGGCCAGCCAGCTGCGTCGGAACGATCCCACGTACGCCGCTGGCATGACGGCTCGCGACGACTACGTGCGGCCAGGCGGGGAAAGTGCCGGCGAGGTCGCCGAGCGCATCATCGCCGTGTGTGCGGACGCCGTGGGTGAGCACGCCGGGCAGACTGTGGTGCTCGTCTCGCACGGGTTCGCATTGCGTACGGCTGCGGCCTATCTCATGGGTGGTGACTATGCCGCATCGCGTCAGTTCGGTGGACTGGCCAACTGCGGCTGGATCGTCCTAGACCATCTGGACGCCGAGGAACGGCAACGCAGGGGATTCACGTCACCGTGGCGGCTCATGGCGTACAACGCGACGGTGAGTTGAGGCTGCACACGCCCCTGAGTGGCCGATTTTGCATTTTGAATCCATGTCCGCTAGAGTTTTACGAGTCGCCCGGCGAGTCGGGAAGAACTTGGGTCAGGAATGATTCCCAGGTTTGGGGCATTGGCGCAGTTGGTAGCGCGCTTCCATGGCATGGAAGAGGTCAGGGGTTCGAATCCCCTATGCTCCACATCATGAATGGACTGCTCAATTGTGAGCAGTCCATTTTTTGTCCCCGTATTTCTCGTTGCCACGATTTCCTGCCCCGGCATCCGTATTCTGGGACCGATCCTCTTTGGCGAAACTGTGTGGTGATGGGTGGGGTGATGCTCATGTGGGCGAGGAAGCGGACGTACGCATGGCGTGGTTGGGACGAGCCCGATCTCGTCAACACCGCAACCGTGGCCTTTCACCGCAACCATCTGGATGCCACCGGTGTGCAGGAATGCCCGCACTACGCCGCCCGATGGGAACTGATCACGGGCCCACACTGGATCACCCGCGAGATCAACGTCGAAGTGGCAGGCAACAGGTGGGGCAGGACGCTGCGCCTCGTCCGCCGGAGGAACGGTCAGTGGCGCGACAAGGCCACTGCCTCCGGCACGCAACCACCCAGCCTCGCCTCGCCGGGAATCGCGCCGGGCACCGACCTCTCGACGACACTCGACTGCGATCTTGACCAGTGCCCCCTCACCTGCACCATGCCGATCCGGCGGCTGGGTCTGCTCGAGGGTGCCGTGCCGTCCACGAACCTCATCGTGGCGCGGGTGGAGCTCCCTTCCCTGCGCGTCACCGCGTCGGAGCAGCACTACGCCAGCATCGATGCCCACTGTGTGACCCACGGGGTTGGCGCCGGAGCAGACGTCGTCGGAGTGGACGCCCGGGCCGTCGTCACCGATTACCCGCGGGTGGCGCGCCGGGTTGGGAACTGAGTGGTTGTCCACCGACCAGCGCCGCCTGCTCAGAGGTGTTTTTCCCTGGTCCAACGGCATGTGGTCAGCACTGTGCAGCGTCGTTCTTGGTTCACAGCCCTGACGAAGCCCACAGCCCAGACGAGGGATGGGTGGGTCAGTGATGATCCCGACGGCTGCTGCCGTCCTGCCGTCCCAGCGTTAGGCTGTACCCAGCGCGGGAGCCCGTCGGGGCTGAGAGGGCATCTGGATGCCGACCGCTGAACCTGTCCGGGTCATGCCGACGAAGGGAGACCAATGACTGACGAGTCCATTTTCACCAGCCGCGTTGCCGAGGCGGTGACGGCCATGAGAAAAGCCAATCCGGTGACGCAGTGCCTCACCAATATCGTTGTGACGAACTTCACTGCCAATGTGCTACTTGCTGCTGGCGCCTCACCGGCGATGGTCGACAACGCCCAGGAATCCGGGATCTTCGCCCAGGTGGCTGGGGGAGTCTTGGTGAACTCTGGCACCCCCTACCCCGAGACCGCCGAGGCCATGAAACAGGCTGCCGGTGCAGCTGCCGGAAAATGGGTGCTCGACCCAGTGGCGTGCGCGCTGCCGTGGCGTGGCCAGATCGTGCGCGACTGCCTGGCCGCAAGTCATCCCGCCATCATTCGTGGCAACGCCTCCGAGATCCTGGCCCTCCACGGCACGGGCGAGGGTGCACGTGGCACCGACGCCGTCGACACCACCGAGGCCGCCCTGCCAGCTGCCCGGGAGCTCGCCCGGTCCAACGGGTGCGTCGTCGCCGTCTCCGGGCCGGTCGATCGCATCACTGACGGCACCCGAGTGGCCACCGTCACGGCGGGTCATGAATGGATGACCCTGGTCACCGGTGTCGGCTGCTCCTTGGGAGCCCTCATGGCGGCCTTCGCCGCTGCCGAGTCCGATCGTCTTGTCGCCGCCACGGCCGCCACGGCGATGATGTGCGTGGCTGCCGAGCGTGCTGCCCGGCGCACCGTCGCCCCCGGCTCCTTCGCCATCGCCCTCATCGACGAGCTGTACCTCGTCACTCCCGACGAGGTTGCCGAGCAGGGAGGAATCCGCTGTGTCCAGGCCTGACGTCGACCTGTCGGTGTACCTGGTCACCGACACCGATCAGTGTGGTGGCGCGGACGGCGTCGTCGAGACGGTACGGCAGGCCGTGGATGGGGGAGCGACTCTGGTCCAACTGCGGGACCACCACCTCGGTGATGACGACTTCGTCGTCCTGGGGCGGCGTCTGGTGGATGTGCTCGCCGGCGCAGGAGTCCCACTGTTGATTGATGATCGAGTGCACCTCGTCGAGACCATCGGGGCAGCCGGTGCCCACGTCGGCCAGTCCGACACCGACGTTGCCACGGCGCGGCGCATCATCGGCCCCGACCGCCTGCTCGGGCTGTCGGCCCAGAGCCCCGAACATGTCAGGGCAGCCATCGCTGCTGGTGAGGACATCGTCGACTATCTGGGCGTGGGGGCACTGCATGCCACGGGGACGAAACCCGAGGCCGACGACTTGGGGTTGAGGCGTCTTGCCGAGGTCATCGAGGTCAGTCCGTGGCCGGTGTGTGCCATCGGTGGCGTCAAGGCCGACGACGCCGCCGATCTGGCCCGTATCCACTGCGACGGTATGAGCGTCGTCTCGGCCATCTGCGGCCAACCTGATCCACGTCAGGCCGCCGCCGACCTTCTCGCAGCGTGGACGGTCGCCACCGGTCGGAGCTGAGACAGCGGCGGTGTGGGCCACTCCCCTGAGGCTCGTCCTCGGTGCCACACCCGCCGTTTTCGTCCTCGCCGCCGCTGCCCTGGCCAGGTGCCCCGTGAGATCGTGGCGGATCGATGCGTCCACACTCCTGGGGCACTCGGCAGGGGGTGTTCCACGGCATGTTCTTGTCACCTTACCGGAGTGACATGGGTCACAATTCACCAAATATTTGGACGTTCTACTGGAGGAACGCTCATCTGGTTCTGACGATTTTTTCGAATAGAATCGAGACATGACCTTGAAAGCAGTCAATCGTCGCAAGATCTCGGTTATCGGTGCTGGAAGTGTCGGCAGCTCGCTGGCCTATGCCTGTCTCATTCGCGGTTCGGCCGACATCGTCTGTCTCTACGACATCAACAAGGACAAGGTGGAGGCTGAGGTCGCCGACCTGGCTCACGGCACCCAGTTCACCCCGGCATCGGTCATGGGTGGTGCCGACATCAAGGACACCGTCAACTCTGACATTGTCTTCATCACTGCTGGCGCCAAGCAGAAGCCCGGTCAGACCAGGCTCGATCTCGCCGGTGTCAACGCCGGAATCCTCAAGTCCCTCATGCCCCAGCTGCTCGAACAGTCGCCCAATGCGCTGTTCGTCCTGGTCACCAACCCGTGCGATGTCCTCACCGTCGTCGCCCAGAACATCTCTGGACTGCCTTCCAGCCGAGTGTTCTCGACCGGAACCATGCTCGACACCTCTCGGCTGCGCTGGCTCATCCGTCAGTGGGCCAATGTGGCACAGCGTCACGTGCACGCCACCATCGTCGGTGAGCACGGCGACTCGGAGTTCCCGCTGTGGTCCATCGCGCAGATCTCCGGCGTGCCGATCCACGAATGGAAGGTGGACGGCGAGTCCGTCTTCACCGACGAGGTACTCGACGACCTTGCCCACGAGGCAGCCTTCGCCGCCTACAAGATCATCGAGGGCAAGGGAGCAACCAACTACGCCATCGGCCTGACTGGTGCTCGACTTGCCGAGGCCCTGCTGGGAGCGAACCGTTCGATCCTTCCGCTGTCCAGCGTGATCGACGACGTCCACGGCGTCAAGAACGTCGCCCTGTCCATGCCGTGCATCGTCTCGCGCGAAGGTATCGAAGGAGTCGTCCCGGTACCGATGAGCGATGGTGAGATCACCAAGTTGCACGCTTCCGCCGAGCGTCTCAAGGACAGCCTGTCGAGCCTGGACATCTGATCTGCCGGGCTGCTCAGAGATTTGAGCAGGACCAGACAGTTTTCACCGTGGCCGGCACATCTAGGTAAGTGCTGGGGAATGCCGGTCACGGTGCACAATCGTTCGAAGGTGTGCACGTATGTCTATGTGCTGCCCCCGTGAGTAGTTGCGGTGCCCCGACGAAGACGTGGAGCACTAGCGTATGAGCCATGACAAGTTCTTTTGAGTTCGTCGAAAATCCCGACGGGGAAGTGCTTCGCATTGCTGCCCGCGGGACTGATGTACTCGGCAATGCATTGATCAACCGCGGAACAGCCTTCACCACTGCAGAACGGGAGGCACTGGATCTCACCGGTCTGCTTCCATCACAGGTTGTTGACATCGAGGACCAACTCAGACGCGTCTACTCCCAGTACCGTGCTCAGCCGGATGCGTTGAGCAAGTACCTGTTCCTCACCGCCATGCATGATCGCAACGAGGTGTTGTACTTCCGGCTGTTGGGCGAGCACATCGAGGAGATGCTCCCCATCGTCTACACGCCGACCATCGGCCAGGCGATCGAGCAGTACAGTTACTGGTACCACCGGCCACGCGGCATCTTCCTGTCCATCGACGATCCTGATGGCATCGAGGAATCCTTGGCTGCCATGGGGCATGATTCCGACGAGGTCGACCTCATCGTCGTCACTGATTCCGAGGGAATCCTTGGAATCGGTGATCAAGGTGTCGGTGGGGTTGCCATCACCATTGGAAAACTTGCGGTGTATACGGCAGCTGCCGGAATCCATCCGCATCGTGTTCTGCCCGTCGTGCTGGATGTGGGAACCGACAACATGGAATTGCTCAATGACGATGGATACCTCGGAGTCCGTCATGGCCGGGTCCGTGGCGAGAAGTATGACCAGTTCATCGACAAATTCCTCACCACAGCCCATGATCGGTATCCGAATGCCATGATTCACTGGGAGGATTTCGGAGCGGCAAATGCCACCCGAATCCTGGATCGATACCGTGATGACTACTGCACATTCAATGACGACATCCAAGGCACGGCTGCTGTGGTGCTGGCGGCCCTGGTCAGTGCCGTGAAGGTGTCGGGGATCAAGCTTTCCGATCATCGGATCGTCGTCCACGGTGCCGGCACGGCCGGCGTGGGAATAGCCGAACTCGGTATCAAACTCATGATGGAAGAAGGCATGAGTGAGAGCGAGGCTCGCAGCCATTTCTGGGCCCTCGGTTCGCGTGGACTGCTGCGGGAGGGGATTCCGATGCGCGATTTCCAAGAATCCTTTGCCCGGCCGGCCTCGGAATTGTCCGGATGGCACACGGAAGACCCCGGAATGTATGAGCTCATTGACGTCGTCCGCAACGTCAAACCGACCATTCTCATTGGTACCTCTGCCCAACAGGGTGCCTTCGACGAGAACGTCGTCAAGGAAATGGCCCGCCACTGTGATCGCCCGATCATCATGCCGCTGTCGAATCCGATCTCACGTGCTGAGGCGATTCCCTCCGACATCATCGAGTGGACTGGGGGTTCTGCCCTCATCGCAACTGGCTCACCGTTCGATCCGGTGCAGTACCGCGGCACCACGTACCACATTGCCCAGGCGAACAATGCACTCATCTTCCCGGGAGTGGGGCTCGGCGTCATCGCCTCGAATGCCAAGCTCGTCTCCGACTCGATGATCTCTGCTGCTGCAAAGGCCTTGGCCAAGGTGGGGCGGCCCCGAAAGCTCGGGGAGTCACTGCTGCCCGACATCGACCAGCTGCGTCCGATCTCGGCACGGGTTGGTATGGCCGTGGCCCAGCAGGCCAGTCAGGAAGGTCTTGCCCAGAAGGACCTCGACAACCCGGTGGACACGATATTCCAGACGATGTGGCGACCGGAGTACCCCAGGATCGAGGTCATCTGAGGAGGATTCGGGTGATGGCCGGTCAGATCTGACGCGTGATGGTGGGGTCAGGCGGGCCCCATGCGGTTGCTGGGTCAGGGTTCTCAGCCCACGACCTCAAGGGCCGAGATGGCCGTCGCGCCGCCGTTCTGCGCCAGGACGATCATGGAGTTCTTCCGCTGCGTCGCGATGGTGAGCGTCCCAGTGACGGTGCGGCCCTGCTCGACGGTCCCTGTCGAGATGTCCCGGGGATCGCTCGAGGTCTCCGGACGGTTCACGGTGGCGGTGTCGTCGGTCATCATGAAGAAGCTGTAGTCGTCCAGGGTGCCCTGTGACACGGTGATAGAGACGGTGAGCACCACCTCGTCCTGGTGCCATTCGGTCGAGTCGATCCGCCACGTGCCCTTGACCTCCCCGTTGTGTGCGACGAATGGCGTCGACTGTGTCGGGCTCGGTGACCCGGTTGGGGTGTGCCCAGGCATCGAGGGGGCCACGGTGCTGTTCGGATCCGGTGTGCTGGGACCATCGACGCCGTCGGAAGGCGTGGCCGACGGCGCAGCCAGCTGAGGTTCGTTCGTCACCTTCCACGCCGTGACGCCGAGCCCCACGACCAAGGCAGCGACCAGGACGGCTATGAGCCATCCGGCGCGTCGTCTGGGAGGCCGGTACTGACTGATGTTCGGCTGGCTCATGAGTTCAAGAGTACGTGCCCCGCGTTCGCACCATGCAGTGCGCGCCGCGCGACGATGCCCGGTGCTGTCTGCTGCATCCTGCAGGACTTTCCAGCAGAGTGGTCGGAATGGTGGTGCCTCGTTCATCCACAGGGCAGATGCGACTCGCAGGTGCGCTGTCCACAGGTGTGTTCGTGATGTGCCGGATTCGGCGAGTCACCACGACAACATGGGTATGAGATCTTCCCAGGAACCGTTACGTATCACTTCCATCGACGACGCGATCCACCTTCTTCCTCATCTGTTGGGGTTCCAACCCGAGGAAAGCCTGGTGACCCTCATCGTCGGTCCGCCCGGCTGCTCCGCCGAAGGATTGGTGGCTCGCATGGATCTCCTGCCCCTGTCGACACGTGCTGGTTTCCTTGCTGGCCCCGGCGCAATAGAGACGGCGTACCCATCCTGTGACATGCTCATGGTGGTATTCAGCCAGGACGTGCATCAGGGCCTGACCATCCTGCGCAATGGCCTTCCCCTGCTCACACGTAGCCGGGTACTGGAGGCTGTGGTCACCGACCAGGTGATGTGGCAGGGAATCTCCTGTGCCGAGGACTGTCCTGGCCACCGGGTGGCGAATGGCAGCAGAGTTCATGCTGAAGCGGTCTATCGCGGACTTGCCGTGCTGCCGAACAGGTCCAGCCTCGCCGAAGCCGTGGGCCCGGCCCACCCCAGCCAGCTTCGCATCGAGCACCCGGTGCGGGTGGCAGTCCAGCAGCAGGTGGCGCATCTCAGCAGTGATGAGCAGACGGCTCTGGCACAGAAGGTGCGTGATGGTGTGGTGGCGACTGGTGCTGCACCGTCCGCCGAGCAGGCTTGGCAGCTGGTCATCTGTCTGGAGAACGACGAGGTGGCTCGGCACCTGTGGGAGACAACCCCGCGAGACGGTGCCCGCAAACACGCTGAGCTGTGGTCCCAGGTTCTCACGCACTGCCCGGACGATCATGCCCTGGCCGTGCTGGCACTGCACGGCCTGGCCTGTTGGCTGTGTGGCGACGGAGCGTTGGAGTCGGTGAGCTTGGAACGGGCCCGTCTCATTCACCGTGCAGACCCATCCAGCCAACCTGCAGGTACGTCTCTCATCGCAGCACTGGAGACGACGTATCGAGCGTTGCTCGCTCCCCACACATGGGATGTCATGCCACGGGATCCCGCCGTGATGGCGCTCGGCGAGGGAACGGACGAATCACTCAGCGTTGCCGCACCGCGCCCGTGCGCCTGAGTGGTCGCGACGACTGCCGGAAGGGTGTGGATGCCCAATCGAGCAGGGTGGGGCGAGGATCGTGAGGCCTGTCCCGTGCTTCCGGGGCGGATACTGCCCACCTGTGTAGACGCAGGTCACCGGGTGCCTGCCTTTTCGGTAGAGTCGTGGCCATGTGTGTGCCGGAGGGCACGCAGTGACCTGGAGGTATTGATTGTGAGCGATTCTGGACAGGCCGCGGCTCGGGGATACGACGCCGTCGCGTCCCAGCAGAAGTGGTCCACCTACTGGCAGGAGCACGACACGTTCAAGGTCGTGGACGACGGGTCCCGGGAACGCCGCTACCTGCTGGACATGTTCGCCTACCCCTCCGGTGATCTGCACATGGGACACGCCGAGGCCTTCGCCATTGGTGACGTCACGGCACGGTACTGGCGTCTCAAGGGCTATGACGTGCTGCACCCGGTGGGTTGGGACTCCTTCGGGCTGCCCGCTGAGAATGCCGCCATCAAGCATGACAGCCATCCTGCGCAGTGGACCTACCACAACATCGACACCCAGGCGGCCTCATTCCGCCGCTACGGCATCTCCTTCGACTGGAGCAAGCGATTGCACACCTCCGACGAGGAGTACTACCGCTGGACCCAGTGGCTCTTCCTGCAGTTCTTCAAGAAGGGGCTGGCCTACCGCAAGGATTCGTGGGCCAACTGGTGCCCCAACGACCAGACCGTGCTGGCCAACGAGCAGGTCAAGGACGGCCGCTGCGACCGTTGTGGCGCCGTCGTCACCAAGCGTCAGCTCAATCAGTGGTACTTCAGGATCACCGACTACGCCCAGCGTCTGCTCGACGACATGGACAGGCTCGAGGGCAACTGGCCCGATCGCGTCCTCACCATGCAGCGCAACTGGATCGGACGATCCGAGGGCGCCTACGTCGACTTCCGCATCGATGGGCGCGACGAGCCGGTCCGTGTGTTCACCACTCGCCCGGACACCCTGTTCGGTGCCACGTTCATGGTCGTCGCCCCCGACGCCCGACTGGCTGACGAGATCGTCTCCGACGAGCAACGTCCAGCCTTCGAGGAGTACCTCGAACAGGTGAAGAAGCAGACCGAGATCGAGCGTCAGTCCACCGAGCACGAGAAGACCGGCGTCTACCTGGGGGTGGAGGCCACCAACCCGGTCAATGGTGCGAAGATCCCGGTGTGGGCTGGCGACTACGTGCTCTCCGACTACGGAACGGGTGCCGTCATGGCCGTGCCCGCGCACGACCAGCGAGACCTCGACTTCGCACGACGCTACGGCATTGAGGTGATCCCGGTCATCGACACCGGGCAGGCTGATCCACGCGAGTCCGGGGTGGCGACCACGGGTGATGGTGCCTACCAGAATTCTGGCGTGCTCGACGGACTGGAGAACAAGGCCGAGGCCATCGCGAAGGTGTGTGAGTTCCTCACCGATCGCAGGATCGGTGAGCCAACCGTCACCTACCGGTTGCGTGACTGGCTGCTCAGCCGGCAGCGCTTCTGGGGCTGCCCGATCCCCATCATCCACTGCCAGGCCTGCGGTGACGTCCCCGTTCCCGATGAGCAGTTGCCGGTGAAGCTGCCCGATCTGCGCGGTGCCGATCTGGCCCCCAAGGGCACCTCGCCGTTGGCAGGTGTCGAGGCTCGGCAGTGGCGTGAGGTGAACTGTCCCAGGTGTGGCGGCCCGGCCGAGCGTGACACCGACACCATGGACACCTTCGTGGACTCCTCGTGGTACTTCCTGCGCTACTGCAACCCGCAGTACTCCCAAGGAGCATTCGATGGTGAGGCAGTGCGTCGGTGGATGCCGGTGTCACAGTACGTCGGCGGTGTCGAGCACGCCACGATGCACCTGCTGTACTCCCGGTTCTTCACCAAGGTCCTGCACGACCTCGGACTGGTCGACTTCGACGAGCCGTTCACCAAACTCATGAACCAGGGGCAGGTCGTCAATGAGGGCAAGGCCATGTCGAAGTCCCTGGGCAACGGGGTGGACCTGGGCAAACAGATCGACGAGTTCGGTGTTGACGCCGTGCGCACCACGGTCATCTTCGCCGGTCCACCCGAGGAGGACATCGACTGGGCAGACGTCTCGCCGGGGGCCAGCCTGAAGTTCCTGCAGCGTGCGTGGCGGGTTGCCGACGACGTCACCTCCGATCCGGGGGTCGACGTCACCACCGGCGATGTGGCGTTGCGCAAGACCACTCACAAGATGATCTCCGAGATCACCACCCTGGTCGAGGGGCAGCGGTTCAACGTCATCGTGGCGCGTTGCATGGAGCTCATCAATGCCGTGCGCAAGGCCATCGACACTGGCTGTGGTGCAAATGATCCTGCGGTACGCGAGGCTGTGACATTCGCGGCCCAGGCCATGAGCCTGTTCGCCCCCTACGTGGCCGAGGACATGTGGGAACTGCTCGGCTACCAACCCTCGGTGGCGAGCTCCTCGTGGCCGACTGCCGATCCTGCTCTGCTCGTCGCCGACGAGGTGACGATGGTCGTTCAGGTCAACGGCAAGGTGCGTGGCAAGATCCAGGTGAGCCCGGACGTTGACGAGGACCAGGCCAGGCAGCTCGCGCTGGCGGATGCCAATGTCAAACGGTTCGTTGCCGACAAGAACATCGTCAAGGTCATCGCCCGGCTGCCGAGGATGCTGTCACTGGTCGTCAAATGATTCGCACCGTGCGTCAACCATGATGATGTGCTGGCGCACGGACCCGAACCCATTGGTGCCTGTGGACAGTTTCCGCAGGCGCCAATTCGTCATCCACAGATGTGCAGTGACGTGCCGGATCGACGGCTGAGGCACCGACAATCCTCATGTGAACGATGCATTTCGAGACCGGTTGGACAACCTGTTGGCCGAGCTTCCCTCCCGACATGATGAGGAGGACGCCGGGCAAGTCGATCGAGACGGCGAGGACCCCGCTCCTCATCGTCGGGTGACTCGCGCCCATCTGTCGGCCATCGGTGTGGTGCTCGTTCTGATCCTGGTGGTCGTTGCCGTGCAGCTCATGCGCTCCCGGCCGACCGAGATTGCCGCCACCCAGCCGGTGCTCGCCGCCTCGGGGAGCCCGCAGGGCTCCGCATCCCCGGTGAACTCGACGCCAGATCCCAATACGATGGCACCGGCCACGCCGTCGAGCATTCGGGTGCACGTCATCGGCAGGGTCAACGATCCGGGAGTACACGAGATCTCCGCCAACGGCCGCATCATCGATGCCATCGACGCGGCAGGGGGGATGGCTTCCGGGGCCCATCCGGGGTCACTCAACATGGCACAGCCGGTGTGTGACGGCTGCCAGATCCTCATCCCCGCCTCTGGCAATGGCAAGGTCATCGCCCCCTCAGGCATCCAGGGCGGTGGCGGATCCCCGGGTGGGCAACCGGCACCGAGCGGTGCGCCGGGTGGCAGCGGTGCGCTGGCTGGTGCGGCAGCTGCACCGGGCGTCGTCAATGGTGCGGCAACTCAGGGTGGTCCGGCCTCCGGCGACCTGGTGGACCTCAACACGGCCACCGTGGAGCAGCTGCAGACCATCGACGGGGTGGGCCCGGTCATGGCGGAGCGCATTTTCACTTGGCGTCAGGAGCATGGACGATTCACCAGCGTCGACGAACTGCAGGAGATTGACGGGATTGGACCCAAGAAGTTCGCCAAGCTCAAGGACAGGGTCCGTGTCCAGCCCTGACCTGCGAATGGTCCCGGTGGCAGCAGGAGCTGTCGTTGCCGCCGCCATCGCCACCGCGGGGCACCGTACGTGGTGGGCTGTCCTGGCTGCGATCAGCCTGTGTATGGGGCTGCTGGCCCTCCTACGTGGGCACGTTGCGGTGACGATCGTGGCGCTCGTCACCCTCACCGTTGCCGTCACTGCTGGTGCGCGGCAGGAGGCTCTGCACCACACGGGGGTCGGGGCCCTGTCCGAGCAGCGAGCCATGACCACTGCTCGGGTCATCATCACGGGAGACTGCAGAGTCGTGGCAGCGAAGGGTCCCCGGCCGCAACTGGCCTTCCTCCCAGCTCGCACGGTACAGGTCACGACTCGCGGACGCGTCATCTCCCAGCGGGCAGCCATCACCCTGAGCGGCAACGACACCGACCAGCTGTGCCACACCGCGGTGGGGCAACATGTTGAGGTCACTGGTCGGCTGGCACCGGTGAAACCGACCGATTCGCAGGCAGGACGTATCGCCGTCAAGAACCTGACCGCACTCACTCAGGCCAACTGGCTCGACGCCCGGGTCAATCACATACGAGATGCCCTGGTGCAGGCCTGTCGTTTCAGTCCACAACGGCAGCGAGCCCTCGTCCCCTCCCTGGTGGTGGGCGACACGGCTGCCGTGGATTCCCAGATGTCGGAGGAATTCAAGGCAACGGCACTGACCCATCTCATGGCGGTTTCGGGGGCAAATCTGGCCTCGACCATGGCACTGCTGTGGTGGTCGGGATCCTGGTTGGGGCTGCGGCGAAGGTGGCTGCGGGTCATGTCCGTGCTCGGAGTGGTGCTCTTCGTCCTCATCTGTCGATCCGAGCCATCGGTGATGAGAGCTGCAGCGATGGGAATCGTCGCTCTCAGCGCTGCAGGGGTGTCGTTCGATCGCTCAGCAGGGATACGATCCCTCGCCGTTGCCATGACGATTCTCGCCTTCGCCGATCCTTGGTTGGTGCGCTCCATCGGATTCTGGCTGTCGGTGGCGGCAACGGCAGGGATCCTGTGGTGGTCCACGCGATGGGTCAAGGTCATGCAGTGGGCCACACAACCTGTCGCCATGGCGCTGGTCGTCCCCTGGGCGGCACAACTTGCGACTCAGCCCCTCGTCACCTCCCTGTCACACAGCGTCAGTGTCACCGGGCTGCTCGCCAACCTCGCTGCGGCTCCATTCGTGGGGCCGGCAACGATCCTGGGAATGAGCGCTGCCATTGCCGCCAGCCTGTGGGTTCCGCTGGGGGTCCCCGCGGGATGGTTGGCCGGGTGGTGCGTCCAGCCGGTGCTGTGGATCGCCCATGTGGGGGCCACCGCCCCAGCCGGGCAACTGCAGTGGCCGGTCACCCCACTTGCGCTCGGCGTCCTGGCCGGCATCTGTCTGGGGTTGGCCTGGATCACTCCGTGGGTGCTTCGACGATGGTGGGCCACGATCCTCACCCTCATCGGATTCGTCCTGGCATCGATCATCCGGCCCCCGGTGCCAGGATGGCCCGGCGAATGGCAGGTCGTCGTGTGCGACGTGGGTCAGGGCAGCGCCACCTTGGTCAACGCCGGACACAATACTGCCGTGCTCATCGACGCGGGGCCAGAGCCCCAGCCCCTGCACGACTGCGTCGCGGACCTGCACGTCAACCAGATTCCGCTGATCGTCCTGAGCCACTACCATGCAGATCACGTCGGGGGCATTGATGCCGTCCTCACCGGGTTCGGCGTCAACCAGGCCATTGTCTCTGATCTCGACTCACCGGTCACCACTGCGAAGGAGCTGCAGAACCACATGTCCGAGCACGGTATCGAGGTGAGCCATGCTGCCCCCGGAGAGATCCGCACGGTGGGGGAGGCCACGGTCGAGATTCTCGATTCCCCACTCATCGAGGCGGAGGAGGCTGGCTCGGGGGAGTCCAGCAAGGAGAACGACTCCTCGGTGCTGGTCCGCGCCAGCAGCGGTGGGCTGCGAGCGTTGGTGACCGGCGACATCGAACCAGGCGGTCAACAGGCGGCGATGCGACGACACCCTGATCTGGGTTGCGACGTGCTCGTCATGCCACATCATGGTTCGGCACGACAGGATCGTCGGTTCTGGACCGCGACTGGCGCCCGCCTTGCCGTGGCCTCGGCAGGACTCGACAACTCCTACGGTCATCCCTCCGCGAAAGCCCTCAACCTTGCCCGCGAATTGGGCATGCAGACCATGCGCACCGATCGGGACGGGTCGATCGCGATACACAGCAGTGGTGATTCCCTGGTGACACGCGACACACACGGTGCGATGGGATGAGAGTGGCGGGTTTCAGTGTGGCGACGTTCTGCCCCACGTTCTGCCGGCCTGGCCTGCTACTGTGGACGGCCGGTGATTCTCGCCGCGTTCTTCCCACGGGAAGCCAGATCGAATGTGGTCCGGGCGGCAGCCTGGCCCAGGCGCAGCGGTGTCCGAATGATCGAGGGCCGGTTGATGGACTTGGTCAGTGGGTGCCCGTGGGTGGCGAGTTGTGCCGATGAAGGGGGAGCAGGTGGCGTCACGTTTTTCGACCAAGGGTCCCAGAATGCCCATCAGGCTACGGACCTGGCAGCGCGAGGCACTGGATGAGTACATCGCCGCCAACCCGTCCGACTGGTTGGTGTGTGCCACCCCTGGTGCCGGAAAGACGACATTCACCTTGGCGGTAGCTGCCCATCTGTGGCAGGACCACGTCATCAATCGCGTCATCGTCGTGTGCCCGACCGACCATCTGCGCTCCCAGTGGATCCTGGCGGCGCGTGCGCTCGGGTTCGACCTGCGGGACACCCCCAATTCCGAACGACTGCCTTCCGACGCACACGGCTGCGTCGTCACCTATGCCCAGGTGGCTCAGAATCCAGGTCTGCACGCCGGCCGAGCCACCTCCCAACGCACCCTTGTGATCTTCGACGAGATCCACCATGCCGGCGATGTCATGAGCTGGGGCTCGGCCGTCCTCGACGCCTTCACCGGAGCTCGCCGCCGCCTCGGGGTCACCGGAACACCGTTTCGTTCCGATGAGGCGCACATCGCCCATGTGCGCTACGAGGAGGTGGGAGACGGCGTCTACGAATCGGTCTCCGACTACTCCTACGGTTACGAACAGGCCCTGCGTGACGGGGTGGTGCGACCGGTGACCTTCGCCACCTATTCCGGGCGATCCACCTGGACCGACACCGAGGGTGAGGAGCACACGGCAATCCTGGGTGATTCCGAGCTCACCAGAACCAATGAGGACATGGCGTGGCGTACCGCCCTGGACCCCGACGGTGAGTGGATCGCCCACGTCATGGCATCGGCCTGGGCACGGGTCAACCACCTGCGTGAGTCCAACCGGATCCCACACGCCAAGGTACTCATCCCAGCCTCCAACCAGAAGGTCGCCAAGGAATACGCCGAGGTGTGGAAGCACGTCACCGGCAATACTGCGTCGGTGATCCTCAGCGAGGATGCCGCCTCCTCGCGCAAGCTCGCCGAGTACCGCGACAACCCCGATGCGATATGTGCCGTTTGTGTGCGTCTCATCACCGAGGGCGTCGATGTTCCCGATGCCGCCGTGCTCATCTACTCCACGACGGCATCCACCCCACTGTTCTTCGCCCAGATGGTGGGGCGAGTGGTGCGTGCCCGCAATCGCCGGGAACGCGCGACCGTGTTCCTGCCCGCGGTGAGCAGACTCACCGCCCTGGCCTCCCAGATGGAGGAGCAGCGTGACCACGTCATAGGACCGCCCCAGGAAGGCGATGAGCTGGAGGAGGCCAACCGTACGCGTACCGAGCCCGACGGCGAGTCCCGAGGATGGCGCGCAGTGGCCTCGGACGCAATCCTCGGAGAGGTCATCGACACCTATGCCCCCACGACGGGGGACTCGGGTGACGATGGGTTGTTCTCCCTGGACGGTCTGCTCACTCCGGCCCAGGAACGCGCCCTGTTGGCTCGAGACGAGAAGACCCGCGCCGAACAGGCCAAGAAGGTTGCCCAGCAGCGACGTGCGGCCCGGGCAGTCCACGAGGCCCAGGAGCGTCAGACCCGTCGGGAGGAACTCATCGAGGTGCAGCGACTCGGCGGCTCGGCCTTCGACGAGATCGACGATCCCAAGGAACTCCGCCGTATGATCGCCAGCCAACTGCTGGAGTTCGGACGATCCCACAGCCTCACCCCGCAGGCTGCCTGGGCCCAGCTGTATCGGGAGATTCCCGGCCCGCGCAACGAATCTGCCCCCGTCGAGTTGCTGCAGCGCCGATCCTCCTGGCTGCGTACGCACTGAACTGCTCGCCAGATGAGATGATGAACACGTGAGTGGATCGGTCTTTGGGACGTCGTTGCTGGTTGTTGGCCCAGAACAGCTGTTGCGGGAACGGGCAGTCACCACCAGGGTCCGCGACGCCCGTCGGCAGGCCCCCGATGCCGAGCTCATCGAACTCGACGGTGCTGGGATGGACGTCGGGGCCTTCACCGAGGCCACTGGCGGATCGTTGTTCGCACAGACGACGATCGTCGTCGTCCACGCCTTGAGCGAGGTGGACAAGGACCTCTTCGATCTCGTCGCATCCGTGGCTGCGCAACCGTCCGATGACCTGTGCCTCATCATGGATCATCCGGGCGGCAACAAGGGCAGAGGTCTGCTCAACAAACTGCGCAAGGCCAAGGTGACGACCGTCAAGGCCGATCAGGTGAAGCCGTGGAAGATTCCCGATTTCATCGCCCATGAGGCACGTGGTGCGAGACTCAGAATGGATCGTGCGGCCATCGACTCCCTGCATCGTGCCCTGGGCAACGATCTTCGTACCTTGGCAGCAGCCGTGCAGCAGCTGGCCGACGACAGCGACGGTCACGTCGACTCCCAACAGGTGTCCATCTACTTCGGGGGACGCGCCGAGGTGACCTCCTATGCCGTCGCCGATGCGATCATGGCAGGCCACGTCGACAAGGCGCTGGAAGATCTGCGCTGGGCCCTGGACTCCGGGGTGTCACCGACGTACATCACGACCGTGATGGCAGGCAGCCTGCGCAACCTGGGGCGCTACCTCGATGCGCGGACACGCAGGATGGCCAACACCGAGATCGCCGCCGTCATCGGTGTGCCGCCGTGGAAGATCAAGGATCTGGAGGCGCAGCGCCGGCACTGGGACTCCGCCGCGGTGGCACGGGCCCTACGCCACGTCGTGCAGGCCGATGCCGCTGTCAAGGGAGCAGCCGTGGATGCACACTACGCGCTGGAGGCCATGGTGCTCGAGGTGGAACAGGCCCGGGTGGGCCGCTGACGCCCAGTGAGGGACTGGCCGTGTCGCGCTCCCCGGTGCTCCGGAGCTCACGAGTGCGATTCGCACTGCCAATGGTGGCTGCCCACGCCCCGTCACACTGTTCTGCGTCCTCAGGATCAGAAACGTGGAACCGCACGAGCAAAAGCGCCCCAACCACCCAGTGGGTCAAGGCGCTGTGCTGGAGTGAGATACTCACCCACGAGGATGAGTTCGGAGAAAGAGACTCAGGCGAGCTTGTTGAGCTTCTTGGAGATCGACGACTTGCGGTTCTTGGCCTGGTTCTTGTGGATGACGCCCTTGGAGACCGCCTTGTCGAGCTGACGGTTGGCCAGTTTGGCGTACTGGGTTGCCTTCTCGGCGTCACCGGCCTCGGCAGCGCGACGGAAGTTGCGCACGTGGGTGCGCAGGGCAGACTTGACGGCCTTGTTGCGCTGGCGAGCCTTCTCGTTGGTCTTCACGCGCTTGACCTGCGACTTGATGTTGGGCACTGGGCAGCCTCTGTTTTCTCGAGATGACGATATGATTGATGGCGACGTGCGCAGGCGCAATGATGGCTTGCACAGACGCGAGAGGCAAGACTACCAGTTTGCCGCCCCGTGCCTCAAATCGCGGTGGATGCTGCGTGACCTGGGTCTGAGGACCAGTCCGTCACGTGAGGCATCGTGACGTGAGAGACTGTCATGACGGGTTGCCTCGTGACCAGCGCGATCCGTCGTGGTGGAGCACTGCCGGTGCACACCACCCATGCCGTCCAGAATCGTCAAAGGGAGCAGATGTCAGCGTCCACGCCGCAGCCTGGCAGTACCGAGCAGTCGCTCATCCGTAACTTCTGCATCATTGCGCACATCGACCACGGCAAGTCGACCTTGGCCGATCGCATGCTGCAGATCACGGGGGTACTGGCCGAACGTGATGCCCGCGCCCAGTATCTCGACCGGATGGACATCGAGCGGGAACGCGGCATCACCATCAAGTCCCAGGCGGTGCGCATGCCGTGGCAGGTGGACGGCGCCAGCTACGTGCTCAACATGATCGACACCCCCGGGCACGTGGACTTCACCTACGAGGTGTCCCGTTCCCTGCAGGCCTGCGAAGGTGCCATCCTGCTCGTCGACGCGGCCCAGGGCATCGAGGCCCAGACCCTGGCCAACCTGTACCTGGCTCTCGAGGCTGATCTGGAGATCATCCCGGTCCTCAACAAGATCGACCTGCCCGGCGCCGAGCCCGACAAGCATGCCGAGGAGATCGCCGGCATCATCGGGTGTGATCCCGACGACGTGCTGCGTGTCTCGGCCAAGACCGGGGACGGCGTCCGTGAACTCCTCAATCGGATCGTCGAGGTGGTTCCCGGTCCGGAGGGTGAGCCCGACGTCCCGGCCCGCGCCCTCATCTTCGACTCGGTCTACGACACCTATCGGGGTGTCGTCACCTATGTGCGCGTTGTCGACGGTCAGCTCTCGGCCCGCACCAAGATCCTCATGATGAGCACCCGTGCCACCCACGAGGTGTTGGAGATTGGTGTCATCTCCCCTGAAATGACACCGGCCAAGGGCCTGGGTGCTGGGGAGGTGGGCTATCTCATCACCGGCGTGAAGGATGTGCGTCAGTCCCGGGTGGGTGACACCGTCACCTTGGCCACGGAGCCCGCTGCCGAGGATCTGGGCGGCTACCAGCATCCGCGGCCCATGGTGTATTCTGGGCTGTTCCCCATCGACGCCAAGGACTTTCCCGACCTGCGTGATGCCCTGGACAAGCTCCAGCTCAATGATGCCGCCCTGGTCTACGAGCCGGAGACCTCGACCGCTCTGGGATTCGGTTTCCGGGTCGGTTTCCTCGGACTGCTGCACATGGAGATCGTGCGGGAGCGTCTGGAGCGTGAGTTCAACCTCAACCTCATCAGTACCGCCCCGTCGGTCGTCTACCACGTCGTCCTGGAGGACGGTTCGGACGTCGTCGTCACCAATCCCTCGGAGTACCCCACCGAGGGCAGGATCGCCGAGGTCCACGAGCCCATGGTGGACGCCACCATCCTGTCTCCTGCGGAGTTCATCGGCGCCATCCTGGAGCTGTGCCAGCAGCGACGTGGGGTGCAGCAGGGATTGCAGTACCTCTCCAGCGACCGTATCGAGATCCGTTACCGGTTGCCGCTCTCGGAGATCGTCTTCGACTTCTTCGACCAGCTCAAGTCGCGCACCAAGGGGTACGCCTCCCTCGACTATCACGAGGTCGGTGAGGAGTCCTCCGACCTGGTCAAGGTGGACATCCTGCTCAATGGGGATCCGGTGGACGCGTTCAGTTCGATCGTCCATCGTGACAAGGCCTATTCCTACGGCGTGGCCATGGCCAGCAAGCTCAAGGAGCTCATTCCGCGTCAGCAGTTCGAGGTGCCCATCCAGGCCGCCATCGGATCCCACGTCATTGCCCGGGAGACCATCCGAGCCGTGCGCAAGGACGTTCTCGCCAAGTGCTACGGCGGTGACATCTCGCGCAAACGCAAACTCCTGGAGAAGCAGAAGGCCGGCAAGAAACGCATGAAGATGGTGGGCTCGGTCGAGGTGCCCCAGGAGGCTTTCGTCGCTGCACTGCGTACCGGTGAGGGGTCTGAGAAGAAGTGACTCTGCAGCTGTATCACCTACCTGTCCCGGGCTGGCTCGCAGACCGGGGAATCGATGAACTCGGTGTGTGGTCGGTGCCGCTCACCATGAGGTTCCGTCGGATTCTGGTGCGGGAAGGCATGGTGCTGCACGGTCCGGCTGGATGGGGGGAGTGGTCGCCTTTCTGGGACTACGACGCTCAGGAGTCCTCGACCTGGTTGCGTGCCGGTGTGGAGGCGGCAACGGTGCCGATGCCGCCTCCCAGGCGTGAGAAGGTCTGTGTCAACGTCACGGTCCCGGTGACGAGTCCGCAGCGTGCCTGGCAGATCGTCACCGATTCGGGGTGTCGGACCGCCAAGGTGAAGGTCGCCGATCCCGGCACCTCACTGGCCGAGGACTGTGCCCGTCTCGAGGCGGTGCGTGACGCGATCGGATCGGGGCAGATTCGGGTGGATGCGAACGCGAGTTGGGACGTCGAGCAGGCCAGACGCGCCATCGATGAGCTCGATCGAGCAGCGGGAGGGCTGGAGTACGTCGAACAGCCATGCTCGAGCGTCCCAGAACTCGCCCAGGTACGTCGTTCGGTCGAGGTGCCCATCGCCGCCGACGAGTCGGTTCGCCGGGCCGAGGACCCGCTGGCCGTGGCGAGGGCTCAGGCAGCCGACATCCTCATCGTCAAGGTGCAACCCCTGGGTGGGGTGCGTCGCGCGACACGGATCGTTGAGCAGGCTGGGCTGCCCGCAGTCGTCTCCTCGGCCCTGGACACGAGCATCGGGATCGGCATGGCGACTCAGCTGGCCGGGCAGGTGGAGCGGCTCGACCACGCCTGCGGACTCGGCACGGTACGCCTGTTCGACGGTGACCTCGCCACCCCCTCGCTCCTTCCTCGTGACGGGACGCTGCCGGTGGGACACGTCGAGGTGAGCCCGACGGCATGGACCGATGGCCCGACAGCACAGACCGACGGTATGTGCGCCGATGACGCGCACGATGCCAGTGGACGCGCTGACAGTGCTCGCGTCGGGGATGCCGGTGCGGACCTCCGACGCCGCTGGGCACAACGTCTCGACGCCACGATCGCCGTCCTGCGCAGCGAGTCGGGTCGTGCCTAGCCCCACCGGGGCCAGGTGGTTGACGTACGTCGGAAACAGGCAGCTGCAGAATGCGCCTCGTCCAGCGCTGCTCGTGAACCGGACCCTGCGAAAGACGGATACCGTGGTGCTGCCCCACCGGGGAGGTGCTGGGTGGGGTTCACGTGGCTGCATGTGTGAAAGGAGTCCTCGGTGAGTTCAACCGACGTCGCTCGCAGAATCGTCTCGGCCCTGGTGGCCCATGGCGTCACCGACGTCATCGTCTGCCCCGGATCGCGTGATGCCCCACTCTCCTATGCCCTTGCAGCCGCTGACGAGGCAGGCATGCTGCACCTCACGGTGCGTCTGGACGAGCGATCCGCTGGATTCGTGGCTCTGGGGTTGGGCAAGGTCGGTCGGCCCGCTGCCGTCGTCACCACGTCTGGCACGGCGGTGGCCAATCTGCATCCTGCGGTTGCCGAGGCCGATGCGGCGGGAGTGCCGATGATCGTCATCTCGGCGGATCGTCCGGCACAGATGTGGCACACCGGGGCCAACCAGACAACGGTGCAGACCGGCATTTTCGGCCCGGCACCCAGGTGGCAGCTCAGTGTACCGGCGGGCTTCCCGGCCGATGATCGGCTGGACGCGGTGGTGCTGCGCGCTGTGAGTGCGGCGCGAGGCACCCTCACCGATGATCCTGGCCCAGTGCATCTCAACGTCAGTTTTGACGACCCCCTGGTGCCAGATTCCCCGTGGCAGCCCTCCCACGATGCCGAGTCACCCCGAGCCGTCCTTGAACCACCACCGCTGCGCCCAGCTGTCCCATTGACCATGCCGGTGCACACCGTCGTTGTCGCCGGTGACGGAGCCGGCCCCCGGGCGCGAGAACTTGCCGAGGAGGGTGGGTGGCCGCTGCTCGCCGAACCCACCTCGCAGGCTCGGTGCGGTGACAATGCCCTCACCGACTACCAGACCCTCCTCACCGGGCCGTTGGCCTCAGAGGTGGAGGGGGTGCTCGTGCTGGGGCACCCGACTCTCTCCCGGCCGGTGTCTCGTCTCCTGACCGGTCCAGGAATCACCGTGCTCACCGATCGTGCGCGGTGGACGGATGTCGCCGGTGTCGCCCGCGCCGTTCATCTGCCCGTGCAGCTCGACATCCCTGAGCGTGACGAGACGTGGGTGGAGCGGTGGAAGCGAGCTGATCGAGAAGGTGTCTCCCCGAGCATCAAGCAGTCCGTCTGCGCAACCATCTGGCAGGTGTCTGCCCAGGAGTCCGCCCCTGCCTTGGTCATCGGTGCCTCCGACGTCATTCGAAGTTTCGACAGACATGCTGCCTCTGCTGCCATCCCTGCGCAGGCGTATGCCAACCGGGGCCTTGCCGGGATCGATGGAACCATGAGCACCGCCATGGGGATTGCGATGGGCACCGGCAGACCAGTGCGCGTCGTCCTGGGCGACCTGACCTTCGCACACGATGCCATGGCCCTGCTGCAGGCTGCAGGCCAGGAGCCACTGGACCTTCAGGTCATCGTCCTCGACGACCACGGAGGAGCGATCTTCGCCGGGTTGGAGCATGCCCGAGCGCCTCGGCCGATGCTGCAACGATTCTTCCTCACCCCACAGGATCTCAATGTCACTGCTTTTGCCCAGGCGGTGGGGGTTCCATGCACCACCGTCGACCTCACGTCGACCAGTTCCGACGGTCTGGCCCCAGATCCCTGCATGGTGATGGACGACGTTCTCGGTAGGTCTTTCCGGGGTACCAGCCTCGTTGAGGTGCGCCTGCCAACAGTGTGATGGGAGACCACGGGCATGGTTGACGTTTGTTCATGAAAAATGGTTCGACCATAAGCAGATGGTCAATTATTTGAAAACGTCTTGCTCTCAAGTTCGAGAACTCCTTGGATGTCAGTAACGGTAACCGAGCCCCACAACAGGGTGGGACGAGGCCAAGGAAGGAAATACATGTCAATGAAGACTGATGTGAAGAAGCGCACCCTCGCTGCCGTAGCCGCCGCCAGCTTGGCATTCGGAGGAATTGCCACCACCGGCACCATGGCCTCGGCATCCGACTCTCCTGCTCAGCCGTCGATCGCACAGCAGGCTGTCGAGAACCAGGTCACTGTCACGACGAAGTACATGACGTCGACTGACAAGTATGGCACCAAGATCTTCACCAAGAAGAACGCTGTTGCCAATGCCAAGGGTGTTGTTGTGATCGTTCATGGTGCTGCTGAGCATCAGGGGCGTTATGACTACATCACCAAGCGTCTCAATGATGCTGGGTACACCGTCTACCGTCTTGATCATCGTGGGCATGGTCGTAGTGCTGCTCCGTACGTCAAGAACGCCGTGCCGCGCGCTCACATCGACAACTGGCACAGTCTCATTGCCGATGTCCATCAGTTGGTGGGGATTGCCAAGAGTGAGAACCCGGGTAAGAAGAGCTTCCTCATCGGTCACTCGATGGGTGCCTTTGCCGTGCAGTCCTACGGCATCGAGTACGGTGACGTTGACGGCATCGTTTCCAATGGCGGTGGCATCTTCATGAACCCGTGGGGCAAGAGCACCCAGTTCCCGCAGACGATCGTCGCGGACAACCTGACCGAGGCTGAGCGCAACGCCAAGCCGGCCAAGACCGAGAACATTCCGCTGCCCGCTCTGACCAGCTACCAGAGCAAGCTCCTGCCGAAGGCCCTGAAGAACCGTCGAAACTTCACCGCCCCCTCCGTCACGGCAGCCTCGCAGGCCATCCACATCAAGAACCCGTTCAGTGGCGGTGTGTGCACCGACCAGGCCGTCGTTGACGACTACGTGGCCGATCCGCTGAACAACAAGGATCTCACTGCGGGCATGATCGAGCAGATGGGCGTGGCCCAAGTCTACAACTCGATCAACGCACACGACTTCAAGACCCCGACACTCATCATGCACGGCCAGTCCGATGGTCTCGTTCCGCCGTACTACGACGTCAACTGGCAGAACGCCATTAGCTCCAACGACAAGACCGCATACGTGTGGAGCGGTCTCATGCACGAGGTCTTCAATGAGCCCGTCAAGGATCAGCCCATCGACATGGTCGTCGACTGGATCGACAACCACGACAAGTGAGCCGATGAACAACGATCTCGATCAGGGGTGAACGAGATCTGAACGAGACCGGCATCGCAGAACACTTGATGACGCGGTGCTCCCGCAGGACGCTGGTGCACTGACAGCGGTGCCGGTCTCTCTCAGGCGTGCAACAGATTTCTGACGGTGAAAGTTGACGTGTCTCATCGACAAGAGATCACCACGAGTTGCGCGACCTGATATGTGCAATCCCAGACAGACGAGAATGCTCTAGAGCTCTGCAAGGTATTTATGTTCCACAGCACTGTGTGTGGAATGAAGCCAAGGAGGAAAATACATGTCAAAGAAGACTCATGTGGCACGCAACGCGTTGGCCGTTGTCGCTGCTGCTGGAATGGCGGTCACCGGCCTCACGGCCCCCGCCCAGGCTGCTCCGACTACTGACGCCCCGGTTGCCGTCGCCAAGGCCGCTGCACCGAAGGTCACCACGACCACGCGCTACATCACGTCGCAGGACAAATACGGCACGATGCTCTTCGAGGAGACCAACGCCGTCGAGAACGCCAAGGGCGTCGTTGTCGTCGTCCACGGTGCCACCGAGCATCACAGCCGTTACGACTACATCACCAAGAAACTCAATGAGGCGGGCTACACCGTCTACCGCATTGACAACCGTGGTCACGGCAAGAGCGCCAACCCCTACGTCAACAACACCATCCCGCGTGGTCACATTGACGACTGGCACAATTTCGTTGGCGACATCCACACACTCGTCCACATGGCCAAGAAGGAGAACCCGGGCCAGAACGTCTTCCTCGTCGGGCATTCCTTGGGTGCTATGGCTGTGCAGTCCTACGGCATCAAGTACCCTGGTGACGTCCAGGGCATCGTCTCCACCGGTGGTGGCATCTTCATCAACCCCACCACTGAGAAGAACTCACAGAAGGCAGAGCGAATCACCTCTCCGAACCTCACCGCGGCAGAGAAGAAGGCCAAGCCGAACCCGACCACGAAGCTGCCCCTGCAGCAGGTCACGAGTTACCAGTCCAAGCTTCTGCCTCTCGCTCTGAAAGACCCGGGCAACTTCACTGCTCCGTCGCCGATCACCAGTGTTGCTCCCAAGGTCTACAACCTTGCTCCGGGCAAGGGCGTGTGCACCGACCGTGCAGTTGCCGATGACTACAAGTACGATCCGCTCATCAACAAGTTCATGACTCCGGGCATGATTCAGCAGATGGCCGTTGGCCAGCTCTACAACGCCTTCAACGCACCCACCTTCAAGGAACCGACTCTGATCATGCACGGTGAGGCTGACGGCCTCATGCCTCCGTACCTCGACGACAACTGGCTCAATGCCATCAGTTCGAAGGACAAGACCTCCTACCTGTGGACCGGTCTCATGCACGAGATCTACAACGAGCCCATCAAGAACGAGCCCATCAAGATCACCGTTGACTGGATCAACAACCACAACAAGTGAGTCACTTCTTGGTGAAGCGTTCATGACGTCACGATTGTGACGCGAACAGGAGAGAAGGCCCCCGCATGAGCGGGGGCCTTCCGATCGTCATGGGAATGTTTATTCTCCAATTCGTGCCACTGAGCCACAATGTAATCAAGTGACAAGTTGGTGAAGGATAATTCAGCAGGCGAGATTCCAGACAGCGAGTGTCGTATGTAGTCGATGGAGCGCTTGGGGGAATGATCCAGTGTCTGTAGTGGCCTTTGTGGCAGATGCGTCTCACACGCGAGATAGTCCGGATCTTTTCTCTGGTGGTTCCCGCGATGTGGTTCAAGACGTTGCTGTTGTGTACACGGAGTTATTTCCAGGGGACTTGGGTCAGATGTGACAGCGGTCGTCCCTGCACTGTAGCCATGGAAGAAATGGGCAGATCACTCCGAGGCCACCAGATGTGCTGCAGGAATTTCAATATGTCTTGGTTTCAGAGTCTGGTTCCGGGTATCAATTTCCTAATCCTTGTTCGATATGATCGTAATTCGACAGTTTCAAGCTGCCATACATTTCAATATTAAAGAGGCGTTGAACTGGTTGAGCAAGAGGCTCTGAACTAAGCCGTCACCTTGGTACTAGAGACTTCATTCCTCATGCCTGCGGATTGATACAGGCAGTAGGTGTGCGATTAACTGTGGGGTCCTCGGCATTGAGGACCCCACAGCAGAGAAATGGTTATGGTTGAGGAGAATCAGCCGATGAAGGGCTGTGGCTTGCACTTGACCGGCTTGGTGTTGTCGGGGTCGAGTGCGTTGAATACCATCTGGGCCACGTTGGTGTCGTAGGGGAAGTTGACGTGGGTTGCGTGGTCCTGTGGGCAGGTGTCCTGGACGGTGATGTTCTTCACGCCGGGTTCCCGGATGAACGCGTTGGTGTAGGGGGCCACGACGTAGTCGTATTTGCCCTCGATGTTGATGTACTTCACGCCTGGGCGAGTGACCTTGCCGCTGTGGTACAGCTCCTTCATGAGCTGTGAGGAGGCCAGCTGCTGGGGGTAGGAAGCCATATGGACGGATTTGGCGGCATCCTCGATCGAGGTGTGGGTTTCATCGGGGAGGGCTTCGTTGATCCATTTGGCGATGATGGGGCCGCCGACGCCGTGGTTGGCGGGGGCGATGCCGATCAGCTTGTCGACCTTCTTGTCGCCGCCAAGTTTCTGGATGTAGTAGTTCGGCAGCGGCCCGCCTCCTTGGGAATAGCCGATGATGTCGACCTTCTTGGCGCCGGTTTCGCGCAGCACGCGATCGATGAAGATCGAGGTGGCCTTGGCGGAGGTGCGGATGTCACCGGTGTAGGCGAAACTCGACAGCCAGGGCAGGCCGTTGAAGTTCGCAACAAAGGGGCAGTAGCCGCGAGCACGCAATTGTGGAGTGTACATCGACCAGGACACATAACCATCGGATTTTGTGCCGGGAAGCAGAACGACGGGATTCTGCCCCTTCTTTGGTTTGCAGCTGAAGTTGTTGGCACCAGGCGGGTTCGTGCCAGGGTGTGATGTCGCATAGGAAGAGGCAGTGTAGAAAATACGCTGGATAGGACCGTCGCTACCGGAAGGTACGCCGCCCGGGCTGCCCTTGACCTCGACGGTCTTGAGGAACGCGGCCTCCTCGGGTGTGTAGCCGGAGTAGCCGGGGGTATCGGCTGCCGGTGCAGCGTGGGCCTGCGCGTCGGACGCCGGTGCAGCGTGGGCCTGCGCCCCGGCCGTGGGAACCAGGCCGATGGCCGCGGTGCTTGCGGCAATGGTGATGGTGCGAAGAGCTGTGGTGAGTTTCATGGGTCACTTTCTGTCTCGACGATGAGATCTGTGAGAAGGCTATATGTATCCGTGGGTGGTGATGGTGAATACGGAAGACCACATATTATGTGCAGTGTCTTCCCTTCTCCATTGCACGATCGTGCATATCTCTCGGCCTGTCTTCCCGAACACGTGGTTCAATGTCTCATTGATTGAGTGAGCTGGATCCTGTCAGCTGATTACTGCGAAGTGACGTGAGCGGACTCGAAAACCTGACTACACCTTCAAAATCGAGAGTGAGTGCAGAAGGTTTCTGATCGTCTTGGGCGAGCTGACAGTCGTGGGCCAGATCTCCTTGATTCTCAGTGCTGGGTCTCCAGGACGGAGGAGAAGGCCTGCATCTTCGCCCCGATCTCGATCCACTCATGGTGCGGGTCCGAGGTGGGCATGATGCCTGCCCCGGCAAAGAGACGAACTTGACGAGAATCCGTGCTGAACTGTCCGCAGCGTAGCGCCAGGGCCCACTGGCCTGCTCCGGTGGTGTCCATCCACCCCACGGGCCCGGCAAAACGTCCGCGATCCAACGTCTCCACCTCGGTAATGAGTTCACGAGCTTGGCTCCGGGGCGCACCACACACCGCGGCAGTGGGGTGCATGGCGTTAACGATCCGGGCGGCATTCGACCCGTCGACGTGCGCGGTGATGTCGGTTGCCAGGTGCACGACGTTGGTCAGTCGCAGCTGGAACGGTCCATGAACCGCAGGCGTGTCGACCCCCGCGTCAGCCAGCTTGTCCAGTACCGAAGTCACTGCGAGTTCGTGCTCATGCTGTTCCTTCGGGTCATCGAGCAGCTCGTCGGCCCATTCGGGTTTGCGCGTTCCGGCAAGCACCCGGGAACGGAACAGGCCGTCCCTGCAGTCGACGAGCAGCTCCGGGGTGGCGCCCACCAGACCGTCGGCGCTGTAGGTCCAGCATCCCGGGAAACGCCTTGCCAGGGCTGCGGTCACGTGTGCGCGATTCATGGGCACGTCACTGGTGAGGTCCTGCGCCCCAGCCAGGACGACCTTCTGCAGTCCCCGATCGGAGGTGAGTTCGTCGACCGCACGATGGACGGTCGTCGTCCACTCCTCCTCGGTGATCACTGGTGTGGACGTGACGATGTGTCCACCCGTATCTGCGGCGTCGCTACACAGTGACGAAACGTCGCTGCTCTGCTCATCGATCTCGAGGTTGCCGTCGACAGGCCGCGCCGCAATGTGACTGTCGTCTTGTGGCCAGCACGTCCTGGCGCGTGTCAACGGTTCCTCGGCTCCGAAGACCTCAGTCGGGGCGCCCACATGACGACGCATGATGAGTACCTGCGGAACGACGAGAAATCCGGCGTCTGACCGATCGAAGGGAAAGGAACCAATCGCAATGGGGCATGTGCCCTCGGGCTGCTCCCGGGCCCAGTCGACCATCTGCCGCCAAGCCTGCTCGATCCCATTCTCGCCGCGCGCGGTGAAGCGGTGCTGCTCGTACCAGGCCACCATGGCCGGGGCGTCGTCCTCGTCCGGGGCCAACCACACCCACGGATCGACACCATCGGGAACCCAAGCCAACACCTCCGCCAGCCATTGCGCACCCGGCAGTGCGGTGATTCCGTCGGAACAGGGCAGAACGGTCATGTGATACCTCATCGTGTGTCGGCAGGGGCGGAGTCGTTCTCGTTCGAGGTGGCCAACCAGGCCATTCCCGCGGCCGTCCGCTGCTGGGCGAGCAGGGTTGCAGCCTTGCGATCGACCTTGCCGGAGGCCAGCATGGGCAGGTCGTCTGCCTCAACGACGGCGCGGGGGGAGCGGACCCGGCCAATGCGGCGTCCCACCAGGTCACGTAATTCCTCCGGACCCTTCCAGCCACGGCCCGGTACGACGACGGCGCACACCAGCTGGCCCCAGGTGCGGTCGTCGACTCCGACGACGACTGCCTCACGCACCATGCCGGTGGCCATGATCTCCCGGGCCACCACGTCGGCCGGGATCTTCAGCGCTCCGGAGTTGATGACGTCGTCAGCACGGCCGTCGATGATGAGGCGACCGTCCTGCCAGTGCCCCAGGTCGTTGGTGATCAGCCGTTCGCCCACCGGCCCCTCGTCAAGGTACCCGCTCATGACCATCGGACCACGGATGCCGATCCGCCCGTCCGCGGCGAGATCGACCTGCACTCCCTCCAGCGGCATGCCGTCGTAGACGCACCCTCCGCACGTCTCACTCATGCCGTAGGTGGTGAGTACGGTGATACCCGCGGCATCCGCCTGGCTCAACAACTCCTGCGACGCCGCGGCGCCGCCCAGCAGCACGGCGGTGCACCGAGCCAGGGCTGCCGTCGCCTGCTCATCGGCGAGGAGCCTGGCGAGCTGGGTGGGCACCAGGGAGACCGCCACCCGGCCGTCGGGATGGGCGGCATGTGCCCGATCAATGGCCGCAACGATGGATTCGGCATCCACCCTGCCCTCGCAGGTGACGACCTCACGTTCGCTGAGCAGGGCTCGGGCCACGACCTGCAGACCAGCGATGTGATGCGGGGCCAGGGCAAGCACCCAGCTGCACGGTCCACCCAGCCGTGCCTCGGTCGCAGCAGCGGAGGCGCGCATCTGAGCCGCCGACAGACCCACGAGTCGTCCCGATCCGGTCGTTGACCCGGAGGTGCGCATGATGACTCCGGCATCCTCGGGCATCCACACCGTGCGGGCCTCGACGTCCTGCAACACGGTCACCGGATTCTCGTCGCCTCCGACCGGAGCGTAGATGGCATTCGTCGCGCCGGCGAAGAACTTCTCCAGGCGTCCGGCGAGCCAAGCGACGTCCTCGGCAGTGCGAGCCACCGGAATCGCTCGTACCCGAGCGGTGAGCTCAATTCCCATGGGATGCCTGTCCTTCCAGTCGATGCACGTGGGGGACCTCAGAAGTAGTAGGGGAACGACGACCAGTTCGCCGGGCGGTGTTCCAGGAAGGAGTCCCGGCCCTCCTGGGCCTCCTCGGTCATGTAGGCCAGCCGGGTGGCCTCACCGGCGAAGGCCTGCTGGCCTGCGATGCCGTCGTCGACCATGTTGAAGGCATACTTGAGCATCCGAATGGCCTGCGGTGATTTCCCGGCGATCGTGAGACCCCAGTCGATTGCTGTGGTCTCCAGGTCGACGTGCGGCACGGCACGGTTGATGACGCCCCAGCTCTCGGCCTGTTCGGCGTCGTAGGTCTGCGCCAGCATGAAGATTTCACGGGCGCGCTTGTCACCCACCTGGCGGGCCAGCAGAGCCGATCCGTACCCTGCGTCGAAGGAACCCACATTGGCGTCGACCTGCTTGAACTGCGCATGTTCCCGGCTCGCCACGGCAAGGTCGGCCACCACCATGAGGGAGTGCCCGCCCCCGGTGGTCCAGCCGGGGATGGCGGCAATGATCGGTTTGGGAGTGGCGCGCATGAGCCGCTGCACCTCGAGGATGTGCAGCCGGCCGAGCCTGCCCTTCTCGATGCGTTCCCGACGTGCCGAGGTGGCCAGGTCGTCGTCGGAGGAGCTCTGCGTCGTCTCGTACTGGTAGCCAGCCGCCCCCCGAATGCGCTGGTCGCCACCCGAGCAGAACGAGTACCCGCTGTCCTTGGGGGAGGGGCCATTGGCGGTGAGGATGACGGCTGCCACGTCGGGAGAACACCGTGCGATGTCCAGGCAACGGTAGAGCTCGTCAACCGTGTGCGGGCGGAAGGCATTGCGCAGGCTGGGCCGGTCGAAGGCGATCCGCGTGACGGGCAGGTCCTCACCTGCCGGTGCACCATCGACCTCCCCACGCGAGATGAGACGGTGAAAGGTCATGTCGGTCAGGTCGACGTCCATCTGACGCCACCGATCGGCGGCAAAGGTGTCGGAGACGAAGGGCAGGCTACTCACCCTCGTGAAGTTACCACGGCTGTCGCGCCGACCAAGGGATCAAGGTGTCGCGCCCCGTTCCCGTGGCCACCTCGTTCACCGTGGCCACCTCCCGGTCCTGTGGTCGCATCCCGATTCTGTGGTCACCGGGGCTGAAGTCATGGTGCTGAAGTCATGGGCCTTGAGCCCATGACGCGGGTGGGGGGGGTCATGCGCGGTGATTCGTCGTCACCCAAGGAGGCCGCCCACACATGCGTGGTGCGTGTCCATGAGGCGGTTGGCCCATGCCCTTGAGGCGTTGGTCCAGGGGTGTGAGGTGGTCCAAGGGCGCGGGGCGGTGGCTCGGGGGCGCGAGGCAGACCATGTCATCGGTGCGCAGATCTGTCGACCATGAGGTGTTGACTCGAGGGGCGCGAGAGAAATCCATGAGGATGGCTGCGCACCCCTGACCCGTCCCCCCTTCACAGGCGCCATCGGCATTTCATCGGTAGGGGTTGGGGTACGAGCTGGTCACCGCTGGTGGCTCCCGATGGCGGTGCAGCAGCGAGGCGGAGGCGACACCGCCGATGGCACCACCCATGTGGCCCTGCCACGACACCCCGGACGTGCCGGGAAGCACTCCCCACAACACCGATCCGTACACCAGGAAGACCATCACCGCGATGACGATGTCACTGAGTTTGTGCGTGAACAGGCCCTTGACGAGCAGGAACGCCAGCCATCCGAAGACCACCCCGGAGGCCCCCAGGGTGATCGATCCCGGCGGGCTGAATGCCCAGGCTGCCAGCCCGGAGCAGATGATGATGACGACGGCGGAAATTGCCCAGTCCCGCCTGGATCGCACCAGGACCAGCCAACCCAGGACGAACAGCGGCACGGAGTTGCTGGTGAGGTGTGCCCATCCGTAGTGCAGCCACGGTGCCAGGAAGATCTGCCACAGTCCGGCGCTGGTGTGGGCGTGGATGCCCAGATTGTCGAGGCTGTTGCCCAGGACGACGTCGATCCCCTCCAGGATCCACATGATGGCGACGATGCCCAGCATGGTTGCCCCACTGGACAAGGCATTGTGCATGCGCGAGGGCGGCGCAGGCTCACGCGGCGTCAAGGTGCTCATGTCAACAGTCTCCATGTCTTCAGTGTGCGTGATGGGTTCAACCGGGTGGGTGGTCTCACGATGTGTTCGGTCGGTGCTGTGTGTCGGAAACGGTGTGGTGGTGGACGGGCGTGTAGCTTCCCGAACCGTGGTGGGGGGTCAGACCGTGGGGTCAGTCCAGGCCAGAGGTCTCGATGCCCTGCACGAGGAAACGTTGCAGGAACAGGAAGACGATGGCCACCGGAAGGACGGCCACCAGGGCTCCGGCGAACAGTCGGGAGTAGTCCACCCCCTGACTCGTCATGAACGAGCTGAGGGTCAGCTGTACGGTGTGGGTGTTGTCACGGGCCACCAGCAGTGGCCACAGAAAGGCATTCCATGCGCCGAGGAACGTGATGGTGGACACCGCGGCAATGATGCCCAGACAATTGGGTACAACGATACGCCACATCGTCGTCCACGGATTTGCCCCATCCAACAGTGCGGCCTCCTCCAGTTCCTGGGGAAATTCCATGAGGCTGGCGCGAAAGAGGTAGGTGGCAAAGGCGGAGAATGACATGGGGATGATGAGCCCGCGATAGGAGTCGATCCATCCCAGCTGACTCGTCATGATGAAACTCGGCACGAAGGTGACGGCGGTGGGAACCATGAGGGTGAGCACCGTGAGTTTGGCAACGACATCGGTCACCTTGTTGTCGAATCGGGCCAGCGCGTAGCCGGCCATGAAGCTCACCAGGATCGTCAACACCGTCTGGCCCACCGACTGCACGGCAGAATGCACCATGGCCGAGGCGAAATCCAGGTCTGGATCGTTGAAAAGTTCGGTGAGGACACTGATGTGCAGATTGTCCGGGATCCACGTCCACTGGGCCGAGACAAAACCTTCCTCGCTGGTGAACGCATTGCGGAAGATGACGTAGAACGGCAGGAGGAACAGCAGCGCAAGAAGGAACAGGAGGACGATTTTCGCTAGGTGCAGCCCCTTGCCACGATGACCACGCACCATGCTCATGACATCCTCCTCCCCATTCCCGTGAGACGATTCTGGAGCACTCCGAACACGACGATGATGGCAGTGAGGATGACGGTTCCGGCACCACCGAGTCCCAGGTCCTGCTGGGCCCCGCCAACGCTGATCGAGTACAGGTGCACCAGTGGTGGACGGGCATACGGTGGGTAGGTGCCGGCACTGGCAAGCATGTTGTAGAACTCGTCGAAGGCCTGGAAGGCGCCAATGAGCAGCAGCATGAGGACGGCTGCCGAGGTGGCGCGCAACTGCGGCAGGGTGATGTGACGCAGGGTCTGCCACCGTCCGGCCCCGTCGAGGGCCGCAGCCTCATAGGTGCTCGGCGAAATACGATTGAGCCCAGCTATGAGCAGAATCATGTAGTAGCCCACCTGCAGCCACAGGCGCAGCGAGACCAGAGCGATCCAGTACCAGTAGCCCTGCCCGCCGAGCCAGTTGATCTGATCGGCGCCGAACCGGTGCAGGATGGAGTTGACGAACCCGAACCGGGCACCATTGAAGAAACTCAGCCGCCACACCATCGCCGCGACGACGTAGGAGCATGCTGCCGGAAGAAAGAATGCCGAGCGGAAGAAAGCCCGAAATCGGGTGACATTGTCCAGCGCAAGGGCCAGCGCCAAGGAACAGAGATACGTCAGCGGGACGATGAACAGGGCAAAGACGGTGAACACCAGCAGTGAGTCGCGGAACAGGGGGTCCGTCAGCAGGTACCGGTAGTTGCGCCACCCCACGAATGTCGTCGGGTGCAAGGTGGCCCGGGCGTCGAAGAACGACAGAACGGCACTCCAGCCGATCGGGACGTAGACGAAGACGATCAGACCAGTGAGAAATGGTGCGATGAACAACCCGAACCACAGGTTGCGTCCCTGACGACCGCGCAGCCGGGCCCCCAAGGTTCTCTCGCGTTGTGGGTGCGTCTTCTGGCTTGCTGCGAGAGGATGGCTCACTTCTTGACGCGCTCCAGCTCGGTGCGCACGGTCCGGCGCACCTGTTCGAAGGCCTTCCTGGGCTCGGCACCCTTCTTGACGACGTTGGTCAGGGCGGCGTTGAAGGCCTCGGCAATGGCGCTGGTCCAGAACAGGTCGGAGGCGTGACCGCATTCGTCGACCATGGTGGCAGCCTGCTTGCCGACACCCTCGGAGATCTGGGTGGCCTGGGAGACCAGGTCGGTGCGGGCGGGCACGTGCGTTCCATAGGAATCGTCGAAGTCAACCTGCTTGTCGGTCTGATCGATCCACAGCCACCGGTTGAACGCCTTGGCCGCCTCGACGTCGTTGTTGGCACCCACTGTTGCCACGCAGGAACCGAAAGCACCGAACGGCACCGACGGGCGTCCGGTGGAACCGAATGCCGGGAAGGCGACGGCGCCGACGTCCTCGCCCCATTTCTTCTTCACGTCGTTGAGCGACCACAGGCCGCCCCATTGCATGGCGGTCTCCTCGTTGATGAATGGCGAGGCGTCGAACCAGTCCTTGGAGGCGCTGTGCAGCAGGGCGCCGGAGGTGAAGAACTCCCGGAATGCGGTGACGGCGTCGAAGAACTCCTTCTCCAGGAAGCCCAGGTCGGTGCGTTCGGAGTTGAGCTGTTCCATGCCGGATGACCAGATGATCTGGTTGGCGAGCACCCCGAGGCCACCGTCATTGCCGGCGAAGAACCCTCCCATGGAGTCGGTCTTGACGGCCTTGGCGGCCTCGGCGAGTTCGGCAAAGGTCTTGGGAGCCGACACCTTGGCCTTCTCCAGTAGCGACGGACGGTAGTACAGCATCTGCATGTCCACCGCCATCGGGATGGCGTAGATCTTGCCGTCCAAGGTCATGCGATCCAGGACGCGGGGGGAGAACTTGTCCTTGTCATCGCCGATGAGCTCGGTGAGATCGGTGACCTGGCCCTGCTGGATCATGTCAAGGGTGGCGCCGTTCTCGGACTCGAAGACGTCTGGCACTCCCGATCCCGACAGCAGCGTCGTCGAGAGCAGCTTCATGTAGGCATCGCCCGGGTTCCACTTCACGGAGACCTCGGACTTCTTGTAGTCGGCGGCGTATCGCTGCACGGCGTCCCGGACGCCCTTTTCACCGTACTCGTGGTACCACTGGGTGAGTTTTGCCGTGCTCGTTCGGCTGGAGGCATTGGCCGACCCATTGTCGACGCCACCGGAGTTGGATCCACATGCGGACAGGACGGCGGTTGCGGCTATTCCGCCCAGCAGATGACGTCGAGAAATGCTCATGGTGCACAGGGTAACCCGAATGGCGCCGCGACATGTTCCACGACCCGTGTGGATTTTGTGTTGGTCAACTCGCGTGGTGACACGTGATGTGGGATCGTCGCTGCGTACACGCAGAAATACCACGGGTGCATCCCCGTCGATTGGGAGACGTCATGTCTGAAGAGCCGTTGCAGTTGCCGGGAGGACATCCTGGCTGCGACAAGGCGTGTGCCCGCCCTGATGACGGGCCTCGTGCGCCGGACGTCCCGGCGACCCGCGAGAGGGCAACGACGTCGGTGCGGACGGATTCGGTGCAGGCGGTGGGGGAAGCCCCGGTGACGGGAACCCGCCGTGATTCTGCTGATCTCCGCTCCGGCAACGCTGGCGGATCCTCGGGAACCGCCAGAGGAGAAGACGTCGAGCTCGCAGTCAGCGAGCCGTGGGGGGTCTATCTGCACGTGCCGTTCTGCTCGAGTCGGTGCGGCTACTGCGACTTCAACACCTATGTACTCTCGTCGATGGGGAGTACTGCGGTGGATGACTACCTCGCCGCGGCACACCGCGAGCTGGACCTGGCAGCAGCACATCTGTCCCACGGCATGCAGCGAATTGGGTCTGACCTGCCGCGGGGAGGAATACACACGTACGAGGCTGACGAACATGGGCATGGTGCAGGCATGCCCCCGGTGAGCACGGTGTTCTTCGGCGGGGGCACCCCCACCATGCTTCGCCCCTCGCAACTGGGTGAGCTCGTTGGGCATGTGCGCGATCTGTGGGGTCTGAGCCCGGATGCCGAGGTGACGACCGAGGCCAATCCGGAAACCTTGGACGCCCAAGTGCTCAACGGGCTGCTCGAGGGGGGCGTCAATCGACTGTCCATGGGTATGCAGTCCGCCGACGAGCGCGTCCTGGCCCTGCTGGATCGCCACCACACCCCGCAACGGGCGGTGCACATGGCGCGTCTGGCCCGTGAGGTGGGATTCGACGACATCTCGCTCGACCTCATCTTCGGCACTCCCGGGGAATCCGTCGACTCGTGGCGAGCCAGCCTCGAATCGGCCCTGGAGGCGGATGTGGACCACCTGTCCGCCTACTCGCTCATCGTCGAGGAGGGAACCCGATTCGCGGCTCGGGTACGCCGTGGCGAACTGCCCATGACCGACGAGGACGATCTGGCCGACAAGTACCTCATCACCGAGCAGGTGCTCACCGAGGCAGGATTCGTCAACTATGAGATCTCCAACTGGGCTCGCCCCCGCGCCGGGCGCGATCACCGCAGCAGACACAACATGGGCTACTGGCTCGGACATGACTGGTGGGGCGCGGGGCCGGGTGCACACTCCCACGTCAATGGTGTGCGGTGGTGGAACGTCAAGCACCCCAGGCGCTACCACGAGGAACTCATGGCAGGACGGCTCCCCATCGAGGGAAGCGAACGTCTCACCGACGAGCAACGCCACGAGGAGACCGTCCTGTTGCAGCTCAGACTCGCCGACGGGCTGGAACTGTCCCGGCTCACCCCAGCCGAACGCAGATTCGCCGGACAGGTCGTCGAACGAGGCCAGGGCGAGATCGTCGGGGGACGATTGCAGCTCACCCTGGATGGACGTCTCGTCGCCGATCGCATCATCACCGACCTGCTCCTTGCCGGTGACTGAACCCTGTCACCTCTTGATGTGCCCTGTCACCTCTTGATGTGCCCCGTCGCCTCTCGATGAGTCCCGTCACCTCTCGATAGGCTTGAGCGGTGATTGATCGATACGGCAAGGACGTGTTGGCGCCCGGCTGGCAGAAAGCGGGCAGACCCACCAGCATCGACGTGCCCATGGAGCTGGGAATGGTTGTCGAGGACCCCTCATCGGGCTATGTGGGGGCCATCGTCGGTTGGGAGAACGGACTCGTGGTCGTCGAGGACCGCCGTGGTCATCACCGATCCTTCCCGGTGGGGCCGGGATTCTGGATCGACGGCAAACCCGTCACCCTGCGCGTCCCGTCACGTCAGGGTGCGGCTCGCCCGACCCACACTGCTTCCGGGTCGCGGGTGGGTGAGGAGCCTGAGCCATCCCGAACCGCCCTTCCCTCACGCATCTACGTCGAAGGGCGTCATGACGCCGAGCTGGTCGAGAAGATCTGGGGAGACGACCTACGCCACGTCGGAGTCGTCGTGGAGTACATGGGCGGCATGGACGATCTCGTCGACATCGTCGCGGACTTCCGCCCCGGACCGGGGCACCGGTTGGGGGTGCTCGTCGACCATCTCGTCGCTGGCACCAAGGAGTCCCGGGTGGCCGAGGAGGTGCGACGCGGTGGCTACGGTGACTACGTCATGATCACGGGCCATCGTTTCATCGACATCTGGCAGGCGATCACACCGGAGCGGATCGGCCGCAAGACTTGGCCCGAGGTGCCCATGGACGAAGACTTCAAGCTGGGCACCCTCAAACGGCTGGGGCTGCCACACCAGAGCCAGAAGGACGTCGGCAAGGCCTGGCAGGCGATTCTTGGGCGAGTGCGCGACTGGCACGATCTCGATCCCAGGTTCAACATGGAGATGGAGAAGCTCATCGACTTCGTCACGGCCGATCATCTGGAGGAATTGCAGTGAGTGTCACGACTGCCGAGGTTGCCGAGATCATTCGTGGGGTCAGCACACGAGTGATCGATCCGGGGTTTCGGCGGCTTTCCCCCGACCAGATTCACGAGAAGGCACCCGGCGACCTCGTCACGGACCTCGATCGTCAGGCGGAAGGCGAACTGTCGCGCCTGTTGACCTCTGCCGGTGGCGGGATCGTTGTCGGTGAGGAATCGGTGCATGATGATGCCTCGGTGCTGCAGGAGCTTACCACCGCCGAGCTGGCCTGGGTCATCGACCCCATCGATGGGACGAAGAACTACGTCAACGGATCGACGCATCATGCCGTCATGGTCGCCGAGGTGCAGCACGGGGTGACGACCCGGTCATGGATCTGGCAGCCGCAGCTGGGGCACATGTGGATCGCCGAGCGTGGCAACGGGCTCGTCTGCGACGGTGAACCGGTGACGTCGGATCGGCGGCGCCCTGACCCCGAGACGATCGGCCCCAACGCTCAGCTGCTCGACCACCCGGATCCCGCTCAACGGGTGACTGCTGATCGGCAAGTGGTCCGTGCCGTGACGGCGTACCCCCACAACCGGCGTACGAGCCCGTCACTCACGTGGTCGGAAGCACATTCCTGCTGTGGCGTGGATTACCCCCTGATCTGCCTGGGGGAGCAGGAAGTGGCCTGCTGGTTCCACATCCACCCCTGGGACCATCTGCCCGGTGCCCTCATGGTCACCGAATGTGGGGGAGTGGTGCGCGTCGCCGGCGGAGCGGACTACAGCGCGCGGCACACCGAACAGCGTGGCGTCATCATTGCGGCACGCGACGAGCGGTCCTGGCGGATCGCTGCCCAATCCCTGGAGGACGACTGACGGCGTCGTGGCCGCCCCACCGAGCAAGCCTTGAGGTGGGATCCAGCTCTGGGGACTCCGAGAGCGGTGTTTCGCCGGTGGGGCTGCACTGACGTCACTGTCTGGTGAGTGGCAGCAGCCCCTTGCGAGTGATTCCCCGGGCAGTCAGTTGCTCTGCGATGGGTGTGATCCAACCCGTCACCGCGGCACGATCCAGGCCTGCGGGAGTGTCGTCGAGTGCGCATTCGGGTGCCCGGCCGTGTTCCATGGCCTCCCGCACCGCACTGACGAGGCCCCAGATGGCGTTGCGCTGCGCCATGACGCCTTGGTCGTCGGTCGGGTCGCCATGACCGGGAATGTAGCGGTCCTTGGCGTCGGTGACGTTCATCACCATGTCGATGGCTCCCGCCCAGTCCCAGAAGTCGGTCGTCGAGTCGGCCTGTGGTGGCCTTGAGGTCTCGATGAGATCACCCATGAAGGTCACATGATCGCCTGGCACCCGAACGGTGAGATCACCGTCGGTGTGTGCCGCTCCCGGATGCAGGATCTCGGCGGTGACGCCTCCCAGATCCAGATACGCCATGAGCGAGATGGGATGACTGATGGCGGCGTCGGAGCAGCGGTCGACGGCGCGGCGATGCATCCATGACTCCATGTCGACCTTCGACTCCTGCGCACACCGCGTCACACCGCAGAGGCCACCGACGTGGTCGTCGTGGTGATGGGTGATGACCAGTCGGTCCACCGGCCTGCCCAGGGCCATGGCTGCCGAGAGGGCCAGGTCGTGCCCCTGCTGGGGTGTCGACCCGGAGTCGACCATGAGCAGGTGTTCCGATCCCATGACCAGGCCGATGGTCACCGACTCGGGGTCGACCCTCGTCGTCCACACATGGGAGCTCACAGCACACCACTGGATGTCAGATGCCATGATGTGGATTGTCTCATGCCCATCTGGCCACGTCGATCACGGTGATGGCCTGAGTGGGATACGGACGCCTGCTCTGGGTGAGTGACCGGGCGGTACGGCTGCTCGGGGGCAGCAGGGTGGAATCCTGTTTGCGGGCCACTAGACTGGCACTCGCACACGTTGAGTGCCAGAATCTGTGGTGCACGTGTGCGAGACGTGTACTCGTCGCGAAGTCGGCGCATGTGGGCGAGACCACCAGATGAGGAGGAACAAGTGCTTGACGATCGCAAGCTCGAGGTCCTCAAGGCCATCATCACCGACTACGTCTCCAGCAAGGAGCCGGTTGGTTCGAAGGCACTTGTCGAGCGGCATGGTCTGAAGGTCTCACCGGCAACCGTGCGCAATGACATGGCTGTTCTGGAGGATGAGGGGTACATCACCCATCCCCACACCAGTGCCGGGCGGATCCCCACCGACAAGGGATATCGCATGTTCGTCGATCGCATTGCAACGGTCAAGCCCCTCTCCGCACCTGAGAAGAGGGCCATCGCCACCTTCATGAATGGTGCGGTCGATCTGGACGACATCGTCACCCGAACCGTGCGATTGCTGGCCCAGGTCACTCGTCAGGTGGCCATCATGCAGTATCCGGTGACCAGCTCGGCCACCGTGCGTCACCTGGAACTGGTGAGTCTGTCGGCCGATCGAGTCCTCGTCGTCGTGATCCTCTCCTCCGGCACCGTCGAGCAGCGCACCATCGAGTTGCCAGCCCACGACGAGCAGGATCTCCTCATGCTGCGGGATCGGATCGGGACTGCGGTTGTGGGTCATCCCGTGGCCGAGGCTGCCGACCTGCTGTCGCAGATGGTGGAGCGCGCTCACCCCGACGCCACCAGCCACACGGCTGCCGTGACAGCCGCCGTCCTGGAGGTGCTGGCCACCGATACGTCCTCTCGCGTCGTGGTGGCCGGGGTGCCGAACCTCACCGCCTTCGGGGCGCAGTTTCCCACCACGGTGCGGCCCATCCTGGAGGCGCTCGAGGAACAGGTGGTGTTGCTGCGTCTGCTGGGCGAGGTGAGCGGCGACCTGGGTGAGGTGACGGTACGCATCGGTTCGGAGAACGCGGATCAGTCGTTCCAGTCGACGAGTCTCATCGCCAGCCCCTACGGTGAGGCCGACATGCTTGCGAGCCTGGGTGTCGTGGGGCCCACCCGAATGGACTACCCGTCAACCATGGCCACAGTGCGTTCCGTGGCCCGTTACGTCGGACGTTTCCTGGCAGAAGGATGAATGCGAATTGAGCACGGACTACTACGAGGTCCTGGGCGTCCCGCGGGATGCCAGTGCCGAGCAGATCAAGAAGGCATATCGCCGCAAGGCGATGAAACTGCACCCCGATGTCGCCGGACCGGGCTCGGAGGATGAGTTCAAGCTGGTTCAGGAGGCCTACGAGGTGCTCCAGGACCCGCAGAAGCGGGCCGTCTTCGACCGAGGCGGTGACCCCAACTCCCGTGGCGGCGGGTTCGATGGCTTCAGCAGTGGTGGATTCGATTTCACCAATCTGGTCGACGCCATGTTCGGCGATGCCAGCCCGTTCGGCGGATCCAGCCGTGGACCACGCTCCCGAACCCGGCGCGGACAGGACGCTCTGGTGCGGTTGCGCCTCACCCTTGCCGAGGCCGTCTTCGGCATCACCAAACCGTTGGACGTCGACACCGCAGTGGTGTGTCCCACATGTCAGGGCAACGGCTCCCAGGACGGTTCGCAACCCACGACCTGTGAGAACTGCAAGGGTTCCGGTGAGGTCATCTCGGTGCAGCGTTCCTTCCTGGGCAACATTCGCACCGCTCAGCCCTGCCCAGTCTGTCGCGGTTTCGGCACGGTCATCCCCCATCCCTGCCAGGAGTGCTCCGGTGAGGGGCGGGTACGCACCACTCGCACGATCAATGTGCGCATTCCAGCAGGTGTGGCCGATGGCAACCGCATCCACCTGGAGTCCCAGGGGGAGGTCGGCCCCGGTGGTGGCCCGGCTGGTGATCTCTACGTGGAGCTCACCGTGGCCAGGCATGACGTGTTCCGTCGCAATGGGCAGAACCTCGAGATGACGATCTCGGTGCCCATGACGGCCGCTGCCCTGGGGACAACCATTCCGGTACGTACCCTCGAGGCCGATCGTGACGACATGGACAAGGCCCTGGGCAGCGTCGATCTGGACATACCCGCCGGCACCCAGTCCGGGACCAAGGTGACGATTGAGGAACGCGGTGTGCCACGCCTGCGGGCATCCGGACGCGGCGATCTCGTCGTCGAGGTCATCGTCCAGACCCCGACCAAGCTCGATCACGAGCAGGAGGAACTGCTGCATCGGCTTGCCGAGATGCGCGAGGAGACCAGCCCGGCCGTGTCCGTGCACTCCTCCTCGGGGGGCAAGAAGGTGTTCTCCCGGCTGCGTGAGGCCTTCGGCGGATGAGTGACGCCTGCTTCATCGCAGATCTGGGCCCTGCCACGTCGGGTGACCAGCCTCTGGCCGTCGGCGACCTCGTGGAGATCACGGGATCCGAGGCCCATCATGCTGCCGTGGTGCGACGCATCGAGGTCGGGGAGTCCGTCCTGGTCACCAATGGCCAGGGACTCGCAGTACGTGGGCCGGTCGTGGGCGTCGCAAAGCGGTGTGTGCAGGTGCGTGTCGCGCAGACCCTGCGATCCGCCGAGCATGCGCACCGCTGGGTGGCCGTGCAAGCCCTGGCCAAGGGGGATCGCGCGGATCGTGCCGTGGAGACCCTCACCGAGATGGGCGTGGACGAGATCATCGCCTGGCAGGCCTCCCGATCCATTTCACGGTGGTCGGCGGACAAACGTGACAAAGGGGTGGCCAAATGGCAGGCCACCGCCCGTGAGGCGACCAAACAGTCGCGCAGGTTCACGATCCCCCCAGTGCGCTTTGCCACCACCAAGCAGATCTGCCAACGTATCCGCAAGGTCGAGCGCACCTTCATCCTGCACGAATCAGCTGACGCCCTGATCGATCCCAGCCAGATTCCTGCTGGGGGAGAGGTCATGCTCATCGTCGGCCCCGAGGGCGGCATCAGTCCCGACGAGCTGGATGCCTTCGTTGACGCTGGCGCGCTCCCAGTCCTCGTCTCCGACGGGGTGCTGCGTACCTCGACGGCTGGTGTGGTCGGACTGGCCCAGCTGAGGATCCTCGCGGAGGACTGAGCGGCTGAAGCCTTGTGAGGTGAGCAGGTGTGCATGACACCTGGTTCAGGCACACCCGAACATGGTGCTCGGCACTCGTTGAGGGCGCCGCGTCAATTCTCGCAGAAAAACCGTCTCACGGTTCCACGGTGATCGTGATGGGTCCGCCCCTGGTGACGATGTCGAAGGGTCGGGGTACGATGATGGGGATGTCGAGAGGTCGGTGTACGACCCGGCCCCGGCGTCAACCGGGGCCAGAGCCGTGGTTTCTCAGTCGCTCGAGTGATGTCCTCGACTCACACTCGCGACGACGGGCAACGTCCGCAGTCTCACTTCTTCTTGGACTTCTTCGCAGCGGTCGCGATGGCGAGCAGGCCGCCGGCGTAGCCGACGTTGCGCACGAACTCGTCGATCTGCTGCGCACGGGCGTCACCCTCGTAGTTCCAGAAGGGATGGCCGGCAAGGGTGGTCGGCACGAGCTGCAGGGCAAGAATGGTGGCAGCGGTGCGCGGCTTGATCCCCAGCACCATGGCTGCGGAGGCGGCAACCATCGTGCAACCGTTGATCTTGGCGAGCAGGGCCGGCTCGACGTCGCTCAGCTGTGACTTGACCTGCTGGGGGAGGGAGTCAATGAACTCCTCGATGATCCCGGTGAGCTGGTCGGCGTTCTGTGCGGCATTGAGGCCACCCCTGACCATGGGGGCGGCAGCGGCGGCGCGGGCGACAAATTTGAACAAGGACATGTGGACTCCTCCTGCGGTGACAATGCTGTGGTTCCATCGTGCCACGCGACGTGCGTGATGATGCGGGCGTTCAGAACTGCGCTGACAGAGCAGGAATGGTCTGCGCAGCAGTCCTGTGCTGCTCCGCCACGATTGCGCTCAACCATGCGGTGATGTCATGACGTTCCTCATCATTCAATGTCGCGATGGCATCCAGATATTCCATGCCGTCACCAGAGGCCGCCCCGAACTTGCGGATGATATGTGCCGGAGCTGGCCCGTCGGCAACCGTCAGCGTGGCCAGCAACTTCGCACGATTGTCGACGAGCTCCTGACGTTCCGGGGTGTCTGGCCTCACCTTCTCGATGAGACGGCCCAGTCGCTTGATTCGTTCGGCACGCGCCGAGGCCAGGCAGTCCAGGGCACCAGCCAGGATGGCGTCGCCGTACTCGAGTCGGGTGAGGAAGAGTCGTCGCACTTGGCGGTACCACGATTCCAGGGCCGACAGGTTTCCCAGATAGGTGATGTTCTTGGCGAGGACGGCTGCCAATTTGCGGTACGAAGCTGCCTCCACCGGCCGATTCACCCCCGAAGGGGTCTCGGGCAGTACGAGCATGCCGTCATCGGGCACATCCGCTCGCAACACGGCGCCGGCCCCGACGACGGTCCCGAAGCCAGTCCTCACCGGGCCGACCGCTCCACCCTGGCCGCCCAGGAAGATCGGGGGCTGGTCGAGCAGTACCCCGCGCGGCACGTCGCCGAACAGGGAGGCCGTGGTCTTGTCGCCGTCCGGGGTGAAGTTGAAGTGAATGTACGACGACCCCACCTCGGAGTGGTCGGAACGCGAGGTACCGCCGGTGAGCATGGCGTCACAGAAGTTGATGAGGCTGCCCAGTGTGGCGAACGGGAAGAGGATCGTCTGTTTGAGCCCGACGGTGTGTGCACCGTTGGCCTGCTCCTCCAGCAGACATCCGCTGCGCACATGCGCTCCCGAGCCCATAGAGGCCCCATCCAGGAAAACGGCATCCTGGGCAAACCCGCCCTTGAGCTCGACGTTCCTACCCAGCCGGCAGTTCTCGATCGTCATCGGGGTTTCGGCCCCGAGGATCGACCCGGACGAGATGACGGTACGAGAACCACGAATCCGGCACCCCGGATGGATGACGACACCCTCGGCACTGATGAGGTCGGGATCGACGTCGTCGGTGATGTCGACGGTGCTGGGATTGGGGATCTCGACCCCCTTGGCGATGAGCGCCTCGACGGTTGCAGCTCCACGATTGTCCATCAGTCGTCCTTTCCGGGCCGAGATGTGTGATGGGTCCAGCGTATCCGCGTCCACCCAATGTGTGCCTGACGTCTGAATGCCCACTGGGAATCGGCGTCCCGGCACCGATCAGGCGGCACCGATCGGGGGTGTGCGATGAACGGGCGTGTCGATGAATGGGGGCAGTGGGATGGGGCCACCTTCGCTGGTCGGGCGGCGAGTATCACGACCGTGTGTGCCGGTCGGACGCCCGGGAACCGTGGCTGTTGGGTCGTGGTGCTGGGGAGTCCTCGGGTTGGACGGTGTCGTCGCTGGCAGTGACCTTGACCGAGCCCGTGCGTTCGCGTGCCAGGACGAGCCATCCGGCCACGATGACCAGCGCCATTCCGCCGATCTGCCAACTGGTGAGGCGTTGGTGCAGGATGACCAGCCCGGCCAGGGCAGCGAGCATCGGTTCGAAACCGACGATGATGCCGTAGACCTTGGTGCTGATGCGGCGCAGGGCGTACATCTCGAAGCTGTACGGCAGGGCGGAACTGAGGATGGCGACGGTCAGCCCCAGGAGCAGCGTCGTTGGGTGCAGCAGGTTCGCCCCCGCCTGCGCGATGCCGAGGGGCAGTTGGATGAGGGTGCACAGCACCATGGCGAACCACAGCCCCTCGAGCTGACGCCAGGCACCTCCCACTCGCTGCGCCGCTTTGGCGTACAACGCCCAACACAGTCCGGCGAGCAGCGCCATGCCGATACCGAACAGGCTCAACTGGCTCCAGCGCGCGCCGATGGCTCCCGAGACGCCAGCAACGCCGAGCAGAGCCATGATGATGGCGACGACGTCGCGCCACGACCTGCTCCCCAGAGCAGCTAGGGTGAGCGGGCCCAGGAACTCGATGGTGACGGCCACACCGTAGGGCAGATGCCCCAGGGCGAAGTAGAACGACGTGTTCATACCGCCCAGACACAGCCCCAGGATGATGACGTTGATCCAGTCGGTGCGGCTGTGACCACGTAGCCGTGGGCGAGCGACGGGGGCGATGAGGAGCGTTGCGATCGTGATTCGCAACGCCACGGTGCCCATTGGGCCGACCTGGGGGGGATGAGGGTTGCTGCGACGGCACCGCCCAGTTGGACCGACAGTGCTGTGGCGAGCATGAGAAGCACACCGAGATTCACCATTCGGAGTTTAGTGTTGTGCGCCACACGACGGCAGCCGCCCCCTCGGCGGGTGGGTCATGGTGTCATTCCTGCAAGAATGGCTGCCATGACATTTGGCTTCCAGGTGACCTCACGGCTGGACAACGGGTTGGGGCGTACCGGCATCATCCACACTCCGCACGGCGACATCGCGACCCCGGCGTTCATCGTCGTGGGCACCAAGGCCAGCGTCAAGGCACTCACCCCCGACCAGCTCACCGATCTGGGTGCCCAGGCCGTGCTGGCCAATGCCTACCACCTCTTCCTGCAGCCTGGACCCGATCTGGTGGACGAGGCCGGGGGAGTGGGTCAGTTCATGGCCTGGGATGGCCCCACCTTCACCGACTCCGGAGGGTTCCAGGTGCTGAGCCTGGGGGCCGGGTTCAAGAAGACCCTCGCCATGGACGTCTCCCAGCTCACCGAGGCCGACGTCATCGCGGCCGATCGGGACCGCAAGGCCATGGTCGACGATGACGGCGTCACCTTCCGCAGCCCGCTCAATGGCGACCTGCACCGGTTCACCCCGGAGGTCTCGATGTCGATCCAGCACCGGCTGGGGGCCGACGTCATGATGGCCTTTGACGAGCTCACGACCCTGTTCAACACCCGCGCCTACCAGGAGGAGGCCTTGGAACGCACCCGGCGGTGGGCCGAGCGGTGCTTGACCGAGCATCGACGTCTGAGCGCCGAGCGTGCCGAGCGTCCCTACCAGGCCCTCTACGGCGTCATTCAGGGAGCCCAGTACGAGGACCTGCGTCGCAGGGCCTGCCGCGATCTCTCGTCGATGACGGTCGACGGGCAGCGCTTCGACGGGTTTGGTATCGGTGGGGCCATCGAGAAGGCCAATCTCGGCACGATCGTCGGCTGGTGTGCCGACGAGTTGCCGGAGGATCGTCCCCGTCACCTGCTCGGCATCTCCGAACCCGACGATCTCTTCGCCGCGTGTCGGGCCGGTGCCGACACCTTCGACTGCGTCAACCCCTCCCGGGTGGCGCGCAATGCCGCCATCTACACCGCCGACGGACGCTACAACGTCAACACCGCGCCGTTTCGTCACGATTTCAGGCCACTGGAACCGGGATGTGACTGCTACACCTGCACCCATGTCACCCGCGCCTACCTGCACCACCTCTTCAAGGCCAGGGAGCTGCTCGCCAACACCTTGGCGACGATCCACAACGAACGGTGGACGGTACGTCTGGTCGACGGCATCCGTGCCGCCATGGCCAATGGCGAACTCGACGATTTCGAGGCAGAGTTCATGGGCCGATGGAATGCCTACGGTGGACGTCTGGTGCCAACAGCACGATGATGTCTTTCGGAGATTCATCCCAGGATGAATTATCCCATTTCTTCTGGCTTTCTTTTAGTATTCATACGTCTTCTTCCTCGATGACTCATGCGATGTCACAGGATTCTGATGCGAGGGACTTTGATGCTTGCTTCTTTGAGCTGGGGATTTGCTGCCCAGCAATTTTGACAGATATTAAGAATGTGATTTCTGGATAATTTCTCAATTCAGAGTATTTCTATGATATCGTCGCTCGTGATGACCATCCATGTGAATGTAACCAGTGGAATTGATGATGCTGTGAGGAGCCAATGAGCCTGCTGCAAACTGTGGATCTGTGTCGATCATTTGGTGAGATACGAGCTGTCGATCAGCTGTCGATGACGGTGCGTTCGGCAGTGATGACAGGTTTCGTCGGGGCCAACGGTGCAGGCAAGACGACGACGATGCGAATGGTGGTCGGCGTCCTGGAACCCACCAGTGGGCAGGTGTTGTGGGACGGCCACTCCATCACCACCCGAGTACGCCGTCAGATCGGCTACATGCCCGAGGAACGTGGCTTGTACCTCAAGCAACCCGTCATCGACCAACTGGTCTACCTGGGAACGCTCAAGGGGTACACCACGAATCGAGTACGCGTCCAGGTCATGGAGTACCTGGAGCGGTTCGGCCTGGCCGATCGGGCCAAGGACAAGCTCACCGAACTCTCGCTGGGCAACCAGCAGCGCGTCCAAGTCATTGCGGCCCTGCTCGGTGAGCCAGTGGCCCTCGTCCTCGACGAACCCTTCTCCGGCTTGGATCCGGTTGCCGTCGATGCGATGGCCGCCATTCTCTCCGAAGTCACCAGTACTGGTGTTCCGGTACTCTTCAGCTCCCATCAGCTCGACCTCGTCGAGCGACTGTGTGACGACCTCGTCATCCTGTCCCACGGCAGGATCGTTGCCCAGGGCAGCACCGACGAGCTGCGTCGATCTGGTCCGGAACGGCACCGTCTCGTGGCCACCTCCGACGTGGACTGGGTGCATGGCCTCGCCGGTGTCAAGGTTGTCGAGCAGCAGGGGGCACGTGCCATCCTGGAGTTCACCGATCCAGCGGCTAGGGACCGAGTCGTCGCCGAGGCACTGTCGCACGGTGGGTTGGAGGAATTCGCTGCCATCGTGCCCACCGTCGCCGAGATCTACCGAGGAGTGGCCTCATGAGCAACAACGCAACGAGCAGTGCACGGCGGGACGGTGTGGGATCCGACGGGGTTGCAGGCACGTCGTCGATGTGGTGGACGGTGGCCAGACGTGAGATGAGTGTGAAGATCCGCGACAGGTCGCTGCTCGTCTCCCTCATCATCGTTCTGGTCATCGTGGCGGTCTCGGTGGGAGTCTCGTTGATCACATCGGGTACCTCGGATGACAAGCCCACCTCGGTTGCCGTGACGGATGATGCCGGCGCAGCCATCGTCGCCCAGGCGCAGAAGATGGCACAGCAGACCGGTGAGAGGCAGATCCTCGAGACAGTGCGGACGACCTCGCTGGAACAGGGGCGGGAGGTCGTCACCGATGAGAAGGCGAAGTTGGTGCTCCACCACGAGGATGGGACGTGGCACCTGGAGTCCGGTGATGAACCCCCGTCGGTCACCAGTGGTGCAGGCCAGCTCATTGCCAAGGCCGTCGAGGCGCGGGCCACCGCGGACTTGGCGCAGAAGGCAGGTGTTGACCCGCAGCAGGCAGTGGCGGATGGCACGGTTCTACCGGGAACGGTGGACCCAGGCCAGGCCGACAACTGGTGCGACACCGTCGCCACGTTCATGGGCGTGGGCTTCGCTGTCGTCTACATGTTTACCATGATGTTCTTCGGCAACGGCATCGCAGCTTCCGTGGTGGAGGAGAAGCAGTCCCGGATCGTCGAGATCCTGCTTGCCTGCATCCCAGCCCGTCAGTTGTTGGCCGGCAAGATCATCGGAAACACGATCCTCGCGGCAGGACTCATGTTGATCCTGCTCGTCCTGGGGTGTGTCGGGGTGTCGTTCACCCCAGCTGCCGACCTGCTCGGCACCATTGCTGTTCCGACGGCATGGTTCATCGTCTTCTTCATCGTTGGATTTCTGTCCCTGGCCTGCCTGTGGGCAGCTACCGGTGCACTCGCATCACGTACCGAGGACTTGCAATCCACCTCGATGCCACTGGTCATGATCGTCATGATTGCCTACGTCTTCGGCATTCAGGCCGTGCAGAATCATGGCATCTCGGCCGTGGTGGCCAGTTACGTCCCGGTGGCCTCCGCCATTGCGATGCCCACCCGGGTGGCCACCGGTGGAGCTGCGTGGTGGGAGGTCGTCGTCTCCATACTCATCTCGGTGCTGTTCTCCGCCCTGACGATCTGGGGTGGGGAGCGTATCTACCGTCGTTCGGTGCTCAAGACCGGTGGAAAGGTCAAGTTGCGCGTGGCATGGCGCAGCACCGACGTCGTCGCCTGATCCTTCAGCCCGGCGCAGCCAGCCAATACGTCTGGTGGGTCCGGCCTCTCAGCGCTGCATCGTCTGCTCGGACGCCCCAGTCTGCTCGGCCAGCCGTGCCTGGTAGCTCGGTTCGTGCTTCTTGATGACCCCGATCACCCGGCGCGTCACGGGGATGAAGGCGTACTCGACGAGGGTCTTCCACAGAAAACCGAAGAAGGCGTAGTTGAGCCACTGGCCGAAGCTGGAGATGCCCACCACCGGGGCGGCGATGGTGCAGAAGATGACGGTGTCGACGAGCTCGCCCACGCCGGTGGAGCTCATGAGACGCCCGATGAGGCCGCGTTCGAGCCAGCGACCCTTCATTCGCGTCATGATGAACGAGTTCGTGAGTTGACCGCACACGAATCCGCACAGTCCGGCGGCGACGATCTGCCAGACGGGCCCCAGGGCCCCGGCGATCTGGGCGTCGTGCATGCGGGAGTAGTCGTCGTCGAATCCGGGCAGGGCGATGATGACCCAGAAACACAGCACCGCCATCAGGGCCATGATGAATCCCATGGCGATGGCACGACGGGCAGCCTTCATGCCGTACACCTCGGTGGTGATGTCACCCAGGACGTAGGCGAGCGGAAAGAGGAAGAAGCCACCGTCGGTGGTGATCGGGCCGAGTTGCACGCCCTTGGAACCACCGATGTTGCTGATGATCACGGTGACGCACATCATTGCCAGGATGATGTCGAAGTAGCCGGAGCCACGATCGGCGTACACGGCAGTTCTCGGGGTACGAGTGGTCTCGTTGGTTGTCACGCCAGAGCATTTTAGGCCCCGCGGCCTGACATCGGTGAATGCACTCCTCAGGGCCATTCCCGGCGCTTTTCGGGGCAATCCGGCATGACGCCGAGGACGTTCCCGCGCCTTGGTGCTCACGGGCTCTGCTGGGTTCGCCGGGCTGGCGGGTGGTGCTGCTATCGTCGATCTCACCGCACACCTGAGGAGGAGTCATGACCGTCGCCACGAGCGAACTCGGCATCAAGCCGCAGGCCGAGCTGTATCCCGAGATCGAGCCCTACGACACCCGGATGTTGGATCTGGGCGATGGCCAGCAGATCTACGTCGAGCAGTGCGGCAATCCCGAGGGCAAACCGGTGATCTTCCTGCATGGTGGCCCCGGTGGCGGTGGTGGCACCGAGCGTCGTCGCTTCTTCGATCCGCAGGCCTACCGGATCGTCGTCATCGACCAGCGTGGCTGTGGCCTGTCCACCCCGCACATCGCCTCGGCCCAGACACCAGCCGACATGGCGACCAACACGACGTGGAATCTCGTCGACGACTGCGAACGGGTGCGCACGGCACTTGGCATCGACACATGGCAGGTGTTCGGCGGTTCATGGGGTTCGTGTCTGGCCCTGGCCTATGCCGAGACCCATCCCGAGGCGGTGAGCGAGCTCGTGCTGCGCGGCATCTTCACCCTGCGCCAGAACGAGCTGGACTGGTACTACAACAAAGGTGCCTCCAACGTCTTCCCGGACCTGTGGGCCAAGTTCTGCGAGCCACTGCGCCGCGCCGGCCATGACTTCTCCCAGGACAACATCTCGGCCTACTACGACCTGCTGTGGGACCCGAGCCCGGCCGTCCACGGACCGGCAGCCGTGGCATGGACGAGCTGGGAGGCTGCGACGACGACGCTGGGATACCAGCAGTCCCACGTTGACGAGATGGCTGATCCCGAGTACGCCCTGGCCTTCGCCCGCATCGAGAACCACTACTTCGTCAACCACGGATTCATGACGGAGGGCCAGCTCATCCGCAACGCGAATCTGTTGGCAGACATCCCGACGGTCATCGTCCAGGGCCGCTACGACATGTGCTGCCCGGCGACCACGGCGGTGGATCTCAAACGTGCCCTGCCGACGGCAGACCTGCGCATCGTCATGGCCGGCCACTCCGCCTTCGAGCCGCTCATCACGTCCGAATTGGTCAAGGTGTGTGACGAGTTCGCCGGGCGGTGAAGATGACAACGCCACCCAATTCCATGCGGGTGGACATGGCCTTGATCACATCGGGCATCCTCAGCCTCTGAGGTTCTCGGGTGAAAAACAGTGTGCAACATTCAGGTGCTCGGGCCATCCCCAGCTCCGAACTGCACGCTGCGCCATCCGCCCGCACAGGTCCGCGATGATCGGTGTCAGCGTGCCATGTGCTGCGGTCCATGACCAGCGGTACACCATCGCACCCCTGGCCATGTCGCTGCGTTGATCCAGGCGGTCTCGACGAAGCGAGTCCAGGGACAGCTCGGTCAGCTGAAGTGTTGCCGCCGTCCCCGCCAGGCCGATCATCGGTTCATCGGCCAGCCACGAACCTGCATGACGGGAACCAGCCAGGAATCCGTCGCGCACGGCAGCGACGAACTCTGTGGGAACTCCCACGAGACCATCACAACTGGCCCACGGCATCACCAGATTGACGACGTCGACTGCCGGGTGGTGAACGGAGGCTGCTTCGTAGTCGACGAATCTGGCGTGATCGGTGATGAGCACATTGCCGGGACGTGGATCGGCCTGGGTGACGACCTCTGCAGCCTCACCCCCACGTAGTGTCGCGAACATCTCGAGTTCGGCATCGTTGGGCACGTCGAGTCCCAGTGCCGCGCACAGTGTCGTCAGGCCACGCGCTGGCAGACGAGGAGAGGCTGGCCCGCCCGCTGAACGTGTCTGTGGGTCGAGGCGACGGATGGCGTCCTGAAATGCGACGACCCTGTCGCGTGTCGGGCGATCAGAAGTTTCCTGCCTCGATGCCGCCATCACAGTCGCTGTCGCCCGTCCCCACATCTCGGCGGCGGCCAGCGCGGCCGAGGGGTCGTTGCCTGCCAGAATGGTTCCCAGACTCGTGCCTGGCACATCCTCCATGACCACCACGCCCAGGTCCTGGTCGCCCGCGTAGCACAGTGGTGCATTCGCCAGACTGCGCAACCCGGCAATCTCCCGGACGATCCCCAACCCGCCGGAGTTGTGTGACATGGCCTTGGAGTGAAAGCACTTGGCGATCACGGTGCGGGCACCGCCAGTGGCCGTTGTCGAACCGTCCACCCAGCAGCGGGCCACCGAGGTGCGCATCCCCGTACCGAGCGTCTGCGCCACCGACAGCTCACTGCCCAGGACATATGCGGCATCGTCGATCCAACCCATGCCCATACGTGCCTCCATCCCGTGCTCGCCGGTTCTCATGCGTTCACGACCCAAGCTGCCCGGTTGCTCCGTCTGAAACTGTACGTCCGCCGATGTGCCAGATCTCGGACGTCTCGTCATGGTCGGGTGGGATGCTCGGGTTCTCGACGCTGTACGGTACTCGACTACAGTTGAAGGGTATCTGGCACGCGAGCACCCATGGAGATTGTCCTGAGCACCACAACACCCAACGCACCTGCCACTCGCGTTTTCACCGTTCCCGCCGGTGTCCCCATGATCGGTCTGGTTGGCCCCAGTGACGAATTCCTGCGTCGGCTGGAGGACGATCTGGACGCGGAGATCCTGGTACGTGGCAATGAGGTCCGTCTGTCCGGTTCCCCGGATCATGTGAGTGAGGCCACCGAGGTCCTCACCGAGATGGTGACGATTCTGCGCACCGGGCATTCACTGCGCATCGATGACGTCGATCGCATCGTCACCATGACCCGCAAGGGCGAGGCCCCGGCGCAGGTGATGACGGCCGACATCATCAGCCATCACGGCCACGTCATCCGCCCCAAGACTCGCAACCAGAAGCGTTACGTCGACGCCATGGATGCCAACACCATCGTCTTCGGGATTGGCCCGGCCGGCACCGGGAAGACGTATCTGGCCATGGCCAAGGCGGTGCAGGCACTGCATGCCAAGAAGGTGAGCCGGATCATCCTCACTCGTCCAGCAGTGGAGGCCGGCGAGAAGATGGGGTTCCTGCCCGGTACCCTCACCGAGAAGATCGACCCGTACCTGCGTCCGCTCCATGACGCGCTGCGTGACATGGTGGGTTCGGACGCCGTCCCCAGGCTCATGGATTCGGGTACCGTCGAGGTGGCTCCGTTGGCGTACATGCGTGGTCGTACCCTCAACGACGCCTTCGTCATCCTCGACGAGGCCCAGAACACCTCGCCACAGCAGATGAAGATGTTCCTCACCCGACTGGGGTTTGGGTCGAAGATCGTCGTCACCGGAGACATCACCCAGACCGACCTGCCCGGTTCGATGCAGTCGGGCCTGCGAGTGGTACGGGGAATCCTGGACGGTGTCGACGACATCGCCTTCTGCAATCTCACCAGCACCGACGTGGTACGCCACGAACTGGTGGGACGTATCGTCGCCGCCTACGACCACTACGATGCACAGAAGATGGAACATGACTCGGGGAGCAGAGGTCCGGGCAGGGTCATCGCAGATGCCAGGACCCACATGGCAACCATCACCGAGCGTCAGTCCGGCACCACGCACCTGCGGACCAGTGAGGACGGGGACCACGCAACCCCCAGGAGGAATGCATGATCGACATCATCAATGAATCCGACCAGAAGGTTGACGAACAGCGACTGGTGGGTCTGGCGACCTTTGCCCTGGACTGGTTGCGGATCCATCCCAGTGCCGAACTGTCGATCCTTCTCGTCGATGAGACGGCCATGTCGGCCTACCACGAGAAGTTCATGGGGCTTCCCGGCCCGACCGACGTGCTGAGTTTCCCCATGGACGAGCTTCGTGTCCCGGCCGACGGACAGACACCACCCACCGGGGTGCTCGGCGACATCGTCATGTGCCCTACCGTCACTGCCCGCCAGGCTCCCGAGAACGGTCGTACCCCCGACGGTGAGGCGGAGTACCTGCTCATCCACGGTCTGCTGCACCTGTTGGGCCACGACCATGCCGAGCCCGAGGAGAAACGCATCATGTTCGGCCTCAACGACGAGATCATCGCCGCCTGGGACGAACACCGTCAGGCGAGTGGCCAATGACCCAGAATCAGTGGATCGACCTCGTCCTGGCACTGCTGTTCGCGATCATCGCGAGTCTGTGTGCCAATGCCGAAGCTGCCCTGGACCATCTGTCGCACAGTAGGGCCGTGGAACTCGCCGAGGACGGCAGAGCCTCCCATCGCCGGTTGATCGACATGACCTCCGACCCGGCTCCCTACGTCAATGCCTCGACACTGCTGCGCACCTGTGCCGAGATTGCCTCGGTGCTGTTGGTGGCCGTCGTCATCTTCGGACAGTTCGACGCCGTGTGGCAGCAGGTCCTGGTGAGCGGGGCGATCATGGTCGCGGTGAGCTTCCTCATGTGGGGTGTCACCCCACGGACCCTGGGCAAGCAGCACGACGTCAAGGTGTGCATGTTCTGGTCACGTCTGTGGGCCGGGATGGCAACCGTCCTGGCCCCGGTGGCGCAGGTGCTCATCCTGGTGGGAAATGCCGTGACCCCCGGGAAGGGTTTTGCCGACGGACCATTCACCACGGAGTCGGAACTGCGCGAAATGGTTGACTACGCGGAGTCCAGCGACCTCATCGAGGCCGACGAACGCGACATGATCCATTCGGTGTTCGACCTGGGTGACACCCTGCTCAAGGAAGTCATGGTTCCGCGCACCGACGTCGTCTTCATCAAGGCAGACAGGAATCTGCGTCAGGCCCTTTCCCTGGCGCTGCGGTCCGGATTCTCCCGCATCCCGGTCATCGGTGCGGGGTTGGACGACGTCCAGGGGGTGCTGTACCTCAAGGACATCGTCAAGCGGCTGCAGGACAAGCCGGACGCCGATCGCAGTGAGACCGTGTCGTCCATCATGCGCCCTGCGGTGTTTTCCCCGGACTCCCGCCCGGTCGACGGGGTGCTCAAGGACATGCAGATGGCCCGCAACCACATCACCGTCGTCGTGGATGAGTTCGGCGGGACGGCGGGACTTGCCACCATCGAGGACATCCTGGAGGAGATCGTCGGCGAGATCGTCGACGAGTACGATCCCGAGCCCACCCAGACCGAGCAGCTCGAGGACGGGGTGTTCCGGGTGCCGACTCGCATGCAGGTCGATGATCTGGGCAAGCTCTTCGACCTCGACGTCGACGACGACGACGTCGAGACGGTCGGTGGTCTGGTCGCCAAGGAACTTTCCGTGGTTCCCATCGCCGGGTCCTCCATCGTGTGGGAGGGTTTGCAGATCACTGCCGACAAGACCACGGGACGACGTCACCAGGTGGCCACGTACGTCGTGCGCCGGGCACCCGAGGACAGCATGGAACAGGAGAACGACGATGACCGATGAGCAGATGCCGTCCTTGGCCGATCTCATGGATGGCGACGAGGAGGGCCTCAGCGACGTCGACTACGTCGCGGCACGGGTCGCCGAGGCCACCACCCCCGGTTTCCACTCCGGGTTCATGTGCCTGGTGGGCCGTCCCAATGCCGGCAAGTCGACGCTGACGAATGCCTTGGTCGGCTCCAAGATCGCCATTTCGAGTTCCAAGCCGCAGACCACTCGCCACGTCATCCGTGGCGTGGTGAGCACGGCGCAGGCCCAACTCGTCCTCATCGACACCCCCGGTCTGCACAAACCGCGTACCCTGCTGGGCGAACGGCTCAACGACCTCGTTTTCGACACCTGGTCGCAGGTGGACGTCATCGGGGTGTGCCTGCCGTCCAACCAGCGCATCGGGCCGGGCGACGCCTACCTCGTTTCCCAGATCGCCGAACTTGCCCACCGGCCCACACTCATCGCCCTGGCCACGAAATCCGATCTGGTGAGCTCGGGGCGGATGGCCGAGCACCTTGCCTCGATCACCGAGCTGGAGCAGCAGACCGGCGTGACGTTCGCCGAGATCGTGCCGTGCTCGGCCCTGGAGGGAAGCCAGGTCGACGAGGTGCGTGACATCGTCATCGACCTGTTGCCGGAGGGGCCGGCGTACTATCCCGATGGCGAGATCACCGATGAGCCCACCGAGACGCTGGTGGCCGAGCTCATTCGTGAGGCGGCCTTGGAGGATCTGCGTGACGAGTTGCCGCACTCGGTGGCGGTGGAGATCGTCGAGATGGGCAACCGGGAGGGACGTCCGCAGGATCGCCCGCTGCTGGACGTCGTGGCCAACATCGTCGTGGAGCGCAATTCCCAGAAGGGCATCCTCATCGGCGCCAAGGGTTCACACATTCGCGAGGTCGGCACTCGGGCCCGCAGCCACATCTCGGCCCTGCTGGGCACCCCCGTGCATCTGGACCTTCAGGTCAAGGTGCTGGAGGACTGGCAGTCCGACCCCAGGTACCTCAATCGGCTGGGATTCTGAATCGGGGTGCGGACAGCTCAATGCCGTGAGCTGGCCCCGACGTCCCTCGAGCAGAACAGGCCGAACCGCTGGGCAACCGGGGTTCTTGGATGACGCACATGCCGGGGTCAGCACTCACTTGCCGACAGCACTCAGCGTCGTTCGTCCGCGCTCCCGGCGACCTCGTTGGGGATGGCCCCTCCGAACCGGCGGTCGCGGGAGGCGTACTCGACGACGGCCTCCCACAGATCGCGGCGGTCGACGTCGGGCCACAACTTGTCGGAGAACACCATTTCGGAATACGCGTTCTGCCAGAGCAGGAAGTTGGAGAGTCGCTGCTCGCCCGACGATCGCCAGAACAGGTCGACGTCGGGAATCTCGGGCTCGTCGAGGTGGGTGCGGAAGGTCTTCTCCGAGATGTGGTCGGGGTCGATCCGGCCCTCGGCGGCCTGACGGGCGATCTCACGCGTGGCGTCGACGATCTCGGCGCGTCCCCCGTAGTTGACGCAGAACTGCAGGGTGAGCACCGTGTTGTCGGCGCTCTGCTCCTGGGCCTGCGTCAGCTCCCTGATGACGGACTTCCACAGTTTCGGGCGGCGTCCGGCCCACCGGATCCGTACCCCCAGGGCGTCGAGCTGGTCGCGGCGGCGGTGGATGACGTCGCGATTGAAGCCCATGAGCCAGCGGACCTCCTCAGGGGAGCGCTTCCAATTCTCGGTGGAGAACGCATATGCGGAGAGATACGGGATACCCATCTCGATGGCCCCTTCGATGACGTCGAAGAGGGCGAACTCCCCCCTGGCGTGCCCGTCGGTGCGTTTGAGGCCGCGCTGTTTGGCCCATCGACCATTGCCGTCCATGACGATGGCGACATGGCGGGGGATGAGTTCGGCGGGAAGTCTCGGCGGACGGGCACCCGAGGGATGGGGGGTGGGGCCGTGCTTGGCAGGACGAGAGGTCGATGGCATGGAGCCAGCCTACTTGGCCAAGGTCGGCGTCAACTGCAGCGAGGCGCGGGGTCGGTCACGCCAGGCACGGGGCAGATTCAGGCACGGGGGCGGACTGGCTGGGGCCAGAACCTCACGACCACAGGGGATCATGCGTTGTTGTGCGGCTCGGCAGATGCCGATGAGTGGTCAGCGTGGGCATGTGCATCGGCCTCTGCCGTGGCCGCAGTCGCAGCTCCGGCAGATGCCGATGAGTGGTCAGCGTGGGCATGTGCATCGGCCTCTGCCGTGGCCGCAGTCGCAGCTCCGGCAGATGCCGGATCCTCCGCAGCCACGTCCTCGGTCCCATCGTCCTGCCCGGCCTCGACGGTGAGCGTCTGCTCCTCGGACTTGTCGCGGGCCAGGACGAGCCAGCCGGCGACGATGACCAGGGCGATACCGCCGATCTGGGTGCCGGAAAGGTGCTGGTGCAGCACGATGAGGCCGGCAAGGGCTGCCACCACGGGCTCCAGACCGACGATGATCCCGTACACCTTCTGCTTGATGCGGCGCAGCGCGTACATCTCGAGGCTGTAGGGCAGTGCCGAGCTGAGAAGGGCGACTCCTGCGCCGGCGAGCAGCATCTTCGGTGCGACGAGGTTGGAGCCCGCCTGGGAGATGCCGAATGGCGTCACGCCGATGCCGATGATGAGGATGGCCCACCACAACCCCTCGACCTGCGGCCAGGTGCGTCCCACTCGCTGGGCCACATTGACGTACAGGCCCCAGAAGGCTCCGGCGGCCAGTCCCATGCCCAGTCCGAAGAGATCGAGCTGGCTCCAGTCGGCGTTGATCGCCCCGGAGACCGTTGCCACACCGGTGAGGGCGAGAAGAATGGCGATGCCGTCGCGCCATGAGCGGCTGCCCAGGGCGGCAAGGGTGAGCGGTCCGAGGAACTCCACGGTGACGGCGACACCGATGGGCAGGTGTGACAGGGCGTAGTAGATGCAGATGTTGAGACCGCCCAGGCACACGGCAAGTTCAAGGACCGAGATCCAGTCGGAGCGGGTGTGGTTGTGAATCTTGGGACGGGCCACCGGTGCCAGCAGCAGTGCTGCGATCACCATGCGCAGTGTCATGGTTCCCATCGGGCCGACGGTGGGGAAGAGAACTGCGGCGAACGTGTTTCCGAGTTGGATCGAGATGGACACTGCGAGCATGAGAAGAACACCGAAATTCACATGGGGCCATGTTAGTTGGTGGGCTCCGAGTGGCCAAAGCACTTGCCAAGCAGCGGTTGACCGACTCCTCGTGACCGGCCGTGCCCCATTGCAGCTGTTCCGGTGAAGCCCCAGATGGGTGAGCACTCCTGATGACTTGGTGAGCATTCCAGATGATCCGGTGGCGCTCCTGATGGCAAGGTGGACTGGTGGCGCGACGGTGTTGCTCCAGGACGCAGGCGGTGCGCTGGTGGTGCGGGCACATAATGGGATGCATGCCCACCTATCGTGATCGTGCCGTCGTGCTACGCACCTACAAGCTCGGTGAGGCCGACCGCATCATCTCGATGCTGTCGCGGGACCACGGAAAGATTCGTGCCGTGGCGCGAGGCGTTCGTCGCACGTCCAGCAAGTTTGGCGGACGACTCGACCCGTTCAACCACGTCGACCTGCAGCTGGTCGTCGGACGCAGTCTGGACGTCGTCTCGCAGGTGGAGACGATCACCGCATACTCACGCCCACTGCGACTGGACTACCAGTTGTTCACCGCCGCCGAGGTCATGGTGGAGACCGCCGATCGGCTGGTACCGGTGGAGAAGGAGCCCGACCCGGTCCAGTACCGTCTGTTGGCCGGTGGACTGCGCACCCTGGGTCATGGGACCCCTGACGGGCGGCGCCCTGCGGAGACCATCATGGACTCCTACCTGCTGCGAGCGTTGTCGGCAGCCGGGTACGCACCCGACCTGCAGGACTGCGTCGTGTGTGGACGTCCCGGACCGCATGCCGGATTCTCCCCGAGCCTGGGGGGAGTGGTGTGTGCGGATTGCCAGCCGCCCGCCACCCCACATCCGCGTCCAGAAACCCTTGCCTACCTTCAGGCCCTGCTGGTGGGGGACTGGCCCGCGGTTCGCGACGTGCCGATGGTGGTCATCCGTGAGGCGGCTGGCCTGGTCTCGGCCTACGTCACCTGGCATCTGGAACGGGGGTTGAGATCGTTGCCACTGCTGGAGGAGTCATGACACGGCGCTCCACGATGTGACGCGTCCGCTCAGGTCGTGTACACTTGACCAAGTTCCGTGCGGAACGTGCGGATGTAGCTCAATGGTAGAGCCCCAGTCTTCCAAACTGGCTACGCGAGTTCGATTCTCGTCATCCGCTCCAGAAGGCCCCGCAAGGGGCCTTTTCCAGTTTCCAGAGCATCCCATGTCTGCGACGTGTGGGCACCAACGAACCCACCAGTCAAGCCCGCGAACACTGAATTGTCCTGTGATGGCTGGACCCATGTGGGTACCGGGCTTGGATACCATCCACCCATCTCGCTAGAATTGCTGAGCATGTGTCCGCCCAACCGGCGGAGGAAATATCGGACCACTCAGGAGACCTTTCGTGCCCAGCACCCTCGAGCAGCTCAGCCCCACCCGGGTGAAGCTCACCATCACGATGACGTTTGATGAGCTCAAGCCCACTCTCGACCAGGCCTACAAGGACATCGCCTCCCAGGTGAGCGTTCCCGGCTTTCGCAAGGGCAAGGTTCCCGCCCCAGTGATTGACCAGCGCTTCGGCCGCGGCGCCGTGCTGCAGCAGGCCATCAACGATGCTCTCCCGGAGGCCTACAACCAGGCCATCCAGGACAACGAGATCGTTCCCCTGGGCCAGCCCGAGGTCGACGTCACCAAGCTGGAGGATGGTGAACTCGTCGAGTTCACCGCCGAGGTGGACGTGCGTCCTGACTTCGAGGTTCCCGATGCCTCCGAGGTCACCGCCGAGGTGCCGGTGCTCACCGTTGCCGACGAGGACATCGACAAGCAGGTCGAGCTGCTGCGTGAGCGCTTCGCCACCAACACCGAGGTGGATCGTGCCGCCGCCAAGGGCGACATCACCGTCATCAACCTCGAAGGCTCCAAGGATGGTGAGATCCTCGAGGACGCCACTGCCGAGGGCATCACCTACAAGGTCGGTGCCGAGGGCATGCTGGAGGGCCTTGACGACGCCGTCATCGGACTCAAGGCCGGTGAGGACGCCACCTTCCACTCCACCCTGGTCGGTGGCGCACTGCGCGGTGAGGAGGCCGACATCAAGGTCACCGTCACCAAGGTGTCAGAGCAGGAACTCCCGGAGGTTGACGAGGAGTTCGCTCAGCTCGTCAGCCAGTTCGACACCGTCGAGGAGATGCGCGCGGACCTGCGCACGTCCATGGAGAACCAGGCTCGTCTGAGCCAGGTTGCCGACGCCCGGGACAACGTCCTGGAGGCCCTGCTCGGCAAGACGTCCTTCGACCTGCCCGAGAAGGTCGTCGAGTCCCAGATCGAGGCTCGCCGCACGCAGGTCACCCAGCAGCTCGCCCAGGCCGGCCTCACGGTTGAGCAGTACCTCGAGGACTCCGAGGAGGACATCGACAACGAGGACGACTTCTGGGCAGAGATCGAGAAGCGTTCCATCGACGCCCTGCGTGCCCAGCTCATCCTGGACAAGGCTGCCGAGGACGGCGAGTTCGAGATCGAGCAGGACGACCTCACCCAGTTGCTCTTCCAGAAGGCCCAGGCCAATGGCACCTCCCCGGAGGTCGAGGCCCAGCGCATGATGGAGCAGAACCTCGTCGGTGAGTGGATGCAGGAGATTCGTCGCGGCAAGGCCCTGGCCGACATGGTCGCCAAGGCCACCGTCAAGGATTCCGATGGCACCGTCCTCGACCTTGAGCACATCGGTCCTGACGGGGCCGTCATCGAGCCGGCCGAGGACGAGAAGCCCGCTGAGGATCCTCAGCCCGACACCGCTGACGAGGCTGCCGACGCCAAGAGCTCCAAGGCTGATGACGAGGCCAAGAAGTCGAGCACCAAGGCCAAGTCGACCAAGAAGCCAGCCGCCAAGAAGACCACAACCAAGAAGTCGACCGCCAAGAAAGCCACGGCGAAGAAGACCGCGGACAAGAAGGACGTCGAGAAGGACTGATCCCTCGGCACAGTGACGCAGAATCACGGGCACTCCACAGCAGTGGGGTGCCCGTGCCGTCTCCCGGGAGAAGATGGGTTCGGTCCGGTGCGGAAATCCTCGTCAGGGAGCTGTCACTTGACGCGCTTTGGGCACTGGCTGCCACTCTGTCAGAATGAGACTGGCGTATCCGTCATGACGCATCTCTCACCGGGTCGGCCACACACGTGCGCTGGTCCCGTCCCCCTATTTCTGCAGCAGGAGAGCACATGGAATTGCCTCAGAAGCTTCGAGACCTCTGGTCAGGGACACGGATCAACGACAACGCTCGACGCCGAGAAGTGGCCCGCAGGGAACGCAAGGCCGCCGAGGACGAGGCAGTCCGCCAATCCACCGAGCAGTTCAAGAAAGAGCTGCGTGCGGAGGTCGTGGCCACCGAGGAGGCCAACCAGCGCGACATCATGAAGGCGGCCTCCGCCCTGGTGGACGCCGTCGACAAGCGTCGCGCCGATGATCCCGATGCCGTCGTCCATCGACCGCTGCCGTCGATCACCGTCGTCCTCATCACCACTGCTGCCGGTTGGTTGGTGCTCAGCCTGCTGCACGAGCTCTCCGACGTCGCTGCGCCCATGTTCTTCGCGCTCAACATGCTCATCACGGCATACCCGATCCACCGATGGATGGTGAAGCACTCCTTCCCCTCCTGGCTCGGCGCCCTCACGTCTGGGCTGACGGTACTCATCGTCCTGGCCCTGGGATTCGTCGGGATGGGGTGGTCGGTGGCCGCCACCGTCACCGAGTTGCAGAAGTACATGCCACAGATGGTGAGCACCTACGAGGAAAGCGTTCGAGGGCTGGCGAAGATCGGCTTCAGCGAGGACGCCATCGCTGAGAAGCTCAAGGGAATCGACACGAGCAAGATCATCTCGGTGACGTCCTCGGTGCTTTCCGACACCTCGAGCGTCGTCACCCTCATCGTCGTCATCCTCACAGGAATGATCTTCATGGTGATGGACACCCCGTCCATGCACCGACGCCTTGAGCTCACCGCCTTGAGCAAGCCCCGGATGGCACTGGGACTCAGTGATTTCGCCCACGGCATCCGCCGCTACTGGCTGGTGACCACTGTCTTCGGCCTCATCGTGGCGGGTTTCGACTGGGTGGCGTTGATCATCATCGGTGTGCCGCTGGCCGGGGTGTGGGCACTGTTCAGCTTCCTCACGAACTACATTCCCAACATCGGCTTCATCGTCGGATTGCTCCCCCCGGCCATGTTGGCCTTCTTCCAGGACGGTTGGGTCGCCTGCGTGGCCGTCATCGTCTCCTACAGCGTGCTCAACTTCGTCATCCAGTCGATCATCCAGCCCAAGTTCGCCGGTGACGCGGTGGGGCTCACACCGACGATGTCATTCGTCTCCCTGCTGCTGTGGGGGTGGTGCTTCGGAGCACTGGGCACACTCATCGCCCTGCCCTGCTCGCTGCTCGTGAAGTCGCTGCTGCTGGACCACGACCCCAACTCGCGGTGGGTCAACGCGCTGATCTCCAACGACCCCGAGGAGGCGGTGGGCCCGCCCGCACCGTCGAAGCATTCCTGACCTCGACTCCATGAGTTCGGCCCGGGCGTCTCGGTGACGGGACTGGACGACGGGGGTTGAGGGCTGACCGCAGTGCGTACGAGCTCGGTCCCGACCAATGCTCTCGTGCGCACGAGCCAGCTGCACGATCACCCCGGACGGCCCAGTATGAACCGGCTTGTGGCGAAATGCTGGGGTGCTCGTCGAATGTGTTGGTCTGACGCGGTAGTTTCGTAGACGTGAATGAGAAGAATGCACCCACTGCGCCGGACATGCCCCGGATGGCTGACGCCGCGTCTGCTGGAGTCGGCATGACGGACAACGTCTACCAGTCCCTGCTGCGCAACCGGATCATCTTCCTTGGCTCGGAGGTCAAGGACGAGAATGCCAACGCCCTGTGCGCGCAGATGCTCCTGCTCAATGCCGAGGACCCGAACGCTGACATCTACCTGTACATCAACTCCCCAGGTGGATCGATCTCCGCCGGCATGGCGATCTACGACACCATGGAGTGGATTTCCAACGACGTCGTCACCGTTGCCATGGGTATGGCTGCCTCCATGGGGCAGTTCCTGCTCACCGCTGGCACGAAGGGCAAGCGTTACGCCCTGCCACACGCCAAGATCCTCATGCACCAGCCGCTGGGCGGTGTGGGCGGCACTGCCACCGAGATCTCCATCAATGCGAAGTTCCTCAAGGACACCAAGCGTGAGATGGCCGAGATCAATGCCGAGCACACCGGCCAGAGCGTCGAGAAGATCATCGAGGACTCCGAGCGGGACCACTGGTTCACCGCTGCCGAGGCACTCGACTACGGCTTCATCGACCACGTCTATGCCAGCGCGGCTCATCTGAGCCAGGACGCTCCCAGCAAGTGAGGACTGACATGAATCTTTTCGACATGGCTGACTTCAACGCAGCCCAGGCGGGTGCTGCACTGCGCGAATCCGAGTCGACACCGTCCGGCACCGCGCCGATGAACCCGTCCATGGACTACTACATCCCGCAGTGGGAGGAGCGCACCTCCTACGGCGTGCGCCGGGTCGACCCCTACACCAAGCTCTTCGAGGATCGCATCATCTTCCTTGGCACCCCGGTGACCGATGACATCGCGAATGCCGTCATGGCCCAGCTGCTGTGCCTGCAGTCGATGGATCCGGAGCGCACCATCAGCATGTACATCAACTCACCCGGCGGCTCCTTCTCGGCGATGAGCGCCATCTACGACACGATGAAGTACGTGCGTCCCGACGTGCAGACCGTCTGCCTGGGAATGGCTGCCTCGGCTGCTGCCGTCCTGCTGGCTGCTGGTACCAAGGGCAAGCGGTTCGCGCTGCCGAACTCGACCATCCTCATCCACCAGCCGGCGATGGGGCAGGCCACGTACGGTCAGGCCACCGACATCGAGATCCTGGACAACGAGATCCAGCGAATTCGTCGTCTCATGGAAACCATGCTCTCCGAGGCCACCGGGCAGAGTGTGGAGCAGGTGTCCAAGGACGTCGACCGCGACAAGTACCTCACGGCACCCGAGGCCAAGGAGTACGGTCTCATTGACGAGATCTTCGGAGTGGCCTGAGAGGCCGTGATGGCCTGAGCACGTACTGAAGGTGGTGGGCACCGGAGTTGTCCACCACCTTGCGTACCCCATGCCGTGGTTTCGTCCACAGACAATTCGATATTTTTGTCCGGACCACACCGCGAGCTAAAATTCATTGAACGGTAAAAAGTATTCTTCAGTGTTCCGCGTGACGAATACATCTGATCCTGATGGGTGGAAACCGCATGTCGCGTCTGGGAGAGAGCAGTGATCTGTTCAAGTGCTCCTTCTGTGGCAAGAGTCAGAAACTCGTGAAGAAACTCATTGCCGGGCCCGGGGTGTACATCTGTGATGAGTGCATTGACCTGTGCAATGAGATCATTGAGGAGGAATTCGCCGAGTCATCCCAGACGACCTCCTTGGAGGATCTTCCTCGGCCACGGGAAATGTGCGAATTCCTCGACACCTACGTCATTGGTCAGGAACGAGCAAAACGTACTCTCTCCGTGGCGGTGTACAACCACTACAAGCGCATCCACGCCGCCACCGAGGTGTCCCACGCCCGACGTGCCGAGGACGACGACATCGAACTGGGCAAGTCGAACATCCTGCTGCTGGGACCAACCGGGTGTGGCAAGACGTACCTTGCCCAGACCTTGGCGCGCAGGCTCAATGTGCCATTCGCCATGGCGGATGCCACGGCTCTCACGGAAGCCGGGTATGTCGGTGAGGACGTGGAGAACATTCTCCTCAAACTCATCCAGGCCGCTGATTTCGACATCAAACGCGCCGAAACCGGAATCATCTACATTGACGAGATCGACAAGGTCGCCCGCAAGTCCGAGAATCCCTCCATCACCCGTGATGTGTCGGGTGAGGGCGTCCAGCAGGCCCTGCTGAAGATCCTCGAGGGGACGACTGCCTCGGTGCCGCCCCAGGGTGGACGCAAGCACCCGCACCAGGACTTCCTGCAGATTGACACGACGAACATTCTCTTCATCGTCGCGGGGGCATTCGCTGGGTTGGAGGACATCATCAACCAGCGTGTTGGGGCCCGTCCGGTCGGGTTCAACGTCGATGACGGCTGCGACGTCGTCGATGAGGACGACCTGCTCTCCCAGGCGACCCCGGAGGATCTGCACAAGTTCGGGCTCATCCCGGAGTTCATTGGGCGACTGCCCATGATCACGACGGTGGATCCGTTGGATCGGGAGGCTCTCATGAGCATTCTCACCGAGCCGTGCAATGCGCTCACTCAGCAGTTCGAGAAACTTTTCGAGCTTGATGGCGTGCAACTCGAGTTCACCGAGGAGGCCATCGGCGCGGTTGCCGACAAGGCCTTGGAACGGGGCACGGGCGCTCGTGGACTACGTGCCATCCTCGAGGAGACCCTCATGGAGGTCATGTACGAGGTGCCGTCGCGTCAGGACGTGGCACGAGTCGTCGTCACCGCAGACGCCGTGCGTGGCCTCGCTCGGTGCAAGTACTCCTCCCGGGCCCGAGTGGCCCGCGGCAGGCTGTCCGCCTGACGGACTCGGCCCCGCAGGCTGTCCGCCTGACGGATTCGATCCCGCGGGCCTTGCCTGCCCGGTGCTTGCGCGGCGTCGCCATGAACCGGGTTGGTCGCCTGGTCGTGGGGAGGAGCCGACGTGGTGTGGCAGCAGGTCCAGCTTGGATCCTCAGACGTCCGTGAGATTGGTGTGGTGTGCCACCTCGTCCAGGACCTGATCGGCGCTTCTCCTGAGCTGGTCCAAGGTCTTCCTGCGCTGGGCGCCATTCTGACGATCGAGCACCGGGACGAGCCGATCAATCTCGTCGGCCTTGGCAATCCACTGGCTGGCCCGGGGATCGTGTGACTGCCGGGCATACTGTCGAATGGCCTCGGCCGTGAGGATCAGCTGACCAGTGCGGGTGCGTGACATCGCCCATCGGCGAATCCCATCGACTCCGGTGTGCAGGGCCTTGGAGGCACGGTCGTTCTCGTTGATGGTGTCCCAGGCGCGTTGAGCCACGGGAATGAACGCGGCTGCGGCTCCGACTGCCTTTTTCGCTGCCTTGAACTTGCCTGCCATGGTCACTCCTCGTCTCACAGGTCGGTGGTGTCGAATGAGGTAACGACGATTCTATCGAGAGATGCTCCCCAAGTGTTCCATCGCTCGGCTAGGCTCAATTCATGGCATCTGGCTATCTGCGATACCCCGACATTCACGATGACCTGGTGGTGTTCACCGCTGACGACGATCTGTGGCTGGTTCCCGTCACCGGAGGACGCGCCAGCCGCGTCACCACTGACCATGTCCCGGTACGCAATCCTCGGTTCTCGCCGTCGGGCACGCGCATTGCGTGGACGTCATACCTGGCCCAGCGTCCCGAGGTGTACGTACTCGACCTGGCCAGTGGGCAACAGCACCGACTCACCTGGCTCGGTGCTCGCAAACTGTTGACGATCGGCTGGCTCGACGAGGACCACATCGTCTTCTGCTCCCCGCACCAGACCAATGACATCGGCCTCATGTGGCTGTACACGGTGAGTCTGGACGGTCAGATCGAGCGACTGGAATACGGACCCGGCATGGATCTGGCGATCTCACCGGAGGGTGACATCGCCACCGTCACCCCGAACTCCGGTGACTGCTCCAAGTGGAAGCGCTATCGAGGCGGCACCGCCGGGCAGATCTGGCTGCGGGCCGCTGGGCAGGACGAGTTCACGCGTCTGCTGCGAGATGGCGAGGACCATGACGGCATTGACGTCGAGGCTGGACGGTACGGAGTCGGCTGGATCGACGGCAGACTCATCTTCAGCTCCGACATGGGTGCCGTGCTGCCGAACAACCCTACCGAACAGGCCCAACTGTGGTCGGTCAACGCCCACGGTGCCGATCTGCGCCAGCACACCCACCACTCCGAGGAACACGGCTACGTGCGTGACCCGCGCACCGACGGCACGACGATCGTCTACCATGCGCATGGCCAGCTGTACGTCATGGACGGTTTGGACGCCCATTCCGACCAGATCGATGTGGAACTGGGCATCGGTGCCCCCGCCCCGGTTCCGGTCGATCCCACGGATCGGTTGCAGTCGATCACCTCGGATTTCGGTGGGGACGGTTCCCTGATCGAGTGGCGCGGAGCTGCCTACTATCTCACCCATCGCAGCGGCCCGGCACGTGCGCTGTCCGCCGACGGCACGGCCCGAGTGCGTTGCCCCAAGGCGCTGGGCAACACCGGTCTGGGGGTGTGGGCCAGTGACGTCACCGACGACGACTGCCTGGAGGTGGCCGCCTTGGACGGGACCGGTTACCACGACAGTGGCGAGCCGCGTCGGATCGCCGCCGGCCAGCTGGGCATGGTGCTCTGGTTGGAGCCCTCCCCGGCCGGTGACAAGGTTGCCGTGGTGAGCCACGACGGACGTGTTCTCATCGTCACGGTGCAATCCGGTCAGGTACGTCAGGTGGGTCGCTCCCCACAGGGTGAGGCCACCGGCCTGGCATGGTCCCCGGACGGACGGTACCTGGTGTGGCGTCAGGCACGCGACGGTGAGGACAGCTGCGGAGCAATCTTCTGCTGGGACGAACACGGGCTCGGCGAGTCGTTCCAACTCACCAAGGGCACCTTCGATGACTCCAACCCGGTGTTCACCGCGGACGGCAAGTATCTCGTCGTGCTCTCCGCACGCACCTTCGACCCGCATTACGACGGTCAGACCTTCGACCTGTCCTTCGGGCACACCATCCGGCCGTGGCTTGCGCCCCTGTCGGCGAGTGAACCCTCACCGTTCGGACCGGTTCCCGAAGGATGGCGGATCAGCGAGGTGCAGGACGCCAAGGCGAAGGCTCTCGCCAACGCCGCTGGTGACTCGGACCATGCACCCACGGTCACCTGCGAACTGGACAGTGATGGTTTCGAGGAGCGTCTGGTGCCCTTCCCGGTTGCCTCGGGTCGGTATCGCAGTCTGGCTGCCGTCAAGGACGGTGTCGTGTGGATCGAGGAGGCCGATCGGGGCGGTGAGCTCGGAGCCGCCCGTGCCGGGGTCACCGGTGAGGCTCCCGCCGACGCCCTCGTCCATTACGGGTTCGCCTCCCGGCGCATCGAGAGGATCGTCGAGGCCGTCGACACCTTTGCCGTCTCCGGTGACGGGGAACGACTCATCGTGCGTCACAAGGACGAGGTCAGCGTCGTGCCCAGCGATCACAAGGTGGATGCCGAGGATCCCGCCCACGTTGCCGTTGATCTCACGCGATTGCGTCGACGCATCACCCCGCGTGACGAGTGGCGTCAGATGTTCGACGAGAATGGCCGTCTCATGGCCACCCACTACTGGCGCGACGACATGAATGGCGTCGACTGGGAGGCGGTGCTGCGTCGGTACCGCCCACTGGTCGATCGTATCCACAGCGTCGACGACCTGTACGACATCCTCTGGGAGACCGTTGGCGAGCTCAACACCTCACACTCCTACGTCTCGCCAGCCGGGCTCGACGGTGACCCGAGTCTGCGCGCTGGACTGCTCGGAGCCGACTACGGTGTCCCCACCGACGATGGGGTACCGATCGTGCGTGTCGTGCCCGGCGAATCATCGGACCCGCTGGCCTGGTCACCGTTGCGTGCCGCCGGGGTGGCAGTGCGCGATGGCGATGTCATCGTGGCCGTGGACGGCAACAAGCTCGGGCACGATCTCAGCCTGGGCGAGGCTCTGGAGGGCTCTGCCGGGCACACGGTGGAACTCACCGTGCGTACCGGGGATCAAATGCGTCGGGTGGCCGTGGTACCCATGGCCGATGAGGCCCCATTGCGTTACCACGACTGGGTCGCCTCTCGACGCCGCTATGTCGAGGAACGATCCGGTGGGCGGCTGGGCTACCTGCACGTACCAGACATGGTCTCCAACGGATGGGCCGAGCTGCACCGTCAGATCGTCGAGGCCACTCGTCACGAAGGGGTTGTTGCCGATGTGCGCTTCAACCACGGCGGCCACACCTCCCAGCTCGTCGTGGAGCGGCTGTCACGTCAGGTGCTCGGCTGGGACTTCGGCAAATGGTATGACACCCCCGCCACGTATCCCCAGAATGCCGTGCGCGGTCCGATCGTCATGGTGACCAACCAGTGGGCCGGTTCGGACGGTGACATCGTCTCGGCCGTCACCCAGGCCATGGGATATGCCCCGATCGTGGGGGAGCGGTCTTGGGGTGGTGTGGTTGGTATCGACGGACGTTTCGACCTGGTCGACGGCACCGAGGTCACCCAGCCGCGCTATGCCGGATGGTACGGCGACTACGGGTGGGGCGTGGAGAACCACGGCGTCGATCCGGACATCACCGTGACCGTTCGCCCGGAGGACTGGGAGTCCGATCGCGACGTCCAGCTCGATGCCGCCATCGATTACTGCATCGCCCAGCTGGGTGAGCGGCCGGCTGCCATCCCACCTGCCATGCCGCCGGCAGCTTTCGGTGGTCCGGTGGAGGAGTGAGCCGCGGGCAGCCTGACAGGAAGCCCGCAATCCTGCCCCCAATCCTGGTGAGGCAGCCCCGTCACTGACGAAGCGGCCGGTCTGCCCCTGAACCGTCGCAACGACGCCTGGGCAGCCCCCGTGCCTTGACGGAAGCTGCCCCGATCCTGGCGGGGTCGTGCCGCGCTGACGAAGCCATCACATGCAGCGGTGACCCGTCTGCCTCGCGGGGGGCGGGTCACCACTCGTGCTGCCCTGCATACCTGTGTTGCCCTGTGCCTCCTGTGGTGTCCCGTACTGCGTGGTGCCGCACTGCTCGTGTTGTCCCGCACCGAGTATTGCCCGTACCGCTCGGCTGTTCCGCACCGCTCGTTCAGCACTGACCTACCAGGTCGAGTGGTCAGGGCCCCGGAGGGGATCAAAGTCTCTGGCCGGTGACATGCCTTGCCGGGACGTGAAATGTGCGTGGTGCGGGAACGGGCGTTGGCGCGAACCTCACACCAACGCCCGTCCTGCGCTGGCGTCCTTCTGACGAACGTCAGCGGTGCGGCCTTACTTCCTCTTGGCTGGCGGCTCGCCGAGCTCAGCCTCCAGGCTCAGCTCCTCACCGCCCTCGACCCAGGTGAACTTCTCGGTCTTGGAGACGTACGCCAGATCGGTCTGCACCAACTTGAGATGCTCGATCATGGATGCCGGGGCGCTCACCGTGGCGTGCAGGATCGGGGTGCGCATCGGCTTCTTGTGGGTGGACTTCACGCCGCGCAGCTCGACCAGGGCCGCCGAGATGTCCTCGAGCAGCTCCACGTCACCGGCACAGGGCAGTTCCTCGGGAATCGGCCACGAGGCGATGTGTACCGAGCCAGGTTTCCACCAGCTCCACACCTCCTCGGTGACGAACGGCAGGAACGGCGCGAAGAGCCGCAGCAGGACGTCCAGGGCGGTACGCAGTGCGGTGCGAGCGCTCAGTGCACCGGCCTCATCGGCGCCGTCGGAGTCGTAGGCACGTTCCTTGACGAGCTCCAGATAGTCGTCGCAGAACGTCCAGAAGAACTGCTCGGAGGCCTCCAGGGCAGCGGTGTAGTTGAACTGCTCGAAAGCCTCGGTGACCGTGGCGATGAGTTGGCGCAGTCCAGCCAGCATGGCCAGGTCGGCGGGGTTCGTCACGTCCGTGAGCTCGCCGCCCTCCCCGAAACCCAGCACGAACTTCGACGCGTTGAGGACCTTCATCGCCAGACGACGACCCACCTTCATCTGTGCCTTGTCGAAGGGGGAGTCCATGCCGGGCCGTGCCATCGCCGCACGCCAACGCACCGCATCGGCACCGAACTGCTCGATGATCTCGGTGGGCACCACCGTGTTGCCCTTGGACTTGCTCATCTTCTTGCGATCGGGATCCGTGACGAACCCGGAGATCGCGGCACGTTTCCACGGTAGCACGCCATTCTCCAGATGGGCACGCACGATGCGGGAGAACACCCAGGTGCGGATGATGTCATGGGCCTCGGGGGCGAAGTCCATCGGGAAGGTCTTGGCGAACAGGTCGTCGTCGCGCTGCCAACCGGTCACCAGCTGCGGGGTCAGTGAGCTGGTCGCCCAGGTGTCCATGACGTCCGGGTCACCGATGAACCCACCAGCCTGGCCGCGCTGCTCCTCCTGGTAGCCCTGCGGGGTCTGGGAGGCCGGGTCGACCGGCAGCTCGTCCTCGGCAGGCACGATCGGATGCTCGTAGTCGGGCTCGCCCTGCTCGTCGAGCCGGTACCACACCGGGAACGGCACCCCGAAGAAGCGCTGACGGCTGATGAGCCAGTCACCGTTGAGTCCCTCGACCCAGTTCTCGTAGCGGTGCCGCATGTGCTCGGGCACCCAGTCCAGTTCGCGGCCACGTTCCAGCAGCTGGGCGCGCAGCTCCTCGTCGCGGCCGCCGTTGCGGATGTACCACTGGCGGGTGCCGATGATCTCCAGGGGCTTGTCGCCCTTCTCGTAGAAGTTCGCCTTGCGCTCGGTGGGCCGGGGATCACCGTCCATCTCACCGGATGCCGTCACGGCCTCCACGACGAGTTTGCGGGCGGTGAAGGCCGTCTTGCCGGCAATCTGTTCGTAGGCCTCGGTGTTGACGATCCAGTCCGGCGTCTCGCGGATGATACGTCCGTCGCGTCCCATGATGGTGCGAGTCGGCAGCTGCAGCTCCCGCCACCACTGCACGTCGGTGAGATCACCGAAGGTGCAGCACATGGCGATGCCGGCGCCCTTGTCCATCTCGGCAGCCGGGTGGGCGATCACCGGCACCTCGACCCCGTACAACGGTGTGGTGACGGTGGTGCCGAACAGATGCTGGTAGCGCTCGTCGTCGGGGTGGGCGATGAGGGCGCAGCAGGCTGCCAGGAGCTCTGGGCGAGTCGTCTCGATGAAGACGTCGTCACCATTGTCGCGATGGAAGGCCAGTCGGTGATAGGCACCGGGGTAGTCGCGAGCCTCCAACTCGGCCTGGGCCACCGCCGTCTGGTAGGTGACGTCCCACAGGGTCGGGGCGTCGTTGAGGTAGGCCTCGCCGCGGGCGTGATTGCGCAGGAACGCCAACTGGGCGATGCGCTGGGACTCCGGTGAGATCGTCGTGTAGAGCTGATTCCAGTCCACCGACAGACCGACGGAACGCCACAGGTCCTGGAAGGTCTTCTCATCGACTGCGGTCAGCTTGACGCACAGTTCCACGAAGTTGCGACGCGAGATGGAGATCTGGTGCTTGGGATCCGGCTTGGCCGGTGGCTCGAAGTCCGGGTCGTAGGGCAGCGACGGGTCGCAGCGCACGCCGTAGTAGTTCTGGACGCGACGTTCGGTGGGCAGGCCGTTGTCATCCCAGCCCATCGGGTAGAAGACCTTCTTGCCCCGCATTCGCTGGTAACGAGCGATGGTGTCGGTGTGGGTGTAGGAGAACACGTGCCCGGGATGCAGATGTCCCGAGACGGTCGGCGGCGGGGTGTCGATGGAGAACACTGCCTCGCGGGACTCCACCTGGTCACCATGGAATGCGTAGAGCTGCTCGTCCTCCCAGACCTTGCCCCATTTGGCTTCGAGCCCCTCCAGGGCTGGCTTGTCGGGCACCACGCCGCGAGTCGGCGTGCCGTTTTCTTCGTGGGTCTGTGACGTCATGGCCTGAAGTCTAGTGAATGCGACGGACGCGGTGTGAATGCTGAGACTGTTGTTCGCATCCACACCGCGTCCAGGGGCGTCATGACCCGGGTTCTCGATGGCTTCGCATGGTGGGGGTTCGCGGGTGGCAGTCACTCACCTGCCACCCGCGAGTCATTCGTCAGCAGTGGTGGACCCGAACCCACGTGGGGCAGGATGAAAGGTTCACTTGGCGGCCTTCTTGATGGCGTCTAGCAGCTGGTTCTGATTGGCTTCTGCCAAGTTCGTCCAGTCATTCCAGGGTTTTCCGTCAACTGTCATGAATGGAGTCCCGAATTTCTTCTCGAGCTTCATGCCTTCCTTCAGCCCCTCCTCGGCAGCATTCGTGGCGAAGTCCTTGGTGGCCTTTGTGTCATAGCACTTCTGGAATTTGGTGAGATCGGCGCCAGTGATTCCGGCATCCTTGGCGAAGGCGCCGCGCAGCTGGTCGTCGGTGTAGCCGGTGCCCTCTTCTGGTTGGTGGGCGAAAACGACGTCGTGATATGGAGCGATTTTGCCAACAGTGTCAGCACAGGCGGTGGCAACTGCAGAGCGCTGAGAAGACTCACCAGGTATTTTATCGTCTAGAAAAGTGAGGGTCTGCCACTGCAACTCGATGTCACCGGAGGCTGCCAAGGCCTCGAACTTCTTGCCGAAGATGTCCTCCACCTGCTTGCAGACCGGGCACTGGAAGTCCTCGTACACCTTGAGCACCGGGGCACCCTTCTTGGCCTTGCCCTTGTTGACGACGTAGGCATGGGCAGAGCCGGTGGCACTCGGCGGCTTCACCTGAGGTCCGGTGGCTTCCTCAGATCCCTTGTCCCGATTGACGGCCCAGATGACGACAGCGGCGATGATGGCGACGACGAGGATGCCCGCGACGATGCCGACGATCTTGCGGCGTCGTGCGGCGGCCTCCTCGGCCTGTTGCTGGGCCCGCATTGCTTCGCGGCGGGAGGAGTTCTGGCTCATTGGTGCTCCAGGGGTTGACTCATGGTGACGAGTTCAGGATAGACGAGACGGCAAGAACACGCGTTCACCGCCCATCGCCCACGCTGCCTTGCAGCTGGGACGCGTGTTCAGGGGCCACAGGCTTCTCGGGCGGCATGGCAGCGTCCGGTGCGCTCATCCAACCGTCCAAGGACAGGGCGGTACGTGGATGGATGACCAGCCACAGGCCGCACAGGAGCAGGCCGGTGTCACGCACGATGTCCTTGATGTAACCGTGGACCACGGTGGACCACGGGTCCTGACGCAGTCCGCCTCCGCCGAAGCATCCGCAGTCGAGGCTGATCCCGCGGGCCCACACGGATGCGATCCCGGCGATGAACGCCACCATGGCCAGCGCGCCGAGCAGGGCCGACCATCGGGTGAGAAGTCCCACGAGGATGGCCAGCCCCACGATGATCTCGACAACCGGCATGGCAGTGCCGACGACCTTCGCGAAATCCCACGAGACGATGCGATAGGTACGTACCGCGGCGATGCTCGAGTCCACGGCGGTGACCTTCAGCAGTCCCGCAACGATGAGTGTGACTCCCAGGATGAGCCGTGCCACCAGTCCGACCCAGCGTTGCCACGATTTCTGGTGCGCCGGGGGAGTCTGTGTCGTCTTGTCCATGACGTCATGGTAGGCGCTGTCTTCCAGAGTCGTTCCCGGCGTCCAAGGCGGTAGTGCATGTTGGCACCCAGATCGTCGATTCATGATCTGGGCGGGGCAGTACGACGTCGGCAGTGCTGGAGGGCAGGGGTACGTGTGATCCCTGCGGGTCCTTCACGCGGCAGGATTCACAGCGAGCAGTTGTAGCTCGGCAATTGTGCAGCGGCCAGCTGGTCGGTCCACCACAGCGTCTCCTCGGTGCCATGGGCCAGGGCAGCTGGCAGTTGAGACCCTTCCAGCAAGGACTCATTGACTGCCTTGGCCTTGTGCGCACCCGATGCGATGAGCCACACCTGATGGGAACGATTGATCTCGGGAAGGGTGAGCGAGATCCGTTCCGTGGCGGGAGTGGGCGAGGCCGTCACCCCCACCGCCAGTGCCGTCGTGTGTGGGGAGAACGAGGGATCGTCGGCGAAGAGCGACGCCACCGCACCGCTTTCCCCCACGTCCAGCAGGCAGATGTCGAAGATGGTGTTGCCCAATTCCTGGGCATAGGCGTAGGCGGCATCGTCGGCATCGTCCTTGCCGTCCATCGTCGGGATGGGGTGGGTGCGGGAGGGATCCAGGTGAAAGGCGGTGAGCAGCAACGGCAGGGTGCGCAACGACGTACGCTGTGCATCGCCGGTGGGGACGAATGCGTCATCGCTCCACCACACGTGCAACCGGGACGGATCCACCGAGGTGCGTTCGTCCACGTCGTGCAGACACTCGTACACCCGGGTGGCAGCCTGGCCGCCGGCGACACACAGATGCACCTCACCCTGGGTGTCCTGGCGATGGAGTATGGCCCGAACCAGGCGGCGCGCAAGCCCGTCGGCCAGGTCGTTGGCCGACAAGTACCGGATGACACGCTGATGCGGCATCGTCCCCACCCTTCCTGCGTCAGACACCCGCAGCATCGGTAAGTCTGATCTTTCACTGACTTTCCCACATCGGTGCAGTCAAGTCCAGATCCGGTGGGCACCGAAGCCAGTCACGAGAAGCCTCGCCACGACGCAGGAGGGCACACCATGGGATTGGCACGCCCTCCTGCCCGCCACGGGGACGGATGACTTTGTGATCCGGTTGTCAGTGCTCCGGATCCACTCGACGTGGCCTCGGATCACTCGAGGGCGACGTCTCGTGCCCGGCTCCGGCGAACGCCGCTGGCTCGTCATCTGCATGGGGGACGTCGTCGAAGGAGACGAAGTCGTCATCGGTGCGACGAATACGCATGCCGTAGAACGAGCGGTGCACGAAGAACGCGGCAATGAGGAAGAACACCACGGCCAGGATGTGGGTGAGTGGGCCTGCCCCGATCGAGACCGCGAGCTCCACGGCAAGCAGGCCGAACAGGGTGGTGAACTTGATGACCGGGTTGAGGGCCACCGAGGAGGTGTCCTTGAACGGATCACCCACGGTGTCACCAACCACCGAGGCATCGTGCAGTTGTGTTCCCTTGGCGTCCAGATCCACCTCGACGATCTTCTTGGCGTTGTCCCAAGCGCCACCGGCGTTGGCCATGAAGATCGCCTGGTACAAGCCGAAGACGGCGATCGAGATGAGGTAGCCGATGAAGAAGTAGGGATCGACGAAGGCGAAGGCCAGGGCGGAGAAGAACACCGCCAGGAAGATGTTGATCATGCCCTTCTGGGCGTACTCGGTGCAGATCTGCACGACGCGGGTGGAGTCCTCGGCGGAGGCCTTGGTGGCCGTGGCATCCAGCTTCATGTTGGCCTTGATGTACTCCACGGCCCGGTAGGCACCAGTGGTGACGGCCTGCATGGAGGCCCCGGAGAACCAGTAGATGATGGCTCCACCGGTGATGAGACCCAGCAGGAACGGAGCATGGGTGAGGCCGAGCTTGGTCACCTCGGTGGTGTTCTGCAAGCCATCGGTGAGCATCATGATGATCGAGAAGATCATCGTCGTCGCTCCGACGACGGCCGTCCCGATGAGCACTGGCTTGGCGGTGGCCTTGAAGGTGTTTCCCGCCCCATCCTGAGCCTCCAGGAAGTGCTTGGCCACCTTCCACCGAGGAGTGAAGCCGAACTCGGCCTTCACCTGCTCGTCGATGTCGGGCAGCTCCTCGATGGTCGACAGCTCGTAGACGCTCTGGGCGTTGTCGGTGACAGGCCCGTAGGAGTCGACGGCAATCGTCACCGCGCCCATGCCGAGGAAACCGAAGGCCACCAGACCGAAGGCGAAGACGGCCCACTTCACCTCGCTCATCGCGCCCATGTCACCCAGGCCCGATCCGGTTCCCGAGACCAGAAATGCGGCACCCATGAGGGCGACGATCGCCACACCCAGCCAGTATCCGGAGAAGTTGCCGGCCACCAGACCCGACAGGATGTCCAGCGACGCCCCGCCCTCCTTGGCGCTGGTGACGACCTCGCGCACGTGACGGGAGTTGGTGGAGGTGAAGGCCTTGACCAGTTCGGGGATGAGGGCTCCGGCCAGGGTGCCGCACGAGATGATGACGGTGAGTTTCCACCACATGGTGCCGTCACCCATGCCGCCGAGCATCCACCACGTCGTCAGGGCCGTGAGCAGGATCGACATCGCCGAGGTGATCCACACCAGACTCGACAGGGGTTTCTCGAAGTCGAACTCGTCAACCTTGCCGTACTTCGCACGGGCGATGGCGTTGTTGACGAGGTATGACAGGTAGCTCGCCACCAACATGACGACTCGTACCACGAAGATCCACACCAGCAGCTGCACCTGTTCGGACTGGTTGGGTACCGCGCCGAGGATGAACGTCACCAGGGCGACCCCGGTGACGCCGTAGGTCTCGAATCCATCGGCCGACGGCCCCACCGAGTCACCGGCATTGTCACCAGTGCAGTCGGCGATGACGCCGGGGTTACGGGCGTCGTCCTCCTTGATGTGGAAGGCGATCTTCATGAGGTCCGCGCCCACGTCGGCGATCTTGGTGAAGATGCCGCCGGCGATACGCAGGCAGGCAGCTCCCAGCGACTCACCGATGGCGAAGCCGATGAAGCATGGGCCGGCCAGGTCGCCGGGCAGCAGGAGCATGATCGCCAGCATCATGAACAGCTCGACACTGATGAGCACCATGCCGATGCTCATACCCGAACGCAGCGGAATGTCGAAGCACTCGAACGGGCGACCCTTGAGCGAGGCGTGTGCCGTGCGAGAGTTGGCGAAGGTGTTGACGCGAATGCCGTACCAGGCCACCCCGAACGATCCGGCCATGCCGATGAGGCTGAACAGCAGGATGATGAGCACCTTGGCACCCATGTGCTCCAGGAACAGGAAGTACACGACGATGACGATGGCGATGAACGCCCAGAGCACCATGAGGAACTTGGCCTGCTGCTTGAGGTACGTCTTGCACGTGGTGTAGATGAGCTCGGAGACCTCACGCATGGCCTGGTGCACCGGAAGTTTGCGTAGTTTCGAGTATGTCGTCAGGCCGAAGACCAGGCCCAGCACGCACACAGCCAGGCCTATCCACAACAAGGTGGTGCCAGACACCGAACCGACCTGCTCGTCGAGGGGCGGAAGTTTGAGGTTGGCCTCGCCGCCACCGCCGGCCCGCCCGTTCGATGAGCTGCACCCGGTGAGGAAAAGTGCCAGCAGTGCCAGCCCGGCGGCCCACCGGTGATTTCTGGACATGACAGGCTCGCTGGAACCCTGGAGAGAATTCGTGGCCATACGGCTCACCTTCTTCGTCTCTGAAAATCGCGTCCCCTGCATCCGTGCAGGGATTCAATCTCATGGTAGGAGGGTGATGTCGTGGTGTCAGCGATCTCGGCATACTGTGTGGGCAACGCCACAAAAACCAGGGGAAACGCTCACTGTGGGTGAGCGTTTGTGGACAGCTCAGTGAAGGTGAGCGCTCCCCGAAGAGCCTCGTCCTCGTCCTTGTCAACCACCACATGAGTGAGGAATGGCGGATTCGCCAGTACGCTGATGGCGTTGGTCTGCGAGGACGGGTTGCGGAGAAACCAAATTACGCAACAATGGGGTTGTGGAATCCTCTGACGCCCTGACGCCGGCCGACGCAACCCCGGCGGTACAGCCCCTTGGTGACGTTGCGAGTGGGCAGAATTCTGCCCACTTCACGCTGGAACCGGGTACTGCTCAGCATGGTGTGGTCCCGGACGGTTCGACCCGGCAGCGCGTCATCTCGTCGATTCTGCACAATGGCCCGTCGACGGCTGCTGAGCTTGCCGACCGACTGGGTCTCACTGCCGCGGCCGTCCGTCGTCATCTCACCACCCTCACCGAGGACGGGGTCGTCGAGTCCCGGGAACAGCGAGTCTTCGGGGCTCGGGGGAGAGGACGCCCGTCCCGGGTGTTCTGCCTCACCGATTCCGGTCGCGCCGACTACTACACGGCCTATGACGCGCTTGCCATCGCTGCCCTGCGGCAACTCGCCCGGGCCGGTGGCCCTGACGCCCTCAACGCCGTCGCCCAGGCTCGGGTGGACGACATCGAGGCCAGGTACCGGGCGCTGCGGGAGCAGGACCCCCAGCGAGATCCGGTCGAGGCGTTGGCAGAGGCCCTGTCCGCCGATGGCTACGCCGCCTCGACGGTTCCGGCTGCCGTTGGCCAGCAGATCTGCCAGCACAACTGCCCGGTGGCCGAGGTGGCCAAGGCCTTCCCGCAGATGTGTGAGGCCGAGACCCAGCTGTTCTCCGAACTTCTGGGTTCGCGGGTGCAACGGCTTGCCACCATTGCGCACGGCGATGGGGTGTGCACCACTCACGTCCCCATCGACGTCGATCTCATTCGCCGGCGAAATCCGTTGCCCCCGCAGTCCACAGACGGCAAACTTTGACGAGCTCGGCATTTACGCAACAATGGCTGCGTGAAAACTGAGCCTGCGGATCCGGTCGTGGCAAGGACACTGTGTCATTGTGCGGCCACCCCGGCTTCCACCGATGAGTGATCCATCCGAAAGGCTGATCAATGACCCAGGTAGACAACACCACCTCCGACGCCGCCCTGCCCGGCACCGGGGAGAGCCAGGACGAGCACATCGCTGCGCTGTCAGGCTACAAGTACGGCTGGCACGATTCCGACGCCTATGCCGCGGCATCCCAGCGTGGGCTCTCCGAGGACGTCGTCCGGGGCATCTCCACGCTGAAGAATGAACCGGAGTGGATGCTGCAACGCCGACTCAAGGCGTTGCGCATCTTCGATCGCAAGCCGATGCCGACCTGGGGAGTCAACCTGGACTCGGTCAACTTCGACGACATCAAGTACTTCGTGCGTGCCTCGGATCGGCAGGCCGAGTCCTGGGACGACCTTCCCGACGACATCCGCACCACCTACGACCGTCTGGGCATTCCCGAGGCCGAGAAGGATCGCCTGGTGGCCGGTGTCGCCGCCCAGTACGAATCCGAGGTCGTCTACAACAAGATCAATGAGGAACTCGAACGTCAGGGCGTCATCTTCCTCGACACCGACACCGCCCTGCGAGAGTACCCGGAACTGTTCGAGGAGTACTTCGGTACCGCAGTGCCAGCCGGCGACAACAAGTTCGCTGCCCTCAACACCGCCGTGTGGTCGGGTGGATCGTTCATCTACGTGCCCAAGGGGGTGCACTGCACCATTCCGTTGCAGGCGTACTTCCGCATGAACACCGAGAACCTCGGCCAGTTCGAGCGCACCCTCATCATCGCCGACGAGGACTCCTACGTGCACTACGTCGAGGGATGCACCGCACCGATCTACAAGTCGGACTCCCTGCACGCCGCCATCGTGGAGATCATCGTCAAGAAGAACGCCCGGTGCCGGTACACGACCATCCAGAACTGGTCCAACAACGTCTACAACCTCGTCACCCAGCGTGCCTACGTCGAGGAGGGCGGCACGATGGAGTGGATCGACGGCAACATTGGGTCCAAGGCCAACATGAAGTACCCGGCCTGCTATCTCATGGGGCCCAATGCCAAGGGTGAGGCGCTCTCGGTGGCCTTCGCCTCCGAGGGTCAGTACCAGGACACCGGCGCCAAGATGGTGCACATGGCACCCCACACGTCCTCCACGATCGTCTCCAAGTCGATCTCCCAGGGAGGTGGACGCTCGGCCTACCGTGGCCTGGTGCGTGTCAACAAGCGGGCACACCACTCCTCGTCGGCCGTGCGTTGTGACGCCCTACTCGTCGATGACATCTCGCGCTCCGACACCTATCCCTACAACGACATCCGTACCGACGAGGTGTCGATGGCCCACGAGGCGACGGTGTCGAAGGTGAGCGAGGACCAACTCTTCTACCTCATGCAGCGTGGAATGACCGAAGAGGAGGCGATGGCCATGATCGTGCGTGGATTCGTCGAACCCATCGCCAAGGAGCTGCCGATGGAGTACGCCCTCGAGCTCAACCGGCTCATCGAAATTCAGATGGAAGGTGCCGTCGGCTGACGCCGGCACGCACATCAGACATTCTCAGAAAGGCAGATTGCGTTGAGCGCACCTCAGAGCTCGTCGGCTCCAACCGACAAGGAACACAACGTCACCATTGAGGGCGACGTCGAGTCCCATCTCCATCCCACCCCGTCCTGGCAGGTTGCCGATCATCCCATGCCCACCGGGCACGAGGAGGTCTGGCGATTCACTCCCATCGCCAAGTTCGCCACCGTGCTGGCCGAACAGACGACCACGGCGTGCCTCGACTGGACGATCGACGCGCCGGAATCGGTGCAGGTGGACGAACTCGATCCTGCCCGGCTCCACGACCTCGCCGAGACGCCACAGGATCGCATCTCGATGATGGCCGCGGCCAATTCCACTCATGCCCCCCGTCACATCGTCGTTCCCGATGACGTCGAACTCGACTCCCCGATCGAGACCACCCTCACCGGAACCGGCGTCGAGGAGGCGGCATTCCAGAACGTCGTCGTGGAGATCGGGCACAACGCTCGTGCGACGGTCATCGTGCGCTACCGCGGCACGGCCCAGCTCGGTGAGAACTGGACCTTCCGGGTCGGCGACGAGGCCCATGTCGTCGTCCTGTTCATCCAGGAGTGGGAGGCCGAGGCCGTCCACGGTGCCCAGATCGCCTTCGAGATCGGGCGGGACGCCGTCGTGCGCACCGCCCAGGCGTCGTTCGGTGGCAAGGCGGTTCGTGTGAGTCAGGCAGCCCGCTACACCGGCCCCGGGGGTGACCTCACCGATCTTGGCGCCTACTTCGTCGACGCCGATCAGCACGTCGAGCATCGGCTGTTCGTCGACCACAACGAGCCGCGCAGCGTGTCACACGTGGACTACCGCGGATGTCTGCAGGGCCAGGATGCCCACTCGGTGTGGATCGGGGACGTGCTCATCCGTCCCACCGCCGAGGACATCGAGACCTTCGAGTCCAACAAGAACCTCGTGCTCACCGAGGGTTGCCGTGCCGACGCCGTGCCGAACCTGGAGATCCAGACCGGACGCATCCGCGGAGCCGGGCACTCCGCATCCACCGGACGATTCGACGCCGATCAGCTGTTCTACCTGCAGGCCCGTGGCATCGACGAGGTCGAGGCCCGTCGCCTGGTAGTGCACGGATTCTTCACCGACATCGTGCGGCGTATCGGTGTGGAGTCGGTGAGTGACGAGCTCATCGAGCGCATCGAGTCCGAACTGGTCGATGCCCTGGGCACCTCCGAGTCCCCAGCCGTCGAAGGAGCAGGGCAGTGAGCGCCGTGAAGGCAGCCAGCCTGCACGAACTGGATGACGACACACCGGTCGAGACGAACGTCAATGGCACCGACGTCGTGCTGGTACGTACCGAGGGCGACGTGTTCGCCATCTCCGCCCTGTGCTCACATGCCGCCGTCCCCCTCGTGGACGGTGACGTCGAGAAATGCGCCTTGGAGTGTTACATGCACGGCGCGATGTTCGACCTGCACACCGGAAAACCCTTGAGCCTCCCGGCCACCGAGCCGGTCCCCGTCTACCCCGTGACCATTGACGGCGACGACGTCCTCGTCGACGTCGACAACCCCATGAAGGAGTCCTGAACCCATGGCTACCCTGCAGATCACCGATCTTCACGCCAATGTCGAGACCGAAGCCGGCCCCAAGGAGATCCTCAAGGGCGTCGACCTCACCATCAACTCCGGTGAGGTGCACGCCATCATGGGCCCCAACGGCTCCGGCAAGTCCACCCTGGCCTACACCTTGGCAGGCCACCCCAAGTACACCGTCACCGGCGGCTCGGTGACCCTCGACGGTGAGGACCTGCTCGCCATGAGCGTCGACGAGCGGGCTCGCGCCGGACTGTTCCTGTCCATGCAGTACCCGGTCGAGGTGCCGGGTGTCTCCATGTCGAACTTCCTGCGCACCGCGCGCACTGCCGTGGACGGACAGGCCCCCAAGCTGCGCACCTGGGTCAAGGAGGTCAATGACGCCCTGACCCGTCAGGAGCTCGACCCCGACTTCGCCGAGCGTTCGGTCAACGAGGGATTCTCCGGTGGCGAGAAGAAGCGCTCCGAGATGGCCCAGCTCGAGCTGCTGCACCCCAAGGTCGCCATTCTCGACGAGACCGACTCCGGACTGGACATCGACGCCCTCAAGGTTGTCTCCAAGGCCGTCAACCATTACCTGGAGGACTCCTCCAGGGGGCTCATGCTCATCACCCACTACACCCGCATCCTGCGATACGTGAAGGCCTCCCAGGTGCACGTCTTCGTCGACGGACGCGTCATCACCACTGGCGGGCCGGAGCTGGGTGAGGAACTCGAGGCCACCGGCTACGAGAAGTACGTCGAGGCTGCAAAGGCCAACGCCTGATGGCTGGCAACGTCGATGCCACGGCCAGTCTTTCCGAGGCCGATGTCGCAGCCATCAGGGCCGATTTCCCGATCCTCGATCGGGAGGTGGGCGGCCACCCGCTGACCTATCTCGACTCGGCCAACACCTCCCAGAAACCCCAGGTGGTCATCGATGCCATCGCCGAGCACTACGGCCAGCACAACGCCAATGTCGCCCGGGCGATGCACCGGCTGGGTCTGGAGGCCACCCAGGCATTCGAGGGTGGACGTGAGCGTATCGCCCAGTTCCTCGGGGCGAGTCGACCCGAGGAGGTCGTCGCCCTGTCCAATGCCTCCGAGGCGCTGAACCTTGCCGCGAACACCCTCGGAACCCGACTCGGCCCCCGCGACGAGGTCGTCATCACCATCATGGAGCACCACTCCAATCTGGTGCCCTGGCAGCTGGTGTGTGAACGTACCGGGGCGAAACTGCGCTGGTTCGACATCACCGACGACGGCCAACTCGATCTTGACAAGGCCGAGCGCGAGGGACTCATCAATGAGCACACCAAGGTCGTCTCACTGGCCCTGGCCTCCAACGTGCTGGGCACGATCAACCCGGTGCAGCGCATCGCCCAGTGGGCGCATCAGGTGGGCGCGGTCGTCGTCGTCGATGCCTCCCAGGCCGTGCCACAGATGCCAGTGGACGTCACCGAACTCGGGGTGGACCTGCTCGCCTTCACCGGCCACAAGATGCTCGGCCCCACCGGCATCGGCATCCTGTGGGGGCGCTACGACCTGCTCGACGACCTGCCACCCTTCCTTGGTGGCGGGGAGATGATCGAGGTCGTGCGCATGACGGGTTCCACCTATGCCAAACCCCCGCACCGCTTCGAGGCAGGCACCCCGCCGATCGCCCAGCTGACGGCCCTCGCGGTCGCTGCCGACTACCTGGACGAGGTCGGAATGGCTGCCATCGCCCAGCGAGAACATCGGCTGGCTGCACTCATGCTCGAGGGGCTGGGGTCGGTGCCCGGGGTGCACATCCTCGGCCCCACGGATGCCACGGCTCGTACCGGCACCGTCTCGTTCACCGTCGACGGTGTGCACCCGCACGACGCCATGAGCATCATGGACGGTCGCGGTGTCGCCGTGCGCGGTGGTCACCACTGTGCCCGGCCGTTGCACGAGCGACTGGGAATACAGTCGTCGCTGCGTGCGTCGTCATACCTGTACACCACGGAGGCCGAGATCGATCGACTCGTCGAGTCCGTCGACCACGCACGCAATTTCTTCGTCGGAGGGACGCGGTCATGAACGTCGAGGAGATGTATCAGCAGATCATCCTTGACCACTACAAGGAGAAGCACCACAGCGGACTGCGGGACGGCTACGCCGCCGAGGTGAGTCAGGTCAACCCGTCGTGCGGTGACGAGCTCAAGCTACGTCTGCACCTGGACGGTGACACCATCACCGACGTCTCCTACGACTCGGTGGGCTGTTCCATCTCGCAGGCCTCCACCTCGGTGATGACCGATCTCGTCATCGGGAAAACTGCCGAACAGGCCCAGCAGCTGTACCGGGGTTTTCAGGAGATGATGCGCTCACGCGGCACCATCAGCCTGGACGAGGAGGCCTATGAGGATGCCGTGGCCTTCCAGGGAGTGGCCCAGCTCATGGCGCGGGTGAAGTGCGCCATGCTCGGCTGGTCAGCCCTGGAGGACGCCCTCGTCGAGAGCGACGTCCTGGGCGACGCTGGTACCCACGCCACCCAGACCACCGACGCGTCCTGAGGAAAGGGGACACTGAGATGACGGACAACCCTGAGACCAAACCCTCGGACCTTGTTGACGACGTGCTGCCGGACGGATCGGGGCCCAAGACCCCCGAGTCCACACCGGACTCGGAGTCTTTCTCGGAACAGGCCGCTGCTGCCCGCAGCTCGGTCAAGCCCAGCGTCGACGACGTCATCGAGGCCATGAAGGATGTCATCGACCCCGAGCTCATGGTCAACGTCGTGGATCTCGGGCTCGTCTACGGCGTTGACATCGATGACGACGGCAATGTCGTCATCGACATGACGCTCACCAGCCCTGCCTGTCCGCTCACCGACCGACTGGAGTACGACACCCAGACCGTTCTGGAGGGGCTCGTCAACTCGGTGCGCATCAACTGGGTGTGGCTGCCACCGTGGGGGCTGGAGCGTATCACCGATGATGGACGGACCCAGCTGCAGGCGATCGGGTTCAACGTCTGATCCCTCAGACGAGCAACCAGAAGATGCTCATGAGCACGATGATCCCAGCCCCTGCGCTGATCGCGATGATCGTGCTCGTGCGCTTGTCCAGCCAGCCCTGCAGCAGCAGACCGATGAGGCCGCCCAGCAGACCGGCGCTGATTGTCGACCCCCAGTAGATGGCGGGCTCGGTGTGTCCGCACGTGCCGGAGGCCACTCCGCACATGCTCCACCAGCCGAGGTATCCGAAGATCACCAGGCCAAGGACGGCAATGACGAGTCCTGCGATGATCCATGCAAGATAACGGCGCCAGGCCCGGTTGAGCTCGGCGAGATCCGGTTCGTCATCAGGAGCAGGTGCAGCGTGCCGCGGAGAAGCCATGGGCCCATTCTGACAGGGTTGGTCAAGGATGTCCGGCAGTGGTCACTGCGAGGTGGGAATCGGCACACCAGTTCGTGTCGTGCGGTCTTCGCAGATGTGAGGGCGTCGTGCCACCGACATTCGAGGTGTGGAAGCGGTTATTCGCCAGAGACGGTTTGGGTTATGCCCCGGCAGCGGGGCAATATATGCGGGTGCTGCAGGTCAATGATGTTGAGGTTCGAGTCGGTGCCCGGTTGCTGCTCAAGCCCGTGAGTTTTCAGGTCATTGCTGGCGACAAGATTGGTCTGGTGGGCCGAAATGGCGCCGGCAAGACGACGCTCACCCGCATCCTTGCCGGTGAAGGTCTCCCGACGTCGGGTACGGTACGACGCACCGGTACGTTGGGCTACCTGCCGCAGGATCCACGCGACCCGGACATGGACACCCTGGCTCGGGACCGGATCCTCCAGGCCCGTGGGCTGGACCATCTGCTGGACCGTATGCACGACCTGGAACAGACCATGGCGACGGCCACTGGCGAGGAACGCGACCGTGCCATGGACAAGTACACCAAGGCCGAGGCCCGTCTGGTCGCAGCTGGTGGCTACGGGGCCGAGGCTGAGGCGGCACGTATCTCGTCCAACCTGGCGCTGCCCGACCGGGTGCTCTCCCAACCATTGAGGAATCTCTCCGGCGGTCAGCGGCGCCGAGTGGAACTTGCCCGCATCCTCTTCTCCGGGGCCGACACCCTGCTGCTCGACGAGCCCACCAACCACCTGGACGCCGACTCCATCGTCTGGCTGCGGAGTTTCCTGCAGTCATACTCCGGTGGCGTCCTCATGATCAGCCACGACACGGATCTGGTGGAGGCCACCGTCAACAAGGTGTTCCACCTGGACGCCAACCGCTCGACGATCGACATCTACTCCATGGGGTGGAAGCTCTACCTGCGCCAGCGCGCTGCCGACGAGAAACGTCGCCACAAGGAGCGCATCAACGCCGAACGCAAGGCCTCGGCCCTGCAGGCCCAGGCCGAGAAGATGGGGGCCAAGGCCACCAAGGCCGTCGCTGCCAAGAACATGGCACGACGAGCAGAACGCATGCTCGACGCCGTGGAGGGGGAGCGGGCCGCCGACAAGGTGGCCGCCATCCGGTTCCCGGAGCCCGCACCATGCGGCAAGACGCCTCTCATGGCCAGGAACCTCACCAAGACCTACGGTTCCCTGGAGGTCTTCACCGGGGTGGACCTGGCGATCGATCGTGGCAGTCAGGTCGTCATCCTGGGGCTCAATGGTGCCGGCAAGACGACCCTGCTGCGCATCCTGGCCGGTGCCGAGCAGCCCGACACCGGAGAGGTCATTGCGGGGCACGGGCTCAAGATCGGCTACTTCGCCCAGGAGCACGATCTGCTCGACATGGACCGCACGATCCTGGAGAACATGGCCTCGGCCGCCCAGGATCTCAACGAGACCGAGATGCGCAAGATCCTCGGCTCGTTCCTCTTCACCGGTGACGACGTCGACAAGCCGGTGCGGGTACTTTCCGGTGGTGAGAAGACCCGAGTGGCCCTGGCCACCTTGGTGGTGTCCTCGGCCAACGTCCTGCTGCTCGACGAACCCACCAACAACCTTGATCCAGCCAGCCGGGAGCAGGTGCTGGGTGCCATCGCCAACTTCGGCGGGGCCATCGTCCTCGTCACCCACGACGAGGGAGCAGTGCGAGCTCTCGAGCCCGATCGCGTCCTCATGCTGCCCGACGGGGTGGAGGACATGTGGGGGGACGACTACGCCGAGCTCATCTCGTTGTCGTGACTACCAGCGGTGACGAGCGTGACGTCATAAAATGTCACACACTCGTGTTCTGCGATGTCACCCTTGTGCCCATGGCCATCAGGAGGTTTCATGCCCACCCGTCCACCCCGTCTCGTCGGGGCCGAACGTCAGGCCATGGCGCGTGAGCTTGCCCATCGCTACGAACAGGGCGCGTCGATCCGGGCTCTGGCCCGAGAGATTGGACGATCCTACGGTCTGTGTCAGAGGTTGCTGACGGAGGCCGGGGTGCAGTTTCGGGCTCGTGGTGGGGCCAATCCAGCATCGCCACAGGTTCGGGCCCAACAGGCCCATCGTTCAGAAGGCCCCAGCCACGGCCCAATGACTGGCCCGGATTCCCCTGCCCGTGAGCAGTCCCATGACGAGGCCCGTGAGCATCCCCAGGACGAGAAGGGTGTCATTCCTCCCGACCCGTCGGAGCCCCAGGAGGACCCCGACGCTCCCTCGACGTCCGAACTCAAGTCTGACCTCAAGAAGGCCAGGAAACACGCCAAGGCTGCGCGACACAAGGCTGACAAGGCTCGTCGCAAGGCCAGGAAGATCAAGAAGAACGGTGCCTCGAAGGCCAAGCGCAAGGCAGCGGTCAAGAAGGCCAAGCGCAAGGCTCGCAAGGCTGAGAAGGCGCAGCGAGTGTTCGAACAGGCCGAGTCGGCGCTGGAACGGGCCCGGCACTCGGCGAGGAGCCGTCCGGCGGCCGATGCCGGAGAATGACCCTTGCCGGGGTGGGACGTGGCGTCCTCAGGCGCCTTCACCCATCGGACTCCTTCGCCGCATGTGATGCCGTCCTGCGCAGTGTGGTCACCTCCAGGGCAACGGTGACATCCACCGAGTCATCCAGGTGCGCAGCAGCGGCATGGTGGGCGCTCGGTCCCATGGCCACGACGTCGGCGGCCAGGTCTGGTTCGAGTGTCACCGTCCTGCGAATGTGATCGCGAGCCACCGGTTCGAAGGATCCGGACAATGACGCGAGCAGGGTGGACTGCTTGTGTGGCGCGACCGAGATCATCCTTGTGAGGTCCCTCAACTGCATCAGGTGGTCCGCCATGGGGGTGACGACGACGAGGGTTCCCCCGTCGTGGAGGACGCGAGCGAACTCGGCACGGTTGCGTGGCGCGAAGATGCACATGATCGCGTCCACCTGGCCGTCGCGCAGCGGGATCTGCTGCCAGGTGTCGGCCACCACGGCAGACATCCGGGGATGGGCCACGGCAGCGCGTCGCACCGCAGCGGGGGAGATGTCGGTCGCCAATCCCTGTGCCGGTGCGCCCAGCCTGTCCAGCACCGCTGCCAGATGAAACCCGGTTCCGGCACCCACCTCAAGAATGCGGCGTGCGCCGTGCAGACGACGGGCCAGCAGATCGTCCACCGGGTCGAGCAACCCGCTGGACAGCACTCGGGTGCGGGCGTCAAGCATCGCGGCGGTGTCGGCATTGACGCCGGCCGGACCAGCCGTCATGGTGGCATATCCCTGCCTGGCCACGTCAATGGTGTGGCGGTGCGGGCAGACAAGGCTGGTGCCGTCCGCCGTGAGTCGCTGCCAGCAGCCTTGCCGGGCACACACGGGGCAGGCCAACCAGTCGATGACCGGTTCCAGACGCTCAATGTGTGCGACCATGTCTCTCCTCGGTGGGCATGTACAGCGACTGTACCCTGCCCCCAGCACACGGCGGTCTGGCGTCAACGCCATCCGTGAGGTTTCTGTGCCGAAGTCTGGTAACAGGGCCGAAGGGTGAGCAACAGGAGTGCGAGCACCGGGGGAGCAGCACCGACACGCAACTGCAGGGAGAATTCGGCACCAACTGATTTCAACCCGTCCGAATTTCAGCCCGTCGCGACTTTTGACCCAGCGCTGGGCGTCAGAGCGCCCAGCGCGCTAGGTTTACGGTATGAGCGAACAGCAAGTCAATGCAGGCCGTGTCGCCCTGGTCACTGGCGGATCCCGAGGAATCGGCGCTGCCATCGCCGCTGCACTGGCCCAGGCAGGCTACCGAGTTGCCGCCACCAGCCGATCTGGGAAGGCCCCCGACGGTGTGCTTCCGGTGGTGTGTGACGTCACCGACTCCGAATCCGTGGACCACGCCTTCACCACCGTCGAGGAGCAGCTCGGACCGGTCGAGGTGCTCGTCGCCAACGCTGGGGTTACCCGCGATGGGCTGCTGGCACGCATGAAGGAGGACGACTTCACCTCGGTCGTCGACACGAATCTCACCGGCACCTACCGGGTCGTGCGTCGAGCCGCCCGTGGCATGACACGAGCCCGGTTCGGCCGAATTGTCGCGATCTCCTCGGTGGTGGGGCTGCTGGGTTCCGCCGGTCAGGTGAACTACGCCGCCTCCAAGTCCGCAATGATCGGTCTGGCCCGCTCGGTGGCCCGGGAACTGGGGTCACGTGGCGTCACCGCGAACCTCGTCGCTCCCGGATTCATCAACACCGACATGACCGCCGGGCTGCCGGAGAAGACCGTCGCGAGCTATCTCGAACGCATCCCCGCCAAGCGGTTGGGTGAGGTGGACGACGTCGTCGCCGCTGTGAAGTTCCTCGTCAGCGACGAGGCCGGCTACATCAACGGAACCGTGCTGCCCGTCGACGGTGGCCTGGTCATGGGGCACTGACCACAGCTCAGCCAACAGCTTGCGTGGCACCCAGCAGTCATGACCGAGGCCAGTCACGACTGAGGCCAACAATTCACGATCACAATTCTCTGAAAGGAATGTTCATGGGACTCCTTGACGGACGCACCATCCTCGTCACCGGTGTGACGATGCCCACCTCCATCGCGTTCCGCGCCGCCCAGCTCGCCCAGCAGGAGGGTGCCCGGGTCATCGTCTCCAATCTGGAGCGGGCCATCGGCGCCACCCGACGGGCCGTGCGCCGACTCGACGTCGAACCAGACGTCATCGAGCTCGACGTCACCGATGCCGATCAGCTGACGGCCCTGCCGTCGGTGCTCAACGATCTTGGTGTGGACAAGCTCGACGGTGTCGTCCATGCCATCGCCTTCGCCAACCCGGAACGTGCCCTGGGTGGTGCCTTCCTGAGCACCGAGTGGGACGACGTCGATGTCGCGCTGCACACCTCGACCTACTCCTACGTGGCGCTGGCTCGCGCCCTGGCACCGATGCTGACGCAGGACGCCTCGGTCGTCGGACTCACCTTCGACGCCACCGTCAGCTGGCCGTTCTACGACTGGATGGGGGTGGCCAAGGCAGGTCTGGAGTCGGCCAACCGCTACCTCGCCCGATACCTCGGCAAGGACGGCATTCGCTGCAACCTCGTGGCAGCCGGCCCGCTGGACACCGTTGCCAAGAAGGCCATCCCGGGGGCCTCGCAGTTCAACGACGTCTGGTCCGAACGTGCCCCGCTGGGCTGGGACCCCAAGGACAGCACGGCCGTGGCCAGGGCGATCGTCTCCCTGCTCTCGGACTGGTTCCCCGCCACCACCGGCGAGATGATCCACGTCGACGGCGGTCTGCACTCCACCGGGGCCTGAGAAACCACCTCCCTCGGCACTGGCGAAGATCTGCACCGCCCGACGCACTCACGTTCCGTGCCCTCGGCCCCTGAGAACCCGGCCCTTGAGGGTCGGGGAGGGGATCAGTGTGGTGGACGGGCGGTTCTGGGCCACGCCGTTGCGGCAGTGATGGCCTGTCCTGCGGCGTGGCGCAGGTGGTACAGCGCATCCAGCCTGGTTCGCACGCCGTGGGCGGTGAGTACCTCGTGCGCCGAGTCCAGCCCGGCCTGGCATGCGTGCCACACCGTCCAGGCCGTCTCCAGCACGGCCTGGTCCCCGCTGGAGTATCCGCTGCCGAGCCGGGGAGCCACGGTGTCCGGACGCTCACCGGCGCTCAGCCCCAGACCCTCCAGCAGGTCGGCCGTATGACGCATCTGGGCGCGCAGTTCCTGCAGCGCCTCCAGAGGTGACATCGGGGGCAGTGGGGGATTGGCCCGTAGGATCCGCCAGTGGACACCGTGCCCCACCCTGGTGCCGATCCACATCGTTCCTGCCCACGCACCTTGGTGACAGATCACCGCTGTCCCGGTATCGAGAGCCTCGGAGACGATCCGTGCCGGGCCACGCAGCCCGGCGTAGTTGCCGGGAGTGGGCAGCACCAGCTCCCAGGCGGTCGGTGCCTCGGGGTCCGTGCGTACGATGCCGGCTGCTGCGCTTTCCGGCGCACGTGTATGATCGATTCCTCCGTGCTCCAACCGTGCCAAGGCCTGACGGATGGGCAGGGAGGCGATGGGATCGTGGTCGGGCAGCGCCAACAACTCATCCGGATCGTTGACGTGGTGGGCCACCGCCCACCGGTTGAGGTGTTCCTCGGCGTGGGCTGCCGTCGTGGTGCCAGCCGCCAGCGCATTGAGCAGACAGGTCAGACGCAACGAAATCTCGAGCACCCCACGAGGATATGCGCGCGGCACTGGTTGAGGCAGCTCGTGGTGAGGTAGGTTCGCTGTCATGAGTGCAGTGGTGCAGCTGGCCGATGTCACCGTGCGGCGCGGGAACAATGTGATCCTCAACGACCTCGACTGGACCGTCATGGACGACGAACGTTGGGTGATCGTCGGCCCCAACGGTGCTGGCAAGACGACCCTGCTGCAAATCCTCGCGGCCCAGACGTTTCCCACCACTGGCCTGGTGGGAATTCTGGACGAGATCCTCGGCACGGTCGACGTCTTCGACCTGCGTCCCCGGATCGGCATGTGTTCGTCTGCGCTGGCACACCGCATCCCCGACGAGGAAACCGTGCACGACCTCATCGTGTCGGCTGCCTGGGCGGTGCTCGGCCGCCGTGGCGAGACCTACGACCCCACCGACGAGGCCCGCGCCGATGAACTCATCGCCCGAATGGGGCTGGCCGGTAAGCAGACGCGCCGTTACGGGACCCTCAGCGAGGGGGAACGCAAACGGGTGGAGATTGCTCGGGCCCTCATGACCGACCCGGAACTGCTGCTGCTCGACGAACCCGCAGCGGGGCTGGACCTTGCCGGACGAGAACAGTTGGTCTCGGTACTCGGGGAACTGTGCACCGATCCGACAGCTCCCGCCACGGTGCTCGTCACCCACCATCTGGAGGAGATCCCGGCTGGGATCACCCATGCCCTGGTCCTGGACGAGGGACGGATCGTGCAGGCTGGCCCGATCGAGCAGATCCTCACCGCCGAGGTGCTCGGCACGGCATTCGGGTTGCCGCTGGTGGTGAGCCATGATGACGGGCGATGGAGCGCTCGGGCGGTGCGGTGAGGCATGAGCCTGTTTGACGACAACGCCTGGATCGGCTGGTTGCTGGCCGCAGCTGTGCTCGGTTGCCTCGAGATGCTCACGGCAGACTTCACCCTGCTCATGGTGGCGGTCGGAGCTGCGGCTGGAGCAGCTGCCGCTGCAATTGCTCCCGATATGTGGGTGGTACAGGTCGTGGTGGCTGCCCTGGTCGCCGGACTGTTGCTCGCCCTGCTACGCCCCACCCTGCTGCGCAGGGTGCGTGACTCGGTGGGCTACCGCTCCTCCTTGGACATTCTGGTCGGATCGACGGGATATGCCCTCGGCGAGATCACCGACCATTCCGGGACGGTGCGCGTCAACGGAGACACGTGGACGGCACGACTCGTGGATGCGGCAGGCCCAGTCGAGGACGGGGACCGTGTCGAGGTGTACGCCGTGGAGGGGACGACGTTGCTCGTCTATCCGAGCGATGGCCAGCTTGATCACGCACGTGGGCGGTGACGTCCGATTCCCCCTCACCCGACGGATGTACTGCCAGTGGCAGAATGGGCCATGCGCGATTCTGGGTGGACGAGGTGACACCTGAATTCGCCTCACACGCTGTGCAGAGAGGAAGCGGTCGTGCCTGGAGGAGTCATCGTCGCCGTCATCATTCTGGCCGTCGTCCTGGTGGCCATTGGATCGACCATCAAGATCATCAGCCAACAACAGATCGGTCTGGTGGAACGGCTCGGGAAGTACCATCGTCGTCTCAATCCCGGACCACACCTCATGCTCCCCTTCATCGACCGAGTCAGGTACACCCTTGACATGCGCGAGCAGGTGGTCCCGTTCCCGCCGCAGGGCGTCATCACCGAGGACAACCTCATGGTCAACATCGACTCGGTGATCTACTTCCAGATCGTCGACCCGGAGCGCGCAGCCTATGAGGCCCAGTCGTACAAGACGGCCATCGAACAGCTGACAATGACCACCTTGCGCAACATCATCGGCGGTATGGACATGGAGGCCGCTCTCACCAGCCGTGAGGAGATCAACCAGAAGCTACGTCTCGTCCTCGACGAGGCCACCGGCAAGTGGGGCATCAAGGTCAATCGCGTTGAACTGCGTGCCATCGAGCCGCCGCCCACCATTCGCGACGCCATGGAGAAGGGTGCCCGTGCCGAGCGCGACAAGCGGGCCTCGATCCTGTTGGCCGAGGGACAGCGGCAGTCACAGATCCTTGCTGCCGGCGGTGACCGGGAGTCGGCCATCCTGCGTGCCCAGGGTGAGCGAGAGGCGGCCGTCCTGCAGGCTCAGGCAGACCGTCAGGCCCAGATGCTGCGTGCCGAGGGCGAGGCCCAGGCCATCACGACCGTGTTCAACGCCATTCATGCCGGGCAGCCGGATCAAGGACTGCTGGCCTACCAGTACATGCAGATGTTGCCGGAGTTGGCTCACGGTGACTCCAACAAGGTGTGGGTCGTCCCATCCGAGCTCAACGACGCCCTGCGTGGTTTGGGCTCGATGGTTGGCCACGGTGAGTCGGAGGAGGGAACGGGCTCGTATCACACTGCCGATCCGACGCATTTCCAGCCCCCGGAGAAGATCGACGTCTTTTCCGAGATCGAGGCCCAGAAGGCCGACGAGAAGAAGTCGTCCGACGCAACCGTGCAGAAAGCCATTGACGAGGCGGCCAAACTGGAATCGCCCGGGAATCGTCCCCGCATGACCCGACGTGCTCAACCGCAGCAGGTCGGCCCCGGCAGTGATCGGCAGACCAGCAACACGCAGCTGACCACGACCCCTGATGAGGGGTCGCCATCTGCTCGCGGTGACGACGTCGCCTCCGCCCACGGCGACTCAGATTCCGACCGCGGCACCAACCATCCTGCTCATGATGACGAATCCGATGAACCTCGGCAGCAGTCCCGGGGCCAGGAGGGTGACGACCCGGAGCAGGGATGAGACGTCGGGGCGTTCCCGGGGGACGTGTCTCCCCGGAAGCCCTGGTCACTGCTGCGAACATGCGGCACGCCGGGCAACGGTGTGACAACTGTGGATCCCCACCGATCGGCGGCTGTCCGTTCGACAGCCCGATCAGCCCCGTGCAGCAAATGAACCCGTCAGTCCCGTGCAGTGACGAATCGCGTCAGCTCTGTGCGCTGACTGCTGCGGCCAAGGACGTCGGGCGCGGGAGGGCGGCGTGGCCAAGGATCACGCCACATGGTTCTGGGCAGCCTCCCACCGGCGTGCGTAACGGCCGGCAAGGCTGCCACAGGCGATGAGCTGAGCCATGTGGAAGAGCATGAGCGGTAGGACGATGAGACCGACCGGTTGTCCTGCGAACAGCACGGTGGCCATCGGCAGACCGGTCGCCAAGGACTTCTTGGTACCGCAGAACTGCACGGCGATCCGATCCTCGCGAGTGAATCCCAGCCAGCCCGGCACCGCCCAGGTGAACCACAGCATGAACCCGAGAACCACCAGGCACACGACGATCACCGCCACCAACGACCGTGTGGTCACCAGCGACCACATGTGTTCACGCATTCCCTCCGAGAACGCCGAGTACACGACAACGATGATGACGCCTTGGTCCACGAACTTCAGCGGCTTCTTGTGTTCCGTGACGAAGCCGGCCGTCCATCGTCGTGACAGCTGACCCAGGATGAAGGGAAGCAACAGCTGGATGGCGACGTCGAGCAGGGACGAGGCCTGGATCTGCAGCCCGCCACTGGTCGACATGAGCAGCATCGCCAGGACTGGCGTGATGAATGTACCCAGCAGGTTGGACGTCGTGGCGGCGACGATGGCACCGGCGATGTTGCCGTGGGCGATCGAGGTGAAGTTGATTGACGACTGCACCGTGGAAGGCACCAGACACAACCACATGACACCGGTGTGGAGAGCCGGAGTCAGCGCCCAGGGTACGAGGACCCTCAGCGCCAGACCGATGAGGGGAAAGGCGATGAAGGTGAATGCCATGATGAGCCTGTGCATCCGCCAGTTCTTCAGGCCCTCAAGGGTTTCGGAGGGGTGCAGGCGTGCGCCGTAGAGGAAGAACAGTGCGAAGACCAGAACCTTCACCGCCCAGTCGAGGACCGGAACCATGAATCCCCGTGCCGGTAACAGGCAGGCGATGACGGCCGTCACCACGATTGCGGTGACGAATCCGTCGATGGGCAGATGGCGCTTGGTGCTCATGGCCGCCACTTTATGGCAGGGCGATGAGTGATTTCTGCGCTGGAGACCGTCCGGGCCACGTGTGGTGCCCCAGGTGTGGGTAGGTTGTCTGCGTGGCTTGCTTCATTGAGATCAACGATTCATCCGACGAGCGACTGGCCGACTACGTCCAATTGCGCGACGTCAACCTGCGGCGCAGCCTGGAGGCCGAGCATGGACTGTTCATCGCCGAGGGGGCCAAGATCATCCGACGGGCGGGGGAGGCCGGGTACCAGCCACGATCGTTCCTGCTCGCACCGCGCTGGATCGATGGGCTGCGCGACATCCTGGACGCCGTCGACGTGCCGGTCTACGTGGTGAGCGAGGCCTTGGCCGAGCAGATCACCGGATTCCACGTCCATCGTGGGGCTCTGGCATCGATGCGGCGGGAGACCCGCTGGCAGATGGCGGACTTGATGGACGTCGACCGGCTCGTCGTGTGCGAGGACATCGTCGATCACACCAACGTCGGGGCCATCATTCGGTGCGCGGCCGGTCTGGGTTGGGACGGTGTGCTGCTGGCCCCTCGGGCTGCCGACCCGCTGTACCGACGTGCCGTCAAGACATCGATGGGGACGGTCTTCTCGCTGCCCTGGGCCCGTATGGAGGACTGGAGGGGTGGGCTTGACGAGCTCAGGGAGCGCGGATTCACGGTGGTTGCCATGGCCCTGTCGGACGATGCCGTCTCCCTGCCGCAGTTCGTCCGGCAGCAGGCTCGCGAACCACACCGGATCGCGCTGCTCATGGGAACCGAGGGGTCGGGTCTGTCCTCGCGATGGATCGATCAGGCCGATGTCATCGTCACCATCCCGATGGCGCGTCAGGTCGACTCCCTCAACGTCGCAGCCGCCGCTGCCGTGGCCTGCTACGCGATGGGTCCGGGGGAGTGACCCTTTTCAGTCTGGGGACGAACCACGGCTGCGCCGTTGCCGACATGCCCGCCACAGAGTGACCCCTCAGTCCGGGGGCGAATGTTTGCCACTTCGCGGCGCCGGAGTCAGCGAGGGGCCAGCAGAGACGGGGGCAGCGCGTAGTGGCATCAACCCTTGGGATGGATCGGCCAGTCGTCGGGGTAGAGGTGGGCTCGTCCCTCGTGCTGCTCGTCAAGCTTGCGACGCGAACGCTTGGAGAGGCGATCCCCGAAGACGATGCCATTGCAGTGATCGGTCTCGTGCTGCAGACACCGCGCGAAGAATCCGGTGCCGGTGACCGTGAGCGGATTGCCCCACGGATCCTGCCCCTCGCAGGTGGCATGGTCGGGACGTGCCAACGGGCTGAAACCGCCGGGCCACGACAGGCACCCCTCCTCGGAGGAGACGAGGCGACGATCCCTGCCCTCGGGCAGCGTGACGACGGGGTTGCAGACGGCTCCGTGGTGCATGACATTGTCGTCGTCGGGGCAGACGTACACGAACAGCGCAATTCCCAGGCCAACCTGGGTGGCTGCGAGCCCCACACCGTCGGCAGCATCCATCGTGGTGAACATGTCACGGATGAGGTCGTGCAGGTCGGTGTCGAAGTCGGTGACCGGTTTGGTCCGGGCATGCAGGACGGGCTCGCCCCACCTCGTCACCCGGCGCAGGGAACCACCGGTGAACAGATCTTCCCAACGGGGATCGTCAGTCGGGGTGTGCTTCTTCATGAAAACTCCTGCAGGTCGTCGGCCAGTTGGTCATGACGTGAGCCCCGGTGCTGACGGGTGTGGTGCCGTCCCCTGGGGCCATGCGAACTCATCGACTCATTGTGCCACCTTCGCCCCGCTGCGTCGTTCGTGGTTCCACGTCGAAGCATGGCGGCCCCATGCATGGCGGCCCCATGATCGGGGGGGTTTCCCACCGTGCGTGGCCTGCGCAGGGGCTGGCTCGTTCCAGCCCACGTGTGAAGGGCTCTTCTGCAAATGGCGTGGCTCACTCAGGGGTGGGTTCGCTGGAGACAATTCGGTTGGAGGCATCGGCCTCTGAGCGTGGTCCACGCAGGAGCTGGCTCGTTCCACCGCACGAGTGAATGGATCTTCTGCCAATGACAGGCCCCGCAAGGGTGGGCTCGCTGCTCGGGCACCAGGTGAGATTCCCACCGATGGTTTTCTCCTTGTGAAGTACCGAATTGGCCGGTCGAGTCCACGGTGTGCGGCCGGTCCCGCCTCACCCCAGCGTTGGACCGATGAGGACCCTGCTCGCTCCCGGAAGATCGAGCCGAAGTCGTTGCCGCCACCCCTCGCTGGATCTGTGCAGGCACAGCACAGCTCCGTCAGCCTGTTCGGCAACCCACAGTTGGTCTCCGTCGCTGGTGAGGTCACGTGGCTGGACGCCGCCCAGCGGGAACTCGTCGATGAGTTTGTGATGGCCCAATGGCCCGGAGAGCACGCCACATGTTCCGACGCCTCGATTGGCCACCAACAGCTGGCCATCGGGGCCCGGAACGATTGCCGAGGGCACGGCAGTCGTATCTGACGAACTCGGCGTCTGGTCCACCAGACGCCAACCCCGTGACCAGGCGTCCTCGCTGGCCCGTCGGGACCAGCTCTGCACCGAGGCCGAGAGTTCACCGGAGACCGTGAGGATCTGTTTGGAACGATCCCGGGTGAGCAGGGCGTGACGTGGCCCCAGGCCAGCGGGAGCAGCAAGTTCACCGGTCTGTTCCAGTCCCAGACCCGACAGCCTGAGGAACCGCACCGCGTCGGCCCCCAGGTCGGTGACGGCAAAATGCGTGCGATCCAGCCACAGGATGTGGTGCGGATGTGCCGAGTCCTGTCGTCCTGCAACCGGCCCTTCTCCCTCGACATGGGTATGGGCGATGATCTGCGGATCGGTTCCCCACTGGTCGACCTGCACCACGCTGACCTCACCGGACTCGTAGTGGGCCACGGCCAGGAGCCGTCCGGTGGGATCGATGGCACAGTGACACGGTTGTCCACCGCCAAGATCGCACTCGCTGACGATTCTCAGGCCGGGGCTCATCACCCAGAGGTGGTGGTCGTGCTCTCCTAGCACCGCCAGATGGTTGCCCATCGGACTCACCCAGCTGGCATCGCCCAACTCGACCCAGCCGGTCTGTTGCGCGGTTGGTGTGGCGGCAGGATCGTCCCCATCGTTCGTGACGAGCCAGGTGGTCAGGCCACCTGGTGTCGTTGCTCCAGATCCTTCTGGGGCGCGGGTGTTGGCAGAACTGGCGAGTACCGGAGTGGTCGACATGGGTAGAGCTTAGGGGATTCGTCGTGGCTGCTCGATCGATTCTGGTGGACGTGTCACAGTGGAGGCGATGACCAACCAACATGATGTCGGTGACCTGCCGTCCGCCCTGCGCGTGCCGGTGGACGACTTCTGTGCAGACATGGAGCTTGCCCGGCGATCCGACAACACCATTCGTGCCTACCGACGCGACCTCACCTCGTTGATGACATGTGTTCATGACTGCGGGGTGGACGCCCTGCCGAGCATCGCCGTCACCGATGTGCGAACCTGGCTGGCCAGTCTGCATGACGACGGAAAATCCCCAGCGACGATCCAACGTCACTGGGCAGCTGCGCGCAGCTTCTTCCGCTGGGCCAGGACGCATGGTTTCATCGAGGCCGATCCTTCTGCCGGAGTGCGCTCCGCCAAGGTTCCCAAGCGGCTGCCGCAGGTGCTCGGTGCCGAACAGGCTGCTCGCATCATGGACCAGGCCGTCGCGGCTGCTCAGGACGACGAATCCCCCCGAGGTTGTCGCGATGCCGCCATACTCGAGGTGCTCTACGGTAGCGGCATTCGAGTCTCCGAGTTGTGCGGGTTGGATCTTTCCGATCTGGATCGTGGCCGTGCGACGGTGCGGGTGCTTGGCAAGGGCAACAAGCAGCGCACGGTCCCACTGGGTGATCCGGCATGGCAGGCCCTGGATCGATGGTTGCCACGACGAGGGGAGTGGGTCACTGCGGCCTCCGGTCAGGCCGTCATACTGGGGGTGCGTGGTGGGCGGATCGATCCCCGGGTGGTGCGCCGCGTCGTCCACACCCACCTCCGACTCGATGAGGACGCCCCCGACCTTGGTCCGCATGGTCTGCGACACGCCATGGCGACCCATCTGCTCGAAGGCGGGGCGGATCTTCGATCGGTGCAGGAAATGCTTGGCCACGAATCGTTGGCGACCACGCAGATCTACACCCATGTGTCCAATGAACGCCTGCAGGCCGCCTTCCGACTGGCCCATCCGCGCGCCTGACGGTGGCGACGGGGACGCACGGCTGGAAGCCCAGCTCGTTTGCGTCCTGATCGGAGGCCCGGCTCGTTCGTGCCCTGACGATGACTCCTGATGATGACGTGGCCCGGTGTGACCTCATGACCTGCTCCCATCCGTGCCTCACTCAGCGTGTTGCCAGGTAGGGCAGCGGATCGACGAGGTGGCCGTCTCGTTCCAGCCCCAGGTGCAGATGGCACCCGGTCGAGAATCCGGTGGAGCCGACGCGTCCCAGCACCTGGCCACGCAGCACGACCGATCCCTGGCCCACCCCGATGCTCTCCAGATGGTTGTACGTGGTGCGCAGGTGGGTCGATCCCACCGTGCCGTGATCGACGATGACGCGGTTTCCCCAGGCCCGAGTGCTGCCCACCCACACCACCCGTCCGGTGTACGCCGCGTGTACCGGCGTGCCACATCCGGAAGCCAGATCCACGCCGTCGTGCAATTTGCGCACATGGGTGACCGGATGCACCCGATACCCGAACGGCGAGGACACCGGACCGGGCACCGGCCGCAACAGTGCCGAGGCCCCGCCCATCCCCGCGGCCGAGGGAAGACTCGCCGGATCGAACACCTCGGTCGGAGCTGGGTCCGGATCGGGCTTGCTGCCCGTTGGCAGGAGCCGAACCGGTACCTGCCCGATCAGGGACAATGGGTTCTCGTAGCCCCCATCCTTCTTCAGCCCCCAGTGCAGGCACGACGTCTGGCAGTGGGTGTTGGGCAGCACATGTCCGATCACCTGGCCGGCATGTACGACGTCTCCCACCTGGACCGACGGCTCCACCGGCATGTGCGTGAGGCGTCGCCCGTCGGGCATGAGGATGACGACGACACGGTTGGTCGCCACCTGGCCGGCGACCACGACGACACCGGCCACCGCAGAGCGTACTGGTGCACCTGCCGAGGCCTGTAGGTCCACACCACGATGTCCGGGCAACCACGGCTGGTCGGGTGGGTCGAATCCTCTGACCACCGCTCCGGGAACTGGGGGCTGTGCATGCGCGGGTGTCGTGCGCGCTCCCACGGCCAGTGCCGTTGTCGCCATCGGTTTCATGAGCAGTACGGCGCACACGATCGTCACCAACCACCCAGTGACCAGAGCACGGGGGTGCGACAGACGGGATGATGTCGAGGCCGACGTCGGGTGCTCCGGCATCGATCTGGGCCAGCCGCGGCACGATTCTGTTCGGGACGTCGGGGCTGGGTCGACCGGCACGACACCGGCGTGGGTGGGGCATGGGACCTTGGTGCGCGGCGGTGGTACGGCATGGCAACGGTGGTGCCATGATCTGGGCTGTGTCAGGGTTCTCACGATGGGAATCATTGAGAGCCGGGCCGTCATCCGGCAGTTTTTCCGACGCCTGTGGACAACGCCGTCACCGTGTGACACCTGCCTGTGGACAGCGTGACCGGCAGCGAGATCTCAGGAGTCTGGTCTGTCGTGGACGGCAGGTCGGTCCTCGAATGGAGTCTGGTGGGGCTCATGACGTAGACTGCTGGTGCAGTCTGGGGTCATCTTGGACTGACTTCGCATGCGTCTGTCCCGTGAAGGGGCCTGTCGCCTTGGTCTCGTCCACGGACGAGCGGTGTCAGGCAGGCGCGTCAGGCGATGACGCATCGGGCGTCATCGGTCAACCGTTCGGTGCCACCTTTCGGGTGCACCCTGATCATGGAAGGACACGGTCATGGCCGTCGTCACCACTCGTCAACTGCTCGAGAGCGGAGTCCACTTCGGACACCAGACCCGTCGCTGGAACCCGAAAATGAAGCGTTTCATCTTCACCGAGCGCAATGGCATCTACATCATCGACCTGCACCAGTCGCTGACCTACATCGACAAGGCCTACGCCTTCGTCAAGGAGACCGTGGCCAAGGGTGGCCAGATCCTCTTCGTCGGCACGAAGAAGCAGGCCCAGGAGTCCATCGCCGAGCAGGCGAGCCGGGTTGGCATGCCCTACGTCAACCAGCGTTGGCTCGGTGGCATGCTCACCAACTTCCAGACCATCTCCAAGCGCATCGCCCGCCTCAAGGAGCTCGAGGCCATGAACTTCGACAAGTCCGGCGGCACCGGCCTGACCAAGAAAGAGCTGCTCATGCTCTCTCGCGAGAAGGACAAGCTGGCCAAGGACCTCGGCGGTATCCGTGACATGGGCAAGCTTCCCCAGGCCGTCTGGATCGTCGACACCAAGAAGGAGCACCTCGCCATCGACGAGGCCCGCAAGCTGCGCATCCCGGTGGTCGCCATCCTCGACACCAACTGCGACCCCGACGAGGTCGATCACCCCATCCCCGGCAACGACGACGCCATCCGCTCCGTCTCGCTGCTGACCCGCATCATCGCCGACGCCGCTGCCGAGGGCCTCATGGCTCGTTCCCAGGGCAAGTCCGGTGAGGAGTCCGCCCAGGCCGAGCCCATGCCTGACTGGGAGCGTGAACTCCTGGAGGGCAAGGACAAGCCTGCCGCCCAGGCCGAAGCCCCCAAGGAGGAGTCCACCGAGGCTGCTGAGAAGCCCGAGTCCGCCGAGAAGTCCAACTGAGGTACAAGCACCACCGAGAGGATGACATCCATGGCCATCAAGGCTGCTGATGTGAAGAAGCTGCGCGACGCCACCGGCGCGGGCATGATGGACGCCAAGAAGGCTCTCACCGAGGCTGACGGTGATTTCGACAAGGCCGTTGACCTGCTGCGTGTCGCTGGCCAGGCCAAGGCCGCCAAGCGCTCCGACCGTGAGGCTGCCAACGGGCTGGTCGTCGGCGCCGGCAATGCCCTGGTCCAGATTGGTTCGGAGACCGACTTCGTCGCCAAGAACGCCGACTTCGTCGCCACCGCCGACAAGATCGCCAAGGCTGTTGACGTCGCCAAGGCCGATTCCAAGGATGCTGCCGCCCAGGTGCAGCTCGACGACGGCAAGACCGTTGCCCAGACCCTTGAGGACCTGGCCGGCACCATCGGCGAGAAGATCGAGCTGGCCGACGCCGCCTACTTCGAGGGCAACGCCCACATCTACCTGCACCGCCGCTCCCAGGACCTGCCGCCCCAGGTGGGTGTCATGGTGGAGTACACCGGTGAGGACACCGAGGCCGTTCACGGCGTCTGTCTGCAGATTGCCGCGATGAACCCGCGTTGGGTCAACCGTGACGAGGTGCCCGCTGACGTCATCGATCACGAGCGCACCGTCGCCGCCGACATGGCTCGCGAGGAGGGCAAGCCCGAGAAGATCATCGACCGCATCGTCGAGGGTCGTCTGGGCGGCTTCTACAAGGAGAACTGCCTGCTCGAGCAGCCGGCCGTCTCCGACGACAAGAAGTCCGTCGGTGACCTGCTCAAGGCTGCTGGTGTCACCGTGACGCGTTTCGTGCGCCTGTCCGCTGGCGAGTGAGTCGCATCCCACGGTTTCTGCAGGGTCCTGCCACCTCGGTGGCGGGGCCCTGTTGTTCGTGTGCGGGCATCTGATCTGCGATGTCCTCTGCACGTCGTGCCGCCAAGTCGCTCGCTCCCACGTGTCGCGATAGGCTTTGGGTGACGCACCAGCGACCTAGGAGAGAGATGTCAACCCCTTATCATCGTGTTCTGCTGAAACTTTCCGGCGAGGTTTTCGGCGGTGGAGGGGTCGGTGTTGATCCGCATGTCGTCGACACCAAGGCCAAGGAGATCGCCGAGGTCGTCGCCGGGGGCACTCAGGTGTCCATCGTCGTTGGCGGGGGCAACTTCTTCCGTGGTGCCGAACTGCAGCAGAGCGGCATGGATCGAGATCGTGCCGACTACATGGGCATGCTCGGCACCGTCATGAACTGCCTTGCCCTGCAGGACTTCCTGGAGAAGACCGGCACCCCAACTCGTGTGCAGACCGCCATCCACATGGCCCAGGTGGCCGAACCCTACATCCCGCGTCGCGCCGAGCGTCACATGGAGAAGGGGCGAGTCGTCATCTTCGGTGCTGGCTCCGGTATGCCGTACTTCTCCACCGACACGGTGGCCGCCCAGCGTGCCTTGGAGATTGGCGCCGATGCACTCCTCATGGGCAAGCAGGGGGTGGACGGCGTCTACGACCGTGACCCTGCCAAGGACTCGTCCGCCACGAAGTTCGACGACCTCACCTATGACGAGTTCCTGGCTCGTGACCTCAAGGTTGCCGACGCCACCGCCGTCGCCATGGCGCGAGACAACGACTTGCGCATGATCTTCTTCAATCTTGAGACCCCGGGCAACATCGGCCGGGTCGTCAATGGAGAACCCATTGGGACGACGGTCCACTGAGACCCGCACCCTCACTCACGACCTACGGAAGGACCTCACCATGACTGACGACGCAATCAAGGAAGCTGGCCGCAAGATGGAGGCCAGCGTGGACCACACTCGCGAGGAGTTCGCGACCATTCGAACCGGCCGTGCCAATCCCAAGATGTTCGACACGCTGATGGTCGAGTACTACGGCACTCCCACCCCGCTGCAGCAGCTGGCCACCTTCCAGGTGCCCGAGGCTCGCACCATCCTCATCGCCCCGTTCGACAAGGGCTGCATCAACGAGGTCGAGAAGGCCGTGCGCGACTCCGATCTGGGGGTCAATCCGTCCAGTGACGGCAATGTGGTGCGCTGCGTGCTGCCACAGCTGACGGAGGAGCGCCGCAAGGAGTACACCAAGATGGCCAAGGCCAAGGCTGAGGAAGGCCGAATCGCCATCCGCGCCATCCGTCGCTCCACCAACGACCTCTTCAAGAAGCAGGAGAAGGAGAAGGAGATCTCCGAGGACGACCTGGCTCGGCTGGAGAAGGAACTCGATCAGGTGACCAAGCGTCACGTCGAGCAGATCGACTCCCTGCTCAAGGTCAAGGAGCAGGAACTGCTCGAAATCTGACGGGGTTGCCAGTGAGCGAGAAGAAGTCCTCAACCGGCCGGAGTGGCTCGGAGCAGCAGAAACCGTCAGCGGGTCGCGCCGGTCGCGATCTGCCAGCGGCGATCGCCTCCGGTGTCATCCTGGCCGGAGCCGTCATCGCCACGGTGGGATGGTGGCACTGGGGATTCGTCTTCCTGCTCGCAGCCGTCCTGTGTGCCGCGACGGTCGAGCTGCATCGGGCCATGAATCGTATCGGCATGACGTCGGCCGTCGTGCCGATCTGCATCGGGGTGGTCGTCATGGTGATCGGCGCCTATGCCGCGTCGATCCGGACGGTGCCGATCCCCCCCAACACCTTTCTCATTGCTGCACTGGGGCTGACGACGGGGTTGGCCATGTTGTGGCGACTGCCACGCGGGGCACGGGGATTCGTCGGTGACGTCGCCGCCAGTCTGTTGACGATCGCCTACGTTCCGCTGCTGGGCAGTTTCATCCCGCTCATGATGGGCGACGATCAAGGGCCTCGACGCATCATTACGTGGATGTTGTGCATCGTCGGCTCCGACACCGGCGGGTATGCCGTTGGGGTGCTGCTCGGACGTCACCCCATGGCCCCCAGGATCAGCCCGAAGAAGAGTTGGGAGGGGTTCATCGGATCAGTGGTCACAGCAGCCCTGGTGGGGATCGGACTCACGGTGTGGTTGCTGCACGGCCACTGGTGGATCGGGCTCGTCCTTGGCGTGCTGCTGGCGGTGTTCGGCACCGCTGGCGATCTCGTCGAGTCCATGGTCAAACGCGACGTGGGCCTCAAGGACATGTCGAATTTCATCCCCGGTCACGGGGGAGTGATGGATCGGCTCGACTCCCTGCTGTTCTCCGCCCCGGTGGGCTGGCTCGTCATGACACTGTGCCTGTGACGTGTCTGTGGCCTCGGTGACGCCGGCCGGTTTCAGCGTGCTCGACCACGGTTGGGGACGAGAACGGTGAGGATCTCATGAATGGGGATGGTGGTCGCGTCGGACTTGGTGAGGGTAGTCGTGCCGCTCTTGCCCAGCACGCTCCAGGTGATGGTCCAGGGCGTCGTGGCGGTGACGGTGTAGCTGTGGTCGCCCTTGGGGAGCGTGGCGTAGCGGTAGCCGCAGGTCGGTGAATCGGCGTCGGGATCAACGTGCGGATTCCAAGATGTGGTCCTGGTGCAGGTCACCGTGTGGCCGTCACCCATGGCGAAGGAGATGGGACGTCGGGTGGCGGTGAGACGGACCGGATATCCCTCGACGGTCATGGTGCGAGTCATGGTGGTGGCATTGTCACGGGTGCGTAGCCACAAGGGCTGTCCGATGGCCAGGGTGTGCCACTTGTTGAGGTTCGGGCTGGGCTCGACGATGGGCGTGGGCTGGGGCAGGTTGAGCCCCAACATGGCTCGACGAGCCAGCAGCTCAGGATCTGGAGCCGGCGCGACGGCAGCAGGCTTCCCCGGTTTTGATGGCTTTGCCGTGGCGGGGTCGCCAACGATGCAACTGTGCACGGCTTTGTCGCGAGCGTCGGCCTGGCTGTGGTTGGGGGCACCATCAATGGTGTCGGTGAGCATCCGGGCAATCTCCTTGCATTTGGCAATGCGTTCGCGTTCCCGACGTGCGACCTCGGCAGATTCCTTGGCTGTCGAGTGGCTATTGATCGTGGTGTGGGCGTGGGGACTTTTGGCACCGGAACCACGGTTTCTGGTACCCGAACCACCTGGGCGGGTTCGGGTGACGGTAACATCGATTTCCGCATCATTTTTTGATGTATTAGTTCTGATAATACTATCGATACTGTCATTCGTATCGGAAAAAGATGGGATTTCTTGTTGAAGAGGATGCATGACTGCAAGAGTAAGTGTGAGTGCTACTTGCATGACTCGACATCCGCTCCGTCGAAGTAGACCTGTTTGACCTTGCCATCGGTGGTGTATTGATAAGTGCTACGGAAGATCGTGGCAAGACCATGGCTCTCCTTCCCATTTCTCACGTTAGTGAGTCCTCTCCAGTCCTCACATGCCTGTAAGGTCGTACCTTTTGGATGATTTGAGGGGGTTGGAATTTGGTGTATGTTTGATATTCTATACTTTCCTGATCTCCATCCAATCTTATTTTTTGCGAGAATATTTAAAGAAGTGGAGTGCTTTTTTAGCGCCTCCCCCTGTGAGTAATCGCTTAATTCTTTCGGTACAGGTCCATCGGGTGTGAATGTCCCCTGCTTGTGTATTTGATAGATGTTCTCCATGAGTGTGGCGTATGTCTTGACGGCCTCGTCATAGGGCACGGGTGCCCCTTCGGCATGACTGAGATCCAAGCTGGGCCGATGGCTGGGAGTCGGAGGGGAAGCAGGAGCGTCTGTGTTGTGGCCGCAGGCAGTGCAGGCAGCCAGCACTGTAGCAAGTGCTGCGGTGATGGCAGTGGCATGTCGAAGTGTCATGGGTCCTCACCTGAGAAAATGGGGATGTGAATGAGGTCTGCGTGGACACTTCTGTCATATGCGGGCCACTCATCGCGGTGACAGGGTTGATCGTCACATTTCATCTGTGGGTGCACAGGAATTCATCCACGTGTCACCAGATGGCCAGGCGGTCAGATTTCTGGGTGGGGCGGAGGCACCCAGCCGTCACAACGGCACAGTGAGGCATGGGAAAGATGCTGGTCTCAGGAAGTACGACGTCAGAAGGTCGCCATCGAAGTGATCGATTCGTGTCCTGGGTGTGAGTCCGATGAGGACCCAAGGGCCTTACCCCTGGTGAGAAGCCTGCTGTGCCTTGGCCGTGCATTTTCCGCACGTCCCGTACAGCTCGATGTCGTGGCCGGTAAGGGTGAATCCATGATCGGTGGCGATGTTACGAGCCCACTGCTCGATGGTGGAGTCAGCCTCGATTTCCACGGCTGTCCCGCACTGGCTGCACACCAGGTGATGATGGTGGGTGGGGGAGCAGCGGCGGTACGTCATCTCGCCCTCGGGGGTGCGGATGGCGTCGAGCTCGCCATCATCGGCCATGGCCTGCAGATTGCGATAGACGGTTGCCAGGCCGACGGAGACGTCACCATCACGCAGCGCGTCGAACACCTGTTGGGCAGTCATGAACGACGATTCATCCTGGAACACGGCACTGATGGCCAGTCGCTGTTTGGTGGTGCGACGTCCAGTGCGAGGTGTGGCCACGATTCGTCCTTCCATCAGGTTTGGCCGACATGACCTTGTCAAGGATACTCGGTCGCTGTCTCTCCGGCTCATCAAGCATACCTCGTATGTCATTTTGGGGTCTGTCGGTGGGCTTTTGTGCTCGGTAGGCTTCCGTCATGCTCGTCATCCTGCGTTTCCGTGTCCCCGCTGCCGCTCGCTCCGGTTTCAGTGCTGCCCTGAGGCATCTGGAGCATCATCTGCGGAGCTGTTCCGGCCTGGAATCGCTGCATGTCGGCGTGGCGGTCGACGATGATGGGCTGCACACCGTGGTCACCACGTGGGACCTTCCCAAGTCATGGCGCAACGCCTTCACTGGAGCGGCTGGCCGCGCTGCTTTCCTGCCGGTGATGGCCTGGCTCATCGACGAACCCACCGCGTACTCCGACGCCACCGATGAGTCGTTCACGCTGCCAGCGCTGTGATGACACGACCCGCCGGTGGCGCCATCGAGGTCATTCGGGGTTGCGGGCGCGGCTCCCGACGACCCAGGCTCCACCCAGCTGGGCGATGAGGGTCAGCAGGACGATCGATCCGAACGTCTCGAGGCTGAGCGGAGCCACCTCTGCCAGCGCCGAGCCGGCTGAGGTTCCGTTGGTCGTGGCGAACTCGATCCCCAGTGCCGTGATGCTCAGCGCGATGAGTACGCCGGCTGCCAGCTGGACGATGAGAGTCTCAGTACCTACGACGTTGAGCAGGCGACGCATCCCGATCCCCAACGAATGGAGGACGTGGAACTCGCGGTGTCGTGCCATGGCTCCGCTCACGGCCATCTGGATCACGGAGACGAGGCACATGACGTAGACCGTACCGAAGATGCCCACATTGCCTTGGTAGGAGTTCGCCTTGCGTTCGGCGATGGCGTTGCTGACCCACTGCTCCTTGGACATGGGTGTCACACTCGCACCGGAGGAGCTCGCAACCTGCTCGGCCGCAGAGGCGTCCAAGCTGTCGAGATACGTCGTCGTGTGGAGCTTGTCGGGTTCCTTGGCGAAGCGGCCCACCTGGTCCCAGCTCATGATCGGGGTTTCGAGGAACGGGTGCGTGTACGTCGCTACGACGTGGGCCGTCAGCTTGTGTCCCTGCACGTCCGTCACGTCCATGGTGTCGCCGACGTTGTAACCCTTCGCGAGGGCCGCGACGTCGGTGCCGTGGACCTTGCTCGCGTCACCGGAGATGATCTTCAGTCCCGTCAGCTTTTCCATGGTCTTCACGTCGGCGAAGGAACAGCTGTCGTCGAGCCGGGGGAGGATCGCGAATCGTGCGACCTTCCCACCATGCCTCGACCATGCCTGGGCGGCACGATCAGTCTGGTCCAGACCGATCGCCTCGGAGACGGTCTGTGACTGGGCGGCCTTGCGAAAGTTGGCAGCCTGCACCTGTTCGTCGGGGACGTTCGCGACCATGAAGCCACCGATCATGCCCACCCCCACGATCACCGGAGTCGCCAGACGTGCGTAACGCAGACGGTCCTTGGAGGAGCGCTTGGCGGCTAGGAGCCCCGATCCCGGTGCCACGAGGCCGACGAGGTGACCCACGAGCCACGCTCCCGCCGGCACAAGCAGGGGGGCGAGTGCAATGGCCGGGATGATGGCGAGGAAGGGCAGGGCCAGCATGCCCCAGGCGCCGAGGGTCTGTGGATCCAGGAAGATGATGGCGAGGATCCCGCCCACACCGATGACCAAGCGCAGGGTGACGGACCACTTCGACATCGAGGAGACGGTGTTGTCGTGGGAATCGACGAGCTCGCGATCGGGAATCCGTCGCAGGGCTCTGCGACCGGCCAGCCCTGCCAGCAGAGCCATGACCACCAGAAGGATGAGCAGTGGCCGGACGCTGACCCCGGTCCTCACCGACACGTTGGGCCCGAAGAACTTGATGGCCTGCAGTCCGCGCAGGAACGTCGGGGCGAGGAGCGCCCCGACGATCACCGAGGGCACGCCGGCCACGAGTGAGACGAAGAAACACTCGAGGAACATGAGCCACCCCAGGCGCCGGCGAGTCGCGCCGGCCAAGCGCATCATCGCCAACTCGCGCTGACGGTAGGAGACGACTTGGGTGACGATGGATATGAGCATGAAACCGCAGATCGTCACCGCGAGGATGGCGATGAACCACAGGATCCAGCTGACGTTGTCCAGCTGCACGGCGAGTTCGTCGGCACTGACGCCGGGAACGTTCACCCGGGAGGGGTCGGAGAAGTCGGAGGCCAGTGTCACTTCGGCGCCACCGATGAGCATCGTCAGCACGACGGTGACGATGACGCCGGCGTAGAGGTCGAGATGACGCTTCACGAGGCGCCATGCCAAGCGGATCATGGCGATCATGCCGACGCCTCCAGGTTCACCAGACGGTTGGAGATTTCCTGGGTGCTCAACCCTGTCGTGTCATCGGCGATCTCACCGTCGTAGAGGAAGACGACCCGCTGCGCCTGGGTCGCGACGACCGGGTCGTGGGTCACCATGACGAGGGTGGTTCCCACCTCGGGCAGCGCGACGAGATTGTCCATGACTTCGCGGCGCGACTCGGAGTCGAGGGCCCCTGTCGGTTCGTCGGCGAAGAGGATATCCCGGTGCGTCGCGATGGCTCGGGCGATCGCGACCCGCTGCTGCTGACCACCTGACATCTTGTCGGGGTAGCGGTGAGTCAACTCAGCCAGCCCGACGCGGGTCAGCGACTCGGTGGCGACGTCGTCAGCCATGCGAGTCCCGTCGAAGAGAGCCGGCAGCTTGACATTCTCGATGGCCGTGAGGGCATCAATGAGGTTGTACTGCTGGAAAATGAAGCCCCACGCCTTGCGCCGGAGCGAGTCGAGTTTGGACTGGCTCATCTTCGCAAGATCCTGACCGCGGTAGAGGACCTGACCCGAGCTCGGTCGAATCATGCCGGACAGGCAGTTCAACAACGTCGTCTTACCAGAGCCCGACGGTCCCATGATCGCGGTCGTCGTGGCCGGTGTGAAATCGAGATCGATACCCTTGAGGACCTCGGTCCCCGAGCTGAACCGATGATGCACTCCGACGAGGCTGAGGACTTGAGACGTCGACGTGACGGAAGCTGTGAATTGTTCTCTCATGGGAATGCAGGAGCTCTCTGTCGTATTCAGCCGGGGAAATAGGTTGTTGTAGCTACATGGTACATATTTCTCATTGCAGCCATTCGCCATCCCACGTTTGTGGCCGGCAGTGCGCCTGGGCGGGCCCCAAGGCCAAGACAAACCATGGCTTGGAACAGATCGCGACTGACTCCGTCACCATGCCTCTCATCTGACCCGCTACAATCGCGCTCAGCGGCTCAGCCGAATTCACCTAGCCGTCATCCGGACGGCTATGCCAATGAGGACTTGGAAGAAAGGACGGCCATGGCCCCCACGAGTACCCTGGACAACGTCATCAACCTGTGCAAACGACGCGGATTCGTCTTCCCGTGCGGAGAGATCTACGGCGGCACCCGAGCAGCCTGGGACTACGGCCCCTTCGGTGTCGAGCTCAAGGAGAACATCAAGAAGCAGTGGTGGCGCCACATGGTCACCACTCGCGACGATGTCGTCGGTCTGGACTCCTCGGTGATCCTTCCCAAGGACGTGTGGGTCGCCTCGGGTCACGTCGGCGTCTTCAACGACCCGCTCACCGAGTGCCTCTCCTGTCACAAACGTATGCGCGCTGACCACCTGCAGGAGGCCTACGCCGAGAAGCACGGCCTTGACGACCCCGATTCCGTCGACCTCGCAGAGATCAACTGCCCCAACTGTGGCAACAAGGGCCAGTGGACCGAGCCGCGTGACTTCAACATGATGCTCAAGACCTACCTGGGCGTCATCGAGGACGAGTCCGGACTGCACTACCTGCGCCCCGAGACCGCGCAGGGCATCTTCATCAACTTCCAGAACGTCGTCACCTCGGCACGCAAGAAGCCGCCGTTCGGCATAGCCCAGACCGGAAAGTCGTTCCGCAACGAGATCACCCCCGGCAACTTCATCTTCCGTACCCGCGAGTTCGAGCAGATGGAGATGGAGTTCTTCGTCGAACCAGGAACCGACGAGAAGTGGCACCAGTACTGGATTGACGAGCGCACCAACTGGTACACCGACCTGGGAATCAATGCCGACAACCTTCGCCACTACGAACATCCCAAGGAAAAGCTCTCCCACTATTCCAAGCGCACCGTCGACATCGAGTACAAATTCGGTTTCGCCGGTTCGGACTGGGGTGAGCTGGAGGGTATCGCCAACCGCACCGATTTCGATCTGGGCACCCACACCAAGCACTCCGGCAAGGACCTGTCGTACTTCGACCAGGCGCAGAACAAGCGCTACCTGCCCTACGTCATCGAGCCGGCAGCCGGTCTCACGCGTTCACTCATGGCGTTCATGGTCGACGCCTACACCGAGGACGAGGCCCCCAACGCCAAGGGTGGTGTCGACAAACGCACCGTCCTCAAGCTCGATCCGCGTCTTGCCCCGGTGAAGGCCGCCGTCCTGCCGCTGAGCCGCAACTCCGACCTCTCGCCCAAGGCTCGTGACCTTGCCGCGCAGCTGCGTCAGCGGTGGAACGTCGACTTCGACGATGCCCAGGCCATCGGCAAGCGTTACCGTCGCCAGGACGAGATCGGCACCCCGTTCTGCGTCACTGTGGACTTCGACACCCTTGACGACAATGCCGTGACGGTGCGGGACCGCGACACCATGGGTCAGGAGCGCATCGCGCTGGACAAGGTGGAGGACTACCTCGCCGAGCGGCTTCCGCGCTTCTGAGGCAACGCCTTTTCAGACATGCCCGCCCTGCCTGGCTCCACCTGGGGTCAGGCAGGGCGGCTGCCTCAGCCGAGCAGGTCGAGGCCCAGGTCCAGCACCGGCGCTGAGTGTGTCAACGCCCCCACTGCGACGAAGTCGACTCCGGTGGCAGCCACGGCCGGGGCGTCGTCCAGCCGCAACCCACCGGACGCCTCGGTGCGCACTCCGGCCGGACGGGCCAGGGCCACTGCCTGCGCCATGAGATCGGGACTCATGTTGTCCAGCAGCACCAGTTGCGCACCTGCCTCGATGGCCTCGCTCACCTGATCGAGCCGGTCACACTCCACCTCACAGCCCACCTCGGGGGCATGGCGATGCACGGCAGCCAGTGCCGCTGCCACCGATCCCGCCGCGGCGATGTGATTGTCCTTGACGAGCGCGGCGTCACCCAGTCCCATACGATGATTGACGCCCCCGCCACACCGTACCGCGTACTTCTGCAGCACCCGCAGCCCGGGAACGGTCTTGCGGGTGTCACGCACCTTGGTGGGGCTGCCAGCCAGGGCATCCACCCAGGCGGCGGTGGCCGTTGCCACCCCGGAGAGCTGTGAGACGAGGTTCAGCATGGTGCGCTCAGCCGTGAGCAGGGTGCGCACCGGCCCCTCAACCGTGAGGACGACGTCACCCGGATGCACTCGCTCACCATCGGTCATCCGCATCTGGACGTGGACCTGTGTTTCGTGACTCCCCTGACTTGTGAGGCGGTGGGCGGGTGAGTACGGCGCCATGAACTGCAGTGCGTACGCCCCGACCGGCACTCCGGCCAGCGTGCCGTGCGCTCTGCTCACCACCTGGGCGGTGGCACGTTCGTCGCCGAAGATCGCTTCGGTGGTGACGTCCGGCCCCCAGCGCAGGTCCTCGGCAAAGGTCGCCTCGATGAGGGTACGCACCTGAGCTGGGTCCAGACCGGCGTCCTTCAGGGTTGCAACGATGTCGTCGTGCGTACTGCTCGCGCTGCCCATCATGCTGCCCTCACCATGCCACTGGAGGCACACACGTCGAGATGGCGCTGCCACCGTGCGTCACGATCTGGATGGTCGGAACGACGATGGCAGCCACGGGACTCGGTACGTGCCAGGGCCGACGTCGTCGCTGCCCAGGCCACCGTGCACAGATTCGTCGTCGTGAGGGTGTCGTCGGTCAGTGACGATCCTGGTTCCAGACGGTCGAGGAAATCGAGGACGTCGTGCATTCCTGCCTCCTGCCGCAGCACCGACATGTGACGGTCCATGAGCGTGTGCAACTCGCTGAGCTGACTGGCTGCCACCGGGGCCACCGTGCGTCGGGAAACGGCACGACGGGCGGTGAGGCGCTCCGGGACCGGATGCTCTGGGATCGCTTGATCCCTGATCCCATGACTCATGTGGTTTCGCCGCACAGCCGAAGTGTCAGGGTCCACATGGGGTGCCAGATCCTTTTGGGGATCTGCTCCCAGCACCTGTTCTGCAATGGCGCGCGCCGCGAGCTCGCCCATGACGAGTCCCTCGGTCAAGGAGTTCGAGGCAAGCCGATTGGCCCCCTGCACCCCCGTGCACGCGACCTCACCGACCGCCCACAACCCCGGCACACTGGTGCGGCCAGCCATGTCGGCCACCAGACCCCCGCAGTGGTAGTGCGCTCCTGGCCGCACCGGAATGGGTTCCGCCACCGGGTCGATGCCGCGCTCCCGGCACATCTGCAGGATCGACGGGAACATCGTCTCCCACGTGTGCACCCCGAACGCCGTGGCATCCAGGAAGAGATGATCGGCGCCAATACGCATCATGTGCGCCCACTCGGCCGCGGAGACGACGTCGCGCGGGGCCAGATCGGCAAGCGGATGCACCCCGGTCATGACGCGCCCACCGTGGGCGTCGACGAGAAATGCCCCCTCACCACGTACCGCCTCGGAGATGAGCACCCCGCGATCATCGGGAATGCGGTGGGCTGGTGGCACGACGAGGATCGTCGGGTGGAACTGCATGAACTCGACGTCACGGGCCACTGCTCCGGCGCGCAGACCTGCTGCCAGTCCGTCGCCGGTGGACACCGTTGGATTGGTCGTGGTCGACCACAACTGCCCGATACCCCCGGTGGCCAGCACGACATGGTCGCAGGAGATCTCGACGGTCGTCCCGCCCCGGGCCACGAGCACACCACATGCCGCACCGCGGCAGTCCGTGCAGATGTCGATGAGGCGCGCATGGTCACACACGTCGAGCGCTCCTGCCCGACGGGCCAGCGTCACCTCCACCTCGTGACCGGACTGGTCGCCCCCGGCGTGCAGGATTCGCCGTGCATGGTGGCCGCCTTCCAGGTGCAGATCGATGTCGCCTGCGTCGTCGGTGTCGAAGGATGCACCATCGGCCATGAGCCGGCGCAGGGCACCGGGTGCTCGCGTCACCAAGGTGCGTACCGCCTGCTCGTCACACAGGCCGGCACCAGCGGTCAGGGTGTCTGCGACATGCAGGTCCACCGAGTCGTCCGCACGCCACACCGCCGCCAGACCACCCTGGGCCCAGTCGGTGGCCGAATCGGTGAGTTCGCCGCGTGTCACCAGCAGGGTTGGCACACCGGCGTCGGCAAGATCCAGGGCAGTGCGCATCCCGGCGGCTCCCGATCCGACGATCACGACCTGCGTGGTCAGATGTTCCTGCACCGGAGGGCAGATGAGTTGGGTTTCACCCATGAGGTCAGTGGTCACGGCCCGATCCAATCTCGATCATGCGCTCCACGGCCCGGCGCGCCCGGCTGGCAATTGCCGGGTCCACCGTCACCTCGTCGGTTCCCTCGCGCAGGCAGGTGAGCAGCTTGTCGGGGGTGGTCAGCTTCATGAATGGGCAGATCGCATGCTGGTTCACCGGGTCGAAGGTGGTGTCGGGGTTCGCGGCGCGCAGCTGGTGCAGCATCCCGACCTCGGTGGCCACCAGCACCCGATCAGCGCTGGTGGCACGGGCGGCATCGAGCATGCCACCGGTGGACAGGACATGGGTGCGCTCCTCGGGGAGCTCGCCCTGCCCAGCCAACCACAGGGCCGATGTCGTGCATCCACACTCCGGGTGGACGAACAACTCGGCATCGTGGTCGGCGCGCACCTGGTCGACGAGGTCCGACGGTGAGATGTCGGCGTGGACGTGGCACTCGCCCATCCACACGTGGATGTTGCGGCGTCCGGTCACCCGACGCACATGGGCCCCGAGGAACTGGTCGGGGCAGAAGAGGATCTCCTGATCGGGGGAGATGGAGTTGACGACGTCGACCGCATTGGAACTCGTGCAGCACACATCGGTCTCCGCCTTGACGGCCGCTGTGGTGTTGACGTAGCTCACCACGACCGCGCCGGGGTGCTCGGCCTTCCACGCTCGCAGCTGGTCGGCGGTGATGCAGTCGGCCAGGGAGCAACCGGCGGAGGCGTCCGGAATGAGCACCCGCTTGTCGGGGGAGAGCAACTTGGCGGTCTCGGCCATGAAGTGCACCCCGGCGAAGACAATCGTCGAGGCGTCCGACGTGGCGGCGATCCGGGACAGCGCCAAGGAATCGCCGACGTGATCGGCGACGTCCTGGATCTGGGGATCCTGATAGTTGTGGGCAAGGATGACGGCATCCTGCCGGTCTGCCTCCCTGCGCACCTGTTGCGCCCAGGACATCGACGTCGTCGTGGTCACGGAACCTCTCCTTCCGACGGTTATTGATCGGTAGTCTATAACTTTTTCGACGAGGAGACGAAAACTGTCGTCGGATAGGCTCTACCCGTGAGGAACAGGCCCTACCGTGACCACCGTGGCGTCGCCAAGTACCGTCATGAGGTGCTTGCCGCCATCCTGCGCGTCGATGAACGGCTCGAGGTGCTCGCCACACCGCGTTCCCGGGACCCCTTCGTGGGGCAGTGGGCGCTGATCGGCGGACCGGTGGAGGTCGACGAGACGATGGAGCAGGCGATCGCTCGGCACATGACCGGACATCTGGACGGGGCTCGGCCGGTACACGTGGAGCAGGTGAGCACCGTCTCCGACCCGGCACGTGACCCGTTCGAGCGCACCATCGCCACCGCATATCTCGCACTCACCCCGCCCGACGGGCTGCCCGAGATGGTCGGGAACAGCTGGTTGCCCGTCGATGACCTGCCGAACATGGCCTTCGATCATGCGCAGATCGTCTCCGCAGCCGCGCGACGGTTGCGCAGCAAGACCTCCTACACCAACATCGTCTACGCCCTGGCTCCCGAGGAGTTCACGATGGCCCGACTGCGCGCGATCTACCAGGCCGTTCTTGGCCACGAGGTGGACGTCACGAACCTGGGTCGGGTGCTGCGCAGACGTGACCAGATCGAGAAGACCGGTGATGTGGCGGCGCCGGGGGAGCGGGGTGGCCGTCCGGCGTCGACCTGGCGGTTCATTGATCGCCGCTACGCCGTCACGGACCCCTTCGCAGTGCTGGCCCCCGGCAACTGAACAGCCCCCGAGTTCCAGACGTGAGGTCTGCGACGAGCCAGGGAAGCACGCTTGGCGAAGATGCCGTGGTGCTTTCGTCCCGGTGGAGTCCCAGCTCGGTGGTGCTCGCCACGATGGAGTGCGGTCGCCTGCCGGGATGCGACCACCCTTCGCTCACGCATCCGGTCGATTGTCACCTCGCCGCAGGACGTGTCGCAGACTCGCGGCAAGCCCCAGCGCCACGACGCCACCCAACTCGTAGTAGTACAGCGGACGCACCCACATGGCCAATACCTGACTGCTCGGGTCGGTGAGGAGATCGGGCGGGTACCCGAGCACCTGCGCCAGGCCTCCTGCCCCGATGATCCAGACAACTCCGGCCAGGCACGATCCCAGCACACCGGTCATTCCGAGCCAGGAGACGAGCACGAGGCTGATGTCGGCCAGCAGCAGTCCAGAGGTCACCGTGTAGAGCCGGTAGGGCACGCTGCCCTGACCTGTGATGACGATACCGAGGGCATTGGCGATCCAGAATCCCGTCAACTCAACGGTGCGCAGGCGCCGTTCACGCAAGAACGTTGGGGAAAGTCGCGGAAAACGGTCGATGAGGACGACTCCTGACACCGCTGGCAGGAGCGCAGCCAGGATGAGGGCCACGGTCCTGGTGCCGTCGGCGATCGGTACGCCAACCGTCACGCGGGTCGTCAGGGCGGCGATGACCAGAACGGCTACCACCACCAGAGCGGTGATGACCCACTGGCGTGCTCGTGCAATGGTGATGACGTGCATGGCGATCAGATGAAGATGAGGTCGGCCGACGGATGTGTCGCCACGAGCACACAGCTGACGACCAGCGCCACCATCCCGGTGATCGACGTCGCGAGTGCACCGTGAGATCTCGCCCCAGCCGGTGACTGTTGCCAACGACATCCAGCTTTGGCGGCGACGAGGATGCCGGCATTGCCAAGAATGCTCAGCGCCATGTGGACCGGGTTCGGACGCATGGGAGACATCGGGACGGTGGCGAAATCCGGCGACAGGAGCTGAGGCAGATGCATGTCCCAGAACATCTGATGGGCCAGGAACACGGCGAGCACCATGACCGGAATCGTCATCACCGAGTCCCACAGACATGCCGCCAGCGTCCCCAGCCACGCCGACGCTCCCAGGGCGATCGGTCCGGTGAGCAGCTGCCACGGCAGGGTGAGACCGCTTGAATCGGCATGATGCACCACGCAGGAGACACACCCGATGACGAGGAACACGGCCTGGGCCGCCCATCCCCAGGCGATGACTGCCCATGTCATGTCCGAGACGAGGTGGTGGGAGCGGCCGGTCCCGGCAAGGTCACGGCGCGTCGTGCGTGGCCACTGTCGGTGAACCATGTAGGCGCACACCCCGGCGATGAACGGAGAGCCCAGCATCGTCGCACCCTGCACAAGCGAGATCGTCCACGACCAGTCCCGGTAGGCCTCCTGGTACCTGAACCAAGTGAGGCATTGGATGATGATGAAGACGATGCCCAGCATCCAGGTGCGTCGCATCCACATGAGAACTGCGTTCATGGACGGACTCCATCGGTGACGTCGAGGAACCACGTGGAGTCCAACGACTCCGGCATCGCTGCGTCGAAGGCGACCGTGCCATGCGTGAGGACGACGAGATGGTCTGCCAGATCGGCGACGTCCTCCAGGACGTGACTCGACAACACGATGGTGGCCCCCGTCTCGGCTGCGCGATGCAGGGCGGTGAGCATGAGTTGACGCTGTCGGGGGTCCAGACCGGTGCTCGGCTCGTCGAGCAGCAGCACGTCCGCCTCGGATGCCAGTGCCTGTGCCAGCCAGACCCGTCGCTGCATACCACCCGACAGGGCCTTGCAACGAGTGTCAGACATCTTCTCCAGATCGACCAGTGCCAGCGCCTGACGAGCCTGTTGACGAGCGCGTGACCACGGTGCGCCGCGCATCCAGGTGAGATAGGTCACCGTCTCGAGCACCGACAGATTCCCGGGCGCGGACGCCGACTGGGGCATGAAGGCAATGCGGCGAAGCGCCTCTCGACGGGAAGGGCGAGCGGTCAGCTCCACACCGTCGATCAACACGTGACCGCTGGTGGGTACCTGCGCACCCGAACAGACACCCAGCAACGTCGATTTGCCCGCACCATTCTCCCCGATGAGTCCGCACACACCGGTGCCGATCGTGGACGAGACATGGTCCAAGGCGCGGTGTCTGCCGTATGAGTGGCAGACATCGTCAAAAGTGAGTGTGGTCATGAGATCTTCCGGTTGTCGTGGTCTTTCGTGCAGCGATGGGGGATGTCGTGTGAGCGTCTTTCGCATGATGCGTGAACCACGACCTGCAGAATAGCTTGAGAACAGCCCATGTCACATGCCGGGTATCCTCCCGCGGTACGCAGGCCAGGGCTGATCACTTCTGGGTCACGTGTGGCAAGGCGTCCCGTATGGCCTCCTCCGTGCGCCGGGAGTCGATCACCAAGCGGCTGTGACCAGGCCGTCATGGATCATTGTGCAGTGCTGGCCCCCGGTTACTGGACTGAGCTACTTATTTGCTAGTCTCCGGCTAAAGCTTCTAGCGTCAAGCTTCACGAGGGAGTTGCTCCATGAGCGTCGCAACACGGACGCAACAGCGAGGGGATCAGCTGCCAGAGCTCGACCGGACGAAGGTCCGGCCGTCTCACGTCACATTGAAGGTGACGATGGCAGTGACCGGTACGATCCTGGGCCTGTTCGTCTTCGTACACATGGTTGGAAACCTCAAGGCCCTGATGGGTCCTGAGGACTACAACGGTTATGCCAAGCTGCTGCGGACACTGTTCTATCCGCTGCTGCCCTACGAGGGGGCGTTGTGGATCTTCCGCATCGTGCTCCTCACCTGTCTGGTCCTGCACGTCTGGGCAGGTCTGACGATCTGGATCCGTGGTCGCAAGGGACGTGGGTCGTACCGTCGCAAGAGCATGCGCAGTCTGACCTTCGGATCCCGCACGATGATCCTCAGTGGCCTGCTGATCCTGGCCTTCATCATCGTCCACATCCTGGACCTCACGATCGGCGCCGGTGTCGCGTCGTCCAGCTTCTCCGGACCGCAGAACCCGGGCCCGGATGTCCAGATGAGCGCCTACGAGAACCTCGTCGCGAGCCTCTCGCGTCCGGGTATGGCGATCTTCTACACCATCGTCATGCTGGTGGTCTGCCTGCACCTGTGCCAGGGCGGTTGGAACGCCATCAATGACCTCGGTGGCACCGGTCCGCGTCTGCGCAAGGTGTGGCTCATCGTGGCCATCCTCATTGCCCTCGCCATCGCCGTGTGCAATGGCGCACTTCCAATGCTGATTCTTGCTGGGGTGATCTCATGAGCGGGTTGAAGGACTTCCTGCACGACAAGCTCCCACACACCGACACCGAGACCAAGGTCGAGTCGGTGCCAGCTCCCAAGGCCCCGGAACCCGCCTCGGCCTCGGAAGCTCCGAAACGACACGGCAAGCTGCCGCGCGACATCATGGGCCCGGCGCAGAAGGCTGCCGGCTACGAGATCGGTGACGAGCTCGACGGTGGCGCCCCCGCCGGGGATCCGTTGACCGCGTGGACCCGTCGTCAGACCGAGTACAAGCTCGTCAACCCGGCCAACCGTCGCAAGATGCACGTCATCGTCGTCGGCGCCGGACTTGCTGGTTCGGGTGTGGCTGCCACCCTGGGTCAGCTGGGGTACAAGGTGGACTGCTTCGTCTTCCACGACTCCCCGCGTCGCGCCCACTCGGTGGCTGCCCAGGGCGGTATCAACGCCGCTCGTGCCCGCAAGGTGGACGGCGACTCGCTCAAGCGGTTCGTCAAGGACACCGTCAAGGGTGGCGACTACCGCGGCCGTGAGGCCGACGTGGTGCGTCTGGGTACCGAGTCGGTGCGCGTCATCGATCACATGTACTCCATCGGTGCCCCGTTCGCCCGTGAGTACGGCGGCCAGCTCGCCACCCGTTCGTTCGGTGGTGTGCAGGTCTCGCGTACCTACTACACCCGTGGCGAGACCGGTCAGCAGCTCGAGGTTGCCTGCTCGCAGGCCCTGCAGGCCCAGATCGACGCCGGCAACGTCACGATGCACACCCGCACCGAGATGCTCGATCTCATCGTCGCCGACGGACGCGCCCAGGGCATCGTCACCCGTGACCTGCTCACCGGTGAGATCCGGCCTTGGACCGCCCACGTCGTGGCCCTGTGCACCGGCGGCTACGGTTCGGTGTACCACTGGTCCACGCTGGCCAAGGGATCCAACGCGACCGCCACGTGGCGTGCCCACCGCCAGGGTGCCTACTTCGCCAGCCCCTGCTTCGTGCAGTTCCACCCGACGGCCCTGCCGGTGAGCTCGCACTGGCAGTCCAAGACGACCCTCATGTCGGAGTCGCTGCGCAACGACGGACGCATCTGGGTGCCCAAGAAGCCCGGTGATCCGCGTGCCGCCAACGACATCCCGGAGAACGAGCGTGACTACTACCTGGAACGCAAGTACCCGGCATTCGGCAACCTCACCCCGCGTGACGTCGCCTCGCGCAACGCCCGTACCCAGATCGACTCCGGTCGTGGTGTCGGACCGCTGAAGAACTCCGTGTACCTGGACTTCCGCGACGCCATCGAGCGTCTCGGCAAGGACGTCATCAAGGAGCGCTACGGCAACCTCTTCGACATGTACCTCGACGCCACCGGTGAGAACCCCTACGAGGTGCCGATGCGCATCGCCCCGGGTGCTCACTTCACCATGGGTGGCCTGTGGGTCAACTACGACCACATGAGCACCATCCCCGGCCTGTTCGTGGGTGGCGAGGCGTCGAACAACTACCACGGTGCCAACCGTCTGGGCGCGAACTCGCTGCTGTCGGCCTCGGTCGACGGATGGTTCACCCTGCCGCTGTCGATCCCGAACTACCTGGCCGACTACATCAAGGCCCCGGTGCTTCCTCTGGACGCTCCCGAGGTCAAGGCCGCGTTGAACCGGGTCAACAAGCGTGTCGACAAGCTGCTGACCATCAACGGCACCCACCGTCCGGAGTGGTTCCACCGCAAGCTCGGTGACATCCTCTACGAGGGCTGTGGTGTGAGCCGTGACGAGGAGGGCCTGTCCAAGGCCCTGGCCGAGGTGCGTGCCCTGCGCGAGGAGTTCTGGAACGACGTCAAGGTCGTCGGTGGCCCCAACCGCATCAACCAGGAGCTGGAGAAGGCCGGTCGTGTTGCCGACTTCATCGAACTCGCCGAGGTCATGGTGCTCGACGCCCTGGACCGTCGCGAGTCCGCCGGGGCCCACTTCCGCACCGAGTACTCCACCCCCGAGGGTGAGGCCAAGCGCAATGACGACGAGTGGGCATGTGTGTCGGCGTGGCAGACCCGTCCCGACGGCGTCCACGTGCGTCACGCCGAGCCTCTTGAGTTCTCGCTGATCGATCTGCAGGTGAGGGATTACCGATGAAAGTAACTCTTGAAATCTGGCGTCAGGACGGCCCGAAGGCCACTGGGCACTTCCAGAACTACGTCGTCAACGATGCCGAGGCCGAGTGGAGCATCCTCGAGCTGCTCGATCGCCTCAACGACCAGATCGTCGAGGATGGCGGAGACCCGGTGGTCTTCGAGTCCGACTGCCGCGAGGGTGTGTGTGGCGCCTGCGGGTTCATGGTCAACGGTGTGCCACATGGCCCGCTGGACAACACTCCGGCCTGCCGTCAGCACCTGCGTGCCTTCCCCGGCGTGACCCACTTCAAGCTGGAGCCGTGGCGTTCCACCGCCTTCCGCGTGGTGCGCGACCTCACCGTCGACCGTGGCCCGCTCGACGCGCTCATCCGCGCCGGTGGCACGGTGGACGTCATGACCGGCACCGCCCCGGACGCCGACACCGTTCCTCAGCCCAAGGAGCAGGCCGAGCAGGCTCTCGACTTCGCCTCCTGCATCGGCTGTGGTGCCTGTGTGGCTGCCTGCCCGAACGGCTCGGCAATGCTCTTCGCCGGTGCCAAGCTCGCTCACCTGTCCAAGATGCCTCAGGGCAGCCATGAGCGCAGCCGCCGTGCCCGTCGCATGGTTGACGCTCTGGACACCTACTTCGGGCCCTGCTCGCTGTACGGTGAGTGCGCCAAGGCCTGCCCGGTGGGCATTCCGCTGGCCGCCGTTGCCACCGTGAACAAGGAACGCATGCGTGCCGGGTTCCGTGGCAGGACCAAGGACAACTGAGTCATCTGAGACACGTTGATCCGCACTGTGGGCACCGCTTCGGCGGTGCCCACAGTCTTTTTGGGAGCTGTCGTCTGCGCGACGTATCGTTGCGCGGGTGAATGTTGCCCCCCTGACACTGCGCGCCCCCTCCGGTGGGTGTGTGACGGCGCGCGTCCCGGTCGTCCTGGCCCCGATGGCAGGGGTGACGAATGCTGCCTTCCGTCAACTGTGCGCCGAGCAGGGGGCAGGGCTGTACGTGTGCGAGATGATCACCTCGCGCGGTCTGGTGTACGGCGACCACAAAACCAAGGACATGCTGGCCTTCGCCGACAACGAGAAGATTCGTTCCGTGCAATTGTACGGTGTGGATCCACAGATGATGGCCGATGCCACCCGTATTCTGTGTACCGAGTATCACGTCGATCACGTCGACCTCAATTTCGGATGCCCGGTACCCAAGGTGACGCGCAAGGGCGGTGGGGGTGTACTGCCCTGGAAACGGGATCGATTCCGCTCCGTCGTCGCTGCTGTGGTGCAGGCCGCCGACGAGTTCGACGTACCGGTGAGTGTCAAGACGCGTATCGGCATCGACGACGACCATGTCACCTTCATCGACTCCGCCAAGGCTGCCGAGGATGCTGGCGCCGCCGCCGTGTGTCTGCATGCTCGCAGTGTTGCCGAGGCCTATTCCGGTCACTCGCACTGGCAGGCCATCGCCGAGCTCGTCAGTGCCGTGAACATCCCGGTGATCGGCAATGGTGACATCTGGGAAGCCCGTGACGCCGTTGACATGGTGGAACAGACCGGATGCGCCGGGGTGGAGGTCGGACGCGGCTGCCTGGGCCGTCCGTGGCTGTTCCGAGACCTTGCAGACGCCTTCTGCGGATGCCAGACCCAGACCCTGCCCACCCTGGGAGAGGTGTGTGAGATGGTTCGTCGGCATGCCGAACTGCTTGTGAAATACCAGGGAATGCACGGTCTGGTCGACATGCGCAAACACATGGCCTGGTACTTCAAAGGCTTTCCGGTGGGTGGGGAAACTCGTCATGCACTGGGAAAGATATCCAATTTTGACGAGCTCGACGAGCTGCTTTCCTCGCTCGATCATGACGCCCCATTCCCCGTCAAGGAACTGGGCAAGGCACGGGGGCGACAAGGCACCCCGCGGCGCAAGGTCGTCATGCCGATGGGTTGGCTGGACTCGCGCACCTTGGACGATCACGACCTCTCCGAGGCCGAGTTGGGCATCTCCGGCGGCTGACCTGCCGATGACGCCGAGTGAGTGTGTGCGGGGGGCAGTGCGGCATCGTGCCGACTTCGCCTGTTGATGTGCCCCCGGCCCTCCCCGGCTGCGGCGGAGCGTTGTGTGGGGGCTGAACACGCTCATGACTGCCCTGGGAGCAAGTACGTGAACTTGGGGGCAGGTACCTGATCGCTTCCAGCCCTGCCGTCTCGTGACCTACCGTCCGCTGCAGGTGCCAGTGACCGTGCGAAGATGGAACCATGCCTGAGATCTCCGATCGCGCTCGTCAGTGGGCCACCACGATGGCTGGACACGGTACGGGCGGTGTCATCCACTCCCATCGTGACGCCGGACCACGTATCGCTGCCGGTGACATCGTGGGGCGCCTGCAGCGTGAGGAGCGGGAGCGCGAGATGCTGCGCCCGGGCGCGACCCTGGCCAGTGGTGCCGGGCACCGAGCTCGTCCGGAGGAGCCGGATCCGGAACGCACCTGTTTCGAACGCGACCGGGACCGTATCGTCCACTCGACGGCGTTTCGACGCCTGGCCGGCAAGACCCAGGTTGTCGTCCACCCCACGGATCACCAGCGCACCCGACTCACCCATGCTCTCGAGGTGGCGCAGGTGGCACGATCCATTGCTGCCGGAATCGGCGCCAACGTCACCCTCGCCGATGCGATGGCATTGGGGCACGACTGCGGCCACGGCCCTGGTGGGCATGCCTCCGAACAGGCCTTCGACGCCTTTCTCCCCGAGGGATTCGATCACGGGCCATGGGGCTCCGACGTCAGCCTGGAACCGCTCAACCTGTGTGCCGAGACCCTGGACGGGATTCGCAACCACTCTTGGTCACGCCCCACACCACTCACCGTGGAGGGTGAGATCGTGTCGTTCTCCGACCGGATCGCCTACTGTGCCCACGACTTGGAGGACGCCATCCATGCGGGAATCGTCACCGTTGACGACCTGCCCCAAGAGGTGCGCGAGGTGGCGGGGGAGGATCGGCGAACCCAGCTGTCCCGATTCATTCGCTCGGTCATCGCCACCACATGCCGTACCGGAGGAGTCGGAATGGATCCCCAGACTGCGCAGTCATTGGCCAAGTTGCGTTCCTTCAACTACATGAGGATCTACACCCGTGAGGAGTCCCTGGCCCAGGCCGAGGTCGTCGTCAAGGTGTTGCAGCAGCTCGTCGAGTACTACCTGGAGCATCTCGACCTGGTGCCGCAGGAGTTTCTGGCTCGGCCGACGGACCGGGTGCATCAAGTCGTCGCCTACGTCGCCGGTATGACGGACTCCTTCGCCTTCGATCAGGCACAGATCCATCTGGGCTGGGACAAGGCGCGCGTGCCCAAGGGGCTGGGACGCGGGTACTGACGCCTCAGTCGTGCAGTTTCTCCTTGAGGTCGCTCGGCAGCAGACGGCCCTGCATCATGAATCGGTGGGCCACGACGATCGTCACGGCCTGCCCGGCGAGGATTCCCAGCAGGACGAGCATCTGGGAGGCACCGGCCTGCAGAGCCGACCCGCCACCCAGCAGCACACCGACGAAGGCTCCTGGCAGGGTCACCAGCCCCACGGTGCGGGTGTTGTCGACGGTCGGGATGATGGCTTCGGCCACCGAACGTTGGGTCACCATTCGGATCGCCTCAGGGCGCAGCACGCCCATCGACAGGGCCGCCTCGTAGGTGCCGAAATTGTCACGCAGGGTGGGGAACAGTCGCCGTCCGGCCAGGGTGTGACCGTTCATCATGTTGCCAATGATGATTCCGGCCAGCGGGATGAGGGAAGCTGCCGTGAACGGTGAGCAACCCGTCCCGAAGACGATGAGCAGCACTGGAAGGGTGCCACAGGCCATCGCGGCTGCCGCCCAGGGCCAGGCCCTTCCGATCTCGGTCCTCTTGGCCGTCGTGCGTACTGCCACGGCAAACATGAGCAACGTGAACAGTGCGGCAGCCCACAGATGCTTGAGGGCGTAGACCAGCACCATCGAGACCACACCCAGCTGGATGATGGCGCGTGCTGCTGCCCACACCGAGGCCTTGCCGATTCCCAACCGTCCCCACGCCGAGAAGGCCACGGTGAGTGCGACGAGTAGGACGAGACTCAGTGCTAACTGCCATGTTGGATTGATTGACACAACTGTCAGTCTCTCAGATGAGTGAATAGGATCGACACATGGCTGGACGGATCAATGAGGAAGACATTGCTCTGGTCCGCGAACGGGCTCGGATCGACGAGGTCGTCCGGGACTATGTGCAACTGCGCAATGCTGGGGGCGGCTCACTCAAGGGGCTGTGCCCGTTCCACGACGAGCGGACGCCAAGTTTCCAGGTGACGCCGTCGCGCGGCCTGTTCTACTGCTTCGGCTGCCAGACCGGCGGCGACACCATCACCTTTCTTCAGCTCATCGAGAACCTCACCTTTGTCGAGGCGGTCCAACGTCTTGCAGACCGCACCGGCGTGCAGCTGAGGATCATTGACGACGGCACCCCGTCCACCCCGCCGGGGATGCGTAGCCAGATTCTGGCTGCCAATGATGCAGCAGCCGAGTTCTTCCGCCGCCAGATGCTCTCCGACGAGGGAGCCATCGCACGCGATTTCGTCACCGGACGCGGATTCACCCGCGAGCATGCGGAGTACTTCGGCATGGGGTATGCCCCCAAGGGCGGCCATGTCCTGCGGGATCATCTGCTCGCCCAGGGATTCACGCCCCAGGTGCTGGTGACCTCGGGGCTGGTCCGCGACTCGGGATGGGACTTCTTCCAGGGACGAGTGCTCTGGCCGATCAAGGACTCCGCGGCGTCGGTGCTGGGATTCGGTGCCAGGCGGGTGTGGGGCGACGACCGCATGCCGGCGAAGTACGTCAACACCCCTGAGACCCCGGTCTACAAGAAGTCCCATGTTCTCTACGGGCTCGACCTGGCCCGTACCAACATCGGCAAGAAGAACCAAGTCGTCGTCGTGGAGGGCTACACCGACGTCATGGCCATGCACGTCGCCGGGATCGACACCGCCGTGGCGTCGTGTGGTACGGCATTTGGTCCGGAGCATGCGCACCTGGTGCAGCGGCTCATGGGCAATCGCGGTGCCCTCAATGGTGAGGTGATCTTCACCTTTGACGGCGATGCGGCCGGTCGATCGGCAGCGCTCAAGGCGTACCGGGATGACGAGGAGTTCACCAGCCAGACCTATGTGGCCGTCGAACCCAACGGGTTGGATCCGTGCGACCTGCGCATGCAGGAGGGGGACGCGGCAGTTCGGGAGCTCGTGGCACGACGGGTGCCGTTGTACCGATTCGTCATGGAGAACACCGTCGACAGGTTCGATCTCGATCGGGCTGACGGGCGACTCGCCGCGGCACGGGCTGCAGCACCACTGGTGACGAGTATTCGCGACGCCGCACTGGTCAGCGAGTTCACCCGCGAACTTGCCCAGATCATCGGCATGGACGTCGACGACGTGCGTCGTGAAGTGGTGGCTGCCCGTCGGCACCCGCATGGTGGCAGCTCAGGTGGAGCCCCAGCAAACCCACGAGGATCGGCAGGGCACTACGGAACCACTCGCGGTGAGGGCACGCACGGCTACGGCACGTACCAAGGACAGGCCCCGACCGGTCTGCATGGCGGGGCCCAGCGACATCCAGATGGTGATGTGAGACCCTTCGCGTCCCGCGGGGGAGGAGCACCCGCATTACGGGTGATCGATGGTCAGGGTGCAGGTGCTCCCACCGGTTCCCCCGTCTCGCCACGAACAGTCGATTCGGATGAGTCGCTGGTCGAAGCCACCGGGGCGGGTGAGTCGGTCCCGTCCACTCCGTGGCCAGATCCGCGCGATCCCAAGCTCATGGCCGAACGGGGACTGCTCAAGCTCATGCTGCAGTACCCGCAACTCTTCGACGCCCAGTGGGCGCTGGTGGAGCCGGAGGATTTCCGACATCCCACCTACCGCACCGTTTTCGACCTCGTCCGCACGACACAGCCAGGTGACGGTTGGCAACAGCGCATCCAGGAAGCCACCCACGACGACGTCGTCAAACAGCTCATCGTCTCCCTGCTCGTGGAGGCTGTTCTGCACGATGATCCGACAGCCTTCTATGCACGAGCCTATGCGGCACGGGTGCGTCTGCTCTCAGTCGTCGACGACATCGCAAACCTGAAGTCACGCTTGCAGCGCACCAACCCGCAACAGGATCCCAAGGCCTACAACGCCATGTTTGCCGATCTGGTGACCTTGGAGTCCCTACGCAAGGAACTCATCGCAGCACAGGCCGCAGCGCCGTGGAATGAGGACTGACGCTGTCAGCTGCTTCATGGCTCCACGCCATGCGTGAATCGATGCATATGACGTTGCAGCGGTCGATCTGGGGGTGAGTGTGGTTGCAGCGGCACGGTGATGTGTTCTCCCTTCGCCTCTCGAGAAACGCGTCAGCTCGTGTTCCTGCTTACATGATTCATTTTGGCAACTGCACGATCAACGGGTGTGGACAACCAGAAAGTTGTCCACAGTTGTCGAGAACCACTGGTCCGTTCCCAGGAGGGTTTCGCAGGATTGGGCCATGAGCATCACCCCCATCCACGATCCGCTTCGGACCGAGAACCAGTCCCGAGAACGGGAGCAGCGTCTTTTTGCTGCCATCGAACTGGGCGTCATCGCCCAAGCTGCTGTCGACGGACATCTGGACACGGATGCCAGCTCCGAGGAGTTGGCCGTCATCATTGCCGAGGGTCAGCAGGCAACTGTTCAGGTGTGGACCCTCTTTCTGCCCATGGTGTGGTCCATGGCCAGACCGCATGCACGAGGAAGGACAAGTCTGGACGATCTTGTCGGGGCTGGCTGCATCGGACTCGCCGAGGCGATCCGTCGCTACGATCCGAGTCGGGGCACCAGGTTCTCCACGCTGGCATGGACGTGGATACGCCGATACGTCTCCGAGGAATCCCTGTGCGACGGCACGAGTCGCACCATGTGGCGTCGACGTACCGAGATGGTCGTCGCCAGGACGGCGGAGAATTTGTCGACGCTGCGTGGCCACGCAGCAACCGTCGCCGAAGTGGCGGCTGAACTCGGCCGTCCCAAGGAGTGGGTGCGGCAGCGCTGGCAGATCGACAAGAACGTTCCACTGGAGGGCATTGCGTTGTTCGCCGACATGCGCATGATGACTCACGACATCACCGACAACGGACTGGATGACGTCCGGAAACTGGTCGAGACGCTCCCCGAGCCACATCGGTCGGTGGTGCGGTTGCGGCACGGTTTCGAGGGAGCACCCATGGGCCTGGACCAGGTGGCATGCCAGTTGGGGTGCTCGGAACGATCTGTGCGGCGCATTCAGAAGCAGGCACACTCGCGGCTGCGCACCCAGCTGGGGCGAGGACTGGCTGAGGTGGCATGAGCCACAATGGGTCCATGGGACTATTCAGGAAGTCACGCCCCGGCGACGACGTCATGGCGGCGGTCAGGCAGGTTCTCGGCCAGTCGATGGTGAAGGTGCTTGCGTGGGGCCACGGTCGGATGGACGGCCCGGTCACCGTCATTGCCGTTGAGGAAGGGCTGGTCGTCGTGCCCGAGCAGGCTGAGCCTGGGGCGGTGGCCTGGCACGAGATCATCCGTGGTGGCTGGCACAAGGAGAAGTCGGCGCTGTGGTGGATGGTTCTCGACCAGAGTGAAGTCAGGATCATCATGGATCAACCTGGCGACATCCCCGGGGTTTTCCAGAGTCAGGTCAACGCCACCATCCTGTGTCAGGAGGGGGTGGATGTCCCCGGCGGGCGAGTCGTTGTTGCTGGGCGCCGCCGCGCCGGAGCACTGGGCCGACGGGATCCCTCGATCCTGTGGACGGCCATGGCCGTGGGGGAGGCCGACCTGAGCGACCCCGAAACCAAACAATTGGTCCTGGAACATTCCGAGGATCTCAAAGGACGGTGGGAGAGCCGTTGAAAACTGCGTCATGACAAGGGCAGAGGCATGTTCATGGACCTCGTTTTGCATTGAGCCTAGGGAGGGGTCTATAGTGATGTCTCGCGCTTGCAGTGCTGATCCCCTGTAGCTCAATTGGCAGAGCATCTGACTGTTAATCAGAGGGTTACTGGTTCGAGTCCAGTCGGGGGAGCTTGTTAATGTCTGTTTGACTAGGTTAAACGTTGGTAGCCGCAAAATCTGTAGAGGATTTGTGGCGGATTCGGCAGTGGAATAAGGTCTCAACCCGGTGGTCGAGGCGGATGAGAACCTGCACCATAAAGTACCTGACAGCAGTGCGAATGCTTGGCGGGTCGAAATCAGGTCACACTGGAGTCACCAGATCTCGAGGACAGCCCCCGAATTTCTTATTCAACTCTGGTTCGTCGTCACCGGGCCACGCAGCCCTTAGATCTCAGAAGGCCAAGCCCTGCAGCAACGCTCTGAACTGGCGGTGTCGGAGGTGGCGTGTCGGGGGCTTCTGCGTCATATGGGTCCCCCCTCTGGTGCGTTCGGACCACCGAGTTCACAACCGAGGAAACGGTTTCACACAGCTTGGCACAATGGGGTAAAGCTTCGGGGGCTTGGTCACATGATTCGGTAGATGTATGAGGTCCTCAGCAGGGCAGCGTGGTAGCCGTCATCGGATTGCTCGGTGCGGCCGTCTCGCTCTTACATGATTCGGATTCCTGCAGTTTCAGCGCTGCTGCTTTCGTCTGCGCGCTCCACTGTCTGGATCGTTGGGAGGTGACGGCAACCAGGGCCAGTACCGAGCACATCATGGTGAGCATCGACGTCATCGTGTGACTGGTGCTGGCCTCGATCTGCATGCCGGTGATGATGATGTGTGCCAGGAGAGCTGCCTCGAAGATCACTCGCCCGCGCGGATGTCCGCGCCACGTCGCCACTGCGGAGCAGATGAGGACACCCATCATCACGGTGCCCAGAACCCACGCAATGGGCAATGACGCACTGCCCAACCATGGCAGCCAGGACAACTGCGCTCCGGAGGTGTCGCCGGTCACGACGTGATGCCACATCCATGACGTCCCAGCGCACAGCGTCCACACCAAGGGAAGTATCACTCCAAAGACCAAGCTGGCCGGACGGGGTCTGCCGGTCGCTGGCGTGTCAGACGTCATCCGAGTGGTGTGGCTGGGCACCTCACGCAGGTCGATGACTGGCAGATGACCGTCAGTGACGATGTTGTCGCCACCACCGTTGCGCGAACGGTATGAGGTCGAGAAACCTTCGATGACCCGGTGCCGCGCCTCGGGGCATGCCCACTGCACGTCCTCGACGATGTAGTCGCGTTCAGTGTCGACGTTCTCATCAATTTTGTGCGTGATCTGCCAGGTGAATGCAGACAACCCGACCGAGCGGTCAAAGGTCCCCGCGGCGACCCATTCAACGTGGTGTCCACCGGGCAGGCACCAGCCTTCTGGCACATGCCAGAACCGCACATGGTGCCGGTTGGCTGGATTGCCGTCCGACTCCTTCTGAAAGACCAGATCCTGTTCGCGGCCGAAGAGGTACAGGTTCGACACCGGCGAAGTGGGGTAGGAGTGACGTCCCAGCGTTGCGGCAATGGTGTGCCAGGCCGTGCGAGGAGTGATCGGATCAGCAGTGCACCAACCAGCTTGGGTCATCACCTCACAGATCTGCTGCTGCGAACCCAGAAGCGCCAGGTTGACCGGATCACCGAGCAGCCCGTCACCATTACGGGTGCGTCCGATGAAGTAGTCCGGGACGTAGAACGAGGTGAGTACCTGGTGGATCCGCGGCAGCGCGAGATAGGTGAGAACCAGCCAGAAAATCAACAGATTCGCAATGTGTGCCGGATGGGTGTCGAAACTCGATCGCAGAACCACCCAGGTCAACCAGAGCACCGCCGCAGTTGCGGCAATGGAGAATCCCAGGTCGATGCGTTTGAAGACGCTCCAGCGGCTGATCCGAGAGCGTGCTCGACCGGCGGTGTCACTGACGTAGGTCGGGCAGTGACGTCGCGAGCTGGATGTGAACTCGATGCAGCACTCTTCGGTCACATTGACAAGTGTGCCACCTGGGGATGACGACAAGGTTTCCTCAACTGGTCAGTTAGGTGGAGTGGTGGTCACCTTCCGGTAACTCAGCTGCCCGAATCGGTTGGCAGGTCTGACATGTCAGCTGCTCCGTCAGACAATCATGTCCAAGCCATCCAAAGCCTTTGCCAGGTCATCGGAAATCATCGGATCCAGCCACGTCAGTGCGATTCATCCCCAACCAACTCATGATTCCCGAGCTGGCATGGTCTGGACATCTGATGCGGTGCTGAAAGCCATGACGCAGCTGTGGGGCTCGTCAACGACGGGCCCCACAGCTGCGTTCAGTTGTCAGAGGATGATTGGACCAGCTTCCCCCACCTGGGCATGCGCTCAAATGGGCAGGATGATCACTCACCCAGCTCGGTGAGGAAGGAATCTGCCCAGTCGTCAATCGTGTGGGCGAAGACCTGCTGTCGCATGGCACGCATCTTCTGGGCGCGGGCCTGCGGGGAGTCATTGATGGCCTTCATGATCGTTGTCTTCATGCCGTCAATGTCATACGGGTTGACCATGTATGCCTCGTCAAGCTCCAGAGCGGCACCGGCGAACTCGGAGAGGATGAGTGCGGAGTTGTCGTCGTCACGGCAGGCCAGGTACTCCTTGGCGACGAGGTTCATCCCGTCGCGCAACGGGGTGACGATCATGATGTCGGCAATCTGGTACATGGCCGCCAAGGTGCTGCGCGGCACCGAGGTGTGGCGGTAGGCGATCCGGGGACGGGCCAGGGTATCGGAGGCCGAATTGATGCGGCCCACCAGCAGGTCGATGTCGTTGCGCAGGATCTTGTACTCCTCGACTCGCTCCCGGGACGGGGTGGCCAGCTGCAGGAAGACGCAGTCTTCCTGGTCGAGTTTGCCCTCGTCGAAGAGTTCGCCGATGGCCCGAATGCGCTGCCGAAGACCCTTGGTGTAGTCCAGCCGATCCACACCGAAGATGATTGTCGACGGGTTGCCGAGTTCCGTGCGCATCTCCTCGGCCTCCTGGTGCACCTGGGGAGACGATGCCAGCTCGTGGAATCCCCGGGCGTCGATGGAGATGGGGAAGTCCTTGATCTTCACGACGCGACCATCGGACAGGGTGGCGATGTCGTCTGAGTCGTCGGGGCCAGTGACACCGTCGCGGTGATGGGCCAGCCGGGCGAAGTTGTGGGCCGCTCCCGGCGTCTGGAAACCGATGAGGTCGGCGCCCAGCAGGCCGTCGACGAGCTCACCACGCCATGGGATGTGCTGATACAACTCGATCGGCGGGAAGGGGATGTGCAGGAAGAAACCGATCTTGAGGTCCGGGCGGGCCTCACGCAGCATCCGGGGGACCAGCTGCAGCTGGTAGTCCTGCACCCACACCGTGGCATTCTTCGCCGCCCGCTTGGCGACCTCCTCGGCGAATCGGGTGTTGACCGTGCGATAGGAGTCCCACCACTCACGGTGGAACTCGGGATCGACGACACAGTCGTGGTAGAGCGGCCACAGGCTCGCGTTGGAGAAGCCCTCGTAGTACTCGGTGACTTCCTGGGCGCTCAACGGTATTGGGACGATGTCGTACCCCTCGTGGTGGAAGGGCTCGACGGTTTCGTCCGGGGCACCGTGCCAACCGATCCACGCACCACCCTTGCGCTGCATGACGGGTTCAAGTGCCGTGACGAGGCCACCAGGTGACGTCGTCCAGTCGATGCTTCCGTCCTCATTGACAACACGGTCCACTGGGAGTCTGTTGGCGACGACGATGAATGTCGCCAGGTCATCTGATGTAGAGGTCATGAGAATCTCCTCCTTTGTGTGAAGGATATCAACGGTGTGTTGCTCCGTGTGTGACGATGAAGGCATGGATGATGCACAACATTTGCGTTCAGCTGAGTCCGCGGACGTCATCACCTTGCCGGACGGGGTGCGGCTCGGACCGCGCTCGTGGGTCGCCACGACCAGTGCCGGTCAGGACGTCGTGGATGCGATCGCTGCCGAACCGCAGACCACCCTGCTTGCCATGGACTTTGACGGGACGCTGGCGCCCATCGTCTCCGATCCCACCCAGAGCCGTATTCTCCCGGCGAGTCGAGACGCCATCGGCCACATTGGAGCAGCGCTGGGCGGCTGCGCGATCATCACCGGACGCCCGGTGCAGGCCGTGCGCGAGATGGCTGGACTCGACACCGATCCTCAGCTGCATCATCTCGTCGTCCTGGGCCAGTACGGGGTGGAACGCTACGACGTAGCCAGTGGGAAACTGATCGTTCCGGACGACCCGCCACAGGTGCGTCGAGCGGTGTCCGAACTCACAGAGCGCATCGATCAGATGTGCGTGGCCGACTCCCGGCTCGCTGGTACACATGTCGAGGACAAGGGGCGTGCCGTTGCGGTTCACACCCGGCGGGCACGCGACAGCAGGGCGGCATGGCGTATCTTCGCCCCACTGTGTCACGAGGTGGCCGACCAGCACGATCTGCACGCCGAGGAAGGTCGCGAGGTCATCGAGCTCAAGGCCGAGAGCATCGGCAAGGATGATGCCTTGCGCGAACTGCAGGAGCAGACGCATGCCAGGATCATCGTCATGTGCGGCGACGACCTGGGGGACGTGCCGGCCTTCGGCGCCGTCGACGAATGGATCCGGCACGGCGGATCGGGAGCTCGTGTGGTGTCGTACTCCGCCGAGCAGCCACAACTCGCCTCCCGCGCAGACATCCTCTGTGATGGCCCGGAAGGAGTTGCCGCATTCCTCGACGAGATCGCCCGACGTGTGGGTACGACGTCGGAGTGATGGGGACACATCTCATCGCTTCGTGCGAATGATCCTCGCCACCTGCTCCAGGGCAGCGGCGAGGACCTCGTCGCTCAACCTGCCGAACCCCAGGACGATGCCATGCTTGGCGCCTTCGCCACCCCAGTACCGGGACAGGGCACGTACCCCGATCCCATGGGCAGCGCAGGAACGCACCAGGGAGGTCTCCAGCTCTGCACTGGTTGCATGCGAATCCGCTGGCCCACGAGCGGCGGCATGACCGGTGGGATCGATGACGAGTACCGCGTGCAACCCGCCATTGATCGGCAGGAGTTCGGTGCCGTCGACGTCTGCCAAGGTGTCGATGACGAGTTGACGGCGACGGCGATACACCTGGCGTAGCCGTTGGGTTCGCCGCCGCAGTGCCCCGGTCTCCAGATAACTGGCCAGGGCATGTTGCACCAGGGCTCCGACCGGCTGACCGGTGGCCCGCCGATGATCTCGAATCACCGGGACGAGACGGGGCGGGACGATGAGGTATCCGCAGGCCAGGGCCGACGTCATCACCGAGGAGAACGTTCCCAACAGGACGGTGTGGGAGGGCTGCAGGGTTGCCAGGGCTGGAAGCGGTTGGCCGACGTGACGCAGCTCGGAGTCGAAGTCGTCCTCGATGATCCAGCTGTGGGTACGTGCTGCCCAGGCGGCCAACTCGACTCGACGTGGTGTCGACAGGCTCCCGCCATCGGGGTACTGGTGCCCTGGGGTCACCAGGACGGCGTCCAGCCCCTGCTCCGGCAACTCATCGGTGAGCAGACCGTGCTCGTCGGTGGGCAGGTTGACGGTGCGATGCCCCAGCGCGGGCGGCACCTTGCGCAGGCTCGGGTATCCCGGCGACTCGACACCGATGGTCTGCCGGGAACCCCGTGCAACATGCAGTAGCAGGGCAAGACCTTCCCGGGCTCCAGACGTGACGACGACCTGGCCCGGGTCACACACCAGACTGCGCATCTGACGCAGGTGCTCGCAAATCTGCCAGCGCAATTCTGGCAGCCCCAGCGGATCGGAGTTGGTGATTCCTGGATGGGCTGCGGCCTGCCGCCATGCCGCGCGCCAGGACGGATCGGCCAGGTCGGAGGTGTCGGGGACGCCCGGGGTCAGTTCGACGAGACGACTGTGACGCACCGGGGTGCGTAGTGGGGTGGTGGTTCCCTGCGGGTGCAGATGGGCAAGGTTCGGATTGACCATCGTCCCAGAACCGTGACGGGCGACCAGATATCCCTCGGCGCACAGCTCCTCGTAGGCGGTGACGACCGTGCCACGGGCCACCGACAGTTCGCCGGCCAGAGCGCGTCCGCTGGGAAGCTGATCGCCGGGATTGAGCACCCCACGTCCGATGAGAGCGCGGATCTGCTGGGCCAGCTGTTGGGGGAGCGCAGTGTCATCGGTGCGATCCAGCGTCACGGGCAGATCGACGACGAGATCCGATCGCACGGGAACCTCCTAGGAAATATCGCACGGGCACCTCCTGGGAAATGGGGCGAGAACTGGACCTCACTCAGTGAACTCCCCAAAAGTGGTCCATTGCAACTCGTGTGATGTGGATCTTGTGATGGACCACTTGCCCGGCTTGGATGGAGCCCATGACTGAGAACACAGAGGTTCGGACCTCACACACCGGCACGACCCGAGTCAAGCGAGGACTCGCCGACATGCTCAAGGGAGGCGTCATCATGGACGTCGTCACCCCCGACCAGGCGAGGATCGCCGAGGATTCCGGGGCGTCGGCCGTCATGGCCCTGGAGCGCGTGCCTGCAGACATTCGCGCCCAGGGCGGCGTGGCACGGATGAGCGACCCCGAGCTCATCGAGGCCATCAAGGACGCCGTGTCCATCCCGGTGATGGCCAAGGCCCGCATCGGCCACTTCGTCGAGGCACAGGTGCTGCAGGCACTCAAGGTGGACTACATCGACGAGTCCGAGGTGCTCAGCCCGGCTGACTACGCCAATCACATCAACAAGTGGGAATTCGACGTCCCCTTCGTGTGCGGTGCGACCAACCTGGGCGAGGCCCTGCGGCGCATCACCGAGGGTGCAGCCATGATCCGGTCCAAGGGGGAAGCGGGCACCGGGGACGTCTCCGAGGCCGTCAAGCACCTACGCACCATCCGCGGCCAGATCAACAAACTCACCAGCATGGACGACGACGAACTCTACGTCGCAGCCAAGGAACTCCAGGCCCCCTACGATCTCGTCGCCGAGGTGGCCCACACCGGCAAGCTACCAGTCGTCATGTTCGTCGCCGGTGGAGTCGCCACCCCGGCGGACGCCGCGCTCGTCATGCAGATGGGAGCCGAGGGCGTCTTCGTAGGATCGGGCATCTTCAAGTCCGGAAATCCTGCCAAACGTGCTGCGGCGATCGTCAATGCCACGACGATGTTCGACGATCCCCAGGCCATCGCCGACGTGTCCCGCTGCCTGGGAGAGGCCATGGTTGGCATCAACGTCGCCGACGTGCCCGCGCCCCACCGACTCGCCGAACGCGGATGGTGAGGGTCGGCATCCTTGCCCTGCAAGGAGGAGTGGACGAGCACGCCGCCAAGCTTCGGCAACTCGATGTGCAGGTGAGGAAGGTGCGGCGACCAGCCGATCTTGACGGGTTGGACGGAATCATCCTGCCCGGCGGGGAGTCGACGGTGTTCGACAAGCTGGCGCGTGCATTCCACCTCGACCAGCCGTTGCGTGACGCGATCGCCGGTGGTCTGCCCACCTTGGCGACCTGTGCCGGACTCATCTACTGCGCACGAGAGGTTCGAGACGCCGCTGTCGGCCAGCAGACCCTCGGGGTACTCGACGTCGTCGTGGGACGCAATGCGTTCGGAAGCCAGGTGGACTCCTTCGAGACCACCCTCGACGTCAAGGGATACGGATCAGTGCCGGCCACCTTCATTCGCGCGCCTCGAGTGGTGGAACTCGGGCCCGCCGTCCAGGCCATCGCGACCATGAGTGATGGCAGTGTGGTCGGCGTCCAGCAGGGTCGGATCACGGCATTGGCGTTTCACCCTGAGCAGAACGAGGATCTCACGATTCACCGCACCTGGGTGGATCGACTGTAGCGGATGCGTCACCTCCGACGGGTCCTCGTGAATGGTCGTCGGGACTTCCCGGACATGGGGGTCTCGACGATCACCTGGGTGCGGTTTCCCGGCCGGCGTCGTCTGGTGGGGGAGCACGTGTGGTTGGGACAGCGATTCTGCACAGATGGCCGTTCTTTCGGGGCACTACCCATGAACGGGTGGTGCCCCCGTGGGGGCGACACATGGCCCTGTCGGGGGTGTCATGACGAGTGGGCCCACCCACTCCATCAGCGGGGCGGTTTTTCGCAGGCGATTCCATCCCCGTCACGGTCCAGCTCGGTTCGGTACCCGGGCTCACCGCGGTGGAGTGGGGCTGCTCCTGCAGCCCAGGCGTCCTTGCACCTTGCGTAGTACGCGCCGCCACTGGCTGGCCTGGGTTTGGTGGTGTGGCGTGTCTTTGGAGTCGTCCTGTTCCGGGGTGTCTTGGGCTTGGACGTCCTGGGCTTGGTGGCAGGGGCCTTCGCCATCCCCGCCGGAACCTTGACGATGGGTGCGCTCACCGCGTTGGGCACGGACTGGTTCGGGCAGCCGTGCAATACCCGGGTCATGGCATCCTTCTCCGCCAGCGTCACCCACAGCTGGTACTTCTTCTTCACACCCACCTGACGAGCCACATAGGCGCAACGGAACGACGTGTTCGCCGGTAGCCAGGTTGCGGCGTCCGCATCGGACTTCTGTTGATTGGCCGGGCCGTCGACTGCCAGGAGGTTGAGCGGGTCGTTGGCTAGGGCCACCCGCTGCTGCAGCGGGATCTTCTGGGCGCCAGTCTGCCAGGCATTCGACAGGGCGATGACATGGTCGATCTGCACTGCCGACGAGGTTTTCTGCCCGCGGTGAAAGGTAATCACTCGCCCGGTGTAGGGATCGGGGAGATCTCCGGAGGCGACGACACACTCGCCGGTTCCGGACTTGTACGTCTTGTTGACGAGGTCTCGGCGCAGAATGTCGTTGCGCGTGTCACACCCATTGCGGTCGACGTCCAGCCAGGCGTCCCCAAACTGCTGGCGGGAGTACCCCGTCTTCGGCGCTCGCCCTTTCACCGGCAGGGTGGCAAGCATCTCCAGTGCGCTGCCAGCGGTGGTTCCGGACGTCGTGGCACGTGGCCTCGGGGAGGCCGATGAGCTTGTCGAAGGGTGCGCAGAGACACTGGGATGAGAGGTGGCACTCGGCCTGTCCACGGCATGTGGCTTCGGTGTGGCGATTGGGTCCTCGGCATCCCCAGCCGGGGACGACGCGGATGGGGATGTCTGTGGAGCGGTCGACTCCGACTCGTCGGCCGGGGCGATGGCCCCGCCGGTGACAAGCAGGACGAAGGAGACGAGCAGACCCCACAACGACTGCTTGCGAGTGGCGTCGAACAGTGGCGTGATCCAGGAGTGCCCGAAGGCCAGGTGCCACAGGGTCGAGCCCAGCAGGAACAGAGCGCACAGGATGAGCCCCAAGGACGTCCTGCCGGCCAGGAACGGCCATCCGAAGAGGATGACGAGGACTGCAATCCCCACCCACGCCTTCATCCGAGGTGGCCGATGTGGGTCCGGCTCAGGTGAACCGGATGGCTGCTGGGAGGCAGGGAGGCTGCCGGGTTGGGGATGGGGGCGGGTGTCCCACGGCTGCTGATTCGTGCCAGGCATCGGTTCTCCTGGAGGTCAAGGGCGAGGATAGGGCGACAAGAATACCGTGTTGGCCTGGGCTCAGTTCCTCCCAGCGCCATGTGACTACCAGTGTTGCTCCACTTCAGCGTCATGGTGGGTCATATGTGGAACGGTCTCGACGCCCTCGCCAGTGAGGGGAGACCTCATCGCGTCTCGGGAGTGTCTCACCCCCGCTTTAGCATCGGATCATGCGGCACAGCCATGACGACAACATGTGGCAGCCAACCCCGGAGGACTGGTGGGCCCAGGAACCAGAACCCGCCCAGACAGAGGAGACCCCCATGACGGAAACCAACGGGACACAACAAGGTTGGCAGGAGGCGCCCGACGACATGGAGGCGCTGACTCAACTGGCGCGGATCACCTGGGAAGCATGGCAGGAATACGCCCCGACAGCATTCGGGATGCTTCGGGACCCCAGGACGTTCTTTTCGAGACTGGGGGAGCGAGCCCAGGAACAGGAGAGCCAACTGGCAGCAGCGATGCAGGGCCCGGACAAGCCAGGGGAATCGACGATGGCCAAGGCAGGACGGATCCAGCAGGCGACGAACGCAGCCCGCGGGCAGGTGATCGTCGAGATGTGTCGTCCACCAGCCGACCTGATGGAGGACGACAGCGACGATCTGATGGACGATCGCGAGGCAGCGGAATGGTGGTCGACGGGGGTCAACTACTACCTCCTGCCGTGGATCGAGGAAGAACCCGACCCGGAGGAGGACGAGGACATGTACGACCTGTACTGGTCACTGATCGGACGAAAGTACGACGCACAGGAGAAAATGGCCAACAAGGAAAAGGAACACGAGAGACTCGTCGCCCGCTGCAGGGAGCTGCTGGGCGAGGACGCGATTCCGGCCAGCTGACATTCACCCCGGGCTCGCAGGACGATCTGGCCCCCTCAGGCACCACGGCGCGCGTGGAGGCCAACCTCGACGCGCTCCGTGTCCTGGCCACCCTCGACACCCACCACATCAAGCCCCGACTCGGTACCGACCGCAATCACCGAACGCTCGACGTCCCGCGTCCCCCTACCACAAGCAGTCAGGGAGCACGTCTACGGAAATCACGGCCTCAGAACGACTCCAAGAGCCCCCGGTTCTTGGATCCTCAGCTGGCTTTGCGGGTCTGGGTGGCTTCGCGGGTGAGTGCTGTCCATGCGGATACGGTCATGCCTTGCCGGGACGCATCCTGTTCGATCATCCTTCACACGCTGGTACTCACTCGGATCGTGCGAGGTTCCAGGGGTTCAGTCTCCACTTCCTCCCAGTCTCGGCCCTCGAACAGTTCGACCTGCGTGCCCTCAAAACCCGACTCGGCCTCACGTGCCCATTGCCGCACCATCTCGTCGGTGACACGAACACCGTTGTCGGCAACAAACTCACTCATCTCGCTCTCCTCAGCACCCCGACGTACCCGAGCACCACCCGAACCCGTCTCATACGCCTGTCGAACCAGCTCCACACTTGACCCGTGTTTCAACGCATTCGTCGGGTGAACCACTGACGCACACAACAGGATACGCACGCGACATCGCCTGGAGAACACGTTGCAGACGACAACCAGAACAAGACACTCCACCCATGCCTCATTCCGCTCCTGCTTCTTCATTTCCGGTAATCGTGTTTCATGCGATGTCTGCACGTAAGCGCTGCACCGATGTGATCTGAGGGGAGCCTATGATGACGGACATGGATACCCATGATGAGGCGGCTGCTGCTGATTTCGAGCTGGGGTGGTCGGGTGAGCGTATTGCGGCTGCTCGGCGTGCTTGGGGTCTTGCGGTGTCTGATGGGCTACCGGTGTGGTTGAACAGGCAGCTCGCCGAGCGGGCTCATGCTGAGGGGCGCAGTGAGTTGGGGATCATCCAGGAAGCCCTCACTCGCTACTTCACCTCCGAAGGAGTGGAAGTGATGGACACGACCGTGGAAAGTGGGACGACCTATGAAGTGGTCACCCATCGTGAGGTCTCGGCTGAGGCGAATTTCTGGGTGTTCGAGATTCCGGCCCTCGGGGGTTGTCGGGCAGGCAGCGGAATTGGGTCAGGTCGCAGACGAGGCCCGCGGGATCATTGCTGCTTGGAATGAGGACGGACCCGATGAGGATTCGGTCACAGTCCAGGTTCGTTTGGATGGCGAGGCTGGAGCGTAACGCATGTGAGAAAAGGTGCAAGGGAAGAGTGCCACGCCCGCAAGGCACTGGAGCACGCACGCGGCCGCACGCAAGCGGAAGGCCATCGCTCTGCTGAGGGCCGAGAGGAAGACAGCGTCAGCGACACCGTCCTCACCGACGAGGACGCACATCGGCCACCAGACATTCACCACAGGATTCCATGACGGCCTGGGTTTTTCGAGCACTACGGCGCATGTGGGGGTAAGCCAACCTCGACGCGCTCCGTTCCTGGCCAACCTCGGCATCCAGAGCGGGCCACCGCCCCGCGACAATCCGTCAGCCGCCCTGCCGCCATGGCAGGCCGACAGCCCCACAGCTACCGCAGCCACGCACCCCAGCCGCCTCGCCGCGACCAAGGGCAAGGCAGGCGACGCACACGATGGCCACACCGTCACCGTCCAGATATGAGGAATCCCCCGGCATCGGTCCGCACAAGGCTGGACATCCCACCGGGGGTCGTGTTGGCTATCACGCAGATTCCAACTCCGTTTTTTCCTGCGCCCCAGTATAGACCGTGGAAAACTCAACAACCACCGGCGTGGCTTGGTCGAGGGTCTACAGCCCAACACGTCTCATGCTGTCTTTGCAGCTGCATGGCATGGGAGGTCACACCACGTCTCAATCCTTGGGGGCTGGTGGACGTGATCCTTTCGGAGGGATCCACGGTGATGACTGTCGCAAAGGGACAGGCGCCGGGCCCGTGCCAACCACATCGCAGCTCGTGCCGACCGAATCGCGGTATGTGGTGGGGCGTGCGGGGCTCGAACCCGCGACCCAGGGATTATGAGTCCCCTGCTCTGACCTGCTGAGCTAACGCCCCCGACATCCCCAAGGCAGTGGGCTGCCTCGAAGGTCTTGTGTGTCTCAGGACACTGTAGCGGGTTGTCGTCCATTGAGCAGATCGAGGATCGCATGTCCCACCGCTGAGGTGTCGTGGTGTCCGATGACGGGGAAGCCCTCCTGCAGGACGCGGCGGTGTGCATTGGACACGACGAACGGGTGGCCCACCAGTCGCAGCATCGACAGATCGTTGGGCATGTCGCCGAAGGCAGCAGCGTCAGCCAGATCGACACCGAGCTGCTCGGCCGTAGCGCTCAGGGCTGCCCCCTTGGACACCCCGATCGGGGCGAGCTCGACGAGACCGTCGTCCAGCTGCACCGAGAATGTGGTGGACACCCTGCCGTCGACGAGACCGTCCACGATCTCGAAGAGCTCCTCGGTGGGGATGCCGAAGGCGCGTACCAGCATCTTCACCGGCCGTGAATCTGGCGTGAGGAACTCGCGTATCGGCCCCTGATGGGTGACGGGCCGGCCGTGGTCCACCCGATCGAATCCCGGTTCCACGCAGCATCTCTGTGCCTCCTCGAGGCTGAACTTGGCCTCGGGCAGCTCAGAGGCAATGTCGTTCACCACGTCCGTGATGACGTCGATGGGAAATGGGGTGTCCGAGATCACCCGATGATTGCGCAGATCGTAGGTGACAGCACCATTGGAGGCGATCACCGTCGGGTTGACGTCGGTGAAGACCTCCAACAGATCGAGCCAACGCAGTGGTCGTCCGGTGGCGAAGACGACGGCTGCCCCATGCTCGGCGGCGGCGAACACGGAGTGGGTGTTGAGCTCCGAGGGCCGCTGATCGGCTCCCAGGAAGGTGTGGTCCAAGTCAGTGGCGACAAGCGTGAGAGAGGTCATCAGAGCCTTCCATTGGGGTGATCGTCGGGGCTGCCGGACGCGCTGGGCCGTCCGTCGTGTGGCTCACCACTGGAGGTGGGGGTTGGGGAGGCCGGCCCCTCGCTGGGGGAGGAACTCGATTCCGGTCGTGAGCTCTGCGCATCACTGGGTTGCGGACTCGGTGAGGAGGAACCACTGCCACCGGACGACGGCGACTGCTGCGAACTCGATGGCGAGGACGTCGGCGAGCTGGAACTGTTCGATGTGGGGGGTGGTGGAGGAGATGTGGGAACCGGCGGCGGTGGGGGAGTTGGCGGAACGTTCTGGAACAGCAGAACGGCGATGAGCAGCCCCAACCCAGCAATGACGAGGGTGAGCAGCCAGGCCACCACTGTCGTCGACCAGCCGGCTTGGTCATGACGTCCGGGCCAGGGAAGCGGCCATGACCGAGAGGTCCCCGGGGCACGATCCTTCGCCCAGTGCACCTGGAAGGAGGGGCCGGCCACCCTCCCGAGCTGACTGATGTGGGCCAACTCCACCTCGCCGAGGATTCGTCGGGCCTCCTGGAGTGCGTAGGGGGTTTCGTCGTCCACCAGCGCCACCCACGGTGCTGGTGGGGTCTGGTCGACGGGGGCGGGGTAATCCGCGACTTCCTGGAAGAGATGCCCCAACCGTCCGGAGTCCTGCCCCTGCCCGCCACGGGCAAGGACCATGCGTGCCGGCAACAGGTTCACCTGGCCGGCCAGGCGGTCCCGGGCGCCGCCATCGGATGCCGCCCCCGCACACAACATGACGAGGATCACCCGCTGGGTGCTCCGGTGGGCAAGATATGCCACACCGGCAGCAGAATCCGCAGCCCGGGCATCGAGCCAGAACTCTCCCACCTTGGGGGGATCCTGGGGGAGCAGCGGTGCAGGCTGGGGAGCATCTGCTGGTGGTGTGGTAGACATCGTCGTCTATCTCACCACATCGGCGAAATCGTTCCCAGCCGCACACGACTGGATACCTTTTCCAGTGCAGGTATCGTTGCTTCGGCAGGCCATCCAGGTCGGCGTCCTCGCAGGTGGGAACGACGATTCAGGCAGGAGATTTTGTGAGCACACCGTCGACGAACCCGGCAGACCAGCATGGTGGTCGAGCGCCCTTCGAGATTTCCGGTGGCCAGAACATCGGCACCGGGAATGCGAACGCCTCGATGAGCAATGCCGAAGCCGCCCGCCTGCTCGGCGAGGCGATCGGACAGGTGCAGAGGGTCATCGTCGGTCAGGAGCACATGGTCGAACAGCTCATGGTGGGGGTGCTCGCCAAGGGACACATTCTGCTCGAAGGCGTGCCCGGTGTGGCCAAGACCCTGGCAGTACGCTCGTTCGCAACGGTCCTGGGCGGGGACTTCGCCCGTGTGCAGTTCACCCCCGACCTCGTGCCCTCCGACATCATCGGCACCAGGATCTACTCCGCATCACGCGAGCAGTTCGACATCGAACTTGGCCCGGTCTTCGTCAACTTCGTCCTGGCCGACGAGATCAACCGTGCCCCTGCCAAGGTGCAGTCGGCGATGCTCGAGCTCATGGCGGAGAAACAGGTGTCCATCGCCGGGAGAACCTTCCCGGCCCGCAAACCTTTCAGCGTCATCGCCACTCAGAACCCAGTGGAGTCCGAGGGCGTCTACCCACTGCCCGAGGCTCAGCGAGACCGGTTCCTGCTCAAGGTCGACGTGCCCTACCCGCGGGGCAACGAGGAGTTCGAGATCCTGCGGCGTATGAGCGTCAAGGCTCCCCAGCCCACCCAGGTACTCACCACCGACACGATCATCGAGCTGCAGGACATGGCCTCCGACGTCTTCGTCCACAACCTGGTTGCCGAGTACATCGTGCGTCTCGTCCTGGCCACCCGGAGCCCCGGTGATTTCGACATGCCCGACCTGGAACCCGTCATCCAGATCGGGTGTTCCCCGCGTGCCACCCTGGGACTGGTGGCCGCCTCCCGCGCCCTGGCCCTCATCCACGGCCGTGACTACGTCCTACCCACCGACGTCCAGGCCATTGCCAAGGACGTCATGGCACACCGCATCATGCTCTCCTTCGACGCAGTGGCCGACAACATCGCCCCGGCTCAGGTGATCGATCGCATCCTCGCCATGGTTCCCCCGCCCACCCCGGTGTGGAACAGGCAGCAACGCGAGACGTCCCACCAGCAGCATCGCTACGACGCGTCCTACGACAACTGAGGTGGCCATGGCTACCACGAATCGACGCCGAACGAGTACGACGGACGGGGTGGTCGACACCATTGTCCATCAGCCGACCGGGGCATCGGTGGCCCTGCACCAGCTGGCCCCCGAAGCTGCACTGCAGCGCCTGGAACTGAGTATCGTGCGTCGACTGGAGGGCTTCCTGCATGGCGACCATCGCGGACTCATTCCTGCGGTGGGCACCGAGACCAGTGATGCGCGTCCCTACCAGCCTGGCCTGGACGATGTACGGCGAATGGACTGGGCCGTCACTGCTCGTACCACCGAGCCGCACGTGCGCGACACCATTGCCGATCGGGAACTCGAGGTGTGGGCCCTGCTCGACGCCACCGCCTCGATGAACTGGGGCACCCGAACCATGACCAAACGCGACCTTGGCATCGCAGGGATCGCCACCATGGGGTTCCTCACCCAGAAGATGGGTGACCGGTTCGGCGGGATCATCATGCGACACGACTCGGTACGACGGTTCCCGGCCCGATCCGGACGTACCGCCTTGTACGCGCTGTTGCGTTCCATGCTCACCGAGCCCATCGTCCCGGACAGTTCATCGCCGTCAATGCCCTTGTCAGAGGGTATTGAGCATGTGCTCCGGGTGGAGCGGCGTCGGGGCATGCGTATCGTCGTCTCCGACTTCGTCACCCCGGGAGATCTTGAACTCGACCCTGCCGTGCCCACCGAGTGGGAACGGGCGCTGCGCCGCCTGGCCAGTCGCAATCAAGTGGTGTGCATGGAGATCGTCGACCCGGCAGAGATCAATTTCCCCAACATGGGCGAGGTACTCATCGCGGATCCGGAGACATCGGCCGCACAGCTCGTCGACACCTCCGACGAACAGGCCCGGATGCGCATGAACGAGGCAGCTGCAACCCAACGCCGCCGGGTCGCGGCAGCCATTCGACGTTCCGGAGCCGCCCACGTCCAGCTGCGTACCGACTCCGACTGGGTGCGCGACATCGCCCGATTCGTCATCGGCTACCGCAGGGTGGCACCCGTGCTGCACAACACCGGCCAGGTGATGAACCCATGACGGCACAGACCTTGACGATCCTGCCGAAGACCCTGCCAAGCATGGTCCTGGGCCTGCCCGAGTTGAGATCACCGCACCATCTGTGGGCCCTGCTCGCCGTTCCTGCGCTGCTCGCCTTTTACCTGGTGGCGTTGCGCAGATCCGCCAGCTCCCCGGTACGCACCCCCAATGCAGGAATGGTTGCTGCCGTCATGCGGGGCCAACCGCAGTGGAAACGACATTTCTCGGTGGCCATGTCACTGCTGGCCTTGGCAGCCGCCATCGTTGCCTGGTGCCGACCATTGGGGATCGAGAAGGTTCCACGGGAGCGGGCCACCATCGTCGTGGCCATCGACGCCTCCCGATCCATGGGGGCCAAGGACGTCGACCCCACTCGGATGGACGCCGCCAAGCAGGCTGCCACCAGATTCATCGACACCATGCCCGAGGGATTCAACGTCTCCGTCGTGCGTGTGTCGGGCAGCCCGACCGTGCTCGTGCCTCCCAGCAAGGACCGGGCCGTCGTGCGACGCGCGATCGACAACATCGAACCCAGCGACGGCACGGCCTTGGGCGACACCATCATCGAGAGCATGGACTCCATCAGGCAGGCTCCCAAGTCCGAGGATGGTACCCCCGCCCCGGCAGCGATCGTCCTGCTCTCCGACGGGGGCAACAACCATGGGCCGGACCCGGTCCCCCTAGCGACCAAGGCTGGTAGGGCGAAGGTTCCGATCTACACCATCGCCTTCGGCACCCAGACCGGCTATGTCGACCTGGACGGGCGTCGGGAACGAGTCGCTCCCGACACGCAGGTCATGAAGCAGATCGCCTCGTCGTCGCGAGGGCAGAGCTGGGAGGCTGACTCGGCTCCCCGGCTCGACAAGGTGTACCAGGACGTGCACTCCTCGGTGGGCTACGAGGACGTCAAGAAGGAAGTCACCGCCACGTGGGCTTTCTACGCGATGGGGTTCGCAGTACTCGCAGGAGTTGGTGTGTTGACGATGGCAGTGAGGCGGTAGGTATGACGATGCTCATACATTTCGCTCGTCCCGGACGGCTGTGGTGGCTCATCGTCCCGGTGCTGCTGCTCCTGGCCTGGCTGGTGCTGGACATCCGACGCCGTTCGGTGCGCAGCCCCGACGACCGGCTGCGGCGCGTGCTGCCACACCAAAACGGTTGGAAACGGTGGCTCGCCGTGATGTCATCGGTGGCCTCCACGGCATGCCTGGTCCTGGCCTTTGCACAGCCCCAGTCGTACCGATCAGTGCCCAGGGACCGCGCCACCATTGCCGTGGCCATCGACGTGTCACGATCCATGGAGGCCAATGACGTCGAACCCAATCGCCTCGCGGCTGCCCAGGACGCGGCGAAGGAGTTCGTGGGGTCATTGCCGCCACGATTCAACGTGGCCCTGGTGAGGTTCGCCGGCACTGCGCAGGTCGTCGTCCCCCCGACGACGGACCGGGGAACCGTGGACCGTGCCATTGACAACCTCAAGGTGCTGCCATCCACGGCCATCGGGGAGGGCATCTACACCAGCCTGGACGCCATCAAGCTGGCTCCGCCCGACCCCAAACATCCCAAGGAGGTGGCTCCTGCTGCGATCGTCCTGCTCTCCGATGGTTCGACGAACATGGGGCGCCCCTCCCTGCAGGCAGGTCGGGACTCCGGTACTAAGGGAGTTCCGGTGTACACCATTGCCTACGGAACGGCGCGTGGGTATCTCGTCGAGGATGGGGTGAGGCAACGGGTGCCGGTGAATCGCAGCGAGTTGGCTGCCGTGGCCAAGGCCTCTGGCGGTGAGAAGTTCTCGGCGCAATCCCTGGGCGAACTCAAGAAGGTGTACCGAGAGATCTCGCACTCCGTGGGATCGGACAAGGTTTATGCCGAGATCACGGACGTCTACGTGGGAATATCGGTGATTCTGGCCCTTGTCGCGGCAGGTGGCGCGGTGATGCTGGCCGCTCGCTGGCCCTAGTGGTTGAGTGGATACATGACCATCGCAGAGAACCTTGAGATGATTCACAGCCGTATCGCCCAGGCATGTCGCCAGGTGGATCGTGACCCGGCATCGGTGCGGCTGCTGCCGGTGAGCAAGACCAAGCCGGCCAGTGACGTCGTCGAGGCTGCCCAGGCGGGTGTGAGGCGGTTCGGCGAGAATCGTGTCCAGGAGGCGATGGGCAAGTGGCAGGAGCTTTCCGACGACCATCCACAGATCGAGTGGGCGATCATCGGCCATCTGCAGACCAACAAGGCACGGGACGTCGCAAAATTTGCCTCCGAGTTCCAGGCGCTGGATTCGCTGCGGCTGGCTCGGGAACTCGACAAGAGACTCCATGCCCAGGGACGCCAACTCGACGTGCTCGTGGAGGTCAATTCCTCCGGTGAGCCCCAGAAGTCTGGTGTGGCCCCGTCCGAGGCAGCTGACTTTGCGCGACAGCTGAGCGCCTTCGACGCACTGCGCGTCAAGGGCCTGATGACGGTCGCGCTCCACAGCGATGACGAATCCCAGGTGACTGCCTGCTTCCAACGGATGCGGGTGGTCCAGGAGCAGCTGCGCAACGAGGCCTCCGAGGTGAGTTCCTGGAACGACCTTTCCATGGGAATGTCGGGAGATTTCGAGATTGCCATTGCACATGGCGCGACGACGGTGCGGGTTGGCCAGGCGATCTTCGGCAGCAGGCCGCCCATGGGACGGTGAGGCATGGCCCAGGGCTGTGCCCTGAAGTGAACGAGGGTGGCAATTGCCGCACGCAGCATGTGCTCAGGTGCTCGCCCGACATCTGAGTTTTTCTTGGTGTGCCCGCGATGTCCCATTGATTTTTCTTCGTACTTGTGTGCTCGGACCCGGAACGGCACAATGGAGCCTGACCGCTTCGGGACCCTGCAGGGGAAGGCACGTGGTACCGAGAGGACGGTCACATGAGCAGTTCACACCTGCATGCCGAGGGCATGATCTTCATCCACTCGGCGCCGACGGCATTGCGCGACCACATCGAGTGGATGGTCAATGCCGCTGTTGTCGCGCCCATGTGGCAGTGGAGGCCTCAACCGGTCTGTCCGGGAAGTTGGCGCGCCGAGGTTGCGTGGAGCGGTGACATGCAGCAGGTCGTCGGTCTCGTCTCCACACTGTGTGCATGGCGGAAACTGCGATTCGAGGTGACGGTCGAGTCGGGTGCTCCCACTCAGCGGTGGTCGTACACACCCGACCTCGGGGTGTTTCATTGCGCCACCGATGACGCCGGATCCATCCGCGTCGACGAGGTGCGGCTGCGGACCGCCGTGATGGAGTCTCGCCGGATGGGAACGGATCTCGCCACCCAGATCTCCGATCTGCTCGGCGAACCGTGGGACGTTGAGTTGGAGGCGTATCGCGCTGGCGATCCCACCATCGACGTGAGTTGGTTCGCCGCCCAGGTTGGCTGAGCGATCCCTGCAAGGCTCGTCCGACCCTGCTCTCCCGAGAGTCGGGCACAGGACGGCGGCACATGTGCAGTTGACGCACCGTGACATCGGGGTTCTGCGGTGCCATGTGGATGGCGGTCACATGTGCGGGTGGCCACTTTTTCGGGCGACGCCGCGTGGCAGACGACCGCGAACCTCGACCAGCAATGTTTACCGGCCGAGGTTGTCGGCTGGGCAGTCAGCGAGTGGCGTGCTGATTGGTGAACGCCAGGGTGACGTTGTGTCCGCCGAAACCGAAGGAATTGTTGAGGGCGGCAAGATCGCCGTCAACAAGATCCGTCGTCTCGGTGGCGATCCGTACCGGCAGCCCTTCCTCGAGATGCTCGGTGTTGATCGTGCCGGGAACCTTGTGGCGCAGCAATGCCATGACCGTCGCAAAGGACTCCAAGGCACCCGCTCCGCCAAGCAGATGACCAGTCATCGACTTGGTGCCGGTGACGAGGACGTCCTCTGCTGCCGTGCCCAGGGCCTCGCGGATCGACATGGCCTCCGCCGTGTCACCCTGCGGCGTCGAGGTGGCATGGGCATTGATGTGCTTGATGTCGCTGGGTTCCAGATCTGCCGAAGCCAAGGCCTTGCGCATCGCCGAGGCCTGACCGTACCCGGACGGATCGGGTTGGACGATGTCGTGGGCATCGGCCGAAATGCCCGAGCCAGCCAAGGTGCCATAGATCGTGGCACCGCGGGCCTGGGCATGCTCAAGGGTCTCCAGCACGAGGATGGCCGCGCCCTCACCGAGGACGAAGCCGTTGCGGTCCACGTCCCAGGGACGGGATGCGTGTTCCGGGTCGTCATTGCGCGACGACAGTGCCTTCATCTGGGAGAAGGCGGCCAGTGGTAGGGGATGGATGACGGCTTCCGTACCGCCGGCGACGACGATGTCGGCGCGTCCCAGGCGAATCTGGTCCAGCCCCAGGGAGATGGCCTCCGAGGAGGAGGCACACGCTGACACCGGGGTGTGGATACCACCGGTCGCATGAAACTCAAGACCAATGTTTGCAGCCGGCGCGTTGGCCATGAGCATGGGGATGGTGAACGGGCTCACCCGTCGAAATCCCTTGTCCTTCTGGACGTCCCACTGCCCGAGCAGAGAGTGCAGACCACCGATTCCAGTGGCCACCGAGACGATGAGCCGGTCCGGGTCGACACCGTTGTCCACTGGGTTGCCGTCCTCATCGCGCGGCAGCGACAGTCCGGCATCGGCCCACGCCTCCCGTGCCGCAACGAGCGCCAACTGGCTGGAACGGTCCAGCCGACGGGCCCGCGGGCGGGGTATGTGGTTACCGGGTTCGTCAACGACCTCAGCGGCGAAGGTGACCGGAAGCCCCTCGGCCCACTCGTGGTCAAGGGTGTGGACGCCGTTACGTCCTTCGACAAGCCCCTGCCACGTGCTCGGGGCGTCTGCCCCCAAGGGTGTGGTGGCTCCGAATCCGGTGATGACGACGTCGGTCATGTACTCTCCTCGGCAGATGGGGTGCTGGATCAGGACTGGTGATCTTCGATGTACTTCACGGCGTCACCGACGGTGCGGAGGTTCTTGGACTCCTCGTCGGGGATCTCGACGCCGAACTTCTCCTCGCAGGAGTAGATGATCTCGACCATGGACAGGGAGTCGACGTCGAGATCGTCGGTGAAGGCCTTCTCCTCGGTCACCTCGGACTGCTCGACACCGGTGATGTCGTTGACGATGTCTGCGAGATCGGCCAGAATCTGGGCTTTGTCAGCCATTGGTGTTCCTCATCTGTAGATCGCATCACCCAGCGGTGACGCGGTGGTGGAAACGCCATCGGGAGATGACGCGTCTGGGTGGGGCCCGGTCGACGTCAAGGTAGACGCACGACCTGGCCGGCATAGACCAGCCCGGCCCCGAATCCGATGATAAGTGCCAGATCGCCGCTGTGCGCGTCTCCGCGCCGACGCATCCGATCCATGGCAATGGGAATGGAGGCAGCAGAGGTGTTGCCCATCCCGGCGATGTCATGGCACACCGTCACGGAATCTGGGAGTCCGAGATGGCGCACGATGACGTCGACGATACGGTCATTGGCCTGGTGGGGGATGAAGACGTCCAGGTCGTCTGCAGTGATGCCGGCAGCTGCGATGGCCTCCTTGGCCTTGGCGGCCACCTCGGTCAGCGCCCACTTGAAGACCTTCCGGCCCTCCATGGCGATGAGCGGGTAGTTGACGTCCGGATGGCTGGCTGCCTGCGTCCAGTCCTCGATCTCGATGACCTCGACCTGGTCGGCGCGCGATCCCCACTGCGTCGGGGCGATGGCAGGCTCCTCGGACGGGCCGAAGACAGCCGCACCGGCACCGTCGGAGAACAGGAATGCCGTGGAACGGTCCTTCATGTTGATCATGTCGGAGAGACGCTCCACCCCGATGGACACGACGTGGGTGCTCGCCCCGGAGCGGATGAGCGACTCCGAGAGGGTTGTCGCGTAGCAGAATCCAGCACATGCGGCGTTGATGTCCAGGGCGGCAGCAGACGTGGCGCCGATCTCACGGGCCACATAGGTGGCCAGCGAGGGGGAGGGGCGGTGGTGTGAGACCGAGGCGATGATGACGGTGTCGATCTGGTCGGGAGTGAGCCCGGCGTCCTCGATGGCCTGACGAGCCGCCTGGGAGGCCATCGCAATGACGGTCTGCTCGGGGGTGGCCCAACGCCGTTCACGAATTCCGGTGCGCTGTTCGATCCACTCCGGGGTGGAGTCGATCATGGTGCACATCTCTTCATTGGTGACGACGCGGTCACCACGTACTGAGCCGGTTCCGAGGATCCGGGCGTAGGATGCTCCGGTGCTTGCCGACAGGGTCGGGTTGTTCATGCGGTCTCCGGGGTCTTGTGACTGTGTGCAGCAGCGAAGGCGCGGGCGTCCTCCAACTGGTCGGGGGTGTTGAGGTTGAACAGCTCGACGCCCTTGAGATTGCGCTTGGCGATACCGGTGAGGGTACCCGCCGGGGCGAGCTCGATCATACCGGTGATGCCACGGCTGGCCATGGTCTGCATGACCAGGTCCCAGCGTACCGGTTGGGCAACCTGGGCAACCAGGCGGTCGGCGAAGTCGCGTCCGTCGGTCACGACAGCGCCGTCCAGATCGCTGAGCAGAGTGGTGCTCAGCGACGAGGAGGTCGGCATGGCTGCGGCAACCGAACGAAGGTGGCCAACGGCTGGTTCCATGTGCACCGAGTGGAAGGCACCGGCGACACTCAACGGGAACAGTCGGGTGCGGGCCGGGGGTTCGGCAGCAAATGCTTCGAGCTGCTCGACGGTGCCAGCTGCGACGATCTGACCCTTGCCATTGTGGTTGGCGGGGGTGAGTCCGTGCTTCTCGATGGCTGCGAGCACCTCGTCGGGCTGGCCACCGATGACGGCGGTCATCGACGTCTTGGTGACGGCGGCGGCCTCGGCCATGGCCCGACCACGTTCACGTACCAGCACCATCGCGGCCTCGGGGCTGAATGCCCCCGCCCCAGCTCCTGCGGCGATCTCACCGACGCTGTGGCCGGCGATCATGTCTGCCTGGGGGAAGAAGTTGTCCTTGACGGCCCACCCGGTGGCCAGTGCGGCGGCCACCAGCAGTGGTTGGGCCACGGCAGTGTCCTTGATGGTGGCCTCGTCGGACACCGTGCCATGTTCGGCCAGATCCATGTTCGCCACTGCGGAGAGCCAGTTCAGGTGTGCGGCGAAGGATGCGTCCTCCAGCCAGGGCCCGAGAAAACCAGGTTTCTGGGCACCTTGGCCCGGTGAGACAAGTGCAAGCATGTTCCCACTGTGCCTCCTGTCACAGCGTTGTGTCACCGACGGGCCAGCTAATTCGATCTCCCACTCTTTGTGGGTACCCCACAATGGTTTGTGGACATCCCACAATGCCGTGGAGTCGACAGGTGCGGGCCGCAGAGGCAGGTACTCAGTGCCCGGCTCGTGCTGCCTTGGCTCGCAACACGGCGGCAAAGGCATCGTTGAGTGGTGTGTCGACGCCGACCTCGTCGCCCAACTCGGGCAGGGCACCCACCTGGGCCTCCAACTCACTGGCTCGTCCAGCTGTGATGTCACGTTGGAAAGAGGTGGTGAGATGGTCCTCCTGCGACTCGAAATATGCGAAAACCGCCGCGAGGACGTCTGGGGAGAAGTCCGCACCGTGCGCCTCACCCACGGCGATCCACTCACGGACACATCGGACGAAGAGGTCACGATGGTAGGTGAGCAGCTCGCCCAGGGTGGCTTCCAGGGCGGCACCGATGGCTCCCTGGGCACAGACGTTGACGGCCTTGAACCACAGCTCGGTGGTGATGTCGTCGACCGGGGGACAGGTGACCCCCACCGACTCGAACCTGGACCGGATCTCGTCCACGATAGGGTTCTGCGTGTCATCCAGCATGCCGATGTGGATGCTGGCCGGGCCGCCCATGTCGTCCACGACTCCCGGTTCGACGATCTTCACCCACTCCCGGCACACACCTGGACAGGTGCGTCGTCGTCCCACGATGTCGGCCACCACCTGAGGAGTCGCCACCCCGTTCTGAGTGGTCACGACCACGGTGTCCGGGCCGATGAGGGATGACGAGTAGTCCTCCAGGGCCGGTGCGACCTGAAATGTCTTGATGCACACGAGTACTGCGTCGACCACGTCGATCTGGGCTGGATCGTCGGTGACCAGAGGGTGGATCGTTCTCGTACGTTTTCCCGTGATGCGCAGCCCGTCGCGTCGGATGGCCGCCAAGGTGGCGCCTCGGGCGACAAAACTCACGTCGGCTCCGGCTTGTTCGAGCATCATTCCGTAGAATGTTCCAATGGCACCTGCGCCGACGACGGCAACCTTGAGACGATCCATCATCGGGCGACCTGCTCCGCCACGGCCGCAACACTGGCGCGGGCATCAGGATTGGTGGCTGGCAGCATGGCGAGCCCCATCTTCATGATGGTGTGCTGCATACCTGCCCCGATGTGGGTGGACACGACCGCAGCCACCTCGTGCTCGCGTAGGAAGCGGACGATACGGGCGTGGTGGGATCCCTCCGGGCCCTCGTCGTGCAGACGGTCCCACTGCACGTCGAAGGTCTGCCATCCGGTGATGGATCCGGAGTCGTCGACGGTGGCCACCGCAACCTTGGGTGCTCGGCCGAATCGTGGTTCGACGGATCCGTCGTCGCGTACCGGGATCATGAAGTTCATCGTCATGCCCTCACCCTAGAGCAGGGAACGGGAAACGAGGCAGATCAGGGCGGTGCTGGTCGTTCTGGTCTGTCGTGTGCAGTCGACCGAAGGTGATCGCCAGACGCATGACGTACGCCTCCCGGGGATCGTTGGGGGAGTATCCCGTGGTCTCCTGAATCTTCTTGAGGCGGTAGCGCACCGTGTTGGGGTGGATGTAGAGCGCACGTCCAGTGCCCTCGACCGAACCGCCATGGTCCAGGAAGGCGACACAGGTCTCCATGAGGTTGCCGGTCGATCTGGACAGTGGCTCGTAGATCTGCTCGACGAGCCAGGCAATGGCCTGCTCATCACCGGTCAGCGCACGCTCGGGGAGCAGATCGGTCGAGGACAGCACTCGTGGGCCCTCCGGCCAGCCACTGGCCACCCGGGCCCCCGCCATGGCGGCTCGTGCCGAGGTCGGTGCATTGGTCAGTTCGTCAACCACCGGGCCCACGACGATGGGCCCTTCGGAGAAATGATCGGCCAGAGCGGCCACCACCTTGACGGCAGAGGCGTCGTCGACGATCTGTTCCCCGGCCACGACAGCCACCAGACGGTGAGCCTGGGTTGCGGCAAGAATGGTCAGCCCCTTCTGCTCCCCGGCTCGGCGCAGTGCGCGGACGCCGACCCCCGAGCCGGCCCCACGTCCCACGACGACGCACAGGTTGAGCCCGGAGCGCCATCCCAGTGTCGAGGCTCGGGAGATCAGCTCGTCATCGGGTTCGGAGCGCACCACCGCGTCGATGACCAGTGACTCCAGTCGCTCGTCCCAGGTGCCGCGCCGTTCCGCTGCGCGGGCGTACACCTCGGCTGCGGCGAAGGCGACCTCGCGGGAGTAGTGGACGATGGCATTGAGCAGCACCTGCCGGTCGGAGCGCGACATGGTGGTGCGTATCTGATCCTCGACGACGTCAATCGTCGTGCGCACCAGATCAACCGTCTGACGCAGTGAGATCTTGCGCGTCATGGACGCCGGGGCCACTCCGAAGATGTTGGTGGGTCGGTAGGGCTTGGTCTGGTCGTCGGAAAACCAGGTGACGAAACCGTCGATGCCGGATCGGGCGACGATGGAGATCCAGGATCGTTCCTCGGCGGACAGGCGGCGGAACCACGAGTGCCGTGAACTCATCGTCGCCAGGGTCGCCGTCGTCATGGCGGAGGTGTGGGAGGCCAGGCGCTTGGTGATGGCCTTGCGGGTGCGATCGGAGGGGACGATGTCGCGGCCTGTCGTTGCGGGCCGAGATCGTTTCTCGGTGTCGGACGAACGTGCCATGGTCCTCCTTGGTCATTGGTCGTTGCTGGTGGTCGCCACCGTGCAAAGGTGTGCCAATGATTGATCCTACTCATGGTCGTCTGACCGGCTGTGGTACCTCCGAGGGCGTAGAGGGGGCGGTGGACGGTGACGTCTCGCTCCAGACAGCTGAGCGCCATCATCTGCCCGGACGTCAACCCTGATGTTTTGCGGAAAACAGCGGGAGAGTGGTGTGACTCACTCGAACCTCTCTTCCCGGGGATTCGCTGGCTTCGACGGGGCGGGTCTGGCACGCTATGACTGACAGGTACTCCACCTGCACCGCCGATCACCCCTCAAGGGGAGATCATGAACGAAGGAAAGCGAAGGATCAGTGAGTAACGGGACCGGTTTCGACAGAATTGGTTTTGAGGCCGGACAAATCGTCCAGGAGCTGGGCTGGGACGAGGACGTTGATGAGGAGCTGCGCCAGCTGCTCATGGAGACGATTGACGGTGACCTCGTCGAGGACTCCCTGGACGCTGTGGATGCTGTGTGGTTGTGGTTGCGCAGCGATGATGACGAGGTTGCCGATGCACTCGTCGACGCCATGCGAGACCTCTCCGATGATGGCTTCATCGTCTTGGTCACCCCCAAGGTGGGACGGCCGGGCGCCATCGATGCCTCCGATCTCAACGAGGGGGCGGAGACGGCCGGTATGACGCTGACCTCCACCCACAACCTCGACTCCGACTGGCAGGCCCACAAGGTGGTGCGTCCGCGCGGCGTACGGCGATGATGTGATTCCTGGCCCACTGCCTCTGGGAATGGGAGGTCGTTGGATTCGACCAGTTCCGATGCGCTGGCACGGCATGCCCCTGTCTCGGGGGTACGCACCTCACATCCCGTCAGTGGGACAATCTTCCCGACCGTCGTGCCCTTGGTAGCCTGTGCCCATGGCAGTGAGTTCCTACGTCGCAGCTGAGAACCGGTACGACGACATGCAGTATCGCCGTTGTGGCACCAGCGGTCTCATGCTTCCGGCGGTGTCTCTCGGACTCTGGCACAATTTTGGAGATCTGCATCCCGGGGGCACCCAACGCGCCGTCCTGCGCCGTGCCTTCGACCGCGGGGTGACGCATTTCGACCTCGCCAACAACTACGGCCCGCCCTACGGCCAGGCCGAAACCAACTTCGGACGCATCTTCGCCTCCGACCTCAAGCCCCATCGCGATGAACTCATCATCTCCACCAAGGCTGGCTACGACATGTGGCCCGGCCCCTACGGGCAAGGTGGGGGCAGTCGCAAGTACCTCATCGCTTCCTGCGACCAGTCCCTCAAACGCATGGGGCTGGACTACGTCGACATCTTCTACTCCCACCGATTCGATCCGGACACCCCGTTGGAGGAGACGATGGGGGCGCTGGACCACATCGTGCGATCCGGACGCGCCCTCTACATCGGTATATCGTCCTACGACCATGAGCAGACGGTCCGTGCTGCCGCCATTGCCCGTGAGCTCGGAACCCCACTGCTCATTCACCAGCCGCGCTACAACATGTTCGACCGGTGGATCGAGGACGATCTGCTCGACACCTGTGAGCAGGAGGGGATGGGCGTCATCTGCTTCTCCCCGCTGGCACAGGGGCTGCTGACGACGAGGTATCTTTCCGGGATCCCACGCAATTCTCGCGTCGGGATGGGCTCTCGTCACCTGCGCCCGGAGAACCTCGACGAGCAGACGATGGACACCGTGCGTGCCCTCAACGAGATCGCGATGGACCGGGACCAGTCCCTGGCCCAACTCGCCCTGTCGTGGATCCTGCGTGAGGAACGCATCACCTCGGTGCTCGTGGGGGCATCCAATGTCACCCAGCTTGATGCCGACATCGACGCCCTGTCGGGCAACCAGCTCACCGATGACGACCTCATCCGTATCGAGACGGTGCTTGCCGAGCACCAGCTCTGAATTGCGCGGCGATCCATGAAAATCGTCCCATGAAAGAATCCTCGTGGCGTGGCATGCCGTGACACGTGTGCCAGACGCCTCATCCCATCAACACCCGACGACGGAAGAAGGAACCTGCCTTGGCAGCTGTGAAGAGTCAACTGAAGTCCGATCTCGTGGCGGCCATGAAGGCGCACGACGACAAGGCAAAATCCGCCATCCGCATGGCCATCTCGGCCATTTCAGCGGAGGAGGTTGCCGGCGACTCCGCCCGGGAACTCACCGACGACCAGGAGCAGGCCATCATCACCAAACAGGTCAACGTTCGCAAGGACTCCGCCCAGGCCTACCGGGACGCTGGCCGTGACGAGTTGGCCGAGGCCGAGGAGGCCGAACTCGCCATTCTGCAGAAGTACCTGCCTGCGCAGCTCGAGGAGTCCGAGGTGCGGACCATCATCGACGAGGAGATCGCCAAGGCCGCCGATGGTGGCCCGGCGACGATGAAACTCATGGGATCGGTGATGAAGGCCGTTCAGGCGCGAGTCATGGGCAGGTTCGATGGCAAGACCACCGCTGCCCTGGTCAAGGATGCGTTGTCCTGATCGGCTGCGGTCCTGGGGGACGTCCTCGCCACGTGCGTTGTGCACCCGGGCAGCCTGATTGGTTGCCGCTGGACGCCATCGACCGCGATTCAGACCGCTGGTGGCATCTCATCATCTGATGCCATTGACCTCGACGTTCCCATGCCTGCTATGCTCTGTTCAACGCCCTTTAAGAGCGATCCCGTGAGGTCGCGAAGGTCGTTGGCACGGAGCCGGGGTATCAGCCGGCTCACGATGTGAAGCTGTCGGAGCCCGTGGTGCACGGTCCCCTGATGGCTCCCCAGGTGCTACCTCCTTCCGCCTCACCGGCCCATCGCGCCGTTTGAAGCGGCGTCATGAAAAGGAGGAGTACTGACATGTCCACCACCAGTGGTGCCGTGACCGTCATGGACGCAGGCGCCGTCAATCGGGCACTGGCTCGTATCTGTTACGAGATCATCGAGCGCAATGAGGGGCTCGGCAACCTCGTCGTTGTCGGAATCCGTACCCGTGGGGCACATCTGGCCCAACGCATTGCTGCCCGCCTCTCTGAGATCGAGGGCACACGAGTTCCGTGCGGTGAGCTCGACATCACCTTGTACCGCGACGACCTCGATCCCAATGAACAGCCCACCCCGGCGAAGGGGCCCGTCGTGCACGGAACCAACCTTCCGGAGTCCCTGGCCGGTAGCACGGTCGTCCTCGTCGATGACGTGCTCTTCACCGGACGCACCACCCGTGCTGCCCTGGACGCCATCATGGACGACTCGCGTCCCGATCGCATTCTGCTCGCCGTGCTGGTCGACCGTGGCCACCGGGAGCTGCCGATTCGCGCCGATTTCGTCGGCAAGAACCTGCCCACCTCCCTCGACGAGGCCGTCGACGTGAACGTCTCAGAGGTTGACGGTGAGGATCTCGTCTCGATCCGAAAGGTCAACGCATGAGCAGCGCCACCGGTTTCACCATCCCATCCCGCTATGCCTCCCAGCACTTCCTGTCGGTGGAGGATCTTCCCAATGACGCCGTCCTGGCGATCGTCGAACGCGGTCGTGCCTTCAAGGCTGGCGCCCGTCCTCGTCTGGGGCCCGACCGCGTCGCCATCAACATGTTCTTCGAGGACTCGACCCGCACCATGACGAGTTTCCAGATGGCCGAGCACCGTCTGGGCATGAAGGTGCTGGACTTCGACCCCAAGCACTCCTCGGTGACCAAGGGGGAGAGCCTCTACGACTCGGTGCGCACGGTGGACGCCATTGGTGCCGACGTGGCCGTCATCCGTCATTCCCGCAACGCCTACTATGATCAGCTGCTGGCTCCCGGACGTCTGGAACTGAGCTTGGTCAACGCCGGTGACGGGTCAGGCCAGCATCCCAGCCAGTGCATGCTGGACCTCATGACGATTGCCGAGGAGTTCGGCCACTTCGACGACCTCACCATCGCGATCAGTGGAGACATCGCCCATTCCCGGGTTGCCCGCTCCGACGCCCAGATCCTCAACAGACTGGGTGCTCGCGTCATCTTCACCGGGCCACGTGAGTGGATGGATCACGAGGTGACTCGGCTGGGGGAGATCTCCACCCTCGATGAGGTCATCGAGGACGTGGACGTCGCCATGATGCTGCGTGTGCAGCATGAACGGTTCGATGCCGGCCCAGACTTCTCCGCCGAGGACTACCTGCACGCCTACGGTCTCACCGATGAACGTGCTGCGCAGATGCGCCCGGACGCCATCATCATGCATCCGGCCCCGGTCAACCGTGGCACCGAGATCTCCTCCAAACTGGTCGAGGCTCCGCAGTCGCGCATCTTCGCACAGATGCACAACGGCGTCATGGTGCGCATGGCGATCCTCGAATCCGTTCTCGATGCAGCGGAGCAGGCATGACGCGCACCCTGCTGACCGACCTGGTGATGCTTCAGGGGGGCACGCCGGTGCCCTCCCAGATCCTCGTGGACGCAGGCCGGATCGAGGCCCTGTCAATCGGCAGGGCTCACCAGCTCGACGGTGCCGATGCCCAGGTGAGGAGCCTGGACGGTGCCCTCGTCACGCCGGGGCTGGTGGATCTGCACGATCACCTGCGTGAACCGGGCCAGGAGGCCAAGGAGACCATTGCCTCGGGTACGGCAGCTGCCGCCCGGGGCGGATGGACGACGATCTGCGCCATGCCCAACACCTCACCCGATCCCCACACCCCGGAGCTGCTGACCGAGCTGCGTGAGCGGTTCGCCCGCGACGCCGTCGTCAAGACCCTGCCGTACTCACCGATCACTGCCGGGTTGACCAGTGAGGAGCTCGTGGACTTCGACGCCCAGGCTCGTGCCGGCGCCATCGGGTTCTCCAACGACGGCAAGGGGGTGCAGAGCGCCGGCGTCATGTATGACGCGATGACTGCCGCCGCCAGGCTGGACCTGCCGGTTGCCGCGCATGCCGAGGACAACTCCCTGGTTCGTGGCGGTGTCATTAATCAGGGGCGGCGCAGTGCGCAGCTGGAACTGCCCGGCACCACCCGACTCGCCGAGACCGTCCAGGTGGTGCGTGACCTTGCCATCGCCGAGGAGACCGGTGTCCACTACCACCTGTGTCACGCCTCGACCGGCGAATCCATCCGTGCCGTGCGTCGCGCCCGTGCCGACGGGGTGCATGCCACCGCCGAGGCCGAGCCCCACCACTTGCTGCTGGCCGATGAGGACATCCCCTCAGACGACGGCAATTACAAGATGAACCCGCCGCTGCGTACTCGAGCCGACGTCGACGCCATCGTCGCGGGTCTGTGTGACGGCACGATCGATGCCATCGCCACCGACAATGCCCCGCACACCGCTGCGGAGAAGAACTGTTCGATGCGGGATGCCGCCTTCGGCGTCATCACCAATGAGCACACCTTCGCCCTGCTCTACACCGCCTTCGTCCTGCCCGGACGGTTCCGACTCGACCAGCTCGTCGGATGGCTCACCTCTGGCCCGGCCGATCTGCACGGTATGCCGGAGGCCGGGCGTTTGCGGGTCGGGGGACCAGCTGATCTCGCTGCCTTCGACCTCGTCGGACAGACCGTCATCGACCCAGAGCACTTCGCTGGCAAGGGGCGCAACACGCCATTCGCTGGCCGTGAGGTGCACGGTGACTGCATCCTGACCCTCGTTGACGGAGTCGTGGTCCACTCGAATCGAAAGGATCTGTCATGACGACACGAACCCTGCTGCTCGAGGACGGTACGACGTTCCCGGGGGAGGCCTTCGGAGCCGACGCCGAGGTGAGCGCCGAGGTCGTCTTCACCACCGGTATGACCGGCTACCAGGAGACCTTGACCGATCAGTCCTACAACGGTCAGATCGTCACCTTCACCTACCCGCTCATCGGCAACACCGGCATCAACCGCGACGACATGGAGTCGTTGTTCCCGACGACGGCGGGGGTCGTGTGCCGTGAGGTACCTCGGGTGGCATCCAACTGGCGCAACCAGATGAGTCTGGACGAGTTCCTCCGGGCCCACGACATTCCCGGTCTGGCCGGGATCGACACTCGGGCTCTGGTGCGTCGGTTGCGGGACCACGGCGTCATGAAGGGGACGCTGCTCGGCCCCGATGCCGACCTCGGGGCCGCACTGGAGGGTTTGCGTGCTCGGCAGCTGCCCACCGACCAGATCAGCCAGGTGTCCACACGTACCGCGTATCCCAGCCCCTTGGGCAAGTACAACGTCGTCCTCTTCGACTTCGGTCTCAAACACTCGATCCTGCGGGAACTCGACAGACGTGGCTGCGCCGTCACCGTCGTCCCGCACGACTTCACCGCAAACCGGGTGCGCACCCTCTCACCCGACGGGATCATGCTGTCCAACGGCCCCGGCGACCCCAAGAGCATTCCCCAGGCGATCGACGTCATCCGGGATCTCCAGGAGGAATACCCCATCTTCGGTATTTGCATGGGACATCAGTTGCTCAGCCTGGCCAATGGGGCCGACACCTACAAACTGCGGTTCGGCCATCGCGGGTTCAACCACCCGGTACGCGACCTGCGCACCGGACGCATCGAGTTCACCAGCCAGAATCACGGGTACGCCGTCGACCCCCAGTCGCTGACGGGCACCGATCTGGAGGTCACCCACATCGAGATCAACGACGAGACCATCGAGGGTGTGCGCAACCGACGCACCGGCTCGTTCTCGGTGCAGTACCACCCCGATGCTGCTGCCGGCCCTCACGACGCCGTCCACCTCTTCGACGATTTCATCGACCTGATGCGTTCCCATCGCAGCGCACGGGCGGAAGGAAAGTGCTGATGCCACGCCGCACCGACATCCACCGCATCCTCGTCATCGGATCCGGCCCGATCGTCATCGGTCAGGCCGCCGAGTTCGACTACGCCGGGACCCAGGCCTGCCTGGCCCTGCGTGAGGAGGGTTACGAGGTCATCCTCGTCAACTCCAACCCGGCCACCATCATGACCGACCGTGAGATCGCCGACCGGGTCTACATCGAGCCGATCACCCTGGAGTTCGTCTGCCAGATCCTGCGCCGGGAGCGTCCCGAGGCCATCGTGCCCACCCTGGGCGGCCAGACCGGTCTCAACATGGCCCGTGACCTCGCCGAGTGCGGAATCCTCGACGAGCTCGGCATCGAACTTCTCGGCACCGACCTGTCAGCCATCGAGCAGGCCGAGGACCGTGACCTCTTCAAGAAGCTCATGGAGGATCTCGGCCAGCCGATCCCGTCCTCCGACATCGTCCACACGGTGGTGGAGGCCGTCGAGGTCGGCGCTCGACTCGGCTACCCACTCATCGTGCGTCCCGCCTACACCCTGGGCGGTACCGGTGGCGGGATCTGCGATGACGAGGCAGATCTGGTGCGCGTGGTGAGCAAGGGCCTGGAACTCTCCCCGGTCAATGAGTGTCTCGTCGAACAGTCGATCGCCGGATTCAAGGAGATCGAGTACGAGATGATGCGAGACGGTGCCGGGAACACCATGGTGGTGTGCACCATGGAGAACTTCGACCCGGTGGGCGTGCACACCGGCGACTCCATCGTCCTCGCTCCCACCCAGACCCTCACCGACGTCGAGCACGAGATGCTGCGTGACGCGGCGATCACCATCGTCGACGCACTGGGTATCGAGGGTGGGTGCAATGTCCAGCTCGCCCTGGACCCCGCCTCGTTCAACTACTACGTCATCGAGGTCAACCCGCGGGTGTCGCGGTCCTCGGCGCTGGCCTCCAAGGCCACCGGCTACCCGATCGCCAAGATCGCCGCCAAGATCGCCGTCGGTCTCACCCTCGACGAGATACGCAATCCGGTCACCGGCACGACGTGGTCCATGTTCGAGCCGATGCTCGACTACGTCGTCGCCAAGATTCCGCGCTGGCCGTTCGACAAGTTCGCTCGTGCCGATCGCAGCCTGGGCACCCAGATGAAGGCGACCGGTGAGGTCATGGCGCTGGGACGCACCATCGAGGAGTCCCTGCTCAAGGCGGTGCGCTCCCTGGAGATCGGCGTCGACCATGTGTCCTCCCCGGCCATCACCCAGCTGCCCGATGATGTCCTTGTCCAGCGGATCACCACAGCTCGGGACGATCGACTGTTCTGCCTTGCCGAGGCCCTGCGTCGCGGCCGCACCATTGGCGAGTTGCACGAACTCACCCGCATCGACCTCTTCTTCCTCGACAAACTCGCCCACATCATCGAGCTCGAGGATGCCCTGGCCGCCAATCCGGGCAACGTCGACCTGCTGCGCACCGCCAAGCGCAACGGATTCTCCGATCCGGCCATCGCGCGGGCCTGGCAGTGCACCCCCGATGAGATTCGCGAGACTCGCCACGACAACGGACTCGTCCCGGTCTACAAGATGGTGGACACCTGCGCCGGTGAGTTCGAGTCGCAGACCCCGTACTTCTACTCCAGCTACGAGCTGGAGAACGAGTCGACGCGCAGCGATCGTCCCAGCATCCTCGTACTGGGATCCGGCCCGATCCGCATCGGGCAGGGCATCGAGTTCGACTACGCCACCGTCCACTGCGTCAAGGCAATCCAGGCTGCTGGCTACGAGGCCATCATCATGAACTCGAACCCGGAGACGGTCTCCACCGACTTCTCCGTCTCCGACAAGCTGTACTTCCAGCCGCTCACCGTCGAGGACGTCCTGGACGTCGTCGATCTGGAGCAGCCGGAGGGAGTCATCGTCCAGTTCGGCGGTCAGACGGCCATCAACCTCGCTGCCCCGCTGTCGGCACACGGGGTGCGAATCCTCGGTACCCAGCTGGCGGACCTGGACCGGGCCGAGGACCGGGAGGGGTTCGAGTCGCTGCTGGCCGAGCTGGACATTCCACAGGCTCCCGGTGGCACGGCTCGTTCTGCCGAGGAGGCCCTGGCCGTTGCCGAGGACCTCGGATTCCCGGTGCTGGTGCGCCCGTCCTACGTCATCGGTGGGCGGGCCATGGCCATCGTCAACAGCACCGACGAGCTGCGCACCTACATGTCCGAGGCCGTGCATGCCAGCCCGGACCGACCCGTGCTCATCGACCGATATCTTGAGGGCATCGAGTGCGAGGTGGACGCCATCTGTGACGGCACCGATGTGCTCATTCCCGGCGTCATGCGTCACATCGAGCGAGCCGGGGTGCACTCCGGTGACTCGATGGCCGTCTACCCGCCGGTCGGCATGCAGCAGGCTGTCAAGGACCGCATCGTCGACGTCACGACCAAATTGGCCCTGGGGCTCAACACCAAGGGCATCCTCAACATCCAGTTCGTCGTCTACGAGGGGCAGGTCAACGTCATCGAGGCCAATCCACGCGCCTCGCGTACCGTGCCGTTCCTGTCCAAGGTGACCGGGGTGTCAATGGCGGAGGCTGCCACCCGGGTGATCCTGGGTGAGAAACTCTCCGACCTGGGTCTGGCCCCCGGACTGCTTGCCGAGCCCGAGCGCATTCACGTGAAGTCCCCGGTGTTCAGCTTCTCCAAACTTGACCTCGTCGACTCCCACCTCGGCCCGGAGATGAAGTCGACCGGTGAGGTCATGGGATCCGACTCCACCTTGGAGAAGGCGCTGTACAAGGCCTTCGAGGCTGCCGGGCTGCACGTGCCCGAGTACGGCCGGATCCTCTTCACGGTGGCTGACGGTGCCAAGGGGGAGGCGCTGGAGATCGCCCGCCGGTTCGACCGGATCGGCTTCCAGCTCATCGGCACCTCGGGCACGGCGCAGTACTTCCGTGACAACGGGTTGAGCGTCACCACAGCCCTCAAGATCGGAGCCACGCAGGACGAGTCGAGTCAGTCCGTGCTCGATCTCATCAACAGCTCTGGTTGCGACGCCGTCATCAACGTCATGAGCAAGGGGCAGAGCACCATCATCGACGGCAAGCAGATCCGGCGTGCAGCGATCAGCCGGGCCATCCCGCTGTTCACCTCGTTGGACACTGCCCGTGCCATCTGCCGGGTCATGGAATCGCGGGTCTTCTCCACGGAGGTGATCTGAGGTGGGCCAGCTCATGAGGCTGGAGTCTCGCGAGCAGATCGCGGCTGGGGTGTGGGCCATCGTGGTGCGACGCGACGACCCCACCACCCCAGTTGCCGCTGGCCAGTTCCTCAACGTGCTGTGCGGCACTCGCGTCACCTCGATGGTGCTGCGTCGCCCGTTGTCCATCGCCGACGTGTCCGACGACGGCCGGCTCATCACCCTCATCTTCCGGGTCGTCGGTGCCGGCACGACGGTACTCAGTGAATTGCCGGTCGGCGCCGAGATCGACTGTGCCGGGCCGCTGGGACACGGTTTCGACCTCACCGCGGCCGGGGACCGGGCGCTGCTGTTCGGCGGGGGAGTGGGGGTACCGCCGATGTACCTGCTGGGTCGTCGATTGGCTGAGCGCGGCGTGCAGGTTCAGTTCCGACTGGGCTTCCGCGATGCGGCAGACGTCTTCTGGACCGACCGGTTCGCCCACCTGGGTGAGGTGCTCGTCTCCACCGACGACGGCTCGGTCGGCACCCGTGGCACGGTCGCCGACTTGCAGGGCACCGACCAGGCCAGGCAATTTCCTCCCGACGCAGTGTATGCATGCGGCCCCATCCCGATGCTGCGCCACGTCCAGCAGAGCTTTGCCGCCGATCTTCCCACCCAGCTCTCGCTGGAGGAGCGGATGGCCTGCGGGGTGGGGGCCTGCTACGCCTGCGTCGTTCCGGACGCCGAGCACACTGACCACCAGTGGCGAATCTGCTACGACGGACCCGTCCTCGATGCCGGGAAGGTGATCCTGTGAACGAACGGCTGAACGTACATCTTCCCGGGCTTGACCTCACCAATCCGATCATGCCGGCCTCCGGGTGCTTCGGATTCGGTCAGGAGTACGCCCGATACTTCGACCTCACCCGGTTGGGATCGATCATGGTCAAGGCAACGACTCTGGAGCCGCGCCTGGGCAACCCGGTGCCAAGAGTGGCCGAGAGTCCCTCGGGCATGCTCAACGCCATCGGACTGCAGAACCCCGGCCTGGACGTCGTCCTGGCCGAACGACTGCCGTGGTTGGAACAGCACGCTCCCGGCCTGCCGATCATCGCCAATGTCGCCGGCACGACGACATCGGACTACGTGGCGGTTGCCGAGCGCATCTCCACCGCGCCGAACGTCGCAGCCCTGGAGATCAACATCTCCTGCCCCAACGTCACGCAGGGCGGAATCACCTTCGGAACCCAACCGCAGGCCGCCCACGACCTGACGGCGGCGATCATGGCCGTGTCGTCGGTGCCGGTCTACGTCAAGCTCTCCCCGAACGTCACCGACATCACCGAGATCGCCCGAGCCGTGGCCGACGCCGGGGCCGATGGCCTCACCCTCATCAACACCCTCACCGGGATGCGGTTGGACCTGCACCGGCGTCGTCCGATCATCGCCAATCGCACCGGAGGGCTGTCCGGGCCAGCTGTGCTGCCCATTGCAGTGCGCATGATCGACGCCGTCACCCGTGCGGTGGACCTGCCGGTCATCGGGATGGGCGGGGTCACCACGGCAGCAGACGCCCTGGAACTCATGATGGCCGGAGCCAGCGCGGTCGGGGTGGGAACTGCCAACTTCACCGATCCGCTGGCCTGCCCGAGGATCATCGACGGTTTGGAACCCCTGATGGACGAGTTGGGCATCGACACCCTCGAGAGCCTGCGTGCCGAGGTTCGTTCATCCCGCACGACCTGACGGCTGCACCGCGACTCGTCGGGATCCTCCACGTCTCGCCCGCCACACCACAGTGGTTTCGCCAACTCGTCATCCTTCGCCCAGACACCATCCACACAGCCCACCCGCACAGGAGAACGCATGGACACCAGCAGACCGATCATCGCCCTTGACCTTCCATCCGCCGGGCACGCCCTGGGCTTCGTCTCGAAGTTCACCGAGGAGAAACTCTTCGTCAAGGTGGGCATGGAGCTGTTCTACGCTGCCGGGCCGCAGATCGTCACCGAGCTCAAGGACGCCGGCCACGACGTCTTCTGTGACCTCAAGCTGCACGACATCCCCAACACGGTACGTGGCGCAGCACGCAGCCTGTCCCGGCTGGGGGCAGACCTGCTCACCGTCCATGCCGCCGGGGGCCGGGCCATGATGGAGGCGGCCCTGGAAGGCCTGCACGACGGCGGATCGACGTCCAACGTCATCGCCATCACCCAGCTCACCTCGACCTCGCAGCAGGCCCTGCGCGACGAGCAGCTCGTCGAGGCCCCGCTCATCGAGTCGGTGTGCCACTACGCCGACCTGGCCCGGCAGGCCGGGCTGGCCGGTGTGGTGTGCTCCGCCCTGGAGGCCCGAGCCATCGCCGACGCCACGGCGGAGGACTTCCTGCGGGTCACCCCGGGAATCCGCCCGGCGGGCAGCGCCGTGGGTGACCAGGCCCGGGTGGCCACCCCCGGTACGGCCGCGTCGATGGGATCGTCCGCGATCGTCGTCGGCCGTCCAATCACCAAGGCCGACGATCCGGTGGCTGCCTACCACACCATTCGTGCTGCCTGGCAGAGTGGTCAGGACGCCTGAGCGATCATCCCGACAACCCACCCTCACACGATTTTCGGAAAGGATCAGCCATGACGATTTCCCACCCAGACCTCGCCCGTGACGTGGCCAGCGCCTTGCTGAGCATCAAGGCGGTCTCCCTGAGCCCGGACCAGCCCTTCACCTGGGCCTCGGGACTGCACTCGCCGATCTACTGCGACAACCGCATCACCCTGTCCGACCCCCGCACCCGCGGGCTCATCGCCGAGGGCCTGGCCACCCTCGTCACCGAGAACTTCACACACGTCGACGTCGTTGCCGGCACCGCGACGGCGGGTATCGCTCATGCGGCGCTGGCCGCCGACCGGCTCGGCACATCGATGGCCTACGTGCGTTCGGCCCCCAAGGATCACGGCAAGGGCAACCAGATCGAGGGTCGGATCGAGCCGGGTTCCTCGGTCGTCATGGTCGAGGATCTCATCTCCACCGGTGGCTCGGTGATCGAGGCGGCCAAGGCCGTGGAGCGGGCTGGCAGCACCGTCGTCGGTGTGTTGGCGATCTTCTCCTACGAGCTGGAACGCGGCCACCAGGCCTTTGTGCAGACCGGCTGGCCGCTGTTCACCCTGTCGAACTATCCGACCCTCATCGAGGTCGCGGCGGCGAACCAGGCCATCACGCCGGACCAGCTGGCAGCCCTCAAGACCTGGTCGGCGGATCCGCAGGCCTGGTCGGACGCCCACTGAGCCAGTTCCGGTCATCCGTAGCACATGTCGGTGGGGCATGTGCAGCGGATCCATCGGTGGTGTGAGCCGTGACTCACCCCACCGTGTCTCACACCAGTCCCACCAGATCTCACGCCCAGCGGCGTGCGATGGACACCGTCGGGCCCACGTAGGAGCGTCCGAACACGGCACAGTGCATGACGAGCATGTGCACCTGGTGCAGTTCGATGCGCTCCTGCCATCCTGGGGCCAAGGGGGACTCCTCGTCGTAGGCGGCGCGGATGCGCTCGGTGAACGGTGCTCCGAAGACGTTGAGGGAGGCGAGGTCCTCCTCGGCGTGCCCGCCCTGGGCCGCCGGATCGATGAGGGTGGCGCCGTCTGGGGTCCACATGATGTTACCGCTCCACATGTCGCCGTGGATGCGTGCCGCCACGCCATCGCGTCGCACCAGCTCAGGTTGGTCATGGTCCAGTGCTCCACTGGCCAGGGTGGAGCACAGTTTGTCCATGATCCGGCGGTCGTCGTGGTCGAAGGCCGGGGCATCCAGATATGGCGCGATGCGGTAGGTCGCGTAGAACTCACCCCACGAGCCACCAGTGGGTTCGGTGGGAAAGCTGAGGTTGGCCTGCCCGATCCAGCGGTGGGACGGTGACCCCGGCGGGGGAGCACCAAGATACTCGGCCCCGGCGGCATGGGTGTGGGCCAGGGCACGCCCGAACTCCTCGGCGGCCTCGGCGGTCGGGGCCACCGACCGCAGGCGTGGCTCGGTGAGCCAGGTCGAGCCGTGGTCGAGAACCGGGACGATCGGTGCAGCCTGGGGGCCGGCCTGCGCCAGCCACGTCAACCCTGCCACCTCGTAGTCGATGGCTCCGGGACGGGAATCGGTCTTGCGGAAGGTCTGCGATGCGCTCACGTCTCGAGCCTAGGTGTTTCAGCCAGGCGTTCCCAGACATCCCGTATCACCCGCGATGAAACTCGCCATTCGAGTCCGGAATCCCCGGTGCGTACACATCTCGTGTCAGGACAGTGCCACGATGGCCACGCTCAGCGATCCTGCGGTGCGAACGGCGAGACGTCCTCCGCTGGGACTGTGCGTTGCCCGTCAGCACGTGTTGGCACACTGGCCACCGCCACCGCCGTCGTCAACGGAACGGCCAGCACCAGACCGATCGACCCGACGAGCGTTCGGATGATCTCCGCGGCGAACTGCTCACTGGTGAGCACCTGCCACAACGGCTGGTTGTCCAGGTGCATGAGAACGAGCACCGGCAGCGCGGCTCCGGCCGCGGCGAAGGCGGTCGTGTAGATCGTCGAGGCGATGTGATCGCGTCCAATACGCATGGCACTGGTGAACAACCGTCGCCGGTCCAGTCCTCCCTCCCAGATGTCGGCAAGTTCCCACACTGCCGAGGCCTGGGTGATGGTGACGTCGTTGAGCACACCCAGTCCGGCGACGACGATGGCGCAGGTGACGAGGACCGACATGTGCATCTGCGGTGCGATCGCTCCCAGCAGAAGGTCGTCCTCGCCGCTCACACCGGTGAAATGTGACCAGGTCGCTGCCCACATCCCCAGTCCGGCGCACACCAGGATGCCGAAAATCGTGCCGACCAGCGCAGTCGTGGTGCGCATGTTGACGCCGTGGGTGAGGTACAGCACGAGGAACATGATCGCCAGGCTGGTCACCACACCGATGAGCAGCGGGTCACGACCCATGACGAGTGCGGGGATCATGAACGTCCAGATGAGCCACAATGCGAACCCCAGGGCGACGACGGCACGTACCCCTCGCCACCTGGCCACGGCGATGACGACGACGAGAAAGATGAGGGCGAAGGCAATCATCGAGTGGTTCCGGTCGAAGTCACGGAACTGGTAGGTACCGTCCCCACCGGACGGATCTGGCACGTGATAGACGACGACGTTTTGCCCGGGGCTGATTCCCGAGTCCCACACGGCGTGGTTGACGGTGAGATCGACGACCTTGCCTGCGCCGGCATCTGTGTCGATACGCACACTGAGGGAGCCACACTTGTTGGACGGATCCTGTGCGGGAGTCTCCAGGCCAGCATCCTGACACGAGATCGCCGTGGCCTTCTGCACCGTGGCCTCGTGCACGGTGACACCGTCGGCATAGGTGGCTCCCTGGCCAGCAGCCACGTGGTCGTGGATGTTGCCGTGTGGCCACAGTCGTACCAAGCCCAGGGCGGTGAGGGCACCGACGATGACGAGGACGACGATCAGCGCGATCTGTCCTGGCCCAAGTGGTCGGGAGCCAGCCGGATCGGGATCGCTCGGATGTGGTACGGCATGGGACTGATGGTGTGCCGAGGTGTGGCTGTGCAGATGACTGTGTGTCACGTTGGGCTCATTCCGTGTGGCAGGGGGCTCGTCGCGTGTGGCGGGGCCGGGACGCTCGTACCACATACGTACCAGAGCTCGAGATGTGACAAAAATGGACGTGTGTCAAATTGCTCGATGTGTGACGAAAATGTGGGCGTCGTTCGTCACACCAGGTCGGCCTGCATGACTCGGCCGGGATGCTTCGCAGACCCGTGAGGACGTAACATCGGAGATCAGCATCGACCGTGAATGGAGTCTCGTGTCCGGCACCGACAAACTCATGACCGTCCACCTCGTCTCGATGGGGTGCGCGCGCAACGACGTCGATTCCGAGGAATTGGCGGCCCGACTGGAGACCGGGGGATTTCGTCTGGTGGACGATCCCGAGCAGGCTGAGACGGTCGTCGTCAACACCTGTGGGTTCATCGAACAGGCCAAGAAGGACTCGGTGGACACCCTGCTGGCTGCAGCAGACCTCAAGGAGACTGGCTCGACCAAGGCCGTCGTCGCCGTGGGATGCATGGCTGAACGGTATGGACGAGAACTCGCCCAGGCCCTGCCCGAGGCGGACGCAGTGCTCGGTTTCGACGACTACGACGACATCGCTGGTCGACTCCAGACGATTCTGTCCGGCGGATCCATCGAGGCCCACGTCCCCCGGGATCGTCGCACCCTGCTACCGCTCTCGCCAGTGGCACGTCAGGCCGCAGCCGACGAGGTCGCAGCACCAGGCCACCACACTGCTCCTGCTGCGGATCAGCACACCGCCTCGAGTGACCGCGCAGCCGCCCCTGCTCGAACCGAGGAAGGTCAGGCATCGTCAGGTTCGCCCGCGGCGACTCTCAATCCCGCTGAGAACGCCCCCGATCTTCCCGCTGGACTGGCACCGGCCTCCGGACCACGAGCACGACGACGCCGCTTGGGTTCTGGCCCATACGCCCCACTCAAGATGGCCTCGGGCTGTGATCGCCGGTGTGCCTTCTGCGCGATCCCGCGGTTTCGCGGATCGTACCTCTCCCGGCCTCGGCAGGAAATCGTCGAGGAGGCCCGTTGGCTCGTCGACCACGGTGTGCGTGAGGTGTTCCTCGTCTCGGAGAACTCCAGCTCGTTCGGCAAGGACCTCGGGGATCTGCGCATGCTCGAAAAACTCCTGGTCGACCTGGACCGGGTAGCCGGATTGGACTGGGTGCGTGTGTCGTACCTGCAGCCGGCCGAGTTGCGCCCCAGCCTCGTCGACGTCATGCTCACCACCCCAAAGGTCGTCCCGTACTTCGACCTGTCCTTCCAGCACGCCTCTGGCTCCTTGCTGCGGCGGATGCGTCGGTTCGGTGACGCCGAGTCGTTCCTGGGGATCATCGACGACATTCGCCGACGCTGCCCCGAGGCGGGGTTCCGATCCAACTTCATCGTCGGTTTCCCCGGTGAGACCGACGAGGACGTCGCTGTCCTGCACGACTTCCTCGCCCAGGCCCGGCTGGACGTTGCTGGAGTCTTCGCCTACTCCGATGAGGAGGACACCGAGGCTGCCACCCTCGACGGACATGTTCCCGACGAGGTCATCGAGGAACGTCGTTCCGCACTGGCCGATCTCGTCGACGAACTCATGGCCCAGCGTGCCGAGGAGCGGATCGGGGAGCGCACTCGGGTGCTCATCGAGGACGTCGACGCACAGACGGCGACGGGCCGAGCCCCGCACCAGGGCCCCGAGGTGGATGGAACGGTGTGCCTCCCCGATGCGATGGGGCTGCACGTCGGAGATCTGGTGGACGTCACGATCACTGGTTGCGAGGGGATCGACCTCACCGGGGAGCTGGCCTGATTCGCACGTCATTTCCGGTGGTCGTCCGTGCCGTCCGCGGCCCGAGGCGCTGCCAGAAACGACATACTGTAACCATGCGAGGATACCGATGAGTGACGACGAGACCAGACCCAGCAACATCAACGTCCCGAACGCGCTGACGGTCCTCAGGATCGTTCTGGTGCCGGTTTTCGGATGGATGTTGCTTGCCCATGCCCACGAGGGCAGTTGGCGCAGCGCATCGACGATCGTCTTCATCGTCGCCATCCTCACCGATTTCGTCGATGGGAAGGTCGCGCGCAAGTACGGCCTCGTCACCAATTTCGGCAAGATCTGGGACTCGGTGGCCGACAAGGCCCTCACCGGTATGGCATTCATCGGGTTGTCGATCCTCGGTGAACTGCCGTGGTGGATGACGATTCTCATCCTGTTGCGGGAGTGGGGGATCACCCTCATGCGGGTGTTCATGCTCAAGTACCAGGTGATGGCTGCCAACCGGGGCGGCAAACTCAAGACGGCCACCCAGGCCCTCGCCATCATCATGTTCTGTCTTGGTCTGTGGCGCGTGCCCACCTGGGTTGTCGTCATCGCCTGGAGCGTCATGATCGTGGCCTTCGTCCTGACGATTCTCACCGGTCTGTTCTATCTGCGTGATGCCTGGCGAATCCGACGTGATGCCGTGCGTCAACGGCAATGATTCCTCCGGGACGTATTCGTGCAATGGCCGGGTTTGGAATCAATCGGATTGAGGGGAATGAATCATGAGGAGCAACACCATGCTCGAGCAGTCCCATGCATCGGCTCACCGTCTCGTGCACCTGCTCGCCGATGCCGAGCTCACCGCGGCCACCTGTGAATCCCTCACCGGTGGACTGGTCGGGGCGACGATCACCTCGGTACCCGGTTCTTCAGCCATTTTCCGTGGTGGTCTCATCACCTATGCGAGCGATCTCAAGACCGTTCTGGCAGGGGTGGACGCCGACTGGATCGACGAGCACGGCGTCATCAACGCCATGACTGCTCGTCAAATGGCCACTGGGTGCGCGCAGGCCTGTCAGGCCGATCTCGGGCTGGCCTGTACTGGTGTTGCCGGACCCGACCGGCAGGACGGGCAGCGTCCCGGGACGGTGCACATAGCCGTGGCCCACGATGCCCAGGTGTTCACCCGTCAGCTCAGTCTTTCCGGGGAGCGTGAGGCAGTTCGTCTTGGCACTGTTTCCGCTCTCCTCGAATTCACATGTCACGTAATACGAGAAAAGATCAAAGACATTCCTTGATTTTCGGGAATGAACTGATCCTGCTGCGTGTTGTACCTCGTGAACGAACAAGGAGGATCAGCATGAAACCAGGTCTGTTACGTGAACTTCTGGGCGAGGCACTCCGGGAGCAGCGTTTCGCGCAGTGTCGTACCCTGCGCGAAGTCTCCTCTGATGCCCGCGTGTCCCTGGGATATCTCTCCGAGGTCGAGCGAGGGCAGAAGGAGGCGTCCAGCGAACTCATCTCCTCGATCTGCCACGCCTTGGACCTCAATCAGTCCGATCTCATGCTGCTGGTCTCTGCCAAGTTCCGTGAGCTCGAGGACGGTAGCTCCCGCAAGGCTGCCCTGGCAGCCTGATTCACGATGTCTTGGCCTTGGGGTCCGGTGGGCAGTCGGGATCGGTGACGATGCGCACGGTGACTCCGAGACTGCGTATGCGCGAGATCTCGCGGGCGTCTGCCGTGTCGTCCGTGATGAGGACGTCAATGTCCTTGGTCTCGGCCATTTTGGCGAGTGTCACCTGGCCGATCTTTGAGCCGTCGACGACGGCAATCACGCGGGGCGCCTGCCGGATCATGGTGTGGTTCGTGGCCGCCTCGATGGGGTCATGGGTGGTCAACCCGCCTGCAACGCTCAGGCCATCGCACCCGACGATGGCCGTACCGATGTTGGCGAGCTTGAACGTGTTCTCCGCCAGGAGGCCGACCAGTTCCAACGAGGAGCTGCGCAGGACACCGCCGGTGATGAGCACCCGCTGTTGACCGTGACGAGCAGCCTCCAGGGCGATGCTCACCGAGTTCGTGACGATGGTGAGATCGTGACGGTGGTGCAGGGCCCGCACCACTTCGGCGGTGGTCGTACCTCCGGTGAGCGCGATGGCGTGACGTCCGCGCGGCAACTCGGCCACGGCGGTTCTAGCGATGGCCTGCTTGGCCTGGTGGTGACGGCCATCGCGAAGGTTGACGGGCAGCTCCCCATCTGGTCCAGTGCTGCGAGCCCCACCGTGGGTGCGTATCAGGAGGCCCTGTTCCGCCAGGACTGCGACATCACGCCGGATGGTCGCAACGCTGGTCCCCAATGTTGTCGCAATGTCTCGAAGTTGAACCTCACCATGCTCCCTGAGAATTGCCAGGAGAGTGACCATGCGTTCGCTGCGTCTGCTGGACGTGGCGGATTCGCTCGTCCTGACCATGGTGCCTCCTTGCAGTGGAGCGATGCCTGGCGTCAACCATCGTGCTTCGGGGGCGACGCGTGCTCGACGATGTGGTGGGTTCCCGATTGGATGCTCCACGGTCCTCGCGGCTGTGAGCGAACCACCACGGGTATCCATTCTACGTGCTCCCCAGGTGCCATACTCTGGCCTCGTGCGTGAATCTGAGCTGTGGCGACGCTTGACCGAGGTGCTTGGTGATGGATATGTGCGCAGTTGGGCTGGCTCCCAGGCCATTCCCGAACTGGGTTCGCGCACCGTCCTCGAGGCCCTGGAACAGGGCGAGTCACCGAAGACTATCTGGCGTGCGTGTTGGACCTTGCTGGAACTGCCCGACTCGCTGCGTTGACCGGGGGACTCCCTTGGTTGAAAATCGAACACATGTTCGTTATCCTGTTGTCCACAGGGCCACGCTGCGCGGCGTCGATGATCCACAGATGTCTTTCGCCTCTGCCGGATTGTCACTGCCAGCGCCTACGGTTTGAGTGACTGCCGGATGATCCGGTTGACGATGGCAGGTCCGACCTGCCCTGATGAAAGGTGTCAAGGATGGTAGCTGCGGCGGATCGGGAAAAGGCGCTCAAGGCTGCTCTCAGTCAGATTGAGAAGCAGCATGGCAAGGGTTCGGTCATGCGACTGGGGGAACGCGAAGCAGTCAAGATTGCGGCGATCCCCACTGGATCGGTCGCGCTCGACATCGCTCTGGGCGTTGGTGGACTCCCACGTGGCCGGATCGTCGAGATCTACGGACCGGAGTCCAGCGGTAAGACCACGGTTGCCCTGCACGCAATCGCCAATGCCCAGGCCGAGGGGGGCATCTGCGCTTTCATCGACGCCGAGCATGCACTGGATCCCGAGTACGCGGAAAAGTTGGGTGTTGACACCGATGCGCTGCTGGTCAGTCAGCCCGACAACGGTGAGCAGGCCCTGGAAATTGCCGACACCCTGGTGCGGTCGGGGGCCTTGGAACTGATCGTCGTCGACTCGGTGGCTGCTCTCACTCCCAAGGCGGAGATCGAGGGTGAGATGGGCGACTCCCACGTGGGTCTGCAGGCCAGGTTGATGAGTCAGGCGCTGCGAAAGATGGCCGGAGCTCTCAATGCCGCTGGTACCACGGCAATCTTCATCAACCAGTTGCGTGAGAAGATCGGCGTCATGTTCGGCTCCCCGGAAACCACCACTGGTGGTCGGGCCCTGAAGTTCTACTCCTCGGTTCGTCTTGACGTGCGACGCATCGAGACGCTCAAGGACGGTGGGGACATGGTGGGCAACCGTACCCGGGTCAAGGTCGTCAAGAACAAGGTGGCTCCGCCGTTCAAGCAGGCCGAGTTCGACATCCTCTACGGCAGGGGAATCTCCCGGGAGGGCAGCATCATTGATCTCGGTGTGGACACCGGCATCATCACCAAGTCCGGGTCGTGGTTCAGCTGTGACGGGGAGCAGCTGGGGCAGGGCAAGGAGAACGTGCGAACCTTCCTGCGGGCCAACCCTGACGTCACTGATTCCCTGGAGGCACGGATCAGGACGAAGCTTGGACTCGACGAGGAGGAGGTGCCCGAGGGAGTCGATCCCCACACTGGCGAGGTGAAGTCTGACGAGGCGGAATCCTGACCGTGACCAGGGGTGAGCACACGCGCCCGGAAACAGGTGCCGCTACGGTCGGTTCCTCATCACGACGGGGGAGGGGGTCTCGGAGAAGAGCGAGGATCCCCGACCCTGACGAGCTCAGTGACGATGAATGGTATGAGCGAGGACGAGAGGTCGTGCTCACCAAACTTGACTCACGGGCGCACACACGCGGTGAACTTGGCATCGCCATGTCCCGCAACGGGGTGCCTGAGCAGGTCCAGCACCAGGTTCTGGATCGGTTCGAGGAACTTGGTCTGATCGACGATGGCAACTTCGCCATGCAATGGGTGGAGTCACGCCATGGCGCGCGTGGACTGTCCCGGCGAGCTGTGGCCATGGAGCTGTCCCGCAAGGGCGTGGCCCCGGACGTCATCGATGAGGCCGTCAACCACATCTCCGATGATGACGAGGCCCGGGCAGCCGTGGAACTTGCCCGGAAGAAGTTTCGAACAGGCGCCTCGGTGCCCGAGCCCAGACTCACTCGCAGGGTTGCCGCTGCACTGGCGCGCAAGGGTTACGGTCCAGACATCACCTGGCAGGCGGTACGCCAGGTCAAGGAGGAACTGGGCGACGATGAGTGGTGAGGTGCTCATACCCCAGTGAGCCGTTGTGCGATCGATTGTGGCAAGGTTGAACCCTACAATTATCAAAGAACGATGGTGCGTTGCGTGCATCATCTGCTGACGAAGGGGACGAAATGATCGCTCAGATCGGTACCCTCGTGTCATGGAATCCTTGGCCGGTCGTCTCGATCGTTCTGGCCGTTGCGCTGACCGCCACCATCGTCGGTGGATTTCTCTCGCGACGCAAGGCCGGATCGGTCGTCGAAGCCGGTCGTGACGAACTGGAACGGGATCGCACCAGGTTGGAACGGCAGATGGCCCAACGCCGTTGCGATCTCGAGGCCGATATCGAGGGGCACCGACAGTCCCTCGACACTGCACATGCGGATCGAATGGCGCTGCTCGACGAGAAGATCGAGCAGGCGGAGGTCGAGCTGAAGAAAGCTGACGACGAGCTTGTGCACATCGGTGCTCTCACTGCGGAACAGGCTCGCGAGGAGATCATGACTCGGGCGCGGGAGGAGGCCGTCCTGGAGGCCGAACAGCTGACCCGATCCGTCGTGGCCCAGGCCAGAATGAATGCCGAGGCCAAGGCCCGGGACGTCATCGCCACGGCCATCGAGCGATATGCCGGTGAGGTGACTGCTGATTCCGTGGTGGCCGTCGTCGACCTGCCGTCCGATGCCATGAAGGGCAGGATCATCGGTCGTGAGGGCCGCAACATCCGCGCCATCGAGCAGACGACTGGTGCCACGATCATTGTCGACGACACCCCCGGCATCGTCCTGGTGAGCTGTTTCGACCCCATGCGTCGTGAAGTCGCCAAGACCACGCTGGAGCGTCTCGTCGCCGATGGCCGGATCCATCCCGGACGTATCGAGCAGGCACATCGACGAGCCGTGGAGCAGATCGAGAACATGTGTCTGTCGGCAGCCGACGATGCTCTCGGCCAACTCCGCATCACCCAGTTCCCCGATCCGTTGCGCCCCATCGTCGGGTCGCTGAAGTTCCGGACCTCCTACGGCCAGGACGTGTTGTCCCACAGTGTCGAGTGTGGGCGTCTGGCTGCCCAACTTGCCGCCGAGATCGGGGCGGATGCCGAGGCGTGTACCCGAGCGGCATTTCTGCACGACATCGGCAAGGCCCTCACTCCCGGTATCGAGGGACCTCATGCGGCCGTGGGCGCTGAACTGGCGCGTCGGTATGGGGAGAGTGACGAGGTCGTCCACGCCATCGCGGCCCACCACGACGAGATACCCGTGGAATCCGTCACCGATCTCATCACCCAGGCCGCCGATGCCATCTCCGCCTCACGCCCCGGTGCCAGACGCGATTCCCTGGAGTCCCATGTCAGCCGGCTGGAGGAGATGGAGACCCTTGCGCAATCCCACAGCGGGGTACAGCGGGCAGTCGCCGTCCAGGCGGGGCGAGAACTGCGTGTCATGGTCGATCCCGAGGAGATCGACGATCTGGCAGCTCGAGAGCTGGCCCGCTCCATCGTCGCCGAGGTGGCGGATCGAGTTGTCGTACCGGGCCAGGTACGGGTCATCGTCATTCGGGAGACTCGTGCCGTGGAGGTCATCGGCCAATCCGGGCCGCGCGACTGAGATGCCTGCCTCTCAGTGACCATGCTGTTGTCAGATGGGAACAAGCGGGATTTCCCTCATGTGTCACACCGGGTCATCCCACGCCGGCGGGGCGAAGCAGTCGAAGCGCATGTGTGCTGCTTGGCCCCTCGGGCCCGGTGACACATGTCGGGCCATGGCCCCGGCGGTACCTGCTCCGGCGACTGCTGCGTCCCGAATCACAGGTTCGTAGGGACGCCAGGGGGTGGATTCCCCTCAGAGGTGGATTCCCCACCTCATCTCGACGCCTGATCCAGGCTCCAGGCGCAACATCGAATCATGGGTGGGGCCCTCATTGAAGGCATCCGGTCCGCACGTCATGGGCTCGACGGCAAGGCTCGAGCGGTCGTCGGGGGTGTAGATCTGTACCCATCCGAAATGTTCGTCCGCCCACAGAACGCGACGCTCGGCCCCGCATCTCAGCTGTATCTGCCAGGATCCACCAGGGCCTCCGGTGAAGGCAGTGTCCAGATGTCGCTCGCCAAGAGTGGTGTCGCTCAGATCCGTCGGGCCCTGCACCGTGGCAACTTCCACCGGGAGCAGACGCTCGTTGACCACGGCACACGTGCGGAACGGGGAGCTCACCTGCCACTGATCGATCGAGCCGGTCATGACGAGGTAGGGGTGTGCGGCGTAGCCGAACGGCACAGCAGTGGTGCCCACGTTGCGTGCTGCCAGATGCACCGTCATGCCCCCGGCGTCAAGATGATGGGTGAGAAGTGCCTCCAGCATTCCAGGCCAACCGTCCTGGGGAGCGATGACCAGCCGCTGACGTACCGTGTCCTGCCCCAGCTCGACGAGGCGCCACATGGCCCACCTCGCCAGCCCGTGGATGGCGTTGCCACGCTCCACCTCATTGATGGCCAGCTGCTGGGGCTGACCATCGAAGACGTAGCGCCCGTCGCGCACCCGGTTGGGCCAGGGCAACAGCTGCTGACCGCGTGCATCCGTGGGAACTGCGTCGACTGCGGTGGGGACGATGAGATCGACACCGTCATGGCTCAGAGCACGCAGGGTCGCCCCCTGCTCGGTGACGACCGCGCAGTAGCCTCCGCCCGAGATCTCATACTGCTCGCCGGTGGGCGGCATCGGGTGATTCTGCGCATCACTGCTGGTCATGGACCAACCCTAGCGTCTGCAATTGTGACATGGGTTCACCTGAGTCGTAGAGTTGGGCCGCCATGACACGTGAAGCTGCGCCGACCTATCGGGTGGTCACCTACGGGTGCCAGATGAATGTCCACGATTCCGAACGGATAGCCGGTCTGTTGGAGGACGCCGGCTATGTTCGCGACCCCAGACAGGACACCTTGGACCCGGCCGACGTCGTCGTCTTCAACACCTGTGCCGTCCGGGAGAACGCCGACAACCGACTCTACGGAACGCTCGGTCACATGGCTGCCGTCAAGGCCAAGCACCCCGCCATGCAGCTGGCCGTCGGCGGATGCATGGCTCAGAAGGACAAGGACACCGTCCTGACCAGGGCCCCGTGGGTGGACGTCGTCTTCGGCACCCACAACGTCGGCTCCCTGCCGGCACTGCTGTTGCGGGCCCGTGCCAACCATGAGGCCGCGATCGAGATCGAGGACGCTCTCGTGACGTTTCCCTCCAACCTACCGACGCATCGGGACAGTGCCTACTCGGCCTGGGTGTCCATCTCCGTGGGGTGCAACAACACCTGCACCTTCTGCATCGTGCCGCAGCTGCGTGGCAAGGAGGCCGATCGACGCCCCGGCGAGATTCTGGCCGAGATCCAGACCCTGGTCGACGAAGGTGTGCAGGAGATCACCCTGCTCGGGCAGAACGTCAACTCCTACGGGGTTCAGTTCGGGGATCGGGGAGCATTCGCCAAGTTGTTGCGGGCCTGCGGTGAGATCGACGGGTTGGAGCGGGTGCGATTCACCTCTCCCCATCCGGCGGCCTTCACCGACGACGTCATCGAGGCGATGGCCGAGACCCCCAACGTCATGCCAAGCCTGCACATGCCGCTGCAGTCCGGGTCGGACGCGGTGCTGCGTCGCATGCGCCGCTCGTACCGCTCCTCGAAATTCCTCGGTATTCTCGATCGAGTGCGTGCCGCAATCCCCGAGGCCGCCATCACCACGGACATCATCGTGGGCTTCCCCGGCGAGACCGACGAGGAGTTCGAGGAGACGATGCGCATCGTCGAGCAGTCACGGTTCTCGGCGGCCTACACCTTTCAATACTCGATCCGCCCCAACACGCCGGCTGGTGTCATGACCGATCAGGTGCCCAAGGAGGTCGTCCAGGAACGCTACGAACGGCTCGTCGCCCTGGTGGACGACATGTCCTGGCAGGAGAACCAAGCCCAGCAGGGCAGGACCGTCGAGGTGATGTTCGCTGAGGGGGAGGGGCGCAAGGACAACCAGACCCATCGCATGACGGGTCGTAGCCGCGACAATCGGCTCGTGCACGTCGGTCTGGGGCCCCATGACGAGGTACCCCGTCCCGGTGACCTTGCACATGTCGTCATCACCGGTGCGCATCCGCATCACCTCACCGCCGACCACGGATTGCTGGACCTGCGTCGCACTCCTGGCGGTGATGCCTGGCAGGCACGTCAGGAGGCCGGCCAGGATGGTGCCCCCACAGGTGTGGACCTGGGCATGCCGAGGATTCCCCGGTCATGAAAATCGGTGACGCGGGAGCCGCGATGACCATGAGTCCGGTGTGTTTTGAACGGACACGGCGGAACTGGTGAAAAACAACGGTGGTGACGAGTTTCGCTCGTCACCACCGTGTCAACCTCCCATGGCCCCCATTCGGAGCCTGTCGTCACCCAGTGACGGGGATGGTGTGAAGTCTCATGAACCTCAGAGGTCCTTGGCCTTGTCCTTGAGGAAGTCCTCGCCCTTGTCGATCTGATCGGAGGCCTTGCCACCGGTCTTGTCGTTGATGGCGTCGCCACCCTTGTCGATGGCGTCGTTGACCTGATCCTCATGGTCGTGGGCAGCGTCCTTGAGGTCGTCCTTGTGATCGTTGATGGCATCCTTGGCCTTGTCAAGCAGTCCCATACCGTGACTCCCTTCTGTTGGTTACCCCGATTGGGGCTGACGTGTCCAGCCTTGCAGGTGGTCATGGTGTGCACAACCAGTTGGCGCTAAATTTGTCTGAGGACCGAATCCAAGTACCCGTCTCGACCCGTGCAGAGGAATTGCCAGTGCCACTTCCCGTCATCGCCTTGGTGGGGCCAACGGCCAGTGGAAAGTCTGCTCTGGCCATCCAACTCGCTCTGGCCCTTGCTCAGCACGACCACCCCGCCGAGATCGTCAATGGTGACTCGATGGTGGTCTATCGCGGGATGGACATCGGCACGGCCAAGCCCAGCCATGATGATCGGGCCACCGTACCGCACCATCTCGTCGACATTCTCGACGTGACCCAGAGCTCATCCGTTGCGCTCATGCAGTCACGTGCCAGACAGACCTTTGTCGACCTTCGTGGTCGAGGCGTCGTACCGATCCTCGTCGGGGGCTCCGCGCTGTATTCACGGGCGATCCTGGACGAGATGACCATTCCCCCCACCGATCCTGCTGTGCGGGCGCGTCTTGAGTCAGAACTCGTCGAGGCCGGTCCACATGCTCTTCACGATCGGCTGGGTCGCCTCGACCCCCAGGCTGCCAAGGCCATTCTTCCCGGCAATGGGCGTCGCCTCGTCCGGGCCCTGGAGGTCGTCGAACTCACTGGTTCCTTCACCGCCACCATGCCCACTGGTCGTTACGACGCGCAGGTGGCCCCCGTCATCCAGATCGGTTTGACCCTGCCACGAGAGGACATGGACCGACGCATCGCCCTGCGTGTGGAGCAGATGTGGCGCGATGGGTTCGTTGACGAGGTGCGCGCACTCCCTGATCTTCCGTGCGGGCGTACCGCCAGTCGTGCGTTGGGGTACCGTCAGATCCTGCAATTCCTCGCCGGTGAGATCAACGAGGACGAGGCTTTCGAGCAGACGATTGTGCGCACGCGTAGATTCGCCCGCAAACAACTCATGTGGTATCGCAAGGACGACCGCATCTTCTGGGTCGATGCATTGTCACCCCATGCCGTGGGTGACGTGCTGACCCATCTTGAGGAGACGATGACTTCATGGTGACGACACGATTCATCAAGGGGCACGGAACTGGCAACGATTTCGTCATACTTCCCGATGACCGGTCGGCGGCCTCACCCAGTGCTCGTGAGATTCGCTGGCTGTGCGACCGTCGATTCGGTATCGGTGGGGACGGGCTGTTGCGTGCCCTGCCTGCGGGCGACGTCCCCCAGTGGGATGGTGACCCCGATCTGTGGTTCATGGACTACTACAACGCAGACGGCTCGGTGGCGCAGATGTGCGGTAACGGGCTACGGGTCTTCGCACGATTCCTGCGCACCGAGGGACTCATCGACGGCGACGAGGCCGAGGTGGCGACCCGGTCCGGGGTCAAACGGGTGCGGCTGTTCGATGACGGCACGGTACACGCCGAGCTGGGACCGGTGCAGGTGGGCGATGAACTGGTGAGCATCTCCACCACCGGGCATTCCTGCCCAGCCCGTCCGGCAGATGTCGGCAACCCCCATGCCGTCGTGGTCCTCGACGGCCACGAATCGGTGACTGGGATGGACCTCAGCTCAGCGCCGGTGTGGTCACCTGCCGAGGCCTTTCCTGAGGGGGTCAACGTCGAGTTCGTCCGCCAGGTGGGACGCACGCATGTGCAGATGCGAGTCTTCGAGCGTGGCGTAGGGGAGACGCTGTCCTGCGGGACGGGAACTGTCGCCGTGGCCGCTGTCATGGCCCGCCGTACTGGAGATCTCGGTCCGTGGCGCGTCGACGTGCCCGGCGGGCGCATCACCGTCGAACTTGCGCAATCGCAGAACGGCGAGGTGCTGGCGAGTCTCACGGGCCCTGCCGTGCTGGTGGCCCAGGGAGAGGTGCACATTCCCGATGAAGCGGTGAGCCGATGACCACTCAGCACGAGTCACCGGATTTCCCCTTCGGTGACGTGGCTGCCCCAGACGACCAGCGGGACCCGGACGGTGACCAGTTCGATCTTGAGGCACGGCTCTCGCTCACCCGAGTTCCCGGCATGTCGACCGATCTGTCCGACATCAGCGAGGTCGAGTACCGACAGCTGCGTCTGGAACGTGTCGTCCTGGTGTCGGTGTGGACCACCGGCACCGTTCAGGATGCCGAGAACGCCATGCTCGAGCTCAAGGCGCTGGCCGAGACCGCCGGATCACAGGTGCTGGAAGGGATCGTCCAACGTCGGGACGTTCCCGATCCCGCCACCTACCTGGGCAGTGGCAAGGTACGCGAATTGGCAGACCTGGTCCGTGCCACCGGTGCCGACACCGTCATCTGTGACGGCGAACTCACCGCAGCCCAGCTGCGCAACCTCGAGGACAGAGTGGGGGTCAAGGTCGTGGATCGCACGGCCCTCATCCTCGACATCTTCGCCCAACATGCTCGCAGCACCGAGGGCAAGACCCAGGTGGAACTTGCCCAACTCACGTATCTGAAACAGCGGCTGCGTGGTTGGGGGCAGAGTCTCTCCCGTCAGGCTGGTGGTCGAGCTGCCGGCGGCGCCGGTATCGGCGGTCGTGGTCCGGGTGAGACGCGTATCGAGACCGATCGACGTCGGATCGGCCATCGGATCACGGTGCTGCGGCGACGTCTCCGGCAGATGGATTCCACACGAGCCACCACTCGAGCTCGTCGCGAGCGTGATCGCATTCCGTCGGTGGCCATCGTGGGCTACACCAATGCTGGAAAGTCGTCCCTGCTCAATCGGCTCACCGGAGTCGGTGTCCTTGTCGAGGACGCCCTGTTCGCCACCTTGGACCCGACGACGCGGCGCACCACCACCCAGGACGGTCGGGTCTACACCCTCACCGACACGGTGGGTTTCGTGCGGCATCTTCCCCACGACCTCGTCGAGGCGTTCAAGTCGACCTTGGAGGAGACCGCTGGAGCAGACGTCCTCGTCCACGTCGTCGATGCGTCCGATCCCGATCCTTCCGGACAGATCGTTGCGGTACGTGATGTGCTGCGATCGCTGCAGGACAGACCACAGTCCTCCGAGATCTCCCAGGTCTCGGAGATCCTCGTCTTCAACAAGATCGATCTCATCGATGAGGTGACCCTGGCTGGGCTGCGAGCCAGCCATCCGCGTGCTCGGTTCATCAGCACTCGTACCGGAGAGGGAATTGCCGAGCTCATCTCCCAGGTCGAGCAGGCCCTGCCCACACCCCAGGAGCGAGTGGACGTCGTCATCCCGTACTCCCGCGGGGACCTCGTCGATCGAATCCACAAACATGGCACGATCCATGAGTTGGAGCACGGTGTGCAGGGGACCCACGTCATTGCTGATCTGCATCCTGGGCTGGCAGCCGAGGTTCGTGCGGTGGGGGTCCGGTAATGTCTGCTCACGAGGAGTCCGCCCGCATACTGTCGGTGGCGGTTGACGCCATCGGCGGAACGCCGCGCTCTGGCCAGGTGGAGATGGCCCAAGCCGTAGATCGGGCGATTGACGAGGAGATCCACCTGCTCGTGCAGGCCGGTACCGGTACTGGAAAGTCGTTGGGGTACCTTGCCCCGGCCATGGCCCATGCCGTGTTGGACGATGAGGCCGTGGTGGTGGCGACGGCAACCCTGGCGCTGCAGGCCCAGTTGGCGGGCAAGGACATCCCGGCCGCTCTCACCGCAGCCGAGAAGGTCCTGCCACGTCGACCGCGAGCCGCAATCCTCAAGGGCCGACACAACCATGCATGTCTGCACAAGGTGCGTGGTGGTTCTTCTCGTCCGGATCAGGACATGCTGCTCGACGACGCCGACTCGTTTGCGGCCAGATCGGACGGCAAGGGCACCGATCAGGCCAGTGAACTCGGTGCCGAGGTCATTGCCCTGCGTCAGTGGGCCGAGCAGCAGGCAGCAGAGAACGGGGTGGGCGATCGGGACGACGCGCCCGCCCACAGTCAGCAGGCGTGGGATCAGGTCTCGATGCGTGCCAACGAGTGCCTGGGAGCGCAGAACTGCCCGTTCGGGCCACAGTGTCTGGCTGAACGTGCCCGGGAACGGGCCCGTGATGCCGACATCGTCGTCACGAATCACGCGATGCTCGCCATTGATGCCATGAATGGTGGCACCCTGCTGCCCGAGCATGACGTGGTGGTCATTGACGAGGCGCATGAGGTCGCTGACCGGTTCACCGGTGCTGCCTCGGTCGATCTGTGGCCGGGACGCCTCTCGACGGTCGCAAGGCAAGGCCTCACTTGGCTTGACGATGATCTCGGTGCTGATCTGCTTGACCAGGTCGATGTGTTGCACGAAGCGTTGGAGGTCACTCGGCCAGGACGTATCACCGATCCACAGTCCCAGTTGCTCATCGCCACGACGACGTTGCGAGGACTGACTCGTCAGGCGCTGTCGGTGATGAATCCGCAGGACGAGGACGAGAAATCCGATCCGGATCGGGTGCAGGCCCATGCCGCCATGCGGGAGATCTTCGAGATCACGGACCGTGTCTGTGCCCTGCGAACCGAGGATGTCGTGTGGGTGTCGGAGTCCGAACGCGGTGAACGCAGCGTCCACGTGGCACCGTTGAGTGTGTCCGGCCTGCTGAGACAGCACGTCCTGACGACTGCGACGACGATTCTCACATCGGCGACCTTGAAGATCGGTGGTGAGCTGGGACCGGCGGCGCGTGATGTGGGACTCAGCTCGCAGGAGTACATTGCCGACGAGGCACCGGAGGTCATGGAGACCCAGTTGGGGTGGCGGGGCCTGGACGTGGGTTCGCCATTCGACTATGCACGGCAGGGGATCATGTTCGTGGGACGTTCCCTGCCCAGACCCGGGCGCGATCAGATGCCCCATGAGGTGCTGGATGCCCTGGTGCAGCTCGTCCAGGCAGCAGGAGGGCGGACTCTTGGGCTCTTCGCATCGCAGCGCAATGCCGAGGCAGCCGCACAGTACGTTCGCGAGCACTTGCACGATCTGACGATCCTGCGGCAGGGGGAGGGACATCTCGCCGAATTGACTCGCCGATTCACTGCTGAACCGCAGACCTGCCTGTTTGGAACGATGTCACTGTGGCAGGGGGTCGATGTGCCCGGCGACACGTGCCGCCTGGTGGTCATCGACAAGATTCCCTTCCCGCGTCCGGATGATCCGTTGGTGCTGGCGCGTAGTCAAGCTGTCGAGGAGGCAGGCGGGAACGGATTCATGGCGATTTCCGTGCGGCGAGCTGCGCTGCTGCTGGCTCAGGGAGCGGGACGACTCATTCGTCGATCCGACGACCGGGGAGTCGTGGCAGTTCTGGATCCCCGACTTTCCACGGCTCGATACGCGGGATATCTGCGCAAGTCGATGCCACAGTTCTGGATGACGACGGATCTGTCGACAACACTCGCAGCCTTGCGACGACTCGGGCAATAGGCGGCAGATCAACGGCACATGGTGACACTGCACCAGCTGCACCATTGGCCGGTCATCGCTTGGTCGGGCAAACCGGCAACGCCAGTGTCTCGGCCACCCTACATATCGTGATCGGGCCCCAGTAGTGGTTTTGCCGGTACTGGGTGCCAGATCGCGGGTCAGATTCGGCGCATGACGGCGACCACCTTGCCCATGATGCTGGCATGGTCGCCATCGATGGGGGAGTAGGCGGGGTTGCGTGGCAGCAGCCAGGTGTGCCCGGAGTGTTGGGAGAGCATCTTGACGGTCGCCTCGTCGTCGATGAGTGCTGCAACGATCTCGCCGTTCTCGGCTTGCTGCTGTTGGCGCACGATCACCCAGTCCCCGTCGCAGATTGCTGCGTCGATCATGGAGTCACCGTGAACCTCCAGCATGAAATGCGTACCGTGACCGAGCAACTGGGTGGGCACGGCCATGGTGTCCTCAACGCTCTGCTCGGCGAGGATCGGGGCGCCAGCCGCAATTCGACCGACGAGCGGCACGGTGATCGAGTCGGCATCACCCCCGTCGCTCACGGGGATGGAATGTGTGGTGATCGGTGCAGGGCGGTTGTGCCCCACGATCTCCAGTGCCCGTGGTCGCCTGGGATCGCGCCGGATGAATCCCTTATCCTCCAGAGCCCTGAGCTGGTAGTGCACTGACGATGTGCTGGACAGGCCAACTTGGTCGGCGATCTCGCGCACGCTCGGCGGGTACCCGCGCTCATCAACGTTGGTGACGATGAACTCGTAGACCTTGCGCTGGCGCGGTGTGAGGATCGCCGGATCTGGTACGACGTCACCGGGCGTCGGGACAGGTGTCGTCCCAGCCAGTTGTCGATGGGGGTGCTCGTGCTGCTCCATGGCATCAAGGATAATCGATCACCTCCCGGCAAAGCAAACATGTGTTCGATCCTGCGCATGAGTGTTTTCCCGGAATGTCTCACTGGAGTGTGAACCTGCTTTCGAGCCCAGGAGATCGTTTCCGCCACCCAATGGTGCTGGTTCCGGGGGTGGCGAGAGATGCAAGGTCGCCGCATCTTGCGTCTGTCGAATAGATGTTCTAATCTTCAATCGCAAAGACGTTCGATGCTGAGTCGGATGTCCCGTCTGAATTGACTGTGGCGCATGGTGCCGAAGTGACGTGTTGGCGTGTGACAGCTGCTTTCGTGGCGACGAGGAAGGTGTGCAATGAGCGTGGTGACCCGTGAGTGGGGTGTTCTGGGTTCCGCAGAAGATCGTGATGGAGCTGGTGCATCCTCCAGTCTGACTGTGGGTTTGCGGCGGAGGGAAGGATCCCGAGTCGTGCATGGCCCGTGGCCGGACGACGAGGCGGGTGACATCGAGTACGAGCCGGTCGTCCGTCTTGACAGAAGGGAGCTGGCAGCTGCACTGACTGGTTTCGATGCAGATGTCGCAGACCGATCCGCTGGCGCGGTGGACTCGATCGTCGTGTCGAGGGCAGCTGCCGTGGGGGAGGCAAGACCCCGGCGAGGGGAATTGTTGTTCTGGGACATCCTGATGGCTTTTGCCGCAGCGATCATGATCATTGGTGCGGTGACGGCCGTGGTTCGGCTGGATGCTGTTGCCGATGGTCGAGATGGGCGAGGTGTGGTGTCAGCGTTCTGGACGTCCAGTGATGACAGTGGGGTGGACAGCCAGGGATCATGACTGCTGACGCGTGTCGCGACAGTGATGATGCAAACACCATATCTAGTGGACATCTGGTGATGTAGTACTACAACTTGTGGTTGTAGTTTTGATGCACGGCGAATTGCAGGTAGTGTTCTCGAGTGTCGGAGACGTCAGGTGTGAAGGAGGATGAGTCGTGAGATGCCCATTCTGCCAGCATGATGATTCCCGAGTTCTTGATTCACGAGTCTGCGAGGACGGTACGGCGATCCGTCGTCGCAGACAGTGCCCGGTCTGCAGCAGCAGGTTCACGACGATCGAGCGCATGCAGTTGACCGTCCTCAAACGCAATGGGACTGAGGAACCCTTCAATCGAGAGAAGGTCATTGCCGGTGTGCGGAAAGCTTGCAAGGGCAGGCCGGTCGACGACTCTGATCTCGCGGTGCTCGGGCAGCGTGTCGAGGATGGGCTTCGCGCCCGCGGCATGGCTGCCATTCCGTCCGACCAGATCGGGGTGGCCATCCTCAAGCCGCTGCGTGATCTTGATCCCATCGCATACCTGAGATTTGCCAGCGTCTACCGTAACTACGACTCGATCGACGACTTCGCCGACGAGATTGATCGGCTGCGTGATGAGACAGCCAATGCCGACGATGCCGAGACCCCGGTGGAGGACCGGTACTCGACATCTTCCCATCAGCCACTTTTCTGACGGTTCCACGGCAGTTCGTCAACTGCCCGATCGACAGATCACCCCCACCCACCACCAGACAGCAGAGGGAGTCATGACCGAAACCAAAGCCACGTCGCGCACGTCGAATTCTCGACGCAAGGGGCTGCACATAGAGCGGTTCTTCAGTACTGAGGGCACTCATCCCTACGACGAGGTCACCTGGGAGCGTCGCGACGTCGTCCAGACGAACTGGCGTACCAATGAGGTCGTCTTCGAACAGCGTGGGGTGGAGTTCCCCGATTTCTGGAGCGCTAATGCCGCCACGATCGTGACGAACAAGTACTTCCGTGGTGCCTTGGGCACGGTGCAGCGCGAGGCCAGCCTCAAGACGCTCATCGACCGTGTCGTTGCGGTTTACGTGAGCACCGGCAAGAAGAATGGTTACTTCGCCACCGATGCCGATGCCACGGTGTTCGGCGAGGAACTCACGTGGCTGTTGCTGCACCAGTACTTCAGCTTCAACTCCCCGGTCTGGTTCAACGTCGGTACTGCCAGCCCACAACAGGTCAGCGCCTGCTTCATCCTCTCGGTGGACGACTCGATGGAGTCGATCCTGCACTGGTACACCGAGGAGGGAATGATCTTCAAGGGCGGTTCTGGCGCTGGAGTCAACATCTCCAGGATTCGTTCCTCCAAGGAGCTGCTGAGCAGTGGCGGGACCGCCTCCGGGCCGGTCTCCTTCATGCGGGGTGCCGATGCCTCGGCCGGAACCATCAAGTCCGGTGGTGCCACTCGCCGAGCTGCCAAGATGGTCGTCCTCGACATCGATCACCCCGACATCGAGGAGTTCATCGAGACCAAGGCGCGCGAGGAGGACAAGATCCGCGCCCTCAGCGCTGCTGGCTTCGACATGGGGATTGGCGGCAAGGACGTCAACTCGGTGCAGTACCAGAACGCCAACAACTCGGTGCGCGTCAGTGATGACTTCATGCATGCCGTGGAGAAAGGTGAGAAGTTCGGGCTTCGGGCCCGTACCACCGACAAGATCATCGAGGAGGTTGACGCTCGCGACCTCTTCGGCAAGGTGGCCAAGGCCGCCTGGGAGTGCGCCGATCCCGGTATTCAGTTCGATGACACCATCAACTCGTGGCACACCAGCGCCAACACCGGCCGCATCAACGCGTCCAACCCGTGCTCAGAGTACATGAGCCTGGACAACTCCTCGTGCAACCTGGCCAGCCTCAACCTGCTGCGGTTCCTGGATGAGGATGTCTTTGACATCGACAAGTTCCGTCGTGCAGTCGAGCTGGTCATCACTGCCATGGACATCTCCATCTGCTTCGCAGATTTCCCGACCGAGTCGATCGCCGAGATCACCCGGAAGTTCCGGCAGCTCGGTATCGGGTACGCCAATCTTGGTGCGTTGCTCATGGCCCAGGGATTGGGCTACGACTCCGACGGTGGTCGAGCCCTGGCTGCTGCCATCACCTCGCTCATGACGGGTGTGGCCTACCGGCGTAGCGCTGAACTCGCTGGCATTGTCGGCCCCTATGAGGGCTATGCCGCCAACACCGAGCCTCACAAGGCCGTCATGCGCAAGCACCGTGATGCCAATGCCGACGTCCAGCCACTGCACACCAATGACAAGGCCGTACTCGCCGCTGCCAAGGCCGAGTGGGATCAGGTCATCGAGATTGGCGACCGGAACGGTTACCGCAATGCGCAGGCCTCGGTGCTGGCGCCCACCGGGACCATCGGCTTCATGATGGACTGTGACACCACCGGTATCGAGCCGGATTTCTCCTTGGTGAAGTTCAAGAAAATGGTTGACGGTGACTCGATGCAGATCGTCAACCAGACCGTTCCGCGGGCACTCACAAATCTGGGCTATGCCCCCGAGCAGATTGCCGAGATCGTGGAGCACATCAGGGAGCACGGCTCGGTGATCGATGCCCCGCACCTGGCCGAGGAACACTACGAGGTCTTCGACTGTGCCATGGGCGCTCGGTTCATCGCCCCGATGGGTCACGTGCGCATGATGGCCGCTGTCCAGCCGTTCCTGTCCGGTGCCATCTCCAAGACGGTGAACCTTCCCGAGAGCTCAACCGTCGAGGACATTGCCGATGTTTACATGCAGGGCTGGAAACTCGGCCTCAAGGCATTGGCCGTCTACCGCGACAACTGCAAGGTGAGCCAGCCGCTCTCCGACAAGAAGGATGAGGAGGACGCCACTCCCGAGCCAGAGGTGCGTGTCGAGTACCGTCCGCGCCGTCAACGGCTTCCCAAGTCCCGTGCGGGTCGCACCACGAGCTTCCAGGTCGCTGGTGCTGGTGGTTACCTCACAACAGGAGCCTATGACGACGGTCGTCTCGGTGAGATATTCCTCAAGCTGGGCAAGCAGGGATCGACCTTGGCAGGAGTCATGGATGCCCTCTCCATCTCCGTGTCCATCGGTCTGCAGTACGGCGTCCCGCTTGAGAGCTTCGTGCAGAAATTCTCGAACCTCAAGTTCGAGCCAGCCGGCATGACCGATGATCCGGACATTCGAATTGCCCAGTCGATCATCGACTACATTGCCCGCCGCCTCGCCCTTGACTACCTCGACTTCGATGAGCGTGCCGAGTTGGGCATCTACACCGCCGCTGAACGAGCGCAGTACGTCGAGACCGGGTCGTACCAATTCGAGGACGAGGACGCCGAACTCATCGAGTCCGAGTCGTTGAAATCGACCCCAGCCGATCGAGTGCAGGTGCACGAGGATGGGGCAAATCAGCCCGGACTGTTCGATCCTGATCCCAGCGCAGCTGCCCAGGGCGAGAATGCTCACACCAGCGCTGAGCTGGTCGAGGAGATGACTGGTATGGCTGTTGATGCTCCGTTGTGCATGACCTGCGGTACCAAGATGCGCCCATCCGGGTCCTGCTACGTGTGCGAGAGCTGCGGATCCACCAGCGGATGCAGCTGATGTTCCGAGTAACTCTCATGCCATGACGTCTTCTGGCTGAGGTGGCTGAGAGGATGAGGTTTCGGGGTGCTGGGGTGATGATGAATCACTCCAGCACCCCATTTGTCTGCAGTGCGAGGACTTGTCATCACGAAGTGGCCGTCATCCCAGGAGAGCAGTACATGGCCATCTCGCCCTGTTCTGGGCCTGCGCAAGGGTAACCATCGCCACGGCGGTTGGTGACGGTCGATTCCACGCTCGACCATGCGTGTGCGTGTGCAGGGTGTCTGGCCCAGCGAGAGATCAGCTCGGGTCGCCCCTTTCCCGGTCTCGGGCATGTGCATCTCCGAGCTGAACGGGGAGCACCGGTCGCAGGAGGCGGCCCCACCGCCACGGCCCACCATCGGGAGCAGGGATTTTCGGGGTGCGCTGGATTTTCGGAGTGCGCCGGGACGTCGAGCAGGTCGTCGTTCGTCCAGACGGGCAGTTCTCCCACCACCGGTGAATCCCGGGGAAGAAGTCTTGCTAGGTTGAAGGCATGGATGAGCCAGCGGACTTTGATTTCGATCTTGATCGGAGTATCGAGCAAGCGTGGGCACAATTCACCGAGCGTCTTGCCGAGGTGGTTTCCGTCATTGACGACAACGGAAGCCTCACCATTGGCACGCCGTCGTTGCGCGATGAGATGGTTCCCTATGTCCGCTTCGTCCAGATCGATCCTGATGATCCTCGCGACGATGCGCGAATCGTGCTGCAAGCCTCCAGCAACGCCCATCTGGGCCCCTCGTCCCAGCTGACCCAGCCGCAGGTCGAGGAGATGACCCGCCTGGGGTGGCAGCTTCCCGACGAGGAGGAACTGCCCAACGATGGGCGGCTCAACCGCACTGGGAATCCCGCGCACGAGGAGGCCCTGGCACATGGCGATTTCTGGGTTCTCAGCTCGCAGAACGACTGTCATGACGTGGCAGAACTCGCCGTGACCACACTGCGAACGATTTTCAGCGTCCAGCACCCGGTGTTCCTCGCTCCAGACCAGCTTGCTGAGGTCCTGCAACCACAGGACGACAGTGAGCTCGACGGACCAGTGTTGGCCCAGCAGGTCGCCGACGAACTCACGACCATGTTCGGCCACCCACCGTTCCGTGACGAGGAGGGCGACTTCGCAATCCGTGTGGGATCGACGATGGTGTTCATCCGAGCCACCAGCGATGGGGAGGAGCTCCTGCTGTTCTCCGTCATCGTCCATGACGTCGACGGACGTTCCCGGGCCGTGGAAGTACTCAATGACCTCAACGTTCAGTCACGCTACGGGCGGTTCGCCCTGCACCAGGACCGTGTTCTCGTCACGATGTCGCTCATGGCCAAACCGTTCGTACCAGAACATTTGCACCGGGCAGTGCGCATCATGTCGCAGCTGTCCGACGGCATCGACGACGAACTCGCACGCAAGTTGCACGGACGCACGACGTTCGACAGGGACACCGAGGACTGGACCTGACTGCTGCTTTTCGTCGAGAACGTATGTGAGCACATCACTGTGGACAGAAACCCGTTCGATTCGGCCATCGCACTTCGCTACTGTGTGAGCAACAGGAGAGGAGCCAGGATTGGGTATCGGACATTTCATCACCCTCAGTGAGGAGGAGTGTCTGGAACTGCTGTCGACTCGCTCCGCCGGCAGACTCGCCTGGACCCAGGATGACGACATCGAACTCATGCCAGTGACACACCATGTCGTTGGTCATTCGCTGGTGATGCGAATCGCACCCAACACCCCCATGGCCCGTATCGGGGTGGGCCAGCGGATCGCCTTCGAGGTGGATGAACTCGACGAGGCCACCCACACCGGGTGGGACGTCGTCGCCCGGGGAACGGTCCAGTCCGTGAACAGCTACCCCGATGAGGCCGCTGTCGTGGCGGCGGGAGCACCGAAACTCACGTGGGCACCCGGTGTTCGGCGTAATGTGATGACCATCTCGATAACCTCCCTGAGTGGTCGGGCGGTCAGTTCCGACGAACCCGACGACCAATGATCGGTTGTGGTTGACCTGCCGAGGAAGGACGAAGATGACTGAGAACAGGACGCAACGTGTCGTCATTGCCGGTGTCGACGGGTCGGAGGACGGCCTGCGAGCCACGAAGTTCGCTGCCGGATCAGCCAAGGCGCGCAGTGCCGATCTGCTCATCATCCATGCCGTGGACGACAATGGCGTTGCCGGGGCATGGGGATTTGCCTATGACCGCAAGGCCTTGGAGGAGGTGGGGCAGGCCATCGTCGAGGACGCCATCAAGGTTGCTTTGGAACAGGGCCTCGACAAGGAACGCATTCATGGCGAGGTCATCGTCGGAAACCCGGCAGCCCTGCTGGCCGACCGCTCCGAGAAGGCCGAACTCATCGTCGTGGGACGCCGTGCCACCAGTGGGTTGGAGCGCATGTTCGTCGGCTCGACGTCGGTGGCCATCGCCGGAATGGCATCCTGCCCAGTCATCGTCATCTCCCAGGCTGCCACACCACACCCCGTGGGCGACAAGCACAAGGTCGCCATTGCCGTGGGGCCGCAGACCTCGAACACCAAGACCCTGACATTCGCCTGTGACCAGGCCAAGCGCTATGACGCCGAGTTGGAAGTCGTCACCGTGACCCCACCACTGCCCGCTGGTGCCACCGGTGGCTACAAGCTCACCGATGAGTCCATGGAACGCATGATCAGCGAACTCGATCAACGTCTGGCCGAGATCGCCGATCCAGTTGTCAGCTCCTACCCGGAGGTGTCGTGTCATCGACGTGTGCTCACCGGGCAACCTGTCGACGAACTGGTGAGTTTGTCGGAGACCGTCGATCAACTCATCATCGGCGTCAACAAGCACCCACTGCTCGGCTGGACTGCTGGGGGAGTGGCCCGCGGCATCATGGCACACGCCAAGTGCCCACTGGGGATCGTTCACTGATGAAACGCTGGTGGCGGTGTGTGACGGTCGGATCCACACCGCCACCACGGCGCCATCCCCGTTCCGCCTACGGCAGGCACTGACCCGACCTGCGGCAGGTACCGATCCGGGGCGCCCCAGGGACCTCCTCATCGTCGCTGCTCGTGCATCGTCCAGATGTGCCCCGTCACGCGATAAACTTGTTCGGTCATGGCTGTTACCCTGCGCAATACGTTGCCCGATGGCGGCACGATCGATTTTCCCCCAGACCTTCCCATCAGCGAGCATGCCGACGAGATCGCTGAGGCCATCGCCAGTCATCAGGTGGTCGTCGTCGCTGGTGAAACCGGTTCGGGCAAGACGACCCAGCTGCCCAAGATCTGCCTGGGGCTGGGGCGTACCCGCATCGCCCACACCCAGCCGCGCCGTATCGCTGCGCGCACGGTCGCCGAGCGAGTTGCCGATGAGATGGACGTCGAACTCGGCAACCAAGTGGGGTACCAGGTGAGGTTCACCCGGCACACCACCAGTGACACCGCTCTCACTGTCATGACCGATGGTGTCCTGCTCGCCCAGATCTCCCATGACCGCGACCTGCGAGCCTGGGACACCATCATCATCGACGAGGCCCACGAGCGCAGCCTCAACATCGACTTTCTGCTGGGCTACCTCAAACAGTTGCTGAGCAGGCGTGACGACCTCAAGGTCATCATCACCTCGGCCACCATCGACACGGCACGATTCAGTGCACACTTCGACGATGCCCCCATCATCGAGGTCTCCGGACGCACCTATCCGGTCGAGGTGCGCTACCGCCCCCTGGAGACCCAGCCCGACGACCCCGAAGAACCGGCCGAGGCCATTGACCAGCCCACGGGAATCTGTCAGGCCGTCACTGAGCTGAGCCGGGAGGGCGCGGGTGACATCCTCGTCTTCCTGGCCGGGGAGCGCGAGATCCGAGACGCCGCCGATGCCCTGGCAGACCTGGCCCTGGCCAACACGGAGATCCTGCCGCTGTACGCCAGGCTCTCCGCTGCCCAACAGCATCGGGTCTTCACGGCGCACCAGGGGCGACGCATCGTCCTGGCCACCAACGTTGCCGAGACGTCGTTGACCGTGCCCGGTATTCGCTACGTCATCGATCCGGGGACGGCCCGCATCTCCAGGTACTCCTCACGGACCAAGGTGCAGCGTCTGCCCATCGAGCCCATCAGCCAGGCCAGTGCCAACCAGCGCGCCGGACGGTGTGGCCGTGTCGCTCCGGGAATCTGCATCCGGCTGTACTCCGAGCAGGACTTCCAGACCCGTCCCGAGTTCACCGAGCCGGAGATCCTGCGCACCAACCTTGCTTCGGTCATCCTGCAGATGGCCCAGGCGCGTCTGGGGGCGATCAACGACTTTCCCTTCGTGGAGACCCCGGATCGTTCCCAGATCAATGATGGTCTGCGACTTCTCGACGAGCTCGGAGCGCTGCGTTCGGGCCACCACGACACCCCACGACTCACCAGAGTCGGTCATCAGCTCGCCCAGATCCCCATCGACCCTCGTATGGGACGCATGATCCTGGAGGGAGCCAGACGGGGATGTCTGCGGGAAATCCTCATCATCGTCTCCGCGCTGTCCATTCCGGACGTGCGAGAACGCCCCAGTGACAAGCGAGACGAGGCGGACGGTTTTCATCGCCGGTTCACCAGCGAAGCTGCTCTGCAGACGACGTTGAGTGCGGTCGATCGGTCCGACGATCACCGTAGTGGCGACTGGTCGACGATTCGGCAACGCGAGACGGCCCAAGCTGCCGTCGCTGCCACCGACACCGCCGGACGGCCGTTGCGCCACACCGTCCACACCGGGACTCGTCCGGTGAAACCCGCACAGCGTGCGAACTCGCGTGGGAAGAACCATCGGGATGCCGGTCGTGACCAGCACACGCAGGGCCAACGCACACGGGGCCAGCACATACGGAGCGGGGAATCCACGTCGCCATCGCAGGGCATCGATGATGGCGGAGACATCATGTCCATCGTGCGGCTGTGGCACTATCTGCGCCACCAACGCAAGGCGATGGGCAGCTCGGCATTCCGGCGGATGTGTCGTGCGGAGTACCTCAACTACCTGAGAATCCGGGAGTGGCAGGATCTGCACAGCCAACTCAAACGTATCGCCAAGGACCTCAAACTGCGGCGCAACGATGAGCCAGCCGAGGTGGGAGACATCATCACCGCCCTGCTCTCTGGTCTGCTGTCGCACATCGGTCTGCTCAAGACGTCGGAGACACGCACCTCGGCACGACGCAAGGGAGCACGTCCCGGTCCGCGAGAGTACCTGGGCACCCGGGGCTCCAATTTCGCCATCAATCCCGGATCGGTTCTGGCCAAGCATCCGCCAGAACTCGTCGTGGCAGTCGAGCTGGTGGAGACCTCCCGACTGTGGGCGCGCAATGTGGCGGCAATTCGTCCGGAGTGGGTGGAGCAGGTGGGCTCGCACCTGCTCAAGCGTTCCTTCTCCGAACCTCACTGGGCCGCCTCGAGCGCCTCGGTCGTGGCCAACGAACGCGCCACCCTGTACGGTGTTCCGCTGTGGACGGATCGACGCGTCAATTACGGACGCATCGACGCCCAGGTGGCACGACAGATCTTCATCCAATCGGCTCTGGTCGAACGTGACTGGCGTGCTCGTCATGACTTCCTGAGGAACAACGACGCCGTGGTGGCCCAGGCCCAGGAGCTGGAGGATCGTTCTCGGCAGCGCGGACTCATGGCTGATGACCAGGCGCTGTACGACCATTACGATCAGCGGATCCCCAGTGACATCGTCTCGGGCAGCCAGTTCAATGCGTGGTGGCGTCGCCAGGACGACAAGCATCTGCTCGACCTCACCGTGGACGACCTCATCGAGCCCGGAGCCGTGGCGGTCGACCAGTTTCCCGACACATGGCAGGTGGGAGACCTCGACCTGCCGGTGCGTTACGTCTTCGAGCCGGGATCCGGTCATGACGGAGTGACGGTGCAGATTCCCTTGCCTTTGCTGGGCCAGGTACCTCGGGAACCGTTCACCTGGCAGGTTCCCGGGCTGCGTCAGGAACTGGCAACCGAACTGGTACGCGGTCTGCCCAAACAGATTCGCACCCAGCTCGTCCCAGCACCTGATCGTGCCCGTGCGGCCTTGCTCTGGCTTGCCGACAACGGCGCCGACCACACGAAGGATTTCACCGGCGAACTTGCCCGCGCTCTCACCGCTCTCACCGGTGTCTCCATCAAGGACTCCGACTGGCATCCAGAAAATCTGTCGTCACACCTGCGGGTGGGGTTCGAGGTGCTCGACGGGTCCGGTCACCGAACAGCGGCATCGAAGAACGTCAAGAAGTCCCAGCGGCCTCGTACCTCCCAGCCCCGAAAGATGGCTCACTCGGAGGATCTGGGTCAACTGCAGGTGGATCTGGCGCCCAAGATAGCCAAGACGTTGACGAAGGCAGCCCGAACCAAGCAGATTCACGGTGCGACGAGCTGGCAATTCGGTGCCGTGCCGTCACACGTGGACGTGCGACGTGCTGGGGTCGATGCCGTCGGATACCCGTGCCTGGTCGACGAGCGCGACGGGGTGGGCACCGCTGTCAAGGAGACCCGCACTGCAGCAGATCAGAGTCACGGTCAAGGAGTCGTCCGTCTGCTGATGCTCTGCCTTCCCGACCCCACCAAGTGGGTCGTGGCACACATGTCGAACGCCACCAAGTTGTCCCTGGCCGACTCGCCGTACCCCTCGGTGCCCGATCTGTTGACGGACTGCCGACTCAAGACGGTCGACTCCCTGGCCAGGAAACACAGTGACGGGATCGCCACCATCCGCGACGAGAAGGCCTTCGACTCCCTGGCACTTCAGGTGCGGCAGGACCAGGCCGAGCGGATGGCCCAGGTGGTCGAGGAGACATCGCGGATCCTCCAGTCCCATGCCGGGGCGCGACGAGCACTGCTGAGCCTGCCCGACGGGGCGGCACGTGCGGACATGACCTCCCAACTCGAGGATCTGGTGTTCTGCAATTTCGTCTCGGCCACCCCGGACCCGTGGTTCGGCTACATGTCGCGGTGGATGGATGCCGTCGTCGTGCGCGCGGAGTCGCTGCTGCTCAACCCGGGCAGGGACGCCACCCAGATGGATGAGATCGACGTCCTGCTCGGCGAGTACGACGAGCTCTGCGCCGAACAGCCTGCTGGCCGGCTTCCTGCCCAGGTGGAGGAGGTGGGATTCATGATCGAGGAGCTTCGCGTGCAGTACTTCGCCCAGCGGCTGCGCACCCACATCCCGGTCTCTCCCAAGCGAATTCGTCAGGCCATCGGGCAGGTTCGGTCCCAATCCTGACCACGATTGCCTGGGTGGTGGCAGAGTTGATCCATGCCATCAACGACTGCAGAACTACTCGACCTGCTCGATCTCGAGGTGCTCGAGCCCAACCTCTTCCGGGGGCCACGCCCTGAGACGACCTGGCAACGTACCTTTGGTGGTCAGGTTCTGGCGCAGTCCCTCGTCGCTGGGTGCCGTACCGTGCAGGATCGCAAGGTCCACTCCCTGCACGCGTACTTCCTGCATGGCGGACGCAACGACGCGCCCATCATCTACGACGTCAAGCGGTTGCGGGATGGACGGACCCTGTCGACGCGTCGTGTTGACGCCCGTCAGCACGGCCGAGTGATCTTCACCTCGGAGGTGTCGTTCAAGACCTCCGAGGAAGGACTGGACCACAGTGATCGCAAACCGTCACACGTCCCGGATCCCGAGGAGTGCCCGACCCTGGCCCAAGCCATGGCGGCTGCCATGGGACGCGCCATGCCCATGGGCACAGAGTGGGATGCCCTCGACGTGCGTTACGCCGGTGACGGCAGCGCGTACCACCATCAGAACCATGCAACCCACATGCGGTTGTGGGTCAAGGCGAGCAGTACGCTTCCCGATGACGCCGTTACCCATCGCGCGATCCTCGCCTACCTGTCGGACATGAGTCTCATGGCCGCGGCGATCCTGCCGCACCTGCCAGCATTGCCGGCCGGTCACACGGTGAGTCCGGCGTCAATCGATCACGCCATGTGGTTCCATCGCAAGGGCATCGCGGATCAGTGGATGCTCTACGACCAGATCTCGCCGAGTGCCTCGGGGTCCCACGGATTCTCCATGGGACGGCTCATCCAGAATGGACGACTCATTGCCTCGTGTGCCCAGGAAGGGGTCATACGTGTCGTGGACGTGGCCGATCAGGGTTCACCCTTCGGCGCTCCCACGCGGTGATCGTGACACATTCATGTGGCACGGCCCTGTCCCTGTCATGATCCAGATCCGTGCCATGACATTGATGCTCAGGACATCGGGGTCACACGCCCAAGAACCCGAACCCGGAATCCAGCAGGATGTCCGGGCTCAGGCTGCGTGAGGTGTCTCAGGCAGCCATGGCCTCCTGGTTGGCCTCACGCATCGTCGCCAGGGCAGCCCGCTCGATCTGACGCACCCGCTCAGCGGTGATGCCCCACACCTTGCCGATGTCGGCGAGCTTGGCCTGACGTCCGTCGAGCAGTCCATAACGACGACGTACGACGTCTGCGGAGCGCTGGTCGAGATCCTGCAGCATCACCTCGAGCCGGGTGCGATCCTCGGCGTCGAGCACGATGGAGTCCGGGCCGGGTGCCGTCTCACGGGCAATGAGGTCGCCAAGGCTGGTGTCACCGTCGTCCTCCACAGGTGCGTCGAGGCTGACGTGGTCCCGGCCGAAGGTGACGAGCTCGGCAACCTTCTCCTCGGTGAGGTCCAGTTTTTCTGCGATCTCGAAGAGCTCGGGTTCGCGACCCAGTTCGCGTTCCAGGTCACGTCGTGCCGCCGACACCTGGTTGACCTGTTCGGCAACGTGCACTGGCAGCCGCACGACGCGTCCCTGCTGGGCAATGCCACGGCTGATCGCCTGACGCACCCACCATGTGGCATAGGTGGAGAACTTGAAGCCCTTGGCGTAGTCGAACTTCTCGACCGCGCGGATGAGACCGGTGTTGCCCTCCTGGACGAGGTCCAGCAGCGGCATCCGTGAGCGGCCGTACTTGCGGGCGACGGAGACGACCAGACGAAGGTTGGCGCGCACGAACCGGGCCATCGCAGCCTCGCCGTCCTCGGCGATCTGCTGGAGTTCCTCGGTGCTGGCCTCGACCTTCGTCTCCACGGTTCCGTCCAGGACGGCCTGGGCGAACAGTCCGGCCTCAATGCGCTTGGCGAGCATCACCTCATCGGCAGCACTCAACAGTGGGGTCTTGGCGATTCCTTCCAGATACAGGCCAACAGCGTCTTTGCCATCAATTCCGTCAGTGGTACGGACGCGAGTCTTGGTGTCCATGAGTTCCGCCTTTCAGCAGTTTTCAACCTGCGACATCCATACAAACGCGTCATGACGTCCGCGTCATTCCCTGCTCGGGTATGAGAGCCCTTGGTAGCGCGAAGTACGGGAGGTTAAGACCACAGTCGTAGTTGCCTGGTTCGCGTGCTACGACTGGGGCAGGTTTCGCCTCCCATTTGGCAATGCAGGTGTTGTGGTGCCACAATGTGACAAGGCACTTGACGCCCTCGGGGCTTTCGTGTGCCCTTAACAGGTTCTGTCCGCCTTCGAGAGGATCGCAGTGACGTCTCGTTCCACGTCCAGCACCAGCAAGTCCGCTGTCGACGAGGAGGCGAAGCCCACCAAGACGACCAGGAAGCGCACGTCGACGTCGTCAACCACACGTCGTGGCAGTGCGTCAAGGACGACCAAGTCTTCCGCTTCGGCCACCAAGTCTGGGTCTGCAGGTAAGGCCAGTGGATCCAAGACGGCCGCGAAGACCGGTACAACGAAGTCGACCACGTCCAGAACATCGGGGACGAAGAAGACTTCGGCGACCGCTGCCAAGACCTCCGGAACGAAGAAGACGACCACCGCCAAGAAGACTGCTACGAAGAAGAAGGCGTCGACGACGTCGACCAAGGCTTCCACCAAATCCACCACGACCACGCGCAAGCGGTCCACGAAGAGCACTGGCAAGAAGAGCCCGGCCAAGAAGAAGGACCCAACGATCGCCGAGGCCGCTTCCGGCCAGGTGGATGTGGAAGCCAAGCGCGAGGGTGACGAGATCGTCCTCACCATCGGCGGCAAGAAGCGCAGCCTCGACGACATCGACGATTCCAAGTACGACCCCAAGCAGGCTGCCAAGGACGAGGCGGAGCTCAACAAGGAGGCGCAGGGTTTCGTCGTCTCCGACAACGACGACACCGATGAGCCCGAGCAGCAGGTCATGGTTGCCGGTGCGACCGCCGACCCTGTCAAGGACTACCTCAAGCAGATTGGCAAGGTGGCGCTCCTCAACGCCGCCCAGGAGGTTGACCTGGCCAAACGTATCGAGGCCGGACTGTTCGCCGGTGAGCAGTTGAGTGATCCGGATGCCAGCGTGGCCGACGCCGATCGCGCCGACTACGAGTGGATCGCCGAGGACGGAGTGGTGGCCAAGAACCACCTGCTCGAGGCGAACCTGCGTCTCGTCGTCTCGCTGGCCAAGCGCTACACCGGCCGCGGCATGCTCTTCCTCGACCTCATCCAGGAAGGCAACCTCGGCCTCATCCGCGCCGTCGAGAAGTTCGACTACACCAAGGGCTACAAGTTCTCCACCTATGCAACATGGTGGATCAAGCAGGCCATCACCCGTGCCATGGCCGACCAGGCGCGCACCATCCGCATCCCGGTGCACATGGTCGAGGTCATCAACAAACTTGCCCGTGTCCAGCGCCAGATGCTTCAGGACCTTGGCCGGGAACCCACTCCCGAGGAACTAGCCAAGGAACTCGACATGACCCCCGAGAAGGTCGTCGAGGTCCAGAAGTACGGCCGCGAGCCGATCTCGCTGCACACCCCGCTGGGTGAGGACGGCGACTCCGAGTTCGGCGATCTCATCGAGGACTCCGAGGCGATCGTCCCGGCAGACGCCGTGAACTTCACCCTGCTGCAGGAGCAGCTGCACGACGTCCTCGACACCTTGTCCGAGCGTGAGGCGGGCGTGGTGTCGATGCGCTTCGGCCTCACTGACGGTCAGCCCAAGACCCTTGACGAGATCGGCAAGGTCTACGGCGTCACGCGTGAGCGGATCCGTCAGATCGAGGCCAAGACGATGAGCAAGCTGCGTCACCCGAGTCGCTCCCAGGTGCTGCGCGACTACTTGGACTGAGTGGACCGAGCTGGAACGACACCGCTGGTCGTGGGTTCTCCGAGCTGTCCTGGCCTGAGGAGGATTCGGAGTTCAGCGATACGTTCCACTTCGTGGTTGCCGGTGGCGATCGAGTACCTGCGTTGCTTTGACGTGGGTGAGCAGCCTGTCCGTGACAGTTCACTGAGCAGATTCTCCGTGAGATACAATCAGGAACAATGGTCTTGAACATGACAAGGTCACGGGGGGAGGGCGACAATGACCACTGCATACGAGATTGCTTCGCACATCCGTTCCAGGCATGAGTTCTCTGGGGAAATACAGATGCACAAGCTCTTGTACTATGCCCAGGCGTGGTCCTTGGCATGGGACGGGGTGCCTCTCTTCGATGGCAGGATTGAGGCGTGGAAGAACGGCCCGGTGGTTCCGAGTCTGCGCCACACCACGGTCATGGCTGACGAGGACGTGCGTCTCACTGACCAACAGAAGGCCAGTATTGACGCGGTCCTTGCCCACTATGCTGACAACTCGGGCACTGCTCTTGGCGAGTTGAGCCACGGTGAGCGTCCTTGGCAGGAAGCACGTGGTGATTGCGCTCCCGGTGAGAATTGCAGTGCACCCATCACACATGATTCCATGCGTCGCGCTTACTCTGCCCAGAGCATGGCCGGTGTCGGACCACGGCGTGTCGCCGTCCCGAGTGGACGTCAGGTGGCCGACATGGACGACGTACTGAGTGGCTGTGCTGCTGCCACCAAGCGGTGGGAACGTGCACTCACCCTGCTTGCCCAGTGACGAATGCTTCACCTATCGGCCGGTGAAATAGCAGAACACGAACTCTGTCTGACACTCCCGCCGCAACGCCTGCCGATGAGTTCCCGATCGAGGCACTGAGTGATCGTACATGATCGCGAGCGACATGTCGTGCAGCTACTCGATGTCGGGGGATGCAGATGGCCTGACGGACCACGGCATCGCCGTCGGGGGCGAGGCTCAACGCACCTGTGCCAGCCATGCTCTCAGCACCGAAACAGTTGACTGGTATCCCAGCGAGTTGCGAGTCTGTGAGTCAAAGGCATGATCGAGCAGTGGAATCTTCACATCTGTGACGTCAGCTCCGGCAGCACGGGCTCTGGCGACGAACCTGTCAGTGCCGGAGGGTGGGACGAGGGTGTCGCGTCCGCCGCGCACAATGAACGTGCGCGGTGCCTTGGGTGAGACCCACGTCACACTGTTCGCGTAGCGGTACCGGTCAGGATACTGCTCCGGTGTCCCACCAAGGTACTCGGTGGCTGCATGGTTGATCCCCAAGGCCTTGAGTGAGGCCAGTTGGGTGAGGTCAAGGGCAGGGTAGAGTCCGATGACTGCAGCTGGTTCATGCAGTTTGCCGCAGGACGTGGACGCCTTGCCCTGGGCAATCTGGTAGCTCAGATTGATGGCCAGTTGCCCGCCAGCAGAGTCTCCCATGATCACCATTGACGAGGTGTCGGCGTCCAGTCGGTCGGCATGGGTTCCTGCCCAGGCCCAGGAACATGCCACTGCCTCAGGAGCCTTCTCCCATGTTGCTCTGGTCGGAGTGGACAGCGGATAGCTGGGGCGTACGACGACCCAGCCAGTGTCAGCCAGGGAACGCAGTACCGCTGGCATTTTCGCGTCGGTGTTCCAACCGCCACCGTGAATGTCGACCAGCACCGGATGTGGCCCGGGGGAGTGGGGTCGGTAGACCTGAATCGACTGCCCCTTGCGGGGCGTGTCATGCAGGACTTCATCTGGTGGAGAGATCATCGAGGCTGTGTGCAGAGCGCTGAGAGGATTGGCCGTCCCGCCAGCGTGCCTCACGGTCACCGGGGTGGTCACGCATACGGTCAGTGGCAGCACGAGACCGATCGTGGTGAGTATGGCTGCGATACGACTGGCTCGCTCGGCGCGCCGGCCCAGCCAAGCCATTGTCAGTGCGACAAGGGCGGCGACGACGCACCACGGTGCGGTGGACGACAGGAGGACTGATGCTGCCAGACCAGCGTTGTTGAGGCTCGGGGTCAGTTCCATGATGGTGAGCAGCACCAGCACGCTCCCCATGAGTATGGCGGTGGCAGTGAGGAGCTTGGTGGTCACTCCAGGCAGGTGCCGGGTGGATCGGGATGTAGAGCCCATGTGTCCACGATAGGACCAGTCCTCAGATTCTCTGCCGTGGACGATTCTTGGGTACCGAGATGTTTTCACTTCATGGCCTCGGCGATGCCTCTGTGTGGCTAAGCTTCTGGCATGGACACATCATGCAGCGTTGCCGACCGTCAGCCACAACATCCTCGGGTGCGCAGGGCGACCGGGGAGGACCTTCCGGATGCAGCTCGTGTTCAGTCCGAGTGTTTGGCCGAGATAGGTGCTGGGTCCATCGATGCCGACGTCCTTGCTGCACTCACGAGTGAGGATGCGGTGGAGTCAACGGTTGAGCAGTGGCGGCAGCTCTACGATGAGGGCGCTCAGTTCTGGGTGCTTGATGACGACGGTGCGATCGTTGGGGTTGTCATGACACGACGCATGCCACCAGCAGAGGCGCCGACCACCTTGGAACTTGCCACCATCCACGTCATGCCGCGGGCACGACTGCAAGGAGTGGCCGATGAGCTCTTGAGCACCGCCATTGGTCAGGAACCGGCATTCGTCTGGGTGCTGAACACGAGTGAGCACGCCATCGGGTTCTTCGAGAAGAACGGTTTCAGCCTGGACCACACCGCAGGGTCCTTGGACAACACCTTGGGCGGGATCCCGCTGCAACGCATGGTTCGGGGAGTGTGACCTCAGCGGGGGTCAGCGTCAGCGAGTGGGTGGCTGTCGCTGCGGTGATTCCTGCCCAGGGGCCTCATCGGGCGGCCGGACTGATCAGTGAAGCTTGGCGGACTCGTCCTGGATGTGGAGGGCAACCTGCTTGAGCTTGTCCTCATGCATGTGTGCGTGGTGAGCGCAGAACAGTAGTTCACCGCCGTTGTTCAGCGTGACACGGTAGTAAGCCTGTGCTCCGCATCGGTCGCAGCGATCCGCAGTGGTCAGTGCGGTGTCCTCGATCATCATGGTGCTCATGGCTTCCTCCTCTGACGCTGGCATATGGTGTCGCAACGCAACGACACCATCGCTTGTTCCCGATTCGCTCCTGACATTCCTGAGCCACGGTTCGTCCTTGTCGGTGGGAAGCATGATTCACTCATGCGTTCCGCACCGCTTGACGCTTGCTGTGGATGCCAACTCAACCTGAGTGACATCTGATGTTCTCCATCATAGCCAGTGAGCCTCCCGATCAAGGATGAGAATCACGAAGGACGGAACATCTGTTCGATTTCGGACTTGAACATCGAATTCCAGTTCGATACACTTGACGTGTTCGCGAGAACGACGTGGGAACACCACCCCGATAGAATTGAGGACTGTGACGACCCAGAGTGGATTGCCCCAGAGTGGATCGGCTTCGAGTACAGCGAAACCGCGGGCAGCAACGAAACGAGCGACGGACCGGGACTACGAGGCGAGAAACATTCTTGTTCTCGAAGGTCTTGAGGCTGTCCGAAAGCGTCCCGCCATGTACATCGGGTCGACGGACACCCGCGGCCTCATGCACTGTCTGTGGGAGATCTTCGACAACGGTGTGGACGAGGCCTTGGCCGGGTTCGGACGCCGTATCACCGTCACCCTGGAAAAGGGCGGGTCCATCCTCGTCACCGACGAGGGTCGCGGTATTCCGGTCGACGTCGAGCCGAGAACTGGGCTGAGTGGCGTCGAGGTCGTCTACACCAAGCTCCATGCCGGTGGAAAATTCGGCGGCGGCGCCTACAACGTCTCAGGTGGCCTTCACGGTGTGGGCGCCTCGGTCGTCAACGCCGTCTCCTCTCGTCTGGACGTGGAGGTGGACCGCAAGTCCACGGTGTGGGGAATGAGCTTCCGACGCGGTGTCCCCGGCGTCTTCGACGGCGACGGCCCCGATGCCCCCTTCACCCCCGAGTCCGGGGTGCGCAAGATCGGCAAGGCCAAGCGGGGAGCCACCGGTACCCGGGTGCGTTACTGGCCGGATTCGCAGATCTTTCTGCCCGATGCCAAGCTGTCGTGGTCCAAGCTTGCCGACCGTGCTCGTCAGACCGCCTTCCTCGTCCCGGGGCTGGAGATCGTCATCACCGACGAGCGTGGCGTCCAGACTGATCCGCAGACCGGCGATGTCCTCGAGACCGTCTCCGAGACGATGCGTTTCGACGGCGGTATCTCGGAGTTCGCCGAGTACCTCGCCAATGACCAGCCGGTCAATGACGTCATGAGGTTGCAGGGGAAGTCCTCCTTCACCGAGACCGTCCCGATGCTGGACGAGAATGGCGGCATGACGCCCACCGACGTTGATCGTGACCTCCAGGTGGACATCGCTCTTCGATGGGGCGATGGCTATGACACCACGGTGCGTTCCTTCGTCAACATCATCGCCACTCCCAAGGGCGGCACCCACGTCCAAGGATTCGAGCAGGGACTGTTACGGGCCTTCTCCTCATCCTTGGAGGGCACCAGGCTGCTCAAGAGTTCCGATGACATCGTCAAGGACGACGTCCTGGAAGGGCTGACGGCAGTCGTCACCGTGAGTTTGGCCGAACCGCAGTTCGAGGGGCAGACCAAGGAAGTGCTCGGTACCCCGCCGGTGCGTCGGATCGTGAGCCGGATCGTCGAGTCCGAGATGGCGGAATTCCTCACGTCGAGCAAGGCAGCCGTCAAACCGGTGGCCCGTACCGTCATGGAGAAGGTCGTCAATGCCTCGCGCGCCCGAGTCGCCGCTCGGGCGCACAAGGAGAACCAGCGACGCAAGAATGCCCTGGAGTCCTCGCACCTGCCTCCCAAACTCAAGGACTGCCGATCCTCCGATCCCGACCTCACCGAGTTGTTCATCGTCGAGGGTGATTCTGCCCTGGGGACGGCCAACGTGGCACGGGACTCGGAGTTTCAGGCTCTGCTGCCCATCCGGGGAAAAATCCTCAACGTGCAGAAGGCCGATCTTGGCGCCATGCTCAAGAACGCCGAGTGTGCGTCGATCATCCAGGTGGTTGGTGCCGGTTCCGGCAAGACCTTCGACATAGACCAAGCTCGGTACGGCAAGGTCATCTTCATGGCCGATGCCGACTCCGATGGTGCACACATCCGCACGTTGCTGGCGACGTTGTTCTTCAAGTACATGCGACCGATGGTCGAGGCGGGCCGGGTTTTCTCGGCCGTGCCACCACTGCATCGGTTCGAACTCATCAACCCCAAACGGGGCATGGAGAAGTACATCTACACCTACACCGACGCTGAGTACCAGCGCACTGCTGCTCGACTGGCCAAGAGAGGTGTGCGGTTCAAGGAACCGCAACGCTACAAGGGCCTGGGCGAGATGGACGCCGATCAGCTCAAGGAGACCACGATGGACAAGCGGCATCGAATGCTCCGGAGGATCACTGTCGACGATGTCGTGGAGGCGGAGCACACCTTTGAAATGCTCATGGGCCAGGAAGTCGCCCCCCGCAAGAAGTTCATCGTCGAGGGTGCCTATCGGCTGGACAGCGAGCAGATCGATGCCTGAGTATGTGCGGGGGTGTCGTGTCGAGATCCAAGGTCTGGGCCAGTGAACAGGATCCCGCAGCACGGACATGGCACGGCAGCACGGACACGACACGTGGGTACCCCCAAGTAGGAGAGTACCGGGTAGGTTGCCGAGCGGTTCCTGCACGGTAGACGCATACGGTAGCGAGGCTGGCGACGCATGGGGTCGCGGGGCCGGAACGACTCGTGCCGCAGAACGTGTGCTCACCGGTTCGCCCTCACTATGCCGTCAGCACAATGACTGCGCCGTACCTCCCCGTGCATGGTTCCATCACCGTGCGCAGCAGCCCCCAGTTCTCACCCCGCCACGACGTCCTCGTGCATGGGGTTCATCACCATGCACGGCAGCAACGACGACTCTGGCCCATACGCCCCGTGGGTCCATCAGCATTCACAGTAACGACGACGCCCCTGTGCTGTACGCCCCTGTGTCTGGGGTCCACCGTGCATGACGATGAACCGGATCACTCGTCAAAGATGGAAACCGGATCACTCGTCAAACAGGTCCGGCTGCTCGGTCTCGTGCCTCGTCCTCTGGGTCGGACCATCGTTGCCGGGACCACTGGCGGTGTCAGGGCTGCCGGGGCCGTCGGTGCTGATGGCGCTGCCCGCAGTCGAACGGGGCTGTGCCTCCACTGCGGTCTTCTCGGCAGCACCTGGATCAGAGGCAGTCGGGTGTGACCAGCACCGTGTGGAGATCGCGAGTATCGACGCCGCGACGCTGGTGCCCGAACCGTCACGTCGGGAATCGACCTCCGGCAGCTCCACCGGTTTGCCCTTGGGACTGCAGGCCACTGCAGGCCTCGCCCCTGCCCAGGCCTGCACCAGGGCCGTCTCACCCTTGAGGAACCGATGACACCGCATGCCCTTGGTTCCTCGTCCCTTGCCCGGGTAGGCCTCGAATGCGGTGACCTTCACCGATCCAGTCGCACCGGACGTGGCATCGTGCCCGGCCACGGTCACGACGACCGAGTCGGGATCGGACACGACCCCGGCCCAGATGACCGGGTCCGCAGAACGCATACCGGTGACTCCGCCACCCAGGCGCCCCTGCGACCGAACCGACGCCAACGGGAAGTGCAGCAACGCGGCTCCTCGGGTGATGAGACACAGCTCCCCGGCATCGCCGTGTGTCTGTACGGCACCGACCACCTCGTCGTCGCCCTTGAGCGTGATGACCTCCCAGCAATCCCTGCTGAGCAGCTCCGGATTCACTCGCTTGACCACGCCATGACGAGTGCCCAGTGCCAGCTCCGGGCCGCCCCCGTCCAAGCTCACGATTGCCAACGCGCGTTCTCCAGCGTCCAGGTCGATGAGATCGGTGAGGGGGGATCCTCCGGACATCGAGGGTGCCGTCGCCGTGGCGGGAAGCGACACCAGGTCGATTGCGCGTGCTCGGATCAGACGTCCTGCCGAGGTGATGACACCGAACTCGCCGCGAGTCGTGGTACGTGCTGCCGAGGTGATGACGTCATGGTCGGCGCGCGGGCCATCCTGTGGCAGTGGGTCGACGGTGTCGATACGGGCCAGGTGCCCAGTGGCCGACATGAGGATCCAGCACGGCTCATCGGGTACCTCCAACGGGACGTCGGTTGCGGTGATGCCGGTGGACCCCAGCAGGACCGTCCGTCGCGGGGTGCCGTACTTCTTGGAGACGGCCGTGAGCTCGTCGGCGACGACCTTGCGCAGCTCGTCGTCGGACGTGACGATCCTGGTGTACTCGGCTATCTGGCTGCTGAGCTGGTCCTTCTCCGACTCCAACTCGATGCGGGAGAACTTGGTGAGCCGACGCAGCTGCATGTCGAGGATGTAATTGGCCTGGGGCTCGTCCAGATCGAAGGCCTTCATGAGGCGCTCCCGAGCCGACGCCGTGTCGTCGGAGGATCGGATGATGGCGATGACCTCGTCGATGTCGACGATGGCCAGCAGCAGTCCTTCGATGAGGTGCAGACGTTCCTCCGCCTTCCCCAGGCGAAATTTCGTACGCCGTAGGGTGACCTCGAGTCGGTGGTCGAGATAGACGTTGAGCAGTTCGAGCAGGCCAAGGGTGCGTGGCTGTCCCTCGACCAGTGCCACGGTGTTGATGGCGAAGGAGTCCTGGAGTTTCGTCATCTTGTAAAGACGTTCCAGGACGGCCTCCGGGTTGAAACCATTCTTGATCTCGATGACGAGACGGGTGCCGTTCTTGAGATCGGTGAGGTCCTTGACGTCGGCGATGCCAGTCAATTTCTTGGACTGGACCAGTGTCTTGATCTGGGCAATGATCTTCTCCGGGCCCACGGTGTATGGAAGCTCGGTGACGACGATTCCCTGACGACGCGGGCTGACCTTCTCGATCGTTGCCCGTGCTCGGATCCGGAATGTTCCCCGACCGGAGGTGTAAGCGCTCTTCACCCCGTCCAGTCCGATGATTGACCCCCCAGTGGGAAGGTCTGGGCCGGGGACGTAGCGCATGACCTTGTCCAGATCCGCATCCGGGTTCTTCAGCAGGTACTTCAGTGCAGCGATGACCTCCACCAGGTTGTGTGGGGGAATGTTCGTCGCCATGCCCACGGCGATGCCAGAAGCGCCATTGACGAGGAGGTTGGGGAAAGCGGCCGGAAGAACCCCCGGCTCGGTTGCCTTGCCGTCGTAGTTGGGGACGAAATCGACGGTGTCCTCACCCAGCCCCTCCACCATGGCCAGGGCGGCCGGAGCCATTCTGCACTCGGTGTAACGCATGGCGGCCGGGCCGGCGTCGAGGGAACCAAAATTGCCGTGGCCATCGGCCAGTGGCAGCCGCATCGACCACGGCTGCGCCAACCGGACCAGGGCGTCATAGATGGCAGCGTCCCCATGCGGGTGCAACTGGCCCATCACCTGTCCCACGACACGGGCGCTCTTGACGTGTGGACGGTCCGGACGCACGTTCATGTCGTCCATCGAGTAGAGGATGCGTCGCTGCACCGGTTTGAGGCCATCGCGTGCATCGGGCAGGGCACGTGAATAGATCACCGAGTACGCATATTCGAGGAAACTGTTCTCCATCTCGTTGGAGACGTCCACATCGATGATGCTCTCGGTGAGATCGTCGTCGGCCGTCCTCCTGGCCATTCCTACTCCTGCCCATGTCGATCCGCCCCCGCATGGATTCGGGGGTTGGCAAGGTTCCATTCTTGCTCATCGGAGAAATTTTTGCCCGATGCCACCGTCCCCCACATCCCAGATGGACTGGACGCAAACCTCCGGTGGGGCAGTGACTGGTGGGTCCTGGGCCGGGGAATCAGCTGCAGGGCGACATCGAATCGGGCGGTCGGAAGGTTCCGCGACGACAGCTCAGCTCAGTACGTCCTTGAGCAGCAGGTGGAGTTTGTCGCCATCGGGAGCCCGTACCAGAGGGGCGGGATCAGGCACCCACTGCACATGTTCGTCGTCCTCCATGATGACTGCCGTGCCGTGTGCCAGCACCTGCTGGGTGGGGGAGAGCTGGCGAATGGCGATGGCCCGGACGTGACCTGGTTGCAGCTCGGCAAACTCCTGGTACAGGCTGATGTCGCGCTGACCGTCGTCGCCGACGAGCAGCCACGTGATGTTGGGGAAGTCGCGGGCAAGTTCTCGCAGCGCCTGCCGTTTGTGGTTGGGGCCAGAACGGAACCAGCCAGTGTTCGTCGGTCCCCAGTCGGTGAGCAGCATGGGACCCGTTGGATACCCATGTCTGCGGAGGAATCGCGTGAGGAACGGGTATGTGGTCCACGATCCGGTGGACACGTAGATCACGGGAGCAGCGGGGTGCTCGGCGAGCAGCTTCTGATACATCCGAGCCATTCCGGGAATTGACTGCCTGGCCTGCTCGGTGAGGACGAAGGTGTTCCATGCTGCGATGAATCCGCGCGGCAGCGAGGTGGAGATCACCGTGTCGTCGATGTCTGAGACGATGCCGAAGGTCTGTGACGAGTCGACGACGAGTATGGGTGCGCTGGTCTCGCGTCCCTCCTCGGTGCGCAGCAGGACATCGTGCCAGCCGGGGGCGAGCCCTTCGTTGCGCACCCGGACATCCAAGTACCCGAGTCGGTCGGTGCGTGCCATGATGCAGGCCCCACCAGTCTCGATCTCGATCCTCACCTGGGGGGCTGGCACGGCACCGAAGTTGCGCCAGCCACGTCGCACGAGCATGTCGGAGTCGTACCAGCTCGACGGGTCCTCGGCGATCTCGTGTGGGGCCAGGATCACGCGGGCCAGGATGCGGATGTGGTTCTGTGAGCCGTAGCCGCGAAACGGTATGAGCAGTGGTTTCCAATCGCGTCTGGTCAATACCGCACCCAGACGCCGGTGCACGGCGTCCTCGATGCGGGCTCCGATGAACGGGCGGTCGGACATGACACAGACGATAGTCGTCTCCGGCCCGTCGTGTGTGCCGGGAACTCTCGAGAACCTTCCGTCGATGCCGGGGCGGGGGAGCGGTGACCATCGACTCACCGCCTCGGGTGCACCAGCGGCCGCATGATTGTGCGAGGTGGCCCATCTGCCTGGAGACGTGGGAAAATGGCGCGGTGAGTTCCAATGTCCCCACCCATCGATTCGATGAGCCATCGGCCAACTCGTCGGCCATGGACAACCTCGTCGAGCTTCCCGACGAGTTCGTCCTGCCGCGCTACGGCGGTCACTGTCTGGCTGACGTGATGCCAGCTGTGGCTCGAAGCCTTGGCCTTGACGATCGCCAATGGTCCGGACGCAGTGCACCCGCCGATCCGATGGCTGCCCTGCCGCAGGCACGTCACTGGGTGGTCATGCTCGTGGACGGGATGGGCAGGAACCTGGTGGAGGAACATGCCAGCTTGGCACCGTTCCTCACCCGGATGAACTCGATACCCGACATGACCTGTGCCGTACCCTCCACGACGGCCACCTCACTCACCTGCCTGGGTACCGGGATGGAGCCGGGGCACCATGGCACCCTGGGCTACACCTTCCGCTCCCCAGAGGGGCCGATCATGAATGCCCTGAGCTGGGCCAATGGCCCCGATCCGCTCACCATGCAGGCCCGTCCCACCGCCTTCGAGCGTCTCGCCGAGCACGGTGTGGAGACGTTCAGCATCGGCCCTACCGGATTCGTCACGTCTGGACTCACCCAGTCTGGGCTGCGCGGTCCGCGGTACCTCTCGGTTCGTGATGAGGACGACATCGACCTGCGTGCCGAACTGGTTGCCGACACCCTGCGCGGCACGACTGCCTCGGTGAGTTATGTCTATGAACGATCCCTCGACCACGTCGGGCATGGCTCAGGATGCCGTTCGGCGCAGTGGCGACGTCGTCTCACGTGGACCGATGAGCTCGTCGAGGCCATTGGTGAGGTGCTCACGCCAGACAGCGCACTCGTCGTCACCGCCGATCATGGCATGGTCGATGTGCCGGATGACCACATGATCATCGCCGAGGACCAGGCCGGGTTGCTGGCCGACGTCAATGAGCTGGGCGGGGAGCCACGTACCCGACACGTCTACACCGATCACCCAGATGAGGTTGCCGAGCGGTGGCGTTCCATCCTCGCCGATCGAGCCATGGTCCTCACCGCCGACCAGGCCCTGCACATGGGGCTTCTGGGGAAGTGGGACCCGGCGATGCGCAATCGGTTGGGAGACGTCCTGGCATTCATGAGGGGGCAGTGGGCGGTGATGACCCGTCAGATGCCCAGGGAGATGTCCCTGATCGGTATGCACGGTTCGCTCACGGATGATGAAATGCTCATTCCTCTTCTGTACTGTGAAGGCTGATCCCGTGGCAGAGCTTGTTTTCTACACTGGACCGATGGATTCGGGGAAATCCACCTTGGCGCTGCAGCTCGACTACAGCCAGTCGGCCCACGACCGTCAGGGGATGCGGTACACCATGCATGACCGGTCCGGTCATGCCGGTTGCCAACCTGATGACCCGGAGCACGCCACCTCGGACCGAGAAAGCCTTGGCCAGATTGATTCAGAAGATGATGAGTCACGTCCTGAGGCGTCTCGGAGGAGCGATCCGCCAGACAACGGATCATCTGGTCAGACGATGATCACGTCCCGGATCGGGTTGTCCGCCACGGCCCGTGACGTCAATGGCATCGATGTCTATGACGACGTGGTGGCGACCCTCACGACCGGCACTCGGGTTGACTATCTGATATGTGATGAGGCTCAGTTCTATCGCCCCGAGCAGATCGACCAATTGTCCCGGGTCGTTGACGAACTGGGTATCGATGTCTTTTGTTTCGGCATTCTCGCCGATTTTCGAACCGAGCTCTTTCCCGGGTCCCGGCGTCTGGTGGAGCTGTGTGATCGTCTCGACAAACCGCCCGTCATGCCGTTGTGCTGGTGTGGCCGGCCAGCAACCCACAATGCCCGTGTCGTCAACGGGGTCATGACCACCCAAGGTGACCAGGTCGTCGTCGGTGACACCGACACCAGTGACGAGGTGCACTACGAGGTGCTGTGCCGCCGCCATCACCGGCAGCGAATCACCGCTGAAAGGTCACGGGCAACCCTGTCGGAACAGACCCTGCCCTTCGACGAGTTGTGAGGCGATTGGTATTTCTTGGTTCGGGCGTGGTTCGGCGTGAGGCGGGTCTCACGCGTGTGGGGCGGGACCACCAAACATGATCTCGTCCCAACTGGGGATCGAGGCGCGCTTGCGGCGTTTGCGTGACTGCTTCTTCCTGGCCTGGCCTGGTTTGGGGTCCTTCGTGGAGTCCTTGTCGTCATCGGGGGTGGCGGCGTCCTTGTCGGGGGTTGTGTCGTTGCTCGATGCATCATGTTCCGCTACTTGCCCCCGGGGGGACCCGGTGCCTGCGGCGTCGTCCCCGTCCGTCGCCTGTCCGGTGGTCGTGCTCGAGTCGTCGTCGGGATCCGATGTGGCGGTGGCGCTCATGGGGGAGTTGAGGCCTTCGTAGATGTTGACCGAATCCTCCTGGAAACCAGCCACGGCCTCGTACAGGGCGTCCATCTGGCTGTCGGTTGAGGGAACGAAGTCGTAGACCCCGTTGGTCGACGTCATGCCGGGGATCGTCGGGCTCGACGACGTGGGGGTGTCGGCCTGCTCGGTGCTCGAGGCGATGCCCTGCTCTGCCCCATCGGAGTGCTGGTCGTGGTCCGTGGTTGTCCGGGGGCGTTGTGCTGCACGGCGGGTGTCGGCTGCACCGCCAGGTTGGCCCACTTGGTCGGCTTCGCCCGTGCCAGGTGCCTCGGGTTGGCCCAGCAGGCCGGCGAAGAAGTGTCGGTCCGCCGACTCACTCACCGCTCGTACGATTGCCAGCTCGTCGTTGAGATCGACGGTGGGTTCCTCGTCAGGGTTCTCGGTCTCGCGAGTGCGGGACGCCGAGACTCGGTCATCGGTGAGCCACCGGGCTCCAGCATCCAGTGGGCGCGAGCGGCGAGTGTGCTGGTCGAATCGGAAGGTTGCCACATGCGACTGGGGGTCGTCGGACAGTGGATCGGCGGGGCCTTGTTCCCCGTGCCATCGAGCGCAGACCTCCCAGGACCGATCCGCAAGACGACGTGCACTCCAAGTGAGATCGTCGGGATCGAAACCGACCTTGGTGGCCACTCGATCGACGACCGAGCGCAGACTGCGTCGTGACGAGGGATTGTTGCGATGCCGAATCGGACCGTCCAGAGCAGTGCTGACGACGTGGTCCAGCTCGGCGAGCACTGGCACGGCAAAGGGTTCGACATCCTCCACGGACACACCAGCCTCGTCAGCGACGTCTGTCACGCGTGCGCCACTGCGGATGCGCGCCTGAATCTCGCGTGGGCTGAGTGCACTGTCCATCGTCAACCTCTCTTTGTCATGCAGGGTAACCAGTACCCGGGCATTCTCATCCAACCGTATATGGTTGCGTCACCACATGGCTTGACATGCATGTCCCCCGATCAATTTGACAGGCGTGATACACATATGGCCGAACATCAAGGTCAGGGAAGGTAACCATGGCAACTGATTACGACGCCCCGCGCAAGTCCGATGAAGAGGTCCGCGAGGACTCCATCGAGGAGCTCAAGAACCATCGGAACGAGCAGAACTCCGGCAAGGTGGACCAGGACGAGGTCGAAGCTGCCGAGGCTTTCGAGCTACCAGGTGCCGACCTCTCCCACGAGGAGCTGACGGTACGAGTACTGCCTCGCCAGAACGGTGAATTCACCTGCGCCTCCTGCTTCCTGGTGAAGGGACGCTCGCAGCTGGCCGAGGAACGGAACGGAAAGTTCTACTGCGTCGACTGCGTCTGAGCCCCGACGGCGGACGTCCCCCGAATGTCGAGATGGCGAGGCACATCATGCGTCTCGCCATCCTCTCTCACCCCAGATACCCCAGATGTGCGCGATGAGTACAGAGCATGGGCATCGACTCATCAAGCGGTGGGTGCCGGGGTGTGGGCACGATCATTCCCAAGACAACGATGGGGGCGCTCGTGCGTGTGCGACTGGATCAGTCGTCGTCCTGCCTGCGCACTCCCACCTTCTTGCCGGTGACCGGGTTCACCAAGCTGTACTTCATCCAACGACGGTTGGTGAACCGACGCGCGATGAGCTGCGCCCCGGCAACTCCCAGGCCACTGGCCACGGCCCACGACAGTGCGCGCCCCGTGGTCTCCTCGGGGTCCTCCGCACTGGGCGGCTCGTCATCTCCGGTGACGTAGCGCCATGCCCCCTCGACGAGCTTCTGGGAGACGAGGGTGGTGACGGCACCGATGGCGCTGGCGTAGATCTTCCAAGCGATTTTTTCGGGCTTCATGACCACGATTCTAATGGGCGATCGACGTGGGATGTGGCCCCAGCCGAGAAACCTGTCCTGCCCGGTTCTGCCCTCCGGATCGCTGTGACATGCCTCCTGTGGGCTGCATCAGTACCATGCAGATGAGACTGGCACGCGACGACTCTGTTCGCGGTGCCGTGCGGACTCGCCACAGGAGGCATCATGATCGTTCCCAGTGTGGTTGACGATGACTCGTCGCTGCCGCGCTACGCACTGCCCGGAGACGCGGGAGCCGACCTGCGTTGTCGGGAACACGTCATTCTCCGGCCGGGGGAGCGCAGGCTCGTCCCCACCGGCGTTCGAGCCGCCATCCCCGATGGACATGTGGGGTTCGTCAATCCCAGGTCGGGGCTTGCCATCCGTACCGGTCTGTCCATCGTCAACGCTCCCGGAACCATCGACTCGGGGTACCGAGGCGAGATCAAGGTGGCGCTGGTCAACCTGGATCAGCACGAGCCCATTGAGCTCCAGGTTGGTGATCGTGTCGCGCAGCTCGTCATCGTTCCATTCGTCCATGCCCAGTTCGTCCGTGTCGACGAGCTGGACGACACCGAACGTGGCCAAGGCGGTTATGGATCCACGGGTCGCAGCTGAGGCGCCTCCATCGGCCATGCCGCATGGCGCAAATCTGCGATGAACTCTCAGGAGACCTGTCTCGTGGTTCGTGACGTCGTCCAGCTAGAATACGCGGCGTTGCCGTAGGAAGGATTCGCAAGTCGTGTTCGGTCGCAAGAAGAAGAATGACGCCGTCGACGAGACGAGCCCATTTCAGCCCAAGAAGGAAGAACTGGATGAGCAACAGGATCTCGACGACGAGACTGAGTCGCACGCTCCCGGTGATGAGGACGAGGTAGAGGCTGACCAGGACGACGAGGTGGCTGAGCTGTACCGGCCCAACCTCGAGCGTGTCGACGGACCGTTCGACTACGAGGAGGTCGATCTCGACGCCGATGAGATCGAGCGTATCGACTTCGGATCCCTCATCCTCACTCCCTTCGAGAACATGCAGATGCAGATCCAGCTGGATCAGCAGAGCGGCGCCGTGCAGTCCCTGCTCATCATGCAGGGCGGCAGTGCCTTGGAAGTGGCGCTCTTCGCTGCTCCATCCACTGGCCTCATCATTGACGACGTCCACCGTGACATGATGAGTGGTACTGCCTCCGAGGGAGGCGAGGCGAATGTTGGCCCCGGCCCGTTGGGAGCCGAATTGCGTCGGATCGTCCCCGTCAAGACGCCAGAAGGCCAGGAGGGATACCACGTCTCGCGTACCTGGCTGGTCCAGGGGCCGCGGTGGCTGCTGCGTGGTGTCCTCATGGGGGAGGCCGCGTTCCAGGAGGATCTCAACGCCACGGGTCAACTGCTGTTGGAGTTCTTCTGCAATCTCGTGGTACGCCGTGACGACTCACCACGCGTTCCGGGCGATCTCATCACCTTGCAGGTGCCCAACCAGTTGAGAGCCGACGAACAGCAGCAACAGCAGTGATCCCGTGTGGTCCTTGCCCCTGTCGGCGGTGCACCTGATCTGCACGGTGGCGCACACGTGACTGGCTGAGCACCACACCAGCGATAGACACGGGGACCGGCCCGCATGCAACTACTGCTGATCTGCAGCCTCGGCACGTGCTGCGTTACGGCAACACCGGCTAGGGTAGGGCGCTGTGAATTGTTCCACAGGCCGTGTCGCTGCTCCCTCGACCGGAGGTGAGCAGGGCGTGGGCACCGCGTCGACCCCCATGTGGCATGCGCGACGCCAGACTCATGTCCCCGCAGTGGGTGGCGTTCCCGGCACGGTGTGCGCCCATGCGAGGTTGTCACGCCGAACAGAGCACGCCATTGCTCGAAAGGTACACATCGGGATGAGGTCCAGACATGACTTGTGATGCTCATCTTGGCCCCATTGCGCACGGCGGGTACTGCGTTGCACGGGTGGACGGTCGCGTCGTGTTCGTGCGAGGCGGACTGCCAGGTGAGGACGTGAGCATCGAGATCACCGACGATTCCCACGCATCGCACTGGTTCGCCCAGGTCGTCTCGATTCGGCACCCCAGCCCGTACCGCGTCGTGCCCCCCTGCCCCGTGGCGCAGCTGTGTGGGGGTTGTGACTTCCAGCACGTCGAGTTGGGTCAACAGCGAGAACTCAAGGGTGCGGTACTTGCCGAGCAGCTCAATCGCATCGCTGGAATCGACTGGCACGGTAGGGTGCAGCCGATCCCGGGAGCCGAGGATGGTCTGGGCTGGCGCACTCGTATGCAGTACCGATCCCTCGATGGCGTTCCCGCCCTGCGTGGCCACCGATCCCACGACCTCGTCGCGGTTCCCGACGACGGCTGCCCCCTTGCCCATCCTGCTGGCCGAGCTGCCGCGACTGCGGCGGCCCCCCACACCCAGGACCTGCTTCTCGTCACCGTCTCGGCGGCATCGACCGATGATCCACAGGTGTCGGTCATCAATGACGGGGAGCTGGTTCTCGGGGCCACCCCGGTCACCGAGTCGGTGGGTGATCGGCGCTGGAAAGTGGATGCCTCCGGGTTCTGGCAGGTGCATCCGCACGCTGCACAGACCCTCGGATCGGTCGTCCTGGAAGAACTCGCACCACGTCCCGGTGAGACTGCCCTGGACCTCTACTGCGGCGTGGGACTTTTCGCCGGCCTGTTGGCCGATGCCGGAGCTCGTGTCACGGGGATCGAGATCTCCAGACGAGCTGTACGGCTGGCCAGAAGGAACGTGCCCGGAGCCCGATTCATTGCTGGGCGTATGGAGCGATCCTTGGGCAGGCTGCCCCGTCGCACCAATGTCGTTGTGCTGGACCCGCCGCGTCGGGGAGCCGGGCGCAAGGTCGTCGAGGCCGTGGCTGCGACGTCACCTCGCGCCATTGCCCATGTGGCCTGCGATCCGGCAGCCCTGGCACGCGATCTCAAACTTTTTGCCGAGCAGGGCTACCGCCCCAGAACCATCCAGGCCTTTGACCTGTTCCCGATGACCCACCACGTGGAGGCAGTCGCCATCCTCGAACGAGAGGTGTGATCCCCAGCAGAACTCCACCGCGCAGGAGGTCAAGCACCTGCTTGACATCAAATTAAGTTGTGTACAATTTTATTTGTCACTTGATTTTGAGCCCCAGGAGGCATGCAGCGATGAGCATCTACGACTACAGCATTCCCACCCCCGATGGAACCGACCTCGATCTCAAGCAGTACGAGGGCAAGGTGATCATGATCGTCAACACTGCCACCGGGTGTGGCTTCACCCCGCAGTACGAGGACCTCGAGCAGATCTATCACGACTGCCACGACAAGGGTCTGGAGATCATCGACATACCGTGCAACCAGTTCAAGGGGCAGACGCCGGGCACCGACGAGGAGATCCATGAGTTCTGCACTCTCAAGTACCACACGGAATTTCCGCAGATGCGCAAGAGTGACGTCAACGGTGAGCATGCGCTGGACCTCTACACCTACCTCAAGGGCCAGCGGCCCTTCGAGGGCTTCGGACGAGGTGCCAAGGCGTTCGCCATGAGCGTCATGCTCAAGAGGATCGACAGGAACTACAAGTCGAACCCCGACATCAAGTGGAACTTCACGAAGTTCGTCATCGACCGGGCTGGCAACGTCGTTGCTCGCTTCGAGCCCACTGCCGACATGAAGGACGTCCGGGACTGCGTCGAGGGTCTGCTGTGAGCGAGGACGATCTGCTGCTCGATCGCCAACTGTGCTTCCCGCTGTATGCCTGTGCGCGGAAGGTGACTGGCGTCTACACACCGTACTTTCGCAAGTTGGGTCTGACGTACACTCAGTACATCGTTCTTCTGGTGCTGTGGGAGCACGATGACGTCTCGGTCAATGACCTGGGGCGACGGCTTCATCTGGACAGTGGAACTCTCACCCCGGTGCTCAAGAAGATGGCCACCAAGGGGTGGATCACACGGTCTCGCTGCACTCGGGACGAGCGGCGTGTACACATCCGACTCACTCCTGAGGGGCAGGCCCTGCGCGATGAGGTGAAGGACATCCCGCAGGCCGTGGGGGCATGCCTCCCGCTGAGTGAAGGGGAGGCGAAGGAGTTGCACCGGCTCCTCCACAAGATCCTCGATTCCCCTGCCGAGACGGGGGCGGTCACCTCCGCGGTGTGAGGATCCGATGTTCACCGATCCATGGCGCAGGAACTCTGCGCTCCCGATGGTCGCATGGTATCTTGACATCAAGATATCCTTCGGAATCGAGACGCGGTGGCGATCTCGCGCGATGATGGAGCCAACGGTCATCTAGAGCTTGGAGTTCATTCGATGAGCATCAACAGTTTCGGCGCCCGGCGTACCCTCGACGTCGATGGTCAGTCCTACGAGATCTACGACATCGACGCCGTTCCCGGTTCCTCCGACCTTCCGTACAGCTTGAAGGTCCTTCTGGAGAATCTGCTGCGCACCGAGGACGGTGCCAACATCACTGCCGACCAGATCACGGCTCTTGGCCAGTGGGACGCCACCGCTCAGCCCTCCCATGAGATCCAGTTCACCCCGGCGCGCGTCATCATGCAGGACTTCACCGGGGTGCCGTGCATCGTCGACCTCGCCACCATGCGAGAAGCCATCGCCGACCTCGGCGGAGACCCCAACAAGGTCAATCCGCTCTCCCCGGCAGAGATGGTCATCGACCACTCCGTCATCGTCGAGAAGTTCGGCGTCCCCGACGCCCTGCAGGCCAACATGGGCATCGAGTACGATCGCAACCGGGAGCGCTACCAGTTCCTGCGGTGGGGGCAGACGGCCTTCGAGAACTTCCGCGTCGTCCCGCCGGGCACTGGCATCGTCCACCAGGTGAATCTGGAACACCTGGCCCGCGTCACCTTCGTGCGTGAGGAGGACGGCACCAGGATCGCCTACCCGGACACCTGCGTGGGCACCGACTCCCACACCACCATGGTCAACGGGCTGGGCGTCGTCGGCTGGGGGGTCGGCGGCATCGAGGCCGAGGCTGCCATGCTCGGCCAGCCGGTCTCCATGCTCGTTCCGCGTGTCGTCGGCTTCAAGCTCTCCGGGGAGCTCCGGGAGGGGGTCACGGCCACCGACCTCGTCCTGCGCATCACCCAGATGCTGCGTGAGCACAAGGTCGTCGGCAAGTTCGTCGAGTTCTACGGTTCCGGTGTCTCCGCCGTTCCGCTGGCCAACCGGGCCACCCTGGGCAACATGAGCCCCGAGTACGGTTCGACCGTCGCGATCTTCCCGGTCGATGACGTCACCCTGGACTATCTGCGACTCACCGGACGCGACGAGCACCAGATCAAGCTCATCGAGGCCTACACCAAGGCCCAGGGCATGTGGCACGATCCCAGTCACGAGGCGCGCTACTCCGAATACCTGGAGCTCGACCTGTCCACCGTCACCCCCGCCATCGCTGGTCCGAAACGTCCGCAGGATCGTATTGAACTCACCGAGGCCAAGGAGTCCTTCGAGGGTCTCGTGCCCAGCTACACCTCCAACCCGGGTGTCAAGGTTCCGGTGACGTTGTCCGACGGGCGTTCCTTCGAGCTGGCCAATGGCGCCGTCACCGTGGCCGCGATCACCTCGTGCACCAACACCTCCAACCCGAGTGTCATGATCGCCGCCGGTCTGGTCGCCAAGAAGGCCCACGAGCTCGGCCTGAAGCCCAAGCCATGGGTCAAGACCTCCCTGGCCCCCGGATCCCAGGTCGTCACCGACTACTTCAATCGTGCTGGACTGGCGCAGCACCTCAGCGCTGTCGGGTTCGACCTCGTCGGTTACGGCTGCACCACCTGCATCGGCAACACCGGACCGCTCATCCCCGAGGTCTCGACGGCCATCAACGACAACGATCTGGCCGTCACTGCGGTGCTCTCGGGCAATCGCAACTTCGAAGGACGCATCAGCCCCGATGTCAAGATGAACTATCTGGCCTCTCCGCCACTGGTCGTCATCTATGCGCTGGCCGGGACGATGGACATCGATCTCGCCACCGAGCCGGTCGCCGTCACCGACGACGGGAAGGAGGTGTTCCTCACGGATCTGTGGCCCTCGGCCACCGAGATCGCCGAGATCGTCAACTCGTCCATCTCGGCGCAGATGTACACCGAGCGCTACGCCGACGTCTTCGACGGAGGGGAGCGCTGGAAGTCGTTGGAGACACCCGAGGGTGACACCTTCGCCTGGGATGCCGACTCCACCTATGTGCGCAAGTTGCCGATCTTCGACGGCATGGCCGCCAGTCCCGAGCCCGTGCACGACATCCACGACGCCCGGGTGCTGCTCAAGCTCGGCGACTCGGTGACCACCGACCACATCTCCCCGGCCGGTGCCATCAAGCCCGACTCCCCAGCCGGGCTGTGGCTGGCCGAGCAGGGCGTGCAGCGCAAGGACTTCAACTCCTATGGTTCCCGCCGCGGCAACCACGAGGTCATGATGCGTGGCACCTTCGCCAACATTCGGTTGCGCAACCAGCTCGCCCCCGGCACCGAGGGTGGCTTCACCCGTGACTTCACCGTCGCAGACGGCCCGGTGAGCACCGTCTACGACGCCGCGGTGAACTACCGAGCCGCCAACACCCCGCTCGTCGTCCTGGGCGGCAAGGAGTACGGCTCGGGATCCTCACGCGACTGGGCCGCCAAGGGCACCATGCTGCTGGGCGTCAAGGTCGTCATCGCCGAGAGCTACGAGCGCATCCACCGCTCCAACCTCATTGGCATGGGTGTGCTGCCCCTGCAGTTCCCCGAGGGGGTCAGCGCAGACTCGCTGGGTCTGAGCGGTGAGGAGACCTTCGACTTCGAGGGCATCGAGCAGATCAATGAGACGATCCCGCCGACCATTCACGTCACCGCGACCAGGGACGGCCGGGCCACCGAGTTCGACGTCGTCGTGCGTATCGACACCCCGGGGGAGCGTGAGTACTACCTCAACGGTGGAATCCTGCAGTACGTGCTGCGTCGGATGGCGAAGTGACACGTTCCAGCTCGGGCCACCCCAGATGCGCATGACCCGCGACCACGTCTGACGAGGTGCCCTGCGACACGCTGAGACGGGCGTATCGCAGGGCACCACACGTCAGGAACCGCATGGCGCGTGTCAACCCATCATCCCGATGAGGTGACCGACGTGACTGGCCATGCATTGAGCATAGGATTGTGACCATGTCCCTACTCGACCGCGTTCACTGCCCAGATGATCTTCGACACCTCTCCCCGGAGGAGTCAGAGGAACTGGCGAGGGAGATCCGTAGCTTCCTCATCGAGCATGTGAGTCGCACCGGAGGCCACCTCGGCCCGAATCTCGGCGTCGTGGAGATCACCATCGCCCTGCACCGGGTCTTCGACTCCCCACGGGACCCGATCATCTTCGACACCGGTCATCAGAGTTACGTCCACAAGATCCTCACCGGGCGTGCCGACCAGTTCGACAGGATGCGTCAGGAGGACGGGCTGTCCGGGTACCCCAGTCGTGCGGAGTCCGAGCACGACTGGGTCGAGAATTCCCATGCCTCCACCTCGTTGTCGTGGGCCGAGGGGATGGCCAGGGCCTTCCAGCACCAAGGACGTGACGATCGCACCGTGGTGGCTGTCATCGGAGACGGGGCACTCACCGGCGGTATGGCGTGGGAGGCACTCAATTCCATTGCCGCCCAGCCAGACCTCCCACTCGTCATCGTCGTCAACGACAACGGACGCTCCTACACCCCAACGGTGGGCGGTCTGGCCGATCGACTCTCGGCCATCCGTACCGACCCGCACTACGAGGACGCCTTGGTGCGCATGAAGAAGGCCGTGACCGGTGCCCCCCTGGGCAAGCAGGTCTACGGGCTCATGCACGGTGTCAAGGCTGGCGTCAAGGACGTCCTGGTCGGTGGGCCGGGAATCTTCTCAGACCTCGGGATCAAGTATCTGGGGCCGGTCGACGGTCACAACGTGGCCGACCTGGAACGTGCCTTCGAGCTTGCCAAACGGTTTGGCCGTCCCGTCATCGTCCATGCCATCACCGTCAAGGGCAAGGGCTTCGCAGCAGCCGAGAACAACAAGGAGGACGCCTTCCACGCGGTCGGCAAGATCGATCCCACCACCGGACAATCCTTGGGTGGGACCAGCGCACACACCTGGAGCGGTGCTTTTTCTGCGAGCATGGTGGAGATCGGTGAGAAACGCCCCGACGTCTTCGGGATCACTGCGGCAATGCTCTATCCGGTAGGTCTGGCGCCATTCGCTGCCCGACACCCCGATCGCGTCATGGACGTCGGTATCGCCGAGCAGCACGCACTCACCGTTGCGGCAGGTATGGCCACCGCCGGTCTGCACCCCGTCGTTGCGCTGTACTCGACCTTCCTCAACCGAGCCTTCGACCAGTTGCTCATGGATGTCGGCCTGCATGAGCAGGGAGTCACCGTCGTCCTGGATCGTGCCGGGATCACCGGCACGGATGGAGCCAGCCACAACGGCATGTGGGATCTTGCCATCTGCGGGATCGTTCCTGGTCTCATGATGGCCGCTCCGCGCGATCGTGCCCACCTGGAATCGGTGCTGTGGCAGGCCATCGACATCGACGACCGTCCCACCGTCATTCGCTATTCCAAGGACCCCATGCCCGAAACCGTCGAGGTTCTCAGGACCATCGACGAGGTGGACGTACTCAAGGAAGGCGCCCCCGGTGGTGTGCTCATGGTGGCTCACGGGCAGCTGTGTGGAGCCGCGGTGGAGGCAGCGACCTCACTCGGCGAGGAGGTCACCGTGGTGAGCCCACGGTGGGCGTTGCCGATCAACCCCGCCCTCGTGTCGATGGCACGAGAGTCACGAGCCGTCGTCTCGGTCGAGGACGGATTGGTGAGTCAGGGACTGGGAGCTCAGCTCTCGGCACGACTACGAGAATCCGCCGTGTGGACGCCCACCTGCGAACTCGGTGTTCCCAAACAGTTCCTCGCCCAGGCGTCCCGCTCGTCGATCATGAAACGGATCGGCCTGGACGCACCAGGCATCGCCGAGTCGGTGAACCAGTTCCTCCAGCACATCTGAGGAGCCAGTCGACGGGACGTGACCTCCCAGGTGTTGGGTGCTGTCCAGTCGCCAAGTGATGGGGTCGCCCGGTGTTGGTCGCGAAATCACCGTACTGAGCGCAGCACGCGAGAGACACGTCCGGCCACCAGGTCTCGTTGCCACTGTCTGGCACCAAGATCGGTAAGGAAGGCGTCCACACCGAGTGGGCTGAGGTCTCGTGGCGGCTGCCAGCACACCTGTCGTACGGCGTCGGGGGCGATGAGATTCGCTGGATCGATGTGTGCCGACTCCGCCAACTCGTTGACAGCCGGGCGCACGGCCTGCCACCGACGGGCTGCCTCGGGGTGGTGGCGCTCCCAGTTCCGTGGTGGGGGAATGCGGTGGGGATCACGTGGCGCACGCTTGGGTGGGTATTCCGTGGCCGGAGTCCTGGCGGCGTGACGAATGGCCTGTGTCCACACGTCGAGATGTGCCTTGGCCCTGCCATGGCGGAATCCGCGGGTTCTCCGAACGTCTGCATCGGTGAGGGTGACGCACGCACCCACTTGACGGGCCAGGGAGATGATGACTCGGTCGTGCAGCACCTTGCTCGGTGCCACGTCAAGCTCCTGGGCCACGGAGTCCCGGGCCTGCCAGAGGTCCTTGACCACCTGAAGCCCGGCACGGGTGGTGACCTCGCCGATTCCCGAGGTGCGACGCCAGCGGGTCGGATCGGTGGCGCTCATGGTGGACGGGGCCGCTGCGGCCACCTGGACCAGGTAGTCGAATTCCTGGCGTGCCCACTCCTGTTTGCCCGCATTCTGCAGGTCGTGCCACACCTTGACCCTCAGTTCGTCGAGCAGTTCGACGTCCAGGGCGGCATAGGTGAGGAAGTCCTCGGGCAGTGGCCGCTGCGACCAGTCGGAGGCGGAGTGTTCCTTGAGCAGATGCGCCCCGCAGTAACGTTCCACCATGTGACCCAGCCCCACCTTGGGAAGTCCCAGCAGACGCCCGGCGAGTTCGGTGTCGAAGAGTGTGGTGGGGCGAAGACCTTCCAGCGCGAGGCACGGGATGTCCTGGATGGCGGCGTGCAGTATCCACTCGGTGCCGGACAGTGCCTGTGCCAGATCATCCAACCCGGCCCCGGCAGGGCCGTCATCAAAGGCAGTGGGGTCGACGAGGTGGGTCCCGCTGCCGGAGCGTCTCAGTTGGATGAGGTAGGCCCGCGGCCAGTATCGGAATCCGTGGGCACGTTCGGTGTCGATGGCCACGGGCCCGGTGCCATGACGCAGGGCCGCGATGGTACGTGTCAGGGCCTCGGGGGTGTCGACGACTGGTGCCAGGGGTTCGGAGGGTTTGCTGAGAATGGGCAGTCCGGAATCAGGGTCGATGTCATGACCAGGCATGTCATGCGGCGTCATGGTCGGATCCGTCGAGAAACGTGTTGCATCTGCTCCCACTCACCTGGCTCGTCGGGGTGCGATGGAGACGACGCCGTCTGGAACGGGCTGGATCCCGCAGGTGAGGCACAGCAGGTCCTGCCATGCCATGAGATGATCGACGATGTCGTGGGTCTCCTCGATGTCGGGGGTCCATGAGGCGCGCAATTCGACACGATTCTCCTCGGGATCTCCCGCAATCTGCCCGAAGGAGTGACTCAGGACCGCCGTCGTCGTCCCCGCAGCCGCGCGGTAGGTGGTCTTCCGCTGGTCCAGGGCGTCGGTGAGCCACGACCACGCGACCTCGCCCAGCAGCGGATCGGTGGCGATCTGGTGGTCGACCCCAGCCCGGGACATCGTCACGAGCCGGTAATCGCCCTCCCAGGCTTCCTCCCAGAACGGCTGGTGGAGCACGATGAGTCGGCCACTTCCAATTTCCTCGCCATCGTGGGAGACGACGGCCTCAATGGCCATGCTGTCCTTGGCGATCCGCGTCGGGGCAGGAATCTCGCGCACGGTGAGGTCGTGGTGCCACGTCGTCTGTTTGATGACGTCACAGACCTGTGTGAACGGTGGGACGAATGGCTGAATGGACACGCTGACAGGCTAGTTGGCCGGTCATGGCCTGACAGGCAGGCTCGCCGGAGCAGTGCCCTGGCAGCAGTCCAGCTCGGATTCACGCCCCAACTCAGATCACGACAGTGTGCTGCGTATCAGTTCTGCGTGGGCTCCAGGCTCAGGCAGATGGAATTGATGCAGTAGCGCTGGTCCGTGGGCGTGTCGTAGCCCTCACCCTCGAAGACGTGGCCCAGGTGCGACCCGCAGTTGCGGCACCTCACCTCGGTGCGAGGTCGCCCCGGTATGGAGGTGTCGTGATGGTAGGTGACGCGGCCCTCGGCCATCGGTGCGAAGAACGACGGCCAGCCACAGTGCGAGGCGAATTTCTCGTCGCTACGGAACAGCTCACAGCCGCAGGCTCGACATCGATAGATGCCCTCGGTGGTGGTGTCGGTGTACTCGCCGACTCCCGGTGCCTCGGTTCCTGCCTCGCGCAGGACGTGGTACTCGGCGGCATTGAGGCGCTCGCGCCACTGCTGATCGGTCAGGTGCACGTGCGGAGTCTCAGGTGCAGGTTCGGTACTGGACTGGTTGGCCATGACGGATCTCCCTCCTGCGGGACGGTAGTGATTGATACTACGACCGAATGTGGCTTTCCCGGGAGGGATGGAATGTGCTGTGGGCCGAAAATCCCATGCACGTTCGACCACCGAGGTGCATGCGGCATCAGGGGTGATGACCATTGAGGCATGGCTCATGACATTGATGACGATCGCATGTTGCGCGATGTGCTGCGCTGCCCTCAGGCCCCGGTCGATCTCGCGGCGATCGACACCGGTGCCACCCCCAAGGCCCCCGGTGACAAGGAGACGACCAAGGACGCAGCTGCGCAGATGGGCGAGCAGCTGTCTGCCCTGCAGGAGCGGCTCTTCGCCCGAGGACGCGTCAATGCCGACTCGGCTCGTCGCGTCCTGGTGATTCTGCAGGGCATGGACACAGCAGGCAAGGGTGGGGTGGTGCGGCACACCTTTGGTCTGCTCGACCCGCAGGGTGTTCAGCTGGCGGCCTTCAAGGCCCCGACCAAGGAGGAGCTGTCCCACGACTTCCTGTGGCGGATCCGCCGCGAGCTTCCCGACGCCGGGATGATCGGCGTCTTCGATCGATCACACTACGAGGACGTCCTCGTGGCTCGGGTGGACGAGCTCGTCGAGCCAGAGGTGTGGCGCAGGCGTTACGACCGCATCAACAGGTTCGAGGCCGAGCTGGCGGCCAGTGGCACCGTCATCGTCAAATTCTTTCTGCACATCTCGCCCAAGGTGCAGCAGGAACGTCTGGTGGCTCGGCTGGACGATCCGGAGAAGCATTGGAAGTTCGATCCGAGTGACATCGCTGCGCGCGCGAAGTGGGGCGACTACCAACAGGCGTACACCGGCGTGTTGGAGCGGTGCAATCCGGACATTGCGCCCTGGTACGTCATTCCCGCTGATCACAAGTGGTATCGCAACTGGGCGGTGGCACAGATCCTTCTGGAGACACTGCGTTCGATGAACATCACCTGGCCCGCCGTGGACTTCGATGTCGACGAGCAGCGCCACAAACTACTCGGGGACTGAGTTTCGGAGCGCCATGAGGTGTGGTGGAAGCACTGCGGGGCCACCGGGGTGGTCGAGACAGGGGCTCACGGAATGGGGGTTGGCGCGGTCCACGGCTCGACGTTGCCTGACAGGTGCCACCTGGTGCCGAGACAAGGTTGACGGGGTGGTGCGCGGGTCCTGACTTGGTGCCCGTGCCGGGGGAACCTCCCGACGCTCTAGGTGCGACTGACTCAGTCCTCGGGGCTCGCCACCATGCCCAGGGCAGCTGAGCAGTACCGCTGGAATGCCCAGGCCGCCAAGTGCGCATCGTCCCCGACGGGGGCCCCGACCACCTCTGCGCCGGCGGCCCGGGCTCGTCGGTCGTGTTCCCGCGTGGCGGAGTCCTCGCACACCCACAGCGATCCCACGGCGATGTGACGGCGTCCCTCCCGGCGCAGGTCGGTGACGACGTCGGCGATACCGCGGGTCTGCACTCCGTGGGTCGCCAGGCGGGTCGGTAGGTGGTGATGTTGGGACCACAGTCGCGACATGCGCGAGAGCATCGCAGCTCCACGCTTGTCACCGCCGTCGGGTGCCGACAGTACGAGGGCGTCGATCTCCTGGCTGTGCGCCCGGTGGGTTGCTAGACGGAGTCGTGAGTCGACGATGTTGAGCAGGGCTGGTGCCGGGCCAATGGGCTGGGCAACCGTCACCTTGAGATCAGGGTGGTGCGAACCGATGTGCTCACCCAGATCGATGATCTGGGAACTGGTCGACTGCAGATGGGTGAGATCCATGGGCACGAGGACGAATTCTTCCCACTTCGGATGGATCTTGGGAGCGGTGAACTTCCCGTTGGCCGACACGAAGGCAGCGGTGGTGGTGATGTGGGGATGCAGTGCTGAGATGCGTTGGCGCATTCGTAGAGCTGCGATTTTGGCGCGGGCATCAGCAGCCGAGGGCAGAGCCAGACCAAGAATGGGAGCGCTCATGGACCTCGTCCTCCCCTCAGTTCTCGCTGTGATCGATTGGGGACATCTTCTCACGGTACGGCATACGCCTCGACCAGTGGGTCGGAAAACGGTTGCGCCGACTCGCCCCGGACTGCGGAGACTGGGCTGCGAAAGAGCCCAGTGCATCGTGTGGCAGCAGATGGTCAGGGGTAGTGACAACAGGGACATCGCCAGTCCACAGGAGTGGCAGGGGAACGGTCAATGACCGCACGGCAGACATGAAAAAGTCCTCAGCTGGTCCTTCGTCGACAGCTGAGGGATATGGTGGGCGATGCCAGGTTTGAACTGGCGACCTCTTCCGTGTCAGGGAAGCGCGCTACCGCTGCGCCAACCGCCCGAGGTGGAGACGGGATTTGAACCCGTGTATACGGATTTGCAGTCCGCTGCCTCGCCTCTCGGCCACTCCACCGGAAGTGTGGATAGGTCGAAAGACCTTCTCCGAGCGGACGACGGGACTCGAACCCGCGACCCTCACCTTGGCAAGGTGATGCTCTACCAACTGAGCCACGTCCGCATGTCGTTTCCTTTGGGGCAACCCGCCGGGCGACGAGAGAAAACATTAGAGCAGGTTGATGGGCAATGCAAGTCGGGATCTGTCCAGTTGCCTTCAAAAACCCTGTCAATGGGTTGAAATACCTAGTCAGAGAGAAGAAAAATTTTTCTGCGATGGTGCTCGGTACGCCGTTGCGCGGTGCGGCGGGAGTGAGGTCATGGTCGGAGGATCCCGGACATCGTGGCGATCATGGGTTGTCATTTCTCCCGATGTGGACGAATCGCCTCGGGTTCGATAGAGTACTTCCTCGCTGGGCGGTTGGCGCAGTGGTAGCGCACTTCGTTCACACCGAAGGGGTCGCGGGTTCGAACCCCGCATCGCCCACCAGACATGGGGTCACGAAACCGTGGCCCCATTCTTCGTGTCGGGTGGAATGGCCCATGCCACGGAGGCGCCCCTCCACGCTCTTGGCCGCACTCTGCTTCATCGGGAGTTCTGCTCCTTCGAGGGTTCGGCGTGCCATGCATCCCTGCTGTCTGCCTTGTTGCTCACTAGGATTGGAGCCGAGCCTGGTGGTCCTCCAGGCTGGATCGAACCACGGAGATCGAGGCGAGAAATCATGCCCTTCACTGTCAAGGCCCTTCAGAAGGCTTCTGCAGACGAACCATTCAAGGTCGTGGAGATCGAACGTCGTGATCCACGCGTCGACGACGTCGTCATCGACATCAAGGCTGCCGGAGTGTGCCACTCGGACATCCACACCGTGCGCAACGAGTGGGGACAGGCGCATTTTCCGTTGGCCGTCGGTCATGAGATCGCCGGCGTCGTCTCGGCAGTGGGGGAGGGCGTCACCAAGTACCAGGTGGGCGATCGTGTGGGTGTCGGCTGCTTGGTGAACTCCTGTGGTGAGTGCGAGCAGTGTCGCAACCACCAGGAACAGGCCTGTCTCAACGGCAACGTCGGCACCTACAACTCCACCGACGTTGACGGCACGATCACCCAGGGTGGCTACTCGCAGAAGGTCGTCGTCAACGAGAACTTCGTGTGCCGCATCCCGGACTCCCTGGACTTCGACGTCGCGGCTCCGCTGCTGTGTGCCGGCATCACCACCTATTCGCCGTTGGCGAACTGGAACGTGCACGAGGGACAGAATGTGGCAGTGCTCGGTCTGGGCGGACTGGGGCACATGGGAGTCCAGATCGCCGTTGCCATGGGGGCGAACGTAACCGTTCTGTCGCGTACCACCAGCAAGGAGGCCTACGCCAAGGAGCTCGGCGCCAGCAGGCTCCTTGCCACCAGCGAACCCGACTTCTTCACGAACCACCGTGGCGAGTTCGACTTCATCCTCAACACCATCAGCGCTCCTATCGACCTGCGCGGCTACCTGGGTCTTCTCAAGCCGTTCGGTGCCATGGTGCTCGTCGGACTGCCCCCGGAGGGTCTGGAGATCAGTGCCAGGAATCTCATTGCTGGCGACAAGGCGTTGGCCGGCTCCAACATCGGCGGTATCGCGCAGACCCAGGAAATGCTTGACTTCTGCGCCGAGCATGGCATCGGGGCCAAGATCGAGAAGATCGGCGTCCATGACGTCGACGCTGCCTATGATCGCGTCGTCGCCGGCGACGTGCGGTCCCGTTTCGTCATCGACACAGCTGGCTTCGAGGATGCTGCGCTGGAGGCCTGATCCCCGGCCTCGGGCAACGAATTCGCGTACCGCCGAGTTCGTGACGTGATCTCGGGTGACGTGGCCGTGGCAGCCACGCCACCCGGTGTCGGTCACGGGAATGCGCACGTCCCGGTGCTGAGCACATGTCCATGCAGGATGGATTGCTGCTGCACTTTCATGCACTGGGGCTGCCGGTTCACAGTTCGACACTACTCACCACTACTCTGTGTTCAGACATGATTGCCAGTGACTCCCCCGAATGAGGCGAGTCGCACCACGAGACCCACCGCGGACCAGGTATGCCCGTGGCTTGACGAAGGGAAGATCCACGTGTCCATCTCCATCACCGTGATTCGGGACGACCAGCAGCAACAACACGTGGTGGACACCGGAACCACTGGTCTGGACCTGTTCGGAAGAAATCGTGATGTCGTGGCCATGCGCATCGCAGACACCCTGCTCGACCTGCAGCGTGAGATCCAGGACGGTGACGTCGTCGAACCCGTGCTCGCCACCAGTCAGGACGGGCTCAACATCATCCGACATTCCTGCACCCACGTCATGGCCCAGGCCGTCCAGGAGCTGTACCCCGACGTCAACCTTGGTATCGGGCCGTTCATCACCGACGGTTTCTACTATGACTTCGGCAACATCAGCGCAATCACCCCAGAGATCATGAAGGATCTCGAGAAGCGCATGAAGCGCATCGTCAAGGAGAACCAGCGCTTCGTGCGTCGTGTGACGACCGAGGAGGAGGCCCGCGTCGAGCTCGCCGACCAGCCGTACAAACTCGAACTCGTCGGCTCCAAGGGCAACCATGAGGCCGAGAGTGCGTCGGTGGAGGTCGGGGGAGCCGAACTCACCATCTATGACAACGTCCGGAGGGACGGGGCGACGGCCTGGAAGGATCTCTGCCGGGGCCCGCACGTGCCCTCCACCAAGTATCTGGGCAACGGCTTCGCCCTGACGAAGTCGTCGGCCGCCTACTGGAAGGGCGACCAGGCCAACGACCAGCTGCAGCGCATCTACGGCACGGCCTGGGCATCCAAGACGGATCTCGTCGCCTACCAGACCCGCATGGCCGAGGCCGCCCGGCGTGATCACCGCAAGCTCGGTGCCGAACTCGATCTCTACTCCTTCCCCGAGGAGGTCGGTCCGGGGCTCGTCCTGTTCCACCCCAAGGGTGGCATCCTGCGCCACATCATCGAGGACTACGTCACCCAGCGCCACCTGGCTGCCGGATTCGACTTCGTCCACACCCCCGAGATCACCAAGGGCGGTCTCTTCCACACCTCGGGGCACCTGCCGTACTACGCGGACACGATGTTCCCCCCGATGCTCGCCGACGAGGAGCGTGACGCCGAGGGCAACGTCACCAAGGCCGGCCAGGAGTACTACCTCAAGGCCATGAACTGCCCGATGCACAATCTCATCTTCCGCTCCCGGGGGCGCTCCTACCGAGACCTGCCGCTGCGGTTCTACGAACTGGGCCACGACTACCGCTACGAGAAATCCGGAGTCGTGCACGGGCTGACTCGTATGCGTGGGTTCACCCAGGACGACTCGCACACCTACTGCACCCCTGAGCAGGCTGGCGATGAGATCACGATGCTCATCAACTTCTTCCTGTCGGTGCTGCGTGACTTCGGGCTCAACGACTTCTACCTCGAGTTGTCCACCCGTGACGACGACAAGCATGCCGACAAGTTCATCGGTTCTGACGAGGACTGGCAGACTGCCACGCAGATCCTGCGCGAGGCCGCCGAATCGACGGGGCTGCCGCTGGTGCCCGATCCGGGCGGTGCTGCCTTCTACGGCCCCAAGGTCTCGGTGCAGGTGAAGGACGCCATTGGACGCACCTGGCAGATGTCGACGGTGCAGTACGACTTCAACCAGCCAGAGCGGTTCGGGCTGGAGTACACCGCACCGGACGGGTCGCGACGCCGCCCGGTGATGGTCCACTCCGCCAAACTCGGTTCGGTCGAGCGGTTCATCGGCGTGCTCGTGGAGCACTACGCCGGGGCCTTCCCGGTCTGGCTCGCGCCGACCCAGGTGCTGGGCGTGCCGGTCGCCGAGGAGTTCGACGACTACCTCAAGGGCTTCGCAGCCCAGCTGCGGCAGGTCGGCATTCGCGTCGACCTCGACACCTCCAACGACCGATTCGGCAAGAAGATCCGCAACGCCACCCAGACCAAGGTGCCGTTCATCGTCATCGCCGGCGGTGAGGATCGCGATGGGGGGACGGTCTCGTTCCGATTCCGGGACGGTTCCCAGCTCAACGGTGTGCCCCGTGCCCAGGCAGTGGACCTCATCAAGGCATGGGACCAGGCCCGCCGCAACGACTCGCCGGACTCCGAGAACGTCCGTACCGTCCAGGAGTGATGACGATGAACACATCACAGGAAGGGGCAACACCGGTCAACCGTCGCGTGGATGGTGATCGGTCCAGTGGTCACCAGCCCAGCACACCTGACGAGGTGATGGTGGAATTCGCCGAGGACATGGTGGGGGTTCCCGATGCCTTCGGCAGGTTCTGGACCCCGCACCGGATGGCCTACATCGGTGGGGAGAACAAGCCCAAGACCTCCGATGCCGGCAAGGCCTGCCCGTTCTGCTCCTCGCCGCAGCGTGACGATGCCGAAGCCCTCATCGTCCATCGCGGTGCGACCTGCTACGTCATCATGAACCTCTACCCGTATGGTCCGGGGCACATGTTGGTGTGCCCGTATCGGCACATCTCCGGCTACATCGACGCCACCGACGAGGAGGTTGCCGAGATGGCCGAGCTCACGCGCACGGCCATCCGGGTGCTCACCGACGTGAGCCATCCGCAGGGATTCAACATTGGTATGAACCAAGGGGCCGCCGGGGGAGCGGGAATCGCCGCGCACCTGCACCAGCACGTCCTGCCCCGCTGGGTGGGTGACACGAACTTCCTGCCCATCGTGGCCGGTGTACGTGCCGTACCACAGTTGTTGTCCGACGGACGCGATCTTCTTGCCGACGCCTGGGAGAAGTATGCTTGAGCGGTTTCGTCAGGGGTGGCAAAAGGTCATGCGGCCACTGGCCTCCGGCCTGCTCGCCATGCACGTCACCCCCGACATGGTCACGTGGATCGGTACCATTGGCGCAGTCGTCATGGCACTGGTCTGCCTGCCACAGGGGTGGCTGTGGCAAGGGGCACTGCTCATCACGCTCTTCATCTTCTCCGATTCCCTTGACGGCAACATGGCTCGTCAGCTCGGTCGTACCTCCCAGTGGGGTTCCTTCCTCGACTCCACCCTCGACCGGTTCGGGGACGGGGCGGTCTTTGCCGGGATCGCGCTGTACTACGCAGGTCCCGGCCACAGCACGCTGTGGTGCGGGGTGGCTCTGGCGGCGCTCATCCTCAGCTTGGTCACGTCATACGTGCGAGCCAAGGCGGAATCATTGTCCATGGACGCCAAGATGGGCATCGCCACCCGGGCGGATCGGCTGCTCATCAGCTTGGTTGCCGTGGAGATCACTGGACTGGCACGAGTCGGCGTCCTTGCGCACTGGTTCTGCTGGGCACTTCCGGTGGGGCTGTGCTACCTCACCGTTGCCGGCGCCATCACCGTGGGGCAACGCATGACGGCCGTGAAACGGCAGTCGGAGTCATGAGATGACGCCAGCCGTGCGGCCCCGACGCCGTGAGCACTCCCAGGGTACGGATCTGGCGGTACGAGCCTGGCTCATGGCCCGGCTCGCCCAGGTGCCAGCACCGGTGTGGCAGCCACTCTCGCGAGTCGCGGGAACCGTGCTCGCCCACCGTCCGGTGACTGGTGTACGGCAGTGGCAACTCAACGCCCAGGCCATGACCGGAGCCATCCCGAGCAGCAGGTGCACGGCCCGGGCCGTTGACTCGTGGACCCGTACCCTCATGACCTCGATGCAACTTCTACGGTGGTCCACCGATCACATCGACCGCTCGGTCCATGTCGATGCTGAGCAGTTCGACCGGTTGCGCAGCGAGTACCTGTCGCGTGGGGCAGTTCTGGCCCTGCCGCACATGGGGTCCTGGGACTTGGCCGGGGCCTGGGTGGCCAGACGCGGCTTCTCCCCGAGTTCCGTCGCGGAGAATCTTCCGAGGGCACAGTTCGAGTTGTTCTGCCGCACACGGGAGCAGCTGGGGATGAGGATTCGTGGACATGAACGGCACGGTCTCGTCAATCTGCTGCGTGACGACATCGCCGAGGGACGCACCGTCTGTCTGGTCGCCGATCGCGATCTCACTGGACGCGGCGTCCCGATCGTCTGGCAGACGCCGGATGGTCCGGTTCCTGCCACCATGCCTGCTGGCCCGGCCCTGCTGGCTGCCACGACCGGGGCTGCCCTGGTGGGGGTGTGCTGCCACTACGACAGCACCACGACGATGCACATCGATCTCTCGGACCCGCTGGATCTTGGGCCACGGCCACTTCGTGACCAGGTTCGGCGCACCACGCAACAGCTCGCCGACTGGTTCGCCCCCCACATTCGTCGTCATGTCGTCGACTGGCACATGATGCAGCCGTTCGTCCCGGGGGTGAGGGCTTGATGGCCTCGGGACGCCAGCCTACACGCTGCACTCATTCCAGACCTGCGCGACACGGTCCAGATTCCCGGCAGGTTCCCGACACCCCCTGCCTGCACGCTCACAGCTGGTTGCGGATCGGTCTGGTCTGCCCCTACAACTTCTCCTACCCCGGGGGAGTGCAGAATCACGTTCTGGGGCTGGCCGGTTGGTTGCGCAGCCACGGCCACATCGTCCACATCCTGGGACCGGGACACCCTGGACGGGATCGTCTGGAGGGGTTCGGGCTCCCGACCGAGTGCTTCACCTCGTCGGGGCGCACGGTTGCCGTCACGGTCAACGGGTCGGTGGCGCGAGTGGGATTCGGTGTGCGGACCGCCATGCGAGTGCGTGCCTGGCTCGACGCGCACAGCTTCGACGTCCTGCACGTACACGAGCCGATGACTCCGTCGAGCTCACTGCTGACCTTGTGGAATGCCGATTGTCCTCTGGTGGCGACTTTTCACGCCGCAACCGTCGACACCCCGGTGATCCGTGCAGCTCGCAAGGTGACCCCGTCGTCCATCGCACGCATCGACGATGCCATCGCCGTCTCCGCAGCTGCTGCAGCCACCGCACGTCGGTGTTGGGGGGTGGAGCCCACCATCATCGGGAACGGGGTCGATGTGTCACGGATACGCCGCCTGTCCACCTCTGCTGCGGGCACGTCACACGATCCAGCTGGGTCACCGTGGCGCAGCGGACGCCCCACCGTCATGTTTCTGGGGCGCTTCGACGAGCCACGCAAGGGATTCGAACATTTCGCGGCCGCCATCGACCAGGTTCGTCATGAGTTTCCTCGTCTCGACCCCGTTGTCGTGGGGCCGGGGGTGCCTCCGCACGGCACCGGTCTACGGTTCACCGGCCCACTTCCCGATGCAGAACGTGACAAGATGCTTGGCAGGGCCGATGTCTACGTCGCTCCCAACACCGGGGGCGAGTCGTTCGGGATCGTTCTCGTGGAGGCCCTGGCAGCTGGGGCCGACGTGGTGGCCAGTGATCTGCCTGGGTTCCATGAGGTGCTCACCACCCGTGACGGCGTTCTCGGAGCCCTGGTGCCGGTAGGAGACGCCGATGCCCTGGCCGCAGCGATTGGTGCCGCGTTGCAGCGCCGTGCCCGTGGGCTTGGCGCGGAGCAGGCAGGGGTGCGACGGGCCCGGGACTTCGACTGGGACACCGTGGCACCTCAGGTCGTTGCGCGGTACCTGCGTGCCATCGACGTGCGACACGAACGTTCCGAACACAGATCCAGCTGGACAAAGCGCTTAGGGTGGAAGACGTGACCGACGAGATCGAACAGACTGGTGCGACCTACGACACGGACGCCTTCTGGACGGTCCCCAACGTGCTCTCGGTGATCCGACTACTGGGGGTACCGCTGTTCATCTGGCTCATCGTGGGGCCACGAGCAGACGTCTGGGCAGTGGTCGTGCTGGCAATTGCCGGGCTCACCGACCTGCTTGACGGCAAGATCGCCCGCCGGTGGCATCAGGTGTCGCGGGTGGGGCAGATGCTCGACCCCATTGCCGATCGCCTCTACATCTTCGCCATCGTCGTCGCCCTGCTGGTGCGTGGCGTGGTACCGCTGTGGATCGTCGTCGCCCTGGCAGCTCGTGACCTCATGCTGCTGTGTCTGGTGCCAAGCCTGCACAGCCGTGGATTCACCTCGCTGCCGGTGCACTTCGTCGGCAAGGCAGCCACGTTCTGCCTGCTGTACTCCTTCCCCCTGGTGCTGCTCGGCCACATGGGAGGTGGGTGGACGATTGCCCGGATCATCGGCTGGGCCTTCGCCCTGTGGGGCACCGGGCTGTACTGGTGGGCTGGAATCCTCTACGTCCGTCAAGCCATTCACTTGGTTCAGACCCTGCCACCGCTGAGCTCGCAACAACCTGCTTCCACATCCGGATCTGCCTCGGTGCACAGGAAGTGATGTGGCGGCCATGACGGATGAGGAGGATCAGGTACCCATCGACCCCACATCGGGTCGGCGTGCGGACTGGACGATGGATCTGCTGCGTGAGATTCGCGAGCAGGCCGTCGATCCCAGCTATGCCGCTGTGACGCAGGCCGAGACACGAGCGACGCAGGCCGACCGACGACACGACCAGGACGACCATGGGCAGTCTGCCTCCCACACTCAGGAGAACGGGTCCACTGCCTCCGACCAGGACACTCCACCGGCCGCTCCTGATCGCAGACGTCGCCGCCGTCTGCACGTGGGGACCATCGCAGTACTGCTCATTGCCGGACTGGGGTTGGGCACGGCATGGCGCACCACGGCCCTGCAGCAGCCGGTCACGGCGGCGGAACGTGGCGATCTGGTGAGACGGGTGGAGGCGGCACAGGCTCACCAGGCCGATCAGCAACGTCAGATCTCCGAGCTGGAGGGTGAGGTGCATCGCATGAGGGTCCGGGCGGGTACGTGGTCCGCTGCTGCCGAACACCAGTCCAAGCAGGCCGATGCGGCGGCGGTCAGCAGGGTGAGCGGTCCCGGGGTGAAGATCACGGTGGATGACTCCAAGGCCTCCTCGGAGGAGGGCAGGCTCACCGACACCGATCTGCGACAGGTGGTCAATGGCCTGTGGGGCAGTGGGGCGGAGGCCATCGCCATCAACGACCGTCGTCTGTCGAGCAAGACAGCCATCCGCACCGCTGGATCGGCGATCACCGTCAACTACGCGTCGATCTCGGCTCCCTACGTCATCAAGGTCATTGGTCCGGCGCAGACCCTGCCGGGCCAGTTCGCCCAGACCGATGGTGGAACCATCCTGCAGTACCATTCCGACAATTTCCGGGTTCGTTACCAGATGGAGACGCTCGATGCGCTGACTCTTCCCGAATCGCACAATGTGTCCGTGTCCTACAGTGAACCGCGGTAGGTTTTTGACGAGTCACAATTGGGTCGTGACGTGATGGACAGGCGAAAGGAACCGAGATGCTCGCAATTCTAGGACTGGTTGTGGGCGTGATTCTTGGCCTGGTGCTCCATCCAGATCTGTCCCCGGCCCTGCAGCCGTACCTGCCCATCATGATCGTCGCCGCCATGGATGCACTGTTCGGTGCGTTGCGCGCCTACCTGGCCCACACGTTCTCCGATCGGGTGTTCATCATCTCGTTCATCTCCAACGTGCTCATTGCCGGACTCATCGTGTGGGTGGGTGACCTCATCGGGGTGGGCTCGCAGCTGTCGACCGCGGTGGTCGTCGTACTGGGAATCCGGATCTTCACCAATGCGGCAGCCATTCGACGGGAGGTGTTCCATGCCTGAGCCGCACCGGCACCACATCTCCTGGCAACAGCTGCGTCACGATCTGGCCCGGCCGGCGAAGGGACAGATCGCCGTGGCCCTCATCCTGTGCCTGTTCTCCATGGTGCTCGTCACGCAGGTGCGCCATCGTAGTGCCCAGGACGAGTATGCCGCGATGAGCAGGTCTGACCTCATCACGGTGCTGGATCGACTGTCCACCTCCTCGCGGCAGCTTGACTCCGAGATCGCCGATCTGCGCGAGACCAAACGTCAGCTGCAGTCGGGTGCGGATTCCCACAAGATTGCCGAGAAACAGGCCGCCGAGGAACAGCACCGGTTGCAGGTGATGTCCGGTACGACCCCGGTGAGTGGTCCCGGAGTGACGATCACCATTCATGATCCGCGTGACAAGGTCACCTCCGACCTGCTCCTCAACGCCGTCGAGGAGCTGCGGGATGCCGGCGCCGAGGCCATTGCCGTCAACTCGGACATTCGAGTGGTGGCCAACACATGGTTTGGCCGGGACGCCAATGGGCTCGTCGTGTCGGGGAAAAAGGTGAGACGACCCATGACCCTCACCGTGCTCGGTGAACCACACGCACTCACCGAGGGCGCGAAGTTTCGTGGTGGACTGGTGTCCCAGGTGGAATCTGCGCAGGTCGGTGGTTCGGTGAGCATCACGCCGTCGGATTCGCTGACCATTTCTGCCGTTGTGAAGCCGACACCAATGTCTTTTGCCACTCCAGTACGGTAGTTACCACTACAGTAGTTTTTGAATACCTCAGTGACGATCAGGGATTTCCCGTTGCGTCACCACTGCACGATCTCCAGAGGTGAGCCATGAGCGAGCATGACAAGTCCATGTCGAATGTGTGTCCGGTGTGTCAGCACGACAACAGCGTCGACGCCAACTTCTGCTCCCGGTGTGGCCATCGGCTCGGTGTGCCCGCCGAGGTGGGTGGTGACGCCACTGGCGTCATCCCGATGATCGGCGACGAGGTCAGTGCGGACAATCAGGAACTGCCTTCCGACGTCGTGGATGCCATTGCCGCCCTGCCCGAGGGCAATGCCATGCTCGTCGTCGAACGCGGCCCCAACCTGGGCGCCCGATTCCTCCTGGATCACGACGTGACGACGGCTGGGCGATCCACCCATTCCGACATCTTCCTCAACGACATCACCGTCTCCCGACATCACGTGAAGTTCATCCGTCGGGACGGCAAGGTCTTCGTCGAGGACCAGAGCAGCCTCAACGGCACCTACGTCAATCGCACGCTCGTCGATGGCACGGCTGCCTTGCGAGACGGCGACGAGGTGCAGATCGGGAAGTTCCGGATGATCTTCCACACTGGCGGGCATGGGCGTCTGTAATGGTCGAGAAGGTCCGGACCATCGGGCAGGTCATGCGCCTGCTCACCCCGGAGTATCCTGACCTGTCGATCTCCAAGATCCGATATCTGGAGTCGGAGGGGTTGCTCAGCCCGGAACGTGCGCCGTCGGGATATCGCAAATACTCCGAGGATGACATTCAACGGTTGCGTTACATCCTCACCTGCCAACGTGACCGATTCCTCCCACTCAAGGTGATCCGGGAGAATCTCGAGCTCATCGACCGCGGCAAGCAGCCACCCAGTCCCTCGTCGAGCGTGCCGACCCCGTTGGAGGGCAGCACAGCTCCTAATGTGAAGATCGAACGCCCCAAGGGTCCGGTGCAGTTGACTCGACGCCAGCTCATCCGTGCCAGTGGGATCACCGAGGCTTTCCTGTTGGAGCTGGAGCGTCATCAACTCGTACGCCCCAAACGTGGTCAGAGCTGGTACGGCCAGGAGGCCTTGGTGGTGTGCGTGGCTGCACGTCGACTCAGCGCCTATGGAATGGACAGCCGTCACCTGCGTGCCGTTCGACAGGCTGCCGAACAGGAAGCCGGGCTCATTGAGCAGAGCCTCATCCCACTGGCCCGGCAACCCAAGAAGTCGTCAAAGGCTGCCTCAGAGGTCACCCAACTCATGATGCACGCGCACACGGCAATGGTCTACGACCTTCTGGAGTACTGGTCGGCACAGTGAACTACGGTGGAGTCATGGTGAGCCTGCTGATAGAGGGGATTCGGCTGGACGAGGTGTCGAACACACCAATCCTGTTGCTCCGGGAGGAGGGAGGATCGCGGTGCCTACCGATCTGGATTGGTGCCGTGGAGGCCGGGGCCATAGCGCAGGGACTTGACGAGACACAGCCGGACAGGCCACTCACCCATGACCTCATGGCACGTGTGCTGCTGCACATGGTCGACGATCCACCGGCATTCACCATCACCGGAATCGATGAGGGAGTGTGGCTCGCACAGATGCAGATCGGCGACACCGTTTTCGACGCCCGACCATCCGATCTGGTGGCCTTGTCACAGCGCATCGGGGTGCAGCTTCAGTGCCCCGAGGAGCTCATTGACGAGGTGGGGATCATCCTGGATGCCGATCCCCAGGACGAGGTCGAGGAGTTTCGGCAGTTCCTCGACCAGGTCTCCCCGGACGATTTCGACGACTGAAGTGCAATGCCCCGTTCGGTTGGCCGGCGAGGGCCAACCCTCCACCTGTAGTTGACCTTCAAGCACATCATAACCCGTAGTCAGAGGCATTTCTTGGTTTTCTCATCCCTCGAGCGGCGTGGCGTTGAGGATCAGGACGCGCCAACACCATAAGTTCATCAGTGCAGGAACGATCCATGTGGTCAATGCACAACCAGTGAGGATGGACAACCATGAGCGCTTCTGAATCGTGTGAGCCAGCTCCCCGGCGCACCCAGGACGTGCTCTTCGCTGGTGACTTCTCACCAGTGCCCGAGGGGATCGGGTTCCGTGGCCCGGTGGCCTCCGGAGCTGCTGGGATCACCTACCGTCAGCTGGATTACTGGGCTCGTACTGGCCTGGTACGTCCGGAGATCAGGAGCGCGCGCGGATCGGGGTCTCAGCGTCTCTACTCGTTCCGCGACATTCTCATGCTCAAGGTCATCAAACGTCTGCTCGATGCGGGAGTGTCCCTGCAGCAGATTCGGATTGCCATCGATCATCTGCGCTCCAACGGAGTGGAGGATCTCACCGAGGTCACCCTCATGAGTGACGGCGTGTCGGTCTACGAATGCACCAGTGACAGCGAAGTTCTTGACCTGCTGCAGGGCGGACAGGGCATCTTCGCCATCTCCTTGGGAGGAGTGTGGCGGGACGTGCAGGGCAGTCTTTCCCAGCTCCCCGTCGAGCGGGTCGGCGGCGAGTGCCCCGATCACGTCGTTGACGAGTTGGCACAGCGCCGCAAGGCGCGCCGAGTCTCCTGACCGCCAATGCGCCGATCGTCCTGACCAAGGAGGTCACCGGGCCGAGGTGACTGCAGTGGCTCACCTGCTGGTGAACAAGTGACCTGACGAATCCATCGAGTCATGAGAAGATCAGCTCCGAGGGGAGTTGACGTGAACCTAGCCAAGATCCAGGCCACTCCATGGGTGGCGCATGTGCTGCGTGCCATCACCAGGTTCAACCGGCGGATGGGCAATCACATCGCTGCCTCCATCACCTACTTCACGGTTCTGTCCATGATTCCGGTCATAGCCCTGGCCTTCTCCATCCTCTCCCTCCTGCTCACCCACACCCGTCCAGATCTGCTTGATGCGGTCAAGAAGGCAATCGAACAGACCTTGGCACCTGGTGGGGGAGACCTCTCGGTGTCCGAGATCATCGACACCTCGCTGGCCACCACAGGTTCTGGTTGGACGCTCGCCGTGACGATGATCACTGCGTTGTGGGCCGGAACAGGATGGATCGGCAACCTGCGCCGCGGAGTACGTGCCGAGTGGGAACCCGATTTCGACATGGTCAACGACAATCGCGGGTTCTTCTGGTCGAAGCTGGAGGATGCGCTGACCTTCTTCGGGCTGCTCATCACCCTTGGCCTCACGATTGCCACCTCACAGTTCGGCTCATTGGCTGCCGAATGGATCGCCGGAGTGACCCATCTCGGATCGATCAGGGGCCATGAGGTGTTCATGATCCTGGCGGCGATCGTCGCCTCGACGATCGCCGGCTGGATCCTCTTCATGTTCCTCTTCACGGCGCTGCCCAAGGGCAGACGCAACTGGCCGGCGATCATGCGCGGCTCCCTGGTGGCTGGTTTTCTCTTCGGCCTGCTCCAGATCGGCGCTGGGTACCTGGTCAAGGCCTTCTCCTCCAACCGTGCCGTGCAGGCCTTCGGATCAGTCATCATCATCATGTTGGTCTTCAATCTCATGGCACGGCTCATCCTGCTCATCTCGGCGTGGACGGCGACGTCCAATCAGCCAGCCGTGGCATGGGAGTGGAATGACTGTGACCAGCCTCTGGTGGGCGATCCGGAGGTGTGGACGGTCCCGGGCCACTGGGACGCAGCATTCATCAGTCGCGCCCAGAAACAGCAGGAGAAGCGACTGCGTGAGGAGGCCAAGCAGAGGGGGGAGAAGCCTGAGCCAACCTCCTCGGCGCTCACCCGATCAGCCCTACACTCCGACGTACGCATGGTCGCCGGTGAATCAGGACTGGCGTCGACCGTGCGTGTGACGATTGGCACGGCACCACGACCGCAGATGAATCAGCTCCGTAGCGCGGCGCAGCAGATCATGGTGGCCCCCAACGTCGTCATGCGAACGCAGGCGAACGACGCCATCTGGTTCGCCGAGCTGCCTCGCTACGACATCACACTTCATGGTGCTGCACGCAAACAGACCACACACGAGGGCAAGGCCAAGAAGGTCGGGGGAGTGCTCGGTGCAGGTGCTGCTGCGGCGTCAGCCATCATGAGCATCTTCAATCGGTGAACCTGCCGACGCCCCCGGTTCGTTTCCGACGTGCAGAACGCACGAACCGGGGTCCTTCGACGCAAGGACCCCGGAGGGCGGGCGTCAGGCCTGGCCGATCTCGCTCAACAGCGTGGTGAACCACTCGGTGCTCGTGTCAAAGGGCTTTCCACCCTTGATCCGGTCGAAGGCGATGCAGGTGAGCTCGTCGCCATTCTCCTCATCCTGGCCGATGACGCCGGACCGGCCGCTCAGGGCACACTCGACGGCGAGCTTGGTGCACTGGAAGATGAGATCGATGTCTGCCTGGTTCGACGCGGCCGAACGGGAGAAGTACCCGGACTTCTGCACCATGACCTTGCGGGCATCAAGTTTGGCGGCGAACTGCTTGGCGAACCAGGTGCCCGGATTGATCTCGTCCATCTTGACGTGGCCGAACGGGTCGCGTGGCACCTCCTCGCCATGGCGTTCCATCTCGCCGACGACGGCTTCCAGACCGGCACCTTCGGACAGGAAGATCGTCACATTGCCGACCTCGTCCATGATCGTGCCCAGTCGTTCGGCCTCGGCATCCAGGTCGAGTGGGGATTCCGGGACGTACACCGCGTGGACGTCCCAAGCCTCCTTGCTCAGCCCGATCTCGGGGAGCCACTGCTGTTCACCGACCCAGGCGTGGTACTCGGCAGCCGTTGCCGCGGCGAGCCAACCACAGTTGCGGCCCATGATCTCGTGAATGATGAGCATTCGCGAGCCGGAGTTGTGCTCACCGACGATGTTCTGTGCAAACCTGGATCCCTGCTCGGCGGCGGTCCATGCGCCCAAGGACTGTTTGATCGGTACGACGTCGTTGTCGATCGTCTTGGGAAGTCCGACAACGGTCAGCCCGTGGTCGTTGTCGGCGAGGTATGCGGCAAGATCTGCGGCAGTGGTGTTGGTGTCGTCGCCGCCAATGGTGTGCAGTACGTCCACCCCGTCGGCGATGAGGCGCTCGGAGGCCACCTTGAGCGGATCGTCCCCCTCGTCGACCAGACCACGGTTGACGAGATCGGCGGTGTTGGTGAGTTTGACGCGCGAGCTTCCGATGGGGGAGCCGCCGAACCGGGTGAGGATGTCGGCGTTGCGACGCACCTCCTCGGTGATGGTCAGGTAGTCACCCTTGAGGAGCCCCTCATAGCCGTGACGGTAGGCGATGATCTCCGCCTCGGGGGCCACCTGGGTGTATTCCTCGATGAGTCCGGCGATGGCTGTTGACAGACAGGGGGCGAAACCCCCCGCAGTGAGCAGGGCGACCTTCTTGACCTTGGTCATGGTGACGTGACCTTTCTCGTACGGCACATACAACGGCCTGGAACCGTGTGATGCACAGCCTATCCAGATGAACAAAATTGCACATGGTTTTACTTGTAGGTGAACAGTAGGAGTATTTTCTGCGATGCATCTTCCGTCGCTGCATCGTGAGCGTGTGAGCTGGTGTCATGACCAGTGGTGACTTCTCGCGTGGCGCTTCCTTCTCGGTGGCCATGACACTCATCCTGCCCCTGGTGCTGCTCATGGGAGGTCTGGCCGTTGACGGGGCGGTCAAGGCACGGGCAGCCAGACATGCCGTGACAGTGGCATCGGCAGCCTCTCGTGCCGGGTGTGAACGAGCATCAGGACCCATGCTGGTGGGTCATCCGGCCGGTGAGTTGGCCAGCTCGGTCGCGCGCAGCACCGCTCAGGGAATGCTCGAGCCTGATTCGACGATGACGGTGACCACCTCCGGGGACGGGCTCACGGTGCACGTGGACGAACCGCGGGAAACGATCGTACTGAACGTGGTCGGCATGGATCATGTGACGGGTCGGGGGGATGCCACGTGTTCGTTCGCCCGCAGATGAGGAGTTGATTCCGGAAGGACTCCGGCACACCGTGCATCTGCCTAGGATGGACTTCATGGCCAAGTACTATCCGGTGCACCCGGACAACCCGCAACGACGCTCGCTGAACCAAGTGGTCGACACCCTTCGGGACGGTGGTCTCATCGCCTACCCGACCGATTCGGGCTATGCCTTTGGATGTCGATTGGGCAACAAGGCTGCTCTGGAACGCATCAGGGAGATTCGTCAGCTGTCCGAGAAGCACCACTTCACCCTCGTCATGAGCGAATTCGCTCAGGTGGGCCAGTACGTCCAGATGGAGAACTGGGTGTTCCGTGCCGTCAAGGCAGCAGTTCCGGGGCGGTACACGTTCATTCTGCGGGCCACCCGAGACGTCCCCAAGGTGATGCTGCATCCCAAGAAACACACGGTTGGTGTGCGGGTGCCCGAGCATGTCACTGCCCTGGCCCTCATGGACATCTTGGGAGAGCCGATCGTCTCATCCACCCTCATCCTGCCGGATGAGGAACTGCCGATGACCGACGGATGGCAGGTGAAGGAGGCCCTGGACGGTCGGGTCGACGCGGTACTCGACTCCGGTGACTGTGGCCTCGACCCGACGACTGTGGTTGACTTCAGCTCCGGTACGGCTGTCATCACCCGTGAAGGGGCTGGGGATCCCGAACCATTTCGCTGAGCCGGGGAATGTGTGTGGATCAAGGGCTGATCCGTGAAGACTTGGTGAGAAGATGTTCTTGCTGGAATGGAGATTGAAGTGACGGGAAGTGGACCAGACGGGCAGAGGAAACTGTCCGGGCCCATTGGGCTCATGGGAGCGATGGAGTCGGAGGTCGAACTCATTCAGTCCTGTCTCGTCGATGCCCACCCCATCGAGGGGCCCTGTCCACTGGTGGGTGGCCGGCTGGATGGCACCGACGTCCTACTGGCACAGTGCGGTGTCGGCAAGGTCAATGCTGCCCTGGCAGCCAGTGCCTTGGCCCAGAATGGTGCTTCCTGCATCATCTTCACGGGCGTCGCGGGTGCGGCTGGCCCCGATCTGGACATTGGTGACGTCGTCGTGGGCAACAGATTCGTCCAGCATGACGCCGATGGCACGGCATTCGACGATCCCATCGGTGTGGTACCGGGGGAACCCCGCAGCTGGCAGCCCGACGAACGGCTGCACACCGTCCTCATGGGGTGTGCGGCACGGGTCTTCGACGCTCGTCGGCGGGTGGTGTCCGGGACGATTGCCAGTGGGGACCAATTCATCGGTGATCCGGCCAAGGTGCGCTGGATCCACGACACCTTCGATGCGCTTGCCGTGGAGATGGAGGGGGCGGCACTGGCACAGGCCGCCAGCCATCTTCACGTGCCCTTTGCCGTGGTACGGGTGCTCTCGGACCGTGCCGATGGTACGGCCGTCACCGATTTCCCGGCATTCCTGGCCCAAGCCGCTCGCCATGATCGGGACCTTGCCCGAGCCGTCGTTGCCGAACTGTCCGGTGGCGTGCCCGCCGTATGAGGGGTTCATTGCCCGGGGAACACGCATCCGCCACATGTGAGGGTGCACCGCGTGGTGCGCTTGCCGGGAGACGGTGATTCACGGTCGCGGTGGAATCACACGGCAGCTCTCACCTGGAGCGCCATGGGCTGCACCCGCACCGACATGCGGCGTACCTTGCCGTAGGTGTCGCCATCCACCTCGGCCAGTACCGGGGAGGAGGTGCGCACCTCGGCTGTGCGGCAGGGGTGGTGGCGCACCAAGCGGCCCCCGAGACGACTGCGCGTGATGACCTTTGCCGCAACTGCCAGCCAACCAACCATTCCGTGTGGTGCCAGGGCCAGGGAGTCCAGGCGCGCGTCGTCAATGCGGGCGCTGGGAACCAGACGGATCCCGGCGGGCAGCAGCCCACAGTTGCACAGCAGGATGCTGCGAGCGCGCTGCGCCTCACACACCTCGCCGTCAATGGTGACGGTTGCTCGAAAACCGGGCTGCACCAGGTAGCGCAGAGCTGCAACGATGTAGGCGATCCATCCGTACTCGGCCTTTCCGGCCTCCGACGTGTTCGCCATGGTGTCGGCATCGAATCCCATGCCGATGATGGCCGTGAAGCATTGCTCGGTGGCACCATCGAAGCTCACCCATCCCAGGTCGATGGTGCGTCTGCGACCGCGTAGCGCCGTGCGCAGCCCCTTGTCGAAATCGTCGATGGGAAGATCGAGGTTGCGCGCCAGGATGTTTCCAGTGCCCATGCCGATGATCCCCATCGGCGTTCTGGTCCCGGCCAGGACGGTGGCGACCTGCCGAACCGTTCCGTCGCCACCGGCAGCGCAGACGAGATCCACATCCTGCCGTACGGCTTCTCGAGTCATGCCTTGCCCCGGATCGTCCCGGGTCGTTGCCAGCAGAAGGGGATCGGCCCACCCCTCCTGCTGACAGATCTGGTGGGCAGACTTTTTCCACTGCGTGCTGTCGTTGAACTTAGTGGGATTGTAGACAATCGCCACCACGGGAGCGCGCTCGTTCATGCAACCCACGATACGGCACGGACGTTGGCGCACCCCAGCACGCCGCGATACGGAACTGGCCAGTGGTGATCCATCCACACGTGGCGAGGTCACGATCATGCCCCGCCTGGTGCAGCGTCACGTGGTGTCGCCCTCGGTGTTCAGGACAGGTGGTCCCAGAAGGTGGTACTCAGAACTGATGGTCGTGCCACTGTGACCCGGCAGGTTCACACCTCACCTGCTGGGAGAGGATTCCGCTCATTTCCTGTTCACAGGCCGTTCGGCTGTCGGGTGTTGCCGCCACGGCGACTGTGAGGAGCGCCGCATCAGCCTGGTACGTGACGTCGACAACACTCACACCTGCGTTGCGCAGGGCCGCCTCCTGCCAGCCGACCGAGGCGAGATCGATGCTCAGCTCGTACAGATCAGCCTGACGACGCCGCAGCAGCTGGGCCTGGCCAAGAGCGCGGGAAATCGCATCGGAATAGGCGCGTACCAGCCCGCCCGCCCCCAATTTGACGCCGCCGAACCAGCGAGTGGTGACCGCGACGACATCGGACAGATCAGCTGGGCCATCACTTCCGAGCTGTGGGGCGACGAATTTCATGAGTGCCTCCAAGGTGGGCACACCGGCGGTTCCCGCGGGCTCGCCGTCGTCGCTGGAACGTTGGGTGGTGCGCAGCGGGTCCAGGACGAACGCGCTGACATGGTGCCTGGCAGTGCGATTGGTGCGGCGCCGTTGGTCGATGAATTCCCGTGCCTGTTCCTCGGTCTCCACCCGGGTCACGGTGGTGAGGAACACCGATTTCTTGATCTCCAGGGTCGACTCGACGACGTGATCGGGGGACAGAACGGTGTAACTCACTCTCCCCACTGTGCGAGATGGTGGCCTGTCGCGCAACTGTGCAGGAGCATCAATGAACGGGGAAGAGGGCCAGCCGGCTGCCGTGTCGATTCCCTGACGGATCGTGGGGAAACGATCACGAATCATGCCTGCCATGATGAAAAGGCTCCGGCAAGTAGGAAAATACGCTATGAATTGGTCATGTCAACAATGATGATGGCAGATTCGGTAAATCTTCGACTCGCCCTGATCGGCCTGCCCCTGCCGATGAACACCTCATCGGAGGAGATCAAGGTGGTCGCCCCGGTCCTGGCCCGACAACGTGAACTGCGTCGGGAGCTCCCCGAGCAGCGGTGCCCAGCAGATCGACGCGTTCAGGCCTTCCTCGACCGATATCTCGGGAACTGTTCCGAACACCCGAGCCTCCCCGACACCACCCTCGTTCTCGATGAGTCCGGCCTGGCACGTACCCTGAGCCTGCCCGTTGATGGCGACGAGTTCCACTCCGAGCTGGTGGAAAGTTTCCGAGTCGCCAACGGTGTGCTGCACAATCCTCGCAATGATCGACGTACCACTGCTGGTGTCTTCCACATCGCCGAGGGAGGCCTGCCCATCCCGGATGACAAGAAGGCCGTTCCAGCTGACGTCTTCGCCGCGCTGCTCGGCAAGGCATTCCAGGCTCCCGAGGAGGACACTCTGCTGCCCTACTCGGCCAATCAGGACCCCGAACACCAGGCACATGCCTACGCCTCGCTGTACCTGCGTCCACTCGTCGTCCCCGAGGTGCCCGGCATGGTCACCGAACGGCGCATGGAGATCCGATTCTTCGTCCCCGGTGGCTTGGTCTCGAACCTCGATTTCGTCGAGACGGTCTTCGGCAACGCCGGAGACCCACTGCTGCCCGTCAACGACCCGGCCCTGCACCCCTCCTCGTGGACCGGACACACCGGTTGCGTCGTCCTCGCACCCCATCTGAATCGTGTGACGATGAAGGAACTCGGCCTGCCCCACGTGTCCGAGGCCACCGACCGGCAGCGTTGTGACGGAATGTGCTGGCACGATCCCGATCAGCTGTACAACGACGGCAAACCGTTCAAGCTGTGCGCCCGCGACGAGTCCGGTGTCATCGTCACGATCATCGCCGACAACTACTTCGGCTACTGCAAGAAGGAGGTCAAGACCCAGATCTCCTACTCGGCCAATCTTTTCGGGGCCGGGGAGGAGGAACACTCCGGAGGCGCTCGTGCCTACGTCTCCTACGACGAGGGTCAGGAATTCGTCGCCCCCGGTGGCGATTCCGAGGTGTCGGTGAGCGATGTCATCGCCAGCAACCCGGGTGTCTTCGAGCCCCAGGAGGGCGGATGGGCCAGGTGCACGACGATTGACGACGTCGTCCTGGTCCCGGCTGGGGCTCGGTTCAGTCTCGCCACGGGCAACGTCAGCTGGCACCATGATGCCGCTGGTGGTGAGTTAGCACAGGAACAGTCCATTCCCCTTCGAGCTGGCACCGATTACATCGATCCAACCGGGTTTCGCACCCGCATGAGGTTCGACCGCACCGAGCGACTGTGGACGCTCGTCGCCACCGAGGGGAGATCGACGAGTCTGCACAAGCCGTGCACGGTTTCCGGTGGCGGAAAATCCGAGATCTCCAAGGAGATTCGTGACGCATTCCTCGCAGGTAATGCGTACTGTCCCGATTTCGATGCCGACATGGATGCCGTTGACGAGATCCTGCATCGCGACTTCTCCATGAGGTTCAAGGATTCCCAGCTCAGTGGCACGGATCATCGACCCATTCTCTCGTCGGAGCGATCGGTGGGTTCGGTCATCAAGCTGCTCACGGCATCATCGGACTTCACCGATGAGTACAATTCGTGGATCGAATCCATTCCGCCGTTCCGCAAGGAACTCGTCTTCACCGTGAAACGCTATTACCGTCCCGAATGGGGATCGGACTGGCGATCACACTTCTCGGTGGCGCCCACCAATGGCCGACACGGGAACATGGTGCGGTTGGATGGCCAGAAGATTCACGTCAACATGTTGCGCGTCGGGTTCGACGCCGACGGTGCATGGCGGCTGTTCTCGTTGCGTCACGACTATGCACCAGCTGTCAAGGTGCAGACCGAGGATGACATGACTGCCTCCGCGGTCACCCCACCCGGACTCACCACGGGGCCGGCTGGAAGATCACGCAAACTCGTCAAGAACTGTGAGTTGCTGCTGTTCCAGCGTCCCGATGACGCCATCGTTCGAGGCTATGACTCCCAGACCGAGATGGACATGTCTGGTGATGACCTCTTCATCTCCAACTATCAGCCGCTCACCCGTGACGAGGTTCGGCAGATGTGCGACGACGTCGTCCATTTCTCCGAGTTCACCGATCCCATGGCGACATTCCTGTCGGACTTCGCGCACGCCGAGCCCGGATCGACTCCGGCATTTGCCGTGTCGAGTGCCAATCCGCGCCTCATCGACGGGGTACCGTCGCGCAATCCACGTTATCTGCAGAAACGGCCCGACATTGCCCAACCACGTCAGACGCAGCTGGCGGACCTGGCGAGCCACCTGCACCACCGGGTGCCCATGCATGAGGATCTGCCCCTGCCGGTCGATGTCGTTGCAGCCGGGCGTCGCAACAATCCCCCGGAGGGGCGCATCCCGGCCCTGTGTGCCTACAATCCACTGCACTACATGGAACTTCCCGAGCTCTTCATGGAGTTCATCTCGTCGATGACCGGCAAGAGCCCCTCGACCACTGGAGCCGGTTCGGAGGGAGCGCTCACCAAGGCGCCCTTCAATGCGATGCCCGCGGTCTACGACCTCAATGCGTCGTTCCTCTCCTTCGTGCTGGGAGGATATGACGGGTGGCTGTCGTCGGCCGGTTTCATCGGGCCGAACGTTCGGATGGCCCATGACATCTCATTGCTCGTGCCAGAGGTCTTTGCCCGCATGACACCTGCAGAACGCGATGCCGGTACGCTCATCGCTGGTGGGTATCTGGAGAAGCTCGAGGACTATGAGCTCGACGGTGACCTCATCCCTGCCTCGCGACTGGGCTATCGGATGACCGATCACTTCATGAAGCGCTACTTCGGGCGCATCTTCATGCATCCCGACACGATCTTCACCGACGAGATGCTGCGTCCCGAGCTGCAGGACGAGAAGATCTTCGCCGATTCGGTGCGTACCATCGCCACGACGCATGCCAGGGTTGCCCAGGCCTACTTCGACGACGACACGGCACGTCTGGCGGTCCCGCCGCTCAAGGCGCTGCTGGAGATCATGGCCCACGGTGAGAGCGCCGAGGGGCTCACCCTCGATGACCCACGACTGCGGGAGGGGTTCACCCGTGAGTCGGTCGTCTCCTCCGAGTGGTATGCAGCACGTCTGGATGCCAAGCAGGCGGAGGACATTCGTCGCTCACAGCAGGGGATCGAGGTGTTGTCGGAGTTCATGGCCGATCCCCGCAATGCCGCGGCATGCAAGGAGATCGATGCGCAAGGCCGGATGGAGCAGATCCGTGCCATCAATGCCCGGGCAAGACGAGTGGAGTACCGCCAGATGCTGGAGGGCACCCTTGGCCGTCAGGCCATTCTGAGGTGACCAGTTGTCGGGGCCGGAGACGATCGGGTCCGGCCCTCAGCACGCCTTCATCGGCGGCAGCTGGTGGTGGATCTCCTCGACCATGGACTTCACCCTTGCCGGGTCGACCCGTTGGTCGTTCACCGGCGGCAGACTGGCCAGCAGCAGAGTGATCTCGGAACTGATCCGCCGTGCCCATCGGACCGGGCGATCGCCGAGATGCCAGCAGTGTGCCAACACGTCGTAGCCGAACTCGGTGACGGCCCGGTCGACCAGGGACCAGTTCTTGAGGATCTCGGGGGAGTCGGGGCGGGTGGCCGAGAGTACGGCGGATGCCTGGATGAGTTCATGGACCATCTCGTTGCGGTGCTCCATGCCGGTGACCGTCGTCGACATACCGGATTCGAGGTCGCGCAGTACTGGCATGAGGGAACGCAAGGTGCGTCGATACTGACTTCGCACCAGCAGCACCGGGGCTCGTTTGCCCACGACGTGGATGACGCCTATGGCAGTCACCAGACCCACGACGGTCTCCTCGATACGCGCCACGGCCACCGTCAGTGCCTGCTGCTCACCGGATATCGGCAACATCATGAGGGCGAAGATCGTGATGAATATCGACGCAATGCCGTACTGGCGCGGGATGAGGGCGTTCATGGTCCACAGGGCGACGGCGACGATGCCGATGCGCATCCATGGCGTAGGCTGGACCAGCATGATGGCGAGGTATCCCAGCAGGCCGATCGACGTGCCGATGACGCGCAGCACGGCGCGCACCGTCATGTCGGCCCGGGTGAAGTCCATCTGGACGATGATGAGCACGCTCAGGACTGCCCAGTAGGGACGGCCGAACGGCACGATCTCCATGGCCACCGCTGCGACGAGGACGCCGGTGGCCGCGCGCAGGGCCACCATGAGTGGACGTGACCCGCGTTCTAGGGAAGTGCGCAACAGATACCGCCACGGCGGACGACCCATCGGGGTGTATCGCACATTGGCACGCATGTCACTGGCCTCGGCGCTGGGGAACGACTGGGCATGCAGGGTCGTCGTCAAAGTGATGTGTGCGCTGAGCAGGTCCGCACGCAGTCCTTCCCATGCCATGCTCATCCGCTTCCACAGTCGGTACATCCAGGGCCTGCCAAGTGCCCTGGGATCCTGTGGCCACACGCCGTCGTTGAGGATCCACCATGCTGCGTGAACCGAGTTGTGCGCCTCGGATCGTAGCCGTGCCAGATCGGCGGGAGTGGCGTCCTGTTCCGGGTTGGCATAGAGATCAACGGCCTCCATAGCCTTGCTGACGGCGCGTCGGGCCGGCCGAACCGGGTTGACGAGAATGACGATCATCGAGGTTGCCGCAGCGAGGAGGAAACTTGCTGCAGTGGCAGGCATGATGTCGGCGTATGTCATTCCCTCAGCGGCATAGTACGAGGCCAGAGCAGCTGCGAACAGCACGTTGAGCGGGCCGGGCGGCCCCAAGTGCAGGGCATTCCACACGAAGATCATGACGAAGGACCAGATTCCCAGGGCTGCTGGCAACAGGACGGGAAAGCTGCTCAGACTGATGCCGATCGTCTGGGAGATCATGAGGACGACACCGACACCCAGGAGGATCCTCAGCCGAGTACGTGGTGGAGACTGTTTTCCCGACAGCCCACCCATGGCCCCCAGCATTCCGATGAGGCCGTGGCGAGGGCCGTGGATGGCGGACACCAACACCAGCGCTGCGATGACCGGGATGACGTCGATGAGGGCATTGACGTTGGCACCCGGAGCGGGGTGGAAGGTGATGAGTTTTGATCCGAATCTGCTCAGGCGAGTTCGGGCATCGGTCACAGACTACTCACATTCGGGCGGTCGGCGCCCATGAAGGTTGTGACGGACCACCGGGTATCCAGGTCGGTAATTGTCACCTGAACGATACCAGTGGGTGCAACGGTGTACTCCTCCTCAACCCAGTGGCCGTCACCGACGATGTGCACGTCGGTGGGGTCCAGAGGACGTTTCCCGGACTGCATCTGCGCGTCCAGGGGAACGATGACGGTGGCGAACGGGGTCATGTCACCCACCGGTGTGCCTCCACTGGTCTGCTGGCACTCCACGAAGCGGTAGACCCCCAGATTGTGGCGGGCCTGGTAGTGCCTGCGGATGACGACGGGGTGATGGATCGGGGTGGACTGGTCGAGCAGGACGTCGAAACTCACCTTGGCGCCGTCCTGGCTCTCCCGAAACACCCCGAATCCACGCGAGAGCCGATCCCGGATGCTGTAGGGCGAGCTCGAGTCGGCTGCCATCGCCAGACCGACGGCGGTGGCCGCGGTGGGCTGGGCCGACCGGTGCACCCGTCGTCCGAAGTCCTCTCGGACCCGTCTGGCGACGAACGGCAGGCAGGATCCGCCGCCGACCAGATGTATTCCAGCGAGTTCGCTGTGGGACTGGTCCTCGGTGAGTTCGTGGGTCAGTGGTTCCATGACGTCCAGGGTCTTGTCGATGAGGCCACGGCACGACGACTCGAAATCGCGCACGGGGATGCGCACCGCCTCGTCCGGCAGATCGACCATGACGTTGCGGGACTGCGGCCGGATCGCCTCCTTGGCCAGCCGGCATGCCTCGATCAGCACAGGTTCGGGGGGAGCGGGATGGTGCAGCAGTGGGCGCACCAGATTGACGAGGACGTGGTCGAAGTCGTCACCACCGAGAGTGTTGCTGCCCACCGAATCGATGACTCTGCCGTGGGTTCCCGCCATGTCCACCAGTGAGGCGTCGAAGGTGCCGCCTCCCAGGTCGAAGATGAGTACCTGGGTGCGTTGGGAGTTGAGGGTACGGGCCTGTCTCAGGGCATACTCCAAGCCGGCTGCCGATGGTTCGTTGACGATGCCCATGACCTCCACACCCGCCTCGCGGAATGCCTCGAGGGTCATGAATCGTTGGCCGGTGTGGGCATGGGCCGGTACACCAATGACAGCGCGTAGATGGTGCACGCCCGTCGTCTGGCGTACCTCGTCGGCCACGGCCGACAGGTAATCGGTGAGTACCTGCATGATGGAGAACAGTCGTGAGCCGATCCGTACCGTGGACGACACGGTGGTCGTTGGGGAGCTGAGCAGTCGCTTGAGTGATCTGATGCCGGGGGCACCGGCGGTCATGGCCTCTCGTGCCTGGTAGCCGTGCACCAGCCGTCCGCCCGTCCAGGCCGTCAGGCTGGGGAAATGCACGTGAAGATCTCCGTCGGAGTCACTGAAGGACAGGACGGGGTAGTTGCCGTGCTCCACGGCAGCAACGACGGTGTTCGTCGTTCCGAAATCGATCCCCAGATCGATGACTGTGTCCATACCATGGACGATAGCTCCTTGGCCGGATCGTCATCGGGTGCTCTCCACAGATGAGAAAGAAGTTCATGCCCGACGGGCCGCTGCAGGAACCATCGGCACCCTGGTGCACAGGAAGTCATCGACTTGGTGGGGCAGCAGTCCTCTCACTCCGTGGTGCCACGGCGTGGGTGGTATGTGCCATCGTCGCTGTCCGAGTCCGACGTCATCCGGCCTCGGCGCGCTTGGGCGTCCATGTCCTCGTCGGTGTGCGAAGTCTCGTCTGACTCACTGCGACGATCCTGGAACTGCGATGGGGCAGATCCTTTGGCGGTGTTGGCGGGGGAGTGCTCGGCAGAGTCGTTGTCGTCGTCTGAATTCGCATTGCCGGTGGCCTCGGTGTCGGCAACGTCGTCGGAGGGATCGTCCATGGAGCGCAGGAAGTCCTCCACCTCGGCTCCGATGGCATCGGCGCTGGGAACGTTGACATGGCGCGACTCGAGTGCCGGTTGCTCGGCAGTGGTGGAGTCGTACTGCTGTTCCAAGGCCGAGAGCATCTGCCCGAGTTCCTCGGACTGGGCAACCTGGTTGGCCAGCTCGGCACGAATTGCCCCGGCAGCCACCGCCAGGCCGTGGGTCGGTAGGGACAGACCGGTCACCTGGTGAATGGCCCCGATGAGGGTGCGAGTTGCATCCGGATAGTCCATCTCGCTGAGGTAATGGGGCACGCTGGCGGCCAGACCCACGTAATCGTGGCCGGTCTCGGCAAGTCGCTGTGACAATACGGCCGGGAAGGACGCAGGCATCTGGTACTTGCCGAAGTTGGGGATGTTGCCAGCCAACATCTCAGGTCGTGAGGCCCACCGGGTGATCTGCACCGGACGCGTGTGTGGGGTGGTCATGGGGATGGAATCGGTGATGATGGTCTGGCGGATGCCCAGTTCATCGACGAGATCGATGATGCGACGTGTGAGGCCTTCCCAGCGCAGCGCCGGCTCCGGCCCGGTGAGGAGCAGGAAGCGTTCCCCGTTCTCGTCGGTGAACTCACTGAGAGTCAGACCAGGACGTTGGTACCCCTCGAAATGATCGGTGTCGAAGATGATCGGAGCACGTGAGTCGCGGTGGTCGAGCAGATCGTCCAGGTCGAACTCGCCGAGAACCTGATGGGGCAGCTCTGCCTCCAGATTCGTCGTCAGGGCGTGCTGCACGTGACCGACGTCGCTGAAGCCGGTGACGGCGACGACGAGGGTGGCAGCAGGCTCAACGGAATCTGGCATGCCAGGGTTCCACGTGAACAGGTCATCACTGAGATTCATACGCAGCCTCCCGAACAGTCATGGCGCATGATGACCCAACGTACCCGGCTGTGGAGACATTCCCCACCCGTGGGGCAGGATCGGGCTGTGAGTCATGGCTGGCGAGTACAGCGCAGGTGCTTCGCCAGATGACCCGGGTGCCCTCATACGCACTGTGTCCAGCCTGCCACACCACACAACGGGGGCAGCAGGTGGCATCGGCCCAGACTCTGGGGGAGGTGTCGTGGCAGGCACGGCACGGATTGCCTTACAGCTGTTCACCGGTACTTGTCATGAGGGAGGTGAACCACTGCTCGACGTTCTGGGCCGCCATCTCGTCATCGCAGTACACGACGACGGTGTCGTTGCCGGACACGCATCCCACCACGCCGGGGATGTCCGTGCTGTCGAGTGCTGAACCGACCAGGTTGCCTGCTCCAGCGGTGCATTTGAGCAACACCTGCCAAGACGGGCGAGTCACCTGCAGCAGGAAGCTGCGGCACACCCGGTCCAGGGTTCCGGGGGCACCGTTGAACGGGTCGTGGGGGCCGGGGTTGGTGGCTGTCTGCTCAGGGACTCGATAGGTGAGCGCTCCATCGGCGTCCACCGTACGCATCACCTGGAGTTGGAACAGATCGCGTGAGAGGGTCGCCTGACTCACGTCTGTGCCTTGTTTGGCGAGCATGTCACGGAGGACGGTCTGGGAGTGGACGTCCTGGTGCCTCAGTATGTTGACGATCTGGTAGTGACGCTGCTTGCGTGACGTCTGCGCCATGACACCTCCATACCCTCAAACACAGTCATGGTACCCGCAGATTCAGCTGGTGGAGGCTTCTGGGGATCGCCACGCCCTGTGCTGACGATCCCCGCGAGCCACGCGTCAGAGCATGAGTGACTGGGCCACCAGCAGCCCGCCGCCCCACACCAAGACGAAGATCACCATGGGCCACACGAATCGCAACCAGTGGGAATACTTGATGTCGAGCATCTGCAGGGTTGCCATGACCAGGCCAGTCGGTGCCAGGAACAGCATGGCGTACTGACCCCACTGGTAGGCGCACACGACGACGGAGCGGGGCAGATTCACCGTGTCGGCCAGGGGAGCCATGATCGGCATGGCAAGTACGGCCAGACCAGAGGAGGACGGCACGACGAATCCCAGCACGAAGAACACCAGGAGCAGGGTCAGGACGAAGGCCGGACCGGGCATGCCGGTGACCAGGGAGGTCGAGGCCTGCAGCATGGTGTCGGAGATCAGTCCCTGCTCCAAGATGAGGTTGATGCCGCGGGCCAGACCGATGATGAGGGAGACAGCCACCAGGCTCGACGAGCCGTCGGAGAAGGCGTCGACCAGCTTCTTCTCGCTGAGCCGGTCACGCCCGGTGCGGTTGAGCAGCATGATGATGATCGTGAGTGCCAGGAAGGACGCTGCCATCTGCGGGAACCACCAGCCCCATCGGATGACTCCGACCACCATGAGGGGGAAGGCGGCGATGAACAGGACGAGGCTCACCTTGCGTCGCCAGGTGAACCTGCCAACCGTCTCGTCGGTGACGTCCATTCCCCACTGCTTGTTGAAGCTCTCCCGGTCCTGCAGGGTGTAGGAGAAGGTGGGGTCCTCCTGTACCTTGCGGCAGTACCAGCGCAGGTAGAGCACGACGGCGACCGCTCCTCCTGCCAGGCCGATGAGACGCCAGTTCATACCATCGGTGAGTGGGATACCTGCGGAGTTGGTTGCGATGGCCGAGGAGAACGGGTTGATCGTGGAGAAACATGTCCCCACCGATCCGGCGAGGAAGATGGCACCGACGACGACGATGGAGTCATACCCCATGAGGATGAATATTGGCGCGATGATGGGATAGAAGGCGACAGCTTCTTCCTCCAGACCGCAGGTGGACCCGCCGACGATCATGAGCAGGCTCACGGCCAGCACGAGGATGAATTCGTGCCCCTTGGTCACTTTCGTCAGCCGTAACAGACCGGTTTCGAAGGCACCCGTGGCCCGCACCACTCCAATCATGCCGCCGAGCACGAGGATGAAGACGATGATGTCCACGGCGTCGATCGTTCCGTTGACCATGCCCGTGACGATGTCGGAGACACCAGCGGGGTGTTGTTCCAGACGCTGGTAGGTGCCGGGGATGGCCACCGGCTTGGTGATGGCTCCGCTGGTGAAGGACTCGATGGGGATCTTCACGTGCAATCTGTCCAAGGACCCCTGGGTTGCGGGCACCGAACTCGTCTTGCCGTGCGGATTGGTGATCTGCAGCTGGGAAGCACCGGTTTCATAGGCCAGTTTGGAGTAGCTGCCTGCTGGGACCAGCCAGGTGGCGATGACGGCGAGGATCGTCAGGATGAAGAGGATGGTGAATGCCGAGGGGACGCGCAGACCGCGTCTGTGATGAGTGACCTCCGGATGGTCTGCGGGGGCGGGCACCTCGGTGTCGGGTGACTGTCCCACGGATCCTTTCGGCAGATTCCCATCGGCACTGCCTTGCTGCTGGTGGCTGTTCAGGGATGTCGTCTTGTTGCTCGTCATCGTGTCTACAGAGGCATGCTCGTCGTCATGAGGAGCTGTCGTGCTCGACTCCATCGTCGGTTCCTTCGGTCTGGATGGTGACGCACGTCGTCACCGATGGTCCCCGTCGTGGGAGACAGGGATGATATAGATACTGAGTAATTATAGAGTGGTGAATTCGATCCGCGGTTTGTCTCGCACCGCTTGCTGGTGGTGACGGTCCCAGATCGAGGGCCCGGGAGATGGTGGTCCGAGGACGGTGTCCAGCTGGCTGCACATTCTCGGACCACCAGGACTCGCTCGTGTGGTAGGGATCAGGGCTCGATGAGCGTGCCGGCTCGTCCAGCGACGATCTCGCCAATGTCCTCCAGAGAGCCGATGACGGCACGCTGCCCGGTCTTGCGGACGAATCGGCAGGCGGCGCGCACCTTTGGCCCCATGGAGCCATCGGCAAACTGTGACCTCTCGAGGTCAGATGGGCTTGCATGCTCGATACGCCGTTGTTGGGGCGTTCCCCAGTCGGTGTAGACGCCGTCCACGTCGGTGGCGATGACCATCAGCTCGGCGCCGGTCACCCGGGCGAGGATCGCCGCACACAGATCCTTGTCGATGACGGCCTGCGCACCGGTGTACAGACCCGTGGAGGAATCCCGGATCACCGGCACGCCGCCGCCTCCACAGCAGACCGGGATGATCCCGGCGTCGACGACTGCCCGGATCGACTCCGCCTCGACGATCTTGAGCGGATCGGGGCTGGCCACGACCCGACGCCAGTATTCGCCGTCCGGCTTGACTGTCCACCCGAACTCCTCGGCCTTGGCGCTGGCCTCCTGCTGGGTGTACACCGGGCCGATGAACTTCGTGGGATTGGCGAAGGCAGGGTCGTCCCCGTCGACGAGCGAGGTCGTCACCAGGGAGACGAAGTCGCGGTCGGGAAGCCTGTTGCGCAGCTCCTGCACGACCATGTAGCCGACCATGGCCTGGCTCTCGGCGCCCAGTACGTCCATGGGATACATGGGCACGTCGACATAGGCGTTGTTCTGCAGGGCGAGCAGGCCCACCTGTGGGCCGTTGCCGTGCGTGATGACGAGGTCATTGGCGTCGGCGATCCGGGCAATACGTTCAGCAGCGACGATGACGTTGCTGCGCTGATTGTCTGCGCTGAGGCTCTGCCCGCGGCGCAGCAGGGCATTTCCGCCCAGTGCGAGTGTGATTCTCATCTTCTCATCTCCGCGTCAGGACAGGGAGGAGACGAGGACAGCCTTGATGCTGTGCATGCGGTTCTCGGCCTCTTCGAAGGCGATGTTGGCGTCGGACTCGAAGACGTCCTCGGTGACCTCGATACCGTTGGCCAGGTGCGGGTACTGCTCGGCGACCTCGCGGCCGACCTCGGTCTCGCAGTTGTGGAAGGCTGGCAGGCAGTGCATGAACAGGACGTCTGGGTTGCCGGTGCGTTCCAGCAGCTTCGAGTTGATCTGGTAGGGCAGCAGGATGTCAATCCGCTCGGCCCAGGACTCGACGGGTTCACCCATCGACACCCACACGTCGGTGCACACGAAATCTGCGTCCTTGACGCCCTCGTCGACATCGGCGGTGACGCTCACCCGGGCCCCGGAGGTCTTGGCGTTGTCAGCGGCCATGTCGAGGACCTCGTCGGTGGGACGCAGCGAATCGGGAGTGACGATGCGTACGTCCATGCCGAGCTTGCTGCAGATGAGCAGCAGGGAGTTGGCCATGTTGTTGCGGCCGTCACCGAGGTAGGCAAACTTCACCTCGGACAGGGGCTTGGAGGTGTGCTCCTGGATGGTGAGGATGTCGGCGAGCATCTGGGTGGGGTGGTACTCATCGGTGAGGCCGTTGAAGACCGGCACGCCGGAGTAGTCGGCGAGGATCTGCACGTCCTTCTGCGAGAAGCCGCGGTACTCGATGGCGTCATACATGCGTCCGAGCACGCGAGCGGTGTCCTTCATGGACTCCTTGTGACCGATGTGCGATCCACTGGGTCCCAGATAGGTGACATGGGCACCCTGATCGTGGGCAGCGACCTCGAAGGCGCAGCGAGTGCGGGTGGAGGCCTTCTCGAAGATGAGGGCGATGTTCTTGCCGGTGAGTTGCGGTTGTTCGATGCCGGCGTACTTGGCCCGCTTGAGGTCTCGAGCCAGGTCGAGCAGGTAGTGCACCTCGCGTGCCGAGTGATTGTTGAGTGACAGCAGGTCTCTGTCCTTGAGGTTGAACGCCATCGTTCTCTCCTTGTCTTCCTTATGTCGCTCGCGTCAGTGTTGGTGAACGACTTCGTGTGTGGTGACGTCGCCATAGTAACGACAGGGGAGTGGATCAGAAATGAAATGCCTAGCCAGAAGGGGGTAATGAGAATATTTTTTGATCTCTGTGAATATATTTCACGTCCGAGGTTGAATATTCGTTCACGTCATGCTGAGTATGCATGGATCATTCGTGCACGACGATGCACCGCGGTGAATACTGTTTCCCAGATGGCTGGTGCGCGAAGGATCAATTTTCATCGAAGCATCTCGCAGTCATGTGCCACCTGGTGAAAAGGAGGTCGGCAGATGGGTGCATCGACGATCCGATGAGGCGGATGGGGGAGATACTGCCTCGTTCGCGAGCTTGTGTGGTGGGTCGTGACGACTGTGCCAAGATGACGCCATGATGCAGTTGCGGGTGGTCACCACCGAGGAATGCACCGATGACGTGCTGCGCCTTCTGTCGCAGGCTGAGGGAGTCACCTTTCCGCAGGTCTATCGTGGCGTCGTCGTCGAGCCACCTGGCAACGTCATCGTGGCTGGGGTCACTCGAGAATCGGCCGATCCCGTCATTGACGCCATTCGCAACCTTGGCGTGGGGGAGACCGGACTCATTGCACTCAATGAGTCCGAGACGTGGATCTCAGAGCCAGGTCTGGTGGCTGAACTCATCACACCGGGCTCGGAGGCCGACGCCATGGTCTGGCCGACGATCATCAAACGTGCCTACGACGAGTCCGAACTCAACTGGACGTTCATCAGTACATTCATCCTGTCGACGTTGCTTGCCGGTATCGCGATCATCACCGACTCTCAGATTCTCACCGTGGGGGCCATGGTCCTCGGCCCGGAGTTCGGGGCCGTGGTGGCTCTCGCCCTGGCGTTGGTGAGACGCCGCCCACACCTGTTTGCCCTGGCCGCACGAGCTCTGGCGATGGGTTTCGTGGTGAGCACTCTCACGACTGCTCTGGTGACCAAACTCGGATCCGTCATGGGGTGGCTCTCGGCCAGTTCCATTCGTGCGAACCGACGGGCCACGTCATTCATCTACCACCCGGATCGGTGGTCACTGGCCGTGGCACTCATCGCGGGAATCGTCGGTGTGTTGGCGTTGACGTCGTCACGCACCGGTGGGTTGAGTGGTGTGTTCATCTCGGTGACGACGATCCCGGCGGCAGCCAACATCGGCGTCGCGCTGGCACTGGGGGAATGGGACGAGATACGCGGCTCACTGGTACAGCTGGCCGTCAGCCTGGTGGGAATGACTGTTGCCGGGTACCTCACCCTGCAGTTTCAGCAACAGGTGTGGTCACGCCTGGCTCGACACCGGCTCAAGAGGTATGGCCGATCGGCACGCTGGGGCGTCGATCGGTACCGACCGTGAGCTGATCGGCTGGCTGCACGTGGGTCGCGATCGTTGGCGAGACCGGCTGACGTCGTTGGTGGGAATTGCTGGCGTGCTCTGGGTTTGGCTGGTGTGTTCAGGATTTGTTGCTGGTTGCATGGACAGTTGCCAGATGGTTGCACGGGCGCGCGATGCTGAGCCGCGGGTAGCTGGGCCGCGGGAACGGGTGTGGTGAAAGTTGTGGGGAAAATAGTGAGTCCTGCGCGGTGGAGTGGCGGGGAGATGATCGACGATTCAGCGCTGGGCAGGGCTGTCCAATCACGCGAAATGTCATAATGTATCTTATCGGACAACCAAGGCGAGTAGCAGGCTGCATGCGGTGAAGACCAAGGAAGCCATCGACCAATACATCGGCGCAAGGGCTACGACCACGGTGACCAGCCGATTCGTGCCCTGGTGGCGTTCAGCGGCACGGTGAGCGATCCCGACGTGCCTGAGAAGCAGTGGACCGAGGCCGAGATCAACGGGTTCTCCGCGTCCGAGCTTCCCAAGAAGTTCCACGGGGACGACTACCAGGTGCTCGTGGTTGCAGAAAAATATCAGACCGGATTCGATGAACCGCTGCTGCACACTATGTACGCCGACAAGAAACTTGCCGGGGTCAAGGCCGTCCAGACGCTGAGCCGGCTCAACCGCACGACGCCCGGCAAAGACGACACCTTCGTGCTCGACTTCGCCAACACCGCCGAGGAAATCCAGGAGGCGTTCCAGCCCTTCTACGAGGAAACCTTGGCAGAGGAGACCGACCCGAACGTTCTGTACAACCTGAGTGGTGATCTGTGGACCGCACAGGTGCTCTCCGAATCGGAGGTGGACGCTGCGGTGACTGCCTTGCTCAGTGACGATCCGGCACGCCAGGGCGAGGTGTACCGCAACCTCGACTTCGCCAAGGGCCGCTGGATGAAGCTCGATGACGAAGAAGCCGAGGAGTTCCGGGCAAAACTCAACCACTTCTGCCGCGCCTACAGCTTCCTTTCCCAAGTGATGGCGTTCATCGGCTTCGTCAGTGACACCTGGAAAGAGTTCCGAGCCGAGCATGAGTGACTCGGACGTGCGATGTGGGCACTGCTCGCCGCAGGTCTCGTCGTTCGCCGAGCTCTGCACGACCCAACCACTGCTTCCCTGTCACCGCGACATACGTGTCACGGTGTGGCGATCGCCGCGTATGGATCTCTGGGGTACGTGCCCGTTGCGGGTGTTGTGGGGCGGTGGCGTGCTGCAGCACGCCACCGCCCCAACGGTTCGCATCACACCTGTTGTCCGCTACGTTCCGGGACACAGGGGTGGCTCCAGATGACTCACTTGGGCTGGATGGTCCACTCCGGCGGGGTGTCCTTGCCGGACTTCTCGTCCGCCTCGGCGTCGGCAGCGGTCTCATGGACGATGCCCTTGGCGTGGTGGCTCGGCGCGTACACCGCGTAGACCTGCATCGGCTCGTCGCCGGTGTTGACGATGTCGTGCCACGTGCCGGCCGGCACCTGCACGGCCCAGCCGTCGCTGACGTCCTGCACGACGGTGGCCTCATCCTGGTTCTCGTTGGGGCCCAGGATGCACTTGCCCGTGCCGCCGTCCAGACGTAGGAACTGATCGGTCTCGGGGTGCACCTCCCAACCGATGGACTCCCCCACCGGGATCGACATGAGCGTCACCTGCAGGTACTTGCCGGTCCACGCCGTCGTGCGGTAGTTGGTGTTCTCCTCGGTGGCAGTCTCCAAGTCGAAGACGTTGGGCTCGGGTCCGTTGTCCACAATCTCCATGATGTGCTCCTCCCCTGTGTTGGTGGTCTGTGTGGTCTCGCTGGCGGCCTCTGGTCAAACCAACCGATGGCCGTCGGCCGTGGTCGTCATGACGTGGTGGCGATGACGACCACGGCTTGTCCCATTCTATGAGCGACTGGGTATTTCGGGTCAGGACAGGGCATTTCGGGTCAGGACTTGCGCCAACGTAGGGTTGACGTGTGACTCGTCACGTCCCGGAACCGACGCACGAGGATGTGGATCGAGCGCGTCGCAGCGTGCGACCGGACGCATCCTGGCCATGCCGCAGTACCGGTTTCGATGACGATCGGGATACATTGTTGGGGTGCATTTTGACATCCAAGGGCCTGTGGTCACGTGGTGAATGACTATCTGGTCGCGCGATCCTTCAACGTTCTCTACATCTGGATCGACGTCATACTGTTGCTGGCCTTCCTCTGCGTACTTGCGAGGACACGCCGACGTGCGGCCCTCATCGTGGGGCTGCTCGGTGGCCTCCTCTACTTCATCGTCGATTACGGGTTTTTCCACAGGATGCTTGGAACCCGCAGCGTGGTCGGGATGGGGGTCCTGCCGCTGGAGTTCTGGTTGTCGTTCAGCTACGGCATCACGAACATGGCGTGGATGTGGCTCTGGTTCGACGAGCCGGAGAACCGTTGGGAGTGGTCGATCCTCTTTCCCACCGGCTGGCTCACCAGCGCTCTGGTCAGCCAAGGAGTTGGTGATTCCTTCCACAGCGTCCAGATTGCACGTCATGTCAGCGGTTATCACGGTGTCATGGCCGTTCTCGTGCTCGTGGGGTACGGATGGCTTGCGCTGCACAACCTGCGCCACCCGGACGAGCGTCATTCGATTCGCTCGGCACTGGCCATCGGGGTCGGCATCCAATTCACCTGGGAGGCCGTGCTGATGATCTCGGGTATCCGGCCGTTGTCCTGGCGTCCACTCGTCATCGATTCCCTCATCGAGACCAACCTCGGTGCCCCCTTCATGCTGCTCATCGTGCAGGCATGGCGGGTACGTCACCCAAAGGAATTCCTGGTTCCCCTGCCTGCCGACACCGCACGATCTGCGGTGCAACGCGAATCCGTCTGAGCTGGTGCCGAGCCGGATGAGGCCCTCGGGTTGGCCAGGTTGCCAGAGCGGACAACTCACATGCCAGGCCTTGACCCGGGAACGGTACGGCTTTCGGGGGCACTGTTTCCAACAGCCGGGATTGGGTTTCAACCGTCGGGATCGTGCAGCCCGTACCCGATGAACTGCGATGGGCAACAACGCATGAACCCGGCCATCACGCGCGGGCAGCCCTGTACCTGATGGGCTGCGGTGGCGGCTCGACGTGCCCCACGCGGCGTCCCGGCAGGCTCACACGCGGCGTTCCGGAAGACACTCCCCTTGGCCTTGGCCCTGCTCCCGAGAACCGCCTCTGACGAGTGGCGCAGCACCACGAACCAGTACGGGAACGAGGGTCTGCCGGCACGTCCGATACCCCTTGGTACGGGTAGGCTCTCGATTCCGTTCAACCCATCACGATCGACTGGTTCCGAGACCCCTTGGTACCGGACCGTACAGGCAGACCTTGACATGGGGCTGCGTGTGCCGTCGGCACCACGATTGCCGCCCCGGGGATTGTCGCTTGGGGGCCGGGGATCAGATGTTGATCATCTCACCGGCAATGCCCTCGACAGCGTCCTTGATGGCCTCGGACATCGACGGGTGCGGGAAGATGTTGCGTCCCACCTCCTCGGTGGTGATGTCCCACATCTGTGCCAGGGTGAGTACCGGAATGAGGTCGGAGACGTCATGGCCGATGATCGTGGCGCCCAGCAGCTCGTTGTGGCGGGCGTCGGCAACGACCTTGACGAATCCCGATCCATCCCCCACACCCCAAGCCTTGCCGTTGGCGGAGAACGGGAACTTGTTGACCTTGACGTCGTAGCCCTTGTCCTTGGCCTGCTGCTCGGTGTACCCGAACGACGCGATCTGTGGCTGGCAGTAGGTGACGCGCGGGATCATGTCGTAGTTGATCGGCATGGTCTCGGCACCTGCGATGGTCTCGGCGGCGACGACGCCCTGGGCCTCGGCAGTGTGGGCCAGCATGAGCTTTGCCGTGCAGTCACCGATGGCATAGATGCCGTCGACATTGGTGCGCATGAAGTCGTCCACGGCGATGGCGCCGCGCTCGGTGAGCTTGACCCCGGTGGTCTCCAGCCCGAATCCCTCGGTGCGTGGGGCGAATCCGACGGCCTGCAGCACCCGGTCGGCCTCCAGCACCCGTGCATCGCCGCCCTTGGCCGGGGAGACGGTGACCTTGACCTTGTCACCGGAGTCGTCGATGGCGTCCACCTTGGTGGCCGCCATGACCTTCACACCCATCTTCTTGTAGGCGCGGGTGAGCTCCTTGGAGACCTCGGGGTCCTCGTTGGGAACCATGCGGTCCAAGAACTCCACGATCGTCACCTTGGCACCGTAGTTGGCCAGTACGTAGGCGAACTCCGTGCCGATGGCGCCGGAGCCGGCAATGATGATCGACTCGGGAACCTCGTCGGAGAGGATCTGCTCGCGATAGGTGACGACCCGTTCGGACAGCTGGGTGCCCGGCAGCGTCTTCACCGACGAGCCGGAGGCGATGATGCAGTTGTCGAAGGTGAGTTCCTCACTCACCGCTCCCCCGTCATCCTTGACGACGATGTTCTTGGGGCCGGTGAACTCGCCCCACCCGTGGTACTCGGTGATCTTGTTCTTCTTCATGAGGTAGTGGATGCCATTCACCATGCGGCCGGACACGTCACGGGAGCGGGAGTAGGCCTTGCCGAAGTCAACGGTGACATCACCTGAGATGCCGAAGGTGCTGGCCTGTTTGGTGACGATGTTGGCGAGTTCGGCGTTGCGCAGAAGCGACTTAGTGGGGATGCACCCGACGTTGAGGCACACGCCGCCCCAGTACTCCTTCTCGATGATTGCGGTCTTCTTGCCAAGCTGTGCGGCGCGGATGGCGGCGACATAGCCACCAGGGCCGGCTCCGAGGACGACGACGTCAAAGTGTGAGCTCATGGGAACAACTTTAGTGTGAGATCGGCCACTCATGTGTCACTCGTATCACTTGTGTGCAGTTCTGCTGTGAGCTGGTTTGTGCTGTGCGGTGACGCATTTGTACCGCGCGTCACCTTGGTTCATCTCGCATGTGATATATCGTGGAGGGGTTACTGAGAGTCCCCGCGATCCGTCGAAAGGAATCTCCCGTGGACAACGTCAGCCCTGCATCCGTTGGACGCCTCATCCGTGATGCCCGCAAGCAGCGTGGTCTCACCCAGCACCAGCTGGCAGAACTGCTCAACACCTCCCAGAGCGCCATCCATCGCATCGAGGCCGGCAATCAGAATCTCTCCCTGGACTACATCAACCGGATTGCCCAGGCTCTGGAGTCGCCACTGTTGACGACGCCGGGCACTGGCACGATGAACTACCTCATCGAGGGGGGTCACCAGCTCTCCGGTTCGATCGAGGTACGGTCGTCGAAGAATGCCGCTGTCGCCCTGCTGTGTGCCAGCCTCATCAACCGCGGACGTACCGTGCTGCACGGCATTGCCCACATCGAGGAGGTCAACCGCATCCTCGAGGTGCTGCGCTCCATCGGCATGCAGACCGAGTGGTCCGACGACGGCGTCGATCTCACCCTGACACGTCCTGACGAGCTGTGCCTGGACCAGATGGACATCGACGCGGCACGACGCACCCGAAGCGTCATCATGTTCCTGGGCCCCCTGCAACGCGTCTACAAGGAGTTCAAGCTGCCCTACGCCGGGGGTTGCAACCTCGGGGCCCGTACCGTCGAACCCCACCTGCAGGTGTTGCGAGCCTTCGGATTGGAGGTCGTGGCCACCGAAGGTTTCTACAACTGTCAGGTCAGTGAGGACGGCGACAAGGGCGGCGACCGGGAACGTCACATCGTCCTCACCGAGCGCGGCGACACCGTCACCGAGAACGCCTTGCTGGCCGCTGCCCAGACACCCAGTCTCACCGTGCTGCGCAACGCCAGCCCCAACTACATGGTGCAGGACCTGTGCGTCTTCCTCACCAAGCTCGGTGTGCGGATCGAAGGCATCGGTACGACCACCCTCAAGGTACATGGTGTGAGTGACATCAACGCCGACGTGGAGTACTGGCCCTCCGAGGACCCGATCGAGGCGATGAGCCTCATGACGGCTGCCATCGTCACCGACTCCGAACTCACCATCGAACGCTGCCCCATTGAATTCCTCGAGATTGAGCTGGCCATTCTCAAGGAGATGGGGCTGAAGTATGAGCTCTCCTCGGAATACCCCTCCAACAACGACTTCACCCGACTGGTCGACATCACCGTGTTCCCCAGCCATCTCATTGCGGTGGCTGACAAGATCCACCCCATGCCGTTCCCCGGCCTCAACATAGACAACCTGCCATTCTTCGCAGTGATTGCCGCGCAGGCTCAGGGCCAGACCCTCATCCACGACTGGGTGTACGAGAACCGAGCCATCCACCTGGTCGACCTGGGAAAGCTCGGTGCATCCGTCCAGCTGCTCGACCCCCATCGGCTCATCGTTCACGGCCCCACTCACTGGCGTGGCCGCGAACTGATCTGCCCGCCCGCCCTGCGTCCCGCTGTCTGTCTGCTGCTGGCCGCCCTGGCCGCCACTGGGGAGACAACTCTGAGGGACGTCTACATGATCAATCGCGGCTATGAGGACCTGCCCACTCGGCTCAATGCTCTGGGAGCGTCGATCAGCGTCTTCACCGAGTGACGCCCAGCTTTGCACGCACGGGTTGGTGATTCGCTGAGTGGTTGCTGCGAAGGCGGGTGCCTGTTTGCGTATTACGGGTTTCGGGGCAGCGGCCGGGAATCCATTGCTCCGATCAGATTCGTGATTGGGGGTGCCTGCTGGTCCCCCTTTCCCTTCCCCGGTATTTCGGGCTGTCAGCTGGTCCCCCTGGCCTCCGCTCCTTGTTCTTCCTTGTCACCTCGGGTTGCCTGCGGGTTTTCCTTGCCCCGTCCTTGTCTTTTCCTGCCACGTCATGGTGCACCTTTTCATGGGGTACCCACTGGCCTGCGGTGCATTGCCTCTCCCCGCGGCGCCGCTGGTTCGTCCGTAAAACAGGTGGTGGTCACGGGGCGAGACGACGTGTCGCAGCGCCCTCCTGAACGGTGAGCAGGTCCTGATGGGCGACGAGCGCCAGCTCGCCCGGCTCCTCGCTCTCTGAGGCGTCCGACGCGGTTGCCGACAGGACGAGCCAAGTCTGCTGGGTGGCTCGGGCCACGGCCTCGCTCAACCGTGCATTACTGTTCTTCTGCTGGCCGTGCAGCAGCCCTGCCAGCAGAAGGGCTGCGAAGAGGTCACCGGAGCCACTGAAATGCCTGGACAGTGTGGGGGTGCTGCACACCCAGACTGAGTTGGGTGTCACCGTCATCACATGGATCTGATCCTCGGGAAGATCCGTGGTTCGTACTGAGGTGACGACCACCGCACGCGGTCCGGCAACCGTGGCTCCAGATGCACGGGGTCGGAAAGGATTCTGGTCCGTCATGTGGGACGCCACGTGCCACGTTCCGGCGTGGTGTTCGGCATCGTCTCTCGCTGACCCCATGAGCGATCGCGCGGCGGCAACCACTTCGGCACACGTGGGCATTGGGTTGTTGTCTCTCCGGGTACCGGTTGCAGCCGTGTCCCCCGAATGGCTCGTAGTCCCCAGGCAGTTCGCAAGTCCCGGATGATCCGTGAGCATTGCGAGCTCGAAAAGGTTCGGTGTGATGATGTCCGCAGCCGGGACGACGAGCTTGCGCATCATCTGCACCACACCGTCGCTGACGTAGCAGCGGCCGTCGTCACCCATGACCGGGTCGCACAGGTAATGTCCTGCCCCTCCCCTGACGCGGATCTGCTGGACGGCATCAACGACGACTGGTCCGCTCGCTTCGGTGAGGTACCCCGACAGGACGGCGTCGCACCGCTCGAGAAACCCGTTGTGACCCAACGATCGCAGTATGGCACGAAGATCCTGGGCACTCACCGGAATCGATCCCACACGCGGGTAGCCGTTGTGGTTGCTGAGCACTGCTGTGGGAAACGAGATGACCTCGATCCCATTGCGCTGCAGCGGGAACACGGCAGCGCCGTTGCCGACATGCCCGCCACACACCTGGCTCTGGGCCGACAGAACTGTGGGAGTGGCGAGTTGGGAGAAGGATGCCATGCTCCGATCATGGCATGTGTGTTCCAAAACGGCCTGACTGCCACTCCATGTGGCAGACGGGCGTATACGAACCATGTTTTCCACGGCGGAGGATAAGCCTGGTGATTCCTACATGGCGTTGCAGTGCAGGCAGATTGTGCGCAGGGTGAGGTGCCTTGGCCTTGATGGGGTTTTGGTTGGTGTGGCATTCGTGTTCGGAATCGTCCGTCCTGCCACTCCGCGTGGCAGATGGGGGCATGTGAAGCATGATTTCCACACGACCGCGATGGAGGCATGGTGCTCATGACTGGGGGATCTCGACATGAGGTGCCAAAAGTGTGTCAGCGATGCAAATCCGCAAAAGCCGCGCAACCCCACATAGGGAAGCTACAGGTGGAAGAATCGGGCCATGCGTGCACGTGACCTCCCCTTCTTCAACTCTGGATTCGTCGCCATGGCACATCGCGGTGGTGCTCAACTTCCGGAGAACCGTGGCAAGGAGAACACCCTTGCTGCGTTCGCGCATGCAATGGATCGTGGCATCACTCATCTGGAGACCGACGTCCAGGTGACCAGGGACGGTCATCTCGTCACCATGCACGATCCGGTTCTTGCCCGGGTCACCGACGACGACCACGGCGTCGTCGCCATGCTCACCTTGGTTGAGCTGCGCGAGGCCACCATTGACGGTGAACCCATCCCCACTCTCGACGAGGTGCTCGACACCTTTCCAGACGCCTACTTCAACATCGACATGAAGGCTCCAGGTACCGTCGAACCGCTCGTGGCAGCTCTCGCTCGTCATCACGCGTGGGACCGGGTGTGCGTGGGTTCGTTCAATCCGCGAAGGCTCACCGCATTCCGGCGTCTGGTGGATCGTCCGGTGGCGACGGCCGTGGGGCCGGTCGGGGTGGCGTCCTCGTGCCTCACCCATCGGCCCACGGCTCATGCGCCGCTCGGCGTCGTCTACCAGATGCCGTGGCGCATCAAGATGGGGTCTCGTGAGATCGATCTTGTGACACCGTCATTCCTTCGAGCTGCACACCGGGCTGGCAAGCTGGTGCAGGTGTGGACGATCAACGATCCCGGCCAGATGGAACAACTCATTGAGATGGGCGTGGACGGCATCATCACTGATCGCCCCGACGTCCTGCTCAACGTCATGCGCCGGTGTCATGTGGTTCGAGTGTGAGGGGTCGCCTGCCATGAAGGGTGGTTCTCTGCCATGATGGTGAGGGTACGGTGCCAATCACCGACATCGTCAGCGAGAGGAGCATGTCGTGGCTGATCGGGCTCTGCGAGGCATGGGACTGGGGTCCAAGAGCTTTGAGGACGAAGAGGGCGTCGAGATGGCTGAGCGGCAGGAGGTCGGTTTCGACTGCGCCAACGGCCACCACTTCGAGATCACCTTTGCCATGGAAGCCGAACTGCCGAGCCTGTGGGAATGCCCACGTTGCGGGGCAGAGGCCACCCGCAGCGATGGGACCGATCCTGAGCGCAAGGCTCAGAAACCACAACGTACCCATTGGGACATGCTCACCGAGCGGCGCAGTATTCCTGAGTTGGAGGAGCTGCTCAACGAACGGCTCGAGGAAATCCGCAAGAACGACTGATCCCGCGTCACGACTGTGGAGGAGAAGATCACTCCGCCACGCAACTGGCGTGGCGGGACCTCTGCCTCGTACCTGTGAACCACGGGCCGGTCAGGCCAGGGCTGGCCAGTTTTGTGCTCGTGACCCAAGACGTGTCCACCACGGCCTTGGGCTCACCTTCCTGCGACGCCTTGGCCCGTGACCCCACGATCGGTACCCTGTGGGGCTCGGCCCACGGGTCCACCATTCTCATACAGCCTGAACTTGTCCATTGCGACCCCGCTACGACATTCTCCGACATCGTTGCGAGGAGCGTCCATCACGCAGACCTTGCCTTGATGGCGGCTCGCATTGATGGTCATTGGTTTCGGTGTGCCGCCATGTGAACGACCAGACCTATACGGATCTGATGACGCACGCGACGCCACACAGCCACGTGGTGCCCACCCATGCGTTGTCCCAGAGCCCGTCCGGAGGCTCAACCGATGCAGGCTCAATGTTCCGCTGCCGCGTGCACGAGCCTCATCCTTCCGGAGGTCACGTTCAGAGAGACCCAGGATCCCGTGGTAGGGCCTGGGTCATACCACGGGACCGATTGTCAGCGTCGGAATTGCTTGATGACCTCACTCGCCTTGCCTGCAAGCTTGTCCGCCACGTGACTCACCTGCTTGGCCCGGTGCTCCACACCCCATCTGGTGGTCTGGGCCATGGCCTCGACGACGATGTCCTTGCTCATCTTGGACGCCCCACGTTCGCGTTCGACGAAGGTGATCGGCACCTCGGCGACGACCCCTCCGGCCTTGAGGACGCGCCACGTCATGTCGAGCTGGAAACAGTAACCGGCCGAGTCGACCGTCGCCAGGTTGATCGTCCTCAGCGTTGAGGCGCGGAAGGCATTGAATCCGCCGGTGGGATCCTTGACGTCGATGCCCAGCATGAGCCGAGTCCACGCCCCTCCCCCACGGGAGATGAACTCGCGGCTCTTGGGCCAGTTGACGACTGACCCGCCAGACACGTAGCGCGATCCCTTGACCATGTCGGCATGCTGCAGAGCGGACAGCAAGGCAGGCAATTGTTCGGGCTGATGGGACAGATCGGCATCCATCTCCACGAGCACGCCGTAGTCGTGCGAGAGCCCCCAGTCGAATCCAGCCAGGTAGGCGGCCCCCAGCCCCTCCTTACCCTTGCGGTGCATGACGTGGACGTGTTCGTCTGCGCCGGCGAGCCGATCGGCGATCTCACCAGTGCCGTCAGGGGAATTGTCGTCGGCAATGAGCACGTGCACCTGCGGGTTGGCGGTCCGCAGTCGCGATGTGACGGTCTCAATGTTTTCTGCCTCGTTGTAGGTGGGGATGATCACCAAGACCTCTCCCAGGTCTGCACCCATCGGTTCGCCGGCCATGACACTCCCATCTCTGGACCGTTGAAATACCCCTCAGCTTAGCGTCTACGCGGTAGGGCGGGCATGTTCGAGGGAAGGTTCAGTTCGCACCTGTGACACTGGGTGTTCATCGGGACCGCTCAGTCTTCGTCACTGTGAGGCTCCGAGCAGATGCGTGGTAATTCCGTTCGGGACTGCGTCGGTTGCCACGCAAGGAGGCAGACATGGCGATCAGGAGCACATTTGCCACAGCGACGCCGACGCTGATCCAGGTGATCCACGGCGTCAGCACCACGCCCCAGGACACGCCGTCGGTCAACGGCACGCTCACCGAACGATGGGTGTGGGTGCCCTCCGTGGTGTGCGTCACCACCTCACCAGTCGACGTGATGAGCCCGGACAATGACGAAGTGGTCGACACGACGATCGGGCGCCCCAGCTCGATGGCTCGCGCCCGCGTCATGCGCCACTGCTGATGGGGCTGCCGAGTCGCAGTGTAGGTCGCGTTGTTGGACTGCACGGCAATGAGCTGGGCTCCGTTGCGTACCGTGTCATGGACCGTCGGGTCGTACGCCAGCTCGAAACAGATCACGTCTCCCACGACGACGTGTTCACCGGCGATGCGGGCGTCGATGACGCCGGGGGTGGTTCCCGGTACCGACTGACGACCCACCTGTTTGAGCACTGGGATCAGGGGAAGCAAGGTGCTGCGCCACGGGATCCACTCGCCGAAGGGTACCAGATTGCGCTTGTGATAGACGGATGTCGGTGCGTGGGCGTGAGTGGGCCACCACATGCCAGTGGTCTGACGTTCGTCCTCGTGGGGGCCATGGGTGACGGCCCCCACGAGGATCGGCTGATGGGCGATCGTAGATGCCAGGGTGATGACCCGCCCCACCTCGGGATGCTGGACCGGGTCGATGTCGGTGGAGTTCTCCGGCCACAACAGGAAATCAGTGGCAGGACGCCCATGCGCCCGATCGTCGGCCACCTGGGCGATGGTTTCGGAGAGATGGTTGGCCGTCACCGAGCTGGCATAGCCTGTTGCATGTGAGCCAGCGGTGCCGTCCACACCGCCTTGGACGATCCCCACTCGTACCGATCGGATGGGCTCGGTGGTACCGGAGCGTCCCTTCGCAGGTGGAGTGTGGTCCGTCAACTGGGGTGGAGGGGCTGAGCCGGATCCTCTCGCCTCGGACGGAATGCTGCTTGCCGCGGGCGCTGCTCCGGTCGCCGCACGACCTGCCCCGGGGTGATTGCTCGTCCACGTGCCCACGGCACACATGAGTCCCAACACCAGGACCAGTACCGTCGCGTCCACGAGCTGGTGTGCCCTTCTTCGGTACAGGACGGTGAAGGCAAGCAGTTGGCCCGCCAGCGCCACCATGAGGCTCACACCCACTGCTCCGATCCACCGCAGCATTCCGGCAGCCGGGGTGTCCATCGCCGACCATGCCAGACGCACCCATCCGAACCCACCGACCGGCCAGCGGGCGAGCAGCACCTCGGTGGCGCTCCACATGCACGCAGCCCACACCGGAGCACCCGGCAGGTCACGCACCAGACGGATCGTCCACGCGGTGAGGGCAGGGAACATCCCCAGGACGGCGATGAGCAGCACGGCCACTGGCCACCCCAGCACCGAGGCCCACGAAACCATCGAGGCGTACAACCCCAGTCCGAACAGGTATCCCAGCAATGGTGCGCGTCTGGCTGGACGCCAGCAGACGATCACGGTGAGTGCGGCGACCCCCGGAACCGTCAGCCACTGACCGCCTGGGATCTGCCCCAGCCCCGTGGCCACTCCGGCCACCACGGCGAGCAGACCACGGCAGAATCGCGCCACGCGGCCCTCCCGGGTGAACCATTCCGGCGGGGTACGTATCTTCTCACCAGACGTGATGTGGGCGTGTCGTACGTGCCTCTGCCGCCAAGGCAGGTGGACCTCCGCGTCCTGCCCATCCGATTCCTTCGAGTGGGCAGACGCAGATGCGGGGCCCCGCAGTGCAGGAATCGTTTTCGTCGAAGGGGCATCTGTCGATCTCGGTGCAGGTGGTTTCGCCGCTGAATCCGGCGAGGCGTTCACCGCACCAGTCCGTCTGCCGGAATCCTCCGCTCCCCCACCATGTTGAGGTCGTCGAAGATGGTGTCGAGCACGACGATCGTCTCCGTGCTGCAGTTGCACAGGGTACGAATGCGGGTGAGCAGGTGATCGAGCTCAGTGGGAGTGCGCGTCTGCACCCGGATGAGGTATGAGGCACGCCCAGCGATGGAGTGGCAACCGCGTACCTCGGGGAGGGTGAGGAGCTCGCCGGGGATGGCGACATCGTCCTGGGGTTCCACGGGCATGATGTGGATGAAGGCCGTGATCCCAGCCCCGATGGACTCCAGATCGATGACGGCCTTGTAGCCCGTGATGACTCCCCTGGCCTCCAGACGACGCACCCGCTGCTGTGCTGCGGAGGTGGACATGCCGGTCTCCTTGCCCAGATCCGTCCATGACATGCGCCCGTCGGACTCCAACAGGGCCAGAATGTGGCGGTCGGTGGCATCCAGCTCGTCGGAGGTGCCGCCGTCCGGTCGTGTCGTCATCAGAGAAATCCTGTCCATGCGGGGTAGGCCAACCATAACAAACCGTTGCACAGGACCTGTCGCAAAAATTGATTCCTCCGCCACGGGGAGCTGGGGGATGACCAACTGCGGGGAATGCGCATCTGCCACTACGGTTGGGGTATGAAAGTGCTGACCACGACGGCTTTTTGCAGGGTACTGCACGCTCTCGGAGACAATCCTCGAGTGGTGACTCCTGGTTCTGCAGCCACCCCGCTTGAGGCTCTCCACCTCATTGACGAACAGCTGGATCGCTGGACGTTGTTCTGCGTCAACGCCCCGGTTAACGTGCCCACCCGCGCCGAGGTCACCCACGAGACCATCTTCGTCGGTCCGGGACAGCGTCATGCCGAACACGTCGAGTTCCTGCCCGGTCGGCTGAGCAACACACCGGACTTGCTCAGGACCACCCGCACACCTGATCTCGTCGTCCTGCACACCACCACCCCCAGGAACGGCCAGGTCTCCATGGGCATCGAGGTGCAGATCATGCCGGCTGCCGTGGAGGCAGCGCGTGCCAGTGGAGGAATGGTTGTGGCAGTCATGAACCCACACATGCCGTTCATCGCTGGCGACGGCGTCGTGTCCACCGACGAGATCGACTACGGCATCGAGATCGACGCGCCACTGCTCACCGTCGACAAGGCCAGCCTCGATGATGCCTCCATGACGATTGGGGACACGATTGCCGCACGCATGGGTGAAGGGGCGACAATTCAGGCGGGAATCGGTGCCGTTCCCGACGCCGTGCTCTCCTGTCTGCAACAGCCCCAGGTCGACTCGCACCCCGGACTACGCTCGGTCACCACCCAACGCCATCTGGGCGTGTGGACCGAGCTCATCGGCGACGGGGTGCGCGAGGTGGACGATGCCGGTGTGCTCGACCCGGATCGCCCGATCGTGGGAACCTTCCTGATCGGTGGTGACGAATTGTACGAATGGGCCGGGCGTCAATCCCGGTTGCAGTTGTTGCGGTGCGAGCGGACCAATGACCCCGGGACCATCGCCCGGCAGCCGGCCATGACAAGTGTCAACACCGCCATGCAGGTGGATCTGTTCGGGCAGGTCAATGCCTCACGGATCGGTACGCGGATCTTCTCCGGTACGGGTGGTGCCACCGATTTCCTCGTCGGGGCGCTGCACTCCCCCGGCGGTCAGGCACTCGTTGCGATGCGAAGTTGGCATCTCAAGGCTGGCGTGTCGACGATCGTCGACAAGCTCGATGCACCGGTCACCAGCGTGCAACCCACCGCCGTCGTCACCGAGCAGGGGGTGGCCGAGCTGTTCGGGAATTCTGAGCGGGAACAGGCTCGTCAACTCATTGAGAATGCCGCCCACCCCCAGGCGCGCTCCCAGCTGAGACAGGCCGCGGCCCGGTACGGGTTGTAGCGATGGTCGGGTGCTGCTCCAGATCAGGGGCCTCAGTCCAAATCAGGGACCCCTGTTTGCCCAGCTGCTTTGGCAGGAGAGGATCGGCAGGTGCGATGGCCACGGATCCCTCACCGACCGAGCCGACCTCTCACCGGTCGAGGCAGACCTCTCACAGGCCGAGCAGGGCACTCAACACCTGCACCACGCCGTCCTCGGTGTTGGGCGGGGCAAGGTACGCCGCCTTGTCGATGACCTGGGGGTGGGCGTTGGCCATGGCGAACGACATCGTCGCGCAATCCATCATGGCGAGGTCGTTGAGGTAGTCACCGAAGACGACCGTCTCGTCACGGCTGATCCCCAGACGACCCTGCACCTGCAAGAGGGCAGAACCCTTGTTGGTGCCGACATTGGACATGTCGATCCAGTGCTGGCCGGAGACCGTCACCTGGCACAGCTCGGCGAAGTCTGCCATCCGCGGTGCCAGAACGGTCTCCGCATCGTCGAGACAGTGGATCGCCACCTTCACCGCCCCCTCACACACCGCACCGTTGTGGGTGTCGAGGAGGTCCGTGGTGACCTCGTGTGACAGGTAGTAGGGAGTCACCTCGCGCAGGAACGGCTCGTCGTCGCGTTCCACATAGCCACACTCGGGGTGGCACACCACTGCCGCACAGTCGATTCCCGCTGCCCTCAGCTCACGTACCCGGATGATCGTGCGTCGTACCACCTGGGGGTCCAGCGGTGAGGAATAGATCAGTTCACCATCCATGACGACGTTCGTGCCGTTCTCGGCAATGATGAGGCTGTGGCCCGGTACTGCCGGGAACTGTGCTGTCAGGGCGGCACATTGACGTCCGGAGGCTGGGGCGAAGACGATGTTGCGTCGGGCCATCGCCTGCAGGATGGGTTCCAGCCCTTCGGGCAGGTGATGGTCGGGACGCAGCAGGGTTCCATCCATGTCCGTGACGACGAGTCGGATCCTCGAGGCCAGAGGGTTGGTCTCCGGTCTCAGCTGGCGCAGGTTATCAGATCGGTGCGGGTTGTCAGGGACACTTGGGTCATGGAACAGGTGGTCGATGGCGTGCGTCACGACCCTATTGTGCCTGACAGAAGCACCATTGAGTCTGGTCGTGTGTGGCGGTGTGGCACTGGGCCCGCTGTGTAGCTGGTATCAAGACGTAGTAGAGTCCCCTTGACTCAGCGGCTGCTTCATACCCAGCGGCTGTTCTGGAAAGAACCTGGATCATCTGCGATCCGGTTGAAGGGAGAACTCATGTCACTTCCAGTGACTGAGCAGATGGGTACACGTGAGTTGACGGTGCGAGGAGTGCTCCTCGGCGGGTTGATCACCCTTCTGTTCACAGCAGCGAACACGTACATGGGGCTCAAGGTTGGTCTTACCTTTGCCACATCGATTCCTGCGGCCGTCATCTCCATGGCCGTGCTGCACATGTTCAAGAATCATTCGATTCAGGAGAACAACATCGTACAGACGGTGGCATCTGCTGCCGGTACCTTGTCGGCAATCGTCTTCGTCCTGCCCGGCCTCATCATGGTCGGATGGTGGAATCACTTCCCCTACTGGACGACCCTGGCCATCTGTGCGATCGGCGGAATCCTCGGCGTCATGTACTCGATTCCACTGCGTCGGGCGTTGGTCACAGGTTCTGACCTGCCGTACCCCGAAGGTGTGGCAGCGGCCGAGGTACTCAAGGTCGGTGACACCACCGAGGGCGCCCAGGCCAACAAGGTCGGCATCCGGGTCATCATCATGGGATCCATCGCCTCGGCCCTGTACCTCGTCGGGACGTACCTCGGCGTCGTCAAGGGTGAGATTCGCAAGAACCTCAAGGTGGGCAACACCAGCACCTACATCGGTGCCGGACTGTCCATGGCCCTCATGGGCGTGGGGCACCTCGTCGGCCTGACGGTGGGTATTGCCATGCTCGTCGGCGTCGTCATCTCCTACGGGTTCGTGCTTCCCTGGCAGATGCATGGCAAACCCATCGGCATGATCGACGGTGTCTTCGCTCATCAGGTGAGGTTCGTCGGTGCTGGAACGATGGCGATCGCAGCAGTGTGGACCCTGCTCAAGATTCTCGGTCCGATCATTCGCGGTATCAAGGAAGCCCTCGTCTCGCACCGCAAGCAGCGTGCTGGTCAGACCGTTGACCTCACCGAGCGTGATCTGCCGATGAGCGTCGTGCTGCTCGCCGTCATCGCCTCACTCATCCCGATCGGCCTGTTGCTGTGGGACTTCCTGCGCGACACTGCCGTACATGGCGGGATCTCCGGCCTCATTCTCGTGACGATCGTCTTCATCCTGCTGGTGGGTCTGCTCGTTGCCTCGATTTGTGGCTACATGGCTGGTCTCATCGGCGCCTCGAACTCCCCCGTCTCGGGAGTCGGTATTCTCGTGGTCATCCTCACCGCCCTCATCATTCGTGCCACCCACCATGCCACCGGTGTGGAGGAGTCCAAGGTGCTGGTGGCGTACACCCTGTTCACTGCGGCGATCATCTTCGGCATGGCGACGATCTCCAACGACAACCTGCAGGACCTCAAGACGGGCCAGCTGGTCGGCGCCACCCCCTGGAAGCAGCAGGTGGCGCTCATCATCGGCGTGATCTTCGGCTCGGCCATCATTCCGCCGGTGCTCAGCCTCATGCACCAGGCCTTCGGCTTCCAGGGAGCTCCCGGAGCCGATCCCAAGACTGCTCTGGCGGCCCCGCAGGCTGGACTCATGTCGTCGCTGGCCCAGGGTGTGTTCGGTGGCAATCTTGAGTGGAACCTCATCGGGCTGGGCGTGCTCATCGGTATCGGTGCCATCATCGTCGACGAGCTGCTCGGGCACTTCACCGATCGCATGCACCTCTCGCCGCTGGCCGTGGGCATGGGCATGTACCTGCCGATCATGACGTCGGTGGCCATCCCCATTGGTGCCCTGCTCGGTGTGGGCTACGACAAGTGGGCCCAGCGGGCCGGGGGTGACGTCGAGGGCAAGAAACGCACCGGTGTGCTGCTGGCGACCGGCCTCATCGTGGGCGAGGCCATCATGGGCGTCATCTACGCCGGTGTCGTCGTCGCCACCGGAAATGGTTCCGTGCTCGACGTCATCGGCGACTCCTCCTACGGCAACTACGCCGATTACGTCGGTCTCATCGTCATCGCCCTCATGACGTGGGGGGTCTACAGCCGCGTCAAGAAGATGGCTGTCGCGCGGGAGAATGCCAGTACCTCGCAGTGACTGTCACATGCATGTGATCGGTTGATCGATTATCAGTTGCCTGGTGCCGTACGGTGCCAGGCAACTGCCTTCTCAGGCATGACGGATCTGTGTCAGGCTCACTCCCCTCACCGAAAAGTTCTGCGGGGCCGACGATGGGGTTTCCCGGGCCGCATGGGCTGGTCCCAACGGCATCTCGATGACGGCTGCCTCCGGCCTTGGGTGCATGGGTCGTGTGCAAGGATGGTCGCGTGAAGCGTTCCCCGGTGCAGGGCATCCTCGCTGCCGTCATCCTCGCCACTGTGTCCTTGCTCACCAACCTTCAGTCGCCTGAGGATCTGAGCGTCGTCGACGTCCAACCGCTTCTGGTGACTCGTCTGGTCCTGAGCTATCTCACCAACGGAGCCGTGCGGGCTCTCCTGCTCATCTTCGCGGGCTGGAGCTGGGGACGGCGATGGTGGCAGGCCGCTCTCTGGGCGATTGTCTGCGGCGAACTGGCCTTGGCGGTCCATTACCTCCTTGGATGGGCCATAGGCTTCTTCGACTGGTCGGACGTGTTGTCCAATCTGTACTGGTTCGTGGTGGCACTGGGGGATGGTCTCCTGCTGGGTGTCGCAGGTTGGGTCATGCGTAGGACCGACGGCTGGGGTTTTGCCGCGTCCCTGCTCGTGCCAGGGGGGCTCATCGCCGAGCCAGTGATGAATCTGCTACCCGCTCGGGACTGGTTGAGGCCATCCGACGCGGTGGCGCTCAGGACTGCCGGGTGGATCGAGCTCGTGATCGGGGTGGTGCTGCTGCTGCTGGTGCTCCTCACCTGGCGGTTCGTCGCGCGACGCCCTGGTGAACGCAGCCAGTGATGTGGCCGTTGCTGCCGGGTGGGCAAAGTCCATGACTTGTATGGGTGGTCGTGAGTACACGTGCTTGGGATCTCTGCACCGTCCACATGTCGTGGCCCGAGCCACCAAACCGCGTCATTGCGTGCTCAACAGCCTCTTGTCGGGCTGACAGGATTTGAACCTGCGACCCCTTGACCCCCAGTCAAGTGCGCTACCAAACTGCGCTACAGCCCGATGGACTCGGTTGTGAATCCGAAGAAGAACATTAGCGTACTTTCATCGGCTACGACAAATCGACTCCGCCGGGCAGCAGCGTGAGCTCTCAACTGGTCGGCCTGCCGCGTCCGCCACGGCGTTCCCTGGGCCTGATCTCCACCTGAACCGGCGTCCCCTCGAATCCGAAGTCCTCACGCAGCCGGCGTTCGATGAAACGCACGTAGCTGTCGTCCATGACACCACTGGTGAACAGGGCGAAGGTCGGTGGACAGTTGTGGGCCTGGGTGCCGAAGAGAATGCGAGGCTGCTTGCCGCCGCGCACCGGGTGCGGATGGGACGCGGTGAGTCGTCCGAGGAAGGCATTGAGCTTGCCGGTCGACACCCGGGTCTCCCACCCGTGCAGGGCGGTCTCGATGTTCCTGGACAGCTTGTCGACGCCTCTCCCCTTGAGGGCGGAGATGTTGATCCGCGGGGCCCAGGCGAAGGCCTGTACGTCCCGTTCTATCTCGCGTTCCAGGTACCGGCGACGCTCCTCGTCGGTGAGGTCCCACTTGTTGTAGGCGACGACCAGGGCACGCCCGGCCTCCTCGACCATGTTGAGGATGCGCATGTCCTGGTCACTGATCGGCTCGGAGGCGTCGATGACGACGATGCACACCTCGGCTCGCTCGATGGCGGTCTGGGTGCGTAGGGAGGCGTAGAACTCGTGACCGGAGGCCTCCTTGACGCGTCTGCGCAGCCCTGCGGTGTCGATGAACCGGTACGGCACTCCCCCGACCGCCACGACCTCGTCCACCGGGTCGACGGTGGTGCCGGACATGTCGGAGACCACCGAGCGGTCCTGACGGGCCAACCGATTGAGCAGCGATGACTTTCCGACGTTGGGTTTGCCCACGATGGCCACCCGGCGTGGACCACCGACCAGGACCGGGGCTGCAGCGCGTTCCGGCAGCACGTCCACCAAGGCGTCGAGCAGATCGCCGGAGCCTCGTCCGTGGATCGCCGAGACCGGGTGCGGCTCCCCCAGGCCGAGATTCCACATGGCGGCCGCCTCGATCTCGGTGTGCATGTCGTCAACCTTGTTGGCGGCCAGCACCACCGGTTTGTTGCTACGGCGCAACACCTGCACCACGGCCTCGTCCTCATCGGTGGTGCCGACGGTGGCGTCGACGACGAGCAGGACGGCATCTGCGGTGGAGATGGCGAGTTCGGCCTGCTCGGCGATACGAGCCGCCAGGCCGTGGGCGTCCGAGGCCCAGCCGCCGGTGTCGACGAGGACGAAATCATGCCCAGCCCATTCGGCGTCGTAGGAGACCCGGTCCCGGGTCACACCGGGGGTGTCCTGCACGACGGCCTCGCGGCGTCCCAGAATTCTGTTGACGAGTGTGGACTTGCCCACATTGGGCCGTCCCACGACGGCGACGACCGGTCGGGGAAGCTCCTCCTCGGCTGGCGCGTCAGCTTCCCGAGTCTCGGTGATCGAAACGTCAGGGGCATCAGCAGCCCGGACAGAGGCGATGGACTCATCTTCGAAGGGCATGTCGTACTCCTGGTCGACGAACAACTAGCTCAATTTACATGATCGCAGTGAGGTTGGCAGCTCTGTGCCTGGGGGATTTCACCCCACCTGCTCAGTGAGTGCCACCACCCTGGCAACGACCTCGTCCAGGTCCAACGAGGTGGAGTCGATGAGGGTGACTCCCGGGGCCGGCGTCTCGAACTGACTGACGGTGGCGTCGTCCCGGTCGCGACGAACGATCTGGTCGTGCATCTGCGTCTGGTCCACGTCGTCACCCAGCTCACGGGCGCGTCGAGCCATCCGCACGGCGGGGTCGGCCACGAGCAGCACCCGCACCTGCGCATCGGGACACACGACAGTGGTGATGTCTCGCCCCTCGACGACGATCCGCCGATCGTTCCGTTCGACGATGTCGCGCATTCGTTCCACGAGCAGCACCCGCACCTGTGGGATCGTGGCAACTGCGGAGACCCGGGCGCTGGTACGCGGGTTGCGAATCTCCTCGGTGACGTCCACCCCATTGATGACCACCGTGTCGCGACCAGGCCGGGTGTCCACCCTGATGTCGGCGCTGCCTGCCAGATCGATGACCCGGTCAGGTTCGTCCTGGGGGTTGATCCCGGCTCGGGACACGGCGCAGGCCAGTGCGCGATACATGGAGCCGGTGTCCAGATGCGCAAGACCCAACCGGGTGGCAACCATGCGCGAGGTCGACGACTTGCCCGAACCGCTGGGCCCGTCAATCGCAATCACCATTTCACCATTGACACGTGCCATGTCCGCATCTCCTTTCTCGGTGCGAGTTCGATGGGCTCGATGGTGAGCCTGGTGAGGACCCACCGCGGTGTTGCTCGTCACGGCTGCCGCAGATCCGTGCCTAGATCGACACGGTGGAATGCCCGGGGGCCGCGTCCGCGCTCCAGCAGTGCAACCTCCATCTGATCCACCGGGACGCCGAGACGTGTTGTCACAGTGTGGACCACCTCGTCCAGCGGCTGCTGTTCGGTGAGATCGGCCTGCAGCCTCGTGGTTCGATCCTGGTTGGCACCAAGGATCACTGGACCGACGGACTCGCTCACGGTGCCATCGGCGTCGATGGTGAAGATGGCATCGGCTTGACTCGTCGTTCCCAGTTCGGCCAAGGCCATCTGCACTTCGTAGGGTTTGGTCGTCGGGTCGGCGAAGGCGGCTCCCAGATGCCGGCCGTACCAGCTGGCCAGGGACTGTGCGTGCACATCGGTGCGGGAGTACAGATATGCCGAGATGTCCGCCTGTCGAATCCCAGCGATGCGCAGCATCTCGATCTCGCTGAACTTGCCCACGGCAGCCATCCCGATGCCACCCAGGATCTCCCCGGTGCGATGCAGTTGCGCGGACACCTGCGGGCCCACGAGGGCGATTCCGCTGGCGCACTGGGCCACGACCAGCGGCAGATGGGGGGCCAGGGCCTCGTGCAGAAAGCGATGACGATCGTCCACCCACTGCTGTGGCGGCACGTACCACGGTGTGCTCATCGGTCCTCCCCATGCAGTTTTTCAGACCCGTGCAGCTCCTCAGACTCGCGCATCTTCTCAGACGTGGTGCGTGACTTCTTCGACGTGTTCTGGTCCAGACCGTCCTCATGGGGGCTATGCGTCTGGCCGGAGGCCCCTTCCTGGTGTTCGCCACCAGAATCCTCGCCACTGGCGAGGGATGACGCATCGTCAGTTGTGTGCTCGAGGTCGGCGGGGTCCTCGCTCGTGGCCGCGTCGGAGGTGGCGTCTGTCGGGTTGGAGGTGTCGTCAGTGGGATGTGTCCGCGGTGTGGCGGCGGTCGTGTCGGTCCCGATGGTGTGTGCGTCCACCAGGTCCTTGAGCCAGCGTCGCACCTGGGTCGTGTCCGGGGTGGTGATCCCACTGGGGTCGATGATGCGCACCTCGGGGACGACGGCATCGGCAAGGCTGGGCACCGGATCGTCGGCAGTTGCAGCGTGAACGGCCTGCAGGGTCATGTGAATCGCCTGGGCCTGGCTCATCGCAGCCAGGTTGGCATTGCTCAGATGGTTCTTGGCAAAGATCATCCCCTTGCCGGCGCAGGCGAAGGAGGCCTCCTCGATGCGTCCACCGGTGACGTCGTAGCTGAAGATGCGGGCGCGATGACGGTCCTCGTCCCATCCGGCGAGGATCGGCGTCACGAGGATTCCACCCGAGGTGGGGGTGTTGGTGACGCGTACCAGATTGGACAGTCGTGCTGCCTGACCATCCAGGGACAGACGATGGCCATCGACCTTCTCGAAATGCTCCACCTCGATGGTGAACAGGCGCATCGTCTCGAAGACGAGACCGCTGGGTCCGGCCATGGCAGTCACGGCGTGACTCGCGGTGGAGCTGATCACCTGGCCGATGTCCTGCTGGGTGATGACGTGTCCCAGGGCGCTGCGCCGATGTGCGGCGATGACGACACCCTGGGTGTACTTCACCGCGACGATGGAGGTGCCGTGACGTCTCATCTCCGGAGCCGAGGAGTCGATGGACGCTGGCGGCCACATCTGAGGAGCCATGCTGCTCAACAGCTCGGCAAACGATGCCGTGTCAGGGGTGAGGTATTCATTGGAGCGTTGGGTGAGCGGTTGCTGGGTCATGCTCCTCCTTGCCTGTCGACGACGTGTCCAGACTATCGGGACGCAGCCCTCACGCCAGATGTGAAGCTGATCTTCCGGAGAGCCGTGACGTATTCGTTTCTCACCCACCCTTGACCACGGCGTGCAACCAGCGCAGTGTGATCGCCCTTGCCCCGAGGTGTCCGGAGGAATGCGTCCAGGTGTCCACTGCGTGACACTTTCATGAGAATCCTTCAGCACAGCGGTGAGCATTTTGGATCGACCACGATGATCACTACGATGGGGACCCGATTCCGCTGGTATCGGACCTTGGAAAGACACGGTGACCATGACGCAGGACACGGGGCAGGCGCGCCCGGACGTACGCGCTGCCATCCTCGCCTCAGCGGCGCAGAACTTTCAGGAGCACGGTTACTCCGGTGCAGATCTGCGCACCATTGCCCGGGACGCTGGGTACACCAAGGGGGCCATCTACTCCAGTTTCGGGTCCAAGCCCGAACTGTTCTGCCAGGTGTGCATGGCCCATTCACGCATCGAACTGGAGTCCATCGCCCAGACCATCGACCAGGTACGTACCAGTGGGAGCTCCGACCCAGTCGGTGACTTCAGCCGTCGTGTCGCGGCCTCACTGATGGACGATGTTCCTTGGCAGCTACGTCTCGCCGAGTTTCGTCAGATCGCCAACTCCGATCCCAAGGTCGCCCTGGCCTACCGGGACTTGGTGGTACAGCGGTTTGACGCCATCTGCGAGGCCCTGGCCACCTTCTCGCCATCCATGGGAATCGACGGCGCAGACATGCAGACGATGTCCATCGCCATCCTTGGTCTGGCCAATGCCATGGCCCTGGAGCACTGTGCACTGCCCGACATCGTCACCGAGTCACTGGTGGCAGATGCCATCTGTCGAACTATCAAGGGAATTCTGCAATGACTGAACCGCTCGTACATGCGGTTGGACTGACGGCCTCGGCACGTCAGGGAACGATATTCGGTCCTCTCGACCTCGACCTGTACCCGGGGCAACTGGGTATCGTCCATGGCGATCGGGGATCTGGAAAGTCTGCCCTGCTGTTGTCCTTGACGGCACGATTCCGGCGGGCAGAGGGTACCTTGTTCATCAACGGCATCAACGCGATAGAAAAACCCTACGAGGCGATGAAGTACACCAGCGTCGCCCGACTTGCCGATTACGTGCAGCCCGAGGATCGTCTCACCATCGACGAGTCGGTGGTGGAGCGGTGCTACATCGACGCGATTTCCGCCCAGCAGGGCAAGGATCGGGTTCGTGAGTTCGAGGAGACCTTGGGCATGACGATCGACCACTCCTGTGAGCTCGAGCAGCTCTCGTCGGTGGAACGGGCTGTCGCCTCCGTGTGCCTGGCCATGCTGCGCCCCGCCAAGGTCATCGTCCTGGACGACGCAGATTCCATGGTCCCCCACCGCCATCAGCGTCCACTGTTCGACATCCTGCTCAAACTTGCCCGGCATGAGGATGCCACTATCATCGCTGCGACGATGGATGACGACTCGGTGCCTCCCGAGGCCGTGGATCTCGGCCTTCCGCGATCCAAACGCATGGCCATGGCCCAACCGATCAAACTCGATCAGCTGCCCCGGTTCAGCACCAAACGTCGCGAGGCAGCTGCCCAGCAACCCGGACCCGATGGTTTCGTCCCCAGCAGGTCACGTTCCGAGGAACCCGCGTCCTACACCGCTGGTGAGGAGAAACAGGAATCCGGCCCGGGCCCCGCCCCGGATCCAGGCGAGGACTCAGACGGTGCGCCCACCCTTGGTGACGTCTTTCGCCATGACGGTGACAGTTCCGCACACGACAACGAGGAGTGACAGTTCATGTTGATCAACCTGGCCAAGCTTCTCAAGTACGAGTTCCGTCGATTCAAGGGACGCTCCCGTCTGGCGTTGTTCTTCGTGCTCATCATCCCGCTGCTCTACGGCGGGGTGTACCTGCACGCCAACTGGGATCTCTACGCCAACACCGACGACGTGCCCATCGCAGTGGTCGATCTTGACGAGCCGACCACCTTCGGTGACCGGACGGTCGATGGTGGCAGCCAGCTGGAGGGGCAACTGAAGAACCGCCCCATGTTCGACTGGCGTTTCATGGGGACCGACTCCCAGGCTGCTCTCGACGGTCTGCGCGCCGGCGACTACTACATGGTCATCACCATTCCCAAGGACTTCTCCAAGAACCTCGTCAGTGCCGGTGACTACAAACCAGCTCGCGCCACCCTGCAGCTGCGTCGCGACGATGCCAATGGCTTCATCATCGGCCTGCTCACCTCCCAGGTGGAGACCTCGTTGGGCAAGGCCTTGGACGAGTCCGTCACCCAGACGTACTTCGAATCGGTCTTCGGCAACCTGCAGAAGGTCAAGGAGTCCCTGGGCAATGCCTCCAATGGTGCCAAGAAGGTCTCCGACGGCAACAAGTCCGTCAACGACGCCGTCACCGTCATGAACACCAAGATGCTCGACGCGACGAAGTCCTTGGGAGAAGGCCAGGAATCCGTCAATCGCGTCAACTCTGCCCTCAACGACGCCGACTCGGCATCGAGCAAGCTCACCCAGGCCGTCGGTCAGGCCAGGAATGGGAGTACGACGATTGCCGCTGCTGCGCAGGACGTCGGTGAGGACGCCCAGGTCGTCAATGCCCAGACCGGTCAACTCATCGATCAGATCAACAACAACCTGCCAGCTCTGCAGCAACAGGCGAAGCATCTGGTGACTGCCACCGGGAAACTCGAGAATCCCAACGGTCCCACTGTCACGACGATCAACAGCAATGTCTCCGGTGCCCGCGACGCGTCGACCCAGCTGCTTTCCACCCACCCGGAACTGGCCCATGACGCGCACTACATCGAGCTCGTCAAGAACCTCTCCGGGGCTGCCAGTGCGACGACGACCGTCTCGTCGAATGTCGCCGCCGTCGCCAACGCTTCCGCCGGGCTCAATCTGAGCCTCGACCAGTCCACGGCCAACCAGGCGGCACAGAACGCCAAGTCTGCCCTGGATCGCCTCAACCGCGACGTCGACAAGGCCAATGCGGGAACCGATCAGCTCAAGGCCTCCATGGCAACCGCCGAGTCCGGCGCCAAGGACATGGACTCCGCGGTGCACAAGGCCACCCAATCAGGTCGCGAGGCGACCGAGAAGATGCCCAAGGTGGTCTCGGGCGTTGTGCAACTGTCCAACGGACTGGGTCAGCTCAAGAAGGGCACCGACACCCTCACCACCGGTGCCAGCCAGTTGTCCACGGGACTGCAGGACGGCTACAAGAAGATGCCGAGCCTGAGCCCCACCCAGACCGAGACCATGTCGAAGGTCATGAGCACTCCGGTGGACGTCGAGCAGACGGTCGACCATCCGGCCAAGTACTACGGACGAGGCCTGGCGCCGATGTTCTTCTCCATCGCCATGTGGATCTCCGCGATCTCGACATTCCTCGTGCTGCGCACCATCTCCGGACGCGCCCAAGCTGGACGTGCCTCGTCGGTACGCCTGCTCATGATGGGATTCGGCCCAGCTGCCACCGTCTGCCTGGTGGGAGCACTCATCATGATCTTCGGTGTGTGGCTGGTTCTCGGACTGGATCCAGTGCACCCGTGGCTGCTCCTGTTGTTCGTGACGGTGACGTCGTTGGCCTGGATGGCGATGGCACACGTCCTACGACTCATCATGGGTAGTCCGCAGACCGCGGTCTTCCTCATCCTCCTCGTGCTGCAGCTGCCCACCTGTGGCGGCACCTTCCCGGTGACCATGTTGCCGGCCTTCTACGAGCATCTGGCGGTGTTCATGCCGATGAAGTACTCGGTGGATGCCTTCCGATACCTCATCTCCGACGGTCCGCTGCACTACTTCGTCACGGGTATCACGGTCCAAGCAGTCCTGCTCGCCATCAGCCTGTTCTGCATCGCCTGGCTGGGACACCGACACAAGAGGTTCCGGATGCGAGACCTGCACCCGCCGATGGTCACCTCCACCTCCAGTGGTGACTATGCCTTCTCGGTTCACCCCAGGTGATGGGCCTTCTCGGTTCCCCCGAGGTGATGGACCTCAGGGTTTCCCGGTGCACCGCTGCCGTGCTGGTGCACCGGGAGTGAGTCCGACGCGTCCTGGGTGACTAGAATCATCGCAGGACACGGCTGAGGGGCACGGGCAGGCCGAGGATCCTGCCGCGATGCCCACCGTCGGTCGTGGGTCCGGGGGTCACGCCCGGGCCCAGCAGGATCGTGACATCACCTGTGCGTCAGTCACTCGGCACGGGGATCCTCGGCACGGGGATTCGGCAGGTTGCGGGGATCCGGCAGATGGCTGGGCCGCGGGCCGTGGTAGTCGGGGCCGTACGCTCCGGGTGCCGGACGTCGCTTGCGGATCGGTGCCTGCACGCCAGGAGCGAGGCGACGGGCGATGACGAGGAAACCGGTGTGTCCCGTCGTCCCGTGTGCCGGGCGGATCGCCAACCCCTCGGCGTGCCACGGGCGAGTGGTGGTCTCGGTGGCTTCCGGTTCGGTCCAGCCGCCCTCGGCACGCAAGGTCTCCATCACTCGCCCCATCTGGGTGGTCGTCGCCACGTAGCAGCACAGCAGCCCGCCGGGTACGAGCACCCGTCCCACTGCGTCGATGCACTCCCACGGGGCGAGCATGTCGAGGATCGCCCGGTCGATGGGTTCCGGACCGATGTCGGTGACGAGATCTGCCACCTCGAGGTTCCACGTGTCTGGCGTCGTCCCGAAGAAGTTCTCGACATTGCGAGCTGCCACTTGGGCGAACTCGCCACGCCGTTCGTAGGAGTGCAGCCTGCCGGTCGGACCAATGGCACGCAGCAGTGGGATGGAGAGTCCGCCGGAGCCCACCCCCGCCTCCAGCACCCGTGCCCCGGCGAAGACATCTGCCCACATGACGATCTGGGCAGCTTCCTTGGGGTAGATGATGGCTGCTTCACGCGGCATGGACACGGTGAACTCGCTCAACGTGGGGCGCAGGGCCAGGAACTCCAGCCCGCCCACCGACGAGACGACGACCCCCTGCGGTCCCCCGATGAGGTCATCGTGACGCACGGCTCCCTTGGTGGTGTGGAAGATCCCGCCAGCCTTGAGGACGATTGAATGACGACGCCCCTTGTTGTCGGTGAGGGTGATCCGCTCCCCCTCACGCAGCACCCCGCCGCCCCCCGAGGCCAAGGGCACGGGCTGTTCCTGGGCCAGGTTCCAGAGCTTGACGAGATCGCTGGTGCGCAGACCGGACAGATCATGGCGATGAACACGTCGTGGTGCCGGGCCAGGGGTGGCTGCCCCGTCGACGACGAGGGTGACGGCACCAGCCGCGGCCGCGGCAGCAGCCCCGGTGGCCGAATCCTCGACGACGAGGCAGTCGGTGGCCGCCACCCCCAGCGCGGCAGCAGCGTCCAGGTAGGGACGGGGATGGGGTTTGGCCGTCTCGTGGTCCACGTCGTCAGCAGTGATGACAGCACCGAACCAGTCGGGATCGATGTGGTCGAGGATGGGCTGGACCGTCCTGCGCAGTGCGCTGGTGGCGATGGCCATCGGCACCCCGGCCTCGTGCAGGTCGGCCAACAGCTGCGGAACGCCGGGCATCCACGGAACGTCCTGTTCCCTGTTGAGCTGCGCAACGATGGCGACGAACTCGGTCAGCACCTCCTGCGCGCTCATCCCGTTGTCGATGATCCGAGCCATCTCCTGGCAGACTTCGATGACCGGCCGTCCGGTGAAATTGTGGGAGTCCTCGCCCCAGGACGTGCCGTAGCGTGCCAACAGGGTGTCCTCTGCCTGCGCCCACCGAGGTTCGGTGTTGACGAGGGTGCCATCGAAATCCCACAGGACGGCGGCGAACATGTGCATGGAGCGGCTCCGGAGTCTGGACGGGTCGGGTTGTCAGGGGCCCTGTCGAGGACCACCTCGACGGGTGCCCACGACTCTACCGGTACGAGGGGAACATGACATAGGCTGTGCACCATGCCGTCTTCACAGTCATCTGGTCCGTGGATCGTCGTCGGATTCTCAGGCTGGAACGACGCTGGAGGTGCCTCCTTCGATGCCGTCATGAACATCGTCGACCGGTACCACCTCATGCCATCGGTGGAACTGGACTGCGAGGACTACTACGACTACCAAATCCTGCGTCCCGTGCGGCGGGTGACGGATTCCGAGGCCACCATTACGTGGCCGACGACCACCCTGTGGCAGGGACTCGACGAGGATCAGCCCGTGGTGTGCGTCACCGGCCCCGAACCCAATCTTCGTTGGCGACGGTACTGTGCCGATCTCATCGAGAAGTTCGCGCGGCTCGACCCGGCCGGTGTCGTCGTGCTCGGTGCGATGATCTCCGACGTGCCCCACACCCGCCCGCTGCCGGTGTCGGGGGCGGTGAGTGATGCGCAGATGGCATCGCGGCTGGGCATTGACGAGGTGGACTACGAGGGGCCGGTCGGGCTGCCGTCCGTCCTCGTGGAGGAGGTACGTAAGTCTGGCACGGACGCCATGGGTCTGTGGGCGTTCGTGCCCCAGTACGCCTTCGAACCGCCCTGCCCTCCTGCCGTGCTTGCCCTGCTGCTGCGCGTCGAGGAACTCACCGGTCTGGCCCTGGTGTCCGAGGAATTGCGTGCGCAATCCCAGCAGTGGGTCGAGGAGGTCTCCCAGGAGGCCACCCAGACCGAGGGGCTGCCCGAGTACATTCGCGACATGGAGCAGGAGCAGGACGCCGACCTGCCCGAAGGGCTCACCGGAGACGTCCTTGCCGTGGAGTTCCAGTCGTACCTGCGCAATCGCAAGGCGGAACGGCAGACGGACTCCAGGCCCCGAACCGATGGCGACGATTCACAGTCCGAAACCGGTCCTGCAGGGCCACAGCCCCCGTCATCGAAGGAGGATCCCCCGCGGGGCGAGGAACCCGGCCCAGACATGTGATGACCATGTGGCACGTCACCGGTCGTGCAATCTCCCTGTTGTGGCCCTACCCCGTTCGACAGGGCTCAGGAGGTCTCAGGCCACGGCACGAGTGGCGAGTTCCCGCAACCGCTGCACCGCCTCATCGGGTGCCTCCGCCCGGTAGACGGCCGATCCCGCGACGAAGGTGTCGGCACCAGCCCGTGCCGCGCGGGCAATCGTCCGTGGCGAGACTCCCCCGTCGACCTGCAGCCAGATGTCCTTGCCAGTGCGGTCGATGAGCTCACGGGTCCGACGAATCTTGGGCAGGACGCAGTCCAGGAATGACTGACCACCGAATCCGGGCTCGACCGTCATGAGCAGCACCTGGTCGAACTCTTCGATGAAGTCTGCGATCTGCTCCACCGGGGTGGCCGGTTTCAGGGCGACGGCGGCCCGTCCACCTCGGGAACGAATCTCGCGGGCCAGACGGATCGGTGCCTTGGCCGCCTCCAGATGGAAGGTGACGGTCTGGGCACCAGCGTCGACATATCCCGGTGCCCACACGTCGGGATCCTCAATCATGAGATGCGCGTCGAACGGCAGATCGGTCACCTTGCGCAGAGCCTCGACCATCGGCACACCCATGGTGAGATTCGGCACGAAATGGTTGTCCATGACGTCGATGTGGACGCCGTCGGCGGACTCGATGCGTCCCACCTCCCGGCCCATGTCGGCGAAATCGGCATTGAGAATGCTCGGGGTGATGCGCACAGTCATGACCCCAGCCTAGAGGATCGGTGCCGATTCATAGATCTCTGGCCACGGCCTCGATGTGACCTCCCAGACAGCCCGTCACGGCCATCAGGACGTTCTACGCAGGACTGCGCAGAACATGGCATCGGTACCATGCCGGTGCGGCCACAGCTGGACGAACCTGCCGTCCGGGCCGGTGGCACAGTCGGGCACGCCGGCCATGAGACTCGGGGTGTCCAGGGCCTCCACCGGTTCGTGCCGGAGCGCCTGGCAGACGACTTCGGTGGTTTCGCGATGATGCGGTGAGCAGGTGACGTATCCAATGACACCGCCCGGCCTGGCCAGTGCGATGGCGTTGTGCAGGAGGCTCCGCTGCAGCAGCACGAGGGCCTCGAGGTCGCGTTCCCGCCAGCGGGACTCGGGACGGCGGCGCAGCGCTCCCAGACCGGAGCACGGCACGTCGGCCATGACGGCGGCACACACTCCGGGCCGCACGGGTGGATGGGTGCCGTCGGCGACGAGGACGGCGTGATCCCCGGGGATCGGTGCCAGAGCATGGGCAACCAGCTGGGCACGGTGCGGGTGCAGCTCACCGGCGGCGAAGAAACGATGGTGCTCGGCGGCCAGTGCGGCCAACAGTGCCGCCTTGCCCCCGGGGCCAGCACAGATGTCGACCCACGGTCCATCGACATCGCAGGCGTCGGCCAGGGCGGTTGCCACCAGTTGGGATCCTTCGTCCTGCACGCCGGCTCGTCCGTCGGCGACTGCCGGCACCTCGCGTGGATTTCCGGCGCGGTGCGCGCCGAATCGGGAGTACTCACACGCGCTCGCCCCTTGGGCGAGCAGTTCGTCGACCGTGGCGAGTCCGGGCCGCACGACGAGGGTGGGGGTCGCGGCGATGTTGTCGGCCATGAGGGCACGGCGCACCTCGTCGCAGCCAGCTCCACCGTCGGGCGCGTGATCCTCGGAATCGAGCGATTCGTCGCCCGCCAGAAGTTCTGCGTACTCCGTCACGATCCATCGGGGGTGCAGGCTGGCGATGGTAAGCTGCTCGACCGGGTTGTCGGGGGCAATGATCTCGGCCCACTCGGGCAGGCCGTGCAGGGAGATCTTGCGGGCCACGGCATTGACCAGCCCGGTGACCCGCTCCCCGATGACGTGGGCGGCAAGATCCACCGAGGTGCCGACAGCGGCGTGCGTCGGCACCCGCATCTGCAGGACCTGGTGGCAGGCCATCCGCAGGACGACGCGCACCCCCGGCTGCAACGTGCTGGCAGGACGTCCACCTGCAGCGGCGATGATGCGGTCCCAACTCCCGGTGCCGCGGGCCGTACCGTCCACCAGTTCGGTGGCGAAGGCGGCATCGCGCCCGGTGAGTGCGCTCATCCGTAGCTGCTCGGCCAGGGCGAGGTTGGCATAGGCACCGCGCGTCTCGGTGGCCAACAGAGCCGTGTAGGCGACGCGACGCACCGGGTCGCAGCGGCGACGACGCCTGGAATGCGATCGCGAACTCATGACAGCACCTTGCCATTCGGGTGTGCGCCACGTGCCCAGTCGGCACCGTGCATCGCCTTCTTGCCGAACGCCTGGACGTCCATGAGCCGCAGGACCCCCTCCCCCGTGCCCAGGTACAGGTTGTTCTTCGTGGCATGAAGCTCACCGGGGGCAAGGTCTGAGTCCAGATCTGCCTCGTGACTGCGTGCTGGATCGACGAGGCAGGTGCGCAGGATCTTGAAGCGTCTGCCATCCAGCAGTCCCCACGCCCCGGGGGCTGGGGACGTGCCACGGATGAGACGATTCAGGGTGCGAGCCGGCAGCGACGGGTCGATACGGGCCTCCTGTGGGGTGATCTTGGCGGCATGGGTGACGCCCTGCTCCGGTTGCGGGGTGGGGTCGATGCCATCAGCCATGCGGTCCAAGGCCGTTGCGATGAGACCGGTGGTGTCGGCGGCAAGACGTTCCAGAAGTTCACCGGAGGTCTCCGTGGGGCCAATCGTGGTCGTCATCGACGCATGAACCGCCCCCGCGTCGAGCTCGGGAACCAGTTGGAAGACGCAGGCTCCGGTCCGCTCATCACCTGCCATGATGGCTCGTTGGACCGGGGCGGCACCACGCCAGCGCGGCAACAGTGAGAAGTGCAGGTTGATCCAGCCGTGCTCGGGGATCTTGAGAAGATCGGCCGGGACGAGCCCACCGTAGGCGACGACCACTGCGGCATCCACGTCGAGACCGGCCACCTCGTCATGGCCAGCCCCCGTGCGTACCGAGGTGGCCTTGATGGTGCGAATCCCCCGCTGGTGCGCCAGGGCGGCCACCGGTGAGGGGCGCGCAGTGCGGTGCCGGCCCACGGCGGCGTCCGGGCGGGTGAGCACGGCCACCACGTCGTGGCGGGGGTCGTCGTCCAGTGCCGCCAGCGCCGGGCAGGCGATCTCGGGTGTTCCAGCAAAGAGCAGTTTCACAATCTCCAACCTATCCATCATTGCGTCGATGACGTGGTGCTCCAGCGGTGAGGGGCCGGATTCGGTGTCACCGTGGGGCAGGTGAGCCGGCGTTGTACTGAGTCGTGCACGGGGAGAGTTCACATCTCGGTGGTGCCATCCATGCGGATGCGCAGGGTCCCCTCGGCACGACTCATGGTGTGCTGGGCACGTAGGTGGGCAAGGATGGTGGCCAGAGAGGCTGCCTCACTGGCCGGGGTGCGCACGATCGCCTGGAGACGGGGCTCGTCGTCACCGTGCCGGTTCGGGATCGGCACCGGTCCCAACACGTCGACATGTGCCGGTGTTCCGGTGAGGGCCGTCGCATCGCTGGATGCGGCGCACAGCTGCTCGACGGCGGCCTGCACGGCCTGGTCCGAGCCACTGATGATGGCGGCGCACGTCGCTGGGGGAAAACCCGCCTCCAGACGGTCGGCAAGCTCTCGTCGGGCCCAGCCCACCGGGTCATTGCGAATGAGCGCCTGCACGGCACGGTTCCCCGTCGGGCCCACCAGCACCACCCGTCCCCCCTCCGGGGCGCCCTGCACCAGGGAGACGACGTGGAACCACCGATCCACGGTCTGCTCGACGCTGGTGAGCCCGGGCCGTTCCAGGGCCGAGGTGGCGTCCAGCACCACGGCAGCGGCATACCCGGACTCCGAGCGTGGCTCTGCCCCTGGGGTGCACACCACGAGGACGGGCTGCGTCCCAATCGTCGTGGTGACGTGATCGGACGAGGAGTCGACGACCGTCGTGTCGGGGAAGGCCTGTCCCAGTTGTTCGGCAGTGGTGCTGGCACCCACCAGACCGGATCGGATCGTCGTGGCGCCACAGGTGGCGCACGACCAGTCCGTCTGCTTCTGCCCGCACCACTGGCAGGTGAGCTCGGTGCCGTCGGTGGTGCGACGCGCGTGCATCGGCCCGCCGCACGAGGAACAGACGATGGGTGTACGGCAGCGGTCACAGGACGGACGCACCAGGTCTCCGGTGCGAGCAACCTGAACCAGGACCGGTCCCTGAGCGAGCCCAGCACGAATGGTCTGCAGGGCAAGGTCGGGGATGCGTACCGAGGTCGCCAGGGGGTCACGGGCCAGGGCGACATCGGAATCGCCGGGTACCCGCACGGGTGCGCACACCCGACGTTCCGTCTTGTGATCGGCCTGGATGAGGGCGAGCCACCCCGATTCCAGCCAGCGGGCCACCGGCACCGAGCAACCGTGGTCGGCCAGCAGGAGCGCAGCGTGTTCGGTGTGGGCACGTAGTGCCGCCACGTCTCGAGTGTTGGGGTACGGGGCACGTTTCTCGTCGTGGACGTCCGATCCCTCGTCCCACACACAGATGACACCAAGATCTCGCAGTGGAGCCATGACGGCCGAACGTGTTCCGACGACGATCCGCGCCTGGCCGCGTAGCACTGCCAGATAGTTGCGCCACCGAGCGGCAGTGGACTGCTCGGCATGAAGTCTGGCCACCGTCCCTGGCCCCAGCTGCGATTCCAGGGTTTCGGCGAGTTCATCGACCTCCTCAACAGTGGGAGCGCAGCACAGGGCAGTACGGCCGCTGACCACGGCTGCCGACACGGCTTGACACAGTCCCAGTGTCCAGGAACCCAGTGCGAGCTCATCGGCTGGTCCACTCACCGGTGTCACCCGCCAGAAGCCGCGTGGGGACTCTCCTGCTCGCACCTGGGTGAGGAACTGGGCCCCACGTTCAATGGCAGCCATCCCCGAGACGGTGGTGTCCCGCGTGGTGACAAGTCGAGGCTCGGCAGATCCGGTCACATGGGGTTCTGTTGCGACAGGATCATGTGCACCGCGTCCCGTTGTGGTGAGTCGGGGGCTGTCGGGGGCGGGAACGTCGTGTCCGAGTGGTCGGGGCTGTGGCCACTCGGGCGGGGTGGCAGCCTCGGTGCGGGCATGACGGGTGGGAATCGCCCAGCGCAGGACGTCCTCCAGGGTTCCGGCATAGTGGTCGGCCACCGCGCGTGCCAGTCGCAGCTGCTCGACAGTCGTGACCGGCTGGGCCGAGACCACCTTCTCCAGATTCGCCAGCTGCATCCCCGCGATGTGGTCATGGTCGACGGCGAGCACGATTGCGTCACACAGGCGTCCGGCCAGTCGTACGCGCACCCGCACCCCGACACTCACCTGCTCCACGAGGTCGGCAGGCACCAGGTAGTCGAATGGCCGATCAAGATGGGCCAACCCCGAGGCGACGCAGACGTGCGCCACCCACTGCTCGTCAGGAATCACCAGATCCTCGTCCGAGGTCATCTGCTTGCTCACCCCAGGCGCACGTATTTCAGCTCGAGGTATTCACTGAGTCCTTCGTGAGAGCCCTCACGTCCGATCCCGGACTCCTTTACCCCGCCGAACGGTGCAGCCGGGTCAGAGGCCACCCCGACGTTGACGGCGACCATTCCGGAATCGAGTCTGCGCACCACATGACGCACCTGGTCCAGATCCTGGCCGGCGACATAGGCCATGAGTCCGAACTGTGTGTCATTGGCCAGGTCAAGCATCTCGTCGACGTCGTCACAGACGATGATGGGCGCCACTGGTCCGAAGATTTCCTCATGGCACACCCGGGAATCGGCAGGAACGTCCTTGAGCACAGTCGCTGGGTAGAAGAACCCCTCCCGGTCCGGGATCGTGCCTCCCGTGAGGACCGTTGCACCTCGCGACACCGCGTCGTCGACGAGTTCAGCACACCTGGTCACAGCGTCGGGGTCGATGAGCGGGCCCAGCGTGGTTGCCGCGGAACAACCGTCACCGAGAACCAGTTTCTCGGTCTGCACCACGAAGGCATGGATGAATTCATCAGCTACGTCAGAATGGACGTAAATCCGGTTTGCAGCAGTGCACGCCTCACCATTGTTGCGGAATTTTCCAGCCATGGCGGCAGTGACTGCGGTGGCGATGTCTGCGCTGTCCAGGACGAGGAACGGAGCATTGCCACCCAGCTCCATCGAGGTGCGCAGCACATGCTCACTGGCCCGGGAGAGCAGGTCACGTCCCACCTGGGTGGAACCGGTGAACGACATCTTGCGCAACCTGTGATCGCTCATGAGATGGTTGGAGAACTCCGAGGAGCTCGTCGGTACCACACAGTTGACGACCCCATCGGGGACACCGGCATCCCGCAGGATCTCCATGAGCAGCAGTGCGGTCAGTGGTGTCGCCGATGCGGGCTTGAGGATGACGGGACAGCCTGCTGCGAGGGCTGGGGCGATCTTTCGAGTGCCCATCGACAGGGGGAAGTTCCACGGTGTGATGAGCAGGCACGGTCCCACTGGCTGGAAGGTGACGATCATGTCCTGCCCCACCGAACCAGGCGCCGGGCGGGCGCGTCCCGGGCCACGTACCGCCTCCTCGGAGAACCAGCGCAGGAACTCCGCGCCATAGGTGACCTCGCCATAGGACTCGGCCAGCGGCTTGCCCATCTCCAGGGTCATGGTGAGGGCCAGGTCATCAGCTCGTTCGTGGCACAACTCGTAGGCACGACGCAATGTCTCCGAACGACGTCGTGGGGTGGACTCAGCCCATGCGGGCCCGGCAGTGCAGGCAGCCGTCAGGGCAGCGTCCCCACTGGTCCGCGGGTCTGCGGCGGACATGGTGAGGAGATCCTCACCAGTGGCCGGATTGACAACGTGCATGTGTGGTTCACCATCAATGAAGTGACCATTGATGAATGAGCTTCGTGGTAAACGGGAGATGAGGTCATCAACGACCTGTGGGGCTACGGGAAGCTCGATGGTCATGGCAAGCCTTTCCGGGGAGTCGACTGCGTCCTCTCCACCCTAGCCAGCTTCGGGCCGGGGACTACTCATTCCTCCGGCAGCCATACTCTCCTGTGCCCCCTCCTGCGTGATCACGCTCAGTCGTCAGAGGGCTTTGGAACTCATCTGCTGCAGGGCGATGACGATCTGTGCGCAGGCCTGGGCGTCGGAACCGGCGTGGTGGTGATCCAGGTCGAAGCTTGGATTGCAGGCATGCACGACGGTGGGCAGTTTGTAGTTGGGCAGCCCGGGAACCATGCGCTTGGCGGTCCGGTAGGAGCAGTAGAACCGTCGTGGCAGGGTCGAGGTGTTGAAGAACTCGTCCAGCTGCGCCCAGACGCCGCGGTCAAATGCGGCGTTGTGGGCATACACCGGCACGTCTGCCACGAAATCGCGTACCTGGTCTGCGATGGCCGGCCAGCTCGGTGCATCACATACCTGATCAGGGCCGATGCCATGCAGGTAGGTGAACTCGAAGTGGTCCCACCCGCTCGGCGGCTTGATGAAAGTGTCCAGCTCGTCGGTGACGACCCCGTCCGCAACGCGGACCAAGGCTATCTGACAGGCCGACACACCGCTCAGTCGGTTCGCGGTCTCGAAGTCCATCGCGACGAAGGGCGACTCGGCCAGCTCGCTGTCCGGTGGAATCAGCAGGGTGGACGGTGTGGTACGACGTGTCATGGGCGCAAGACTACGACGGACGGCATGGGGGCGCCATGTCGTGAGTCAGTGCGGTTCCGACATGGCGCCCTGCAGATTCGGCTGCCTCGAAGGCCTCCCGGATCACTTCACGGCAGCGAGCAGGTCATCGACGCGATTGGTCTGCTCCCATGTGACTCCGGGCAGGGTGCGGCCGAAGTGTCCACCTGCGACGAGCTGACCGTAGATCGGGTGCAGCAGATCAAGGTCGCGCACGATGGCTGCTGGACGCAGGTCGAACACGGTGAGCACCGCCTTCTCGATGACGGACTCGGGCACCTTGTTGGTACCGAAGGTGTCGATGCGGAACCCGACCGGTTGCGCCTTGCCGATGGCATAGGCCACCTGGCACTCAGCGCGATCGGCAAGTCCAGCGGACACGATGTTCTTGGCCACCCAGCGCATGGCGTAACAGGCGGAACGATCCACCTTGGAGGGGTCCTTGCCCGAGAAGGCCCCGCCGCCGTGTCGGGCCATACCACCATAGGTGTCGACGATGATCTTGCGCCCGGTGAGTCCGATGTCACCCATCGGCCCACCGATGACGAATTTTCCGGTGGGGTTGACGAGCACCTTCATGTCGTCGGTGGCCAAGTCGTAGCGTCCCAGCACAGGGGTGATGACGTGCTCGATGAGGTCCGGGGTCATCTGTCCCTCGATGTCGACGCCGTCCTCGTGCTGACTGGACACGACGACTGTGTCGATTCCCACCGGACGGTTGTGCTCGTCGTACTGGGCCGTGACCTGGGTCTTGCCGTCGGGCCACAGATAGTCTAGGGTGCCGTTCTTGCGTACCTCGGTGAGTCGCAGCGACAGGGCATGGGCCACGTCGATCGGCAGCGGCATGAGCGCGGCGGTCTCGTTGCTGGCATAGCCGAACATGAGGCCCTGGTCGCCGGCTCCCTGGGCATCCAGGGGATCAGTCGACCCGTGCCGTACCTCCCAGGAGGTGTTGACGCCCTGAGCGATGTCCGGACTCTGGTTGTCCAGGGCGACATTGACCCCGCAGGAGGCGCCGTCGAAGGCCTTGCGAGAGGAGTCGTAGCCGATCTCGACGATCGTCTGACGGGCAATGCTGGAGATGTCGGCATAGGCCTCCGTGGTGACCTCACCACAGACCATGACCTGACCGGTGGCCACCAGCGTCTCCACGGCGACGTGGCTGGTGGGGTCCTGGGCCAGCATCTCATCGAGGATCCGGTCTGAGATCGCATCGGCGATCTTGTCCGGATGGCCCTCCGTCACCGATTCCGAGGTGAACAGTGTTCGAGTGGACATTCTGGTCTCCTGACCGCGCGGCGAAGAGCCGCGCATCATGGCTCACCACTGGTGGGCCGGTTTCATTGGGCCAGCAGCTGGTGGATCTCGTCGACGATGGCAGCGGCTGCCCTCGCCTTGGAGCCCACGACTCGTCGCCCTGGCCCCTGCTGGTGGACCACGGTGATGTCTGTGTCGGACGATCCGAATACTCGTCCTGCCGAGACGTCGTTGACGATGAGAACGTCACAGCCCTTGCGGCGCAGCTTTGCGTCTGCCAAGTGCAGCAACTGGTCTCGGTCGTCGGTGGTCTCGGCGGCAAAACCCACGACGACTCGCCCGGACACCGGATCGGCGCAGATCTGGGCGAGCACGTCGGGGGTTTGGTGCAGCTCGAGGGTCATCGACTCCCCCACGTGGTCGGTCCCCTCGTGCTTCTTGATCTTGGTGGTGGCCGGTGTGGCAGAGAAATCGGCTGCTGCGGCCGCCATGACGACGGCGTCTGCCTGTCGAGCTCGTTGCGTCATGGCCTGGTAGAGGTCCTCGGTGGTGTCGACCGCCACGACCTCGACGCTGGAGGGCAGCTGGGCTTGGGTGTGGGCAGCAACGACGGTGACCTTCGCCCCGCGAGCCGCAGCATTGGCCGCGATGGCGAACCCCATACGCCCCGATGAGAGGTTGCCGATGTATCGCACTGGGTCGATGGGTTCACGTGTGCCCCCGGCGGAGACGAGAATCCTCCGGCCAGCAAGGTCCTGGGCGCTCATCGGCCCGGCACATTCGGGATCGTCGAGAAGGCTCTGGGCTAACCAGACGATCTCGTCGGGCTCGGGCATGCGTCCCGGACCGGAGTCGTGACCGGTCAGGCGGCCTCGAGCCGGCTCCTTGACGACGATGCCGTGTCGGCGAGCAGCAGCGGCATTCTCCTGGGTTGCGGGATTGAGCCACATGGCAGTGTGCATCGCTGGCACGAGAAGCTTGGGTGCTCGGGAGGCCAGAATCGTCGTGGTGAGCAGATCGTCTCCCCTGCCCTGGGCTATCCGGGAGAGCAGATCGGCAGTCGTCGGCGCGACGAGTACCAGATCGGCCTGCTCACCCAGTCGTACGTGCTCGACGCCGGGGACGTCATCGAAGACCCCACTGTGCACCGAGTGACCGGACAGGGCCTCCCATGTGGGACGGCCGACGAATTCCAAGGCACTGTCGGTGGGAATCACATGAACGTCCTGGCCATTCTCGGCCAGACGCCGAACGACCTGACACACCTTGTAGGCGGCGATCCCGCCGCCCACGCCTACTGCTACAACGGCCATGACGCACTTCCCGTATCAGTGTGGGATCGGCCCGAACCAAGCTGGCCGACCAGGAGGATCACACCGGTGGATGCTCCTGGCGAACCAGACCATCAGGTGATCCCCTCCGAAGGTCAGTCGGAGCTTTCCGACTCGGTTGACGACGACTCGGAATCGGCAGCCTCTGCGGACTCCTCGTCGGTCTCGGCAAGCATCGACTTGAGCAGGTCCTCGGTGCTCATCTCCGCCTGGCGATCCATCTCGGCCTGTTCCTCCGCAGTGATCTCGTGGGTCTGGATCACACCGTCCTGGATCTCACGCATGGCGATGGACAGCGGCTTCTCCTGATTGTCGGTCTCCACGAGGGGGCCGACGTTCTCCAGCAGCCCTTCGGCCAGCTGGGAGTAGTAGGCGTTGATCTGACGGGCCCGTTTGGACGCAAAGAGCACCAGACGGTACTTGGAGTCGACGTGCTCCATGAGCTGGTCGATCGGCGGGTAGGTGATGCCCTCAGAGTTGGTCTCAGACAAGGAAGATCCTCCTGGATGTGGTCACAGACCAAGCAAGTCTACCAAACGTTCAACAGCCAGGTCGACCTCGTCATTGACGACCACGGCGTCGAACTCGTCAGCCGATGCCAGTTCGGTACGTGCCGTGGCCAGACGCCGTTGCTGCTGCTCGGGGGACTCGGTGCCACGGCCGACGAGACGGTGCACCAATTCGTCCCAGGACGGCGGCGCCAGGAAGACACGGGTGGCGCTGGGAAGGGACTCACGTACCTGACGCGCCCCTTGCAGATCGATCTCCAGGATGACGACTCTGCCAGCGCTCACGGCGTCGAGCACGGGTTTGCGAGGTGTTCCGTATCGGTGAACACCATGGACCGTGGCCCACTCCAGCAGACCGTCGGAGGAGACAAGATCGTCGAACTGCTCATTGGTGACGAAGTCGTACTGCACCCCGTCCACCTCATGGGGACGCGGTGGCCTGGTCGTGGTGGATCGTGACACCATCAGGTCGGGATGACGACGCAGCAGCTCGGCAACCACGGTTCCCTTGCCCACGGCAGTGGGTCCGGAGATCACGGCAACGTGCACCGGGCCATCATGTGTCAGGCCACGTGGTTGAGGAATCTGTGGTGTGGGGTTGGCGCCATCAAGCATGACGGTCACCTTACGCCATGATCCCCGTTACGCCATGATCCCCGTTACGCCATGACCCTCTTACGTCATGATCCCGCGTGTCGTGATCGCCCCGCGACTGTCTTTCGATGACAGCCCGGGTCTGGGGAAAGGTCGGGAGATCAGTGCCCTGCTGGATCGAACTCGGCACGCAGATCGTCGAGCTGATGACGCCCCAGTCCTCGAATGCGCCTGTTCGGTGCGATGTCGAGACGTTCCATGATCTCGGCGGCACGTTTGTCCCCCACCCGGGGCATGCATTTCAGCAGGTCGACCACCTTGATGTGTGACAGGGTGTCATCTGCCAGTGCTTCGTCAAGGCCCTCGGAGAGCGTGATCTGCCCAGAACGCACCTTCGTCTTGAGTTCGGCGCGTGCTCGACGTGCTTGGGTGGCACGATCGCGGGCAGCGCTGAGCTGCTCGGGGGTCAAGGTAGGAATGGACACGATCGCTCCCATCTACGCCACATGGTCACTGTCCAGTAAAACAACTGTTCTCTCTGGGACTTGATTGGTCACAGATTATCGAAACGCGATGGGGATGGGAGGGAAAGCATCCAAATTGTGATCATTTTGCGATCTTTCCAGCACCGGTCATGGGGATGCGAAATGAGCGACTCGGACGAGGAATCGACACGAATCGCTCATGGGTCACATGGGCCCGAGACGGCAGCTCTCGAGAAACCCGGGATCACTCCGCTGCCGGATCTGAGGGATGATCGTCCGCTGCCTCGGCCAGATTGACGTCTTCGCCCGTCGGTGGTTGCGCTGCAGCCTCGACGGGCTCAGTGGTGTCTGGCTCGGTGGAGCCCTGCGGGTCATGGTCTGTCGCATCCCCCGGAACCGTCCGATCCGTGGTGCCGTCCGGTTGTGTCTCGGGGTCCACGGCGTTGGTAGCCGGTTGTGCCTCAGGGTCCACGGTGGCTGTGTCCACCGCCTCATCAGGATCCTGCGAGTCGGTCTGCGGGGATGTTACTTCGAAGGGCCCGTGCTCGGCGATTCCGGTGAGCAGGCCATTGAGGAAGGCAGGGGTGTCATCGGTGGAGAACTCCCCACCCAACTCAACGGCCTCGGAAATTGCCGTGGGATTGGGAACGTCGGTGAAGAGGATCTCGTAGGCCCCCACGAGCGCGAGCACCCGATCCACCCGCGGCATGCGTCGCAGCGTCCAGCCAGGGGCCAGGCATTCCGACACGGCAGCGTCCAGCTCAGTGCGGTGGGTGGTCACTCCCTCGACCAGCTCGGCTGCGAAGGGACGGACCGGGTTGTCAATCACCGTGGGGCGCAGCGCCAAGACGGTGACCGGATCCGTCCCCATCGTGTCAGCTTCGAAGAGGATGTCGAGAGCCTGCTTGCGGGCCTTGGACCGGGTCGACAGGGCAGCGTGTCTCTGGATGTCACCGCTGATACGCTGCACCTCGAGGTCACCGATCTGTTCGATCGGTGCCTCGGTGACGTGACCGTGCTCGTTCACTTGTCGGAGACGCGACCGAGGTAGTCGCCGTTTCGGGTGTCCACCTTGACCGTCTCACCAGTGGTGATGAACAGCGGCACCTGGATCTCACGGCCGGTCTCCAGCGTGGCAGGTTTGGTGCCACCGGTGGAGCGATCTCCCTGCAGGCCCGGCTCGGTGTACTCCACCTTGAGCTCGACGGAGGCCGGCAGGTCGATGTACAGCGGGTTGCCCTCGTTCAGGGCGACCGTGGCGTTCTGGTTCTCGAGCATGAAGTCCTTGGCATCCCCGACGACCTCGGTCGGGATGGGCAGCTGGTCGAAGCTGGTGACGTCCATGAAGATGAAGGAGTCGCCGTCCTGGTACAGGTACTGCATCTCGCGTCGATCCACCTCGGCCGATTCGATCTTGGTGTCGGAGTTGAAGGTGCGATCCACGGTCTTGCCGCTGAGCACGTGCTTGAGCTTGGTGCGCACGACGGTGTTGCCCTTGCCCGGTTTGTGGTGCTGGAACCAGATGACCGTCCAGAGCTGACCGTCCAGGTTCAGCACGGTGCCGTTCTTGATGTCATTGGTGGAGATGACCACAGGTGAAACCTTTCGTACCGGAGGATTGCCGGGCACAACCCATACCCACCAACCCTATCCCATCGGCGTTGCTGCATGCGAGCTGCAGTGTCGTCTGGCATCGAAACTCAGAGATCTGGTGGCAGAAGCGACCTCGCCTCGGAAAATCGACATCGTCGCGACAGAAGACCGTGAGTGAAGATTGAGCAAAGAAAAAGAACAGGTGACGTGCCGGTTTCCCCGTCCATGCCGGGAGTCGTGGGTACTAGGCTGATGTACATGACCGAATCCTTGCCTGATCCGATTCTTACTGGTAGCCAGCACAGCCTGCGTGAGTTCATCGATCAGGTGCACGACGCCGGGTACGTCGTGCGTTCCGACACCCATGGTGATGATCCGGAACTCATCGCTCCCGACGGCTCCGCGGTGGAGACCTGGCACGAGGACTACCCGTACCCCGAACTCATGGATCGCATGGAGTACGAGGAGCAGAAACGCCTGCTGCAGATCGAACTGCTCAAGTTCCAGTACTCGATCGAGGACTCCGGGGACAAGCACCTCATCATCTTCGAGGGTCGGGACGCGGCCGGCAAGGGAGGCTGCATCAAGCGGTTCACCGAACACCTCAACCCGCGGGCCTGCCGCACTGTCGCCCTGGCCAAGCCGTCGGACCGAGAGCAGGGCCAGTGGTACTTCCAGCGCTACATCCAGCACCTGCCCACTGCCGGCGAGATCGTCCTGTTCGATCGGTCGTGGTACAACCGCTCCGGGGTCGAGCGGGTCATGGGATTCTGCACCCCTGAGCAGCATCGTCAGTTCCTGCGCCAGGTGCCGCAGTTGGAGGCCATGCTCATCGAGTCGGGGATCCACGTGACAAAGTTCTGGTTCTCCGTCACTCGTCAGGAACAGCGCACGAGGTTCGCCATTCGTCAGTTGGATCCGGTACGACGCTGGAAACTCTCCCCGATGGATCTTGAGTCCCTGGGGCGGTGGGACGACTACACCCTCGCCAAGGAGGAGACCTTCCAAGCCACGGACACCGACGAGGCCCCGTGGATCACCATTCGCTCCAACGACAAGAAGCGTGCCCGGCTCAACGCCATGCGTCACTTCCTCTCCCAGATCGACTACGACGGCAAGAACGCCGAGGTGATCGGCGAACCCGACCCACTCATCGTCAAGCGCGCGCGCGACACGATCGGGGACTGAGGATGCCTGCCAGTCATCGCAGGCCAGACCCACGTCTGTGCCTGGCAACGGCGTTGACACTGGGACTGCTGGCCTGTGGGCGCAGCGCCTCACCCACCCCGCACGACTCTGCTGCCTCCACCAGCGAGAAATCTTCTGTCGGGGTGTCGGACAGCACGCCCTCCGCGGATCCGTCGCCCACGGCTGCCCCGACTGCCAGTGCCACGGCGAGCATGCGCGGCACCTTGGGCACATCGGCGACACCGACGCCATCGGATGGCAACGTGGGGACCGTGCCGCATTCCACCCGATCGGGATCCCTCACCCTCACCGTCTCCGGTGACCTGCTGTGGCACAACTCGACATGGCGCACCGCCAGGTCGGATGGACATGGCAGCTACGACTTCGCACCGATCTTCGGCAGCGTCGCGCCCATCATCCGTGCCGCCGACCTGTCGGTGTGCCATACGGAGGTGCCCGTCGCGCCGAAGGGAACCAGCTACTCCAACTACCCGGTGTTCGCTGTTCCCGCAGATGTCGCCAAGGGGGTGGCCACAGTGGGATTCGACGCCTGCAGTACCGCCTCCAACCACTCGTGGGACCAGGGATTTTCCGGCGTCAAGGCCACCCTCGACGCCCTCGACTCGGCTCACGTCGCCCATTCCGGCACGGCGCGATCCGCTGCCGAGGCCGACAGACCAGTCATCCTCACCGCCCACAACGGATTGAAACTCGGGCTCGTCTCGGGTGCCTACGGGCTCAATGGGCAGAGCGTCCCCAAGGACAAGTCATGGGCTTGGAGCGATGCCCGGGCCGATCACCTCCTCGCCCGCGCCGCAGCAGCGCGGAGGGCCGGCGCCGACGTCGTCATCGTCGCGGCACACACCGGCGAGGAGTACCAGCAGGAACCCACCAAGGAACAGATCCAGCTGGCCACGCGTCTCACCGCCTCCCCCGATGTCGACATGGTCTACTGCCATCACAGTCACGTCGTGCAGCCGTGGGCCAAGGTCAACGGAAAACTTGTCATCTACGGACTGGGCAATCTCGTGGGCAATCAGCCCTCCAGCATGCCCCGCACCCATGAAGGGGTCGTCGGACGGGTCACCTTCGGCGTGAAGTCCGGAAAGGCATCCCTCTCCAGGGCCGAGTACGTCCCGGTCTACATCGGCTCACCGTCCGAGGGGCCGATTCGGATCCATGCCGTCAATGCCGAACTCTCGTCGGGCAGGGGAAACCGGGCTCGGCTCAAGGAGACCAGGAGGCAGGTGTCCCGCACCGTGAGGTCACTCGGGGTGTCCGGGGTCTCCGAGAGGTGAGCCGGCGAGAGTCCGTGCACCAGGCCGGGCGATGACGCCCCGCCATGTCGGCAGTCACGGGGGCTGACCAGCCACGGGGTCGATCCGTCACTGGGCCGACAACCACGGGGGCTGACCAGCCACGGCTCGGGTCGGAATACGGGTCTCCGGCCCCGGACGTGGGTGACGATGGAATACGGATTCGCCCCGAGTTGCGGCACCGACCCAAATGCCTCGGCGACCCGAGTGTCTCGGATCAGTCGGCTCGCAGGCTCCGGTAACACTCGGCCAGGGCGTCCTCGTCGGGATCGACGATCATCGCGACCGACCCGGGGGCACGGATGCCGACGAAGCGCAGCACCCGTCGCCCAGTTGAATCCATCCGGGTCTTCTTGTCCAGGGCCATCGTGGCACGCAGATCGGACCAGGCAACGTCGTCGAAGCTCACCGGTAGCCCAAGGTCCGACAGAATGCTCCGAGTGAGCGACACGACATCCTCCGACAGTCCCAGACACCTGTGCGACAGCTCGGCGGCGAAGATCATGCCGACCGCGTCGGCCTCGCCATGCCGCCAGGTGAAGCGCTCGTGGGCCTCGACCGCATGCCCCAGGGTGTGCCCGTAGTTGAGACGTTCTCGTCCCACGTCATCACCATGCGAGGTCTGCTCGTGCGGGTCGGAAGCCACCACCGCCGCCTTGACACGCACCGCTGCCTCGAGCACGGTGCGAAACTGCTCGCTGCCGGTGTCGAGCACTGCCTGTGGTGCGGCGCGGATGCATTCGAGGATGCTCGGATCGGCAATGAAACCGCACTTGACGATCTCGGCGAGTCCGGAGCGCACCTCACGTCCGTCGAGGCTGCCCAACAGGTTGGTGTCGCACAGTACGGCCAGCGGCTGGTGGAACGCCCCGACGAGATTCTTCCCGAACGCCAGATTGATCCCCGTCTTGCCGCCGATGGCGGCGTCCGCCATGGCCAGCACCGTCGTCGGCAGATGGACGACGTCCACCCCGCGCAGCCAGGTGGCGGCGACGAGACCAGCCAGATCGGTCGTCGCCCCTCCCCCGAGGCTCACGACCAGGTCGTCGCGGGTGAATCCTGCCTCGGCCAGGCGCTGCCAACAGGTGAGCAGGCACTCAGGCGTCTTGGCCTGCTCCGCGTCCGGGACGATGATCTCGACGGAATCGGTGGGCAGCGCATTCAACTCTCGGGCCTGTTTCGTCACGCTCGCCGGATGGATGAGCGCCACCCGACGGCCGCCGGCGACATCTGTCAGAAGCCGGCTCGCCCCAGCGCCGACGACGACGTCATAGGGGCGTTCGGTGCGTACCGTGATTCGATCCATGGCCATCACCTCAGGCAACTGTGCCAGCACGCTGGACTCGTCGCTGCTTACGGCCATCGACATGTCCTGAGTCCATCACCCCTCCAAGGCCTGTACGATGACGTTGACGACTTCGTCGACGGACAGCTCGTCGGTCTCGACGACGAGATCTGCGGGGCGTTGATAGGCCGGACGACGCTGCGCCATCATCCTCACCAGCTGGGAGTGGACATTGCCCAGCAGCAGCGGTCGAGTGGTGTCGTTGAGTCCGACTCGACTGGCCGCGGTGCGGGCACTGACGCTGAGCCAGACCGTGTACACCTGGTCCAGACGGGTCGCGATGGCCTCGTCCAGTGGCCCACCTCCGCCCAGGGCAACGACCCTGGTGGCGTCGCTGTCGCGGGCAGAGCGTGCAGACGCGTCGCCTGGTTGCGTCTCGACGGTGTCGTCGAGGGCGGTGAGGGTCATCTCCTGCTCCCTGGATCGGAAGAACTCCTCCCCCTGCTGCAGGAAGATCTCGGGAATCGTGCGGCCCTCCTGGGACTCGATGAGCTGGTCGACGTCGACGAACTCACATCCCAGACGGGCTGCCAGACTCTGCCCGGTCGTCGTCTTGCCGGCCCCGGGGGCACCGATGAGGGCAATGACTCGGTGTGTCATCGGCTCACCAGCCATCCACGTTCGGCGAGTCGGGCCAGATGTGCCTCGTGGTTGCGGGTCGTCTCGGCCACGCTGTCACCCCCGAACTTCTCCAGGACGGCCTCGGCGAGCACCAGGGCCACCATCGCCTCACCAATGACACCAGCAGCAGGAACGGCGCACACGTCGGAGCGTTGATGGTGCGCCAGAGCAGGCTCACCAGTGGTGGTGTCGATGGTGCGCAGCGCTCGGGGAACTGTGGCAATCGGTTTCATGGCTGCACGTACCCGCAGCACCTGGCCGGTACTCATACCGCCCTCAATGCCCCCACAGTGGTTGCTCAGCCGTCGGATCCCTCGCTCGGACCTGTTCGTTCGCCGTGCTGGTGCCATCTCGTCGTGGGCAGTGGAACCCCTCATCTGGGCCAGGGACAGTCCATCACCCACCTCGACGGCCTTGATCGCCGGGATACTCATGAGGGCAGCGGCGAGACGTGCGTCCAGACGTCTGTCCCACTGGGTGTGTGCCCCGAGTCCGACCGGCATGCCGTGGGCCAGCACCTCGATGACCCCGCCCAGGGTGTCGCCGTCCTGGTGGCAGGCATCGATCTGGGCGACCATGCGTGCCGAGGTGGACGGATCGGCACATCGCACCGGGTCGGAGTCGATACGCTCCAGATCATCGGGGGTGGGGCTGGTGTCCTCCGGCAGGTGAACCGTCCCGAGCCCGACGACGTGGGAGAGGATCTGCACCCCCACCGACTGGGCCAGGAAGGCCTTGGCCACGGCGGCGATGCCCACCCGTGCCGCCGTCTCGCGTGCCGAGGCGCGTTCCAGGATCGGCCGGGCCTCGTCGAAGTCATACTTCTGCATCCCCACCAGATCGGCGTGACCGGGACGAGGACGGGTGAGTGGCGTTGCACGGGCCTGATCGCTCAGATCGTCGGGATCCACGGGATCGGCTGCCATGACGGTGCGCCACCTGGGCCATTCGGCGTTGGCGATGCGCAGCGCGATCGGTGAGCCGAGGGTACGCCCATGCCGTACCCCACCCAGCAGTTCCACCTCGTCGGTCTCGAAACCCATCCGGGCACCCCGTCCAGCCCCCAGTCGTCTGCGACGCAACTCATTGGTGATGTCGTCCGTCGTGATCCGAACCTGGGCGGGGAGCCCCTCGATGGTGGCCACGAGAGCCGGCCCATGTGACTCCCCCGCCGTGAGATACCTCAGCATCGTTCTTCCGATCGTCTCGTCATTCGTCTGGCCAGTTCGGTTCGTGCCGCCTGGCGCATGGTCGTCATCGTCACCTGCTGGCCGGTCATGATCTCCACCTGCCTGCTGCCCTGGGCAGCCAACAGGTCGAGTCCGTCGATGCACACCTTGTTCTCCTGTCGTGCCAGGTCGAGCAGCACGGGTGGCCACGGGTCGTAGACGACGTCGAAGATCACCGGGGCACATGCCACGGCCCGTGAGGCACGCAGCGTCGTGCCCGGGGAGCGGTGCTCCCCTCCGTCGAAGTCTGGTGGGCAGTGCTCCCCCTCGTCGAAGGCCTGCCTCGGAAGCGTCGAGACGAGCAGGTCGGCAGGTGCCAGCGGCTCATCCAACGGCTGCCAGTGTGCAGTCACACCGAGTGCAGACGCCAGCGCCAGGGTCTGCTGGGACCGGACGCGACTGCGGGACACGATGGTTGCACTCCGCGCTCCCAGACGCGCTGCCCCAGCCAGCACCGAGCGTGCCGTGGCCCCGGCACCCAGCACCGTCACGCTGCTGACCCGGTGCACTCCAGCCTGGCGCAGGACATCACAGACCCCGGGTGCATCGGTGTTGCGTACCACCGGGCCTGAGGTGGTATGCACCCAGGTGTTGGCCACGCCGAGCAGACGAACCAACTCATCGGGCTCCCCCAGCCCAGCCAGTTCTTGCTTGTGTGGCATCGTCACGGCGAGCCCCCGCCAGGACTCGTCCAGCCCAGCCACGAAGTCGGCAAGCCCGTCACGAGCGACGTCGACTGCGTCGAAGCTCCAGTCAAGCCCCAGATCGCGATAGGCAGCCCGGTGCATGGCCGGTGAGAGGGAGTGGGCGATCGGATGGCCGATCACTGCACAGTGCCGAGAACTCACCGGTCAGCACTTGCCCTTGTGATCTTGGCACCACTGCTGGAACTTCGCGACATTGGCCTGGTGCTCCTCGGCAGTCTTGGCATAGGCCGTCGTGCCCTTGTCCGGATCGGTGACCACCCAGAACAAGTAGTCGGACGTCGTCGGTGTCACGGCTGCCTCCATGGCCTCTGATCCCGGGTTCGAGATGGGGCCGGGAGGAAGCCCCTTCACCTTGTAGGTGTTGTACGGTGAATCAATGGTCCGCTGCTTGTCGGTCGTGGTGAGTTTGCCCTTGGCATGGTTGGCGTAGAGCACGGTTGCGTCGGACTGCAGCGGCATGCCCTTGGACAGTCGGTTGTAGATGATGCCGGAAACCATCTTCATGTCCTTGGGGCTCTTGGCCTCCCTCTCGAGGATCGAGGCGACGGTGAGGGCGCTGTAGGGATCCTGCTTGATGTTCTGAGCCTGCCCGCTGAAGTTCAGGGTGTCGGAGACCTTGGTGAACTGCTTGGTCTGGTTGCGGAGGATGTCACCTGCCGTGGGGTTGTCGGCAATCTCATAGGTGTCGGGGAAGAGGAATCCCTCCGGCCGGTTCTTCGCCCAACTGGGCAGGTTGAGCTTGTCGGCGTTCTTGGTGACGGCGGTCTCGAAGTCCTTGCGTGGCAGGTCGCTGGCCTTGGCGAGCAGATCGAACTGCTCATCCATCGTCAACCCCTCGGTGAGGGTGACGCGTGCATGCCGGATGTTTTCGGGGTCTGCGAGAACCTGCACGGCCTTGGCGGCGCTCATGTGCTTCTTGAGCGGGTACTGCCCGGCCTGGATCGTCACCTCGTTGGGGGCGTCACGGACGGCCTCCTTGAACGCCTTCTCGGATTTCACGACGTCCTCCTCGACGAGGATCTCACCCACCTCGTTGACGGAGGCACCCGTGGGGATGCGCACCGACAGTTCCTCCTCGCCAGCGCCCTGGTAGTCGTCGGCGTAGGCGAAGGAGATGTAGGTGTCGTAGGCCTTCTTGCCCACGTAGCCGATACCGCCGAGGATGATGGCGAAGGAGAGGATGACGGCGAAGGCACTGCGGAAGTGGTACCAGAAGCCGGGGTCGTCGTCGGAGGAGTTTCGACTCACTGTTGATCTCCTTGCTCGGGGACGGTTGGGAGTTCACCGCGACGGGCTTGTTCCAGTACCTGTTCCAGTATGGCGACGGCAGCTGCCTGATCGATGACCGAGCGCTGCTTGCGCGTGTTGCGTCCCGTCTCGTGCAGCGCACGGGAAGCCGTACGTGTCGTCATGCGCTCGTCGACATACCGTATCGGGATCGGGGCGATGGCCTGCTGCAGGTCTCGTCCGGCCGCCCGCACGTCACAGGCGGCAATCTGCTCGGTGCCGTTGAGTGCCACCGGCAGGCCCATGACCACCTCAACGGGCTCGTACTCGGCGACGATCTGGCTGATCCGGCGAATCGGCTGGTCCTTGGCCGACACCGTCTCCACCGGGTAGGCAAGGATACCCTCCCGATCACAGGCAGCCACCCCGATACGGGCCTTGCCCCAGTCCACGGCGACCCGCACCCCCAGCGTCGATCCCCTGGGCGTCGTCACTGGTTCCTCCGACACGATCATCGACCTCTCGACATGCTCATGGGCGACACAAACAAGGGTCTCACAACGCCGAGAGCTCGGAGGCGACGGTGGACAGCGCATCGTCAACACCCGAGGCGTTGGAGCCGGCCCCCTGGGCCATGTCGTCCTTGCCGCCGCCTCGACCGTCCAGTCGGGAGATGCCCACCTTGATGAGTGCCCCGGCCTTCGCACCGGCAGCACGGGCCGACTCGGTGGTGGCCACGATCATGGCCGGCTTGTCGTCGGTGCCACCGATGAGGACGACGACGGCCGGGCGTTCGGCGATCTTGGAGCGGATCTGGGTGGCCAGGGAGCGCAGATCACCGCCGGTGACACCGGGAACCTTGGCGCTGACGAGATCGAATTTTCCGGCTGGAGCCATCGTCTCGACGATCTGGTCCACCTGGGCGAAGAGTTCCTTGGTACGGGCCTGGGCCAGGCGGCGCTCGGCGTCCTTGAGGTCGGCGGCGAGCTTGCCCACGCGTTCGGCAAGCTGGTCGGGCTGCACCTTGAGCATGGTCGTGAGCTCGTTGACCAGGGCCCGCTCGGCAGCCAGGTGCGAGAAGGCATCGGTGGACACCAGAGCCTCCACCCGGCGGGTCCCCGAACCGACGGACTGCTCGGTGAGCAGGTCGAGCATGCCGATACGTCCGGTGGAGGGCACATGGGTGCCACCACACAGCTCGCGCGACCACGCCCCATTGAGCTCGACGACACGGACGATCGGCGGGTACTTCTCGCCGAACATGGCCATGGCGCCCATAGCTCGAGCCTCCTCCAGAGGCATCCGGGAGTCGGTGACCTCGAAGTCGTCGTGGATGGCCTCGTTGCAACGCTGCTCGATCTCGGAGCGCAGCTGCTCGGACAGTCCCTTGGTGGCGGTGAAGTCGAAGCGCAGGTACCCTGGCTTGTTGTAGGAACCGGCCTGGGTGGCGCTGGGGCCGACGAGCTCACGCAGCGCGGCGTGCAACACATGGGTGGCAGTGTGAGCCTTGCACGCCTCGAAGCGCGCCGCCGGATCCACCTGGGCACTCACCTCGTCACCCACCGCCAGATCACCGTCAAGCTGCACCTTGTGGACGATGAGACCAGGCACCGGGGCCTGCACGTCAAGTACCTCGAGATCGAAGCCGTTGGCGCGGATGATGCCGGTGTCGGAGTCCTGACCACCCATCTCGGCATAGAACGGGGTCTGCGCCAGGGCAATCTCGACCATCGAGCCGGCAGTGGCATGGAGCACGGAGCGGCCGTCGGCGATGATGCCGACCACCGTCGTGGGCACGGTGAGTTCGTCGTATCCCAAAAATGGCGTCTCGCCCTGGGCCCGGATGGTGGCATAGGCCTCCGGGTCGGTGAGCATGCCCTTCCTGGCCTTGGCGTCGGCCTTGGCACGGGACCTCTGCTCGGCCATGAGCCTGGTGAAGGCGTCACGATCCACGGTGAGTCCCTGCTCGGCGGCCATCTCCAGGGTGAGGTCGATGGGGAAACCATAGGTGTCGTGCAGCTGGAAGGCCTTCTCCCCTGGCAGCACCGTGGAGCCGGACTCCTTGGTCTGGGCCACGGCGGTGTCGAGCAGTGTGGTTCCGGCGCTCAGGGTGCGTCGGAAGGTCTGTTCCTCGGCGGTGGCGGCGTCGATGACGCGATCCCACTGGGTGAGCACCTCGGGGAAGGAGTCCTTCATTAGGTCTCGCGAGATCGGCAGCAGCTCGGGCAGCACGGGTGCGTCCACCCCGAGCAGCCGCATGGAGCGCACCGCGCGGCGCAGCAGACGACGCAGGACGTAGCCGCGCGCCTCATTGCCGGGGGTGACGCCGTCGGTCATGAGCATGAGGCTGGATCGTACGTGGTCGGCGACGATGCGCAGCCGAATGTCGTCGTCGGGGTTGAGGCCGTACTTCTTGCCCGACAACTGGGCCGCCCGCTCGATGACCGGGAACACCTGGTCGGTCTCATACATGTTGTTGACGCCCTGCTGGAGGTAGGCGATGCGCTCCAGGCCTGCGCCGGTGTCGATGTTGCGTCTGGCCAGTGGACCGGTGATGTCGAAGTCGGTCTTGGAACGCACGGTAGACAGGTCCTCGGTCTCGAAGACGAGGTTCCAGATCTCCAGGTAGCGATCCTCGTCGGCCTCGGGCCCGCCGTCCGGACCGAACTGCGGTCCACGGTCGACGTAGATCTCCGAGCATGGGCCACCCGGGCCGGGAACGCCCATGTGCCAGTAGTTGTCTGCCAGGGACCGACCTTGGATGTGCTCGGCGGGCACCCCCACCTTGAGCCAGGTCCGTCGGGCCTCGACGTCACCGTCGGGATAGTCGGGGTGGAAGCCGGGGCCGAGCACCGTCACCCAGATCTTCGCCGGGTCGAATCCCAGACCGCCCTCGGACGTCGGGCCAGTCACCAGTTCCCAGGCCCATTCGATGGCGTCGGTCTTGAAGTAGTCGCCGAACGAGAAGTTGCCCAGCATCTGGAAGAACGTCCCATGGCGCGTCGTTCGCCCCACCTCGTCGATGTCGAGGGTGCGTACACACTTCTGGATGCTCGTGGCGCGCTGCCACGGGGCGGGCTCGACCCCCATGAGGTAATTCTTGAACGGCACCATGCCGGCGTTGACGAACAGCAGGGTCGGATCGTTGTAGAGCAGCGACGCACTGGGGACGACGTCATGTCCCCTTTCCTCGAAGAAGGTGAGGAAACGCTGTCCGATCTCCGCAGTTCTCATGCTTGTTCCTTGTCGATGGTGGTCGGCTGGCGACGTGATGTACGGCCGTGCACTGGACAACCCTACCCGTTTCGTCGCGATGGGGTGTTCGCCAGAGGTGAGCCCGTGCTGAGCAGGTCAGGGGTGCTGTTGCGGTTGTTGACTCCGGCAGCTCCGGTGAGCCCCGGGCCGAGGGATCAGGGGCGGCGAATCCTCGTCGCGGCTGAATCAGGTGTCGGGGCGGGGCAGGTGCGATTCAGGTGGGCTGCTGATGCGGTTCAGGTGGGCTGCTGATGCGGTTCCTCGTACCTGCCGATCAGCCCGAGCCGATCAACCTGGGCGGAACACGGTGCGGAGAATTTGGGCGGTGCGTCGTCGTTGGCCACGAGTCAGGACTCGTCGGTGGCAAGGGGCTCCGCAGTGATGGGGGCCGGCCCTGTCCCACGCTTGGTCGGTTCGTCCTCGCGGGGGGACTGTGGCTCGCCGCGGCGGGATGCCGCCTCGTGCGCATCCTGCGCGGTCTGGTGCCGGGTCGGTGCCTCGATGGCAGCCACCGCCTTGGGCCTGCGATGCCGGTGCATGGCGGTGCGCATGCGTGAGGTGGCCCGAGCTGGTGCGCCGACCACGGTGGCCACGACCCGGCCCACGTCACTGGCGTGCTGGGTGGCATTGGCGGCGTGCTCACTCATGCGGTTGACGTTCTCGGTGACGTCACCGATGCGCGAGATCTCCTCATTGGTCGTGATGACCGTCTGGCGCAGTTCCTCGAGGATCTCCAGGGCGGACCGGTCGACATCGCGCACGCTGGAGGTGATCTCGTCCATGACGTGACCGAGCTTGACGATGGGCACGGCAAGCAGTGCCACGAGGACGACGGCGGCAGTCGCGGCAATGAGTGCAGCAATGCTTCCGATGCTCACGATGTCCTCCTGGCTTTTTCGTTTGTTCGGAACGGTCCTGCAACTGGATGCTCCCCACATCCGGTTTGCAACCACGATTACCACAGCCTAGTAGTCACGTGTTGGCTGATGGCGGTTGCCATCCCACTTCAGTGAGCAGTGCGGGGCCTGGGATGAGGAGGGTGTCGGTGGTGATCGGGGATGGTGCCTGTGGTGATTGGAGAATGGTGCTGTGGTGATCGGGCGTGTCTCACGGGGCCTTGCGACGCCAATGTCGTTTTGCCATTGCCCATGAGAGGGCGTGTCCCATCCCGGGGCCTTGCAGCCGTAGGCCCATGGCCTGCCACAGGTCAGTTGCGTGGTGTCCTCAGTTGTGTGATGCCCTCAGCCATGTGATTCCCTGTGTCGACCCGATCACCGATTCGGTCCGTTGCCCTCGGACCGGCGCTGGTTGGTGGCTTCCCGCCCCAGCAGCTCCCGTAGTCCGGGCAACAATCCCGCGATGTTGCGTTCATTGCCGTGATCGGTGGGCTGGTAGTAGCGCACCTCGGCCAGGTCTTCGGGCAGGTACTGCTGCGGGGCCACTCCCTGGGGGAAGTTGTGGGCATATTTGTAGCCGATGCCGTGGCCCAGGTCTGCTGCCGAGGAGTAGTGGGCATCGCGCAGATGCGGTGGCACCGGTCCTCCCTTGCCAGCGCGCACGTCGGCCAGGGCGGAGTCGATCGCCGTGATGACGGCGTTGGACTTGGGTGCGGTTGCAGCAGCGATGGTGGCCTGGGCCAGGTTGAGACGAGCCTCGGGCATACCGATGAGCTGGACCGCCTGCGCCGCCGCCACACAGGTCTGCAACACGCTGGGAGCCGCCATGCCGATGTCCTCGGAGGCCAGGATGACGAGCCGCCGGGCAATGAATCGGGGGTCCTCCCCTGCCTCGATCATGCGTGCCAGGTAGTGCAGGGCAGCGTCGACGTCGGAGCCACGCACCGATTTGATGAAGGCGCTGATGACGTCGTAGTGCTGGTCGCCACCCTTGTCGTAGCGCACCGCGGCCCGGTCCACGGCGGTGGTGAGCAGCTCGGAGGTGATGGTCGTCGTGTGTGCGGAGTCGGCCCCGGCAGCGGACTCCTCCAGATAGGTGAGGACGCGGCGGGCGTCCCCACCCGAGAGCTGCAGCAGATCGGCCCGAGCATCCTCGGCCAAGGTGTAACCGCCCCCGTCGGGGGTGCGCAGGCCGCGCTCGTCATTCAGGGCTCGGTCGATGAGGCGGGAGATGTCCTCGGTGCTCAGGGGTTTCAGGGTGAGCAGCAGGGACCGGCTGAGCAACGGCGAGATGACCGAGAACGACGGGTTCTCGGTGGTGGCGGCGATGAGGGTGACGATGCGGTTCTCCACTGCTGGCAGCAGGACGTCCTGCTGGGCCTTGGAGAACCGGTGCACCTCGTCGACGAAGAGCACGGTGGGCCGCCCGTTGACGAGTTCCCGGCGCGCAACGTCCAGCTCACGGCGCACGTCCTTGACGCCAGCCGTCACCGCGGAGATCTCGACGAACCGGCGATTGGTGGAGTGCGAGACCACCGAGGCGATCGTCGTCTTGCCGACCCCGGGTGGCCCCCACAGGAAGACACTCATCGCAGCCGTTCCCTCGGCCAGACGACGCAGTGGGGAGCCGGGGGTGAGCAGGTGCTGCTGACCGACGATCTCCTCCACCGTGCGGGGACGCAACCGCACTGCCAGCGGGGCATCGGGATTGACGGCGTCCAGCGACCCTCCCGTGGTGGCGGGGGTCGGTTGGTCGCGCGGATCCGGGTTTCCGAAGAGGTCGGTGCTCACAGCTCGTGGTCCTGGGTCGTGGATTCGGCAGGGGGTTGCTGGCCGGTGGTGGGGACGCTCGCGGCGACAGGAACACGCCCACCGTCGCCCGGATGGCGAGCAGACGCACCGTCACAACTGCCCACCGTGGTGTGGGGGCTGGTGAGGGTTCGGCGCAGCTGCTCGTGATCGGCCGCGGTCCATCCGTGGGAACCCAGCAGGTCGAGAGCACCCTGCTGGCCGCCGAGCAGCTCGAGGAACCGGGCCATGACCTCTGGCGGTGTGGACTGGTCGGGGGTGTCATATGCCCCGTGGGTGGCAGTTCCTGCACTGGCAGCCTCCCCCAGTCGGGCAACGATCTGGCTCAGACGCTGCCCGCTGGCGGCGTAGTCGTCGATGATGTCCTGCTCGTCGGCACCCAGGGCGCACAGCAGCAACCCGATGATCGTCCCGGTACGATCCTTTCCGGCCGCACAGTGGACCACGGTGGCACCTGGACTGGATGCGATGACGCGCAGGTGACCGACGACGACCTCGGGGCTCCAGCGCAGGTAATTGAGATAGTGCTGGGCCAGCTCGTCGTTGCGATTGGCGGAGCCGATGGCATCCACCGAGGCCTTCCACGGCGGCACGTCACTGGTCGGATCGGTCTCGGGGTACAGCGACCCGTGATGCACTCGCACTCGTGGGTCGTCCTCCAGCGGGCTCACCCCGATGCGTTGGCATTCGTAGCTCGATCGTAGGTCGACGACGTCGACCACCCCGATCTGCTCGATGAGCACCGCGACGTCGTGGTCGGTGAGGAAGTTGAGGTTGTCGGAGCGCACCAGCCGATGCGGCGCGATCCGATCCCCACCGGCCAACCGGGTGCCCGCCAGGTCACGCATGTTGAGGACGCCGTCGAGTTCGATCCAGGAGAATGCCACGTCCCCACCCTAGCGAGGTCATGCAGTCGTGGCCCGCATCCGGTGACTCTGCTGGCAGAACACCGTGGGTGCGGGGCCGAACGGTCAGCCTCGTCGGGCCCGGCTGTCCCCATCGGGGATGACCCACCGGGTGCTGACGTGCTCAACCCACGTCTGCGATCACTTCGCGGACGCTGCGTCCTTCGCCTCGGCATCCTTCTTCTTGGCGGGTTTGGCATCCACACCGGCCTCACGACGCTGCTGCGGGGTGATGGGGGCGGGAGCCTCGGTGAGCGGGTCGAAGCCGTTGCCCGTCTTGGGGAAGGCGATGACGTCGCGGATGGAGTCGAATCCTCCCAGGAGCATGACCAGACGGTCCAGTCCGAAGGCGATGCCGCCGTGTGGCGGGGCGCCGAACTTGAAGGCGTCCAGCAGGAAGCCGAACTTCTCCTGGGCCTGCTCGGCGTTGATGCCCATGACCTTGAACACCCGTTCCTGGATGTCACGGCGGTGGATACGGATGGAGCCACCGCCGACCTCGTTGCCGTTGCAGACGAAGTCGTAGGCATAGGCCAGGGCCGATCCCGGATCGGTGTCGAAGGTGTCGATGCAGCCGGGGGTGGGGCTGGTGAAGGCGTGGTGCACCGCGGTCCACGCCCCGTCGCCGACGGCCACGTCGCCCGAGCTCTCGGCCTCCTTGGTCGACTTGAACAGTGGGGCGTCGACGACCCAGCAGAACGCCCAGTCACCCGGTTCGTAGAGGTGGCAGCGCTTGCCGATCTCCAAGCGGGCTGCGCCGAGCAGTTCCTGGGAGGCGGTACGGGCACCGGCGGCGAAGAAGATCGCGTCTCCGGGGTTGGCCCCGACCTTCCGTGCGATTCCGGCCTTCTCGGCCTCGGAGATGTTCTTGGCGACCGGGCCACCCAGTGTGCCGTCCTCGGCCACCGTGATGTAGGCAAGACCCTTGGCGCCGCGGGTACGGGCCCACTCCTGCCAGGCGTCGAACTGACGACGTGGCTGGGAGGCACCGCCCGGCATGACGACGGCACCGACGTAGGCCGCCTGGAACACCCGGAACGGGGTGTCGGCGAAGAAGTCGGTGACCTCGGTGATCTCGTTGCCGAATCGCAGGTCGGGCTTGTCGGAGCCGAAACGGTTCATGGCGTCGTGCCAGGTGATGCGCTGCAGCGGGGCCTGAATGTCCACTCCGATGAGCTTCCAGCACTCCCCCATGACCTCCTCGGCCAGGGCAATGACGTCGTCCTGGTCGACGAAACTCATCTCGACGTCGAGCTGGGTGAACTCGGGCTGGCGATCGGCACGGAAGTCCTCGTCACGGTAGCATCGCGCGATCTGGTAGTAACGCTCCATGCCGGAGACCATGAGCAGCTGCTTGAACAGCTGGGGGCTCTGTGGCAGGGCGTACCAGCTGCCCGGGGCCAGACGGGCCGGTACCAGGAAGTCACGAGCCCCCTCCGGGGTGGAGCGGGTGAGGGTCGGTGTCTCGATGTCGTAGAAGTCGTGGCGGTCCAGCACCTCGCGAATCTTGTGCGTCACCTTGGAGCGCAGCACCAGGGCCTCGTGCTGACGTGGACGACGCAGGTCGAGGTAACGATACTTGAGACGGGCGTCCTCACCGACGTTGATGTGCTCGTCGATCTGGAACGGCAGGGGTGCCGACGGGTTGAGCACCTCGAGGGTGGAGATGTTCACCTCGATCTCACCCGACGGCAGGTTCGGGTTCGCATTGCCCTCCGGACGTGCCTCGACGACGCCGGTGACGCGGATGCAGAACTCGTTGCGCAGGTCATGGGCACCTGAGGAGTCGAGGATCTCGTCGCGGATGACGACCTGGGCAAGCCCCGAGGCGTCACGCAGGTCGATGAAGGCCACGCCGCCATGGTCGCGTCGATGACCGACCCATCCGGCGAGAGTCACCTCCTCGCCGATGTCGCTGGCGCGCAGGCTTCCGGCGTCGTGGGTTCGCAGCACGGGATTCATCCTTCCATTGTGTGGTGGGCCATGCATAGACGGTGCAGACCAAGCACCACACTATCCCCCACGCCACCGCACCGCATCACGGGAGTTCACGTGGCGTGGGGAATGAGCGTCGCGTACTCTCAGTCGGCCGAGATCTCCGGGAACCAGTCGCTGATCTGGTTGGCGATGGCCTCATTGCCGCCGGAACGGCGATGGTGCCCGAGGATCCATTCGCTGATCGGTCCACCAGCCGACTCGTCGATCTTCGCCCGGGCCGCCTTGGGATCGGTGAGCACCTCCTCGAGCAGGGCGACGGCATGACGCGAGTTGTCGTAGAGATAGGGGTAGGTCTCCGGGACGATGTCGCTGCTCCACTTGGCGCGCGGCAGCACGCCGACGACGCCGGCCAGCAGTGCCTCCATGTACTCGAACCCGTATGCCTCGTCCTTCGCGGTGGCCAGGAAGGCCGTCGTACGTGCCAACGCCTCCCAGTACTCCTCGCGCTCGCCGAAGAGCGGACCGACCTGGGCCCAGGTCGGTGAGCTCATCTTCATGGCGAGGACGCTGGCCAGGTCACGCTGTCCCAGCCGGGCCTCCATCTGCAGCGGCATGTGCTCGGCGACCTCGGAGACGATGTCGAGGAAGACCTTGGGCTGCTTGTTGTCGTTGAGGTGGATCGACGGGTAAAGGACGGTCGGGACCTCCGGATCCACGTGCTCGCGCAGGAGGTCGTCACGGATACCGGGCTGCACCCAGGCGACACGGCACTGGTGGGCCAGCGGTGGGATCATCCATCGCCGTGCCAGTTCGACGACCTCACCAGCCGTGCGCTCCCCCGCGCACAGGGTGGGGAAGAGCGCGTACGACATACCCATCGCTGCGAAGTTCACCTTGTGGTGGTAGTGCGACGGCGGCAGCCACTGGAAGTTCATGATCTTGGGTTCGAGTCCCTCGCGGTGCATCACCTGGAAGGCGCCGACCGAGTCGATGACGTCGAGATTGATGAGCAGGGTCGACTTGACGTCGAGATTGTCCAGGGTACGCAGCCGGAAGTCCGGGCAGTCCTTGTTCTCGTGTCCCACGATGACGGCATGGGGGTACATCTTCATCAGTCGTTCGACGATGTTGGATCCCGAACCATGCTTGGTCAGTTGTCCGTCATCGCCGACAATCGGCGCGTCATCGAGGAAGCCGAGTTTGATGGCAATCGTCATTTGGAACTCTCCCACATGTGTCTTCAGGTGTGCAGCGGTGCGTCCTGTCGGTCTTTGGCACCCCAGCCTAGTCCGGATTCATGGGGTGCGGCCACGGGGCACGGTGTTTGCCGGGCCGGGGTTGTCCTTCCACGTCGTCGATCGGGGCCGATGAGGGGAGCGATCCGGTGAGAATCGTCTGGAGGGTTGGGGCCTCCCGGGCGATGAGTTCGTCGTCAGGCAGGTGGCGCAGGGCGTCGAGTCCCACGATGGTGCGGGTGATGAAGATTCCCAGCAGCTGGGTGACCGCCAGGGCGGCTCGCACCTCGGCCTCCTGCTCGTCGAAACGCGTACCCAGCAGATGGGCAACCGGTTCGACGATCATGTGCTGGTAGAAGTCGTGCAGATTGTGGAACGCATCGGGTTCCTGCAGCAGTGCCTGGGTCATGCCCTGCATCGAGTTTCCTGCTGTCCGGTCGTCCTGATCCGCCGTGCCCTGCCCGGGCCAAGCGGTGAGGAAGGAACGTACCAGTGTCTCCCCCAGCTCGTCGATGCTCGACGACGCACAGGCCTCGGCAATGATGCGATGCGGACCGCTGGGCAGCGAGATCGTCTGCAGGTAGAGCTCCTGCTTGGTGCCGAAGTAGTAGCCCACCAACGAGGTGTCCACCCCGGCCGTGCGGGCGATGGCTCGCATGCTCACCGACTGGTAGTCCATCTGCTGAAAGAGGCTGCGTGCCGCGGTGAGGATTGCCGAGCGTGCCGCTCCAGCATCGGTGCGGGGGCCGCGTCGTGGTCCAGCTGGCAGATGATCCGACGTGCCAGTGCTGCGAGCAGATGCCGATGACATACCCCTCAGCCTAATCTCGGATTTTTCTCGCCGGGATTCGGTGTGCGATTGTGCAGATCAATTTCCATGGTGTTGAAATGGACACATGGACGCACAGGTCATGCGGATGGGGCTCGACGTCGGTTCGACGACGATCAAGGCTGTGGTTTTCGACGGCGATCCGGGCGCGGACGCCCCGATCCTCTTCGAGGACTACCGTCGGCATCGAGCCGACATCACCGGTGCGCTTGCCAGCCTGCTCGCCGATGCCGCCGAGGCCCTGCCCGCACGCCGCGTCATCGCATCGGTGACGGGATCGGCCGGACTGGGCACTGCCGATGCCCTGGGAATCCCGTTCATCCAGGAGGTCATGGCCGAGACCGCTGCGGTGCAGCACTGGAACCCCGATGCCGACGTCCTGCTGGAGCTCGGTGGTGAGGACGCCAAGATCACCTACCTCAAACCGGTACCGGAACAGCGCATGAACGGCTCGTGCGCCGGCGGAACCGGTGCGTTCATCGACCAGATGGCCACCCTGCTGCACACCGACGCCTCGGGACTCAACGAGTTGGCAATGAACGCGTCGATGACGTACCCCATCGCCTCGCGATGTGGCGTGTTCGCCAAGTCGGACCTGCAACCGCTCATCAACGACGGTGCCCAGCACGAGGATCTTGCCGCCTCGGTCATGCAGGCGGTGGCCACCCAGTGCATCGCAGGTCTGGCCTGCGGCCGTCCGATCCGGGGACAGGTCGTCTTCCTCGGTGGCCCGCTGCACTTCATGCCGAGTCTGCGACATGCCTTCGCCACGATCCTCAACGGCAAGGTCGACGAGTTCGTCACCCCGGAGCGTGCCCAGCTCTACGTCGCCATGGGAGCGGCTCTCACCGCGCACGGCACCCCCATCGGGATAGACGAGCTGGCACGGGTTGCCCGGCACAGCCGGGCCGCCACCGGCGTCAACCAGTCCATGCCCCCGCTCTTCCACGGCGAGGAGGAGCTGGCGTCCTTCCGCACCCGACATGCTCGCGCAAAATTGCCGCGCATCCCCATCGGCCACGCCAAGGGAGAACTCTTCCTGGGAGTGGACGCCGGCTCGACGACGATCAAATCCGTCGTGCTGGACGACTCCCTCAACATCGTCGCGAGTTCCTACGCCTCCAACGAGGGCGATCCGGTCAATGCCGCGGTGCGTATCCTCGCCGACCTGTACGACGAACTGCCCACCGGGGCCGTCATCGCTCGAACCTGCACCACCGGGTACGGGGAGGGGCTCGTCAAGGCAGCCTTGGGCGCCGACGATGGTGAGGTCGAGACGATGGCCCACTACCGCGCTGCGGCCCACCTGTGCCCCGGGGTGACCTCGATCATCGACATCGGTGGTCAGGACATGAAATATCTGCGCGTCGTCGACGGGGTCATCGACTCCATCAGCGTCAACGAGGCCTGTTCATCGGGGTGTGGCTCCTTCCTGCAGACCTTTGCCGCCGGCATGGACACCGACATCCGCAGTTTCGCCGCGATGAGCTTGGACGCCGAGCACCCGGTCGATCTGGGCAGTCGCTGCACCGTGTTCATGAACTCCTCGGTCAAGCAGGCGCAGAAGGAGGGGGCCTCCCCCGCCGACATTGCCGCCGGACTGAGCTACTCCGTGGTGCGCAATGCGCTGTACAAGGTCATCAAGCTCACCGATCCTGCCCAGCTCGGCGACAAGGTCGTCGTGCAGGGGGGCACCTTCCTCAACGACGCCGTGCTGCGTGCCTTCGAACTGCTCACCGGACGGGAGGTGGTTCGTCCCTCCGAGGCCGGTCTCATGGGGGCCTACGGAGCTGCCCTCACGGCACGTGCCCGGTTCCACGCCGGGGAACCGGCCGGTGTGGGGCTGCGAGACCGTGGCGAGCTCGACGGTTTCGCCGTGGAGACCCACCGCGACGACTGCATGCTGTGCCAGAACCACTGCCAGCGCACCATCTCCACCTTCTCCGACGGTCGCGTCTTCGTGTCGGGCAACCGCTGCGAACGTGGCGCCCAGGTGGACAATCGCAAACTCAAGCGAGCCCCCAAGTCGGAGCTGCCCAACCTCTTCGAGGCCAAGTACAAGCGACTGTTCTCCTACCGTCGACTCACCGCCAAGAAGGCGTACCGTGGCGACATGGGCATCGCCCGTTCGCTCAACATGTACGAGAACTACCCGTTCTGGTTCACGGTGCTCTCCACGCTGGGCTATCGGGTGATGATCTCGGGGCGGTCCAGCCATGAGATGTTCGACAAGGGCATGGAGTCGATCGCCTCGGAGAACATCTGCTATCCCGCCAAGCTCTCCAATGGCCACATCGAGGACCTCGTGCAACGCGGCGTCAAGCGGGTCTTCGACCCATGCATCCGCTTCGAGCGGGTCTCGGTGGAGCAGGCCGATGCGCATTTCAACTGCCCGGTGGTCGCCTCCTACCCCGAGGTCATCCGGGCCAATGTCGACTCCCTGCGTGAGCAGGGTGTCGAGCTCATCTCGCCGTTCCTGTCCCTGGCCAATGAGGACAAGCTCGCCGAGCGTCTCACCGAGGTCTTCGCCTCCGACGGTGTCACCCTGGAGGAGGCCCGGCGCGCCGTTGCCGCTGGAACCGCCGAGGACGAGGCCTTCCACGCAGACATTCGACGGATGGGTGAGGAGGCGCTGGAGTACATGCGCGTCCACGACGTGCCCGGCGTCGTGCTGGCCGGACGCCCCTACCACGTCGATCCCGAGATCCATCACGGCATCCCCGAGATGGTCAACTCCTTGGGCATGGCGGTGCTCACCGAGGACTCGGTGGCCCATCTGGGAGCCGATCTGCTGGAACGTCCACTGCGGGTGCGTGACCAGTGGATGTTCCACTCCCGGCTCTACCAGGCGGCGGCATTCGTGCGCAGCCAGGGCAACCTGGAACTCGTCCAGCTCAACTCGTTCGGTTGTGGGCTGGACGCCATCACCACCGATCAGGTACGGGAGATCCTCGCTGCCCGCGACCGCATCTACACGACGTTGAAGATCGACGAGGTCTCCAACCTCGGCGCGGCACGCATCCGGGTGCGTTCCCTGCAGGCCGCTGCCAAGGAGCGGGCCAGTCAGGAGGATCGTCCGGTTGTGAACCATCAGGTGTCGGCCTCCCCGGTCCGGTTCACCAAGCAGATGCGCAAGACCCACACCATCCTCGTCCCCCAGCTGGCCACCTACCAGACGGCCATCGCCGAGGCGGCGTTGCGTTCGTGCGGCTACCGGGTCGAGGTGCTCAAGGTGGCGTCCCACGACGACATCGAACGGGGGCTGGCCGTGGTCAACAATGATGCCTGTTTCCCCGCCATCGTCGTCATCGGGCAGCTCGTCTCGGCGTTGAAGTCTGGCAGGTACGACCTGGACCACGTCTCGCTGTTCCTCACCCAGACCGGCGGCATGTGTCGGGCGACGAACTACATCGCCCTGCTGCGCAAGGCCCTCAAGGATGCCGGATTCGGGCAGATCCCCGTCATCGCGGCAAGCCTGCAGGGTCTGGAGGACAACCCCGGGTTCAAGCTCACCGGTCCGCTCGTCCATCGCATGGCCCAGGCCGTCACCCTGGGCGACCTCATCCAGCGTGTCCACCTGCGCACTCGCCCCTACGAGGCCGTGCCCGGTTCAGCCGACGAGCTCATGCAACGGTGGCAGACGATCTGTCGGGAGCACTTCGAGGACGGCGGCACCTCCCCCACCTGGGGACGACGTACCAGCTACTCCGCACTGGTGCGCGGCATCGTCGACGCCTTCGAGGCCCTGCCGCTGCGTGACGAGCCACGCAAACCGCGAGTGGGGGTGTTGGGTGAGATCCTCGTGCAGTTCCATCCCGATGCCAACAATCACATCGTCGAGGTCATCGAGTCCGAGGGGTGCGAGGCCGTTCTGCCCGGGCTCATGTGGTTCGTGCACAACGCCCTCACCAGTGGCGACTACAACTGGAAGACGTTTGGCACCGAGAAGTGGAAGCGCTTCCTCAAGAAGGGGTTCCTGGCCGTGCTCCAGCAGTACCAGAAGCCGGTGGACGCCGCCCTGGGCACCTCCCAACGTTTCGAGGTGCCCACCCACATCTCGCGAATCGTCGAGGAGGCACAGCAGATCGTCCAGTTGGGCAACCAGTCCGGAGAGGGCTGGTACCTCGTGGGCGAGATGATCGACATGATCGAGGAGGGGGTGCCCAACATCTGCGTGGTGCAGCCATTTGCCTGCCTGCCCAACCACGTCACGGGGCGCGGCATCTTCCGTGAGATCCGTCGGCAGTACCCACACGCCAACGTCGCCTCCATCGACTACGATCCCGGTGCCTCACAGGTGAACCAGCTCAACCGCATCAAGCTCATGGCTGCCACGGCACGGGACCGGCATGAGGAGCTCACGAACGTCGAGCAGGGTGCGCCGATCCGTGGGGAGCACGTCGCTGGTGGCGGCTCGGCCACGAATGGTCCAGGCGCAGCCTCAGGTATGCAAGGTGGGGATCAGGATGGTTCCGAGCATGCCGGTATGGCGGGGGCCGTTGATCTCAAGGACGCCCGTGGTGCCGTCTCACTCGGTGTCATGTGAGGTGACGGTGGCCCACGTCTTCCACGTCTTGCCGTACATCCACCGGTGCAACTTCCGCGCCCATCGGGGGACAGCGTACGGCGTCCCGGTCGGCGCAGGTGCCTCTTAGACATCCCCCGCGCCCAGTGGGGACAGTGCCATCCCCACTGGGCGCGGCTCGACACCCACCGATGACCGAGGCCGAGACCCGCTGGGCCCCGGCCATCACGTGACGACTCTGTTTGGGATCGCGTCGTCACCAGGTGCGACGTCGTCTTGGATTCGTCGTCACCAAGTGCGACATCGTCCTGGATTGCGTCGTCACCAGGTGCCGACGACGGTGGGCCACAGGTCAGCGGCCGGAGGATTCCACGAATCGGCCCGGGCCACCACCTGCTCACCGGAGCGGATGTCCTTCACCTCGTCATCCCCACGGACCCCGTCGTGCACCGATCCGGGGAACCACACGAACGGGATCGAGCGACGGTCGGCATAGCGAATCTGCTTGCCGAACTTGTCCGCCTTGGGGGCCACCTCGCACGGAACACCACGGGAGCGCAGCTGGCGGGCGATGTGCTGGGAGATCTCTCGATCATCCTCGGTGTTGACGGCCACGAGTACGGCGCTGGGCACGCTGCGGCTCGCGGCGATGCTGCCCTTGCCGATCATCGGGGCGAGCAGCCGGGTGAGTCCCAGTGAGATCCCCACCCCGGGGTAGGTGTGCTTGCCGTCGGAGGCCAACGAGTCGTAGCGTCCACCAGACGACACCGACCCCATCGACTCGTGCCCCGAGAGCATCGTCTCGTAGACCGTGCCGGTGTAGTAGTCCAGGCCGCGGGCGATCTTGAGGTCGGCCACCATGCGGCCGGGCACCTCGCGGTTCACCGCACCGACCACCCGGTTCAGGGAGTCCAACCCCTCCTCCAACATGTCGTTGTGCACGCCGAAGTCACGCACCTGCTTGATGAACGACGAGTCGGAGGTGCAGATCCCGGCCAGGGCGACGCACTTGTCGGCCACCTCGTCGGACAGGCCGAGTTCACCCGTGAGCAGCTCCTTGACGGCTGCCGGACCGATCTTGTCGTACTTGTCGACGCGCTGCAGCACGGCTGCCGGTTCCTCGATGCCCAGGCCGCGGTAGAACCCCTCGGAGAGCTTGCGGTTGTTGACGTGCATCGTCACGGTCGGGAACCCCAACTCGGTGTGCAACCGCTCCAAGGCCTCGAGCATCACCAGCGGGGCCTCGATGTCGTGGTGCTCGGCCAGGGTCTCGGAGCCGACGATGTCGATGTCGGCCTGGGTGAACTCGCGGTACCGACCCTCCTGGGGGCGTTCGCCACGCCACACCTTCTGGATTTGGTAGCGGCGAAATGGGAACGAGAGGTGGCCGGAGTTCTCCAGAACGTAGCGTGCGAATGGCACGGTGAGGTCGAAGTGCAGCCCGAGGTGGTCGTTGGGGTTGGGCTTCTCGCCGGGTTCGGCGTGCAGCCGGTTGACGACGTACACCTCCTTGTCGATCTCCCCCTTGCGGGTGAGCGATTCCATCGTCTCCACGGCGCGGGTGTGGATCGGTGCGAACCCATGCAGTTCGAAGGTCTGCTCCAGGATGTGCGTCACATGGTTCTCCACCATCTGGCCCTGGGGCAGGAATTCGGGAAAACCGGACAGAGGCTTGAGACGAGCCATGGAACGTTCCTTCGAGACAAATCGTTGAGTGGATGGGTCGGATGTCGACCGGTTCGCCGGGCCGGGAATGCCAGACCAGCAGATCGAGTGACGATCACGCGGTCGCGTGGGCCAAGTCTATCCGCATCACGAGTGCAGGCCGCATCACAGTTGCAGGTATGGGTTGACCTTCTTCTCATATCCCATCTGGGTGCTGCCACCATGGCCGGGTAGGACGTGTGTGGCATCGGGAAGGGGGCACACGACATCTCGCAGACTGCTTGTCATGGCGTTCGGGTCTCCCCCGGGCAGGTCGGTACGGCCGATGGCTCCGGCGAAGAGCACGTCACCGGAGAAGATGATCGGGCCGTGCTCCTCGTCCACGAAGCGGATCATGGAACAACCGGGGGTGTGGCCCGGGGCATGGATGAACTCGAGGTCGAACCCGGCGACCTCGTGGTGGGTGTCGGGCATCACGTCCACAACCGTCTCGGGTTCGGTGAGGTGGGTGGTGCCGTAATGGTTCATGACCAGGGGCAGGGCGAAATCCGCCAGTCCCTCCATCGGTTCGCTGAGCAGATGACGGTCGTCGACCGGGCAGTAGGACGGGATCTCGTGGAGTTCACTCACCTCACGTGCTCCCCCGACATGGTCGATGTGACCGTGGGTGAACACCATCCCAGCTGGGCGCAGGTGGTGAGCGGTGAGGGCCTGCTGGAGCGGCTCGACACATCCCATTCCGGGATCGACGATGACGGCGTCACCGCCCTCCTCGTGGGCCAGGACGTAACAATTTTCCGAAAATGGTCCGATGACGAATGACACGATGAGCACAAACCGATTTTATCGGGCAAAATTGGCTCCATGAGTCAAGATACAGGTCCGCAGTCCTTCGGCCGAGTCGACGATGACGGGACCGTCTACGTCCGCACATCCTCTGGTGAGCGGTCCGTCGGACAGGTGCCGGATGCCAGCCCCTCCGAGGCGATGGAGTTCTTCGTCCGTCGGTTCACGTCGTTGCAGACGGAGGTCGAGCTGCTCGAGTCGCGAGTGTCCTCGGGTTCCGTGGCACCAGCCGAGGCGCAGCGCACGGCAGCACGGCTGTCGACGTCGATCGAACAGGCCAATGCCGTCGGCGATCTGGAAGGTCTCAAGGCCAGGGTCGACGCTCTGGCTCCCACGATCGAGGCCAAGGCGGAGGTTCGCCGCGAGGAGCGCGCTGCCGCCCATGCCGAGACGAAGGCTGCCAAGGAGCGCATGGTTGCCCAGGCCGAGGAGATCCTTCACTCCAACGACTGGCGAGGCGGAGTGGGGCGGTTCCGCAAACTGCTCGAGGAGTGGAAGCAACTTCCGCGCATCGACCGCAAGACCGACGACGAGCTGTGGCACCGATTCTCCACGGCGCGTACCCAGTTCACCCGGCACCGCAAGGCGCACTTCGCCGAGCAGAACGCTGTGCGGGAACAGGCCCGCAGGATCAAGGAAGAGATCATTGAGCGGTCTCGCCCGCTCGCCGACTCCACCGACTGGGGCACCACGTCTCGGGCCTTCCGTGACCTCATGAATGAGTGGAAGGCCGCTGGCCCGGCTCCGCGCGACGTCGACGAGAAGTTGTGGAAGGAGTTCCGCGGCATCCAGGACGTCTTCTTCGACGCGCGTGCCAAGGCCCAGTCCATCCAGGACGAGGAGTACCGCGGCAACCAGGAGGCCAAGGAGAAGTTGCTCGACGAGGCGGAGCAGAAGATCCTGCCGGTCAAGGACGTCGAGGCTGCCAAGGAGGCGCTGCGCGACTTCCTCACCACGTTCAACGAGATCGGCCGGGTGCCTCGCGACGCCATGCGCAGCATCGACGCTCGGGTCAAGGATCTGGAGGGCAAGGTCCACTCCGCCGAGCAGGCTGAGTGGAAACGCACCGATCCCCAGGCCAGGGAGCGTGCCCAGGCCACCGTCGACATGCTCACTGCCCAGATCGACAAGCTCAAGACCGAAGCTGCCAAGGCAGAGGCGGATGCCAGGACGGCTGCTGCCGCCAAGGCTCGCGAGTCCATCGCCACCTACGAGTCCTGGCTCGACCAGGCTCGCAAGGCCCTCAAGGACTTCACCTCCTGAGGTGCTGGCCCGGGGTGATGTCGTGACCGGGAGTCAACGTGGGGCTGGGAGGATCTCCCGGCCCCACGTGTTGTGTCGTGCCCGTCACGGTACGTGGTCGGCCCTGCCCGTGTTCCCTCGGGCCATGCTGCCGATGCCTGGATTCCCGGCGCACGGCTGCCCATCCGGTGCACCAGGTTCCGTTGGCGCCTCCCAGGTTCTGCTGCCCCGGCAGACTCCGTTCAATCCCCGCAGATCCCGTGAATTCGGCACCGCCACGGGCAACAGCTGACGGGGTGCTCAGGCCTTGACGCGATACACCTCGTAGACCCCGGAGATCCGTTTGATGGACTCGATGAGGTGGTGCAGATGAGTGGTGTCGGGTGAGACGAAGGTGAGACGCAGCTGGGCGATGTGATTCTTCGCGGCACTCATCTCCGCGGAGACCAGCGAGACGCCCTGCTCGGCGATGACCCTGCCGGTGTCACGCAGCAGCCCGGAACGATCCAGCCCCTCCACCTGGACGGTGACGAGGTATCCGTCGGCCTTGGCACCGGTCCACGACACCGGGATGATTCGCTCGGGGAACTTCAACAGGTGCTGGGCGTTGGAGCAGTCACGTCGATGGACCGACACCCCCTCGGAGCGTGTGACGAATCCCATGATCTCGTCACCGGGCATGGGGGTGCAGCACTTGGCCAGTTTGACGAGCATGTCGGGGTCGCCGTCGACGACGATGTCGCCGTTGCGCTGCCTGCTGGGCTTGGCGTCGGTGACAGGCAGATCCTCTCCGGCATCGGCGACCGTCTCCTCGGCCCCGCCCCCCAGGTCGATGAGTCGATCGACAACCGTCTGGGCACTGATGTTGTGCTCCCCCACGGCTGCGTAGAGGGCGTTGACGTCGCTCACGCGCAGTTCGTCGGCAACGGCGGTGAGGTATTCCAGGGTGAGAACGCTCTGCAGGTAGTGGGCCTGGTGCTTGATCTGCTGGGCAATCGCATCGCGGCCTCGCTCGATGGACTCCTCCCGGCGTTCCTTGGTGAGGTACGACTTGATCTTGGACCGGGCCCGTCCAGAGGCGACGAACCCCAGCCAGTCGCGGCTCGGCCCGGCGTCCGGTGCGCTTGAGGTGAGGATCTCCAGCACGTCGCCATTGCTGAGTTCGGAGTCCAGTGGCACCAGGCGTCCGTTGACACGTGCCCCGATGCAGCGGTGGCCGATCTCGGTGTGCACCGCGTAGGCGAAGTCCACCGGTGTGGCACCCTGCGGCAGGGCCATGACGTCACCCTTGGGGGTGAAGACGTACACCTCGCGGGAGTTGATCTCGAAGCGCAGCGCGTCGAGGAACTCGTTGGGGTCATCCTCCTCGTGGGACCACTGATTGAGGTTGTGGACCCACGAGAGGTCCGAGCCGTCGGCCTGCACCTTCTTGCCGACCGCGTTGGGGTCCTCCTTGTACTTCCAGTGGGCGGCGACACCGTACTCGGCGCGACGGTGCATCTCGTGCGTGCGGATCTGGAACTCGACGGGGTGGGCGCCCGGTCCCAGCACGGTCGTGTGCAAGGACTGGTACATGTTGTACTTCGGCATGGCGATGTAGTCCTTGAACCGGCCGGGAAGCGGGTTCCATCGCACGTGCATGACGCCCAGGGCGGCATAGCAGTCCCTGGGGGTGTCGACGAGGATACGTAGACCGACGAGGTCGTAGATGTCGGAGAAGTCCCGGCCACGCACCACCATCTTCTGGTAGATCGAGTAGTAGTGCTTCGGACGTCCGTAGACCGTGGCCGTGATGCCTGCCTCGGTGAGGTCGGCACGGACGATCTCGATGACCTCCTTGAGCTGCTTCTCACGCCCCGGCGCCCGTTCGGCGACGAGATGGACGATCTCGTCGTAGACCTTGGGCTGCATCGTGGCGAAGGCGAGGTCCTCCAGCTCCCACTTGATGGCATTCATACCAAGGCGATGGGCCAGCGGGGCGAAGATCTCCAAGGTCTCCTTGGCGATGCGATTCTGCTTGTCCGGACGCAGGTAACCCAGGGTCCGCATGTTGTGCAGCCGATCGGCAAGTTTGATGACGAGCACCCGGATGTCTCGGCTCATGGCGATGACCATCTTGCGGATCGTCTCGGCCTTGGCCGAGTCGCCGTACTGCACCTTGTCGAGCTTGGTGACGCCGTCGACCAGTTGGGCGATCTCCTCGCCGAAATCCGCGGTCAGCTGTTCCTTGGTGTAGGAGGTGTCCTCGACGGTGTCGTGCAACAGCCCGGCACACAGGGTCTGGTCGTCCATGCCGAGTTCGGCCAGGATCATGGTGACGGCCAGTGGATGTGTGATGTACGGGTCGCCGGAGATGCGTTTCTGGCCGCGATGGTAGTGATCGGCGGTGTCGAAGGCGCGCTGCAGCAGGGCGACGTCGGCCTTGGGATGCTGACTGAGCACGACGGCCAGCAGCGGGTCGAGCACGCCCTGGCTCTGAGGTTTCGGGCTGCTCCACCGGATGAGACGCTCCCGCATCCCCATGCGGGGCTGTGGCGGCTTGTCCGGGGCCTTGCCGGGCACACCCAGGGCGGACTTGCTGCCGTGGTACGGGCCATAGACGCTCTCGTCGGCCATGGCGGCGACCTCCTTCACATCCATGGTTTCGGCCAGTTTAGTGCCCTGGTGTCTGGTACGTGGGCAGATGCCCCCCAGCGAACTGGAAACCGGAGTGTGCCGTGACGCGTTCAATGCCCGCGACGTGCCCCAGGACGATCGTCTGCTTTCAAGGGTGCGCACGCCCGGGCAACGGTGCGCCTCGGCCCTGGGCGTCCAGGGCGCTCACGCAGGGTGCGTCGATGCGAGTGCCACGCTCTCGGTACCACGTGGGAGGGCCACCGGGGTGTTGCCGACGTGTCGGATAGCCCTGTGTTGAATCATCCTAGGCCGAATCCCTCTGTCTGTGCTGAATCGTCTGGGTCGAACCGCTCGGTGTCGAGTCGTTCCGTACCGAATTGTCCTGGGGTCCGGGGCCCAGGGATCCCGTGTCTCGGGGACGGTCGTGGCAGGGCTCAGACCGTGAGCACCGAGCTGAAGGAGTCGATGCCGGAGTCGGTGAGGGCATCGCGGCCGTGCAGGAAGCTGAGCTCCATGAGCACCGAGACGTGGACGAGCTCCACGCCCAGTTGCTTGAGCAGGTTCGCCGTGGCGACGGCCGTGCCGCCGGTGGCCATGACGTCGTCGACGATCATGACGCGTGCCCCGGGCTTGATGGCGTCCTGATGGACGGTGAGGGTCTCCTCCCCGTACTCCAGGGCAAAGGTCTCGGAATACACCTGGCCGGGGAGCTTCCCCGGCTTGCGCACCGGCACGAATCCAGCTCCGATGGCCAGGGCCACCGGAGCGGCGAAGAGGAAGCCGCGAGCCTCCATGCCGACGACCACGTCGATGTCGCGTGGGGAACGCAGCACCAGTTCCTCAATCGCTGCGGAGAAACCGTTGGGGTTGGCCAGCAGCGGGGTGATGTCCTTGAAGACGACTCCGGGCTTCGGGAAGTCCGGAACGTCGCGGATGAGGCTTTCGATGAGCTCACTCTTGGATTCCATCATTTCTTCCTCTGGGAACGAGTCATTCGACGGGGCTGGGGACGTGCGGAGCTGGCGGACGAGGTGGATGACTCGGCAGCCTCTCGTGCGACCGACGAGTTGGACGGTTCCTCCGCTTCATCGGCAGCATCATCGGCAGAGCTGCCACCCACTTCAGCATTAGACTCTTGGGACCTGCGGGTACGATCTGCGGCCCTCTCCTCCTTGGTACGGCGACGCAGCACCTTCGCGTCGTGGTCCTTGACGACGCGCTCGTTCCTGCGGAACTCGGTGAGCAGCGGGGTGGCGACGAAGATCGAGGAGTAACCACCGGCGAGCATACCGACGAACAGCGCCATGCCGAGGTCCTGCAGCGGGCCGGAACCCAGGACGAACACGCCGGTGAACAGCAGGGCTGCCACCGGGAGCACACCGATGATCGTCGTGTTGACCGAGCGGACGAACACCTGGTTGAGGGCCCGGTTGACCGCCTCGTCATAGGTGTACGGGGATCGATCGAGGTCACGGGTGAGTTCGCGAACCTTGTCGAACACCACGACGGTGTCGTAGAGCGAGTAACCCAGGATCGTCAACATACCGATGAGGGTTGCCGGGGTGAACGCGAATCCGACCAAGGCGTACACACCGAGGGTGACGATGAGGTTGTTGAGCAGGCCGAGCATGGCCGTCACCGACATCTTCCATTCCCGGAAATACGCCCAGATGAGCAGCATGACGAGCACGAGGAAGACCACCAGGGCCTGGACGGCCTTCTTGGTGATCTGGCTGCCCCACTGACTGCCCACCTTGGAGTAGGTGACCGAGGACTCACTGGACCCGGATGCCTTGGCAATGCCCTTCTTGAGGGTGGTGACCTCCGAGGAGTCGAGGGCTCGGGTCTGGATCTGCACCTGGTCGGATCCGAGCTCGACGACCTGGGTGCCGTCCAGCTCGGGCAGCCCGGTGTCGAGGACGGCACGGCGAATGTCGTCGGCGCTCGCGCTGGTGGCCGAGACGTTGGCCCGGAACTCCACGCCGCCCCGGAAGTCGATGCCCAGGTTGAGTCCGCGGAAGATGAGTCCGCCCAGGGCCACCAGGATGATGACCGCCGTGACGACGTACCAGCGCTTGCGGTGCGGGATGAACTGGTAGGTGAGCTGGCCGGTGTAGAGCTTGTGGGCGAATCCGGTTTTCTGACCGGTTGCCGCCCCCCGTTCGTCGGTCGTGGTCACCTGGGTGTCCTGGTTCTCCACGTCGGCAATCGTCGAATTGGGCATCTCAGGCCTCCTCGGACGTGTTGGTGGCGGATGCGTGTGCTGTGCGACGGGATCGCGCCGTGCGTCGACGCCTCCTGCCCAGCAGGGCATCCTGGGTCACACCCATGTGGGCTGCCTCCAGGCCGGATCCACGACGTCCCTCACCCCAGAACTTCGTGCGTCCCAGCAGGATGATGAGCGGGTGGGTGAAGAAGAAGCAGATGAAGAGGTCCATGAGAGTCGTGAGGCCCAAGGTGAAGGCGAATCCCTTGACCTGGTCCACCGACAACAGGAACAGCACGATGGCCGACAACAGCGAGACGCCGTCCGCCATGAGGATGGTGCCGCGGGCCTTCTGCCACCCGGTCTCCAAGGAGCGTCGCAGGGTTCCGCCGTCTCGGATCTCGTCTCGAATACGTTCGAAGTAGACGATGAACGAGTCGGCGCTGATGCCGATGGCCACGATGGCACCGGCGATACCGGCCAGTGAAAGGGTGAAGCCCACGGCAGGGCCGAGCAGCACCATGGCTGCATAGGTACCCAGGCCGGCAACCAACAGTGATCCGATGGTGACCGCGCCCAGTCCGCGGTAGTAGATGAGCGCGTAGGCGGCCACGAGGACCAGGCCGATGATTCCTGCGATGAGACCTGCATTGAGCTGCTCACCACCCAAGGTCGGCGAGACGGTGTCGACGCTGGATACGTCGAAGGACAGTGGCAGGGCACCGTACTTGAGGACGTTGGCCAGGTCGTCGGCGGACTCCATGGTGAAGTTGCCGGTGATCTGCGCCTCCCCCGCAGTGATCGGGCACTGCCCTCCCTTGCTGCCGTCCAGACGCGGCGCGCTGATGACCTTGCCGTCCAGGACGATGGCGAACTGGTTGCGCGGGTCCTGCTGGCTGCACAGGTAGGTCGTCGCGTCGGCGAAATCCTTGGCACCCTTGGAATCGAACTTGAGGCCGACCCCGTAGCCCATCCCATTGCTGAGCTGCTGCTGGTTGGCGTCGGTGACGACGGTGCCGGGGAAGGCGACCGGGGAGAGCATGTACTTGAGCTGCTTCTCACGGTCACAGGTGATGAGTGGTTTACCCGGCTCGTCGGTGATGGGATCGCCACACTTGAACTTGGTGAAGGCCTCCTGGTCCGCCTCGCTGGGCTGCCATTTCTGGGCGGTGGCCACGCTGGGCTCAGCCTTCTTGTCCTTGGCGGAGGCGCTGGGGCCGGAACTGGCACTGGCCGAACTGCTGGGAGCTGCCTCGGGCAGTGTCGTCGCCTTGATGCCGTTGGGTCCGGCGGACGGCGAGGCCGAGGGTGACGGTGAGGCTCCGGCATCCGGTGCCCGGTCGTAGGTGTTCACCATGCGGAATCCCAGCTGGGCCGTCTGCCCCACCATGTCGACGAGTTTCTCGGAGTCCACGTTGGGGGCCGAGACGACGATGTTGCGATCACCCATCGTCTTGACCGAGGACTCACCGACTCCCAAGGAGTTGACGCGCTGCTGGATGATGACGCGTGCCTGCTCCAGGCTGGTCGGGGTCACGGACTTGTCGTTGGTGCTGCTGGCGGTCAGCGTCACCGACGTACCGCCCTTGAGGTCCAGGCCCAGACGTGGCGTCCACGTCCGGGTGGCCGCCATGAGCACGTACATGGCAAGAATCAAGACGAAGAAGATCGTCAATGTCCTGCCCGGGCGCGGTTGTTTCTTCTGAGTTGCCACAGTCGAGGAATCCTTGATCAGACGACGTCACTCACCGGTTGACCGGAGAGACTCGTGATGGGGTTGTGCCGCGCGTCAGTCGCGCTGCTCTCCAGCCGAAGGGTACTCCCCCTCGGAGGAGATGGTGGTGTTCGTGTCACCGTCAACGGTGGTGCTGGCGTCGGGAAGCGAGTCATCGGACTCGGCAGTGGTGTCTTCCGACGCACCTTCCGTCGGATCGGCGGGGGCCTCCTGTGCCGAGTTCTCGGCCGGCTCGTCGATGTCTTCGGGCTGATCCTCGGCAACGATGAATTCCTCTTCGGAATCCGTCACCTTGCGCATGACGGCGGCCTTGAGCACGACGACCTTGACGTCCGGGGCCAGCTCCACCCACAGCTGCTTGTCGCCAATGGTGTCAACGGTGACGATGACACCGCTGTGCAGCAAGACCCGGTCGCCGGGGTGCAGCGAGGACTCCATGGTCTCGCGATCCTCGTGACGCTTCTTCTCCTGGCGTCGTGTGACCAAGGACATCACGACCAGGATGACGATGAAGATGAGGATCGCGGGCATCAACTGCGCGAACGCGTTGGAGCTCTGAAGGGGCATGAGGTTGCTTTCTACGACGGAACGCTGGCGCACATATGGTACCCGCCCACCCCTCCAACGGCGAAAAATGACCGCTGTCGTGCTGATGAGCAGACGATGTCACCGACAGCGCCGGGCCTCGGTCGTGCGGCGGGCACGACCACGGGCGCAGCCCGTTCCAGCAGTGACTCAGAACAGCTGTGTGCGGTCCTGCGGGGGTTGCATCCCCAGGTGCTGCCAGCCCCGTTCGGTGGCGACTCGGCCACGTGGGGTACGCATGAGGAATCCCAGGCGAACCAGGAAGGGTTCGGCGACCTCCTCGATCGTCTGCGGCTCCTCCCCCACGCTGATGGCAAGGGTCGACAACCCCACCGGGCCACCGTGGAACTTGCCGCAGATGGACTCCAGGACGGCACGGTCCAGACGATCCAGGCCCAGCTCGTCCACCTCGTAGAGGTCCAGGGCGGCAGCAGCGACCTGTGGGGTGACGGGTGTCTGGGCATGGACGTCGGCGTAGTCACGTACCCGACGCAGCAGTCGGTTGGCGATACGTGGTGTGCCTCGGGAACGGCTGGCGATGGTCGACGAGGTGCCCTCGGCCAGGTCGACCCCCAGCACCTCGGAGGACCGCTCGACGATGCGTGCCAGGTCGTTGGTGTCGTAGTAGTCGAGCTGAGCGGTGAACCCGAATCGGTCTCGCAGCGGCCCGGGCAGCAGTCCGGCCCGGGTCGTTGCCCCGACGAGGGTGAAGGGTGGGATGTCGATGGGGATGGCCGTGGCCCCCGGGCCCTTGCCGACGACGACGTCGACTCGGAAGTCCTCCATGGCCAGGTAGAGCATCTCCTCGGCCGGTTTGCTCATGCGGTGGATCTCGTCGAGGAAGAACACTTCCCCTTCGGTGAGTGAGGAGAGGATGGCTGCGAGGTCACCGGCGTGCTGGATCGCCGGACCGGACGAGATGCGAATGGGTGCGCCCATCTCGGCGGCAATGATCATGGCCAAGGTGGTCTTGCCCAACCCGGGAGGACCGGAGAGCAGGACATGGTCAGGGGTGCCACCGCGACTGCGAGCGGCAGCGAGTACCAGGCCAAGTTGATCGGCGACCCGCTTCTGGCCCTGGAACTCGGCCAGGGCGCTGGGTCGCAGGGCGACCTCCTCAGCCTTCTCCGGGGGATCCGCCCACGGCGTCACCGGTGAGGTCTCCATGATTGGTCGTCCTTTCTCGGTTGCACCTCTGAGCCAACACTGTCACCATGACGCGACATCCTTCGCACGACAAGGATGTGCTGGCCAAGGCCCCAGTCTGCCGCGCCGGGGATCATGGCCTTGCCGTTCTCGTCGCGCCCGGTTGTCGGTGCAAGGGGGTGCAGGGTCATCGTGCCAGACTGCGCAGTGCGGCTCGCATGAGCACCCCGAGGGAGGCCCGAGGATCGTCGTCCTTGAGTGGGGCCACGGTCTCGACGGCCTGCTCGGCATCATGCGTGGACCAGCCCAGCCCCTCCAGCCCCTCCATGAGCTGCTGGCGCCATGACGTGTCGGTGCTGCTGGGAGCGGTCGTGGCCGAGGGGCCACCCTCGAGGTGCACGGCCTTGTCCTTGAGTTCCACCATGAGCTTGGCTGCGGTCTTCTTGCCTATCCCCGGTACGGTGCACAGGGCTGAGACATCCTCGCTCTGCAGCACTTCCTTGAGACGGGCGGCATCCAGCACCGAGAGGATCGCCAGAGCCAGCTTGGGGCCGACGCCCACCGCTCCCAGGACGATGTCGAAGGCGTCCCGATCAGCCGTCGTGGCGAATCCGAAGAGACTCAGGGAGTCCTCCCGTACCACCAGGGAGGTGGCGAGATGAATTTCCTCCCCCATCCGTGCTGCGGCGGCGGTGGCCGGTGGGCAGGACGCGCGTATTCCCACCCCGCCCACGTCGACGACGACCCAGGTGGGTCCGGCGGCCGCAACCGTGCCACGCAGGTGAGAAATCATGCGAGGAAATCCTTCCATCATGAGTGCGATCGTGGTGGTTGCCGGGACGGCCCCCACGAATCATCGGTGGCACGAATCATCGGGGGTGCTCTCGGTCAACCTGCCGTGCAATGCCACGTGTGCACCTCGGATCACCGCAGGTGGTGTTCCTGCCGGGTGCGTGGAGCGGAGCGTTGCCGCCACGTTCGTGCCGGTGAGTGCTGGTGGACGGCCATCGCTGCCTCGATCCGGCTCTGCGTACCGCCACGCCAGATGTGCGTGATGGCCAGGGCGAGTGCGTCGGCAGCGTCGGCGGGGGTGGGAGGTTTCTCCAGGTGCAGGACACGGGCCACCATGAGGCCGACCTGGGCCTTGTCGGCCCGGCCAGAACCTGAGATGGCCGCCTTGACCTCGCTGGGGGTGTGCACCCCCACCGCAACCCCGTGACGAGCGCCAATCATCTGGGTGAGTCCCATGGCCTGCGCGGTACCTGCCACGGTGCTGCGGTTGTGCTGGGCGAAGACTCGCTCCACCGCCATGGCATCGGGGTGGTGGGCGTCGAACCACTCCTCCAGACCGTCGTGGATGCGTAGCAGACGGGCACCATGATCCAGATCGGACGGGGTGCGTATCACCCCCACCCCGAGCAGCTCCAGTGGGGTTCCGACTCCCCCGCGTACGATTCCGACACCACAACGCGTCAGACCCGGGTCCACCCCCATGACGGTGAGGCGGGACCCGGGTCGGCGTGAGATGTCGGCGTTCAGTCCTCGTCCTCCTCGAGGGCGGCGGCGAGCTCCGGGGTGATGTCTGCATTGGTGTAGACGTTCTGCACGTCGTCGAGATCCTCGAGCAGCTCGGTGATCTTGGCGATCTTGCGGGCATCCTCCAGCTCGACGGGCTGGGCGAAGCCGGCACGGAACTCCACCTCGGCGGAGTCGTAGTCGATGTCGGCAGCCTGGATGGCCTTGCGGACGTCGACGATGGCGTTGGGGTCACAGATGATCTCGAAGGCCTCACCCAGATCGACGATGTCCTCGGGCTCGGCCTCGAGGGTGGCCTCCATGAGCTGATCCTCGTCCACCTCGTGGGTGGTGGTCTTGCGTCCCTCGGTGACCTCGAAGGTCTTGGAGACGGTGACGACGCCCTTGCGCTCGAAGAGACGCTGCACCGAACCGCCGTCCGCCATGGTGGCGCCATTGCGGGTCACGGCGACGCGCACGTCCGACACGGCCCGGTTGCGGTTGTCGGTGAGGCACTCGATGAGCATGGCGACGCTGCCGGGGGCATAGGCCTCGTACATGATCGTCTCGTAGTTGACGGCGTCGGCACCCTCACCCGAACCGCGCTTGACGGCGCGATCGATGTTGTCGTTGGGCACCGAGTTCTTCTTCGCCTTCTGGATGGCGTCGTAGAGGGTTGGGTTGCCCGAGGGGTCCCCGCCACCGGTGCGGGCGGCAACCTCGATGTTCTTGATGAGCTTGGCGAACAGCTTGCCGCGCTTGGCGTCAATCGCCGCCTTCTTGTGCTTGGTGGTGGCCCACTTGGAGTGACCGCTCATGTAGGCAGTTCCTCGCTTCCTCGGCTCAGTGTGATGGTGAAGACAGCCGTCAGTGATGTGCAGGCTGTTACGCAGACGGTGTTCCATATTACACGTCCGAGGCCTGCCGGAAATAGTGAGTATCCGATGCCCTGCGGTGTCTGCTCGCTCAGTCGTGTGGTTGCGGCGATGCGTCGGCTGGTACGGACCCCTGGCAGACGTCCAGGGCATCGGCCACGGTGAAATTGCCCACGTACAGGGCGGTGCCGACGATGGCCCCCTCCACCCCGATGGGGACGAGTCCACGCAACCGGCGCAGATCCTCCAGGGTGGAGATTCCGCCCGAGGCAATGATCCTACCCCGGGTGCGGGCGCAGACCTGGCCGAGCAGTTCGTAGCTGGGGCCGGTGAGCATTCCATCGCTGGTGACGTCGGTGACGACGTAGCGTCGACAGCCGGCCTGCTCGAATCGGCTCACGACGTCCAGCAGGTCCCCACCGGACTGCGTCCAGCCGTGGGACTCCAGCACCCCGTCGCGCACGTCCAGGCCGATGGCCACCTGGTCGTCGAACCGGTGGATCATCTCGGCGCACCACTCGGGCTGCTCCAAGGCAGCGGTGCCGATGTTGACCCGGCTCGCGCCGGCGTCCAGGGCGGCGGTGAGGGACTCGGTGCTGCGAATACCACCCGAGACCTCGACGTCGATGTCGAGATCACCGGTGATGCGACGAATGATCTCGGTGTTGGCCCCATGACCGAAGGCGGCGTCCAGGTCGACGACGTGGAGCCATTGCGCACCAGCACGCTGCCATGCGGTGGCGATCTCCACCGGGTCGCCGAAGACGCGCTCGGAGCCGTCCACCCCCTGTCTCAGCTGCACGGCGCGACCGTCCTTGACGTCGATGGCGGGCAGCAGGATGAGTTCTTCCACATGCCCGACCGTACCAGCTGGTGTCTTTGTGCCCATCTGCTTGACATGCCCCCTGCCACATCTACGGTGGAGGTACATCACCACAGCGAGCATGCGCAGCGATGCTTCGCCCCAGCGACGGGAGAACTCCACCATGACATTTGATCCCAAGATTCCCTCCACCACCGAATCCGGTGAGACGCGACCCTCTGACGAGAAGTCCCTGTCCGTCGGCGCGGACGGTCCGCTCATGCTTCACGACGTTGCCCTGGTGCAGAAACTCGCCCGTTTCGACCGGGAGCGCATTCCGGAACGCAGCCCACACGCCAAGGGATCGGGGGCCTTCGGTGAGTTCACCGTCACCGGTGACGTGAGCAAGTACACCAAGGCGTCCTTCCTGCAACCTGGATCCACGTGCCGGACACTGGCCCGATTCTCCGCCGTTGCCGGTGAGCTGGGCGCCCCCGACACCTGGCGGGACGTGCGCGGCTTCGCCCTGAAGTTCTACACCGACGAGGGCAACTACGACATGGTGGGCAACAACACCCCGGTGTTCTTCATGAGGGACCCCATGAAGTTCCCCGACTTCATCCACTCCCAGAAGCGTCTTCCCGATTCCGCACTGCGCAGCAAGAACATGCAGTGGGATTTCTGGACCCTGTCGCCGGAGAGCGCCCACCAGGTGGCCTATCTCATGGGCGACCGCGGTATCCCGCGCACGTGGCGGCACATGAATGGCTATTCCTCCCACACGTACATGTGGGTCAATGACGCCGGGGAACGGTTCTGGGTGAAGTACCACTTCATCTCCGACCAGGGCGTGGAGTACCTCTCGAACGAGGATGCCGACAGGATTGCCGGTGAGGACCCCGACTTCCACCGTCGCGACCTCTTCGAGGCCATCGACCGGGGGGACTACCCGAGCTGGACCCTCAAGGTGCAGATCATGCCCTACGAGGAGGCCAAGACCTACCGGTTCAACCCCTTCGACCTCACCAAGACGTGGTCCAAGAAGGACTACCCGCGTATCGAGGTTGGCCGCTTCACCCTCAACGAGAACCCGACCAACCACTACGCCCAGATCGAGCAGGCCGCCTTCTCCCCGTCCAACGTGGTTCCCGGTATCGGTTTCAGCCCCGACAAGATGTTGCTGGCGCGCGTGTTCTCCTACCCCGACGCCCAGCGCGCCCGTATCGGCACCAACTACAACCAGTTGCCGGTCAATGCCCCGATCGTCCCGACGAACTCCTACGACAAGGAGGGCGCCATGCAGTTCGAACACAGCGGTGACGCCCCGGTGTATGCGCCCAACTCCTACGATCGTGCCTACCAGAGCGGTGACGTCGTCGACGAGGCAGGGTGGGAGACCGACGGTGAGCTCATGCGCGCCGCCTACAGCCTGCATGCCGAGGATGACGACTTCGGACAGGCCCACACCTTGGTGCGGGATGTCTACGACGACGCCTCCCGTGAGCGGCTCGTCGACACCGTCGTCGGGATGCTCGGCGAGGTCGAGGAACCGGTGCTCTCGCGGGTCTTCGAGTACTGGAGGAAGATCGACCGCCAGGTCGGCGAGCAGATCGAGACCGCCTACCGGGCGCAGTGATCGCACCCTGAGGTTCCCGCGTCCCATCTGACGGTGCTTCCCACCTGATGGTGCTCTTGGAATGCCGCGTGGGAGCGGGAACCTCTGCTCCACCGGGTCCCTGGAACAGTCGGGATGTGGTCGAGCGGGATCAGATCATTGCCAGCCAGTTGCGCAGCAGCTGGATGCCCGCCGGGCCGGATTTCTCCGGATGGAACTGGGTGGAGCACAGTTGGCCACACTCGACGGCCGAGACGAAGGTGCAGCCGTCATGACACGTGGTGGTGGTGCGTACCGGGTGGCCGTTCCGGCCTGTCATGGCATGGGCTGACTCGGGGCTCACCGTCACCACGGCACAGGAGTGGACGAAGTAGAACCGCTCCCCCGATATTCCCGTGAACAGTGCAGTGTCAGCTGGGGGATGCACCGTGTTCCACCCCATGTGTGGCAGACGCGAAGTGGGCATGGGGACGACCGTGCCGGGCAGGCACCCCAACCCATCGACCGTCTCGTCTCGTTCGGTGCCCTGTTCGAAGAACATCTGATGGCCCACACAGATGCCCAGCACTGGGCGCTCCCCCCGCTGGACCAGCTCCTGCACCTGCTGCACACCGTTGATGCGTCGCAGGTTGGCCATGGCCGTGCCGAGCGCTCCCACCCCGGGCAGCACCACTGCGTCGACAGCGCTGAACATTCGTGGGTCCGAGACGAGCCTGGAGTGCGCCCCGGCCTTCTGCAGCGCTTGGCACACGGAGTGCAGATTGCCCGAACCGTGGTCGATGACTCCGACGAGCGGGCCACGTCGACCACAGATGGCAGGACCCGGGACGCGACCAGTCCCCCTGTCATGCACGTCGCCGGGCTTTCCGATCGGCTCAGGCATCAAGTGTTCCCTTCGTGGACGGCACACGTCCCGCACTACGCGGATCGGGTGCCAGGGCCACACGCAGGGTTCGAGCCAGTGCCTTGTACTGTGCCTCACAGATGTGGTGTGGATCGCGTCCGGCCAACAGCCGCAGGTGGATGCACAGCCCGGCATTGAGCGCCAACGAGGTGACGACGTGATACGTCATCGACCCCTGATAGGCCACCCCGGAGCCTCCGATACGGGCATAGGCCTGTGCCTCGGGCTCACCGGTGCACGAGACGTAGGGGCGTCCGGCGACGTCGACGACGCACTGTGCCAAGGCCTCGTCCAGAGGGATGGTGGCCTCACCGAATCGGGTGATGCCGACCTTGTCACCCAGCGCCTGGGACATGGCCTGTCCCAGGGCGATGGCGGTGTCCTCGACACTGTGGTGGCCGTCGATCTGCAGGTCGCCGGTGGTCGTGACGCGTAGGTCCATTCCGGAGTGTCTGGCAAGCGTGGTGAGCATGTGGTCGTAGAACCCCACCCCGGTGTCGATCTGTGAGCATCCGCTGCCGTCGAGATCGAGATGCAGGTCGACCTCGGACTCACTGGTGCGGCGGACGATGTGTGCGGTGCGCTCAGTCATCGTGGCCTCCTGAGACAGGGCTGGGATCTGTCGTCGCAGGGTCCGTGGCCCTCGGCTCGGGATCGCCGTGTCCCGCGTCACTGGGGCCGGCGGGCAGTCGGGACGAGGTGGAGATCACCTCGATCATCGCAGCCCGGAACTCCGACATCTGCTCTGGGGTACCGGCACTGACGCGCAGGTAGCCCTCCGGCCCGACCTCGCGCACCAGCACACCGCGTTCCAGCAGTGTGGTGAAGACGCTGTGTCGGTCGGCGAATCGACCGAAGAGCACGAAATTGGCCTGGCTGGGCACGGCGTCCAGGCCATGACGAGCCAACCAGGTGGCTGTCTCGTCTCGGGTGATGCGCAGTTCCGCCACCTTGTCAAGCATCTGCGGGGCATGTGAGAGGGCCACCCGGGCGACGGCCTGGGTCGTTGTCGAAAGGTGATATGGCAGCCTTATGACACGCAGTGCGTCGACCACGGCGGGGGCGGCGACGGCGTACCCCACTCGCCCACCGGCCAGGGCGAAGGCCTTGGAGAGAGTGCGTACCACGATGAGACGGCCATGTTTGGGCAACAGGGCGATGGCGGAGTCGTCCGGGGCGTCGGAGAACTCCTGGTAGGCCTCGTCGACGACGATCATGGCCGTGGTCCGCTCACAGATCTCGTCGATGACCGAGACCGGAATCGCGGTTCCGGTGGGATTGTTCGGGGTGGCGATGAGCACCACGGAGGCATGGGAGTCATTGATGGCCTGCACGGCGTCATCGACGTCGAGACCGAACCATCTGTTCCGCTCGGCAGTGACGTAGCGCGAATGGGTGTTCCGGGCATATTCGGGATACATGGAATACGTCGGAGTGAAACTCAGAACCGTTCGTCCCGGTCCGGCGAAGACCTGCAGGATCTGCACCATGACCTCATTGGAACCATTGGCTGCCCACACCTGAGTGGAGTCGACCCCGAAACCGATGTAGTGGGCCAGGTCCTCGCGCAGTCCCAGCGCCTCCCGGTCCGGGTACCTGTTGAGGGTCTCGGCCGCCTCGGCCACGGCCCGGGCCATCTCGCGTCGTATCGCGGGGCTCGGTGGGTACGGATTCTCGTTGACGTTGAGCGGTACGGGCACCTTGAGCGTGGGAGCCCCGTAGGGCTGCTCGCCGACGAGCTCGTCACGCAGCGGAAGATCGGCCAGGGTGATCGGATTGACGTGCGAGATTTTCCCGAGGTCGTGCTCAGTCATGGGTGTCACCCTTCCTGGCTTCCCGACGCACGGAGATGGCATTGGCGTGACCGGGCAGGTTCTCGCTGTGGGCGAACCTCTCGACGCCCTCGCCGACCTGCGTCAAACCATCGGCGTCGTAATCGATGACGTGCATGGCGCGCATGAAGGAACGGACCGTGAGCCCCGAGGAGTGACGGGCAGCTCCGCCGGTGGGAAGGACGTGGGTCGATCCTGCCGAGTAGTCCCCCAGTGACACCGGGGACCACTCCCCGACGAAGATGGCCCCGGCATTGTGGATACGGGCGGCCACCTGCGCTGCATTGGCGGTGTGAATCTCCAGGTGCTCGGCGGCGTAGTCGTCGACGACGGCAATTCCCTGCTCCAGGTCACGGACCAGCACGATCGCGGACTGCTGTGATCCGAGTGAGGTACGGATGCGGTCGCGATGTGTCGTGTTCTCGATCATGGGGTCAAGCTCGCGACGCACCCGGTCGGCAAGTTCCGGACTCGTCGTGACGAGGACGGCGGCAGCCATCGGGTCATGTTCGGCCTGACTCATGAGATCGGCGGCGACGAACCGGGGATTGGCCGTCTCATCGGCAAGAATGGCGATCTCGGTGGGGCCAGCCTCCGAATCGATGCCCACGATCCCCCGTACGTGACGCTTGGCGGCAACAACGTAGATGTTCCCCGGTCCGGTCACCAGGTCGACGTGACGGCACAGTCCGGCAACACCGTGGGCGAACATGGCGATGGCCTGGGCACCCCCCACGGCGTAGACCTCATCGACCCCGAGCAGACGACACAGGGCGAGGATGTTCGGGTGCGGCAGACCGTCGAACCCGGCCTGCGGCGGGGAGGAGACGGCGATCGACTCGACACCGGCCACCTGGGCGGCCACGACATTCATGATGACGCTGGAGGCCAGTGGTGCCAGCCCACCGGGCACGTAGAGTCCCACCCGTTGCACCGGGACGATGCGTTGGCGTACGTGGGCACCGGCAGCGAGCTCCACCTGGTGCGAGCTCGTCTCCAGTTCGACGGCCTCGCACACGCCACGGCGGCGACGAATGGATTCCTCGAAGGCAGCTCTCAGCTGTGGGTCCAGATCGGCCAGGGCGTGGTCAAGCTGGTCGGTGGGAACACGAAGATGTGGGGGAACCACATGGTCGAATCGCTCACTGAACTCTCTCAGGGCCTCCTCGCCCCGGTCCCGAACCGCATCGCAGACTCCCACGACGTCATGCAACGCCGTCTCGACGTCGAACGTGGCACGGGGAACGATGGTGCGGTAGTCCTCGAGGTCCTTCCCGCAGATGTCGATTGTTCTCACCATGACGCAAGTGTACGAGGGCGTGGCCGTGGTGCTGGTCCGGCGTCACGTGGTGGGATGCGGGACACCCCGTTCGCTGTCCTGCTGCCCGTCCCCCTCGTCGCTCCGGTCCCGATGGCTCTGCTCAACCTCATGTGAGTCAGACTGGTCGATGTCAGCAGAACGTTGGTCACGTACGGTGTGGATCACTGCGAGGATGAGGGTGACGATCAGTGCGCCAAGAACCCACACGAGCAGGGAGGTCCATGTGTGCAGTCGGAAATCGACCGGAACTTCGTCACCCGGTGAGGCTGCAGCCACCCGGTCGGAAAAATCGTGTGGGCCCATGAGGGTGCCCACTGCCCAGCACACCGTTGCACTCACCAATGCCGTTGCGATCGTCGGGACGAGCACGACCACTCCGCGATGGTGCAGGGCCCACCACGAGAGGAAACCGCACCCCACCCCGACGACCATCCCGATCAGGGCGAAGGTCGAGTCGATGGAGAAGATGGCGGTGAGCCCTCGCTCCGACGTCGTGGCATAACCCTTGTCGTCCACCTGGTAGATGGGAAGGTGGACGCAGGCGTGCCAGATGAGCGCGCAGACGACGCCCGCGATGACAGCGACCCCCAGACAGAGCATGACCGCCCGCCCCGGATGTTCCTCTGGAAGGCTCCTCACTCGGGCCCACACTCCCGCACGAGGGGCCGCCACCTGTTCTTGCCGGTCGGTCCCGGCGTGATGTCCCTGCCTTCCCGGCACACCAGTCACCGTGGATCGTGGGTCGGTGGAACGTGCGGTGGCGGTACCGGTTGGCTCCGCACTCGTGGATTCCTCGATCGTCCGTGGTTCGCCGTCTCCGTTGGTGAGGGTTCTGGGCGCATGACGTCGACCCACTGTCTCGTCTGCTGCTGCACCGCCGAACTCCACCTGGCTGCCACCGACCCCCGTCTCACGGGAACTCGGTTGCCGGCCACTGTCATGGTGTGTTGCCGAGCCGTTCGAGGAGGTGGTCGTCGTGAGGTGGTCCTTCGAGTCGTGGGAACTGCTCATGATGTCCTTCCCGGGATGCAGTGCGGGCCGAGCAGAGCCTTGAGATCGGCCATGAGCGGCTGGCCGTTGGCCACCTTGAGCTCGTCGGCCAACTTGAAGGCCGTGACCGACTCGTCCCCCAGCAGGCGCAGATGCACCTCGGAGGGACCGGGATGGTTGCGCAGTACCGCGCGCAGCTGCTCAACCACGGGACGTGTGCACCGGGTCTGGTGCATCTGAACGGTCACTGGCAGAGAGTCGTTGTCACGGATGTCCAGCAACCACACGTCGGAGGCGGACATCTCGACGGTCTCGTCGCGTTCGCGCAGCCGCCCCCTGATCTTGAGGATCGCGTCGGTGGCGAGCAGTGGTTCGATGCGCTGGTAGACCTTGGGGAAACACGCCACATTGAAGGTGGCGTCCAGATCCTCGATGGTCACCGAAGCCCAGATGTCACCATTCTTGGTGGTACGACGCACGATCTGGGTCACCATGCCGACGACGGTCACCGTGCCTTCGCGTGGACCATCCTCCGACACCAGACGCGCCAGCGGAACATCCCGCTCTGCCTCGAGGATCGATTCCATCCCGCGCAACGGATGGTCGGAGACGTAGAGGCTGAGCATCTCACGTTCGAAGGAGAGCTTCGTGCGTCGTTCCCAGTCCTCCTCCGGCACCACCCGCTCGACCCCCAGTTCGGGTGGTGCGTCGGTGGCGCCCATGCCGAACAGGTCGTCCTGACCGTTGGCCTCGTTGCGTTTGAGCTCGGTGGCGGCGTCGACGGCCTGCTCGTAGACCGCCATGAGACCGCGCCGGGAATGACCCATCGAGTCGAAGGCACCAGCCTTGATGAGCGACTCGATGAGTCGCTTGTTGCACACCCCCAACGGCACTCGGTCGAGGAACTCGAAGAAGTCCTTGGCCGGGCCGTGTTCCTGACGAGTGGCGATGATGTCGTTGACGGCACTGGCCCCGACGTTGCGAATGGCCCCCAGGCCGAATCGGATGTCCTCACCGACGGCCGTGAACTCCAAGGAGGACGCGTTGACGTCGGGTGGCAGCACCTTGATGTGCTGGGCGCGCATGTCGGAGAGGTACAGCGCCATCTTGTCCTTGTCGTCACCCACACTGGTGAGCAGGGCGGCACCGTACTCGGCCGGATAGTTGGCCTTGAGGTAGGCCGTCCAGTACGAAACGAGTCCGTAGCCTGCGGCGTGGGACTTGTTGAAGGCGTATCCGGCGAACGGGACCATGACGTCCCACAAGGTCTGGATGGCGTCGTCGGAGTAACCGTTCTTGCGCATACCTGCCTGGAAGGGGACGAAGTTCTCCTCCAGGATGTGCTTCTTCTTCTTACCCATGGCGCGACGCAACAGATCGGCGCCACCCAAGGTGTAGCCGGCAAGTTTGCGAGCGATCGACATGATCTGCTCCTGGTACACGATGAGGTGGTACGTCGGAGCGAGGATCTCGTCGAGGTCCTCCTTGAGCTCGGGGTGGATGGGGATGATCGGCTCGCGGCCGTTCTTGCGCTGTGCGTAGAGGATGTGCGCATTGGCACCCATCGGGCCGGGGCGGTACAGGGCCAGCACGGCGACGATGTCGTCGAACCCCGTCGGCCCCATGAGACGCAGCAGGGAACGCATGGCGGTACCGTCGAGCTGGAAGACGCCGAGCGTGTCGCCACGCGAGAGCATGTCGTAGGTGTTCTGGTCATCGAGGGGGACGGCGTTGAGGTCGACCTCCTCGCCCCGGTTCTCCTTGATGATCTTGAGACAGTGATCCATGATGCCGAGGTTGCGCAGGCCCAGGAAGTCCATCTTCATGAGCCCCATCTCCTCGAGCTGGGGGTAGGCGAACCCGGCGATGATCATGCCGTCCTTGTCGCGGCGGTGCATCGGCACGAGGTCGAGCAGCGGTGCACTGGACAGGATGAATGCGCACGCGTGCACACCGGTGCCACGGATCAGCCCCTCCAGGCCACGGGCGGTGTCGACGACCTTGGCCACGTCTGGGTTGTCGGCGACGAGTTGGCGGAACTCGGTGCCCTCGGCGTAGCGCGGGTGTTCGGGATCGAAGATCTTGCTCAGTGGCACCCCCTTGCCCATGACATCGGGTGGCATGGCCTTGGTGATCTTGTCGCCCAGGGCGAAGGGGTAGCCGAGGATACGGTTGGCGTCCTTGACGGCGGCCTTCGCCTTGATCTTGCCGAAAGTGTTGACCTGGCTGGTGTACTCGGCGCCGTACTTTCTGGTGACGTAGTCGATGACCTTGTCGCGCTGACGGTCGTCGAAGTCGAGGTCGATGTCGGGCGGGTTGACTCGCTCGGGGTTGAGGAATCGCTCGAACAGCAACCCGTGCTCCAACGGGTTCACCTGGATGATGCCGGTGAGGTAGGCGACCATCGAACCGGCGGCAGATCCTCGTCCCGGCCCCACTGGCACCCCCATGGCACGGGCAGAGTTGCAGATGTCGGAGACGACGAGGAAGTACGACGAGAACCCCAGTGGTTCGATGACCGACAGCTCCTTGTCAATGCGGTCCAGCACCTCCTGAGGAGGATTGGACCCGTACTTCTCATCCAGTCCCTCGGCGATCTTCTTGCGCAGCCAGGACTCCTGGGTCTCCCCCTCCGGCACGTCGAACTGCGGCATGCGGTCGACGTGGGCGAAGACGTCGTCGTAGCTCTCGATCATCTCGGTGAGGGTCAACGTGTTGTCGGCGGCCTCCGGCATGTCCGGGAACAGTGAGCGCATCTCGTCGGACGACTTGATGTAGTACCCCGACCCGTTGAAGCGGAATCGGTTGGGGTCGTCCTTGTTGCGCCCCACGCCCACACACAGCAAGGAGTCGTGAGCGTCTGCGTCGTCCTCGTTGACGTAGTGCGAGTCGTTGGTGAGCAGCAGCGGGGCGTCGATCTTTTTCGCCAGTCGCAGCAGGTCGGAGCGAACCTGGCGTTCGATGGGCACGCCGTGGTCCATGAGCTCGCAGAAGTAATGATCCTTGCCGAAGATCTCCTGGTAGGCACCAGCCGTCTCGACGGCCTCGTCGAACTGCCCCAGCCGCAGTCGGGTCTGGACCTCACCTGATGGGCAACCGGTGGAGGCGATGACCCCTTCGTTGTACTGGCTGATGATCTCGCGGTCCATGCGAGGTTTCATGTAGTAGCCCTCGTAGGAGGCCAGGGACGACAGGGTGAAGAGGTTGTGCAGTCCGGTGGGATTCTTGGCCCACATCGTCATGTGGGTGTAACGACCGCCACCGGAGACGTCCTTGCCGCCCTCGACGTCCGGATCACCGCCGTCACCGCGCCGACGCCCCCAGAACTCCTGCTTGCGGGAGTGGCGGGAGGAGGGTGCCACATAGGCCTCGATGCCAATGATGGGCTTGACGAGGGGGTTCTCGTTGCCGTCGTACTTCTTGGCGATCTGGAAGAACTCATAGGCACCGAACATGTTGCCATGGTCGGTCATCGCCACAGCCGGCATGCCTTGACGTGCCACCTCGGCAAACAGTCGCTCATTGCTCGCCGCACCGTCCAGCATGGAATACTCGGTGTGAGTGTGCAGGTGCACGAAGTCAGAACGCGCCACGACGATCCTTCCGATGACGGTCGGCCTTTTTTCAGCAGACCTCAGGCGATGAGCAGTTGGGGTCTCCACCCTAGCCGGCCGAGTCGACTGAACGGCATTCACGACGGCATCAGATGTTCCCTGACCCGGCTCACTGGCTCAACGTAGACTGATCACATGTCTGACACATCCACGTCCCGTCCGTTGAGCTCCATGTGGTGGCTCCCCCTCATCAAGGGAATTGTCGCCGTTGTCGTGGGCATCATCGCCATGGCGATGCCACGGGCAACGATTACCGCTCTTGTCGTGCTGCTGGGTGTCTATGTCTTGGTGGATGCCGTGATATCCGTTGCCAACGGTGCAGCCATGCGTGGTGTCGCGGGATCACGCCTCATGGTTGTCTGGGGAGTTCTTGGCGGCATCATTGCCATCATCATGCTGGCCCACCCGCAGGCTGTGATGAACCTCATCGTGGTCCTGGTGGGTGCATGGGCATTGGTGTCTGGAATTTTCGTCATCGCCATTTCGATACTGCTCATCCCGATCACCGAGAGAGCATGGATCTGGGGTCTGGTCTCAGGTGCGGTGGCATTCGTCGCGGGGATCGCGGTTCTCGTTCACCCCAGTTTCGGTGCGGTGGCCATGAGCTGGATCCTCGGGTTGGCAGTACTCGCTTACGGCGTGAGCCACATCGGGCTCGGAGTGGGGATCCGCAAGGTGAGCTCACAGGTGTCGTCCTCGTTGAATGCTGCTCGAGCCGGTCGGCCGGACCATACGGTTGTCGAGGGTGAGGTCGTCAATGAGCCAGGTGACAAGCAGCAGGGGAACGAGGGACCGCAGATCACTGGCTGATCCCGAGGCAAATGCTTCTCGTCGCATTGGGCCAGGGATCGGGGCCATGCTCGGGGGACCTCACTTCTGTGGGCAGGCTGCCCGGCTGCCACCCGTTCCTCTGAATCAATCCGCGCTGCCAGCGCCCGTTCATTGGGAGCAATCACGTTGTCAGTGCCCGTTCCGCTGAATCATCGTTTTAGGGCCCCCAATCTTTTCGATCAGGTCTGTACTGGTCATCTCACTTCTGCGGGGCGGCTGCATATCGCCGTATTGGGTCAGGGATCGGGGCCATGCTCAGGTGCCTCACTTCTGTGGGGCAGGTTTCCCGGCTACGCCCACTCCCCTGAACCATCGCTTCAGGGGCCCAGTCTCTTCGATTAGGGTCGCACTGGTCATCTCGCTTCTGCGCGTATTGGCCACCACCATCAGTGGTCTTCACCGTCACGTCGCGGTCCGCACTGGCCGCCACAGTGCTTCCTTGCGAGCTGCTCACCCACTGGGCGAGCCATCTTCCTCGTAACCATCCTCCCTGCTTCCATTCCCTACCGCCGCTGTGGTAATTGGGTTTGCAATCTAATTGCTTGCCCCCATGCATGGTTGCAGATGCCAATGCACGCATGATTGCCACAAGCTGGGCAATGAGGATGTGGGAAGCTGCATCTGATGCGAGGCGATGACTAACGCTGATGCGAATGCACTGGAATTACTGCTCACAATTGTGAGTGATGCGGGATCTCGATCTACTGACCAGTGGTTTCAATCCGTGTGTGTCATCAGATCTTCTGGCATGACTGGTGTGCGCTCCCAACAACGATCATCTTCACCCCCGTACTGCTCGTGCCTTGAAACTGGTGCTTCTCATGACGTGATACCTTCTTCGTCTCTCAGCTGTGGATATTTTGTTGCCAGCTGGCGGAGAGCCACGTGTCACAGCAGATGGGTTGATCGGCAACCGGATTACCACGGGCACTGTGGGGGTTGGCTGTCGTGATGCAACGAGGAAGGAAGCGACGATCGATCTCTGAATTTACTAGCTACTCTGAGGCTTCTTGGGTATCTCTGATTTCTCAGGTTCGATGTGACCGTTCATGATGCGTCGAAGTACGTGGTCACTGTATTGGCGTTTGGGCTTGTGCCGAGCGTGAAGGTAGGAGGTCAACCAGTCTAGGACGAAACGTGGACAGCGACGAAGCATGGTGGGCGTGACGTGGAGTACCTTCCAACCATGCCGGTCAAGATTGGCTGAACGCATCATGGTTGATTCGTAGCCCTCGGCCGTGCCGTGGACACAACGTCCATCGATTTCCAGCGAAATTTTCTCTGACTCGAAGGCCTGGTCGAGATAATAGAAGCGATCTCCCACGTGAACTTTGTGGTTGGGCTTGTGACCCGTAACCCCAGTTGCTCGCAATATCCGGGCCATCTCGAGTTCAGGGATGGACCAAGCAGCCAAAGCAATGTCCGCAAGGGCCTTGTCCACCTGTAGTTGTGAGTACCGACCAGTGAGGCTACGCCGAGCAGCCTTGCAGGAATCCGGTGTCACCAGGCGGAGGCGTAAAGCGTGACACACCCACTCCCATTCTCCTTCGATCGCAAGTATCAGTACCGAGACTTCTGCGGTGGCGATACGGATCTGGTCGCGTTCAGTGATGAACCTCCATGGGACGTGCCAGCGGTGCACGTGTATTCCGGGCCGTACCAGTCGACGGGTACATGAGAAGGCTTCAACTTGAGAGATGCCAGTGAAATCGAGTGATCTTCCAGATTGGGGTGACGTCATCCCCAACATCAACAAGGCGGCTTTCCCCACAAGTACGACATCACGATGCCACAACCACAGTGCCCTTATCAGGGTTCTGGGATCTCTGGCCAAGACTGTGGCAGCGACCACACCTGGCAAGACGCGGATCGCATCTCCCTTGGCTACAGCTCGGTCAGCCTGGCCGCGTATTGGACTGTGGCGATGAATACGGGCCACGCCATGATGCTCAAGGTGCTCATACAAGCTCTTCATGCCTGTGGTTATCGTGGTCAAGCCCGGTACCCCGGCACAAGCCCGCCAGCTTGTGGAAAACCAGAGCCGGGATCAGATGTGTCGCTGTGGACATCTTGGTAGAGAAAACACTTACCAACATCCGTGCTGGCATCGCTCATGTTTTCCACCACGATCACCACAGAAATGAGGGTACGAGACCAGCCATGGACGACGGGAGGGGATGGGGAGATTATGGGTGGTGCCGGGCGCATTTCGCCGTTGATATGCCACGACTTCATGAGCAGTCACCCATTGGCCGCACCACATTATGAGGATTCATGATCTAGGAACGTGGCAGAACGGTGACTGACGGTCTTGGCGACGTCTGTTCATCTTGGATGAGCGTGTTCACCCAAGATGAATATTTCTCCATGATGGGCACAAGGACTGTCCACATGCGTGGACGGCAGCAGAGAGAAAGTAGGCAGCCATGTCCGCTCATCTGACCGACAGGTGGCAGATGAAGCTGGTTCCTGGATCTCCAGGTCAATGGAGTCACATTTGCATCTGGCCAGTACACAAGGGAATGGTCAGGAATTGCAAAAGTTGTCTCATGGTTGGCCGCTCATCTGTACCTGGTCATGCTGAGGAAGTCAGCGAAGCTGAATCGAGGATCGAGTCATTGGTAGTGATGTGCCACCACCGCCGGAACAAAATTCATCAAACTGCCAGCACCTCGATCCCGTTACTCAACGCGACGGGCCTTTGAGCTCTCACCTCGGTGGGGGACAGCTCAGATGTCAGTTCTTGGTGACCTCGGTCTCATGATGCTCGACGGGTTCCTTGCCATCGTGACGTCCGTACTTGGCCTGCAGAGCGATGAAGACGACGAGCCCTGCTGCCCACACGATGATCGAGGTGTACGAGTTGATCCGCCATCCCTGAACATGATTGGCAGGGTCGATGCGCAGTCGTTCCACGAAGAACCGACCTGTGGTGTAGACGACGACGTAGAGCGCGAAAAGACGTCCATGGTCGAGCTTCCAACGTCGGTCCACCAGTAGCAGAACCGTGGCACCCAAGGAGTTCCAGATGAGCTCATACAGAAAAGTTGGGTGAAAGGTTGCGAATTGCTCGTACCCGACTGGCCGGTGTGAGGAGTCAATGCGCAGCGCCCATGGAACTTCGGTAGGGCGGCCGAAAAGTTCTTGGTTGAACCAGTTCCCCAACCGTCCGATGGCCTGGGCATAAAGGATGCCTGGGGCGAGGCTGTCGGCGATGATGCCGAAATTCAGTTTGTGCACCCGGGTGACGACCCACACGGCCAGGGCGCCGCCGGCAATGCTGCCCCAGATGCCGAGGCCCCCTTCCCAGATGTACAACGCGCGGTACCACTGCCGTCCGGGACCGAAGTACAGCTGATGATCGGTGATGACGTGATATGCCCTTGCACCGACTATCCCGAAGATGATCCCCCAGGTCGCGATTCGATCGAATTCCTCAGAGCTTCCACCGCGGGCCTCATAACGCTTCGTTCCGAGCACATACGCCACGATGATCCCGGCGAGGATGCAGATGGCATACATGTGGATGGTGACGTGACCAACGTTCCAACCGCTCCAATTCGGGCTGGGAATGCTCAGTGCAACTGCGGGCGTCATGCCTTGGATCGTCATGAGATTTCTCCTTGCTGGTGCAGGTCGCACGGAACCTGTCAGGACGGATCTGGTGGCCAAGGACCAGTAGGTCGGAACCGAGCCAGACGCGAACTTGGTGGGCACCACAATGACCATGCGTCAGGAACGCTGCTGAGTCCAACTGGGTACCAAGCCAAACTGGCTGCTGGGTCAAGCTTCCAGATGACCAAACTGGTTATGTACCGTTTACTTCCCATGGGGTACCTTATCGTGATCTCGGCATGTATGAATTCTCGTGATGCGGCATTCCCACAGCTTCACGCATCATGGGTCGCAAGGATGGCGACGAGCGCACCGGGCTAGCCCTCCAGCACTGATGGAGGCGCACTCACCTCAACAGGATCCGCACCTGTGGCTTGTCCCCTGTCAGGATCCTTCCTTTTGTCAGAAATCCCGGGGCAGTCCATCCTGAGAGACCGATCAAGTGCCATTGACATGGCTCGACCGATCATCAGAGTGGAGCAGCACATCGGTGTCGAAGCAGCTGTGCGTACCGGTGTGGCAGGCCGGTCCGGTTTGATCGACGATGAGCAATATCGCATCTGCGTCGCAATCCAGTTTCACCTCACGAACATGCTGGGTGTGTCCAGAAGTCTCTCCCCTGACCCAGTACTCCTGGCGAGAGCGAGACCAGTACGTCGCACGCCGGGTACGCAGGGTGCGGGCAAGCGCCTCCTCGTCCATCCAGGCGAGCATGAGGACGTCTCCAGTGCTGGCCTCCTGAGCGATGGCTGGCACGAGACCAGCATCGTTCTTCCTCAGACGGGCAGCAATGGCGGGGGCAAGGCTCGAGGTGGGGACCGAACCATCATGAGCTGTGGTAATCGTGTCCCCACGGGTCGAGGATGCGTCGGTGCTGTGGTGATTATTTGGGTTGCACACACGATTACCACGCGAGTCGGGAAGTCGATCATCAGGCATGTCACACATTGTTGCCTCTGGAGCTGGCAAAATGGGGCAAAACGTGACGCGAGCATGCCCATGCTCCCGGGAAAGGACACGACGATGTCTCTGGCACAGAGTGAACGAGCCGGGCTGGCGGGGGATCTGGATCGTCTGGGGCCCGATGCCCCGACCCTCGACAAGGGGTGGACGACCAACGACCTACTCACCCACATGCTGCTGCGTGAGAACGATCCACTGGCCATTCCAGGTATGGCGGTCGATCTGCTGGACGAGACGACAACTGCGCGGGCACGTCGCCTGGAAGCGTCAACGACTTTCGATGAACGGGTGGCACAGTTCCGACGCGGCCCCAAACCGTGGAGTGCGTTTCGCATCCCACTTCTCGACCGGGTCGCCAATGGGGCGGAGTTCTTCGTCCACCACGAGGACGTATTGCGGGCTGAGGAAGGGTGGTCACCCCGGGAGCTGGGGCATCAGACCCAGACCCATTTGGCAAGGATCGTCAAGCAACATGCCCGCCTGCTCCTGCGCCGCAGCCCAGTGGGTGTGCGGGTGGAGATGACTGGGCAGAGCGGTGATCTGCACACCCTCATGGTGCGCCCGGGATCCCGTATCGTCACCGTGGTCGGAGAACCTGCCGAGGTGCTGCTGCACTGCTATGGACGAAAGAGCGTCGCCCAGGTCACCGTGCTTGGGGAACGTGAGAGCGTCGAGGCGTTCCTCCAGACGGAGTGCTCCGTCTGACTGCTGGAGCTGTCGGTGAACCCCTGCACGGACGACGGGGGCAGGGTGGCACACCAGGTGGGATGATCGCCGGCAATCCAGCTTGGGTTGCATGTGGTGTCGCACCCGGATAGTGCCTACAGAATCTTGACTCCCTTGAGCTGGTCGCAGGTGGAGACCAGGGTGTCGGGCATGGTCTCGGTGGGCAGGGAGAGGATGAAGTCGTCAATGGCGTATCCATCGCCCTTCTCGACGATCTCCACGGCAGAGATGTCCGCGTCGACCGTCCCCATCGTCGTGGCCACCTTGCCGAGGGCGCCGGGGACGTCAGGGACCTGGATACGAAGAATGAGCACGCCCCCATTGTTCTCTGGCTCGTGATTCGTGAACCTGGGTGAGGCGACGGGACCGGACCACGAGGCTTGGGAACACGCGTATCCATCCAGGTTCAGTGACGTATCTGATCAGGTCGGATGGGGGTCTGTTCGGAACGTGCACACGTCCAGCGGTCACCGGCCTGTGCTCGACACGGCCGCGTCACTGCCAAGGTGGGCGCATGAGAACTACGAGGAGAACAGCCTGCCCCTGCGTGTGAACGTCGCCCTCCTGAAAATTGACGGTGGATGATTTCGGTTGCTGCTCGTGAATAGAGCAGGAACACCGATACCCACATCGCATTCGCACATGAACACCACGTGTTGGGGCCGGTGCGGACTCGCCCGTCACCGGCCCCAACAGGGTGCCCGGTCTCAGGAGAGTTTCTCCAAGATGAGCTCACGCACCCGCTTGGCATCGGCCTGACCCTTCATGGCCTTCATCACCTGGCCGATGAGGGCCCCGGCGGCCTGCACCTTGCCGTCGCGGATACGCTCTGCGACGTCCGGATTGGCGGCGATGGCATCATCGACGGCAGCTCCCAGGGCGGCATCGTCCGAGACGACGGCAAGGCCGCGGGCGTCCACGACCTGCTGTGGATCGCCCTCCCCCGCTGTGACGCCGTCGATGACCTGACGAGCCAGCTTGTCGGTGAGGGTCCCGTCGTCGACGAGGTTCTGCAGCTGAGCGACCTGGGCCGGACTCATGCCCACCTCGACCAGCTCCACGCCGGCCTCGTTGGCCCGGCGGGACAGCTCGGTGAGCCACCACTTGCGGGCCGGGGCCGGTGCACAGCCTGCTTCGGTCGTCTGCTCGATGAGGTCCAGGGCGCCGGCGTTGACGATGGCCGACATCTCCACGTCGTCGAATCCCCACTGCTCCTTGAGTCGGGCTCGTTTGACGGCAGGCAGCTCGGGCAAGGTGGCACGCAGCTCCTCCACCCACTCCCGACTCGGTGCCACCGGCACCAGATCGGGTTCGGGGAAGTAACGGTAGTCCTCGGCATCGGACTTGTCGCGACCGGCGATGGTGTACTCACCACTCTCCTGCCACATGCGGGTCTGCTGACGTACGCTGCCTCCGGAAGCCAGTACGGCGGCCTGACGGCAGATCTCGTAGCGCAATGCCCCCTCGACCGAACGCAGCGAATTGACGTTCTTGGTCTCGGTTCGCGTCCCCAGGACATCAGAGCCCTTGGGCATGAGTGAGACGTTGGCGTCACAGCGCAGATTGCCTCGCTCCATACGTGCCTCGGAGACTCCCAGGGCAAGCATGACGTCGCGCAGATGGGCCATGTAGGCACGAGCCACTTCCGGCGCCTTGGCCCCCAGGCCACGTACCGGTTTGGTGACGATCTCGATGAGTGGGACACCGGCTCGGTTGTAGTCCAACAGCGAGTACTGAGCACCCTGGATGCGCCCGTCCGAGCCGCCGACGTGCAGCGACTTGCCGGCGTCCTCCTCCATGTGAGCCCGTTCGACCTCGACGTGATAGGTCTGCCCGTCCACCTCGAGGTCGACGTAGCCGTCGTGACAGATCGGCTCGTCGTACTGCGAGATCTGGTAGTCCTTGGTCATGTCGGGGTAGAAGTAGTTCTTGCGCGACATGCGACTCCACTCGGCGATCTCACAGTTGAGTGCGAGGCCGATGCGGATGGCCGACTCCACGGCCTTGCCGTTGATTGCCGGCAGCGAACCGGGAAGTCCCAGACACACCGGGCAGACGTTCGTGTTCGGCTCGGCGTCGGAGTTCGTCGAGCAGCTGCAGAACATCTTGCTGGCCGTCGACAACTCGACGTGCACCTCCAGCCCCAGGACTGGGTCGAAACGCTCCATCGCCTCGTCGTAGTCGAGCAGATCATCGGTGGCATAGGCCGTCATCGTGCGTCCTCCTTGGCCGGGTCGGGAACTTCGGAGAGCAGGGAATGACCCCACGACTCCTCCAGGGCGTGTTCGACAGCCGCACCCACTCGGTAGACGCGGTCATCGGCCATGACCGGTGCCATGACCTGCAGACCCACCGGCAACCCATCGGCCAGACCGCACGGGAACGATCCGGCCGCGATACCGGCCATGTTCGCAGGGATGGTGCACAGATCTGCACGGTACATCGCCATCGGGTCATCGGTGCGCTCCCCCAGTGTGAAGGCGACAGTGGGGGTCGTCGGGGCCACGAGGGCGTCACAACTGCGCCACGCCTGTGCGAAGTCACGCTGGATGAGGGTGCGGATCTTCTGCGCCGAACCGTAGTAGGCGTCGAAATATCCGGCGGACAGGGCGTAGGTGCCCAGAATGATGCGCCGCTTGGCCTCTGCCCCGAAGCCGGCACCGCGGGTGGCACGCATCACCTGCTCGGCGCTGTGGTCACCATCGTCGTCCAGACGCAGCCCGTAGCGCATGGCGTCGTAACGGGCCAGATTGCTCGACACCTCAGCAGGCTGGATGAGGTAGTAGGCCGGCAGGGCGTACTCGAAGTTCGGGCAGGAGACCTCGACGACCTCGGCACCCAGACCGGTGAGCAGCTCGACGGTCTCGGTGAACCGTGCCTCGACACCGGGCTGGTAACCCTCACCGGAGAGCTCCCTGACGACGCCGATCCTCATGCCACGGACGTCGCCGATGCGAGCCGCCTCGGTGGTTGCGGGCACCGGCTGGTCGATGGAGGTCTGGTCCATCGGGTCGTGGCCGCCGATGACCTCGTGCAGCAGGGCGGTGTCCAGGACGGTACGGGCACAGGGGCCGGGCTGATCCAGGGAACTCGCCATGGCGATGACGCCGTGGCGTGAGGTGCCGCCGTAGGTGGGTTTCACGCCGACGGTGCCGGTCACGGCAGCGGGCTGGCGGATCGAGCCTCCGGTGTCGGTGCCCAGGGCCAGGGGTGCTTCGTAGGCTGCCAGGGCTGCTGCCGACCCACCACCGGAGCCGCCGGGTACCCGGTCCAGGTCCCACGGGTTGTGGGTGGGGCCGAATGCCGAGGTCTCCGTCGAGGATCCCATGGCGAACTCGTCAAGGTTCGTCTTGCCGAGGACGACCAGGCCAGCATCCAGACAGCGTTGCACGACGGTGGAGTTGTACGGAGGGACCCACTTCTCCAGCATCCGTGACGCAGCGGTGGTCGGCATCCCCCGGTAGCAGAAGAGATCCTTGACGGCGATGGGCACGCCAGCCAGGGGACCAAGCTTCTCACCTGCGGCGATGCGTTCGTCAACCCTGCGTGCCGACTCGATGGCGCGTCCCCCGTCGACGGCGAGGAACGCATGGACCGGGCCATCCACCTGCTCGATACGGTCCAGGTGGGCACGGGTCACCTCCTCAGACGACACCTCGCGGCGGGCGATGAGCGTACCGAGCTCGGCAGCCGTGCTGTGAATGAGATCGCTCACTGCTCCTCCTGCAGAATCCTGGGGACACGGAACCTGTTGTCCTCGACCTTGGGAGCCATGGCCAGGGCATCGTCGACTGGCATGGATGGGGCCACGACGTCCTCACGGAACACGTTGGACAGCGGCAGGGCGTGCGAGCTGGGTGGGACGTCGGCCGAGGCGACCTGGGAGACGACGGCCACCGAGTCAAGGATGAGTCCCAGCTGCGGGGCCAGGTCCTCCTTCTCCTCCTCGGTCAGGTCGATGCGTGCCAGGCCAGCCAGACGGGCGACGTCATCAGGCGTCAGGGCCACGATGATTCTCCTGGAGGTGGACTGATGGAAGGTGTCCGGCATGTGCCGTACAGCACGAGTCTAGTGGTTGATGTCCTGCTGTTGTCTCGGCACTGCCGATCACGGTCGATGGAACAGGTGCCCCTGTACCCCGGGCGTGTCTCACATGCGGGCGCGTATTTGGGTGAGATCTCCCGACGTAGAACAATGGGGGCGTGCTCATTCTTCGTATCCAGGTCCCTGACGTCCCCGGCGCCCTCGGCAAGGTGGCCACGACGATGGGGACGGTCGACGCGGACATCTCTGCCGTGGAGATCGTCGAGAAGGGCGATGGATACGCCATTGACGACTTCATCCTCTCCCTGCCCACCGAGACCATGCCCGACACCCTGGTCTCCACCTGCGACCAGCTCGAAGGGGTCAAGGTCCTGTGGCTGTCGCGCCATCTCGAGGACTGGGGGCTGGAGTCCGACATCGCGACCCTCAACCGCATGGCCGAGGACCAGCAGCATGCCGCCGAACTGCTCACCGAGGCGGCACCCACCGTGTTCCACTGCCAGTGGGCCACTCTCTTCGGACCAAATCATGAGGTGCTGACGTCGACTGCGCTCTCCCCGGAGTTCACCAGTGAGGCAATCGCCGTGCTCGGTGCGATGGATGAGCCGCGTCGCGTCGAACTCGATGAGACCTGGATGCCTGGATGGGGCGCCACCGTGGTGGCCCTTGCCCCGCTGTCCGGTGGACGCTGCCTGGTGCTCGGGCGCCGTGGCGGCCCGGTGTTCCTGGCATCGGAGGTCAACCGTCTGCGTCACATGGCGGCCCTGGCGAACTGATCCTTCGTGTCGACCTGACTCACCTGGCGTTTCTGGTACGAGGTTCTCTCCTCCCTGGGCTTTGGTATCGCATCCAGCCTGGTACCTGTTCTCAACTCCGAGATCTTCATCGTTGGTTCCTTGGCCAGTGGCCTGCTCGGTCCTCTGGAGATCTCGATCGGTCTTGCCATTGGCCATGCCATCGGCAAGCTCGTCATCTTCGTGGGGATTCGCAAGGGCAAGGATTCCCGCTGGTTCCGGCACAAGGAGCCCAAACCGGTGGAACCGGGCTCCTGGCGCGACAAACTGCGTCGGTGGAACGTCAAGGCAGCGCATGCCGTGGAGCACCCCAAGTGGGGGGTGGCCATCCTCATGTTCTCCACGATCACCGGTGTCCCCCCGGTGTATCTCACGTCGATCTACGCGGCAACGACGAAGATGCGCACCGTGCCCTTCATGATCACCATGGTCATCGGCTTCTTCCTGCGGTGTTATGCCTTGGCGCTGGCCACGGTGTGGGGCATCGACCTGTTCATCTGAGGCAGGTCCTCGAACCGGTTCATCCAAGGCAGGACCTGCTGGGCATCGTCGATCGCTGTCGTCCCGCCCCAGGCTGCTCAGCCCATCATCGCGGTGAAGAAGTAGTATCCCTGAGCCACCAGAGCTGTGAGGACCAGGACGAATGCGATGGGAACGACCACTCGCTGCACCTTCTTGCGACGGATGGACGGCACCCCACGCGGGGCCCACGGCGAGGGCTGAGGATGACCTGATTCGAGGTGCGCTGGGTCAGACGTATGTGGGGGTGCCGTCCCCGACTGGATCTGTCCAGATGCCGGCGGCTGGCCAGGCTGGGACTGTCCTGGCTCTGATGTGGGGCGCAGCGAGCCAGGCTGGGGTTGGACACGCGTCGGTGTGTCACCGTTGAGGTCAAGATTGGAGAACAAACCCACGATGGTCACGCTACTTTCCGTACCCAAGTTGTTCGTCGACGAGACGTGCCGCCCGGGTGAGCTGACGCATCTGTTCGCGTGCCGCCGGCACCGACCAGCCGGCCAGGCCACATGCCGGGGTGAGCAGACCATGGTCCACCACGAGGGCAGGATCGATTCCCCACCGCCGAGTCAGCTGTACGACTGTGGTGATGATGCGATCGGCCGGGACGACGACGTCTGGAACGTCAGTGGCAATGACGCCCAGCCCCACCTGCCGGCCAGCCTCCAGACGGACGGCCACCGTGTCCATGCCCGTGCCCGATCCAGTGGCCAGTGCCGCCGTGAGGTCGAGGAACACTGGGTCGATGGCGGTTCCCAGCTCCTCCAGCGGCACCCCCGGCGCACAGCAGTGCAGGGCAACCGCGATGCCGTCCAATGCCTCGGTGAGGATCTGCCAGCTCCGCCGGGCCTCGTGGATGGACACTGGCGCAAGGGTGTGCAGTCCGGACTGCGTGGGAATCCGTCCAGCCAGGACTGCGGGCAGAGCTGGCTCGTCCAGCTGGAGCGTCCACTCCACCTGTGGCATGCGTCGATGCAGCTCGTCGACGAGTTCGGCGAGACCGGTTGCCATGCTCTGCACCACCTCGCGCACGGCACCATGATCGGCAAGGACGATCTCACCGCGTGGCAGGTGCAGGAGGGCCATTGCCGTCACCGGGCCACAGAACGCTATCTTGGCGCACGCCCGGCTGTCGGCAAGCGTCTCCTCGACATCGTCGAGATCCTGCCTCAGCAGGGCGCTCGCCCGACGATGTGCCGCATCGGAGCTGTCCGCCAATCGCCAACCGCCGGGCCCCAGGTCCACGTCCAGTCCGCACAGCACAGCCGTCAGGCGCCCAGCCATGCCAGCCGACGCTCCTCGCGCGGGCAACTCTGGCAGGGCAATGAGGTCATCGAAGAGTTCGGCAACCTCTGCCAGGCAACCGCGCATGTCGGTGCCTGGCAGGGACCCGATCGTTGTGGCTCTCATCGAACCTTCCTCGTCGGTCGGGTGCGGGTGATGGTTCGGGCATGCATCGTCATGACTGCACCGTGGTAGTCGCGTCCGGGGTGGTCGTGTCCGGCACGGCTCGGTTGTCCTGTCTGGCCAGCGCAGCCGTCGTACCAGCCCGATCCGTACCACAGATCGTCGCCGAACCGATGACGAGATCACCGTCGTAGAAGACAACTGCCTGACCCGGTGCCACGGCACGCAGTGGTTCGGCCAGCTCGGTGATCACTCCGTCCTCGGTGCGCCTCAGATGCGCTGCCACTGGGGTGCCGTGCGCCCTCACCTGCACCTCACCGTCCCATTGGTCGGCAGGCTCCTCGGAGCACCACACCGGACGGATGGACTCCAGACGGTTGACGGACAGCCCCTCGGCTCCACCGACGACGACGGTGTTGGACACCGGCTCGATGTCCAACACGTACCGTGGCTTGCCGTCCGGGGCGGGGACGCCGAGGTGCAGTCCCCGACGTTGGCCGATGGTGAAGTGGTGATAGCCGTCGTGGCTGCCCACCACGGTTCCGGATTCGTCACGGATCTCGCCCCGACGCTCACCGAGTTCACCCGAGAGCCATCCGGCGGTGTTCCCGTCGGGGATGAAACAGATGTCGTTGGAGTCCGGCTTGTCGGCCACGGCGAGTCCGAGCTCGGCAGCCTCGGCACGGATGTCGGTCTTGACGGTGTCGCCCAAGGGGAACATCGAATGGGCGAGTTGCTCCTGGTTGAGCACTGCGAGCACGTAGGACTGGTCCTTGCCCGCGTCGATCCCCCGGTACATCCTCGTGCCCGAGGCGGTGCGTTCCAGACGGGCGTAGTGGCCGGTGGCCACCGCGTCGAATCCCAGATCAAGTCCACGCTCCAGCAGGGCTGCGAATTTGATCCGCTCATTGCAGCGCAGACACGGATTGGGGGTGCGCCCGGCCGCGTACTCGGCGACGAATGGATCGATGACCTCCTCGGCGAACCGGTCGGAGAAGTCCCACACGTAGAACGGAATACCGATCTTGTCCGCTGCGCGCCGTGCGTCGAAGGAGTCCTCCAGGGAGCAGCAGCCTCGTGATCCCTCACGTTGTGAACGTGGGTTGCGGGACAGGGCCAGGTGCACACCTGTGACGTCGTGCCCCTGGGCCACCAGACGTGCCGCCGCCACAGCAGAGTCCACTCCCCCGGACATCGCCGCGAGTACCCGCATCCGTCTCTCCTCCTGGGCTTCCTGTTCATCGACCGTCCAAGTCTAGGTGCCGACGAACCTCATTCAGAACTGCTACCGCGCCCCGCGAACGGTCTCGATCGCCCCGGGCAGGACGTCCAGCAGCTGCTCGATGTCCTTGCGAGTGGTGGTGTGTCCCATGGAGATGCGCAGCCCCCCCTGAGCCTCATCCACGCTGCGCCCCATGGCGAGCATGGTGGAGCTGGGCCGGGCGACTCCGGCCTGGCAGGCTGACCCGGCTGAGCAGTCGATGCCTGCTGAGTCCAGGACGAGCAGCAGGTCGGTGGCACGTACCCGGTCGATGGTGAGATGGCAGATCGATGGACTGGTCTGCGGGGCGTCGTCGACGTGAACACCGGGCAGCCCACCCACCTCTGCGACGATGGCGTCATGCCACGTCTGCCACTGGGCTCGATCCCGGTCCAGGTTCTCGACGGCCTGCCGGGCGGCGGCGGCGAATCCCCGGGCCAGCATGACGGCCTGGGTGCCGGATCGCACCTGAGCCTGCTGCATACCACCAGCCGTGATGGGGGCGAGGTTCACACCACGTCGAACCCACAGCGCGCCGATACCAACGGGACCACCGATCTTGTGCGCCGAGATCGAGATCAGGTCCACCCCGAGCTCGGCTGGGTTCACATCGATGTGTCCGAAGGCCTGGACGGCATCGGTGTGGGCCAGCGCCCCGGCGTCGTGAGCCATCCGTGCCATCTCGGCCACGGGTTGGACGGCGCCGGTCTCGTTGTTGACCATCATGAGGGACACGACATCCCCCGGCCGGGGTCCCCGCCCGTCCCCCATTCCTCTGCCACCAGCGAAACCAGCCAGATCGACGACCCCATGCCCGTCCACCGGTACCGTGCTGACGCGCTGGCCCAGCAGCCGGGGATCCGCCAGTCCTGCCACGGCTGGATGCTCCACGCTGGAGGCCCACAGCCGACCCTGGGGTGCCAGCCCACCGAGGATCGCCAGGGCGTCGGCCTCGGTGCCGCCACTGGTGAGGATGATCTCCAGGGGTCGCACGCCGAGCAGGGCTGCGATCTCCTCGCGGGCGTCCTCCAGCATGGCTCGAGCAGCCCGCCCAGATCCGTGCACTGCCGATGGATTGCCCAGCGCTGGGATGTCTGCCATCGCTTGGGCAGCACAGGGGCGCAGCGGTGAGGTCGCGGCATGGTCGAGGTAGGTCCGTCGGGGCCTGCGCACATCTCGACGTTCCGGTGACTGTGCATTTTCACCGTGGTCAGTTAGCATTCGTGGGTTTCCTCCTGCCATGTCTCGGCCGTGGCAATTTGTGACCAGTCTGCAAAGGCGTCACCATTGTCCTGCTGTGAAGAACTGGCAGCTGCAACCCAGAAAGGTCCATGCATGCCTGACACGCTCCCCACGAGCAGCGTCTCACCCACCTACGAGATGTTCGGGGCACATCTGCATGACGGCGGCTGTCGCTTCGCACTGTGGGCACCACGAGCAGAACGGGTGGAGCTCGTGCTCGTGTCCTTCGACCGTACGCAGACCAATACTGACATGGAACGGGGTACGAACGGTGCGTGGCAGCTGGACGTGCCCGGTGTACGAGCTGGCCAGATCTATGGATACCGGGTGCACGGACCGTGGAATCCCGACGACGGGATGCGATTCAACCCGGCGAAACTGCTTCTGGACCCCTATGCGCGGGCCATCACTGCCGGTGTCGACTACCACGGCCCCATTCTCGATCACACCTCGCAGTCCAATTTCGAGCCCGACACCACCGACTCGGCTGCCTGCGTACCACTGTCCATCGTCGTGGCGGACTCACCAGCTCCCGAACCGATTGCCCGACGTCGACCGATGGACGAGTCCGTCATCTACGAGATACACGTCAAGGGCTACACCCGCACCCACCCCTTGGTTCCAGATCACCTGCGTGGCACCTACGCCGGCCTGGCGTATCCGGCAGTGATCGAGCACCTGGTGAGTCTGGGCGTGACAGCGGTGGAACTGCTGCCGGTCCACCACTTCGTCTCCGAACCGTTCTCCGTGGCCAAGGGATTGCGCAACTACTGGGGCTACAACACCTTGGGATTCTTCGCCCCCCATGCGGCCTACTGCTCGGTGGGAAGTCTCGGCCAACAGGTCGACGAGTTCAAGGCCATGGTCACTGCCTTCCACCGGGCAGGCATCGAGGTCATCCTCGACGTCGTCTACAACCACACCGGTGAGGGTGGTCATGAGGGCCCCACCTTGTCCTTCCGGGGAATCGACCACTCCACCTACTACCGACTCAACGAGGACCGTCGTGATGACTACGACGTCACTGGATGCGGCAATTCCCTGGACACCTCCCAGCCCGAGGTGCTCGACATGGTGCTCGACTCGTTGCGCTACTGGGTGACGCAGATGGGGGTGGACGGCTTCCGCTTCGATCTGGCCACGACACTCATTCGGGACGCTGCCCATGGCGTCGATCAGAACCATCCGTTCAAACAGGCCCTGGCCCATGACCCGGTGCTCAGCCAGGTCAAGCACATCGCCGAGCCGTGGGACATCGGTCCCTACGGGTACCAGGTTGGTCAATGGGGTGCGCACTGGAGCGAGTGGAACGATCACTTCCGCGACCACATCCGCGACTTCTGGCGGATGGCGACCTGTGGTGTGCAAGGACTCGCCACTCGACTGGCCGGCTCCGAGGACCTCTACGCCGATCCCACTCACAGTGTGAACTTCGTCACCGCCCATGACGGATTCACGGTGCGCGACCTGGTGTCGTACAACGACAAACACAATGAGGACAACGGCGAGGAAAACCGGGACGGTTCCAACGACAACAGGTCGTGGAACTGCGGTTGGGAGGGCGAGACGACCGACGACACGATCGTCGATCTGCGACACCGTCAGGTACGCAATCTCATGGCCACCATGCTCCTGGCCGCTGGGGTGCCGATGATCACCGCCGGCGACGAGATGGGGCGTACCCAGAACGGCAACAACAATGCATACTGCCAGGACTCACCGATCTCCTGGCTCAACTGGGATGACGCCGTGGAGTGGTCCGACATCACCGAACTCACCACCACACTCGTTGCACTGCGTGCCAGTCATCCGGCGCTGCGTCCGAACACGTACCGGCATCATGGCTCGGTGCACACCGAGGACGGCCAGGACACCGGGCGTCCAGACCTGGCCTGGTTCTCCGAGTCCGGTGCGGAGATGTGCACCGAGGAGTGGAACGACCAGGGGCGTCGCACCCTGGGCATGTATTCCTCGAGTGAGGACGAGGCGTTCCTCATGTGGTTCCACAGTGGGGATCAGCCGCTGGGTGCACGACTGCCAGCACGTCAGTTCGGGGAGAACTGGCAGCTGGAACTCACCACGGCCCGCCCCGATGAGGTGATCGACGCCCCGCTCCCCCCAGCTGCGCAGTTCGTCATCCCACCACGCAGTGTGACGATATTCCGTGCGACGGTCCGTCACGACTCCGCTGGCACTCATGACCACTCTCGACCGACCCAGGAGCCCCAGACCCAGGGTCTTGGCACCGCCGACGAGCAGTCACCGGGGACCAGTGGTACTGGTCGGATGCTGGTGGATGACCCCACTGGCCAGCCACCGGCTGGTGACACTCGGCAGTGAGGAACCGCGGCTGCCTTCCGATTGCAGATTTTGCCGTCGGGAGTCTGCCGTAGGCGGGTCGAGCCGGTACCGTTGGGTACATGTGGAGGCGAAATCGGCGCGATGACGACGCGGCCAGGACCCATGAAGGCCGCGACACGGTTTCCGGTGGCATCGAGGACATGCCCGAATCATCCCCGGACACACCGGTGCAGCAGTGTTCCGTGATCCCGGAATCCCCCGCCACGGGCACGCCACGACACGCCGCCCCCGACCCCCAGGACCCTCCCATCGATCGCCCCGGACAGCCCCCATTGCGGGGTTTCGGACGTATCGGGGTCCATGACGTGCAGCCTGTGGTCGAAGGTGGTCGGCTGCCCGCCTACGCCGTCGTCGACGAGGAGTTCGAGGTCACCGCGCACGTGTTTCGGGAGGGCCACGACGCGGTGGGAGCCACCGTCGTACTCACCGCGCCGGACGGACGTGAGCTGCGTACCGACATGTGTCAGCAGGAACCCATGGGACTGGACATCTGGTCGGCTCGGGTGCACGCGGACGCCACTGGTTCGTGGACCATGCATGTCGAGGGATGGTCGAATCTGTGGCACACCTGGCACCATGCCGCGCAGGCCAAGCTTGCTGCCGACATCGACGTCGACCTGGTACGGGCCGAGGGTGTTTGCCTGGCCGAAACCGCCTTCGATCGTGCCCGTGATGCCGGACATGACACCGACTCCGAGATCATCGGTGCGGGACTCAGTCGTCTCAGGGCTGCAGGCAATGCCCAGGCCCTGCTCACCGACGTCGTCGGTTGGGAGGAGTTCGGTGAGGTCATGGCCCGGTGCGCCGACCGAGACCTCGTGACTCCGACGGAACGCACTCCCCTGCTCGTCGAGCGACGTCGGGCGCTGTACGGATCGTGGTACGAGTTCTTCCCCCGTTCCCAAGGAGCTCATCGCCATCCCGATGGCAGTTGGGTCTCCGGCACCTTCGCAGATTGTGAGGAACGCTTGGACGAGATCGCTGGCATGGGTTTCGACGTCGTCTACCTGCCACCGATCCATCCGATCGGTTCGGCATTCCGCAAGGGGCCGAACAACACCTTGAATGCCGGGCCGAATGATCCGGGATCTCCGTGGGCCATCGGATCGGCCGACGGTGGCCATGACTCGATCCACCCTGATCTGGGCACCTTCGATGACTTCGACCACTTCGTGGCACATGCCCATCGTCTGGGCCTCGAGGTCGCCCTGGACTTCGCCCTGCAGGCCTCCCCGGACCATCCCTGGGTGCATGAGCACCCGGAATGGTTCACCACCCGGGTGGATGGCACCATCGCCTATGCGGAGAATCCGCCGAAAAAGTACCAGGACATTTACCCCATCAATTTCGACAACGATCCAGAAGGCATCTACCACGAGTGCGTGCGCATCCTGGAACTCTGGATCTCACACGGCGTGACGATCTTCCGGGTGGACAACCCGCACACCAAACCCATCAATTTCTGGGCCTGGCTCATGGAAACCATGCGCCGCCGTCATCCTGAGGTCATCTTCCTGGCGGAGGCATTCACCCGCCCAGAAATGATGCAGGCCTTGGCCAAGGTGGGATTCCAGCAGGGATATTCCTATTTCGTGTGGCGCAGCGCGAAATGGGAGTTGGAGGAATTCCTCACCGAGGTGTCCACGCAGACCTCTGCCTGGTATCGGCCCAATTTCTTCGTCAACACCCCTGACATCAACCCCTACTACCTGCAGGACGGCAACCCTGCTGCATTCGCCATTCGCGCGATTCTGGCCGCGACGATGAGCCCGTCATGGGGGATGTACTCCGGGTACGAATTGTGTGAGCACGAGCCATTGCCCGGTCGTGAGGAGTATGACCACTCCGAGAAATACGAGTACCGCCCGCGCGACTACTCCGGTGAACCCAATCTCAGTGTCCTCATCACTCGGCTCAACGAGATCCGCAGAGAGCACCCCGCTCTGCAACAGCTTCGTGACGTGACGATCCACCACGCCCCTGACGATCGCATCCTGGTCTTCTCCAAGAAGTCCGGTTCCGACGTCGTCATCGTTGCCGTGAGCCTGGATCCGGTGTGGGGGGCGAGCAGCCAGGTGATGCTCGACATGGCGGCACTTGGCCTGAGGTCCGACGCCCAGTTCGACGTCCACGATGAACTCACCGGAGCCGATTTCACCTGGTCCCAACAAGCTTGGGTGAACCTGTACCCGGCTCAACCGGCACACATTCTCACCGTCCGAGGCAGCCACTGAACGTGGATCTGTCCGATCCTCCGGTTCCCGTCAGTCGACTCCGTCCCCCGCCCAGCACACCCGATCCACCCTGATCCTTGCGACTGAGCTCCGCCTCAACTCCCGCACCCGAGTCCCCTGAATCTGAACTCCCTGAACCTGAACCCCGAACCTGCTACCATCAAGGCATCCCGTTGCACGCTGTCCCTGAGTCGCACACCGTTTCCAATCCCACACGTTCCGACGATCCCCACCTCGACCAACGTGAGGCTCCACGTCCGAACCGACACGATCCTGCGAAGGACGAGCACGTCCTCGACATGTCAGCCGAGGAGCTGGCCGGGGCGCTGGATGACGTCCGCCCCACCGGCTCCCTGGACCGCACCGACACCCAGTGGTTCCGCACTGCCGTCTTCTACGAGGTGCTGGTGCGTTCCTTCAAGGACTCCAATGGCGACGGCATTGGCGACTTCAAGGGGCTGGAGTCCAAACTGGACTACCTGCAGTGGCTCGGCGTGGACTGCCTGTGGCTCCCGCCGTTCTACGACTCCCCACTGCGCGATGGTGGGTACGACATCAGTGATTACCGATGGATTCGCGAGGAACTGGGAACGATCGAGGACTTCAAGACATTCCTCGATGCTGCCCATGACCGTGGTCTGCGCGTCATCATCGACTTCGTCATGAACCACACCTCGGACTCCCACCCGTGGTTCCAGGCCTCCCGCAGTGACCCGGATGGCCCATTCGGAAATTTCTACGTGTGGTCCGACACCGATGAGAAGTACTCGGACGCCCGCATCATCTTTCTCGACACCGAGAAGTCCAACTGGAAATGGGACGAGGAACGGGGGCAGTACTATTGGCACCGGTTCTTCCACCACCAACCCGATCTCAATTTCGACGAACCACGCGTCATTGACGAGATGTTCAATGCAGTGCGGTTCTGGATGGACATGGGGATTGACGGATTCCGACTCGACGCGGTGCCCTACCTCGTCGAGGAGGATGGGACGAATTGTGAGAACCTTTCCGGAACCCATGAGATCCTCAAGGATCTGCGGGCCATGGTCGACCGGGAATATCCGGGACGTATTCTGCTCTGCGAGGCCAATCAATGGCCCGACGACGTCGTCGAGTACTTCGGGGCCGGTGACGAGTGCCAGATGGCCTTCCACTTCCCGGTGATGCCACGCCTCTTCATGGCCCTCAGACAGCACTCTCGGATGAGCATCTCAGACATCCTTGCCCGAACCCCGCAGATCCCGGATGGCTGCCAGTGGGGCACCTTCCTGCGCAATCACGACGAACTCACCCTGGAGATGGTCACGGCGCAGGAGCGGGAATACCTGTGGGATCAGTACGCCCCGGAAGATCGCATGCGATGCAATCTCGGCATACGCCGCCGACTGGCAACCCTGGTGGGCAACGATCAGGACCAGATCCGTCTGCTCCATGCCATGCTGCTCACCCTGCCGGGCTCCCCGGTGCTCTACTACGGCGACGAGATCGGTATGGGCGACGACCCCTGGCTACCGGATAGGGACGGTGTACGCACCCCGATGCAGTGGGACAATTCGCCCTCGGCAGGGTTCTCGGACGCTCCGCCGGAGAAATTCCACCTGCCCGTCATCGACCAGTTCGGTTACCGTCCAGCACGTGTCAATGTCGAGCGTCAGATGGAGGATCCCTCCTCCCAACTGGTCTGGTTGCGCTCCATGCTCGCAGTGCGACGTCGATACCCGGTGTTCGGCACCGGTGAGTTCATCGATCTGGGTGGCGACGACGAGGCCATCCTCGCCTTCCTGCGCCGGGACCGGGCGAGCACCATCCTGTGTCTTGCGAACCTCAGCCCGGACGAGCGCAGGTACGTCGGCGTCCTGCCGCAGTTCGGTGGGCGTCGGGTGGTCAACATGCTGCGCGACGAGCCCTTCGGCCCCTTGGATCCCGCTGGCACGGTGGAGTACGACTTGGCGGGATGGGGTTTTGCCTGGATCCTGTTGCACCACGAGGAGGACCATTGATGACGCACCACCCAGCGGCCGACCACCTGTGGGCACACATGAGTGCCGCGCGATGGTTCTCCGGCAAGGGACGCGGCGGCCGGCTGCTCGCCCTCACTGCTCTGTCACCGGTCATCACCGAACCATCGGTGCGTCACGTCATCGCAACCGTGGGCTACCCCGAGGGGCCGGATGAGTACTACCAACTCCTGCTCAGCGCGGCCAGCAAAGACGACGAGGACGTCCTGCTCGTCGATTCCGAAGGTGCGTGGCGAGATGCGACGAATGACCCAGATGCCCTACTGGCCTGGGCGCGGGCCATCCTCTCTGGTGCCGTCGATCCCACAGCACGTGGTGCTGAAGGGCACTGGAGCATCGACACCTATCGTCCGGTGGACGGGTCGAGGGTGCGCACCGCACGGCGCTTCGGCGGGGAGCAGTCGAACACGTCGATAGAACTCGACGACACCCTCATCATCAAACTGTTCCGCCGTCTGGAGCCCGGGGAGAACCTGGACATCGTCCGACACCGTGGCCTCAACGAGGCGGGTGTCACCTCGGTCGCCACCGTGCATGCCGCGATGCACGCCACGGTGGGCGTACCCGGACACCACGTCGCATCGGCCGAGCACCCCACGACCTGCCCGTCCGACATCACCTTGGCCCTCACCACCGATCTCGCCATGGTCGTCGAGCGACTTCCCCATCCCCGTGACGGCTGGCAGTACTTCTGTGACAGGGCCCGTGGTCTGGACGATGCAGGTGACGACGCCCGTCTGATCGGAGCAGGCCTTGCCGCCATCCACCGTGCCCTGGCCGATCTCAGTACGCCGACCACCGTTTCGGGAACTCGCATTGCCGACGCCATGTCGGCTCGGCTCCACCGGGCTTGTCATCGGGTACCCGATCTCACCGACCTGCAGCCGGCACTGGTGCAGATCTTCGATCCACTGCGGGCAATGTCCGTTCCGGTGCAACCGGTGCACGGCGACTTCCACCTGGGACAGACCCTGCTCACCGACGACGGCTGGCGCATCATCGACTTCGAGGGTGAGCCGCTCAAGACGGCACGGGAACGCCGACAACCGGATTCTCGCTGGAAGGACGTCGCCGGGATGGTGCGCTCCCTCTCCTACGCCACCAGCGCGACCCCCGACCCGCACAGCACCGAGTCCCAGCAGTGGTACCGATGCGCACGAGCCGCTTTCCTGGACGGATATGGCGCCGCAACCGATCAGGAGCGCAACATCCTTGCTGCCTATGAGGCGGACAAGGCGATATACGAGACGGTGTACGAGAAACTCAATCGTCCCGAATGGATCGATGTGCCCTTGACGGCGCTGCATGAGCTCATCGGCTGACCAGGATCGGCACGTGGACCAGCGCCAGCCGGTACACGACCAATCCGGGAATTGACCAGCCTTTTCGGTGACCCACCCGGTAGATTGGCAACAACGATCCACACATCTGGCGACCACACATCTAGGAGACGAGATGGCGCACGACCCCTTCGGTGGCCTCACCGGAACAGACTTGCAGGGTTTTCACTCCGGTGGAGACACCGAGTGCTGGAAACGCCTGGGTTCCCACGTCGTCACCATCGATGACGACGAGCGGGGTGCGATCACTGGCACCAGGTTCGCCGTGTGGGCACCCAACGCCCAGGCCGTGGAGATCATCGCCGACTTCAACTGGTGGACCGGTGACCCCATGCAGCTCATCCCCGGATCGGGGGTCTGGGGCACCTTCGTCGAGGGAATTGGTGAGGGAACCCTCTACAAGTTCCGCATCCAGGACCAGTGGGGCAACTGGCACGAGAAGGTCGACCCCATGGCCCGATTCAGCGAGCAGGCTCCTGGCAATGCCTCCATCGTCACCGCCAGTCACCACACCTGGAACGACGCGCAGTGGATTGCCCGGCGAGAACGTTCCGCCGTTCACCAGGAGCCCATGAGCATCTACGAGCTGCATCTGGGTGGCTGGCGTGCCGGGCTCACCTACCGTGACCTGGCCGACGAGCTCGTCTCGTACCTCGTGTGGCAGGGCTACACCCATGTGGAGTTCATGCCACTGGCCGAGCACCCCTTCGCCCCGTCATGGGGATACCAGGTGACCGGCTACTTCTCCCCCACCAGCCGCTACGGCACCCCCGACGACCTGCGTTTGCTCATCGACAAGCTGCACCAGGCGGGCATCGGCGTCATCATGGACTGGGTGCCCGGCCATTTCCCCAAGGACGACTGGGCACTGGGACGTTTCGACGGCACGGCCCTGTACGAGCATGCCGATCCACGTCAGGGCGAGCACCTGGACTGGGGCACCTACATCTTCAACTATGGTCGCAACGAGGTGAAGTCGTTCCTCGTCTCCAACGCCCTGTACTGGATCGACGAGTTCCACGTCGATGGCCTGCGCGTCGACGCCGTGGCCTCGATGCTCTACCTGGACTACTCCCGTGCGGAGGGCCAGTGGGTGCCCAACAAGTACGGTGGTCGGGAGAACCTGGAGGCCATCGACTTCCTGCGCTACGTCAACAGCCATCTCTACCAACGTTTCCCCGGAATCACCATGATCGCCGAGGAGTCCACGAGTTTCCCCGGCGTCACCAAACCGGTCGACGAGGGCGGCCTGGGCTTCGGGTTCAAGTGGAACATGGGGTGGATGAACGACTCGTTGCGCTACCTTGAGCTCGACCCGTTCCATCGCCAGTACCATCACAACGAGATGACCTTCGCGATGGTCTACCAGTACTCGGAGAACTTCATCCTGCCGATCAGTCACGACGAGGTCGTGCACGGCAAGGGCTCCATGATCAACAAGGTCGATGGTGACGACTGGCGTCAGTTCGCCTCACTGCGCGCCTACTACTCCTACATGTGGTCCTTCCCCGGCAAACAGCTCATCTTCATGGGTTGCGAGTTCGGTCAGCGTCACGAGTTCGACGAGTCGACGAGCCTGGAATGGTTCGTCGCCGATCTGTGGGGTCATGGCGGTCTCAAACGGATGTTCCGTGATCTCAACCACATCTACCGGGAGCATCCGGCGCTGTGGCAGATGGATTCGGATCCGCGTGGCTTCACCTGGATCAACGCCAATGACGCCGGGGGGAACGTCTTCTCCTGGCTGCGGCGCTCCGAGGATGGGGAGACCATCGCCTGTCTCACGAACTTCTCCCCCAACCCGCAGACCCAGTACTCCATCGGGCTGCCCCGCACAGGTGTGTGGCAGGAGATCTTCAATTCGGATGCCGCGGAATACGACGGTACCGGACAGTTCGGCAATCTTGGTCGTGTGGTGGCACATCCCTGTGCCGACAATGACTCCTGGCCGGCTCGGGCCACGGTGTGCGTACCGCCGTTGGGATCGGTCTGGTTGCGCTTCACACCGGAGGACACGCAGCAGTACTGACCTCTCACCGCAGTGTGGTGGCACGGTTGCGGTGTGACCTGGTCGTGGGCAAGTCGTTGTCTGCGACCAGGTTTTCAGCGGAAAGTGGCACAGGTGTCCGTGGTGTGGGCGATGTCGTATGATGAGTCGCACAATTTCAAACACGATCGGACAGAAAGCGTCATCACATGTCTTCAACACCTGCCGCGATCATCGAGGCAGTGGGTGGGGCGAGCAACGTTCGCAGCCTCACACACTGTGCCACGAGATTGCGGTTCCAACTTATCGACGGATCCAGGGCCAGCAAGGATGCGGTCGAGAGGATTCCCGGAGTCGCGGGAGCCGTGCCCCAGAGCGGGGACCGGTTCCAGGTCGTCATCGGTGGAGCAGTCGACAGCGTCTACAAGGAGATCATGGCCCTGCCGGACATGGCGGCTCTCGACTCGGGTGCGTCGCGCAGCAATGACGACGTCAAGGCCGCTGCCCGTTCCCAGGGGCCACGTGGCAGGTTCTCGTGGCTGGACACCTTCTTCGAGTTCCTCTCCGACTCGTTCCGTCCCATCATCGGTGCCCTGCTGGGTGCCTCGCTCATCATCACCTTCATGTCGCTCATGGCGACCACCGGGGTCATCGGGAACTGGGCCGACTCGCGCGTCACCCTGCCCCCGAGCTGGCAGTTCGTCAACCTCATGTGGCAGACGGTGTTCTACTTCCTGCCGCTCATGGTGGCCTACAACGCGTCGAAGAAGCTCGACGTGGATCCTTGGCTCGGATTCGCGATCATGGCCTTCGTCATGCTGCCCGGATTCACTGGTCTGGAGTCTGTGGCCCACTCGGCCTCGGTGGCTGGCACCCCGGTGAAGATCGTCGAGGTCTTCGGGCTTCCGCTGACGATCTTCAACTACGGATCGACCGTCTTCCCACCCCTGCTCATGGCTGCGGTGCTCGGCCCGCTCTACAAGGGGTTGAGGAAACTCATTCCGCAGAGCGTGCAGCTCATCTTCGTGCCCTTCCTGTCACTGCTCGTCATGATCCCGTTGACGGCCTTCCTCATCGGCCCGATCGGCGTCTATCTGGGTGCCTACCTGGCCAAGGGGCTGGCTGCCGTCAACACCTTCAACCCACTCATCTTCGCCATCATCATTCCGCTGGCCTACCCATTCATGGTGCCGTTGGGCCTGCACTGGCCACTCAACGCCGTCATGCTGCTCAACATCCAGACCTTGGGTTACGACTACATCCAGGGGCCGATGGGGGCATGGAACTTCGCCTGCTTCGGGGCAACGGCCGGGGTGCTGGCCCTGTCGGTCAGGAATCATGAGGAGACGATGCGCCAGACGGCCGTCGGTGCCCTGGCGGCTGGCCTGCTCGGTGGCATCTCGGAACCGAGTCTGTACGGTATCCACCTGCGGTACAAGCGGATCTACCCGTCCATGTTGGTCGGCTGTCTCGTGGGCGGCGTCATCATCGGCATTGGTGGCGGGCTGCACACCCAGGCATTCATCTTCACCTCCCTGCTGACGATTCCGGCCTTCGACAAGATCGGTCTGTACTGTGTTGCCATTGCCGCCTCCTTCGTCATCTCGGGTCTGCTGGTCTTCCTCCGTGGTTACCAGGATCCCCAGACGGTGAGCGAGGACGGCACGGCCGGGGTGACGATCCCGGCAGCAGCCACCCCCGTCAGTGTCGGTACCAGCACTGGGACTGGCGAGGTTTCCGATGTCGAGACCTCTGCTGCCGTGTCGTCTGCCGACCAGACGACACCTGGCACCGCCACTCCTGCTGACGTACCGATGGGTCATGGGGGCACCGAGCCCACCAGTTCTGGCGCGGACCAGGCACTGATCCAGATCACCTCTCCCGTGGCCGGTCGGGCACTACCGATCGAGGAGGTCCCCGACCCGGTCTTCTCCACCGGTGTGGTCGGTCAGGGCATTGCCATCGATCCGACGTCGACGACGGTCGTCGCCCCAGCCACGGGCACGGTGCTCACCGCTCCCGACTCGGGCCATGCCCTGGGACTGAAACTGGACAACGGCGTGGAACTGCTCATCCACATCGGCATCGACACCGTCGAGCTGGACGGCAAGGGCTTCGACGTGCACGTGAAGGCTGGTGAGGCGTTCCGCGCCGGACAACCGCTGGTCACCTTCGATCCCCAGATCATCAAGGAGGCTGGTTACTCCAACATCACCCCAGTGCTGGTGACCAATGGATTCGCCTTCACCACGGTGGAGGGGCATCCGGCCGACACGGTGACGACCGAGTCCCAGGTGATCACTGTCACGAGGTGATCGAAGCTGGGCCTGGAGACAGAGTCCCGGAACAGGCCCAGCAGGGGCAACCTCGATCAGCGAGAACCCATCAGTTCTCAAGAGCGCAGGGGTTCTCATGGGCCCATCGGTGTCACACGTACGGCGGGGTGGATGGGCAGACTCGTCCACCCCGCCTCCTCAGCTCGAATGGGAAGACGTCAGCCTCGGCTGGTGTCCAGCGGCACACCGCTTGCTGGCATGGGGAGATCTGGCACCTCTGAGGTCACCAGGGAACCATCCGCCCTGCGCAGTCCGGTCACGGGATGGCTACCGTGCAGTCTGGCCCGTACCGGACCCTGATCGGCCAGCGGCACACGCACCGGTTCAGATCCGATGTGGTGGAGCTTGCCACGCACCGTGACGTCGCGGTCTCGACCCGAGAGGATCTGGAAGGTGATGGCGTCCTGTTCCACGATGATGGACATGTCGGAGTTGCCGAGCACCATGTGGTGCCGGATCGACGTCCAACCCTGTGGCAGACGTGGATCGAACCTCAGATTCTGCCGGTCGCACCGCATCCCTCCGAATCCCTGTACCAGGCATCCCCAGATCCCCGCTGCCGAGGCGACGTGCACCCCGTCGTCGGAGTTGTGATGGATGTTGGCCAGATCGCAGAACAGCGCGTCCCGGAAGTAGTCCATCGCCATCTCCTGGTGCCCCACCTCGGCGGCGATGATGGACTGTGCCACTGCCGAGAGGCTGGAGTCCCCCGTCGTGATCGGGTCGTAGTACTCGAAGTCGGCAAGCTTGATGGTGTCGGTGAACTGGTCGCCCTGGAGGAAGAGTGCCAGGACGACATCTGCCTGCTTGAGCACTTGGTGGCGGTAGATGACCAGGGGGTGGTAGTGCAGCAGCAGCGGCCGGCTCGACTCCGGGGTCTGCGAGAGGTCCCACAGCTCCCGGGTGAGGAATTGATCGTCCTGGGGGTGCACCCCGAAGGTCTCGTCGAAGGGGATGACGATCCCGGCCGCACACTCCTCCCAGCAGGCGATCTCGGACTCGTCGAGATCGAGCTCGTCGACGAGATGCTGGTACCACAGCGGATCCTCGACCTTCATCCGTCGAATGACACGAGCGGCGTCGGCCAGGTTCGCACGCGCCATGACGTTGGTGTAGAAGTTGTTGTCCACGACCGTGGTGTACTCGTCGGGACCGGTGACGCCGTGAACATGGAACTGCCGTTCCCCGTTGGTGCGCCAGAATCCCAGGTCGGCCCACAGCCGAGCCGTCTCGACGAGTACTTCGGCACCATCCCGGTACAGGAAGGTCTTGTCCTCACTCGCCCGGGCATACAGCAGCAGGGAGTGGGCGATGTCGGCGTTGATGTGGTACTGGGCAGTACCGGCCGCGTAGTAGGCAGACGCCTCCTCACCAGTGATCGTGCGCCACGGGAACAACGCGCCACGCTGGGACACCTCGCGGGCGCGCAGCCGTGCCTCGGGAAGGGTGTTGACGCGGTAACGCAACGCATTCTCGGCCAGCCGTGGGTGGGTGAAGGTGAGCATCGGGATGACGTAGGCCTCGGAGTCCCAGAAGTAGTGGCCCTCATAGCCCGATCCCGTCACTCCCTTGGCCGGGATGCCCCGTTGGTCGGCACGTGCTGTCGCCTGGGCTATCTGGAAGAGGTTCCACCGCACCGCCTGCTGGGTACCGGGCGGGGCCCCGTCAACCTGGATGTCGGCGGTACGCCAGTAGTCCTCGAACCACTCCTGCTGATCCTGGACGTAGGACTCGTACCCCTGTTCCCGAACGCGGTCCAGGGTACGCCGCACCCGGTCGAAGAGCTCACGTACCGGCACCTGGCGTGAGCTGTGGTACGCCACGGCCTTGCCCACCCGGATGGGAATCCCCTGCCTGGCCTCGACGCGGTACACCCGTTTTCCGATGTCCGGGCTGGTGTCGATGAGGGCTTCGTAGCTGTTGTCGGTGTCAATGGTGTGATCGGCACCCACCGCCAGGGTCATGCGGGACTTGGCGGTCTGGAACCCCAGGATCATGCGTTGGTCGGAGTTCCAGTGCAGTTGGGGTTTGAGCACCCGTTCGGTGAACTGGCGTGACTTGCGGGGGTCCTCCCCCGATCCCATGGCGAGATCCGCGTTGCGGTACTCGTCCATACCGTCCTGGCGATTGAGGATCTGGGAGCTGATGACGACCGGGGCATCGCCCTCGAGCATCGTCACCTCGATGTCCATGAGTGCAAGATGGCGATGCGTCATGGACACCATGCGGTTGGTGGCCACGCGCACCAGTTTTCCGGCTGGGGTGCGCCACACGAGTTCGCGGCGCAACACGCCTTCCCGAAAATCGATCCACCGCTTGTACGACTGGATCTCGTTGATGCTGAGCAGCAGGGGCTCGTCGTCGACGTAGAGCTTCATGAGCTTGGCGTCGGGAACGTTGACGATCGTCTGGCCGGTCTTGGCGAAGCCGTAGGCGCTCTCGGCGTGGTGGATGTCCCAGGTCTCGTGGAACCCATTGATGTAGGTGCCATGAAAGTGTGAGTCCCGTCCTTCCGGGGGATTTCCACGCATGCCGAGATATCCATTGCCCAAGGCGAACAGTGTCTCGGTGTGGCCCAGGTCCCGAGTGCTCGGGGCGGTCTCGACCAAGGCCCACGGGTCATCGGGAAATCGCCAGCGATCCATCGGATCGACGTCATTCATGCCAGCAGCTCCTCAAGATCGTTGACAACGAGGGTTGCACCGTTGTCGCGCAACACATCGGTTCCCACGCCACGGTCGACGCCGATGACCACACCGACTCCTCCGGCCACGGCGGCCTGCACCCCGCTGACAGCGTCCTCCACGACGGCGCAGGAAGCTGGATCGATGTCCACCAGCTCGGCGGCACGCAGATACGTGTCCGGCGCGGGCTTTCCGGCAAGTCCTTCGGCCTTGGCGCGTACGCCGTCGACGACGACGGTGAACGCCGTGGCAAGTCCGGCAGCTGCCAGGACGTCCGTGGCATTGCGGGAGGAGGAGACGACGGCCCGGGCGACGTCCCGAGCGACGAGGTCGTCCACGAATCGGCGTGAGCCCGGATAGGGGTCGATGCCATCGGTGCGCAGGACGTCCAGGAAGAGCTCGTTCTTGCGATTGCCGAATCCACAGATGGTGCGCTGCTCCGGTGAGTCCTGCGGTGTGCCCTCGGGGACGTCGATGCCGCGCGAGACCAGGGCGGCTCGCACCCCGTCGTACCGGGGCCTGCCGTCGACGTGACGGTAGTAGTCCTCATCACTCCAGTCGGCAGGTAGACCGTGGGAGCTGAAGACCTCGTTGAACATCTGCTGCCATGCCCGCATGTGGATGGCAGCGGTCGGGGTGAGGACGCCGTCAAGATCGAGGAGGAAGGCTTGGCACGTCGAGAGATCCATGTGGCCAATGCTACGAATGATGCTCCACTACTCGAAATCATGCCGTTGAGGGGCTGTTCGAAATCATGACGTCGAGGTTGGGCCGCCAGGTGTGACGCCAGACGTTCCCTGCTGGACCGGGGATTCCTCAGAACAGGGCAGCCGCCAGTGAACGTCGTGCCGGTGCGACGTTGGGATCGTCGGGACCCACGAGGTCGAAGAGCTCGAGCAGACGGGTACGGGCACGGTCCCGGTCCTCGTCGCGGGTGCGCCGCACCGTCTCGACGAGCCGGTCGAAACCGCCCTTGACGTCGCCACCGAGTACCTGGGCATCGGCAGCGGCGAGCTGGGCATCAAGGTCATCGGGAGCGGCCTGGGCCGACTGGAGGAGTTCTCGCGGGTCGGTGCCGGCAAGTCGTCCGAGCACGGCGGCACCGGCCCGTCCCGCTTTGAGGACGGCGTCATTGGGTTGATTGGCGAGCAGCGCGTCGTAGGCAGCGACTGCCTCGTCGAACTTGCCGTCGGCAATGAGTTGTTCGGCCTGGGCAGTACGAGGATCGTCCTTCGGCTGCTCCTCGGCGGCAGTGGTGGTACTCGGCTTCGAGATGGCCTCGGCCCGCCCCACCATGCCGGAGGACACGGCAGCCTGGGCCACCTGGTCGGTGATCTGACGCAGCTGGTTCTCATCCATCGTCCCTTGGGCCAGCGGAGCGGCCTGACCACCGATGATGGCAACGAGCATCGGTACGGCTTGGATTCCCAAGGTCTGTGCCAGACGCGGATTGGCGTCAACGTCGACCGTCACCATGAGCCAGCGCCCTTGGGCCTCGTCGGTGATCCGGGCCAGGGCGGACACCGTTGCATCGGCACCTTGGGCACGCGGTGAGGTGAACAGCGCGAGGACGGGGTACTGCACGGATTTCTGGGCGAACTCGTTGAAGTTCTCCTCAGTGGCCTCGGTGACCCATGTCTGACCGGAAGTGCCTGCTGCAGTGGTGGATGGTGCGCCCGGTGTGGGGGCCTCGCCGGCATTGCGAGCCAGTTCGGACAGATCGACGGCTCCGGGTCGGTTGAAGGATTGCGAAGACATGCCCCCATTCAATCAGAACGATCAACCCAACCTGATCCGAATCCGACCATCCCCCCATCCACGGTGCCAAGATGGGGACATGGCACACGAACGCGCAGGCAAACCCGCCCAGGAATCAGACCTCATCGACGTGGACGCGCTCCTTGCGGCATACCACGACATCGTCCCGGATCCGGAGAATCCCGACCAGAAAGTTGTCTTCGGTACTTCCGGACATCGAGGCTCCGCCTTCGACGGCGCCTTCAACGACCTCCACATCGCCGCGACCACCCAGGCCATCGTCGAGTACCGCGCCGGCAAGTCCATCACCGGTCCGCTGTACATCGGCAAGGACACCCACGCCCTGTCCGATCCCGCCTGGCGCACGGCGATCGAGGTGCTGTGCGCCAATGACGTCGAGGTCATCGCCGAACGCGAGGACGAGTGGACCCCCACCCCAGCCGTCTCCCGAGCCATCATCATGCACAACCGCACGAACGACGGGCCCCAGGCCGACGGCATCGTCGTCACCCCATCGCACAATCCGCCGCGCGATGGAGGCTTCAAGTACAACCCCCCACATGGTGGCCCGGCCGGCACGGATGCCACGAGTTGGATCGCCGAGCGTGCCAACGCGCTCATGGCTGCCCCGAGCGGGATCAAGCGTCGCAGCTACGACTCGGTCTCTGGTGAGGTCACCCGGTTCGACTACCGCAGTGCCTACTGCAATGACCTGCGCAGTGCCCTCGACCTGGATGCCATCGCGCAGGCTGGGGTGCACATCGGCGCCGATCCGCTGGGCGGTGCCTCGGTGCAGTACTGGCAGTACATTGCCGAGAACCTCGGACTGGACCTCACCGTCGTCAACCCCGAGGTCGATCCGACCTGGCGATTCATGACCCTGGACACCGACGGCAAGATCAGGATGGACTGCTCCTCGCCCAACGCCATGGCCTCACTCATTGCCAACAAGGATGCCTACGACATCGCCACCGGCAACGATGCCGACTCCGACCGGCACGGCATCGTCACCCCGGACCTCGGTCTCATGAATCCCAATGCCTTCCTGGCCGTGGCGATCAACTACCTGTTCTCCCATCGGCCGGAGTGGTCCACCGACACGGCCGTGGGCAAGACCCTGGTCTCCTCCAGCCTCATCGACCGCGTGGCAGACGACCTGGGACGGCGTCTGGTGGAGGTTCCGGTGGGGTTCAAGTGGTTCGTCCCGGGGCTCATGAGTGGTGAGCTCGGGTTCGGTGGCGAGGAATCGGCAGGTGCGTCCTTCCTCGATCGTCACGGACTCACCTGGACCACTGACAAGGACGGCATCCTGCTGGCCCTGCTGGCCAGCGAGATCAAGGCCGTCACCGGCCAGTCACCGTCGCAGATCTACGCCGGGATCGAGGAGAGGTTCGGCAGGTCCTACTACGCCCGAGTCGATTCCGACGCCACCCGAGAGCAGAAGGCACGACTCAAGAAGCTCTCCGGTGACGACGTCAAGGTCAGTGACGTCGCTGGCGAGAAGGTGCAACGGGTGCTCACCGAGGCCCCGGGCAACGGTGCCGCCATCGGAGGCATCAAGGTCGTCACCGAACACGCCTGGTTTGCGGCCCGCCCCTCCGGCACGGAGGACAAGTACAAGATCTATGCGGAGTCCCTCATCGACGCCGACCACCTGGCCCGGGTGCAGGACCAGGCCCGCGAGGTCGTCGCGCAGGCACTGGCCTGATTCCTCACTTGGTCTGACGGGGCTGTCCACCCTGTGGTGGACATCGATGGTGGAGTCCCGGTACCGGGACTCCACCGGGTTCTCGCTCAGCTGCCGCCAGGCTCTGCAGCCATCGGGAATGCCACCCCCGGGAGGGACGGACGCCCCCGTCACCGAGGTCCGCAGGGCCATTGGCCTCCTTGGCCGATCGCTCCAGGACGTTCACCGTGCAGGGCGGTTCACCGGGGATGGGCGATGTTGGTGCGCAGCCCCGCCTGCTGGGTGGCGCTCTGAATGATGAGGTCACGTTGCTCGGGATGCCCGACGTGACTGATGACGCGCAGTCCCTGGTCCTGGGCAGCGGATTCGAAGATGAAGTGGCCGTACCCGAAGATCTGTCCCATGAGGGGCTGCTCCACCGTGATGTCAAGGATGCGGCTCATCGGCATCGTTGCCATGTGCTTGTCGGCGATGCCGTGCACCCGGAACACCCTCATGTTCGTGATGACGAACCGATCCATGTGAGCCAGGTAGAGCTCACGCACGGCCCATCCCTGACACACCAACCCGACGACGAGGCCGATGATCCACCAGTGGCCGAGCTGCCACATCGACAGGAAGCACAGCACGGACGCCGTGAGGGCAAGCACTGGCACAACGGTGACGATCCAGTGTTTCTCGACCTCGTCTATGACGTACTCCCCATCGTCGGTGAGCAGGTGGCGATCGACGTCGGGGAACAGAAAGCGATGCAACAGATCCGACACGACTGATCAGCTGTGCCCGCCCAGCGCCTTGACGAAGTCGATGATCCCGGTGAAGAAGCCACGTACGATGCCAGCTGTCCCCTGCGGGTTGGTGAAGATGTAGTACAGGCAGAAGACGACAATGAACACCCACAGCGTCGTCTGAACGATCTTCTTCATCCACTGGCTCCTAGTCGTCTGCCCTGTCGGAGTGAATCGAGGCCCACGAGCTCGAGGGGCTCACGGATGACATTCTCGTGCACTTGCCCACCCGGGTGGGCGGGGAAACGCCGCAGTGGACGAGCTTTTGCCATCAATCTCCCACCACTGGTGTGCGTTCAGAACTCGACGGGAGGTGCTCGACGCATGCACATTTCCCGTCACACATATTTTTGCACCCCAGAGTTCCCTGACGCGAGCAACGTGGAAGAATGGGCGCCATGGAGAACTTCAACAACGATCCGTTCGCATGCGTCGACCATGTCGGCTTCGCCGTCAAGGACATGGACGAGGCCATCAAGTATCACTGTGACGTGCTGGGCTTCCACGTCCTGCTTCGTGAGAAGAACGAGGGACATGGTGTCGAGGAAGCCATGATCGCCACCGGCGAGTTCGGCAAGGAGACCACCGTCGTCCAGCTGCTCGCCCCGCTCGGCGAGGACTCGACCATCGGCAAGTACATCTCGAAGAACAAGAACATGATCCAGCAGGTGTGCTACCGCACCTACAACTTGGACAAGACCATCGAGGTGCTCAAGGAGCGTGGCGCCGTGTTCATCGGTGAGCCCTCCATCGGTACGGCTGGATCGCGCGTCATCTTCCTGCACCCGAAGTACACCGGCGGCATCCTCGTCGAGGTCACCGAGCCCCCGGCCGGAGGAATGCCCTACAAGCAGGACAAGTGAGCATGATCGGTGACGTCGAGACAGATCTTTGATCTGACGTCACCTGTGCCCTTGAGCGTCTGATGGCCTGTGATCTGCGGATCACAGGCCATCACTACCATCCCGCAGAGAGCCGGAGAAGTCGTCTCACGTCACGTGAAACACCTGGTCGCACGGACGCGCCCGGTGACATCCGATGATGGTCTTGCGCACGTTGATAACGTTGTCCTATCACTGATGCGCGACTTCTGAGGGTGGAAGGATTACTGCCGTGACAAATCCCGTGGATCCAAATGATGATGCTGCCCTGGACGAGGAGACTGGCCTCAATCTCTTTGACGACCGGGCCAGTGCAGCTGGTAGCTTCGCTCATTCCATGTGGGGCTACGACCGCACCAGCGTCGACAACTACGTCCATGAGATCGAGCAACAGGTCTCGACCCTCAAGCAGCTCACCCGCACACTGCGTCGCAAGGTGAGCGAGGCACAGCGTGATGCCACCAAGACCGATTTCACCAGACTTGGCGAGCATGCCACCGGTCTCCTCACCGCTGCAGAGGCCCAGGCCACCGCCTTGGTGACCAAGGCTGGTCACGAGGCCGAACGCATCAAGGAGGAAGGCCGACGAGTGGCGGCCGACATGCGATCCTCGGCCCAGACGGAGGCCGATGACATCCGGGTCGCCGCACTGTCCAGCCAGCGAAGCCTGCTCGAGAGGTCGTCCAAGGAGAGCCAGGACGTCGTCGCCAAGGCCAAACAACAGGCAGAGACCCTCGTCAACCAGGCAAGGACGCAGAGCACGTCCACCATCGAGTCGGCCAACACCCAGGCTGAGTCGATCATCGCCGATGCCCGAGCCCGTGGCACGCAGATCCTCGAGGAATCCCGTCACGAGGCCGCACGGATCCTTGCCGATGCCCGGGAGGAGTCCCAGAGCATTCTCTCCGAGGCCAAGCACCATCAGGAACATGCCCGCTCCACGTTGGGCGAATTGCTGGACCAGGCCAAACAGCAACAGGACCGAGCCGCCCAGGAGGTGAGCGAGCAGGTCGCAGAGGCACAGCGAATTCGCGAGCTCGCCGTCAAGGAGGCCGATGAGAAGCGATCCCAGGCCTCGAAGGAGGCCGAGGAACGCATTGCGGCCGTCCACCGTCAGTCCGCGATGATGAAGGAACGCATCGAGGAACAGTACGCCTGGCGCAAGGAGCAGCTGCAGCGTGAGATCGCAGCCCTTCAGCAGCGCAAGGATGCCACCATCGATCAGCTCAGCAACCTCAAGGCCCTCGCCGAGCAGTCCAAGGCCGACTTCCCCAACACCGATCCCTTCGACGACGTCGAGATCTCTGCGACTCCCACCCAGGAGTCCTCCGATGCCACGTCACCGGAGTCCACCAGGCCGGATGTGCACACCGACGCAGACAAGGACTCCGCCTCCGACGATGCCGCCTCATCCTCATCACTCGACTCCCCCACCACGGTCATTGATCCCAATGCGGAGGAGACCCGGGTCCTCAAACGTCCCAACTGAGTCGCGGGCAGCGCCGGAACATCCAAGTTCCCGGCGCTGCCGCCCCCAACCCACAGCAGCAGTGGTGTGCTGGCCAACCCATGAGCCCCTCGGATCAGAAGAGCCGGTCCTCGGGGTGATCCATACCACGCAGGGCGTCATAGTCGACGGTGACACAGGCTATCCCGCGGTCCATGGCGAGTGTTCGTGCCTGCGGCTTGATCTGTTGGGCGGCGAACACGCCGTCCACATGATCGCCCAGCAGGTGGTCCCGGTTGAGCAGGTCTAGGTATCGGGTGAGCTGCTCAACCCCGTCGATCTCACCACGTCGTTTGATCTCGACGGCAACATAGACACCCTCGGCATTGCGACACAGCAGGTCGACCGGCCCGATGGGGGTCATGTACTCCCGCTGGACCAAGGACCATCCGGTACCGAAGGTCTCTGGGTTCTCGGCAAGGAGCTGTTGCAGATGAGCCTCGACCCCGTCCTTCTGCAGGCCGGGATCAATCCCCAGATCCTCCGTGACGTCGAGGTGGATCTCGCCGAGCAGGATGTGCAGTTGGTCCCCGCTCTTGGCCTTGACCTCCCACACCTGGGTGACCTCGATGTCGGCGTGCGTGGCGTCACCGGCGGCCGTGCCCGACGAACGTTCACCGGCCGAGCCCAGCTGCGAAGCCGCAGGTACAGCACACAGCTTCTCGTGCTCATCGGGTTCGCGGACGGTCAGGGTGCATGGCGGGCTCATCCAGTTGAGTGGCTTGTAGGCCCGGTCATCGGCATGGACGCTCACCGAGTTGTCCGCCTTGACGATGAGCAGGCGCTTGGCCCATGGAAGGTGGGCGGTGAGACGGCCGGTGTAGTCAACCTGACATTCAGCTATGACAAGACGCACGGTGGCACAGTGTAGCGCTGAGCTTCGCCACCCGCGATCAGATTCCCGACCAGCCGGAGCAGTGGCAGTAGGATCAACCCATGGGACGAAAACACCGGCCAAGCAAGCACCTGCGCCCGGTCCGTCCTCTCAACCCGGTGAGTCACGCCTACAGTGAGCACAAGTCGGACGGGAGCTACGTCGTCCGCAAGGTGCCGGCCGACCGGGCGGTGAAGACCTATGTGTGTCCCGGATGCAATCATCGGGTGACCCCCGGTACCCCACACATCGTGGCGTGGCCCCATGACCCCACCATCTTCGATGAGTCCCCGGTCGCGCTGCGCCGTCACTGGCACAGTGGGTGTTGGAGGCAGAAACTGTGAGCACTTTGTACCACACCGTCATTGGTGCGGGCGAGACCCCAGTCGTGTGGTGTCACGGCGTCTTCGGTCAGGGCAAGAACTTCACGAGCGTGGCGAAGGCCTTGGTGGCCTCCGATCCGCACCGCTGGCGAGCCATCCTCCTCGACCTTCCCAATCATGGCCGCTCGCCGTGGACCGACACGATGAGCTATCCCCAGATGTCCGACGCCGTGGCACGGACGATCCATGACCTTGCCGATGGTCAGCCCGTGCACCTCCTCGGGCACTCCATGGGCGGCAAGGTCGCCATGCGCACCGTCCTGGACCATCCCGACCTCATCCGCACGCTCACCGTCGTCGACATCTCCCCGGTGAGCTACAACATGGCTCACACCTTCGGGCCACGCGTACAGGGCATGCTCACCATGCCACTGAGCCAGTTGCGTACCAGGGCCGATGCCGAGGCCCATCTGAGCCGTTATGAGCCAGCAGCCTCGATCCGCCAGTTCCTGCTGCAGAACCTGCGCCGGGACGTCCACGCCGCCTCAAAGGAGCAGTGGTACTGGCAGATGAATCTGCCCGTCATCGCCGAGAACCTGCCTACCCTGGGTGACTGGCCGCCTGCCGAGGGCCGGAGTTGGGACGGGCCCGTCCTGTGGATGGGCGGCGGAAACTCACCCTACGTGCTGGACGAGTACCACCCTGCCATGCAGGAGTTGTTTGCGCAGGTGCGCCGCGTCACGGTGAAGAACTGCGGACACTGGGTGCATGCCGATCAGCCATCGGTCTTCGTCCAGGTGCTCAAGTCCTTCCTCGCGATGGCAGAGCAGCAGACACCCCGAGCCTGAGTCCCGGCGCTCTCATCCTGTTCGTACCCATGCAGGGGCGTCTGGCGCGTGCACCGATGCGCGCCGTCACCCCATCGTCACGACGCTGATCGACGTGTTGGCTGCTGGTTTCTTGGACTTGGGCTGGGTACCCTGCTTGCCGATCCGTGTGATGACTGGCATGCTCTCCGGGGCCACTGAACCGATGACGGTGTACGTGCCCTTCATCTGACTGTCCTTCCAGATGATGAAGAACTGCGATCCGTTGCGATTCTGGTTGGAAGGTGCCATGGCGACGGTACCTGCCTTGAAGGTCCCCTTCTTCCCGGACTCTGCGGGGAAGGAGTAGCCCGCATCGCCCGTGCCGGTACCGGTGGGGTCACCACACTGCAGGTAGTAGGGGTTGCTGGTGGAGAGTTTGTGGCACTGGGTGCCGTTGTAGAACTCCTGGGTGGCGAGCATGAGAGTGGATGTCACCGCACATGGTGCACGCCTGGCATCCAGGTTGATCTGAACCGGTTTACCACCCAGGTTCAGGGTCATCGGCGTCGTCCCCGAGGTCTGCAGATCCTTCTCGTCGGGCATCTGGCTCTCAGCCACCGTCGAGTCGACAGCTTGGTATCCGCACTTTGCCGAGGGGGCCGGGGCCTTTGAGGCAGCCGCAGTGGTCTCTCTCGGGACACGGTTGGCAGCAGTGCTCGATGTCTGTGGTACTTGCGAGGGAGCCGACGACGTGGCTGTGGTGTTCGACACACGCCCGGACCGCTGCTCGGCGAGCTCGGAGGCGGACTGGGTGGCGCACGAGCTCAGTGTCAGGGCCGTGAGAACAACCCCTGCAACGGGTACGTAGGGTCCACGACGATTTTTCATACGGTACCTCCCCCAGAAGGGTACCGAGCGATGATGCTTGGATGGTGAACGGCTCGCCCACCGGGTCAATGACGTCAGTTCGGTGGACCGGTTGGCACGGCTGGGCATGATTCGACCTGGTGGCCACGACACGATCCGCACACCGTCATCGACGTCACACCCCTGTTGACATCACACACCGTGATGAGTCGCAGCAGCTAGGCTGGACCCATGGTCACACTGTCACACATATACACCCGAACTGGCGACAAGGGGCAGACTCGGCTGGTCGACAACTCACTGGCGGCGAAGTCCGATCTGCGAGTCGAGGCATACGGCCTCATTGACGAGGCCAATGCCGCCATCGGTCTGGCTCTGGCCCTGGACGACTCCGGTGTTCTCGGCACGGACGTGCGGGAGGCTCTTGCCATCGTCCAGAACGAGCTCTTCGACGTCGGAGCAGACATTGCCAATCCCCTGGTCGCCAACCCCAAGTGGGAACCGCTGCGCACCGTGCAGTCCAGCATCGACCGTCTGGAGGCTTGGTGCGATGCATTCAACGAGCAGGTTCCGGTCCTGCGATCCTTCATCCTGCCCGGGGGCAACAAGGTGGGGGCACAGCTGCACGTCTGCCGTACCGCAGTGCGTACCGCGGAGCGCGCGGCGTGGCGCGCGGCCGAGGAATTCGGGTTCGAGGAGTCCGACGATCCCGAGACCACCCCGGGTGGGGTCAACATGCGTGCGATCACCTACCTCAACCGGCTCTCGGACCTGCTCTTCATCCTGTCCCGAGTTGCCAATCAACCAGCCGGCGGTGGACAGAGCGATGAGGTGCTCTGGGTCCCAGGTGGGGAACGTGCCGCCGAGCACACTCCCGATCGCAACAGTCAACGTGCCCAGCATGATACTGCCCAGCAGGGTGCCTGAGGGCAGACCATCGACTCCCCGCAGTGCGGGTCACAGCAGCCACTGCTGCTGCTCGTAGTCGGTGCCACCGGGCGGAGCCGACTCGGCCCAGCTCACGAAACCGGTGAGGGTCTGGTGGTTGACGACGAGCTGGACCGTTGCGGCGCGACGCGGCCGTCCAGTCGTCACGGTGACGATCTCGCCATCCACGGAGAACGGCATGGCGTCGTCACGAGTTGGGTGATGGTGTTCCACGAATGACAATGGCCCCCGATCAAGCACGATTGTCGGTGCCAGACGGGGGTCAAGGACTCGATACCACTCAAAACGTCCTGGGACGTAGCGGGCCATCCCAAGCATCCAGGAGCCCGGCTTGTCGCCACCACAGGTACGCAGACCGCAGATGAATGCGCCGCGTCCCTTGACGAGGAGACGTTGGCGAATGAAGAACCAAACAATACCCAGGACGACGAGTGCGAGGATCGAGACGCCCACACCGGTACGACGGTCGAGTCCCCAGCTCACCACATCGGGCATTCCAGAAATCACGACCATGGCTCAACGCTAGCCCGTCATCGGTGTGTGAGCAATACAAATAATTTTTGTGACACGAAGATTTCACAACAAAGCAGGGGTGGCCGCCGGAACCTCCGACAACCACCCGTCGATCATGTGAGGTGACGTCACAACCGCGAGTCGCTCTGCTTCTTGGCCATGACCTGAGCCTTGGCCAGGCGATACCGATGCACGTCGTCCTCGGTCCACTCCTTGCGCTCTCGTTTGCGCTTCATCTCATCGGTGACCTTGACGGCTTCCTCGGGGCTGAACTCGTCACTGCGCGTCGCATACTGGGAAAGTAGTGACACCCGACCACTGGGGTCGGCAGCAATGAAACCGCCATCGACCGCGATGACCTCCTGCTCACCGTCGGCGGTGATGATGGTCACGGCAGAGGGCACCAGGGCCGCGAGGATGGGCTCGTGTCCGGGAAGGATGCCGATGTCACCCTCGGTGGTCCTGGCGATGATGTTGACCGCCTCGCCGGACCACACCTCACGGTCGGCAGCGACGACCTTGACGCGAAGGGGTGCGCGATCCATCAGGACTCCTTCTGCATCCGGTCCCAGTTGGCCATGACGTCGTCCATGTCGCCGACATTGAAGAATGCCTGCTCGGCGATGTGATCGACCTCACCGCGCACGATCATCTGGAATCCCTCGATGGTGTCCTTGATCGGCACCGTGGAGCCCGGCACACCGGTGAACTTCGCCCCGGTGTAGGTGTTCTGCGACAGGAACTGCTGGATACGGCGTGCCCGAGCGACGATGACCTTGTCCTCCTCGCTCAGCTCGTCGACACCGAGGATGGCGATGATGTCCTGCAGCTCCTTGTTGCGCTGCAGGATCTGCTTCACCTGGGTGGCCGTCTCGTAGTGCTCCTTGCCCACGTACTGCGGGTCGAGGATGCGCGAGGTGGAGGTGAGCGGGTCCACGGCCGGGTACAGACCGCGCGAGGCAATGGCACGTGAGAGCTCGGTGGTGGCGTCCAGGTGGGCGAACGTCGTCGCCGGAGCCGGGTCAGTGTAGTCGTCTGCGGGAACGTAGACGGCCTGCATCGAGGTGATGGAGTGACCACGGGTCGAGGTGATGCGCTCCTGCAGCTGGCCCATCTCGTCGGCCAGGTTCGGCTGGTAACCCACGGCCGAGGGCATCCGGCCCAACAGGGTCGAGACCTCGGAGCCTGCCTGGGAGAACCGGAAGATGTTGTCGATGAACAACAGGACGTCCTGGTTCTCGACGTCGCGGAAGTACTCCGCCATCGTCAGACCGGTGAGAGCGATGCGCAGACGAGTGCCCGGCGGCTCATCCATCTGGCCGAACACCAGGGCGGTGTCCTTGAGCACCTCGGCCTCATCCATCTCGTGGATGAGGTCGTTGCCCTCACGGGTACGCTCCCCCACACCGGCGAACACCGAGGTGCCACCGAAGTTGTGGGCGATACGGTAGATCATCTCCTGGATGAGCACGGTCTTGCCCACACCGGCACCACCGAACAGGCCGATCTTGCCACCCTTGACGTAGGGAGTGAGCAGGTCGAGCACCTTGATGCCGGTCTCCAGCATCTGGGTCTCCGGCTCCAGATCATCGAAGTTCGGAGCGGAGCGGTGGATCGGCCAACGCTCGGAGATCTCCAGGGACGACGGGTCGGCGTTGAGCACGTCACCGGTGACGTTCCAGACGTGCCCCTTGGTGACGGTGCCGACCGGAACCGAGATCGGTGCACCGGTGTCGCGCACCTCGGCACCACGACGCAGACCATCGGTCGGCTTGAGCGAGATCGCACGGGCGACATTCTCACCGATGTGGAGCTCGACCTCCAGGGTGATGGTCTGGGTCTCGCCCATGATCTCGGTCTCGACATGCAGGGCGTTGAGGATCTCGGGCATCTGGCCGACGGGGAACTCGACGTCGACGACTGGGCCGATGACGCGGACGACGCGACCGATGCCGGGAGTTTTCTCCTCGGCTTGTGAATTGGTGGCTGTGGCAGTCATGTTCTTCTCTCTCACTCCTGTGAGGTGGACTCGGCAAGGGCAGCGGCGCCACCCACGATCTCGGTGATTTCCTGCGTGATGGCCGCCTGACGTGCCTGGTTCGCCTGGCGACCAAGGGTGTCGATGAGCTGTTCGGCATTGTCGGTGGCCGACTTCATGGCCTGCTGACGGCTGGCGAGCTCCGAGGCAGCGGCCTGCAGGAGGGCAAAATGCACCCGGTTGGCAACGTACAGCGGCAGCAACTGGTCGAGCACGGTCGCTGGATGCGGTTCGAAGTGGTACTCGTGGAACACGTCCGATGTGTCGTCGGGCTGGGAGGAGTCAGCGGGGTCGGCTTCGGACGCATCGTCCGCGGCGTCAATGATCTCCATGGGAAGCAACCGCAGCACTCGCACCTTCTGGGTGAGCATGGACTCGAAATGGGTGTAGACGATGTGAATCTGGTCCACACCCCCTCCTCGGTCGGTTCGAGGAAGGACCTGATGAGTTCATCGGAGATCTTGCGGGCGTCATCGTACGAGGGCGAGTCGGAGAACCCGTCCCAGACCTTCGTGTACCCACGCTTGCGGAAGTCGAAGTACTGCACGGCCTTACGCCCGCACAGGTAGACGTCGACCTCCTGGCCCTCGAGGGAGGCGAGGAGCCCCTCCCCTGCCTTGAGGACATTGCTGGAGTACGATCCAGCCAGACCACGGTCCGAGGTGATGAGAAGCACCGCAGAACGCTTCGGGTCCTGCGTCGCCCGGGTCAATGGATGATCCTCGTGGGTGTGCGCAATCACCGCCGACAGGGCACGGGTGAGTTCCTGGGAGTAGGGGGTCGCAGAACGAACATTGCGCTGGGCCCGGACGATCCGGGACGAAGCGATGAGCTCCATCGCCCGAGTGATCTTCTGGGTCGTGGCAACGGAGTTCCGCCTCTCCCGCAATTCACGCAGGTTGGAGGCCATCGTGGATCAACCTCGCTTCGCGCGGACGATCTGGGTGCGTCCGATCTCGTCGGAGTCCATCGGCTCGAACTCCTCGTGACCAGCCAGGAACGTGCCGTCGGAGGTCTTGAACTGGTTCTTCACCTGTCCGATGGCCTCGGCGGCCTTCTCCTGGTCCTCGTCGGGGAACTTCCCGGTCTCGCGGATCGAGTCGAACACATCGGTGTTGGCGCCGACGTACTCGAGCATGTCGTGCTCGAAACGCTGCACGTCGTCAACGGGAACGTCGTCCAGCTTTCCGGTGGTACCCGCCCAGACGCTGATGACCTGCTGCTCGACCGGGTAGGGCGAGTACTGCCCCTGCTTGAGCAGCTCCATGAGACGAGCCCCTCGGTCCAACTGGCGGCGTGAGGTGTCGTCCAGGTCGGAGGCGAACATGGCGAAGGCCTGCATGTCGCGGTACTGGGCCAAGGAGATCTTCAGGGTTCCGGCAACCGACTTCATCGCCTTGATCTGGGCAGCACCACCAACGCGCGACACCGAGATGCCGACGTCGACGGCTGGACGCTGGTTGGCGTTGAAGAGGTCGGACTGCAGGAAGATCTGGCCGTCGGTGATCGAGATGACGTTGGTCGGGATGAACGCCGAGACGTCATTGGCCTTGGTCTCGATGATCGGCAGCCCGGTCATCGAACCGCCTCCCAACTCGTCGGAGAGCTTGGCGCAACGCTCCAGCAGACGGGAGTGGAGGTAGAAGACGTCACCGGGGTAGGCCTCGCGGCCCGGCGGACGACGCAGCAGCAGGGACATCGCTCGATAGGCCTCGGCCTGCTTGGTGAGGTCGTCGAAGACGATGAGGACATGCTTGCCCTGGTACATCCAGTGCTGACCAATGGCCGAGCCGGCATATGGTGCGATGTACTTGAAGCCAGCAGGGTCGGACGCCGGGGAGTGGACGATGGTGGTGTACTCCATCGCACCAGCCTTCTCCAGCGACGACTTCACCTCGGCAACCGTCGATCCCTTCTGGCCGATCGCCACGTAGATGCACCGCACCTGCTTACTGGGATCACCGGACGCCCAGTTGTCCTTCTGGTTGATGATGGTGTCAATGGCCAGGGCGGTCTTGCCGGTCTTGCGGTCGCCGATGATGAGCTGACGCTGACCACGGCCGATCGGGATCATCGAGTCGATGGCCTTGAGGCCGGTCTGCAGCGGTTCACGCACCTCTTGACGGTCCATGACGCCGGCGGCCTGGATCTCAAGAGCACGACGCCCTTCGATGTCCTTGACCTTACCGAGACCGTCAATGGGGTTGCCCATCGCGTCGACGACACGCCCCAGGTATCCGTCACCAACCGGTACGGACAGCACCTCACCGGTGCCCGTGACTGTCGAGCCCTCGTCGATTCCCTCGGAATCACCAAGAACCACGACGCCGATCTCACGCTCATCGAGGTTGAGGGCGATGCCCATCGTGCCGTTCTCGAACCGAAGCAGCTCATTCGCCATCGCCGACGGCAGACCCGCGATGTGGGCAATACCGTCGCCAGAGGTGATGACGGTTCCCACCTCCTCACGGGTAGCCGTGTCAGGCGTGTAGTTCTGGACGTAGGAGTCCAGCGCGTCGCGGATGTCCTCCGGACGAATCGTCAGTTCCGCCATTGCCTCTCCTTGAGTTTCCCTCACCGGTGTTGGCCTCATCGGTCAACCGATCGCGGGTTGAACATGTGACTGTCAGCCGAGCTTGCGCCGGGCCTGGTCCAGACGGCTGGCGACCGTCCCGTCGATGACCTCGTTGCCGACCTCCACCCGGGCACCACCCAGAACGTTCGGATCGACAATTTCATGCATGACCACGTCACGGCCAGTGATCCGCTCGACCTGCTCATAGATCCGACGGCGTTGGTCGTCGGAGAGCTTGGTTGCTGTGGTCACCACGGCCAAGGTGCGTTCCCGTACCGCAACGGCCAGTTCCATGTAGGTGGACAAAGTGGTGAGCATCGATGCCGTGCGTGCCACGACGGCACGCTTGGCAAGCAGGATCGATTGCGGCTGTGCACGTCCATCCAGCAGCTGGTTCACCAGAGCCTGGCGATCTGCCACGGGCCTGGCATGGCCATTGAACGCTGCCTGGAGCTCAACGTCGGCCAGGATCACCTGACGCAGCCGGAACAGTTCCTCCTCGACGTCGTCGAGATGGTTCTGCCCCTGTGCCTCCACCAGCACCGATCGTACGGCAAGCATCTCCAGGGCATCCGGCATGGCAGACATGCGGATCCATCGCCGGGACACGGCCTGCGTGACGATGTCACATGTCTGGGTACTCACCTTGCCGTCAAGAAGGTGATGCACGAGAGACTGCCGGGCCTCGACGCTGGTGCCGGGGTCGCTGATGGCACGCCGAAGTTCCGAGTGCGAATCGCACAGGTCAACGACCGAGAAAAGCTCCTTGGCAAGTTCCGAGGATGCCTCGGAGTCCTCAACGAGCTCGTCAAGGTTTTGCGACAGGATCCTCGGTGACGTCATGGGCGATCCCCCACCTGTGAGGATGCCGCCGTGGAGTCGTGTGCGGGCTGCTGCTCCAGCTCGGAGATGAACCGGTCAATGGTTGCCCGAGCACGCTCATCGTCGTCGAGCGACTCCCCCACGATACGACCGGCGAGAGTCGTCGCCAGCCCACCGATCTCATGGCGCAGCTGCGTCATGGCAGCATCTCGCTGGACATTGATCTGCGCAGTGGCATTCTGGGTCACCCGGTCAGCCTCCTTCTGCGCCTGGACCTTCATGTCGGAGACGATCCGTGCACCTTGGGCCTTCGCATCCTCCCGGATCCGGGCAGCTTCCTCACGGGCACCGGCCAGTTGGTCCTGGTACTTCTCGAGCGCCTCCTTGGCCTCAGCCTGAGCCTTCTCGGCACGCTCGATGCCACCCTGGATCTCCTCGGTGCGCTCGTGGTACATCGTCTCGAACCGGGGCACGATGAACTTGGCCGTGACCCACGTCACGATGAGCAGCAGGACGATACCAACGATGATCTCGATGGGGTGCTCGGGTAGCAGCGGCCCCATGTCGACCAAGAGGGGGCCACCCGTGAGCGGACCCGACAGAAGTACCAGTGGCGCGTGCATGGCACCACTCACTTCGCGATGAAGGCCAGCACGAAGCCGAACAGGGCAAGGGCCTCGACCACGGCGAAGCCGATCATCGTGGCCTGGAACATGGGCTTGTGGGCCTCAGGCTGGCGAGCAGTGCCGTTGATGAGCGAGGCAAAGATCCAGGCCACGCCGAGGGCCGATCCGAGGGTGGCAATGCCGTACCCGATGGTGTTGATCGAACCGCCGATGAGCATTGGAACCATGGGGATTATCCTTCCGGAGCATGCCCCGTGTGGGGCGTTTCTTCTTCGCCGTCCCCGGACGGGGCGACGTCGTGTGTGGGATCAGTGCTCCACCGAGACCGACGAAGCGATGTACTGCGCAGTGAGCACTGTGAAGACGTAGGACTGCAGGAGCCCCACGAAGAGTTCAAGAGCGAAGATGGCGAAACTGAAGATGATCGAGATTCCGCCAGCAAGGTTGTACCCGATGCTGTGTGGATAGGTGAGCAGGAACCCACCACCGACAACGAAGATCATGATGATGAGGTGCCCGGCGAACATGTTGGCGAACAGACGAAGGGCCAGCGTCAACGGGCGGGTGATGAAGTTCGAGAGGAACTCCAACGGGATCATGAGCCACCAGAGGTACCACGGGACACCGGGTGGTAGGACCGAGTTCTTGAAGTACTTGATGCCCTGGGACTTCACGCCGGCAATGATGTAGACGAACCACGTCACCAGCGCGATGCCATAGACGTAGCCGATGCGTGAGAACGTCGGGAACATGAAGACGAAGAATTCACCGAACCAGTTGTTGACGAGCAGGAAGGTGAACAGGGCGAAGAGGTAGGGAACCCATCGCGAGTACTCGTGGCCGATCGTCTCGCGAGCGATGTTGTTGCGAACGAAATTGTAGAAGTACTCGGCAAAGACCTGGCGTTTGCCGGTGGGGACGACCTTGAGGTCGTGACTCATCCAGAAGAACAGCACCAACACCAGGATGGCGGCGATGAGGATCTGCCAGAAGGACTTGTCGGCCCAGTCCACGCCGAAGGTTCCGGGAAAGAAGAAGTCGTCGACTCCTGGGGACTTGAACTCCAACGGAGCCACCTGAGTGTGGATCACATGTCCTCCTGGTTCTTGTCCGACACCGAACTCGACGTCCCGTATCGCTTGACGATGAGATAGACGCTCGCCACGAAACCAACGATGAGGCCCACTGCCAGCAGCCATGGCTTGTCCAGCCATCGACCCAGCAGCCAACCTATGACACCATAGAAGAGTAGTCCAGCCAGCAAGTAGCTCAACACTGCCATTCCGTCATCGGAACGCGGTGTGGCACCAGATGACTCTGACGGCTTCACTGTGCGGTTCACATCCATACCGGGGGATACATTACCCCAAAATTCGCAGGGACGTCACTGGCGTGCAGGGCATCGGCGCACGAGGCGATTCGCTCTCAGCAATTTGGATCGGCTCTGCTCACGATTCGTCGGTGTCGGTGGTCCGACGTCGGTACGTCGGCATGTGGATGTGGTTCTGAGCGACGACTGCCCCGACCGTCCACGACACTGCGCAGGACACGACCGAGACGGCCATCATGGTGTCGTCGAGGAAGGTGAGTCGGCCCAGCAGTGGGATGAGCCCGCCAAGGACGACCATCTGCACGATGAACGCCGCCACGGCAGGCCCCATCGTCCCCCGACGGTTCACCGGTCCGTCCTCGGGTCGGGTGTCGCCCATGCGCATCGCACGGTCCAGGATGTGCACTGCTCGTCCAGCGGCCAGGAAGGCCACGGCGACGCCGCCACCGACTGCTGCGCCGAGCACTCCAGAGCCACCGCGCCACACCAGCGCAATGAGCGCCACGAGGACAGCCGTTGCCGCTGCCCACACCAGACCGTGACGGTAGATGGCGTCGATCACCTCACGCGCGGTCTCGACATGACGACGAGGACGGCGTAGGGCCATGGTGTCTCCTCCCCGATACCTGGCGACCAGCAAGAAGGGGCTCTGTCACGGGCTGCCCACGGTGTGCAGGCGTGTCGCCCCGGGACTCAGCAGCCTCCCGCATCGCAGTGCCTCCTCGACACTCGGTTCCGTCATGGCCTGTCCCTCTGTCCTCGGGGGACGGACCGGCGTCATGTGCCAGGGCGTCGTGCTGGCACTCATCAGTGCGTGACGTGCCGGTCGGAGTTGGTGCGGCTGGATGCTTCCTCGTGCCCACGATGGTGAGGACGATGCAGCTTGCCAGCAGGGCGCACACCGTCGTCACCGACCACCATCGGGCTTCCAGACCGATCCACACCGTCCCGAAGGAGAGCACGGCCGTCCACAGGTACATGAGCAGCACGGCTCGTACATGGGAGTGACCGCGGCGCAGCAGGCGATGGTGGATGTGCTGTTTGTCCGCAACGAAGAACCAGTTGCCCCGCCACGTGCGGCGTACGTACCCCATGACGAGATCGGCCAGCGGCAGCGCAATGACCATGAGGGGCAGCACGATCGGTAGGTATGCCGGCACCAGACCGCCGTCCTGGGCAGTGAGCACGGTGGAGTCGATCTGGCCGGTCAGTGAGATCGTCGAGACTGCGAGCAGAAAGCCCAGCAGCAGGGATCCGGAATCACCCATGAAAATACGTGCCGGATGCCAGTTGTGGGGCAGGAACCCCAGACAGATCCCAGCAGTGACTGCCGTGGTGAGGCTCGCCGTCGTCGCCACGGCGAGGTCCTGCTCGTGGGCCAGCAGATACGTGTACCCGAAGAAGGCCAGTGCCCCCAGGGCGACCACGCCGGAGGCCAGACCGTCCAACCCGTCGACGAAGTTGACGGCGTTGGCACACACCACGATGAACAGGACGGTGATGAGGACGGATGTGGTGGTCCCCAGGGCAATGATGGAGTTCGGCAGCGGGATCCAGAACATCCGCACACCACCAGTCACGACGATTCCGGCAGCAAGCACCTGACCAGCTGCCTTGACCCACGCAGCCAGATCGACGAGATCGTCCACGATGCCGACTGAGCAGATGACGGCGCCGGCCAGGCAGATGACCCTGATGTCGTGACTGACGACCGGGTGACTGCCCAGAAAGGGCAGCTTGGTGGCCAGCAGCGCCGAGACGAGCGTCCCGCCGAGCATGGCCAAGCCACCGAAGTACGGAATCGGCACGGTGTGGACATCTCGGCCACGCACCTGGGCCACAGCTCCCAGCCGGGTCGCCAACTGGCGGCACCCTCCGGTGAGCAGGTACGTCGTCAGCCCGGCCGTGAGGACGACCACGAGGTATTCACGCATGACCAGGTCGGTCCTGGGAGTCGTGGTGTTCCGGCGGGGACTCCTGCGAGGCGGCCTGCTCCGAACTCGGCACATTCTCCTCCGCAGGCACGTCGTGGTCCTCGTGGTCCTCACGGCCGGGATCATCGTCCCCGGCCGAGTCGGTCGAGCCGATCACCTCTGGTGCAACGGTGTGGATCTCGTCGAAGCTCAGTGCACCCTGGCGCAGTATCCTGCCCTCCTCGGTGGAGGCGAAATCGATGATGGTCGACGGGGTCCCCACCCGAGTCGGTCCACCGTCCAGGTAGACGGCCACCTCGGTACCGAGTTGATGCGCCGCGTCCTGGGCAGTGAGCGCGGCAGGCCGGCCAGATTTGTTGGCACTGCTCACCGCCATGGGACCAGTCATACGCAGCAGCTCCCGAGCAGCATCGTCGTCGGGGACCCGAACGGCGATGGTTCCAGCCGTCTCCCCCAGGTCCATGGTCAGCGACTCCTGGGCACGCAGGACGAGAGTGAGCCCACCGGGCCAGTAGGTCTCGGCAAGATCCTGCGCCGCGCGGGGAACGTGCTCGCACAGGGCGGCAAGCAACGCCGGATCGGCGATGAGGACTGGCGGAGGCATGTCTCGACCGCGCTCCTTGGCTGCGAGCAACGCGGCGACGGCCACCGGGTTGAGCGCATCTGCGCCGATGCCGTAGACCGTGTCGGTGGGAAGCACGATGCACTCCCCCTCGCTGACAGCCTGGGCGGCACGAGTCAGTTCCTCACCTCGATGGACGCCAGTGACGTCGAGGATGAGCGGTGTCGTTCCGCAGGTCACTTCTTCCATGGATGTCATCCTCTCACTGCCGTGCACTCACGGTGAACTGGTCTCGGCGTGCCGTGACGTATCGGGGGCGCCCGGCAAGGTCGTCATGGTCGACGACCTCTCGCCACGGCCCGGCACCGAACAGGGCGAGCACGGCTGCGGCATGGGAGTCGTCGTGCTCCATGACGACGAGCCCACCGGGGCGCACGATCCGTGCCATTCGGGGCACCAACGCATTGATGAGGTCCATGCCTTGGTCGCCGGCGAACAGGGCATGGTGGGGCTCATGGTCGAGGACGTCGCTGGGCATGTCCGCGGCACGTGACAGTGGGATGTAGGGCGGGTTCGTCACGACGACGTTGACGTCGGACACGTCCGGCACGCACCTGGCATCTCCCTCGTGCAGCTGTACCCCGCTGTCTACGAGATTGCGACGCGCCCAGGCCAGTGCCTCGAGGGAATTGTCCACGGCATGCACCAGGGCGGCAGGCACCTCGGCTGCCACGGCACGGGCGATTGCCCCTGATCCAGTGCACAGGTCGACGACCACCGGGCACTGCCCCTGCACTGCCAACGCCCTGGCCTCGTCGATGACCGCCCCGGCCACCAGCTCCGTCTCCTGACGAGGGATGAGCACACCGGGACCAACAGCCAGTCGGCGTCCCCGAAACCAGCAGTGACCGACGATGTACTGCACCGGCTCGCCACAGCTGCGCCGCTCGATCATCTGCTCAAAGGTCTCGGCCTGTTCCTCGGTGGCGTCACCGGCGAGGACGAGGCGCTGCGGGCTGACGTCGAGCACCGCACACAGCATGAGTCGGGCATCGGCCACAGGAGCAGGGCAGCCGGCGAGATTGAGTTTGCGGGTGGCCATCGCCAGCATCCGTGAGGGGGAATGCGGATTCATCGGGGGCGTCCTTCCACCGCTGCCCGCCCGTCATCGTCGGCGGAGTCGGTATCTGCTCCCATTCCCGACTGCGCCAGGCGATGGGCCAGATCATCGGCGTGCAGGGCATCGAGAAGTTCCTGCAGCTCGCCATTGAGGACGGCGTCCAGTTTGCGTGTCTTGTAGCCGATCCGATGGTCGGTGAGCCGATTCTCGGGGAAGTTGTAGGTGCGGATTCGCGCCGACCGGTCCACGGTGCGCACCTGTTGTCGACGCAGCTGGCCGGCCTCGTCGGCAGCCTGTTCGGCAGCCAGGGCAGCCAGTTTTGCGCGCAGCATGCGCATGGCCTGCTCCTTGTTCTGCAACTGGCTGCGTTCGTTCTGACAGCTCACGACGATTCCGGTGGGAAGGTGCGTCAGCCGCACTGCCGAGTCGGTCGTGTTCACCCCCTGACCTCCCGGTCCGGAGGATCGGAAGACGTCGACCCGCACGTCCGACATGTCGAGATCGACCTGTTCGGCGTCCACGTCGGGAAACACGAGAACCCCGACTGCAGAGGTGTGCACTCGCCCCTGGGACTCGGTCACCGGCACCCGTTGCACCCGGTGCACGCCTCCCTCGAACTTCATCGTTCCGTAGGCAGGACGCTCGTCGGTGCCGCTGAGCGCGGCGACGACGCTACGAAATCCGCCCAGATCGGTGACCTGACTGTCCAGTACCGTCATCGTCCACCCCACGGACTCGGCGTAGGACTGGTACATCCGCAACAGGTCGGCGGCAAAGAGCGCCGATTCCTCGCCGCCCTCGCCGGAGAGGATCTCGACGATCGCATCCTCGACGTCCAGTGGATCGGATGGGGCGAGCAGTTCGGTGAGGTCACGACGGCGGCGATCCAGCTCCTCCTCCAGACGCTGCACCTCGTCGGCGAAACTGGGATCCTCCTCGGTCAGCTCACGGGCGGCCTGGAGGTCGCTGCACAATTCATGGCACCGGTCGGCAACCGTCACCACATGGCGCAGTCGAGCATGTTCCCGCCATGCTCGACGCAGTGCAGTCGGTCGGGACGCGAGCTCAGGTCTGGCCAGCTCGATGTCGAGTTCTGCCAGACGCGACCTCATCTGTGCGACGGCATCCTCGTCCTCAGGATGAGTCACCCTACCCTCCCTCCAGAAGGATCAGTCTGTTCTCCGGTACCGGGGCGCTCCCGGACCGGACTCCCCCACGGATTGGTTCCCGTGGGACTCTGCAAAAACAGTGACGCTGCATAAACAGTGACGCTGGAACCCGCAGGTCCCAGCGTCGACAGGTGAAAAATGTGAGCGGCTCAGCGTCTCACTTGGCAGCCTTCTTGCCGTAGCGACGCTCGAACCGAGCAACCCGACCACCGGTGTCGAGGATCTTCTGCTTACCGGTGTAGAAGGGGTGGCAGGCGGAGCACACGTCGGCGCTCAGCTGCCCGGAGGGAGCCGTCGAACGAGTGGTGAACCTGTTGCCACAGGTGCACACCACCGTGGTTTCGTGGTAATCGGGATGGATTCCCTGCTTCATGATGATCTCCTTGTCCGGTGCCGGGTCGCCATCACCACACAGCGGTGGCTCTTGCGGATGCAGGACGTGGCGTGAACCGGCATCACTGGGTTATTTTGCCTGATGCCCGAGGCAGAATCAAGGCAGTGTTCTCCCTCACTCCACCGACGGGGTGGTCTTCGAAATGGTGTAGAGGAATTCCGCATTCGTCTGCGTTCTGCGCAGCTTGGACAACAACATCTCGAGAGCCTGGGAATCCTCCAGACCCGACAGGACGCGACGCAGCTTCCACATGATCGCCGTCTCCTCGCGGGAGAGCAGCAGCTCCTCACGTCGGGTGCTCGAGGCATCCACGTCGATGGCCGGGAAGAGCCGCTTGTTGGCGAATTCCCGACGCAGCCGCAGCTCCATGTTGCCGGTTCCCTTGAACTCCTCGAAGATGACCTCGTCCATCTTGGAGCCGGTCTCCACCAGCGCCGTGGCCAGGATGGTCAGGGACCCACCGTTCTCGATGTTGCGGGCGGCACCGAAGAACTTCTTGGGCGGGTAGAGCGCAGCGGAGTCGACACCGCCGGAGAGGATGCGTCCGGAGGCCGGAGCTGCCAGGTTGTAGGCGCGCCCCAGACGGGTGATGCCGTCCAACAGGATGACGACGTCCTGGCCCATCTCGACCAGACGCTTGGCACGCTCGATGGCGAGTTCGGCCACCTGGGTGTGGTCGTCGGCGGGTCGGTCGAAGGTGGAGGCGATGACCTCCCCCGACACGGTGCGCTGGAAGTCGGTGACCTCCTCAGGGCGTTCATCCACCAGGACGATCATGAGGTGCGCCTCGGGATTGTTCGTCGTGATGGAGTTGGCGACGGACTGCATGATCATCGTCTTGCCGGCCTTGGGGGGCGAGACGATGAGGCCACGCTGGCCCTTGCCGATCGGGCTCACCAGATCGATGATGCGCCCAGTCATGTTCTTCGGACTGTCCTCCAGCCGCAGCCTCTCCTGGGGATACAGCGGAGTGAGCTTGGAGAACTCCGGACGCTGACGAACCTTCTCCGGGTCCAGGCCGTTGACCGACTCGATGCGCGCCAGGGGTGCGAACTTCTCACGACGATCGTTCTCGCGCTTGGCACGCATCTGGCCCGAGATGACGTCTCCCTTGCGCAGACCGTTGCGTCGCACCATGGACATCGAGACATAGGCGTCCTCGGAGCTGGGCAGGTAGCCGGAGGTACGGACGAAGGCGTACTGGTCGCGAATGTCGAGGATTCCGTTGCACGGCACGAGGACGTCATCCTCGCGCAGGTTGGGCTCGGAGTCGTTGTAACCATTGCGGCGGGGGCGACGGCCCTGGCGATCTCGTTGGCGACGCCGGCGGTTCCGCCTGCCGCCATACTCTGAGTCATTGCGTGAGTTGTCGTCGTCACGCCGGTTGCCGTCATGACGGTTGCCACCGCGCTTGGCAGAGTTCTCGGATGCCTCGTCATCGTGGTTGCGGCCAGCCAGGGCGTCCAGACGGGCACCCACCTCCTCGGTCACATCGGCATTCGCACCATCGGCTTGCCGGGAACCGTGATGATCGCCCGGATCGTGGCTGGACCGACCGCGGGAGTCCTGCGATCCGCGCGAACCCCGTCCGGAGCTTCGTGTGTTACCGCTCTGCCGGTCCCCGCTGCGTTCCTGGTCATGATCGCCACTCTGCGCGTCGAGCAGGGCTCCGACGGATTCGCTGGTCTGGGCGCGCTGCTGCTCGTCGGAGTGACGCTGATTGCCCGAGGGGGACTCCCGACGTGGGCTACGAGCGGCACGGCGTCGAGTACCGCGATGCTCGGTGGCATCCTGGCCATCGACATGGTTCTCACCGGCACGCTCGGAGGTGGAGCGTCGGCTCGCTGAGGGCTCAGGCTCAGCAGAGTTCGCAGTCGAGTCGTCACCAGCGGGCAGCCTGTTCTCGGATTTCCTCGCAGTGCGGGCAGACCTGCCGGCTCCATCGCCCGGTGCGCCGCCGTCCTCCGGCCAGCCTGCTTCACGAATTGCCGTGATGAGGTCTGCCTTGCGCATCTGTCTGGCCCCTTTGATGCCCAGCTGGTTGGCAATCGAACGAAGCTCTGGCAGGAGCATGGCCGGCAGCGTTCCGGTGGGCTTTCCGGAATTGGGGGTTTGTGTCACGGATGTCCCTTCGAATGTGAGTGAGGGCCTGCTGGATCCCGAATCAGTGAGGGGTGCGAGGGATCCAGACGGCGGTCGTCGATTCATTCACTTGGTCCTAAGTGTGCAGGAAACTGCCGTGTCGTGAATCCATGGAGAACGCTCCGGATCATTCCGAGGGCGCCAAGTGAGAGGAAACGCGTCCAACCGCGTTGCAGCTCAATATAGCATCTGCGGCACTGTGGTTCCACGTGCCTGGATCAGGCGTGCAGCTGCACGCCGGCACCGAAGCCCACCTGGTGCACGGCGAAGTCACGGGTGTCTGCTTCCGCCACGCCAGCAAGTTGGTCCGTGGTGCCCAGCGCGAGGACCGTGGACCCAGCTCCCGAGATGACGGCAGGCACGCCGCAGGCACGCAGCTGATCGATGAGGTCGGCCGACTCCGGCATGAGATCGCGGCGAAACGGCTGATGCAACCAGTCCTGGGTGGCTGCCATGAGGTGTTCGGGATGGTGCGACAAGGACGTCACCAGCAGGCAGGCCGAGAGCACTTGGCGCACGGCGTCACCGTGGGGCACGTTCTTCGGCATGACGGCCCGTGCGGCCGAGGTGGGCACCCGTCGCTGTGGCACGAAGACCACCGGGTGAATCCGCGGATCGATCTCGAGGTCAACGTGGTGCACAGCCGATTCCCGTGCACCCGAGGCGTGGGAAATCACGTCTGCGGCAGGGGTTGGGTCACCGTCGAGCCAGGAGAGTTGCGCTCCCCCGAAGATCGCTGGGGCCGCATTGTCCGGGTGGCCCTCGATCTGGGTGGCGACGCCAAGCGCCCAGTCCCGGTCAAGGGGCTGCCCGGGGCGAGCAATCCCCCATCCCAGGGCCAGTCCAGCGACGATGGCCGCAGCTGACGAGCCAAGCCCACGGGACTGGACGATCCGATTGTGCGCGCGAAGCATCAACCCGCACCTCGGGTCGGGGTGGCCAAGATCGGCCAGGGCACGTCGAATTGTTGCGATGACGAGGTGTGACTCGTCACGGGCAATGGTGTGCTCCCCCTCCCCCGTCACGTCGATCTCGACACCACGGCCATCGAAGACGGACACCGACACCTCGTCCCACAGGTCGAGGCACAGTCCCAAGCAGTCGTAACCCGGTCCCAGGTTTGCCGAGGTGGCCGGCACCCGTACCGTCACCTCGTGGGAGCCGGTTTCTCGCCCCGGCACCACCGGGGAACCAGCCTGGGATGGTGCGTCCATCGGTGCGGTCTCGGGACTCACTGATGCAGTCCAAGAAGCGCGGCAACCCGATCGGTCGATGGCTCGACGGCCTCGGTGGACAGTTCGGTGCGACTCAACGCGGTGTCGATGTCCTTGAGCCCGTTCCCGGTCACCGTGATGACGATGCGCTGTCCAGCAGGCAGGTCACCGCTCTGTTTGAGGGCCAGCAGGCCAGCCACGCCAGCGGCCGATGCCGGTTCGACGAAAATACCCTCCTTGGCGGCAAGGAATGCCTGGGCGTCGAGGATCTGCTCATCGGTCACCGACGAGATGAGTCCGTTCGAGTCGTCCCGGGCGGCAAGTGCCTTGCTCCCCGACGCAGGTTTGCCGATTCGAATCGCCGTGGCGACCGTCTCGGGGTTCTCGACGTCGTGTCCCAGGACCAAGGGTGCAGCACCGGCGGCCTGGAAACCGAACATCCTCGGGGTGTGGGTGGCGGGACCGTCGGCGGCATACTCCTGATAGCCCTTCCAGTATGCCGTGATGTTTCCGGCATTTCCGACCGGCAGGGCATGGATGTCGGGGGCGTCACCCAGGCAGTCCACGATCTCGAAGGAGGCGCTCTTCTGCCCCTCGATGCGGTATGGATTGACCGAGTTCACCAGGGAGACCGGGAAGTTCGCGGTCAGGTCACGGGCAATGGTGAGACAGTCGTCGAAATTGCCCTGCACCTGAATGATCCGTCCACCGTGGACGACGGCCTGGGCGAGTTTCCCAGCGGCGATCTTGCCCTGGGGCAGCAGCACCACCGGCATCATGTGGGCCCGGGAGGCGTAGGCGGAGGCGGAGGCGGAGGTGTTGCCGGTGGAGGCGCACACGACGGCCTTGGAGCCATCGGCCAGGGCCTTGGACATGGCCATCGTCATGCCCCGATCCTTGAACGATCCAGTCGGGTTGGCCCCCTCGACCTTGACGTACACCTCGGCGTCGAGCACCTGCCCCAGTACGGGAGCGGGAACCAGCGGGGTCGACCCCTCCCCCAGGGTGACGATGGTGTCGATGCCCTCCATGGGCATGCGATCACGGTACCGCTCGATGACTCCGAAGAATCCATTCTGACTCATGACATTCCCTCCACTCGGATGACCTTGGGTTGGCTGTGCACGAAGGGGGACTCACCGAGCTCCGAGATACATGCACTGAGATCCGCCTGCCGAGCCTGGTGGGTGAGCACCGTGAGAACCGCCGAGGAATCCTTGGCGGTTTCGTCCTCGGCGGTCTGCCGTACGGTCTGCATGGAGACGTCATGGCGAGAAAAGATCTCGGCCACCGATGCGAGCACCCCCGGCTCGTCGCGCACCTGGATACGGATGTGGAACCTGATCTGGATGTCGTCGGTGTCCAGGATGTCGAACTCGTCGAAGACGGCCTGTGGTGGCCCGGCCACCCCTCGCACGGCATTGCGAGCCACGGTGACGACGTCCCCCAGCACGGCCGAGGCCGTGGGAGCTCCCCCGGCCCCCGGACCGAGGAACATGAGCCGCCCAGCCTCCTGGGCCTCGACGAACACGGCATTGTAGGCACCCGACACACTGGCCAACGGGTGGCTGAGTGGCAGCAGTGCCGGATGGACGCGGGCGACGATGCCATCTGGACCGCCCTCACACACCGCGAGCAACTTGATGACGCAGTCGAGGTCCTTGGCCGAGGCGATGTCGTCGGGGGTGATGTGGGTGATCCCCTCCCGGTACACCTGGTCACCGCGCATCCTGGTGTGGAAGGCCAAGGAGGCCAGCAGGGCAGCCTTGGCGGCCGCGTCATAGCCCTCGACGTCGGCGGTCGGATCGGCCTCGGCGTATCCCTTCTGCTGGGCCTGGGCAACTGCCTGCTCAAAATCCATGCCTGTGGTCGTCATCTGGTCCAAGACGTAGTTGGTCGTCCCATTGACGATCCCCATCACCTGACGTACCTGATCGCCCACCAGGGACTCCCGCAACGGGCGCACGATCGGGATGGCACCAGCCACGGCAGCCTCGTAGTAGAGATCGACACCATTGTGCTCGGCGGCCGCGTTGAGTTCCTCGCCGTGGGCAGCCAGCAGGGCCTTGTTGGCGGTGACGACGGACTTGCCACTGCGCAGTGCCGTGAGGATGAGTTCTCGGGCAGGGTCGATACCACCCATGAGTTCGACGACGATGTCGACGTCAGGTCGACTCACCAGTGCTGCGGAGTCGGTGGTGAACAGTCGTGAGTCCAGCCCCTGGCGTGGCCGATCGACGTGTGCCACCGAGATTCCGGCGATCTCCAGCGGGCGTCCGACTCGGGCGATGATGTCATCACCACGGGTGAGAATCATTCGTGCCACCTGGGACCCCACGGTGCCGCAGCCCAACAGGGCCACCCGTAGCGGTTCACTGCTCGAATGCCCAGCCGTGTCGTGGACCTGGACCTCACTCATCAGCACTCCCCCGTTCATCATCACACTTCCAACTTCGTCAATCGTTCCACATGACCGGTCACACGTGGACCAAGAGTCCAGTCCGATGTTACCGATCAACCCGAGTCACGACCGCACCTGCATCGAGGGCAAGCAGATCGTCAATGGTCTCCCGACGCAACAGCGTGTGACACGTCCCGCCGCGCACCGAGACCACCGGGGGGCGGGGAACATGGTTGTAGTTGCTCGCCATGGAGCGTGAGTACGCCCCGGAACCGGGAACCGCAATGAGGTCTCCGGGCCGCACATCGGCTGGCAGATAGACGTCTCGCACGACGATGTCGCCTCCCTCGCAGTGCTTGCCGACGACGCGGCACAACACTGCAGATCTCTGTGACCGCCGATTCGCCAGCACGGCCGAGTACTCCGCGGCATAGAGCGCGGGGCGGATGTTGTCGCTCATCCCTCCATCGACGGAGACGTAGACCCGCTGGGCACCACCGTCCAGATCCACCGGCTTGACTGTTCCCACCGTGTACAGGGCCAACGTCGTCGGACCGACGATGGCCCGGCCGGGCTCGATCGACAGGTGTGGGACCGAAAGATTGCGAGCCCGGGCCTCGAGCTCGACGATCTCGGTGAGGTCGTGGGCAAGCTGGGACGGGGTGGACGGGGTGTCCTGACAGGTGTAGGCAATGCCGAACCCACCACCGAGGTCCAATTCGGGCAGCACGTGACCAGTGGCCTGCTGGAACTGGGCGAGAAGTTTCATGGTGCGTCGCGCCGCGACCTCGAAACCACCCGTGTCGAAGATCTGTGACCCGATGTGGGAGTGCACACCCACCAGATCGATGACCGGACTGGAGAAGCAGCGCACCATGGCCACCATCGCCGCCCCATTGGCGATGGAGAATCCGAATTTCTGGTCCTCGTGGGCGGTGGCGATGTATTCATGGGTGTGGGCCTCCACGCCCGGGGTGACGCGGACCATCACCCGAGCTGTGCAGTCCAGTTCTCGGCACAGCTGCTCGATACGATCGATCTCGTCCAGGGAGTCGACGATGACCCGCCCCACTCCCGAGTTCAGGGCCAACCTCAGTTCGTCGACGGACTTGTTGTTGCCATGCATCCCAATGCGTTCGGGATCCATGCCCCCCTCAAGGGCGGTGACGAGTTCCCCACTCGTGCAGACGTCCATGCACAGCCCCAGGTCGTGCACCCACCCGGCAATGGCTCGAGTGAGGAATGCCTTGCCGGCGTAGTAGACGTCCCATCCGTCGAAGGCCTGTCGGAAGGACGTGGCACGAGCCCGAAAATCCTCCTCGTCGAGGACGTAGAGAGCGGTTCCCTGCTGCTGGGCGAGCTCGACGACGGACACTCCTCCCACCTCCAGAGCCCCCTGCTCGTTCCTGGTGACGGTGGTGCTCCACAGTTCCCGGTCAAGGGAGTTGACGTCAGCCGGCACCGTGAGCCAGGTGGGGCTCGGTGAGGCGACATCGGCATGGACCGAGCCTGCGACGTGCATGTGAGTCATACTCCCACCTTGCCAGAGCACGGGTGGAAGATGCGCCGTGTCCACGCCGTGGAAACGCCCATGCCGCTCGAGACGGGTGACCGAGGACCGGATGAGAAGCGCGGAGACAACTGAAGACGAGGGACGTACCAGCGTGGCAGATGAGGGTCGAATAGGTTTTTGCGACATCCTGGTCTATATTGGGTGATTGCGGTCTGAAGCATCAGATTCAGCCCCCATAGCTCAGCGGATAGAGCACCGCCCTCCGGAGGCGGGTGCCGAGGTTCGAGTCCTCGTGGGGGCGCCACGACATCACGCGAACCACTCAGGATTCTGCCTACCGTCCTCCCAGGAGACGGACGCCTCATGGGCCATGACTACCCCGCAGGTACACCTGAGTGTCAAGAACGAACATCCTCGTTTTTCACGCTCTCAGATCAATTGGCTATGGTTGCCAGCGTGCCTGTCGATCCTTCCGTACCACTGTGGCGTCGTGTGCGCGCTGCCTCATCCACCCAGAACCGACGGGAACTGCTCACCGTTGTGGCCGTCGTCCTCCTGTGGGTGCTCGGCCGACTCGTCATGCTCAAGGTGTTCAGCAACCCCTCGAGCAACTACATCACCGGGGACGTGAACTACTACCGCGCGTGGCTGACAGGCGGGCACACTGACAAGGAAATGCTCATTGAGTACCCAGTACCGGTGCTGTGGTTCATGCGAGTACTCACGTGGTTCTCCGTCGGCGAGCAGGTGCAGTACTTCAATCAGCTCTTCGTCGTCATCATGCTCGTCCTGGACGCCGTCATGGCCATGGCTCTGTGGCGCAACGGAAAACGTTGGGGTGCGGTGTGGTGGTCCATCTTCGTGCCTGCCCTCGGTCCGATCATGTGGTTCCGCTTCGACATGGTCCCGGCTGTCTGCATGGGTCTGGCCGCCCTGTGGCACAAACGGCATCCCCTCGCGTGTGGAGCCATGATTGCCTGTGGTGCTGCTCTCAAGCTGTGGCCTGCGTTGCTCATCGTGCCCATGCTGGGCAGGTCGAGACAAGCCATCCGCCGACTCGTCTCCTTCCTCGTCGTTGGATTCGGACTCGGCCTGAGCTCACTGCTGCTCACTGGCTGGCAGCGCACCACCTCCCCGCTGACGTGGCAGTCCGATCGTGGTCTGCAGATCGAGTCCGTCCAGTCGACGATTCCGATGATCCGTCGCCTTGCCGACGACACCGGAGCGTTCCACGTGGGCATGAGCCGATTCAATGCCTTCGAGATCACTGGACCAGGGGTGGGCTTCTGGCAGACGTTGTCGTCACTGCTCATGGTCCTCACCCTGGCCGGGACGATCCTGCTGGGAGTACTCGCCTGGCGCCGGAACGGGTTCTCCCATCGCACGGCCGTGCTGTCGGCAATCGTCATCGTGGGGGCGATGATCCTGGCCAACAAGACCTTGTCACCGCAGTACATGATCTGGTGGGCTGCACCGATGGCCGCCATTCTGGATGATTTCCTGCCCGATCCGGATCGTGACGTCCAGCCAGGTGGGGCGATCGAAACCCTCGCTCTGGTCACCGCAGCGACGCTGGTGCTCATCGCCCTGCTCACCCAGGCCGTCTACCCACTCATGTACGGCCAGATCATCGGTGATGATCCCACGAGCGAGGCAACTGCAACACTCGTCGCCCGCAATCTCTTGATCGTCCTCGCCCTGCTCACCTCCGTGGGAGCCTTGGTGCTCAGCCTTCGGCAGGACGGGAACGCCGACACCGTTGCCCAGGACGACGGTCGTCCCACCCCGCCAGGACCCAGTCAGGACGTCAGGCCCCCGGAGAGGACGTCCTCGTCGACTCCGCTGGACGATCCAGACCCCGCTGGTACGACCACTGCCGAACGCTCCACCGAGAAATCCGCCTCGGCCCCGCTCGTGCGGCCCGAACACCACAGTGATGTGAGTCGACGCACGTCCAGATTCGCACGGCGTACCACTGCACTGGAGCAGGAGGCGACAACGTCAGCACGTCACGCAGCCAGCGGATCATCCTCCATGACTCTTCCAGAGCCCCGCACCGAGACCCTTTGGATGAGGACCACCCATCGATACGGCAACGCCTCCCCCAGAGCCACCAATGGCACCATGCTCATCACGTCTGGAACCATCGCCGCCCCGAAACGCAGCAGCAGTGACCAACCCCAAAACCTCAGCTCCTCGTCCCGACCGGCTCATCTGGAGTCGTCTGCCCCGCGACGCAGGATCTCCAATGTGGCAGTCAGCAGGACGGCTGACGAGGCCAACGTGCCCCGTCGAGCAGCTGGTGCCGCCCGGTGACGTCCATGAGGCGTGACGGTTGCACCACCTCTGGCATCACCCAGGAGGGGAGGGTTCCCCCGACGGTGAAAACCCTCCCCGGACCTGGTGAATGTGGTCAATCGACTTCCTGTGACGCATGTCACATGCAAAGATGGTCATGACGCTGGTGGACGGAACTCATCCTGAGTCCCGTCCACCGATGGCTGCAGTCATGGGAAGGGCCCTGTCGGTTGCAGCCATCACGCACGACCCGAGAGGCCTGCCAGCTTCTCGGTGCCCCATGAGCAGCGACGCTTGAGCGGAGTGGCGTTCCGCAAGGGCGGTACGACCAGGGAAGAAGGCAGTGGTGGCATCCTCCACCGAACAGGTCAACTCAACGAATGAGCTGGACTTCGGAGCCAACGACTGGCTCATCGACGACATGAGGGAACAGTTCCAGAAGGACCCCGACTCCGTGGGCCCGGCATGGGCGAGGTTCTTCCGCACCGAGACGAGCAGCCAACCGGTTGCCTCGGTACACACGAACCACTCGGAATCGGCAGGTACTGCACCAGTGCAGCATGGCGCGGATCAGGCCCCGCATGACGGTTCGGGAACCAGCGAACCTGCCCCGTCCGCCAAGCCACCCTCCCCCACCTCAGCCACTCCCAGCAGGAAGAAGGCCAGCACCATGAGTGCCGCCGCATCGTCACGCACCTCTCTCACTCCTGATGCCGTGCACAGCGCACCGTCACAGACCGTGGCCGAGCCGAGAACGCTGAAGCTCAAGGGTGCACCGATGCGCACCGCCAAGAACATGGAACAGTCACTGTCCATGCCGACGGCCACCTCGGTGCGCACCGTCCCCATGAAGCTCGTCATCGAGCAGCGAATGCTCATCAACCGCTTCCTGCGTCAGAACAAGGGTGGAAAGATCTCCTTCACCCACATCCTTGGCTACGCCATGGTGCAGGCCCTCAAGGCCGTGCCGGTGATGAACAACGCCTATGCCGAGATCGACGGCAAGCCCCACCTCATCGAGAACCCGTCGATCAACCTCGGTCTGGCCATCGACGTCAATGCCAAGGACGGCTCCCGCAAACTCGTCGTGCCAGCCATCCGTGACGCCCAGAACATGGACTTCATACAGTTCTGGGACGCCTACGAGGACATCGTGCGCCGTGGTCGGGAGAACTCCCTCACCGTCGAGGACTTCAGAGGGGTCACTGCCTCGCTCACCAACCCCGGCGGTATCGGCACCAACCACTCGGTGCCGCGTCTCATGCCCGGCCAGGGCTGCATTCTCGGCATGGGATCCATCAACTATCCCGCGCAGTGGCAGGGTGGCTCCGACCAACGCATGGCCGAGCTCGGCATCTCCAAGGTGACGACCCTCACCTCCACCTATGACCATCGCATCATCCAGGGTGCCCAGTCCGGTGAGTTCCTGCGCCGCATCCACGAGCTCCTCACCGGTGCCGACCGATTCTACGAAGAGATCTTCGAGTCACTGCGCATCCCCTACGCCCCGGTGCAGTGGGCCACCGATCGGTTGGCGAATCGTCCCGACCAGGTCGACAAGCAGGCGCGTGTCGTCGAACTCATCGATGCCTGGCGTCGATTCGGCCACCTCGTCGCCGACACCAACCCCGTGGAGTACCGGCCACGGTTCCACCACGACGTCATGCTCAACAGTCACGGACTCACCCTGTGGGACCTGGATCGCATCTTCCCGGTGAACAATTTCGCCGGCGTGCACCGCGACGCCCTCACCCTGCGCGAGATCCTCACCATTCTGCGTGACTCCTATGCCGGTCACATGGGCATCGAGTACATGCACATCGACGACCACGAGGTACGCAGATGGTTCCAGGAACGCTGCGAGAAGGAACACACCCCGCTGAACCGTGAGACCCACCTGCGCATCCTCGACGAGCTCAACGAGGCGGAGATCTTCGAGACCTTCCTGCAGACCAAGTACGTCGGCCAGAAGAGGTTCAGCCTCGAAGGAGCGGAATCCGCGATCATCCTGCTCGCCGGGCTGTGCTCGATGGCCGCCGCGGAGAACCTCGACGAGGTCTGCATAGGCATGCCGCACCGTGGTCGCCTCAATGTGTTGGCCAACATCGTCGGCAAGTCCTACAGCCAGATCTTCCGGGAGTTCGAGGGCAATGCCGAGCTCGTCAACTCCCAGGGGTCCGGCGACGTCAAGTACCACCTGGGCTACGAAGGTGAGTTCGAGTCCCACACCGGGGAACGCATTCGTACCTCGGTCGCCGCCAACCCCAGCCACCTCGAGGCCGTCGACCCGGTGCTGGAGGGAATCGTGCGTGCCAAGCTCGACAGCCTGGGCAATCCGGAGAACTTTCCGATCGTGCCCGTACTGCTGCACGGGGACGCAGCATTCGCCGGACAGGGGGTCGTCTACGAGACACTTCAGATGAGTCGGTTGGAGGGTTACCGCACCGGTGGCACGATTCACGTCGTCGTCAACAACCAGGTGGGGTTCACCGCGACTCCGCACGAGGGTCGCAGCGCCACCTACTGCACCGACGTCCTCAAGGCCATTGATGCCCCGGTGATCCACGTCAACGGGGATGATCCGGCTGCCGTCGTCCAGGCTGCGAAGCTCGCCTTCGACTATCGCCAGGCGTTCCACCGTGACATCGCCATCGATCTGGTGTGCTACCGGCTGCGGGGTCACAACGAGGGTGATGACCCCAGCTTCACCCAGCCACACATGTACGAGCTCATCAACAAGAAACGTTCCACACGCAAGCTCTACACCGAGAGCCTCATCGGCCGTGGCGACATCACCACCGAGGACGCCGAGGCCGTGATGGAGAAGTTCCGCAGCCGTCTGGAGACGGTGTTCGCCGAGGTGCGTGATGCCAACTCCACCAGCCCGGCGATCTCGACGGTGCCGAAGTACCCTGCCAAGGGCCACATCGGCACTGCCACCGCCATCACCCAGGACGTCCTGGACGACGTCATCAGGGTTCATGAATCCCTGCCGGAGAGTTTCACCGCACATCCCAAGGTTGCTCCGCAGTTGGCCCGGCGCGCCACGATGTTGCGCGAGGGCAGGATCGACTGGGCCACAGCCGAGGCCGCATCCCTGGGATCGCTGCTCATCGAGGGGGTCCACGTACGCCTGACAGGTCAGGACTCGGCCCGCGGCACCTTCTCACAGCGGTTCGGGACGATCATCGACCACCAGACCAACGAGCGTTACATACCGCTCAATCACCTGCGTGGTCAGCAGGCGAAGATCGAGATCTACAACTCACTGCTCAGTGAGTATGCTGCCATGGGCTTCGAATACGGATATTCGGTTGCTCGCCCAGATTCCCTGGTGCTGTGGGAAGCACAGTTCGGTGACTTCGCCAATGGTGCCCAGACCATCATCGACGAGTTCATCGCCTCTGCTGGAACCAAGTGGGGCCAGCACTCCGGAGTCGTCCTCCTGCTGCCACACGGATATGAGGGGCAGGGGCCCGATCACTCCTCGGCACGTATCGAACGGTTCCTCAACCTCGCCAGCGAGGGGCAGCTGGCAATCTGCCAGCCCTCGACACCGGCCAACTATTTCCACCTGCTGCGCCAGCACACCTACAAGAACATGCATCGCCCTGTCGTCATCGCAACCCCGAAGTCGATGCTGCGCAACAAGGCGGCCACCTCGGATCCGTCCGAACTCGTCTCGGGCGCCTGGCAGCCGGTGCTCGCCGACCCGTCGATCACCGATCCCTCTGCGGTGCGCGAGCTCATCCTGTGTTCGGGCAAGGTGCGCTGGGAGCTCGTCAAGGAGCGTACGAAGCGCGGGCTGGAGGGCAAGGTCGCCATTGTCACCATGGAGAGGCTCTACCCGCTGCCGCTGGACGAGCTGGCCCACGTCCTGGCCGACTACCGGCACGTCACCGATGTGCGCTGGGTGCAGGAGGAACCCATCAACCAAGGGGCGTATCCGTACATGAACAACCATCTGGCGACCGAACTCTCCGCAAAGCTCCCCGGGGGGCTGTTGGATCGCATGGCAGTCGTGGCACGCCCGGAGTCCTCGGCGCCATCGGTGGGTCAGCAGAGCATCCACCTCAAGGAGCAGCGGACTCTCATGGACCAGGCCTTCACCACGGAGTGACCTCAGGCCCTGCTGCAGACGCACCGCGTTGGTGGTGGGGTGCCTCCCCACCACCAACGTTTCAGCTACGTGGAGACACCTGTGCAGTTCGCCCACGCATGACATCTGCCGAATCCACCTGCTGGATCATGAGCCCACCTAGTATTGGCGTCGTGTACTTCACTGACCGTGGCATCGAGGAACTGCAGCGCAGGCGGGGCGACGAGGAAGTCAGCTTGGACTGGCTGGCTGACGAGCTGCGCCACTTCGTCGACATCAATCCTGAGTTCGAACTACCGATCGAGCGACTCGCCACGTGGCTTGCCCGCATGGATGACGACGACTGATCGTGCTCAGACTCACTCGACGCCGAGATGATCGTCCGAGAAAGTCCATCTGCCGCCATGCCGGGGCAGGCGACGATTTTTCAGAAAACGTGGCATCACCACACAACGGCGAAATAAAGTGTGGTCGAGAGTATTTCGCTCTCCTGGTCCGGGATACTCACTGGATAAGCATGAATTTTTCTCAACCCCTTGCCAAAGCAGACTGACATTGGCACACTTTCATGGTTGCCCCAAAACAGTACTGCTGGCATGTGACCAACTGTACCTGGCACCTGCCAGGACTAAGGAGTAGATGGCGAATGGACTGGCGCCACAACGCAGCTTGTCTGACCGAGGACCCGGAGCTTTTCTTCCCTATCGGTAACACTGGCCCTGCTCTCGCCCAGATCGAGCGCGCCAAGCAGGTCTGTGCCCGTTGCGAAGTGCGGGAACAGTGTCTGGCCTGGGCCCTGGAGGCCGGCCAGGACCATGGCGTCTGGGGCGGTATGAGCGAGGAGGAGCGCCGCGCCATCAAGCGCCGCAAGTCACGAGGCAGGGCACGGGCACGTCGTTCCTGAAACTCACCAACCGACCTGCTGGGGCGAAGCGAGCGTCCTGATGATGCCTCGCTCGTGATGCCCGGCCGCACGCGTCACCGGCAACACCTGCGACACGACTGCCCATGGCTCACGCCTTGTGCTGCGGAATGGTCAGTGTCGCACAGGTGCCGACGTCGCCGGGGTTGTTCGTCAGGGTGAAGTCGCCCCCCAGATCCCCGATGAGGGTGGTCACGATTGACAGCCCCAGTGACGAGCGATGCGCATCAAGGCTGAATCCTTCAGGCAGCGGTTCACCGTCATTGACGATCTCCACGACGAGTGCATCATCGGTCACGTGTGGCTGTACGCTCAGTGTGCCCGATGACGAGCCAAAGCTGTGCTCAATGGCGTTCTGGCACAGTTCGGTCATCGACAGGCTGAGCGCAGTGGCCACGTCGGCGTTGATCATGCCGAAGCTCCCCTCCCGGCGCGCGATCACTTCACCGCTGGAGGCTGCGACATCGCCGACCCGATGCAGGATCCGATCGGCGATCTCGTCGAAGGCAACCTCCTCGTCGAAATTCTGTGAGAGGATCTCGTGGACGACGGCGATCGAGGCCACCCGTTCCTTGGCCTCCTCGAGAGCCTGACGAGCGTCCTCATTGGTGACGCGTCGAGACTGCAACCGCAGCAGGGCGGCCACGGTTTGCAGATTGTTCTTCACCCGGTGGTGGATCTCACGAATCGTCGCGTCCTTGGTGACAAGTTGACGGTCTCGACTGCGCAGCTCGGTGAGGTCTCGCACCAGCAGCATCGTCCCGGCGGTCACCTCCTCCCCTACCAACCACGAGTACAGCGGAATGACTCGGGTACGCAGGGTGGCCTGTTTGTTCTCGATGTCGGTCTCGCGCAGGCTGCCACCCTCGAGATCCAGACCGATTGACTGGCCTATCTCCTGCACGTCGGTGCACAAGCTGCGCACCACTGGAAGGAATGGCTCCCCCTCGAGGTCACCGGTCAGACCAAGCTTGCGGAACGCCGTCACCGCATTGGGACTTGCATAGGTGACCGTGCCGGTCGTCGCCACGCGTACCACACCATCGGTGATGCGCGGTGCCAGTGCCGGGTTCGATGACGGGAACATGGGAAACTCACCGTGGTAGAGCATCTCGGAGAGGATGTTGGCAATCTCCAGATAATTGTCCTCGGTGGAGCCGGGGGCTCGCACCCCCATTCGATTGGTGTGTCGCTCGACGACGGCGATGACTCGATCATCACGCAGGACGGGAATGGCACAGACGTCCACCGGGATACCAGCGGAGATCTTGTTGTCACTCGTCTCACACATGTCGACGCTCATGTAGGCCTCGGTGACCAAGGACTCGTCATCATAGGCCGTGAATTCGCCCACGACGTCGGACTCCAGCGCGGTTGGCCCGGTGTCGGGGCGGGCCTGCGCTCCTGCCCAGAACACGGCGGGGTCATCGGTGGGGAGCCAAAGAATGAGGTCTGAGAACGAGCAGTCGGCAAGAATCTGCCATTCGTCGACAAGGCTCCTGAGCCATGCGATGTCATCAGGCCCCAGATTGCAGTGTTCCAGTGCTACATGGTTGATTCCAGCCATGGGACAAAGATTAACCACAGTTCAAGACGCGAGGCCTGCGGGGGTGGCTCCCGAGTTGATGCATATCACACCGGTGAGGCACAATGTATCCTCGTTGCTGCGCCAACGCGTGGTCCCTCCGTGCCCGGAGGGGGTCAACTAGGAGGAGAACGCCATGGGTAAGACCGGCCGTAAGCGTCGTTCACGTCGCAAGAAGTCAGCAAACCACGGCAAGCGTCCCAACGCCTGAACCGCGGTTTCCATGCAAAAGTGCCTCCCCCTTGGGGGAGGCACTTTTCTCATGCTGGAACTACCTGCCTGCGCAGGCCACGGGCTCACAGGGTGACGCGCAGTGCACCGACCCTGGCACGCAATGTCTCCGAGACGTGGGCCGGCGGATAGCACCGATGCAGCAGATGGGAAATCTTCGACTCGATGTCGGCCTGCTCCATGCAGTCGTCGCAGGCGTCGATGTGATGACGGAAGGCGTTGGCCTGCTCCTCGCCCAGTTCATCGTGCAGGAAGGCCTGGAGATGGTCAATGACCCACTGACAGTCCAGGGCCGGACACGGACCGGTGGTGCGCTCGCTTTCGGACATGCTCATGCTCGCTCCTGCATCATGGTCAACGGCTCATAGGTCTCATCGCTGATCTGGCCCGCCATCGGACCGATACCACGGGCCCCGGCCACCTCGGTGAGTTGGGCTCTCAATTGTTTTCGAGCCCGATTGAGCCGAGACATCACCGTTCCTATCGGAGTCCCCATGATTTCCGCGATTTCCTTGTATGCGAAGCCTTCGACGTCTGCAAGCATGACCACTTGGCGGAAGTCGTCGGACAGGGAGTCGAGCGCCTCTCGGATGCGTTCGTCGGGCATCGTGTCAAGCGCCTCGACCTCGGCAGATCGCAACCCGGTGGCGTCGTGGGAGGCGGCTCGGGCGATCTGCCAGTCCTCGACGTCATCGCCATCGGCAGTCTGTGGACGACGCTGAGCCTTGCGATAGCCGTTGATGTAGGTGTTGGTGAGGATCCGGAACAGCCATGCCTTGAGATTGGTACCCGGCTTGAACTGGTGGAACGAGGAGAACGCCTTGATGAAGGCTTCCTGGACGACGTCCTCGGCATCGGCCCGATTGCGTGTCATGCGCAGGGCGGCACCGTAGAGCTGGTCAAGGTACTCCAAGGCGTCTCGCTCGAATCGAGCGACGCGCTCCTCATCGGTCTCCTGGGCAACGCCATCTGCCCCAGCACGTTCGGACAGGTCACTGTGTCTGGACGGACCGGAGTGTCTGGGGAGCGGTTGCCCGTCAGTCGGAATCGTCATCACATATGAGCTTAGCTGCTTCCAATCGCAATTGGCGTAACCACGCCCCGACGGGCCGCGAAATCGCTGCCTCGAAAACTGATCAGCGGTCGCTGACCGGGCTTGCGTGGTACCAGCACGTGTGAGGGATTCCATGCCGGTAGCAACGTCTCACGTGGCACGGTATTCCCCGATCCCGGACGGTTATTGCCCATATTGGCCAAGACGTGTCGTGCGACCCATTACAGTGAGGTATCGGTACAGCTTCACCGGGGCCCATCGCCCCGGTCTCTCACACGGTAGGAATACAGCTATGAGCATCATCCGCGGACTGGGACGAGTTCTGTTCTCCAGCTACTTCATCGTCAAGGGTTCGAATGCTGCCCTCAAACCAAATGACTTCGTCGAGGAAGCCGAACCTGTCGCTGACAAGCTTGTTCCCATGCTTCAGCGCACCCTCCCCTCCGTGGGGGGATACATCCCCGATGACACCCGCGCCCTGGTACGCGCCACCGGTGCCGCCCAAGCGGCAGGTGGTCTTGCCATGGCCACCGGGCTGGGGCGTCGTCTCGGTGCCAGCGTGGTCGCTGCCACCATGGTGCCGCACGTCATCGCCTCGATCCCCGACAAGACTCTGCCGAAGGCGGAACGCGCCGCAGGTCGTTCGGTGCTGCTGCGCAACGTCTCCCTGCTGGGTGCCAGCCTCATGGCCTCCAAGGACACCGCTGGACGCCCTGGCCTTGCTTGGCGTACCGCCAACACCAAGCACCGTCTCGAGAGCTCGGCTCGCGACCAGAAGGCGTCGCTGGCAGCCAATCAGGACAAGATGAGCCGCAAGGCTCGCAAGCGCATCGCCAAGGCGGAGAAGAAGGCTCGCAAGACCGCTGAGAAGATGCAGAAGAAGGCTGCTGCCCGCAGCTGAGACCTGCCGAACTCCAGGAACCGTCCTCCCGAGTGACGACACAGACGACGTGGGCTGTCCCGCGGGCTCCTCACGAGCTCACGGGACGCGTCGTCGTTCCCGGGTCGAAGTCCCAGACCAATCGCGCTCTGTTGCTCGCCGCCACGAGCAACAGTGACAGCGTGCTCGACGGCGTGCTTCGTTGTCGGGACAGTGAGCTCATGATGGCTGGTCTCCAGGCTCTCGGGGCACGGTTCTCGGTGCCGGCCCCCGGACGAGTACTCGTGCGTGCTCCAAGGATTTTGCACCACGCCGTGCACCCCATCGAGTGCGGGCTCGCCGGAACGGTCATGCGTTTCCTGCCGGCGCTGGCCGCCACCGTGGCGGGACGCACTCGGTTCATTGGTGATGAGGCCGCCGCACGGCGCCCCATGGACGGCCTGGTGACGGGGTTGCGTCAGCTCGGAGCCAGATGCAGGTACGAATCTCGCGGGGCAGGACACTCACCACACGCGACCCTCCCCCTCACCGTGGACGCCCCGGCACGTCTGGGCGGACCGGTCGTCGAGATCGACGCTGCCCAGTCAAGCCAATTCGTTTCGGCCCTGCTGCTGGCTGCACCGCGTTGCACACACGGGATCGACCTACGACACACTGGAGCGGCTCTACCCTCCCGACCCCACATCGACATGACCTGCACCATGCTCGCCAGACGTGGCGTCCGCGTCGAGCAGCCGGAACCGTGCCGGTGGGTTGTCCACCCCGGTCCGGTGCAGGGCCGGGACGAGACGATCGAGCCGGATCTCACCAACGCAGCAGTGTTCCTCGCCGTAGCAATGGTGACCGGCGGATCGGTGGAGGTTCCCGGCTGGCCACGCGTCACCGACCAGCCCGGGACGATCTTCCTCGACATGGCCACCCGGATGGGGGCCATCGTGAATCGGTGCGGCGATGTGGTGCGCGTCACCGGCGGTGAGCTGCATGGAATCGATGTCGACCTGCACGCAGCCAGCGAGCTGACACCAGTCGTCGCGGCACTCGGTCTGCTGGCCGATGGACGCACCAGGATCCGAGGGGTCGCACACATCCGTGGTCACGAGACCGACCGGCTGGCAGCCGTGGAGGATCAGTTTCGAATGCTGGGGAGCGACGTCTCACAGACCGAGGATGGGATGGTCATCACCGGGTGTGGGCAGGACGGCTGTCCCGGCGCCAGTGGCCTCACCGGCGGGCTCGTCCGCACCTGTGCCGATCACCGCATGGCACACGCCCTTGCTCTCGTGGGGCTGCTCGTGCCCGGAGTCGTCCTCGACGACGTCTCGTGCACCACCAAGACGATGCCACACTTTCCTGCAATGTGGTCCCACCTAGTGGAAGGACGTCCATGAGCCCACGCCGGCTGGCCAGTTCAGGTATCGACACCGACGACTACAGTGCCTTTGATCGCCCCCGGCGGCGGTCCCGTCCGCGTACCAAGAATCGTCCCGACTACTCCGATCTGCCCATTGGTCAGGTGACCTCCATTGATCGTGGGCGCTACACGTGCCGCCTGGACGAGCACGACCTCGTTGCCATGAAGGCTCGCAGCCTTGGCCGCAAGGCCGTCATCGTCGGTGATCGGGTCAGACTGGATGGTGACACGTCGGGAGCCGAGGGCAGCTTGGCTCGAATACCCCAGGTGGAGCGACGTCGCACCGTCCTGCGTCGTACGGCCGACGACACCGATCCCCATGAGCGGGCCATCGTCGCCAACGCCGATCAGATCTTCATCGTCACCGCTCTCGCGCAGCCCGAGCCACGCGTGGGCATGATCGACCGGGTGCTCGTGGCCGCCTATGACGCCGGGGTTGATCCCGTGCTGTGCCTCACCAAGGCGGATCTGGCCGACCCCGACGAACTCATGGGGCTGTACGGGTCACTCGACGTACCGGTGGTGACGACCCGACCCGGAGCAGATCTGGACCCCGTGCGCGACATGCTCACCGACCGGACGACCGTCCTGGTGGGTCACTCCGGGGTGGGCAAGTCGACGCTCATGAATGCTCTCGTGCCCGGTGCAGGACGAACCACGGGGCACGTCAACGATGCCACGGGACGAGGCAGACACACCTCGACCTCTGCGCAGGCCCTCGAGCTGCCCGGCGGGGGGTGGATCATCGACACCCCAGGGGTTCGATCATTCGGACTGTCCCATGTGACGGCTGACCGGATCCTCGCCGCATTCGGTGATCTGGAGCCCATCACCGCCCAGTGTCTGCGGGGATGTGAGCATCTGACGAGTTCTCCGGAATGTGCCCTGGACCGGGCCGTCGAGCACGGGCTCATCCGGCCGATCCGGCTGGAGTCGTTTCGGAGGCTGGACGCTGCTCGACAGGCGAACCCCTCCAACTCCTGAGGACCTTCTTCCCTGAGGGTTTCCGAACAGTCCTGCAGCGAGCGCAGCAGCTGGGACGACACACCAGCTCCCGGACACAGCCACCATCCACGGCCCCATCGACGCGCACGCCGCTCACCTGAGACCGGACCGATCGACGCTGCCGACCCGTGCCAGGTGGTCCCGATGTCTGGCCATGTGTCCGTGGCGTGCACCTGGCTGCCCCATGCCGGTGGTCCCCGTGTCGGGAACCGCCACGCCGCCATCCGCCTGTCGATCAGGGCTCCGGCACGACACGTCCACCGCGTAGATTTAGGTCATGGTGAACGTGCTTGACGATCTTGCCCTGGCCCACCGGATTGCCGATGAGGCCGATGCCCTGACGCTGGCTCGATTCCGGACCAGCGACCTGCACATCGACCACAAGCCGGACCACAGCGAGGTGACCGACGCCGATCTGGCCGTGGAAGATGCTGCACGACGTGTCATCGCGACAGCTCGACCAGCCGATGCCGTCCACGGTGAGGAGCGGGCCGACACCGGTTCCGGGCCGCGACGCTGGATCATCGACCCCATTGACGGCACGGCGAACTATGCCCGCGGGGTTCCGGTGTGGGCCACCCTCATCGCCCTGGCCGAGGATGACGAAGTGATTGCCTCGGTCGTCTCGGCACCAGCCCTGCACCGACGTTGGTGGGCGGCACGTGGTCATGGAGCATGGGCGGGGCCGAACGTCGAGCAGGGATCGCCCATCCACGTCTCGACGGTGAGCGAACTGCGCGAGGCATTCCTGTCGTACTCGTCACTGCACGGATGGGAGGAATCAGATCGCGGGGATGGATTCGCCGAACTCATGGCGACAGTGTGGCGCACCCGGGCTTTCGGGGACTTCTGGAGTTACATGCTCCTGGCTGAAGGAGTCGTCGATCTTGCCGCCGAACCCGAACTCAATCTGCACGACATGGCCGCCCTCGACGTCATCGTGCGGGAAGCAGGAGGCACGTTCACGACCGTTGCCGGCAAGCCCGGCCCGTGGGGACCAGACGCCTTGGCGAGCAACGGTCTGCTACACGACCAGGCCATGGCCATTCTGGGGTCCAGGGCACATGCTTGCTAGTAGTACTGAAACCCGTACTCATGGGGCTTCCATCGAAGGGTTGGCCCCATGAGCAGCATCGGACTCACAGCACTCGGGCGCGAATGGTACCTTCCAGACGAGTGACGTCGACCAACAGTTCCCGGTCGGTCTCGTCGATGTCGAGCACTGTGTACCCCAGCTCCCCGCGAGTGGCCAGCGCCTGGTAGGTGACATTGCCGCCGTGATCGGCCACCAACCGGTTGAGGTCTGCCATGATGCCGGGCATGTTGAGGTGCAGGTGTCCGATGCGCGCCCCGGGAGTGGCGCCCGTCGTGATGTCGGGAAGATTGACGCTCATGCTCGTCGAAGCGCGTTCACTGTAGTCGATGAGCTTGCCAGCCACGTAACGACCGATGTCGATCTGGGCCTCCTGGGTCGATCCCCCCACGTGTGGAGTGAGGATGACGTTGTCCAGACTCTGCAGCTCGGAGACGAACGGTTCATCGCCGGATCGGGGCTCACTGGGATAGACGTCCACCGCGGCACCGGCGAGATGTCCGGTGCGCAGATTGTCCGCGAGCGCAGCGACGTCGACGACATGTCCGCGCGACAGGTTGAGGAACAGCGACCGCGGCCGCATCATCGAGAACTCCTGCTCACCGAAGAGAAGCGTGTTGTCGGCGCGTCCGTCCACATGAACGGTGACGACGTCGACGGACTGCAGCAGCTCCTCGAGACTGTCGCAGCGGTGGGCATTGCCCATGGGGAGTTTGTCCGCGACGTCGTAATACATGACGCTCAGACCGAGCGCCTCGGCCAACACCGAGATCTGGGCACCGATGTTTCCGTACCCGACGATGCCCAGGGTGCGGCCACGCACCTCGTGCGACCCGATGGCGGACTTGCGCCACACCCCGTGATGCATCTGGGTGTTGCGATCTCCCAACCTGCGGGCCAGGGCGATGATCTCGGAGATCACCAGCTCCACGACGGAGCGGGTGTTGGAGAACGGGGCGTTGAACGCCGCCACCCCGGCGCGCGCCAGATCATCCAGGGCAAGCTGGTTGGTACCAATGCAGAAGGCACCCACCGCCGTCAACGTCTCACCGCGTTCCGCAACGACCTTGGGGGTGACCTGGGTGCGAGATCGAACGCCCAGCAGGTCGACCCCGTCGAGTGCCTCGATGAGTTCGTCCTCACCCAGTGCCCCGGAGACACGTTCAACCTCGTAACCAGCCTCGCGCAGGGTTCGTACAGCCTCGTCATGGATGTTCTCGAGCAGAAGCGCCTTCATGCAGGCCAGTCTAGGGAAGGGGCACACCGCGTCTCACGGGATGAAACCACCACGGTTGTGTGCTCATCGCGCCCGTGCGAGGAGACGGCCCCAAGCACTCTCGACGAATGGCCCGACCAACGTCACCACTGCACCTCGGCGAGGACGGGAAGGTACCCAGAGCTGCCCTGCCGCGGCTGCCATGACGTTGCGGGCACAGGGCACCCGGGCGCAGGGGTGACGTCCACCGTGCCGTCACCCCTGCATCGGGACGGTCGAGGCAGCAGTACTCAGGAATGTGGTGCTGCAGCCCTCCCCCACGTCCGGTCCTCGTCCAGGCCTCGAATGGTGGGCACGGCCGCCAGCAGCCGACGGGTGAGATCATGCCGGGGTTCGGCATAGACCTGGGCGAGATTGCCGGACTCGACGATCCGGCCGTCCTGGATGACGGCCACCTCCTGACACAGATGTCGCACCACGGCGAGGTCGTGTGAGACGAGCACCAGGGTGAGGCCGCGCTCGTCCACCAGACGGGTGAGTAGGTTGAGCACCTGGGCACGTACCGACACGTCCAGGGCGGAGACCGGTTCGTCGGCCAGCAGCACCGTCGGGTTGGTGATGAGGGCCCGGGCGATGGCGATACGTTGTCGCTGGCCGCCGGAGAACTCGTGGGGGTACCGATCTCGATCTTCCGGATCGAGACCAACCTCTGCCATGACTCGTTCCAGTGCGGCGGGAACGTCGTCCACCGTGCCGCGCAGCATGCGGGAGCGCAGCGGTTCGGTGATGATCCGGCCCACCCGCATGCGCGGATCCAGGCAGGACCGGGGATCCTGGAAGACCATCGACACCTGGGCGCGCAGCGGGCGCAGATCGGCATGCGAGGCGAGGATCGACGAGCCGGCGAAGAGGACGTCTCCCTCGTCGGGGCGACGCAGCCCGTCCAGCACCTTGAGCAGGGTCGACTTTCCCGATCCGGACTCACCGACGACGCCGAGACGTTGGCCGCGGGCAATGGTGAGGTTGACGTGGTCCAAGGCCTGGACGAGGTTGGCCCCGGTGCCGAGCCGCAGGTTGAGATTCCTCGCCTCGATGATCGGGGTGTTCACGGTGGCGCTCATCGATCCTCCAAGACGATCGGCTGGCCCGGTTCGACGGCGTCGAGTCGAGCAGCACGCAGCAGACGGCGGGTGTAGGGGTGCTTCGGGTCGTTGAAGACGGTGCGTGCCGCCCCGCGTTCCACGAACGTCCCCTGGTGCATGACGACGACCTCGTCACAGACTTGGGAGACGACTGCGAGGTCGTGGGAGATGAACAGGCAGGCGGCTCCCACCCTGGTGAGGACGTCGTCGATGGTTTCCAGCACCCGGGCCTGGACGGTGACGTCCAGTGCGGTGGTCGGCTCGTCACAGATGAGCAGGTCCGGGGAGTTGACCAGGGCCAGGGCGAGCAGGGCCCGCTGACGTTGCCCCCCGGAGAGCTGGTGTGGGTATGCCTGGGCCACGCGTCGGGGCTCACGAATGCCGGCCGTCTCCAGCATGCCAAGCACGACCTCGCGGGTGTTGGCACGTCGTCCACCGCTCAGCGCGACGACTTCTCCGATCTGACGCCCCACCCTCATCGTCGGGTCCAGGGCCGTCATGGGTTCCTGGAACACCATCGCCATGCTGGTGCCGCGCAGTCGTGACATCTTCTGATCCGAGATGCCCAGCAGCTCCTCGCCACGCCAGCACACCGACCCGCTGACGTGGGCATTGCCGGGCAGCAGCCCCATGATGGACAGGGCCGTCACGGACTTGCCGGAACCGGACTCGCCGATGAGGCCGAGCCGTTCACCGGGTTCCATGGTCAGATCGACGCCATCGACCGCAACTCGACGGTGTCGTCCGAAATCGACGTGCAGGTCTCGCACTTCCAGCAGACTCATCGCACCTCCCGAAGTTTGGGATCGAGCAGATCGCGCAATCCGTCACCGAGCAGATTGAAGCCCAACACCGCCACGGCAATGGCCAGGGCTGGCCAGATCGTCAGTGCCGGGTTGGAGAACAGGTAGGACTGGGCATCGTGCAACATCCGTCCCCAGGTGGGCACGCTGGCCGGGGTGGCCAGCCCGAGGAAGCTCAGCGCCGCCTCGGCAAGGATGGCCACGGCGTAGGACACCGATGCCTGCACCCCGATGAGCGGGGCGATGTTGGGCAACACGTGGGTCACGGCGATGCGCCACGCCCCGATCCCGCTGGACCGAGCTGCGACGACGTAGTCCTGGCCGAGGACCTGGCGACTCGTGACTCGGCTGATCCGTGCGAAGACCGGGATGGAGGCCACCCCGATGGCGATCATGCCGGTCCAGGTGGACCCGCCCACCGCAGCAGCCAGGATGATGGCGAGCAGCAGCGCCGGGAAGGCGTAGAGCAGGTCGGCGGCCCGCGACAGCAGCGTGGACCACGGGCGCGGTGCCATGGCGGTGGCGATGCCCCACGGCACACCGATGCCAGCAGCGATGAGCACCGAGACGACACCCACCAGCAGACAGGTCTGGGCGCCGACGAGCATACGGCTCAACAGATCCGCACCCACCTGATCGGTGCCCAGCCAGTGCTGGGCGCTGGGACCGAGCAACCGATCCTGTGGGATGGCGAGATTGGGGTCGTAGGGAGTCCAGAGGAGGGACACGACGGCCGCGATGACGACGACTGCGACGAGGGTGGCTCCAACCACCAGTCCAGTTCGTTTCACTTGGATGCCTCCTTCACCACACGAAGACGGGGGTCCAGGCTCACCGTGACGACGTCACTGAGGAACGAGATGAGCAGGACGAGTGCCACGAGAACCATGACGACGTCGGCCACGACGGGTATGTCACGTGAGGTGACGGCGTCGAGCAGGAAGCTGCCCAGGCCCGGCACCACGAAGACCTTCTCCACGACGATGGCACCGACGAGCATGCTCGAGATCTCCAACCCGAGCACCGTCACCAGCGAGATCGACGCATTGCGACGCCCGTGCCGGCGCAGTGCACCATGCAACGTCCATCCGGCGGCTCGTGCGGTACGCAGGTAGTCGTCGGTGAGCACGTCGATGAACGCCGAACGCACGTAGCGGCTCATGACGGCAGCCTGGACGAGGGCGAGGGCCAGAGCAGGAAGGATGAGGTGGCGAATCCACTCCCCCGGGTTCTCCCGCAGCGGCACGTAGGCACCGGCCGGCAACCAGCGCAGCTCGATGGCGAACAGCAGGATGAGCAGCAGTCCGGCAAGGAAGGCCGGCACGCTCATGAGGAACTGGGCCAGGGCCGAGGTGAGGAATCCTCGGACGTCACGACGATGGATCGCGGCATGCACCCCCATGGGGATGCACAGCAGCAGGGCGATGAGCACGGCCAGCAGCACCAACCAGCCGGTGACGGCCAACCGCTCGGCGATCTGTGGGGCGATCTCCTGGCCGCTGAGCACCGAGGTGCCGAGGTCACCGGTGAGCAACCCGGAGAGCCAGTGCCAGTAGCGCACGAAGAAGGGATCGTCCAGGCCCAACTGCTCACGCAACTGGGCGGCCATCTTCGGGTCGGCATTGGAGCCGAGCATCACCTGGGCCACGTCACCGGGAAGCAGTGAGAGCAGGGCGAAGATGATGATCGAGGCGACGAGCAGGCTCAGGACCAGGCCGAGCAGCCGTCGTGCGATGAGACGTGCCGTGCGGCCAGCCGTACTGGTGCCGCTCGGCGGTGGGCCACCAGCCGTGACATGTGCGGTGTTGTGCGGAACACTCATGCCTTGTCCTCCAATTCGGTGAGGTCGAAGCTCAGTGAGGTTGCGTTGTGCCCCAGGCCGGCGATTCCAGCTCGGGTGACGGTGGTCTTGGGCATGAGGTAGAGGAACCCACCCGAGACGTCGTCATTGAGGATGCGTGCTGCCTGTTTCATGGTGTCGTTGATCTCATTGGCCGGACCGGTCATGGCCTTCGTGACGAGTTTCTGGAACTGCGGGTTGTCGTACCGCCAGTAGTAGTTCGGGTTGGCCCAGTTGACGATGTCTCGCGGCTCGAAGTGTCCGACGATGGTGAGGTCGTAGTCGGCACGGGTGTAGACGGCGTCGAGCCAGCGTGCTGGGAACTCGAGCTCGTCGGTGACCAGGGTGATTCCCACCTGCTTCAACTCGCTGGCGATGATGCGCGCCGAGGCGGTGGCGTAGGGCAGAGTGGGCACCCGCATCCGCAGGGTGAGGCCATTGCCGTGGCCAGCCTCCTTGAGCAGACGCCGGGCCTGGTCCGGGTCGTAGGGCAGCTTGCCCGCCAGGTCCTCGTACCACGGGTCGGTCGGCGGGACCATGGAACCGATGAGCGACCCCTGCCCGTTCGTCACGGCCTTCATGAGGTTCTTCCGATCGATGGCATGCATTATCGCACGGCGAACGCGCTTGTCGGACAACGCCGTGGACTGATTGTTCATCCCCATGACGACCTCATAGTTCGTCGTGCCGGTGATGACGTCGTAGCGGGACGGATCCTGGAACCGGCTCAATGCCTGTGGGGTGGCGAGATCGGAGAGGATGTCGACGTCACCACTCATGAGGGCAGCGGTCTCGGGGGTGGGATCTGCGAAGTACAGGAACTGCACGTGCGACACCTTGGGCTTCAGGTGCCACGCGTTCGGGGAGGTGGCGAGATCGACCGAGTGTCCGGGCCGAAAATCCGTGACGACGTAGGGCCCCGATCCCGCCGGATGGGTGGCAAGGTCGGTCTTGACGGTGGGATCGATGACGACGCCGGCGGAACACCCCAGGTAGAACAGCAGGAAATTGTCCGGGTGGCTCAGGTTGAGCACGACGGTGTGGGAATCCTTGACGCGCACCGTCTTGATGGAACCGAGTTGGGCCTTGGTGACGGCGATACCGTTCTTGCGATTGTTGTCCAGGGATGCGGCAACCGCCTTGGCGTCCACTGGTGCCCCCGAGGCGAATCGGGCCGCAGGATCAAGGTGAAAGGTGTAGGTGAGACCGTCGGGGCTCTGCTGCCACGACCGTGCCAACAATGGTTTGAGATCACCATTGTCGTCGATCTTCGTCAATGTCTCATAGACGTTGTAGAGCAATACTTGGGCGATCGCCGCAGCGGCATTCTGTGTGATGTCCAATGTCGGTGGAGCTGCAGTGGCTGCAACGACCACAGGTTTGTCTCCCGATTCATTGCTGGAGGAATGTGGGGAGCAACCTGTTGCCGTCACTGCCAGGCACAGGGTGAGGAAGAACCCCATCATCCTTGACAGACGCTTCATTCTTGCGTTGGTCCTTTTCTGCCTGACGACCCTGATTGGGCCGTGCTTTGGCAGTCATACTATGTACGCCCATCCAGCCTCGGACGAACGTTCTCCACAGCATTGGAGGACGAAAATTGGTCATTCCCACAGTTCCCAACAGCGAGTCCTTAATCCATCAACCCCTCGTGTCGCCCCACCTCCCTGGAGATCCACTCCCCATCTGGGGCCGCACCGACCAAGGTCACCCACCGGGGCGCTGACAGAGGTGCAGGAGGTGAACGCCGTGCCAGGATCGGCGACCTCCACCGCGGCCACCGTGTCCTTGACCCCCCCGAGCCGGTGGAGCAGGCCGAGAGCCACGAGAAGGTGCGTCCCGGGCGATGTCCACGATCAAGGACGCGATCTCAGCTGTTTCGCGCTGCCGCACCGTAGCTCCGCGACTCGATTTTGCATGCACCACAGACATGTGTATAGTGAAACGAGTCGACGCGGGGTGGAGCAGTTCGGTAGCTCGCCGGGCTCATAACCCGGAGGTCACAGGTTCAAATCCTGTCCCCGCTACCACGTTCCCCGCCAGCTCTTGGGCTGGCGGGGATTTTTCATCTCCGATGGGAACCATTCGAGACGTGGACGTCGGTGTTCTCCCAGCACGCCTCACGTCGGGACATCAGGGATTACGCTCAGTCGTGAGAGCTGCCAGCGCCATCCTCACCACGGGAGTCGTCAGACTCCCTGCCGTGGGACACGTCCTGGTCGTCGGGAAGGTCCTCGGCCTTCGTCACCCCGGTACCCACCCGGTTGGCGTGCAGGACGAGTGTCCAGTCCTCCCCGCGCAGCGGCACGATGATGATCGGACGACGTTGGCGTCGCGAGAGCTGTATGGCGACCGAACCGTCGAACCACTCCTTGGCCTGCCAGCGGAATCCCGGTGCCCGGGTGCCCACCATGAAGGCACCGGCATTGACGGTGTGTGCCAGGTGCGCGAGTTCACGGTCCGTCAGTCCAGCCAGGTAGCGGAACTGCCAGGTGATGTCCGGGTGGGCGCTCATCACCTGCTCCAGGGCGGTGCGCAGATCGACCTCACGCTCGTGGCAGGGGGTGCGCTCCTCGTCGGGGATGAGGGGGACGGAACCCTCGCCATCGGCCACCGGGACGCGGGACTCATCGACGTAGGCCATGACCAACTCGCACCGGTGGGCACGGGCATGTTCCAAGGCAGCCTCGATGATACGTACTGGAATTCCGGGAAACACTGCCACCACGAGGGGATGATCGCTCATGGGAACTCGCGGAAGGTGCTCGTGCTTGGTGGTCGTCGACCCGCAGGCGGGGCAGGCGGATTCTCGTGAGACGTCAGCGGTGGTCGTCATGTCAGCCTCCTTGGACTGAGATCATCCTTGATGGGTCCCACAGTAGCCCCACGACACCCGACGATGGTCAGAAGCAGGGAATCCTCCGCAGGGTCTGTACACATGCCGCGCACAACCGTCCATCACCCCCGGACGATTGTGCGCGGCCGCACTCAGCGAGGCAGCTTGCGGGCCTGCTCGACGAGCGTGCGAGCCTGGTCGACCTGCTTCTGGTACTCCCCCAGATTGCCCTCGTCCAAGGCCTTGTCCGCCTGCACGAAGGCCTTCTGCGCCTGGTCCAGCAGCTCGGAGGCGTCGGTGGAGGTATTCGGGCTCGGCACGCCGGTTGCCCCACCGCTCCTCGCACCGGGTGACGGTGAGGCTGATGATGCAGCACTGGGCGGCGCCTGTGGAGCGGCCGATGGACTGCCGGCCGATCCCTGCTGGCCAGGCACGTCTGGGTCCGTCATGTCGACTGCGGTCTCCCCCGTCGAGGCGCCGGCGTCACCACCGAAGACCTGGTCCAGGGCCTCCTGCAGGGTGTCACCGATGCCGACGTTCTCGCCGAACCGCACGGCGACGAACCGCAACACCGGATATCCACCGCTACCCGTCTGGCGTTGGGCATAGATGGGTTGGACGTACATGAGTCCGCCGCCCACCGGAAGGGTGAGGAGGTTGCCGTGGGTTGCCGAGGCCGAACCACGATTCTGGTACGGCAACAGTTTCGCCGAGACGTTCTCGTCGGCGGTGATGGCGCTGGCGGTCTGGTTGGGGCCGGCGATCTGGGTCGTCCCAGACATCCGCAGCACCCGGATCTTGCCGTACCCGGGTTTGGTGGCGTCGGATCCGACCGAGACGTAGGAGGCCAGATTCTGCCGCTTGTTCGGCACCATGACGGCGGTCGCGGAGTACTGCGGATCGTCGTCGTCGGGCCAGCGAATCGTGAGGTAGTACGGAGGCTCCAGCCCGGCGTCGGAACGGACCGGGTCGTCGGGTGCCTCCCAGACGTCGTTGTGCTGGTACCACGTGTTGGGGTTGGTGGTGTGGTACTGGCCGAGCATGGCCCGCTGCACCTTGAAGAGGTCCTGGGGATAGCGCACGTGCGCCAACAGATCCTTCGACATGGCACTACGTGGCTTCACGGTTCCGGGGTACACCTTCTGCCAGGTCTGCAGGATGGGGTCGTCGGGTTGCCAGGCATACAGCTGGACCGTGCCGTCATAGGCATCCACGACGGCCTTGACACTGTTGCGGATGTAGTTGATCTCGGTGCCACGCTGGGCGACCCGGTTGCCGGTCGTGGAGTCGGAGGCAGCATCGCGCAGATCGACCTTGGTGGAGTTCGGGTAGTCCGAGGAGGTCGTGTACCCGTCGACGATCCACACCATGCGTCCATCGACGACAGCGGGCAGGGAGTCGCTGTCCACGGTGAGCCACGGGGCAACCTTGGCGACCCGGTCACGGGGCTTGCGGTCGTAGAGGATCTTGGAGTTCGAGTGCACCCGGTCCGAGAGCAGCAGGTTGATGTCGGCCATCTGGGTGGCGTACATGGTACGCAACACCGGATTGCCGATGGCCACCCCACCGTGTCCGGCATAGGTGGTCATGGTCTCGGTCCCGGCAGCTGCCGAACCACCACCGGGAGTGTCGAGCTCAACGGGTTCTGCCCCGTCTCGAGCACCGACGACCACCCAGGGATCCGCCATCTCGCCGTAGTAGACGCGTGACTGGTTCTCCTTGATGGATCCGGTGGTGGGGATGTCCTTGGCCAACCAGGTGGGTTCCCCGGAGTTCTCCCGGCGTCCACCGGCAGCGGCGACCATGCCGTAGCCGTGGGTGTAGACGGTGTGGACGTTGTTCCAGCTCTTGTCGGCGATGCCGTTCTGGTCGATCTCGCGGGCTCCCACGACGACATCGGTGGACTTGCCGTCGATCGTGTAACGGTCCACGTCAAGGATCTTGGGGAAGGAGTAGAAACCGCGTACCTGCTGCAACTGCTCGAAAGTGGGAGCGACAACGGCGGGGTCCATGAGTCGGATGGCCGGCAGCGTCTCGGCGTCGGTCTTGAGCTGACCGGCTGACGTCGTGGTGCGTGCAGCGTAGTCGGTGATCGTCGTGTCCTGGATGCCGAACGCCTTGCGGGTGGCAGCAATGTTGTTGACGATGTAGGGCCGTTCCTTGTCCGGGGCGTCCGGAACGACCTGGAACCGCTGCATGACGGCTGGATAGATGCCCTGGATGATGAGGGTGGAGACGAGCATGAGCGCAATGCCCATTCCCGGCACACCCCAGCGTCGCCACCAGGCGTTGGCGACGAACAACGCCGCGACGAGGAAGGCGATGATGGCAACGACGATCTTGGCGGTGGCCCGGTAGTGGTCGGCAGTGAATCCGACGCCGGTGAACAGACCGTTGTCGGAAACGGCGAGCCCGTAACGCCCCAGGATCGTCGACAACCCGAAGAACACCAGACCGATGGCCAGCAGCACCGAGATGTGCGACTGCGCACGTGCGGAGAGCAGATGCTGCTCGGTGCGTCTGGCCTGGGCCAGGCCACCGGGAACCAGGCTGCGCGGCACGAGGTAGTTCACCGACCCCATGACGAGATGAACGCCGAAGGCCGCGATGACGCATGCGATGACCAGTGCCATCCCCAGCGACACCAGGTACCTGTACCACGGGTAGTCGAAGACGTAGAACGAGATGTCCTTGTCGAAGTACGGATCACGGGCCCCGAACGACGTCGCATTCCACCATGCCAGCACAGTGGTGGTCTGGGCGACGGACGTCGCAGCAATGATCAGTGCCAGTGCCCCGGAGCAGATGCCGATGATCGCGCGGTGATGTTTCTCGAGGTAGGCACGGTACTTCCGGGCGAACTCGGTGTTCGTCTCGGCCACGGTGCGAGGACGCAATTTCATGGCCAGCACCATGTTGCCGGCAGTGGTGGTCCACACAAGAGTTCCGACGGCGAGGAACAGTCCGGTTCCGGTGAGCAGTCTGGTGAGGTAGACCCGCTGGAAATGCAGTGAGGAGAACCACAGCAGGTTCGAGGTGATGGACGAGGCCACCAGCCAGCACAGCACGATGCCCGTCACCACTGCAGCAGCGATCCAACCGCCGCAATGGGTCGCGGCCCTGCGATTGCGCCGCGATCGACGAACTCCTCGGGTGAATGGCGAGCTCATCATCGATCTCCTCTCGTGCCGGCGGGCCCGGCCGGACGGTGTGCATCCTTCGCAGCCATGTCGTCGCTCACTGCGACGTCCCCGGTAGTCGGGTCGAAGGTGTGCAGCAGTGCCATCTCCAGGGCCGGGACAAGATCGGTGCCCGACAGCAGGTCGTCGGGGTGGTCCAGCAACCGTGCCAGTGCGTGATGTTCACCAGTGCGCAGCACACCGACGATGACGCGTACGTCCTGGCGGCGAGGATGGGAGGCCACGAAGGTGGCGGCCTGGGCGGGGTCCGCCGGGATCTCGTCCTCCACGTCGTTGGGGAGGAAGACCCGCTCCAAGGTGATCGCCGCCCCGTCCACCGAGTCGGGCCACATGACCGATGCCAACGCAGCCTCGATGTCGTCACCGGCGTGGAACTCGTCCTGCTCGATGCTCGACAGGGAATCCGGCGACCCGGCAACCAGGTGCTGCGCCAGGGCTGGTTCCGATTCTCGTAGCTTCTCCGTGTTGACGAGAGCGAACAACCTGGCCGGCACCCCCCAGCCGGCCTGGTTGACGAAGGAGTCAATCTCGGTGAGAGCCGCGACGAGGGCGTCGTCGTGGCCGGGAAGATCGTCGGAGTCGTGCTGGGGATCAGCGTTGCTCAGCAATGGGGAACCTCTTTTGTTTGCGCACCGGAGCGAATGTTCTGGACGCTGGCAATGGCGTCCCTCAGGCTGGTCACCTTAACCAATTTCATGGATGTTTTGTGCCCGGCGATGTCCTGACAGTTGCCAGCGGGGACGAGGAACACCTGTGCCCCGTCGCGCTCGGCACCGGCCATCTTCTCCTGGATGCCCCCGATTGACGACACGGTTCCATCTGGCGCCACGGTGCCGGTTCCTGCCAGGCGCAGGTCTCCCACGAGGTCGGAGGGGGCAATCGTCTGATAGGTGGCCAACGACATCATGAGCCCAGCACTGGGGCCGACGATGCCCTCGGGAAGGTTGAATCGCACCCGCGTGTCATATCGGTACCCGTTGGTCACCGAGATACCGATGAGCGGAATCTTGGGATTGTCTGGTTGGGCAGTCGTCGTGACGACGACATTGCGCGCCTTGCCGTTTCGTTCCACCGTGAACGGGACGGGCTCTCCCACGTCATGGGCTCGGATCTCGTGCTGGACGTCAGCAGGGGTGGACACCTTTCGGCCATCGACATGGGTGATGAGATCTCCCGGCGCCATGACATTGGTCGCTGGTCCAGAGGTGCTCACCCCCGCTGCCATGGGGACCTCGGTGACCGGTTGCCCCGCAGCCCGCAGAGCTGCGACAACCGCATCGGACTGGGAGGTGTCCATCATCTTCATCTCACTGGCCCGGACCTCGTCATTGCTCAGCCCGGGCTGGTAGACGACGTCCCTGGGAAGGACGTCGTGATCCGGGAGCCACGAGGTGACCAGTGCCTCCGAGAGGCTGAGGACGGAGTCGACGCTGGTCACCGACACCGTCGTCATGCGCACCTCGCCCTTGGTCTGGCGTGCCGGCAGACCACTGACCTGCACCACTGGTTTGGAACCATTGCGGCCGGCAAGATCGACGGTCTGCCCCGGACTCCATGCCACGAAGGGCACCGGAACCGCCCACAGCAGAATCATGACGACGACCAGGCACAGAGCGCTGGCAAGGAGGGTCCACCGGTGCAGTCCGGACTGCCCGTGCCGTCCAGATCCCCGATCGGGCCCGCCCTGGCCGGTGTGCCGCCACCGGTGTGGCCGTCCGGGGGTGTGACCTGGGGCGGTTGCAGACGGTGGTGCAGCAGACATGGTTCTTATCGTACAAACCGTCGGTGAACAGGTCGCACACGCGCCATTCCCGCGCCCATGACGTGTTTGGTCACGGGCACGGGACACATAGAATGTGCCAGAAGACGCCTCAGCCGCTGCCGAAGGAGCATGTTCATGAGCGACGATTCCACGAACCCGCGTCCTGGTGAACCCGATCCTGAGCAATTCGCCGAGCAACTGCGACGAATGATGGAGCAGATGGGGCTCCACATGCCCTCGCAGTCGGAATCGGAGGCGTTCCTCAAGCAGCTGGGCGAGATGTTCAACGCAGCACCGGGATCGCAGGGATTCGGGTTCACCTTCCCCATGGCCGGTTTCCCCACGTCAGGTGCCGCTGCACCTGGTGATGACTCCGCACCGATCGACTGGAACCAGCTCAAGGACGTTGCCCGCCACGTCTCGGCCAGCAAGGGGCCAGATCCCACCCCCGGTGCGGAGCAGCGTCAGAATCTCCTGGACACCACCCGGCTGGCGGAGAACTGGCTGGATCAGCACTGTGAGTTCCCCGGCGTCACCGCCGCCCCGGCACCGTGGAGTCGCGCCGAGTGGATCGAGAGCACCTTCCCGGCCTGGCAGCGTCTCGTCGAGCCGGTCCTCATGTCCTTGACGAACGCCTTGGCCGGTGTCCTGCGCCCGGAACCAGGCATGCTCGACGATGAACTCCTCAGCGCACTGGCCTCCACCATGACCCCAGTGCTGCGCCGCATCGCAGCATCCCTGTACGGTTCCCAACTCGCCGAGAGTCTGGCCACCTTGTCAACGGTGACGACCACCGGCACCGAGATCGGCCTGCAGGTGCTGCCAGGTGCGCAGGTCATCACCCTGCCGGCCAACATCGGTGACGAGTGGAACAATCTGCACCTGGATCCGCACGACGTCCAGCTGTATCTGGTGCTGCGTGAGGCTGCGCGGCAGCGATTGTTCAACTCCGTGGCCTGGCTCGGTCCGCAGCTGCTCGCGCTCATCGAGCACTATGCACGTGAGATTCGCATCGACTCCAGCGCCATTGAGTCCGCAATCAACCTGGACGACGTGCAGAACCTCACCGGTGAGAAACTGGAGCAGATGTCGCAGGACCTGCAGGGCCGGTTGTTCGAACCCTCGACCACCCCGGAGCAGGAGGGGGTCCTCAAGCGGTTGGAAACCCTGCTGGCGCTCATCGAGGGTTGGGTGGACGACGTCACCGGCGAGGTGGCACGCACCTGGCTGCCCTCCCACGCCCAGCTCATCGAGGTGACGAGGCGGCGGCGGGCGACCGGCGGCCCCGCTGCGCAGTTCTTCGACTCCCTGCTCGGGCTGAGCCTACGCCCCCGCCACGTGCGCGAGGCAGGTAATCTGTGGGCTGCGCTGCGTCATGCACGTGGGACGGTGGGCCGTGACGCCGTGTGGCACCATCCCGACCTCATCCCCACGGCCGGGGACCTTGCCGACCCGATCGGCTATGTCCAGGCAGACCGTGACGTCAACGACTCCTCCAGCAGCCTGGATGGTCTGGACGCCGAGCTCGAGCAGCTGCTGCGTGACGAGGGCGGCACTCACTGAGATCCTGCCGGCTCGAGCCTGTCTGGTCTCGAGTGAGGTGTCAGTCGATGTCGGCCGGTGCCGGGTCCACTGCGTCCGCCCCCTCTCCCTCGTCGATACCGCCCATGGAGGTGGCCCAACTCCAGCCGGTGAGGAACCCCTCCGCCTTGTCCGCCTGTGGGTACCGGCTGAGCAGTTCATGAAACCTGCTGCCGTGGTTCGGCTCGACGAGGTGACACAGCTCGTGCAGCAGCACGTAGTCACTCACCCATCTGGGGAAAACGGCCATCCTCGCTGACAACCGGATCTGTCCGGTCCGGACGGTGCACGAGCCCCAGCGGTGATTCTGGTTGGTGACCCATCGCACGCTGCTGGGACGTACCCGGCTGCCCACGACTGGATCAAGATAGCTCTTGGCCAGTCTGTCGGCTCGCTCCATGAGCTCCTCGTCGGTGGTGGCAGTGTACCGGCGACGTCGGTTGAGCAATGTGGTGACGAGTTTCTCCACCTTGCGCCGCTCCTCGTCAGGGTCCATGCCCCACGGAACCATGACGAGGACATGGTCGCCGTCCTGGCGCGCTGACAAGGTGCGATGCCGCTTCTTGCTACGTCGGACGACCACTGCCGGACGGGTCGGGGTCGCGGGGAGGAAGGACTCTGTCATACCTTCATGATGGCCCATGCAGCCCCGGGGAGTCTGCATCCCACGACATGCCCCACACCTGTGACCCCAACATCTGTGACTCAGTGCGGCGCCTGATCGGGTGCAGCGCAATGCCGCTTTTCCACCCACCAATCAGGCCCGGTTATCAGCGGTTTTGCCACTCAGCGTCAAGGACGTCTAGTATGTAGGTCAGCTCTTCGGGCCGGTGGAGTGTGGGGAAGACACGCCAACAGGCCCGGAGAGCTTTTCCGTCATGATCTCGGACAATCGAGATGACCTCCGCGTCCTCCCCTGAGAGCCTGCGAGCACTGCTGAGACGCTGGACACGGCGTCACCACCTCATTCGCCAAGATGGCCCCTCACCCATTGCCGTCAGGTACTGTTCACAGTGATTGACTCGTGATGAGAGGGAGAACGATGACCGACGACGCGAGGATCGCCACCGGAAATCTGCGTGTGAACGCCAACGACCCCATTCCCACCGACTATGCCGAGCGCGCCAAGGGCATGGGCGTGTCCATCATCAATGGCGGCGCCGCATTCCGGGTGTGGGCTCCACACGCCGAGGCCGTTGCCGTCACCGGTACCTTCGACGACTGGGCTGCCCAGCCCGATGGCAGCAAGGATGACGCGCAGAAGGTGAAGTCCGCCCCTCACCAGCTGCTCAGTGAGGACAATGGTTACTGGTACGGCCAGGTGGCCGGGGCGAAGGTTGGCGAGGAGTACCGATTCGTCCTCGTCAACGGTGACCAGGTGATCTCCCGCATCGATCCCTACGCCCGTCATGTGACGAGTTCGATCGGCAACGCGATCATCACCGATCCAGATGCCTACGACTGGGAGGGGGACGACTTCACCGCCCCCACCCTCAATGAGATGGTCATCTACGAGATGCACGTCGGCACCTTCTTCGACAAGGATCCCGACGACGACAAACCTGCCACCCTGGACACCATCGAGGAGAAGCTCGACCATCTCGTCCACCTGGGCGTCAACGCCATCGAACTCATGCCACTCATGGAGTTTGCCGGCGACTACTCCTGGGGCTACAACCCCGCCCACATCTTCGCCGTCGAGAGCGCCTACGGCGGCCCGGAGAAACTGCGTGACCTGGTCAAGGTGTGCCACCGGCACGGTCTGGCCGTCATCATCGACGTCGTCTACAACCACTTCGGCCCCTCGGACCTCGACCTGTGGCAGTTCGACGGCTGGAGCGAGAACGACAAGGGCGGAATCTACTTCTACAACGACTGGAAGTCCTCGACTCCGTGGGGCGACACCCGTCCCGACTACGGTCGCGGCGAGGTGCGTGAGTTCATTCGTGACAACGCGATGATGTGGTTGGCGGAGTTCCACGCCGACGGACTGCGCTACGACATGACCCCGTACATGCGCAGTGTCGACGCCGGTGAGACGAACATCCCCGACGGCTGGAGCCTCACCCACTGGATCAACACCGAGATCCGCGAGCGTTTCCCACGGGCCATCACCATCGCCGAGGACCTGCACGGCGAGCCGAAGGTCGTCTCGACCGACGATGACGGCGCCGCCTTCCATGCCCAGTGGGACAACCATTTCGTCCACCCGATCCGTGCCGCCGTCATCTCCGCCTCCGACGAGGATCGTGACATGGATGCGGTGCGTGACGCGGTGGAGTTCTCCTACGGTGACGCCTTCTCCCGCGTCATCTACACCGAGTCCCACGACGAGGTCGCCAATGGCTCGGCCCGGGTGCCCCAGGAGGTCGACGACGGTGACCCGACCGGTTACTACGCCCAGAAGCGCTCCACCTTGGGAGCAGCCCTGGTGCTCACCTCCCCAGGCCTGCCGATGATCTTCCAGGGCCAGGAGTTCCTGGAGGGCGAGTGGTTCCGCGACACCGTGCCATTGCACTGGGACCAGCAGGACGAGTTCACCGGCATTTTCCGCATGTACAGCGACCTCGTCAGACTGCGTCTCAACAAGGAGGGCCACACCAAGGGGCTCACCGGCCAGCATGTCGACACCCTGCACCTCAACCCGGACAACCACATCTATGCCTTCCACCGCTGGGCTGACGGCGGGGCCGGTGACGACGTCGTGGTGGCGGTCAACCTGGATTCCCAGACCTGGGGCGACTACACCGTTGGCATGCCAGCCGCGGGGCACTGGGTGACGAGGCTCAACTCCGACGCCAAGGTGTACTCCGAGGCCTTCGACGGGGTGGACGTCCCTGAGTCGTTCGACGCCGTCGAGGACGACTACGACGGCCACCCGGCCTCGGCAACCCTGGTGCTGCCGCCCTACAGCGTGGTAATCCTGTCGCGCGACTGAGGGCCGATCAGCACAGCCCCGGTTCACCACTGGATCGTCTGGACGGTGAACCGGGATGACGCCGTTTCGAGGCGCTCCGAGAGGGGTTGGACTGTGCCCAACTGAGATCCACTGCCAGGATGCCGACAGCCCTGATCGGGGCATGGTGTCGAGCATGAGGTGTTGCTCGAGACCACCGCGGTGTTGCCCAGACGTTTCCAGGTGTGGTCCATCGTGGCCGTGGTGTGGTCCGTACCGTCAGAGCACTGGATCGCCTCGCCGGCCGCGAGGGATCCTCATGGCATGCATGAATCCGTTGCCAGTTCCGAGCACGTGAACGCCAGATCAGTCCCCCGATCTTCCCCATCCCTGTCCTGCGCAGCTGTGCCGGTACCTGGCGGAGTGCGCCTACTGGCCGACGACGGCACGTCCTATCTCCTCTCAGGTGCCACCCTCGAGGAGGTACGTGATCTTCAGCTACCACCGCGGATCCTCCACAGCCTGACCGAGCTTGGCCTGGTGACGAGGGCCGCTCCGTGGCGCATCCATGTGTTGGGTGACGGGCCCGGGGTGCCCGAACTGGCAGCGGCCCTCAACAGCATGGATGAGGTCACCGCCACCTGCCGGCGTCACGACGTCCTCGAGTCCCCCACCGCCACATTGCACCGGCTCAGACACCGGTCGCGGACTCCCGACCTGGTCGTCGTCGTGCCTCGTGACCTGCTGGGCGGTCGTGGACTCGTCCAGCTGGCACGTCGCCATCGCATCCCCACTGCTGTCGCATGGCTGGGCAGGTCCATGGCGTTCCTAGGACCGATCAACGAGCCTCACCGACCACGGTGCCAACGATGCCTCGATCTCGCCCTGGCCCGTCGCGACCTCTCGTGGGCACAGTGTGCGACGATGCTGCGCTCCACACCGGCCGATGCGCCTGCCCTTGGCGCGCTCAGTCTCGCACTGCTGCGCCGACTCGAGCAGGACACCTGGGGTACCTGGTGGTCGTGGAGCCGGCGTGGTGAACGCAGCGGCACAGTACCCGTTCACCCCCTGTGCCATCGCTGTCAGGTGCTCAGCGCGGGTGAGCACGGCGAACCGCTGCTGCACGCCATGGCGGCATGACCGCTCAACACGTGACCTCGGCAGGAACTCACCTCACGCGTCAGGAGTGATGATCCGCAGGATCTCGTCGCCGTACAGCTCAACCTTGCGTCTGCCGATCCCCGGAATGGCAAGCAGATCCTCCTGGGTACGCGGCTCATGCTCTGCAATCGCCAGCATCGTCACGTCAGTGAAGACCACGAATGGCGGCATGCTGTCTCGTTCTGCCCGTTCCTTGCGCCACTGCCGCAGCTGGTCGACGAGTTCGGCGTCAACGCCCACTTCGCAGGCCAGGTGGTGACCAAGTTTCTGATCCGAAGCGACCGTCATGGGTCCGTTGCACACCGAGCAGGTCGTGACCTTGCGTTTCTGACCAGTTCGCCTGGGACGTCTGCGTGTCTGGGTCGGTGTTCCGGGCAGGCCACGAAGAAACCGCGAGATGCCGAATCGGTTCCGTGAACTGGCGCTGCGTGAGTACGAGATCCACAGGTGCCTGCGCGCTCTGGTCACGGCAACGTGCAGCAGTCGGCGCTCCTCGGCGATCTCCTCATGCTTGTCGGCAAGGATGAACGGCACCATGGAGTCCGAGACACCGAACAGCGCCACCACGTCCCACTCCAGGCCCTTGGAGGCATGCATCGTACACAGGGTCACACCGTCGGTGACGGGAATGTCCTGGCGCCGGGCTCGCTCGCCCAACTCGGTGACGATCCCCGCCAACCCTGCCGACGGGGAGTTCCTCGAGACCGACTGGGCGACCTCCTGGAGCGCCTGCAGGGACTCCCACCGTTGCCGCACCATCCCGCTGCCCTCCGGAGGTTGGGGGGTCCACCCCTGATCCTCCAGGACTTCGCGAGCACGCTGCCCGGGGGCCTGTGGATCCGCCTGCAGTGCTCGGGTGAGCGCGGCAAGGGCCTGTTTCACCTCGGCACGTTCGTAGAAGCGCTCGGCATCCTTGACGACGTAGGGCACGTCAAGATCACTGAGGGCAAGTTCCAGTGGTGCAGTCTGGGCATTGGTCCGGTGCAGAATGGCCATCTGCGACCACGGCACCCCGTCATCGTGCTGACCTCGCAACCACGTGGCGATGGCAGCTGACTCGCTGGCCTCGTCATCAAAGGCACGGTAGATGGGAGGCTCCCCCTGACCCGTCTGGGAGCGCAGTTTCACTCCGAGATTGTGGAATCTGGCTTCCTCCTTGCCCAGATGATGGGTGAGCAGAGTATTGGCGAGATCGATGATGGGGGCGGTGGATCGATAGTTGCGCACCAGCCGTACCTCAATGGTGTCGGGGTGTTCCCGCGGAAAGTTGATGAGGTATCGAGCCTTGGCCCCGGCGAAGGCGTGGATGGCCTGATGCGGGTCTCCCACCACGCACACGTCATCCCGATCCCCGAACCACAGTTCGAGAAGGGTGTGCTGGATGGGCGAGACGTCCTGGTACTCGTCGACGACGAAGTGTCGGTACTGGTCATGGACCTGGTCCAGGATGTCTGGATGATCGGCAAGCAGTCCAGCTGCGCACAGCAGGATGTCGTCCAGGTCTATGACGGCAGCCTCATGCTTGACGGCTTCGTACCCGGCGAGAACCCGTCCGACCGTGTCCGAGGAAACCCCGGCAACGGCTCGTTGGCGAGCCCTGGCCAGAGGAGGATAGTCAGTGATCGTGACGTTCGACACCTTGGCCCATGACACCTCTGCCGACAGGTCACGCAACAAGGCGGTGTCCGTGCTGAGCCCACATCGTTGGGCGGCCTGGGCCAGCATGGGGAATCTCTTCGTGCTCACCGGTGGCAACTCGCAGCCATAGGCTCGAGGCCAGAAGTACTTGATCTGTCGCAGTGCGGCAGAATGGATCGTTCGGGCCTGCACACCGTGAACACCGAGCCCCTCAAGACGGGTCCTCATGGTGCCAGCAGCTCGCGTGGTGAAGGTGACAGCAAGGGTACGGCGCGGATCCAGCCTTCCGGTGCAGGCACCGTAGGCGATGCGGTGGGTGATGGCCCGCGTCTTGCCGGTACCGGCACCTGCGATGACGCACACCGGCCCACCGAACGAGGTCGCCACGCGACGTTGTTCGGGGTCGAGGCCGGCAAGGATCTCCTCTGGTGCATCAATCACAGGTACACCATAGGTGCAGGGTGAGACAGTTCTGCCCACCCGACGCAGGCTGTCCACAGAACCGCTCCACGAGCTGTCGCTTTCCACAGACATGGAAAATGTCTCACCCCTGCATCTAGAGTTCAGACAGCCGAATGGGCGATGCCCCATGAGGGAAGGGTCTGGAGAATTCCGATGGACACGAAACTGCAGCTGAGAACACACCGGCGATGGGATGGCCTCACCGCCGACGCCGTCGCACTGCTCACCTCAGCACGTGAGGATCCCTTTGCCATACCGCTGCTCGTCAGTCCTTCCACGGCTCATGCCCGGGCCGTGGGGCAGGCGGTGGCCGACGAGGTCGGTGTGGCTGCTGGGCTGCAGGGGAAAACGGCCAGTGCACTGCGCCGTGAGCTGTCACAGTCCCTCCTTGACATGGATCCGCAGGTCGATCCGTGGAGTGGCTCGGCACTGACCCTGCGAATCTTCGATCTGTTGAGACCCGACGACCCCAACATGGCGGCGGTGTCTGAGCATGTACAGGCATGTCGTGTGAGAGGAATTGCCCATGCCGACTGGACGACCGCCCAGCAGTTCTCAGCAGTTCTGCAATCGCTCATACACCACTCACCCGCAGTGTTGGAGCAGTGGAGGGCCGGTGAAGACGTCGACGCCGAAGGCTCTGCCCTGCCCTGGGACAAGGCGTGGTGGCCGCATGTGTGGCGTCTGCTGCATGACGATGGACACCCGGACCCCATGACACAGCTGACACAGCTGTGTTCTGCTCTTGGTGCTGCCCCGTTGCGTTGGCCGTCCTGCGTGTGGATCTCACCGGCAGCGCCGGAATGGCAGGATTATTCGTTGGCGCAGGCGCTCAGTCGTCGCATTCCCGTGACGGTGCTGCACCTTCTTCCCGCATGTGCGGAACACTCCCGGTGGGAACCGTTCAACTCGGTTCGAGAGCACACGAATCTGCGGTGGCATGAGTGCGTGCAGCAGTGTGGAGGGCAGGCCCACGACCACTGTGATCACACGGATCCCGAGACCAGTACCGGCGCCGCCGAGGTCGAGGTGCATCTGTGTCACGGTGAGGACCGTCAAGCAGAGGTCTGTGCCGAAGCAGTGTGTGCTGCGCTGCAGGAGTTTCCCGACATCGAGCCACGCGATGTCGCCATCACGACATCCACCCATGCTCCACAGGCGCATCTGCTCAGCGCGTTCGCGTACGCCGCCGAATCCGATGGCACCAGTCGCACGAACCCCCTGGCACAGTGCCGAATCAGTGGGGCACGCAGCCACCTTCCACCCAATCCGGTGATTCAAGCCGTGTGCACGGTACTGAGACTGTCACGAACCCGCCAGACCGCCGGCGAGCTCCTCGACCTGTGCACCATGCCAGCGATTGCAGCACGATTCGGATTCACGGCGGACGATCAGGGGACGATTCGTCGTCTTGTCATGGATTCGGGAATCCGTTGGGGACTGGACGCCCAGAGCCGATCCCGCGTGGGTCTCGGTGAGATTCGTCAGTCGACCTGGTTCGCCGGAATCGAGCGGCTGTTGCTGGGCGTGGCCATGTCGGACGACCCGCCGTCCCACATCGACACGGTCACCGCGGTCGGGGACATCGGGTCCCCCACGGTGCCGCTGGTGGGGGCCCTGGCAGAACTCGTCTCCCGAGTCCGACATGCCATGGTGCTCACCGCCACATCAGCCACGATGCAACAGTGGGTGGACCGGCTGACCACTCTCATCGACAATCTCACCTCACCACCCGCAGAGATGCCGTGGGCCAGGCAGGCTGCGACTGGCCAGATCAACGTTTTGGCACGTGTCGCCCCCCACTGCAAGGTCGACGCCATGATCATCGCGGACCTGCTCGATGAGCAGTCCGGCACCCGTCCTCGTCGCCCATCCTGGTTCAACGGCGACTGCCACATCAGTGACCCGGCGGAGTTGGACGGCATCAGCCATGATGTCGTCGTCCTCGTCGATCCCGATGAGGACGAGATCGGCGCCGATCCGTTGCGTGGGCTGCGTGACCCAGCCGATCCGCTGTCGGACCCGATGGCGTTGCGACACCAGTACCTCTTCGATGCCGTGGCCACTGCGCGGCGCAAGGTCGTCGTCGTGGCCCAGAAGATGGATCCCGTGACCAATTCCGAGGTGGACCTCGGACCGTTCGTCTCAACCCTCCGGGACAATGGCCTGCCACGTCGTCATGAATCATCCGATGGGGTTGAATCGCCCGATGGCGTCGTGCTGATCTCCCACGGGCTCCAACCCTTCTCCCCCCATGAGTTCGCCGATCAGTCCGGGCAGTCGTGGCGAAGTTTTGACGTGGTGATGGCCGAAGTCCAACTGAATGCGCAGCAGGATGTCGAGCGATCCTCCCTGCTACCCAGACCCAACGATCCACCGGCCCAGATCTACTCCTGCGCCGATGTCTCCACCGCCCTGTCCAACCCAGCGCGCACGGTGTTGAGAGCCCGAATTGGTGCTCCCGCGGCCAAACGCACCGATGACGTCGTCGAGGAGCTGCCTCTTTATCTCACTGGTCTGGACAGGTACCAGATTCGAGCTCGTCTCCTTGCAGACCTGACGCACGGATCAGACATCGGGACCGCTACCGCTGCCGAGCGGCTGCGTGGGACGACGCCCCCCGGCGTACTGGGACTCGAGTCGTTGAATCGGGCTGGCGAGGAGGCCTTGAGCATTGTCGACCGAGAAGCCACCCTGGTCGCCGGTGCATCTCGCCAGGTGATCGACGTCAACCTCGAACTCACCGACGGTGACGTTCCACACCTGCCGTGGGTGGACAGCCATCTCACCGATCCGTACCGTCCCCTGCTGCTCACCGATCGGATCGAAGCCCATGGCGTCACCATCGTGCGTATGAGTCCTGCCAACCTCAGCCCACGTACCCTGCTGGAGACGTGGCTCAGACTTCTTGCAGTGGCAGTGGCGCAACCGGACGTCACCGGCTGGCGTGCCGCAGTGGTGACCCGCTCTGCGAACCCTGAGATCCTGGTGGCGCCTGATGCGCAGCAGGCACGCAACATCCTGGCTGGTCTGGTGCGTGTGGCGTGGTGGTCTTCACAGCAGTTGTTCCCCATGCCTGCCAGGACGGCTGCGGCACTGACCGAGGTGATCCTTCCCTACCGCCCGAATCGATGGGTCACTCCGGCACAGGCGGGGTGGAAGGAGGACCATGACTCCAACTGGAGTCCCTTCGCCAGCGCTGACTACAGCGACCTGGAGCGGCTGTGTCGGCAGCACTGCGAGGCCTCCCCCCTCGATCTGGCAAGGTGGCTCATGACACCGATCACAACGGCACGAACCCGCGGTAGGAGATCCCGATGACCAGTCCCCACGAGGTCAAGGCCTTCGACATCACCGGAGAAGTACCGCACGGAACAACACTGCTGCGGGCAAGTGCCGGTACGGGCAAGACGTGGTCCATCACAGCCATCGTCACCAGGGCAATTCTTGAGGGCGATGTCGACATCTCGCAGGTCCTGCTGGTGACCTTCAACAGATCGGCAGCACGGCAGATGCGGCACAGGACCTATGCCCGACTGGCCCGCACCGCCGAGATGCTGGAGTCTGGTCTGCCCGCTCGTGATGATCTGGACCATCACCTACTCGCCCAACGGGAGCGAAGGGACGAGTTCCTCTCCCGTGCTCGAAGTGCCATCCAGCGGTTCAGCACAGCAACGATCGCGACGACGCATGAGTTCTGCGCCCGGATGCTCACCGAACTCGGGGTTCTGGCGGATCACGACCTGCGCTCCTCGCTGCTGGCCGATCCCACTCCCTTGGTCGATGAGGTCTCGGCCGATCTGTACCTCTCCCGCTACAGCCACGTCCCCAGACCCCCGAGCAGTGCCACGATCAGGAGCCTTGCCCGAACCGTCGCTGCCCAGTACGGCACGGTCGAGCTGCAACGTGACTCGGACTCACGGCGTGTCGAGGAACGTCTCGACATTGCCGAGGCGGTACGCACGGAGTCCTCACGCAGGATGCGGGCCGGTGGGCTGCACACCTTCGACGACCTCATCGAGGACTTGGCCCGCTCGTTGGGCTCCACGCAGCGTGGTCGAGTGGCTTGCGCGACGCTCGCCGACCGGTTCCATCTGGTCATGGTTGACGAGTTCCAGGACACCGACCCCCTGCAGTGGGAGATTCTGACTTCGGCGTTCCATGGACGTAGTGACCTGTGGCTCATCGGTGATCCGAAGCAGTCGATCTACGCCTTCCGTGGGGCGGACATCCATGCATACCTGGCTGCCACCCGTCAGGTGGACCACACCTACGAGCTGACGACGAACTGGCGATCGGATCAGGGGATCGTTGATGGGGTGGACCAGCTGTTTCGTCACACCCATCTGGGTGCGGAGGGCATCGAGTTCACCACGGTCAGCGCCCGACACGCACATCGCCGGCTCCAGAGCACCGATCCCCATGGCTACGACTGGTCGTACCCCGTCCAGATTCGCTGCATCACCGCATCCGATGGATCCCGTCTTTCCTCCGGCAGGGCCGAGGACCTCATCGCCAAGGACGTCGGAGCACAAATCACTGCCATGCTGGACGGCAGATCCCAGTGGCAGCCCGAGAAGGGCCAACCGTCCCGACCGTTGCAGGCCGGTGACATTGCCGTGCTCGTCACCGCCAGACGACGGGGCACCAAGATCCAGAACGAGCTGCGAAAGATCGGCCAGCCAGCCGTGTTCACTGGCTCCACCTCGGTGTGGTCCTCCCCTGCTGCCACGGATTTCCTCGATCTGCTCTCGGCGCTGGACGACCCCGATCCCACCGTCATCTCCAGGATCGCCATGTCGAGGCTCATCGGTGCTGCACCGTATGACCTGGCCCGACAGGACTCCCAGCTTCGCTCGGCCTTGGCCATGGACATTGCCAACTGGGCACTTGCCTGGCCGAATCTGGGCCCATGGGGCGTCATCGAATCACTTCTGCACCGTCCGGGCTCATTGGATTCGATGTTGACCGGCCCGCAGGCGGAACGTTACGTCACGGACCTACGACAGCTCGCCCAGGAGACGCATGTGTGGGCATGCGATCAGCCCACCATGCCCACGCCTGCCCAGACATGTGCATGGGTCGAGGATCAGGCCAGATATGCGCCCCAGGAGACACCGCGCCGGCTGGAGACCGACCGTAATGCCGTCACCATCATGACGGTTCACCAGGCAAAGGGGCTGGAGTTCCCCGTCGTCCTGCTGCCGGACGCCACCTTGAGCTGGATCTCGAAGAATGGTGAAGGCACTCGTAGGAAGCAACGGGCATCTCGTACGTTCATGCGCGATGATGGCTCTCCCCTGGTGTGGTTCGACGGGGAACGGCGCGTTCTCAACCTGTCCGATGTCAATGATCCTGCTCGACTGGAGGCATGGGCACAGATTCGCCATGACGCTCTCGCCGAGGAGCTGCGCAAGCTCTACGTGGCGCTGACCCGGAGCCAGTCGGCCGTACGACTGTGGTGGGCTCCAGTACCTGGCCGAATCGGTGACTCCGGTCTGCAGCGGCTCCTCGCGCTGGAGTCTGCCGGGTCGGAGGCTCCCGTGTTCCCCGAGCCCGTCGACGACGCAGCAGTCTCACCACCCTGGCTGAGCCCGAGAGTGGGTGGGGCCTCGATCGAAGCGGTACCCGTCGAGGTGACGGAAGCGCCTTCTCGAGAGTTACCCGTCCCCCCCGTCGGCGGGACACCGGCCACATTCACCCGTAGCGTCGACCATCAGTGGAAACGTACCTCGTACTCGGGGCTGACTGCCGGCATCCACGGTGCCACATCATCGATGGCCGACCTCGTCGACGCCTCGGCAGGCCAGGACGAGCCGGACGAGGATGCCCTGGGCACTTCCCCGGACGTCTCCCCATCAACCGGTGACGGGCTGTGCACCATGCCTGGCGGAACCTCGTTCGGACTGGTGGTTCACGAGATCCTCGAGCATGTCGACACCTCGGTTCCTGATCTGTCTGCCGAGATCACGAACTGGACCGCGCGAAAACTGCGTGCTGAGCCCATTGACGGTGTCGGGGCAACCAGCCTTGCAGCCGGCCTCGTCGACGTCATGCACACCGACCTGGGAGAACTGGCACCTGGCCAGTGCCTCGCCGACTTCAAGCCGTCCGACCGGCTCGCCGAGCTGGACTTCGAGATGAGACTGGCTCCGTCATCGTCGATGTCCAACACGGTCGGTGCACTTGCCCAAGCCCTCAGCGACCGTTCGCTGGTGCCCGAGAACGACCCACTCGCCAGCTATGGAAGGGTTCTGGCAACCTCACCAGCAGCTTCCACGGTCCTGTCCGGGTATCTCACCGGTTCCATCGACGCCGTACTACGCCGTCCCGACGGACGGTTCCTCGTCATCGACTACAAGACCAACCGTGCGCCGCGACCAGCAGGCCAACCCCTTGAGCCACGTGCGTACGACGTCACCACCATGACATCCATGATGATCAGCTCGCACTACCCCCTGCAGGCGCTGCTCTACAGCGCAGCCCTGCACCGCTACCTGTCACACACGATGCCAGGGTACGATCCCGCCACCTGCCTGGGGCCTGTGGGGTATCTCTTCGTACGCGCCATGGCAGGGTTGGCCACGCCAGCTGATGCCTCAATGCCCTATGGGGTGTTCACGTGGTCAGTGAATCCGGCCCTGGTGGTGGCCGTCAGCGACATTCTGAGAGGACGCCATGAGCACTGATGTGGTTCCCATCTCCGCCAGCCCGACCTTGGCAACGTTGTGCACTGCGGGCGTGCTGTCAGCCGCCGACATCCATCTTGCGACGATGGTGTGCCGGCTCTGTCACGAGTCCGAGGAATCGGTACGTCTGGCCCTGGCATTGACCAGTCGCGAACTGCGACAGGGATCGGTCTTTCTCAATCCCCGGACGATACGCGAGACCATCCTCACCCAGCTGGACGATCCGGCCCTGCGCGGACTGATGGACGAGCAGACTGCTGCTGCGATCGAGCAGGTGGAACAGATGACCTGGCCCGATCCGGACCACTGGATGCTGACCCTGCAGAGGAGTCCTGCGATAGCTGATCGAAGATCTGCCAGCAACGCACGTCCTGCCCGACTGGACTCAGACCGGTTGTACCTGGAACGGTACTGGCTCGACGAGCAGACCGTGGCCACACGACTCGCGCACCTCGCCCACGAGAAAACCTCCATTACCGACGAGCAGTGCCGGCAGGTGCTCGACGAGGTTCAGGAGACGATACAGCGCCCCCACTTCCAGCTCGATGAGTTCCAGGTTGACGCGGTTCGAGCGGCTGCAACACACAATGTCAGCGTTCTGTCTGGCGGCCCCGGAACCGGCAAGACGACCATGGTGTGCATCATCCTCGCCGTACTGGCCAACGCCGATCCGCATCTGGGCCGGATAGCACTGTCTGCACCCAGCGGCAAGGCGGCAAGCAGGCTACGCGACGCTGTGACCAACACATCCCATGCCTTGGGTCTCAAACCCCTGCCAACTGCCTCACAGGCCACAACGGTTCACTCGCTGCTGGGATGGCAAGGACCGGGCGGTGGGTTCCGGTACGATACGATCAACCAGTTGCCCTATGACGTCATCGTCGTCGACGAGGCATCAATGCTGTCGGTGTCCCTCATGGCTCGTCTGCTCGAAGCTATTGGGCCGCGAACCCGGCTGATCCTCGTTGGTGATCCGGATCAGCTGGTCTCAGTTGAGGCTGGGTCCGTCCTGCCCGACATCGTCGCCTCCCACGGTGAACTGGGCAAGGAGGATGACGGGAGCAAGGACGGCGAGCTCGCCCGAGAAGTGCTTCCGGTGTCCAAGCTCACCCACAACCACAGATCTGGCGGCGCCATTGCAGCATTGGCCGAGGCGGTGCAGTACGAGGAGCACGAAAAAACCTTGGACGACGCCGTCAATGAGGCACTGGAGATCTTGACCACCAATCCTGACCAGATCTCCTTCATCGATGCCGACCCCGCTGAGACTCCTTTGTCGAGCCTTCCCGAGTTGCAGGAAACCATCATTTCCACAGCAGAGGCCGTCCGCCAGAAGGCAGCGGCTGGTGCGGACGACGAGGCGCTGATGCTTGCCGATGGACACCGTCTGCTGTGCGCGCACCGTCTGGGCCCCTATGGGGTGGCGTCGTGGTCGGCCCAGATGGTCGAGACCTTGTCACTGACCTTGCCAGGACTCGGGCAGGGCCAGTGGGTCGTGGGCGAGACGACGATGGTGACGCACAACATGCGTCAATTCGAGGTCAACAATGGTGACTGCGGTGTCATCGTCGAGACGTCGCCCGTTCCCACAGTTGCCCTGCCGGGAAAAGGCAATTCGAGTCGTAGGCTCCCCTGCTCACTGCTGTCGACCATGTTCCCTCTGCAGGCCATGACCGTTCACAAGTCCCAGGGAAGTCAGTTCGCTGACGTCACCGTCGTGTTGCCACCCCCGGACTCGGCGCTGCTCACCCGGGAGCTCTTCTACACCGCAATCACCCGAGCACGACGACATCTGACAGTCATGGGGACCCGCGAATCGATCCGACGAGCCATTGGACAGCCCACACAGCGAAACTCCGGGCTGAAACGTCAGTGGCAGCGGATGAGGCAGGGAGGAATCAGCAGCTCCGACACCTGAGAACGGGGTGCCTCGCGCACTTCACCCCCGCACCCCGAAGCTGGCAGCCGTGGTCACGTCGGGGTGAGGCCTCTGCATGCGCTGCGTGCACCAATCACTGACACGAGGGAAACCTGGAGCAGCGTGAGACCCCTGCATGCAGCTGCGTGCAGAGGCCCCCGTTGAATCCCGGCAACCGTGACCCCGTCAGCACCAGTACCTCCAATGGCCCAACCAGCACCAGACCCCGGCAACGTCCCAGTGAGCACCTGTACCCAATCAGTGCCCCCAGCAACACCAGTGTCCAATGTCCCAGTCGACACCAGAACCCATCAACGTTCCGGTCCCCATCAGTGGCGGCTACGTCACTCCCCCATGACCATTGCTCGGCTCCATCCAGCCGACGATTCCAATGACCCGTCGCCATGCCTCCAGACCATTGCTCGATCCCCACGCTCATGACTGGCCCACAACCATGGGTAGGTCCACGTCACTCTCCGGGACAGGCAGCGCACCATGCAGCCACGCCTCGACCAGACGACGCGCCACCGAGATCGGCGAGGGCATGCCCATGGCCCCGGATGCCGTGAGTCGGCGTACCTCGTCGGTGGTGTACCAACCGCCTTCAGCCAGCTCGACGCCGTCCACCCGAACCTCACCAGTGGCTCGGGCCACGTAGGCGAGCATGAGCGATCGTGGGAATGGCCACGGTTGTGAGGTGAGGTAGCGCACAGCGCGTACGTCCAGGCCGGTCTCCTCCCGAACCTCTCGTGCCACGGCATGTTCAGCCGTCTCCCCCGCCTCGATGAATCCGGCCACGACAGACATCCGTCCGGGGTCCCACGTGGCTTGCCTGGCGAGCAGGAGACGATCGTCGTCATCGAGCACCGCGACGATCACCGCCGGATCGGTGCGTGGGAACACCAGCGCACCACAGTCGACACAACGGCGACTGAGCCCGCCAACCGTGACGACGGTACGACCGTGGCACCGTATGCACGTAGGATCGCTCTCATGCCAGGCGAGCAGTGCCAATGCCGACCAGAGCAGTTCCTGGTCGGAGCGATCCAGCACTGCTTGGCGTGCGGCAACCGGCCGGGCGACGTCCCGCAACCCCTGAGCCGATGATGCCGACGTCGAGTACGAGCCCCGATCGGATCGGCCGGATGGACGCGCCCCACCAGCATCATCCATCTGGCCCATCACCACACCGAGGTCCTCGACCCGCTGGGTGAACCAGGCCACACCATCGCGAACACCAAGGAGGTACTGGCGCTGATCGTCACGCTGCCCCACGGTGGGCACTCCGACAAGACGTCCCAGCTTGCCGGGGTGGTCCCCGGCGAGGAGTACCTGGTCATCACCGTCGACGAGGAGCAGTCGGGCACTCTCCCCATCCCACAACTGGGCCACGACGGCTGGATCGTCACGACTCTCGGAGCGTCGGTCAAGGCTCGGGGTGCAGAACGTCGTCATGATCGTGAGTCTAGAACTCTGCTCAGCTCTTCTGTGTCCCACAGTTGTGCGGGTTCAGCATCGACTCCGTCACCGACGTGGTGGAACAGCGCACGAACTCGATTCGGGGAAATCGCCAGGGCCTGTGCCCATGCCAACCGGTACACCGACAGCTGGATCGGATCAGCCTTGCCAGGCCGTGAGGTCTTCCAGTCAACGACGATGAATCCGCCGTCGCACTGCGGATCGGCAAAGATCGCATCCATCCGGCCTCGCACCACGTGCCCAGCGAGATTGAGGGCGAAGGGCTCCTCCACCTCAACTGGCTTCAGCCGTGCCCACGCACTGGCCTCGAACTGATCCTGCAGGTGCTGGATCGTTCGTTCCGAGACGCCTGGGGCGAGCTCCCACACGGGGTACAGATCGGGCCGCAACCGGTGGCACACCCACTCATGGAACACCGACCCCACGGTCGCCCCCCGGCTGACCGGCTGCGGCATCGGTCGACGCAGCCGGTCCAAGAATGCCTCGTAGTCCTGGTCGATCTGCATGAGCTGTGAGGTTGTCAAAGAGGTGGGAAGGTCCTCGACGTGTTCTCGACGCAGTCGTTCCTCGTTGATGAGCACTTCGGCATCATGTTTCCACTGATCGGCCACGTCAGCGTCGTCTGGATTATCAAGGGCCGGGAGCGCGACATCTGGACCCTCGGCAATCCATTCGGTCACCAGGTGACGGGCTGCCACCTCGTCCTGGTTCGCAATCTGTGGCCACTGTCGTCCAGCAGGTAGATCGCTGCTCGTCGGCACCGCCACTTCCTCCTCGTCCAGCGATGCGACGATCTGTTCGTAGCGGTTCACGATCTGCTGTCGACCTGGGGCGTCGTGGGGGTACTGGTCCAAGACCTGTCTCTGGATCGCCACGATCGTGTCATGGATGGTGGTGAGGTAGTCACTGGGTCGGCGTATCCGCTTGAGACCCGGTGTCCATTTGTGCCACGAGACGATGAGCTGGGACTTGGCCCGTGTCACCGCAACATATGCCAGGCGATCCTCCGCAGCGCGAGCATTCTTCTTGAGCTCCTCGGTGTATTTCTTCAGAGCGCCATGATCACCAGACACCGGCAGGGGTATTGCCTTGGAGTCTCCACGCACCTGAGGAGGAATGACTGCCGACTTGGTGAGGAAATTATCCCCTGATTTGTTGTCCGGGAAAACGGTGTCGACCATGAATGGCAGGAAGACCATCGGCCACTCCAGACCTTTTGCAGCATGAACCGTTGCGATGACCACGGCGTCGGGAAGATCGACAAGTTCTCGGTCAAGGCCCTTGCCTTCATCGTCCTCGATACGCATCCACTCCACGACTCCGGTGAGGCCCATCGTCGAGTCATCGAGACAGGCTTGACGTACTTCCCGCCACAAGGCATCGACATGGCGGCGCCGAGCGTCGCGGCGATCCGGCTCATCGGCGGCAATGTCTGCATTGAGCCCCGTGACAGCAGCGATACGCAGTACCAGATCATCTGGGGAGTCTGCTGCACTGGACTCGATGAGTGCCATCTCACGTTTCACACCAGCGATGGTGCGAGCAAGGTGCGGTTCGTCCGCAATGAACCCGGGATCGTCCACGGCGTCGACGAGGAAGACGTCGGGATGGGCGTTGGGGTCGATGTCGTCGCTCGGCTGCTCTCGATGCAGTGCAATCGCCTTGGCATGCTTGTGCAGCAGTTCGAGTTCCTTGGTGGTGAGCCCCCATCTCGGTGCGGTCAGCAGGGTTGCCAGAGCCTCATTGTCACGCCGATCCACCAGAAGCCGTAGATGACTGTGAATCAGGGCAATGTCGGGCACCCGCAACAGAGCTGACAGATTCGCCAAACACACCGGTACCTCACGTGCGGTCAAGGCAAGGTACAGGTCGGAAATCTTGGCATTCGTGCGCAGGAGGACGCCGATGTCCTTCCACTGCTCAACCGTGCCACGCTCATGTGCCTCGACGATCTGGTCCGCGATGGTTTCACATTCCTGCTCCCAGGTGTCAAAGGTGTGCACCTGTACTGGCATGTTCGTCTGCAGGGGTGATTCTTCTCGTCCAACGTAGTTGTCCTCGGGGACTCGCAGTTCCTTGACAACATTTCCAACCCTCGGGTCAGATCTGATGCTTTTGGAGATGGCATTGGCGCAGTCGAGAATCACTTGGTTCGAACGTCGATTCTGGGTCAACGAGTATTGACCATTGCCGTACGCATCAGGCTCGCCAGCGTGGGGAAAGGTTCGTGGGAAATCCAGGATGTTGTTGGCGGCAGCTCCACGCCACTCGTAGATGGCCTGCAATGGATCACCCACTGCCGTGACGGCATGGCCCCTGCCATCCTCCGGTGTCGAACCGCTGAACAGACTCGCCAGCAGATGTGCCTGGGAACTAGAGGTGTCCTGGTACTCATCGAGCAGCACCACCGCATATCGTGACCGTATCTCCTGGCCAATCTGTGGAAAATCTTGAACCAGCTGGATGGCCTGGTTGAGACGGTCGGAGAACCGAAAGAACCCTCGTTCGACGAGACGGTCGTGATAGGCCTGCGCATAGGCCATCAGCTGATCTCGTTGCTCAGCCGCTTCTCGAGCCTTGATCACGTCACTGTAGGGATTGCCTTTATTGTTGGGAGCAGCTTGGTCGAGTTGATGACGCCACGCGTCATTGGCTGCACGGATGTCGTCCATCGACACACCATGCGATGAGGCCTTTTCAGACAACGAGAGGGCGTCCTGGGCTATGGATCGGGCTGTCACCTGTCCGGCGCGGGGCGGAACCTTCTCAGAATCGTGCAGCACGTCCAGGGCCACCTGGGTGCAGCGGGCGTCCGAAATGAGCCGAGCTGCTGGGTCGACGCCGATCCATGCTCCGAACTCGGAGACCAGATTGGCCGCAAAGCTGTCGTAGGTGAGGACGGTCGGTTCCTGGTCATCCGGCCTCAGCAGACCAGCCTTGGTAAGGTTGTTCCCCACCCGGGTACGCAGCTCTGCAGTAGCCTTGCGGGTGAAGGTCAATCCCAGGACTTGATCAGCTCGCACCAGCCCATTGGCGACGAGCCAGGTCACACGCGCGGCCATGACCGTCGTCTTTCCGGTACCGGCTCCGGCGATGATGACTGACGGCTCCAGCGGGGCAGCTATCGCTCTGGCCTGTTCGTCGGAGGGGCGAAAGCCGAACAGCTCCGTCATCTGATCCAGCATCTGGGTGGTGGGTTGTGGCTCCGGACGGCTCGTGGTCATCGTGACTTCCTCTCCTGTGAACCAGATTTTGCGGGGGATACGGATTTTCTCGGCACGTCGACGGCCGGATCAGGTGGGACGAGAGCTGGGCACCCGGAGCGGACCGGGCAGAACCTGCAACCTTGGTTCTCCACGGCCACACGTTGCGCGCCGAGGACGACCCGAGCTGCTCTGTCGAGGTCATGTCGGATCCAGTCGTGGAACCCTGCCACTGCTGTGAAGTCACCACCGCTTGGCCACGGATCTGCCTCCACCGGTGAGACCGGCTTCACCGTGGCTCCCTTCCCACGTTTGTGGGGCTCATCCATGAGGTACACGAGTTCGGCAGGCCCCACGTCGACAGGTCTGCGGTTCTCGTCCCCCTCTGCCAGTGCAGCTTGGTAGATGGCCACCTGGATGACATGGGGATTCATCTTCCCTGGCAGCTTGGTACCGGTCTTGTAGTCGATGACGATGTGGTTTCCGGCTTCGTCGCGTTCCAACCGATCAATACTTCCCGAGATGTGCACCACGGCGCTGGGCAGATCGAAGACATGTGTGACGGGCACCTCTGTGCCCACCAGTTCACGGTGACTGCTCTGCATGAGCCAACCATCGAGTCGTCGCAATCCCTCTCGGCAATTCTCGAGGACAGCCCGGGACTCCCACTCGTAGTCGAAGGAGATCGTCGCCCATTCAGCGTCCAATTGATCCATGGCACGATCCAGGGACCAGTGCTCGGCATTCTCCTCAGCGATCCGGTGCACCAGGGAACCGGCCTGAGCCTTGGCAGACATCGTGCCCGAGGCACCCAGTCGGTGGCTGAGGAACCACCGCCTGGGACAGTCGAGCAGTTCCCCCACGTGCGACGGTGAGAGATACACGTCTGGTTTGCCAGTCGACTCACCGTTCTGTCGTACTGGGTCGATGCCCGGCCCCCACCACGTGTCGGGATCTGCGTGAGCTGCAAGTGGGCGATCACCCTTCTTCTGAGCGGCCAACCACGCTAATTGACGGGCTGCGTGTCTGCGCAGGGTGACGGGTAGCTGCTCATCGACAGCGCTGCGTCGCAGATCTGCGATCAGATCTGCGAGGTTCTCATGTCTGGGCACCGCACTGATCCGACTCTGCTCGCAGCTGTCCTCTTCGTGACACAGGTCACGCACCGAGGTGAGGAACCGCGATGGGATGACCCCCTCCTCGTCATTGCGCACAGCGGTGAGCACCACGACGTGCCGTGCTCGAGAACATGCCGTGAGGAACAGCCGTCGCTCCGACTGGAGGGTCTCGGACCAGTCCCGGGGCGGCAGCGGCTCCTCCGGTGACCACACATCCGCGCCCGTCATGGACCCCGTGAGGTTCATCGCGGGCCACGACTGTTCCTCCAGCCCATAGAGGGCGACGAGGTCAAACTGCGTCTCCTTGGCACGATGGGCGGTCATGATGCACACCCCGTTGCGATCGCGATCCGTTTCCCGGCTCCGGTCCGCGGGGGTCTGCTCGGACAGGGCCTCGGCAATGAACTGACGAGCTCCGTGGGTGCCGATGTGCTCACCATGTCGTCCAGCCATGTCGAACAAGGCGCACAACCCGTCGAGCTCCCGGTTGGCCGTCGCGTCGGCGTCCAGAGCTCGTTGCTTGAGGACGTCTGGCCATGTCTGCAGCGTGGAATTGGGGGCGCTCTCACCACCCCACACTCGCCACAGGGAGATGTCGACCGGTCCATTCTTCCTGAGATTCACGGCAGCCATGTCGATACGACGGATGAGGGCGCTCACCCCGGAAAGTTCACGACGCAACTCTGCTGGGAGGACGGGCACCTCGGAATCGCGGGAATCAGTGGTGTCCGAGGTCTGAGAAGTGGATGCGTCCTCTCCCGAGGCAATGGTGTCAGAGTCATCGTCGACGTGTCGGGGCCCGTGCGGGGTCTCTGGCAGGTTTCCCGGCGCACCAGGCACATCGAGACCTGCAGTCTGCCTTGATCGAAGCAGGGACGTCAACTCCGCCCAGTTCACCGAGCCGCCATGAACAGCCAGCCAGGCACGGAACCGATGCACCTGTTCATGGGTCGTCGCCGACAAGGGGCTGTCGAGCAGACGATCCACCATGCGTCGCTGGTGGTCATCATCGCATCCCTCGGCCAGATCGATGGCGGCCTGCAACCCGACGATCAGTTCACGGACGGCTGGCACCTCGGACAGGACGACGTCCTGGGAACTCCGATAAGCCGGTACGTCTTCAGCAGCCAGCAAGGTGGCCAGGACATCCACGTCCGAACCGTTGCGGGCCAGGACGGCCATCTGTTCCCAGGCGATTCCTTCATATAGGTGGGCTCGGCGCAAGCGCCGTGCAATGGAGCGTGCCAGCCGTGCCTTGCTGGATTCCTCGAGGTACTCACATGTCCCGGAGCCCCCCGACCAGCGTTCCGACGGCATCTGCCGCAGGTCCACGGTGGGTTGGACGGGTAGTTGGCTTCGTACCCTCTCGACCAGCTCGTGCACATCTCCACAGCACCGCATGTCGGTGGTGAGGTGGTGAATGGCAGGTTGCCGCCCATGACCGGTGAGTTCGTCGAGGAGCCCGTCGATGCGTCCAGACTGCGCACCACGGAAGGTGCCGATCGTCTGGTCCGGGTCGGCGGTGAGGAACAGGGGGATGCCCGCCCCGCTCAGCTGCCCCAACAGCACTGTCTGGCAGTGATCGACCTCGGTGACGTCATCGCAGATGACGAGTTTGATCCGCTCGCGCACCTCGGCAAGTCGTGTCGGACTGCTCAGCACGTCGATTGCCCGATGGATGAGCCCGGTGTAGTCGAAATCCCCGGACTCGGCGAGCCGGCGCTCGTACTCGCAGAGGATCTCACCGGTGACTCGCCAGTCGTCACGCTGGAGTCGTCGCCCTTGGGCTGCCAGCTCAGCACCTCGCACACCAGCCTGACTGATGGTGGCGGCCATGAACCGCACATCGGAGATGAACTTCGTGTCGTGGCAGGCGGCCTGGAACTGCGCGGGCCATTCGGATCGATCTGCCGCGTCAATGACCTCTCGTAGCAGTGACTCCTGTTCCGGTGCGGTGAGCAGATGCGCAGCTGCTGAATCGCCCTCGGACGACTCCCCGGCCTGCGGCATCATGGCGTGGGGCATGACGAGTTCTCGGGCGAATCCATGCACCGTCATCACCTGCGGACGTAGGTGGGCACCATCGAGGTGCAGGAGAAGTCTGGTCCGAAGTGCCTGTGCGGTGGCTCGACTGCGCGCGAGGATGAGCACTTCGTCAAGCCGGTGCCCGGCCTCGACGAAGGACACCGCCTTGTGCAGGCACAGGGTGGTACGCCCGGTACCCGGACCGCCCAGGATCAGCACCAGCGCGGAATCGTCGTCAACAGCGTTCTGCTGTTGCGCAGTGAGTTCAATGTCCATGACGTCCATGGAACCAGAAGGGTGAGACACTTTTTGCAGCACTCTGGTACGTTCAGAGTCCTTGATGAAACTGGCTCAACCCAACCCACGTTCTACACTGTGTCCGTCACCCACAATTCGTCATCCAGGCGCACGCAGGGCCAACCACTGGTTCCCCCGCCCGTTGCCGTGCAAGGAGGAGAACATGCCCATGCCACAGGACGACGATCCTCGGCATGACACTCGTGAGCGTCTGTACCGCGGGGCATCGGTGCCCGATGACGCGAGAATCGGTCTGGCGACCGACATTGGCCTGCGGCACGCCACGAACCAGGACTATGCAGGCATCGACTTCGCCCCCTCCGGCCCCTACTGGGTGGTTGTCGTGGCGGACGGGGTCTCCTCCACCCCGGGTGCCGAACGCGCCTCGCACATCGCTGCGACGACGATCTGTCAGCACCTCACCGACGCCCTGGGCGACGGCCTTCCCACCGGCGACGATGCGACGATTGCCCTGTTCACCGGTGCCTTCGACCTGGCCCACGAACGCATCGTCACCAGTGACGGTGAGCCCGTGGGAGCCTGCACCGTGGCCGCGGCGATACACGGCCCCTCGCGCGTGGTGGTGGCCAACATCGGAGACACTCGGGCGTTCTGGTTTCCCGGCGACGGCAAGGCAGTTCGACTCACCACCGACGATTCCGTGGCCCAGATGCAGATAGAGATGGGGGTACCGCGGGATCGTGCCGAGCATGGTGCCGGGGCACACGCCATCACCAAGTGGATCGGGGCACGGGCCACCGACATCACCCCACGTGTCGTCGCCTACGAACCCACCAGGTCGGGATGGTTGCTGCTGTGCAGTGACGGGGTGTGGAACTATGCCGCAGACCCTGCCGATCTGGCAGCCCTGGTGAGCCACATCGACCAGCATGGTGCCGGACCGCATCAGGACGCCCAGACGATCGCCGAGGGGCTCGTCCGCCACGCCCTCTCCTGTGGCGGTCACGACAATGCGACGGTGGCCTGCGTCCATCTCACCGACGAATCCTGAAGCACACTCCGGTGATGCCCCCGTCTGGAGAACCCTGTCCCCACGCGGACCCTGCCCCGGTCAGGATGGCCTGCCTCGCCGCGAGCGAACTGCTGCGCCCCGAGCGCGATTTTCCCGATCACACCGTCAGTGCGACTAGGTTGTAGGCATGGAGATCAAGATTGGTATCACTGACATGCCCCACGAGATCGTCGTGGACGTCGAGCAGACCCCCGAGGAGATCGAGGCACAGCTGCGTGCTGCACTGGCCGAGGAGCACGGGGTGTTCGCCCTTGCCGGTTCCAAGGGTCGCCGGGTCCTGATTCCGTCGCGGTCCATCGGCTATGTCGATCTGGGCGAGGCCAATCCCCACAAGGTCGGGTTCGGCACACTGTGACCACGGTGGTCAGGGCTGGTGCGCCAGCACCTGCTCGGTGAGTTCACGGTCGATGTGTTCGCCGGTGGCGATCACGGCTCCAGGCCAAGATCAGCAAGCCGGTCGTCATTCCTGTGCAGCACATCGGCCATGATCTCGTTGACGGCGTTGATGTCATCGTCGTCCTGGTCCCGACCGGTGAGCGCAACGGTGAGATCCTGTTCGACGGCTGCCAGACGTTGCGCCACCGACAGCACCTCGCCCACATAGCGTCGGGCGAAGACCGAGGCCTCGGCACGTATCCCGCTGCCGAGGGTGTCCTCGTCGTCACGATCCTCACCGGAGTCCGGCGAGGAGCCCTCGTGCCGATCCACCTGGTCCATCCGCACGGGGCCGGTGGCGTCCTGGGCATCAGCATGGCGATCCGTCCCCTGGGGATCGGCGTCAAGGATCCTGCGCAGTGTGGCGTCCAACCGCGCCCTGCGCCCCTCGGCGTGGGCGAAGAACTGTGCCCAGGTGGACTCCGGGGGCTGCATGAGGGGATCGATACGATCGGCCACCTGGGTCATGAAGTCGCGCTGCAGCCCGAAGAGGATGTGGTCACGCAACAGGGCCTGGACCCACGTCGTCGTCGGGACGTAGCTGACGACCGAGGAGATCATCGGCTCCACACGACGCAGGCCACCGATCTCATCAACCTGTGGACGAGCCTCGTCCAGCACCTCACACAGTTGTTTGGCACGATCGGCGATGAGGAAACGGTCGGCGAGGTCTGGGCACAGTTCCATTGCCGAGACCACGGAACCCAACTGGGTCAGCGCACTGGAACAGACGATGGACCAGAACGTCGTTGCTGCCGCGTAAGGGGCGGTGTCGATGCTTGCCACCCCTTCAGGCTAGGGCTCTGCGGCTCGGAACGGTAGAATCACTCTCGGTGTGTTCGATTGACGAGCCGTCAATACCACCCGAGGACATGACTTCGCACGAGAAAAACACCCTGCGAGTCCCGTCCTCTCCCGGGCACCAACCCCTCACCGGGTGCTGTCCATGCACGACATCGGGCCTTGACGGGCCTGCACACATCCCGGGCCAACCGGTCCGCGCACGACACAGGACCCTGGCGGGTCCACGCACGAAGAGGCCACGACACTGACCACGAACAACACTTCAGAAGACCAGACATTCGCCGACCTGGGGGTCCGAGCCGACATCTGTGAGGGGCTGGAAGACGCCGGTATCACCTCGCCCTTCCCCATTCAGGCGATGAGCATCCCCATCGCCATCAGCGGCACCGATCTCATCGGCCAGGCTCGCACCGGCACGGGCAAGACACTGGCATTCGGCGTGTCTGCCCTGCAACGCATCGTCCTGCCCGGTGACGAGGGCTGGACGCAGTCGGGCAGCCGTCTGCCCCAGGCCCTGGTGATGTGCCCCACGCGTGAGCTCGCCCTCCAGGTCTCCCGCGACATCGACACGGCGGCTCGCGTGCGTGGCGCCCGGGTGCTCACCGTCTACGGTGGCGTCGGTTACGACTCCCAGATCGACGCGCTGAAACGCGGGGTCGACGTCGTCGTCGGCACCCCGGGCCGCCTGCTGGACCTCGTCGGTCGCAGGGATCTCAACCTCACCAGCTGCTCGATCGTCGTGCTGGACGAGGCCGACGAGATGCTGGATCTCGGTTTCCTTCCCGACGTGGAGAAGCTGCTCGGCCACTGCCCCACCAGTCGCCAGACGATGCTGTTCTCGGCCACCATGCCGGCAGCGATCATGTCCCTGGCCCGCGCCCAGCTCAACCATCCGGTGCACATCCGGGCGGAGGGGGCCGACTCCCAGGCGACGGTGCCACAGACCACCCAGTACGTCTACCAGGCGCATCCGCTCGACAAGATCGAGATCATCTCGCGACTGTTGCAGTCCTCCGAGGTCGAGAAGACGATCATCTTCTGCCGCACCAAGCGGGCCTGCCAGCGTCTGGCCGACGATCTCGCCGACCGAGGGTTCCCGGCCCGTGCCATTCACGGTGACCTCAACCAGGTGGCTCGGGAAAGGGCTCTCAAGGGGTTCCGCGAGGGGCGGGCGAAGGTCTTGGTGGCCACCGACGTGGCGGCCCGCGGAATCGACGTCACCGGCGTCTCGCACGTCGTCAACCACGAGTGCCCGGACGACGAGAAGACCTACGTGCACCGGATCGGACGTACCGGACGCGCCGGCGCCAAGGGCATTGCGGTCACCCTGGTGGACTGGCCCGACCTCACCCGCTGGAAGCTCATCAACAAGGCTCTGGGGCTGGGTATCGACGAGCCGGTGGAGACATACTCCACCTCCACGCACCTCTTCAGTGACCTCGCCATTCCCGAGGACGCCACTGGCCGCCTGCCCGGTGCCGAACCGAGGCATTCCCGCGACGAGAGCCATACCCGAGGACGCCGTCGCGAGGGGCCGAAGACACGAGGTACGAAGAACCGACCCAAGCGTCAGCGCACACGCCGCCGCAACGGCGTGGTGGTGCAACGGGACGCCGAGGCCGCCGGGACGGCTCCAGCAACCTCAGCGAATTCAAGGCCTCACAGAACCGGCAGCGACGCTCAGGCTCCCGCAACCAGGTCTCGAGCCGGTGAGACTGCTGGGTCAAGGGCCGTCACCGAGCCGGCCCGGACATCCTCCGCCACCAAGCAACGCCCCAGCACGTCCACCAAGGCCACGCACGCTGTCGGTTCCCGTGCTGCTGGAGCTGGGAGGACCAGGCGTCGTCGAGCTCGCGGGACCGACCACCGTCGTCCCCGCCATGAGTCTCAGGGACGCACTCGACGTGTCGATTCCGAGCAGCACACCTCGGCTCCCCGCCCCGCCTCCAGCACGTCAGGTCATGCGAGTGGCACCGACCGGAAATCTGCACGCACCGGCTCCCGACCGACGCGACGATCCGCCCGGGCACGATCCTCGTCAGCCAGCGCGTCGAACTCGAACCAGGACCGCGGCACCTCGGCGGACACTCGGCGCACCCGGCGGGCTCGTCGTCCCAGGGGCCACTGATCGACCAAGTACTCCTCCTGCGCCCAGGCACTCGTCCTGCGCAGGGGTCAGCTTGTCGCTGGTTGCCTGCGCAGGGCGGTCTGGCGCTCACCGAGGCAGTGGTGCCCCTTGTCACATGGCCGATAGGCCCTCACATGATCGATGGGCCGCTGCCCGGCACCGATAGTGGTGTGACCGCCCGTCGCCAATGGTTGCTGCGACCAGGCCCTGCGACGATGCCAGTGTTCTGCGATCCAGTCACCTGCGACCCGGTGCTCTGCGACGATTCCCCGGGCCATTCCGGCAATCAACGCACCGCCGGCATCGAGCGGCCTGACTGACGCGTCAGAGCGTGTCCGAGCCTGGCCCCGCCTGGCAGGGCTGACCTCCCCAGCGAGCCAGCCCCCGGTGAACCGGTTCAGTAGACCATCCTCATGGCCTCGCGCACCTCGCCCAAGGTCTGGTCGGCGACGGCACAGGCCTGCTCATTGCCCTCACGCAGCACACGACGCAGATACGCCTCATCGCTGACGAGCTCGGCTCGCCGGGCACGAATCGGCGCGAAGTACTCGTTGAGGGACTCGGTGAGCCGTTTCTTGAGGGTGCCCGATCCACCGTCACCGATCTGTTCGGCGATGGCCGCCGGATCGGCGTCCTCGCACAGCGCGGTGAGTAGCAGCAGGTTGGACACCTCGGGACGATTCTGTGGGTCGAAGGTGATGTGCCGATCGGCGTCGGTCTTGGCTCGCTTGATGAGCTTGGCCGTCTCGTCGGCACTCATACCGAGTTCGATGGTGTTGCCACGTGACTTGCTCATCTTGGTGCCGTCGAGGCCCAGGACGTGCGGGGTGGCCGACAGCAGCGCCTCCGGCTCGGGGAACACCGGTTGCTCCGCGTCGACGCGTCCGTAGCGCTCGTCGAACCTGCGGGCGATGAGGCGAGTCACCTCGATGTGGGGCAGCTGATCGACCCCCACCGGAACCACATTTGCCTTGCAGAACAGGATGTCGGCGGCCTGGTGCACCGGGAAGGTGAGCATGAGCCCGGACATCGGGCGGTCGGAATTGGCCAACTCGTCCTTGACGGTGGGGTTGCGACGCAGCTCGGAATCGGTGACCAGTGACAGGAAGGGAAGCAGCAACTGGTTGAGGCTGGGCAGCGCGGAGTGAGTGAAGATCGTCGTGCGCTGCGGATCGATACCGGCCGCCAAATAGTCTGCCAGACCGGACAGGACGTTCTCCTGGATCGCACCCACGCCGTCCCGGTCATAGATCACCTGGTAGTCGGCGATGACGAGCAACGAGTCCAGGCCCATGTTCTGCAGCCGGACCCGGTTCACCAAGGAGCCGAAGTAATGACCGATGTGCAGCTTGCCGGTGGGACGATCCCCGGTGAGCACTCGCCAGCGATCCGGATGCACGGCAAGATCGGCCTCGACCTTGTCGCTGCGCTGCTGGGAACGGGCCACGGTGGCCTCATGGGTCCCCACCGTCTCACGATCAGTCATGGTGTCCTTTCCTCGCCCCTCGTCCGACGAGGATTCGACGCCGGTGGGGGCGGTGTCACTCACGTCGTGCGCCGTCTCGGCACAGGCACAGGGGCCGCCACGGCGTCGGTCATGGGAAAGATCATAGCAGTGACCAGGCGCGTCACCATGACCGTGCACGTCGCCCGTGCTGCCCCGGATTGACGGCCGCAACAGTCTCGTGGAGCTTGCCCCGGTCCACCGGCGGCCCGGGCATCGCCGTTACGCACGAGTCACCACATGAGGTGGCCGCCGCGCAGCTGCACGCGAGTGCAGATCTCGCGGTAGGCGGTCTCCCGAGTGGTGTTGCACCCCAGCTCGTGCCCCTTCTTCCCCGTGCCGTGGTAGTCACTGGATCCGGTACGGATCAACCCCAGTCGACCGCCGAGGTCGAAGAGCATACGACGGACCTGGACGCCGTGCTCGTTGTGATCCACCTCAATGCCCTCCAGACCGTCAGCGGCAAGCCCGGCGATCCGCTCGGGGCTGAGCACTCGATCGGCGCCACGCGCCCACGGATGGGCCAGCACCGCCACCCCCTTGGCCTGCCGCACCAAGGTGATGGCATCGGCCAGGTCGATCGAGTAACGACGCACATAGGCCGGGCAGTCGTGTGAGAGCCACGTGGCAAAGGCCTCGTCGCGATCCTTGACGTATCCCTTGGCGATCATGGCATCGGCCACGTGTGGGCGTCCCAAGCTGTGGGCGGTGCCCGCGTACCGCATGACCTCCTCAACGGTGAGCGGCATGTCCAGGTCGGTGAGCTTCTGGCAGATGCGGTGCAACCTGCCCAACCGTGACGCCCTGGTGCGTTCCAGTTCGGCACCCAACTGCGCATCGTCGGGATGGCAGCCGTAGCCCAGCAGGTGGACGTCAACGTCCTTCTCTCGACAGGTGATCTCGATGCCCGGCAGCACCTTGACGCCGAATCGTCCACCGGCGGCATGGGCCTCCTCGAGGCCGTCGAAGGTGTCATGGTCCGTCAGGGAGATGACGTCCAGCCCGACCCCGGCCGCGCGCATGACGAGCCGGGTCGGCGAGTCCGTACCATCCGAGATGGAGGAATGGGTGTGCAGATCGATGAACATATCAGCTTCCTAGCGCCGTCCTCGGGTTGCGAGTCACCACCACGGCAGGCCCCGGTGTGGTGGGGACGTCACTGGCAACGTGCCGCATGCTGGCACGTCCATTGTCCTCCCCAAGGGCAAGGCCATGACAGCTGTCTCGATTCTAGTCTCGGGATCGTGGTCGGGCGAGGTTTCCAGCGTTGTGTCCACGGCTCCTCACCCCGCCGTGCCGCACCTCGCAGGCCACGCCCTGCACCAGGCCGGACCTGCGAATCCGGGTGGATCTTTCCGACCCCGCCGGGGCTGGACTGCAGATCTGGATCGATTTGGACGCTGTGACAAGAATGTATGTCATGGATATCAACATGACTGCTGAGTACTCAGCAACCCCGGATCGTGTGATCGAGATGATGAGCGACCCGGACTGGTGGACCGATGTGTACCACCGCAACAATGCCACCGTCTCCAATGCACAGCGCACCGGGGATGACGTGTCCCTCGACGTGGCAACCCCCACCCCCAGCCAGGCACAGAAGTTCATCGGTGAGACCTTGCAGATGCACCACGACCTAGTGTGGGACGCTCCGGCCTCCGACGGCAGCCGCACGGCGACCATGACGATGAAGCGCGCCGGGGTGCCGGCCAAGGCTGAAGGCAGGATGCACGTTGCAGCGGGCGGACCGGGAACGATCGTGACCTGCAACGGATCGTTCTCGATCTCCATCCCGCTGGCTGGCAAGAAGCTCGAGAAGAAGGCTGCCCCCTACGCCACTGCAGCCTTCAGGACCCAGCAGGAGGCAGGCGACGCCTGGCTGGCCTCGCACTGAGAGTCCTTCGCCGCATGGCGGAGCACCGTGGTGAATCCCTCCCGTGGCTGAGCGGTGACTGAACGATGGCTGCACAGAGCTGGGCAACGGGCCCGGCGGTGACGGACGCGACGTGACACTGCTGACGCCGTCCGGCAGCCCTGCCCGGCGGCGTCACGGCACTGCATGGCCTTGGCGGTGAGTGGTGCCTCCGGCGGGGTGCACGGCAAAGCGTCAGGGCTCTGCATGCCACAGCAGTCCAGTCGTGATCTCGATGGACGCCGGTCGTACCAGTGTGCCCGTGTTCAGCTCCACGGGTCGGTGATGGGATCTGGCAGTTCCTCGGTGATGTCATGCCACAACATCTCGTGCTCGACGAGCAGGGACTGCACGAGCACGTCGTTCCAGGCGTCGTCGATGATCATGCCGCGTACCGCCTCGGCGGCCTCGGCGGTCACGTCAAGGGTTTCGTCGCTGAACCACGCCGTGATCTGTTTGGGATCCAGCTGGGTGAGGGTCACTCCCCCATTGGCATGCTCCTCGTTGTCACCCATGACCGACGGCGGCACATGGGCAACGAGCACCAGGCGTCGACCGTACCGGGCAAGGCCTTGGACCGATGCGATGATCATGGCTGCCCGCTCGGTCTGTTCCTCGTCACCGTCAACGTCGAGGATGGCGCGCAGCTCGTCGGTGACGGTGAAGGCCTGCACCTGCTCAGAGACGTGCTGCACCATGGCTCGGGCCTCGGCTGCGCTGGCCGGGACGAACACTATTTCTGCTGGATCAGACATGACGCCTCCATGATGATGTGACACTTCTCAACGGTAACCGGCTTGACCAACATGTACGAGGCACTGCACCAGTGTTCCACGGTGGGACACACATGTCTCCACAGGTCCATTTTCCGGATCCGGGACGTTGTCCACAGATTTCCACTCGGCTCTGGCCTCTCATGGGTCTCACGGTGTGAGCTTGCAGCGTGACGATCCATGATTCATCCCTTCTGGCACGCGAATCCGGCATGGAGCTGCGTCAACTGCCCAGTTGGCTGCCATCCGGTGACGCTCCCACGGCATCTCACCCGGTCGATCTCGGGACCCATCCGATGCTGCCCGACATGACGGACGGCGTTGACGACCTCGTCGCGGACGAGTCGCGTGACACGCGCACCGGCGATGACGGCCGCGGTCCTGCGAGCAACGTCGTCGCACTGCACAGCGTCCGCCGGCCATCGACCTCATCGACCTCAGCTCCCGTGGCAGCAGCTCGTCTGGTGCTCACTGCCACCCGGGTGATCGTGGAGTGCGTCAGTGGTCGACGTCCCATGTCACACCTGCGCCGGATTGCAACTGTCCAGGCGGTTGAGGACATCAGACAGTGGCCGCGCGGTGCGGGATGGAACACCGTGGTGCAGATCGGTCGACCCCTCATCCAACGTCGGGACGAGACGATCAACGCCGTCGTCATGCTCGAGATTCAGCAGCACCGCATTGCCCTGGCCCTCACGCTCCGCGGCTCCCGGACGTGGCGGGTCACGTGGACCGAGCTGCTGCGCAACCGTGGTGTCGAGCAGCTCATCTCGGCGCCGTCGCGGTGACGATCCTCGACCGAGGCCCCGGCAACTCACGACGCACGGTGGCCCATCAGCGGTCTCCGGCACCGTGAACTCCAGTGCCGCACGGTGATCCTGCCCCGGGGCCCAGCACCCTGAACTTCAGTCACGGGCCACCGGCGGGACCGATCACCGGCCCCGGTGGAGTCAGACAGTCAACCAAGGGGCGTCCCGAGCAGATCATCGTGCGTCGGTAGGTCCGACTCAGTTCACCCGGCCAGGCGCGCCGTGGCAGTTCTTGAACTTCTTGCCGGAACCGCACGGGCACTTCTGGTTGCGTCCCACATTGGCGAATGGCTTGTCCTTGGGCTTGGCCTCGCTCTTGCTGACCTCGCCGGACTCATCGGGAGAGCTGTAACTCAGCTCGGTCTCCTCGTGGTGCTCCAGGCCCTTGCCCAGGGGCACCCCGGCACTCATCGAGGCACCGGTGACGGGCTCACCGGACTCGTCGGTCACCAGACCGACCTGCTGGGCCGGGCTCTGGATCTCCAGATTGAACAGGTAGCCCACGACCTCTTCCTTGAAGGCATCCATCATCGAGGTGAACATCTCGCCACCCTCACGCTGGTACTCCACCAGCGGGTCGCGCTGCGCCATGGCACGCAGACCGATTCCCTCGCGCAGGTAGTCCATCTCGTAGAGGTGTTCCCGCCACTTGCGGTCCAGGACGGTGAGCAGCACCTGACGCTCCAGCTCACGCATGGTGTCCTCGCCCAGAGCCTGTTCCCGACCGTCGTAGGCACCCTGGGCGTCGTCGGTGAAGGCCTCGACGAGCTCGTCGGCGTCGTCGCAGTCATGGAACTCCGATTTCGGCAGTTCCACGGGGTACACCTGCCCCATCTCGTGCCACAGGGCGTCAAGGTCCCAGTCCTCGGCGTAGCCCTCGGTGTACTGGCGCACGCAGGCCTCGACGACGCGATTGGTCGTGGCACGCAGCTCGGACTCGACGTCGGCCCCCTCGAGCACCTTGCGGCGGTCGGCGTAGATGACGTGACGCTGACGGTTCATGACGTCGTCATACTTGAGGACGTTCTTTCGCATCTCGAAGTTCTGCGCCTCGACCTGCTTCTGGGCGCTCTCGATCTGGCGAGTGAACCACTTGGACTCCAGGGGAACGTCGTCGGGGACGTTGAGGGTCACCATGGCACGGTCCAGCATCTCGGGCTTGAACAGGCGCATGAGCTCGTCCTGCACCGACAGGTAGAATCGCGACTCCCCCGGGTCGCCCTGACGGCCGGATCGGCCACGAAGCTGGTTGTCGATGCGCCGCGACTCGTGACGCTCCGAGCCCACGACGTAGAGCCCACCCAGTTCGGTGACCTTCTCGTGCTCGGCCTTGGACTGCTCCTCGTACTTCGCCAGCGTGCTCTCCCACGCCTGCTGGTAGGCCTCCTCGTCCTCGACGGGATCCAGACCCCTCTCGCGCAGGTCCAGCTCGGTGAGGAACTCAGGGTTGCCACCGAGGATGATGTCGGTACCACGACCGGCCATGTTCGTCGACACGGTGACCGCCCCGAGTCGTCCAGCCTGGGCGACGATGGCGGCCTCGGCCTCGTGATGCTTGGCGTTGAGCACCTTGTGCGGTACGCCAGCGCGTTTGAGGGACTCGGAGAGCACTTCGGACTTGGCGACCGAGGCGGTACCGATGAGCACCGGCTGCCCGGACTCGTGACGTTCCACGACGTCGGCGATGATGGCGTCGAACTTGGCCTGCTCGGTGCGGTAGACGAGGTCCTTCTGATCCTTGCGGATCATGGGCCGGTTCGTCGGGATCGGAATGACGCCCAGACCGTAGATCTTCTGGAACTCGGACTCCTCGGTCTTGGCGGTACCCGTCATGCCGGCGAGTTTGTCGTACATGCGGAAGTAGTTCTGCAGGGTGATCGTCGCCAAGGTCTGGTACTCGTCCTTGATCTCGACGTGTTCCTTGGCCTCCAGGGCCTGGTGCAGACCTTCGTTGTACCGGCGTCCTGCCAAGGTGCGGCCCGTGTGCTCGTCAACGATGAGGACCTCGCCGTCCATGATGACGTAGTCCTTGTCGCGGTGGAAGAGCTCCTTGGCCTTGATGGCGTTGTTGAGGTAGCCGATGAGTGGGGTGTTGACCGACTCATAGAGGTTCTCGATGCCCAACCGGTCCTCCACCATACTGATTCCGTGGCCGAGGACGGCGACGGTGCGCTTCTTCTCGTCGACCTCGTAGTCCTCGTCGCGGCGCAGCGAGGTGGCGATACGCGCGAACTCGGGGTACCACTGCTTGTTCTCCTCGGCGGGACCGGAGATGATGAGCGGGGTACGGGCCTCGTCGATGAGGATCGAGTCGACCTCGTCGACGATGGCGTAGTGGTGGCCACGCTGCACGCAGTCGTCCAGGCTGGAGGCCATGTTGTCGCGCAGGTAGTCAAAACCGAACTCGTTGTTGGTTCCGTAGATGACGTCTGCCTTGTAGGCCTCCTTGCGTTCGGCAGGGCTCATCTGGGAGAGGATGGCCGACACGTCGAGTCCGAGGAAGTGGTGGACGCGTCCCATCTGCTCCGACTGCACCTCGGCGAGGTAGTCGTTGACGGTGACGACGTGGACGCCCTTGCCCGACAGACCGTTGAGGTAGGCCGGCAGCAGACCGACGAGGGTCTTGCCCTCACCGGTCTTCATCTCGGCGATGTTGCACTGGTGCAGGGCGGCACCACCCATGATCTGGACGTCGAAGTGACGTTTGTTGAGCACCCGCTTGGAGGCCTCGCGCACCGTTGCGTACGCCTCGGGAAGCAGATGGTCGAGGTCCTCGCCGTTGTCGAGGCGCTGCTTGAAGTCAGTGGTCTGGCCACGCAGCTCGTCATCACTCATGGCGACGTAGTCGTCCTCGATGCTGTTGACCTGGCCAACGATCCGGTTGAGGCGACGGATGATCTTGCCTTCTCCGGCGTGCAGTGCGCGGTCCAACAGTTTCACGACGGGTGTCCTAACTCGAAAACATGTTCAAGGTGCACGACGTGCACCTCAGCCATCCTAGGGGCACTTCTCACCTGAACCCAATGTGTCACGCTCGTCAATCCTCTCGACTGACGCCGGCAACATCGTGGCATTCTTCCATCATCGACGGTTCTTCGCATGGAAATCGCCGCTGGCAGCAGTCTTTCTGCCACCTCGATGAGGATCGACTCGACGCATCGGGGGGGCAGTCAGCGCGTCAGGGCCGACCAGCGTCTTGGGGGCAGTCAGCACGTCGGGGTCGATCAACGCCTCAAGGTCAATCAGCGGGGGGCCGACCAGGTTTCCCCGGCCGGCCCCCGATGGATTCACTTCTCGCCCCGACGTCACTTCTCCTTGTCGACATCCAGGTGGATGACGCCGTAGTTGTACCCCTTGCGGCGGCGGTAGACCGCACTCGGACGGCCGGACTCGGCGTCGACGTAGAGGAAGAAATCGTGGCCGACGAGTTCCATCTCGTCAAGTGCCTGGGCCAGGGTGAGCGGTTCGGTGCGGAACACCTTCTCCTTGACGTACAGGGGGCCGTCCCCGGTCACCTCGACGTCGCCGGCAATCGTGCGGGTGGGGATGATGTCCCGCTCCTCACCAGCAGGTTCCTCGGGAATGTCGAGCATCTGGGAGACGCGCAACCCGCGACGACTGCGACGGCGGTCGGCGGCCTTGACCAATTGGGTGCGCAACCGGTCGGCGGCCTTGTCGAAGGCCACCATCTTGTCCTCGGCATGCCCCTCGGCGCGAACCACTGGTCCACGGGAACGCAGCGTGATTTCGCAGGTCATGGCCTGGTCGGGAGATCCCTTGACGTTCTGGGCGGTGAAGACGACCTCGGCACGGGTGACGCGATCCCTGATCTTGTCCACGGCGAGCAGTCTGTCCTCGACCTGGGAGCGCACATCATCACTGACGTGGCAGTGGCGACCCGAAACGATGACATCCATGGCATCCTCCTTGGTGGAGTCGTGCCGGAATTACCCGGCGAGTAACGAACACGGCTGCGGCTGGCTGCACGCCCCTCGACCTCGAGGAGCGAAATCGCCGGTGTCAACCGTGCATGGATGCAACGTTAGCTCAAGAGCCCCCTCCACGACAGGAGTTCGTCACAGACCCGTCCGGCTCAGGCCCACCGATGCGGTGTCTGCGCGTCGGCCAGCACCACCGCTGCCCGTACCTGGTACCCGCCCTCGGTGAGGGCACGGCAGGCCTCGGCCAGGCTCGCCCCGGTGGTGCGCACGTCGTCGATGACGACGACCGGGCCGTGCCCGGGAACTGCCCGCATCGACGAGTCCTGATTGGCGGCGCGGCGTTCGTGTGACACCTCCAGCTGGTCGCGCACGTGCCGAGTGCGCTTGAGCAGTGGGACCACCACGTCATTGCCGCGAGATACCAGGCTCGCCAGCCTCCGACCGTCCGGTCTGTGCCGGGTTGCTCCCAGTTCTGCAAGCCCCGCACTTCGACCCGCGGCACGACGCGCCGTGGCCTGCGTACCGGCAGCTTCCCCACACCTGCGAACTGCTGCCTGGGCCAGGTCGCGGGCATGATCGGCACCGCGGCGTCGCACCGCAGCCGGATCGGAGGGCATGGGGACGACCCGCGGCACCTGCTCATCGGCGGTGAGGACTGGGCCGAGTCCGGCGGCAAGCCAATCGCCGAGAGTCTCGTCGAGCCAGCCGGCACCACGATCCTTGTAAGCCGTCACCACATTGGGGATGGGGTCGCGATATGGCAGACACGCCACCACCGGCGGTGGCCCGTCACAGATGATGCGGGGTGCTGGACGCACGGCTGCCACGCACTGCTCGCACAGCCCCACCCCGGGTGCATGGCATCCGGGGCAGCAGGCTCCCAGCAGCAGATCCGCCAGGCTCTCAAGAATCCTCATGCCCTCCATCGTTGCCAGTGGCACTGCCAGGAACCAGGCAGCTCGTCGATCTGTTGACGGCGCTCCCGAGGTGCTCGAAGGAGCTGTGGACAACCCACACTGCGGACACCCCACCCGAGGGTGGTCGCCCCATCCGTACCGTCCTGTTCCACGCCCGGCCACACCCCTATCCAGTCCTATCTGCCCAGCCACACCCCTATCCGCTCAGAGCGACGGCAGTGATCGAGGCGTCCTCACCGAGCTGGGTCCAGCGATACCGGTACTCGTAGCGCAGCACGTGCCCGCTCTCGGTCATGACGACGGCCGACACCGTGTCGGCGGATGCCACGGTGGCCAACTGCACCATGTTCGCCCCGGTGAGCTGACCCACCGGCGTCACCTCGGCACCGTCGCAGCACAACTCGAACGGCGTCCCCGATGCACCGACGGCGGATCGTGCGATGACCATGAGCTTGGTCTGGCTGATCCACCCCACGTCAATGGCGATCGTCATGCCTGGATCCATCTCGGCGACGACACGCACCTCGGGCTGGCCAATGACCAGCATTCCCGAGGAATCCTTGCCCAGGGTGGACATCGCCAACCGGGAACCCTCTCCCTCCCCGAAGATGAAGGCGATGCGCGTCCATGTCCGGGGAGATGCTGAACGCGCGAATCCTCGTACGACGCAGGGCCGTGGCATTCACCGGTCTCGGCCTGCCTGCCAGGGTCACCGCGTGGACGACGGGGGTGACGGAGCCGGTGTCCTCGGCGGTCCAGATCGTGTGGTCCCGAGTGATCTGGGGACGCACCATCGCGGTACCGCTGGCCAGTTTTCGTGCCGTGCGAGCACCAGTGCACCACCACAGGCCGGTTCTGCGCTGATCGACCAGTGCCCACTGGTGGTCGGGGGTGGCCGATGGGATGGTGCCAGAGGGAGCGGTGCTGGGTGTGATGGCGCTGGGTGAAATAGCGCCGGGGCGCAGGGTGCCGAGACTGCCGCTGAGCGGGCGGAAGGTCTCGTCGCTGACCAGCGACTGCAGTGTGCCACCTCTGACGACGGTGACGACCAGCTTGTCATGGTTCTCGTAGGCTGCCATCGAGGCGAACAGGTCGAGGGAGACGGTGCCGTCCTCGGCGGCGTCGGCCAGCGTGAGGGGGACGCCGCGTGCGGTGAATCGCACCCGGGAGACCTGGGAGAACTTCGACAGGGTCCATGTGAACTGTGCCGCCATGACCCGGAGCTCATCGGGGGAAATCTGCGCGGCCCGGGCATTCAACGGCACCGTGGCCACGCCATTGGCGTCAATGCTGATGGATTCCGACGACAATTCCACAGAACTCGGTATGCCAGAATACCAGATGGATTCCGATCCGTCAGCGGCAGCTCCGCCCTTCGGCGGCCCAGCCAGCAAGGCCTTCACAGCATTGGTCGGGTTGGCCTCCGCCTGGGGAAGATGAATGACGTCTGGAGCGACGAGACCGGAAACCCTCCCCAAGAAATAGATGGCTGTCGTGTGGTAGCCACGCTCGAAGGCGAACAACGACAGCAACAGCCCGGTGGGCGGAGCCGAGACCCGCCACTGCCCCGCCACCTCGACCAAGGCGAAGTCGTGATCCAGCAATCCGTGCCCGCACAGGTCATGGTGGCCGCTGGCGTCGAGGGTGGCGATGAGGGGTGCGTGCAGCACGGCCCGGTCATCGTCGACGGTGGGTTTGTGGAACTCGGAGTCGTAGATGAGTGCGCCGGCGTACGGGTCCCAGTGCTGGGCGGCCTCGTCGGTGAGGTATGCCCGGGCGCTGCGGTAGGCGTCGATGGAGCTCGACATGGCCTGCAGGAATCCGGCCACGATGAGTTCTCGGCTGGCTCCGGGCTCGGGGGGACGCGGATTGACGTCGATGGGGTCCTGGCCTGCCGCCGGGCCGGGGGAATTGACCCGCTCGACGGGGCCTTCGGTGGGCACACCGGCGCATCCCGTCAGGGCGAGGGCTCCAGCCCCCACCCCGGCCCCCAGTACTGATCGACGGGAGAGCACCGACCGGCGGGGGACATCCCGGTGGGCGATGGGCAGCGACGGATCATCGGCACTTGTCTGGTGACAACCGCCGGTGTGGTGGCAGGTTCCGGTGTGGAGACAGGCGCCGGTACCGTGGCAGCCGCCGGTGTCACACGTGAGGTCGGTACGGACTCTGTCGGGACGAGTTCGGTCGGCAGAGGTTCTGGGGGTCTCGTGCTGGTCTCGGGGGCGTGTGAATCTCATGGTTCCTGCCTGTCGGAGGGCACCAGTGGTAGTGGCGAGGAGGTGAGCTCGGTTCCCCGGCGTCGTGGCAGCGTGAGTCGGAACTGGGCACCGTCACCTGGTCTGCCCCACGCCTCCAGACGTCCGCCGTGCAGCTCGGCGTCGTCATGTGAGATGGCCAGACCCAGACCGGTACCACCGACGGTGCGCACCCGCGAGGGATCGGCCCGCCAGAAGCGGCCGAACAGTTTGTCCACCTGCCACGCCTCGAGGCCGACACCATGATCCCGCACCGTCACGGCCACGGCATGCAGGTCATACCCCACGGTGACGTCAATGGGACGACATTCTGAATATTCAATGGCATTGGACAGCAGATTTCGCAGAATACGTCTCACTCGAATGGCGTCAATTTCCGCGGTGGCTCCGGAGAAGACGTGCACTCGTAGCTGGGTGTGCATCCTCGTGGCCAGGGGTTGGGCGGCCTGCACCTCTGCCTGCACCAGATCGACGATGTCGACCTCCTCAAGGACCAGGGTCGCCGCGCCGGCGTCGATGCGTGAGATCTCGAGCAGGTCGCTGAGCATGTCCTCGAACCGGTCGAGCTGGGTCATGAGCAGGTGGGCGGATCGTTGCGCGGCGGGGTCTGCCTCGTCCATCTGGTCTGCAATGACGTCGGCTGCCATCCGCACCGTCGTCAGAGGGGTGCGCAGCTCGTGGGAGACGTCGGAGACGAACTGCTGCTGCAGGGTGGAGAGTTGTTCCAGGTCGACGATCCTGCCCTGCAGCTGGGCTGCCATCTCGTTGATCGAAGTGGCGAGTTTCGCCAGGTCGTCGGTACCGCGCACCGGCATGCGCTCGTCCAGGTGTCCATCGGCAAGTCTGCGTGTCGTCCCGGAAGCCCGGCGAATGGGGCTGGCCACTGCCCGGGTGGCCAAGAAGGTCGTGAATCCCAGACCCATGACGATGAGAACTCCGGTGAGGGCCACCACTCCTTTGATGGTTGCCAGGGTGTGCACCTCCTGCTCGAGTGAGAACAGGAAGTAGATGGGAATGCGCATGTCCTGCCCCGGCACCCACAGCGTCGTCCCCACGACGATTCCCGGGATCTGCTCGTGGGAGGTGTCGGTGAATCTCAGGGTGGTGGGCGTGACGAAGACCCCGTCGGAGGAAGCGATGGTGTCGACGAGGTTCTGCGGCACGGAGTCCGCCGAGACGCCTGCCGAGATGAGCCCGGAGACCGAGCCCTGGATGATGATGTGGTAGTGCCCGGTGGGGCTGGCCGCCTCGTCGGCGAGCTGGGTGAGCCGTTCGTACAGGCTCGAGGTGCGCAGATCGGTGCCCTCCAGCTCGGTCTGCATCCGGTTGACGACTGCCGTCGCCTCGGCCACCGACGACTGTCGCTTGGCGGTGAGGATCCCGTCACCGACTCGTTGCATGAGGAACATGCCACCTGCCACCAGGACGATGAGGGCGAGCGACAGGGTGATCGCAATCATCCGCAGCGGCAGGGACGACCACCACAGGCGGCGTGCGGGGGTGAGGTGTGGGACACGTCGCGCCCCAAGCTGCCGGGCCATCGGTCAGCGTTCTTCCCCACCGGCTCGGTATCCGGCGCCTCGCACCGTGATGATGAGGCGAGGGTGTTCCGGGTCCAGCTCGATCTTGGAGCGCAGTCGCTGGACGTGGACGTTGACCAGTCGGGTGTCGGTGGAGCTGCGCTGATAGCCCCACACCTCCTCGAGCAGGGTGTCTCTGCTGAGGACGACATTGGGTCTGCGAGCCAGGGCGACGAGGATCTCGAACTCCAGGGGGTGAGCATGATCTCCGCTCCCCCCCACGGGTGACGCGATGTGCGGCGGTGTCGATGACGAGCCCACCCAGGGTGATGACGTCCGGGGCGGCGAGGTCGTTGGGTTGCCGCAGCCTGGCTCGGATACGAGCCACGAGTTCCTTGGTCTTGAAGGGTTTGGAGACGTAGTCGTCGGCCCCCGACTCCAACCCGGAGACGACGTCTGCAGTCTCCGAACGAGCGGTGAGCATGATGATCGGTACTCCGCTGGTGCGTCGAATGTCTCGACACACCTCGATTCCGTTGCGGCCGGGCAGCATGAGGTCGAGCAGGATGAGGTCGGGGCGAAATCCGGTGCAGGAGTCGACGGCGTCGGCACCGTTGTCGCACCAGTAGGTGAGGTATCCCTCCCGCTGCAGAACGATCTGCACCATCTCGGCGAGGGCGGCGTCATCGTCGACGACGAGCACCCGAGCGGCGTCGTCCTGCGTGTCGCGTGCAGCCACTCGTCCACCTCCTGCCTCACCGTGAGGGATTCAGCACGGGCCCACCACGGCAGTCCCACCACCCGTCCGGTCGAGACGTCATTTTAGCGGGGCCGAGCCGCGGTGTGCGGGCACGGACGTCAAATTCGTTCCCGCGCGGACAGGGCCGGCTGGAGGTGCCGCACTGCTCAGCTGGTGGGGTGCCGGTGAGGCCCGGCTTCAGTTGAGGTTCTCGTCGTCGGGCATGGTAGAGAGCAGGGCCTCGGTGCCGTTCTGGCGTCGCAGCACCCGTCGCCACAGGGTGGCGGGGTCCGAGCCGAAGACGTCGGACTCCCGGGCGAGGGCATGCACCCAGTCACCGCGGATGATCTCCGACTCCAGCTGCCCCGGCCCCCATCCGGCGTAGCCGGCAAACACCCGTAGGTCTGAATAGGCTCCGTGCACGAGTTCCACCGGGGTGTCGAGGTGCAGCAGACCGGTGGCACCCCGGACCGGCCGCCATCCGGGCGGCTCCTCGTGGGGCTGCTGCACTCGCGCCACACAGATCGCACCGTTGGGAGAGACCGGACCGCCTTGGAAGATGCACTGCGGCGGGGTCATGAGATGCACCCACTGTGGCAGGATCTGGGCCATGTCCAGCTGGGAGGGCTGGTTGATGACGACGCCGAGTGCGCCGTCCTCGTCGCAGTCGAGCAGGTAGATGACGCTGTGGGCGAAAATCCCGGTGGTGAGTCCCGATCCGCTGATGAGCAGGTCGCCGGCAGCCGGCGGGTTCGCCAGAATCATGGTTCCATCTTGGCACTGTTCGGCCAGGTCACTCGTAGTGAGTCCACATGCGCAGCACATGGACCACATGATCGTCGGGGAAGACCTCATAGACGAGCCGATGCTGGATGGTGATGCGCCGTGAGTAGCACCCGGCAAGATCACCGACCAGTTTTTCGTAGCGCGGCGGCGTGGCGAAGGGGTCATGGGCCACGATGTCGAGCAGAGTCTCGGCCTTCGGTCTGAATCCAGACGCGGAAAGTTTCCGGGCGTCCTTGCGGGCCTGCCGTGAGTAGACGATTCGCCAGGTACTCACCAGTCCACATCTTCCGAACCGGCCTCGATGCCCTCGGCACGGGCCTCGCGGATCGAGTCGACCATGCCTGGAACGGCTTCCAGGAAAAGGGTTTCCTGGATGGCCCGCCAGTCGTCCTCCCCGACGAGCACGGCGTTGCCGCGCTGTCCGGTGATGGTCAAGGGTTCTGCCTCGTCATTGACCTGATCGACCAGGCGATACAGATTGGCCCTGGCAGCTGTGATGGTGACTGCACTCATGGGCCAAGCGTACGCCATCACGTACATCGTGTGCACCAGGTGCGTGAGTTCCTCCGCACCGACGGTGGGAGGCGGCCTCGCCGATCCGCGGACTCTCGAGTGAAGGATGAACCCGGGGCGAGAAAAACATGGGTATGGGATGCCATCAATGCCGGATCGTATTGTCACGTTCTCTCCTGCCATGGATTTTTCCGTGACACCGGGACCACGATCACCGATGGCCCCGGACGACAACAGCCAAAACCCGATCAGAGAAAGCTGTGTACCCATGAAAAGCCGGAAAGCCATTAGGGTGACGCTCGCGGGACTCATGTCCTTGTCCGTCGCCGCGTGCGGTGGCGGCTCCTCGGCCACCCCGCAGTCCGACGAGACCCTCGACGCGACGGGTTCCGCGTCGGCTTCGCCCTTCGTCACCGACAGCGCCAGCCCCGAAACAGCAACCCCCCCGCAGGTAACTGAATCCCCCACCTCTGAACCCTCTGCTTCGGGATCCACCGAATCACCGGCCCCTGCCGAGTCAGGGGATTCCTCGGTCGATTCGTCCAATTCCGCCAACTCGGACGATGACAGCGATGTCACGGCTGCGGCGCCCCGTTCCACGGGCTCCGATTCCGATTCGACCAGCCCTCGCTCGGCCCGTTGGCACTCTGCCAGTACCCGATCGGGCAGGCACGCGACCTCTGGACGCACCCGTTCGGCTCGCGCCACCAGCGGGCACACGTCCCATTCCGATCCGGCGTCCCGGCGTCACACCGCCCAGGCACCCGCTGCACACTCCCGTCACACCACCTCGGCATCCGCTGCACCGAGCAGCGCGCCACGAACGCAGGGCGCCACCGTCTCCGCCACGACTGCCGTGCGGCTACGCCACCAGCCCACCACCTCCGCCAGGATCCTCGACGTGCTCTACCCCGGTGACCGCGCCACGGTGGTGAAGGGGTCGGTCGACGGCTGGACGAAGGTGACGTTCCACGGTCAGACCGGTTATGTCGCCAGCCGATACCTCAACGGTGCTCACACCACGGCAGGAAAGCCCAAGCCTGCGCAGTCAAGCAAGCAGGTGCGTACCGTCATCGACAAGCATCGCACGATCACAAGGAATGATCCGACGCTCGACTGGGGCACGACAAAGGTGCAGACCAAGGGTGTCGACGGTAGGATTCGCATCACCTACCGAAACGGGCGTGAGGTTTCTCGCCAGATCGTCGTCAAGCGTGTTGACGAGGTGATCCTGCATGGCACCAAGCCGGTTATCACCACCAAGACCGTCGATGTGCCGTTCAAGACGATCACCAAGGATGATCCGAACCTTGATTGGGGCACGTCTCGTGTCGGTGTCAAGGGTGTCAAGGGTGTGGATCGCGTCACCTACCGCAACGGTAAGGAGATCAAGCGTGAGACGATCACGGAGCCGGTGACGCAGATCGTCTACAAGGGGTCCAGGCCGGTCATCACGACCAAGGACGTGCCGATCGACTACAAGACCGTCAAGCGCAATGATCCCACTCTCGACCACGGTAAGACGAAGGTCGAGACCAAGGGTGTCAAGGGTGTGGCTCGCGTCACCTACCGCAACGGCAAGGAGATCAAGCGTGAGACGATCAAGGAGCCGGTGACTGAGGTCATCCGCGTGGGCACCAAGGACGTCGTCACCACCAAGGAGGTGAAGGTTCCGTTCAAGACCATCACGAAGAAGGACCCCAACCTGCCCAAGGGTCAGACGAAGGTGCTCACCGAAGGCCGCGAGGGTGTTGTGCGCATCACCTACAAGAACGGTCGCGAGGTGAAGCGTGAGATTATTACCAAGCCGGTGAACAAGGTGGTGGCCGTGGGCACCAAGAAGAAGGACGTCATCACGACCAAGGAGGTGAAGGTGCCGTTCAAGACGGTGAAGAAGAACGATCCCAACCTGCCCGAGGGTAAAACCAAGGTTGTGCAGCAGGGCCGTGAGGGCGTGGATCGCGTCACCTACAAGAACGGGCGTGAGGTCAAGCGTGAGCACATCTCCAAGCCAGTGAACAAGATCATCCACATCGGCACCAAGAAGAAGGATAAGCCGTCGAAGAAGCCGTATATCAAGTTCACGGCGTGTGGCCGTCCCAGCAAGGATTATCCGGGGATGCTCGACGTGTATGGCAATTATTATGGGCCGGCAGACGCCCTATTCGATGACGTCATTCATGTCACGGGAACGGACCAGTGGGGTCGTCCGTGGTCACACGACTACAAGGGCGGCGGACATGGCCAGTTTGGGACGGATGGAACTGGGAGGTTCCAGCATTGGGCACCCAAGGAAATCTCCAACCTCAAATGCTCCGGCGACATCTGGCTCGTCAACAACTAATCACCACCCCCACCCTGTGCCCCTGCATCCCATATGTGGATGTGGGGGCACACCCCACACAGAAAGGCACCCATGCCCGTCCACAAGTCCTCCCATTCCACCTACTCCAACACCGCCGCCCGAACAAAGTTCGGTGCCGCCAACGCCGCCGCCGGTCTGAGTGGGGAGAAGTGGCTGCTCAAGAAGCTGTCTGCGCAGTTCCCCGACGCCCACATCTGGTTCTCGGTGCGCACCCCGGCCCGGACGGGGCAGAAACGCTACAACTCCGACATCGACCTTGTGGTCGTCAACGGACGCCGCGTCATCCTCATTGACGCGAAACGGTGGGAGGCCGGCCACGTCTACTGGTCGCTGTTCGGTGTTTCCATGCAAGGCTGGCGACGTATGCGCCGCAACAACACACCGATGAAGCCCAGCCGTAACATGGCGATGGCGCAGTCTCGGGTGGCCCAAGACCTGCCGGGGGCGCACGTAACGTCTATGGTGATCTACACCCCCACCAAGAGAGGGTTGCCAACGTCGGTGCGGTGGCTGCGCTGGCCGGGTGGTATCAGATCGTATCTGCCCGGCGACGGGCTCCATGCGGTGCCGCGTCGTGTCGGTGACACCGCGGGTGGAACATGCCGGGGCGTCAGGGGCGCGAAAGGCCGTGGTGGGTACCACCGCGCCATGACGAAAATCGGCTGACGTCCGGTTCTTGCGCACGTTGCAGCTTCATCGTCGTCCCTGCCCCTAGGAGCACTCTGTCCGGTGTGCAGAACCGGTGTGGTGCGTCAACCCTCTGCCGATTATGTACATTGTCCCCATGCAGTCGCGTCGTGACGAACCGTCGAACAGTTCCCCCACCACCGGCCATCGGGACGTCAATCCCAAGGCCGCCGTGCCGATCATGCTCACCGCCTTCGTGCTGTGCCTCATGATCGACAATGGCTTCAAGTTCATGACCTCCCCCATCGCCCACGACCTGCACCTGTCGGAGAACACGGCATCCCTGCAGGCAAGCCTGGCTGGAATCGTCATCGGCATCGGGGCCATGGTCTACGCCGCCCTGGCCGACAGTGTGAGTATTCGCACCCTGCTCATCATCGGCATGGTCCTGGTGGGTGTCGGCTCGCTCATCGGGTTCCTCTTCCACGGTGTCTGGCCGATGGTGCTCACCGGCCGGCTCATCCAGACCTCCGGCCTGGCCTGCGCGGAAACCCTGTACGTCATCTACGTCACCAAGCACCTGCCCGAGAAGGACCAGAAAACCTATCTGGGTTTCTCGACCTCGGCCTTCCAGCTGGCCATGCTGCTGGGCGTGCTCACCAGCGGTGTCGTCGCCACCTACATCTCGTGGACGGCCATGTTCCTCGTGGCACTCATCCTGGTGCTCACCATCCCGGTCATCGTCAGGACCGTTCCGGCCGAGGAGACCACCCAAGCCCACGTCGACGTTCTCGGGCTCTTCCTCATCGCGGTGTTCTCCTCCAGCCTCATCATCGTCGTGGGCAATTTCGCCTGGCTGCCCGCCGTCGTCGCCCTGGTGGGAATTGCCCTGTTCATCTGGCACATCCACGCCCACGGCGAGACGATCGTGCAACCGGAGTTCTTCCACAACGGTCGTTACGTCACCACCCTCCTCGTGGTGCTCGTCGTCTACTCCACCCAGTTGGGGCTGTCGGCCGTCGTCATCCCCGGAGCCGTGCAGTACGTGCACCACCAGACCCTCGCCACCGCGTCATTCCTCATCGTTCCGGGATATGCAGTGGGTGCCATCGTCGGGGCCCTGTCTGGCCAGATCGGCAAGCGACTCTCCTCCCGACGCGCCATCCTCACCGCGCTGGGCCTCATCCTGGCGGCCCTCGTGCTCACCGCATGCCTCATCTCCCAGAACACCTGGGTGCTCGTCATCGCCATGATGTTGTTCAGCGCCGGGTTCGCCATGATGTACGCACCCCTGGTCAACACCGCCATCGCCGACATTCCGGCGCAGAAGACCGGCATCGCCATCGGTTTCTACAATCTGACGATCAACCTCGCCATCCCGCTGGGTATCGCCTACTCCTCGAAACTTGCCGACAGCAGGATCCATCTGCTCGGTGACACCGGGGTGGCCGCAACCTATTCGAGCATCCTGTGGATCCTCGCCATCATCGCCGCAGCCGGTATCGCCATCTTCCTCATTGCCGATCACCGTCTCGGCCGATCGAGCGTGTGAACCAGCACTCATTGTGGCAAGGACGTATATTCCGAGAAGTACGTAGTAGACGATGCAAAGGTGAACAGACAATGACCACGACGTTGAAGAAGGCCTGTGTGATTGGCATGGCGGGCATCATGACGATTGGTCTGGGCGCATGCGGCAACAAGTCGGACTCCTCATCGAACGCCGCCGGCAGCGACTCTGCTGCCTCGACGTCCACGACGACACTCAAGCAGGTCAGCAAGGACGACTTCACCAAGACCTTCTCCGACAAGAAGGTGGGTGGCCAGAAATTCTCCGTCATTGACAGCTCCCAGGTCGGCTCCCAGATTGACCGGCTCAACCAAGCCGTGAGCCAGCTCAAGGTCTCTCCCGCCTCGTGTGACACGGTGTTCAAGCAGATCAGCGCCGGCGTCACCAAGGACGAGGTGAGCAACGTCCTCGTGGCAGCTGGTGGCGATGAGTCCAAGCCGGTTGCCGTGACCTTCAACACGAAACTCACCGACCGCCAGAAGAAGACCTACCAGTCCCAGGACGAGCAGATCGCCAAGTGCGGCAAGATGACGATGTCCGGTCAGGGACAGACCATGAACGTCAACGTCAAGACCAGCCCGCTCAAGGGGTACGAGAACATCTCCAAGCAGGCCTCCCTCATCGACACCACCAGCTCGATGGGCAAGAGCGACCAGCAGCACAACTATCAGGCATACGTCTGGCTCACCGATGACCAGCTCATCCGTGCCAGCGCCAGTGACGCCAAGACGGCCGAATCCACGCTGAAATCCACCGTTGACGCGTTGAAGATCGTACAGGGCTGAGGCTGCCACTTCTCCCGGAGCAGCTTTTCCGTGGGGTGGGTGTGATCGGCACCCACCCCCATGACCAACATCTGATGTGAACCAGATCCGGTATCAGGACGCCCGAGGCCGTGCACACATGAAAATGCCTGCCGACGCATCACAATGTGAGCGCCAGCAGGCACGTGGTGGAGATGGCGGGAATTGAACCCGCGTCCTTGAAAGGCGAACCAGACATTCTCCGGGCGCAGTCGATGCTGTCGTGTTGCTCGGCCCCTGCACTCGCACCGACACGGTGCAGACAGGCCCAGTCGTAGAAAAAGTCCCACTCAGCCGCTACGACACAGCTGAGCAGCAAGTCCTCTCAACGAGGCCAGGATCCGGGCGGAGGACCACACCCGGGCTGACCCTTCGATCACCGATCAGGCGGCGAGAGCGAAGTCAGTGCGATTGTTATCGGCACTTATTGGTTTCCAAGGATCGTTAACGAGTTGACCCTGGCTTCTCGGCCCGCTTCTCCTGGAACCACCGTTCCAAGTCGAAACCAGTCATCCCCTCTGTGGAGTTGTACCATGCTATTTTAGTCTTTTTCGCGGCGGGAAGCAACCCTCGTGACTCGACCGCATCACGGGGCCACGCCCCCACATGGCACGAGCCAGATTGATGGGGAACACATGGGAGCGATTACCTGACCGGAGGACACTAGGCCAGATACCTTTTGATCCCCTTGTCGCTGGATCCTAGAAGAACTGTGGCCCCGGGAGCCTAGGATCCGCATGGGCCGCCGGAGGCACCGGTCAGTTGCGGCCCAGGACCGACCCTCAGTCAGGGCGCTGCCCCTCGTCCACGATCCTGGGCAGCATCTTCATCACCGGATCGTCCCAGTCAGTTCCCTCGAAGGCCTTGATGGCGCGGATGAGCGTCCCCAACACCCACACGATTCCCCAGGCCCACATGGCGTCGCCAACGGCACCGTTCAAATCCATGTTGCCCACACCGATCACGATCATCGTGATGACGACAAGGCCGAACATGTCAATCTGGAAATTGGCCTGCTTGGCAATCTGTCGGCGCGACCACGATCCCCTCTCGCTGATCGCGACACCGACGAGCGGACCGAACGGGCCGGTGAACAGAGCGCTGAGCCCCACGATGCCAGCACCCACGCTCGAGCCGTGAGTGGGCAGAGGACGAGTGCTCACCGCACTCGACACCAGGGGGACGGTGGCCAGGCCACGCAGGGTGGCATTGAGCTCCCGACGGGTCTTGGCACGCATCGCCTGCTCGACCCGTTGCTCCCACTCCCCGTGGTCCAGACGGCCGTCGGCCAACGCCACACCCAAGTAGTCGATGACGCGGTCACGCTGCTCATTCGTCACCCGGAGATCAAGGATGTCGTCGGTGCCAGTCATGCCTCCATTCTGCCGCATGTGACAAACCCCACGACACAGCCACTCGAAGTGCGGGGCGGGTGGGTGCGCAACAACACCGAACGCGCAGCTGCTGGAACACGGTCCCGGATCCACAGTGGCTGGGTGACCCGGAACGAGCTGGGGCAACCGTGCTCACGCCCCAAGCAGTGCGTGCCCCGAAACGAGCTGGGCACAGTCGTGCTCGCGTGCCCCCAAGCAGGGTGAGTTTGCGAGCCACCTCCTGAACGAGCACCTGAACGAGCTGGGCGGCGAACCTGCCAGGTCACTGAATGAGCCAAGTCACTGAGCAGTCAGGTCACCCCATGACCTTGGTCACTGGGTGAACCGGGGTCATGGGGTGAGGAGGCGGACAGCCTGTGGTCATTTGGCAGTCTGGTGCTGCGAGGGGTGAGGGGCCGGGTGGCTTGGCGTCACTGGGCAGCCTGACGCTGCGAGAATCGACGCAACGTGGTCACCGTCTCCCACAGCTCGGTGAGCTGCTCACGCACTCGCACCGGAGCGGTGCCACCACGTCCGGTACGGGCCGCAACGGCGCCGTCCACCGTAAGCACCGAACGCACCTGGGGGGTGAGGCGCTTGTCCACCGCAGCAAGCTCGTCATCGGTGAGATCGGCCAGCTCCTTGCCCTGCTCCTCACACACCTTGACGCACGCCCCGGAGATCTGGTGGGCGGCGCGGAACGGCACCCCCTGGCGCACCAGCCACTCGGCGATGTCGGTGGCCAGGGAGAATCCCTCCGGGGCCATCTGGGCCATGCGGTCCAGATGGAAGACGGCGGTGTCCATCATGCCGGTCACGGCGGGCAGCAGCAGGTGCAGCTGGTCGATCTGGTCGAAGACCGGCTCCTTGTCCTCCTGCAGATCCCGGGCGTAGGCCAGCGGCAGACCCTTGAGGGAGGCCATGAGCCCCGCCAGATCGCCGATGAGGCGGCCAGCCTTGCCACGGGCGAGCTCGGCGATGTCGGGGTTCTTCTTCTGCGGCATGATCGACGAGCCGGTGGAGAACGAGTCGTCCAGGGTGACGTAGGAGAACTCCCGGGTGTTCCAGATGACGATCTCCTCGCTGAGCCGGGAGAGGTCGACGCCGATCTGGGCACAGACGAAGGCGAACTCGGCCACCATGTCACGGGCGGCGGTGCCGTCGATGGAATTGGGCACCGAGCCGCTGAATCCCAGCTCACCGGCAACCTGGACGGGGTCGAGTCCGAGTGACGAACCTCCCAGGGCCCCCGAACCGTACGGGCTCGAGTCGAGTCGGGCGTCAAGGTCACGCAACCGCTCCACGTCACGGATCAGCGGCCAGGCGTGCGCAGCCAGGTGATGGGCCAGCAGCACCGGCTGGGCGTGCTGCATGTGGGTACGCCCGGCAATGACGGCATCGCCGGCCTCCTCGGCACGACGACGCAGCACCTCGACGAGATCCAGCACCTCCCCCGCCAGGGAGCGCGCCTCGTCACGCAGGTACATGCGCAGCAGGGCGGCGATCTGGTCGTTGCGGGACCGCCCAGCACGGATACGTCCACCCAGATCTGCCCCGGCACGCTCGATAAGGCCACGCTCGAGTGCAGTGTGGACGTCCTCGTCCTCCTCCGACGGGGTGAAGGAACCGTCGGCGACATCGGCGTCAAGTTGATCGAGCGCCGTGATGAGCCCGTCGAACTGCTCGTCGGTGAGCAACCCCGCCCGATGCAGAACCCCGGCGTGCGCCTTGGAGCCGGCAATGTCGTGACGAGCCAGTCGCCAGTCGAACTGCGTGGAGACGGACAGTGCAGCCAGGGCCTCGGACGGACCACCGGCGAACCGGCCGCCCCACAACGACAGACGACGGGCAGGTTCGGGTACAGGGTTGACGTTGTCGGTCACGATCGTCCTTTCATGAGAATTGACCAGCCTGGAAGCGGACTCCAGCACTTCTCCCAGCGCGAGGAGCCACGGTGTCTTGCGGTCGAGGCCCGGTCACGGGCCTGCAGCCAGCCTAGCGAGTGGTGAATCGAGTACGGGACGTTCGGCTCACCGACGTCGCTTGAGTCGGCTCGACATGGCCCGTTCCGCCTCGCGTTTGGCGTCCCGCGCCTTGATCGCCTCGCGTTTGTCCCATTCCCTCTTTCCGGTGGCAACGGCGATCTCAACCTTCGCGTACCCGTCCTTGAAGTACAGCTCCAACGGGACGATCGTCTTGCCCGGGGAATCCATCTCACGAGAGATCTTGGCAATCTCACGTTTGTTGAGCAGCAATTTGCGTTTGCGCATGACGTCGTGATTGCGCCAGGTACCAAACGCATATTCGGGGATGTGCAGGTTGTAGAGCCACACCTCACCATGTTCGTCCACCTGGGCAAAGGCATCCACCAGGGAGGCCTTGCCCGCTCGCAGTGACTTCACCTCGGTGCCCTGCAGGACGAGTCCCGCCTCCCAGGTGTCACCGATGGTGTAGTCGTGGCGCGCCTTCTTGTTGCGAGCAACGACTGTCAACCCTCTCTCACGAGGCATGGGGGCTTCCTCTCCATCGACGACAGGAGTACAAATCCTATCGCGACGTGGCCGCCGGGGCGATCACCATTGATCGCAGCGGCACTATACCGTCGGCGCCGTCGACGCGGAGCCATTCACCACATCAGCCTGGCACGGCAAGCGTGTGCACCAGGCCGGCGCGACAGGCATGGGGTGGTCCGATCAGCCCACGCCGATCAGACCACCCCACCGGTTTCAGAACCAACGACCCATCGGATTCTCACGGTTTCCATCGGTCCACACCATGAAATGCAGATGGCAACCCGTCGAAAAACCCGTGGTGCCGACATAGCCGATGACCTGGCCGCGCGACACGTGCTGCCCGACCCCGACCGTGTAGCTGCTGGCATGGTTGTACCCGGTCGTCACGTAGTGGCCGCCGATCTTGCCATGATCGAGCATGAGCCGGTTCCCGTAACCCCTGTTGAAGTACTTCTCGGCAACGACTCCGTCTCGAGGCGCCCGGATCGGGGTGCCGCACGAGGCGCCGAAGTCGGTGCCGTCATGGAGCTTCCACACGTGCAGGACGGGGTGGAACCGCTGTCCGTAGGGTGAGGTGATCGGGCCGTTGACCGGGTAGTCGAAGTACGAGGACGCCTTCCTGGTGCTGCCCGAGGACCTCTTGTGCGCCTTCTTCGGGTGATGGCGATGAGGCCTGCTGTGCTTGGCGGATCTCCTGGGCGTCGACTCGACCTTGCTGGCCGAGCCACGATGCTTGGCAGCGGCTTTCTTCTTTGCAGCAGCTTTGGCTTCCTTGCGCGCTGCTGCCTTCTCGGCGGCCTTCTTCTCGGCAGCGGCCTTGGCGGCAGCTTCCTTGGCACGTCTGCGAGCTTCCTCGGCACGCTTGGCAGCAGCGATGCGCTCCTTGATGCGCTTGTCGAGCTGGTCCTCCTCGGCACGCAGCTCGTCCTGGTGCTTGCGCTCCCCCGCAAGCTTGGCGTCTGCGCTCTTCTTGGCCTTCTCGTTGGCCGTCACGGCCGCAGCGACATCCTGCTTGGCAGTGTCGGCGGCAGACTCGGCCTGCTGCTTGCGCTCCAGGAGATCCTCGACGGCCTGCTTCTCACGCGCGACTCGATCTCGCGCCTGCTTCTCCACGTCTCGTGCCTTGCTGAGTGCGATCTGGCGGGTCTCAAGCTGGTCCAGTGCCTGCTGCCCCCCGGCCATGAGGGCGTTGGACCACTGAATGCGTGCGTTCATGTCGCCTGAGTCCATGTTCGTGAGGAATGTCGCAACACCCATCATGGGGGTCTGCTGCTGAACCGTTCGACTCACGACGACGGAAAGCTTCCGGTGCTCCCGCACCTGGGCTGCCTCGTTGCTCCTGACCTTCTGCTCGGCACGGGAGAGGTCACTCCTTGCCTTCTGCAGTTCGGCGGCCTTGGCCTCATCGGCTGCCTTCGCCTGGGTGACGGCATCCTGGGCACCCTGCAAGGTTCTTCTGGCCTGGTCCAGGTCGTTCTGGGACTTCTGCAGGGCGTCGGCCGCCTTGTTGACCTCGTCACTGTACCCCTCAGCGGCAGCCTCGGACTTCGTGATCTGCTTGGAGACCTCGTCCTTGCGATCAGTGAGGTCATCGGCGGAAGCCGTGTGGATGGTTCCGGCAGCGCTCACCGCCCACCCACTCAGTCCGACGACGAAGGCCAGTGCCAGGCCCTGGACCCGGCGATGACGCTGCGACATGGCGATGGGACCGTCCTTGGCATCTCGCTGGGGCGAAGCGAACGTGGTCGATTTGGCCGGGGGAAGCAGCCTCCTCATATGACACCCTTCTTTCCTGACATGCTGACTACTCAGACCTTGAGATACTTCTTTGCCGCCGCATAGGACGGGATGAGGGACAGGACGACGGCCACGATGGCCAACCATCCAATGGCCACCCACACGTGGTGCCAGTTGACCCACGCGATCGTCGACATCGTCACGGCGAATTTCTTCATGACGATGACGTAGGTACCCACTGCCAGCGTGCCGGCGGCCAGAATCGCACCAATGAGCCCAGCCACCAGGGACTCCAACAGGAACGGCGTGAGGATGAAACGGTTGGACGCACCAACCAGCTTCATGATCTCCAGCTCCCGGCGACGCGCGAACACGGCCATACGTATGGTGTTGGTGATCTGCAGGGCGGCAGCCACGAGCAGCAGTGCCGACAGACCCACCGTCGTCCATCGCAGGGAGTTGAGCCACACGAAGAGTGGGTCGAGGGCGGTGTGCAGATCGACGACGGCCTGGACACCCTTCATGGTCTGGGTGGCGGCCACGACCTCACGGTAGTTCTCCGGATTCACCAGTTTCACCCGGAAGGAGTCCTGGATGGTGTCCACCGTGAGGATCTCCTTGACCGGGGAGTCCTTGTAGACCCGCTGGTACTCCTCGAAGGCGTCCTTCTTGGACTCGTAGTAGACCTTCTCAACCTGCGGATCGCTCTCCAGCGCAGCCTTGATCGCGTCCTTGTCCGCCTGGCTTGCGTCCTTGCCGGGCGCACAGTTGTCGCCGGGGACGTTCTTCACACACAGGAAGACCGACACCTCGACCTTGTCGTACCATTTGCCCTTGATGAGATCGACCTGCTGGGCCGCCAACAGCGCGGCACCGAACAGAGACAGCGAGACCCACATCGTGACGATGACGGCAATCGTCATGCTGACATTGCGTCGCAAACCGTTCCGGGTCTCTCGCAGGGTGTGTCTCATGTGGTCAGTCCTTGGCAGCTGGGGGCAGATCGGATCGTGTTCGGGTGGGTCGGGATGGGGGTTCCTGGGGGTGGAAGGTCTCATCGTCACTGGGTGCCGTACAGGCCGGCCTTCTGGTCGCGAACGAGGTGGCCGTGATCCAGTTCCAGCACACGTCGGCGCATCTGGTCGACGATGGTGGCGTCATGGGTGGCCATGAGCACCGTCGTCCCACTGCGATGGATGCGGTCGAGCAGCTTCATGATGCCGATACTCGTCTCCGGGTCGAGGTTTCCGGTCGGCTCGTCGGCGATGAGGATCTTGGGATGGTTGACGACGGCGCGCGCAATGGCGACTCGCTGCTGCTCACCGCCGGACAACTCGCCGGGCATGCGATCCCCCTTGTCCGCAAGACCCACCAGCTCCAGGGTTCGGGGCACCTCGTCGCGGATGGATCGAACGGACTTGCCGATGACCTCCAGCGCAAAGGCGACGTTCTCGTAGACCGTCTTTCCCGGCAGCAGCTGGAAGTCCTGGAACACCGTGCCGATCCCTCGTCGCAGCGAGGCGACCCGACGCCGTGACATGAGACCGACATTTCGACCATTGACCATGAGCCGGCCACGACTGGGGCGCTGCTCGCCCAGGATGAGTCGGATGAACGTCGACTTGCCGGAGCCGGACGGCCCCACGAGGAAGACGAACTCACCGTCGTTGATGTCAACACTGACGTTCGTGAGGGCAGGGTGGGTCTGCCCGGCATAGACCATGCTGACACTGTCGAAGGTGATCAAAGGATTCCGTCCTTGACGCTCGCTGCTGACCTCGGCCCCGTGCTCGCGGGCCGAGAGATGATCCGGTGGCCAGGGCTCGGATCATTCAGTACCGAGTCTAGAAGGGCATGGACACGAAAAAGCAGGCGACTCGCCCGAGCGAGCCGTCTGCAGTGAGGTAAGTCTGAGGATTCTCAGGATTCGTTCTCGGTGCTGCGCCGCCACCGGATACCGGCGTCGATGAACCCGTCAATGTTGCCGTCGAAGACCGCATCGGTGTTGCCGACCTCGTAGTTGGTGCGCAGATCCTTGACCATCTGGTAGGGGTGCAGCACGTAGGAGCGCATCTGGGCACCCCACGAGTTGCCCTCGGACTTCAGCGAGTTCATCTCGGCCTCCTGCTCCTGGTGGGCCTTCTCCAGCAACTTGGCCTGCAGCACACGCATGGCGGCAGCCTTGTTCTGGATCTGGGAACGCTCGTCCTGACAGGTGACGACCATTCCGGTGGGCAGGTGGGTCAGGCGCACGGCCGAGTCGGTGGTGTTGACGCCCTGGCCGCCGGGACCCGAGGAGTGGAAGACGTCGACACGCAGGTCCGAGTCGGGGATGTCGACGTGGTCGGCCTCCTCCACCACTGGGAGCACCTCGACACCGGCGAAGGAGGTCTGACGACGTCCCTGGTTGTCGAACGGGCTGATGCGCACCAGACGGTGGGTGCCGGACTCCACCGACAGGGTGCCATAGCCGTATGGGGCGTGCAGGATGAAGGTGGCTGACTTGATGCCAGCCTCCTCGGCGTAGGAGGTGTCGAGCATCTCCACCTTGTAGTCGTGACGTTCGGCCCATCGGGTGTACATGCGCAGCAGCATCTCGGCGAAGTCGGCAGCATCCACGCCACCGGCCTCGGAACGCACGGTGACGACTGCCTCACGCTCGTCGTACTTGCCGGAGAGCAGGGTGCGAACCTCGAGGGAATCGATCTCGTCGCGCATCCGCTCCAGCTCCTGCTCGGCCTCCTTCTCGGAGTCCTCGTCGTCACCCTCGGCGGCAAACTCGAGCAGGACGGAGACGTCCTCAAGACGCGAACGCAGCTTCTCCAGACGGGACAACTCAGCTTGCAGGGCGGACAGCCGCGAGGTCACCTTCTGGGCGTGCTCCTGGTCGTCCCACAGATCGGGGGCAGCAGCCTGCTGCTCCAGCTCGGCGATCTCTTTCTTCTTCGTCTCTGGATCGAGAACGAGCTCGATCGACTCCAAGGAGTGATTGAGCTCATCAACGGTCTGTTGCAGGTCTACCAATGCCACAATAAGCTACTCTATCGTCTGTTCGGTTCGGGGGCACATGCCCACGACGCAGGGGCACATAGCTCAGTTGGTCAGAGCGCCTGCCTTACACGCAGGAGGTCGTCGGTTCGAGACCGGCTGTGCCCACCTCGATGACCGGCCCGTCCGTCCCGCCATTCCTCGTCAGCCATGCCTGCCTCGTCGTCCAGATCGGTCCGGCTCATCGCGCCGACGAAGACCGTCCACAGCGGCATCAGCATTGCACGTCATCCATATACTTTCCATGTCATCTTCAACATCTAGGAGACACATGTCGAACGACCAGTGGGGCCCCTACGAGACGCCGGAAGGCCAGCCCGGACGCGCTGCCTCCAACAGTTCCCAGACCTGGGGCGATGCTCCGCAGAACCCGCAGGAACGACAAGGCCAGCCGCAGTACGGGACGACCCAGCAGTTGGTGAATCCGTCCGAAACTGATCCATACGGCTACGATCCCTACGCACCACAGCAGACGGGGCACCCACGCCCCTCGGTCTCCTTCCCCACCGCCATCAAGCTCTTCTTCAAGAACTATGCCGTGTTCAACGGACGAGCCTCCCGCTCGGAGTTCTGGTGGGTATTCCTGCTCAACGTCCTCGTGGAGACGATCCTCGAGACGATCAACAGCAGACTGGGAGGCACACCCAGCGATCCGACCACGATCTACATGGTGGTGTCAGGCGTGTGGGAGGTAGCAACCATCGTCCCGAAAATTGCCTTGAGTGTGCGTCGTATCCACGACACCAACCGCAGCGGCTTCCACTACTTCTGGGTCCTGCTTCCATTCATCGGCTGGATCGTCCTGCTGGTCTTCTACTGCCAGTCCTCCCATCCCGATGCCTGGCGCAGGTACGACAACGGCACGCTGCCGGTTGAGGAGTGAGAGAGCTGGCAAAGCGCTTGGGTCGGCCGTGGGGGTGCCGAAAGGTACGTGGACAGCCCGAGAGGCCTGAGTCGGTCGAGGGGTACGAGGGGCCAGAGCTGGTCACAGGGCACCTGAGCTGACCTAGGGGTAGTTGGGCTGACCGAGGAATGCTTGACCGGCAGACCGGTTGAGCAGTTGCTGCTCCACGACCACACCGACCCCCAGCACTGACCGTGTGCTGGGGGTCGCGTTGTCTCCTGAGGATCGTGTTGTCCCGGATCCCCACCGTCCTTCGACGGATTCACACCGTCCGCCGCGGGAAAACTCCCGCCGGGGAAACTCGGTCTCAGGTGTCGCGTTCAGGGTGTCAGGACGTCGCTGCACTCAGGGGCTGTCGCAGTGCTCAGGCCTGCAGATTGGCCAGCACGTCGTCCAGGTCGTCGGGACGTACGAGCACCTCACGCGGCTTGGACCCCTCCGAGGGGCCGACGACATTGCGGGTCTCGAGGATGTCCATGAGACGGCCGGCCTTGGCGAACCCAACGCGCAACTTGCGTTGCAGCATCGAGGTGGATCCCAGCTGCAGCTCGACGACGAGTTTCGCCGCCTCCAGCACGAGTTCCAGATCGTCACCGATGTCCTCGGCAACCTTCTTCGTCGCTGGCGGGGCGGCGACGTCCTCCCGGTAATGGGCCGCCATCTGGGAGCGCACGTGCTCGGCCACCGTGTGGATCTCCGCGTCCGAGACCCACGATCCCTGCACACGGATCGGCTTGGATGCCCCCATCGGCAGGAAGAGCCCGTCGCCCTGACCGACGAGTTTCTCCGCCCCTGGCTGGTCCAGGATCACTCGGGAATCCGTCATCGACGAGGTCGCGAAGGCCAGACGTGAGGGCACATTGGCCTTGATGAGTCCAGTGACGACGTCGGTGGAGGGGCGCTGGGTGGCCAGCACCAAGTGGATACCGGCAGCACGGGCCAGCTGGGTGATTCGCACGATCGAGTCCTCGACGTCACGAGGAGCCACGAGCATGAGGTCGGACAGCTCGTCGACGACGACCAACAGGTGCGGGTAGGGGGCCAGGGTGCGCTGGGACCCCTCGGGCAGCTGCACCTGACCCGCCTTGACGGCCTTGTTGAAGTCCTTGACGTGCCGGAACCCGAAGGCAGCCAGGTCGTCGTAACGCTGATCCATCTCACGCACGACCCACTGCAAGGCCTCGGCGGCCTTCTTGGCGCTGGTGATGATCGGCGTCACCAGATGGGGGATCCCCTCATACTGGGTGAGCTCGACGCGCTTGGGGTCAACGAGCATCATGCGCACCTCGTCGGGAGTGGCTCGCATCATCACCGAGGTGATGAGTGAGTTGACGAAGCTCGACTTGCCCGAGCCGGTGGCGCCGGCCACCAGCAGGTGGGGCATCTTGGCCACATTGGCGATGACGAATCCACCCTCGACGTCCTTGCCGAGCCCCACGACGAGTGGGTTGTGGTCATTGCGGGCCTTCGCGGAGCGCAACACATCGCCCAGGGAGACGATCTCCTTGTCCGTGTTGGGGATCTCGATGCCGATGGCGGACTTTCCCGGGATCGGGGAGAGAATGCGCACCTCGGGTGAGGCCACGGCATAGGCGATGTTCTTGCTCAGCGCAGTGACCTTCTCCACCTTGACGGCAGCCCCGAGTTCCACCTCGTAGCGCGTGACGGTCGGTCCTCGGGAGTAACCGGTGACCTTGGCGTCGATACCGAATTCGTTGAACACCCCGGTGAGCTTCGCCACGACGGCGTCGGAGGCCTCGGTGCGCGCCTGCGGCACCGAGCCGGGTTTGAGCAGATCGTAGGACGGCAGGGTGTAGGCGACGTCGTCGGCCAGTTGCTCGACGCGCTCGGGCATGGGCTCCTGATCCGCGAGCTGCAGATCGGCATGCTCGTGGACCGTGAAATCAGCCGGGAGACCCGCCGTGGTCCGGGAACGACCCTCCGACTGTTCCTGGTCGTTCGTTTCGGCAAGCACGGCGGTCGGGGTCTCATCGGCGTCCCGACCCAGCAGTCCGGGATTGTAGGCGGCACCGGAGAGGGTGGGGATGTCATCGTCGTCACCATCACCCACCAGCGGGGTCTCGTAGGCGTCCCGGGAATCGAGCTCCAGCTCCTCCTGACGACGCTGCTGGCGTTGCCTGCGGTTGGCTCGATGGGCGGACATCCGGCTGCCGAGACCAGGACCGGCAACCAGGTAGGAGCCAAGACAGGTGAGCACGGCGAGCAGGGGGACCCCTCCCCAGACGGTGAGGATGTCGGAGAGCAGGTGTGAGGAGATGAATCCGAGGATGCCGCCGGCGTCCCGCATGACTGCGGCATCGTCGGGGCCAGGCAGCCCGTCGGCGACATTGACGAGCCCTTGCAACCCCAGGCACAGCACCAGCCAACCGCCGAGCTGCCGACTTCCCGAACCCAGCCGGTCAGGGTGTCGATAGGCACGCCACGACATCCAGAATCCGGCGATCGGCAGGGCGTAGGAGATCATGCCGAAAATGGTGGAGACGCCGATCCGTAGGGCGTCACCGACCGGGCCGGGCAGCTGGAACCAGAAGGCGATGGCCACGAGGATCGATCCGAAGGCAGTGATGGTGGCTGCCCCGTCGCGGCGATTCTGTGGGGTGGGCAGGCTCGAGCCAATACGGCGAACCACCGCCCCCATGGCGCCCACCAATCCGCCCCAGGTGGCGGAAAGGGCACGCGAGATCGGATTCTGGCTGCTCGACGCCGTTCCACGTGAGGCGCTCTTGCGCGATGTGGTGGCCTTGGAGGTGGGCGCACGAGAAGACGTCGACTTCTTGCTCCGCGAGCTGGTCGACGTCTGTTTCTTCCTCCCCTGGGTGGTTGCCCCGGTCTTCTTGCGCGACCGTGACGGGGAGGCCCCACGAGTAGCCATGCTCTGGACGCTACCAAAGTGGTGAGACATTCCCCGTCAGGCACGCGTGGCACGACCTGATCCTCCAGCGGCAGAGTCCGTGAGCGGGCAGGGTGGGTCAGGGGCTCGTCAGCCCGTGTGACGAGTCGAACCGGCGAACTCGATCGGCGCCGTCACGACGAGAAATGAGTCCAGCCCCCGGCGCCCTGCCACCGCTGATCGTCAACCATGATGTACGGGTGCCCCGCCGATGCGGAACCGGCGGAGTCGGGTCCGGCGGCAGCATCGACGCGGCCGATGACCGTCCAGCCCTCGGGCACGGTGCCCGGTGCGAAGGTGGCGACGAGGGCATGGTCCTCTCCCCCGGTGAGCATCCACGTCATGGGATCGGTGTCGATGCGTTCGGCAGCCGCACGTACCGGCTCGGCAATGACGAATGCCTCGGAGTCGAGATTCACCCTCACCCCGGAGTTCTGGGCAATGTGCCCCAGATCGGCGATGAGGCCGTCGGAGACGTCGATCATGGCGTGCGCCCCGGCGCGAGCTGCCACTCGACCCTGACCGTACGGCGGTTGTGGATGACGCTGTGACTCGATGGTTTCCCGGTATCTGGACACATCGTGCTGGAAACGCCGGGCTGCGTCTGCCGTGGAACCGTCGGATCCGCGTTGGTGCGCTCCTTCCCCCGGTTGGAGCCAGCCGATCCCGTGCATGAGCAGGTCGAGACCAGCGGCGGCGTACCCCAGTCGACCGACGTAGGCCACCTCGTCACCCACCTGGGCGCCGTCGCGACGTACTGGGGCGAGCCCTGCCGTCTGCCCCATGACGGTGACCGAGATGCTGATGATCTCACCGTTGGTGGTGTCTCCCCCGACGATGCTGACACCCGCGAGCTGCGCCTCCTGGGCCATACCAGCCATGAACTCACGAGCCCATCGCACCGGCAGATCGGCGGGGGTGCTGAACCCCAGCACGACGGTGAGCGGCTGGGCGCCCATGGCCTCGATGTCTGCGACGTTGACGGCGATCGCCTTGCGTCCGACGTCATGGGCCGATGACCAGTCGCGGCGAAAGTGTGAGTTCTCGATGAGGAGGTCGACCGAGACCACCATGGATCCGTCGATGGTGACCACGGCCCCGTCGTCACCGGGGCCCAGCTGCACCTGTGGTCCCATGGACAGCGGTGCGACGAGGGAGTCGATGAGGGGGAACTCCCCCACCTGGGCGATGGTCTGCTCGGTCATGACCCATACGCTAGCAGCGCGGCCTCATCGCAGCCCCAGCGGCCGTTCCAGGGCCAGTTCGACCAGCTCGGTGACGATCTGGGGGTACGTGAGCCCACTGGCCTGCCACATGAGGGGAAAACCCGAGGTCGTGGTGAATCCGGGCATGGTGTTGGGCTCGTTGACGTAGATCGTGCCGTCACCGGTGACGAAGGTGTCGATGCGCGCCAGCCCCTCACAGCCCAGGGCGCGGAAGGCGTCGATGGCGACCTGCTGCACCCGTGCGCTGGTGGCCTCGTCCAGATCCGCCGGGATGGACACGGTCGCCCGATCCTGCCCGGTGAGGTATTTCGCCTGGAAGTCGTAGAAACCATCGGGGTCGTGAACGATGATCTCACCGGGTGCCGATGCCCGCGGGGCGTGTCCGCCGTGGCCGTCGAGCACGGAACACTCAATCTCTCGACCGGCGATCCCCTGCTCGACGATGACCTTGGGATCGAACCGACGCGCCTGCTCGATGGCGGCTACGAGATCATCACCGGTGGTGACCTTGGTGATGCCGACCGACGAGCCGCCACGAGCAGGCTTGACGAAGACCGGCATCGTGAGCTCGCCGATGCGGTCCAGGCATCCCTGGCGGTCGTCCTCCCACTCATGGGGACGCACGACGACGTAGGGGCCCACCAGGATGCCTGCCTCACTCAGCACCACCTTGGTGAGGTGCTTGTCCATGCAGTTCGCCGAGGACGCCACACCACAACCGACGTAGCGAGCCCCGTTCATCTCGAGCAGCCCCTGGATGGTGCCGTCCTCACCGTAGGGGCCGTGCAGGAGTGGGAAGACCACGTCGATGGGGGTGTCGAGCCCGTCACTGGTGACGAGATGGCAGCCGTCGGCATGTCGTTGCAGGGTGACGCCCGGATGGCCGGCACTGCTCACCTCGGGAAGCGAGCCAGTCCTCGGAAGGTTGAGGACGTCCTGCGCACTCCACGAGGTCCACACCCCATCGGGTGAGATTCCGATTCCCACGACCGTGAAGCGATCGGCATCCATCGCAGCGACGACGTTGGCAGCCGTCAGGCACGAGATGGAGTGTTCCGAGCTCATCCCGCCGAAGACGACAGCTACCGTGATTGAGTCAGCCATGGAACAGTCCTTCCGAAAATCCGTGCACGAAGCCTACGCGATGAGGAAGCCTATCCCGTCATTGCTGCAAGGCGCGTCAGTTGCCCACGGCACTGTCGGTGCGGGTGGCGGTACCAGTTGCCCAGCGAGGCACCCGTAGACCGGTACGCCCATCGTATCGGCTGGCCGGCACGTGCTCCCCACGTACGATCTCCACCTGGGCGTCAATGGCGGTCATGATGCGCTCGGTGGCCTCCGTGACGGCAGCGCGATCGTCCTGGTGGTACCACAGATCCGACAATCGCACGGGTTCCCCCACACTCAGGTGCATCGTCTTGTGCGGGAAGAACCTGGGGAAGGTCATCTTCTTGAAACCCATGACGTCCTGTGGCCCCCACTGGCCCACCGGGATCACGGGAACGGGACACGACAGTGCCAGTCGAGCTGCGCCGGTACGTCCGGTCATCGGCCATCCGAGCGGGTCTGCGGTGATCGTCCCCTCGGGGTACATGATGACCGTCCGGCCGTGCTCCAGCTGTTCGCGTGCCGTTCCGAGGATGAGGCGAGGATCGGGGTGGGAGCGATCCACCGGGATCTGGCCGGAGACCGAGGCAAGCCATCCCAGAGCCGGCACCGAGAACAGCTCCTTCTTGGCGAGCCAGTGCGGAAACCTGCCGTTGAAGAGCAGAAATGCCCCCATGACGACGGGATCGTAGTTGGAGATGTGATTGCCCACGATGAGGCAGGACCCCTGGGCGGGAAGATTCTCCACACCAGTGAATTCCATGTCCGTGGCCATCTGGGCCAGATGGGCCAGGCAGCCCGAGACGGCCCCTACCACGGGGGCGGGCTGGTCACTGGAATTGGTCAGCTGTACCCGACGCACGAATCATCCTCTCGAGAGTGAACAACCACACTGTACTGGCCCCAGAACGTTCTGGCCGCAGGACGCGGAATCCGTGCCGTGACTGCACACCAGAAACACTGTCGGCCCACCAGGCAGGTGGCGAGCCATGCAGCGAGATGGACTCACAGCACCCCGGTCATGGGCTTGACACACGACCTTTCTCGCAGTGGTGTCCTGCAGTGGTGAAACCGTGCCGGAACAATTTTATTTGGTGGGTGCCTGACACCGCTGCCAAATGAGACGTTAGTCTTAGCATATGGACGAATACAGCAGCGGCGTCGGCGTACTCGACAAGGCCGCATTGGTGCTCGCCGCACTCGAGACCGGCCCGGCGAGCCTGGCAAACCTCGTGCAGACCACTGGACTGGCTCGGCCCACCGCCCATCGTCTGGCCCGCGCCCTGGAGCATCATCGCTTCGTCGCACGCGATCTGCACGGACGATTCATCCTGGGGCCACGTCTGGCCGAGCTCGCGTCTGCTGCTGGCGAGGATCGTCTGTTGGCGGCGTCCGGGCCGATTCTCGCTCGTCTGAGAGACATCACGGGTGAATCGGCGCAGCTGTATCGCCGTCAGGGTGAGAGCAGGGTGTGCGTCGCGACCGCCGAGCGCCCGACTGGCCTGCGCGACACCATCCCGGTGGGCAGCCTCATGTCCATGGATGCTGGTTCTGCCGCTCAGATCCTGCTTGCCTGGGAGGACTCCGACAAGATCCGCCGCAGTCTGGCCCACTCGTCGTTCTCGGCCGTCACCTTGGCTGCCGTGCGCAAACGTGGCTGGGCACAGTCGGTGGGTGAGCGGGAGCAGGGAATCGCCTCGGTCTCGGCAGCCGTACGTTCCCCCTCGGACAAGGTCATTGCGGCTGTCTCGGTCTCCGGGCCGATTGGCAGACTGTCGCGCCAGCCCGGACGTATCCATGCTCCAGCCGTCATCGCCGCCGGTGAGCGGCTCTCGGAGGTGCTGCGTCGCACAGCTGAGTGAGCAATCCCCGGTGAGGGGAACCACCGCTGTGAGAGTACCGACGCAACGAGAACGCCACGAACGAGGGATGCGCCAACGACGTGTGCCAGCTGGTGGGCCCTGTGACGGGGGCACCGGTGGGTACTGTGACAGGGGCAACAGAAATGCGGTCCAGACCGATGTCTGGACCGCATGTGCCAATGGTAGCCTCGAGCGGATTCGAACCGCCGTTTCAGCCTTGAGAGGGCCGCGTGCTAGGCCGCTGCACTACGAGGCCATTGTTCACTTCTCGTGACAGTCGCATGATCTGTCCGCCGTCAACTGCTTGACGGCGCCGTGGAAGCCTAGCAAGCCATTCACCGAATTGCCAAGTCACCAGCTCACACGCACTGCGCTGGGGTACCAGGACTCGAACCTGGACTAACAGAACCAGAATCTGTCGGGCTGCCAATTACCCTATACCCCAAGGGATTTCACTGATCGGTTTCACCAACCCGTGCAACGACGTAGAACTTTAGCAGCAGTGCTGAAAGCTTCGCAAATCGTGCCGCCCCTGCCGTCATCACGCCTTGCCAGAGCGCTCAAGCTCAGCCATGACAAGGTCATCCGGGGTCCTCGTCGCCACCGTCATCCATCGCGAGATCCACCAAGCAGCCAGCGCGATGGCCAGGAATCCCGTGACATCCCACAGCGCGTCGGCCCAACCCATCGACGTCAACCCTCGGGCCACGGAGGCCCCACCAAGGAACACGGAGTACCCAAAGGCGAAGAGGTTGTTGAGCACATGCGCTGCGATCCCCGCCTCCAAGCCCCCGGTGAGGATCACCAGGGCACCGGCGAGCAGGCCGAACGTGAACCGGTCTGCGAACAGCCACATGTTCTGGGTGCCGTGGGCAAGGGCGAACACCAGCGCCGAGACGACGACGGCGACCCACCGGTTGGCACCCATCGAGCCCAGACAGTTCATGAAATAGCCACGGAACAGAACCTCCTCCGCAGCCGCCTGCAGTGGCGAGGTGAGCAGAATGGCGATGAGCCACACCCACCAGTCCGAGGGTGCGGTGAACCCCCAGGAGTCCCCTGCCTTGACGATGACCTGGGTGACGTTGATGACGACTCCTGCGACGAGGGCCACCAGCAGTGCGAACCGCCACCGGAAACCTGGTTGCACCGACCAGATCCACGTGGAGCGTCGATGATGCACGAATTTCGCCAGAAGCACAACAATGGGAATGAGGGCTGCCAGACCCAGATGGGTGGCGATCAAACCATCGACCGTCTCGTACCGCAGTGCGCGTGCCAAGTGCTGCCGCCATGTGCCGGGTGCACCGGTGACGAGCCATCCCAGGGCGATGAACAGCTGGGTGAGCAGCGGAACCACGATGGCATAGCCCAGCATGGCTCCAGCGACACCGATGAGCCCCCGGGCCATACCGTCGGGTGGCAGATCGAGGACATGGGCATAGTCGACCCCGGGTTCGGGGGGCACGCACTGGCCACGGCCCATCGGCACCAGACGGGGTGCGCCACGGCGTCTCGATTCAGCCATCTCAGCCCTCGAGAACCGTGTCGTGCTCCGCGACCACGCCGTTCACCAGGGTGCCGATCCCCTCGATCTCCACCTCGACCTGCTGTTGGGGAGCCACCGTCGCGGCCCCCGCTGGAGTGCCGGTGAGAATGACATCGCCGGGCAGCAGGGTCAGTCGCGACGAGATCTCGCTGACGAGCTCGGCAACGGAACGGATCATCTCACTGGTGGACGACTCCTGACGTACCTTTCCGTCCACCGTGGTGCGCAGATGCACACTGTCGGCCTCCGCCACCGAGAAGTGGGTGACCATCCACGGCCCCAGAGGGCAGAAGGTGTCCGACCCTTTGACACGAATCATGTCGTCGGCATCGTAGCCGCCAGTAGCCGTGACGTCATTGGCCACGGTGAACCCGAAAATGGCCTCCTGCGCCCGCTCGCCTGGCACGTCCTTGCAGATTCGTCCGATGACGACGGCCAGTTCGCCCTCGACCTGCAGGTCCGTGCAGTCGTCCGGACGCACAATCGGGGTGTCGGGACCGATGACGGCCGTGTTGGGCTTGAGAAATGTCATGAGGGGGGCGGCGTCGGCCGAACCCTGCCTGCCCGTGGCCGAGGGGTCGGCCTCATCACCATCCGCCCGAGCCGCGTCAGAATCTGGGCGTCCGGCACCCGATATGGGATAGTTGCGTCCCACACCAATGATCTTGGACCGGGGAATCACCGGGGAGAGCAGTCGGACGTCGGCCAGGTTCACCCTGGCCCCGGTGTACTGCACCGGTCCGGCAACCGGGTCACCGGTGATCTGGGCGATGGTGTCGGGGTGGTCACCACCGTCGGCCGCAAGTTCCACGATTCCGAAGGCAGGATCCCCATCTGCGGGGGCGTAACGGGCGATTCGCATGCCTCCAGACTAACGGGGCTGCCGAACTGGAGCGTCACTGCAATACTGTTGCACCATGACACAATTCGACGTTGTCGATCTCATCCGCACCAAGCGCGGCGGCGGGCGACTCGCCCCGGAAGAAATTGACTGGCTCATCGACGCCTACACCACCGGCGTGATCGCCGATGAACAGATGTCCGCCATGGCCATGGCGGTGTTCTTCCGCGGAATGGACGATGCGGAGTTGTCCCAGTGGACCGACGCCATGATCGCCTCCGGCGACCGGATGGACTTCAGCAGTCTGTCACGTCCCACGGTCGACAAGCACTCCACCGGCGGGGTCGGCGACAAGATCACCCTGCCCTTGGCTCCCCTGGTCGCCGCGTGCGGGGCAGCCGTGCCACAGCTGTCCGGACGGGGCCTGGGGCACACTGGCGGCACCCTGGACAAGATGGAGGCCATTCCCGGGTGGCGAGCGAACCTCACCCATGACGAGATGATGCGCCAACTCGAGGAGGTCGGGGCCGTCGTGTGCGCTGCCGGGTCCGGGCTGGCACCGGCCGACAAGAAGCTCTACGCCCTGCGCGACGTCACCGGGACCGTGGAGTCGATTCCACTCATTGCAAGTTCCATCATGAGCAAGAAAATCGCCGAGGGCACCGACGCGCTCGTCCTCGACGTCAAGACCGGTTCGGGTGCCTTCATGAAGACTGAGGAGGACTCCCGGGAGTTGGCGCGTCGACTGGTGGGGCTGGGCAAGGCTGCTGGCGTGAACACCAGCGCGCTCATCACCCGGATGGACGTACCTCTGGGGTACGCCTGCGGCAACGGCATCGAGGTCGCCGAGGCCATCGAGGTACTTGCCGGTGGCGGCCCGTCCGACGTCGTCGAGCTCACGGTGGCCCTGGCCCGACGGATGGTCGAGGCCGCCGGTCTGGACGCCGACCCGGAGCAGGTGCTGGCCTCCGGGGCGGCCATGGACGTGTGGCGTGCGATGATCCGTGCCCAGGGCGGGGACCCGGATGCCGCACTGCCCATCGCCAAGCACTCCGATGATCTGCACGCGCCACATGACGGCGTCGTCACCGACATCGATGCCATGAGCGTCGGCATCGCTGCATGGCGTCTGGGGGCCGGACGGGCGCGCAAGGAGGATCCGGTTCAAGCTGCTGCCGGCGTGCTGTTGCGGGTACGCCCCGGCGACCGGGTGGTGACCGGGCAGCCGCTGGCGACCCTGCTCACCGACGCCCCCGAGGCCGTCGACCGGGCCCGGGCGGCACTCGAGGGAGCCTTCACCCTGGGGGATTCATCTGATTGCCGGCCGATCATCGTGGGACACGTGGACTGATGTTCCTGTCCGATCCACTTCTGCTGTGGCCCGATGCACACGGCGTCGACGTCGTCTGGTTCACCACCGAGGCGGGCGCACGTCACGTCGTCGAGCTGGACGACGGACGCCGGATCCCGGCCACCACGACGAGACTCACCCGGATGGATCGTGCCGTGCATCGACACCGGGCCCGGGTGGGCGGGCTGCAAGCCGGTGGCCTGGGGTATCGGGTCATCAGCGATGGCCAGACCTCACCGCGTTTCACTCTGCGTCCTGCCCCTGGCAGAGGGTCGGGGGTGCGACTGCTCATCACCAGCGACCACCAGGCCAAACCCCACACCGCTGCGAACATGGAACTGGCCGCGGCCACGGTCGGCCCCGTCGACGCCGTCATCATGCCCGGTGATCTGGTCAATTCCCCGGACCGGGCGGCAGACTGGTTCGGTCCGCACCCCAGCGCTGGGGACGATGCCGAGATTCGGCAGTTCCTGCCGATCATGCAGGGCCGAGCACGCAGCACCGCTGCCAACGGCAGGGCGTACCGTGGTGCGCCACTGGTGCAGAACGTCCCCCTGTATCCGGCCATCGGCAACCACGAGGTGTCTGGGGAGCTCGGACCGAGCAGTTGTTCGATCGACTCCTACCGGCAGATCACCGGTGCCAGACCGTGGTACGCCGTCACCATCGGCAATGTGCGTCTCATCACCCTGTTCGTGGCACGAATGTGGCGTGGGTTCGACGTGAACGCCGATCCCCGGGCTCGGCAACGCAGCCGCTATCAGGAGGCGAGTGCCGACGTCGGAGATCCGCAACGCCACGGTCAGGGATGTTTCATCCACGAGTCGATCGCCCCCGGCTCCCCACAATGGCAGTGGCTGGTTGACGAACTCGACTCGCCGCAACGCAGAGCGGCACGCTACACCGTCGTCCAGATGCACGAGGGGCCGCACGGGCTCGGGGAGAACCTCACTCCCCCATTCGCCGATCCCCGACGCGTTGAGGAGTACGACGACACGGGCGAGCTGATCGGCATCCGGTACGACTACGACCAGCGTGACAATCCGCTGCTCAACCACCTGTGTCCGCTGCTGGAGGAGGCCGGGGTGCAGTTGGTCGCGAGCGGCCACTCACATCTGTGGAATCGGTTCTGCAGCGGTGACACCCACTACTTCGAGGGGTCGAACACCGGCAACTCCTACGGGGCGTACACGACGGCCCAGCAAGTCTGGCGGCACGTACCACCAGAACCGTGGCAGATCGGCAACTACAGTGCCGCCGACGATCCCGGTGGTCTCACCCCGCAGGTGCCCACCGTCCATCCCCTGCACGACGCACATGGTGCACCGCTGCCCTACGTCGCCAGCGATGACCACGTCGTCTTCCAGCTGCTCGACACCGGCACCGGAGTGCTCACCAGCTGGATCGCCGACATGACCCAGGAGGAACCGACACCGGTGGTCCTTGATCGGTTCACCCTCACCTCGAGCTGAGGCCCGTGCCCGACTGGGACGCTGCGCGCTGGAGGCGGCAACGGAGCTCCCGAGAGGCAGGCCCCGGTCTGGCACCCATCCGATGCGCCTCTCAGTCCGATGCACCCCTCTGCCGCACCTCCGCCCTCGTGGGGCGGAGAATCTGGTTCGCGGCCTGGACTGGTCGGGATCGAGCCCTCCGACCGATCCCGGTCGGTCTCGGTGACTCAGCAGACCTGCTGGGTCCAGCCGTAGGGATCCTCGACGCGGCCGAACTGGATGTCGAGCAGCCTCTGGCGGATCGTCATCGTCACCTCTCCGATGGGTGAGGGCAGCTCGAATCGTCCGTTCTCGTCGACCAGGGCGCCGATCGGGGTGACGACAGCAGCCGTGCCGCAGGCAAAGGCCTCCTGGACCGTCCCGGCACGCACCGCGTCGTGGAGCTCGTCGATGGAGATCCTGCGTTCCACCGGCACCAGATCCAGGTCATGGGCCAGCCGGAGGATGGACTTGCGGGTGATGCCGGACAGAATGCTTCCGGTGAGCTCCGGAGTGAGGAGTCGGCCATCATTGGTGACGGCCATGAAGTTCATGCCACCGAGCTCCTCGATCCAGGTGTGCTCGACGGCGTCGAGGAAGAGCACCTGGGCGCATCCACGATCCTGGGCGGCGAGCTGCGCGGTGAGCGAGGCGGCGTAGTTGCCACCGCACTTGGCGGCACCGGTGCCACCAGGAACTGCACGCACCTCGTGACGCTCCACCCAGATGTCGACGGCGCGCACCCCGTCGGAGAAGTAGGCACCGACCGGGGAGCCGAGGATGGCGAAGCGCACCTTGCCAGCCGGCGCAACTCCCAGGAAGTCGTCGTTGGCGAACATCACCGGACGCAGGTAGAGACTCTTCTCACCTGACCCCGGGTCGGGGACCCAGCGTGAATCGGTGGCAACGAGTTGGCGTACCGCCGTGAGGAAGTCTTCCTCGGGCAGCTGTGGCAGTGCGAGTCGCTTGGCCGAGGTGTTGAGCCGTCGTGCGTTCTCCTCGGGACGAAACAGCCACACCGAGCCGTCGGCATGGCGATAGGCCTTGAGTCCCTCGAAGATCTCCTGGGCATAGTGCAGCACGGCATTGGCCGGGTTCACCGCAAGGGGCTGGTAGTCCGTGATCGCGTCGCCGGTCCACCCCTCCGAAGCGGTCCAGTCGGCGACCGCCATGTGGTCACTGACCTGTTCGCCGAAGTGTTGGCCAATCTTGGGAGCGGCGTGAATCTCGTCGATCCGTTCCTGGTCAGACCAATGGGGACGATCCGGGGCAGCAAAACTCAAAGTCATGGTCGTCACGGTATACCTTGGCCCCGTCCGTTCCGGACTGTTCGTATGGCGGACACCGTGGTCGCCTCTGAACGGCCCAGTCGCTCGAACGATGGTAGGGCAGGCAGCTCTGGCCACGAATGGAAGATCAGCAACCGAAGCGGGAACGCATTCGCTCGTCCGTCCTCACCAGCTGGTGACTGGCGTGCTCGGCACGCAGTTGGGCGAGCTCGGGGGCACCGGCCTCCTGATCGGCACGGAATCGGTTGGCGAACTGACCCGAACCGATGTCGTCGAGGACCGCCTTCATGGCGGCTCGGACGTGTCCGTCGATCACTCTCGTGCCGGCCAGCAGACCGCCGTACTCGGCGGTGGCGTCCTGTGAGGTGTTCCCCCGCCCTTCCGTCATCTGATCCACGACGTCCTTGAGCACGTGCCGCATCTCGAGGTGGGCCACCTCGGGCTGGCACCCGGCCTGGACCAGCGTCTCGAAACCCATCCGCACCAACTGTGCCAGACCGCCGTGCACCACCTGCTCGCTGAACAGCTCGGCCTGGGTCTGCTCACCCATCGTCGTGACGAAGGCGTCGTTCCGCAGCCCGCCGATGGCCTTGGTGTAGGCCTTGGCGAGGTCCCATGCCCGACCGGTCGCATCCTGGTGGACGCCGAGCAGGGCCGGGACGGCGTGTCCGTCCTCATAGTGACGCCGCATCGTCGCACCGGACTCCTCGACCGCCACCAGACAGACGTCCACCCCGCGAGGCGGCTCAACCTGCCCGAAGTGCACGCTGAAACCGCGTGGGAACACGAGGGCATCACCATCGCCCAGGTGGGCAGCAATGTGCTCGGCGTAGATCGTGGGGATCTGCTCGTCGGCGAGCAGGACGGCGATGACGTCGGCCTCCTGGCAGGCCTGGGTAATCGACATCACCGGCAATCCCTCGGCCTGAGCAGCAGGGATGCCGCTGGAGCTCGGGGCCAGACCGACCCGCACATCCACCCCGGAGTCACGCAGGTTGAGGCAGTGGGCGCGAGCCTCGGCCCCAAACCCGATGACGGCGACCTCCCGGTCCTGGATCATGGAGAGATCGGCATCCCCGGAATGGATGGCGGCCATGGATGTCTCCTTCGTTGATGTCAGCTGCACAGCTGGGCGTGGATCTCGTCGACCGGACGCATCGGCAGTTGGGTACGCACATGCGACATGCCCGGTTCGCTCTCATAGCGCGGGATGACGTGGACGTGCAGGTGATCGACGCTCTGACCGGCCACGGTGCCGCTGTTGACGAGCAGGTTGACCCCGCTGGCTCCGAGTTTGTCAACGAGGATGTGGGCAACCTTCGTCACCATGGGCATGATGCGGGCCAGCTCGCCCTCGTCGTCAAGGGCAGAGGTGACGTGGTGACGCGGCACGACCAGGGTGTGGCCCTCCTGGGCAGGACTCACATCGAGGAAGGCGAGACCGACGTCGTCGCTGGCAACCTGCCGGGACTCGACGTCACCGGAGATGATGGAACAGAAAAGGCAATCCATGCCCCTTCTTTTACCAGAGTTTTCGGTGCGGCGAGGGTCAACGCACCTCGAATCCTGCTGCGCGCAGTGCATCCTTGACCTCGGCAATGGTGAGCCTGCCGTAGTGGAACACCGAGGCGGCCAGCACGGCATCGGCACCGGCTCGGGCGGCCTGCACGAAGTTGTCTGGGGTTCCGGCGCCGCCCGAGGCCACCAGCGGGACGTCCACGGCGTCTCGCAGGGCCTCGATCATCTCCAGGTCGAATCCAGCCGTGGTGCCATCGGCATCCATCGAGTTGAGCAGAATCTCCCCTGCCCCCAGATCCACGGCACGGCGGGCCCATTCGACGGCGTCCAGACCAGCGGCACGGCTGCCCCCGTGGGTGGTGACACCGAAACCGGACGGTTGACCCGCCTCCCGTCGGGCGTCCAGCGACAGGGTGACCACCTGGTTTCCGAATCGGTCGGCAATCGTACCGATGACGCTCGGATCGGCGATTGCTGCGGTGTTGATGCTCACCTTGTCGGCGCCGTGGCGCAGCAGGGCATCGACGTCGTCCACGGTGCGTACTCCCCCACCCACCGTGAGTGGGATGAACACCGTGTTGGCGCACCTCGTCACGAGTTGCATGGTGGTACGTCGCCCCTGCTCGGAGGCCGAGATGTCGAGGAAGGTGAGTTCGTCCACCCCCTGCTCGCCATAGCTGCGAGCCATCCCCACCGGATCGCCCGCATCGCGCAGACCGGTGAAGTTCACCCCCTTGACGACGCGACCGTCCTTGACGTCCAAGCACGCGACGACGCGCAACGCAACACCCATGCCCGAACCCTACTGCCAGCCGAGCAGTATTCGCCCGAGCTCCGCAAAGTGGGACGACGCCCACGGATGGCATGCCCCCAAGCCCCACCGAACCAAGACCCCGTGAACGACGGCGACGTCTGCCGCTGGCGGAGTGTCTCAGCCCTCGTCACGGTCCAGGACGACGACGCCACGTTGAATGGCGCCCACCACCTGCCGGCAGGTGTGAGCCAACTCATCGTCCACCCCGGCTCGGGAGATCTGCCCGGCGAGATCGGCCACCTGACGTGCTTGGCGTACGAAGTCCCCCGCACTGCCACCCTCGCTGAGGACGACGTCGAGCCCGGCTCCGCACACCCAGGCATGGATCGTCTCGGCGAAGCCGATGTCCAGGTCACGGCGCGGCTCCAGTCGCTGGTCGCGTTCCAGACGCCCCACCCGGGCACGTACCGCACGAAGCCTGCTCTCGGCTCGTTCACCCTCGTGGGTCGGCATGCGCATCATCCGGCCTCGATCCCCCGGCCGTGACTCGTGGACCAGGGTGGAGAGCACGGCAGCGAGATCTGCCGGGTCCAGCTCGTCGAAAATCCCCTCCCCGATGGCCTCACAGGTCACCAGGTCCAGCTCGGAGTAGATGCGCGAGAGCATCCGACCACGGTCGGTGACCTGGTGCCCGTCGTCGGCCAGATACCCCAGGGCCTCCAGTACCAGACAGATGCGGTCGAACCGGGTCGCGATGGAGGTGGTGCGGCTGCGCGCCTTGGCCTGAGCCTTGTCCCTGGCCCGCTGCAGGCGCATGGCACGTTCGGCGAATCGCGCATGGGTCTCACGATCTGGGCACTGGTGGCACGGATGGGTACGGATCGCCGCCCGCAGGTTGGCGATCTCATCGGCCAGATCGGTGTTCGGAGGTGCCCCGTGACGCCGGTTGGGTTTCGGACGTTCCAGACGGGCCGTTGCAGCGTCGAGGTCTCGCCCCAGTGCTCGTCTGGCGGCCGCATTGCCGGGATGGAAGTGTTTGGGGACGTGGATCCCCGCCATCCGGTGCACCGGGGCGTCGATGTCGTCATTGCCCAGGGTGACGACCGTGTGCCCCTCGACCATCGCCATCACCCGGATCGACGCCGTTCGTCCACCGCGTCGTCCAGCATCCAGCACCACTGCCCAGCCGGCATGTGACCCGCTGGGCACGGCGATGACATCTCCCACCCCGAGTTCGCACACCGAGTCGAGGATCTCGGCCCGGGCTCCACCACGGCGTGCCCTGGCCTGTTCCGCCTCCAGCTGGGAGACCTTCTCACGCATCGTGGCGTACTCGGTGAAGTCGCCCAGCTCGCAGTGTGCTGCTGCGAGGTAGTCGGAGATGGCCTGTTCGTCCTCACGACCCAGCCCGGCCCGCGCACCAATTCGGCGGTCGGTCTGGAACTGGGCGAAGGAGTGCACGAGAAGATCGACGGCCTGTTCCCGGCCCATCGAGTGCACCAGGTTGACGGCCATGTTGTAGGTGGGCTCGAATGCCGACCGGAGTGGATAGGTGCGTCGGGACGCCAGTCCGGCCACGGCTCGCGGATCCGTCCCGGGCTGCCAGCAGACGACGGCATGTCCTTGGGTGTCGATGCCGCGTCGACCCGCCCGGCCGGTGAGCTGGGTGTACTCACCTGCGGTGATGTCGGCGTGGGTCTGGCCGTTGTACTTGACGAGTTTCTCCAGGACGACGGTACGTGCCGGCATGTTGATTCCCAGGGCGAGGGTCTCGGTGGCGACGACGACCTTGAGCAGACCACGGACGAATGCCTCCTCCACCACGGCCTTCTGCACCGGAAGCAGGCCGGCGTGATGGGCGGCAAGCCCCCGCTCCAGATGTGACACGAAGGTGTCCCATCCCAGGGCCCGTCTCTCCTCGACGCCCAGCGAGTCGCCGTAGGACTCGGCGATCTGGCGAATCTGTCCGGCCTCGTACTCACTGGTGAGGACGATGTCCTGATTGGCCAACTGGTGCACAGCGGCTTCGCAGCCCCTGCGGGAGAAGATGAAGATGATGGCAGGAAGAAGCCGTGAACGACGAAGGGCCCGAACCACCTGACCACGACTCGGGGAGTTGCGCGGGGCCCGCTCGCGATCCTGCCCGCGACCCCAGTTCTGGCCCCTGCCGCGATCCTTGCCCTGTCCCCCGTTCCTTGCATGTCCTCGATCCGTGTTACCCCGCCGGTTTCGTGACATCGAGGCCCCGCCGAACCGACCGGAACCATAGGACACGGTCCTGCGGCCCCGACCCGAGCGACCACGAGGCCGGCGGGCATCGTCGCGATGGTAGCGAGACTCCTGCTTGGCCAGACGAGTGAGCTCCGGGTTGACGTCATCACCCCGGGGATCGAAGAGATCGATGAGACCACCACGCACGGCGACGTGCTGACTGAGCGGCACCGGACGTTCCTCCGAGACGACGACGCGCACGTCACCGCGCACCTCGTCGAGCCATTCGCCGAACTCCTCGGCATTGGACACCGTTGCCGACAAGGCAACCAGACGCACCGTCGGGTCCAGGCCAAGGATGACCTCCTCCCACACCGGGCCGCGGAACCGGTCCGCCAGGTAGTGCACCTCGTCCATGACGACCCATCCCAGCCCGACGAGGGTCGATGAGCCGGCGTAGATCATGTTGCGCAGCACCTCGGTCGTCATGACGACGATGGGCGCCTCGGAGTTGACGGAGGCGTCCCCGGTGAGCAGCCCCACCGAGTCCACGCCGTACCGAGCGACGAGGTCGTGGTACTTCTGGTTGGACAGGGCCTTGATGGGGGTGGTGTAGAAACACTTGAGACCGGATTCCAGGGCCAGGAAGGTCGCGTACTCCCCCACGACCGTCTTCCCGGCACCAGTGGGAGCTGCGACGAGCACGCCGGCTCCCTCATCGAGGTGGTGGCAGCCCTGCAGCTGGTAGTCGTCCAGCTCGAAGGAGTAGGTGGACGCGAAACGGCTCAACGGGGAGGTGTCCATGGCTCCACGATATCCACGAGTCACCCGGCACGCGGTATCGCAACGGCACCGGGCTCTCAGTCGACCTTGATGTTGAACTCCTCGGGATCGATCCCGAGGTCGGAGCCACGCCGCTTCTCATTGGCCCGGCAGATGAGTTCCGAGATGACGTACATGACGGCCATCGGCAGCGCCAGGGCCATCATCGACACTGGATCACCGGACGGGTTGGCGAACGCACCCAGGACGAAGAAACCGAAGATCGCCCACTTGCGGGCAGCAGCGAGCTGGGCAGAACTCACCAGGTGAATGAGGTTGAGCAGGACGAGGAAGACCGGCAGCAGGAAGCACACCCCGAACAGCAGCACGAGACGCAGTTCGAGCGCCAGGAAGGCATTCATGTCCAACAGGTTCGTGATGCCCATGCCGCTGGGTGTGAAATTGAGCATCATGGTGATGCCCTTGGGCAGCACCCAGTACCCCAGGGCGGCCCCGGTGAGGAACAGGGGTACGGACGCCCCCACGAATCTCAACGCCAGCTTCTTCTCCCTGGCGAGCAGACCCGGAACGATGAATGCCCAGATCTCGTAGAGCCATATCGGACAGGCGGCGATGAGGCCGGCCACCATGGACACCCGCAGATTGAGCAGGAAGGGAGCGACGACACCGGTGTTGACCACCTGCAGCTGTGCCCCGGGGTTCTTCGCCACGATCGCCCGACTGGCCAACTGGTAGGGCCACATGACGACCTGCACCAAGGGGCGGTAGAAGACGAATGCCACCGAGGTGGTCACCACGATGGCCAGCAGGGAGACGATGAGTCGGTAGCGCAGCTCACGGAAGTGGTCGAGCAGCGGCATCGTGCCACCCTCGCCGGCTTCAGGCGGACGGAACCTGCCGAACCGACGCCGGTGTTCGGTCCCCTCGCTCATCGTCTGCGCCACCAGTCGGAGCCCGTTCAGTTCTCGGTGGACTCGGGTTTGCCCTCGACGGCCTTGTCCTGCGCCGTCGCAGCAGCGTCGTCCTTCTTGTCCTTGTCGTTGAGTCCCTGGGTCTCCTCCTTGAACTCACGAATGGCACGGCCAGCTCCCTTGCCGACGCCAGCCAACCGCGACCCGCCGAAGAGCAGCAGGGCGATGATGACGAGGATGAGCACCGATATCTCGGTGGGGACGAGCAGCAGAGCTGGAAACATGAGCAGTCCTTTCAGGAGCTCCGGGGGTGCTCCCACCTAGTTGCACCCCAGTGTCGGACGGCGTTCAGGCTACCACGTGCCCTCGACCATCGTCGTCACTCTTTGCGCCATCATCTGCATGCCGGTTGCTCATTCACGCGTTGTTCACAAGCCGTTCACCCAGGAGGCAGGGATCAAGGCCCGGCTTCCTCACGGTGACGCCGATCCGTCCATGCTCTGCTGCAGTCCCTCAAGGTCGATCTGCTCGGCCACCTGGCCCACCTCCCCCAGTCGTGCGGTGAGCTGCTCCAGACTCTCCGTCATCCGGGTGAAGCGTCTCCACAGGTACCACGCTCCCCACAGGACCACCACGATCATGCCGACGAGTGCCACACCAAGCATCCAGATCCACATGAGACCCTCACCCCTCGCCATCGACGCTGCAGACCCGGTGGGCGGCGAGGGTACGGGTGGCGAGTTCCGCGAGGCGGTGAGCGGCACACGCAGGGGTGACGGCGAGCACCTCGTCCTGGAACATCGCCAACAGACCGGCGAACCACGCGTCATTCGCCACGGGAAAGGTGATCTGCCAGCCCTGCTCAACGCGCTCCACCCGGCGGGACGGGAAGTGCTCCCCCAACCATCGGGCAGCGGGTCTGACGATCACCTGAACCTCGGCATCGGCTGGCAGGGTGGCGAACCATTCATCGTCACTGTGTCGGTGGCGGGTCGCCGAACCGATCCTCACCGCGTCAACGATGCGATCCAGCCGCCAGGTACGCCATGCCTTGCGGGTCAGTGACCAGCCGTGGAGGTACAGGTGTCCGTCCCGCAGCTGCACCTCGACGGGATCGACGACATGTGTGGTGAGCGCTCCGGCAGATTCGCGTCGATGGGTGAGCTTGATGCGCCAACCCCGTTCACAGGCTTGCATGTACCACTGAGACTTCTCATCAATCTCCGGGGGATGCACCCGAACGGCGTCATGGTCCACCGAGCCCGCCTCGACAAGCTTGTCGATGACACGATCCACCGTCCGGGTCAGCGATTCGTCGGCTAGGTCGCGCACGATCTGCAGTGCTGCGATGAGTGACCATGCCTCCGCAGACGACAACTTCATGGGGCGATCGAGCTCATCGGGACTGCCCATCGAGATGATCGCTGGCTCCTGCCCATCACGTTCCAGGTGCAGGTCGTCGTCCAGACCTCCAACGGTGAAACCGCTCATGAGCAGGGTGCGCAGGTCGCCTTCGAGCTGGCGCTCGGTCACGCCCAGATCCTTGGCGGCCTGCGTCGCCGTCACCTGGGGATGGGAGCGCAGGTACGGCACGACGGTGAGGAGTCGGGAAAGGTCACTGTGACCGGCCATTGCCCACCTCCACCATGTCGTCACCATCGCCGTCCTGCTCCGATGCCTGCTGCAGCCAGGGCTGGTCGACGAGCTCCTGCAGCCACGCCATGACCTGTTCACGCACCTGCGGTGGTCCGACGACGACTGCTCGACCACCGGCCTGGAGGACTGCCGTCTGCAGCTGGCGCAGACCAGGTGCGGTGACATGCACGACACGAGAGTTTCCAGTGCCTCCCACGGTGCCGACGGACGGTGGAATCTCGTCGTCGCTCAGGGTTCGGATCCGCACCCCGGCGAGTTGGACGGCTCCGGTGAGGACGACGATCGCCTCGATGTCCTCGCTGTCGGTGGGATCCAGTGGCCCCAGTTCGCGCTGCATGGTGGCACTGTCCGGGCGTACGACCGTGCCGGGTCGACCTGTCAGCCGCACGTGCGAGGTGATCCGTGACACTCGGAAGGTGCGTGCCTCGTCAACATCGATGTCACGCCCCTGCAGGTACCAGTGACCGTCCTGCAGGATGACCTGCCAGGGGTCGACGTGCCGTACTCGCTCGGCGCGATACTCGAAACTCACGGGAACACCTTGGTCGGTGGCGGTCATGAGCACTGGCACCTGGTCGTTGCCATCGCTGTGCCCGGCCAGGGCCATCGGACCCGTCATGGTGGCGTCCGGTACCTCTGCAGCCAGCATCGACGTCGCATCGGCATCGCTGCACGGCTCGGCCCCGACAGCACGCAACTTGCGAATGGCGGAATGAGCCGACTCGTCGAGCACGGAGTCGCGCCACACCGTGTTGGCCATGGCCAACACGTCCGTCTCGTCGGTGGTGAGATGTACTGGCTTCAGCTCGTAGTTCTGACGAACGATGCGATACCCCATCTTGTTGGGGCCGATGCCAGGCATGTCGACGACGTCAATGGGAATGCCGAGTTCGCGCAGTGCCCTCTTGTCCCGTTCGAAGGTGCGCCGAAAGGCATCGTCGGAGAGGTCATGGTAGAGCTCGATGTGGTCGCGCAACTCGCTGCGCAGCAGTGGACGATCCGTGGTGAGCAGGGCGGTGACGAGGCTCACCATTCGTTCGTGCCGTTTCGACATCATCACCCCAGTCCACGAAATCCTGTGCAGTGCCGCAGACATCGATTCCTCGATCTCGGTGGCTGGTGCACACGGTCAGACGGGGATGAGCCTACTCGCGTCCATCGTGATGGGTGACTCGAGTCGATCTACAATCCATCCGTGTCCTGCCCACACCCATTCAGCAATGCCACCACCGGCGAGCGTCCTGCCGGCCGGTTCGCCCCTTCGCCCACCTCTGCACTGCACATCGGCAATCTCCGCACCGCCTTGGCAGCGTGGTTGTTGGCGCGGTGCAGTGATCGACGATTCGTCGTGCGGGTGGAGGACCTGGACCAGCAACGGGTGGCTGCTGCCGGTGGGATCGCCGATCAACAGTTGCGCGATCTGGAAGCCCTGGGCCTTGACTGGGACGGCCCGGTGGTGCGTCAATCGGAACGGCTGGACATCTATTCAGACGCCCTCGCTCAGCTGCCCACCTATCCGTGTTTCTGCACTCGCAGGGAGATTGCGGCCGCCGCCCAGGCCCCCAATGGCGTCCAGAGCTGGCGCCCCTACCCGGGAACGTGCCGCACTTTGAGCCACTCAGATCGCCAGAGCCGCGCGAGAATGCGCCCTGCTGCCACTCGGTTGGCCTCCGAGGTCTCCGGTTGGCAGGTCACCGACCAAGCCCGTGGCACCTGTCTGGGCCAGGTGGACGACATCGTCCTGCGTCGCAATGACGGGGTTTACGCCTACAACCTGGCAGTCGTCGTCGATGACGGTGCGCAGGGAGTCGATCAGGTGGTGCGGGCCCGTGACCTGTGGCCCTCTGCGGCACGGCAGAGCCATCTGGGGCACCTGCTCGGTCTTCCCGAGGTGCGCTACGCCCATTGCGGCCTGGTGCATGCTCCGGACGGCGAACGGTTGTCCAAATCGGCGCACGCCGGAGGGTTGGCCGAACTGGCGGCCCGCGGGGTGGAGCTTCCTCGGGTGCGGGCCGCGTTGTGTGAGTCCCTGGGGCTTCCGGCAGTGGATGATCCACATGAGTTACTCGCCGATCCTGACGTGACGGCAGCCCTCACTCCTCCCCCGACGGCCCCTGATCCATCGGGGACGCCGGGCACCTGGGACGATCCGAGCTCGTCGCGGCATTCGGACGCGCCTACCGCCACCCCGCAACCGGCGGCGTCACGCCACGCCCCACCACAGGGGAAAGCCCCACGTCCGGTGGACGCGGGGCCGTACCGTGATTCGGAGTCGTCGAGCAGGCTGGGCTGGTGGAGTGACTGGACGGCACCCACGTGGTGAGCCACCACCAAAACGGCCAACCACCACCGTCACCAGGAACGTCCACCCTCGAGAGGTGCCCGATGGGAAGTCACCAGATGATGTTGCCCGGATGACACCCGAACGGGTCGAGCTGGGGCACGAGTAGGTCCAGCTGGGACGCAGGGGGAAACACACGGCGCCCTAGGAGTCACCCCTTCTCGGCCCGGAGCACGTCAATGACGTAGATCATCGTCTCGCCCTTCTTGACCTTCTTGTCGGGGCTGCCCTCGGGATAGGCCTTGTTCGGCGGGGCGATGATGAGCAGTCGTGATCCAGCCGTCTGACCGGCCAGACCCTCCTGCCACGCTGGAATGGTCTGCTGGAGCATGCCCTGGATGCCGGGATCGTCATAGCCGTCATCGACGACCTTGCCGGTGGACCAAGCCCATGAACGGTACTTCACCGTGACGACGTCGTTTGCGGTGATCCTGTTGCCCTTGCCCTTGATGAGCGGCTGGGTGACAAGTTTGGACGGCTTGGACGCCTTGCCGATGTTCACCTTGGGGCCGTCCTTGGCCATGCTGACGGTGGGCAGGCCAGCAGGGGGATCGACCTTCTCGCCGGTGGCCTCGGTGGGAGTGAGTTCCTTGATCTCGACGACGAAGATCAGCGAGTCACCCTTCTGGATGCCGGCACCGGGCCTGCCGCCACCGGAGTCGTACCCATCGGAACCGGGCATCATGATGAGTACCTGATCGCCCACATGGTGCCCGGCAAGTCCCTTGCTGAATCCGGGAACGAACTGCTGCAGCGGGAAGGTGATCGCCTGACCACGCTTGTAGGAGGAGTCGAAGACCTTGCCATCGCGGGCGTTGACACCGACGTAGTCGAGGGTGACGGTGCTGTCGGCCTTGACCTCGGCTCCCGATCCCTTCTTGAGCACGGTGGACTGGGTCTTGTCGATCTTGAGTGGCCAGGCCCCGGTCACCGTGGACTCCTTGCCCTGCTTGGCGTCGACCTTGAGCTCGTCCAGGCTCTTGATGGCCTTGGCAGGCTTGCTGGGTGCCGATGAGGCAGCCGTGCTGGCGCTCGGGGTCGCAGAGGGTGGGGATCCGGCATCGGAGTCCTTCGAACCGCAGGCGGTCAACCCCATGGCAGCCACTGCCAGGAGGGTCGTCGCCTGGACGAACCGGCGCGCGGGTCGACGTTTCATGTCATTCATCACATTTCCTGTCACTCATGTACGGGCGCACAGACCATCTGTTCGCCCACTGGGTCGTCATCACAGGCCGACGATGTCGTAGAGCTTGCCAAGTTCCTCACGGGTGAGGGGGCGCATGTCGCCCCCCCCGAGCTTGCCCAGATGCACCGGACCGATCGAGGTGCGCGACAGTCGGCGCACCGGGTGGGCCACCGAGTCCATCATGCGACGCACGATGCGGTTGCGTCCCTCGTGCAGTGTCACCTGGACCAACGAGTGCTCGTCCATCGCCTGCACCAGCTTCACCGAGTCCGGGTGCACCGGGCCGTCCTCCAGGGTGATTCCCTTGCTCAGCCGGTTGATGACCTTGTGGTCAACACGCCCTTCCACATCGGCGAGGTAGGTCTTGAGCACCTCGTAGGACGGATGTGTCATGCGGTTGGCGAACTCTCCGTCATTGGTGAGCAGGATGAGCCCAGAGGTCTCGGTGTCCAACCGGCCGACGTGGAAGAGTCGGATACCGTGCGGCACCCCCTCCAGGTCGGAGAGATCTGGGCGGCCCTCCGGATCGTCCATCGTCGAGATGACGCCACGCGGCTTGTTGAGCACGTAGTAGACGTGCCGGCGTGCCGTGGGAATACGTGACCCATCCACTCGGATCTCGTCGTGCTCGGGGTCGACACGGCGACCCTGCTCGATGACGAGTTCGCCGTTGACCTCCACTCGGCCACCGGCGATCATCTCCTCTGCGGCCCGTCGCGAGGCCAGCCCGGCCTGAGCCAGGACCTTCTGCAGACGGATTCCTTCCTCGGGCTTGTCGCTCATCGTTCCTCCAATAGTCGGGCTCACCGGCCCACTGTCCCCACAGCTGAGTTCTTCACGTCTCATTGGTCCAGACGGGTGACCAGTGCGGACTCGGTGCCGCGAAGGTCGAGGTCGGCCAGGGCGATGGCGATGGCTTCCCGTACGATGCGTCCTCGATCTGCCGCCACCCCTTGGGCACGCAGCTGCAGACGTGCATTCTCCAGTGCCAGGAGTTCCTCGGTACTGACGTAGACGGTGATCTTCTCATCATGACGTACCCGTCCGCTACCCCGGCGGGATCCGGTCGTGCCCCTCGTGGCCGAGCTGTTCGTGGTGGCAGCACGAGAATCCTCGGTGGATCCTTGTGCGTCCGCCGAGGCATCCGCAGCAGCGGTCTGCCGTGTGCCATTGCCGGACCGTGCCGAGGCATCTGGATCCGAGGATGTGCGCTGCTCGACATCGTCAAGGCCATCATGTGCCTTGTCGGTGTCACCGAAGGAATTGTGCTTGGCTGTGGACCGGAAGAGTTCCGAGGCCCCTGGGAGGCTCACGCGGCGGTTTGACACCGTGTCAGCACCTCCTTGGCGAGATCACGATAAGCATCGGCCGCCGGCGACTTGGGGGCATAGGTGGTGATGGGCTCGCCAGCCACCGTCGTCTCGGGGAATTTGATGGTGCGCTTGATGACGGTATGGAAGACGACATCACCAAAAGCCTGGACGACGCGCTCCATGACCTCACGGGCGTGCAGGGTACGCGAGTCGAACATCGTGCCAAGAATACCGAGGATCTTGAGATCGGGATTGAGACGATCCTGCACCTTCTCGATGGTGTCGGTGAGCAGGGCAATACCACGCAGAGCGAAGAACTCACACTCCAAGGGCATGATGACCCAGTCGGAGGCAGTGAGGGCATTGATCGTCAGCAGCCCCAGGGACGGTGCACAGTCGATGAGAATGACGTCATACTCATCACGCACCCGATCAATGACCCTCTTGAGGGTCTGCTCACGGGCCACCTCACTGACGAGCTGCACCTCCGCCGCCGACAGGTCGATGTTGGCCGGAAGTAGGTCCATGCCCTCGATGACGGTGTCGGTGATGACATCGTGCGGATCTCCCTGCCGAGACATGAGCAGGGTGTAGATGGATTCATCGAGGGTGTGCGGATTGACGCCCAGACCCACCGAGAGTGATCCCTGCGGGTCGAAGTCGACGAGCAGCACCCTGCGGCCGTACTCGGCCAGGGCCGCGCCGAGATTGATGGTCGTCGTCGTCTTGCCGACGCCACCTTTCTGGTTGCACATCGAGATGACCATGGCGTGTTGGGGGCCATCGGGCACCGGAGCAGGGTCGGGGAGGTCTGGTAATGGCCGACCCGTGGGGCCGATCGAGTTCTCAGCCGCTTCGATGGCCTGTTGCCCAGGCCCGGGCACGCGAATCAGCGGTTCCGGTGACGGTTCGGACACCTTGACCTCCTTGGACGACGAGCCGGTACTCACCGGTCAATGTCCAACCCTAGTATGTTCCCGAAAAAATCGACGCCTGCCGGCCCCTCGATTCGGTGGACACGGCGCTCCACCCGTCAGTTCTCGGTGGGCGGGCGTGACACCGCCCGGGGATGCGAGCTGCGATAGACCTCACGCAGATGCTCTGCCGTCACCATCGTGTAGATCTGGGTCGTCGTCACCGAGGCGTGCCCCAGCAACTCCTGGACGACGCGTACGTCCGCGCCTCCGTCGAGCAGGTGCGTGGCATAGGAGTGCCGCAAACTGTGGGCCGACATGTGCGTCGTGACACCAGCCGATCGCGCCGCACGCTGCATGATGGCCCACGAACTCTGCCGTGACAGCCGCGAGCCGCGGGAATTGAGCAGGAGTGCCGGGGTGGCGGCGCCGCGATCCGCCCAGGTGGGACGCCCACGCACCAACCAGGCCTCCACGGCCTCCAACGCATAGTGGCCCAACGGAACGACTCGCTCCTTGTTGCCCTTGCCGATCAATCGAAGTCCAGAGCTGGGGTCGGCACGTACCCCGCGCAGATCGTCGACATCGAGCTGACAGACCTCGCTGATCCGTGCGCCGGTGCCGTAGAGCAACTCGAGCAATGCCCGATCCCGCAGCCCCTCAACGGTGGAGGTGTCGCAGGAGGCGAGCAGGGCCTCCACCTCCGCGATGCTGAGCGCCTTGGGAAGCCGTTTGGCCGGGGCGCCCGGAGTGACGGTCTTGGCGACGTCGTCGCTCACCCATCCCTGGGCGAGGGCGAATTTGTGCAGGTTGCGCACGGCCACGACGGTACGCGTCACCGACGAGGGAGCAAGCCCCCGGTCGGCAAGCTCACGGGCGAACTCGGCGACGTCCGGGCTGGTGGCTCCGGCAAGCCCATTCACCCCACGGCCAGCCAGGAACTGGGAATACTTGGCCAGGTCACGGCGATAGGCCGCGACGGTGTTGCCGGACAGGCCACGTTCCACGACCAGGTGCTGCAGGTAGTCACTCACCTGGTCGTCGATGGGACGGTGACCACCAGCAGATCTGCCTCCAGCAGCTGGAACGGATCCGGGCAGCGAGCTGGGGCCAGACACCGCAGCTGGCCTGCCCGTGGAGCCTGAGCCGTCCGTGGTGTGCGTGTGCCCCATCGCCGTGGCATCCCCGGCGGGCGGGGGGGACGGTGTCGACGTCGTCCGGAGTTGAGCGGTGGAGTGAGGCTGTGGGGAGTTCAGCGGGCTCGCCGCCGATCCATCACCGACCACGGACTGTGCGCTGGACGCAGATCGTCCAGCCTGCCCTGCGCCTTGGCCAGAGCCGTCGCCAGCACACCGGTGACCAGGGTGGGTGACTGACACTGCCCATCCTGTATCGCTGCCACCAGGTCGTCCAGGGGTTCCCAGTCGGCCGTCATGAGACGCTCCTCCCCCTCCGGGACGAACCCGTCCGGGCGTGGGGCCGGGCTCAGGTCCCTGGCCAGATAGATGCGCAACGCCTCCTGACATCCCCCGGGAGTGGTGACGATGTCGAGGAGTACCTGCCAGTCCGCGGCCGCGAGCATCGCCTCCTCGGCGAGTTCTCGTTGGGCAGCAGCCAGGTAGTCCTCCCCGCAGACGTCGAGCAGACCAGCAGGTGGTTCCACCAAGATCATGCGCACCGGGTGGCGGTACTGACGCACCACTGCAACCCTGTCGTGCTCGTCGAGGGCGATGATGCCCACGGCACTGGGGTGGGTGGTGTACTGACGCTGTATCCGCTCCCCGGCCGGGGTGGTGATGGTGTCATTGACGAAATCACACACCCGTCCGGTGGCCAGCACCTCGTGCTCATCCACCTGCCAGGTCTCGGCAGCGTCCCAGCGACTCACTTGGAGTCGTCCTTCCTGCTCGCAGACGCGGATGCCTCCGCCGTGAAACGGTCGGACCGGGACTTCTCGGCCTTGGAGGTGTGCTTGCTGGGTAGCGGGACCTCACGATCCTCTCCCTTGGCCCGCCGTACTGCAGCAGCAGCGAGTCCACGGAACAACGGATGGGCATGGGTCGGACGGCTCTTGAGCTCCGGGTGGGCCTGGGTGGCCACGAAGAACGGGTGGCTGCTGCGCTCCAACTCGACGAACTCCACCAGGGAGCCGTCGGGAGAGGTACCGCTGATGTGCAGCCCGGCGGCCTCGAGACGGTCCCGGTAGGCGTTGTTGACCTCGTAACGATGGCGGTGTCGCTCCGTCACGGTCGTCGTGCCGTACAGGCTGGCCACCAGGGAGTCCTTGTCGAGTTTGGCCGGGTAGGATCCCAGCCGCATCGTTCCTCCGAGATCACCCTTGCCCTCGACGACGTCGACCTGCTCCGCCATCGTCGCGATGACGGGATCGGCGCAGTCCGGATCGAACTCGCTGGAGGCAGCTCCCTCGATCCCCGCCAGGTCCTGGGCCGCCTCGATGACTGCACACTGCAGTCCGAGACACAACCCCAGGAAGGGGATCCGCTTCTGTCGAGCGTGACGAATGGCTCCGATCTTGCCCTCGACACCGCGGATACCGAACCCGCCGGGTACACAGACACCGTCCACGTCACCCAGGTACTGAGCCGCCCCCTGCGGGGTGGCGCAGGAGTCGGAGGCAACCCACTTGACGTTGACCTTGACGCGGTTGGCGTATCCTCCGGCGCGCAGCGCCTCGGTCACCGAGAGGTAGGCATCGGGCAGATCGATGTACTTGCCGACCAGGGCGATCGTCACCTCGCTGGTGGGCTTCTTCACTCGTTCGAGCAGGTCGTCCCAGGTGGTCCAGTCGACGTCGCGGAAGAACAGGTTGAGTTTCTGGACGACGTAGGCGTCCAGCCCCTCACGGTGCAGGACCTTGGGAATGAGGTAGATCGAGGGGGCATCCGGGCACGAGACCACGGCCGGGGTGTCGACGTCGCACATGAGGGCGATCTTGTTCTTGATGCCCTTGACCAGCGGGCGTTCCGAACGGCAGACGATGGCATCGGGCTGGATGCCGACCTGGCGCAGGGCGGCGACCGAGTGCTGGGTCGGCTTGGTCTTCATCTCCCCGGACGGCTTGATGTAGGGCACCAGTGAGACGTGCAGGAAGAAGACGTTCTCCCGTCCGATCTCCTGACGCACCTGGCGAGCAGCCTCCAGGAAGGGCAGGGACTCGATGTCACCCACGGTGCCGCCGATCTCATGGATGACGACATCGGGGTTGCCCTCGTCCATGGCGAGCATTCGCGCCTTGATCTCGTTGGTGATGTGCGGGATGACCTGCACGGTGTCGCCCAGGTAGTCGCCGCGCCGTTCCTTGGCGATGACGGCCGAGTACACCTTGCCTGTGGTGACGTTCGCCTCACCGGAGAGGTTCTCGTTGAGGAACCGTTCGTAGTGGCCGATGTCCAGGTCGGTCTCGGCACCGTCCTCGGTGACGAACACCTCACCGTGCTGGAACGGATTCATCGTGCCCGGATCGACGTTGAGGTAGGGGTCCAGCTTCTGCATCGTGACCTTGAGCCCACGAGCCTTGAGAAGGGAACCCAGGGATGACGCCGTCAGCCCCTTGCCGAGTGAGGAGACGACTCCTCCAGTGACGAACACGTGCCTGCTGCGATGATTTTCGTTGCCCACGGAATTCCAGCCTATCTGATTGACCCCGATGAGTCAGCTCGGGACGATTACCGCACCTGCGTCACCAGGACGCCACCCGACACGTCACCGTGTCGTCTCGATCCCACACCACTGCTGCCTCACAGCCCACCGTCTCGTGATGGCCGGCCGCCCCGGGCAAGGTCCAGCAGCTCGCGAGCATGGTCGACGGCGGTCTGCGAACCGGACATGCCACTCATCATCCGGGCAAGTTCTCGTTCTCGATCCGCCTCGCCGACCTCACGCACCCCCGATCGGGTGATACGCCCGTCATCGGCCTTGGTGACGACCAGATGAGTGTCGGCGAAGGCAGCCACCTGCGCCAGGTGGGTGACGACGATGACCTGGTGGCGGGTGGCCAGGGCTGCCAGTCGGCGTCCGATCTCGATGCCGACGCTACCGCCGACGCCGGAGTCGATCTCGTCGAAGACCAGGGTTCTCCCACTCTCGGTCCCGGCCAGGACGACCTCCAGGGCCAATCGGACCCGGGACAGCTCACCACCGGAAGCGGCCTTGGACAGCGATGCCGGGGCAGCCCCCGAGTTCGCAGCCAGCATGATGGTGACGGCATCGGTGCCGGTGGGGCCCATCGGTGCTTCGTCGAGCTGGAACTCCACCCGGGCCGATGGCATCGCCAGAGCTGCCAGTTCCGGGGTGAGGTCGTGGTGCAGTCGAGCTGCGGTGCGATGCCGGATCGCACTCAGCCGGGAGGCCGAGGCAGCGAGTTGACCTTTGAGTTGCTGCACCTGCTCGGTCAGCTCGTCGACGTCGTCGTCACCGCCGATGAGGTGGTCGAGGTTCTCCCGATCCTGCTGGGTGGTCGTCAACAGATCGTCCAGTGTCGTCGCCCGGGAGCGCAGCAGACGTTGGATGGCGCTGAGCCGTGCCATGACCTCGTCGAGTTCACCGGGCCCGGTGTCGGACTCGGCGGCCAGTCGTGCGACGTCGGCAGCCAGATCGGTGAGGTCGACCTCGATGCCCTGGGCTCGCTGGGCCAGTCCGGCGGCACGTGGGTCCTCGTCCCCCATCGCGGCGAGTTGGGCAGCTGCCTGGCTCACCAGGGCCAGGGCGCCCGGTTGCAGCTCTGCCTCGCCCTGCGCTCCGTTGAGGAACTGGTCGGCCTGCTGCAGCGATTCACGCAGGGTCTGGGCCACCTGCATGTGCCGTGAGGTGGCGAGGAGCTCGTCGTCCTCACCGGGATGCGGATCGACCTTGTCGACCTCGTCGAGGCGGCGGCGGAGCACCTCGATCTGCAGATCCTTCTCGTCTCGTCCAGTGGTGGCCTCGTGCAGCCGAGCCGCCACGTCGGTGTATCGCGACCACAGCTCGTGGTGGTCATGCAGCGCCGCGGCCATCTCCTCTCCTCCAGCTCGGTCGAGCATGAGGAGCTGGTGGGCGGGATCGGTGAGTCGGATCTGCTCGGACTGGCCATGGATGGTGATGGTCTGGGAGGTCAGCGAACCGAGTTGGCCGGCCGTCACCCGTGCTCCACCCAGTACGGCCCGGGAGCGCCGCGACGACAGCACCTGACGGTTGCAGATGACCTCGCCGTCCTCGCACTCCCCGCCGACCTCGGTGACGCGTCGTGCCATCTGCTCGTCACAGGACATGACGGTCTCCACGACAGCACGATCCGTGCCGTGGCGCACCAGACCGGGGTCGGCCTTCTGCCCGAGCAGCAGCCCCAAGGAGCTCACGACCATCGTCTTTCCGGCACCGGTCTCACCGGTGACGGCGGTGAGTGACCCGGCAAGTTCCAAGGAGGCGTCCTCGATGACTCCGAGATTGCGGATGGTGAGTGTGGTGATCATGACGTGGCCTGCCCCTGCCGCCATCCCACGACCGGCAGGGCGAACTTCTTCACCAGCCGCGAGGTGAACGGCTGCTCGGAGAGTCGCGCGATGCGCAGGTTCGCCTCATGGCGCACCACGGTGATCCGGTCACCGGGACGCACCTGACAGCTGCGCCGTCCGTCGCACCACATGATCCCGGAGTCGGCACCGTCAGGTTGGATGTCGATGTCCAGTCGAGCACGTGGGGAGGTAACCAGGGGGCGGGCAAAAAGCGCGTGGGCGGCCACCGGCACCATGAGGATGGCGTCGACGTCCGGCCACATCACCGGTCCCCCGGCGGAGAAGGCGTAGGCCGTGGATCCGGTGGGAGTGGACACCAGGATTCCGTCACAGTTCCACCGCTGCACGGCCAGGCCGTCGATGGAGGCGATGAGGTCGAGCATACGGCGCCTGGACGCCTTCTCCACGCTCAGCTCGTTGGCTGCAAAGGATCTCCAGTGTTCCTCACCAGCGGCGTCGGTGAGGGTGACCTCGAGCACCAGGCGGTCCTCGACGGTGTAGGCACGGTCAATGACCTGGCGCACCAGGGAGTTCATGTCGGAGCGCTCCAGCTCTGCCAGGAATCCGACATGTCCAAGGTTGACCCCCAGCATGGGGACCCGACGGGGAAGGGCCCATTCGGCAGCACGCAGGATGGTGCCGTCTCCCCCGAACACGACGACAACCTCGATACGGCTCTCGCGTGGGTTCACCTCGCTGGGATCGATCGTCGTCAGCGGCACCCCGGGGACCTTCTGCTGCAGGGCGTCGCGTTGATCGGCAAGCACCACGCTGGACACACCCTGCTCGGCGATACCGGCGATGAACTCCCCGGCAGCGTCAAAGGCATCCTCCCGAATGGGATGTGATATCACCGCGACGACTCGGGGCGAGTCGGCAGGCGCATCTGGTCCGGGAACTCTCTGGGATGCTGCTTCACTCACGACGTTAACTCTAGCGGCCGTGGTAATCGTGTGACAGATCGTCGTCCGAGCAAGGCACCGTGTCGAAAGGTGGGGTTTGCAACGAATTCTCCATCATGTCGGCAGCGCCGGGTTCCATGTGGCAACCCCAGGTTCCGTGTCAGCAGCTGCAGGTTCACGTACTGCGCACGACGTGGACGAAGAATTCGCGATTGCCGTCCTGACCCGTGATCCTGCTGGGGGCTGTGCCCATGAGGGTCCAGCCGAGCGCCGATGCCTGCGAGACGACCGTGTCCACGGCTCTGGCCTGCAGCATGGGATCGGTGACGACCCCACGGGCACCAAGGTCCTTCCTGCCCACCTCGAACTGCGGCTTGACGAGCAGCAGCATCTGCGACGCATCGTGGGTTGCTGCGCTCAGTGGCTCCAGAAGCATGGTGAGTGAGATGAACGACACGTCCCCCACGACGAGATCGACCGGCTGCCCGTCGAGGTCATCGAGGGTGAGATCCCGCAGGTTCAGCCCCTCCCGCATGACGACGCGGGGGTCCTCGGCGAGTTGGGGAGCCATCTGGCCGTGTCCCACGTCGATGGCGAAGACGCGCTCGGCGCCCCGGTCGAGAACCACCTGGGTGAATCCCCCGGTCGACGCCCCGGCATCGAGCACCAGAGGTGGCACCGTGACGTCCAGATCGTCAAGACCACCCAGGAGTTTGTACGCCCCTCGGGAGACCCACGGCTCCTGCTCGGCAGTGATGGGGGTGTGTGCGTCCACCGGGGACGACGGCTTGGTGACGACGGATCCCGCCACCCGGACCTTGCCCTCCTTGATGAGCCGGGCGGCAAGGGTGCGTGAGCGCACCAGGTCGCGCGACACCAGTTCCACGTCCAGCCGAGTCATCGGCGCACCACGGGGACCATGCGACATGGTGCACCGCCTCGGCACAGGGACTGGTTCATTCGGTGTCGGGGCACCGAGGTGATCCCCGCCGAAACTTCTGCACAGGTATCGCTCGTGTCAGGCACCACACATGTGAGCGTCATTCCGACACCGCCTCGGCAGTGGCCTCGTTACGAGAGCGTGGGGCACGCTCCTGCTCGTCCTCCCCGAGTCCGCGCGCCTGCAGTGCCTCACCGAGTTCCAGGGCGTGCCCGACGGCACCGACGACGAACGGGATGAGGAATCGCCAGGTCTGTTTCTCCAACCCACGGGCTCGTGCAGCGTCCTTCACGGTGACGAAGGAGGAGAGAAGGTAGGGAATCGTCGTCCACATGATCGCTATGGTGAGGGCAAATTTCTCGGGTTTGGCACCGAGAAGACGAAATGGTCTGGCCACTGCTGCCGTGGCATCCATGATCCGCCCGGGATCGGTGGTGCAGGTGAGCATTCTGGCGGTGTAGATGGCTGCCATGATGGCCCCCACATAGGCCACACCGTTCTGCCATGTGGTGAGGAAGACGTGGTAGACGAGGATGAGGGCATTCATGACCCACAGGGCAGGGCCCAGTCGCAAGGCCGCCCGGGACGGCAGTCTGGCCACGACAAGGACGATGACGACGGCCAGCATGGCGCAGCCAATGGACAGCCACCACCGTCGCCAGGTGAATGGCACGACACCCACCAGGAGGACGACGAGGTATTTCGCCCACAACGGCATCCGGTGGGCCGCACTGTTGCCGGATCGATAGCTGCCCAGATAGTCCCCACCGTGTCCCAGTCGATTCACTGCAGCTGCCCCACCATTCTGCTTCGGTACCGGGCGATGACGGCTGCGGGCTCCCCGTCGTCGACGATCTGCCCGCACTCGACGGCCAGGGCCCGATCGAAGCTGGCCGCCAGTTCCAGATCGTGGGTGCAACACAGGATCTGCTGTTCGAGGCGCTCGAAGGCGATGCGCAGCATCTCCCGATTGCGCAGGTCCAGCAGGGTCGTCGGTTCATCGGCCAGGATGATGTCTGGTTCGACGGCAAGCACGCTGGCCAGGGAGACGAGTTGGCGCTCCCCACCTGACAGGTCGTGGACGGAGCGTCCTGCGATGTCGGAGAGTCCCTGCCTGCCGAGCAGTTCCAGGGCTCGTCGATGACGAGCCCTGCGATCCTTGATGCTGCTGCGCAATGACAACTCCACATCGGCCACCGGAGTGGACATCACCAGTTGGGCCATGGGGTTGGTGAAGACGTAACCCGCCTGTCGCCGGGCCAGTCCCGGGTTGGCCTTCGGCTCTATTCCGTTGACGAGGACGGTGCCGCTGGTGGGTTCGGCCAGGCCGTTGACGAGTTTGAGCAGGGTCGACTTTCCGGCACCGTTGGGGCCGACCACGGCGATGCGGCGCTCGGGTAGGGTGACGTCGACGTCGCGTAGGATGGTGGTGGTGCGATGGTTGCCCTCGACGTCGTACTCGTCAACGCTCAGACTGAGATCGTGGAACTCGATCACGCGATCACTTCGTCATCGGATCGGTAGCCGTCCCCGCAACCGTCGCGCTGGGGTCCTCGCCAGGCCGACCACCGGTGGTGTCGGTTTGGGCGGCGTGTCTGGGGGCTGCGGTGCCGGCGGAGTCGGAACTGTCACGAGCCTGGGAGGTGCTGGCGTTGGGCTGCGTCGTGGTGCCGGCGGGCACGTCGTTGGCAGTACGGGCGGCAGGAAGCAGCCGTGGGAAGGCGGTGAGGACGGCGGCGGCGATGGCCACGGCGATGAGGGCCTTGATGAGGTCGATGAGCAGCAGCGGGCCGTTGGCGGCTAGGGTGGCACCGAATCCCATCTTGGCGAATCCCACCAGGCCCAGCACGCCGCACAGGTAGATGACGAGCAGGTCGACGATGGCGACGAGGTACAGGTGGACCGGCAGCATGGCCTTGCGAGGACGACGGGACAGCATCTGGGTGGCCACGGCACCGGAGACGAATCCGCCGACGACGAATCCCCAGATGTATCCACCAGTGGGTCCGAAGAGGACGCCGGGTCCACTGGACTGCCCGGCGAAGACGGGCAGGCCGAGAGCCCCGACGATGAGGTACAGCGCATTGGCACTGCCGCCGCGCACACCGCCCAGCACGAGTGGAGCGAGCATGACGGCAATCATCTGGATCGCGAACGGCACGGCTCCGATCGCGAACAACGGCGGGATGATGGCAAGGACGGCGATGAGGGCTGCGAAAACCGCGATGAGAGCCAGATCCGTTGCCTGGAAGCGGCGGGATGCTGCCACGATCAATCTCCTAGAAAACGTTGCGATGACGCACGTCCGATCCGACTCAGTTCTCGATCAGACGTGCCAGTCAGCACCGCCACGCGGCGCACCCAGTATCATAGCTTCATCTTGAACACCGTTCAGGACGGGCCACCAAGCTCGGACACGTCCAGCTGCGCTGCGATCAACGCGATGCGCCACGGGCACGGGGATGAACCAGCGCGACTGGCCCAGTGCGGATTGACCCGGCGCAGATCGATTCAGTGCACATTGACCCGGCGCGGATCGGTTCAACCCAGATTGGCCCGGCGCAAATCAACCCACCGCGGGTCGACCCAGCTTGACCCAACGCGAATCGATCCGGCGCGACTCGATTCAGTGCAGCAGGTCGAACACCGACAGAGCGTCGTGGTTCACGGGCACCCTACCCGTCCACACGAGCTCCAGCAGGGCCCGCACCCCGGAAAGCTGGGCTGCCATGTCATGGTTGGTCAGGTCGACCTCGAGATCGCCATCGATCTGGCGTACGAGCTGCCCATCGCACCGTGCCGCGTCGCCGCCGACGACAACTCGCTGGGGTGGCTCGAGGAGCGCACCAAGATCGGCACCGATGTGGTCGGGACGACGGTCAGGATCGGCATCCATGAGGTCGTGCACCCCATGGGCCCCGGTGAGGACGAACAGTGACGTGATGCCGGCATTGCGGGCGCCAAGGATGTCGGTGTCCAACCGGTCCCCGACGAAGATCGGTCGATGGCACCCCAGCCGAGTGCATGTGGCTTCCAGCAGGGGGCGAGCCGGCTTGCCGGCCATCGTCGGTTCCCGATCGACGCAAGCACCCACGACGGCAAGCTGCGCCCCGAGCCCCGGGACCAGCCCGCGATCAGTAGGGCGGGTCATGTCGGGATTGGACGCGTACCAACGCGCACCGGCCTGGACGGCGAAGGCTGCCTCCTCCAACCGCGACCACTCGATGTCCGGGTCATAGCCCTGGATGACAGCCTGCGGATGCTCATCAGCGCCGTGCACCGGGACGAGGCCGCGTTTCCGGGCCAGATCGTCAACATTGGAGGTAGCGGCGATGAGGACCCGGGTCCCCTGCCCCAGCTCGGTGGCGACCAAGGCCGTCACGGCCTCTGCCGAGGAGACGACGTCCGAGGGTGCTGCGGGAATACCCATGTCGGTGAGCTGATCGGCGACCACGGTGGTGGCCCGGGCGGCGTTGTTCGTCACGAAACCCACGCCAACACCGTTCGCCCGCAGCCGGGACATCGTGGCAGGTGCCGCCGGCACGACCTCGGATCCGAGATACACCACGCCGTCCAGGTCGAAGAGCGCAGCATCATGGGAATCGATGAGTGCTTCAGTCATCGGTCTTGTCATCGTCCTCGATCTCGGTGAGGACAACTTCATCCTCTGGTGCCGGATTCAACCCGTCGATGACGTCCACCCGGTCCTGCGCGTCCAGCAGCTTGCCCGGGTCATGGGTCTCGGCACTGGCAAACCAGCGCCGTGCCATCTTCTCGTCCCCGTCGGCAAGCAGTATCTCGGCAAATGCATAGTGCAGACGAGCAACGGCCTCGGTGGGACCAGTCGTCGTGGTGATTGCCTCTCTCAGCAGACGCCGCGCCTCGGCATGCTGACCCAGGTCTTCGCGGGCACCAGCCTTGACGAGTACCAGTTCAACCTGCTGGCTGCCGGACAGGGAGGCCTTTTCGCCGGTCTCGATGAGTTTGAGGGCGGCCAGGGGACGCCCCAGCGCACGCTCACAGTCGGCCATGACAGGCACATAGTTGTCATTGCCGGTCATACGCCGCAAGGCACGGTAGTCATTGAGGGCAGACGCATAGTCACCCGCAGCATAGGCGGTGTCGGCAGCAACTTCACGTAGCACCGGCAACCTGGCAGCCCGGCGCCGGGCAGCCTGGGCATGTGCATTGGCGAGTTCGGGATTCTCGTCGATGAGTTCCGATGCCGCAACGAGATGCCCGGCAATGATGTGCGCGGTGTCGGAGGGCACGCCGCGAAGCTCGGCCTTCACCGAGGCGGGCAGGGCCTTCTCATCAAAGTCGAGGGGAGCCATGGGCTCGTCGTCACGCGGTTGCAGGCCTGGGTGCAGCGGTTCTTCCTCTACTTCGTTGTCCAGACGCGAGTGACGTTGTGAGCTGGCCCGACGATCGACGCCCTTGCGACGGTCATCACGACGCGGGCCACCCTGACGCCGACGATCGTTGTACTGGCCTCGGTCACGACGTCCGCCAGAACGACGGCCGGGGCGAGTCTCGGCGTCACGACGATCGTCATGTGTACGGCCACGTCCTCGCGAACCGCCACCAGCAGATGAACCACCCCGATGGGGCGAGCCACCATGACGACTGGGACGATCCCGGTCGTTGCGCCTACCGTCGGACTGAGGAGAGGAAGAATCTGACATAGCCCTATCTTCTCGCATTGGGACGCACGACACCACTGACACCCTCCCGGGCACGTCGTCCAGGACGCAGCCGAGAGATCACGGGAGAATGTCTGTACATGTGTTTGTGGCTCTCAGCCATACAAGCTGAGAACCACAAACAATATATAAAGTCCGGCAGTGTCCTACTCTCCCACCAGATCCCTCTGGCAGTACCATCAGCGTGGTAAGGCTTAACGACCGGGTTCGGAATGGGACCGGGTGTTTCCCTTACGCTATAACCACCGAAACATCCACAGGGCACACACCCTGAACATGCCACACACCCAACACTCAGGGTGTCTTCCACACCACCTGTCTCGGGTGGTGGAAGGGAGCCACATAGTGGATACGAACACACAGAAAAACTGTTTCGATCAACAAGAAGTTGTTGTGTAACAAGCCCTCGACTTATTAGTACTGGTCAGCTCCACACCTTACAGTGCTTCCACATCCAGCCTATCAACCCGGTCGTCTACCGGAAGTCTTACCAGATTCATCTGCGGGAACCCTCATCTCGAAGCGTGCTTCCCGCTTAGATGCTTTCAGCGGTTATCACAACCCGACGTAGCCAACCAGCCATGCACTTGGCAGTACAACTGGCACACCAGAGGTCAGTCCGTCCCGGTCCTCTCGTACTAAGGACAGCTCTTCTCAAGATTCCTACGCGCGCAGCGGATAGGGACCGAACTGTCTCACGACGTTCTGAACCCAGCTCGCGTGCCGCTTTAATGGGCGAACAGCCCAACCCTTGGGACCGACTCCAGCCCCAGGATGCGACGAGCCGACATCGAGGTGCCAAACCATGCCGTCGCTGTGAGCGCTCGGGCAAGATCAGCCTGTTATCCCCGGGGTACCTTTTATCCGTTGAGTGACGGCACTTCCACAAGCCACCGTCAGATCACTAGTCCCGACTTTCGTCCCTGCTCGACATGTCTGTCTCACAGTCAAGCTCCCTTGTGCACTTACACTCGACACCTGATTACCAACCAGGATGAGGGAACCTTTGGGCGCCTCCGTTACCTTTTAGGAGGCGACCGCCCCAGTCAAACTACCCATCAGGCACTGTCCGTGAACCAGATCATGGCCCAACGTTAGATAACCAGAACGACCAGAGTGGTATTTCACCAACGACTCCACCACCACTAGCGTGACAGCTTCACAGTCTCCCACCTATCCTGCACAAGTCGAACCGATCACCAATACCAAACTATAGTGAAGGTCCCGGGGTCTTTCCGTCCTGCTGCGCGTAACGAGCATCTTTACTCGTAATGCAATTTCACCGAGTTCATGGTGGAGACAGTAGGGAAGTCGTTACTCCATTCGTGCAGGTCGGAACTTACCCGACAAGGAATTTCGCTACCTTAGGATGGTTATAGTTACCACCGCCGTTTACTGGGGCTTAAGTTCACCGCGTCGCCAAAGCTAACAGTTCCCCTTAACCTTCCAGCACCGGGCAGGAGTCAGTCCGTATACATCGTCTTACGACTTCGCACGGACCTGTGTTTTTGGTAAACAGTCGCTTCCCCCAATTCTCTGCGCCCCTCACCGCAACCACCAGCACGTGGCGGCAACAGCTCAGGTCCCCCTTCTTCCAAAGTTACGGGGGCATTTTGCCGAGTTCCTTCACCATGATTCTCTCGATCGCCTCGGTATACTCTACCAATCCACCAGTGTCGGTTTAGGGTACGGGCGGCTCACACCTCGCTCACGAAGCTTTTCTCGACAGCACAGGATCACTCGCTCACCACACAAACATGGCTCGCCATCATGCCTCAACACAACGCCTGACGGATTTACCTACCAGACAGTCCACACATTTAGCCCCGGACAACCATCGCCGGGGACGAGCTACCTCACTGTGTCCCTCCGCAGCTTGTCTACTACATGATCGGTTCACACACTCACGCCACAAGATCACCCCGAAGGGATCACCAGGACACTCGCACGCTTAGCATCACACACCTCGACACGGACGGTGCTACACCGGTACCAGAATATCAACTGGTCGTCCATCGACTACGCCTGTCGGCCTCGCCTTAGGTCCCGACTCACCCAGGGCAGATTAACTTGACCCTGGAACCCTTGGATATTCGGCGGACGGGTTTCCCACCCGTCATTCGCTACTCATGCCTGCATTCTCACTCGCATCCACTCCACAACCCATCACCAGGCTGCTTCACCACGAACACGACGCTCCCCTACCCAACTCAAAAAAAGTTGCCACAGCTTCGGCGGATAACTTGAGCCCCGCTACATTGTCGGCGCGGAATCACTTGACCAGTGAGCTATTACGCACTCTTTCAAGGATGGCTGCTTCCAAGCCAACCTCCTGGTTGTCTACGCAACTCCACATCCTTTTCCACTTAGCTATCACTTAGGGGCCTTAGCTGATGATCTGGGCTGTTTCCCTCTCGACGACGAAGCTTATCCCCCGCCGTCTCACTGCTGCGCTCCACGTGCCGGCATTCGGAGTTTGGCTGGTTTCGGTAAGCTGATAGGCCCCCTAGACCATCCAGTGCTCTACCTCCGACACGAACCACACAACGCTGCACCTAAATGCATTTCGGGGAGAACCAGCTATCACGGTGTTTGATTGGCCTTTCACCCCTATCCACAGCTCATCCCCTCCATTTTCAACTGAAGTGGGTTCGGACCTCCACGACGTCTTACCGACGCTTCATCCTGGCCATGGATAGATCACACCGCTTCGGGTCTAGAGCATGCGACTGACGCCCTTATCGGACTCGCTTTCGCTACGACTACCCCACACAGGTTAACCTCGCCACATACCACTAACTCGCAGGCTCATTTTTCAATAGGCACGCCGTCACCCCACAAGGCTCCGACGGCTTGTATGCGACCGGTTTCAGGTACTATTTCACTCCCCTCCCGGGGTACTTTTCACCATTCCCTCACGGTACTGATACACTATCGGTCACCAAGAAGTATTTAGGCTTAACGGGTGGTCCCGCCAGATTCACGCGACATTCCACGAGTACCGCGCTACTTGGGGCAACCTGAAACCACACATGACACTCACGTCTACGGGACTCTCACCCACTACGGTCCGCCTTCCCAGACGATTCAACTTCACACCACATGCAAGCCGATCCCACGGCAGCAGGATCACACAGGCCCCCACAACCCCGCACATGCAACGCCTGCCGGCTTGAACACACACACGGTTTGGCCACATCCGCTTTCGCTCGCCACTACTCACGGAATCACAATTGTTTTCTCTTCCTACGGGTACTGAGATGTTTCACTTCCCCGCGTTACCTCCCACACCCCTATACATTCAGGGCAGGGTCACCGGACATGACTCCGGACATTCAAGGTTTCCCCATTCGGACATCCCCGGATCACAGCTCGTTTACCAACTCCCCAGGGCTTATCGCAGGTTACAACGTCCTTCATCGGCTCTTGGTGCCAAGGCATCCACCGATCGCACTTAGTAGCTTGTCACACAACAAACAACAAAATCACAAAACAAAAATGCTCGCATCCACTATGCAGTTCTCAACCACCACACGAGACACCCACCACACACCAACGCATGCAGCCACGGCGTTCGCACATCCAGGAAACCACACCAGCCGGCGTGATACCCCAGAACCCCAACAACGTGCCCCACCACAAACGGTGACCACAGCCAACATTCCACAACAAGAACACACAACAGTGCGCCACTTGCTCCTTAGAAAGGAGGTGATCCAGCCGCACCTTCCGGTACGGCTACCTTGTTACGACTTAGTCCTAATCACCAGTCCCACCTTCGACAGCTCCCCCACAAAAAGTGTTAGGCCACCGGCTTCGAGTGTTACCGACTTTCATGACTTGACGGGCGGTGTGTACAAGCCCCGGGAACGTATTCACCGCAGCGTTGCTGATCTGCGATTACTAGCGACTCCGACTTCATGAGGTCGAGTTGCAGACCCCAATCCGAACTGAGACCGGCTTTTTGAGATTCGCTCCACCTTACGATGTCGCAACTCACTGTACCGGCCATTGTAGCATGCGTGAAGCCCTGGACATAAGGGGCATGATGACTTGACGTCATCCCCACCTTCCTCCGAGTTGACCCCGGCGGTCTCCACTGAGTCCCCAACCGAATTGCTGGCAACAGTGGACGAGGGTTGCGCTCGTTGCGGGACTTAACCCAACATCTCACGACACGAGCTGACGACAGCCATGCACCACCTGTGAACCGACCCCAAAAGAGGCACAACCATCTCTGGAAGCTCCCGATCCATGTCAAACCCAGGTAAGGTTCTTCGCGTTGCATCGAATTAATCCGCATGCTCCGCCGCTTGTGCGGGGCCCCGTCAATTCCTTTGAGTTTTAGCCTTGCGGCCGTACTCCCCAGGCGGGGTACTTAATGCGTTAGCTACGGCACAGAATCCGTGGAATGGACCCCACACCTAGTACCCACCGTTTACAGCGTGGACTACCAGGGTATCTAAGCCTGTTCGCTCCCCACGCTTTCGCTCCTCAGCGTCAGGAAAGGTCCAGAGAACCGCCTTCGCCACTGGTGTTCCTCCTGATATCTGCGCATTCCACCGCTCCACCAGGAATTCCATTCTCCCCTACCTTCCTCAAGTCAACCCGTATCGAAAGCACGCTCAACGTTAAGCATCAAGTTTCCACTTCCGACGCGATCAACCGCCTACGAGCCCTTTACGCCCAATAAATCCGGACAACGCTCGCACCCTACGTATCACCGCGGCTGCTGGCACGTAGTTAGCCGGTGCTTCTTCTGCAGGTACCGTCACAAAAAGCTTCGTCCCTGCTGAAAGCGGTTTACAACCCGAAGGCCGTCATCCCGCACGCGGCGTTGCTGCATCAGGCTTGCGCCCATTGTGCAATATTCCCCACTGCTGCCTCCCGTAGGAGTCTGGGCCGTATCTCAGTCCCAATGTGGCCGGTCACCCTCTCAGGCCGGCTACCCGTCGCCGCCTTGGTAGGCCACTACCCCACCAACAAGCTGATAGGCCGCGAGTCCATCCACAACCGCCGGAGCTTTCCAACCCCCACCATGCAGCAGGAGCACATATCCAGTATTAGCACCAGTTTCCTAGCGTTATCCCAAAGTTGTGGGCAGGTTACTCACGTGTTACTCACCCGTTCGCCACTCGTGTACCCCCGAAAGGGCCTTACCGTACGACTTGCATGTGTTAAGCACGCCGCCAGCGTTCGTCCTGAGCCAGGATCAAACTCTCCAATGAAAAAATATCACCAACCCCACACCCAAAAGGCACAGGGCAACGGTGTCAACATGAAGAATCCAAAACACTAACCCAAACAAACAACCAACGAAAAACGTCAATCCGTCCATTTGAATCAATCAAAGGAATCATAATTAAAACGACACACAAAAGTGCATCTATTGACTATGAAAGACACGCTGTTGAGTTCTCAAGCATCACACGCGACCCGCGGAACCGTCTCCCGACAACCCCTTGGGGCACCCGATCAAGTCTACCAGACCGAAACCCGAATGTCAAACCCGGATCCCAGCCCCGGACAACCACACGACCATCCAGACCGGCAAACCGCCTCACGGCGACTCGACCAAGCTTACCAGATCAGATCACCGAAATCAACCCCGGCTCACATCACCAGCCACCACACCAAACAACCCAGAAACCAATCCAGACCACTCGACGCAGCCAGCCACCCTCAGGCAGCCCACCTGACTCTACCCATCAACAATCCCCAAGTCAAACCCGGACCTAAGCGGCTACACACTGCAGACACACCATATCCATGGCCAACCCAAAGAAGAAAGGCAAAACCACACCCCCACAAAACCACCCAGAAACCCGGACAACCCCGCAAGGACTCGGAAAACAATACACACCCTCCGACCAGATGCAAAATCGGCCCCAGGACCAGTGTCCTGAGGCCGATTCGAGATGCAGGTGACGTGGTACTCACTCAGTGTGACGAGCGACGTCCGGTGCCGTGGTGCACACCGCACCACGCATGTGACGTACTCATCTGTGACGACTCATCGTTGTACCGCACCGATCGTCTTCTTGCCGCGTCGCAGGAAAGCCACCCCGCCGGGAAGGAAGTCGTCGCAGGTGAGTGGCTGATCTGCGTCAGTCACCTTGACGTTGTTGAGGTAGGCGCCTCCCTCGCGAACAGCCCGTCGGGCTGCAGACTTCGACTCCACGACACCGGCGAGAACCATGGCATCGGCAACTGTGGGCAGGGTCGGCCCCTGCAACGTCACGGCGTCGACCTCACGCGCGACCGAGCCCAGGGTCGTCTCGTCCAGCTCGTGGAGTTCGGCCTTGCCGAACAGGGCCTGCGCCGCCTTCTCGGCTGCCCTCCTGGCTTCTGGACCATGCACCATGTCCGTGATGTCGTCAGCCAGTGCATGTTGGGCAGCACGTTTCCATGGTTGCTCGGCAGTCTGGCGGGCAAGGTCGTCTATCTCATCGTGCGGACGCGGGCTGAACACCTTGAGGTAGTCGATGACCTTCGCGTCCTCCGCATTGAGGAAGAACTGGTGAAATGCGTAGGCACTGGTGAGTTCTGGGTCCACCCACACCGTTCCCGACTCCGTCTTGCCGTACTTGGTGCCATCGGCCTTGGTGAGCAGCGGAGTCACCAGTCCGTGGACGACGTCGCCGGAGGTACGCCGGATGAACTCCGCCCCGGCGGTGATGTTGCCCCACTGGTCCTGGGCACCGGTCTGGAGGGTGCATCCATAGCGCTCGTGCAGTTCCTTGAAGTCCAACGACTGCAGCAGGACGTAGCTGAACTCGCTGAACGAAATGCCTGAGTCCAGACGTCGGGCCACGACGTCCCGGGCCAGCATGCGGTTGACGGAGAAGTACTTTCCGACATCACGCAGCAGGCGCAGGGCGGAGTACTCACTGGTCCAGTCGTAGTTGTTGACGACCCGAGCGCCTGCCGGTCCGTCCATGTCGACGTACTTGCTCACCTGGGCCTTGAGCGATTCCACCCAACCCTCGACGACCTCGCGATCATTCATCTTGCGCTCGCCCGTCATCTTGGGATCCCCGATGAGGCCAGTTGCCCCACCGACGAGCAACAACGGATGGTGTCCATGCTCCTGCATGGCTCGAACCACCATGAGCTGCATGAGATGACCAATGTGAAGGCTCGATGCAGTGGGGTCGAAGCCCACATAGAAAGTCACCGGCCCCTGGGCGAGATGGCCCGCAAGGGCCTGCCTGTCGGTGGAATCGGCAATCATGCCACGCCACGTGAGTTCGTCCAGGACGCTGTTCACCGGATGATCCTTTCTTCTGGCTCTCTGACCCCTTCACCATACCGGGTCAGTTCGTCGCCCGGTGCGAGTAGGGGGTTTCGTCAGCTGCTCGTGGCTTCGGCGGCAAGTATCGGCGCAGGGGTTGCCGACTCCGCCATCGAGCGGAAGGCCTCGGCCATGTCGGTGGCCCGGATGCCCGACGCGCAGATGATGACGATGGTGTCGTCACCGGCAATCGTGCCGAGAATGGCCTGCGACCCAGCCAGATCAATTGCCGAACCAAAGTACTGGGCAGCACCGGGTGGGGTCTTGAGGACGACGAGAGACTCATTGTTGCGTACTCCGGTGCACAACTCCTTGGTGAGCCGGGCAAGGTGTTCCCAGGCCGGTGATCCAGTCGTCACATCGGAGGGGTGACTTCCCTCACGAATCGTGTAGCGCAGTTTGCCGTTCAGGTCACGCCCGCGTACCGCTCCGATCTCCACCAGGTCCCGTGACAAGGTGCCCTGGGAGACGGTCAGCCCCTCGGCTGCGAGGATCGAGGCCAGGTCCGACTGCGAGGCGACCCGTCCGCACCGTACCAATTCACGGATGCGTGCCTGCCGAGCGGTTCGGGATGCCGGGGCGTGATTGTCCTGGGCCATCATCTCTCCGTGATCGAAAACCTTCCAAAACCACGAATAATTATGCATCGTGGGTTTTCATCATACAACTGGCACCACGGATTCCCGTCACCAGCAACCTGACTCCGACGTCGAATTCGATCTCCTGGGCCTCGCCGTCGAAGGTGTCGATGACGTTGAGCTCGAAGAGTTGGCGACGCGCCTGCTCATCCATGACGTGACCGACGACCAGATGGGTGAGGGCCTGGGAGGCTGCTCGGGCGGTCTGGGAGTCGCACCCCCCACAATCCTGCAGAAAACTGGCGAGCTGCACGCTCGGGTCGGTCGTCACCAACCCGACCGACATGGCCGATGAGACCAACTCGGCACCGTCCCGATGCGCAAGGAGTTTCGAGCGCAGCGCATGCGCCCACCCCAGCAGTTCTCGGGCCAGCTCCCCACCATCGTCCGTGGGGGTCAACTGCTCCTCCTCCCCCAGAATCTCATCGGCCATTGCAGCGAGCAGGGTCTGCTTGTTGGCGACATGCCAGTACAGTGCGCTGGCCTTGACGTCCAGCAGCTGTGCCAGCCGTCGCATCGACAGGTCCTCCAACCCGTAGTTGTCCAGGATCTCCAGACCCGCTGCGACGATGTCGTGTGTGGTGAGTGACACCGGACCCCCTCATTTGCACTGACCCAACATGAGATAACTTGAACACCGTTAAGATGAACGGCGTTCAACACGCACCGTGTACCTCACAGGAGCTTCCATGAATCTAGCTGACATGACAGCACGTGGCCTCAACGGGCAGTCCATCACCCGAGAGGAAGCGCTGGAGATCCTGCGCAGCGACGACTCCGAGCTGCTGTCCATTGTGGCAGCTGCCGGAAAGGTCCGCCGCCATTTCTTCGACAACCGCGTACGCCTCAACTACCTCGTCAACCTCAAGAGCGGTCTGTGCCCGGAGGACTGTTTCTACTGCTCGCAGCGGCTCTCCTCCCAGGCCAACATCATGAAGTACTCCTGGGCCGACCCCGAGACCGTTCACAATGCCGTCGAGGCAGGAATCGCCGGCGGCGCACGACGCGTGTGCATGGTTGCCTCGGGCCACGGACCATCCAGCCGGGACGTGGACCGCGTCAATGCGATGGTGCGTAACGTCAAGTCGGAGCACCCCAATGTCGAGGTCTGCGTGTGCATGGGATTCGTCGACAAGGACAAGGCCGAGTCCATCAAGGAGGCCGGTGCGGATTCCTACAACCACAATGCCAACACCGCGCAGAGCAACTACCGCGACATCTGCACCACGCACACCTATGAGGAGCGCATGGAGACCGTCGACGTCCTCAAGGAGGCGGGACTCTCCCCCTGCTCGGGTGTCATCGTCGGCATGGGTGAGACCGACGAGGAACTCGTGGACGTCATCTTCGACCTGCGCAAGCATGGCGTCGACTCGGTCCCGGTGAACTTCCTGCTGCCCTTCGAGGGGACTCCGCTGGGCAACGCCCACACCACCGACAACTTCACCCCACGGCACTGCCTGCGTGTGCTGTCCATGGTGCGTTTCATCCACCCGGACGCCGAGGTGCGTTCGGCTGCCGGTCGCGAGGTGCACATCCGTACCCTGCAGCCACTCATCTTCGAGGTGGCCAACTCGATCTTCCTGGGCGACTACCTCACCAGCGAAGGAGCTGCGGGTGCCTCCGACCTCGCCATGATCGAGGACGCCGGATTCGTGCTCGAGGGCGGCGAGGGCCAGCCCGTGCCGGTGAGCCAGGTCCGCAAGGACCGCGAGCAGCTGCATGTCGACATCCGTCATCGCGGCATCGGTTCCCCAGAGCCGGCGAACGCCTGATTCGTACTGATCCCCCACCGGTCAGCCCCTCCTCGAACCTGTTTCGGGGAGGGGCTGACCGTTCCCGGCTCAACCCTCCTGAGGAGAGATCAGGGGATCGGGAGTGGAAAACCGGCGTCGGAACGGACGGGGCAGTCGGAACGGACTGGGCAGACGGGCCCGCCGGGAACGATGGCGACGACGTGTGACCGCCGATGGGCGTGAGCGCTGGTGGTCGGTACTGGTGCACCGACCACCAGTGGCGGAGTCACTGGGCCCGGAGTTGGGCCCCACACACCTGCTCGGCACGAGCCACGGCAGCGTCGCGTGCCTCGGCAGCCTCGGCATCGGTGAGGGTGCGATCAGCTGCCCTCAACCGCAGACTGAACGCCAAGGACTTCCTGTGCTCGCCCACCTGCTCGCCTGCGTAGACGTCGAAGAGCTCCACCGATTCCAGCAACTCACCGCCGCCAGCAACAAGAGCCTCGTGCACCTGGGCAGCAGAGACCTCCTCATCCACGACGAGAGCGACGTCTTCCTTGGCCACCGGGTAGGTGGAGAGCCCCCGAATGGTACCGCCATCCGGGGCAGCAGCAATCAACGCGTCGAGATCCAGCTCGACTGCGCAGGAGCGAGCTGGTAGACCAGCCTTCCGGCACACGGTGGGATGCAACTCGCCAGCATGTCCGATGACCTGTCCTGCAGCGACGAGCTCGGCACAACGCCCCGGATGCCAGGGCATCAGGGCAGCAGCACGACGCTGCAGTTCCAGACCAACTGCGTGACAGGCCTCCTCGGCCAGCAACACGGCATGGGTCCAGTTCACCTTGACGGCCGTGCCGTCCCAGCGATCCGGCAGCCAGTGCCCGGTGAGCAGTCCGGCCAGCATCCGCGGCTGGGCGGGCAGGGCTGCTGCGATCTCAGCGAGTTCTGCGTCGCTGGGGCGATGATCGACAGCCGGACGCGGCGCGGCAGCCTTCGACGTGGCACGGAAGACCGTGCCGGTCTCGAAGATGGCAAGATCATCCTGAGAACGCGAGATGTTGCGTCCGGCCGCCTCGATCAGCCCGGGCAGCAGTGTGGTGCGCAGGTAGGGATGGGTGTCGTCAAGCGGATTGGCCAACTTGACGGTGGCCCGCCGAGGGTCCTCGGCGTCCAGCCCGAGATGGTCAAGGTCCGCATCGCCCATGAATGGCAGCGAGATCACCTCGACGAACCCGGCACCGGCCACGGCAGCGTTCACCCGGCGACGCGCCTGTTGGGCCTTGGTGAGACCACCACCGCCAGCGGTACGTGGCAGCACCGACTCAACTGCGTCGAACCCGCGCTTGCGAGCCACTTCCTCGACGTAGTCGAACGGATCGACGAGATCCGGGCGCCATGTGGGTGGCACCAGGGAGAGACTGTCTCCCATGGCCGTCACCGTGACCCCGGAGCGGGTGAGGATGTCGATGACCTCGTCCTCGCCGATGTTCTGGCCGAGGACACGAGACGGAAGGTCTGCGTTGATGCTCTGACGCGGCATCGCAGCGATCGTCCCGACGGCGGTGGCAGTTCCCACGGTGGCACCGCCATAGCGGACCAGCAGCTCGGCAGCCCGGTTGACGGCTGGAAGGGTCGCAGCCGGGTCCACACCGCGTTCGAAACGACGGGATGCCTCCGAACCGAGCTTGTGTCGCCGGTAGGTGCGAGCCACCGTCATGGCATCGAAGTGGGCACCTTCGAGAATGATGGAGCTGGACTCGGCGGACATCTCGGTGGTGGCACCGCCCATGACTCCTGCCAGGCCGATCGCACCGGAGTCGTCGGCGATGACGAGGTCATCGGGATCCAGAGTGCGCTCGACGTCGTCAAGGGTGCGCAGCTTCTCACCCTGACCTGCCTTGCGCACGACGATGGATCCGGTGACCTTGTCGGCGTCGTAGGCGTGCAGGGGCTGTCCGGACTCGAGCATGACGTAATTCGTCACGTCGACAGCAAGGCTGATCGGACGCATCCCGGCGCGGAACAACCGATCCTGGATGAATCGTGGCGTGGGTGCGGTCGCATCAAACCCTTCCAGTGGCAGGGCGACGAACCGGGAACAGGCCTCGGATTCCAGACGTACCGGCACCGGTCCCTCGACTGCGACGGGGCCATCCACGCAATCCTCGGAGCTGGCAGTGCCAATACCGCCGTAGATGTCGCTGAATGCCCCACCGAGAACCCCGGAAATCTCGCGAGCAATCCCGCGCATGGACATGCAGTAGCCGATGTCGGGGGTGACATCCACCTCGAGGACGTCCTCGGGAATGTCGAGAATCGTCCTGGCATCCTCACCGGGCACCAGTGCATGACCGTCGACGGAGCTGGGCAGCACGAGAATACCGGTGTGGTCCTCACCAATCCCCAGTTCGTCAACGGCACAGATCATGCCGTCGGACATGTGACCGTAGGTGCGGCGGGCAGAGATCTCGAAACCGCCCGGCAGGACGGATCCGGGCAGTGAGACGACGACGAAGTCACCCACCTGGAAGTTGTGTGCGCCACAGACGATGCCACGACCCTCGACGCCCTCCTCAACGTTCTTGGGATGACCCTGGGCGTTGAGTGCTGGGCCGACGTCGACGCGGCACCAGTTGACCGTCTTGCCGTTCTTGTGCGATTCGGGGACCATCGACAACACTTGGCCCACGACGACCGGGCCACTCACCTCGCCACCGACTCGCTCGATGCGCTCGACGGCAGCCGTGTGCTCGGTGAGGGTGCGTGCCACGTCGACAGTGGTCGTGCCCTCGGGCAGCGCGATGAGCTCGCGCAACCAGTTCATAGGTACCCTCATCGTGCTCCTCCCATCAGGGAACGGCTGAAACGAACGTCACCCTCGACGAAACCACGCATGTCGGGGGCATTGTTGCGGAACATGACGGTGCGGTCGATGCCCATTCCGAACGCAAAACCGGTGAACTCAGCTGTGTCGACACCGCAGGCAGTGAGCACCCGCGGGTTGACCATGCCACAACCGCCCCATTCGATCCAGCCCTCGGACTTGCAGGTGCGGCAGGGATGCTCGGGATCATCCACCGAGGCACCGTGGCACACGAAGCACTCGAGATCGACCTCGGCACTGGGTTCGGTGAACGGGAAGTAGTGCGGACGGAACCGGGTACGCACCTCGCCGAACATGGCCTGTGCGAAGGCGTCCAGGGTGCCCTTGAGGTGGGCCATGGTGACGTCACGATCGACGCAGAGTCCCTCGATCTGGTGAAAGACCGGCAGATGGGTGGCGTCGTACTCATCGGCACGAAACACCTTGCCGGGGCTCACGATGCGTACCGGGGGTTTCTGGGAGAGCAGGGTGTGGATCTGCACCGGGCTGGTGGCGGTACGCATGCACTTGCCGTCGGAGACCGGGTCGAGCCACAAGGTGTCCTGCAGGGCCCGGGCAGGATGATCGGTACCAAGGTTGAGGGCGTCGAAGTTGAACCACTCCGACTCCGCCTCCGGCCCCTCGGCCACCTGCCAGCCCATGGAGACGAAGACATCGGCTGCCATGTCCATGAGAGCGGTGAGTGGGTGGACGGCCCCCCGCGGATGTGTGGTGACCGGCAGGGTGACGTCAACCGTCTCGCTGGCCAGCGCAGCCTCGAGCTCGGCGGAGGCCAGTTCCGTCTGCTTGGCCTTGAGGGCCTGGGAGACTCGGCCACGTGCCTTGCCGATGCGCTGGCCCGCTTCCTTGCGAGCGGCAGGAGGGAGCGCCCCGATCTCACGGTTGGCCAGGGCCAGCGGTGAACGATCCCCGGCATGGTCCAGACGAACCTGCTTGAGCTGCGCGGTGCTGGTGGCCTGCTCAATGGCACTGAGCGCCTCGTCGACGCGTTGCGCGACGTTCTGCTCGTCCAAGGCGCTCACCTGCACCGGGTCGTAATTAGTGTTGGGCCCGCTCATGGGCCTCCCTCCCTGATGTTGGCCAGATGTGCACGGGGGCTCCCCCGCGTCACTGGCAAGTTTAGTGAAAGTGCTGATCGACGTATCGCTGGGCGCCCATCATGGGCTTACCGTGCACCGACTCTGCTGTGTGTCTGCACGTCCACACCACAGTTCAGCAGGCACGCCACGGTTCAGCAGGTGTGTCGTACCCAGCACGTTGCCAAGGCAGTCAGTCGGATCCCCCAGCACGTTGGGCACTTGCCGTCGCATACAGGCAGATGCCGGCTGCCGTCGACAGATTCAGTGATTCCGCCCGGCCCCACATCGGCACACCGACAATCGCGTCGGCCAGATTGCGCTCGGCCTCGGGGAGGCCCCATGCCTCATTGCCCATCAACCAGGCTGTTGGTCGAGCCAGGGCACCACTGCGCGACAGCTCGTCAAGGCTGTCTCCCCCGCCGTCGGCGGCAAGCACCTGCATGCCATGATCGTGGGCCCACCGCACAGCGCTGACCGAATCGACACCCACCGACACCGGTAGGTGGAAGAAGGAACCGACCGAGGCACGCACCGTCTTGGGATTGTGTGGATCGACCGACCCGCGAGTGAGGATGACGGCGTCGGCGGCGAAGGCGTCAGCGCATCGAATCACCGTTCCCGCATTGCCCGGATCCCGCACCTGGGCGCAGATGACGACGAGTCTGGGATCCTCGAGGACGGGTAACTCATCGCTGGCAAGTCTCTGACACACGGCGAAGAGCCCCTGGCTCGTCACGGTCTCCGAAAGAGTCTCGACCTGGGCCTCATCGAGAAGGACACTACGAATACCACGCTGCCGAGCCATCGCGATGAAGTCGACGTCACGATCCGGATCACAGGTGGCCAGCAGGCTCACCCGCCCCGACCAACGCAGGGCCTCCCGAACTGCTTGGGCGCCCTCGGCGAGGAACTGCCCGGCATCGTCCCGACCACGTCGGGACAACAGACGACGGGCCGAACGCAGCGCCCCCTTGGAGATGGGAGGCAAGGCGCCCGACCCGTCGGTCATCGTGATGTCACTCACGCAGCAGTGCTCGCGGGCTGGTTCTGCTTCGCGACAGCCACGAGCTGGGCGAAGGCAGCCTGGTCACTGACGGCAAGCTCGGCAAGCATCTTGCGATCCACCTCGACACCGGCATTCTTCAGACCATTGATGAACCGGTTGTAGGTCATGCCCTCAGCGCGAGCTGCAGCATTGATGCGCTGGATCCACAGCGACCGGAAGTCACCCTTCTTGGCGCGGCGATCACGCAGCGCATAGGTGCCGGAGTGCAGCAGCTGCTCCTTGGCCTTGCGGTACGAGCGCGAGCGTTGGCCGCGGTAGCCCGAGGCCTGATCGAGGACTGTGCGACGCTTCTTCTTGGCATTCACAGAACGCTTGACGCGTGCCATAGTTGCTCTCCTTGTTCATGTGTCCGAGCCGACGGACTCGGGGTTCATGTGTCCGAGCCGACGGACTCGGGGTTCATGTGTCCGAGCCGACGGACTCGGGCGAAGTTTCTGTGGTCCGAACCACGGGGACCCGGACGCGGATGATTGAGGTGGTCTCAGCGGCCCGGGTGCTTGACCAGCAGCTTGCTGGCCTTCTTGGCCGCACCCTTGGGCAGCACGGACTGGCCGGTCAGACGGCGAGTGCGACGCGAGGACTTGTGCTCGTTGAGGTGACGCTTTCCAGCGCGGTTGTGGGCGATCTTGCCAGAACCAGTCACCTTGAAACGCTTCTTGGCACCCGAGTGGCTCTTCATCTTCGGCATGGTGGCTCCATTTCATAGTCATGCGGCCATGCGACCGCCTGGAGTGGATCTGATCCCCGACGGATCAGAGGTCGATGTCAGGGTCCATGTTGTCGGCGGGACCCTTCTTCTTCTTTGCCTGCCCAGCGGCTGCGGCTCGCTGACGGGCCTCGTAGGCCTTGTCCGCTTCGGCCGCGGCGGCACGCTCGGCAGCCTTGCGATCACGCTCGGCACGCTGGTCGGCACGCGCCTCGGTCTTCTTGCGGGTCGGGGCCAGGATCATGAGCATGTTGCGCCCCTCCTGCTTGGGAGGCGACTCGACGGTGGCGTACTCGGCCACGTCGTCGGCAAGACGCTTGAGGAGATTGACGCCGAGCTCCGGCCGAGACTGCTCACGCCCACGGAACATGATCGTGATCTTGACCTTGTCGCCGCCCTTGAGGAAGCGCACGACATGGCCCTTCTTGGTCTCGTAGTCGTGATCGTCAATCTTGGGCCGAAGCTTCATCTCCTTGATGATGGCATTCGACTGATTGCGACGAGCCTCACGGGCCTTCTGGGCAGCTTCGTACTTGAACTTGCCGTAGTCCATGAGTTTGACGACAGGGGGACGGGCCTGCGGGGCCACCTCCACCAGGTCAAGTCCATGTTCACGGGCCAACTGCATGGCCTGCTCCACCCGGACGATACCGACCTGTTCGCCATTTGGCCCGACCAGGCGTACCTCGGGAACTCGGATCCGCTCGTTGATGCGGGGTTCAGTGCTGATGCTTCCTCCAAGGACTCGTATTCTCGTCGACCGTGACAACCGCGACAGTTGGCCCGACTGTGCTCATGTGCACAATGCCAAGGACCGACCGAGTCAGGACAGACAAAAAGGCTCCTGCAGATGCAGGAGCCTGACACAGAACTGCTTGCGGCGACGCATGTCAACACGCAGCAGCCAGCACGTCTTGACGACGGGCCACGAACCCGGCAGAAACTCTGAGCTGCTCGCAGTCACGAGCTCCGCTCGGGTGGGAGATCAGGCCTCCACTTCCACAGACCACCTCGCGGCTGGTCACGCGGAGAGTATAGAACAGCTGGGACCTGGCACAAAATCCCTGCCACAAGATCGTGGCAGCGTTCCCCATGCCTCGCAATGATCCGCAATGACCACGTCGGACGCCCACCCGATCCTACCGTTGTGCGCCCACCGCTGCGCACACGTGACAGGTCTGCGACACCACAACCCTCCCCATCGTCCACGTACTCGCTCGTCCTGAGCGAATATGGACCACCGTCATCTCGCATGTGGTTAGGTTGACGCATGGACGAAACCAGCATCGTCATCCTCGTCACGATCATCACCACCGTGCTCCCAGTGCTCTGGGCCATATTCGGATGGCTCGCCCGACGTTCCTGGCGGCCCGTGCTCCGCGGACTGGGCCTGGCGCTCGTTCCCATCGGCCTGCTCGTCACAGGTCTCATGCGGCTGCTGGTACGCGCACTCGCCCTCGTGGTGAACTGGTTCGCACACACCCAGATGACGACGACGATCTGGACGGGTGTGATCGTCGCCGCCATCGGCCTGCTCACATGGATCGGGGCAGGATTCATGACCCCACTGACGAGGGAGGAAGCCCGACAGCGTCGTGCCGAGCATCGGGAGCGCAGGGCTGCCGGAGCGGCGGGGAAGCCCACTGCGCCCACCTCTCAGTCCTCTCAGGCAGGAGCCACCAAGACCCGACGGACCGCATCCTCACCCGCTGCGTCCCGCAGATCCGGGATGTCACCCGAGGACGAGGAGCTCGAGAAGATCCTCAAGGATCGCGGGATCTGAACCGCTCACAATCTGCAGGCCGAGAGCTCCGTGGAGATGATCGCACGGGCACCGGCATCCCACAGCTCGTCCATGAGTGACTGCACGAGTCCGCGACCCACCATGGCGCGCACGGCGTACCACCCCGTTCTGCTCAGCGGGGAGATCGTCGGGGACTCCAACCCCGGCGTCAACTCGATGACGCGGTCCAGAGCGTCCTCCGGCACGTCGTAGTCGAGCATGACGTACTCCCGCGCCACCTGGACACCATTGATGCGTTGCAGGAAGTGCTCGAAGATCGTTCCACCAGTGAAGTCCTGGCGTTGGATGACGATCGCCTCGGACTCCAGGATCGTCTCACCGAAGAGACTCAGCCCAGCCTTACGCAGGGTCGTACCGGTCTCCACGACGTCGGCAATGGCATCGGCCACCCCCAAGCTGATCGATGACTCCACTGCGCCGTCAAGTTTGACGATGCGGGCGTCGATGGAGTGGGCAGTCAGGAACTCCTGCAGCAACCGGGGATAGGAGGTCGCGATGCGTCGCCCGTCGAGTTCGGCGGGAGTGCGTGCTCCCGTCTGCGGACCGGCAAAGCGGAACCGGGAACGTCCGAAGCCCAAGCCCCGAACCTCCGCTGCCGAGGCACCGGAGTCGTGCAACAGGTCTCGCCCGGTGATGCCCAGATCCAGGGTGCCCTCACCCACGTAGACCGCGATGTCACGCGGACGCAGATAGCAGATAGAAGAACTCGACGCCATTGTCCTCGTCTCGCAAGGTGAGGTCTTTGCGATCGGTGCGTTGCCGATAGCCGGCTTCCCGCAACAGCTGAGCCGACGCGTCCGACAGGGTGCCCTTGTTGGGCAGGGCTATGCGCAGCAGGTCCGAGTTTGCGCACTGATCAGGGTTGGGGACTGATCTCGACATCATCACACCTCACAGGTACTCATACACGTCGTCCAAGGTGAGGCCAAGACTGATCATCATCACCTGCAGGTGATAGATCTCCTGACTGATCTCCTCGGCAGCACGATCCTTGCCCTCGTACTCAGCGGCCATCCACACCTCAGCCGCCTCCTCGACGACCTTCTTGCCAATGGCATGCACGCCATGGTCCAGCTCGGCGACGGTGCCGGAGCCCTCGGGGCGATTGCGGGCCTTGGTGGTGAGTTCTGCGAAAAGCTGCTCAAACGATTTGCTCACGACTCAAGGGTAAGTTGCCCCGTGATCGTCTCCTCGTCGTGCTCAACCAGCGGACCCGGTTGCCCAGAGCCCTCCGAACACTTTCGGATGGGGGAATCGGATCAGTGCGTCTGTCGCGGCCCCGAGGTCTCACCGGGAACGTGGGATCTGGCAGCCAGATCGGTTTTCCGGGACTGTTCCCTCTGGGTCCGACGCCACAGCAGAAAACCGTACAGGCAGAACAGCCCGTAGAAGATGTACATGATGGCACTGGGATAGTACTGGGCCGCGAGCAGCAACGGAACACCGACGACGTCCACGGCAATCCACACGAACCAGAACTCGTTCCAGCCACGTGCCATCCCGAAGGTGGCGAGGATGGAGCCGGTGAGGATCCATGAGTCGGCAAGCGGCCCCCACGATCCCAATGCCCTGAGGACGACGTAGCAGACACCAAGCATGATGAGTGCAGCTCCTCCAGCGACGACACGCTCGGATCGGGTGGCCCAACGTGGGAAGACCCCAACCTTGGACGTCACGTTGCCCCGTCGGGTGCCGGCCCAGACGATCCAGCCATAGGCCGAGGTGATGAGGAAGAACACCTGCCTACCGGCCTGCCCCCACATGTCGAGATTCTGCGGGGTGTGGAACACCGCACCCAGGAACACGGTGAACAGCACGAGATTTCCCATGATGCCAACCGGCCACGCCCACACCTTCCGATGAGCACCACCGATGGCCGAGGCGAGTCCGAAGACGTTGCCGACGACCTCTCGGTACAGCACCGGTTTGCCCAGACCCACGTCCAGCTGGGCATTGACGATCTGAGTCAGCGCCTCACCCATGAAACTCCCCTCCCCCACGACTGCCGCTCCCCGGGGCAGCACCTGTTGACAACGGTGAGACCCTGTCAGGTTCCTCCTGGGGTGCCGATGGACAGCCATGCTGGCTGCACCGACACTCATCCCAGCCCCACCACCATCGGTGGACACACGGTACACGAATGGTCACAGGAACAGCGGCCGTCGATATCCGTTGGCACGAGGGCAGAGGTGGCCACCGGGGTTCATGGGCTGGGCACAGAACGGACAGATCGGACGTCCAGCGGCAATGACCTGCCGGCACCGAGCGGCGAATTGACGAGCCATTGCGGGAGGCATTCGAATCTCCACCGAGTCAGGAGCGGCCTGGGGAGAGAGATCGAGCAGGAATTGCGGATCGGCAGCCATCACCTCGTCATCGGTGACTGCGAAGAAGTCCAGCCCCACCAGATTGCGGATCTCCTCCCACAGCAGGGCAACGGTGCCCAGTTCGAACTCGGTCTCCATCGGCAGCTCGAGGGGCCGCTGATCATCAGCCTCATCCGCCTGGGGCGGGATGGGTAGTCGTCCCTCCGAAAGTCGATGCAGATCGTTGAGCAGCCGATCGAGGCTGTCGGCGAGGGTCTGCAGCTGTTCCTTGTGGCAGAGCATGGTGAACAGTTCATTGGACTGACGCACCTGAATGTGGAAGGTACGATGTCCAGGCTCCCCCACACTGCCGGCGACGACGCGATCGGGGTGATGGAGCCGATGGGTGATACGCGTCATGCAGCTCACTGTAGTGCCTGATGACGGTTTCACCGACGCACGTTGCCCAGCCTTCGCCGACTCTTGCCATTATGGTTTGTGTCGAGAATCTCATGGGAAGGACACAGATGGCGTCGAGAACCGTCGGAGCCAGCGGCCTGCAGGTGTCACGGCTGGGGTTGGGGACGTTGACGTGGGCAAGCACCACCCCGACCGCGCAGGCCCGGGCCATGGTGCATGACTTCGTCGAAGCCGGTGGCACGCTCGTCGACACCGCGCCCACCTATGGCTCCGGTCAGGCCGAGGAGCTGCTGGGAAAGCTCATGCACACCGACCTGACTCGTGACGATCTCGTCATCTCCACCAAGGCCGGATTCCGCGTCGAGGACGGCACCCGGATCATCGACACCTCCAGAACTGCTCTGCTCAAGGATCTGGAGGGCTCATTGCGACGCCTGAGGACCGATCACGTCGACCTGTGGCAGGTGCACGCCTGGGGATCCGCACCGATCGAGGAAACCTGCGAGGTGCTGGACCATGCAGTGACCTCCGGCAAGGCTCGCTACGTCGGGGTGTCGAACTTCGTGGGGTGGCAGTCGGCCACTGCGGCCACCTGGCAGAAGGCCATGGGATCGCGCATCCCCATCGTCAGCAACCAGGTGGAGTACTCCCTGTTGGCACGTCGCGCCGAGATCGAGGTCATCCCGGCAGCAGCCTTCCACCACATGGGGATCCTCGCCTGGTCGGCCCTGGGACGAGGTGTGCTGGCCGGACGCTACCGCACCGACACGCCGCGTGACTCCCGGGCGGCATCGCAGGAACTTTCGTGGTTCGTCGAGCCATATCTGGCGCAAAAGCCTCGAGCCGTCGTCGACGCCGTGGCCAAGGCCGGAGAAGGATTGGGCATGACGCCAGCCCAGGTGGCACTGTGCTGGGTGCGAGATGCACCGACGGTGGCATGTGCCCTGGTGGGACCGCGCCACCGCAAGCAACTTGCAGAGCTGCTCGCGACAGCGGACATGAGCCTGCCCGACGAGATCACCACGGCCCTCGACGACATCACCGGTGGGCCCAACCTGGCTCGACGCAAACCCCAGCAGGACGCCGGCCAGGGCTGACCGAGTACGTGGACTGAGAATCCGTGGGGTGTCCTGGAACGCCTCCGCTCACCGGGTGTGAGGTTTCCTCGATCGACACCGACGAGACGGGCAAGTACCCACGCAGTGCGGGTGCCCGCACGGCAACCCTCCACACCAACGGAGGATCCCCGCACCTTCCAGCCACCCCTGTGCCAATCGCCCGGGGCCGATTCAGGCCCCGGGCGATTGGATGCAATCAGTGGTTACGACCGCTCCTCACGAGGCACCCACGTCATCGATGCCGGCCCGTCGTAGACCTGCCGAGGTCGGCAGATACGAATGCTCGGATCGTTGAACTGCTCGAGCCAGTGCGCGATCCAACCGGGGACCCGTCCGATGGCGAACATCACGGTGAACATGTTCAGCGGGATTCCCAGGGCTCGCAGCACGATCCCGGAGTAGAAATCGACGTTGGGGTACAGACGACGCTCGATGAAGTAGTCGTCGGCCAGAACGGCCTCCTCCAGCTCCTGGGCGATGTCGAGCAATGGGTCCTGACGATCCATCCGCTCCAGCAGCGGTCCAACCACCTTGCGCAGCACCCGAGCCCGCGGGTCCCAGTTGCGGTACACCCGATGACCGAAACCAGCAATGCGCACCTTGCCATCCTTGGCTCGCGCCACGTACTGCGCCGGGGTGAGGCCAGATTCCTTGATGGTCTGCAACTGACGAACTGCGTTGACGTTGGCCCCACCGTGCCGATCGCCCCACAGGGCACACACCCCCGCCGAGGCCGAGGCGAACAGATTGGCACCAGAGGAACCAACGGTCCGCACCGCCGTCGTCGAGCAGTTCTGGCCGTGGTCGGCATGCAGGACGAAGAACAGGTTGAGGGCACGTGCCGCGACGGGATCGGGCTCGTAGAGCTGGTACGGTAGGGAGAACATCATGTGCATGAAGTTCTCCACGTATTTGAGGTCCATCCGCGGATAGATGGCTGGCTCACCCACCGAAGCCTTGTACGACGCAGCTGCGATGGTACGCACTCGCGACATGAGCTTGGCCGAGTTGCGAATGGCGGAGTCCTCGTCGGTGATCTTCGGACGATCATGGGTGCTCATCGCATTGATCATCGCCGACATGATCGCCATCGGATGGCTGTTGGGCGGGAAGGCGTTGAAGTGCAGATCCATGTTGCGATGCAGTGCCGAGTTGCGCGCCAACAGCTCGGAAAAGTCATTGCGCTCCGCCGGGGTCGGCAGCCGACCAGTGATGAGCAGCATCGCCGTCTCCACGAACGACACCTTGTTCTCGGCCAAGGTCTCGATCGGGATTCCTCGGTAGAGCAGACGCCCGTTCTCGCCGTCGATCCACGAGATCGCCGACCGGCACGACGCCGTGTTCGCCAAGGACGAATCCAAGGTCGTCACACCGGTGAGTTCGCGCAGCCGCGAGATGTCGATGGCCCGATCCCCCGTCGTCCCCTCGACCACCGGGAGCTCAACGGTCTTGCCGTCAATGGTGATGGTGCAGGTGTTCTCCGTCATCTCAGGACTCCCCCAGAATTCGATCGACGACACGGGCACCGAACTGCAGTGCGTCGAGTGGGACGCGCTCGTCGACACCGTGGAACAGCGACAGGAACTCAAAGCCCTCGGGCAGACGCAGCGGGGTGCATCCGTAGCAGTCGATGTGGCGACCATTGGGCAGTTCGCCAAAGCCCTTGCCATCGGTGCCGGCAGGATTGAGGAAGGGCAGCACGACGGCACCATCGTCCTCGGCCTGCAGGGCACTCGTGATGGCATCCACGGCAGGCCCGCGCCACGGCGCCTCCACCGAGGGTTTGGTACTGATCGTCTCGAACTCGATCCCCTCGCCGGCAAGTTCCTTGATGGTGGCCACCATCTCGTCCTCGTGACCGGGGATGAATCGGGCATCCAGCTCGGCAGTGGCACGACTGGGAATGACATTGGCCTTGTAACCGGCGTCGAGCACAGTGGGAGTGACCATGTTGGTGCACCCGGACCCAGCCATGAGCGCCAACGGCCCCAGTGGGGCAAGCGACCTCTCCACGTTGTCACGGTCGATGGTGAGGTTCCACAGCTCGGCAGCCTTGGCGAGGAACTCCTCCTGCACGGGATGACGTAGATCTGGCCACTGATGACTTGCGATCCGATTGACGGCTGCAGCGAGCCGAGTGACGGCATTGTTCGGATTGTGCATCGACCCATGTCCGGCCAGGCCAGTGGCCTTCATGCGGAACCACCACAGCCCCTTCTCGGCAGACTGCACGACATAGGCGCGTTTGCCCGACGGGGTGGGCAGGGAGAATCCACCGACCTCACTGATGGCCTCGGTGACTCCGTCGAACACCTCAGGATGGTTCTGCCCCATCCAGGTGGAGCCCAGATCACCCGAACCTTCCTCGTCGGCGAAGAGGATGAATCGAACTGGACGCGACGGCACCTCGCCACGGCGGTGTCTGGCCCGAATGGCTGAGAGGATCATCGCAAGGAAGTCCTTCATGTCCAACGTGCCACGGCCCCACAGAAATCCATCGCGAATCTCGCCGCTGAACGGATCCACCGTCCAGTCCTCGGCGGCAGCGGGGACGACATCGGAGTGGCCATGCAACAACAGGAATGGACGGGAGGTGTCCGTACCTTCGGGGACCCAGTCGGCCACCAGGCACGGACGCCCCTCCACGGCGCTGTACCGGGTGGACGTGACACCGATCTCGGCAAGCAGTTCAGCCACGACGTCGGCAACCTCGGTCTCACCACGAGCTCCATTGGCCCCATAGTTGGATGAATCGATACGCACCAGACGCTGGCAGATGTCGATGACCTCGGCGTCGGGGGTGTTGGACACGACACTTGGTGAAGAGATGTCTACCATGACCCAATGATGCCACCGGCGATCGCCATGCCACGACCCGCCCAGATTCTGGGAGGTCGAACGTTGATTTGCATTGCTGCTGGATCTTCCACTACTATCCTTGTCTTGTCCGAGTGGTTCATACGTGATTCAGCAGGACACACGTCCGGGTGGCGGAATTGGTAGACGCGCTAGCTTGAGGTGCTAGTGGCCGCTTTTAGGCTGTGGAGGTTCAAGTCCTCTTCCGGACACAGTGGCGTAGGCCGGTGACCAGGTGAGAATCCTGGTCACCGGCCTTGTTGCTTCTCCGTGTGCTCCCGCTCCTCACATCCGTCAGCACAGACTTCTCGGAGCACGAGGCGGCACCCGTATCCCATCTGCTCACCTGCCACGCCCCGATCAAATGCTTCCATCCATACCTGATCTGACGACCGTCTGAACACCCCTCAGGAACCTGCGGAGACAAGACTGGGGTGTGAGGATGCCAGTCAATGAACGTCCTTCAGCTGTCCGAGCGGCCGGGAACACTCAAGTAGAGGAGGCAGAATCTGCTGCTCAGCGTTTGCGACGCGAAATCGTGATCCCCATGGCGAGGGTCAGGGATGCTGCGATGTAGCCCAAGCTGCTCACCGGATCGGAGTCGACACCGGTGGGTGGCAGTCCGATGTGTACCGGATTGTCCACTCGTCCACCCGGCTGCTCAGCCACCTTGCGGTGCGACACATTGGTGACCGTCGTGGTACCAGCTGTGGCAGATGGCAATTCGGAGGCGGTCCTTGCGCTCTGATCCGTTCCTCGGCTGGTGATGGCGGAAAGAGTTTCTCGTTCTCGACCAGTGTTGGCGGAAAGATGAGTGGCGAGGGCTTTCTCGGCCTTGTCCAGATCGGCCACAGCTGTCCGGTACCTGGCCAAGGCGGCGGCGTACGCAGCAGAGTCCTCCGCCTCGGTCGCAGCTACCTTCTCCAGAGCCGCCTTGGCATACTCCGCAGTGGCACGAGCCTGGACAAATTTCTTGACAAGGGCATCGATGGTGGGGTCCTCACCGAAGGATCCCGCTGCAATGAGATCGTCGATCATGACGTTGCTCCAATGGGCCAGACGCTCATCAGCAGCAACCTTGTCTGCTTCCGCCTTCTCCACAGCCGAGGACGTGGCACCAACCATTCCAACGGCATCTGCGCGATCCTGACTGGCCTCCTGCACAACAGCACTGGCCTCGGCCACGCGCTGCTGGGCGTCGGCGTCGGCCTTCCTGGTCTCGGCAAGATGGTGCCGGGCAGCATCCAGCGTGGCCCGGGCCTGGGCACGACGTGCAGCGAGATCGGAGCCGGCGGAAACCGCGGCGTCGTGAGCCTGGGTGGCTCCCTCGGCCTTCTTCTCCGCGGCGGAGACGACCTCCTCGGCCTGAAGTCTGCTCTTTCTGGCATCCTCGAACGTATGCTCAGCCTCGTTCCAGACACGCAGGGCAGCGTCAACCCTGGCCTGGAGATCCGTGGGTGAATCCACGCCTTGCTCGAGTGCTGCGGCCAGAGCAGCCCTTGTCTGATCCACCTCAGCCGCCGCTTGGTCGACGGCGCTCTGAGCGGCCAGACAGACGCCCTGGGCATGCACCTCGGCCTTCTGCGCCTTGGCAAGCTCACCCCGGGCAATGGAGTTCGCCTTGTCAGTGTCAGCGACCTTCGAGTTGGCCCTGTCCAATTCTGCGTCGGCCTCGTCGGCAGCCTTCCTGGCGCTTTCGTACGCTGACCGGGCGGCGTCGTGGTCGGACTTCGTCATGCGAGAGTTCTGCTTGGCCGCCTCGAAGACCTTGCGTGCCTCAGTCAACTTGTCCCCGGCCTTCATGGCCTGCTTCTCGGTGCTGACCGCACGTTTCCTGGCAGCGGCCAGCGACGCATGAGCGGCGTCAAGACTGGTCTGGGCTGCCGCCACCCCGGCAACGTCATCGGCCACCGTGGCCTTCAAGGCTGCTGCAGTCTCGTCGCGAGTGAATGATTCCTGTTCCTCCGTGTTCGCCACCGTATCCCTAGCCTCAGCGAGACTGTTGACGTACTCGTTGTGCTTCTGGGAAGTCACGATGGGCACAACCGGGGCACTTTCTGCGGCAGCCGTGGTGGGATGGGCAGCTGCCATGATGGCAGAAACAGCCAGCGGAACGGTCACGAGACCGGCAATGAATGGGGTGCGTGCATTCATGGCACAAACCTACGCCATCTCGGCGTGACATCTCACATGGATCATGTGGTCGTTCCGGGCTGGTCGCCTGACACACCTCGCTGCGGAGTGCTCACGCCTCGATCACCACAGTGCCCCTGCTTCGACACTGTTGCGTGCACACACCAACAAATTCTTGGATTCAGCTCAGGAATAATGCACAACGACGTAGCATTGTGCTCAGTGCTGGTACACACCGGCCCTGTGGAGCCATCCACAATGAGTGGATCCAGATGCTCGGGAACCTCGAGCGTCATTCCCACAACAGTTCACGAAAGGACTTGACATGGCACTTGACGACAAGATTCAGAGCAAGGGTGACGAGCTCAAGGGAACAGCCAAGGAAAAGATCGGGGAGGCTACCGACAGCCAGGACCTCAAGAACGAGGGCTCGAGCGACAAGGCCAAGGGCAAGCTCGGTCAGGTCGTCGAGGGACTCAAGGACGACGTCAAGGAAGCCACCTCGAACCTCAACGACAAGATTTCCGAGGTTGCCGACAAGAACAAGTGAGCCGTCTCACTGAAACAGGCATGTCGGCCCGATCTGGATCCGTCCAGATCGGGCCTTTTCCGTCTACCGATGGCATCGCCCATCCACTCCTCGCCCTGATCCATCTGCAGTGAGTATCAGTGCATGACTGACACATGCTTAGTGTCACCAAAGTTTTTGGAACCACGTCCAAGAATCAGAACTGCGTGACGTCTTCATGCGTCACCATGAATTGCATGGGTGAGCAGTCACTCGCAGATCAGTCACATGCCGCACGCACCCCGCTGCCATGGTGGTACCACTGACCAGGTGCCATCTGCTCCCCGCTGCGCCATCCCCAGCTCAGCCAGCTCCGCCAACAACGCCAGGCACTCACTCACCGCCACTCCAGCATCGAGTGCGATCTCATCAACCCAGGATCCCCCGGAGGCCGGGAGCGCCTCGTGAACTGCCAACAGATCCGAGCGCAAGGTGTCAATCTGCCGCTGCGGCGAACGCACTGGTGGCAGCTCAGGCTGCAATGGTCCAATCTGGGCGCTGACGTCGTCAGCATCGCGTACCAGAACAGCCTGGTTGTCTCGAATGAGCCGATGGGTACCTGCGGACATGGATGAGGTCACTGGCCCCGGAATGGCCATCACAGGTCGCATGAGCGCATTGGCCCACATCGTCGTGTTCAGTGCTCCTGATCGAGTCCCGGCTTCGACGATGACCACTCCAGAAGACATTGCTGCAATGAGACGGTTGCGCGCCAGGAATCCGGGTTTGGTGGGATGAGCACCCGGCGGTACTTCTGACACCAATGCTCCACCGCAGGCGACGTGCTCCAGAACTGCGGTGTTCCCTCGCGGGTAGAGCTGGTCAAGCCCACCTGCCTGAACGCTCACAGTGCAACCCCGCGCCGCCAGTGCCCCGCGATGCGCCGCCACGTCGACACCGAAGGCTCCCCCAGAGATGATCGTCCACGACGTGTGATCGGGAATGTCACTGCGCCGGGCGAGGTCAAAGGCCAGTTCCGAGGCAACGTCCTGCCCATAGCTCGTCGCTGCCCGAGATCCGACAATGGCCACACAGTTCGTGACACGGTTGGCGAGGTCGGCATGTCCGCGGGTCCACAGCCCTACTGGTGGCCCACCCAGGTGCTCGTCGACAAAGTCAAGATCGCCCAGGCTCACCGGCCACTGCTCATCGGTGGGGATGAGGAATTCAAAACCCAGTTCCTCGGTGGTGTCCATGAGCCTGTCCACGCTCAACTTGTGAGCTCGTCTGGTACGAGCATCCTCCTCACTGCTGTGTGAAATGACGTCCCAGAGCTCGACTGCGCTCCTGTCGTGCAGCGCACGCCGCAACCAGGGATCTCCTGGGGAACATACTGCACACAGGCCAGCTCGGGCACGTCGTTCGTCGTCCCACGTCATGATCAATTCCCCTGCCGCAGTGCCATGGCCTGTCGAATGTGCGTGGCAGTCACGTCATCGCAACCAGCCAGGTCGGCCTCGGTCCATGCAATGCGCAGTACCTTGTCGACTCCGCGTGCGGTGAGTTGTCTGCGTGCCAGGGCATCCTCGATGACCTGGACGGCCGCCGGTGAGGGAAGTCTTTTCCGAAGCTGTGAGCCGGGAACTTCTGCGTTGACGCGCCACGGAGTACCTGCCCAGCGTCGGGCAGCACGGTGGCGGGCCTCCTGGACGCGTTCCCCCACAGTCCTGCTCGACTCGCCCTGCGGCAGACTCGTGGCACCGACGAGATGCATCTTGGTGAGTGGGCGCATACGTTGATGGATGTCGACCCGGTCCAGGATCGGCCCGGAAATGCGACTGGCGTATCGGAGCACCATCTGCGGTGTGCATCGACACCCGCCATCTCGGTCGTCTGCCAGCCCACATGGGCAGGGATTGAGTGCCATGACGAGCTGAAACCGTGCCGGATAGGTGGTCTGGGCCTGGGAGCGACAGATCGTCACGTACCCGTTCTCCAGCGGACCGCGCAGCGCGTCGAGCACTCGCGGTGGAAACTCCGGTGCCTCGTCGAGGAAGAGCACCCCACGATGGGCCAACGACACCGCTCCGGGACGTGCCACACGAGCTCCTCCCCCGACCATCGCCGCCATCGACACGCTGTGGTGTGGCTCGGACAACGGGGGTGTCGTCATGAGCTCATGGACCGCACCATTTCCCACGAGGGAGTGCACCGCGGTGACCTCCAGTGCCTCCTTCTCATCCAGTGGGGGAAGAATCGTCGGCAGTCGCGCCGCCAACATGGACTTGCCACACCCCGGTGCCCCACGCAGCACGATGTGATGTCGACCTGCTGCTGCCACCTCCATGGCATGACGTGCCTCCAGCTGTCCGATGACCTCGGAGAAATCTCCTCGCCCAGCACTCGAGGGGTCTGCGGTGGAGGGCTGCGCGAGCGGCTCGTCAGCGTCCTCCTCACGTGGCGCACGCCCGTGCAACACGTCGATGAGCTCACTGAGGTGCCCCACCGATGTCACGGCCATCCCCTCGACGAGCCTGGCCTCGGCAGCCTGTCCACGCGGGACGACGGCGCGGTGAAAGCCCGCCTCCCGGGCTGCCAGCAACGCTGGGAGCACACCCCGCACCGGACGGACCCGTCCATCCAGTCCCAGCTCACCCAGCAGCACCGTCGAGGAGAGCATGGCCGTGGGGATGACTTCGTCTGCTGCCAGGGCTGCTGCCGCGATGGCAAGGTCGAAGTGGGTACCTGCCTTGGGCAGACAGGCTGGGGTGAGATTGATGGTCAGGGCCTGCGCGGGCCACGACAGGCCAGCTGAGGCCACGGCAGCTCGGCACCGGTCACGAGCTTCGTACAGCGAGGTGTCGGGCAGCCCCACCAGAATGGTACGGGGAAGACCACTTGCGGTGGCGGCCTCCACCTCCACCATCGTGCCCGCCACACCGATGAGGGCGACTGACCGTGCACTGGCCAAGGTCATTGTCCCACCCCTCGCACATGAGTGATCTGCGGGTCGGCCGAGTTGCGCCTCAGCACACCGATGACATCGACTCGAATGTGGTGGTGTTCCGGATGCTGACGTCGCCAGACCAGGGCCAGCTGAGTGAGCTTGTGAAGTTTCGCCGGGGTGATGGATTCCAAGGGTGTGCCGAAACCGGTGCCGGTACGGGTGCGCACTTCCACGAGCACCGCCCAGCCCTCGTCATCGAGAGCAATGATGTCTGCCTCACCGATGTCCGTCACCCAGTTTCGGGCGACCATTCGCCATCCCAGGGACGTCACGTAGCGTGCAGCGACATCCTCACCCCATGCGGCGATGTGATGTCGATGTCCCCTCCTGGCTCGCAGCGCGGCGCCGCGAGTCGTCGTGGGGACGTCCTGATCGACTGGTCTGACTGGCATGTGGACCACCTCCACACCCATCTGATGCGTGGCAGGCCGTCAACCGGCAGTTGTCCACAACCCCAATTCTCCCGGACGCGTGACCCGCCGAGTTGTCCACAGGAATTGGCATTCCTCGTAATCTCGCGGTCACACGGCAGTTGGAGAGCTCAGGCCTCCGGAACCTCCAGCTCGGAATGTGCGATCTCCTCGATGGACACGTCGCGGAAGGTGAGCACCTTCGCCGTCTTGACGAATCGCGCCGGTCGATACATGTCCCACACCCAGGCGTCGGCCATGGACACCTCGTAGTAGACGTCACTGCCTTCGGTGCGTACCTTCAGATCGACGGCATTGCACAGGTAGAAACGTCGTTCGGTCTCCACGGCATAGGTGAAGATACCGACGACGTCCTTGTACTCGCGATAGAGCGACAACTCCGCCCGGTTCTCGTACTCTTCAAGATCCTCGGTGCTCATGATGTAAGAACTCTAGCCGCTCGACGCACATTGGCGTAGGTCAATCGATGCTCTGGGCATGGCCCGAGGGCTTCCAGTCTCTGCTGGTGCAGCTTCGTCGCATACCCCTTGTGCACGGCGAAGTCATACCCGGGAAGACGCGCATCCAGGTCGATCATCATGCGATCGCGCACCACCTTGGCGACGATCGAGGCCGCACAGACGCAGGCACACACGGCGTCTGCCTTCCACATGCCGACATTGCCACAGTCCAACCCGTCGACGGCAAAACCGTCACTGATGACGTAACCAGGCCGAACTGCAAGACGATAGCTGGCTCGTCTCAGCCCCTGGATGTCGGCCTCCTGCATCCCCAGTCGATCGCACTCGGCTGCGGTGACCACTGCCCAGGACACGGCTCTCGCCCGGTCAGTGATCTCATCGAAGAGCCGATCACGTGTCTTGGCGGTGAGCCTCTTGGAATCCGCGAGTCCAAGAATACGGCGCTGGGCAGAGTCGTCAAGGATCACGGCAGCTGCCACCAAGGGGCCAGCGCAGGCACCACGACCGGCCTCATCGCAACCAGCCACTGGCCCCAGACCGGCGCGAGTGAGCAGACGCTCGTGCCCGCGTACCCCAGTACCGACTCGCCAGCTGCGAGCAGTCGGTGCCCGAGTCACCCCAAGGTCACGGTTCGAGGAGTCTTCCATTGGTCAGGACTCAGGAGCACCCGGCATCATGCAGGGTGATGTCGGCCTTGTCGGGAGCCGAGGCCGACCGGTCCGCGATCCCGTCGAAGGTTTCCGGAGTGGAGAAGTGCGTCATGCGGGACAAGGGGGAGACGGTGAATTTTGCCGGCCCGACGACATCATCGATGGGAATGAATGCGCTGGCCCCACGGTAGGCGCCGGGAGCCGGATCACTGAGATGGCATCGGGAGTCTCCCGAAGCGTCCCGGTGGTCACCCATGACGAAGATGCGGTCCCTGGGTACCCGCACCTCGAATCTCATCTGCGAGGGTTCCACTGGCACGCCATTGGTGCGATACAGGTAGGAGTTCTCGTCCAGCGGCTTGCCGTTGACGCTCATTCGCCCCTTGGGACCGCAGCAGGACACGGTGTCACCGGGCATCCCGATGACCCTTTTGATGAGGTAGTTCGAGCTCGTGTTGGGCAGAACACCGACGAATTCGCCAAACTGCCCAGCAGCGGAACGCTTGGGGGGGTTGGCTCCCAGCCAGTGACCAGAATCCTTGAAGACGACGATGTCGCCCCGTTTGAAATCAGCTGGTTTGATGGCAGCGACACGATCACCGGGTTCGATGGTCTGCTCCATGGAGCCCGAGGGGATGACGAAGAGCTGGCCCACGAAGGCTCGGATGACCGCAGAGATGACCAGTGCCAGAACGAGGATGAGAACTATTTCCCGAATCCCCATGAGGAATCGAGTACCGACGCCGCCGGTTGAGGTACTGGTCTCGCCATGTGTTTTTCTGCTCACTGATCCATCCTGCTCGACATCGTCCATGACCCACTGCAGATCGGGGACGGGAAACAGCTTAGCCCGTCACGAGAAAGGCTGATTCCTCACAACCTACCGAAGCGTCGACGGCACCGGATCACGGTCCATGACAAAAGCGGCAGGTCACCATGATCGATGATCTGCCGCTTTCTCCACATCGTGGAAACGTCTGAGGGCTCAGCCTCAACGGTTGGAGCCGCGCTCCTTGATCTTGGCGGCCTTGCCGTGCAGGCCACGCAGGTAGTAGAGCTTGGCGCGACGCACGGCACCGTGGCGGTCCACCTCGATCTTGTCGATGATGGGCGAGTGCAGCGGGAAGGTGCGCTCGACGCCGGTACCGAAGCTGGACTTGCGAACGGTGAAGGTCTCCTGGACCCCGCCGCCGTCACGGGCAATGACGGTTCCTGCGAACACCTGGATACGCGACCGGTTGCCCTCGACGACCTTGACGTGCACCTTGACCGAGTCTCCGGCACGGAACTCGGGGATGTCGTCACGCATGGCGCTGCGCGCAATCTCGTCCAGAACGTTGCTCATGATTTTTCCTCGCCGGTGCCACAGGTCACCTGGTGGTCTGAAGGCAGTGACATTCTCCGAACCCGAACGATCCCCCTGTGGCAGGAGCCGGGACGGACAACAGCGATACATTGTGTCAGCTTTTCATGGTGAAGTCCACTTTTGGCGTCGGTTTTCCGCAACACCACGGAGCCATCCGGTCAGGACCACGATCCTGGGCAGTCGTCTACGGGTTTTCCGGCCCCGGCACGGGTGCGGACGTGTCACTCGTCGGTGAGGAGGTCCGGACGTCGACGTCGGGTGAGTTCTCGCGACTGTTCCCGGCGCCACTGCGCGATATGGCCGTGGTGACCACTCATGAGCACCTCGGGGACGTCCCAGCCACGCCAGGAGACTGGACGGGTGTACACCGGGTACTCCAGCAGACCCTCCTGATCCTGCGAGTAGGACTCCTCACTCAGCGACTCCGGATTGCCGATGACGCCGGGAACCAAACGAACGATTGCCTCGGTCATGGCAAGCGCAGCCACCTCTCCCCCGTTGAGGACGTAGTCGCCCAGGCTGAGCTCATGAACACTCCAGTGCTCGCTGGCATAGTCGATGACGCGATGGTCGATGCCCTCGTAGCGTCCACAGCAGAAGACGATGCGATCGACATGGGACAGCTGCGCAGCGTCATCCTGACGAAACGGCGTGCCCGAGGGAGTGGGGACGACGACGTGCACGCTGGGGTCTGGGTCGGCTCCGAGCAGGTCGTCGAATGCCTCCCCCCACGGATCGGGTTTCATGACCATGCCCGCCCCACCGCCACAGGGGGTGTCGTCCACCGTACGATGCCGGTCATGGGTCCAGGTGCGCAGATCGTGGGCATGGATGTCGACAATCCCGTTGTCGACGGCCTTGCCGAGCAGGGAGATGCCCAGCACGTCGAAGAACTCCGGAAAGATCGTCAGGTAGTCCAGTCTCATCGCGCCTCCTCAGCCTGATCGTCCAGCAGACCACCGGGCTCGGCAATCGTGAGTGTGCCCTGGTCGAGATCCACCTCGGGGACGAGTTCGCCGACGAATGGCACGAGGCGTTCCCCACCATCCACCTCGATGACGAGGAGATCCTGGGCCGGTAGGTGGAGCACGTCGGTGACCTGCCCAAGTCGGCCGCCGGCCGGGTCGAGGGCGCACAGACCCCGGAGTTGACGGTCGTAGTACTCGTCCGGGTCGTCGGGTGACTCGTCGAGATCGACGTCGACGAACAGCTCGGCGCCACGCAACCGTTCTGCCGCCGTGCGATCGGTCACCTCGGCGAACCCGACGACAAGTGACCCCTTGGACCATCGGGATCGGACGATCGTGAGATCACGGTCGGCGGTGCGCACATGTGCACCGACCGCGAAACGCATCTCTGGCTCGTCGGTGCGAACCCTGACGACGACGTCTCCCTTGAGCCCATTGGCTCGGCCTACCGTGCCGATGAGGACTTCCTCGTGATCCATGATGACTCTTTCCTACCTGCGCTCGGGTGTACCGATGTGCAACTGGCCTCACACAGAGCAATGACCGCGGCCCCTCGGGACCACGGTCACATCAATGCTTCTGCTCTCAGCGGCGACGTGCGCCGCGCCGGTCGACGTCGACGAAATCGACGCGGACCTGCTCACCGCCGGACAGCGCCGAGATCACCGTGCGCAGTGCAGATGCGGTACGGCCCTGACGACCGATGACCTTGCCGATGTCGGAGGGGTTCACGCGAACCTCGAGCATCCGGCCCCGGCGCAGGTCCTTGTCGCGCACGCGGACATCGTCGGGATTGGCGACGATGCCGCTGACCAGGTGCTCCAGTGCGTCAGCGAGCATGATCAGGCCTCGTCGGAGGAGGACTCGGCCTCGTCGGCCTTGGTCTCATCCGCCTTCTTGGTGATGGCCTCCCGAGGAGCGTCATCCTCCTCGGCCAGGGCAGCGGCGAAGAGTTCGTCCTTGTCCTGACGGGTCGGCTGTGGGTCGATTCCGGCGGCGGTGGTGTCGCCGGTGAACTTCTGCCAGTCACCGGTGCGCTTGAGCAGGGCGATGACGGCCTCGGTGGGCTGGGCACCCACGCCGAGCCAGTACTGGACGCGCTCGGAGTCGACAGTGATCTCCGAAGGATCGCTCTTGGGGTGGTACTGGCCGATCTCCTCGATCGCGCGGCCGTCGCGCTTGGTACGCGAGTCCATGACGACGACGCGGTAGTGCGGGGTACGAATCTTGCCGAAACGCTTCAGACGAATCTTGGTAGCCACGTGTGTGGAATCTCCTGTTGATCTCACCCGGGAGGTCCCGGGACGTACGGGGTCGGACCATCATGATGTGGGGTCACCAGTCAGCTCCGAGAATGGACCACCCGAACGGCATTGAGAGGGCACCGGCCGGGCAGAAGCTCTCGATATTCTGCCACATTCGGGGGTCGGAGGCCAACCGAGCCACCAGCCAGTCCTGCCACAGTACAGTCACACACTGCAAGCCTTGCCGCACTCGCACTGTGGCTCCTACCGAACCTCTGACATGCTCATCACCTGTCGCGGAGCACCCGACCACGCAGGACGACGAACGTGGGATGGGCGATGGCCCTGACGTCGCGACGTGGATCGGCGTCGAGGACGAGCAGATCGGCTGCGGCCCCAACGCCCAACCCGGCAGCCGCCCGGTCGCCCGTGAGCCAGCTGCGAGCCCGCCAGGACGCTGCCCCCAGGCCGAAGAGGGGATCTCGCAGCTGCGACAACAGGCGGATCTCGGTGGGAATCTGGCCATGGGCGATCGTGCCCCCGGCGTCGGTGCCAGCGTAGACCGGAACTCCGGCATCAACGGCCTTGCCCACCGTGTCCACATGGCGTTGGTGCAGCGAACGCATGTGCGCGGCGTACACCGGGTACTTGGACTCGGCCCGGGCAGCGATGCTCGGGAAGGTCTGGATGTTGACGAGCGTCGGCACCAGGGCCACCTGCCGGCTCGCCATGAGCTCGATCGTCTCGTCGGTGAGACCGGTGCCATGCTCGATGCAGTCGATTCCGGCGGCGACGAGCTGGGCGGGAGCCTCCTCGCTGAAACAGTGTGCCGTCACTTTGGCACCGAGCCCATGGGCTCGGGTGATGGCGGCACGTGCGACGTCGGTTGGCCACAGTGGTGCAAGATCACCGATCGACCTGTCGATCCAGTCACCGACGAGCTTCACCCAACCGTCCCCGGCCACGGCCTGTCGCTCCACCTCGGCGACGAGATCGTCCGGATCGACCTCGGCGGCATAGTTGCGGATGTAGCGCTTGGGTCGGGCGATGTGACGTCCCGCTCGAATCATCCGAGGCAGGTCGTCGCGGGCGTCGATCCAGTGCGTGTCGCTGGGAGACCCGGCGTCGCGGATGAGCAGGGTACCCACCCGTGACTCCACCCGGGCCTGCTCCTCGGCAGTCTCCCGGTCGACGGCTCCGTGGCCGTCCAGACCGATGTGGTTGTGGGCGTCGACGAGGCCAGGGATCACCCAGCACTCGGACGCCAGGGTCCGGGCATGCGGCAATGGTCCCTCGACGCACCGACCATCATGGATCCAGAGATCGCGAACCTCTCCAGCCGGAAGCACGACGCCGTGGATGTGCAGGTCCTGCGCCGGGGCGAGCCGTTGACCGGCGGGAAGGCGCGGGTGGGGATGGTCGTGACCGTGGAAATGCGGCAGCACCTGCTCGGGCATCCTCTGCTCAGCCATCATGGCCTGCTCATCGCCGACCCTTGTTGGCCTGCTTGAGCATCTTCTCCATGCCCGAGGGCATCTGGAACTCGGACATGGCCTGCTGCAGATCGGCCTGAGAAGGCTTGGAGTCGCCCAGACCGAAGGCACTGCCCTGGGGCTTCTGCTTCTTGTTGGCACGTCCCTGGGCGGCGGCACGTTCCTGGGCGGCACGCTTGGCCGGGTTCCCGGACCCCTTGCGGTTCTTCTTCTTGGACTTCTTGCCGCGCTTGGCGACCGATCCCATGACGCGTCCGGCCCCAGGGCCCATCATCTGAGTCATCTGACCCATCATCTTGCGAGCGTCGACGAACCTATTGACGAGGCTGTTGACGTCCTTCACCTCGACTCCGGAACCCTTGGCGATACGGGCTCGCCGCGATCCGTTGAGAATGCCCACGTCGGCTCGCTCGGCCGGAGTCATACTGAGGATGATCGCCTCGATGCGGTCGATGTCGCGTTCGTCGATCGACTCGATCTGGTCCTTCATCTGGCCCATGCCCGGCAGCATGCCCATGATCTTGGACATGGGCCCCATGCGTCGCATCTGACGCATCATGCCGAGGAAGTCGTCCAGCCCGAACTCCCCCTTGCCTGCCATGATCTTGGCGGCAGCTTCCTCGGACTGCTTGGCGTCGAAGGCCTTCTCCGCCTGTTCGATGAGGGTGAGCATGTCGCCCATGTCGAGGATGCGCGAGGCCATCCGGTCGGGGTGGAAGACGTCGAAGTCCTTGAGTCCCTCACCGGAGGAGGCGAACATGATCGGCTTGCCGACGACCCGGGCGATGGACAGCGCCGCGCCGCCGCGGGCGTCACCGTCGAGTTTGGTGAGGACGACCCCGTCGAAGCCGACTCCCTGCTGGAAGGCCACGGCGGTGTTGACGGCATCCTGTCCGATCATGGCGTCGACGACGAAGAGCGTCTCGTCGGGGTGGGTCACTGCCTTGATGTCGGCAGCCTGGGCCATGAGTTCCTCGTCAACGCCCAGACGACCAGCGGTGTCGATGATGACGACGTCGTAGAGCTTGCGCTGTGCCTCGGCGATGGCGTCCTGGGCCACCTGGATCGGGTTGCCGACGCCATTGCCGGGTTCGGGGGCGAAGACCTGCACCCCGGCCCGCTCCCCGACCACCTGCAACTGGGTGACGGCATTGGGACGCTGGAGGTCGCAGGCGGCAAGCATCGGGGAGTGCCCCTCCGCCTTGAACCATGCGGCGAGCTTGCCGGCCAGGGTCGTCTTGCCGGCACCCTGCAGACCAGCAAGCATGATGACCGTTGGCGGATTCTTCGCGAACCGGACAGTACGCGTCTCGCCGCCCAGGATGTCGACGAGTTCCTCGTTGACGATCTTGATGATCTGCTGGGTGGGGTTGAGCGCCTTGGACAGCTCCTCACCACGACAGCGTTCCTTGACGGCTGCGACGAATTCCTTGACAACACTGAGGTTGACGTCGGCCTCGAGCAGCGCGATACGGATCTGCCGAGTCGTGGCATCGATGTCAGCGTCAGTGAGACGACCTTTTCCACGCAGCCCCTTGAACGTGGTTGCGAGACGGTCCTGCAGAGTGTCGAACACGGATAGTCCTTCGGTAAGGGTCACAAGACGAGGTGCGCAGGGAGCGCTCCTCCTAGGCTACCGCCTCACCTTGTCATGAGAGGCGGGGAACCACGGCACAGGCCTCACAGGCCGAACTGGCCAAGCCATCTCAGACATTGGCGAAGGTACGGAACATAGGTCCCAGTACCATGCCCTCCTTGGTCGAGGACGATGAACTCATACTGCTTGAGTGCGTGGGCATGATTCCAGAAATCCTGTCCGTCGGACCACACCTGACCGTTCAACATCAGCGGATTGTCCACGTCGCCCCATGTTGACCGATCGCGTTTTGACATGACCGAGAGGAAACGCACCCTGGAGTCCACATTCCCTTCCTTGACCCTCGCCAAGGGCGAGTTGTCAGCAATCAACTGAGGCGTCACCTTGGAAAGTGCTGGCCCCTCGAAAGTCGGATGATAGTACCCTGCCAAGGCGAAACCCGCATTGAAGTCGAGCGGGTACTTGGAGGTGAGGTTGGCAGCGCAGTAGCCGCCAGTACTCCATCCAGCCACGAATCGCGATTCCCGTGTGCTTCCGACGCGATAGTGTCTCTCCACCTGTTCCCGGACCGTCTTCATGACCCATGTCTGATGGTTGGTCCCCGCAATGTCCATGCATTCGGTATCCTGCCCAGAACGAATCTTGCCCGGCAGGACGACGACGATGAATGGGGTGACCTCACCGCTCTTGACCAACGAGAGTGCCGGGTCGATGAGCGGGATCGATTGCAGAGCGTGGCCACCGGTGTCATTGACGCCTCCGATCCAGTAGAGGACCGGGAACTGGGTGTGTGCCTCGGACTTCTCGAAGTACTGTGGCGGCAACCAGACCGGCACATGCGAGTACGCAGGGTCTGTCCCCGCCACGTCGACGCCGGTGAGGAGACCACCCGGATTTGGATTGTGTGGTGACACCGGAACGACACTGGCCGATGGACTCGTCATCTTGACGAGGTCGTGAGTCGAGACGGTGGAAGTCCTCCCGAACAACTCGTCCCAGCTCGTGTAGAACGCATAGGTGTTGTTGACGTGCAGGAATACGGCGACAAGCCCGAGTGCCTGACACAGAAGGACGACGATGAGAGCAGCCGCACCTCGTCCGATCCGTCGTGGAACCGATCGACCCCAGCTACGCAGGGCCACGACAATGCCAATGATCAGTGGCGTGGCAACTGCGAGAATGGCCACGGTGAGCTCAAGGCCCGGGCTGAGTATGTCGATCACGTTGGGCGATCCTATATCGACGCTGCTTACATCGGCACAGGCTTATGTCGGCACCGGTTCACATCGACATGGGGCACACACCGTACAGCGTGCCCATCTCACTGCCCCATGAGTCCATCGACGAAGCCCGCGGCTTCGAAGGGTGCGAGGTCGTCGGGCCCCTCACCCAGCCCGATGAGCTTGACGGGCACGCCGAGCTCCTGCTGCACCTGCACGACGATGCCTCCCTTGGCCGAACCGTCCAGCTTGGACAGGACGACACCGGTGACGTCGACGACCTCGGCGAAGACGCGGGCCTGGGTGAGGCCGTTCTGGCCAGTGGTGGCGTCAAGGACGAGGAGCACCTCGGACACGCTGGCGAGCTTCTCGATGACGCGCTTGACCTTGCCCAGCTCGTCCATGAGCCCGGCCTTGTTGTGCAGTCGACCAGCGGTGTCGACGATGACGACGTCCGCGCCGTCGTCGATACCGGTCTGGACTGCTTCGTAGGCCACCGAGGCGGGGTCAGCCCCGGCGTCCTTGCGCACGGTGCGCACCCCGACGCGCTCCCCCCAGGTCTCCAGCTGCTCACCGGCAGCTGCGCGGAAGGTGTCGGCGGCACCGAGGACGACCGATTTGCCGTCGGCGACGAGCATGCGGGCAATCTTTCCGCAGGTGGTCGTCTTGCCCGTGCCATTGACTCCGACCATGAGGATGACTGCCGGCTTGCCCTCCTCGTGGTCCAGCTTCAGCTCACGGTCCATGTCCGGGTTGACGAGTGTGACGAGTTCGTCGTGCAGCACCGTGCGGGCGCGCTGCGGATCGGCGACACCGTCGATGGCGAGTTCGGAGCGCAGCTTCTCCACGAGTTCGGTACTCGGCCCGACGCCGAGGTCGGAGGTGATGAGGGTGGTCTCGAAGTCGTCCCAGGTGTCCTCGTCGATGTGGTCGGAGCTGAGCAGCTCGGCGAGACCGCGAGCCAGGGCATTGTTGCTGTTGGCCAGACGGCGACGCAGCCGTGCCAGACGTGAGGCGGAGGCCTCCGGCGTCTCCACGGTGGGCTGGGCCTCGGCACGGTCGGCCGGTTCCTCGGCAGCCGGGGCACCGGTCGGTTCCTGGGCAGGTGCGCCTTCAGCCTGGTCCGCTGCACCTGCATGTGCAGCTTCATCGGTGGAGGTGGGCTCGCCCTCACCGATCTGTGGACGCTGCCCACTCTTGACCTGTTTGCGATTGACGATCGCGACCCCCAGGGCGATCACCCCGAGGATGACAAGAATGACAAGGATGGTTCCGATGACAACAGCAGAATTCACGACGTCATCCTATCGGGTCGGGGCAAGACGTCCTTCGAGTGACGCTGGGGTCTGCCGTGGATTCAGATGATCCATGGCACCGCAGGCACGGACGTGGGAACAGCCATCAGCGAGCCGACGTGAAATGTGTCTCCATCTCACCGGGAGTATTCAGCGGCAGTCGTGGAACCGCTGGTGGTTGCCGTCGGATCGCCAGCCGATTCAGCAGCCTCGGTGGGGTGCCCCGCAGCCGTGCCATCGGCCTCGATGTAGGCCAGCGTCTGTCCCTCATGACTCTTGACGGCCCGGAAGGTCCACAGTTTGTTGACGACGAAGTTGATGGGCATCGTGACGACGATCGTGATGATCTGCGACCAGTACTCCCGGGAGTGCAGACCGGCAGATTCGTGGAAGAAACCCTCGGGGAGGTAGACGGGTGAGGTGGGATTCGTCAACGCCACCTTGATGAACAGACCGGCGACGGCGGCCACCGAACCGACGAGGAAGAACGGGCCGAACTCGGCCCACCAGCCGCGACGCACATCCCGTTTGAACGTCCAGGAGCGGTTGAGCTGGAAGTTGAAGACGTTCGCCACCAGGAAGGCCACGATCCACACCAGCGAGGTGAACCGGAAGTTCCACCTCGTCCCGAACAGGTTGAACAGCACGTCCTGGGCATGTGCGGTGCCGCCGTGCATTTTGTTGAGGACGATCGCGACCAGGACGTTGACGACGAACCCGGATCCTCCGACGATCCCGAACTTGATGAGTTCGCGCAGGATCTTCGCCCAATCTCGCTGCTTGTGGGTGGACATCACGGCCGTAATCCTACGGCGATGGGCAGGATAAGGCACATCACGCTCGTGTCGAGCCCAAGGCGAAGCTCGCGATGCGGCCAGTCGTCATCCTCGAGCGGTTCGATCCAGAGCAGCAAGCTCGTCTGCAGGCAGAGGAACCGTGACCACGTCCACAGGCTCGGCTCCACGCCCTGGATGACCTCGACCACGTCGCTTGAGTGCCGCAACGTCACAGCCAGCCTCGGCTTCAGCGACCCATGCCTGGATCTGCTCCTCGATGGGCGTGTCCTTGTTCATACGACAATGATGGACATGCACCGAAGCGCGGCATGTGCCGTCAGCGCAGCCGTTGGCACCCCGGACACAGGTGGCTGGACCGGTTCATGAACGACTCGCGAACGATGGGCGTTCCACAGCGGTGGCAGGGCTCACCTTCTCGTCCGTAGACGTCGAGGGAGCGCCCGAAGTATCCCGAGCTGCCATTGACGTTGACGTAGAGCTTGTCGAACGAGGTACCACCCTGCTCCAGGGCCTCGACCATCACCCCGCGAGCAACCTGCCACAGCTCGACGGCCTGCCGCTGGCTCATGGCATTGGTGGGGGTCAGCGGATGCAGCCGGGCACGCCACAGGGACTCATCGGCATAGATGTTGCCGATCCCGGAGACGAGACTCTGGTCGAGCATGGCGCGTTTCACGGTACTGCGTCGCCGACGCATTCGCTGGGCGGCAGCGTCGAGGTCGATCTCTGGGTCGAAGAGGTCCCGCCCGATGTGTGCGATCTCGGTGGGCAGCGCAGCATCACCTGGGCTCACCCACATGGCCCCGAAGGTGCGTTGGTCGACGAACCTGAGGATCCCTGCCCCACCGGAACGGGCATCACTGCGAGCCGTTTCATCCAGGAGGAAGGTGGCGCGGGTGTGACGGTGTCCAGCGTCAGTCGGTTGCCGCCCAGAACCAGCCGACTGGTGCCCACTGCCAGCCTGCAGAGGTTCGGTGCGGACGGCGTGGGGCCCGGCGTCGACGCGGAACTGCCCGCTCATCCCCAGGTGTGCCACCAGTGCGGCGTCGTCATCCAGGGCGAACCACAGGTACTTGCCGCGGCGGCGCACTTCGACAATGGTGCGATTCTGGCATCCGCGGACGAATGCAGCAGCACCCCCGACCTGGCGTCGCACCAGGCGGGGATGGCTGACTTCAACGCAACGGATTCGGCGGCCCAGAACGTGTTCCCGGAGCCCGAGTCGAACCGTCTCGACCTCAGGAAGTTCCGGCACTCGTCAACTCGGTGACGGCCAGGCGAGCAGCTCCCTGCTCGGCCTCCTTCTTGTTGTGGCCGGTGAAACCGGTGTGTGCCACATCGGCGACGACGGCGTGGGCCTCGTAGCGTCGGTCGTGATCCGGCCCCGATCCGACGACGTGGTACTGCGGACCCTCCCAGTCATGGGCGGCGCACAGTTCCTGCAAGACGGTCTTCCAGTCCGTACCGGCACCGGTGCGTTGGGCCTCGTCGATGAGCGGATCGAAGAGGTGGTGGACGAGCCGCAGGGCACTTGGCAACCCCGCGGACAGCTCCACGGCGCCCAGGAGCGCCTCGGTGGTGTCGGCCAGGATCGACGTCTTGTCGTGCCCGCCGGTGAGCTCCTCACCCTTGCCAAGCTTGACGTACGGGCCGATGCCGAGACATCGTGCCACCTGTCCCAGCGACACCGTGCTGACGACGGCTGCGCGCAACTTGGCCAGATGGCCCTCGCTCAGCTCGGGGAAGGCTCGATAGAGGTAGTCGGTCGTCCCAATTTCCAGGACGGCGTCGCCGAGGAATTCCAGTCGCTCGTTGGTGGGCAGTCCGCCATGTTCGAAGGCGTAGGAGCGGTGTGTGAGGGCGAGATCAAGGAGTTGGGGGTCGATCTCGACCTCCAACTCCTTGAGCAACGCCAAGAATGCCCAGCTGTCGTCGGGGGTGCGGGCCCCCGGTCCAGCTGCTGGCCTGGTCATCAGGCCTGGGTCACCTGACGCATGTTGCTGCGGGAACCGTACTGGCCACACTCCGGGCAAGCGGTGTGCGGCAGGTGCTTGGCACGGCAGGCGGGGTTGGCGCACATGACGAGGGTCGGGGCGACAGCCTTCCACTGCGAACGACGGTGCCGGGTGTTGGAACGGGACATCTTCCGCTTCGGGACAGCCACGATCTTCTCCTTGGGGTATGTGTCTTGACGGCGTTTTCGGGCTCAGGACTCCGTGGGGTCGAACTTCGCCAGTTCGGCCCATCGGGGATCGATCTGGTCCCCGTGGTCGTGATCGGGATCATCGTTGAGGTGGGCTCCACACTCCGGGCACAGCCCCAAGCAGTCCGGGTCGCACAACGGGTTGAGCGGCAGGTTCAACACGATGGCCTCCCGAAGCACTGGGTCGAGATCGATGGTGTCATCGTCCTGCACCCACAAGGAGTCCTCCTCGGCCTCGCGATCGGGGTAGAAGTACAGCTCCTGAAGGTCGAAGGTCCGAGGATCCTCGATCCGGTCCAGGCAGCGTGAGCACTCCCCCACCAGCGTGGTCGATGCAGTTCCCGTCACGAGGATCCCCTCGACCACCGACTCCATACGGAGATCGACGTCGATCGACGAGCCCTCGGGAACACGAATCATGTCCACACCGAGCTCCGCTGGAGCGGGGAACGGACGATGCACCGCAATCATCTGACCAGCTTGACGGCGCAGTCCGCTGACATCCATCAGCAGGGCATTGTCACCGTCAGGACGGCGATGGTTGGTGTTCATCGCAAGATTCCCTTCGACCAGTGGAACACGACGAGGTCATGACCGGCGCATCAGTTTACTCTCTCTGACGTCTCAGACAAATCCCCTCGGACGCACCGGGCCATATGTCGCCGTGGGTCACGTCACTCGTCACGACCGGGCTCGCCCCCCAACACGCCAGAACCGAACTTCCGGCGCAGGGCCTCGGTGACCGTCGGAGTGACGAATGCGCTGACGTCTCCCCCGTAAGAAGCTGCTGAACGAATCATCGACGAGCTGATCGTGCCGAATTCTCGTCCGGCCGGGAGCAGGATCGTCTCTATGCCGCTCATCTCCTTGTTGAGGTGGGCCATCTGCAGCTCGTAGTCGAAGTCGCCGCCGAATCGCAGGCCACGGACGATGACGTCGGCACCATGTGCGCGGCAGAAGTCCACGAGCAGCCCATCGACGAGATGCACCGAGACCTGCGGTATGTCCTTGACGGCGTCCCGGACGAGGGAGACCCGCTCATCCATGGAGAAGATCCCGTTCTTGGCGGTGTTGACGGCCACCCCCACGATGACCTCGTCGACAAGGTTCCTGGCTCGGGTGACGATGTCGACATGGCCCCGGGTGATCGGGTCGAAGGACCCGGAAAAGACGGCCTTCATGGGCGTTCCTCCTGGTGTGAGTTGGTGCGGTGGGTTGACGTGGTTGCAGGCCGGTGGGCGGGCTGCCGAAGAACTCATTGACTGGGATCAGCCCGTTGGGCGTAGTGGACGACGGTCTGTCCGTAGGACGACGACCAGTGCTCCATTCCCTCGGGAAAGGTCGGTGCTGCGGTGCGAGCGGAGCGTTCGACGACGAGGAGCCCGGAGTCGACGAGCAGGCCGGTGGCTCGGGCGATGAGCTCGTCCATCTTGGTACTGGACAGGTCGTAGGGAGGGTCGAACCACATCACGTCGTAGCGCCCGGTGTCGTCGTGCCCCGGGTTGTCGCGTCCCGGTTCGCCATGCCCGGTGCCGTCATTTCCAGCGGCACCGACAGACCGGGAGATCCAGGCAGAGACGTCGGCGGTGACCACCTGCACCGTGGCAGACAACGCCTTGGCATTGGCACCGATGATGGCGCTCGTCGCGGGCGTTTTCTCCACGCACACCACTGGCCCGGCCCCTCGGCTGGCAGCCTCCAGCCCCATCGCCCCCGAGCCGGCGAAGAGGTCTGCGAAGGCGATCCCTGCCAGGGCATCGCTCACCGGCTCGTCGGCGGTGCCGTTCCACGAGGCGATGGCGGAGAACACGGCCTCCCGCACGCGGTCGGTGGTCGGACGGGTCAGCTGGGTGGGCGGCGTCTTGATGCGGCGTCCTCCGTGACGGCCAGCGATGATTCTGCTCACGGTTCCAGCATATCGACCCCGCCTGGGAAGGTTCGACGAGCTGCCAGCGCCCGGCACGTGCCGCGACTGCACACGGCTCCATGGACATCGTGTCACCAATGGCCCCTGCTGCCACGGGCAGATGCAGATGCCACGGTCTGAAACAGGATTACCACACGCGTTGCCCTCTCATACCTGTCGCGAGCGGTGTTGCATCGGGCACAGGGAGCGCATGGGCACCGTGCAGGTGGGGCGGCTGGTCACCAGCATGGATGGTCAAACAAAGGTGTTCCCCATTGACTTCGCCCTGGAGGGCCCCTCCATCGGCTCTCGTACCGCCCTGGGACCCCACTTGAGGAGATCCTGCGCACCATTGCGTCGTCCTCGAGGCGGCCGGTTGGAGCGACGGGCGCGGTTGGAGTGCATGCTGCGCAGGCGTGTTCGTACTGCAGAACCGTGCCTTCTGCGGAAATCCCATGCTGCCCGAGATGCCGTCACCTGCAAGTGTCGGGCTGGCTGTCTTCCTGACCAGTCCTTCCTGACTAGCCCTGTTCCATGAGGTCGCCGGTGGCCATTTCCTCGGTCGAGCGCACCATGTCTGCCAGACGTGGATCATCGGGATCCTGACTCACCCAGCGGGTGGCCAGGTCCTTGGCCGCAGTGATGACGTCGGCATGATCGAGCACCCGCAGCATGCTCAGCACCGAACGCCCGGACTGATCGGCTCCCAGCACATTGCCCTCGTGTCGTTGGGCCAGGTCGAGTTCGGCGAGCCGGAATCCGTCCCGGGTGCTGGCCACCGCGTCCAGCCGGGTGCGTGCCGGGGTGTCCGGGGCGGCCGAGGTCACCAGCAGGCACAGCCCGGGGTACTGGCCCCGCCCGATGCGCCCGCGCAGCTGGTGCAGCTGGGAGACGCCGAACCGGTCGGCATCCATGATGACCATCATCGTGGCGTTGGGCACGTCCACCCCCACCTCGATGACGGTGGTGGCGATCAGCACCTGCGACTCGCCTTCGGTGAACCGTGCCATGATCGCCTCCTTCTCCTCGGCGTCGAGCCGGGAATGCAGCGCCTCGATGCGCAACCCGTTGAGTGGGCCGCGAGCCAGACGGGGGCCGAGCTCCTCCACCGAGGCAGCCGGTTTGACTCCCCCGAGGTTCCCGGAGCCAGCCCTGCCCCCGGGCCCCCGCGACATCCCCGGACCGATCCCCACCTGCGTATCGGCCCCCATCTCGGCATCGTCGGCGCCGATGCGTGGGCACACGATGAAGACCTGATGGCCGGCATCCACCTCCTCGCGCACCCGCTGCCAGGCCCGGTCCAGCCACGTCTGATGGGTTGGCAGGTCGACGACGGTGGTCTGCACCTCGGCTCGCCCGCTGGGCAGCTGCGCAAGGGTGGAGACCTCGAGATCTCCGAAGACCGTCATGGCGACGGTACGTGGAATCGGGGTGGCGGTGAGCACCAACTCGTGGGGGCGGGCGTCGTCGCGTGCAGTGAGCAGACCGCGCTGGGCCACGCCGAACCGGTGCTGCTCGTCGACGACCACCAAGCCGATGTCGGCGAACTGCACCGTGCCGGAGAGCAGTGCATGGGTGCCGATGACGATTCCGGCCTGCCCGTCGGCGATCCGGGCACGGGCCTGCCGAGCACTGGCCGTGCGCATCGATCCGGTGAGCAGCACGACGTCGGTCGCGTTCTCCGGCGCACCGAGCACCTGTCCACCGCCCAGGTCACCGAGCATGGACGTGATCGTCTGCCAGTGCTGTCGGGCCAGCACCTCGGTGGGGGCGAGCAACACCGCTTGGTGTCCGGCATCGACCACCTGCAGCATGGCACGCAGCGCCACGAGGGTCTTGCCGGAGCCGACCTCGCCCTGCAGGAGCCGCTGCATGGGGGCCTCGGCGGCCAGATCGGCACTGATGGTCTCACCGATCTGTTCCTGGCCCTCGGTGAGGGTGAATGGCAGCCGGGCGTCGAAGGCAGCAGCGATGCCGTCGTCACGATGCGGGCAGGCTGGTGCCCTGCGGGTTGCCGCCACCTGGCGACGGTGTGCCATCGTCACCTGGGTGGCGACGGCCTCCTCCCACAGCAGACGTTCGGCGCCCTTGGCGGCATCGGAGACCGCCGCGGGACGATGCACCCATTCGTAGGCCTGCGCGAGCGGTGCCAGATCGGCCTCCGCGACGAGCCAGTCGGGCAGGGTGTCGTCCAGCTGGCCGATCTCGGTGAGCACGAGGTCGATGGTCTCGGCGATGGTCCAGGTGGGCAGTTTGGAGCTGGCGGGGTACAGACCCACCAGTCCGTTGCGCATCACCTGGCTGGCCATGGTCTTCTTGTCGGCGCGCCCCACCACCTGACCGGTCTCGTCGAACATGACGAAATCGGGGTGGGTGAGCTGGGGTTTGTCACGAAACGAGGTCACCTTGCCCACGAAGATGCCGTGGCTGGAGACGGTGAACTGCTTGCTCCAGTAGGCCACCAGCCATTTACGGCCGAAGAACGTCACGGGCAGGGTGGCCCTGCCGTCGGTGAGGGTGACCTCCAGGCGTTGCCGGGCACTGGATCCGGCCCCGCCGGCGATGTCGTGGATCTCGACCCGGGAGACGTCGGCGATGAGCGCCACCTCGGTGCCCACGACGAGGTCGGAGAGGTCGGTGTTCTGGGTGCCGGTGAGGTATCGGCGTGGCAGGTGGCCGAGCAGGTCGCCGACGTCGTGCACGCCCAGGGCGTCGAAGGCCTTGGCGGCTCGGTTGCCCAGCACCGAGCGCAGGGGCCGGTGCAGTTCCTTCTGGGTACGGGTCAACCACGAGACATCAGCCACGGCTTCGAGGTTACCGGACAATGATTTGAGCGGCACACGGCTGGGGCGGCCTGGCTGTGGGGCAGCCATACTCCCGGGACTGTCGGGACAGGTGGGGAGCTGGGGTGCGGGTCATCGAGTGCAGAAACGGGGCGCTTGGACGAATCGGCCCCTGGGGCCCACCTGACCCGCGCCCGGCTCACCTGGCCACGCGGCTATGGCACCGCAAACACGACGAGAGCCCGTCCACAGGGACGGGCTCATCGACTGAGGTACCGACCAGTGTTTGATCGGTACCGGAAAAGGTCAGCGTCCGACAGAGCCGGACTTGAGGCACGAGGTGCAGACGTTCATCCGCTTGTGAGTGCCTTCAACCACAACGCGCACGCGCTGGATGTTCGGGTTCCACCGCCGGTTGGTCTTCTTCTTCGACCAGGGGACGTTGTGTCCGAAACCGGGGCGCTTGCCGCAGACGTCACAGACAGCAGCCACTGGGAGATCTCCTTGTTCGGGGTCGGCGCCACGCGGACGCCCACACAATCGATGGGTTCGAGGGTTCCTGGGAAACTCAAGGGGCTCCCTTGGGAACTGGACAAGCTTATACGGTCGAGCGACCAGAACCCAAATCCTATGAGATGGGCAGCTCCGGCAGCGACTGGACGATGTCCATCGTCACGCGCACCCTCTGGGAGCGCCCGCACGCCCCAGAGCCGGAATCACCCTCACACGACGATGATGGCCGGCACGATCATGGGACGACGTCGGTAGGTCTGCGCCACCCAGCGTCCGATGGTGCGTCGGGCGACCTGCTGGAGCTTGTGCTGGTCGCTCATGCCGCCGCGCATCGCCGACTCCAGCTCGCTCACGAGTCGGTCGCGGATCTCGTCGTAGCCACGATCGTCCTCGGCGAATCCCTTGGCCTTGATGTCCGGCCCCGACACGATGCTCGCGCTCTTGGGGTTGATGGCGGCCGACACCGAGATGAACCCTTCCTCACCGAGGATCTTGCGATCGGCGAGGGCGTCGGGGGTGAGCTCGCTCACCCCGGTTCCCTCGACGAGGATGTAGGAGGCATCCACCTTGCCAACGACGCTGGCCCGGCCGTCGTCCAGGTCGACGACGCCGCCATCGGTGACGACGATGGCGTCCTCGGGCTGCACACCGGTGGACACCGCGATACGGGAGTTCGCCATGAGGTGCCGGTACTCGCCGTGGATCGGCATGACGGCACGCGGTCGCACGACATTGTAGGCGTAGAGCAGCTCACCCTGGGCGGCGTGCCCGGAGACGTGAACCAGCGCATTGCCCTTGTGCACCACGGTGGCACCGCAGCTCATGAGGCCGTTGATGACGCGGGTGACGGCGTTCTCGTTGCCGGGGATGAGCGAGCTCGCCATGAGCACGACGTCGCCCTCCCCCACCGAGATGTCCCGGTGCTCACCGTGGGCGATGCGAGCCAGGGCCGACAGCGGCTCACCCTGGGAGCCGGTGCAGATGATGGCGACCTTGTCGTCGGGGTACTTGTCGAGGTCGCGCAACTCGATGAGCGAGTCGTCGGGCACCTTGAGGTAGCCCAGATCGCGGGCGATCGCCATGTTGCGCACCATGGAACGTCCGACGTAGCAGATCTTGCGCCCGTGCCGCACGGCGGCGTCGACCGCCTGCTGGACGCGGTGGACGTGCGAGGCGAAGGTGGCGACGATGAGCTTCTGGGTGGCCTGGTCGAAGGTCTGCTCGATGGCCGGGGCGAGGTCGCGCTCGGAACGCACGAATCCGGGCACTTCGGCGTTGGTGGAGTCGACCATGAAGACGTCGACCCCCTCCTCACCGAGCTTGGCGAAGGCCCGCAGGTCGGTGATCCGCCCGTCGATGGGCAGCTGGTCCATCTTGAAGTCACCGGTGTTGAGGATCGACCCGGCGTCGGTCTTGACGTAGACGGCCAGCGCGTCGGGGATGGAGTGGTTGACGGCGACGAACTCGACGTCGAACTCCTCGCCGATCTCGGCGGTGTCGCCCTCACGCACCACGCGCAGGTCGTAGTTGCGGATGCGGTGCTCCTTGAGCTTGGCCTCCACCAGGGCAAGGGTGAGTTTGGATCCGTAGACCGGGATGTCCGGACGACGCTTGAGCAGGAACGGCACCGCACCGATGTGGTCCTCGTGGCCGTGGGTCAGCAGCAAGGCCTTGACTCGCGACAGCTTGTCGTCGTCGAGGTAGTCCAGGTGCGGCAGGAGCAGATCGACGCCGGGATGGTCGTCCTCGGGGAACAGGACGCCGCAGTCGATGAGCAGCAGTTCCCCGTTGATCTCGTAGCAGGACATGTTGCGGCCGACGTCGCCCAACCCTCCCAGCGGGATGATGCGTAGCACATTGGGCTTGAGGGCGGGCGGGGTCTTGAGTCCTTGAAACTGCACGAAATCAGCATAGCGGCAACGACTCGGCTGGGCGGGCAGTACAAGCCGTGCGGCCCACCTGTTGCCCAGAACTCTCGGAAATCCCCGAACCCTCGGAACTCTCCTGCGTCACCTCATCCGTCCCCACCGCAGGGGCAACCCCGCCGGCGAAGCGGCCTGGACCGTCCATTCGCATCATCGCCCTGGCCAAGCCCCCATGCGTCAGAAGACCTCGTAGGCTGGTGACATGGCTGACTCCCACACCTGCCCTGCCAACCCGGCACACACCGCCTCGGTGCGACTGGCCCTGCCCACCGAGGCGACGGCGATCGCCGAGATCCAGCAGCGCGCCTGGACCGAGGACCCCGACCTGGCCGTCCTGACGAACGAGGTGAGCGGCACCGACGCCGCGACCGCGTGGTCGGAGGCGATCATGCGCCCACCGATGGCCGATTTCCGGGTGTTGGTGGCCGTGGAACCCGACGAGGACGGCGCGGCAGTGGTGCGCGGTTTCGCGGCAATCGGTCCAAGTGAGGATGCCGACGCCGAGCACACCGACGCGCTGGTCGCAGAGTTCGCCGTCGACCCCCGGCACCGTGGTCAGGGGCATGGGTCCAGGCTGCTCAACGCCGTCGTCGACACCCTGCGAGCCGACCGCTTCACCCGGGCGACGTGGTGGGTACGCGCTGGCGACGACGCCACCCGCCGATTCCTCACCGAAGCTGGCTGGGGTGCCGACGGCGCGCACCGCGAGACCGGCACCGAGGATGATCGGATACGCATCAAGGAAGTCCGGCTGCACACCGGGATCGGTACGGACTGAGAATCGCCACCGGCGGAACGCACTGCTGCCAGCTCGGACCTGCTCGCTGCAGACCTCTCACGGCGCGGGGATTCCGGACCGCGGGGCATCAGGGCCGCGCCGCCACACAGTAGTCTCTGTGTTCCCCATGTGACCGTGCCTGACATGACACGAGGGGCATCCCATGACGGGACGCCCCTCGCACAGCAGACAGGACTGCAGGCAGATCAGAACCGCGGGATGTTACGCATGTTCGAGGTGGCCATCGACACGGCCTCGCCGGCACCACGATTGAGGACGATCTTGCTCATGGCGGTGGCGAACCCGATCATCTGCTCACCCTTGATCTCCGGGGGCAGCGACAGGGCATTGGGGTCGGTGAGCACCTCCACCAGCGCCGGTCCGTCGAACTCGAGGGCGTCGGTGAGGGCCTGACGCACCTGCTTGGGATCATCGACTCGCTGGGAGTGGAATCCGGCGGCCTCCGCGATTCCGGCGTAGTTGACGTCGTGGACGTCGGTGCCGAAGTCTGGCAGGCCGTTGACGAGCATCTCCAGCTTGACCATGCCGAGGGTCGAGTTGTTGAAGACGATCACCTTGACCGGCAGGTTGAGCATACGAGCGGTGACGAGCTCGCCGAGCAGCATGGACAGCCCGCCATCGCCGGAGACCGAGATCACCTGACGACCCGGGTGCGAGGCCTGGGCGCCCAGGGCCATCGGCAAGGCATTGGCCATCGACCCGTGCAGGAACGAGCCGATGAGACGGCGGGTACCCAGCGGATCGATGTATCGAGCGGTCCACACATTGCACATACCGGTGTCGGCGGTGAAGATCGCATCCTTGTCGGCCACCTCGTTGAGGATGTGGGCGACGTACTCGGGGTGGATCGGCTTCATCTTCTCGACGTTGCGCGTGTAGGAGCCGATCGGGGCCTTCATGATCTTGGCGTGGCGCTTGACCGTCTGCTTGAGGAACTTGTCGTCATGCTCCTTGAGTCGGGGCAGGATGGCCTCGATGAGGGCCTTGACGTCGGAGCAGACCGGGAAGGAGACGTCGGTGCGACGTCCGAGCTTCTCCGGGTTGTTCTCCACCTGGACGGTGAGGGTGTCGGGCAGGAACTGGTTGTACGGGAAGTCGGTGCCCAGCAGGATGAGCACGTCGGCATCGTTCATGCCCTCGGCGGCGGCACCGTAGCCGAGCAGACCGGTCATGCCCACGTCGAACGGGTTGTCGTACTGGATGAAGTCCTTGCCACGCAGCGAGTGACCGATCGGGGCCTTGAGCTTGTCCGCCAGGGCCAGGACCTCGTCGTGGGCACCCTCGACACCGGCGCCGGCGAAGATGGCAATCTTCCTGGCGTCGTTGAGGAGCTTGGTCAGCTGCTCGACGTCCTCGGAGTTGGGAGCGAGCACCGGACGACGGAACGGCACGTAGAGCGGGGTCGGTGCGGTGGCCTTCTGATCGGTGATGTCACCGGGCAGGGTGACCACCGAGACGGACTTGTTGGCCATGGCGTGCCGGATGGCGCTGTTGACGACACGCGGTGCCTGGTCGGCGGTAGAGATGAGCTCGCAGTAGTTCGAGCACTCCAGGAAGAGGCGATCCGGGTGGGTCTCCTGGAAGTAGTTCGCGCCAATCTGGACGCTGGGGATGTGCGAGGCGATGGCCAGCACCGGGGCCTGGGAGCGCTGGGCGTCGTACAGACCATTGATGAGGTGAAGGTTGCCCGGGCCACAGGAACCCGCGCACACGGCAAGCTCGCCAGTGAGCTGGGCCTCGGCGGCAGCGGCGAAGGCGGCCGCCTCCTCGTGACGCACGTGCACCCAGTCGATACCGCCCTTGGCGGATCCACCGGTCTTGCGTACGGCGTCGACGACGGGATTGAGCGAGTCCCCGACGATGCCGTAGATACGGCGCACTCCCGCATCCAGCAGCTGGTTGACGAGTTGTTCGGCAACGTTCATGTAAGTCCTCCGGTGTAGCAGCGGCGATGAGATGGCCAGCACGACCCACGGTCATTCTACGACACGTTTGGTGAAGTTTCTCACCTTTCGCGCCCCGCCAAGTCGCGCCACGTCAAGTATTGCGTTCCCCACGATGCCGCTCTCGCCGCACGGCTGCAGGTGGTACGAGGGATCCGTGCGACCAACACGGTCCAACACGGTTGGGTATGCCGCTTGACGAAAGCTCCTAATTGTCGTCGTTTTCGTCACCATCGTGCACAGCCTGGATGAGGCGGACGGCAGCTTCAGCGAGCGGAAGGACCGCACTCACACCGGCAACGGCCCAACGTCCCGTCACCACTGCGAAAATGACCAGCCCCAGACAGGTGACGGTGACGGCAGCGTGGGTCCAGATGCCAACCTGCGTCCCCAACCTCACCAGTCGCGTATTCTCTCTGGTACTCCGTGCGCGCTCTGGCGGCTTCGACCTCGGCCTCATGGGACTGCTCCGCCATGTGGAAGATGCGGTCAGCATAGCTTTCATCAAGATCGTTGTAGCCAGCCAGGATCTCAGGTGGCGGAAGCGGACCTTGGAAGCTCAGTGCTCGGACGAGGGTGGCGTCGTGGAGCTCTGGGACGGCATCTCGTCCATCGCTCGGTACAGGTGTTTGCCCGCCTGCTCCCAAGCCATCTGAGTGATCTGGTAGGCGCTGACCTCTTGCGGCTCTCGTTGACGACTCAGCGCGGCGGGGTCTGCGCGGGTGACCAGATGCGCCCCGCGAAACATCGCCTTCCTGAAACTCATCGCCATCGTGCTCATGATTCAACCTTACGTCATTTCTGTCTTTCACGATGCCTCGATTCCGTCGATCAGAACTGGCCATGAGTGGAGTTGCCGACGCTCAGCGAATCCTGAGATCGGCCAACCGCACATTGTCACCGGACATCTCGATGGTGAGGCCGTCCTCGTCGGCATGCAGGTCGGTGTAATCGACGCCATTCAGCTCGGGCAACGGAGCGCTCTGGGTCATCGAGTCCAACACGGAGTCCAGCAGGCTCTCGGGAATCGACAGGTTCGCCACCTTCGCGTGGGCATCGGTGAAGACCACCACCTGCCGCTGCGTGTCGATACCGGGCTGGGCGCTGACGACGACCGGAACGTCCACCCCCAGCACATTCATCTCACGGTGCAGTTCCACACGGCCCTGCTCGGCGAATCCCACGTCGGACTGGGCAAGTCGGGACAGCTCGTCGTAGCCGATCCGACCGGACATCTCGACGTGTCCAGCGGTGGCATTGTCGTTGTCCCGGACATTGCGCAGGTCACGCGCATGAGCTGAGAGGTTGCTGAGGGAGAGGGTTTTGTCTCCCTCGGTCACAGTGGCCTGTGGCACGGTGATGTCAAGGGACGTGAGCGTATTGGTCACCATGACCGCCAGGAATGGCCATCCGCCGATACTCGTACTCACCTGGGAGGGGTCGATGTTGGCCTGGGTGGCAACCTCCTGGTCGATGCGCTGTTCGGTTCTGGCACGTGCCGTGGCGTCACCGATGACGAAACCAGCCACCACGACGAGCACGACAAGAATGGCGATGAACCTGGGCAACCAGCGTCGGCGACGCTTTCGTGGCGTGATCGGGGCCTGGGAGGCTGTGGATGTGCGGGCATTCATCTGCGGTGGAGCCTCATGGGCTGCTGGACTGAAATCGGGCATGGTGGGCTCCTGACCAAGGATCATGGTGGGGGCGTCGTCCCAGTACTCCTCCCCGACCTGGTACCCACCGTCGCGCTGATGGCCGCTGGCGTTGGAACGGTCATCACCACTGCCCCATGGCTGGCTCACCGGTATGTCGCGATCCCAACCCAAGGGCTGGGTGGGCGCGGTCGGGTCCCACGAGCTGGCCTGCTGCGTGGTGGCCGTGACATCGTCCTCAGCACCCCCCAGTGACCACGTGGGATCGTCGCCACCGAAACTGCTGGACCGGCTGTGATCAGTCAAGATGGAGAAGATCCTCGATACCGATGGTCAGGCCGGGACGATCCTGCACGGCGCGCACCGCCACCAGGACACCGGGCATGAACGAGGCGCGATCCAACGAGTCATGGCGGATGGTGAGGGTCTCACCCTCCGATCCGAAGAGCACCTCCTGATGGGCCACCAGGCCGCGCAGCCGCACCCCGTGCACATGGATACCGTCGATGTCGGCTCCGCGAGCTCCCGGCTCCTGCTGTGCGGTGGCGTCGGGAACCGGGCCCAATCCGGCATCGACCCGGGCCTGGGCAATCTGGGCGGCGGTGGTGCGGGCGGTGCCGGAGGGGGCGTCCACCTTGTTGGGATGATGCAGCTCGACGATCTCGGCGGACTCGTAGAACCGTGCCGCCTGTTTGGCGAAGTGCATCATGAGAACAGCGCCGATGCCAAAGTTCGGTGCGACGACCGCACCGGTGTGTGGGTGCTCGGCCAGCTGGGCGCGCAGCTGCTCGTAGCGTTCCTCGGTGAACCCGGTGGTGCCGACGACGACGCTGATGTCGTGGTCGATGGCCCAGGCAAGATTGTCCATGACGGCATCGGGCCTGGTGAAGTCGACGATGACGTCGGCTCCGGTCAGGGCGTCACGCGAGTCCCCGTCGTCGACCCCGCCGACGAACTCCATGTCGTCGGCATCCGTCACGGCCTGCACGACCTGCGAACCCATCCGTCCAGCAGATCCGAACACTCCAACCTTGATCATCTGGCAACCTTCCTCATGAACGACGATCGGTACCAAGACTACCCAGCTGGTGAGACACTTTCGATGCACCTTCCTCGTCCCTGCCCCACCACCAGCCTCTGACACCCATGACAGCGGGGCCCGGAAACCGCACCGAAGCTCTCGAGCGGAACTGCCGCGGGGCACTCGAGCGAAGACATCCCGTGTCGCCGGTCCCCACACGGCCGCAGGTCCCCACACACGGGGTCAGGGATGACGAAGGGGCCTGCGCCACCGCACAGGCCCCAACCACAGCCACTCCGATCTGGCCCGCCATGAGTCATGGTCGAATGCGGCAGATCACTGGATCCATCCACATCTGCGCCCTAGGGCAACAGACTCCGGCGGAGCAGTCGGCTCAGACGTCAGTCCTCGTCATCCTCATCGGAGGCGACGACCAGGGAGAGCTTGCCACGATCGTCGATCTCGGCGATCTCGACCTGCAGCTTCTGTCCCACCGAGACGACGTCCTCGACGGCCTCGACACGCTTGCCATCGTTGAGCTCGCGCATCTTCGAGATGTGCAGCAGACCGTCCTTGCCGGGCAGCAGTGAGATGAAGGCGCCGAAGCTCGTCGTCTTGACGACCGTGCCCAGGTAGCGCTCCCCCACCTCGGGCATCTGCGGGTTGGCGATGGCATTGATCGTCGAACGGGCTGCCTCGGCGGCATCACCGTTGTCGGCCCCGATGAAGATCGTGCCGTCATCCTCGATGGAGATGTTGGCGCCGGTGTCCTCCTGGATCTGGTTGATCATCTTGCCCTTGGGGCCAATGACCTCGCCGATCTTGGCGACCGGGATGTGCACGGTGATGATACGCGGGGCGGTCGGGGCCATCTCGTCGGGCACGTCGATGACCTCGTTCATCACACCGAGGATCGTGGTACGAGCCTCCTTGGCCTGGCGCAGCGCCCCGGCCAGCACGTCGGCGGGGATGCCGTCGAGCTTGGTGTCCAGCTGCAGGGCGGTGACGAACTCGCTGGTGCCGGCCACCTTGAAGTCCATGTCACCCAGGGCGTCCTCGGCGCCGAGGATGTCGGTGAGGGCCAGGTACTTGGTCTCGCCGTTCTCGTCGGTCTCGCTCATGAGTCCCATGGCGATACCGGCCACCGAGGCACGCAGCGGCACACCGGCGTTGAGCAGGGCCAAGGTGGAGGCACACACCGAACCCATCGAGGTGGAGCCATTGGAACCGATGGCCTCCGAGACCTGACGGATTGCGTAGGGGAACTCCTCACGAGTGGGCAGCACCGGGATGAGGGCACGCTCGGCGAGGTTTCCGTGACCCACCTCGCGGCGCTTCGGGGAGCCGACGCGGCCCGTCTCACCGGTGGAGTACGGCGGCATGTTGTAGTTGTGCATGTAGCGCCGGGTGGTCTGCGGCGAGAGGGTGTCGAGCTTCTGCTCCATGTCGAGCATGTTGAGCGTGCTGACGCCCAGAATCTGGGTCTCACCACGCTGGAACAGGGCCGATCCGTGCACCCGGGGGATGATTCCGGCGTCGGCGGACAGGGTACGGATGTCACGGGGGCCGCGACCGTCGATGCGCACCCCTTCGTCAAGGACGCGCTTGCGCACGATCTTCTTCATGAGGGCCTTGAAGGCACCGGAGATCTCGTTCTCACGCTCGGGGAACTTCTCGGCCAGCTCGGCCTTGATGCGAGCCTTGAGGGCGGACTCGGCGTCCTGGCGCTCCAGCTTGGCAGCGATCTGCTCGATGCGTGCCAGCTCGTCGGAACCGAGCTCCTCGACGACAGCGTAGACGTCGTCCTCGTAGTCCTTGAAGATCGGGAAGTCGTAGGTCTCCTTGGGCAGCTTGGCTGCCAGGGCCAGCTGGGCATCGCAGAGCACCTTGATGAACGGCTTGGCGGCCTCCAGGCCGGTGGCGACGACCTCCTCGGTGGGGGCGGTACGTCCGCCGCGCACCAAGTTCCAGGTGGCAGGGGTGGACTCGGCCTCGACCATCATGATGGCGACGTCACCGTCGGCCAGCACACGCCCGGCGACCACCATGTCGAAGGTGGACTCCTTGCGCTGCTCGACGGTGGGGAAGCAGACCCACTGGTCGCCGATGAGGGCCATGCGCACGCCACCGATCGGGCCGGAGAACGGCAGACCGGCGATCTGGGTGGACATCGACGCGGCATTGATGGCGACGACGTCGTAGTAGACCTCGGGGTTGAGGGCCAGGACGGTGACGACGACCTGCACCTCGTTGCGCAGCCCCTTGACGAACGACGGGCGAATCGGCCGGTCGATGAGACGGCAGGCCAGGATGGCGTTCTCCGATGGGCGTCCCTCACGGCGGAAGAACGAGCCGGGGATGCGCCCGGCGGCGTACATGCGCTCCTCGACGTCAACCGTCAGCGGGAAGAAGTCGATGGAGTCGCGTGGGGTCTTGGCAGCCGTCGTCGTGGACAGCAACATGGTGTCGCCGTCCAGGTAGACGGCAGCCGAACCATCGGCCTGCTGAGCGAGCAGACCGGCTTCGAAACGGACGACGTGCTTGCCGAAAGCACCGTTGTCGATGATTGCCTCGGAGAACTCGAGACCGGGTCCCTCCATGGGGTATTCCTTTCAGGTGGGGATGAAACCGCCACCCTGCGGCGCCTTGTGCACCGCCCGGCACTCGCGCCGGTCTTCGATCGAAGTCATCGGGGCCTGAGCCCGGTGACCACTACCGAGGACCGAGACGTGCGTCCGGCGGGTGAGCGATCAATGGGCGGTGTGCATGTGCACACCTGTTGTGATTCAAGCCTACGGTACCGAGCGTGAATAGCGAAACGGCTACGGGGCGCGCAGCAATGCTCTGCGAGGCAGCAGGGACTCCACCCGGGCATCGGGATTCTCGGGGCCATGATTCTCGCCGAGGGATTCACCGCTTTTCTCACTGACAATGCCTTCCTCGGACGACACATCTCAGTACTTCCCCCGAGAAACGCCGCAGGGGCCGCTCCATGAAGGAGCGGCCCCTGCGAGCAAAGAATCCGATCCCGGCTCCGGCCAGCAGGGCCGAAGCAGGATGCATGTTCACTCAGCGGCGCAGGCCCAGACGGGCGATGAGTTCACGGTAGTGCTCGATGTCGTTCTTGGCGACGTAGTTGAGCAGGCGGCGACGCTGGCCGACCATGAGCATGAGGCCACGACGGGAGTGGTGGTCCTGCTTGTGCGACTTGAGGTGCTCGGTGAGCTCGGCGATGCGGCGCGTCAGCAGCGCGATCTGGACGTCCGGGGAACCAGTGTCGCCGGGGTGAGTCGCGTATTCCTCGATGATGTGCTTCTTCGTGGCAGCATCCATGTCTGATACTCCCTTTCCATCCGTTGCGCGGCGTTCCCGATGCTCGGTGTGCAGGGAACTCTTGTGAGACCGCGGCCGTTCTGACGGCAACTGAATAAGGATATCAGCTCTTGCTCACCAAGCGCGAATTCGCGTGTGCTGAGCAGCAGCCAAGCGCCTCATGCAGAGGGTGTGCCCAGCCTGGTGTATCCGGTCTGACGAAGGTTCCGGCCAAGGCACCTGGCCCGCACCACGGATCGGAAACGGGCCGCACCTGGATGGTCTTTCGGCACGTGACCAGCGGCACCATGACCCACTGTTGCCCGCGGCGCTCGCACCCCGTACCGGTCCATTGGCTGCCGGCGTGATGCCCGCCTCAGGCCAGGATCTTGCGGGCCGCGTCGACGTCGTCGGTCATCTGCGCGATCAGCGGCTCGACGCCGTCGAACTTGACCTGCCCACGCAGGTGCTCGGCAAAGGTGACCGTGACGTCGACCCCGTAGAGTTCGAGATCATCGCGATCGATGACGTAGGTCTCGACTCGGCGCTCGAGACCGTCGAAGGTCGGGTTGGTCCCCACCGATATCGCAGCGGGAAGTCGGCGACCGGCGTCCGGACCACTACTGGGTTCCAACCATCCGGCGTACACCCCGTCAGCAGGAACGGCACGTCCTTCCGGCAGGACGAGGTTGGCCGTCGGAAATCCCAGTTCGCGTCCGCGCTGGTCTCCCATGACGACGACACCGCCGACCTCGAAGGGGCGCCCGAGCAGCTTGGCGGCCTCAGCGACATCACCGGCTGCCACCACCTCGCGAACCCGGGTCGACGACACCGTGACACCGGACATGGCGACGAGATCCATGGCATGAACCTCGAAGCGGCCATGGCCAATCTCGGACAGGGCCTGCGGGGTGCCCACGGCGTGACGCCCGAAGCGGAAGTTCTGGCCCACCAGGACGTGCTCGGGCTGCAGAGGGGTGATCATCCGTTCGACGAAGTCTGCCGGGGACCACTTCGCGATCTCCGGAGTGAAATTGACCACGCGCACCTCGCTGGCACCGGCCTCCGTCAGCCAGTCAATGCGTCGTTCCAACGGGCACAGCAGGGCTGGGGCCTGGTCAGGGGCCAGGACGGTCAGTGGATGGGGCCAGAAGGTGACGACGACGACATGACCGTCCGGATCAAGCTTCTTGGCCTGCTGGACGAGGGCCTGGTGGCCACGGTGCACACCATCAAAGTTTCCGATGACGACGGTTGGCGATTCTTCGGGAACAGACACGCCCGTCATTCTATGGTGACAACCGCCCATGACCCGAATTCGACGATCATCACTGAACGTCGTCCCCCGTGAAATTGGCAGGCACCTCACCGCGTCGGACGCAAACCGGGCCGCCCACCTTGGGGCGGCCCGTCCTGTCGATCATTTCTCGGTGAGTTCACCGGACTTGAGCTTGTCGACCCACGCCTCGTTGTGCGAGGTCCACTCCGCCACGGCCTTCTCCTGGTTCTTGCCACCGTACTTGTCCGCGGAGAACATGGTGTCCTCAAGATCGGAAAGCGTCTTGTCGTCGAAAGCCATGTTGCGCATCAACTGAGCAGCCTTCGGGAAGTCCTTCTCGAAGCCCGGACGAGCGAAGCTGTAGATCACCTCGGCGTCACCCATGGCGTTCTTGGGGTCCTCGAGGTCGCGGACCGGGAAGGCGCCGTAGGCCCAGTGCGGACGCCACAGCGTCACCGCGATGTCACGGTTGGCGGCAGTGGCCTTCTTCAGCTGGGACAACATCGCCGGTGTCGACGAGATCTTGAAGTTGAGGTTCTTCAGCCCGTACTTCGGAATTGCAGACTGCTGGGTCACCTTGGTCAGTCCAGCACCGGCCTCAATGCCATAGAGGGTGTTGCCATAGTCGTCGCCCATCGACTTCAGGTCGCCGATGGTCTTCGCCTTGGAGTCCTTGTTGACGGCGATGGTGAGTTTGGCGTTGTCGTACCAACAGCCAAGGTTCTCCATCTTGTCGCCGTAGCGCTTGACGTAGTCGGCGTGGGTCAGGGGAAGCCAACCGTCGGTGATGAGGTCGATGTCCCCGGCGACAAGTCCAGCATAGCCTGGGCCGGCGTCGAAGCCCTTGATCGTCACCTTGTAACCGTCCTTCTCCAGGACGTTCTTCATGATCCCGGCGGTGGCGAAGGACTCATCCCAGCCGTTGAAGGCGCCAATCGTGATGTTCTTCTTGCCATCGGCCTTCATGGACGTCGTGTCCTTCGACCCCTCGCCCGGGGTGCAGTCGGCCCACTTCGTGTTGACGTTGTCGGAGCCCGTGTCGGAGCTGCCGGACTCTCCGTTTCCACTGTTGGAGGCATCGCAACCGGACAGGGCCAGGGCCCCCATCGCCAGGATGGAGGTCACGGCGATGACCTTGCGTCGAATCATACCTGTGCTCATCTTTGTTACCTCGTGTTCGTGTTCTGCATGGGACTCGGTCGTCCTCCTGCGTTCAGCTGTTTGTCATCAGTTGGCACGCTGCGCCCGGGCGAGCGAGGTGCGATTGGCCAGTCCGTTGGTGATGCGGTCCAGGTAGACGGCCACGATCACCACTGCCAGTCCAGCCTCCATGCCCAGACCGATGTCGACCTGGGACAGGGCCGCGACGACGTCACCACCGAGACCACCGGCGCCGACCATGCCCGACAGCACGACCATGGACAGGGCCAGCATGATGACCTGGTTGACGCCGGCCATCACCGTCGGCATGGCCAACGGCATCTGGATGCGCCACAGGATGTGATGCGGACTGGCACCGAAGGCTGCGCCGGCCTCCACCGTCTCGGTGTCGACGCCGCGGATGCCCAACTCGGTGAATCGCACGCCAGGCGGCAGGGCGAAGATGATCGTCGCGATGGCACCGGGAACCTGGCCGATGCCGAAGAGGACGATGACCGGGACCAGGTACGCCAGCGAGGGCATCGTCTGCATGAAGTCGAGAATCGGCTTGATGATGGCCGAGAACCGTTTCGACTTGGCAGCCCAGATCCCCAGCGGAATCGCCAGGATGAGGGCCAGGATCACGGCCACCACGACCAGGGACAGGGTGTGCATGGTGTTGTTCCACTGATCCATGGCCCGGACCAGGTAGAAGCCGATGAGCGCGAAGAGGCCCACCTTCCAGTTGGCGCAGGCCCAGCCGATGGCGGCGAGGATCACCATCATGACCAGGTACAGCGGCTTGGACAGGACGAGGTTGAGCCCGTCGTACATGCCACCGATGACGACATTGGTGAAGGTGATGAGCCAGTCGAAGGCGTGCTGGAACCAGTCGAAGAAGGTTTCGATCCAGCTTCCCAACGGAATACGGGGGTTGGCGAAATTGAAGCTCATCTCGATCAGGCCTCCTTCTCGATGCTCGGGGTGGCAGCGGTCGTCGTCTGGTCAACTGGCGAGAGACCGACGGGGTCTCCGGCGTCCTTGATGACGGGCAACTTCCCGGTGTCCTCCAAGGACCTCACCGATCCGTCGGACGCGTTGTCCTGGGACCTTGACATGGAGTCGAGCAGGGCGATTCGGGAAATGACTCCCATGAGGTGGAAGTCCTCGTCGACGACGGCCAAGGGCACTCGTGCGTCCTTCGACGGGGCGAACAACTCCGACAGCGGGGTGTCCGTGCGCACGGTGAGGATGCCGCCGGTCTCGACGACCGCCGCAATGCTGCGATCCCCACGACGGGCCACCTCGGTGACTTCCTGGTCACCGACCATGCCGAGCAGACGACGGTGCTCGTCGACGACGAAGACGCCCACCCAGTCGTGTTGATCCATGATGCGCTGGACACGTCGGGGGTCCGCCGACCCGGAGACGACAGCCTCGGTGGGGCGCATGACCGCCGATGCCGTGAGCACTCGGCTGCGGTCGACGTCCTGGACGAAATCCGCAACGTAGTCGTCGGCCGGCTGGGTGAGGATCTCGTCGGAGGTGCCGATCTGGGCGACTCGACCGTTGCGCATGACCGCGATGTGATCGCCCAGGTACATGGCCTCGTTGAGGTCGTGGGTGATGAAGATGATCGTCTTGTTGAGGGTGCTCTGCAGCTCGAGGAGCTGGTCCTGCATCTCGCGGCGGATGAGCGGGTCGAGGGCCGAGAAGGCCTCGTCCATGAGCAGGATGTCGGTCTCCGCGGCGAGGGCACGGGCCAGACCGACTCGCTGCTGCATACCACCGGAGAGCTGATGGGGATACTTGTCACCCCATCCCTTGAGGCCCACGGTGTGCAGCCATTCATTGGCCTTCTCGAGTCGGTCCTTCGACTTGAGCTTGCCCTGCAGCTTCAGACCGTAGGCCGCATTCTCACGCACGGTGAGGTGAGGAAGCAGTGCGAAGTGCTGGAAGACCATGGACACATGGTCCCGGCGCAACTCGCGCAGCTGGGCGTCATTCATGTCGGAGACGACCTTGCCGGCGACCTCGACGGTGCCCTCGGAGGGGGCCCACAGCCCATTGATCATCCGGATGAGGGTGGACTTCCCGGAACCTGACAGGCCCATGACGACGAAGGTCTCTGCCTTGGCGACCTCGAAGCTGACGTCGATGACAGCCGCCGTGCCCAGAGAGGCAAGATCTTCTCGAGACTCCCCTGCCTTGAGTCTTTCGATCACTTCTCGTTCGTGTTTACCGAAAACCTTGTACAGATGGGAAGCTCGAACCAAATCCACGTCGTACGGCAACCTTTCACATGGGCTATGGGGTCAAGGAGGGGCAGTTGGAAGCAACTCATGCGGATCACGAGGACACCACGACTTCGCGTCACGGGCGGTGGGCCGCAAAAAATCACGCCAAGCCCAGAGCAAAGTACCTTTTGAAGATATCATGACGTATTTGCACCTGCAACCAGAAGGAATTGTCGCCGATCTGAATCAATTTCGGCGAATACTCAGAAATTGCTCTGCGTCAGCTGCACAGGTACCGAATGGTACAAAGCAGTGTGGGACGCCTCACCTGCCGATGGCAGCCGGATTGCATCCTGACGGCCCCAAACGCACTTGCGTGCGGTCAGACCAGCACGCAGATCGCGCGGCTCTGCCCCCTTCTCTCGTCGTCTGGCCGGTAGAGAGCCAGCATCTCTCCGGTTCCGGTGATCATCGCGGTGACGTCGGCGGGAACGGTCACGTCCAGACGTCGTCCGACCCGGATGGCAGCCTCCTGGTCATCGGTGACCTCGACGACCGGGAAACTCAGCCTGGCAGCTTCGGCCATCGTCATTGGGGCCGGGGCGCCGGCATCATCGGCAAAGATGTCGGGACACGCCGCAGTGAGGTCGAAAGGTCCGATCCGGGTGCGCCGCAGCGCCGTGAGGTGACCTCCGACTCCCAGATCGGCGCCCACGTCACGGGCCAGGGCCCGCACATAGGTGCCGGAGGAACAGGTGACCTCGACGTCGACGTCGATCACCTCGTCATGGCGTCGTGTCTCGGTGGCCTCGAAGCGGGAGACGGTCACCGCGCGGGGTTGCAGGACGACGTCCTCCCCGGCTCGCACCTTGGCATAGGCACGTTGACCGTTGATCTTGATTGCGCTGACGGCGGTCGGAACCTGCTGGATCTCACCGGTCTGGCGTGTCATCGCAGCGAGGATCGCCGCGTCGTCGATCCCGGATGCGTCGGTGGTGCTGGTGACATCCCCCTCGGCGTCGTCGGTGACGGTGCTCACCCCCAGCCTCATCGTGGCGGTGTAGTCCTTGTCGCGCAGGGACAGATGGCCGAGGAGTCGGGTGGCGCGATTGACCCCGATGACCAGAACCCCGGTGGCCATCGGGTCCAGGGTTCCGGCATGTCCGACCTTGCGGGTGCCCATGAGGCGACGCACCCGCCCCACCGCCTGGTGGGAGGTGACACCGGCAGGTTTGTCGACGACGAGGACGCCAGACTGAGGAGTATTCATCGAAGCCAGTATCTCGGACTCAGGAGGGCTTCAACAAGCCGGACTGCCGCAAGCAGGACTCCTGCTACCGGGCCATCCTCGACCCACAAGGGCACAGCAGGACCCGGGTCTGGCCCACCGTCAGGACTCCCTCAACGGCCGGCGTCATCACCGCGCACAGGATCGGTCCTGTGTCAAACACCCACCTCGGCTGGTCACCGGCGTCTGCAGATAGCTGGCGCTTCACTCCGCGTCACGATGACGATAGGGATCAGTCTCACCAGCAGGTGTGGCTCCCTCGGAACGACGTGCGATGTCGGCATCGGAGGCAGCGGCCCGGGCCAGGGCATCCTCGATGGACTTGGCAGTCTCAGCAGTGGCGTCACGCACGAAGGTCAGGGTGGGGGCATAGCGCAGGCCGAGCCGTTTGCCGACGGTGGAGCGCAGCATTCCCTTGGCCGATTCCAGGGCAGCAGCCGTGTCGGCGATCTCCTTGTCGCTGCCCATGGCAGTCCAGAACAGGGTGGCGTCACGGGAATCCCCGGTCAGACGCACATCGGTGATCGTCACGAAGCCGAGCCGGGGATCCTTGACGCGACGCTCCAGGGTCGCGGCAACCACAACCCGGATCTGATCGGCCAACTTGGCGACACGTGGATTCGGTGTGTTCATGATCTCTCCTCATCGACCGCAACGGGGGTGAACGGCTTGTCCATCTTGCCACACCCACGACATGTCCCGATCATTCAGCACGATCGACCACCACACCGACCCTCATATCAGGAGCAGCTCGCCGCGATGTCGAGGCTCCCAGTCCCATGGTGCTCAGGCTCCATACACCACGCAGGTTTCCCGGCGGGCGTCCCTTCTTGGTAGTCGTGGAAATGCCAAGACAGTCGAGGAGCTGCCAAGGTGCATGGACGGTGAATGCATGGTGATGACCGATATGGCGGGGCCGCCCAATCCTCGGATCGGACGGCCCCGTCATGATCACTGGACTCAGTCGCGAGCGACCTCGACCATCTCGTAGCACTGGATCTCGTCACCCACGTGCAGGTCGGAGAAGTTCGTCAGTGTGGCACCACACTCGTACCCCTCGCGGACCTCCGTGACGGCATCCTTCTCACGCTGCAAGGTGTTGATCTCCGTCTCCTTGACCACCGTGCCGTCGCGCACCAGACGTGCCTTGGCGTGGCGCTTGATGACACCGTCGGAGACCATGCAACCGGCGATCGTCCCGACCTTCGACGACTTGAAGATCTGGCGAATCTCGGCCGTACCCATCGCCTTCTCCTCGTAGATCGGCTTGAGCATGCCCTTGAGGGCCGCCTCGATCTCGTTGATCGCGTCGTAAATGACCGAGTAGTACCGGATGTCGACGTTCTCCTCGTCGGCCATGCGCTGGGCATGGGCCGTCGGGCGCACGTTGAAGCCGATGATGACGGCGTTGGAGGCCGATGCCAAGGAGACGTTCGTCTCGGTGATGGCACCCACACCGCGGTCGATGACACGCAGGCTGACCTCGTCGCCGACGTCGATCTTGACCAGTGCGTCCTCCAGCGCCTCGACGGAACCGGCACCGTCGCCCTTGAGAATGAGCAACAGTTCCTCGGTCTCGCCCTTCTTGAGCTGGTTGAACAGGTCGTCCAAGGTCTTCGGGCGCGACATACGGGCCTGCTGGGCGGCACGCATTCGGCCAGCACGTTTCTCGGCGATCTGACGAGCCATCCGGTCGTCGTCGACGACGAGGAAGTTGTCGCCGGCACCGGGCACCGAGGTGAGACCGAGCACCTGCACCGGGGTGGAGGGAGCGGCCTCGTCCACGCTGCTGCCCTGGTCGTCGATGAGGGCACGCACGCGTCCATAGGACGAACCGGCCACGATCGAGTCACCGATCCGCAAGGTTCCGCGCTGGATGAGTGCCGTCGCCACCGGGCCACGGCCCTTGTCCAGGTGAGCCTCGATGGCCACGCCCTGGGCCGGCATGTCCGGATTGGCACGCAGATCGAGAGCAGCATCGGCCGTGAGGACGATGGCCTCCAACAACTCGTCGAGACCGGTGCCCTGCTTGGCGGAGACGTCGACGAACATGGTCTCGCCGCCGTACTCCTCAGGCACCAGACCGTACTCGGTGAGCTGACCACGCACCCGGTTCGGATCGGCCTCGGGCTTGTCGATCTTGTTGACGGCCACCACGATCGGCACATCGGCCGCCTTGGCATGGTTGAGTGCCTCGATCGTCTGGGGCATGACGCCGTCATCGGCCGCGACCACCAGCACCGCGATGTCGGTGGACTTGGCACCGCGGGCACGCATGGCCGTGAACGCCTCGTGACCAGGGGTGTCGATGAAGGTGATGGCACGGGTCTGACCGTCCACCTCGGTATCCACCTGGTAGGCGCCAATGGTCTGGGTGATACCGCCAGCCTCACGTTCCACCACATGGGTGTCGCGGAAGGCATCGAGCAGCTTGGTCTTGCCGTGGTCGACGTGGCCCATGACGGTGACGACCGGCGGACGTGCTGCAAGGTCCTCCTCGCTGCCGATGTTCTCACCGAACTCGAGGTCGAAGGACTCGAGCAGCTCACGATCCTCGTCCTCCGGGGAGACGACGACGATGTTGTAGTCGAGCTCGGCGCCCAGGACCTCAAGGGTCTCATCGGGCACCGACTGAGTGGCCGTCACCATCTCGCCGAGGTTGAACAGCACCTGCACCAGCTGTGCGGCATCGGTGTTGATCTTCTCGGCAAGGTCGGACAGCGAGGCACCACGACGCAGGCGCACCGTCTGGCCATCACCCTTGCGGATACGCACACCGCCAACCAGCGGTGCCTTGATCTCGTCGAACTCCTGCCTGCGCTGCTTGCGAGACTTGCGACCGCGACGGGAATTGCCGCGTCCGAAGGCGCCCTGCGTACCACGACGACCACCGCGGCCACCCATGGGACGGCCACCGAAACCGCCGCCGAAGCCACCTGGGCGAGAGCCACCACGACCACGACCGCGACCACCGCCACGGCTCGGGGCATTCTGGCCGAGCTGTTTGGACTGATGCTTGGGCATCATGGCCGGGTTGGGGCGCGGCATGCCAGAGCCGCCGCCCGGGCGTGGCATCCGATCGCCGCCCGACCGCGATCCACCGCGGCCGGATCCGGAACGACCTTGACCACCGTCGGAACGATGACGCTGCTGACCCATTCCCTGGCTGGAGGCGAACGGATTGTTGCCCGGGCGGGGAGCACCGGAGCGCCGACCGCCCTTGGCGTGTCCACCGGGGCCGGGGCGTCCGTTGGAGGGACGAGGACCGGGCTTGGGCCCGGAGCGTCCTGCCGATGATGGCCGCGGACCGGGAACCGGACGTGGCCCGGGCTTGACCGACGACGGAGTTGGCCTTCCAGCACCCTCCGACGTGGGCCTCCTGCCATCGGACTTCGTGTTCTCGCCGCGGGAGGCCTTGCCGGTCTGCGATGCCTTACCGGGTTTCGGAGTCGGCTTGGGCCCCGGCTTTGCACTGGGCCTGGGCTCAGCAGCAGGTTTGTCCTGCGACGTGGTGGGCCTGGCCTTCATGAGGCCGGGACGTGGTGTCGCAGACGTCCGGGCCGCCGACGACGATGCCGTCGAAGGGGCAGTACGTGCCCCGGGACGCACACTGCGTGGAGTCGGGTGCGGAACTGGTTTGGCAGCACCGGACTTGCCAGCACCCTGTTTCCCGGTTGCAGGCTTTGCACTGCCCTTGTCGGAACGGGGACGGCTCGGCTTGGCGTCCTTCTTGACCGACGCGCCGGGCTTGGGGGCCGGTTTGCCGGGCTTGGGTGCCTTCGCCGCCGGGGCATCGGAATTCTTGGTCACGTAGTCGGAGACCCGGCGCACCACCGGAGTCTCCAGGGTGGAGGACGCGGACTTGACGTACTCCCCCATGTCGTTCAGCTTCCCCAGAAGCTGCTTGCTTGTCAGTCCGAGCTCCTTGGCGAGCTCATAAACGCGGACCTTGGCCACTACTCTCCTTCGGGCCTGGTCCGGTCAGGACTCAGGCCAACTGCTTGACGTGGATACTCATTGTCGCGAACTCATCGAGTGGTCATGAGCGTGTGCCCACTTTCTCTCAAGCCCAGCAGATGATCTGGGCACGTTCGGTGAGGCTGCCGGACTCTCCGACAGACATGTGCGGCCCAGTGTAGTCAATCGGCCCCCACCAGCTCAATTCAGCAGGACTCGATCACCGCAGCAAGATCGTCACTCACGTGGACGGCACGGCGGAACGATCGAGCGAATCCCCCGCGTCGCGCAGCAGTCAGGCACGTCTGCCGGGGATGCACCCAAGCCCCACGTCCCGGAGCCGTGCGCGAGACGTCGGGTATCACGAGGGATCCGTCCAGCACGCAGCGCACCATGGCGCCGGGGGCGTCCTGGTGACGACACCCGACGCACGTGCGTACTGGTTCAGTCACCCTGCATCCCCTGACTGGCTCTGCTCGCACCTGGCCGTGATTCAGCCTTGGGCTGGACGTCGCATTCCCGGTTGGGCTCCATCGACCGGGGTGCCCGGGGCGACCGGGGTGTCTGGACGAATGTCGATTCGCCATCCGGTGAGGCGAGCTGCCAGTCGTGCGTTCTGTCCCTCACGGCCAATGGCCAGGGAGAGCTGGTAGTCCGGCACCACGACACGAGCAGCGCGTGCCTTGGGATCGACGATCGTCACCTGCTTGACCTTGGCCGGGCTCAGAGCCTCCCCGACGAATCGGGCCGGATCCTCCGACCAGTCGATGATGTCGATCTTCTCCTCGCCCAGTTCGTGCATGACGGCGCGTACACGCTGCCCCATCGGGCCGATGCACGCGCCCTTGGCCGAGACATTCTCGTTGTGGGACACGACGGCGATCTTGGTGCGGTGTCCCGCCTCACGGGCGACGGCCTTGATCTCCACCACACCCTGTTCGATCTCGGGCACCTCCATGGTGAAGAGCCGACGCACCAGATCCGGGTGGGTACGCGAGACGACCACCTGGGGACCACGCATCTCCTTGCGCACCGCCACGACGAAGACTCGCAGCCGGCGTCCGTGGCGGTAGTCCTCGCCCGGCACCTGCTCATCGGGCGGCATGATGGCCTCGAGCCCTCCCAGATCCACTCGGACGGTGCGGGTGTCGCGGTAGGACTGCTGGACCACACCAGTGACGATGTCGCCCTCCACGGCGGAGAACTGGCCGTACTTGTGCTCGTCCTCGGCCTCACGCAGCCGCTGGAAGATCACCTGACGAGCCGTGGAGGCAGCAACCCGGCCGAAGTCGTCCGGGGTGGCGTCGTACCATCCGACGACCTCGCCCTCGTCGTCCTTCTCCGGGGCCATGACGGCGACATTGCCCGACTTGCGGTCGATGTCGACTCGAGCGTCCTTGACGGGATGCTCGGTCTTGCCGTAGGCGTTGAGCAGCGCGTCCTCAAGGGTCTTGACGAGGAAGTCGAGCGAGATCTCCTTCTCACGTTCAATCATCCGCAGTGCGGCCAGATCGATGTCCATGTTCAGTTCTCCTGGGTGTCGGTGGGGCGATTGAGTTCGACCTGGACCACAGCATGTTGAATCTGCGTCAGGTCGATCATGCGCTCGTCGTACACGCGTTTGTGGGGTTTGGAATTGGCAGCCTCGACCTGCACGACAATCTTCTCGTCGTCGGCACTGAGGATGCGACCGAGCAGCTGTTCGGTTGGTTCGCCCGCGAGGGTCAGTTTGACCAACCGGGTGACATTGCGGCGGAAATGCCTGGGTTCGGTGAGTGGGGTCGGCACCCCACGGCTCGTCACCTCGAGGGTGTAGGGGGACTCCCCCATCGCATCGGCGTCGTCCAGGCCGTGGGAGATCGCATTGGTGGCCTCGGCGATCTCGTCCAGATCGGGGCCGTGACCGTCCTTGCCGTCTCCATCGACAGTCACCTTGACGACACGGCGTCGACCCGCAGGAACGACATCGATGCGGTCCAGCTCCAACCCCAACTGATCGAGAATCGGGGCCACCACGGCCCTCACCCTGTCACTGCTCATAGCCTCAAGCCTGTCCTGTTGTCGTCATGATTGTCCACGCCATCTTAACGAACTTCGTGAGAACACTCATGACGCGCACTCCACCAGTGCCGAGCCGTGGCCCAACGGCGATAAAATGCCAGTCATGGGATTGTGGTCACGCCGTCAGGTCATCGGGACGGCCCTGGGAATGTCAGCACTCGCACTGGCGGGGTGTGCACCCGATCCGAAAGCGAGAAAACATCGCGGTGAGAAGGAAGCACCGGGGGGCAGACAGCTCACTCCCCAGGTGCGCAACGACCTGTCTGCCGGAGCACACAAGGAGAACCAGCTCGCAGACCTTGCCACCGCCGTGGCTGGTGCGGACGCCGCCAACCGTGCCAAACTCAACGCCCTGGCAGCAGCCCATCGCCGCCACGCAGCCGTGCTGGGCGCCGACGACCCATTCGATGCCCAGGCCGCGACCAAGGCTTCGAGCACCCCTGCGAAAGCCAGTTCCTCCCCCACCCCGGACGAGTCGCCCACCCTTGACTCGCTGCGCAGGACACGCCGGGAGACGGCCGCGTGGTACCGCACCCACGCCGTCAGTGCAGATGATCCCTCCCTGGCACTGCTGTGGGCATCGCTGAGCGTCTTCGCCGGAAACTCCTCAACGGCTCCGGCGGCTCGTCTCGACGACATCTGGCTGGTACAGATCGACGAGGAACCCGTGGTCGATGCCCAGCAGGTGCTGCTCAGTCACATCAACGCGATGCTGGGCGGGCTGGAGTGGGGACTCGGCCAGACCACCGATGCCACCCTGCACGAGTGGGGCTCGCAACGCCGCGAGCAGCTGCGCACCTTGCGCACGAGCATCCATGAGCAGGTACGCGACGCATCGGCCACGCCCACACCGTTCAACCCGGCCTACTCCATGCCCGGACGACCGGCCAACCCCGCTGCGACGCGAGCCATGTGGGCGCAGCTGCAGGAGAACGTCATCTCGGCGGCTGGACGTGTCACCGCTGCGACGCAGAGTCAGAAACGCGCCGATGCCGTGAAACTCATGGCGGACGAACTCACCCATCTGGGTGAGCTGGGTGCGGCGACCCCGACCTGGCCCGGCTGGGTGTGAGCCCTGACGTACCGTACGGGCTGATGTGCCGTACGGGGAGGCCCTGCCCCTGTATGCCGTCGCCGACACGCCTTCTGCGCAATGGTGGAGTGAGTGGTTGGCGTGCGTGAACACTGACCACGAACCAGCGGCTGGCGCTCCGCGTGGTTGTTCACCCGCCCCAGATCATCTCGACGAACAACTTGACCCCCAGCACGGCAATGACGACGAGAAATGCCTTGCGCACGAAGCTGTCACCGTGTTTCTGCGCGGTTCTGGCTCCCACGAGCCCCCCGGTGACGTTGGCAATGACGAGTGGCCAGACCACGTGCCACAACACGGCTCCATGAAGGGCCAGCGTGACGATCGTCACGAGGTTCGTCACCGAGTTGCACATCTTGGCCATACCCGAGGCGCGCAGGAAGCTGTAACCGCCCACGGCAACGAAGGCGAGCACCCAGAAAGTTCCCACCCCTGGACCGATTGCAGCATCGTAGAACCCCAGAAAGAATCCGATGATCGCCATGAGCAATGGGTGCCCGCCCTGGTCGGCCTCGTTGACCTTGACCCCCATCGTGGGGCGCCGCCAGGTGAAGACACCGATGACGACGAGTACCACCAGGAGAATGGGGGTGTAGACGTCGCGAGACATGAGACGAAGCACGCGCACCCCGGCCAGCGCACCCAGCAGCGCGGTGAACGCAGCCCACAGGAAGATTCGCCAGTCCGGGCGTTGCCTGCGAAGGTACGACGCCCCGGCAGTGATGTTTCCCACCACTTGAGCCGTCTTGTTGGTACCGACGACGCTTGCCACCGGAACCTCCCGGGGCAGACTCACCAGCAGCGAGGGCAGCATGATCAATCCGCCACCTCCAACCACGGCATTGACCCATCCCGCTCCAAAGGCAGCTACGATCAATCCGATCAGGACAGCGGTCGAGACCATGAATTCCTCTCCCCAGACATGACGTCGGTGCCATGCATTCGGCTGACACTCCTGGACCTGACATTGTGAAGACCGGGCACCCTGGAGCCCAGTGCTGCGGAATCTGGCACCACCTCACAGGCAACCACTCATGGCCACCGACCCGCAACTGGCCACGATGCAGCGGCAGTCCGATCCCCCACCGGAAGGTGATCGGCTCCATGCCGTGATGGGCACTGGGGTCGGACATCCTGCCGTACAGGACTCCGGTGGTGATCGGCCCGTGCCGTGATGGCCTGGCGCGGCGTCCGATCCCCCGCGTTTGGAAAATTGTTCGTGACAATCCCCGGATGACGACCCAGAGCGCCCGTCCAAGATGTCCTTGGACGGGCGCTCGTGAGCCGGTCAGGCATCCCCCGTGACTGACCGAGTACCTTGGGTGAATGAGGGGAGATGGAGCAGGAGATCAGGCCCAGGGGTGTGCCAGCAGAAGCTCGGTGTTCTGATCCGTGCTCTTGCCCATACGACGGTTTCCGTGGTGGTCGACAACGCCCAGGTGACGGTCGTTGGCAGCGAACTCACGGTAGAGGCTGGCCAGACCCTCAGGAGTGGTGGTGTCGTAGTCCACCTGGTAGGGGGCATCGGACTCGATCAGGGTGGCGAACAGGCTGATCGTGCCGTCGTGATTGTCGGTGACCTCGAGGATGCGACCCATCTGCGGGAAGTCGACGTGGGAAGCGGTGTTGATCTCCCACCAGCAACGACGTGCATCGCTGAAGTTGCGGTGCGCAACGATGTTGTTGTTGTGGGTGTGACCGTTGACCCAGGCCAGGACGTTCGGGTAGTGCCCCAGCAGGTCGACGAGCTGATTGCCGCCGTGCCGCTTGCCGGTGCCATCCATCGGCGGGATGAGGTTGTTCATCGTCCACGAGGTGTGGTGGCTGAACAGGATGAACATCTGGTCGGAGACCTGGTGGTGGCGGCGCACACCGAAGTCGTCGTAGTAGGTGGAGCTGCCAGCCCGCAGCACCTGCTTGAGCCACTTCCACTGCACGTCGTCGAGCGAACCGTTGGTGTAGCCAGCCCGGTTCGTGGAGTCCATCGAAATGCCGGTGACGCCCGGAGCGATCTGGAAGGTGTAGTAGCCGCGCACGGCGTCGAGATCGTTCTGGGTGAAGCCGTGACCGGGAGCTGGGGATCCGGCGGGGGCGTTGTCGAGGTGCGCCTTGATGAACTGCGCCGGGGTGAAGGGGCGGCGCTTGGCATCCGGGGTGACGTGCTGGGTGAGCGAGACGGCACGGTTGGTGAGGTCAACCTTCTGGCCACCCTTGGTGGCCGTGAGGAAGGCTTGCTTGTCGCGCTCGTCGGCGAAGCCCATGAGCTTCTGGTCACCGGTGTACATGGCCTCCAACAGGCTCCAGTCGGAGGGCAGGGTGCCCTGGACCGAGTCGTCGTGGTTGCCGAAGACGGCGTACCACGGAATCTGGAGGCCCGGGGAGCTGAACGGCTTCATGATGCGCTCGAAGTAGCGGTCCACCTTGGGGTAGCCGGCCTTCTTGTACATGTCGTTGATGCTGGACTCGGGGTTGTAGTACAGCTTGTCGCCAAAGGTCTGGACGGACTCCCAGCGCTCCTTGGAGCCACTGTTGGCGGTCAGGGTGCCGCCGGAGAGAATGGTGAGGTACCACTCGAGCTCAATGGTCTCGTGGTTGTCGGTGTTGTCACCGGTGCTCACGACCATGTCGAACTTGCGACCGGTGAACGGTCCACCGGGCAAGGAGTTGATGCGACGCACCAAGGAGGCGGTGCCCAACGGGCCGAGGGGCTCCTGGGGGCGGAATGCCGGTCCGGCAAAGGGATGCATGAACTCCACTCGCATCGGCGACTGGACGTCGGTGACGTGCAAGTCGGTGACCTGCACGAAGCTGGCCAGTGCGGTACGACGATCGTCGCGTCCGCCCTTGGCCGAGATCATGTCCTCACGCACGCGCAGCGGGAAACCCTTGTGGGCGACAATGCGCTGGTAGCCGTCATTGCTCGCAGGCAGGCCAACCTGCTCGAGGGTGGTGCCGGCAATGCTGTGAGTACGCTCTGCGGCATGACCGGGGACCACATCGGTACCCAGGAGAGCTGCAGCAGAAACCAAGGTGGCACCGCCGAGGAAACCACGTCGGCCGATGTTGGTGTTGGTGAGGTGGGTGTCAGGACGATTCTCGGGCATGTTCGTCAAGGCTCTGACTGTCCTTCCATACGCGGAAAACCACATCCGTCAAGCGACTCGAGGTGTCATGGTGCCCATGAGAGGCACCATCGGCATCGCGACTCAGCTTGACGAACGGGGTCGGTCTTTTCTGCATACTAGGCAGATGGACCGACCCCGAGGAGTCATCGAGTCATCGAGAAATTGAAGTTCAGGTTACGTTCTGGCAAACAATTCCGAGGGGGCCGGAACACCCCGCCGGTGAATCCATCGCCGACCACGAATTGCGTCAACCCCGAACCTCGTCGAGAACCTGGGCAACGACATCGGCCACGGCCACGTCACGACGCTCGGAGCTCCTGCGATCACGAATCTCGACCAACCCGTCCTTGAGGCCACGCCCGACGACGACGCTGGTCGGCATGCCGAGGATCTCCGCATCGGCGAACTTGACCCCCGGGGATGCCTTGCGATCGTCGAACAGCACCTCCAGGCCGGCCTCCGAGAGCTCGGTGGCGATCCGGGTGGCCTCGGTGCGGATGTCGTCACCCTTGCCGGTGGCCAGCACGTGCACGTCGAACGGGGCGACGCTGCGCGGCCAGGCCAGGCCCTTGTCGTCACAGGTGTACTCGGCCACGGCGGCCACGGCACGCGAGATGCCCACGCCATAGGAGCCCATCGTCACGGTCACGAGCTTGCCGTTCTGATCAAGCACCTTGAGCCCCAGCGACTCGGCATATTTGCGGCCGAGCATGAAGATGTGGCCCATCTCGATGCCACGGGCCAGGGTGAGCGGCCCCGAGCCATCCGGAGCCGGATCACCCTCGCGCACCTCGGCGACGTCGATGACGCCATCGGGGGTGAAGTCGCGCCCGGCAACGAGATCGTAGACGTGTCGTCCGGCCTCGTCGGCACCGCTGATCCACACCGTGCCGGTGACCACCCGCGGATCGACGAGGTACCTCACCTTCGACTCACTCGTCTCCCCCAGCGCTCGCGGACCGATGTAGCCCTTGACCAGGTGTGGATGGACGGCAAAGTCCTCGTCGGTGAACGGGACGGCCTCAGCTGGTTCCAGGGCTGCCTCGAGACGCTTCTCGTCGATCTCACGGTCCCCGGGCAGACCGATGGCCAGCGGGTGGGTCGTGCCGTCGGGCTCGATGACCTTGAAGAGGATGTTCTTCAAGGTGTCGTCGCCCTGCCAGGCTCGGTCCTCACGCGGATAGCGCTCGTTGGACAGCTGTACCAGAGCATCGATGCTCGGCACATCCGGGGTGTCACGCACCTGCGCCTGCGGAACGTCCGAGAAGTCGAGCGGCTCAGGGGCAGCGACGCGCACGGCCTCGACATTGGCGGCGTACCCACCCGGAGAGCGCACGAAGGTGTCCTCACCGTTCTCGGCGACCGCCAGGAACTCCTCGGAGCGTGACCCACCCATCGGACCGGACATGGCTCGCACGATGGCATAGTCGAATCCCAACCGGTCGAAGATTCTGATGTAGGCCGCACGATGCTTCTCGTAGGAGGCGGCAAGACCCTCGTCGCCGATGTCGAAGGAGTAGGAGTCCTTCATGACGAATTCGCGGCCACGCAAGATTCCGGCACGTGGTCGCGCCTCGTCGCGGTACTTGTTCTGGATCTGGTAGATCGACAACGGGAGGTCCTTGTACGAGGAGTACATGTCCTTGACGAGCAGGGTGAACATTTCCTCGTGGGTGGGCCCGAGCAGCAGGTCGGCCCCCTTGCGGTCCTTGAGGCGGAACAGGTTGTCGCCGTACTCGACCCACCGATTGGTCTGCTTGTAGGGCTCCGATGGCAGCAGCGCCGGGAAGTGCACCTCCTGGGAGCCGATGGCCGCCATTTCCTCACGAGCGATGGCCTCGATCCGGCGCAGCACCCGCAGTCCCAACGGCAGCCAGGTGTAGATGCCCGGTGCCGTCCTACGGATGTATCCCGCCCGTACCAGCCAACGGTGGCTGGGCACCTCGGCATCGGCCGGGTCCTCCCGCAGCGTTCGGACGAAGAACTCGCTCATGCGCGTCAACATGTCTGCCTTTCCGGTGGTGCTCGGCCCTCCGCCGCCCTTCGGCGTGACTGTCACCAACCGGGGTGATCCTATCGCCTCCGAACCGGTCATCCGGTGCGCAGCCCTCGGCGCAGGACGTCCAGCCGAGAACGCTTCAGTACAGGATGGTCGTCATCGTGCCGATCCGACGAAAACCAACCGCGTCATAGGTGCCCCGCGCAACGACATTGAAGTCGTTGACGTACAACGTGACGGTGTGGTGGCGAAGCCTGGCGAGCTGAACCACACCAGCCATGGCGGGGGCGGACAGACGTTGGCCACGCAGGGCGGGATCGAGCCACACCCCCTGGATCTGACAGACCCCGCCCCAGGACAGGGCAACGTCGGACTTCCATCGCACGATGCGATGCTCGTCGAGAATGCCGAATGTGTCCCCCCGCTGCATCATGGCGAGCATGTGACGACGATATCCGTTGGACGGATCCAGCGGGCTGACGCCAACCTCCTCGGTGTACATGTCGACGGCAGCACGGAAGTACGACTCGAAGTCCTCGAATCCCACGATCCGAACTCGCGGATCCGGCGTGATCGCCGGTGGGGAGTCGATGACGAGCAGGGGCTGGTCCGTGCGTGTGGCACGGGGGTGTCCCCATGCTCGTTCCGACAGATGGGTGAGGTGCTCGTGGAACGGCAGCACAGCTCGTTGGGTACCCATGATCGACGTTGACGTGCGCCACGGCCCCACCCGGGCTGCCAGGGCGGCGAGTACCTCCTCGTCGTCGGCAACCGGAACCAGGTTGGACCCGACGTGCACCAGGCCGACGAGGTCGCCATGACGAAATGCCCCGTACACCGGGCAGCCCAACCGCGATCGTTTCAGCCCGCCCTGCTGGATGCGATCCAGGAAGAAGAGGTTCTCCACCGGGTGGGCACCGAGCAGTGCCAGGGTGTCGGGAAGGTCGTCGTCGTCGAGTGGACGGACTCGAGTCCTCACCTCAGGAAACCGTCACCTCGGGGGCACCGCCCTCGTCGAGTTCTGCCGCCATGCGATGGGCCTCGGAGACCAACGTGTCAACGATCTGGTCCTCGGACACGGTGGTGATGACCTCGCCGTGCTGGAAGATCTTGCCCTTGCCATTTCCGGCTGCCACCCCCAGATCGGCCTCGCGACCCTCCCCGATGCCATTGACGACGCATCCCATGACGGCCACGCGCAATGGAGCGTCGACATCGGCCAATGCGTCGGTGACGTCGTTGGCGAGCTTGAGGACGTCAACCTGGCAGCGACCGCACATCGGGCACGAGACGATCTCCAGGCCGCGGGGACGCAGGTTGAGCGACTCGAGGATCTTGACGCCGACCTTGACCTCCTCGACGGGGTCGTCGGACAGCGAGACCCGGATGGTGTCGCCGATGCCCTCGGCGAGCAGGTGTCCGAAGGCGACTGCCGACTTGATCGTGCCCTGGAACGCCGGGCCGGCCTCGGTGACACCCAGGTGCAGGGGGTAGTCGCACTCCTGGGAGAGCAGCTCGTACGCCTTGATCATGACGACTGGGTCATGGTGCTTCACCGAGATCTTGAAGTCGTGGAATCCAACCTGCTCGAAGAGGCTCGCCTCCCACAGGGCGGACTCGACCATGGCCTCGGCAGTGGCCGAGCCGTGCTTGGCGAGCAGTCGCGGGTCCAGGGAGCCGGCGTTGACACCGATGCGCAGGCTGGTGCCGTGCTCGTGGGCCGACTGGCAGATTGTCTCGACCTGGTCGTCGAACTTGCGAATGTTGCCGGGGTTGACGCGCACTGCCCCGCAACCGGCTTCGATGGCGGCAAAGACGTACTTGGGCTGGAAGTGAATGTCTGCGATGACCGGGATCGGTGACTTCGCCACGATGGCAGGCAGGGCTGCTGCGTCCTTGTCGGTCGGGCAGGCCACCCGTACGATGTCGCAACCAGCGGCGGTGAGGGCAGCGATCTGCTGCAGGGTGGCCCCGACATCGTGCGTCTTGGTCGTCGTCATGGACTGCACACTGATGGGGGCGTCACCACCGACCAGCACGTCACCGACTTTGATCTGGCGGGTCTTGCGACGCGGTGCCAAGGTCGGGATGGGGGGCGTGGGCATGCCCAGATTGACGGTCATGACGTTCTCCTCGCAAGCGGGTGCGATCCAACATGGCGAGCCTAGTACCTTCTCCACGGCAGTGGTGCAGACCCAGGCGTTGGGAGCCGAAGCGTGGGCCCCGTGATGGTCTGTCGCCGTGGCGTGCAGCCGTGGTGGTATCAGATGCCGAACTCATAGTAACCCGCAGGCGCAACACGTCTGGAGCACCAGAGCCGCCCCCACCACGAGTGGCAGGGGCGGCTCGGTGACGAATCAGCCGATGGCGTGATCAGATGCCGGTGGCCGGCAGGGCCGGCAACTCAGCAGACCCTCCAGGTACGACGGCAGCCTGAGCGGCATCCCCCGACACGTCGTCAGTACCGGTTCCATGTGCGGATGCCGAAGCCCCCGCCGGTGTGGCGCTCGGGGTGCCGGGCGTCCCACCCGCAGCAGCACTGGACTCGTCACCGGGTGTGGCAGGACGAGTCGGTTCCGGGCTCACGGTGGGCTCCGAACTCATCGCGGGCCCGAGGGTAACAGTGGACTCGGAAGTCACCGTGGGGACGGGGAGCACACTGGGCTCATCGCCCGGATCAGGCGTCGGCAACGCAGGCAACGACGGCGAGGCAGACGGGGTCGAGACCGACGGAGCCGGGGTGACAGACGGCCCACCAGGCGTCACACTCGGCGTGGCAGGCGACGCAGTGGGCGAAACAGACGGCTCACCACTGGGCGGTGTCGACACCGACGCGCTCGGCTCGACGGACGGGGTTTCACTGGGCTGCGGGGTCGACGCGCCCGGGAACGTGATCCCCACCAGGGCGGGATCGTGGTCGGAGGCAGCCCATGGTCCGCTCGTGTGGAAATCCGTCACATTGTAGTTGCGACGGGAGTACTGCATGGCGATGGACTCGTCGGCATTGATGTCCCACACCCCGGCACCATGGACCATCCTCATGGCAGCAGCATTGGCGAAGATGTGGTCCAGGGAACCCAGACGTCCACCGTACTGGAAGGTCGACGCGCCAGGAGCGAGCTGCTCGACGACCTCGGTGTAGCCGGCGTCCTTGATCTTCATGACCGGATCCTCCATGCCGTAGGCGTTGAAGTCACCGAGCAGGAACACCGGCTCGCCGGCGAACTCCTTGGCGCTCCAGTCGATCAGTGCCTGGGCCTGGGCAGTACGTGAGGGGTTCGACTTGCCCTGACCGGTGCCGTCGTCCTCCCCGGAACCCTTCGACTTGAAGTGATTGGCGACGGCGACGAAGGAGCCCCTGCCGTTCGTGGCCGCGAACTTCTGGGCCAGTGGCTGACGGGCATTGGCGTAGGCATCATCCATGAGGATGAGCGATGGTCCCTCCGGGCGCACCGAGTCGAGTCGGTAGATGAACGCGGTACGGATGACGTCCTCATGGGGCGGCACGACGGTCGGCGAGGCGACGTAGCCCCAGACCTGGGAACCAGCAGCCTTGTTGAGCTCGTCCACCAGATGGGCCAGGGCCTTGTCACGAGGCTGACCGGGCAGGTAGGTGATGGACGCGGAGTTCTCCACCTCCATGAGCGCGACGACGTCGGCGTCCAGACCGTTGATGGCCGTGACGATCTTGGCCTGCTGGTCGTGGAACGCCTCTCGGGTGTAGGCACCGCGCACCGTGCAGAAATTGGCGGTGACCGGCGTGCCGGTGCGATCCGTGTAGGCCTTGCAGCCGTCCTCGTCCTTGCCCAGGTCGGTGAAGTAGTTGAGCACGTTGAAGCTGGCGAGCTTGAGATCGGAGTCGAAGCTCGGGGCCTTGGCCGGACGATCATTGGTGGTGGTGATCGGACTGTGGGGCGACTGGGCGCCCGAGACCATGCCAGTGGGCTGGAAGTTCCACCCGAATCGGTAGTCCATGATCACCGGCTTGGTGAAGCCCACGTGGGAGCCGGTACGCATCGGTGTGTCCTGGGACAGGTACGGCAGCGGGGAGTTCTTGGCCTCGTCGTTGGTCTGGTAGTTCCAGCTCGCACCGTCGTCCAGATTGATGGATCGGGCACGGTTCTCGTCCTCGACCTTCTTGGCATCCTCACCGGGACGGGCCACCTCGGTACCTTGGTACAGCGGCTCGGTGCCGAAGGCGAGGCCAACGGTGCCGAACTGGTTGAGCTGGTAATTGTTGGAGATGGTGTAGGTGCCCTGTGGCTCCACGAGCATGGACTCATACGCCTCACGCTGCGCATCGGTGCGCGGCAGGGCTGCGAGTTTCACCGGCTTGACGTCGGCACAGCCCTTGGTCTCGGTGACGTTCGTCCCATTGATCTCGGTGAGGCCGTTGAACTCCGAAACCTCACCGGAGACGACGACGCACTGACCTGCGGTGTAGGCACTGGCGGCCTTGGCGGAGTGGACGAAGATGCCGTCGGAGGCATCGGTCGGGGCCTTGGCCACACCACCAGTTCCGGGGGTCTGGATGTAGAGACCATTGAACCCGCCCTTGGGGTAGGCGGCGGTGACGACGCCCGTGGTGGTCACAGTCCTGCCGACCATCGGGCTGGTGTCGGTGGTGCCCTGGATGTCGGCGATGCTCGTCTGGCCGGCCGGGGTCTCGGAGGCAGTGGGGGTCGCAGAACCGCTCGGGGTGGGGCTGCCCGTCTGGTCAGGAGTGCCTGGCGTGCTGGGAGCCGGTGTGCTGGCGGAGTTCATCGGGCTGGGAGTGCCGATGACGAAGTCCGCGGAGTTGTCGTCGGTGTCCTCGAGGCCACCCCGCTGGGCCGAGGTGGTGTTCGACAGTGCCTTGGTCGGTTTTCCCTCGGCCTTGGTGGCGGCACCGTAGCCGACGAGGTCGACGACCGTACCATCCGGGCCGACCAGCTGCACCGATCCCTTGGTGCCACTCATGTTGGCACCGCAGGTGGCATCCGGGGTGGGCAGTGCCTGGGTACCACCGGCTCCCTTGGCCTGCTGGACGAGGAAGTGACCGCCGGGGGCGACCGATCCACTCAACGTGCACCTGTTGCCGCGATTGCCGGTGGCTCCGTAGTACTCCACGACGTATCCGTCCAGCGAGATCGTCTCGGAGGTGGGGTTGACGAGTTCGACGAAGTCGTGGGTGAGGGTGGCTCCACTGTTGCCACCGCCACCGTAGACCTCATTGATGAGTGGGTGGGAAGCTGGGCCGGCATTGGCACTTGGTACGAGCAGACCGGCACATGCGAGGGCCGAGGTCGTCACCGCGGCGATACCGGTCAGCACCCGGCGCATACGGCCAGAGGTGTTCATCATCGGGTACTCCAAGGGTAGAGCTTTTCAGCCGCAGAGGCGCGGCCACAGCACACTTTGCCCCTTCACATGCCAGTCCATCCAATGATTACCGGCCTTTCACCTGTCATACACCCGAAGGACCCCGAAACGTCACGCAGTAGATCCGCAACCGCACGCGTTCCGGAGCACGACCGGACGAACGACGCCACCTCAGAACAGCCGTACCGGGCTGACGAGGTCGGCAATGATGAGGATGATGCCCATGACCAACAGTGCTCCGCCGATCACCCACGCCACCGGAAGCATCATGGCGGTGTCGGCTGGACCGGGATCGGGCCTGCCCAGCACCCGGAAGACACCGCGCTTGATCCACTCGTAGATCGCCCCGGCAATGTGTCCACCGTCCATCGGGGGCAGCGGGATGACGTTGAGCCAGAACAGGAAGAGGTTGAGACCACCCAGCAGGCTCGCCCCGAACGCCACCTTGTCCCCCGTCGTGAGCTGGTCGTTGGCAGCAACGTCACCTGCCACCACGGAGGCCCCGACGATGCTCATCGGGCTGTTGACATCCCGTGCCTTCCCGGTGACGACGTCGGAGGCGACGTTCCACGTGAGTACCGGCAGACGCACCAGCGCGTGCAGGGACTGCTTGGACATCTGCCACATCTCGGAGACGGTGTCACCCGGCCCGGAGTGGACGACGACGGCCTGCGGCATGAATCCCATGAACCCGGCCTCGACGGTGCGGGTCGGGTCCAAACGGTCGCGCACGGTGTTGGTGACGGTGTTGACGGTGGGCAGGGTACGTCGCTGGCCGTCCCGGACGATGACGAGGGTGGCCGGCTGGTCGGTGTTGGCCCGGATGAGATCGGAGAGCTGTTCCCACGACGTCACCTCGACACCGTTGAACGAGGCGACCTCGTCACCTGGCTGCAGACCCATCCGGTGGGCCGGCGTCTCGGGATCATTCGCGGTGCACGACCGCGACGGGTCGCTGGTGCTCAGCACGCACTCGTTGACTGCCGCCACACTCGTCGTCTGAGCTGGGCGCCCGGCGATGCCGAACACACCCCAGAACAGCAGGAAAGCCAGCAGTAGATTGGTGAGGATTCCCCCGCTCATGACGACCAGACGCTGCCACACCGGTTTGTCGCAGAACAGACGCCCCCGGTCCTGCGGGGTGATCTCCTCGCTCTCGGCCTGCCGGGCCTGGTCGGCAACCCTCGTCAACCACGTACTGCGCCGATGGGTGACGTCGACCGGATACATGCCGATGATCTTGGTGTAGCCCCCGAACGGCAGCCACTTGAAGCCGTAGGTGGTCTCGCCCCGCCGCGTCGACCAGATGGTCGGCCCGAAACCGGCGAAGAATTCGGTGGCCTTCATCCCGAACAGTTTCGCCGGGATGAAGTGGCCAGCCTCGTGCAGCAGCACTGAGACGATGATGAGACCGAAGAAGACGACTCCGCCCAGGATCGAGATGAGGACGTTCACGGGTGGGTCCTGTGCTGCACGCAGAGTTCTGCGGCACGTTCGCGACCCCACGTGTCGGCAGCCAGGACGTCGTCGAGACTCACATGGGCATCGTCGACGTGTCCCTGGGCAAGGTGCTCGTCGACCGCCTCGGTGATGATGTCGGTGATGTCGGTGAACCCGATCTCGCCACGGCAGAAGGCGTCGACGCAGGACTCGTTGGCGGCATTGAAGACGGCTGGTGCCGTCCCGGCGGCCTTGCCGGCTCGTCGGGCCAGTTCCACCGCACCGAAGGTCTCGGAATCCAATGGTTCAAAGGTCCATGAGGCGGCCTGGGTCCAGTCGCAGCCGGCGGCGGCATCGGGGAGACGATCCGGCCAGGTGAGTCCCAGGGCAATGGGCAGCCGCATGTCCGGCGGGGAGGCCTGGGCAATCGTCGCTCCGTCGCAGAACTCGACCATGGAGTGCACCACCGACTGCGGATGGACCACCACGGTGATGTCGTCGAGGTCGACGTCGTAGAGCAGGGCGGCCTCGAGCAACTCCAGCCCCTTGTTCACCAAGGTTGCGGAGTTGATGGTGATGACCCGCCCCATGTTCCAGGTGGGGTGCTTGAGGGCATCGGCAGCGGTGACGTGGGCCAACTCGGCACGGGTACGCCCACGGAACGGTCCGCCAGAGGCAGTGAGGATGAGACGACGCACCTCGCTGCGCCGTCCGCCACGCAGGCACTGGGCGAAGGCCGAGTGCTCGGAGTCGACGGCAACCATCTGCCCCGGTGCGGCCGCCTGGGTGACGAGCCCTCCGCCGATGACCAAGGACTCCTTGTTGGCCAGGGCCAGGGTGGTCCCTGCCTCGAGGGTGGCCATCGTCGCGAGCAGGCCGGCAGCGCCAGTGATGGCATTGCAGACGGTGTCGGCCGGATGGCCGGCAAGTTCGGCGGACGCCCCCGGGCCGGCCAGCACCTCCACCTCATGGAGTCTGACACCGCAGCTGTTGGCATGACGGTGCAACGCGGCACGGAACTCCTCAGCCAGTTCCTCACGTGGCAGGGCGACGACGGGGACGTGAAAGTCCACCGTCTGCCGGGCCAGCAACTCCAACTGGGAGCCACCGGCTGCCAGACCAACCACCCGGAACTGATCGGTACGCGAACTGATGACGTCGAGTGTCTGGGTGCCGATCGATCCGGTTGACCCCAGGATGATGACCTTCTTCACCCATCCAGTTTTCCATGAATCGTCACCAGACCAACACCAGCCGGGCGGGAAGTAGCCCATACGGCGCTCCTCGCCCATCGTCGATCAGACGATGCCCTGGGCGATGACGGCGTCCGCCACCTTGATGAAACCGGCGATGTTGGCACCCACGACGTAGTCCCCCGGATGTCCGTAGAGATCAGCCGTCTGGATGCAGTTGTCGTGGATGTCGTCCATGATCTGCTGCAGTCGAGCCTCGGTGTCCTCGAAGCTCCACGAGTCCCGAGCGGCGTTCTGCTGCATCTCCAGGGCCGAGGTCGCCACACCACCGGCATTGGCCGCCTTGCCCGGTGCGAACAGCACTGATGCCTTCTGGAAGGCTCGCGCCGCCTCGGGGGTGGACGGCATGTTCGCCCCCTCGGCGACGACGATCACACCATTGCGGATGAGGGTCGCAGCTGCATCCCCGTCGAGCTCGTTCTGGGTGGCACAGGGCAGGGCGATGTCCACCGGCACGTCCCAGATGGATCCAGAGGTGTGGAAGGTGGCGCTGTCACGACGTGCCGCGTACTCGCTGATGCGTGCCCGCTCCACCTCCTTGACCTGCTTGAGCAGGGCGACGTCAACACCCTTCTCGTCAATGACATAACCGCTGGAGTCCGAGCAGGCCACGACGGTGGCGCCGAGGGCCTGCGCCTTCTCCACAGCATGGATGGCGACATTTCCCGATCCGGAGACGGTGACCCGCATGCCGTCAAGATCCTTGCCAGCCTGCTGCAACATTCTCTGGGTGAAGAACACCACGCCGTAGCCTGTGGCTTCGGTACGCACCAGGGAACCACCCCAGGTGAGGCCCTTGCCGGTGAGCACACCGGACTCGTGGCGATTGGTGATGCGCTTGTACTGACCGAACAGGTAGCCGATCTCACGCATGCCCACACCGATGTCGCCGGCGGGAACGTCGGTGCACTCGCCGACGTGACGGTACAGCTCGGTCATGAACGACTGGCAGAACCTCATGATCTCGCCCTCGGAGGCCTGGTGCGGATCGAAGTCCGAACCGCCCTTCGCGCCGCCGATGGGAAGTCCGGTGAGGGAGTTCTTGAAGATCTGCTCGAATCCGAGGAACTTGATGATTCCCAGATTCACCGACTCGCGGAACCTCAGGCCACCCTTGTACGGGCCGAGCACCGAGGAGTACTCCACGCGGAAGCCGCGATTGATACGAACCCGACCCGAGTCGTCCACCCAGGGAACTCGGAAGATGATCTGCCGTTCCGGTTCACAGATACGTGAGAGCACTGCCCCCTCGACGTACTGTGGGTTCTTGCGAAGCACGGGGCCAAGCGACTCGAAGACCTCGAGGACGGCCTGGTGGAACTCAGCCTCTCCGGGGTTGCGTCGTAAAACGTTCTGGTAAACGTTCTCCAGCTGGGAATCCATCGGGCCTCCTGAGAATTGATGATCTGTACCACCATTTTTCCACCGTAGGCAAAACAACCGCTGGACGTCCACATTTCGGGTCGGGATGACACCGGGGCACACACTGTGGCGCCCCATGAGATCACCGGACCGCTTCCGCCCTCCCCACCGACGCGAGCTGCCACAACAACTCGCGCTGCCTCATCGACCGGGCTGTGTCGTGCCGGGCATGACCAGCCACGTCTTGCGCTCTGCGGCCAGATCCGTGCCCGGGTCACTGGCCAGCAGCACTCGAGCATCGCTTCCAACCACTCAACCCCGGTGGTCCGACCTCGTCCGCGTGTCAGTGTGAGCGCACTACCGTGGTGGTCATGAGCAGTGCAGAAGTGGTTGAGGTGACGACCGAGGTTTTCGACGAACTGGCAGCAGCGGGATGCCGTCCCCACCGGCTCCTGGTCTGCCAGCACGGACGTCTGCTCGCAGCATGCCGGAACGCCCCGTGGCAGAAGCACCAGCCGTCACTGGTGTACTCGGTGTCCAAGACGTTCACCTCCATGGCCGTGGGCATCGCGGTCGACGAGGGGCATTTCGGATATCTCGACCGTCTGGTCGACCTGTGGCCGGAGATCCTGCCCGAACAGCTGGGGAAGGTGGCCAGCCAGATCCGGGTACGCGACCTGCTCACCATGTCTTCCGGGCACAGCCCGGAACAGACCGAGCAACTGCTGGCACGCAACCACCCACCCGCGGAGTCGTCGGTGGCGGACTTCCTGACCACCGAGCCGCTCAGCCGTCCAGGCACCGACTTCGCCTACAACAATCTGGCGAGTTGGATCCTGGGACGCCTCGTCGCCCGACACACCGGACGCACCGTCGTCGACCTGGTGGACCAGCACGTCCTCGCTCCCCTGGAGATCACCGACTACTCCTGGCAACGTGATCTCGACGGGCAGGTGCTGGGCTACAGCGGTCTCCACATCGACGCCTCGGACCTGCTCAAGGTGGGGCAACTGCTGCTTGACGACGGCATTCACCACGGCGCTCGGCTGCTCCCGGCGGAGTGGATCGACATGCACCGACGCACCCAGGTGAGGACGGACGGCAACGCTGGCCCGGACTGGGCACTGGGCTATGGCTGGCAGGTGTGGACCTCACAGCACGGTTATCGACTGGACGGGGCCTTCGGCCAGTACGTCCTGGTGCTCCCCGAGCAGGACGCCGTCATCGTCTCGACGAACAACTGTCCGGCAGCAGGCCCGGGAGCGATCCAGACCGTGTTGAGCACGATGTGGCAACGCCTCGTCCCAGCCCTGGACAGGACGGCACACAGCGACCCCGAACCAGACGATGCGGATCACACCCTGGCGGACGACGACGTCACAGAGGTGACACGCACGATCCCCACCATCGACGGGGATTTCGACCCAGTCCGCTCGGTGCAGACCATGCTGGAGGGTGGTCATCTTGTCGTGGCCCCCGGACAGAACGGGTGGAACCTCACCTGGACGTTTCCCGACGACAGAACCCTGCGGGTGCGGGTGGGACACCAGCGTTGGGAACACACCCGCTGCGCGCTGCCGCCCCAGTCGTCGACCGGTGGCGCCGAGGGTCTGCTGGACGTGGCCTGCTGCGGGGGATGGACTGCGGCGGGACTCGTCGTCGACCTTGCCGTGGTCTCCAGCCCGCACACCCTGCGTCTGGTACTGGGTGACGAGCCGTGCGCCACGTGGGACGCGGAACCGCTGGGTGACCAGTCGTTGTGGTCCCTGGTACGCCCCGTGTGAACATGCCCCGTGTGGCGGCCGCACCGCGCAGGAGTCGAGAACCGCCGGTCACGCGCACCGATCACGCGGGATCGCACGGGGCACAGCCATGCCAGGAGCGACAGAACACCTTCTGCGGGTTTTCCGGGCCAAGGCCGCCACGCGTGGAGCCACTCACACCCCGAGTTCGTCGACGCGCCCCTTGGCCGCCAGCTGGCCACATGCCCCGTCGATGTCGGAGCCACGGGTGTCACGCACCGTCACTGGAATCTTCCACCGTTCCAGGGTGGCGACGAAGGCGTCCTGGTCCTCCTGGCGTGAAGCCGTCCACCGTGACCCGGGCGTCGGGTTGAGGGGGATGAGATTGACGTGCGCCCAGTTCCAGTCGCCCCGACGCCGCAGCTGTCTGGCCAGCACGGCAGCGCGATCGGCCTGGTCGTTGATGTCACGCATCAGTGCATACTCGATCGACACTCGTCGTTTCGTGGTCTCGGCATACTGGAACGCCGCATCGAGCAGGTCGTCGACCTTCCAGCGCTTGTTGGCGGGAATGAGCTCGTCACGAAGTTCGTCGTCGGGGGCGTGCAGCGACACGGCGAGGGTGACCGGCAGGCCTTCCCCGGTGAGCGCCCGAATGCGCGGCACCAGTCCGACCGTCGAGATCGTCAGGGCCCGGGCGCTCATCCCGACACCTCCTGGGGTGGGGGTGGTGAGGGTTCGCACTGCGTGCAGCACCGATTTGTAGTTGGCCATCGGTTCGCCCATGCCCATGAAGACGATGTTGTGCACCCGCTCACGTGCACCCCGCACTCCCCCGGCCGCGATGAGACGGTTGGCTGCAAGCACCTGGGTGACGATCTCGGAGGCCAGCATGTTGCGCTGGATACCGCCCTGGCCCGTCGCACAGAACGGGCAGGCCATGCCGCACCCGGCCTGGGAGGAGATGCACAGCGTGGTGCGTGCCGCAGAGTGCCGAGTGGCCGGGTAGTGCATGAGCACCGATTCGACCAGCGCCCCACCGATGAGACGCCACAAGGTCTTGACGGTCGTACCGCGATCGGCGCTCTGCTGGGAGACCTGGGTGATCATGGTGGGGAACCAGGCCTCGGCGATCCGGGCCCGGGCGTCCTTGGGAAGGTCCGTCCACTCGGTGGGGTCGATCTCCCATCGTTCGAAGACGTGGGAGTTGATCTGCTTGGCACGGAAGGCCGGCAGGCCAAGGTCCTTGACGGCTTGGACCCGTTGGTCGTCGGTGAGGTCGATCCAGTGCTTGCGCGGCATCCGACGTGCTGGCGACTTGACGACGACCGGCCGCTGTTTTCCTGGTTCGGCCAAGGGTGTCTCGGGCAGGGCGAGGCCGAGCCGCGACGTGGTGGGGCGTGCATCGTGGGTCATGGAACCATCCTCGTCATCGACACCGGACGTGGCAACCGGACAAGAACGTCAGCGGCATCACACCGGTGATCGCACGTCGTGGTGCTGCTCGTACCTCGTCACGTGTGTGGCGGGTGAGAGACGATGATGCCTCCTGCGCACATGGTCGGGGCGACAGGACTCGAACCTGCGGTCTCCTGCTCCCAAAGCAGGCGCGCTAGCCACTACGCTACGCCCCGTTGACCTGCCCAGCTTACTGGATCGGGCCGCGTTGTGCGAATTGCCAGGAGCTCATGGCTCCCGGACAGCTCAGCCGGACCCGTCCGGAACATGGTCTGGCACACTCACACCCTGCGAGGCCTGACCAGCGGGAAGGCAATCGTCTCACGGATGGATGCCCCGGTGAGCATCATGACGAGCCGGTCCAGTCCCATGCCCATGCCCCCCGACGGGGGCATCGCATATTCCAGTGCCTCCAGGAAGTCCTCGTCGAGTTCCATCGCCTCGGGGTCACCACCAGCGGCTCGCAACGACTGGGCAGTGAATCGCTCCCGCTGGATCACCGGGTCGACGAGCTCGGTGTAGGCCGTGGCCACCTCCGAGCCCAGGACGATGAGGTCCCACTTCTCGGCAAGTCGCGGATCGTCACGGTGCTGGCGAGTCAGCGGGGAGACCTCGGTGGGAAAGTCACAGTAGAACGTCGGCTCGACGGTGGTGCGTTCGCTGAGGTGCTCGTGCAGTTCCAGTACGACGTCACCGCGGGAGGCGGACGGCTTGACGGGAATGCCGAGCCTCTTGGCGTGGGCGACGAGCTGCTGCCGGGACGTGTCGGCACTCACCTCCTCGCCCAGTGCCTGCGACAGTGCCTCGTTGACGGTGACGACTCGCCACGGTGCGGCCAGGTCGAACTCGTGACGCATTCCCTGTCGATCAACCCCATGGACCATCGTCGTGCCCAGTGCTGCGGTGGCAGCACGACGAATCATCTGGGCGGTGAGTTCGCGCATCTGGGCATAATCACCATATGCCTGGTATGCCTCGAGCATGGTGAACTCCGGGTTGTGGGTGGCGTCGGCCCCTTCATTGCGGAAATTGCGTCCGATCTCGAACACCCTGCCCACACCGCCGACCATGAGTCGCTTGAGGTACAGCTCCGGGGCGATACGCAGGTACAGATCAGTGTCGTAGGCATTGATGTGGGTGCGGAACGGCCGGGCATTCGCCCCGCCGTGAATGGTTTGCAGGATCGGGGTCTCGACCTCGAGGAAGTCATGGGAGAGCAAGGTCTCCCGTACTGCCCGAATCGCCCGGGACCGTGCCACGAGCTGATCGCGAGAACTCGGGTTGACGATGAGGTCGAGGTAGCGGCGTCGCACCTTGGACTCGGGGTCCGTGAGACCGTCACGCCGGTTGGGCAGTGGGCGCAGCGACTTGGCCGAGACCTTCCAGTGCTCGGCCAACAGGCTCGTCGTGCCATTGCGTGACCTGCCGATCGTCCCGGAGACGACGAGGTGATCTCCCAGGGAGAGTTGACTGCGCAGTCGTTGCATGGATCGGGCACCCAAGGTCGCCTCCTCGAGCAGCACCTGACACTGCCCCGACCAGTCGGCCATGTCGCAGAAGACCACTCCTCCATGGTCACGTGCCGCCACGACTCGGCCACTGAGGCTCATCTGCTCACCCATCGCCGCATGCGCCACATCGCCCGGGGCATGGTCGGGGGTGCAGCCGGGAGGGTAGGGCTGGACGCCGGCATCAAGCATGTGCTGGCGAGTCGCCATCCGTACCCGCATCTGCTCGGGCAGCAGACGCTGCGGCAGCGATGGCGCATCGGCCCGGGAGCTCAGGAAGGCAGCGATCTCGGGATGTTCCTCGGAACGGTAGATGGGTTGTTGTTCGGGCGGGACACCCCGGTAGAGCCAGCGCGGGATGTCGAGTTGCCCCTCGGCAATGCCCATGGCCAGCCCCACCTGTGCCAGATCTGCCGTCACCGGGAAGACGAGGTACCGGGGCTGCCAACTGGGCAGGTACTTGACGTTGGAGTGGTAGAGCTGTTCGATCTGGAACCACCGTGACGCCGTACCGACCAGCCGGCGGTTGAGACGATGCACCATGAGGGCGCCGACCTGGTCACCCTGTTCGATCATCTCGCGCAGCACGGCGAAGTTGAGTGAGACTCGATGAATGCCCATCTCACGCCCAGCAGCCATGAGACCGGCGACCATGAGTTCGGTGACGCCGTTGTCGGCCTTCTGCAGATCACGTCGCATGACGTCGAGACTGAGGCCGTCGGGGCCCCAGGGCACGAAGGAGAGCAGCGCTGCAGTGCGTCCTGCCATCGGCCCGTCCATCGGGTACAACGCCTCGACCATCACCGAACGCCCGTCCAATGGGTCCCCCAGTCGGGACAGGGCCATGGAGAATCCACGTTCATCGCCGTTGCGACGCCACAGGTCGGCCAGGGCGATGAGGTGGGCGAGTTCCTGCGGGTCGATCTCGTCATGGCGTCGCACCCGAGTCGTGTAGCCAGCTCGGCGCAACCGGTTGACGCTGGTGCGCACCGATTTCATCTCCGGAGCTTCCAGGGTGAAACTCTGCGGCGACAGGATGGCTTCATCGCCGATGCGCACTGCTCGCAGGCCCGCTCGCTGCCATGCAAGGGTGCCTTGTTCGGAGGTACCCAGCACGGCAGGCGTCCATCCGTTGGAATGAGCCATGTCCATGAAGGCCGAGATTGCCCCAGACCACTGTCCCCGCGGTCCGATGGGGTCCCCGGAGGCCAGGGCCACGCCCAGTTCGGCGCGGTAGCAGATCGCTGCCCGGCGATTCTCGGAGAAGATGACTGCCTTGTCACGCCGCAACGAGAAGTATCCCAGCGAGTCAGCCGGGTTCTGTGCCAGCAGACGACGCAGCTCCAGTTCCTCGTCGATGTCGATGAATCTGATGTCGTGCTGGGACCGCATGAGGACGATGAGCGCCGCAACCACTGCCACGGCCATGAGGAAACTCACGATGCGGAACAGCCATCCGGGCATCGTCGCGTCCACCGGGGCAATGCCCGGAATGTTGGTGAGATGTTCGAGCAGGGTGAGCAGCCGGGACGTGGGGCTGTCGGTGACACCTGCTGCCGAACTCATGGCCCACCCGGCTGCGAGCGAGACGAGGACACCGACGAGGGCGACGAGTACCGCCCGGTTGAAGTTCCGCCTGGCCACCCGAGCCACGAAATCATGTCGGTCGGCGATGAGCAGGCAGAGTATGGCACCAATGCTCACCACATTGAACAGGTACTCGGCGAGACAGTAGTCGGACACGTAGTCCGTGGGCCGCCCGGAGGCCACCTCGATGACGAGGGCAGCGACGTAACCCCAGGTGATGAGCCAGCGCACCAGGAAACCCGCCACGCACACCCACCAGGCGATTCTCCTGCGTTGCTTGAGGGAGAACGAGAAGATGACGAGCAGAACAGCCGTCAACCAGCCCGATCCCTCGATGGGGAACACGAGAATCGTGAATGCCCGAACGAGCCCGTCAAGCCACCAGGTTCGGCGGAAGAGCAACGCGAGGATCAACAGTGCAGCCCCGACACCCATGAGTCTGGGCACCAGGGAAGCCGCATGGGGTCTGCTGTGACGAGTGAATGGCACGATGCATACTTTGCCAGCAAATACCGGTAATTCCACACCGAGGACTGGCTGGGAGAACCGATCTCCTCCATCTGGATCACCGGGCAGGAGGATCGATCCGGTTCACCACGTGAGCAGGGCCAGGACGGCGTCGTCGAGATGTTCGGCAGCCAGTAGGCGACGTCTCGCTCGATCCCGCATGACGCCGATCGGTTCACCGAAGGGTTGATGCAGGCCGGGCCACACCGAGGTCACCGCCAGCGCCCAGGCTGTCACCTCGAGGGGCACCTGACCATCCCTGGCCATCAGCGGCCCCGGATTGACGGCCGGGACGACCTCCCCCAACAACCATGCGGCATGGTTGGCACGTGGGCCGACGGTGGCAGGTGGCGTGAGCCACAGGTCACGTTCCGCCGCTGCCAGCACGGCCGCCCAGTCAGGAGTGTCCACATGGTCGGTGGACGGATCGCGTGGGATCCGTGGGTCGCAGTTCTCGGCATCGCCGGCACCCGAGCGACGGGGACGGTCGCTGATCGGTTCGGCCAGATGTGCCGGATCTCGACCCGGGTCACTCACCGAGGCGGCGGTGTCCATCGCATCGTCCGGACCGGGGCGGCCGGTCGCCGCCCTGACACTGGCCATCAGCGCCTGGGACATGAGTGCCCCCGGCGAACCCCGATCAAGGTGTTGACAGGCACGTTCTGCCGTGTCCCACAACTCGTCGTCAGCGAGGGACCAGGAGGCCTGGCATCCTGCGCAGATGGCCAGGACATGATCGCCCCGAAGACTGGCAGTGCCGCTGTGGTCATCTCGTCTCGCCAGCACGTTCTCCACGATCTCGCGTGCGAGCAACAGGCCGTCATGATCGACGAGTCCCTGCAGGCTGGCCCAGGTGAGAAGCCACGCCGCGCCGCCGCTGGCGCGACGCGGATCAGCAGATGTGAGGAGCTCGTGGGCCCGGGCCGTCACCCTGGCGGCCAGGCTCGGAGCCGACCCCACGTCGAGCAGGACGTCGCCGCTGGCACGACGCATTTCGAGCCGGTGCATGCCCAACGGAACGGTGACCTGCTCCGAGGCCATCTCGTCACCGTCCAGCAGGATCGCCGAATCCGGGTCGCAGAGATCGATGACACTGCCCATCTCGACGACCAGGCTCGCAGGCAACCAGCCGGGCAGCATGGCTCGCACCCGTGCCACGTCCGGCACCACCTCACCGCGCCAGGATGCGAGCAGCGGGTGATCGGGGCTCACCTGCACCGTTGGGCCCCACAGTGACACTCCTCCATTGGCCAGGCCCGCCCGGCCGGCCTGCTCGGTCCACACGAGGAGTTCACTGCCCACGCGAGCAACGACACAGCCACGTGATCCGGCTGGCCACACCTGCACGGGTTCATCGACGTCGAAGCACCACAGGGGACCGGGAACCCGTACTGGGCCGGGTCCATCGGCCTTGAGCACGACGCGCAGGGTGAGGCCGGGATCCACGCCGACACGTGAGACGAGGCTCGCGCCGGCTGGATGGTGCCAGCGACACACCCGTTCTGCGAACTCGGTCTCGTCGCTCACCAGTTCCCATCCTGGTGCGACGACCCGACTGGTGCGTTCATCCCAGGGCGGAAACTGCGGACTCTCGGACTGACTCATCGGCTCCTCCCCGGGGTTCAGTGATGCCTGCGCTGGCAGCGCGGGCACCAGAACAGGTGGCGTCCGGCCACGGTACGTTGCTCGATCGGGGTGTCACAGACCAGGCAGCGTTGCCCAACTCGTCGGTACACGTAGACCTCCCCGCCGTGCCGGTCGACCCGTGCAGGGCGTCCCATGGCCTGCGGGGTGTGCTCGGGGCGCACCGTGTCGATACGTCCGCTGGCCACCCCGGCGCGCATGAGCACGACGAGATCGTCCCAGATGGCGTGAAACGTGGCTGCTCTGAGATCACGGCCAGGCGTGGCAGGGTCGATTCGATGCCGAAAGAGCACCTCGGCGCGGTAGATGTTGCCCACCCCTGCGGTGATCGACTGGTCCATGAGCAGTTCGGCGATGGACCTACCACTGGCTCGTACCCGACGCCACGGGACCGTCCAGTCCGCGTCGTCTCGGATGGGGTCGGCACCCAGGCGTTCCCGCACCCGGCGCCAGGCTGCTTCGTCGAGCAGTTCACAGGTCTGAGGGCCACGCAGATCTGCATCCGTGGCACCATCACCGATGCGCAGTCGCACCTGACCTCGTACCGGGGCGTGCGGAGCCAGGGAGAACTTGCCGATGAGCCCCAGATGGATGTGGATGAGGTGTTCTGCCGGACGGTCGATGTCGATGACGAGATGCTTTCCCCAGGCGTGCGCTGCGCGCAGGACCTCACCGTCCAGCACGGCTGCCTCGGCAGCGAACCTGCCCTGTGGGGAGCTCACCTGGACGGGCCGACCGGCAAAGGCGTCGTTGAGCGCACCGGCAAGACGATGAATGACGTGACCCTCCGGCACGAGACCCTCCCCGATGGTTGAGCTGAGGTTCCAGTATGACCCATGGGAAAAAGACGTGGTCGGGAACTGACTGCCGCCCCCGTCGTGGTGAAATGGCACGGTGAGCAAGAAGAACCGCGGCAAGACCTCCCGTCCCCAAGGCCAGAAGACGAATCCCGACACGGTCCGACAGCAGCAGGAGGGACACTCCCGACCTGGGAGTCCTCGTCAGAAGCACGGGCGCGGCACAGCAGCCCCCAACCATGCCGGGGATTCCCGCGCGGCACGACGTGAGAACCCCACCTCCCCCGGCCGGCGACGCCACGGCCCAGTGGTCAACGGTCTGCGGGCGCTGCGCAGCCGAGAGCTCAAACCCTGGTCCCGGCGCGAGAGGACGTCAGGATCGGCCATGCCGGCCAAGGGCAAGGAGTGGGACCACATCCTGGCAGACCTGCGCCGCCGTGCCGAGGGAAGTGCGGTCACAGCCGACCCGTCTGCTCCCAGGTCGTCAACTCATCGATCCGACGCTGGTGACGCTCCTCACCGGTGAACTCGGTGGTGAGGAACACCTCGACCATCTGCCAGGCCTCCTCGTGGGACTGCATGCGTCCCCCGAGGCTCAATACATTGGCGTCGTTGTGCTCGCGGGCCAGCCGGGCGATCTCGGTGTTGTAGGCCAGCGCGGCACGAATTCCCGTGACCTTGTTCGCGGCGATCTGCTCACCATTGCCCGACCCGCCGAGTACCAGCCCAAGTGATCCGGCGTCATCGACGACGGCCTGGGCAGCAGGGATGCAGAACCGTGGGTAGTCGTCCTGGGAGTCGTACTCGTGGGCTCCGTGGTCGGCGACCTCGTACCCAGCGTCCTGCAGACGGGTGACGAGGTACTCCTTGAGCTCGTACGCAGCGTGATCGGTGCCGATGTGGACTCGTGTGGGATGGAAAACCATGATGCCATACTGTCACCTGCACCACATCCGCGGCGGCGCAGGACGGCCATTTCCGGTCCGGACGCTGCTGGCGTGGGGCGGGAGGATCGGGACTCGTGCCCCGGTGGAATGTGCCCTTCAGCAGGCAATTCACCTCAATTCATGTGTGGGGGTGACACCAAGAGGCTACTTTTGTGGTCATGACAACTGCTGAAACAGGTCACTTCCACCAGCTTCCCGAGCAGTATCGATTCGCCCTCGTCGACGCCAATGGTGAGCCCACCGAGCAGTGCCGGAACCATCTACGCGCCATCTCCATGGGATTTCATTACGCCGCGCCCGACGAGGATGGGTATGCCCAATATGCCAAGGATTCGGCTGGGGCACGGCTGCGCGAGGTCCGCGAGGTGGAACCCAGCGGGGAACTTCCCGGGCTACCGATTGCGACCCTCACCGGCTACGACCAGACCGTCAACACCGGCCACGGACACCTGGAATCGGCAGAGTTCATCACCGACGTCACGGTGCGTGCCACTCATCGCAGGCGCGGGCTGCTGCGCTCCCTCATGACGTACGAACTCGACCAGGCACGCCAGGCCGGCAAGACCTTTGCCGCCCTCACCGCCACCGAGGGAAGCATCTACGGACGCTACGGGTTCGGCATCGCCACCCAGGCGATGAGCGTCGAGGTGACGAAGGGACGCAACTTCTCCCTGCCCCACGAGCCGGCCGGAACCATCGAGATCGTCCATCCCGGAGCGATCGACGACGTGCGTGAGGCGGTGTTCGCCGACTTCCACGCCAACCACCGTGGCTCCCACGGCCGACAGCGTCTGCAGCTGAACTACGCGGCAGGTCGCTGCACCGCCGACCACCTCTCCACACCGAACCCGCGAATGCGTTCGGCCGTGCACCGTGACGACTCCGGCCGGCCGGACGGCGTCGTCTCCTACGAGGTGACCGAGGACTTCGGCAAACTGCTCAAGGTGCACGACTTCGTCACCGTCAACCCGGATGCCGAGTTGGCGCTGTGGAAGTTCCTCACCTCGGTGGATCTGGTGACGAAGGTCGAGGCACCGATCGTCGGCCGCTCGACCCCGCTGCAGTGGGCGATCAAGGATCCCTACCAGATGCGGATCACCGGCATGAAGAACTTCACCTGGCTGCGCGTGCTCGATGTGCAGCGTGCCCTGGAGGTGCGTGGCTGGGATCACGCCGGCACCGTGCAGTTCCGCATCGAGGATCCGCTGGGCTGGTGTGACGGCACCTGGCAGGTCGAGGTCTCCGAGCCCGGCGCGCAGGCCGCCGTCACCCGGATCGACGACCGCGACGACGTGGCGAGCTTCGGCATCCGGGCGCTGGGATCGATGTACTTCGGCCTGGCGCACGCCCACTCCCTGGCCGCGGCCGGACGCGTGAACTGCACCCCGGAGCAGCTCCTGGAGCTTGACCGATTCTTCGACACCTTCGATCAGGCGTACAACATCACCGGATTCTGACCCCATTCCCGGGGTGCCACACGCCTGAGGCTCCACGGCACGTGAGGTGTGGTGGGCAATGACCCGCCCCAGCACCAGCTGAGTCGCTTTCGGAACGGCTGGGTCAACTCCTGAAACACTGGACGCCGTGCGGGGCTGGAGCGGGTGGGAATTGTCGTGCCGAGCCAGTCTCAGGCGATCGTCGGCACCGCCCGGGGGCCGTGTTCGAGCAGGTGTCGGAACCCGGACTCGTCAAGGACCGGCCTGCCGAGTTCGCGGGCCTTGGTCTCCTTGGAACCGGCATTCTCCCCGACGACGACGTAGTCGGTCTTGCGTGAGACCGATCCGGCTGCCTTGCCACCGCGGCTGACGATCGCCTCCTTGGCCTCGTCACGGGTGAATCCCTCCAACGACCCGGTGACGACGACCGTGAGACCTTCCAAGGTCTGTGGTGCGGTGTCGTCGGTGTCGTCGGCCATGCGCACCCCGGCGGCACGCCACCGCTCGATGATCTCGCGGTGCCAGTCCACCTCGAACCAGGCGACGATGGAGGCCGCCAGCACCGGGCCCACCCCGTCCACCTCGGAGAGTTCGTCGACGCTGGCACGTGCCAGGGCGTCGATGGAGCCGAACCGTGCGGCAACGCTGCGGGCTGCGGTGGGACCCATGTGCCGGATCGACAGGGCCACCAGCACCCGCCACAGCGGCTGGGACTTGGCCTTGTCCAGTTCCGCGACGAGCTTGCGGGCGGTGGCGTTGGGGGCGGCCGGCCTGGTGGCCGTAGCCCGGGTGGCGAAGAATGGCTCACGTTGCCAAGGACCAGGACCGGCCTTGGTCTTGCGCTGCCGCCAGACCTTGACGTCCATGAGGTCGTCGACGGTGAGGTCGAACAGACCTGCCTCACTGGCGAGCAGCGGGGTCTGCGGGGCGGGCAGCTCGCCGGTGTGGTCGGCCGAGTCGGCGTCATCGGTACTGTTCCCACTCGCCCCGGCATCATCATTGGCGGCGCCAACCGTCTCGTCACGAGTCGCACTGAGGCTGCCCCGGGCTGGGTCTCCTGCGCCGTGACCATCGGGGGTGGGCCGGGACTCCTCGGGGTTGGTGAGGGCGATCGCTGCCTCCCAGCCGAGCGACTCGACGTCCAGGGCCTGTCGGGATCCCAGGGCGAACACTCGTTCGCGCAACTGTGAGGGGCAGCTGCGCGAGTTGGGGCAGCGCAAATCCTTGTCGCCGTCCTTCTCGTAGCGCAGCTCGGTGCCGCAAGCCGGGCAATGGGTCGGCATGACGAACTCTCGCTCGGTGCCGTCGCGCAGTTCGACGACTGGACCCAGGATCTCGGGGATGACGTCGCCGGCCTTGCGCAGTACGACGGTGTCACCGATGAGCACCCCCTTGCGTTTGACCTCGAAGCCGTTGTGCAGGGTGGCCATCTCCACGGTGGATCCGGCGACCGTCACGGGTTCCATCACTCCGAAGGGCGTCACCCGGCCGGTGCGCCCCACGTTCACCTGGATGTCGAGCAGTGTGGTGTTGACCTCCTCGGGTGGGTACTTGTAGGCGATGGCCCAGCGCGGTGCCCGTGAGGTGGCCCCCAGCCGTTTCTGGGTGGCCACCTCGTCGATCTTCACGACGACCCCGTCGATCTGGTGACTCGCGTCGTGTCGGTGTTCGCCCCAGTGTGTGATGAAGTCGAAGACCTCGTCAGGGGTGTCGACGAGCTGGTAGTACGGCGAGACGGGCAGCCCCCAGGCAGAGAGTTTCTCGTACATCTGCGCCTGACTCGTGACGTCAAGTCCCTCCACGGCCCCCAGGCCATGCACGATCATGGACAGTGGCCGGGTTGCGGTGACCGAGGAATCCTTCTGACGCAGCGACCCGGCAGCAGCATTGCGTGGGTTGGCGAACGGGTTGCGCCCCTGCTCCACCAGGGCGGCGTTGAGACTCTCGAAGTCGGCCACGGGAAAGAACACCTCGCCGCGCACCTCGAGCAGATCGGGCACATCCACACCGCGAAGTCGCATGGGGATGGCCTTGATGGCTCGTACATTGGCGGTGACGTCCTCCCCGACCCGGCCGTCGCCACGAGTGGCACCGCTCACCAGACGTCCTCGTCGGTACACCAGATCGACGGCGAGCCCATCGATCTTGAGTTCGCAGAGAAGTCGCACCGGTGCGTCGGCAGCTTCGGTGGTGCGAGACAGCCAGGCCGCCATCTCGTCGCGATTGAAGACGTTGTCCAGACTGAGCAGCCGCTCCAGGTGCTGCACCGGGGCGAACTCGGTGACCCGCTGGGGTGCCCCGACCCGCTGAGTGGGTGAGTCGGGCACTCGCAGCTCGGGATGGTCATCCTCCAATGCCTTGAGGCTGGCCATGAGCTCGTCGTAGGCGGCGTCGGAGATCGTCGGAGCGTCGGAACCGTAGTAGGCGTCCTGGGCGTCGAGGATCTGGCGGACGAGTTGCCCCCAGCGGTGGCGCAGATCGGCCTGTTCGTCGGTGTGCTCCAGGCCAGCGGCGTCCGGCTCGGTGCCGTCAGGTCCAGTGCTCCCAGACCCGGTGGCCTTCGTCATCGCGTCCGCAACTCCCTCGTCGGCAGCTCTTTCGTCCGCCAGCTCGGTGTCCACATGCTCGGTGGGATCAGTCATGCCTCCATTCTTGCGCACTGCAGCGGGGGACATGCACCTCGCAGATCCAGGGAGCAGCTGGGACGACGCAGCTCTCACCCCGTCCTGCGTCGCAGTCTCCTCGCACCGTGCCGGGAGATGAGATGTTCACCTGCCCGGCGTGCCGCTGGCACCACCAGCGCGGCCACCGTCCACACCAGGGTGAGCACGACGGCGGTGGTACGGCTCACCGGAATGGTGAGGGCCTCCGACTCGCCGGTGTAGACGAGCCGCCAAGGACCAGCCAGTGGATGCACCACGGCAACCCACTCCCACGTCGTGGTGATCAACGCCACGGCCACCGCGAAACTGCCGAGCAGGATTCCCGCCAGGGCCAGCACTCGTCTGGCCGACCAGTTGACCACACCGAGCAGCACCAGGCCAGCTGCGAACCCGACAAGCACTCCCACTGGCAACGCCGTCCACGAAGCAGTCGCGGCAGGCCCCAACGGGGAGCCCTCCCGCAGCCCACCGAACAGACCGAACAGACCGGACGACAGTATGGCCACCCCGAGCAGCAGGACGGACATGGTCAGCCCGGCGAGAGCCTGGCAGCCGCGCAGAATCACCAGTCGTTCCCCGACCGTCCGGTACACTTCGTCAAGGTGGTCATCACCGTCCAGGCCGACAGCACCGACGGTGAACACGAGTGTGACGAGGACGGCGGGCCATCGCAGAACCGTGACAGCGTCGCAGAGCGCCGTGGTGAGGCCAGTGGTTGCGTCACCGCGAAGAACGGATCGCCATGCACCGGTGAGACCGCCGATGATGACGGCTGCGATGATGCTGCTCCATCCGCCGCAGCGGTGCCAGGCGATCATCACCTGAACTCGTCGATCACCCACAGAGATCACCATCCTCATGCACGCCCACAACCTTCCAAGTGCCGTCGGCACCTGACATGCACAGTGGGATCTGTCTCTCACCAGAGACCACGATCGCGTAGTCGTGGGCATGAACCTCCTGCAAGGTGAAGGTGGTGCCCTGCGACAACGACCCAACCGCCCACAGGTAGTCGCCGAACGCCGCCTTGACGTCCCCACCGACGACGAAACGTCCCGCCTGTCTGAAGTTGGTTCGCAGTGACAGTATGAATTGTTCTGCCTGTTGCTCCGGGGCTGCCCCGACCATCTCCTCGACGCGCAGGTAGGGACGCTGCTGGATCGGCATCTCCGTGGTCACTGCACGTGGGATGACGAGCCCACCGACGCCCACCAGCACCAGGGCCAGCCCCAGGCCAATCCCTCGGCGCATTCGCGGCCGGGGGCCCGCTGCCCCAGCGCGGCGGCGGGTGTGGGCACCGCCCTCCTCCAGCGATGGCTGGCGCATCGCTGCCCAGAAGGCGAGGCACGTGCAGATCGTGATGCAGGTGAACGACGCCAGCTGCACGGCACGGCTCCACGGGAAGGAGCCTGACCCCTGCATGGCACGCAGCGCAGCCACCGGATCGCCCACCCGCAACACGGTGGCCAGCGGCGAGTCGGGCGTGAAGGGCAGAACCCAGGTGATGACGACGAGAATGCCCATGAGGACACCGCCACGGCGTAGTCCGAACCTCCGCACTGCACCTGCAGTCCACAGCCCCACGAGCCAAGCCCGCACGACTGGCAGGCACAGGGCAGACGCCCAGGTGGGTTCATTCATCAGTGGTCCGCCCAGGTCGGAGAAGACAAAACACGTCACCGCCGTCAGCACCCACCACGACAGGAGCAGCACGGCAATGACGAACAGTCTCTGGCACATCCATCGCCGGTACGAGAGCCCGGAACATGCCCGATCCCGCTCCACACCGGAGCGGGAGTCGGGGCCGATCACCCAGGCACAGACAAGCACTGCCACCAAGGTGCTCACCGGATCGATGCCTTGATCCAGCCACTGAACGACATTGCGCCAGTGCGTCGGCTCATCGGTGGATTCCTGCAGACCTTGAACAATGGCCAGGAGGGCGACGAGGCACAGGGCGATCCGTGACCGGCCAGCCATACGCCATGCCGATCTCACTGGGCGCCCCCTCGCACGGCGGAGAAGTAGAGATCCTCCAGGCTGGCCCCGGCTGCGAGGTCGGAGGTGTCGCCTCGGGCGATGCACGTGCCGGCGTCGAGCATGAGGTAGGAGTCCGACATCTGTTGCACCTCGTGCAGCATGTGGCTGGAGAGCACGATGGCGTGGCCGTCGTCCTGCAGCATCTGCACGATGTCTCGGAACGACTTGAGGAACACCGGGTCGAGACCATTGGTGGGCTCGTCGAAGATGATCACCGGTGAGGCGAGCATGAGGGCGCGCGCAATGCCCAACCGTTGCCGCATGCCTTGGCTGTACTGGGAGAACGGTACCTTCACCGTGTCCAGCTCCACGGTGGCCAAGGCACGCGGAATGCGGTCGATGCGGGCTGCGACCCCACCGCTGAAGGCCTCGAGATTGCTGCGGGCGGTGAGGAATGGGTAGAAGGCCGGCTCCTCGATCATCCCGGTGATGGACACCTCGGGGCCGGTGCGCACCGGTGGTGCGCCAGCCATGAGGACCTCACCGGAATGTGGGGTGAGCAGTCCCAGCAGCATGCGTAGCACGGTCGTCTTGCCGGCACCATTGGCGCCCACCAGCCCCAGACAGCCACCGGCTGGCACGGTGAGGTCGATCGGCCCCACCGATGCTCCCGAGCGGTAGCTGTGGCTGAGATTGTGTGCCTCGAGCATGGTCATGGACGTTCCCATGTGACCTTTCCCTTGGGGGTCATGAGGGCGAGCTGACCGGAGGGGGTGAACATCGCTGCAATCTTGCCGTCATAGGTTTTCTTGGTATGGCCGTCGATCGTCTCGACGACCACCGCAGAGCCGGAACGCCGCGCAATCATCGATCCATCCGGGGAGATCACCGGAGTGGATTCACCAGTTTCCGTGCGCTCCCGTAGAATTTTTCCATTGCTGCCGTAATAAATCAATTTTGTCTCAGTTTGCTCAGAATCCTTATTGGGATCATTCGCAAATGAGACGGCCACTGATCCATGAGCCCCAATGACACATGCCCCCAACTCTTCGGCGGAAATCTCATTCAACACCTGATCCTTCTTGCCAGAAGGTCGATGCAGGATCACGTCATCATGCATTGGAAGAATCCAAGAACCATCGGTGGCAGCACAACCAGCTCCTGAATCTACTTGAATTGCCGAACCGATATCACCAGCTCGATGGATGACACGAGCAAATGTCTTACCAGTTTGACCGTCATCCTCTGAGAAAAGAACCCCAGAAGCACCCTGTCCTGGATTCCAAAAAACTCTTGACGATTCCAACGGGGAAATAGTACCAGAAATATTCTTTTTCCACCATAGTGCGGTCGCCTTACCCGATTTTCCTGCCGTGACAACCAAAACTTGACCACTGATCGACACTGGCACGAAGACCTTGAATTGTTCAGGGATGCGAGTGACATCAGCTCCATGATATCCAACATTTGGAGTAGCCACCACTGGGGATCCTGTCGCATCGAGACTGCCGGAGACAATCGCCTTGGGGCATTGCGATACACAGACAGCCAGTCCTTCATGTCCCGGCTGCGACCAGATCTTCTTGCCCTGTCGATTCAGTCCAGCCATGACATCTTCTTTTACGGCTTCCCGGATGATCGCACCATGATCATCCGCTGTCACCAGGGCAGCTTCCTGCGGAGGCTCCACCGAATCATCCTGACGTTCCTCATCTGGCCCAACACAACTCGAGGTGAGCGCAGCGACAAGGACGAATACCCCGATCATACCTGCTCTCAACCGTTTGTGAACGTGCTCACGCATCGACAATCTGAACCTCCGTGAGAAAACCAACAAAACAGCCCCACTCACATCTCATGGAAAATCATCACATCCTCGTCAAAAAATCCACAACCGCCCCCCATCGCAATTGACGGCATACACGTCATCCCATGCTTCATAGGTGTACTCACGATACTACACCTCATCCCATGCCAGCCATCTGCACTGTCATTCTCGATGGCCAACCGGACTCATATGTTCGGCAGTTGCTGAATCGTCTGCTGTTCGTGGCCAATCGCCCCATCCGCCACATGGTGCGCCACCGCGCCCCGATACAGTGAGCAGTATTGAGACTCAACACCGGATGCCCATGTGCTCCGGCTCATGGATGACAGGAAGGCACGATGAACTCGCTCAACATCACCCGCGACGAGGCGCATCGCCGCTCAACGATCGTCACTGCACACAGCTACCGCGTCGTCGTGGATCTGTCTGGCCGGGACCCTCGAGGAGAGGCCTTGGCCGATCCGACCGGCACCTTCGTGTCGTCCTCCACGATCTCATTCACCAGCACCGGGGGCCAGACCCATGTCGACCTCGTCGCGGACGGGGTGTACGCCGTCGTCCTGGACGGGGTGCCACTGGACCCGGCCGCCCACCAGGGCAACCGCTACCCCATCAGCGTCGAGGCCGGCGAGCACTGCCTGACGATCATCGCACTGTGCCGCTACTCCCACACCGGCGAGGGGCTGCACCGCTTCGTCGACCCCGCCGACGAGCGGGTGTACCTCTACAGCCAGTTCGAGACCGCCGACGCCCGTCGTATGTTCGCCACCTTCGAGCAGCCGGACCAGAAGGCCACTTTCGCGCTACAGGTCATCGCGCCGAGTCACTGGGTCGTCGTGTCGAACTCCCCCACCCCCGAACCGGAGGATGGCCCGTACGACGACATGAGCAGGTGGAGCTTCGCCCCCACCGTGCCGATCGCCACCTACCTCACCGCCCTGGTCGCCGGTGAGTACCACGTCGACCACGGCACCATCACCTCCACCAAGGGTGAGCTGGGGGCCGACATCCTGTGTCGTCAGTCGCTCAAGGAGCATCTGGACGCCGATCGCATTCGTCACATCACCCAGCGCGGGTTCGACGTCTACGAGTCCGAGTTCGACTATGCCTACCCCTTCGAGAAGTACGACCAGTCGTTCGTGCCCGAGTTCAATGCCGGTGCCATGGAGAACGCCGGGTGCGTCACTCACCGAGACGAGTACCTGTTCCGTTCCCGGGTGACGTCGGCAGCCCACCTCAACCGCGACGTGACGATCCTGCACGAGCTGGCACACATGTGGTTCGGCGACCTCGTCACCATGAAGTGGTGGGACGACCTGTGGCTCAACGAGTCCTTCGCCGAGTGGTGCTCCTACCACTGCCGCGCCGTCATCTGCACCCAGGACGGTGGGGAGGACCCGTGGGTGTCGTTCGCCAACCAGCGCAAGACGTGGGGCTACACCCAGGATCAGCTGCCCACCACGCACCCGATTGCAGCCGACATGGTCGACCTGGACGCCGTGGAGCAGAACTTCGACGGCATCACCTATGCCAAGGGCGCATCGACCCTCAAACAGCTGGTGGCCTTCGTCGGCCAGGACAACTTCCTTGCCGGGGTGCACGAGTACTTTGTCGCACACGAGTTCGGCAACACCGAGCTCGTCGACCTGCTCACCGAACTGCACGACGCTTCCGGGCGAGACCTCTCCGACTTCACCGACACTTGGCTCAAGACCCCGGGCGTGAACGTCATGCAGGCTGATTTCGACGTCGACTCCCAGGGTAATTTCACTCGGTTCGACGTGGTGCAGAGTGCCTCCGAACGGTTCCCCGTGCTGCGCACCCACCGAATGGGGATCGGCATCTACTCCCTGCGCGATGGTGCCCTGGTGCGTACCGACGGTCTGGAAGTGGACGTCCACGGCGAGCGCACCCCCATCGCGGCCCTGGTCGGCCACCACCGTGGCGACCTCGTCCTGCTCAACGACGGTGACCTCACCTATGCCAAGGTGCGGCTGGACGACGTCTCCCTGGCAACCTTGGAGACACACATCGACGCCATCACCGACCCGCTGGCCCGCGCCCTGTGCTGGGCCTCGACATGGGACATGTGCCGGGACGGTGAGATGACGGCCCAGGACTACGTACGACTCGTGACCACCGGCCTGGGCTCGGAGACCGACCTCACTGCGATGCAGGCTCTCGCCGCACAGGCGACCATGGCCACCGAGCGGTTTGCCGCCGCTTCGGTGCGCAAGGACACCCGCATGGTCCTGGTGTCGAGCCTCGCCGCACAGCTCAAGGCTGCCGAGCCCGGATCAGACCGTCAGGTGGCGCTGGCCAATGGTCTCATCGACGCTGCCGGCCCCGAGGCCGTCGAGGTGCTGCAGGGCTGGCTGGCTGACGAGGAGGTGCCCGAAGGGCTCACCGTGGACCAAGGTGTGCGCTGGCGTGTCCTCATCGCGCTGGCCCGCCTCGGTGCGGCCGACGAGGCCCTCATCGCTGCCGAGCAGCAGCGTGATGGCACCAGTGCGGGAGCCGAGGAGGCCGCCTCGGCTCGTTCGGCCGCTGCGGACGCCGACCTCAAGGCCGCCGCGTGGCACCTCGCCACCGAGGACCCGACGGTGCCCAACGAGACCTACCGGCACATCACCCGCAGCTTCATCCAACCTGGCCAGGAGGACCTGCTGGAGCCCTACGCCGCCAAGTACCTGCAACTGTGTGAGCAGATCAGCACCGGGCAGGGGCAGTGGGCCAACGCCGGTCACGCCCAGGTGCAGAATGCGCTGACCTTCCTCTTCCCGGCGACGCTGGCCGACCGAACCTGGCTGGACGGGTTGTACTCCTGGATGCGTGACACCGAGTTGAACAGCACGGTGTTGCGCGTCCTGCTGGAGCGGGCCGACATGGCAGAGCGTGCTCTGCACTGCCAGAACGCCAGCGGCGCACGCGGCTGACGCCTGGCCGGTCCGACCGCTGCGTACCGGTCCGACTGCACAGCACCACCGACCAGCTCGCAGCATCCACCACCGAACCCATGAGGAGTCACATGTCCACCCCGACCTCGTCGCGTGCCAGCCAGATCGGCACCACCCCCGAGCCAGGAGGACGTCCCGGCTCCACGGGCACCGATGCCGAGCCGTGGTGGCGTTCGGCCGTCGTCTACCAGATCTACCCACGTAGTTTCTTCGACGCCGACGGTGACGGCACCGGTGATCTGCGCGGCATCACCAGTCATCTGGACCACGTCGTGAGCCTCGGAGCAGATGCCATCTGGATCAGTCCGTGGTATCCCTCCCCCATGGTCGACGGTGGCTACGACGTCGCGGACTACTGCGACATCCACCCCGACTTCGGCACCTTGGACGATGCCGAGACCCTCATCGACACCGCCCGCGCCAAGGGGCTGCGGGTGCTCATCGACCTGGTGCCCAACCACTGCTCGTCACAGCACCCGTGGTTCCGCGAGGCCGTGTCCGGTGGGCCGGGCCACCCCATGCGCGACCGGTTCGTCTTCCGTGACGGCACCGGTGCACACGGTGAGCTGCCACCCAACAACTGGCCGTCGGTCTTCGGCGGTGCGGCCTGGCAGCGCGTCGTCGAGCCGGACGGGAAACCCGGCCAGTGGTACCTGCACTTCTTCGATCCCGGCCAGCCGGACTGGAACTGGGACAACGAGGAGGTACGTGCCGAGTTCGACCGGATCCTGCGGTTCTGGTTCGATCGTGGGGTGGACGGATTCCGCGTCGACGTGGCGGACGCCCTCGTCAAGGACATGAGCCTGCCGGACGTGCCGATCGATCCGAGAACCGGTCGTGGCACCCTCGACAAGTCGATCGACAATCCGATGTGGGACCAGCCTGGTCTGGCAGAGGTCCAGCGTCGTTGGCGTGCCATCGCCCGGGAATACGCCGACACCCCCGGCGGGGAGCGAGTCTTCGTCGCCGAGGCGTACCTGCCCCATGACCGGCTCGTGCAGTTCCTCGCCCCGGACCGGTTCCAGATGAGCTTCGACTTCGAGTTCCTGCAGTCCGCCTGGGACGCAGACTCCCTGCGGTGGGTCATCGACGGTTGTCTGGCGGCTCACGCCCGCACCGGTTCCAACAACGACGAGCAGAACGCAGGAGTCAGCAGCCGAGATGACGCGGATCGGCAGACGTGCGCAGGCGAGCACGTGGACGCGAGCACGGCCACCTGGGTCATCGGCAACCACGACGTCATCCGCCCTGCCACCAGATATGGCAAACCCGTCACCGGAATCGACTTCCGACATCCGGAGGATTTCGACGACATCGCCACCAAGGCGATGGACTCCGACGTCGATCTGGGACGGCGTCGAGCCCGGGCAGCCCTACTGCTGGAGATGGCCCTGCCCGGCGGCGCCTACGTGTACCAGGGCGAGGAACTTGGCCTTGACGAGGTGCAGGTACCCACCGACCGTATCGAGGACCCCACCTGGCAGCGTTCCGGGCATGTCGATCGCGGCCGGGACGGCTGCCGGGTGCCGATCCCCTGGGGCGGTCGGCAGGCCCCCTACGGGTGGTCCACGACCTCCGACACCTGGTTGCCAATGCCAGATCACTGGGCTGAGCTCACCGTGGCGGCCCAGGACCAGGACGCGAACTCCACCCTGAGCCTCTACCGTGCCGTCCTCGCCGAGCGACGGGAGAACCCGGCCCTGGGAGCAGGCCGAATGGTCTGGGAGGACGAGACGAGTTGGCCTGCCCTGGCCGGGGTGGCCGAGCACGTCCTCGTGTTCCGACGCGAGCCAACGCTCCCGGAGCCCGCGTCGGGGTCCCAGCGTGGTGCGGACCCACGAGGCGGGGCCGGGCTGCGGTGCGTCGTGAATTTCGGTACCGCCCCAGTACCGTTGGACACCGACACGATCATCATCTCGTCGATCCCCCTGACCGACGGCCTGCTGCCCCGCGACGCTGCCGCCTGGGTGCGACTCTGAGGGCTTCGTGCCGTGCAACATCCGCCACGCAACATCAGCCACGGGGCGAGGTCGCCCATGCTGATCCCGGGCGGTGCGGATTCCGGACGACACAGTGCTGCTTCTGGGCGGTGCCGTGCCGATCCCAGCAGTGCAGTGCCTCTGGAGGGTGCAGGGGGCGTACCTGGGAATCCCAGAACTGCCGGGCCATCGGGTCCTGACGGCAAGTCCACTGGGCCCTGACGACGGATCCACCGGGTCCTGACGACGGATCCACCGGGTCCTGACGGACTGGGGGCTCAGGGCCGGACGACGAGGTGTGCCGCCAGTACCTGCCTCGTCTCCTCCGCGATGGGGGTTGCCCGGCCAGTGGCACGATCAACGCACACCAGCACTGCCGCCGAGTTGAGGATGGTGTCACCGTGTGCCTCCACCGAGGCAGCCAGGGTGATCGAGGAGGTTCCCAACCTGACAAGCCCGGTGTGCACTCGACACTGCTGTGTGCTGGGGTGCAGCTGGCGGACATAGCGAACGTCCTGCCGGGCCACCACCCACAGATTCTCCCCTGCACGCCTCATCGCCGGTGACCACGCCGTGGTGGCCAGGATGCGCGCCTCCTGCAGGTACCCCGCCAGGGACACATTGTTGACGTGACCGTACCGATCGACGTCCGACCAGCGGATCGGCACGGTGACGACATCATTCGGATCGGTCCGACCGACCACGTCGACCACGGGCAGGGCAGGCCATGACGTGGCCGGGGCCGACATCGCCAACATCGCCGACTTCTCCTGGGAGTACATGCGGCGCAACCGGCCGGCAACGAAGTCGAACGGACACAACTCGGTGAGGGCCCGCGCCACCTTGGTGCCGCGATGAGAGGCCGCATACTCCATGATGATTCGAGCTGCACCCACCGTCGAGCACCACACGTCCACCAGCAGCGGCTCCTCGTCGACGACGAAGGACTGCACGAATTCGACGCGTTGACCGGCAACCACCATGCCACTGTCGAGCATCGGGGCGGCCTCGGTGGGGATGAATGCCTGGTTGCGGGCCTCCTGCACCAGCTCCCAGATACGCACATTGTTGACGTGTCCTTGGGCATCCATGTCGGACCATCGCAGCGGAATCTCGACTCTCACCGGCCCAGTTGACGACACCTTGACTCCTTCTCGTCGGTTCTGCTGGCGAGGTTGAGGATACGCGTGTGCTCAGGCAGTGGTCTCGTCGGCCTCGTAGAGCGACTCGTACAGGTCATGGAACTGCCGGGCGACGACGGAACGGCGTACCTTGAGGCTCGTCGTCACCAGATCCTTGTTGCTGGACATGTCGTAGTCGAGGATGGCGAACTTCTTGACGGTCTCCCACCGTTCCAAGCGAGTGTTGGCGCGGTCGACGCCAGCCTGCATGGCAGCGATGAGCTCTGGATCGTCAATGAGATCGGCATAGGTGGCTCGAGACTTCCCGTGTCGGCGTCCCCACCGCAGGACCGCCTTCTCCTCCAGGGCCAGCAGGGCGACGATGTACTTGTGTCCCTCACCCAGGACGACTGCCTGGGAGAGCAATGGGATGTTTGCCGCCAGCGAAGCCTCCACCTTCTGGGGGGCAACATACTTTCCACCAGAGGTCTTGATGAGATCTTTCTTGCGATCGGTGATGTACAGATTGTCGTGCTCGTCGAATTCGCCGATGTCACCCGTGTGGAACCAGCCATTGTCGAATGCCTCAGCAGTGAGTTCCGGCAGGTGGTGGTACCCCCGCGCAACGATGGGTCCCCTGACGAGCAATTCGCCGTCCTCGGCGATTCTCGTCTCATTGCCAGGGCAGACTGGGCCAGCCGTGCCGAACTGCACATTCTCGGGAGGGGTGAAGAACGCCACGGCGCACATCTCGGTGGCACCGTATCCCTCGACGATGGGGATTCCAGCCGAGTAGAACCATTCCTGCACCTGGGGAGACAGCTTGGCGCCACCGGAGATCATGAACTTGACATCGCCCAGGCCAGCTCGCAACCGGGAGAAGACGAGCCGATCCGCAATGCGGTGCTTGATCGCAAGATGGGGTGGCATTCTTCTCCTGCCCAACCGATAGGCAGTGGTTTCCTTTCCCACGGCGAAGGCCCAACGGGAAATCATGGATTTCAATCGTCCAGCCGGGAACTGCGTCATGACGCCCGAGCGGATCTTCTCGAAGATTCTCGGAACACCGCACAGAACAAATGGTTTGACCTCTTTGAGGCTGCGGGAAAGACGCGGAATCCTCGGTTCGACCGCCTGGCAGATCCCGATCTCGAAGCAGATGGCCAACAGGCACTTCCCAAAGGCATGGGAGAGCGGCAGCCACAGCAGGTGGGTGTCTCCCAGGTGCAGGAAGTCGCCGTGCTTCCATGCGGCGCCCATGTACGTCCAGGAGCGATGTTCGATCTCCACTCCCTTGGGGGTCCCGGTGGTCCCGGAGGTGTACATGATCGTGGCCAGGTCACTGGGCTGGATCGCGTCGATGGTGCGACGTACCAGATCCGGGTCCTGGGCCAGGGCACGCCGCCCCATGGCGACAAGCTCATCCATGGTGATGACGCGGTCGTCGTCGACGTGGTTCAACTGGCGATCATCATCGAAGATGACGATGTGACGCAGGTGCTCGTCGACGTCATCACTGCCCAACGCCTTGGCAAGGTTGGCCGAGGAGTCGACGAAGAGCACGCTGGACTCGGAGTCGGCGAGGATGTAGCAGGCCTCCTGCGGCCCGGAGTTGGGGTAGATCGTCGTCGTGGCACCACCGGCACATGAAATGCCCATGTCGGCCAGGATCCACTCAATGCGAGTCCCCGACATGATCGCTGCTCGGTCCTGACGTCCCAGCCCCAGGCTCAGCAGACCGGCGGCGACGTCATGGGCCTGCCGGCGAAACTGGGCAAAGGTCAGCGGAACCCACTCGTTGGGCTCATCGGACCCCCCGACCGGGGTGAGGAATGCCACGTGATCGGGGTGTGCGTCGGCCTGGCGATCCAGGATGGCCCCGAAATTCTGGGCAGCAGCAGCGGACAGCTCCTCTTGCAGACTCATACCCTGCGATATCCTTCCCGGACGTGGGATGCCAACGAGCCTTCACGATAGGGCATCCACGGCTGGAGACTTCCGACAACGGCTCCAATCCTGCTTGCAGAATACCTACAGAACACGACTCGATTCTGCCGATGTGGGAATAATTTTCCTCCAAAGTTCACCGAAGGATATACCCTGCGCAATCCACATCCAATACGCTGGGTGGTATGCAATCGACACCTGAGTCACGGGGAAATCTCGGCGCCGAGGCGGCCGAGACCGACTCGGCACAGAGCATGTCCTCACCCGGGCAGGGGACGACCGACACGGTACCGGCGCTGAGTGCCGAGGAGGAACTCATCTGGCGCAGCTGGCTGGCCGGCACCCACCGCCTGGCCTCCTACCTCGACGAGCAGCTACGCCTCGACGGGCTGGACTTCACCCAGTACGAGATCCTCGCGAATCTTTCCACGGCTCCCGAGGGACGATTGAGCATGACCACCCTGGCAGATCTGGTGCGGCAGACCCGATCCTGCCTCGTCCAGGCGATCTCGCGCATGGAGGTCGACGGCTTGGTGAGCCGCACCGCCGATCCACACGATCGCCGTGGTGTCGCGGCGAGCATCACCGAGCGCGGCCAGGCCGTGGTGGAACGGGCAACACCTCATCACATCCGCGCCATGCGCAGAATCCTCATCGACATCGTCGATCCCGAGGACCTCAATGCCGTCGGGCGGGTCATGCAGGCCATCCTCACAGCCGAGATCTGACAGCTGGGTGAGACCCAGCCGAGGGCTGGGGTCGACGTCACGGCGTGCAACGTGCCGACGTGTCTGAAATCGTGTCGTGACCTGTTCGACGCCCAAGCCGGACGGGAATTCCATCGCCGACCTCGGCCGTGACGTGTCCAGAACAAGGTACCGTACACCACAGCCATGCCGACCTGAGGCAACGGTCTCATGACGGTCGGACGGACGCCCCCTGCCACCGTCGTGCCAGACTTCCGTCATGACAGCAACCGCATCCCACACCGAACAGTTGGCTGATTTTCGCGCAGAGTTGCGCCACCTGGATCCCGACATCCAGGTTGACGGCTCACGTCTGGCACGTGCCCTGTACTCCTCGGATGCGTCGATCTACCGCGTCGTACCTGCAGCGGTGGTGCATCCGCATGACGAGGCTCAGGTGCGTGCCCTGTGCCAAGCTGCTTCAGCGGTGGGTCTGCCAATCACCTCACGCGGAGCAGGTACCAGTTGCGCCGGCAACGCCGTGGGCCCCGGCGTCATCGTCGACCTGTCGGGAATGGACGAGATCGCCGACGTCGACGTCGAGCACAAACGCGTCCGGGTGCAGCCCGGAGTGGTTCAGGAACAGCTGCAACGAGTGCTGCGACCGTTTGGTCTGCGTTACGGGCCGGATCCCTCCACCTCGAGCAGGTGCACGATCGGTGGCATGATCGGCAACAACGCCTGTGGCCCGCGTGCCCTGGCATACGGTCGTACCGCGGACACGATCGAGAGTGCCCGTCTGGTCATCGCCGGCGGTGAGGTCGAACCTCTGGCCGCCGCAGCGTCGAGTGACTGGGCCAGTGAACGCGTCAGCGCCCTCGTCGAGAGGAATCTGGGCACGATTCGCACCCAGTTCGGTTCCTTCTCCAGGCAACTGTCCGGCTACTCCATGGAACACCTGCTGCCGGAGAACCACCGCGACATGGCCAAGTTCATTGCAGGCACCGAGGGGACCCTGGGTATCGTCACCGAGGCATGCGTGTCCCTGGTGGCGGAGCGTCCGTGCAGCATCACGGTGGCCCTGGGATACGCCTCGATGGCCGAGGCTGCCGACGCCATCACCGCCCTGCTGCCGTTCTGCCCGGTGGCCTGTGAGGGATTCGGTCGCCGGATCGTCGAGGTCGTCGCCCGATCCGGCAAGCCCGTCCCCGATCTGCCCCGCGGGGACGGTTGGATCTTCGTGGAGCTGCGGGCGGACTCGAATACCCAGGCTCGCCGGGACGCCGACGCCCTGGTCTCGGCATCGAACGCGCTTGACGGGCGGGTGGTCACCGACGAACGCGAGGCTGCCGCACTGTGGCGGATCCGCGCCGACGGAGCCGGGTTGGCAGGCGTCTCGCTGGAGAAACCGGCTTGGGCCGGCTGGGAGGATGCCGCCGTCCCACCGGAGAGGCTCGGAGCCTATCTGCGCGACTTCGACCGCCTGCTCGCCGAGTACGACCTGCACGGACTGCCCTACGGCCACTTTGGTGAAGGGTGCGTGCACTGTCGCATCGACTACCCGTTGGACGAGCCGGACGGCCCGGCACGCTACAAGCAGTTCGTCACGGCAGCAGCCGAGCTGGTGGCCAGTCACGGCGGTTCGATGTCTGGTGAGCATGGTGACGGGCGGGCCCGCTCCGCCCTGCTGCCGACGATGTACTCCCCCGAGGCATTGGACCTGTTCGCCGGTATCAAGCACATCTTCGACCCGCACAACATCATGAATCCGGGTGTGCTGGTGGATCCGCATCCCGTGGAGGAGAACATCCGGGTGCACCAGGCCCGCACCTCACCGCTGACCCTGAGCCATCCCGACTTCGCCGCAGCCGTGCACCAGTGCACCGGCGTGGGCAAGTGCATCGCCGACAATTCTGGGGCTGGCGGGGTGATGTGCCCGTCCCACCAGGCGTCCGGTCTGGAGAAGGACTCCACCCGGGGGCGGGCGAAGGTGCTCCAGGAGATGGTCAACGGCACCTTGGTGCACGGGTGGAACTCACCTGAGGTGGCCGAGGCCCTGGATCTGTGCATGGCGTGCAAGGGATGTTCCCGCGACTGCCCCACCGGGACAGACATGGCCAAGTACCGCTCGCGGGTGTTGTACGAAAAGTATCGGCACCGCCTGCGTCCTCGTTCGCACTGGACGATGGGACAGCTGCCACGGTGGGAACGCATGATGGATGCCATCCCCGGACTGGCACGCACGGCCAATGCCGTGCTCTCGGTGCCACCGATCACTCGCCTGGCGCGGTGGGTGGCCGAGGTGGACCAGCGACGGCCACTCCCCCGGTTCCGACGCTCGGTACGTCGCGAGATGCCCCCTGCGCATCGCACGAGCTCTGCCCAAGCGGTCCGTTCCGGACGGGACGTCTCCCAGGCCCCGCACGGACGACAGGCCCCGCACGGACGAGTCGTCATCTGGGTGGATTCGTTCTCCGATCGTCTGGAGGGGTGCGACCTCGCAGCGATGGTGGCGGTGCTGGCGAACGCCGGCTATGCCCCCGAGGTGCTCACCGACGAGGCGTGCTGCGGGTTGACGTGGATCACGACCGGCCAGCTGGACACGGCTCGGCGCCGGTTGCGCGCGGCGCTGGACGTGCTGGGTCCGCTGGCCGAGGCCGGGATCCCGGTGGTTGGTGTGGAGCCGTCGTGCACTGCGGTGTGGCATTCGGACGCCCTGGACCTGGTGGGTGATGATCCTCGCACCGAGGCGGTCGCACGCAATGTTCACACCTTGGCGGAGATGTTGCAGGCCGCCCGGTGGACACCGCCGTCGTTGGCCGGACATGTCGTCGTGGCCCAGCCACACTGTCATCACGCCTCGGTGCTGGGCTTCGGCCCGGACGCCGAGCTGCTGCGAGCTGCCGGTGCCGAGCTGCGAGTCGTCGGTGGATGCTGCGGCTACGCCGGCAACTTCGGTGTCGAGAAGGGCCATTACGAGTTCTCGGTGGCCGTGGCGAAACACGACCTGCTACCAGCGATCGAGGAGGCTGGTCCCGAGGCGATCATCCTGGCCGACGGTTTCTCGTGCCGACGTCAGACCTCGGAGCTGGCCGGGCGACGTGCCCTCACCCTGGCGGAGCTGTTGGCCTCACACCTGCCACAGTGACGATTCCGCGCGGGACGGGGACTCCACCCACGACATCCTCCATGCGCGGCGCAAGGATCTGACGGTTCCATGCGGGACTGGGCTCCACGCAGGTCGGGGCACCACGGGGGACGGGGCCCTTTTCCGACGTGTCCCAGCGGTGGACCAGTCCGAGAATCCCGCTGAGCTGGATCGACGTCTTCGGCACACAAATTGCGCATCGTGGTCAGTGCGAGATTCCGCTGTGGCAGGAGACCGGGACGGGGCGGCGTCCGCCCTACGATCCGATGGGTCACACCGAGGAGAGATCACACCAGCCGATCCGGGAAGGGACGAGTCCGGGGTGGGACGACATGTCGTCCCACCCCGGGAAGCACCATCCGTCCCGAACGGGCCACGCGTCCAAGCTGGCATGGTGCCCAGGTCGAGGAGCTCGCCGCCCCGCCCTCGAGCGCACAACGCGTCCAGGCGTGGAATCCTCAGTCACGCATGAGGCGACGGTGTCGCGAGGCATGTGGACGGGCTGCCTCCGGTCCGAGGCGTTCGATCTTGTTGGCCTCGTAGTCGGCGAAGTTGCCCTCGAACCAGAACCAGCGCGGGGTCCCGTCCTCGTCCTCACCCTCCCAAGCGAGGATGTGGGTGGCGACGCGGTCGAGGAACCAACGATCGTGGCTGATGGCCACGGCACAGCCGGGGAAATCGAGCAGGGCGTCCTCGAGGCTGGACAGGGTCTCGACGTCGAGGTCGTTGGTGGGCTCGTCGAGCAGGAGGACGTTGCCGCCCTGCTTGAGGGTCAGGGCCAGGTTCAGCCGGTTGCGCTCACCACCGGAGAGTACCTTGGCGAGCTTCTGCTGATCGGGGCCCTTGAACCCGAAACTGGCCACGTAGGCGCGCGACGGCTCTTCGAAGTTGCCGACCTTGATGTAGTCCAGACCGTCCGAGACGACCTCCCACAGATTCTTGTCGGGGTCGATGCCGGCACGATTCTGGTCGACGTAGGAGAACTGGACGGTCTCGCCCACCTTGAGGCTGCCCGAGTCGGGCTCCTCCAGACCGACGATCGTCTTGAACAAGGTCGTCTTGCCGACGCCGTTGGGGCCAATGACACCAACGATCCCAGCGCGCGGCAGGGTGAACGAGAGGTCCTTGATGAGGACTCGGTCACCGAATCCCTTGCACAGCTTGTCGGCCTCCAGCACGACATTGCCCAGACGCGGGCCCGGTGGAATGTTGATCTCGGCGGTGTCGATCTTGCGGTTGCGCTCGGCCTCGGCAGCCAGCTCCTCGTAACGAGCCAGGCGAGCCTTGTTCTTGGCCTGCCGTGCCTTGGGCGAGGAACGTACCCACTCCAGCTCCTTCTCGAGGATCCTGGCGCGTTTGGCGTCCTTCTTGCCCTCGATCTGCAGTCGCTGACGTTTGGTGTCCAGGTACGTGGAGTAGTTGCCCTCATAGGGGTGCAGTTGACCGCGGTCGACCTCGCAGATCCACTCCGCGACATTGTCGAGGAAGTAGCGATCGTGGGTGACGGCGAGCACGGCACCCGGATAGGTCTTGAGGTGTCCCTCAAGCCAGTTCACCGACTCGGCGTCAAGGTGGTTGGTGGGCTCATCGAGCAGCAGCAGGTCCGGCTGCTCCAACAGGAGCTTGCACAGGGCCACGCGACGCCGCTCTCCACCGGAGAGCACGTTGACCGGAGTGTCACCGGGCGGGCACTGCAGGGCATCCATCGCCTGCTCGAGACGAGTGTCCAGATCCCAGGCATTCGTGTTGTCGAGTTCAGTCTGCAGTTCGCCCATCTCAGCCATGAGCGCATCGAAGTCGGCGTCCGGATCGGCCATGGCAGCCGAGACTGCGTTGAAGCGATCAAGCTTCTGCTTGACGTCGCTCACTGCCTCCTCGACGTTCTCGCGCACCGTGGTGTCCTCGGTGAGCGGGGGCTCCTGCAACAGGATGCCCACCGTGGCACCCTTGGCCAGTGCCGCGTCACCATTGTTTGGCTTGTCGAGGCCGGCCATGAGTTTGAGCATGGTGGACTTACCCGCACCATTGGGGCCCACGACGCCGATCTTGGCGCCGGGGAAGAACGACAGGGTGACATTGTCGAGAATGACCTTGTCGCCCACCGCCTTGCGCACATTGTGCATGGTGTAGATGAACTCCGCCATTGACACTCTCCTTCAGGATGGACAAGGTCGCGCAACGGCCTGCACAACCGCTGGCAAGTATGCCAGCCGTGCACATGTTAGGCCACTGATCTCACTCCCCTCGCCCGCACACGGGGACGACCTTGATGCAGGGAGCATTCCCCCGGCTCGCCCCCCATCTCCCGCACACGGGGATGACCCCACACCAGTGCCATTCACACCACTACTGACGTTGGTACGTCCCGAAGCCTCACCCCTCGACCACGAGTACTTGGCAGCGCCCCGATGGTCTCAGCTCGCCGCAGCCATGAGCGACGAGGGAGCCATCTCCTGCTCAACGGTCCTCGCACTGTCCAACATCGTGATGCCACCATCCGTACCGTCGGTCGCAGTCTTGGCGACATCCGAGGCACTGCTGGTGCCATCACGCGTCACACGTCGAAATTCAGAACATCCGCGAGCCAGATCGTGCCCCACCGATGAGGCGACGATGGCCAGACTCTCGTGTTCGTTGTCGTCGGTATCGCGCCACACCTTGGTGCGTAGGCGTCCTGAGACGATGACGGGATCACCCTTGACGAGGCTGTCACGGCAATTTCTGGCCAGCCGACCGCTGGTGCGTACCGTCAGCCATGTGGTGTTGCCGTCGACCCATGCTCCATCGACCAGACGCCTGGGAGTGTGCGCCACGCGAAAACGCGCGGCACACCATCCCCTCCCCTCGACGTAGTCGACTTCGGTACCCAAGTTTCCACTGAACGAGACATTGGCATCCATGTGAGCTCCTCTCCACTCATCACCAGTTGTCGTGGTGGCGAGCGAGAACCGGACACGGGCACTCACATCTGTGGACAGCGGACGGTTCGCAGCACGACGGTTGTGGACAACCAGCCACAGCTGCTGCACGTATCATCCGCTGTGCGGGGCATCTTTTGTGCTGGCTTCCCCACCCCCGTGACTCACAGTTTCCCCGTGACTCACAGTTTCCTGAGTGCCTCACGAGCCTCGTTGCGCCGATGCAACTCATCCTCCACCGGGGCAATGACGAGCCGCTCGGCGACCTCCTCGACGGAATCGACAAGGCGCGCCCGCACCGTGTGGCCGCGATGCCGTGCCGACACCTCCACCGCAGCCCTGCTCATCAGGCCCACGACCACACCGCAGGCAGCTCCTGCCACGACCAGACACGTGGGCACCGGGAATCGATGCCACCTCGCTGCGGGAAGGGGAGGCATCTGCAGATATGCCAGGACCAGATCGACGAGAAGCCATCCCAGGCCCACGACCACCATGATGATGAGGAGCCACTGCAGCACACGAATGATCTGGCGCCACCAGAGTCCCTGGCCCATGCCCAGATCGGTGGTGGCGATCGCCCGGTCAACCTCATCGGTCAGGTCGTCGCGATGCCGAGTGGTTGCACGGCGCACCGATTGCGCCCAACCCCGGGGCAGGCCAAGGCTGACGTCGTCGGACATGGCACGCAAGGCATTGTCGACCTTGGCCGAGGCCACCCCGGATCGCGACGGCAGTGCGGTACGTTGCACGTCGATAGGCTCGATGTCTTTCCTGGCTGCCCGCGTCGTCCTGCGCCTCCTCCGATCCGAGGTGCTGCCCGCCGTGAGGTGCAGCCTGCGCAGTGGGTCCGGACGCAACTTCACCAACCAGGACACGACAGGCCACCCGGTGGCAGCGATCCCCCGGCGCCGAGTGGCATCGGTGACGGCATCGACGACCACGTCAACGCCGCCAGCCAGGCACAAGGAATCCAGCAGTTCGTCGGCCTGCCGACCGGACACGCTCATGGCACCGCCATCGCCGACCTGGCCACGCATCTGCTGAGCAACCCGAGAGATGTCGGCCTCGAGCCGGTTCGCCATGGCAGTGCGGCTCGACACCGCCTCGGCAAGGTGCTGGCACAGCTGATCCATGCCCTCGCCGGTGAGCGTGGACACCGGCAGGATCTCGGTTCTGGCCAGCCCCTCGTCATCCAGGACATGGCGCAGGTCACGAATGCATGAGGTACGTTGCTCCTCGGTGAGTCGATCGATCTGGTTGAGCACCACCGTCATCACCGTACTGTGGCTGGACAGACCACGCAGGTATCCGTCATGCAGGGCGGCATCGGCGTACTTCTGCGGGTCGACGACCCACACCATGAGATCGACCATCGTGATGAGACGGTCAACCTCCAGCTGGTGCGATACCTCGGTGGAATCGTGATCGGGAAGATCGAGCAGGACGAGCCCGTCGAACGCGCCCCTCTCGGGCACCTGGACCCGGCGTGTCACCTGGAGCCAGTCGAGGAACTGCGTCGGTGGTACGTCGGACCAGTAGGCGGCCAGCGCCTGTGAGGTCGTTGGACGACGAATCCCCGGTTCGGCGAACTCATGGCCGGCAAGCGCGTTGAAGGTGCTGGACTTGCCCGACCCCGTCGCTCCTGCCAAGGCCACCACCGTGTAGCCCCCTGACAAGGCGAGACGCTGATCTGCGTGGTGGGTGACCGCCTGGGCACGTCGTTGCACGTCATCATCGATGCGCCCTCGGCACAGATCGACCGCTCGGTCGAGATCTCGGACCTCATCGGTGAGGTCCCGGCGTCGAAAGGCCATCAGCGCTCCTCCTCACGTGTGCGCCCATCCTGGTCCTCGGGCACCCGGGAGTCTGGGAGCTCGGGGCGTGTCTCCTCCTGTCGGGAACGAGCAATGGGGGTAGCGGACTGTGTCGAGTCAGGCGCGGTACCCAGCTGAGCCGTGGAAGGGGACACGTCGAGGTCTGCGCTGGTGAGCACGTCGATGATCGCGGCCACCCGGGACCGAAGCTGGTCCGCCACCTGGGTGGGCACGTCGAAGTCCGCCAAGGCATCGTCGAAGCGTGCCGCCTCGGCATCGACGACCTGGGCAACCCTCTCGTCGAGCGCATCCTTGGACATGTCGGCAAGCTTGCGTACCGCGTCGTCACCAAAGATCGCCTCGAGCAGTCGTTGGGCGACGACCGCTGATCCGCCGGCGATACCGGCTTCGGCACCCGAGAGCCCGCCGGTGTGGACGAAGACGAGCATCATGAGGGTCACCGAGACGCCGTTGACGCCCAAGGCCATGAACCTGGCCCGGGAGCGTTTGCTCATCCCCTCCCCCGCGACCAGCTCCATGACGTCACCCTGCCAGTCGCGGATGACCCGCTCCACACGCTCGTCGAAATCGGGCTTCACCCGCCCCAGTTGGTCGCAGGAATGCTCCAGAACGGTACGTCCGGCTGGTGAGGAGTCCCACGCACCGATGGCACGTTCTGCTGCGGCATCGGTCTCGGAGCGCACCAGCGCGGCCAGACCGGACTCGACGGCGACACTCACCTTGTCGGCCTCGGGCGGCGTACCCCGGATCGCACCGACGACGCGGTCGCGCAACCATGACACCTTTTCCTCCATGGCGCGCATGAACTGGCCGGTGCCGACGAACTCGTGCCAGCGTGCCAGCACCTCACCGCGCAGCAAGGTGCCGTCGGCCGACTGCACCGAGATCTGACGGCGCGCCTCATCGAACTGGCTGGCGGCGTCGGTACGCAGTCGTTGCAGGGTGAGGTCCTGATCGTCGAGATGGGCGGCGATCCGTGGGGTTCGTTCGCACATGGCTCGAATCGATCCGGCAAGGGTCTGCAGCACGACGGTACGGCGTTGGTCCTGATCGGCGGCGAGACCGGCCAGGAACGAGCGAATCGGGGCGATGGCCTGACCGGGCAACATTCCGTCGGAATCGGTGACGGTCTCGGGGATGGCGAACAGCGGCGAGTCGGCAAGGCCGCGGGAGGTCATGAGTTGGCCCAGATGCGCTGGTACCTCTCGCATGGCTGCCGGCGGTACACGGTCACAGACGACGGCGACGGCGGCATGGCGCCCGGCCGCCTCGTGCAGGAAGTCCCACGGAACGGCGTCGGCGTATCGTGCGGCGGAGGTGACGAAGAGCCACAGGTCGGCAGCCTGCAGCAGTTGAGCAGCCAGCTGACGATTGGCGGCGACGACGGAATCGATGTCCGGTGCGTCGAGCAGGGCCAGGCCACGAGGCAGGGAGGGTTCGGCAACGAGGTGGACGCTGGTCGAGTCGCCGGTGGAGTGGTCGGTACGCACCAGCCCCGGCAGGATCCTCGTGTCGGTGAACCACTGGGCGTCATCAGGATGGTGGACGAGTACCGGGGATGTCGTCGTGGGACGGATGACCCCGGGGGTGGAGACTGGCCGGCCCACCAAGGAGTTCACCAAGGTGGATTTTCCCGCACCAGTCGAGCCTCCCACGACGGCCAGCAGCGGGGCGTCAATGGTCTCCAGACGCGAGATGACGTAGTCATCGAGTTGATGACGAATCGACTCGGCCGAGGCACGAGCCGTCTCGACCTGTGGCAGGTCAAGAGGGAAGCGCACCTGGTCCAGATCGGAGCGCAACCCGCTCAGCTCGGCCAACAGTTCCTGGGTACCCATCGTCACAACCTTCACGAGAATCAGCGTGGGGATCCTTGTACCCAAGAGTATCGAGTCTGTCCTGATTCTCCTCCCCTGATTCTCCTTGCGAGGAACGGGGCGAAGCGACGTTCTGTCCCGGTCCCCGCCCCTGCGCACATGACCTCGCGCCGAATCACCGTCTTTGATGAGGCGTCATTACACCTCGTCCTTCGCACACATGGCCTCGCGCCGTGATCAGGAAACGTGCTTGGTCCGGAAACCGGAATCACCCTCAGCAGCTCGAGGGGAGGTTTCACCGGGCCGATTCGCGACCCATGACCGGAATCGACGTGCCCGAGGACGGATGGAAGTACTCCACCAGCCACCGTGGCAGATGTGGTTTGACGAGCCGGGCACCGCGTGATTCGGTGACGGCCATCGCCGAGAGCCCCCGGATCTCGGCGAGCAGACGGGCCTGCCGTGCCGTCGAGTTCGCTGCAAGACCACGAACCTCCGCATCCCGCAGATAGGCAAGTTCGGTGGTGCGCCGTAGATATTTCAAGGTTTGCCACCAGCACCTGATTCCGTGACTCAGGGCGACGGCACTGATCCACCAGCGTCGATGCAGAACGGAGACGACTTCTCCGACTCGCGCGGGAAGCCATCCCATGACGGCGTAGTCATCGAGGCGACGGGCGATCATGCGTCCTTCCGCCACCAACCGAAGCACCAGGCCGAGGATGAAGATCATGACGATGGTCACACTGACCCACCAGTACGGTCGAAGCTCGTCGAGATTGCGGGTCGAGGACAGCCCGTTGAAGGCCATGTGCCCCATGACAGCCATGACGAAACCGGTGAGTGGCGCCATGACACGCACAATGCGACTGCGGGCTCGCAGACCGAAGGCCAGGCCCAGAGCAGTCATCGAGGTGAAAAGTGGGTGGCCGAATGAGGTGAGCGCACCTCGCAGTACGACTATCTGTCTCAGGGCGGCCTCGGGATCTCCTGCGTCGATGGTGACGCTGGCGTAGTTGTCGGCTCGAGCGTAGTAGACGATGTTCTCGACGAAGGCGAAACCGATGGCCGACAATCCGGCCAGGCTCACGGTCTGAACGGCCGAGGTCAACGTGGGGCCGATGACGGCAGCAAGGATGAACAGAATCGTGGCTTTGAAGAACTCCTCGACGAAGGGCGCGGAGAAGATGGCGGGACCTGCCCCGGCAGATGGGTCGACACCGCCCTTGACGGAGAGCATCGAGGCCATCCACGTGTTGGCGTACATGCTTGCCCAGCAGGCCACCGAGCCGCCCCAGGAGAACGCGATGAACCAGATCGGGAAATGTTTGGTGCGGTATCGGTCGAGCAAGATGAACAGTGCCGACCACACCGCCGCAGTGGGCCAAGCGTAGTGGATGGCCTTCTTGAAGGACAGATCGGTGATTCCCGGCGAGACGAGTTGTTTGCCCTCGACCTCCACGGTGGTGTCGCGGCTGAGGAGTGAATACGTGTCGCCGAGTGTGAGGATCGACAGGACGATCATGACGACGACGGCCCACGTCCACGGGTTGCCCAGGACACGACGCCACCAGGCGTCGCGGGGTTGCACAGGATCCAGGCCAGACATGGCCTCCACCCTACAAGCTGTGTGCCAGACGCCCGGCACCGTGACGTGCTGGGACGTACTGAGCGATCATGGTCTGGTGCACGATGGACCGCGGGAGCACCACGTCGTGCATGTCATGTGGCGGCCCGGGTGGGAATCGAACCCACGCGCGACAGATTAGAAGGCTGCTGCTCTATCCGCTGAGCTACCGGGCCCGGCTCGTCAAGTGTATCGACTTTTCGTGACACCGTCCTCGCTGGTCCTCCGCGATCCTCCACATCGCTTCCCAGCAGCCCTGCCGCGTATCCCAGCAATCCCCGACGTCACGAGATCGGCTCCTGCGCCACGCCGTGAATCAGCCACACCAACTAGTCTGGACCATGTGAATGACATGTTGGTGTGGATTGACTGTGAGATGACCGGGCTGGATCTGGCCCACGACGGACTGATCGAGGTGGCGGCGCTCGTCACCGACGGCCAGCTCAACGTACTGGGCGAGGGAGTTGACGTCGTCATCAAGCCGAAACCGCAGTGGCTGGAGCACATGAACGATTTCGTCCGGGGAATGCACACCCACTCGGGTCTGCTTGACGAGCTCGATTCCGGGGCGACGATGGCAGACGCTCAGCAGCAGGTGATGGACTACATCACCAGCCACGTCAAGGAACCGCGCAAGGCTCCGTTGGCCGGGAACACGATCGGTACGGATCGATCCTTCCTGGCCAAGGACATGCCCGAGCTGGAGGCCTACGTCCACTACCGCAATGTTGACGTCTCCTCGATCAAGGAACTCGCACGCCGCTGGTACCCGACCGCTTTCAAGCACACCCCGGCCAAGCAGGGAAATCACCGGGCCCTTGCCGACATCCAGGAGTCGATCGAGGAACTCATGTTCTGGCGCGAGGCGGTCATGGTTGCGGCCCCTGGACCGGACTCGCAGCAGTGCAAGGAGATTGCCGCCAAGTATCAGGGTCTGCTCACCGGAGCGGGACACTGAGACAGCGACCCGGACGAATGTTCCGGAGTGGCATGAGCGGGATCGGGACACCGACTCGGTCTGGTTCCGTTCAGCCAAACACGGGTCCCTGTTCAGCCGGACACTGATCCGGGTGCAGCAGCCGGGCCCCATTGAGCACACCCCGGGCCGGCTGAGCCCCCTCGAGCACACCCCGGCCCCACTCGGAACGATCCCACTCGGAACGGGGACACCGGGAACCTCACTCCCCCGCTGCGCCTCGGCTGCGTGACGATTCTGCGACTTGCACAACACGAGCCGAATTCGCTACGCTACCGGGGTTGCCCGGTCAACCGGGAACATGGTGGCTATAGCTCAGTCGGTAGAGCACCTGGTTGTGGTCCAGGGGGTCGCGGGTTCAAGTCCCGTTAGCCACCCCGAGGTAATCCGCGTCGTCCATGTGGGCGGCGCGGATTTTGCATGTCCGCTCATCCACACCCCATCTGGACCCATCCCATCTGATCCCGGCCCCCTTCCGAACTCATTCCCCGGATCGCCGATCCACACCGATCGCCAGTACACACCACGGATCATCCTCGGCCTCAGACCCCATGAACCGTCATGGCCTGACCAGCCACAATGACCTGGCCAGCCACATCTCGCCACCTGGTCATGCAAGGGTTTCCCCATCATGACGGGATCCCTCCGACCAGTTCCGACGAGATCCCATGCACTCCGCGGTCATCACGAGCCAGTACCACCGATCGTGACCAATGGTGCCGCGTGACGCTCACCTCCACCTCGTGGATCGTTGAAGAATGACCTGCTTGTTGCGATTTCCACCATCCGATGGTGCGCACATCAATGTGTGTGACCGCGCTGGACCACTCCCCGCAGATGACCAAGGTGGACTGACGGGCCCTGAGTCTGGTGGCGAGCCTGCGAGAGGCCTCCAGTGACATGGCGGGCGGCGCACAGGCATAGATCACGTCCAGCTCCTCCACGAGAGCAGCGACGGTGGCCAACCAGCCACGGGAGCTCGAAACCATGACCAGTCGTGACGCATCAACCCCCCACCGTCGCACCTGGGCACCTCGCAACTCCGGCATCCCGACAACTCCGCACCATCCATTGACGAGCAACCCCAGGCCTACGTCCGATGCGCCATCGAGGCTGTAAGCCTCCGAACGCAGTCCTCCCGGAAACAGAGGACGTAGCAGAGGATGCACCGGATGCCCGGTGACATCCCCCTCCAGCATGAGGTCACGTCCCAGCGCAGGAACATGGGGTACCAACAGCTCGTTGTCCGACAGCTCTGTGATCGCCATGACCCCATGATCGAACTTTCATTCGAAAATGTCAAACATGTATTCGATCTCATGGTATGATGAACAGCGTCAAAGCCCCGGCGCCACCCACTTCCTCCATCTCGACCCACCCGGAGAGCCTTCATCATGACCACTGTCCTGAGACACTTTTCCGCTTCACGAAGCCATCAAAACACCAGACCCATGACGTGAGTATTCATGAAGCCGGCAAGCCTGCGATGATGGACCTCATGACAAGCACCCAGATTCAGGCGCCGCCGCAACCAAGCCTGTCCTTCCGGCTACGCGCTGCGCTGATGATCGGACGACTCGCGGCATCAGCCTCCCGTCTTGCCGGCAAGGGTTCAGGATCCTCGATCAGGGGAAAGGTCACACTGGCCCTGGCTCCACAGGCATTCCCCGAGCTCATCGCGCCACGCCAGATCGCGGCCGTCACCGGCACCAACGGCAAGACGACGACGACCCATTTCCTCACCGCCGCGGTTCACGCGAGCCGCGGCATCGAACCCGATGACATCGTCACCAACGCCGACGGGGCCAATCTGCATGCTGGGATCGTCTCTGCCCTGGGGCAGGCCCCGGAGGCACGAAATGCCATTCTGGAAGTCGACGAGCGAGTCGTCGCCGACGTGGTGCGCCAAGGTCACCCGCGTGTCCTGGTCCTGCTCAATTTCAGCCGCGACCAACTCGATCGCAATCATGAGCTGACCTTCCTGGGGAGAGAATGGCGCGAAGCCCTGGAGGAGGCAGGCGAGGAAGGCCCCACCGTCGTCGCCAATGCCGCCGACCCACTCATCGTGTGGGCCGCCCAAGCAGCGCATCGGACGGTGTGGGTGGACACGAAACCGCGCTGGACGGCCGATTCGGTGCTGTGCCCGCAGTGCGGATCGATCCTCCTGCACGACGACAACGGTTGGCGCTGCGAGGAGTGCGGGCTGCACCAGCCCGAGGCCGACTGGTGGGTGGACGACCGGAAGGCCATGCGCAAGGACGGCCACGAGTATGAACTCGAGATCAGCGTTCCCGGATCATTCAACCTTGCCAATGCAACCTGTGCACTTGCCGCCGCAACGGAGATGGGAGTGGACCCCTACGATGCCCTGCTGGGGATGCGCGAGGTCTCCTCGCCGGCTGGTCGCTATGCCACGACCAGCATCAACGACGTCCTGGTCCGCCTCATGCTGTCGAAGAACCCGGCAGGATGGACGGAGTCACTGCCCTTGGCAACCTCCGATCCCCTGATCCTCGCCATTGACGCCGTCGCGGCCGATGGCAAGGACGTCTCCTGGCTGTGGGACGTCGACTATGAGCAGCTGGCCGGGCGAACGGTGATCTGCACCGGACCACGGGCCTTGGACCTGGGCGTACGACTGGAGTACGCCGGGGTCGACCATGTCGTCATCGAGGACCTGTCGGACGTCTTCGTCTGTCCTCTGCTGCAAGGACGATGGGACCAGCCCCACCCCATCGACGTATTGGCCACCTACACCCCGTTCCAGAAACTACGCCGGATGGGAGAACACATATGAGCCTCGACCACCCCAGGATCGTCCTGCTGTACCAGTCGCTGCTGGGCATCTACGGCGATCACGGCAATGCCGTGGTGTGCCAGAAACGTCTCCAGTGGCGTGGCTTGGACGCCGAACTGCTGACGATCGAGCCCGGCGAGCCGGTCCCCACGGACGCAGACCTCTACCTGCTCGGCGGCGGCGAGGACACCGCCCAGATCACCGCTGTGCGCCAACTCAAGGCAGACGGCGGACTGTTCACCGCCTTGGATCGTGGAGCCGTGCTCTTCGCCGTGTGCGCTGGCTACCAGATCTGCGGCTCCTCGTTCACCATCGGCGCGCACGACGAGATCATCGAAGGTCTCGGCCTTCTCGACGTCCAGACCCGTCGCGGCCCACAACGAGCCGTGGGCGAGGTGCTGCATCACTGGACGAGGCCCGACGGCACCGAATCACTCGTCACCGGATTCGAGAACCACGGCGGGTGGACCACCCTGGGAACGGATGCCACGGCCCTGGCCGACGTCGAGATCGGGTGGGGCAACGGGGACAGGACCACCGAGGGTGCCATTCAGGGCAATATCATCGGCACCTACCCGCATGGACCGATCCTGGCTCGCAACCCCGAGCTGGCAGATTTTCTCCTGGAGCGATCACTGGGCACCACCTTGGAGCCCCTGGACAAGCCTGAGATCGAGCAGCTGCGAGAACGCCGGATTCGCTCGGCACGCGCAGGAAAGCCCTAGTCAGAGCGAATTTCACGGAGTTTCTGGCGTCCTGGAGGCACATTCACGTACACCCGGTCGCCACCTCGATTTTGCAAACACGACGAAGTTCGGTAATGTTCCTCCTCGTGAGCGCTGCTAGCTCAATTGGCAGAGCAGCTGACTCTTAATCAGCGGGTTCAGGGTTCGAGTCCCTGGCGGCGCACTCACCGAAGGCCTCAATCCACATGGATTGGGGCCTTCGCTTTCATCACGTACTCCGTGAATCGAGCGATGACGCTCATGCCCCGTCATGAATCGTCACCGATCCTGCGCCCGTATCAAGTCCCATCACCATCGAGTGATCGGTTCATCGAGCAACGTCTTCGAATGCCGCACAGACAATCACAAAGGTGTACGAAACAACTGCCACACAACCCAGCCACCTGGAGTATCTTTCTGTGCAGTGGCAAAGCTCATCGCCCCGCCAGTACTCCGGCGAGGTGATGAGACGGCGCAGCAGCTGCGCCAGCTTCGAGCTTTCCAAAGGAGGAAAACGAACATGACGAGCCATTCTCGCCGAGCATTTCTTCAAGGATCCCTGAGTGCCCTGGCACTGGGCGCCCTGGCCGCCTGCTCCAACGATTCCGATTCCGGCAGTGCCGCCGACTCCCAGGACTTCTCCGGCACCGGCCCCATCAGCTACGCCCAGGGCAAGGACTTCTCCAGCGGCATGGTCCAGAAACGTCTGGACGAGTGGAACAGGAAATATCCCGACGAGAAGGTCACCCTCATCGAGCTGTCCTCCGAGGCCGATCAACAGCGCAGCTCGTTGGTCAACAGTGCCCAGACCAAGTCGGACGCCTACGACGTCATCTCCCTGGACCTCGTCTGGGTCGCCGAGTTCGCCGCCAATCGATGGGTCATGCAACTGCCGGCTGACAAGTTGAAGAATTCCGACATCATCCCCAGCGTGTGGGAGACCGGCCTGTACCGCGACAACATGTACGGCATGCCCTACGTCACCGATGCCTCCCTGCTCTACTACCGCAAGGACCTGCTCGACCAGGCTGGCGTCAAGAAGGCCCCCACGACATGGGACGAACTGCTCAGCGCCATCGAGGCCGTACGCAAACTGCCCGGCCATGCCGACATCGGCGGGATCGGCGGCCAGTGGAACAAGTACGAAGGCCTCACCTGCAACATCTCCGAGTTCATCCACACCATGGGCGGAGCCATCGTCGACGATCAGAGCAAGGTCGTCCTGGGCGACTCCACGTACCACGACAAGAACGTCAAGGCCATCCAGTTCGTCATCGACGCCTTCAAGAGCAACGTCATCCCCAAGGAGGCGCTGGAGTGGAAGGAGGAGGACGGCCGCGGCGCCTTCGAGTCCGGCAAACTGCTGTTCTACCGCCAGTGGCCCTACCAGTACTCCAACAACGTCAAGAACCTCGGCACCGACAAGTTCGACGTCGCCCCCATGCCATCCATCGACGGCAACAAGTACGTCGCCACCCTGGGAGGCCACAACTGCGCAATCTCCACGAACTGCAGGAACAAGGCCACGGCACTGAAATTCATCACATGGTGGACCAGCAAGGAGACCCAGCAGTACAACGTCGACAAGCTCAGCAATGCCCCGATCCTCGGCTCGTTGTACTCCGACAAGGCCAACGTCAAGGAACTGCCCTACCTGCCGCCGCTCAAGGCCTCCCTGGACAAGGCCAAGGGACGCCCGCGTGTGGTCAACTACGGTGACGTCACAGCTGTCGTTCAGGACGCCATCTACCCAGCAATCAAGGATGGCGGCAACGCAGAGGACGTCGTCGCCACACTCAACGACTCGCTGAAGTCCATCATCAAGAACTGAGTGACACGTGCCTAGGGGCGGCTCCCTCGAGCTGCCCCACGCTGCACACGCGTCTGGTTCCCCTGCCAGCGATCATGCCTCCGGAAAGGCCACCCATGTCCTCAACAACTGCACCACGAAAACGATCGGCACGAGCCCGGTCCCAAGAGCGTCTGGCCCTGCTCCTCATCGCACCCACACTGCTCGTCCTGACGATCGTCATCGTCGTACCGGTCTTCCAGTCGTTGTACCAGTCCCTGCATGGCCAGCCCGGCCTGGACCCCCAGACCGGATTCGTCAACGACACCGAGCCGTTCGTCGGTCTGCGCAACTATGCCGACATCTTCACCGGAGGAGGTGACCGGTTCTGGAATGCCTTCCTCAACACCACGCTCTTCGGTGTGGTGACCGTGCTCCTCGAGACCGCACTGGGCGTCATCATGGCCCTCATCATGCACAAGGCGATGGCTGGACGAGGTGTGGTGCGTGCCGCGATCCTCGGTCCCGTGGGCCATCCCCACCGCCGTCTCGGCGATCCTGTGGGGGTGGATCTTCAACCAGAACGGCGTCGCCAACGCCATCCTGGGCCAGCACATCATGTGGGCCTCGGGTGATTGGTCGGCCAAGTGGTCCATCATCATCGCCGACGTGTGGAAGACGGCCCCCTACATCGGCCTGCTCACCCTGGCTGGTCTGCAGGTGATTCCCGAGGAGGTCTACGAGGCGGCCAAGATGGACGGTGCTGGGGTGTGGAAACGATTCACCTCCATCACCCTGCCACTGGTCAAGCCGGCCCTCGTCGTCGCCGTCCTGTTCCGCACCCTGGACGCGCTGCGCATGTTCGACCTGCCGTACATCCTCGTCGGCCCACGCAAGAATTCGGTGGAGACGCTCTCCATGCTCGTTCAGGACGAGGCCTCCAACCTGCGCTACGGCGCCGCGGCGGCATATGCACTGCTGCTGTTCCTCTACGTGTTCATCATCGTCTTCGCATTCATCAAGATTCTGGGAGCCGACATCACCGGGTCGGGCAGGCAGGAGCGTCATCACAAGGTCAGGGCGTCCAGCTTCGTCAACGGTGGCAGCCCCACCACACGTCGGGAGCGCAAGGCTGCCGGACGTCGTGCTGATGGGAAAGGAGTCTCAGCATGAGCACTACGACAGCTGATGCGAACGCAATCCTCACGCAACCGGGTGGCGACACAGGCATGACCGGGAAGAAACGCGGCGGTGCCGGGAAGGTCTTCTCGGGCATCGGGATCGCCCTCATCATCATCTACTGCCTGGCGCCGTTCTACTGGATGCTGGTGTCCTCGTTGCGGCCCGACAAGGAAATCTTCGAGAACACGTGGTGGCCGCGACATGCCTCGTTGGAGAACTACCGAGCCGTCTTCGCTCCCGGGAACAACTTCCTGCGCGCCCTGGGCAACTCCGCCATCGTCTCCATCAGTGTGACGATCGTTGCGCTGCTCATTGCGACCTTTGCGTCCTATGCGCTGGCTCGTCTGGAGTTTCGAGGCAAGGGGGCGTTCCTCGTCTTGGTCATCGCGACGTCGATGTTCCCGCTGGTGGCGATCATCGTGCCGCTGTTGAAGAACTTCTCGGCATGGCATTGGATCAACACCTATCAGGCGATGATCATCCCGGATCTGTCGTTCTCACTGCCGCTGGCGGTGTGGAACCTCACGACGTTCTTCAAGCAGATGCCCGACGAACTCGAGCAGTCCGCCATGGTTGACGGCTGCACCCCACCGCAGGCATTTCGCAAGATCATCCTGCCGCTGGCCACCCCGGGAATCTTCACCACCGCCATCATCGTCTTCATCGGCGCATGGAACGAGTTCCTCGTCGCCGTGACGATGATCAACGACCCGAAGATGCAGCCGGCGACGGTGATGCTGTCGAAGTTCACCGGATCCTCACAGTTCAACACCCCGTTCGGCACGCAGATGGCTGCCGGCGTCATCATGACGATCCCCTTGGTCATCATGGTGCTCATCTTCCAGCGTCGGATCGTTGAGGGGCTGTCCGCCGGTGGACTGAAATCATGACACCGCACTGTCGAGAGAAAACCATGGGCCCTGCCACCATCTGTGGTGGCAGGGCCCATCAGCTGACGCAGAAGTATCAGGTCTCGGCGCCGGACCTGCACGCTCCTGCGAGAAAGGCGCACATGCGGGCACCTGCGCGGCGCGTCCAAGAAACTCTGCGACGTCGCTCGCACCAAGGTGCCCTGGGTACGGAACTCAGTCCTTGTTCTCGGCGGCGGCTTCGGCACGCAGCACGGATGCCTGACGCAACAGAGACTCGGCAAGACTGCTGAACTTGGACTCACCGCCGTTCAGGTCGACGACCTGGGCGACGTCCTTCTTTCCACGATGCCGGTTGCGCTTGGCGGCAGCCTTGCGTGCGGCTTTGCTTTCCTTGGCAGCCCGCTTGGCATTCTTGAGCTGCTGCTTCTCCAACTTGCGTCGGGTGGTGGCGCCGGTGGCCTTCCCGACGATCGCGCGAGCAGCGGTCAGCAGCACGAGGCCACCGACGACGACACCACCGACGAGGATGAGTCGGTCCTCGCGCCAGCCGTTCTCGTCCTTGACCTGCCCCTTGGCCTGGTCGAACTGTCGCTGTGCAAAACTCTTGGCATCGTCGACAGCGTCGTTCTTGAGGGTCTTGGGATGGAACTGCTGGGTGGCGTCCTCAACGGTCTGAGAAACTCGCGACCTTGCGGCGTTGAGATCCTGCCTGATCTGCTCGGCGGTGCGAGTGTCCTTTTCCTTGCTGGCCATCTGGCCCCCCTTGCTCGATGCTGCGGATATTTCCAGTACGGACGGACAAACCCGCCTCCCTGAGCTCTCAGCCTATATCGTGGACGTCATGAGCACGCATCTAGAGCCCGGATATTCCGCACCCGACTTCACTCTGCCTGCCGCGGACGGCACGAAGGTCACCCTCTCCGAGCTGCGCAACCGCAAGGTCATCGTGTACTTCTACCCTGCTGCGATGACGCCGGGGTGCACCACACAGGCGGTTGACTTCACCGCCCACCTGGACGACTTCACCACCGCAGGCTACGACGTGTTGGGCATCTCCCCCGATCCCGTTGACAAGCTGCAGGAGTTCGTCACCAAGGAATCGTTGACTCTGACGTTGCTGTCCGACGAGTCCAAGGGGATCATGAAGGCATACGGTGCCTACGGACCCAAGAACGTCTACGGCAAGGAAATCGTTGGTGTCATCCGCTCTACCTTCATCGTGGCCGTCGATGCGGACGGTAATTGCACCGTTGCCGAGGCACAGTACAATGTTCGCGCCAAGGGTCACGTCGACAAGCTGCGCCGGGAGCTGGGTATCAGCGACTGACCCGCACCGTTGGATCGAGTGTTCCTTGGTTCCGGGACCGCGATGTCCCGTTGCCGGAGTGGTGGAATTGGCAGACACGCAGGATTTAGGTTCCTGTGCCGCAAGGCGTGAGGGTTCAAGTCCCTTCTCCGGCACCAGCACGATCAGCCCGGTGAAATGATCTTGTCACCGCGCATTCTCACAAGCCTCCCCGCGGCAGACATGCACTGAGGCTGTCTCAGACTGCCAAACCATACTTTCCACGCCTCAGTGAATCCCCAGGAGCAAAGCACAATCAGATGTGTGACCGATCCCGCGGCAGGAGCGGTTGCACACGACGCCGCACGACGGCCCGAGCCAATGGGCCGTTCCGCGTGTGGATCTCCGGCGCGAGCGGGTGCCGATTGCCACGAGACGTGGCAGCCTCTGGGATCCCGAACACGATTGCCACACGCCGTTTTCCCGGAACCGCGTCTCCTGCGCGTCTGCCAGATCATTGGTCCCCGGTTCGCCGTGGCGATCCTGCACCGAACAACCCCACCTGCCACATGGCGTGGCAGCCACCACGTTCAGCACCATGATTGCCACACGTCACTCGATGAGGTGCCATGCACGAACCCCTCACAGTCAAAAACTGACCCAGCGCTCGAGCGCGCACCCCACACCCGCCGCACCGGACCCACACTCACCAACCTGGGGACAGGACCCACGGGGAGCAGGGCTAGCGCTACGAGCCACCGTGGCAATCCTGCACCGAACGACCTCACCTGCCACGTGGCGTGGCACAACCCCCACTCCCACACATGATTGCCACAAAGGCACGAGCAGGGCAGTGCCCCACCCCCTTGCCGGATCGTCACGCCAGGGCATCCACCACCACGCCTAGGCATTTACCGACACCAGGGCATCCGTGGTCATCCTGTGCTGGACGCTCCCCCGTGCCACGTGCCGTGGTATGGGATCCAGTTCAACCCAGGATTGCCACAGCAGCTGAGCTGAGTCACTGCCCTCGGCTGTCATCATGGCGTGGCCCCTGAGGAGATGTAAGATCCTTTACACAAGATGCTTTAAACGAAAGGTTGAAAACAATGGCGTTCGGAGCCTTCGACAGTCAGATCACCCGCCGTGGCTACGTGACCGAGGCAATGGACACCATCTGGTCCGAACGATCAACGGTACAGAGCTGGTACGACGTCGAGGCAGCACTGGCTCGCGTGCAGACGAAGCTGGGAATGATCCCCGAGGGCACCGGAACCCGGATCACCCAGCAGGCGAAGGCCACGGATGCCGTCATGGAACGTATTTTTTCTGGGACGGCAGGAAATCCCTTTGCCCTGGGACTTGACTGCCTTCGGCAGACCCTTGACGAGACGACCCGCCGATGGGTCCATTTCGGGGCCACGACCCAGGACATTCTCGACACCGCTCGAAACCTGCAGATCCGTGACTCGCTCGATCTCATCGATTCCTGCACCAATGACCTTCTGAAAATCACGCGACTGCTGGCCGACAGGCATGCGGAGACCATCATGGTGGCACGCACCAATGGTCAACATGCTGTTCCCACCACTCTCGGCATGAGATTCGCCAGATGGACCGCCGATCTCGAGCGATCCCGTGAGCGCATGACGCAGACCCGGCACCGTTGCCTTCTCGTGCAGTTCTCCGGTGCAGCAGGCACATACGCCTCGATGGGATCGCATGGCGCAACGATTGCCACCGAGATCGCCAGAGAACTCGGACTCACCTGCGAACTCATCGCCTGGCATGCATCCCGAGACGCCCTCACGGAGCTCTCCTGCAACCTGGCCATCCATGCCCAGGTTCTGGCCAAGATCGCCGAGGACCTCTACAACATGCAGCGCACCGATCTTCGGGAAGCGGCCGAGGCCCTTGATCCGCATCTCTCCGGATCGAGCACCATGCCTCAGAAACGCAATCCGTTCTCCACCATGAAAATCACTGCCGCAGCTCGTATGGCTGCCGGTGCGGCAGCCACCGTGCTCACCAACCCGCCCGGTGACTTCGAGCGGGACCACCGACAACTCGAGGTCGAGCGCGACGCAGTTCCCCGAATCTTGGCGGCAGTCGACGGGGCCGGACAGAAGCTGTTGACACTGTTGAACGCACTGGACTTCAACGTCGACCAGCTTGCCGCCAACGCTCATCGAGAAGGAATCCTGCTCGTCAGCGAAGGCATCATGATGGAGCTTGCCCCACGCCTCGGCCACGAGGAGGCCCACGACCTGCTGCAGGAGTTCTCCGCTGCGCACCGAGCCGACGGAACCAGCCTGCGAGACTTCATCGGCACCCATCCGCACGTTGCCGAGAAACTGTCAGGCCTCGATCTTGACGAGCTGTCCGACCCGTACCGCTACACCGGGTTGTCGGCCAAGCTCTCCCACCTCGTTGCCGAGGACCGGCCCCACACCGGCAACGACGTCATGGGGTGATGAACACTCCGAGGTCGTCGAACAGCCCCTGCATGGCCCTGACCCTGTCCCGTTCGACGTCTGGATCGCTCGGGGCCAGGGCAGCCACCAGCGATTCCAACAGGATGAGATAACAGACGCGCGATCGAAAGGCGGTCGATGCCTCCGAGGCCACCAGCAGGACGTGATCGGCGTGTCGACGCATCGGGGTCGAGGAACGATTCGTGAGCAGGATGGTGGTCATGTCGCGCTCGTGGAACATCCGTAGCACGGATTCGACCATCCGGGAGTGCCGGTCGAAGACGGACGCCAACAGGATTGCGTTGCTGGGCAGGTCGATGAGCTGATGGGCCATGCGGTCGGTCGATTCCAGCAGGATGACATGGGGCCGGTAGTAGCGCACCAGCAGGCTGAAGTAATCCAGCAGTGTGTGCCCGGTGGCGGCTGCCACGAGGTACACCGGCCGCGAGTCATCCTTCAACACCTCAACGACACGATCGAAGGCTTCGCCGTCCAACGCCCCCAGGCCAACGTCGATACTGCGTCGAGCAGCCTCCATCTTCGAGCGCCACATCGCACCCGGCGCGTCAGATTCAGGACTCCTGGTGGCGCGGTCACTGGGCAGATCAAAGTTTGCTGCCACCTCCTCACGCAGGCATCGTGAGAAATCGCGGAAACTGGCATATCCCAGTTTGCGAACGAAACGTGTCACCGATGCCGTCGAGACGTCGGTGGCCGCACTGATCTCGTCAAGGTTCTCCAGAGCCAGATGGGGAAAGTCGTCCTCGAAGTACTGGGCAATCACACTCTCTGTCGGAGTCAGCTCCTGCAAGGCTGCAAGTCGTCCATACAGATCCCCGGATTCCTCCGCCATCGTGGCGCCCCCCTGTACACGCGTCCGTCACCACGAAATCTCGTGGCGGGCTTCACCTTACCGGTGCTCAGATGAGCACCAGACTCGAGATCATCATGACGATGAAACCCACCAGCATCGGAAGTGCCGTGCGACGCACCACCGCCATCGGCGAGATGCCCGCGGCACCAGCCACCGTGATGACCACCCCGGAGATTGGTGAGACCGAGCGAAACAGCCCACCACAGAACTGCATCGGGTTGACGATACTTGCCGCGCTACCACTGAGCCCCTTGGCAATGCCTGGGGCCAGGGAGGCGAATGCCGTGAAGGACCCCACCCCGGATCCGGTGAGGAAGGTCACCACACCGACGACCACACTGAACAGGACTGCCATGCCCCACAGTGGGAGACCAACGCCCTCGGCACCATTCACCAGGAGTTTGATGACTCCAGCCTGCTTGAGACCTTCGGCGAACAGCTGGGCACCGATGATGAGGGAGACGACCTTGGCGAACATATTGCCCATTCCGACGAACATGGCGTTGGCGTCACCCAGAACCTCCGAGCGATCGTGGTTGCGTATCAGCTCGACGAGGACGGTCAGCAGCCACACCAGCAGGAATGCCGACACGGTCGACAGCTGCACGGATTTCACAGCCAACGGGCTGAAGACGATGAGCAGGATGATCGGCAGCAACAAGAAGATGGCATACCACTTGGGAGCCTGACGAGCTGCCGCAGGATCCTCGTCACGATGCTCGGCACTGTCGTCGCCACCCCTGCGATCCAGGCGACGCTGGACGAAGAAATGGGTGATGGCCACTGCAACAACCGTGGGGATCGCAACCGGAAGCTGATCGCGGACGAAGTACACCGCCGGGGAGAGTCCCACCGTGTGGGCGGCCAGGATCTCCGTGCCAGTGGCAGGCCCGATGGGCAGGGCACTCGTCGTGGCGATGACTGCGGCACCAGCTGCGGCGCTGGCCCCGGAAGCGGTGATGATCGGCATCATGATGACGACGAGCAACATGGCCAGGCCCGCGGCGCTCGGGATGACCATGAAGAGCAGCTGCCCCAGGACGTAGGTGAACACCAGGATGAGATAGGGCTGCTTGAGCCTGGTGACAGGCCCAATGACGATACGCACCAGCGCCTCGGTGGCCCCAATACGGTTCATGTAGGCCGAGAATCCACCAGCGGCCATGATGATGAGGCCAACCCCGGTGAGCTGGCTCTTCGCAATCGACTCGATGAGTCCGATGATGTCGAACCAGACGCTCCCGGAGCTCTCATCGCCTTCCAGCAACGGGACCGACGGTCTGAGGATGACGCGGATGAGGACCAGCAACAGACCGGCTCCCAGCAGCACCAGCACAGGCTTGTACCTCTTGACCAGCAACCAGCCGGCCAGAACGGTCACGACAAGCGCGCACAGCGCCAGCACCGTCGTCATGATGACCTCCTCGTCATGTGACCCATCACGATGAAAGTAAATATACATCTTTGCATCTGCGCGATGAATAACTGACATATTCTTGTCGGGAAGATTTTCTGCGCCCTGAAGGCCACTGTCCAAGGAGCACCGATGCGTCCAACGTCACTGAATCACCGAGCACGATCGTCACTGCACGTGTTGATCTGTCTCCTACTCATCATCATTGGTGCAGTGGGTTCGAGCCTCGCACAGAGTGACGGTGGAAAGGTCAGCGTCCAAGGACTGATGATTCCGGGCAAGGACGGCACCCTTGTCAGTGCTGATCTGTTCCGCCCCGACACGGCCACCGAGAAGAACAAGGCTCCGATGGTCATCGTGAGCTCCGGTTTCCAACGCACCAAGGAGACCCAGATCTCGTACTCCATGGAGCTTGCTCGCCGGGGATACGTCACCCTGGTCGTCGACCCGTACAACCAGGGCGAGTCGACCTCCCAACCACCGACCAATGACGATCCGAGCATCAAACCAGCCATCGACTACGTCTCACGCACCACCACGTTGAACTACGTGGACAAGTCCCGGATCGGCATCACCGGCCATTCCGCCGGCGGATCACAGGTACGCCGCATGGCAGCAGAGTATGGCGCCAAGGAATCCAAGGCCCTCAAGAAGGCCAAGAGCCCCAACTCCCCCGGCGGCACCACGATCACCAAGGAGGAACGAGAGAAGGCCGAGGCCCTCAACCCCATCCGATCAGTGTTCATCTCCGGATGGCTGCAGAAACTCGACGCGAAGAAGTTCAAGAAGGTCCACTCCAATGTCGGCATCGGCTACGCGTTCTACGACGAGGGCGGCTACCGCAACAAGAACGGCAATGGAGATCTGCGCACCGCACCAGAGGCGTTGGCCGTCATCAACTCCGGACTGCCGGAATCCCAGCACGTCGACCATGTCGTCATCGGCAAGGGGTACGGATCGACCAGCGACCGTACCTATCGCGTCGCCTACAATGACCGCACCATTCACCCCTTCCAGCCCCTGACGCCCAGCGCCATCGGATCGATGATCCAGTTCTTCGACGACACCCTGGGCGCACCACATGCCATGAGCACCACCAATCAGACATGGTGGCTCAAGGAGCTGTGCAACGGTCTTTCCCTCGTCGCAGCCCTGGTGATGCTGATACCCCTCACGAAGCTCCTGCTGACCATCCCGTGGTTCTCCCCGGCGCGCACCGAGGTCTGCCCGGCACCGGCGAAGCCGCGAGGCCGAGGCGCGGTGATGTTCTGGACGATCTTCGTCATCTCGGCCGCCGTGGCATGCGTGACCTTCATACCGTTGTCAGCGGCCAGTCAACACGTCTTCTCGGCCGCGGCGAACAAGCAGAACGGCTGGTTCTTCCCCGGCCGTATGGTCAACGCCGTCGTGCTGTGGTCACTGGTCAATGGTCTGTTCGGCCTGATCCTGCTGTGGATCGGCCACAGCATGTCGAAACATCGTGGTGCGGACGAGCCCCGGAACTGGGGGGTTCGGATGACTTGGGCCCAGACCGGACGCACCCTGGCCCTGGCACTGCTCGTCATCACCATCTTCTACACGATCCTGGCCATCGTGTACGGGTTCTTCCACGTCGACTACCGTCTGTTCGTCGTGGCTGCTCGTCCACTGACGAAACGCTGGTTCCTCATCGGCCTGACATACGTGCCCGCACTGTTCCCGTTCTTCTTCTCGAACTCGTTGCGCGTCAACGCATCGATGCGGTTCGGCAACCAACGTCGCTGGGTCAACTGGCTCATCATCGCCCTGGCCAACTCCATCGGTCTGGCTGCGATCTTCGTCATCCAGTACGTCACCTTCTTCAGCACCGGAACCGTGTACTGGACGACGAACTGGCTCTACGTCAACATGCTGCAGTCGCTGCTGCCCATGATGATCGTGCTGCCGTTGTTCAACCGCGCGTTCTACCACGCCACCGGACGGGTCTGGCTGGGTCCGATCGTCACGACGACGGTTTTCGCCCTCATGGCACTGGGCGGATCGGTGGCGTACGTCCCGATGTTCTGAGATGACGAGGCACAACGGATCCACGGACTGAGACAGCTCACAGGGTCCAAGGGAAGATGAGGAGTATCAGCAACCAGACAAGTTGGTTCCAGAGAATCACGGAGCACATCAGAACAAGAACAGCCATGAAACCCATTCGCAGGATTACCGATCCGCCATTCGTGTAAATATGTTCTCGCGTTTTCCCCAGAACCCATCCTGCAAGGATGAATACCGCCAAGGGAATCAAATAGACGACGAAGGCCCTGCCGCTGAGGGCGGTGCCAGCTGGCATCTCCATGTATTTCGGCTTCGGTACGAAACCGTGGTAGACGATCGTCAGCAGAATCCCGAGGAGGGTGGACATGACAACACCGATCGCCAGAGCCCTGCGCCCCCTGTCAGCCGGGTTCCCACAGGGAAGAACCTTCCTCCCCCACAAGCCAGAAACCCATCCCAGTACGGGAAACGCAATTGCGACAAGATCCAACCTCACATTCCCCGAACCATCACTCACCGGAAGAACATCGGGAATCCGCAGCACGACAACCCAGCAGACTCCAGCGACGGTGCCGATGATGAGGCCGTTGAGGGGTGCGCGGTGGTACTGCTGGTCAGGTGTTACTGTCATCCGCGCCTCACCCTCACGGATTCATCATCGGGGCGACAGGGCTGCTTAGGTGCCTTGGCTGCCAGTGATCTTCTGATCGTATGTTGAGACGCAATCAGAAAATAATCCATATCCAGAGCCATAAAACTTCCATTATGGCAAACCAACATATTACACATAACAACAGAACAATGACCGACATGAGTGTCATCGATACGAAACTTCTTCGGCAATTCTTGCTGTTGTTCATTCGAACAGCGACGAGTGACCATCCACCATATGGGAATGGAATCAGTGCCAACAGATATAGGATAAGTGCCCCGATTTTTGGGGCCGTGTCGAGGTGTGCCCCGAGAGATTGTGAGTCCTGAAAGAAGTCAGAGAAGAAGATTGCTGCGGTGGCGATTCCGATCATGCTTAGCGTTGCAGCGTAAAGTATTTTTGTTTCACGTCGCTGTGCAGACATGGGTCTGTGTGAAATGATATTTTTTTCACACAGACCGTCAATCCATCCGAGGAGAGGAAAGGACAACCCCATGAAGGTCATCCACGCGAATCTCGGGGAGGTGAACCACCTCACCTTGGAAAACATGACGAATACAATCGCCCAGACGGCTCCGACGATGGTGCCGATGAGGAGGCCGTTGAGGGGTGCGCGGTGGTACTGGTCCTTGGGTGTGTTGTTGTGGGTGGTCATCGTGGTGCCTTGGTGTGGGGGTCGCAGGCGTCTCCTACACCGTTGTGGTCGGTGTCGGTCTGGTCTTGGTTGGCGATGGTGGGGCAGTTGTCCTGGTTGTCGGGCACGCCGTCGCCGTCTCGGGTGATGTGGATGGGGAAGGTGAGGGTGTCACTGGTTCCGGTGGTGTCGGTGATGTGTAGGTGTGCCCGATACTTTCCCAGCTGCTTTAGGGTGCGGGTGATCCTAGGTGTGGCACTGTCGATTTCGTAGTGGCCGTCCCCGTCAAGGTCCCACTGCCAGCGTCGGATACGCCCGGTCGACGTATATGACGATGACCCATCTAAAGAAAATGGCGTATCAGCGCGTACTAGATTTTGCCCAATCACAGCGGCCCGTATCCGCACGCTCGGAACCGACACGACATGCGTGGCTGCGTCACTTACCGAATTCGCACTCCACATCACTTTTTGAAAGAGCTTGCTTTGAGCTAGGGCAGCAATCTTGATGTGACCGGTAATGTTTGGATGGTAATAATTATTTTTATCGCTGCCAAAAATATTTGGAGCGTCTTCTGATACTGTTACGCCAGTTTTACTATCCGCATATCCGGCGGTTTCCCCGAAGGCATTGATCCAACGGTAAGGGTTTTGTTCGCCATTATGGACCACTGGTTCCGGTTCGTGGGTGGTGAAGAGCTCGGTGGTAGGCGCGTATGTCACATGGAGCTTGTGGCTCTGATTCCATTTGTTGATAGTGGCGGCCTGCTTGGTGCGGAATTCGTCTTCGGCCGCTCTCACGCGAGTGGAGGGTACATCAGTTAGAGGTAGATCGTCGTCTGCGGGGATGAGGTAGGGGTAGCCGATCAAGGCAACACGGGTATGAGCCGGATCCGCCAGTCGCTTCTGAATGTGTGACAGCAATGTCGTCGTGTTCGCCATCGTGGCACCAAGCTTCTTACGTGCTGCGTCAACAGAGCCGCCACACTTAGCTGCTGACCACACCCTTTCTATGAAGCAGTTTTCTACGACGTCAGCGAAGTTGAGGTCGTTGCCTCCGGCGGTCATGAGGACCACGCCGGTGTGGGGATCCATGGTATCGGCTTGGCTGATGATGTTGTGGTCTCCGGTGGCGATCTGGGCGCCACTCCAGGCTTTCACGTCGAGTTGGTACGTCGTGTCCGTGCTTTTCTGGTTGAGCATGCCGGTGAGTACCGAACCGTAGTTCTTGGGGCTGCGATACGATCCATCGGCCGGATACCCATCTTTCAGGGTTCCGTTGCCTGCCGAGTACGAGTCGCCCAGGACGGTCATTGTCACCAGCTTGCGGGGCTGGTGGGTCCCGATGGTGTCGAAGGACTGCAGACCACGCAGCACCGGTACCGCCTGCGCCGTTGTCAGCATCTCCCACTCGGGGGCCTTGATGGGGTTCGGGAATGATCCATCAGACTGCTGCTGATGCACGAGCCACTTCTGGCCGACCACCGCCTGCGCCTTGTGGGCGGCATCACCAGCCCGGTACAGTCCCGGTGCCACCCGCGTGGTCGCACGCACATTCGCACCGTAATCCTTTATGCCCCACCCGGCACCTTGCCAGTCGTCGTCGAGACGCTTGACGAGCGCCGCCTTGGCGGCCGTGACCTGCCTCTGCCAATCCGGGGTGGGGGTGGCCTTCACATGCGACAAGGCGGTCAACGTGACCCCATCAGTACTGACAACCCCCGCCATGTGCCTCGGCGGTGTCACCGCATACCTGGTCACCGAGTCGAGCAGGTTCTGCGGGATCGGTTTGCCCAACCGCTCCAAGGCAATCATGTCCAACGCCTGATGAAAAGGATGCTCATCGAACCGGGACGCATAGGTCACCACCGGCTTGGCGTAGTCGAACCCGTCATAGGTGGTCGACTCACCAAGAGCCAGCAGAGTGATCGTCACCTTCGCACACCCACCCACATTCGCCCTAGTGCAGTAACTCGGCCCTTGGGCCTTGATGGTGTCCTTGATCACGTTGAGGGTGGTCTGCGTGGCCGTATCCCTCCTGCCGGAGGCCACCAGCGCCAGAGCCTCATCTAACTGCCACTCCACACCGGTCTTGGCCAACGCGCCTCGATGGGCATTGATGTAATCAACCGCCTTGCTGGCCTGGGCGGCATAATCGACAGGCCGAGGATCAGACGTCCCAGCCATTTCCGCTGCCCGGGCCGCCGTCACCCCCACCACACCCACCATCAGTGCGGCAGCCACCACCGGGCCCACCACACGCCTACACATCCCCACCACGGCCATGCGCTCCCCCTCGAAAGCACGTTCCGACAGGTTCACGGGACAGCACAGGCGTGACATGCGTCGGTGTCGATCCGTAACCCCAGACGGAACCAGAAACCACTCCCCACCGGTGGCCTGGTACTCCGACTTCCACACACCAAGCGTGGTCACGGTTGCGGGACAGCGCCGGATTCCCACCGACTTCCCCACACCACCCGGGCATCAACCCCCTATCAGGCTGACAGCGAACACAATACCCCACATGTATTGGGAAAGCTCCCCTCACCGCCAGGATCTCACCAGCCCTTCCGGTCCGGAACTCCCCCGGACGGCGGCGGCGCCGTGGGGCCACTTGACGTCTTCTGGGATGACCCGTCGTTCTGGGTGTCCCGCTTCTGCTCATTGAGGGCCTGCTGGTTTTTCGTCGACAGGTCCTTCTCCCGCTGCTGCTCGGAATCATTCCTACGCGACGATTCCTTGTCCTGCGACTGAGAACCCTGCATGTCCTGTTTCATCTCCTCATCGAGGCGTTTCATCGTCGTGGACTGTTCGGTCCTCTGGTCGTCCGAGGTCTGCCGGGTGTGGGACTGGGGTGCAGTGGTTCTGCCCTGGCACCTGAGCCGTTGCGCAATGTCCTTGGCCTCCCTCAACGTGCCGGCCTTGGCCGTGCCACGGTTGAGGTTCTGCATCGTCGCCGATTCCTCCATCGTCCACACCAGGTTCATGCCCACCCGGCACCTGTACTCCTGTGGTGCCTTGTCGAGTGCGGTGCGAAGGTCATCCTCGGCGTCGGCGTATTTGCTCTCAGCAGCCCGGCTCGTTCCGCGGTCGTAGCTGGCGATCCACGGTTCGGTGACGTTGAACCTCATGTTCGCCCCGAAGTAGCGCTCGGCCTGGTCGTACTGCTGGGAGGTGAAGGCCCCGCTGCCGAGCCGGTCACACACCAAGGTGGCGGCGAGTCGGCACGCGGTGAGCACGAGAACGGCGACGAGCAGCGCCGTCACCCCGACGGTGAGCTGGCGTGCCCGGCGAGCCCGGCTCTGGCTCATCACGTCCCGCCAGGAGCGTCGCGGATCGGTCTGACGTGTGTGGCGAGGGCCTCTCATGGGACGTCCTTTCGTGCCCGGCGCAGTTGGCGAGCGCTCATGGTCAGCTGGACGGCGACGTCGGCCGCAGCGACGAGGCCGAGGATCCACGCCAGGTCCGTACCCGCGTTCACCTGCTCCTCATGGGTGGTGCGGTTCAGCGATATCTGGGGCGGGGTGAGCGTCCTGCCGGGTGACCGAGCGGCGAACGACAGACCCGCCTGACGAGCGGCACTGGTCAGCGTGGTGTGGTCGGCGTGGGAGATGGCCTTGCGACCGTGGTAGGTGACGTCGTTGGAGTCGAAGGCCGAGCGGGCCATCGGTGCCCCCTTGGCGGTGCCGTAGCCGTAGACGGCACCGTTGGTCACCAGAGGTTTGAGTGCTGCGAAGGAGCCGGGGGCCTTGGTGGCCGTCTGTTCCCCGTCGCCCAGGTAGAAGACCATCCTGGTGGCCTGAGGCGCCGATTCTCGGGCCTTCCGCAGGGCGTCGACGGCGGTGGGCACCCCCACACCGATGTCGGTGCCGGTGCCCTTGGTGTCCTCACGCCAGGTGAGGGAGTTCGCTGCGGAGACGATCGTGCCGGTGTCGGTGGTCGAGGCCACCGCCACCCGGGCCTCGTTGTCGAAGGTGACGAGGGTGAACCGGGCACCGCCGAAGACCGAGGCGAGCTGCGCGATGTCGCGAATGGCCCCGGAGAGACGCGTCTTGTTCCCGTTGTCGCGGGCCGCCATCGAGGTAGTTGTGTCGACCATGAGGACGATGTCGGCGTCCACGCTTGAACTTTGACGACCGGACTCGCCCACCACCGGGTGCAGGCCGATGAGCCCGACGAGCACGGCCAGCAGGATGTCCAGGATCGTGGTGGCGGTCCTGCCGCGAGTGTGGCGGCCCTGCACACCGAACCACACGGCCACGACGAGCAGGAGAACGGCAAACCCCACGGTGAGGGGATGTGGGTGAAAACTCATCGTTCCTCCCGTCGTCGAGCGATCATGGCCCCCAGTCCCCCAACGCCGATCATGAGGGCCCCGGGCCAGGGCATGTCGTAGGAGCGATGGCTGGCCATGGCCATGACCGCCTTCTTGGCCTGTGACTGGATGCGGTGGGCGATGTCTGCCGTATCGGCCTGCCCGTCGGAGGGGATCGTCAGGGTCTGGCCGTGGGTACGCAGTACCTGCTGGTGCAACTCGTCACGAGCCGCCCGGTAGTCGGGATCGTCACTGGCGGGCACGATGCCGAAAACCATGATGTGGCGTTTCACAGCCAAGTCGACGGCCTGGGGCACGGTGTAGACCGAGGGGCCGGCGTTCATGTTGTCGGTGGCGAGTACGACGTTTCGAGACCGGGGCTGATCGAGCTGGTCGAACCTGCTGAGACAGGAGGCCAGGCCATCACCGACCAGCGAGCCGCCCGGACCGTAGCGTACCCCGGAGGGGAGGTCGGCCCGGTCGAGCTGGTCCCTGGCCTGTTTCAACCCGGCCTTGACGATGTCCCGGTCGTGGGTGAGGGGAAACACCGTCACCGACGAGGAGTCGAACATGACGAATCCGATCCGGTCGTCGGTGATGCGATCGGCCAGCTGGATGTAGGTGTTGATGACCTGACGATCCACCCCCTCCATCGAGCCGGACACGTCGAGGCACAGCATGACATCACGGGTACGTATCTGACGATCGTCATCGTCGATCCCCTGCAATCTGGCGGCCACCAGACCGACTCCACAGGCCGCCATCGCCCAGCACACCACCTCGACCACCAGACAGCGAACGCGTCGCCGGGCGTGATCCCGGTAGGCGGGAAGGGCACGCAGTCGGTCGACATGTGCCACTGCAAGTCGCTCGATGCTCTCGTGACGGCGCAGCACCAGCCCGATGAGAACCGTCACGGCGATCGCGACGACGACGATCGGCCACATCCACCACCACATCAGGTCCATGAGCGCACCGTCCTCACGGCATCGGCCAACAGCTCGTCGGTATCGACGCCGTGGCCCTTCGGGTCGAACTCCACCGCATAGCACCGTTCGACGACCGCGACGACCGGATCGAGCCGCGGGTCCTCCTCGGCATGGCGAGAGAGTTCGTCCAACCCCTCGTAGTCCAGGTCGCTGTCGCAGGCGAGCGCGGCGAACCTGCGCAGGGCCATGCTGATGTCTCGGCACACGGTACGGTCTGGCTCACCACGTCGACAGGCGTCGGCGGCGGCATCGAGATCTCGTAGTGCCGTGGCACGGATCGTCTCCAGCGTTGCCGGTCCCTCTGCCGTGGCTGCGACGTCGATTCTCGTCAGGACGCGACGACACCCCCACAGCACGGCTGCGGCTGCGACCAGGCAGCCAAGGACCACCCACCACCATCTCGAGTCGTGTGAGACGGGCGGGTACAGGTCCAGCACGGGCAGCAGCCCTGGTGAGGCACTAGTGACGGGAGGCATGACGCATCCTCTCGAGGAGTCGGACGATCGCGGCAATCGAGTCGTCCACGTCGGCAACGGACTCGTGGATGATGCCGAGCCGATCCAGAGTGTGGCCGCGGCGCCTGGCTCGCTCCTGTCGGGCGGCCACGGCCTGCTCACGCACCTGCCGGTCCCGGGCCACGAATCCCGGTACGGGCTGGCCACTTGCCTGGTCACGAGTCGGCACGGCGGCCAGGGCCGGATCGGTGAGGTCGAGATCGGACACCTCGATGGCGAGCACCTCGTGGCGGGCACACAGACTCGCCAGGGCATCCACGTCTGCAGGACGGGGATCCCAGTCGTCCAGCACGACAACGACGATGCAGCGACGACGCAGCCCCGAGGCGGTCAGGTCGAGCAGCTCCACCAGATCGGGATCGGGTGCCTCCAGACGACATCCGGCGTCGAGCCCGGCGAGCATGTGCTCGATCTGTGTGTCCCAGTACGACGGTCGCGCCACGCTCGGACCGTCCTGACCGGGGGCCACGACGGTGACGTAGTCGCCCTGGTGGCACGCCACCCATGCCAGCACCCCGATCGTGGCAAGCACCACGTCGATCTTGGAGTGGGTGAGCGTGGCGGCACTGGCCAGCGATCCACCGGTCGGCACGACGAACGCGAGGGTGTGCCTGCGCTCGGCCCGATAGCTCTTGATGAGCAGCTCCCCGGCACGTGCCGAGGACTTCCAGTCGATGTCCTTGACGTCGTCGCCGGGCACGTAGGAGCGCAGATCGTCGAAGTCCATGCTGCGCCCCGTGGTCATCGACGCGTACTGGCCGTCGAGCAGACCCATGACCAGACGCCTCGGGTACAGCCCCAGGCGTCCTTGGACAGCTGTGAGGTACGCCATGGTCAGGGAGTGGGCACGGCGCCGAAGATGCCGTCGATGATCTCCTCGACGGGTACCTGGGTGGCGACGGCCTCGAAGGTGAGGATGAGCCGATGACGAAGGATCATGTGGCGCATCGCCCGCACGTCGTCGGGGATCACGTGGTCACGTCCGTGCATGAGTGCGTGGGCACAGGCTGCCTCGACGAATGCGATCGTGGCACGTGGGCTGGCGCCGTACTCCAGGTAGCGGGCCTGCTCCTGGGGAAGGTAGTCGCCGGCGTGCCGGGTCGCATGGACGATCTGGACGATGTAGTGCAGCAGGGACTCGTCCACGTGGACACGGCGCGACAGGCCCTGCAGCCACAGCACGTCGTTGCGGCTCACCACCGCGGAGACGGTGCGTGACTCGAGCGCGCCGGACTTGAGGCGGCGCAACATCTCCACCTCGTCGGCTGGCGAGGGATAGTCGACGATCACCTTGAGCAGGAAACGGTCCATCTGCGCCTGGGGCAGGACGTAGGTGCCCTCCTCGTCGATGGGGTTCTGGGTCGCCAACACCAGGAACGGGTTGGGCATGGGGTACGTCTTGCCCCCGATCGTCGCCTGCCTCTCCTGCATGGCCTCGAGCATGGCGGCCTGCGTCTTGGCGCTGGACCTGTTGATCTCGTCCAGCAGCACGACGTTGGCATGCACCGGGCCCAACTCGGTGGTGAACGTGCTGCTGCCGGGGTTGAACACCTGGGTGCCGATGATGTCGCTGGGCAGCAGGTCGGGGGTGCACTGCACGCGCGAGAAACTGGCATCGACGGTGGAGGCCAGGGTGGAGGCCGCCAGCGTCTTGGCCAGGCCCGGCACCGATTCCAGCAGCACGTGACCCCCGCCGATGAGTCCGACGAGCAGTGCCGTGCGCAATGCCTCCTGACCCACGACCTTGGAGTCGAAGGCTCGCGAGATCGTCTCGACGAGACGACGTGCCCGGTCCACCTCTGCCGGGTCGATCCTCGACCCCGTCGTGCTGGACTTACCCCTCGCGACGGGCGCGCCGTTTCCTCCGGGCCCACCGTGCCTGCCGAACTCGCCACGTCCGTCGGGTTCGCCGCGGCGGGGACGGTTCCTTGCCATCCAGCCCATGTTCATGGTCGTCTCTGCGCTCACGCTGTGTCCTCCTGGTCCGTGAACCATGCCTTCGTCCTTGTCCTTGCCTGTTCTCGTCGCTCGACTGCCTCGGAACTGATCGGTGTGCTGCGGCTTGTCGGGGCCTCGTCGGTGCGCCGGTCGGGACTGCCCCAGGCGGTGCGCAGCGCCCGGATCGTCGGTGCGCCGATGATGATGACGCCGAGCAGGGTGCACACGCCACGGGTGAGGTCGATCCCCATCGAGGTGCGCACCGAGTAGCGCACGAGCCGTTGGATCGTCTGCGTGCTCGACAGGCCGGTCACGAAGGCGTCGGACGTGTCCTGCCCGACGGTACCGGCCTCGTCGGTGGGCCAGCCGATGAGGTTGAGCATCACGCCCAGCACGGGGCCGCACAGCACGGCGAGTGGCCACGAGACCAACCATGCCGGTCTGGCCGGCACCCGCACCAGCACCGAGCCGATGAGCCCGGTGAGCCCCCACGCCAGCATCTGTCCGGGCAGCGGCGCGTCAACCGTGCCCACCAGCATGCTGGAGACCAGACATGATCCGGCTCCCACGAGGAATCCCGCCGACGGCCCTGCGGACACCCCGACCAGGAAGGGCAGGATGAACACCGGCTCCACGCCGAACACCCGCGGCGACATCGTCACCCGCACCAGCGAATTCACCACGACGAGGCACACCAGCAGCCCGACCCGCCAGACCCGACGGCCGTCATCGATCCATCGACACACCGCCAGCAGCACGAGACCGGCCGTGAGGAACACGGTCATCGCCTGGGCCTCGACAGTGGCCTGCTGTCGGGTCCCCGCTCGCATCGAGTCGATGAGCGGGATGGCGAGCCACATCCCGGTCACCACGGCCAGTATCGCCGTGACGACTCCACTACACCAGTTGCGCATGGGCCCAACCTCCCTCCGCAACGGCATCGGCCCCCGGGACCAGGGTCAGATCGGTCGCCCTGACGACGTGACAGCCGGGGAACACCTGGGCCACCTGGGGTGGGTACGGAAGATCGTCCACCACGGAGCCGGGGCGTCCGTCGGCGACGACCTCGTGCTCATCGACGACCAGCACCCGATCGCACCATCGGGCCACCAGGTCGACGTCCCGACACGCCATGATCACGGCCGCCCCCCGCTGCCGCACCGCCTTCACCAGACGATCACCGCTGGCGGCGTCGACCGCCCATCCCGGGTCGATCCACAGCACGACCTCACCACCTGCGCACGCCAGCACGTCGGCCAGCAGACGTTGTTGGCCCTCGCCGTGCTCGACACCGCGACGTGCACCCACCGGCCCCAGCACCTCGTCGGCCAACTCCATGCTCGCCCCGACCGAGCGATCGGATCGGCGATCGACCAGCTCGCAGGCCCGCCGCACACTCGTCTGACGCAGCAGGGTGCGCAACAGACGATCCTCCGGGCAGGACGGGTTCACCGTGGCAGCCAGACGACGTGCCACCCGATGCGCCTGGACCGGGTCGTGGGACACGACCCCCAGCACCTGACCGGCACGCACGTCGACCAATGTGCCGGACAGCCGCAGACCCGCCGGGTCCACGCGGGTGAGTATCGGCCCCTCGGACTGTTGCGGGTGGGCACATGACATCGCGGTGACCGCCTCCGCGGCGAGAAGATCGCGGGCCTGGGCCGGATCGGTGAAGAACTGCTCACCCGATCGGGCAGCAATCTGCTGCAGGGGCGTCGGGGGCAGTTGGCTGGACGACCACGACGGGGCAGCCGTCTGCTGGACGTGTCCGTCGACGATCTCCACGACGCTGTCGGCCACTCCCAAGGCGTGCTCCAGGGCATGCTCGGCCCACACGACGATCCGACCCGCCCGGGCCACACGGGCGATGCAGGAGGCGGCACGAGACCGCCACATCGACGTCATGGGTGCCAACACCTGGTCCAGCAGCAGCACCGGCGCCTCGGAGGCGATGCCCTCGACCAGTGCCATGCGGGCCGCCACGCAGGCCGGCATCCGTGCCGCTGGTGTGCCGCACCACCGGGTGAGCCCCAACTCCTCGATGACGCTGCGCAGCTCGACGTCATGGGCTCCGAGACCCTCGAGGTCGATCACGCCTCCCAGCGGACGGTGCCCCACCATCGTCAGGAGGGGACGCAGCTCGGCACGACTCATCTGGTCGATCCGCCGCCCAGACAGTCGAACCACGCCCCGTCGGCGCACCACCTGCCGATCCCGGTACCCTGCGACGAGACGCAACAGGGTCGTCGATCCGCAGCCACTGCGGCCCGTGACGAGGGTGACTCCCTGCCCTGCCCACACACTGACGTCGTCCAGGATCCGGCCGACCCGCGAGACATCCACACACATCGACTCAACCTCGAGCACGTCGACCTCCAGCGTTGAACGTGACCGTCACGGCGACCGCACCGAGCACCACGGCGACACACAGCACGACGGGCATCCCGCTGGGCGTCGCCAACGCAGCAGCATCCCCCGTCCACCCCCGAACCAGCCATGCCACGACCGTTGCGATGGCCGCAAGGACGAGGGCAACGTCCACCAGTCGCAGCCGCCCCACCCCGGGCAGCCCGTGCACCATGAGCACCACCAGACCAGCCAGCGCCCACAGACCGGCAACAGTCATCAGGGCACGGTCCCAGTAGGGGTCCACGGCGGCAACCTGCCACAGCGTCCAGCCCGTCATGGTCTGACGGACACACGCCAGCAGCACGACGAGTGTGCCGGCCACCCCCAGCACCCGACACCAGGACCGGGGCGATCTCACAAGCCGGGCCTCCTCCCATCGATCCTCGATCTCGCGGCCACGATCGATGCCGTCGACCAGGGCCTGCAGACGCGAGGTGCGCAGGCCGCCGCGGCGCAGCCGGACTCGATCGGCCACCGCCACCGAGACGCCCTCTGCCATGCACATCCCCGGAGCCATCACCCGCGCTCCCCGGCCCAGCCAGCACATGGCCAGGTCGAGCCAGTCGTGGGCGGGGCGCAACTGCACCAGCACCGCCCCGGCAACCACTGCCACACACGCCTGCACGGCATGATTGGCGGCGTTCAGCGTCGGGCCGGCGTGGACGACACCTCCGATCTGCTGGCTGCCGATCAGGATGGACGGCAACGTCACCACGATGCCGCCGGTGGTCGTCACATGACCCAGCACACCGGCCAGGAGCAGTGCCCAGATGACGACCAGCACCACGCAGATCTCGCGGACAGGCCGCCACACGGCCCGCCGGGGACCACCTGCCACCGCCGCGACCACGCACAGCGCCACCAGAGCCGTCAGTGACACCACGAGTTGATCTGCCATCCACGCCACGGCCACCAGCGAGACGACCCACAGCAGGGCCGTCAGGGGATGCACGCGTTTCATGCTCGTCCTCTCATGATTCGGCGTCCTCGCCATCCGGCACCGGCCATCGCCGCTGCGGCCACCACGGCTCCTGCACCAACGGCCCCCTGCACGATTCGGTTGCTCGGGTGCCTCTCCTCGGCTCCTGCCAGACTCGACGCGCCCCTGTGGCGCGGTTCGCGGAACGTGCCCTTGTAGGGGGCCTGCACGGGGTGGTCCGAGGGAACGACGTCCCAGCTGTGGACCACGATCAACCCGTCACCGCCATAGGAGGTCATCCGCATCTTGTAGCGGTGATGCTTCATCCCGCGTGGCAGCTGGTAGCCGATGTCGACCGGCTTGGAGGGATCGTCCAGCCACACCTGGGCCGTGTCGGAGGAATCCCCTACCATAGTCACCGGGAGTTCACCGCTGACCAACTTGTCCGTCTCCGGTTTCGGGGCCTTGGTCACGTTCACCCAGTGTCCCGCATCGTCCTGGTACTCGATCTGGTACTGCCCCGTCATCATCGACCCGACGGTGCGTATCCCGATCGTCTGACCCACGGGTTTCTCCAGGCCCCAGCCGTCCCCCAGCACGGTGGGTTTCAACGTTCCGTATGGCACGAAGCTGCCTGCCGCCGTGTCGAGGTTGTCCAAGGTCACGTCATCGGGCCCCACGAAGATCCATGCGCTGGGTATCTTCGCCGGATCATCCTGAATGGTGGGGAATCCCAACCTGGTGCCCACGATCCCGGTGTTCCCGACGGCCACCGGCTTGTCAGCCACGGCGAAGCGTTCCAGCTTGGTCAGCTTGCCGTGGTCGTCGGTGCGCACGTAATAGGCCGCCAACCGCACCCGGGTGCCCGGCTTCCCGGTCACGTCGACCCCCGAATAGGACACCTCCCGTGCATCACCTCCACCCACGCTCACGGTGCACTCATAGTTCGGATCCGAACACAGTTGAGCCGAGACACCATCGCCGGCCTGGGCCACCACCGGCCATGAAACCACGCCGACAATCACCACGACAGCTGCCAGGCACATCGTCCTGCGAACCTTCACCATTGGTCCTTCTCCATAGTCCCAGTCGCACACGACCGGCATGACGGAAGGGGATCGGCGAGACCTCCAGACCTCACCGATCCCCTTCCGCTACTCACTTACTTCTTGACAGGAGGATCGATCGACGGAATTTCCTTTCCGCCCAAGGTCACTCCCACCCACGTGTTCTTACCCGGTGTCGGCACCATCATGTCCCACTTACCGCCAGGCTTGGAGGCCATGGAATACATCCAGTACTTTCCCAAACCCTCATTGTCCTTGACACCGTTGACCGTGTCGATGAGACCCACACCGTCCTTCGGGGCATACGTGATCCCCACCGCCTTGAGCGGCTCGGTCCGGCCATCACCATCGGAATTGGCCCACTTGCCGTTCTCATTGCACCGCACCAGAATCCGCGAGTCCTTCGCACCAGCTGGCCAGTTGCCCTTCACAGCCGGCTTCTGGTGGCTCGGATCATCCTTGAAGTCCACGACGACCGTCTGCCCCTCATTGGCAGCGCAGGCCCCATCATGCCATCCCGGTCCGGAGGCTGGCCCAGCTGCCTGGGCCGCCCCCGTTCCGGTCACGGCACCAGCGGCCAGCAGCACCGCGACCAGCGGACCAGCGATTCGTCGGCTCATCGTCGACATTCCCATCTTCTTCTCCGTCATCCTTGTCGTCATTGCATCTCTTCCTTTCACAGCAGATGACACACCTACAAATGTCCCGTCCACCATCGCCTGGTCAGGCTCCGGTGGCGGGCAGTGCTGGGGTAGTCGTTGACCCGCCATCTGTCCCCGGGTCGGCACCGTGACCATCTCGGTCTTCCGTTGGCTGCACCGTCGAGTTGGTGGGGTTCACGGAGGCATTCGGGGTGGGCAGCGGTGTCAGGGTCGGCGTGACGGTTGGTGTCGTCGTGGGAGTCTGGGTCGGCTCGGACGTCGGGGTGCCGGTCGGGGACGCCGTCGGCGTGGGGCTCACCGTTGGGGTCGGCACCACAGTCGGGGTCGGTGTGGGAGCGTCGGCGTACTGGGGCCGGTGCTCGGGCCGGTTCGGGTTGTCGCCGGCGAAATAGAACTGCTTGTCAGGATCATTCGGATCTCCTGAGTGCCCCTCGGGCTCGAAGCCAATGGCCACGGCCATCCCCTTCACCGGCTTGTCCGTCATCGACGGGAACACGTCAGGATCATTGATCGGTGCACCCGGATAGGGCTCCCCCTCCACAACCTTTTCCGGCCACGGCGGCAGGACGCCGTCCTTGTCGGGCACCACCGTCAACGCACCCACCGAGATCAAGTCACCGTCCGAGGTCTCATCCCCGTTGGGAGTGATCCCCAGGAAGCGATACCACCCATTGGCGTCCCGTGTACCGGGAACACCCACACTCGCCGCCCAGTTCGCCGGCTGATACTCTGCGCCCCACTCGCCACTTGGAGCGTACTTGAGCGGCTCCAGGCCCTTGTGGCAACGCACCAGCCAGCCGTCCTTGACGTGGGCGTCGGTGTACGTGGTCGTGGCCGGATTCAAATCACCCCGGTCCTTCGGATCCACCGCCGCCATGTCGATGAGAACCGAGTACCCCTCCTCACCCTTGGCACACCACCCCGAATGCCACTGATCCGCCGACGCCGTCGGAATCTGCTCCGGCTCGGGGGTTGGTTCGGTGGTCTCGCTGGGTTCCGGGTCCGGAGTCGGGAGTGGCGTCAGAGTCGGATCCGCAGTCGGCCCAGCCGTCGGCGTGGGGCTCACCGTCGGCTCCGGAGTCGGTGCGGGGGCCTCGCCGTACTGGGGCCGGTGCTCGGGACGATTCGGGTTGTCACCAGCGAAATATTCATTAACGGTATTTTTGTATCCAAAAGGGAAAGCAGTGACGGCCACGGCCATTCCCTTCACCGGCTTCTGGATCATCCCATCATAACTCGAGTTCGGCTTACCGGGATAGTCATGACCCTTTTTAACGTTTTCCGGCCATGACGGCATGGTACCGTTCTTGCCAGGAACTACCGACATTGTCGCCGTTTGAATCCGCTCGCCATTCGAGGTCATACCATACCAAGGAGTAATCCCCAAAAAATGAGATATATACTCTCGCTGGGTATTCACCTTCTTCCCGGGAATACCCACCGCCGCAGCCCAGTACTCCGCGTTATCCCATCTCTCTGGACTGTCACCCTCGACAGTCTTGATCGGCTCCAGGCCCTTGTGGCAGCGCACCAGCCAGCCGTCCTTGGCATGGACGTCGGTGAGCTTCGATGCGGTCGGGGCGAGATCACCGCGATCCTTCGGATCCAGCGCTGCGAAATCGATGAGAACCGAGTACCCCTCCTCACCCTTGGCACACCACCCCGGATGCCACTGATCCGCCGACGCCGTCGGAATCTGCTTCACATCATCGTCATCGGCCCATGCCGGCACGACGAGACCGCCAGCCGCCATCACGGCAGCCAGACCCCCCGTCACCCACCTCATCATCGTCTTGCCCATTGATTCACCTTTCTCATTTCTCATCCACACATTTCCTTCACGTGTGGCAGCCTTCATCGAACAACAAAACACACATGCGCCCCGCCGCGGACGCCTCACTCGAACAGGTCGGTACCCACCTCATCGTCCTCACGGTCACGACGCCTACCCCGCGTCATCCACCACGCCACGACACCGGCAGCTACCAGCACACCTGCACCGGCACCCCATGCCCAACCAGGTACCCGACGACGAGCACCATCCGAGGCCGAGGGACCCTGCTGCTCAGAACCCCACACCCGACCATCACCAGGAGACGGCGACACCGCCACCCCGGCCGAAACAGACGGAGACGGTGTGGCAGATGGAGACACCGAGGGCGACGGAGACGCGGACACCGACGGTGTGGCAGACGCAGACGAAGGAGCCGATGGGGAAGGCGTGCGCGCAGCCTTGCCCACCTGCGAGCTCACCCGGCCACCCGCACGAACATCCCGGCGAGCATCATTCCCGTGCCGGACAGCATCACGATGAGCAGCACCGCCATGACCAGCCCCAGCAGAACCATCATGATGCTGGCCAGGATGGGGCCTGGCAGGAGGAGTCGGCCTACGAGTATGTCGCGGCCTGCGCGGATGCGGCCCGTTGCCCGACCCCGGATCCCGCGTGGGACCACCCGTGGAAGCAGAAGGCCGCGGCCGAGGATTCTTCGGCACACACCCATTGACAGTCCCATCCGAGAACTGCGGCGTCAACGTCCACCCCGGACACGGCTGATCCGTCTGCGGATCCCGGTAGGGCTTCGGATGCAACGCCGCCTCACCCAAACACACACGGCTCTTGTTGCCACCACTATGGACATCGGGTTGACAATCGGCCAGTAGGCCGTAGGAGAGATACGCGACCGTCCCCGCCGGAAGATGACCCGCATGGGCGTCTAGGGTGCCAGAAGAAGGGCTGGGGAGGATTCGATTGTTTGACTGTGACGGCCACGGTTCATTGTCCGGTGACTGATCCGGCGGAAACCCACCCGCCAGACTCCCCCTGGCATCCGGACGAATCCACACCAGATCAGCAAAATCATAGACATTCTGTTCATAAGACGTATGACGTTTCCACCTGATGTTCCTGACCGCTCTCACGCCCAAGATCTGAGACGTCCCTTCATTGTCGATGTTTGCGCCTGGGGCCATCCCCTTAGGGGCTACATAATCATCAGAGGTCAAGCTGTCTATCCCCACCGACTCGACAACACTGCCGTAGTGCAGATAGTTGCTGACTTTAGGGTCATAGGTCCACAATCCCTGATGGCAGCGCACAATCCAACCATCAGCAGCAGTAGGACCAAACTCCTTGGTATGCGCCGCCGTCAACCAGCCACGAAGCGACTCCGAAACACGGGAATAGTCAATGACGACCGAGAACCCCTTCTCACCACTGCGGCACCACCCATCCCGCCACGTACCCGGGAGCAGTCCCGAGAGGGAATCGCCCTGGGTCTGCCTGCCCCCATCACCCACAACCCGATTACCGTCAGGCCCCGCCACCGCCGACTGCGGCACCACGCCACACACCACACCGGCCACCAACACCACAACAGCCGACGCCAACGCCCACCAGCGCCGCCGATTCATCAAGCTTCCCATGCCAACAACTCAAATCCACCAGCCCCGTGACCGAAGAAGAATGAACCGTGTGGGGGAGGGTAGTGGGACTACCCTCCCCCACACGCATCCGGTCACAGATGACCTGGACCATCACCGATCAGTGGACCTGCATCGTCTTGGCCTGATTGGCACCCACATTGTCATAGGACTGCAGACCACGCAGCGCCGGAACCACCTGCGTCGTCGCCATCATCTTCCCCGCGGGAGTCTTCACAGGCGTCGTGAACGAGCCGTCGGACTGCTGCTGACTCACGAGCCACTTCTGCCCGGCCACAGCCTGCGCCTTGTGACCCGCATCACCAGCACGATCCAGACCAGCAGCCACCCACGCGGTGGTGTTCACACTCGCATCCTGCCCCTTCGGGCCCCAGGCATCATCCTGCTTGTCGGCATCGAGACGCTTGACAAGACTCGTGACAGCCTTCTGCTTGTCCGGGGACTCCACATGCGACAGAGCCGTGAGCATGAGACCATCGGTATCCGGGTCATCCCACTTGGGAGTCGTGGACGCATAATCGGTGACCGACTTGAGCAGGTTCTGCGGGATGGGTTTGCCCAACCGCTCCAGGGCAATCATGTCCAACGCCTGATTCGTCGCATACTGACTGAAATCTTTGGCGGTGACTACCGGTGCGGCATAGTCAACTCCGCCATAGGTGGTCGACTCACCAAGAGCCAACAAGGTGATCGTCACCTTCGCACACCCACCCACATTCGCGTCAGTGCAGTAACTCTGCCCCTGAGCCTTGATGGTGTCCTTGACCTTGGCGACGGTAGGCGAATCCTTCCTGCCAGCCGCCACCAACGCCAGAGCCCCATCCAACTGCGGACCCAACTTGCCCTTGGTCAGATCGGCACTGTGCTTATCGATGTAACCAGCCGCCTGCTGGGCTTGGGAGGCATAGTCGGCGGGCCCAGACGCCTGAGCTGCCTGGGCAGGGGCCGCCGTCACCCCCACTGCGCCTACCATCAGTGCGGCAGCCACCACCGGGCCCACCACACGCTTGCACGTCGTCGTTGCTTCTACTGCCATGTCGCTCCTCCTCGGGAAGCACGTCCCGAAAGGGGTCGCGGGCAGCACAGGCGTAGCAAGCGTCGGTGACGATCCGTAACCCCAGACGGAACAGGAAACCAATCCCCGTTGGTGATCTGGTACTCCGACTTCCACACACCAGATGTGGTCACGGTTGCGGGACAGCGTCGGATTCCCACCGACTTCCCCACATCACCCGGGCATCAACCCACCCATTGGGCTGACAGAGAAAAAGATACACCCGTCCCGACAGATGCCATACCCACCCCCCAAAACGCTCACAAAACGCTCATCGACACAGGCATCCACCACGGGAGTCGGGCTTGTGAGCATCCGCCTCGCGAGATCAGTGGGAGGGCTCGTCCCCCGATGAAGTCCTCTCCCCCTCCTCCGGCGGCTGCCATGCCAGGCCCAGGGGGTGCGCCGGGTGCAGGGCCGCGTCGTCCTCGGGAATCGACCGCACCCTGCCGATCGGGCTGCCGCGGTGCTCGAACCGGCACGTGACGACGCCGTGGCCCGATCCCCACACCCAGCCGCGGCCGTACTCGTCGTGAACCACGTCGGCGCCCGGCGGCCACCGTCTGCCGTCGAAGGATCGCCGCCGCCCGAACGGCCCTGGCTGGATCAGTGGGACGCCCTCGCTGACCACGGGGTCGTCACGCAGCTGGCCCTCACCGTCCAGGTCGAACAGCTCCTCCTGGGCCGAGGTGGTGAAGTTCGACACCCCGACGCCCAGCAGTCGCACTCCCTCGCGCAGGTCGAGGGAGTCGAGCATGCGCACCGCCAGGCGGGCGATCCGCTCCGGTGAGTCGGTGGACCCGCTCAACGTCACCGACCGCGACCACACCGTGAAGTCGGCCATCTTCGCCTTGAGCGTCACGGTGCGGGCGAAATGGCCGGATCGCTTCAACCGGCCACACACCAGCCCGGCGTGCCGCTCTACGATTTCCCGGCACTCCCGGCGATCGGTGAGGTCGTGTTCGAAGGTGTCCTCCACCGAGATGGACTTGGCGATCCGGCTGACGCTCACCGGGCGATCGTCCTGAGCCCGTGCCAGGGCGAACAGGCTCGCCCCGGCGGCCTGACCCAACTCGTGCACCAGCTCCGCCCGACGGGCGGCCCGGACGTCACCGATGGTGCGAAACCCGAGTGTCTCCAAACGTTCTGCGGTCACCGGTCCGACGCCGGGAATGGCCCGTGCCGGTAGGGGTGCGATGGTCTCGGCCTCGGTTCCGGGAGCGACCAAGGCGACCTGATCGGCATGCCCCCGCGACGGTTTGGCCATCTCGGAGGCCACCTTGGCCATGAACTTGCTCGATCCGATCCCCACCGAGCAGCTCAGCCCCTCGGTGCGCTCGGCCACCCTGGCCCGCAGCTCGGTAGCCATCTGGCGCAGGGCGTCGAGGTCGTCAACGGGCACTGCCCCCGCTTCCAGATCGACGAAGGCCTCGTCCAGGCTGAGGGGTTCGACCAGCGGGGAGAGCTCCCGCAAGGTTGCCATGACGACCCTGCTCGACTCCCGGTAGGCCTCGAAGCGCCCGGACAGGAACGCGGCGTGCGGTGCCAGCCGACGGGCCTGTGCCCCCGCCATCGCGGAGTGGACCCCGAACACCCGGGCCTCGTAGGAGGCCGTCGCCACCACTCCCCGGCCGCCGACCCCGCCGACGATGACCGGTTTGCCGCGCAGGGAGGGCTTGTCGCGCTGCTCCACCGAGGCGAAGAAGGCGTCCATGTCCAGATGGAGGATCGACGCCGTCGGCCTCACGACGTCACGCGGCGGTAACCGACGAAGTCGAATCCGTCACGGGGTTCACGCCGGGTCTCGGCCCACACCGCGGGATCGATGGTCGGGAACCGCGCCGACCCCTCAGGGCTGCGATGCACCTCGGTGATGTCGAGCTCGTCGCACAGGTCGAGGGCATCGGCGTAGATCTGGCCGCCACCGGCGATGTAGCAGATCGTCTCACCGGCGTCCCGGGCCATCTCGACGGCCTCACGCGGGCTGGCGGCGGCGTCCACTCCGTCGGCCGACCACTGCCGGTCGTGGGTGCAGATGATGTGGCGACGCCCCGGCAACCTCCCGACCTGCTCGAAGGTGCGCCTGCCGAACACCAGGGTGTGACCCATCGTCACCTCCTTGAAACGGCGGAAGTCCGCGCTGATGTGCCACAGCATGTCCTGTCCGGAGCCGATGACGCCGTTGTCGGCGACGGCAGCGATGGCGACGACCTTCATGGAATCCTCCTGACGAGCCGGTCAGACGGCGATCGGGGCGGGAATGGCCGGGTAGGGGTCGTACCCCGTGAGCTTGATGTCGGAGAGCTCGAACCCGTCGATCTCACGCACCTGCGGGTTGACGGTGAGCTGCGGTGAACTGCGGGGCTGGTGCTGCAACTGCTCGTGAACCTGATCGAGGTGGTTGAGGTAGAGGTGGGCGTCACCCAGGGTGTGGACGAACCGCAGCGGCTTGAGACCGGTCACCGAGGCGACCAGGTGGGTGAGCAGGGCATAGGAGGCGATGTTGAAGGGCACCCCCAGGAAGGTGTCGCCGGAGCGCTGGTAGAGCTGGCAGCTCAGCCAGGTGGGCTCCCCCTGCTCGTCTGGGGTGACGTAGAACTGGAACAGGGTGTGACACGGTGGCAGGGCCATCTGGTCGACCTCGGCCACGTTCCACGCCGAGACGATGTGCCGACGCGACCACGGGTTGGTGCGGATCTGCTCGATGACCCGGGCGATCTGGTCGATCGCCTCGCCATCGGTGTCGGGCCAGGAACGCCACTGGTGGCCGTAGACCGGGCCGAGGTCGCCGTCCTCGTCGGCCCACTCGTCCCAGATGTGGATGTTGTTCTCGTGCAGCCAGCCGATGTTGGTGTCCCCGCGCAGGAACCACAACAGTTCCCCGAAGACGCTGCGGGTGTAGATCTTCTTCGTCGTCACCAGCGGGAAACCCTCGCGCAGGTCGAAGGTCATCTGGTGGCCGAAGACGCTGAGGGTGCCGGTGCCGGTACGGTCGGGGCGATGCACCCCCTCGGTGAGGATGCGCTGCAGGAGGTCGAGGTACACCTGCATCTCAGTGGCCTTCCAGGTGGGCGACGACGGCCGGGACGATGGCTCGCACCGCCTGGCCACGATGGCTGATGGCGTCCTTGTCCTCGGCGGTCATCTCGGCACTGGTGAGGTTGCCGGGCTGCGCGTCGGGAACGAACATCGGGTCGTAGCCGAACCCATTGGCTCCTCTGGCCTCGGGGATGATCCGCCCCTCCATGGTGGCGACCTTGGTGATCTCGGTGCCATCAGGGTCCACGAACGCCATCGCGCACACGAACCGACCACGACGACGCTCGGGGGCAAGGTCGAAGGTCTGCTCAAGCAGCAGTCGAAGGTTGCGCTCGTCGGTGGCCTGCGGCCCCGACCAGCGTGCCGAACGGATGCCCGGCATCCGATTGAGGGCATCGACCTCGAGGCCGGAGTCGTCGGCCAGGGCCGGCAGACCGGTGTCACGGGCGGCGGCGCGCGCCTTGATGAGGGCGTTCTCGACGAAGGTGGTGCCGGTCTCGGCGGGAGCCGGGGCGTCGCTCACCTCCGACAGACCGACGACCTCGACCGGGGTGCCGGTCGACTCGAAGGTGCGACGCAGCTCGACCAGCTTCCTGGGGTTGTTGGAGGCCAACACGATACGGCTCACAGACTCACCCCCAGGGCCTCGGACTGGACCTGTTTGAGGGTGGCACAACCACCAGCGGCGAGGTCGAGCAGTTGGTTGAGCAGATCACGGTTGAACGGAGCTCCCTCGGCGGTGCCCTGGATCTCGACGAAGTCGCCGGTACCGCTCATGACGACATTCATGTCGGTGTCGGCTCGGGAGTCCTCCTCGTAGGCGAGATCGAGCATCGGGGTGCCACCGACGACTCCCACCGAGATGGCCTGCACCGATCCGGTGATGGGTTCCCCGGCCAGACTGCCGCGCTCCCGCAGCCAGTTCACGGCATCGACCAGGGCGACGTAGGCGCCGGTGATCGAGGCGGTGCGGGTGCCGCCATCGGCCTGCAACACGTCGCAGTCGAGGATGATGGTGTTCTCACCCAGCGCCTTGTCGTCGACGACGGCGCGCAGGGACCGTCCGACCAGCCGGGAGATCTCGTGGGTGCGCCCGCCGACCTTGCCCTTGCGGGACTCCCGAGCGGAGCGCTCGTTGGTGGCGCGCGGCAGCATCTCGTACTCCGCCGTCACCCAGCCCAGACCCGATCCCTTGCGCCAGCGCGGCACACCCTCGGTGACCGACGCATTGCACAGTACGGTGGTGCGACCGAAACTCACCAGCACCGATCCCTCGGCCTGACAGAGCCAGTTGCGCTTGATGGTGACGTCTCGCAACTGGTCAAGTGACCGTCCATCGACTCGGGGAGCGGCGTCTGCATTCTGGGGGTTGTGGTTCTGCGGCTCATTCACGCACACCACCTTAACCGACCAGGTGAGACAGTTTTTCGTGGGCGATGGACGCCGAGGCGTCTGACGTCCCATCCGGATCACTGCGACGTCATGGCCCGGCACCCTCACGATCCGGTGCACCCCGCGGCGTGGAACGCGAGGCACGCAGATTGCAGCAGTGGAGAAGGACGAGTGCTCAGCCCTGCCTGCGCGCCACGTCAACCCTCCCTGCGCACCACGGTGCGATCCCCGAGAACCGTTTCCACCCCGACATTGCGCACGTCGTGGACGAATCCCGACATGAGCCGTCGTCCCAGCCGCTCGAATCGTTCGGCATTGCCGGTGGTGAGGAAGTACCTGTTCGCCTCGCGCGGCTTCGAGTGCAGGATCTGCTCCTGCCGAGCCCGGGCGTAACAGGCCCGAGCGCACTCCTCGGAGCTCGAGATGAGGGTCACCTCGTCACCCAGGATGTAGGAGATGAGCCCGGCGAGCAGCGGGTAGTGGGTGCAGCCCAGGATGAGCGTGTCGCAACCCGCGGCCTGGATCGAGGCCAGGTAGCTTCGGGCCACCTGTTCGAGTTCTGGCCCCGAGGTCACCCCGTCCTCGACGAACTCGACGAATCTGGGGCAGGCCTGGGTGGTCACCGTGATGTCCGGCACCGCCGCCAAGGCGTCGTCGTAGGCCTGGGAGCGAGCCGTGGCCTCGGTGCAGATGACCCCGATCCTCCCGTTGCGGGTGGCCTGTGAGGCACGTCGGGCCGCTGGGGTGATGACGTCGATGACTGGTACGTCATAGCGCTCCCGAGCATCACGCAGCACCGCCGAGGAAGCCGTGTTGCAGGCGATGAGCAGGGCCTTCACACCGTGACCGACGAGTCGGTCCAGGCACTGCAGGGCGTACTCGCGCACCTGGGCAATCCTCTTCTCCCCATAGGGGGCTCGAGAGGTGTCGCCCAGGTAGACGATGTCCTCGTTGGGGACGAGGTCGACGACTGCCCGGGCCACCGTCAGGCCACCGAATCCGGAGTCGAAGATGCCGATGGGTGCAGTCACGAGTTCGGCCGGTGCGTCGCCGCCAGTCGCCTCGGTGCCTGCGCCACTGCGTACCTCACGGGCATGGTTCGTTGCAGCCCTCACCTCGGAATTCGTCACGAGCAGAGCCTATCGCCGACCTCGAGAAAAATTTTTGTCATGTTTTCCTCACAAAAATCCACCCCGGGGTGGCATGTAAGCCTTACCTAAGTTATTGTGATCATCACCGGGAGGGCCCCGGCTTCGTTCAGGAGGAGAACACGATGGTCGCACAGGTACTCGAGACGCCGATCACTCCGATCGACACACCTGCCCAACCGACGAAGGTCGTGCCGCTGAGCAGCCTGCGTCCCGGTGAGCACGGGACGATCTGCGCCATGGATGGATCCTGCGATCCAGCCATCTGCCACCGTCTGCAGCTGCTCGGATTCGGCACCGGACGCACCATCTCCAAGACGCGTCAGGCACCGATGGGTGGTCCGATGGTGTTCCAGGTGTGTCACGTCAACATGTGTCTGCGCCGCGCGCAGGCCGACATGATCATGGTCGAGGTCGACAGCGACCAGACCTGCGATCTCACCTGACCTGTCTCGGCCCACCTCGAGCCGACGGCGTCGACTGCGACACGACGCCCGAGCCCGCAGCACGCACCACCCGCGTGTCAATGTCATGACACGACGACCGCGTGCATCACTCGTCGCCTTTTCCCATTCACCTGCCGTGAGGCACCGACCGTGGATTCACCATGCCCCAAACAGAAATGACCTGCCACTCACCTGCCACCGAGCAAGCCCCCGACGGTGCCACCCGCATCGCCCTCATCGGCTCGCCCAACGGCGGGAAGACCTCCATCTTCAACCAGCTCACCGGTCTGCACGCCAAGACCGGCAACTATCCCGGCGTGACGGTCTCACGCAGCGAAGGCGTCGCCAGGATCCACGACCACACCTTCGCCATCGAGGATCTGCCCGGCACCTACTCCCTGAGCCCCATCTCCCCCGACGAGCAGGTCGTCGTGGACGTCCTGGAAGGCCGAATGGACCAGGTGAGCGCCCCGGACGCCCTTGTCGTCGTCGCCGACGCCACTGCCCTGCGCCGCTCCCTGCTGCTGCTCGCCGAGGTGCTGCCCCGTCACCTGCCGACCGCCGTCGTCGTCACCATGACCGACGAGCTGCGCCGCCGTCAGGGATCCCTCGACGTGACAGCCCTCAGCCAGGCTCTCGGTGTGCCGGTGGTTGCCGTCGTCGCCAACCGAGGCATCGGCATCGGCGAGCTGCGCAACCTGCTGACGACTTGGCACGACTGGGATCGTCCACCACTCGACCCCCCGAGCAGGTCCTCCGAACTGGCCGGGTGGGTGGACTCCGTGCTCGACACCGCTGGTTACGAGGACCCCGACCCGGACTCTCGCACCGAGCGCATCGACAAGGTGCTGCTGCACCCGGTGTGGGGCACGATCGTCTTCTTCGCCGTGATGTTCCTGTTCTTCCAGGCCCTGTTCGCCTGGGCCGCACCGCTGCAGGACGCCGTGGAAGGATTCTTCGACTGGCTCGCCTCCCTGGTGGGCGAGCATGTCGGCAACCCGATCCTGGCCAGTCTGCTGGGCGACGGCATCCTCGGTGGCGTCGGGGCGGTACTCACCTTCGTGCCGCAGATCCTGCTCATGTACCTTCTGCTGGCCCTGCTGGACGCGGTGGGCTACATGTCGCGTGCCGCATTCCTCATGGACAAGGTCATGAGCCGAGCCGGGCTGGAGGGGCGGGCCTTCGTCGCCATGCTCTCCTCGTTCGCCTGCGCCATCCCGGGCATCATGGCCACCCGAACGATCCCGTCGGCCAAGGACCGCATCGCCACGATGCTCAGCGCTCCCCTGGCCACCTGTTCGGCACGTCTGCCGGTGTACGTCCTGCTCGTGGGCATCCTCGTGCCTGCCGGGTCGAGCCTGGGGCCGGTGAGTGTGCGTGGCCTGGTGCTGTTCGGCATGTATCTGCTCGGTGCCCTCTCGGCGATGCTTGCCGCCCGAGTCGTGAAGAAGATCACCGACCGCTCCGGCACCCTGCTGCCGTTCTACATGGAGATGCCGCCGTACCGCATCCCCACCCCGCGTTCGGTGGGCATGGCGATGTGGGAGCCCACCAAGGCCTTCCTGCGCAAGGCCGGGACGATCATCATGGGGGCAACCATCGTCATCTGGGCACTGACGACCTTCCCGCTGCGCAGTGACGCCGAGATGACGGCTGCCGGGATCGATCCGAGTGACGAGGTGGCTGCCACCGCGTACAACATGGAACACTCCGCCGCAGCCAAGGTCGGCAAGGCCATCGAGCCGGTCTTCGCCCCACAGGGCTTCGACTGGCGCGTCAACATCTCCCTCATCGGATCGATGGCAGCTCGCGAGGTCGCCGTGTCCACCCTGGGTCAGGTCGCCTCGGCCTCCGATCCCGAGGACGACGTCTCGGTGAGCGAGTCGGTGCAGAAGTGGACCTACACCGACGGCCCACACCAAGGTGAGAAGGTCTTCACGCCCGACACGACGATCGCCATGCTCATCTTCTTCGCCTTCGCCCTGCAGTGCGTCGCCACGATCGGCATTCTCAAACGCGAGTCCGGGAGCTGGAAGTGGCCCGCCATCGCCTTCGGGTACATGTTCGTGCTGGCATGGGTGGGATCGTCACTGGCCGCCATCATCACCCGAGTGGTCATGTGATGGCCGAGCAGGTCGTCGCCATCCACCCCGAGTCCACCCCGGATCCGAAGACCCTGCGCTGGGTGGTCTCGCACCGCAGACTGCCATTCGTGGGGACGGTGAGCTCGGCTCCCGGACTGGACGAGCTCACCGGGGTGGTGCAGAAGGTCACGGCACGCACCGACTCGCTGCTCGTCACCCTGGCGGCGGGACGCTCCTGGCAGCAGGACGGGTCGGCGGTGCGGTCGGCGCTGGGGCGGGCCCTGTCCGAGACCACCAGGTGGCAGGGTGGTGACGACTCCCGGGAACTCGACGACGATGCCGCCCTGGCCATGTTCGCCACCGAACTCATCGACGGACCGATCGGGGAGATTGCCCGGGCGCATGGCGGGTCCATCGAGCTCGTGTCGGCGAACAAGGGTGTGGTGTCGGTACGCATGAGCGGGGCCTGCCGGGGCTGTCCGGCGGCTGCCATCACCATGCACCAGCGTCTCGAACATCAACTGAGACGCCGGTTCCCCGATCTGCGGGAGGTCGTCGAGGTGGGCGGACCAGTCGCGGCACGTCCGCTGCCACTCTCGTTGGCACCCGGACGGATCAACCACGACTGACGGCACCATCTGATCTCCTGAAGCAGAACAGCTGGAACCCAGGTCAACGGGGCGCAGATCACACTGATACACATACGCTGGAGCGCGACATGCCGGGACCCGGGCTGAGATTCGAGAATGGGGGCCCTGGCCGTGGAACCTGAGAATCTCAGCCGTCCTGCTGCAACATCTCGACGAGGAACTCGGTGACGTAGCCCAGCCACTCGTAGACCCCGTACTGGGGAGCGAGGATTCCCTGCGCCGCCGATTCCTCAACCATGCTGGCGCTGGTCTCGTCAACGATGCCCAGCCACTGGGCGATCCCCACCCGGGCGGTGGAAAAGGTACGTACCCAGCGCAGCAGGACCTCGTCGTTGATCTTGAGGGGGCCGTCCGCCAGGGCACGCAGGTCCCGCTGGACGGCGTCGAGATCGGCGAGGTGTTCGTTGCGCAGCTCATCGTCATGACGTCGGTGGAAACGTTCGTTCCGTTCCGGATCGTCGGGAAAGGCGTCCTGATGGAGACCTCCGATGGCACGGCCCTCAGCCTGTGTCATTTGCCGTTCCCACAACTGGAACGGATCGTCCGGGTCTGCCGGGTCGTCCAGACCCTCGCCGCCACGCACCTCGCCGGGTCGTGCACCCCCGTGCACGGAATCATTGACGTGTGCCGGATCATCCGGGAGCAGACTGCCCGGCCCCATGAACCCACCGGACCCCATCAATTCACCAGGTCCCATCAATTCATCAGGCCACGTGAGATCGTTGAGCTCCATGACGGAGCCGGACGTCGAGTCATCCGACCCGAGCAGAATCGCACGGAAACCGTCCACAGCCAGATTCAGCACGTGGTTCTCCTCGGGTTCGAGCCAGAGCAACCACGTGTGACCAAACCGTCGTTGTGCCTTCACCGATTCACTCCCCGTTGCTCATCGTTGCGCGCAGCCCATAGCGATGCATGGCGACGACGTCGGCCTCCATCTTCTCCCTCGTGCCGCGCGAGACCACCGCTCGCCCCTCGTGATGAACGGCGAGCATGAGCTGGTCAGCCTTGTCACGGCTGTACCCGAAATGGCGCATGAAGACCATGGTGACGTAGCTCATGAGGTTGACCGGGTCGTCCCACACGATCGTCACCCATTCATGGTCCCGCTCGGGGCCATGCTGGGGCTGTTGCCGTACTCGAATGCTGGGAAAGGCCAGGGGCATGCCCCCATTGTCCCCCAATGACGAACCCGGACGCGAACCATCGTCGGGAAACTCACATTGCCTGCCCAACTTTCACATGGTGCATCCCCCGTCTCGGGGATGAGCACGTTGCTAGTCGTGCCTCCAAGATGGATATGACAGAGACCTGATCTCTCCCCACCAGACCAAGATATTGTTATTGTCGATACGTATGTGTCATACTTACTTATGTGAACATGGACGACGCTCAAAAGTTCCGATGTCAACTCATGTCCCTCCACCGGCGATTGCGCCGCCAACATCCGCAGGAGCGCCCCCTCAACGATCTACTCGTGCTGGGAGCCATCGACCGGTTGGGTGCATCGGCTGCTCCCAAAGCCATCGCCGTCGATCTACACATGCAACGCACCAACGTTGCCACCTATCTCGGGAGACTCGAACGTGACGGTCTCGTCTCACGCCACATCGACCCGGATGATCATCGTCGCAGTCGAATCCAGCTGACCGACGCCGGACAGAAAGTCCTCATGCAAGACCGTGGACTGCGCGACTCATGGCTCGTCCACACAGCTGCAGCCATCCTCACGGAAGAAGAAATCGCAGTGCTCACACAATCAGGAACGCTGATGGAAAAGCTCGCAACTGCCAGCGATGACCATGACACGTGCCAGGTCCAGTCATGACCAACACAGCACTCATCGGGCTTGACTACATCGTCGACATCATGGGCGACAACGGCACAATCGCCAGCAGCTTCGCTGAAGCCAGACGACGGGACGTCATTGCCCATTTCAACGTCGCAAAGGCCGTCGCCGACGACAGAGACTGGCTGACCATCCTCATCAAAGTTGGTTTCGAACCCGGCTACCACGACCAGCCGAAGAACTCACCGATCTTCGGCACGGCCGACCAATTCGGCGCGCTGGATCTCTCAGGTCCCGGTACAGATTTCCATCCCGACCTCGATGTCACCGGGCACGAGGTAGTGCTCACCAAGCCCCGTATCTCCGGGTTCTTCAATACTAGGTTGCAAAGTGTGTTGGACGCCAGCAATATCGACCGGCTGGTGATCGCTGGAGTTTCGACAACGTGGGCCGTTCAGGCAACTGCACGCGACGCTCACGACAGGGACTTTGCTACCGTCATCGTCGAGGACGCATGCGCCGCCTCCACCGAGGAGAGCCACGAGCAGAGCATCACCATGCTCAAGTCCATCGCGATGGTCGTGAAGTCCACCTCCCTCACCATGCTGTGAGCATGAGCGCACTCGCACACGGAGTCCTGTCCACTTACCGGGGTAAAGAGCCGAACGCGCACTACAACGCCGGTCTGGGATTCCTGACATCGATATGTGTGGGTGGCCCGCTGGCCATCGGGCAGTTGTCCAACCGTCAGGTAGATGGCGGCACAGCCGCCTTGGCCGCGTGGTTCATTGCTCTCATGGTCACTCCCCGCACCGCAGGACGACGTGCATTTGAGCTCGGCAGACGAGTGCTCATCACGACCGCAGCAACTGCGCTTGGAGCCATCATCGGTGACAACATGTGGGGCGCGTCTGCGGTGCTGGCCGTGCTGGCCCTGCTCATCCCCGTCCCCGGAATGACCATCACACCACTCATCTGCCTCATCATGGGGCAGCGCACTCCACCCGGCATGTCGTCTGCCGAACACGTCATCGCATTTGCCGCTGGGGCAGCGTGGGCGTTCCTCGTTCTCATGCATCCCGCATCAGCCGTGCCATCTCGAAAAAACACTCCTACCATCTACCAACGATCAGTGCGCGAGGTCATTCTGGGGCATTTGCTGACACCCGGTGCGAAACGGAACTATGCCACTCAAGTTGCCGTAGTCATCCCTATCCTCAACATCGTGCTGACGACATGTCACTGGCCACACGCAGGTTGGGTACTGATCGGCGTCCTCACGACCCTGCGGCCCAGCTGGACTGCCATTCATGCCCGAGTCATCAAGCGCAGCATCGGCATGGCGGGCGGAAGCCTCATGACTGCACTGGCACTCTGGATCACCCATATATCCTCAACATGGGTGGCTATCGTCATCATGACTGTCCTCGCCGCACTCGCCCGCCCCTTCCGACAGTTCAACTATGGCTACTGGCCGATCTTCGGCACTCCCGTGCTACTGCTTCTCGTCAATTTGTCCGAAGCATTGGAAATCAGCGATTGCGTGTGGAGGCTGTGCAACAACCTACTCGGCGCAGCATGCACCCTCGCCACGGTCTCCTTGCTGTGGCCTCACCCCGAACAACAACACCGTCTGCATCGACCCAACTCCTGAGGAGTCTACGTGTCTGGCCCACTATCCGACTTGACTGTCCTCGATGTATCCACTCTTTTTGCTGGGCCAATGGCGGCCCGAATGTTCGCCGATTACGGCGCCACTGTCACAAAGCTCGAGCATCCCAAGGGCGACCCGCTGCGCAACTTCGGACCCGCCCCAAAAGCTGGCGACTCTTACGCCTAGAACGTCATCAACCACAGTAAACACCGTGCCGAGTGATCCATTGGACCATTGGTGCACACAGTCAGGATTTATGCCCTGCATCCTGCATCCCCACCCCACGTACCGACTAGTCTGACGGCATGTCCACCTCTCTGCTCACCGACCACTACGAACTGACGATGGTCGAGGCCGCAATGCGCTCGGGCACGGCCTTTCGCCGCTGTGTCTTCGAACTCTTCCCGCGCCAGCTGCCACCCGGCCGACGCTACGGTGTCGTCGCCGGTACCGGGCGTGCCCTGGAGGCCCTCGCCGCCTTCCACTTCGACCCGGACGAGGTGGATTTCCTCACCCGCACCGGAGTGGTTGGCGCCCAGATGGCCGACTGGCTCAAGGACTACCACTTCTCCGGCTCCATCAGCGGATATGCCGAGGGAGACCTCTACTTCCCCGGTTCACCACTGCTCACCGTCGAGGGCACCTTCGCCGAGGCGTGCCTGTTGGAGACCCTGCTGCTGTCCATCTACAACCACGACTCCGCAGTCGCCTCGGCGGCGTCCCGCATGACGCTCATGGCCGAAGGACGCCCGATCATCGAGATGGGGTCGCGCCGCACCCACGAGGAGTCTGCCGTGGCAGCGGCTCGGGCCGCCTGGATCGCTGGTTTCGGGCCCACCTCCAACCTGGCTGCCGGATACCGCTACGGGGTGCCCACCTCCGGCACCGCGGCACACGCCTTCACCCTGTTGCACGACAACGAGTCCGACGCCTTCACCGCCCAGCTGGCCGCCTACGGGCGCGACACGACCCTGCTGGTGGACACCTACGACATCGAGGCGGGTGTGCGCGAGGCGGTGCGGCTCACCGACGGTGAGCTCGGTGCGGTGCGCATCGACTCCGGGGACCTCACCATCGTCGCCCGACAGGTACGCGACCTGCTCGACGACCTGGGCGCGACGTCGACTCGGGTCATCGTCACCTCCGACCTCGACGAGTGGCAGATCGCCGCGCTGCGCGGTGCCCCAGTGGACGGCTACGGGGTCGGCACCTCGGTGGTCACCGGATCGGGCGAACCGACCTGTTCGTTCGTCTACAAGATGGTGGCACGAGCCACCGACGAGAACCCCGACTCACCGCTGGTGCCGGTGGCCAAGAAGTCGGCCCACAAGTCGACGGTGGGAGGCCGCAAGTACGCGGTACGTCGTCGCGACGACGAGGGAATCGCCCAGGCGGAGGTCGTCGGCGTCGACACGCCGGTCGCCACCGCCGGGTTGGATCGTGACCTGCTCGTCGACCTCGTGAGGGACGGGCAGATCGTCGGTGCCGAACCGTTGGCCAGGGCACGGGAACGTCACCGTCGGTCCATCGAGGAACTGCCCATGTCCGGTCGACGCATCTCGCGTGGTGAACAGGCCATCCCCACCGTCATGGTGCATGGCGAAGGCCCGGATGCCGTACTGGGCGCATCGTTGGAGTGATCGACCATCAAGCCACCGGCCAGACTGGTCACAACCGGCAAAAATCCCTGATTGCAGGCCCATTCGCTTGAGAATTGCATTTTGGGTTGATTAGGCTCTCAGACAGAGGAGCAAGTCCTACAACGGTTCGGCCACCCCGGTCGACCACCTCCAAGTCATCAGACGTTCTAGGAGATCACATGACCAAGTCCGAGCTCATCAAGGCCATCGCGAAGAAGTCCTCACTCACCGAGGCTCAGACCAACGACGTCGTCAAGGCCCTCACCGATGTCATCACCGAGGCCCTTGCCTCCGGTGACAAGGTCCAGCTGCCCGGCCTGTTCACCGCCGAGGCCGTCGAGCGTCCCGCCCGCAACGGTCGCAACCCGCGCACCGGCGAGGCCATGACCATCCCGGCCCACCGGGCCGTGAAGATCTCGGCGTCCAGCACCTTGAAGAAGGCCGTCGCCGAGTGATCTGAGCTCGACACCAGGGCTGCCCGATGGGCTGGGCCCAACGCAGGGCTGCCCCTCGTCGGGCAGCCCTTCTTGTCTGCGCCACACCTGCCGCGTCCGGCACACCTCATCTGGGCCATACCGGTGAGCGATGGCGCTCATTACCGAACGCCCCTCCTCACCCAGATCGAGCCGGCCATGTCCCGCGGCTCCCGGCCGGCTGAGGGGTTTTCAGCCGCGTAGCACCTTGGCCATGCGGGCCACTCGATCACTGGAGTAGAGATCCTCCAGGTACACCGGCTCACCATCCGGCCCCGACAGGGGCACCCGCCAATTGGGGTACTCGTCCTCGGTGCCCGGAAGGTTCTGGGTGCGCGGGTCCCCCACGGCATCGGTGAGGGTCGCATTGATGACCTTCGACGGGGTACGGGTGATCAGGGTGTGCATGGCGAGAGTCACCTGTTCCGGATCGTCCTCATCGGCTTCCAGGACGCCCTGCTGTCTGAGACTGGCAAGCCACGTCTCGCGCTCTCGCCGTGCATTCTCACGCTCCTCGTCCACCGACTCGGTGAGCAGCCCCAGCCGGTCGCGCAGCTCGACGTGGTCACCGCGCAGATAACTGCTCGTGGGTGGCAGGTCGTGGGAGGTCACCGAGCTCATGGCATGTTCCCGCCACTGCTGCGGCTGCCTGGGACGACCGTCCGGGCCGGTCTCGAACCACATGATCGACGTCCCCAGGATCCCCCGGGAAGCGAGGTGGTCCCGCACCCAAGGCTCGACCGTTCCCAGGTCCTCACCGATGACCAGTGCACCGGCGCGGTACGCCTCCAGGGCCACGACGCCCACCATGGCCTCATGGTTGTACCGTACGTAGGCTCCTTGGCGTGGGCCCAGCCCCTTGGGCACCCACCACAGACGGAACAGCCCCATGATGTGGTCGATGCGGACTCCGCCGGCGTGACGCAGGGCGCTCGAGACCATCTCACGCAGTGGCGCGTAGGCCATCTGCTCCAGCACGTCCGGACGCATTGGCGGTTGCCCCCAGTCCTGGCCGGCCTGGTTGAACGGGTCCGGTGGGGCTCCGACGTTCATCTCACGGGCGAACAGTCCGTTGAGCATCCATGCGTCGGCACCCGATCCGTTGACCCCGACGGCAAGGTCACAGATGAGCCCGACCGGCATGCCGGCATCCGTGCCGGACGACTGGGCCGTCGAGAGCTGCTGGTCGGCGATCCATTGCAACCACATGTGAAAGTCGATCCGGTCGGCATGTTCGCGGCGCACCCGAGCCACGGCAACCCCATGGGGATCGTGCAGCTCGGCAGGCCAGTCGTGCCAGTCGGAACCATGCAACTCGGAGAGCAGGCACCATGTGGCGAAGTCCTCCAGACGTCGTCCCCGAGCCACCCGGAACGCGGTGAAGGCCATCCGGCGCGACGCAGACATGTCGACGCGGTGGATGAGCTCCAGGGCCTGCGACTTGGCCTGCCAGGTGCGATCGCGATCCAGCAGGGCCTGGGGATCGTCGTCAAGGGTCGTCGTGCGCAGCGACTCGATGAGGGAGGCGTCGTACTGGTCGAGGTCGTGGTACTCGGCGATGAGTTCGGGGCGGATGTAGATCGGGTTGACGAACAACCGGCTGCTGGGCAGGTACGGTGAGGGCTCCATCCGTCCGGTCACCTCGGCGGCATGCAACGGATTGGTGAGCAGGTATCCAGCCCCCTGGCTTGCCGACCACGTGCACAGATCGGCCAGGTCGGTGAGATCACCCAGCCCCCACGAGTGGTGGGACCGTACCGAGTACAGCTGCGCGGCATATCCCCACACGCGAGACGCACCCATGCGACGAGGCAGTCCCACCCGGTTGGGGGTGACGATGATGGTGGAGGTGGCCGTCGCGTGGATCTCGCCGCCCGCCTCGGCATGACCATCGGTGTCGTGCGAGCCGACCGTGACGATGAGTTCGTGGTAGCCCAGTGGCAGGTTTCCCGGAATGCCGAAGGTGGCTTCGCCGATCATCCGACCGTCGATCGGACGATCCGGGTTCCAGTTGTCCACCTGCCAGGGCAGGTGGTCGTTGCCGTCCTCACCGACGATTCGCAGGCTCACTGGCGCACCGGCCGGCACATGGACGTCGACCCGACCCTCCTGCCCCGCACGCAGGACGACACAGGGCTGCACGATGCGTCGCCAGTGGTCATCACGCACCCGTTGCGCCGCCGCACGCGCACGCTCCGGGGTGGACGCGTCGACGCCGAACTCGGCGAGGATGGCAATGACGGTCTGCTCACCGACCTGTGTGTGTCGTCCCTTCCAGTCGTAGAACTGTGTCGAGATGCCGAATCGATCGGCGAGTTCACCGAGCGCGGGATCTGACAGGGCCATGACGTTTTCTCCTCGGGTCGGTCGGTGGTGGGGTGCGGGCTCTTCCCAGCAGGTGGCGGGACCGCGAAACCTCCGGGACTGGGTCAATGGTTCGGGTCGTCCTGCCGCGGCACCGTGATGACCTGGGTACCGGCGATGAGGTCGTGCAGGGTCTGGCGACGTCGCTGGAACAGCGGCATGAGGTAGCTGATTGGCGTGAGGACGATGAGGAACTGGTTGAACGTCTCCACCAGTGACCACCCCAGCGCTCGAGCCAGTGCACGCAGCACCGGTAGTCGTCGATGGGAACGCCCCTGACCGTTGGGGATGACTCTCATACGCATGACGAGCTGACCGACCGACGCTGCACAGGCCGAGAGCATGATGAACTGGTACACCGCTTGGGCAATGACGTATGCGGTGATCAAGGTCGTCATGGGATCGATGAAGTGGAATTGACTGGCGATCTGCTGCGGATTCAGCGTGGGAGTCTTCCCGGCAGCCACCTGGTCGTTGGCCCACTGCATGAATCTGGCGTACTCGTGGGCGGCATCGGTGACCTCATGGTTGAGACTCGCCATGACGACCACGGCGATGATGACGAAGTCGATGATCGTGGCCGCCACCCTGCGCCACCACCCGGCGAGCTCGAACCCGTCCTCGGTGCTCCCCCACCTGCTGGGACGGGGATCGGGGCGAGATGACGGCACCTGCTGCTGGGCAGGTGTGGGCTGACCGTCCTGGACGCGCCTGGGTGCCGCTGGTTGCAGGGCGGCCAGTGACTCCGGCATCGTCGAGGGCTGTGGTTCTGGTGCATCACGCAGGTTGCGCGTCCACGACGTGCCGTCCCAGTATCGCTCCCCCGGGCCACCCGCTGGATCGGGGTACCACCCCATCGGGGGCAGGTTCGCCTGGCCCGACGAGGATGCCGAGGAGGATCCACCGCTCTGAGCTCGGCCGGTGCTGTCGTCGTCGGCACGTCGATGGGACGCTCCGGTGCTGAATCGGTCATTGCTCACCCCACCACTATCCCACGGAAAACTGGATGATCCACGATCCCAGGACAGCTCATGGCGAGGTTCGGTGGTGGTTTCGCCACTGCCTTATCATGGGGGCATGAGTACCCAACTGGCACCCGGTTCCCAGAGCGCAGTCGAGGAGAAGACCCAGCCGAGCTTCGAGGACGGTGACGCAGAGCGCTTCTCGCACTACGTCCCCAAGGCCAAACTCACCGATGCCATCGTCAACGGCACACCGGTCGTCGCCCTGTGTGGCAAGGTGTGGGTACCCAGCCGCAACCCGGACAAGTTCCCGGTCTGCCCGGACTGCAAAGAGATCTGGGAGTCGATGAACCCTGGGAACTGAGTCCTGGGGAACTGGGCCCTTGAGAACTGGACACCGTCCCGATTCCGATGCGCAGGGCCGTTCCGATGCGCAGGGGCCAGCGCACGACACCATCAACGTACAGTACGGATCGGCGTGCAGCACGGCCTGCCAACCCCGACTGAACAGGCCGGTCGTCCCACTGTGTCAGATGGTGTCGTGTGAGGTCAGATGGCGTCGCCTGAGGCCAAGTAGCGCAGTGCCAGGTCGTACCCGGCGATTCCCAGCCCGGTGATGGTACCGGTGACGTAGGCCGACACGACGCTGTGGTGTCGGAACTCCTCGCGCCTCGCCGTGTTGCTCAGATGCACCTCGATGACCGGGGCCTCCACCTGTGCCACGGCATCGGCAATGGCGATGTTGTAGTGGCTCCACGCCGCCGGATTGATGACGACCGGGATCCTCCGATCGGCGGCCTCGTGGAGCCACCCGATCATCTGCGCCTCCGAGTCGGTCTGGCGCACCACCACGTCCAGCCCGAGCCGGTCTGCAGTGTGCTGCACATGGTCGACGAGTTCGTCATGGCTCATCGACCCGTAGATCTCAGGTTGACGCCGGCCGAGCCGGCCAAGATTGGGGCCGTTGAGCACCCAGACCATTCTGCTCACAGCTGCACCACGTCGTCGAGACGGCCCAGCCCCAACGCCACATATGCTGCCATGTAGCGTCCCTGCATGAGCAGGGTGACGTATGTGCGGACCGGATCGGAGTCCTCGTCCACCCCGAGTGGAAGGTCGATGGCGTGCACCGGCACGTCAAACCGTTGTGCGACCTCCTCCAGGCCGGCACGGCGTGGATCCGGGACGTGGTCGTCCATGACCAACAGCACCGGACGTTGTTGCGGACCGTCCACCTCGGGATCGCTGAACGGATCGCGTGGATCGGACGAGCAGATCACCGGGAGCAGCTCGGCGGCGTCGGCACACAGGGCAGGCTCCCCAGTGGCCCTTCGGAGCGCCTCGGCAACGCGTCGTGCCGATCGGGCCGCCAAAACGGATCCACCCCACAGCAGTGGTGTGGCGTCGGCCATGGCACAGGCCAGCTCCTTGGCACGGTTGAAGGGCATCTCCCGGAACGGGGAGGACTCCTCCGCAATCATGTCGGCGGCTCGCCCCACCTGGTTCGGGTCGGTCTGGGGCCCCAACCCGAGACGTCCCAGCACGGCCAGAACGGCGACAGCAGCAGCCAACGGATCATCACCGCAAACCGGCACCCGGACACTTGCCCCGCCTGCCGTGCGCCAGGCTGGGGAATCCTCCGCAGTCGCCACCAGGATGGCAGCTCCACGTCTGGCTGCCTCTCTCACGGCACCAACAGTGTACGAGGGCTCGACGAGAGACGCAGCTCCATCCCACGGAACTTCCTGCTGATCGACACCGACGACGAGATCCAAGGGCCCCACCCAGGCGGGCAGGTGAGGCAGGGACCACGCAACGATCGGAACCGGGCACAGCGGTTCGAGCACGGCACGGATGAAGCGTGCCTCCGCACCCACGACGAGCACGCCACGCGGAGTACCGATGTGCTCCACGGCAGAGCCAACACCATCGATCTGAGCACCGACCCGACGGATTCGTGCTCCTTCACCGGCCAGACGGCGTAGCAGACTCTCGGCCCCGGCCGAGAGATCACGTGACTCGAGTCGCGAGTCGTCAAAGATCGCCTTCACCAACGCCTCACTCAGCACGAATCGAACTGATGCGGGTGGTCTCGTCGTCCTCCCCGGTCTCCGGACGACGAGCAGCGTCGATACGCAGGTCCGGGACACCGTCATGCACCTCGAAGGCCAGTCCGCAGGAAGGTGAGGAGCAGACCAGTTCACCACTGTCGTAGTCGAGGGCGAAGGTGGAATGGCACGAGGGGCAGGCCACCACCTCGAGGAACTGGGGAGCCAGGTCAAGGGCCTCAGGCGTCTGGGGAATCTGGGTGGGCTGAGTGGTCTTGGCGGACCGGAGCATCGTCGTCACCTCTCGAGAGCTGTTGCGCTGCACTCACGTTAGCGCACGGAGTCGGGATCGGCGATGACTGCGAGGTGACCTCGCCGCCCCAGGACGGTCACACCAGCCATGTCAGGCACCGCTGCGTGGGAATCCGCCGTTGCCGCGCCGTCGGTGGGGGCAACCTCGTCATCGAGCATGCCGATCTCGCGCACGGCTCGGGCCAGGGCCATGATGTCGTCGGGTTCGTGCTCATCCGCGGTGCCGTCCACACCGGGAAGACGAATGAGTTCCCACCCCTTGGGGACCGTGAGTTCACCACTGTGTTCGCTGCACAGGTCGTAACCGCCCGGATGCTGCTCCGGGGACAGCGGGCCCAGGACTGCCGAGGACTCGGCATAGACATAGGTCAGGGTGGCCACTGCTCGCCGCCGACATCCACTTCGCACACACAGTCTCACGATGGTTGAGGCTACGCCGGTGCCGCGGGACAGCTCGGAGGACTGGCCGAGGGGTGCGAGGTTCGGCTCGCCGAGTCCGCTGTGGACGGCTGTGGTGACCTATCGTTGTCCGCATGAGCACCCGACGAGATCGTCACGGCCGTGGGCCACGCGGGCCAGTCGTCCTACCGCGGGAACATGGTGGGGTGACCAGGCGTCTGCGCCCCACCCGCAACGAGTTCTTCCAGCTGTGCGTTGCCCAATCGGCACAGCGCATCCTCGACAACTGCCCCGGCGTGCTCAGTCAGGTGATCATTGGGATCGAGGACGTCCCGGGCTCCACCGAATGGACCCAAGGGCGCGTCCCCCTGGCCAGTGCGCAGGACCCGGACGGACGTTCCCCGGCCAAGGTCGTGCTCTACCGTCGTCCGCTGGAACTGCGCGCCGCCACCCGCCCGGGGCTGGCGATCCTCGTGCACCGCACCCTCGTGGAGCAGTTGTCGGCACTCACCGGCTTTCCGGTCTCGGTCATCGATCCCCATGAGGATGGCATGATCTGAGGTCCACCAGACACGGGTCCACCGTGAGATGATCATGTGGGGCAGGGCGACGCCGCTGACGTCCATTATTGGAATGACCGCAGCTGCCGCTCGCTCAGGATGCAGCGTGCATCGCTTGAATGATCGCTCGACCGCTCAGGCGCGACGCCGCAACCTGCGTCGCTCCATCTCCGACATGCCGCCCCAGATACCGAACCGTTCATCGTTCTCCAGCGCGTACGACAGGCACTCGTCACGCACCTCGCAGGACTCGCAGATTCGTTTGGCCTCGCGAGTGGAACCACCCTTCTCGGGGAAGAACGCCTCCGGATCGGTCTGGGCGCACAGGGCGCGCTCCTGCCACGACATTTCTTCGTCGTCGCCGTCGGGCAGCGACACCAGGACATTGGTGGGCATGAAGAGATCTCCTCTGGAAAGGGGGAAGGCAGTCGCGCTGAGATCTGCTCGTTCACCAAGTTACACGACTGTCATTCATCTGTCATTCATTCCGTGACCTCGTGAGACTCCCCTGTCGGTGCCCCAATTTCTGATAAGAGCACCCCGGTCCTGATGTCAGGGCTGGCGGGAGTCATCGTGCTGAGGCCCTTGCGGATCCTGGTCTCGATACTGGGACCAGTCCAACACCTGCCCGGACATCCCCCAGGTGGAGGCCTGGGCCCCCTGTGCAGCGTCGGATGCCTTTGTCCACGAGGCTCCAGCGGCCTCATCGGTCGTCCACACCGGTGTGTTGCGCTCATCCTCCCCACTGGAGCCAGCAGGATCGTCCTGTTCCGATCCAGCAGACACCGGGCGGGGTCGTGTGTCCGCACCGCCCTGCTCACCGTGGCTGAGTGGTGATGCCGCCACGATGAGGGCAATGATCGCCAGCACCTTGACCGTCACCACCATGAGGGACCCGATGAACCCCAGGGCCACGCCAAGGGTTCGACCGGGAGCATGCACACATGCCAGAATCGCCAGGATGAGGTCGCAGCCCGCACCCACGGCGACGACGATGGCGGCGACCTTGGCGATGACCGTTGACCTGGTCACCACCGGAGCCTGCAGGCGGCACCACCACACGGCAGCCACCATGGCCAACATGATGGTCAACCCCAGTGAGCCACCGGAGGAGCGACGAGCGACTTCGAAGACGGTGTCCTCGCCCTGGATCAGCGCTCCGCAGAAATCCACCAGGAAGATGATCGTGAACCCCGTGCCAAGGGCGGTGAGCACCCAGGCCAGCGGTTCACGTACCCGCAACAACTTCTCGACAAGTGGGTTCATGCGTAGTCCCGTCCACACTCCTCGGCCACCACGGCGACGAGCTCCTTGACCCGCTGGCTGTCGGCCAGCGGAACGACGAGTGTGGCCCGATCGGTGGTCACCACGGCCATGGCATGCAGCCCAGCCACGGCGAGTACCGCGTCGGATCGGGTGTTGATGAGCAGATTCGCCTCGGAATCGATGGAAACCGTGGCCCCGGTGGCATGGTTTCCCCTGCCGTCGTCGGGAAGGTGCGGGGCAAGGGTCTCGAAGGAGCCGACGTCATACCACTGGATGGCCAGCGGTACGGCAACGACATGGCATCCGGCACGACCCGCTGAGACCGGCTCCATGACGGCGAAGTCCACCGAGATCTTCTCCATCTGAGGGTAGACCTCCTGCAGGGACTCTGGCTCGCGCACGAGCTGACCAGCCTGACGGGCAGTGGCCGGTTTGAGCTGGGAGACGACGTCGAGCAGAGTTGTGGCTCGCCAGACGAACATCCCGGAGTTCCACCAGAACTCCCCGGAGTCGAAGTAGCTGCGCGCCAGCTCCGCATTGGGTTTCTCGACGAATTCACGCACCTCGAAGGCGCGGCGATCCTCGTCAATGGGGTTGCCCCGGTGCAGATATCCGAAACCGGTGTTCGGCTCGGTGGGAATGACACCGAAGGTCACCAGGGCCGAGGGATCGGTCTCGGCGATCTCGAAGCCGTGGTTCAGGGCGGCGCGAAATCCGCTCACCGGGCGGATGATGTGGTCGGCGGTGACGGTGGCGATGACGGCGTCCGGGTCGGAGTCGGCGATGACGGCAGCCGGCCACGTCACGGCGTTGAGGGAATCCCGCCCCACGGGTTCCCCGAGGATGTTGCCGCCAGGCACCTCGGGAAGGATGTCGGAGACGACGTCGGCATAGGCCTGCCCGGTGCACACGAAGACGTTCTCGTCCGGGACGACACCGCGCACCCGTTCGAAGGCCATTCGCAACAGACTCATCCCGTCGATGAGGTCGAGCAGCTGCTTGGGTTCACCCTGGCGTGACAACGGCCACAGTCGGGTACCGGATCCACCAGCGATGATGAGGACGTAGCGCATGCCTCAAGGCTAGCGACGAATTGCGTCGATTCTCGCAACGCCGGGCCGAGCACGGCATGATGGCTGCCATGAACACCAGCATCGAGCAGTCCGGCGCCGAGGATGGCTGCGGATTCACCGGCACGAAGCTGGCTGCAGCCATTGCACGCCAGGTCCACAATCCCGACCCGTTCGTCACCTGGATTCGCGGCGATTCACGTCTTGACCTGTCGGGGAAGACACTGTGCACCTGGGTGGCCAAGACCGTGACCCTCATGACCGACGAGGGCATCGGCCGCGGGAACCGGGTGGCACTTGACGTCGTGACCCAGCATCCCGGGCACTGGATCGCACCGATCTGGTTCATGTCCAGCTGGTGGGCCGGATGGCACGTCCTGCTGGGGGACGAACCAGACGATGACCCGGTTGATGCCCTTGTCACTGGTCCGAGGCAAGACTTGGCACAGTGTCACCGGACGTCGGCAGCGCAGGTGCCTGCGTCGACGCTCGTCCAGTGCTCGCTCAAACCGTGGGGCGGTCCGTGTGACGACCTCGCACCTGCAGCCATTGACCACGCCGACTGCATGGCCATGCCGGATGCCCTGCCACCAGCAGATGCAGATCCACACCTTGTCCTGGGCGCTGCGACGCAGCCGCCAGGGGCGGACGAGCCGAGCACGCATGACACCGCCCCGATCGGTGATCGTGTCCTGCTGGCCCACCCCACTGACACACAGGTGGCATGGGTCACCGCGCGGTGTCTGGTGGGTGGGGGCTCCCTGGTGCTCATTGACTCCGTCGAGGACGACACGACATCGGCCGGCCCCACCTGTCACGACACAGCAGTACGGGAACACGCTCGAGTCATCGCCCGGTGACGCAGCCTCCCCGCTACGACTCACGGCGTTCGAGGTGCGGGGTCACTTCACTGCGCTCGAGGTGCGGGTAGCCCCACGATGAAACCGGCCCCCCAGCTCATGTGCATGACGGTGAGCACGAGCGGCAACCGTGCTCGTACCGCAGGGGTGAGGGGCTGCTTGAGCAGCAGGCTGCCGGCCGTCATGGCACCGAGGTATCCGGCTGGCACGGCAAAACCCGCCACCAGAGGACTGGGCCGCCCCTTCAGGGCCGAACGCACGATCCCAGCCACTCCCCCGATGGCCCCGACCGCGCACGCCACGACCGTCACGGGAGCAGCCAGGTATCGCAGGCTCGCCGAGTCCCGATGGGTCCGTATGACCTGACGACGCCACTGCCCGGTGTGAAAGAACTGGGTGGCAAGGGATTTCACATCCGAGCGAGGCCGATAGGTCACCTTCAGACGAGGGCTGAACCACACCTCGCGTCCGCTGTGACGCAGCCGATAGTTGAGTTCCCAGTCCTGTGCCCGGTCGAAGGTGGGGTCGAAGCCACCGACCGCCAGCAGGTCGGCCTTGCGATACACCCCCAGAAAAACAGTGTCGGCAGGGCCTTCCGGTGAGTTCTTGAGATGGAAGGAGCCGCCCCCCAGTCCGAGTCGGGACGTGTAGGCCGCAGCCACTGCCTTCTCGAAATCAGTCGTTCCCTGGGCGTCCATGATCCCCCCGACATTGGCGGCACCGGTACGCTCCAGCAACTCCACGGCGGTGGCGATGTACTCCGGCCCGAGCTCACCGTGAGCGTCGACCCGCACGATGATGTCGTACGTGCTGGCCGCCACTCCCAGGTTCATGGCCTTGGGCGTCGTGCCCTGCGGGTTCGCGATGACCCGAATCCGCTCGTCGCCGTCGACAAGCCGCTCAGCGATCCGTTCGGTGTCGTCCTCGCTGGGTGCGACGACGAGAATGATCTCCATCGGCCCCGGGTAGCCCTGACCGACGATTCCGGCGACGGAGGACGTCAGAAATCTCTGCTCGTTGCGCACAGGCACGACGACGGACACAGGCGGTGCGAAATTGGAGGCCATGTGGTTCATTGTGCCAGCTTCACCATGAATGTCCGTGGCGACGATCCGGTACAGCCAGGCACTCAGGGATCATCATGCCCGACACCGGCATCAACACTCACTGTCCTGGCGCTGCGGAGCCATGGTCCTGGCACGGGAGCCACCGTCCTGACACTGAGGCAGCAGCGCAGAACTCCGTCGCTGTGATGAGCTTTCCTGTCGGTTTTGTGCGCCTCACACGGCCGGTCACGATTCTTTTCGCGCACAGTGATGGATACGGTTGTCTGCATGCCAACACCGCGCGACAACCACTCCCACCAGGATGACATGAACTGGTTGTACGGCAGTTCGGAGAACTCCCGTACCACGGGGTCCCGCCGTGCTGGCGACGAGAATGGCGCGGGACGACACCGCAGCACGAGGCGTCCCCGGGGCGGTGAAACCCGTGGCGGCCGGTACGCGACCGATTCCCGACCCCGCACCGATGATCCGGTTCGCCGTGGCGCCACCAGACGTGACACCTCCCGTGCCGATCAGCGTCGACGACGTCGTGGCACCGACACGCGTTCTGGTGGCACCCGACCGGCGAGATCCCGGTCCCGCAGTGGGACGGCAACCGTCGCGTCACGCTCAGCCCAGTCTGCCCGATCAGCCCAGTCTGCCCACTCACCTTCGTCTCACCGCAGGAAGGCCACACCAACGCGACACAAACACTCCTTCGCCAAGAAGATCACGACCCTGCTCGTCCTGTGGATCATCTGGCTGGTCGGTGTACCGGCATACGCCCTCCTGGAGGGCCAGAAGGTTGACGCCACTGCCAGCGGGGAGCGACCCGACCCCCAACCGGGCACAGCCGTGCTCCTGGTGGGCACCGATCAGCGCGACAACCTCACCGAGAAGCAGCAGAAACAGCTGGGCACCGGCACTGCCGAGGGAACCCGCACCGACACGATGCTGCTGCTGTACCGACCCCCGAAGGGCAGGACGATCCTCGTCTCCCTACCTCGCGACTCCTACGTGCCCATTCCGGGGCACGGCCGCAACAAGCTCAACGCCGCCTACGCCATCGGTGAGGCGCCGCTGCTCACCGAGACCGTGGAACAGGTCACCGGGGTGCGTCTGGACGGCTACATGGAGATCGGTTTCGGTGGTTTCGTCAACATGGTCGACGCCGTGGGCGGGGTGGACGTCTGCCTCGACAAGCCCATGAAGGACCGCGACTCCCACACCGATCTGCCAGCCGGGTGCCAGAACCTGGACGGCATCTCGGCGCTGGGGTACGTGCGCATGCGCAAGGCTGACCCGTTGGGTGACCTCGGGCGAGTCAAACGTCAGCAGGAGGTGGCCTCGCAGGTGGCCCACAAAGCCATGTCACCGTGGACCTTCATCAATCCGGTGCGCTACTGGAAGGTTGTCAACGCCGGCGCCTCCACCGTACGTCGTGGGGAGGACACCTCGCTGGGCACGACGGTCGTCACGGCTCGCTCCCTCATGGGTCTGTCCGGGCCAGATGGGATGAAACTCACCGTCCCGGTGGCCAACGCCAACGCCCAGACCGCTGCCGGGTCATCGGTGCTGTGGGACCGGGAACGCGCCTTGCAACTCTTCGAGATGATGAAGACCGGCGACACGTCGAATGCGGACTCCTTCCGTTGAGGCGTCTACCAGTTCCGCTGAGGTGCCTGCAGAGCTGGCCCCGGACGAGGCCATTTCAGTGGACACCCCTGCTGGGACGTGGTTGCGGCTTCTCCTTGCCATACTGCGTCCACGCCCTTTGGAAACCCCCTGCTGAGGCTGGCTGCGGAGCGGTCTCACCACGAACCAGCCCCTCTCCTGAAAAAGCCTCGGCGTGGCGAGGCACGCCGAGACACGTGACGGAGACGGGGCCATGCGAGGACAGGGACACGTGACGACTGGACCAAGTGACCGGGGGCGTGGCTGGCCGAGGAGACGTAACGACTGGACCAGGTGACCGGGGGCATGGCTGACCTGGGGCACGGTTGACGCAACGCACCTCGCGCGCATCAGCCCAGCTGACCTGCCGGGCCAGCACACTGACGAGCGGATCCAGGTGGAACCCCCGTCGTGGGCCCACCCCGGACCGTGAGACTCCGGATCCCCAGATCAGAACCGGCCCCCTGAATCAGACCTTGGAGTGCGTCCGGACGATCTCGCCCTTGGCGGCAGCGCGATCACGCAGGGCCTGCTGGTAGTCGAGCATCCTGCCGATGAGCTCGTCGTCCCCGGCGGCAAGCATGCGCACCGCGAGCAGACCGGCGTTCTTCGCATTGCCGACGCCGACCGTGGCCACCGGCACCCCACCGGGCATCTGGACGATGGACAGCAGCGAGTCCATACCGTCCAGGTGGGCCAGCGGCACCGGAACCCCGATCACCGGCAGTGGGGTGAGGGCGGCCACCATGCCGGGCAGGTGGGCTGCGCCGCCGGCACCGGCGATGATGACCTCGATGCCACGAGTGTGGGCGGCACGTCCGAACTCCACCATCTCCTCGGGCATGCGGTGGGCCGAGACAACGTCGGCCTCGTAGGGCACGCCGAACTCGTCGAGCACCTCGGCGGCGGGCTGCATCGTCGGCCAGTCGGAGTCCGACCCCATGATGATGGACACTCGTGCACCGGACTTCTCGGGAGCACCAGAGCCCTCAGAGGTCAGTGGCGCGGTGTCGGGTGGAACGGTGTTGTCAGGCATTGTGGTCTCCCATCAGATATCCAGCGGCATGCCGCGCACGGCGCGCGACCTCGTCCACGTCGTCCCCCACACAGGTGACGTGGCCCACCTTGCGTCCCGGACGCACGTCCTTGCCGTAGAGCTCCACCCGCAGGCCGGGATCGCGGGCGAAGCAGTGCTGCAGGGCGCCAGTGAGGTCGTCCTCCGAACCGCCAAGCACATTGGCCATGACGACGGCGGGGGCGGTGAGCGAGGGATCGCCCAGCGGCAGGTCGAGCACGGCGCGCAGATGATTCTCGAACTGGCTCGTCGCGGCTCCGTCGATCGTCCAGTGCCCGGTGTTGTGGGGTCGCATGGCCAGCTCGTTGACGACGACCGATCCGTCGGCGCGCTCCATGAGCTCGACGGCAAGCACACCGACCACACCGAGCCGACCGGCGATGTCGAGGGCCATGGCCTGGATCTCGGCCTGTCGGGTCTCCGACATGCGCGGGGCCGGGGTGATCGTCTCCACGCAGATGCCGTCGCGCTGGATCGTCTCGCTGATCGGGTAGGCCACTCCCTGCCCCGATGGGGAGCGTACGACGATGGCCGAGAGCTCCCGGGTGAAGTCGACGAGCTCCTCGGCGATGATGCGGATGGGTTGGTGGCCGTCGGCCAGGCCACCCATCGCCTGGAACGGGGTGGCCACGTCGTCCGGCCCGTCGACCTTCCAGACTCCCTTGCCGTCGTAGCCGCCGCGAGAGGTCTTGGCGATGACCGGCCACCCGATCTTCCCGGCGAAGTCGACGAAGGCCTCGTGGGAGTCACAGACCTGCCAGCGCGGGTTGGGGAACCCGGCACGCTCCATGAACTGGCGCATGACCGCCTTGTCCTGGGCGTGCACCTGGGCATCGGCACCGGGACGCACCGCCACCCCGGTCGCCTCCATGCGGCGCACCAGTTCGGTGGGCACGTGCTCGTGGTCGAACGTCACGGCGTCGCAGTCCTTGGCGAAGGCCAGCACCGCCTCCTCGTCCAGGTGTGATCCGACGACGACGTCGTTCATCACCTGGGCCGCGGACTCCTGCGGCGAGGTCGCCAGCAGTCTCGTACGAATGCCCAGCCTGATGGACGCCTGATGCATCATGCGGGCCAGCTGCCCGCCCCCGACAATCCCTATGGTGTACGTCACACATGCCATCGTAGTGCCCATGGGCTCGGGGGACGCCCAACACTGCTTCATGGGCCCAAGAGCACTGACTGATGCCCGTGAGCTCACGAGATGACCAACACCACCTCGCCGACCGCACTGGCGGCTCGGTAATGCCCCGTGAGCTCAGGGGACGCCCGGTGGCCAGACCTCACCCCCAAGCGATGCGTGGGCAATGTCCACAAGCTCAAGGAGGGCGATCGGTGCCGGCCGGGTTTTCGGCGGCACCACGCCGTAGTGCCCATGGGCTCAAGGGGTGTCTCACCGGGGCTGGAAACCGCTGCAAAATCTGCCGTCTGCGTTCATCTGCCGACCCCAGCCCGCTGCAGAACCAGCCACCCGCGTCCGTCTGTGACCCATGATCAACCGTAGAATCTGCTCCTGCGTCCACCTGCCGACCATGATCCGCTGCAGAACCTGCCACCTCCGTCCATCTGCCGACCACGGCCCGGTTCCGGGAGCGGAATGGTTCGCACCAGACAAGAGACACAGCAAACTGGGGTCACAGCAGACGGGGTGCGAGCTCCTCCCGGTAGATGCCCGAGGAAGCAGGTTCCTGGGTGGTGGCGATACGCCCCACCGTGGCCTCCTCACGTTCGGCGACCACCTCGGCGAACTCGCCGTCGGTGAACCGCACGGCAGCGCCGTCGTCAACGGCGTACCCGGCAGGCAGCACGCCCGAGGCCACGGCTTGGGCATAGACCTCCGCACGATTCTCCTTGCGGTCGAAGTGCGGACAGAATGACCCGTCGAGAAGTCCCAGCCCGCCGCGCCAAGCCCGAATCGGCCCGAAGGCGTCGGTGACGCACCCTTGGAACCAGCACGATGCGCCAGCCGACACCCCGCCCAGGACGAGATCCTCGCCCTTGCCGATCTTGTGACGCAGGGCGACGTCCACCCCGTGGGTGTGCCACAGGGCGACGAGGTTGGCGACCGATCCGGCTCCCACGACCACGACGTCGGCCTCGGCCAATCGCTCCACCGACTCATTGGCCCCCTGCCACAGGGTGAGCACCATGGTGCGTGCCCCCAGTTCGGAATAGGCGGCGAGGAACCGGTTGACGTAGACCGGGTCGTCGGCCGAAGCCGTCGGTGCGAAACACACCAGCGGGGAGGACTTTCCGGACAGGTCGAGCAGGTGGCGGTCGATGGCGGTGGGCTCCCCGTGCCGAGACATCGAGAAACCGCCACCACCCATGGCAAGGATGTGGGTCGTCATGGCCCATAGCTTAGGCAATGACTCCGAAGGGCTGCGCCGAAAGGGCTCAGCGCCATGCTCCAAGTCCGGTGGCTGCCGAAGGTACGGCACGATCCCCGCCAGATCAGGTCTGAGCCAGCTTGGTGAGAACTCGGACCGACGCCATCCAGATCTCACCAGCCCAAACCGACTGAACCGACAACCTGATGTGGTCAATCAGGTCTGGGGGAAGATCAGCGTGGACGCAGGTGGGTGACGTCGCCGGCAGCGAACGCCTTCCTGCCCTCGGGGGTCGCCACGATGATCGCACCGGTGTCGTCCACGTCCACACCGACCCCGTCCAGAACCGTGTCCCCGCCACCGATGAGCTCGGTGTCGAAGGTGAGACGCACCCGCTGACCCACGGTGTCACAACGTTCCCGATAGGCCTGACGGACGTTCCCGGTGCGCAGCCAGTCGGTGACGTGGTCGTCCAACCGACGCAACAGAGTGGCGATGAGGAGGTTCTTGTCCTCACACAACCCGCACAGTCGTAACGACGTGGCCGTCGGCACCGGAAGTTCCGAGAAGTCCATGGAGACGTTGAGCCCGATTCCCAGGATCGCGTGGGTGCCCGCTGGGCCTTCGACGCGTTCACAGAGGATGCCACACACCTTGCCACCGTGCCCCGTGTCGCCGTTCCTGGTAGACGTGGTCCCCACGTCACCGGAGCCAGCAGTGTGCTTCGCAGCACCAGCATGCGCCGTGCCCACCGAGTCACCACATTGATGGGTACGGGGCAGGTCTTGTCTGGAACCGTCGGCGTCAACGCGGCGGTGCTCCGTGTCCTCACCCACCCCCGGGTTCAGGCTGGCACACCGGTCTGCGTCATCATGCCCAGCATCGCCACACTTTTTCCTTTTGAGAGTGGGATCATCCTGCAGGACAGGATCCCCCTGCTGAGCCATTTTCTGGGCAGAACCATCCCGCTGGATCACACTCGGCGCAGGGTTGTCAGACAGAGCAGACATGCACGTGCTGCCCTGGTCGAGGAGTACGTCATTGGGCCATTTGAGGGTGACCCGGTCGCGGGTGGCTCCGGTGACCTCCTCGATGGTCTCGACCATCGCAAGCCCGCAGATCAGGGAGAGCCAGCCCCAGTCCTCCGCGGGTCGATCCGCCGGCACCAGGACCGACATTGCCACCGCAGTGCCCGGCACGTCCTGCCACCGCCGGTCGAACCTGCCACGTCCAGAGTCCTGGTGACTCGCCACCAGCATCCGGGGCAGGGTGCCACCAACCTTGACGAACTCGGCCATGTCGGTGTTCGTCGACTCGGTGGAGTCGATGCACGTCACCCCACCTGATCCCGGGCGGGTGAACATGGTGTCGGGAGCGAGGGCCGTGATGGCTCGGGCGTCGGGAAAAGCAGTTGCAGGCACGTACCAAGGCTATGCCCGGCGTCAGGACCACGAACACCACAGCCGCTCAGATGGCGCGCAGTCACGCAACCCCGCCAGAACCACGCGGGAGTGCCCTGTACTTCTGCAGCCGGTGTGGCAATCCTGCACGGAACCGCTCCATCTGCCACGCACGGCGGCATCACACCCACTCACCAACACATGTGCCACGCGCCAGTGATGTTCCCCCCTGCCCCGCAACACCCGAGATCTGCTGACACCCAAAACCTTCCAGCGATCCTGAAAATCGTCCCGCGGCCGTCACGGACCTGACCGCCGTCCTTCCCCGCCGGCAAGAACTCGTGGCACATCTGCACCGGATCCCCAAGCTGTCATCCTCGGCAACGTTCCACACCCATACCGCGGCAATCCAGCGAGGCGTCATTGATGGCCTTCACGATTGCAACGCCCCACACTCGTACAACGAGTAATGCCCATTACGCTTCCTGCAGCCGTACTCGGCAACCTGCGCCCCGTGGCAATCCTGCGCGAAACCACCCCACCTGCCACTCCCGATGGCAACGCCCCCACTCATGAACCAGAAATCCACGGACCTGGTGATGGGCTCACTCATGCGACATGATCGCATCTCGTCGCCCCCAGGCTCACCTCACCGCGCTCAGGCCATTCGCCGCACCCGGGCCCAACATCTGGGGCCAGTCCAGGCTCAGCGCTCGGGGCCATCCGCAGGCACGATTCCGTGACCTGGCTCCCGCGCACCTTCTGACGGAGAACCGCACCCTTTCCCAGATGACGACTGATCCGCCCAGAACTCGACAATCTGGGTAGGCTCTGTGTCATGGAGATCGACATCCACACGACTGCCGGCAAGATCGCCGATCTGGGACGCCGGATCGACGAGGCCGTCAATGCCGCCCCGGCCGCAGCCATCGACAAGCAGCGGGCCAAGGGCAAGATGACCGCCCGGGAACGCGTCCTGCGCCTGCTCGACGAGGGCAGTTTCACCGAGGTGGACGAGTTCGCCCGCCACCGCTCGACCAATTTCGGGATGGAGCGGAACCGCCCCTACACCGACGGCGTCGTCACCGGAATGGGAACCATCCATGGTCGTCCGGTGTGTGTGTTCAGCCAAGACGTGACGATTTTCGGTGGATCACTGGGTGAGGTGAATGGCGAGAAGATCTGCAAGATCATCGACCTCGCCGTGAAGACCGGCTGCCCGCTCATCGGCATCAACGAAGGTGGCGGGGCGCGCATCCAGGAAGGTGTGGCCTCCCTGGCCAGATTCGGTGACATCTTCAAGCGCAACACCCGCGCCTCGGGCGTCATCCCACAGATCTCGATCATCATGGGAGCGGCGGCCGGCGGGCAGGTGTACTCCCCCGCCCTCACCGACTTCATCGTCATGGTCGACCAGAGCTCCCAGATGTTCATCACCGGCCCGGCCGTCGTCAAGGCCGTCACCGGCGAGGACGTCTCCTTGGAGGAACTGGGCGGGGCCCGCACCCACTCCCAGGTCTCGGGCAACTCGCACTATCTGGCTGCCAATGAGGATGACGCGCTGGAGTACGTGCGCGATCTGCTCACCTACCTGCCACAGAACAACCTCGAGGATCCGCCGGTCTACGACGACGATGAGGAGTCCGACCTCACGATCACCGACCACGATCGCGAGCTGGACGTCCTCATCCCGGACGAGGCGAACCGTCCCTACGACATGCACGAGGTCATCACCTCGGTGCTTGACGAGGACACCTTCCTGGCGGTGCACGAACTGTTCGCCCCCAACGTGTTGTGTGGGTTCGGCCGCATTGAGGGGCAGGCCATCGGCATCATCGCCAACCAGCCGCTGGTCAATGCCGGCACTCTGGACATCGACGCCTCGGAGAAGGCGTCACGATTCCTACGCACCTGCGACTCGTTCAACATTCCGATCCTCACCTTCGTCGACACGCCGGGATTCCTGCCGGGAGTGGGCCAGGAGCACGCCGGAATCATTCGCCGTGGGGCGAAGCTGATCTATGCCTACGCCGAGGCCACCGTGCCACTGGTGACGGTTGTCACCCGCAAGGCCTACGGCGGTGCGTACATCGTCATGGGTTCCAAGCACCTGGGTTCCGACTTCAACCTCGCCTGGCCGACCGCCCAGATCGCCGTCATGGGCGCCGATGGTGCGGTCAACATTCTGCACCGCAAGGAGTTGGCTCGCACCGAAGATCCTGAGACCCGTCGTCAGGAACTGGTTGACGAGTACGAGACGACCTTGTCGAACCCGTACCAGGCCGCTGAACGTGGCTGGGTGGATCTCGTCATCCACCCTCACGAGACTCGCGCCTCGGTCATTCGGGCGCTGCGCATGCTGCGCTCCAAGCGTGAGGCACTGCCTCCCAAGAAGCATGGGAACATTCCGCTGTGACCGCCGACGAGACGAAACCGACGATCAGCGTCTCCAAGGCACAGCTCACCGATGAGGAGCTGGGGGCCCTGGTGACGGTACTGGCAGCCGTTCTCCAACCTGCCGGCAACCCCCACGCCCCCGAGCAGAGCGTCATGGCATTCGGGTGGAAATCGTACTGGCGACCGATCCGCGAACCGTTCCTGCCCGGCCAGGCGGCATGGCGCGGATCCCTACGGCGGTACTGATGCATCAGCTCATCCTGGCATCGGGTTCCAGCGCCCGACTCACCCAGCTGCGCCTGGCAGGACTGGACCCGCGGACCATCGTCTCCGGAGTGGAGGAAAACCCTCTACCTGGTGAGACGGCGCTTGAGCTGACCTGTCGGTTGGCCCAGCTCAAGGCTCGAACCGTCGCTGACCACGTGGAGATGAACGGTCCGATGATCATCATCGGCTGTGACTCGGTGCTGCAGATGGAGGGGCGCATCCACGGCAAGCCCGGATCCATCGAGCGTGTCAAGCGATGGTGGCACCAGATGCGTCGTCAAAGCGGGATGCTGGTGACTGGCCACCACGTCATCGTGCGGGACGATCGCGGTGAGCGCAGCGCCACCCGGGCAGCCTCCACCGCACTGACGTTCGCCGACCTCACCGACGAGGAGATCGACGCCTACGCCGAGACCGGCCAAGCCACCCAGGTGGCGGGCGGAGTCATGATGGACGGGCTGGGGGCACCGTTCATCACCCGGATCGTCGGTGACCCGCACAATGTCACCGGAATCTCGCTGCCGCTACTGCGTCAGATTTTCCTCGACCTCGACGTGCCCTGGCAGAGTTTGTGGCAAGGCACCAAGGCGTGACAGGCCCGAATCACGCAGCTACGTGACTGAGCGAGGGCGCTGGGCTGGGTAACTGAGTGGTGACACTGGATGCCTGGGGGCGGCACTGGGGCTGGATGGAAGCTTTGGGACGATCGCCCCAGAGGATCCTCTGCGCCCCACGCCCGGATCGTGGCAGATCGACGTTTCCGATCGACGCTGTTCACCGGGTGAGCAACATTGCCGCGCATCGCGCCGTGGGCTAGAACTCGACCCACGGCTCTCATCTCCATGCAGGCTGGGCCACCATAGGGGGACGGCCCGGGGCATGGGGTCATGGTCGGGCACGCTGCCGTCCAAGCAGGCAGAGCGCCTTCACTTCCGAACAACCGTCGACATTGCCCTCCCCATCATGCAGGCTGGGCAGAGGGATGGTCCGGGGATAGAGAGTCATGGTCCGGCTCGCCTCATCCAGGACAGGCAGCGCCCCCACCTTCCGGACAACCGTTGGCATTGCCCCTCACCGCCATCCAGAATGGGCAGAGAGGATGGCCTGGGACGTGGATGGTCATGATCGGGCCCACCGCCATCCAGGACAGGCAGCGCCCCACCTTCCGAGCAACCGCCGACACAGCCCCTCACCACCCAGAATGAGCAGAAAGGTTCAGCCCACCGGGCCGGCAGGATGGTACAAGATCAGGTTGCTGCCCATCCTTCAGCCCACCGAGCCGGTGCGCAGGGTGAGGGCGGCCGCGTCTGCGGAGGCGGTGTAGGCCCCGGTCCAGCCTCGCCCGTGGAAGACCAGGGAGTTGTTGCCATTGGCTGCGATCGTCATTCCCATGGATGCCAGCCGGTGGGTGAGGAACTGGTAGGTCTGCTCCCCCTGACTCGGGTCTATGACAAGGGTGACGTTGTTGGGATTGTCGACGACGTGCACCGTCACCGTCTGGGTGGGCAGTTGGAAACCGTGCGGGCCGTGAGTGAGGCCGAAAGCATCCAGACCGCTCACCGGTGGCACCGAGAACGCTGACGTCGCACGCGTGCTCCCGGGCCTCGCAGCACTGGATGACGCAGACCGTGGTGACCGTTCCTCCGCGGGATTCGGGTCTGCGGGACTCGCATCACTCGGCACGGCGCGGGTGGCATCGGATTCTGGGTGTTCCGTGGTCCGGACGGTCTGACCAGCTGAAGCGGGGAGACCCTCGGTCTGTCGTGTCGCAGGAGTGGGGCCCAGCACCGCTGGTGTCGGGCCGGTAACCGCAGTGCCGGAGCATGCGGCAGGCAGGACGCACGTCAGCACCGTCACTGGTATCAGTGCGCCGATTCTCACCCCGTCAGCTCTCACCACACCGGCCACTGTACCGGGGACCGTAGGGACCGCTGTGTCGAACCGCGTCATCGCAAAAGACCCACCGCAACCTGCTCTCCGCCACCTGTCGACGACTGTCTTTTCCTCCGCCAACCGGAACCACTGTTTGGGGCCGTGGCTGGACTCCTCCGAAAGAGCACCTCGTCCATCTGCCAGCCGCATCTCCAGTCACCGGGGGCCAAGGCTGGACTCCCCACGCAAAACACCTCGCCTGTCGAGCCAGCCGCACCCCAGTCACCACCGGCTCCGAGCCCACCGCCAGCGTGGAGCACGAGATCACCATTGCCCGAGCGAGACACGGGTGAGCCCACGGTACCCGAGCAGCCGGTGGCAATGCCCTCACCCCAACCTGCGAAACGGGCCTCATCTCAACTCTGTGGCAACGGCTCTCGCAGTATCGGGCAGCTCATGCATCGTGGGCCGCCACGGCCCGACCCCAACTCCGAACCGGGGATGGTGAGCACGTCGACGCCAGCAGCTTCCAGACGACGGTTGGTCTCGACATTGCGGTTGTAGGCGACGACCACTCGCGGGGCCAGCGCCAGCGTGTTGTTTCCGTCGTCCCACTGCTCACGCTCGGCAGTGACCGGGTCCAGGCCGGTGTCGATGACCCGCAGCCGATCAATCCCCATCGCCTCGGCAGCAGCGACGAGGAATGGTTGGGGCGATCCCACCACGATCTCGTCCCCGTCAGCCGTCATGGGCAGGGCCTGCAACTCATCGGCGACCTGGGGATACATGACGACGGCATCGGTGTCGACCATGGTGCACACGGTGTCAAGGTGCATGGTGGCTCGTTGTTGATGTATCGGTACGGCAAGCACGGTGTGAGCGGCACCAAGCTTGAGGGCAGTGCGCGCAATGCGTTCGGCACCTGCTGAGGAGGTACGCTCCCCCACCCCCACGGCCATGACGCCCGGTGCAAGATGCATGACGTCGCCACCCTCGAGATTCTCGTCACGCCAGCCGTGGGCATGCTGCGTCCCAGCGAATCGTGGATGGAAGGTGTAGATGAGTTCGGTGAGTTGGGTCTCGCGGCGGCGAGCCGGCATCGTCAGTGAGGTGACGGCTGGATACTCACCGATCCAGACACTGGAATCCCTGGTGAACAACAGATTGGGCAGTGGGTCGACGACGAAGTCCTCATCGTTGAGCAATGACGTCACCAAGCACGTCGGCAGGGTGAGATCGAGCTTGGCGAAATCATGTGCCGACACACCCGACATGAGCACCGAGGCCAGATCATGGCTGGACAGCTCCGCAGCTCGCTGCCGCAGGTAGCGACGCAGGGTGTCGCCGTAGCGCAGATCTCCGAAGGTGTCGTCGACGGCCCTGGTCCGAGCCTCGGGAAGTTCCAGGGTCTGTTCGAGAAGTTCGTGGAGTAGCAGCACCTCGACGCCACGATCACGCAGCATCTGTGCGAAGAGGTCATGGTCCCGTTGAGCCTGGTCCACCCAGGGCAATCCGTCGAAGAGGAGGCTGTCGGAATTGCGCGGGGTGAGCCGGCGCAGTTCGTCACCCGGTCGGTGCAGTAGTACTGTCCGCAGCCGGCCGACTTCGGAGCGAACCTCATACCTGTGGTCTGTCATGACGCCATCCTTGCCGAGATGAATGTGATGTCACTGTATTGGTTTTCGGTGCGCTCCGAGCTCATCCGGCAGTTTTCCACAAGCTTTCCCTGATCCTGTTGCCTTGTGGAAAACTCTGGTCCGGCCACCTGAGTCACCTATCGTGGCCCCATGACACAGCAACGCAGATCAGTCCTCGTCACCGGTGGCTCCCGCGGGATCGGCCACGCCGTTGCCAAGGAACTCAGCAAGGACCATCACGTCCTCGTCGGAGGGACGCACCCCGACTCCGTCAACGCGGTCGTGGGGCAGCTGGACGACGCCGAACCCTTCATAGCCGACCTCACCGACGCACAGGCGGTCGCCGAGGCGGTGGCCGCCGTGGACCGACTCGACGCCGTGGTCCACAGCGCCGGGACGTACGGCTCGGGAAACACCCTCGCCCAGACCCCACGTTCCGAGTGGCGTGACGTGCTGGAACTCAACGTCGTGGCAGTGGCAGACCTCACGGCCCAACTGCTGCCCCTGCTGCGCGACAGCCACGGTCAGATCGTCATGATCAACTCTGGTTCCGGACTGCACCGTCCGGGGCCACGGACCGGGGTCTACGCAACGTCGAAGTACGCACTGCGCGCCCTCACCGACGCTCTGCGTGAGGAGGAACGCGGGGCAGTTCGGGTCACCACCGTCTACCCGGGGCGTGTCAACACCGACATGCAGGTGAACCGGCAGCATCAAATGGGCCGTGAGTACGACCCGGACGAGCACCTGCGCCCGGAATCGATCGCCGCAGCGGTGCGAATGGCCCTGGAGGCCAGCTCCGAAGCCATGGTGGAGGACGTCTCAGTACGGCCGGTCGTCAAGTAGGCCCGAGCTCAACAGGTCTGAAGGCTCAACGAGTGTGCCGGTGGGACGCTCAGCGCACGTCGAACGCCCCACACAGCCACCACGACCTCTGGATCATCGCTGTCCGATACAACTGAACAGCGGAATTGACGCCACGTGACGGCTCAGCCGGTGTAGCAGCCCTGGTAGGCGTAGTCGAAGGGAGCCTTGCCATGCATCCGGTTCTCGATCGCCGAGACGACGACCTGCTTTGCGGTACGACATGCCTGCAGCGGCTCGGCCCCCTTGGCCAGCTCAGCAGTGATGGCGGCAGCCAGAGTGCAGCCGGCCCCGGAGACCCGTTCACTGCCAACCGCGGGAACCTCGAGCACCTCCATCGTCTGACCGTCGTAGAAGACGTCCAGGGCAGTACCGGTTCCCAGCAACGTACCGGCCTTGGCCAGGACCGCCGGAACCCCGTGATCATGGATACGGCGAGCTGCGTCCTTGAGCTGGTCAACCGTGGTGATCTCGTCCACCCCGGCGAGCACCTGGGTCTCGAAGAGGTTGGGGGTGACGAGGTCGGCGAGCGGCAGTACCTGCTCGCGCAGGGCGTTGTCGGTGTCGAGGGCCGCTCCGGGCTCCTGACCCTTGCAGATGAGCACCGGGTCGAGGACCACCTGGGGGAACTGATAGGTCTTGAGCGCATCGGCGACGGCACCAATGGTGGTCGGGGTGCCCAGCATGCCGATCTTCACGGCGTCGATCTGGGAGTGCACCCCCACCGAGGCCTCGATCTGGTCGTGAATCACCTGCGGGTCGATCTGCACGAAACGGTGCCCGAAGTCATTGGCCGGGTCGAACGAGACGATGCACGTCAACGCGGTGCACCCGTAGACACCCAGCTGGTGGAAGGTCTTGATGTCGGTCTGGGCACCGGCGCCACCGGTGGCCTCCGACCCTGCAATGGCAAGCGCAATTTTCGTCACCCACCCATTGTGGCCCCAATTCGCACGGATGTCAGTCAGGTCAGCGCAACCTCCGGCTTGGCGAAGTCCTGGATTTCGTCTGGGGTCCCAATTCGCACGGATGTCAGCGGGTCAGTGCAACAGCCCAAGGACAGCGCCCCGGGGCGGGGCCAACGCCAGTTCGACTGCCGCTCGATGTCGCACACTGAGCGTTGGAAGCTCGTCGATGTCGAACCAGCGCACCTGGCTCGACTCGTCGTCTCCCACCCGTGCCTGCCCGTCGACCCAACGACAGGAGAACACATGGTTGAGGAACTGACACTGGTCCCCGTTGGGATAGGTGAGGGGATCGTCAACGTCCACGGCCAGGTACCGATCGACGACGACGTGCACCTGGGCCTCCTCCAAGGATTCCCGCACGATGGTGTGATCCGGCCGCTCCCCCGGCTCGACGATGCCGCACACCGGCGTCCATGCCCCCGAATCGGCCCGCTGCACCAGCAGGATCTGCAGCGACGTGCTCCCCCGCTCCTCATGCCCGGCCCGTACAACTCCTGGCTGCACAACTCCTGGCTGAGCGGCCTGGCGCGGGTCATTCGGCACTGAGCGGTCTGGCTCGTCCGACATGACGCATCCCGAAACCCCCGAACTGCTGCCTCCGTCATCCGATGAGACGCGATCCAGAGCGTTTCCCCCAATGTGGGCCGGGCCGCTCCCCTCGTACGACTCGTCCTGCACGTCGCGCCAGATCACTCCGGTCGCACCGATCAGCCACAGCGGGCGATGTCCGATCTGCTGGCGAAGGTCAAGGATGAACTGCGGCGTGGGCACGGTCTCACTTTAAGACAGCTCGTCGCCCCCGCCTGGATATTGCCAATACACTGGGGGCACAACCTCACTGCTCAAGGAATGGGAGGATCTGGTGACGAAAGTCATTCGACGCGTCCTCATCGCGAACCGTGGCGAGATCGCCGTGCGAATCATCCGCGCCGCACGTGACGCCGGGAAGACCAGCATCGCCGTCTATGCCGACTCCGATGCCGACAATCTCTTCGTGAAGCTGGCCGACGAGGCCTACGCCCTCAACGGCACCACTCCGGCCCAGACGTACCTTGACGTCGACAAGATCCTCACCGTGGCCAAGCAGGCCGAGGTGGACGCCATCCATCCCGGCTACGGGTTCCTCTCCGAGAACGCCGACTTCGCACAAGCCGTCATCGATGCGGGTCTCATCTGGATCGGGCCGCCACCCGAGGCGATCCGCAAACTCGGTGACAAGGTCCAAGCCCGACACATCGCCCAGAAGGTCGGGGCACCACTGGTCCCCGGCACCGCCGACCCGGTGGACAGCGCCGACGAGGTCGTCGAGTTCGCTCGCACACACGGCCTGCCCATCGCCATCAAGGCAGCCTTCGGCGGCGGCGGACGTGGCCTCAAGGTGGCCCGCGAGATGGACGAGGTGGCCGATCTCTACGAGTCGGCGGTGCGCGAGGCCGTGACCGCGTTCGGACGCGGCGAATGCTTCGTGGAGCGCTACTTGGATCGTCCTCGTCACGTGGAGACCCAGTGCCTCGCCGACCAGTACGGCACCGTGCAGATCATCTCGACCCGGGACTGCTCCCTGCAGCGTCGCCACCAGAAACTCGTCGAGGAGGCACCGGCGCCATTCCTCAGCCAGGAGCAGCAGGAACGTCTCTACCAGTCCTCCAAGGACATCCTCAAGGAGGCCGGATACGTCGGGGCCGGCACCTGCGAGTTCCTCGTCGGCCAGGACGGCGTCATCAGTTTCCTGGAGGTCAACACCCGTCTGCAGGTGGAGCACCCGGTCTCCGAGGAGGTCTCCGGGGTGGACCTCGTCCAGGAGATGTTCCGGGTCGCCGAGGGCGAGCGCCTGAAAGATCACGACCCAGCGCTTCGTGGGCACTCCTTCGAGTTTCGCGTCAACGCCGAGGATCCCGGACGCGGCTTCATGCCCGGCCCCGGCACCCTCACCGTGTGGCGTCCACCGACCGGCCCCGGAGTGCGTGTTGACGAGGGGTACCACTCCGGCATGACGGTTCCGGGGGCCTTCGACTCGCTCATCGGCAAGCTCATCATCACCGGTGCCACCCGCAAGCAGGCCCTGCAGCGGGCCCGGCGTGCCCTGGACGAGATGGAGATCGAGGGGATGCCCAGCGTCATCCCATTCGCTCGCGTGGTCGTGCGCGATCCCGCCTTCACTGCCGAGGACGGTCATTTCGGCGTCTTCACCGACTGGATCGAGTCGGAGTTCTCCGGCGAGATCGAGCCCTACGTGGGTGAGCTCGGCAATCCCGAGGAGACCGAACCGCCGCGCGACGTCGTCGTCGAGGTCAACGGCAAGCGCGTCGAGGTGCGGATTCCTGCCTCCCTGCAGGCTCCCCGGCCCGGGGCGACAAGTCGCTCCAAGCGGCCCACCCGCCGTTCGCGTGGCGACCACCGGCCGGCGCCTCCCTCGGGCAACACCCTGGCCAGCCCCATGCAGGGCACCATCGTCAAGGTGGGTGTCGTGGAGGGCGAGCAGGTGAACGAGGGTGACCAGGTTGCCGTGCTGGAGGCCATGAAGATGGAGCAGCCGCTGGTGGCGCATCGCTCTGGTGTGGTGCGCAACCTCATTGCCGAGCCCGGCGCCACGGTCGCTTCGGGTGAGGTCATCTGCGAAATCGTCGACGCCGACTGATCCTTGTCACCCGCGATGCTCACAGGCATATTGGACGTCATGATCATCTCGCTCGGTCCGGCGTTGCTCCTCGTCCTCTTCGTGGTCGGGATGGTGACGACCTTCGCTGCTCTGGCACGCTCCCAGCGTCAGGCTCGCGAGATCGAACGGCAGAACGTCAGGCAGCGTGAGCTGCAGATCGGTCGAATCCGTCGCGCCACCGAGGACGACGTCACCGAGTTCGGGGAGGAACTGCGCCGCCTGGACGCCGATCTGCCGGTTGATGACCTCAGCTCCGAGGCCACATCGGACTGGTCACATGCCTTGGACTGCTACGACCGGGCCAAGGACCTCCTGTCGCAGGATCATTCCACCCAGGTCGTTCCACTGGTCACCGAGGCCCTGCAGGAGGGCCGGCACGCCGTCATGTGTGTACGTGCCCGTGCTGCCGGCGACCCGGTACCTCAACTTCGGCCACCGTGCTTCTTCGATCCCTCCCACGGCCCATCGGTACGTGACGTCATGTGGACCCCGGACGGCGGAGCCGCCCGGGCAGTTCCAGCCTGCGCAGCCGATGCCAGCCGGATCGAGCAGGGGCAGGCCCCGTGGATCCGCACCGTGGCGCTCAATGGCAACCAGGTGCCCTACTGGCAGGACGAGGACTACAGCATGTGGGCCAAGGGCTATTTCCACCAGTTCCGCGACAGCACTGCCGGAGGCATCGCCATGGGAGCGCTGGGCCTGGGGATCCTGGGAGCGATCTTCAACTCCTTCGACGACTGAGCACCGCCCGGCACCGCCTCGACCACAGATGACCCGTCCCACCCATGACCCCCAGCACCCAATGGAGTATCCCCATGCATCATGACTTCTCCGACCCGACGGCGACGGCCGAGCTGGCCGCACGGACCATTCGGGAGCGTCTCGGTATCGACAGAGCAGACATCGGTCTGGTCCTGGGTTCTGGCTGGTCCGCCGGCGCCGACCACCTCGGTGAGATCATCGGTTCACTGCCGCTGGCCGAAATTCCCGGGTTCAGCGCCCCAGTCGTCACCGGTCATGGCGGTGATCTGCTGGCCATCCGGGTGTCGACCGGCAGGATCGCCGTCGTCCTCACTGGCCGCACCCATCTCTACGAGGGGCGTGGGGTGGAGCCGGTCGTGCACGGGGTGCGCACCGTCGCTGCGCTGGGCGCGGGAACCATGGTGCTCACCAACGGCTGTGGTGGGCTCAACCCGAGTTGGGAGCCCGGAACCGTCGTCGCCATCCGCGACCACATCAACCTCACCGGCACCACGCCCCTGCGCGGTGCCACCTTCATCGACATGACGACGACGTGGACCCCCGAACTCGTGCAGAAGGTGCAGCAGATCGACACGTCGATCCCCACCGGCGTCTACGCCCAGTTCCACGGCCCCAACTACGAGACTCCCGCCGAGGTGCGGATGGCAGGGATCATCGGAGCCGATCTCGTCGGTATGTCCACGGCCCTGGAGGCCATTGCTGCTCGTGAGGCCGGTCTGGACCTGCTGGGACTGTCCCTGGTGACGAACCTGGCTGCCGGGGTGAGCCCAGAGCCACTGGATCACGCCGAGGTCGTCGCCGCCGGACGAGCCGCTGCCCCACGGCTGGCCACGCTGCTGTCGCGCATCGTGGTCGAACTGTGACCCGCCCCACCTCATGAACTTCGCGAAAGGTACTGCCATGACGTCTCTGACTCCGCAGCGCATCGACGAGGTCACCGCCTGGATCGACCAGGATCCCGACGAGACCACCCGCGCTGAACTTTCCGCCCAACTCTGCGCCGCCAAGGATGGCGATCCGGACGCCATCGACCGAATCGAGGCGCAGTTCTCTGGACCACTCACCTTTGGCACGGCTGGGCTGCGTGCTGCCCTGGGGCCGGGGCCCGCCCGGATGAATCGTGTCGTCGTGCAGCGCGCCGCGGCCGGTTTCGCCGCCTGGCTGCACGCCAACGGCCACACCAGCGGTTCAGTCGTGGTTGGCTTCGACGCCCGGCACAACTCCGACGTCTTCGCCCGCGACACCGCCGAGATCATGGCTGGTGCCGGGTTCCACGTCCTGCTGGCCGACTCGCCCGTGCCCACCCCGGTGACGGCCTTCGGCATCGGCCACTACGGAGCGGTTGCCGGAGTCATGGTGACGGCCTCGCACAATCCACCTGCCGACAACGGTTACAAGGTGTACCTGGGTGACGGATCACAGATCGTCCCACCCACCGACTCCCAGATTGCCGAGCAGATCGAGGCAGTCTCCACCCGTCCGGTCGGCGACATCGCCCGCGGTGACGACATCGAGCTCGTGGGCGACGATCTCATCGACGCCTACGTCTCACGGGCCGTCGAGCTGGCCGGACCCGTGCCGGACGACGTCACCTGGGTCTACACCGCCATGCACGGAGTGGGCACCCGCGTGGTGCGTCGTCTGGTCGAACAGGCGGGGCTTCCCGAGTTCGTCGGGGTGAGCGAGCAGCTGGAGCCCGACCCGGACTTCCCGACCGTCTCCTTCCCCAACCCGGAGGAGCCCGGAGCCCTGGACCTGGCCCTGGACCGTGCCCGCTGCCAGGATGCCGACGTGGTCATCGCCTCCGACCCGGACGCCGACCGCTGCGCGGTTGCTGCCGTCATCGACGGGCAGTGGCGCATGCTCACCGGCGACGAGCTGGGCACCCTGCTGGGCGACGACGCCCTGCGTCGCGGGGTGGACGGCGTCTACGCCAACTCCATCGTCTCCTCCACCGCCCTGGCCACCCTGGCATCTGCCGCTGGCAAGCAGCACCGCACGACGCTCACCGGCTTCAAGTGGATCGGTCGGGTACCGGGTCTCGCCTTCGGCTACGAGGAGGCCATCGGTTACTGCTGTGACCCGGCCAGGGTGCCCGACAAGGACGGCATCACTGCCCTGGCGAGGATTCTGCGGCTCGTCGGTGAGCTCAAGGCCAACGGGCAGACGATCAACGACCGGCTCGACGAGATCTGGCGTCGGATCGGACTGTTCCGCACCTCCCAGCTCGCAGTGCGCGTCACCGACATGTCGATCATTTCCGATGCGATGGACACGCTGCGCGCCACCCCACCGGCCACCCTGCTCGACGAGCCGGTGAGCGTGCGCGACCTCCTCGACCCGAACAACGACTCCGGGCTGCCGAGGCAGAACGCCATCGAGCTCTCCGGGGAGCAGGTGCACGTCGTGGCTCGTCCTTCGGGAACCGAGCCGAAGCTCAAGGTGTATCTGGAGGTGCGCAGCAGCGACACCGACGATCTCGCCGCCGCCAAGACCAAGCTGGATGAGCAGATGGTCCGCCTGCGTGCCGAGATGTCGGCAGCCCTGGGGCTGCAGTCCTGATCGACGGTATCGACGACGCCGGGGTCCCAAGCAGTCCCCTCACCCTTGGGCCCCCAAGCCTGTGCGGGCTTGTTGGGTGTTCCGCGTTTGACGGCGAACCCTACCCTTGGGCCCCCAAGGGCCTGTGGCCAGCTTCCGTCACGGGGAATCCGCATGTCATGGATCGTCACCGACCCCGACCCTCGACCGTGCCCACGGGGCAGCGGTGACGATGAGAACACGCCCTGCCAGAACCCGATAGGATCCACCTCGTGGCGCGCACCATCATTCTCCTGGCTGGCCCCTCGGGGTCGGGCAAGTCCCGACTCGCCCGTGTCTCCGATCTTCCGCAGTTACGGCTCGACGACTTCTATCGCGACGTCGACTCCCCCGGTCTGCCGCGACGGCACGGCATGATCGACTGGGACGACGTCTCCTCATGGAATGTGGACGCTGCCGTCACGGTTCTGCACAGCCTGGCCACCACTGGGCGAGCACGGGTTCCGAGGTACAACCTGTCCACCTCGCAGGCGGAGGGTACGCACGTCGTCGACGTCACCGGCCACCCGGCGATCGTCGCCGAGGGCATCTTCGCCACCCATCTGCTGCAGCCCTGCCGAGGAGCCGGGCTCACCGTGGTGCCGATCTGGCTGGACCGGCCACGCAACCTCAACTTCGCACGTCGCCTGCTGCGTGACCTCGAGGAGCACCGAAAGCCACCCAAGGTGCTTCTCAGGCGGGGTTGGGCACTGCGCGCAGCCGAGCCGGAGATCCGTGCCCATGCCATCGCTGCAGGTTTTCGGCCCATGAGCATGGCTGGAGCCGCCCGGCTCGTCGGTCGGATCATCACCGACGATGACCGCCCCTGAGACACGACGGCCAGCCCTGAGCCACCTTGTGACCGCACCTCAATGGCACCGGCCCATCAAATGGCACCGGCCCCGTCCACGATTGCAGGCACGACCGACACACCACCGACAGCGGGGACTGGCATGCGACGACAGCAAGGACTGACACTGCCTGCAGAAGGCTCCTGCCAGCCCTGGCGTGCCGCCGTCGTTCCACCTATTTCGTCGTGGCGAGCAGCCCGCTGAGCATCTGGACGACTCGGGAGTCATCGGCCAGGGCCGCCTGCCCCTGCGGAACCAGTCCGAGCAGCGGCACCCCACAGACCTCCTCGAACTCCTCGACGTTGAGTCGGGTGGCAAGGTCGGGATCGTCCGGGTAGATGCCGCCGATGAGCCCCAACACCGTGATGCCACGGTGCTGGGCAGCCTCGACGGTGAGCTCGGCACAGTTGAGCGATCCCAGTCCGGTGGAGGTGACGACGAGGATCGGTGCGCAGAGTTTTGCTGCGAGGTCGGCGATGGTCCACTCCTCGGCGATACGCACCAGCAGTCCGCCGGCTCCCTCGACGAGCACGAGCTCGCCGGGAGCGTCAAGCTCACGAATCTTCCGAGCCGTCTCGTCAAGGTTGAGTTGGGCCATCCCGGCGCGGCGGGCCGAGATGTTGGGTGCCAACGGTTCGGGGTAGCGAGCGAACTCGACGTAGTCGTGCACGACGTCAGCGCCAAGCAGCTTCTGGACGGTCGAGAGGTCGCCACTGCCGGCCGGTTCTCCGGTCTGAGCGGGCTTGCACACGGTGACGCGCACCCCCTGCTCAATGGCGGACCGCGCGACGGATGCCGTCGTGTACGTCTTGCCGACGTCGGTGTTGGTTCCGGTGATGACGACGATGGCCATGAGGTGTCCTTCCTGGGATCCAAGTGTTGTGAGGAGTCGGTTCCGAGGGGCCGTTCCGAACGGAACCCTGATGCGCGTCAACGATGTTCATGGACGAACGATGCTCAGCGCTGGCTCTCAGTCATGACCGCCCGCAGCTCGTGCTGCGGCAGTCATGGCCCCGGTGATGGTGGCGATCTGCTCACTGGTACAGATGTAGGGCGGCATGGCGTAGATGAGCCGCCCGAACGGTCGCAGCCAGACGCCGTGATCGATGGCGGCCTGGGTGGTGGCCTCCATGTCGACGTCGTGGTCCATCTCGATGACTCCGATGGCTCCACGTACCCGCACGTCGGCCACATGGGAAACGTCCTTCACCCCAGCGAGGCCTGTCATGAGCTCGGTCTCGATGCGCGGCACACTCGTGCGCCAGTCACCGTCCTGGATGAGCCCCACCGAGGCGTTGGCGACGGCACATGCCAGTGGGTTGCCCATGAAGGTCGGTCCGTGCATGAGCGCCCCTCCCCCGTCGGGGCTGGAGATGGCAGCGGCCATCTCGTCGGTGGTGAGCACGGCGGAGAGGGTCATGAATCCACCAGTGAGTGCCTTGCCGACACACATGATGTCGGGGGTGACGCCAGCCGCCTGGGTGGCGAAAAGGGTGCCGGTGCGTCCAAATCCGGTGGCGATCTCGTCGGCCAGCAGCACAACACCGTGTCGATCGCAGATCTCCCGCAGTCCCGTGACGAGGCGCGGGTCGTGGACACGCATGCCCCCGGCGCCCTGGACGACCGGCTCGATGACGATGGCGGCGATGGACTCGTCAATGAGACTCTCGAGATGCTCAAGGTAGCGTGAGCACTCGTCGGCAGAGGTCCCGACCACCGGGGGTGCCGGGGCGAAGACCTGTTCGGTGAGCACTCCGGTCCACAGCGAATGCATGCCTCCCTGGGGGTCGCACACACTCATCGCCTGGAATGTGTCACCATGGTAACCCGAGCGCCAAGTGAGCAGTCGACGTCGTTCCGGGTGCCCGATGCCACGTTGGTACTGCAGGGCCATCTTGATGGCCACCTCGACGGCGACCGATCCCGAGTCGGCGAAGAACACCTTGGTGAGGGGGTCGTCGGTGATCTCGACCAGTCGGCTGGCCAGCTCGATGGCCGGACGGTGGGTGAGACCGCCGAACATGACGTGCGGCATCCGATCGATCTGACGGTGCGCGGCAGCAACGAGGGCGGGGTGCCGATGCCCGTGGCAGGCTGCCCACCACGAACTCATGGCGTCAATGAGCTGGGTCGGCTCGGCGGCCGGGTCGTCATGCATCGTGAGATACACGCCCTCGGCGTCATCGACGAGTCGGTGTCGCATGGCGGCCGGCATGGGCCCGTAGGGATGCCAGACGTGATCCTGGTCATACCCGACGAAGTCTTTAACAGTGTTCAATTCACCCACGGAGAAACATGGTAGTACCTTGTCGCTGGCATGGCGACGAGAGGGGTCGAGCTCCGCTGACTGGACGACACGAGTCGATCTGTTCTCACGTCAGGGATGCAGGAAGTCGAGCCCCCACGGACCAGACGACACGGGTCTTCCTATCCCTACGTCAGGAGTACAGGAGGTCGAGCCCACTGACAGGATGGCGCCGGAAGATCGCCTCTCCGCAGGCGACCCGGGAAACCATCAGTACCTGCCACTCCTCCGGCTGGTCGGGACTCTGATCGCGGGTGCCCCCAGACAGCCCAGGGAGTCATCAGTGACCCGCAGCACCTCGCCCGGATCTTGACCGGGTCAGGCCAAGGCCCGCTCAGCCCAGTGCCCCCTCACTCCAGCCATGATCCTCCGTCTTGATCTTCTTCAGTGAGGGGGTGGAGGTGACCCGCAGCACCGAGGGCACACCGATGAGTTTGTTGGTGAGGAAGTCCTCGTAGTCGGCCGGGTCACGCACGAGCACTCGCATGAAGAAATCGGGCCGCCCGAAAACCCGATGGCACTCGACGACCTCCTCCATCTGGCTCACCCGGTCCTCGAAGGCGAGCATTGCCTCCCGATTGCTCGCGTCGAGGTCCACCCAGACGAACACCTCCAGGGAATGACCGAATGCCGCCGGGTCGATGACGGCACGATACCCCCGAATCACCCCGGAGTCCTCGAGATGCTTGACCCGTCGCAGGCACGCCGGTGCGCTCAGGCTGACGTGCCTGGCGAGGTCGGCATTCGACATTCGGCCATCCTTACGTAATTGCAACACTATTTCGCGATCAATCTCGTCCAGTTGCAATTTCTTGCCCATGACGGCATCACACCTTCCGACAACCACGCTGTGTCGTTCCCACAAGAAATTATCGCACCGTGGCGGCACAGGATCGTCCTTGACCAGCCATTTCGGCGGCGATGTACTTGGCTCACTGGCCCCCTCGGCCACCCCACCGTACGCAATGAAAGGCAGAGTTCACCGATGAGCAGCCTTGAGACAATGCACAGTGCCCGCAGGGGCGACTGGGTACAGATCCACGACATCGTGCTCACCCCCGAGCAACGCACCGCCCATCTTCCGCAGGACACGCAGAAGGTCCCGTTCGAGTCGTGGGTGAAGGGATTCCTTGACGAGGAGTCCGCCCACATCGGCGACCGGGTCACCATCACCACGACCTGCGGGCGCACCATCAGCGGAACATTGTTGGCCGTCAACCCTGGTTACGACTACGGATTCGGTGACGCCGCCGTCCCCGAACTACTCGGTATCGGTCCGCAGGCCAGGCACATCATCAAGGAGAAAGACAATGCGTGACATGAGTTACGACGCCGTCATGGCTCGCAACGGCGAAATCATGAAGAAGGCACTCGGCGTTGATTACTCGACGTATGAGTCGGGAAACATCGCCTTCGACTACGAGCGTCTCATGGCGGACACCGGCCTCACCCTGGACGACGTGCGCGCTGCGCAACGTCGGGTGGGGGTGGGCGACACCCCACTGCTCGAGCTGCGCAATCTCACCGCCCTGGCCCGTGCGGTCTCAGGGCCGGGACTTGGCGCCCGCATCCTCGTCAAGGATGAGCAGTGCAATCCATCTGGCTCGTTCAAGGATCGTCGGGCGTCGATGTCGGTGCTCCAGGCCAAGCAGCTTGGTTTCCCCGGCGTCATGTCAGCAACCTCCGGCAACTACGGGGCTGCCGTCGCAAGCCAGGCTGCGATGGCGAATCTGCCATGCATCATCGTGCAGGAATGCTACGACTCCCACAAGGTGGGGCAGCCCGAAATCCTCGAGAAGCAGCGCAAGTGTGAGTCCCTGGGCGCCGAGGTGTTGCAGCTCTCGGTCGGCCCGGAGCTGTTCTACAGCTATCTCAAGGTTCTCGAGGAGACTGGATTCTTCAATGCCTCGCTGTACTCGGCCTTTGGCATCGCCGGTGTGGAGACCCTGGGTCTGGAGATCGTGGAACAGTGCCAGTCCCTCATCGGACGCGCTCCCGACGTCGTGATCGCAACGAACGCAGGCGGAGGAAATCTCACCGGCACCGCACGCGGACTGCGCAAGGCAGGGGCATCAGACACCAAGGTGTATGGCGCATCGGTCGACCTCTCGGGGCTGCACATGGCCTCCGACCACGACTTCAACCTCAAGTCGTTCACCACCGGGCACACCGGGTTCGGTGTGCCCTACGCCACGAATCCCGATCACTCCGACGTACCACGCTCGGCAGCCCGCCCGCTGCGCTACATGGACGGCTACCTGTACGTCAAGCAGGGCGAGGTGTTCTACATGACCGAGTTGCTGGCCCAGCTCGAGGGCATGGAACGCGGGCCGGCTGGCAACACCTCCTTGGCTGCGGCGTTCGCTCTGGCCCAGACGCTCCCCTCTGACCAGGCCATCGTCGTCCAGGAGACGGAGTACACCGGCGCTGGCAAGCATCCGCTCGCTCAGCTGTCGTTCGCCAAGCACAACGGCATCGAGGTCTCACTCGGCGACCCGGAGACCGAGGTGCCCGGACGGACAATCGTCATGCCGGACCACCCGTCCCGCCTCGTCACTCGATGGGCCGACCTGGATCGGCTGCGCCGAAGCTACGTCAAGCAGATGGTGCGACACGTCAAGGCGACCAGCGCCACCGAGGAGGACATCCAGTTCCTCATCGACGAGACCCAGAGCGATCGGAACTTGGTACTGGCCGCCCTGCGCGACAACGGGGTTGAGGTGTGACATGTCCACCGCCCATGCCTCACGCCCAGCGCGGGGTGAGACAGCAGTAAATGCGACTCTCAAGCGCCAGATTGGCCTGTTCCAAGCCACGGTCCTCGTGGTCGGATTGGTGATTGGTTCAGGCGTGTTCTTCAAACCACGCGCAGTTTTTGCTGCCGCACAGACATGAAACCGTCAGCTTCGCATCTGATGACCACACAGTTCAATGCCGTGTGCAGGGTACGCCCCTACTCACGGCAACTGTGCCACCTCAGTTCTTGTTGATCGGCGCCCATTCCGGGCCCGTCTCGGCGAGTTTGGCGTCCAACTTGCGGAAGATCGGGGTGGGCTTGGCCAGGGGGCGCCCCACCTCGATCTCGTCACGCCCCCAGTGGGCCTGCTCGCTGGCGTAGTCACCGCGCAGCACCGGATGGGTGTCGCCACCGTCGTCCACCTCGACCAGCTCGGGCTGGGCAGCCCACACGCCATCCCCACCCAGGGCTTCGAAGACCTTCTGGGCGGAGTGTGGCAGGAACGGCGTGAACATCGTGTTGCAGTCGTTGACCACCTGCAGGGCCACGTGCAGCACGGTGCTGCGACGCTGTGGGTCGTCCTTGAGTTTCCACGGCTCCTGATCGCTGATGTAGGCGTTCGCCAGGCTGACGACACGCATGACCTCGGTGATGGCTGCCTTGAACTTGGCATGCTCCAGCAGGTCGCCCACCGTCTCGAAGGCCTTGAGGGACTCGTCAAGCAGGGCACGGTCGGCGTCGGTGAGTTCCCCGGCAGGCGGGATGGATCCCACGTTCTTGTGGGCCATGGAGATCGAGCGGTTGACGAGGTTGCCCCACTCGTTGGCCAGCTCGAAGTTCACCCGGCGGATGAACTCCTCCCAGGTGAAGTCGGTGTCCTGGTTCTCCGGACCTGCCACAGCAATGAAGTAGCGCAGCGCGTCTGGGCCGAAATCACGCAGGAAGTCTCCGACGAAGATCGTCGCACCGCGCGAGTTGGACACCTTGGAACCACTCATGGTGAGGAACTCGCTGGAAACCACCTCGGTGGGCAGGTTGAGGGTGCCGATCTCGGGCGATGGGGCACCGCCCCTGTCACCCTCGCCATTGATGCCCAGCAGAATGCCGGGCCAGATCACCGAGTGGAAAACGATGTTGTCCTTGCCCATGAAGTAGTACGACAAGGCCTCCGGGTCCTGCCAGAAATCCTTCCACGCCTGTGGGTCACCGGAGAGCCGGGCCCACTCGATGGAGGCTGACAGGTAACCGATGACGGCGTCGAACCACACATAGATGGATTTCATGGGGTTGTCCTGCCAGCCCTCGACCGGCACGCGCACCCCCCAGTCGAGGTCGCGAGTGATGGCGCGTGGACGCAGTTCCTCGAGCAAGTTGTGGGAGAACTTGAGGACATTGGGTCGCCAGTCGGTGCGAGTGTTGATCCACCGGGTGAGCTCCTCGGCCAAGGCGGGAAGGTCGAGGAAGAAATGCTCGGTCTCACGGAACTCGGGGGTCGCCCCAGTGGTCTTGGAGCGCGGTTCGACGAGGTCCGCCGGGTCCAGCTGACGTCCACAGTTGTCACACTGGTCGCCACGGGCGTCGTCATAACCGCAGATCGGGCAGGTGCCTTCGATGTAACGATCCGGCAGGGTACGTCCGGTGGATGGCTCGAAGGCCCCCATCTCCGACTTCTTGACGAGATAGCCGTTCTTGTGGAGGGTCGTGAAGATTTCCTGGGTGACGTGGGCGTGATTGGGCGTCATCGTTGAGGTGTAGAGATCGTACGACAGGCCCAGACCCTGCAGGTCCTCAGCGATGATGTGATGGAACTTCTCGGCGCACTGCTGGGCCGTGAGTCCCATCTGATCGGCCTTGACCGAAATCGCGGTGCCGTGGCAGTCCGAGCCGGAGACCATGAGGACACGGTGACCCGACATTCGCATGAACCTCGCGAAGACGTCAGAGGGAACACCGAATCCTGAAACATGACCGATGTGGCGAGGCCCATTCGCGTAGGGCCAGGCAACGGCGGCAAGAACATTGGCACACATGGGGCCAACTCTATCGGCAATGATGCTGCCGCCACGACATGGCTCACCACCTTGCGTGACAAATATGGTCACTGCTGTCTCTGCCGCCCCATCATGAACCGGGGCCCTGTGGCAGAAGTGTTTGCACCGCCCCGAGCTGCTACGCCACGTGGCACAAACCCGTTCCGCAACCATGATTGCCACAGCCGCGGGGAGCCACGGTCTTGAGGACCGTCAGTCCCCTTGCCGAGGCAGCAGTCACTTCGCGGTTCGGCAACGTCGACTGCCGCAGATCGTGCGAAGTCGACAGGCAGGCACCGATGGTGGGCCACCTCGAGTGACTGCGCAACGACCACGGGATGATGCCGATTGCATCGTCCCGTGGTCGAGGTCAGATCGCCGTCGCCTGACTGAAGACGATCTGCCACTGACCGTCCCCATGCTGCCCGCTGAGACGCCACAAGCTGGCATGAAGTTCTGCACGTGCCCCGGTTCGCGACCTCCATCGCACCAGAGCCACCCCGTCAGCTGGTTCGGTGATGCCCAGGATGTCGATCTGGGTGGTGGTACGAGACTTGATGGAGCGATCCATGGCAATCAGACGCGCCTTGCTGCGAACCTTGCCGTCTGCAGCATGATCGATGAAGTCATCGGACAACAGCTCGGCCATGGCCTGTTGACGGCGAGCTGGGTTGGAGTCGACTAGACGGCTCTGCAGATCTGCCAAGGTACTGACAAGGGCACTGGGGGCATCCAACTCAAAAAGACCGTCCTGGAAGGGCTCGATGGACGGGATATCACCGGCGGAGGCCGAGGTGACGTCACGCGATGACGTGGCTTCGAGCTGAGTCGCCGTGGGGGCAGCTGCCCGGCATGGAGCCTCCTGGTCATCCTCCCCACACACATTGCCGGCAGAGTGGCGTTGTGGGGCGCAGAAAACATTCTGTGTGTCGTCTGCGCCGCCTGCGGCGGTCTCCGCGGCAGGGGCGTGCCCGAATCCAGGGCCATGATCCACCGAGGTTCCGTCGCGATAGGCCGTTGCAGCAGCGCGGGCACGGGAGTCGGCGGCTTCGTTCATGGCATGACCAGCGTGCCCCTTGACCCACTGGAAATGCACCTGCCGGCCTGCGAGCTCGGTATCGAGCTCCTGCAGAATCTCCTTGTTGAGCACGGGTTTGCCGTCAGCCTTGCGCCATCCCTTACGTTTCCATCCCGCCATCCACTTGGTGCAGCAGTTGATGGCGTACTGCGAGTCACACAGAACCGTGAGCTCCTCACCAGCGTCGCGAGTGGCGCGCAGCAGGTCCAGCACCGCGGTGAGCTCCCCCATGTTGTTGGTGCCCTTCGGCCAGCCACCGGCAGCCCAAGTGGCGTCGTCGATGTACCACGCCCACCCAGCAGGGCCAGGATTGTGCAGACTCGACCCGTCAGCTGCTGCAGTGATCAACGACGAACTCCTTCGTATGCCCGCTGTCAGCGGGATTCTCTGTGATGTGGCACCGGTAGTGCCTGAACATGGTGTCACGAATTGGCTCAGACGGCACGCGGCAGCCCAGCCCCGAAAACTCCTACCAGCCATCCGGGAAAGACGCTCACTGCTCAGACGGCCGTGATCCACGGTCTCGTGCCCGCAGAGTCGATCGAGACGATGCACGTCGTGTGGTGTGGGACGCGACCCAGCAGAGTCCTGCCCGGTGCGGCCGATTCATGCGTGGAATCGTCAGTTGTCTCCGACCTGCAGCACGTCTCCGTCCTCGAAAAAACACAAGCGAACAACTCGAGCCAAGCGATCCTGCGGATGTATCACGACCCTCCATCGCCGCAGCCTCAGTGGGATCGCAGAAGGCGCAGCAGGAAAGACATATGGGGTGGCATCAGAGGTTGGCGGCGGAGCGATCACCCCGCCGCCAACTCATCAGATCAGGTACTGGCTCACACTGCTTCTGGCCTCGTCTGACTGTCTCGGGCCGAACTCAGTTCTCGTGACTCTTGCGCTGCGACTTTCTCTTGGAGCTCTTGCGCCCGCCCGAGGTACGACGGCCTCGTGCGGAGCGTTCACCACCGTCTGCCGGGGCCTGGGAGTTCACGGGCTTGTCGTGTCGAACGTATCCACGACCGCCACAGGAGGAGCACTCCTCGGTGAAGGCCTCGGCCAAGCCGGTCCCGATCTTCTTGCGCGTCATCTGCACCAAGCCCAGGGATGTCACCTCGGACACCTGATGGCGGGTGCGATCGCGTCCCAAGCACTCGATGAGACGGCGCACCAACAGCTCACGGTTGGCGGGCAGCACCATGTCGATGAAGTCGATGACGATGATTCCGCCGATGTCGCGTAGCCGCAGCTGACGCACGATCTCCTCGGCTGCCTCCAGGTTGTTCGCCGTCACGGTGGCCTCCAGGTTGCCCGCCGATCCGGTGAACTTGCCAGTGTTGACGTCGATGACGGTCATGGCCTCGGTGCGGTCGATGACCAGCGAACCACCGGATGGCAGGAAGACCTTCCGCTCCAGGCCCTTGGCCACCTGCTCATCGATCCGGTACTTCTGGAACAGGTCCCCCTGGGACTGGGTGTCCCACTTGGTCAGACGCTTCTCAAGGGATGGGGCCACGTGGTCCACGTACGCCTTGATCGTCTCGTAGGCATCGTCGGAACCGCCATTTCCGGCAACGATGAGTTCGGAGAAGTCCTCGTTGAACAGGTCGCGGATGATGCGCACCGTGAGATCCGGCTCACTGTAGAGCATCTGCGGTGCATGACTGGTGCCCGCCTTGCGCTCGATGACCTCCCACTGGGCCTTGAGCCGGTTGATGTCGCGGGTGAGGTCTTCCTCGCTGACACCTTCAGCGGCAGTACGCACGATCACCGATGCCTCGGAGGGCATCGTCGCATCAACGATCTTGCGCAGTCTCTTTCGTTCGGAGTCGAACAGCTTTCGGCTGATGCCCGAGAGCTTGCCGTCCGGAGAGTAGACGACGTAACGACCCGGCAACGAGATGTGACTGGTCAGCCGAGCTCCCTTGGCCCCGACCGGGTCCTTGGTCACCTGCACCAAGATCGGGTCGCCCGTCTTGAGCACCTGTTCGATGCGGTGCTCCTTGCCCACCTCGCCGTATTTCTCCCACTCGATCTCACCGGCGTAGATGACGGCATTGCGGCGCCGTCCAATGTCGACGAAGGCAGCCTCCATCGACGGCAGGACGCTTTGCACCTTGCCGAGGTAGACGTTGCCGATGGCCGAGGTGGCCGAGGCCCGATCGACGTAGTGCTCCACGAGCACCCCGTCCTCGAGCACGGCAAGCTGGGAGTACTCCTCGGACTGGCGGATGACCATCTTGCGGTCCACGGACTCCCGACGAGCGAGGAACTCGGCCTCGGTGAGCACGACATTGCGACGCCGTCCGGCGGCACGTCCCTCCCGGCGACGTTGTTTCTTGGCCTCCACCCGGGTGGATCCCTCGATGCCGGAGACCTCGTCGGAGGCGGATCGACGCGAACGAGGCTCGCGCACCTTGATGACGACATTGTTCGGATCGTCGTCGGAGCCACTGGTGTCCTCACCGCGACGACGGCGACGACGCCGTCTGCGAGTCGAGCCGCCCTCGTGATCGGAATGATCCGCGTCGTTGGACTTGGTCGACTCGCTGCTGGATTTCTCAGATCCATCGTCAGACGAGCGGTTCTCCTCATTGTCCTTGTCCGACGAGGAGTTGTCAGCGCCGCTCTCCGCCTCGGCGGGATGCCGACGACGTCCGCCGCGGCGCCGGCGACGGCGTGTCGTCCCCTCACCAGACTCAGTAGTCTGGCTGGAATCCTCTGTGGAGGACGTCATCTTTCCAGTGCTCTGATGTTCCGCGGCAGCAGAATCCTCATGATCCTCAGCGTCATGGGCGTCCGACCGGCGATCGGCCTTGCGAACACGTTCAGTACCACGGGAGGAATCAGTACCGCGCGACGAGGAGGACGGGCGGGCAGCTCGGCGACGAGTGGTCCGGCGAGCCGATCCGTCTTCGCCCTCGCCGCCGATCTCGGCAGCCAGGTTGTCGAGGATGTCGCTGGTGGAGCGCTGCTCCGCGTCTACTCCCTGCTCAGCCGTCTTGCGGGACTGGGCCTGCTCCTCGGCCTTGGTCAGGGCAGCGTCAATGTCGGCGAAATCCGATTCTGCCTTCGGCTCAGAGACGCGTCGGTTCGCGGAACGACGGCGACGGGTACGGCGAGCTGGCGTGGACTCCTCGGACGTGGTTCGCCGGGAATCGGTGGAGCTCGAGGTGTCGGGGCTGGACTCGGGCGCACCGGAATCAGTCTCCTCGACTGCAGTGTCCTTGTTTCGCGCTCGCGTACTGGTCTTCTCGTGCGCAGCCGAGGCGGAACGCGAAGCGCGGCGTCCAGCAGGCGGACGCGGCAAGTCGTCTGCCTCGGTGGCCGGGGTGGTCTCACTGCCCGTCCCGGTGGTGACGTGTTTCTCAGCGTCGGCTGATCCGGTCTGTTCGGGAGTAGCGACGTCATCCTGGGGGCTGGCCGTCGTCATGGCGCGGGAACCAGTACCACGGCTCCTCGACCTCGATGTGGAGTGGCGTCGAGCACGACGGGTCGGGGCAGATCTTTCGGTCTCGCTGGTGCTGGACTCGTCGGAGGTGGCACTGGTGGATTCGGATTGCTCGCCACCAAGCTCACCATCAGGGAGGTCATCAGCAGTGGAGTCACCCGAACCTGACTCATGGTCGCTCACAGGCTGGACAGGGAGCTGCTCCTGAGCCTCGGCAGGCGCTGAAACTGCAGGCTGGAAGTCTTTCACCGTGGCATTCGCATCCTCTTTCGAGGCCTGCTCAGCGGCTGCAGCCGACCGGGTGGAACGACGTCGTCCGGCCGGGGGACGAGGAAGATCAACGGTCTCGGCGGCCGACGTCACCACGGCACCGCCGGAACCAGCGGCAGTCGTGACTGGCACCGAGGCGCTCGACTCTCCAGCACTCGACTCCGCAGGGGCGCCCGCTGCTCGGGTGGCAGCACGGTGACGGCGAGTCGCTGACTTCTCGGGAACCGTGCCTGTGTTGTGCAATTCAGTCGTCGATTCCGACTGTGCAGGCCCGGAAGCGGTCATGGAATTTTCGTCATTGAGCATGCGTGCTCTCCTCTGCCTTTCGGCATGATCGTGTGCACCACGCCCATAACGTCGCGTCAATGACAGTGCGGATGGGCGGAGATGCAAAAGCTGTCGGTGGATCCGGACGACCGCTATCTCCCGCGGTCGCAGCACGCGTCGCGGTAAAGACCACGGTCCCGGATGGGGCGGTGCCCCGTCACCTGCGGCCAAGTATGCCACAGAGAACCACTGACGGCCATGCCACGCATCACTTCAGCAGTTGTTCGGGTGGCAAGAAGAACCCACCTTGTGGCAAATGTGCAACGTCAGCCTCCCCGTGCAACAGAGCTGGTGCAGAACATCGTGTGCAACACGATTACCACGGGTTCTGGATCGTTGTCGCCCAGAATCGAAGACATGGCATTCTTGTCGGTAGGGACCACCGCCCTTGTTGGTAGGCGTCATAGCCCAAGACGACAGCGAAGGTCGAAACATTCAGCTCACAATGACAACTCGCACCGGCACCGCCTGGGCGCGGAATCTGGCTGGATCCACGAGGCATGGCGCGGTTCACCGATAGCCGCATGATTGCCACACCTTGAGCGGGATTCCCCCTGAAACATGGGCTATTGCCGGGCCATCGGCAACCACTACCCCACCCCATGGGATTCCCCTGAGTGACGGGCCACTGAAAGCCACACCGATTCCACCGGCCCCACCCACTCAAGCCAGTACTGCCCTTACCGCGTGACTCGAACGTGGCTGGTGCGGACTTGGCCATGGCGATCGTGGCTGCGGACACTCTCCGTGCCATGAGATGTGGCACCAGTCCATCTTCGGCACACAATTACCACACGTCGGGTCAGACTGGCTTCGACATCGGTCAACGACTCTCAGCCCCGGCGCCCTCCAGCTGACGAACACCTTCGGGGTCCTTTGCGCCAAGTGAGACAGCCCTTCGCCAAACCGCACCGGGTACGAAGTGCCAGAAATCGCCGTGGCGATCATGGTTGAGAACATCCGTTGTGACACGACACGTTGCACGAATGAGTCCCTGCAACCCATTCACCACACTCGCGAGTGGGATCAAACCTGGGTCGAGCCTGAGAACCGAGCCGTGATGGGTATGGCTTCAGGCGTGGCAACTCTGGGCAGGCGAGTCCTGGCTGGTGGTGTGCGGCGACTGCTGTGGACGGTGAGTGTGCAGCGACTGTGGTAGGCGGTGATGACTTCAGCCGTGGCAACCTCGGTCGGGCAAATCAGTCATGCCACCTTCTGTGGCACTGCCCGGCCTTTGACGCACGATCACCACAGCCGCGCTCCCCCTATGTTTCCCGACTCACCCGTCATGTTTCCCGACGCCTTCGCCACCCTGAGCTGGCCTCGAATCGAATCCTGACCCCGACCCAGATCTCTGTGATCACCACACTTGAACGGCTCGCCCATCGAAGGCGTCAATCAGCGCAGTCTTCAACCCTCGTTCGTCCGCCGTGCCGTCCTCGAGCAGCCCGACGCGTCCCTGATACAACCGTGTGAACAGACACTCCTGACGATCAAAACCGTCGATCTGCGATTCCAGCGCTCCCATGACGTCATCGGGGCGCACCAACGGAGTTTGGTGACGGATCATCATCCGCACCAGATCGCCATCAGCGCCCAGCCCGATGAGTGCGCCACGCACATCGAAATCGCGCAACCCAGACTTCGTCATACGTTGCACCACCCAGGTGGGGGAGGCCAGCAATGCGTCCACAGCAGACGACACAGCAGCGGGATCGGTGCTGTGTGGCACATGCACAGTCCACGCAGAGGCCGTGAGCACCTCGGTCCATGCCACTCGATCCGACTCGACGACTTCCAGCACCTCCATGCCCGTGGGCATCTCAGCATTGAGAGCGTCCTTCACCTTTTCCGGGTCACACACCTCCCACAGCGCAATCTCCAGGTACTCCGCCTCGCTGGCTGCTCCGGTCGGGGACGCATTGGCATAGGAAATACGTGGGTGCGGATTGAATCCGGATGACAGCGCCATGGGAATACGAGCTCGTAGCAGCACTCGCTCGAAGGACCGGGCAAAATCCCGATGGCTCATGAACCGTGCCACGGATCGCTTGGCATACCGTAATCGCATCCGCTGAACCGGTGGGGCAAGCTGCTCGGGTTGACGTTGATTCCTGTGAGCCATGATGGGGCCTTTCAAAACGGATCGGTAAAAATGCGGGTGGAGGAAACTCTGCAGGGCTGCGAAACCCAAGGCTCTCATGCTCTCGCAGAAGGCACCGTGACAGAGCAAGGGGACGCCGGGCAGACAAACGCTGGACTGGCGCTGTGTGAAAGCTGATCAGGGCCGCCCGTGGGATTTCCCAGCGAAAACCCCGTCGACCGAGTCTCGCCACGAGAAGATTCCTAGGACCGGCGCGGTGTCGGTGCCGCACAGCAGCTTTGCACAACGCGCTGCACCACTGGCTCGGTATTCGCTGCCCAGCGGTCAGGTGCCACCATTCCGCCCGAATCGCCAGCTGGTCTCGTCCTGTATTGCCGAATCCGCCCTCGGCACGAGGAGTCGCCAAGACACGCCGTGCAGACCCGGGCCTGTGGGGTGGCCCGCACCACGACAGACGAGCCCAACCCGGACCCACACCTGCGGCAAGTCACCCTGGGAAACGTCACGACACTGATCGACTCGCGACTCCGTGACGAGGACCCTCGCGCCAAGGCTGTGGAGGTGGTGCCGGTGGTTTTGACCCGCACCACGACAGATGAGCTCGACCCGACCCCGCCACACTCCCCGAGAGAAACCACAACAACGAACCCGACCCGGACACGCCACACCTGCGGCAAGCCGCCCCAAGGGACATCATGACGTTGATGGGCCACAGTCCTGTGACAGAAACTCTCGCACCAGCCACCCGGACCCGACCGGCAGAGATTGACCGGTTTCGCGAGCAGACTCGCCTCAGCCGTCACGCCAGGTTCGTCGGCGTCACCGACAATGGCAGGAGGGAACGTCCGGACGGACCGATCTGGATCTCGGTGTCCATCTGTGGGCAGACTCCGCAGTCGTAGCACGGTGACCACCGGCAGTCATCCACACCGACCTCGTCAAGAGCATCCTGCCAGTCGTCCCACAACCAGTCCCGATCCAGCCCGGCGTCGAGGTGATCCCAGGGAAGCACCTCCTCGTAGTCACGTTCCCGGGTGGTGTACCAGTCCAGCGACACCCCCAGGGGTTCCAGTTCGCGTTGACAACACTCCACCCACCGCTCGTAGGAGAAGTGCTCGTTCCACCCGTCGAAGATGCCACCGTCTCGCCACACCGCTTCGATGACGCGTCCCACCCGGCGGTCCCCGCGTGAGAGCAGTCCCTCGATCATCCCCGGACGTCCGTCGTGATATCGCATGCCGATGGAGCGACCAAAGCGTCGGTCGGAGCGAATGGTCTCCTTGAGCAGTGCCAGACGTTCGTCGATGACCTCGGCAGGGGCCTGGGTCGCCCACTGGAACGGGGTGTGCGGTTTGGGGATGAACCCGCCGATGCTGATCGTGCACCGGATGTCCTTGCGTCCCGAGGCCTTGCGACCGGCCTCGATGACGTGCACGGCCATGTCCTTGATCCCCAGGACGTCCTCATCGGTCTCGGTGGGCAGCCCACACATGAAGTACAGCTTCACCTGACGCCATCCGTGGCCGAAGGCCGTGGCCACGGTGTCGATGAGGTCCTGCTCGGTGACCTGCTTGTTGATGACCCTGCGCATCCGTTCCGAGCCGCCCTCGGGAGCGAAGGTGAGCCCGGATCGGCGTCCGTTGCGCGAGAGTTCGTTGGCCAGGTCGATGTTGAAGGCGTCGACGCGGGTGCTCGGCAGTGACAGCGAGATGTTCGTGCCCTCGTAACGGTCGGCGAGCTGTTCGGTGATCTCGGTGATCTCGGAGTGGTCCGCGCTGGACAGGCTGAGCAGGCCGACCTCGTCGAATCCGGTCTCGGCCAGTCCACAGGCCACCATGGAGCCGATCGTGTCGATCGAGCGTTCCCGTACCGGACGGGTGATCATGCCTGCCTGGCAGAATCGGCATCCCCGACTGCATCCCCGAAAGATCTCAGCGGAGTACCGTTCGTGGACGGTCTCGGCGGTGGAGACGATGGGGTGTTTGGGGTACGGCCACTCGTCGAGGTCCATCACCGTGTGCTTGCTCACCATGAACGGCGCCTCGGGGCGATTGGGGGTGACGCGGCGAATCGGGCCGTCCGGCAGGTACTCGACGTCGTAGAACGACGGCACGTACACCCCGGCGTCAGCGGCCAACCGGGCAAGGATCTCGTCCCGGCCGCCCGGACAGCCCTCGTCCTTCCAGTCACGGATGACTTCGCTGATGGTGACGAGGGCCTCCTCGCCATCGCCCAGAATCGCACCGTCGATGAAGTCGGCCAGGGGCTCGGGGTTGAACGAGGCATGACCCCCGATGAGGACGAGCGGGTCGGCCATGGTGCGATCCGCCTGGTGCACCGGGATCTGGGCCAGGTCCAAGGCGTTGAGCACGTTGGTGTAGCACAGCTCCGTCGACAGTGACATTCCCACGACGTCGAAGGCTCGTAGTGGCCGGTGACCGTCCAGGGTGAACGCCGGGACGTCGCTGGCGCGCATGAGGTCGGCGAGATCCGGCCAGACGGAGAAGGCGCGTTCGGCCAGGATCCAGTCATGCTCGTTGAGCACCTCGTAGAGGATCGCCAGCCCCTGGTTGGGCTGGCCCACCTCGTAGGCGTCGGGGTACATGAGGGTCCACCGCACCTGGGCGGACTCCCACGGCTTGACGATGCTGTTCTTCTCCCCACCCACGTACTGGATGGGTTTGCTGACACGAGCCAGCAATGGCTCGAGCGTGGGCAGCAGGTCAGGGGCGGAGTCGATGTTCACCCGCACATGGTAGGCGGGGGAACTGTTCCCGATCACATGCCCACGTGTGACTTGGCCGAGCGCGAAATCCATGCCGGCCGCGCCGGGATCCGGGAGCAGAACCAGGACGAGCTCCACCCGAGTTGGTCACACCAGGAATGGTGGAGCCGAGCGATGTCTCCTCATCCATAACAGCTCAGGGCAACCACGCAGACAGGGCAGCCATGCAGGGGCGTCGGGAGTCGATCGAGTGTCAAGAAAGAGCGGGGCTGGGGAACGCCGTCCATGCAGTCCCCCAGCTCCAAGCATGGAACCGGAACAGTCAGACGTGGCCCGACGACTCCTGCGACCTCGTAGAGCCGAGCACAGTCCGATGAGCCGGCTCAGGCGTGAACCGACACCTCGGGGAACCACAGACTGATCTCGCGAGCAGCGGATTTTTCACTGTCCGAGGCGTGCACCAGATTCCACCGAGTCGACAGTCCGAAGTCACCACGAACCGTCCCAGGAGCAGCCTGGGCTCCGTCGGTTTTGCCGTGCATGGCACGCACTGCGGAAACCGCCTCGCGCCCCTCAAGCACCAGGGACACCAACGGGCCCGAGGAGAGGAAGTCGACGAGCTCGTCGAAGTACGACTTGCGTTCGTGCTCGGCGTAGTGCTTGCGTGCCAGGTCCTTGCTGACGGCACGCTGCTCCATCGCGACGATGGTCAATCCCTTGCGCTCGTAACGCCCGATGATCTCGCCGATGAGATGACGCTGCACTGCGTCGGGCTTGATGAGCACCAAAGTTCTCTGAATCTCGCTCATGGCCTCGACTCTATAGCAAATCCATGCTGAAGACCGATCCTCCATCGTCGGGCAACATCGCGCTGCAGTCACGATGCAGAACCAAGAGTGCACTCGACCGATCCCCGTATCCCCCGCCGTCGGGTCCACTCAACCGGCCCCGTGTCCCCCGACCGGCCCACAAACCCCCGCCGTCGGGCGCACCGGTTGATCGCCTGGCGACAGGTGATCGTCTGGAGGCACTGGTCGATCGTCCCAGCATCCCGGAGCACGAATCATCGGGATGAGGGTTCAGAGTCGCAGGGACACGCGCTTAAGACGGGCCGCGCCCGGACCGACGTGAGACTCCCAACTCTGCGAAAAACTCCGTCAGGATCAATGACGAGGGCATCGGGGGTGCCGGCGGGGATTTCCCTGAGGACCTGACCGATGGCCGATGCACGCACCTTCGACGGAGCTTGGACCCACCCGGCAGCGCCGTCAATGGCTCCGGTCCTTCCTGCCAGCAGAACTCAGTACCCCCTGGCCGGCTGTGCCAGCAGAACTCAGTAGCCCCTGCCAGCAGAACTCATTCGCCGTCCAGACCGATGTCGTCCCACTGGTTGTCCCCCACCTCGTCGGGAACGTCGAGGGGTTCACCCTCCATCTGCTCGATCTGCACGTCGGAGAGCTCGGGGGATTCCACCACTGCCGTGGGAGCGGTCGAGACGTGGTTGACGCCATCGGGCAACAGGATGTGACGGGCCTCCCCCGCGATCACCACGGAACCGGCCACCAGGATGCCTGCCGAGGGTCCGGCAGCATCCGCCACGTGGATCGCCTGCTCCAACGCCTCGGCAGTGTTCTCGGTGAGCGTCACCTCGTCGGCTGCCCAGTGTTCGGACGCCAGGTCCGCCAGCTCGGCGGCGCGGTAGGCACGATCTCCGGGAAGACCGGTGAGCACGACACGGTTGACGTCCTGCGCCATCCGAGCAAAAACCCCTTCGACATCCTTGTCACGCATTGCTCCGAACACGGCGATGAGGGGGTGGAAGTCGAAGGACTGGGTGAGACCGGCAAGGGCCGAATCGGCACCATGAGGGTTATGGAAGGTGTCCAGGACGATGGCTGGGGCTCGTCGCACCAGTTCCAGACGGGCCGGGGCACTCACCTGTGCCAGACCCTGCTCGATGATGTCGGGCTTGAGCGGCCCGGTGAGCGCCTCGGCGGCAGCAACGGCGAGGGCAGCGTTGCGTGCCATGTGCTCCCCGAACAGGGGCAGGTACAACTCCCCCAACGGCCCGGAAGCTGTCTGCAGACGCAGCACCTGGCCACCGACTGCCCCACGACGCTCCAGCAGACCGAAGTCTGGGCCTTCGAGCACCGGCTTGGCACCTGCCTGCTGACACTGCGCCAACAGGACGGGGGCCGCCTCCGGCTTCTGGCCAGCAATGACCGGCACCGATCCAGACTTGATGATTCCCGCCTTCTCCGAGGCGATCTTCTCCAAGTTGTCGCCCAGGATGTGCATGTGATCCATCGCCACCGGGCAGATGACGCAGACGTCCCCGTCAGCCACATTCGTCGCGTCCCACCGACCTCCCAGGCCGACCTCGACGACCATGACGTCCACCGGGGCGTCGGCGAAAGCGGCGAAGGCCATCGCTGTGATGACCTCGAAGAATGTCATCTGGATGCCGTCGACCTGCTGTTCGTCGACCATCTGGACCATCGGCTCGATCTGTTCCCAGGTTTGGTCGAACACCTCGTCGCTGATGGGTGCTCCGTCGATGCAGATCCGCTCATTGACGTCAACCAGGTGTGGAGAGGCGTAACGTCCCACCCGCAAACCGGCAGCACGCAGCAGGGACTCAACCATGAGCGCAGTCGAACCCTTGCCGTTGGTGCCGGCAATGTGGATCACCGGGCAGGAACGTTGGGGGTTGCCCAGCAGGTCGAGGAGAGCCTTCTCACGGCCGAGCCCCGGACCGATCCGGTTCTCCGGCCACCTGGCCTCGAGCCGTGCCACCAGTTCTGCGTGATCCATCAATAGATCGCCTCACCGTTGGCGCGACGTTCGCGCAGATTCGCCAAGGCCTCCGAAAGGATCGTGGCAGCCTCGGCATCACTACGGCGTTCCTTGACGTAGGCCAGATGTGTCTTGTAGGGAATGGCGCGCGGACGTGCAGGTGGGTTCTCGGCATTCCGGTTGGCTGGCAGTCCGCACCGCGGGCAGTCCCACTCGTCAGGGATCTCGGCGTCGACGGAGAAGGCCGGACGGATGACGTGATGGTTGGCGCAGTAGTACGAGACGTATTCCCGAGCAGCAGCCTTGCCCCTCTCGGCTTCACCCACCGGTCCTGCTCCGACTCTGCTACCACGAATGGCGCTTCCACCAGACATTCAAATTCTCCTCAACAACGATGAAGACATGACGAAACCGCCCCTCAAGGACGGGAAAACAACAACTCACAAGGCCAACCGGCAGGCTGTGAGCATGGCAGCAGGACACGTTCGGGTGGACGGCCGTCTGGACCGATCATGCCCAGAAGCTGATGATCGACCGATGGCAAAATTCGCACTGATGCCACGCCTCATGGAATGAGCAATCTCTCAGGCCCATGACAGGAGCAGAGGGATCGCTGTACCATCATCAGCTCAGCTGTAGCGGTACAGGAATAGCAGACCGACGATGCAGGCCACCCAGATCAGACCAACGATGATGGTGATGCGGTCCAGATTTCGCTCTGCGACCGAGGTGCCACCCATGGACGTGGACACACCACCACCGAAGAGGTCGGACAGACCACCGCCTCGACTCTTGTGGAGCAACACGGACAGGGTGAGGATGATACTGAGGATGCACAGGATGATCGACAGCGTCATGATCGGCCAGGTAACAAGTGGGACGGACATCACGGGGTCAAGGGTAACCCACTGAGCGCCAATACTCACACCCAGCACATCATGGCCGCCGAACAACCGTCCCCCAGCGACTGATGAGGCCGCTGGAACTTGAGTTCACGTCGGTGCAGGGCACTCGTCGCAGCTGCGGAGAGCTGGTCACCGCGGCACACCACGTGGGAAAACCTGCGATGGGGATCCTCGGGAGCAGGTGAACGTGGTTGGACGCAGTTGCGGCGCCTCCCCCAGTCGAGGGAGGCGCCGCAATCAGGCCATTGTGCCTTGTCAGGCAGCGTAGAACGTCACGATCTTGGCGAAATCGGCAGCCTTGAGGGAGGCGCCACCCACGAGGGCGCCGTCCACGTCGGGCTTGCTCATGATCTCCACGACATTGCCCGGCTTCACGGAGCCGCCGTACTGGATGCGCACGGACTCGGCGGTGGCCTCGTCGTACATCTCGGCGACGGCCTTGCGGATGGCTCCGCAGACCTCCTGTGCATCGTCGGCGGTGGCGGTCTCGCCGGTGCCGATGGCCCAGATGGGCTCGTAGGCAATGACGAGCTTGGCGACGTCAGCCGCGCTGATGCCGTCGAGATCGGCCTTGATCTGGCCGACGGTGTGCTCGACGTGCTTGCCCGCCTTGCGGACGTCCAGGGGCTCACCACAGCAGATGATCGGCGTCATGCCGGCCTCGATGATCTTCTTGGCCTTGGCGTTGACGAGCTCGTCGGACTCCTCGTGGTACTCACGACGCTCGGAGTGGCCGACGACAACGTAGCTGCAGCCGAGCTTGGAGAGCATGGTGCCAGACACCTCACCGGTGTAGGCACCGTCGTCGTGGGCGGAGATGTCCTGGGCACCGTAGGTGATCGGCAGCTTGTCGCCGTCGATGAGCACCTGCACTGAGCGGATGTCGGTGAACGGCGGGATGACGACGGCCTCGGCCTTGGACTTGTCGTAGCCGGCCTCGGCGAGAGCCTGACCCAGGTCCTGGACGAGGGTCACCGCGTCCAGGTGGTTCACGTTCATCTTCCAGTTGCCAGCGAGAATCGGGGTGCGAGTCATCAGTTGTTCTCCTTCAGGACAGCGATTCCGGGAAGTTCCTTGCCCTCCATGAGCTCGAGGGAGGCACCGCCACCGGTCGAGATGTGACCGAACTGGTCATCGTCGAAGCCGAGGGCGCGCACGGCGGAGGCGGAGTCGCCACCACCGACCACCGACAGGCCGTCAACCTTGGTGAGGGCCTCGGCAACGGTCTTGGTGCCCTGCTCCAGGCCCTTGATCTCGAAGACGCCCATCGGGCCGTTCCAGAAGACGCTGGTGGCCTGCTCGATGGCAGCGGCGTAGGCCTTCTCGGTCTCGGGGCCGATGTCCAGGCCCATCTTGTCGGCCGGGATGGCGTCGACGGGGACGACGTCGACCTGACCCACGGTGTGGGCGTCGAAGTCCACCTCGGAGGCGACGCGTACGTCGGTGGGCAGCAGGATCTGCTTGCTGGTGGCCTCGGCCTGCTCGAGGTACTTCTTGCAGGTCTCGATGGAGGCGTCGTCGACAAGCGACTTGCCGACCTCGTACCCCTGGGCCTTGAGGAAGGTGAAGAGCATGCCGCCGCCGATGACGAGGGTGTCGGCAACCTTGAGCAGATTGTCGATGACGGCGAGCTTGTCAGCGACCTTGGCGCCACCGAGGACGACGACGAACGGACGCTTGGGCTCGGCGGTGAGACCCTCGAGGACCTCGACCTCCTTGGCCACCAAGGAGCCAGCGGCATTGGGCAGCAGCTTGGCCAGGTCGTAGACCGAGGCCTGCTTGCGGTGCACGACGCCGAAGCCGTTGGAGACGTAGTACTCACCGAACTCGGCGTACTTCTTGGCGAGATCAAGACGCTCGGTGGCATCCTTGCTGGTCTCACCGGGCTCGAAGCGGACATTCTCAACCAAGCAGACGTCTCCGTCGGAGAGCGAGGCGGACAGCTCCTGGGCAGAGGGGCCCACGACGTCCTCGGCAAGCTTGACGTCGAGGTTCATGAGCTCGCCCAGACGCTTGGCGACCGGGGCCAGGGAGAACTTGGGGTTGACCTCACCCTTGGGGCGTCCCAGGTGGGCCAGCACGGTGACGCGGGCGCCAGCCTCGTGAAGCTGGGTCAGGGTGGGCAGAGCGGCCTTGATGCGGCCGTCGTCAGTGATCTTGTCGCCGTCGAGCGGCACGTTGAAATCGCAACGGATGACGACACGCTTGCCGCGCAGGTCACCCAGATCGTCAACAGACTTCATGACAGTCCTTTCAGATCGGATTGGTGGAAGGTGGTGTGCGGTGGCCCGGCCGGACCACACCGTTTCACGTGATGCGTGGCTCACGTGATGTGGGGCCGCACGGATCACGAGGAGCCAATGACCCTCAGGTGCGAGCTGGCACATGGGCAGGACATGCAGGGCAACAGTTCGGTTTCCCTGATGCCGGGAGCCATGCGCCGCAACGGATCGTGCCGTGTCGGCCGGGAGATGACGACGGCCCCGCGCCCACGTGGGGCACGGGGCCGTCTTGAGATCACATCCGCAGTGTTGTCGGGATGTCTCAGGCCAGCTTGGAGGCGACGAGCTCGGTCAGGTCGACCAGGCGGTTGGAGTAGCCCCACTCGTTGTCGTACCAGGAGAGCACCTTGACGAGGTTGCCGATGACCTTGGTCTCGGTGGCGTCGAAGATGCTGGAGTGCGAGTCACCCATGATGTCGGTGGAGACGATCGGGTCCTCGGTGTAGGCCAAGATGCCCTTGAGCGGGCCCTCGGCAGCCTTCTTCACGGCGGCCTGGACGGCCTCGACGGAGACCTCCTTGGAGGCCTGGAAGGTGAGGTCGGTCAGGGAGCCGGTCGGGGTGGGGACGCGGACGGCGAGACCGTCGAACTTGCCCTTGAGCTCCGGCAGGACCAGCGACACGGCCTGGGCGGCACCGGTCTTGGTGGGGATCATGTTGAGGGCGGCGGCACGGGCGCGACGCAGATCCTTGTGGGGGGCGTCCTGCAGACGCTGGTCACCGGTGTAGGCGTGAACGGTGGTCATGATGCCGTGCTCGATGCCGAACTCGTCGTTCAGGACCTTGGCCAGCGGAGCCAGGCAGTTGGTGGTGCAGGAAGCGTTGGAGATGATGTTGTGCTTCGCATTGTCGTAGTCGCCGTCGTTGACGCCCATGACGAAGGTGCCGTCAACGTTCTTGCCGGGAGCGGAGATGACGACCTTCTTGGCGCCGGCCTCGATGTGGGCCTGAGCCTTGGTGCCATCGGTGAACAGACCGGTGGACTCGACGGCGATGTCAACGCCGAGATCCTTCCAAGGGAGGTTCTTCGGGTCACGCTCGCCGAGGACCTTGATCTGCTTGCCGTCGACGGTGATGGAGTCCTCGTCGTAGCTGACCTCTCCGGGGAAACGGCCCAGGATGGAGTCGTACTTCAGGAGGTGGGCCAGGGTCTTGGTGTCGGTGAGGTCGTTGACGGCGACGACCTCGAGGTCAGCGCCCTGATCCTTGAGAGCGCGGAAGAAGTTGCGGCCAATGCGGCCGAATCCATTGATACCAACCTTGACGGTCATTAAGTGATCTCCTCCGGATGAGGTGTGTGCTTTGACTGCACTTGGACATGTCCAACAATAGCCGCTGTTCAAAATCTGTGGGCGCATGGCCCTCATGGTGAACACACGTGCTGATCGGCACCGGCACCGCCGGAACCTCTGCCATTGGGGAATGGCCATTGGGGAATGCCTCATCTCACAACCGGGCGGCACGGGTCAGTGGCCGCGTCCACGCTCTGCCGATGCGGCATCGGCGGTGGTGGGCAGATTGCGCGACCTGGCCTCCTTGTCGGCCATTGCCAGCAGGCGACGGATTCGTCCCGCGATGGCGTCCTTCGTCAGGGGTGGTACGTGGAACTGCCCCAGTTCCTCCAGGCTGGCGTCCTTGTGCTCCAGACGGAGCTCTCCTGCCTTGAGCAAATGCTCCGGGACGTCGTCACCCAGTATTTCCAGGGCACGACGAACGCGCAGTGAGGCCGTCTGGGCCGCCTGTGCGGATCGGCGGGAATTGGCGTCATCGAAGTTCGCCAGTCGGTTCACACCAACGTGGGATTCCTGCGCAGCCAGGCTCTCGCGCCAGGCACGGACCCCCTCGACGGCCCCCATGACGGTGAACAGCGTCGAGATGGCATCGGCGTCTCGGACGATGGCTCGATCCACGTGACGCGTGCGACGAGTCTTTGCTGGCACGTTCAGTCTGCGAGCCGAGCCAACCAGGGCCAAGGCCGCCTCCGGGCTGGGTGAGAGCACTTCGAGGCAGATGGACTGACTGGAATGCGTCAATGCCCCATTGCCCAGGAAGGCGCCACGCCAGATGGCGGCCTGACAGCATTTCCCGGACCCAACGACCGACGCCGGCAAGCCTCGCACCGGCCTACCCGCCCGATCCACGAGTCCGGTCAGTCGAGCAAGCTCGGCTCCACCTCGCACCATCCGCAGAAGATACCGGGTATTGCTCGTCGACTCCGAGGGGCCGATGACGATCATCTCGCACTGGAGGTTGAAGGCGTCCCGAATGGCTTCCGCAAAGCGGTCGGCAGCCTGGCGAGTGTCGAACTCGGCCTCGACGACGACGTGCCCACGCACCACCTGTACCCGTCCCGCGAAACGCAGCATCGCGGTGATCTCAGCGCACCGGCAGCATGCCTTCGCCGTCTCGACACGAGCCAGTTCCACCTTGATGTCCGTGGTGAGAGCCATGATGGCGCCTTTCCTTGTCCGGATCCACGACCAGGATCCTCGTCCAGATGCCAGCCGGGGCTGGCACGGTGATTCGAGGCTCCCCGAGCCTCACGACGTCAGCGAATGCGTCGAAAGCGTGTCACCGGATGCGCACCCCCATGACCTCGGCGTAGGCCGAGGCCAGCCGCAACGGGTCATGACGTGCCGAACCGTCGTGCATGGCCAGATCGGCCTCGACGATTCGTGCTCCCAGGTTGCGCGCGAACGTCCCCAGATGCGGATCGCTCCGTGCGAAGGAGCGATCGGCAAGGACGACATCGAACCTAATACGCGGCTCGTGCTCGGCCAACACCTCCAGGTGTCGTGCTGGGCTGAAGCCGTTGGTCTCGTCGGCCCCGGCAACATTGAGGGTGAGGATCTTGAGGGCGTCGGAATCCATGATGGCCTCGACGATCTGTGGCACGAGCAGGTGTGGCATCACCGAGGTGAACCACGATCCGGGGCCCAGTACGAGCACGTCGGAGGTCTCGATGGCCTCCAGCACCGACGGGCTGGCCGGCGGGTCGGGCGGGTCGAGGTGCACCTCGATCACCTCGGCGCTCGTCTTGGCGATGGTCGACTGGCCGGTGAGACTGTACATCTCGTCGGGACGGTTCGGGTCCAGGCCGACGACCTCGGCAGTGATGTCCAGGGGCATGAGCGACATCGGCAGCACACGACCCCGGGTGCCGAGCAGCTGACCCACCATGTCCAGGCCCGCCACCGGGTCATCCAGCTCCTGCCACAGCCCGGCAATGAGCAGATTGCCGATGGCATGCCCCGCCAGCGGTCCATCGCCACGGAACCGGGACTGCATCACCTGGGCCCAGGTACGCCCCACGAAGTCATCGGCACACAACGCGGCCAGCGCCTGACGTAGGTCACCAGGCGGTAGACAGTCGAACTCCTCACGCAGGCGTCCGGACGATCCGCCGTTGTCGGCCACCGTCACGACGGCGGTGATGCGGTCGGTGATGCGGCGCATGGCGCGCAGCGAGGCCGCCAGGCCGTGCCCTCCACCGAAGGCGGTGACGGCTGGCCGATACATCGGGGTCGCGGCACCGATCGGCCCGTAGTCATTGCCTTCATATCCGTTGCCCCCGTAGGCGGCGTTGTCGTCGTACTCGGGGTAAAACTGCGACGTCATCGTCATTCCCTCCCCAGATCTCGATGCAGGACGGCGGTGCGTCGTCCTCGAGACCGTAGTCTGGCCGCCAGTTCCTCGGTGATCGCGGTACTGCGGTGTTTGCCACCGGTGCAGCCGATGGCCACCGTCACCTGTTTCTTCCCTTCCCGAAGATAGCCGTCCTCCATGCCGGTGAGCAGTTGGTCCACTCCGGCAACGAAGCCCACGGCTCCCGGTTGCGCCAGGACGTAGGAGGACACGTCCGGCGACAGCCCAGTCTTGGGGCGCAGCTCCGGCACCCAGAACGGGTTGGGCAGGAAGCGCACGTCGAAGACGAGGTCGGCATCCACCGGGACCCCACGTTTGAAGCCGAAGGACATCACCTGGTAGGCCAAGCCGGTCGTCTCGTCGACGGCGAAGGCGTGGTCAATGCGCTGAGCCAGCTGGCGGGTGGTGATTCCCGAGGTGTCGATGACGAGGTCGGCGTCGGCGCGCAAGGTGGAGAGCATTCGCCGTTCCAGGGCGATGGCCTCCAGCAGGTGCCCGCCACGCTGCAGTGGCAGGGGGCGACGGCTGGACTCCTGACGTTTGACGATCGTCTCGTCGGTGGCCTCCAGAAAGAGAATCTCTGGATCGATGCCCCGGTCGCGCAGTTGTGAGAGGGCGTCTCCCAGGGAATCGAAGAGACTGCGGGTACGCACGTCGGCCACCACTGCCAGGAGTCGAATGCCGTGGCTGTCGACCTCGTCGCACAGGGCGGTCAGCATCGTCGGCGGCAGATTGTCGACGACGTACCAGCCCAGGTCCTCCATGGCGTGGGCCGCAGTACGCCTACCCGCTCCGGACATGCCGGTGATGACGGCGACACGCTGGGGTGGCTGGGAGCCGTCGGGATTCGTCGTAGTGGTCACGGTGTCCATCGTAGGCAGTTCGAGAGGATCATGTGCTGCCATGTCCATGGGATCATGCCCGTCACGGATCTTCCCGGTCTGCGCAGAACCCATCATGATGAGCGAGCAGTGAACGGTGGGATGTCGTTCACTCCTCGATCACCTCGCCGGTGGCAGTGTTGACGCCAGTCGGCGTCTGCTCACCCTGCAGGGCCGTGACGACCTGGGTGGCAAGTTTGGGGCCGAACCCGGGCAGCTCGGCAATCTCCTCGGCACTGGCGCGACGCAGCGCCCGCACCGAGGAGAATTTCTTGAGCAGGGCCTTGCGACGCACCTCCCCCAGCCCAGGCACGTCGTCCAGGACGGACTCGACCATCGCCTTGGACCGTTTGGACCGGTGAAAGGTGATGGCGAACCGGTGGGCCTCGTCACGCAACCGCTGCAGCAGGTAGAGCCCCTCCGAGGTACGCGGCAGGATGACCGGCCACTCCTCGTCGGGCAGCCACACCTCCTCGAGACGTTTGGCGAGGCCACACAGGGCGATCTCGTCGTCCAGCCCGAATTCCTCGAGCACCTGCTGGGCGGCGTGCACCTGAGGTGCACCCCCGTCGACGACGATGAGGTGCGGGGCGTAGGCGAACTTGCGCGGGGCACCGGTCGTGGGGTCGACGAGAGTACCGGTGACCTCACCGTCGGGTTCGGCGGCAGCAGCCATCTGTTCCCGATCCTGCTGCAGGCGGCGAAGGCGTCTTGAAAGCACCTCGTGCATGGCGGCGAAGTCGTCGGAGCCGTCGAAACTCTTGATGACGAACCGGCGATATTCCGACTTGCGCGGCATGCCGTCCTCGAAGACGACCATGGAGCCCACGACGTTCGTGCCCTGGATGTGGGAGATGTCGTAGGACTCCATGCGCAGCGGGGCACGGTCCAACCCGAGCGCCTCCTGGATCTCCTCCAGGGCGCGGGTGCGGGTGGCGAGGTCGGAGGAGCGTTTGAGCTTGTGCTGTTCGAGCACCTCCTGGGCATTGCGGGTGACGGTGTCCATGAGGGTGCGTTTGTCGCCACGCATCGGCACGCGCAGGTTCACCCTGGAGCCGCGCAGGTTCGTGAGCAGTTCGCCCAGGCCCTCCATGGAGCTCGGTTCGACCGAGACGAGGACCTCCTTGGGGATCGCCGGACCCTGCCCGTCGTCACGGATCTGACCGGAGGTGCCGTCGGGGTCCAGTCCGTAGAGCTGCAGCAGGAACTCCTCCATGAGCTCGGCGGGTTCGGCGTCGTCGGCACGGTCGGCCACCCAGCCGCGTTCGCCACGGACTCGCCCGTTGCGCACGTGGAAGATCTTCACCCCCACCTCCAGGGGATCCACCGCCAGGGCGATGACGTCGGCGTCGGTGCCGTCGGTGAGCACGATGGCGTTGCGCTCCATGGCCTTGGTGAGCGAGTCCAACGAGTCACGCAGCACGGCGGCCCGCTCGAACTCAAGGTTCTCGGCAGCCTCGTCCATCTCGGTACGGATGCGTCGCAGGATCGGCGCGGTGCGCCCGGCCATGAAGGAGCAGAAGTCCGCGACGATGGCACGATGCTCGTCGGGGCCGATCCGGTCCACACAGGGAGCCGAGCACTTGCCGATGTAGCCCAGCAGGCAGGGGCGTCCCTGGGAGCGGGCCCGGTTGAACACGCCGGTGGAGCACGAACGCATCGGGAAGACGCGCAGCAGGGTCTCCATGGTGTCGCGAATGGCCCACGCCTGGCCGAACGGGCCGAAGTAGCGCCACCCCTTGCGGCGTTTGCCACGGCCGACGAACACGCGTGGGAACTCATCGCTCCATGTGATGCACAGCCACGGGTACGACTTGTCGTCGCGGTACATGACGTTGAACCGTGGGTCGAACTCCTTGATCCACGTGTACTCGAGCTGCAGGGACTCCAACTCGTTCTGCACGACGGTCCACTGCACGTGGGCGGCGGTGGTGACCATGCGCTGGGTGCGCGGGTGCAGGGCCGAGATGTCCTGGAAGTACGAGTTGAGACGGTTGCGCAGGTTCTTCGCCTTGCCGACGTAGATGACCTGACCGTGCTCGTCGCTGAATCGGTAGACGCCGGGCTGGGTGGGGATCGTGCCGGGGGCGGGGCGGTAGGTGGACGGGTCAGCCACGGTTCGGCCCTGCCGAGGTGGAGACCACCACGTTCAGAGGTGCTGGCCCCCACCACACTGGACTCGGTGCAGCTGGTCTCGGGATCGCGGGGAGTTGCTCCGCCGGATTGGACTCCACCGGACCCAGACACATTGGACGCGATCCACGCGACCCAGTTGCGAGGCAAGCCGGGGTGGGCGCGCTGGCATCACGCATGTTCACGCCTCCCCACGGTCAAGACATCGGCGAGCAGAGGTCTACGGTACCTGCTCACCCAACTGGAGCAAGCGTGAGAGCACCAATGACAGGGAACTGCCAACGGATGGGGTCAGGACCAGTCTTCCTTATAGGCGTCATCACAATAACTGATAGGACCTGCCGGTCCATCAGAGACGTAGATGGTCGTGACATGGCGATCCTCGTAATCCAACCAGAAGGCCATGGAGTGTCCACCACTGCTGATGGCCAAACCCTCCGTGGGCGATTGTGAGCCAACCGTCACTGGTTTCAGAGCCGAACCATAGATCTTGCGCAGCTGCTTCTCGGACATACCGACGTGGGCACCAGATCGGGTGTGGAACTTCGGATCCCTGGTGCCCACATGTTTGATGACGGTACCACTGTCATCGGGAACGATGTCCAAATTACGTGGCCTGCCCGGAACCCTGACGATGCCGCACGAGTCATCATATTGTGCCCCCGGCATATTTTTGACCTGCGATCCAACCTTTGCTGGACCAAAACCTTGCATGGTGAAGCTGGCATTCTTCCACGGACCGGGATCCATGTCGAAGATCAATTGGCTGCCCTTCACCTTGGCAATACCTGACATGGGAACACCAGTGATGTCTGCGGTAAATCTGATGTCGTGGCCATGGGCAGTCACCGTTTTTCCATTGAACCCATGTACAGCCGCAGGGTTCAAGGATTCCAAGCCTTTGAAAGCGATGAGACGTCCACCACGACCTACGACAGCGAGAAAGTCCGGCAAAGGTGCATTTCCTCCCGTGTAGCAGTTCAAGAAGGAAACCTGTTCTCGGACCCGATCCCCATTGACGTCCACGGAAGCTGAGGTGCCGACGAGCCTCACGTCAATGTGATTTTTCTTGTCATGGAACTCGCCGTTGGACAGTCGTGCGTCTGCAGAGACAGTGCAATCACTCGGAATCTCCATCGACTCCAGATCAGCCTTCGTCGCATCAGGCTTGTGCGGGGTCGGAGTGGGGGTGGGCGTAGGCGTTGGGGTGGCGGAGGGCGTCACCGACGCCGACGTACCCACGGAAGATACTGAAGAGGATGCCTGTGCAGACGCCGACACCTTGAAAGCAGGTGATACCTGCGTGGATGAATCCTTCGACGACCCACACGCCGTCAATACGAGAGCCGCAGCAGCACCAACGGCAACAACCTTGCAATGCCTCATAGCGATAACACTAACCGTGAATACGTGATGCCAGTGCACGGGGTTGGAATTGAGTACCCATCTATCCGATCTTCCTGGTGACAGGTGACCTGAACACCATGGGAGCGTGTGCCCGGTAGAAAGATGAGCATTCAACGGTATTGAATGAACGTGGCAACCATCCATGTCAGAAGCTATCTCTTCATAGAACACGCCCAGCTGGGACTCGAAAGGTCTCAACCCCGATCTCCGTGGCCCCCATCATGATCCCTCGTCAACTGCCTCGTGGAGCGTCTGCATGTGTGCACCACTAGGCAGAACAGTATGCCAGCGGCAGTCCATTGATGATGACCGTGGGCGCAGCTCACCAGTAGGCTGATGCCGTGCATCTTCTCCTCATCCGCCACGGACAGTCCACCAACAACGCACTCGCCAACCAAGGAGGAAACGCCTACACCACCGGTCGTCTACCCGACCCGGAACTCACCGAGCTCGGGCACCGTCAGGCGCACGCGCTCGCCGACTGGATTCCCGGCGTCGACCCGCGCCCGACGCACATCTACTGCTCCCCCATGAGCCGTACCCTGCAGACCGCCGCGCCACTGGCCGACGCCCTCGATCTTCCGATCGGTGTCAAGAGCCTGCTGCACGAACGCCCCGGTCCGGTGCAGATCACCCCGGATGGACCCCGAGCCCACCCCGGCTCGTCGCGCTCCGCGCTTGCCGCACACACCCCGCGTGCCGTCCTCGATCCAGACATCACCGCGGACGGCTGGTACCACGACGACATCGAGACCCCGGCCCATGCCGTCGAGCGGGCCAGCCGGATCGCGTCGTGGCTTATCAGTGCCCACGCCGATGACGACGTCGTCGCCTGGGTGGGGCACGGCGCCATCGGGGCACTCACCCTAGAGACGATCATCGCTCCACAGCGCGCCGCCCAGCTGGCCGACTACCCCACCGGCACCGAACCGTGGTGGTTCAACCTGGCCAACACGTCCACCTCGATGATCGAGATCCATCCCAACTCCTGTGAAGTGCACTGGATCAACCGAGTCGATCACCTCGTCGTCGCCGGCATGGTGCATGGCGCACGAGCCAGCGCCACCGGAAATCCCGGCACCCGCTGAGAGCAGCGCCCACCTGCCACCCTCAGCCCCTGAAGCTCTCTCCAGAACCAAGGGAACTGAAGGCCTTGGCCCCAGCCCTGTCACGAACAGGAAGGTTGAGATCTTGGGGCGTGACCGACGCCGCCCTGCCCCGGGCGGTCCCGCACGCAACGGCTCCACTCCCCCTGGAAGGGTAGGAGCGACTCATCCACCACGACAGCACCACCGGTTCCCCGGCTCCACTCCCCCAGAGGGGTGGGCGGTGAGGATCACCATCCACTGCGTGCCTGGGCCCCATCCACTGCCCACCCAGCGCGCCTGCAGCAGGGTGTGATGCACCGGGGATCGGGCTGGACGTTGCCGTTATGGGCTACCCCACGCATCTGGAGCAGAGTGCAAGGACTTTGTGGTTCTTGCGTCTGGGGTAGCGTCCGCCCCACGCACCTGGGGTGGCCCACCCCTCAGAGAATCTCCGCCAGGAACTGCCCGGTGAACGAGTCGGGACAGGCCGCAACCTCCTCCGGGCTGCCCTGCGCCACGACGGTGCCACCGCCGTCGCCCCCGCCGGGACCCATGTCGATGATCCAGTCAGCCGTCTTGATGACGTCCAGATTGTGCTCGATGACGATCACCGAGTTGCCCTGCTCGACGAGCCTGCCAAGCACCTTGAGCAGCTTGTTGATGTCCTCGAAGTGCAGCCCGGTGGTGGGCTCGTCGAGGACGTAGAGGGTACGCCCCGTCGAGCGTCGCTGCAGTTCGAAGGCCAGCTTGACGCGCTGCGCCTCACCACCGGACAGGGTGGTCGCAGGCTGCCCCAGCCTCACGTACCCCAACCCCACCTCGACAAGGGTCTTGAGGTGCCGATGGATGGACTTGATCGGTTCGAAGAACTCCGCCGCCTCCTCGATCGGCATGTCGAGCACGTCGGCGATCGTCTTGCCCTTGTAGTGCACCTCCAGCGTCTCGCGGTTGTAGCGCGCGCCGTGACACACCTCACAGGGGACGTAGACGTCGGGCAGGAAGTTCATCTCGATCTTGATGGTGCCTTCACCCTGGCAGTTCTCACACCGCCCACCCTTGATGTTGAACGAGAACCGCCCCTGCTGGTAGCCGCGTATCTTCGCCTCGGGAGTCTGGGCGAACAGTGCGCGAATCTTGTCGAACACCCCGGTGTAGGTGGCCGGGTTGGAGCGCGGTGTGCGCCCGATCGGCGACTGGTCGACGTGGATCACCTTGTCGATCTCGTCAATGCCTGTCACGGTGTCGTGCCTGCCCGGAACCGTGCGCGACCCGTGCAGACGACTGGCCAACGAGGTGTAGAGGATCTGGTTGACGAGCGTCGACTTGCCCGAGCCACTCACGCCGGTGACGACGACGAACTGCCCCAGCGGGAAGGTGACGTCGATGTTCTTGAGATTGTTCTGACGCGCCCCCTTGACGACGAGATCACGGCCGGTGCGGGGGCGACGCACCTGCGGCACCGGGATCGAGCGTCTGCCTGCCAAGTAGGCCCCGGTGAGGGATTCCCTGCTGGCGAGCAGCTGTTTGACCGGGCCGCTCACGACGATCTTGCCGCCGTGCTCACCGGCTCCCGGGCCGACGTCTACCACCCAGTCGGCCTCGCGGATCGTCTCCTCGTCATGTTCGACGACGATGAGCGTGTTGCCCATGTCTCGCAGCCGCACGAGGGTCTCGATGAGACGACGGTTGTCGCGCTGGTGCAGCCCGATGGACGGCTCATCAAGCACGTAGAGCACACCCACCAGGCCCGAGCCGATCTGCGTGGCGAGCCGGATCCGCTGGGCCTCACCGCCCGACAGCGATCCCGCCGAGCGCGACAGGGTGAGGTAGTCCAGGCCGACGTCGACGAGGAAACGCAGCCTGGCTCGTACCTCCTTGACCACTCGCGCCGAGATCATGGCGTCGCGCTCGCTGAGGGTGAGGGCGTCGAAGAATTCCGACGCCTTGCCCACCGACATGTCGGCGACATCGGCGATGGAGTGCCCGTCCACCGTCACCGCCAGACTGGACGGTTTGAGGCGTTTGCCGTCGCAGGCCGGGCAGGGATGTTCGCGCAGGTACTGCCCCCACCGCGACCGGGCCGAGTCCGTCTCGGCCTCGTCGTAACGACGACGCACGTAGTGCAGCACGCCCTCGTAGTTCTGCGAGAAGGAACGCACCCGTCCGAACCGGTTGCGGTAGGTCACCATGACCGGATCGCCGTCACCCTCCAGGACGAGCTTCCTCACCTTTTTCGGAAGTTCGGCCCACGGCAGGGTCGGGTCGAAGTCGTGATCGGCACCCAACCCCTCGAAGACGTGTCTGAAGTGTCTGGCCACCTGGGGGGTCGCCCACGGCGCTACGGCCCCGTCCACCAGACTCACCTGGGAATCGGGGACGACGAGCTCCGGGTCGACGTCCTGGGTCGTTCCCAGCCCGGAGCACACCGGGCAGGCACCCCACGGGCCGTTGAACGAGAATTGCCTCGGCTCCAGCTCATCCATCTCGACGTCGTGGCCATTGGGACAGGCCAGATTCTCCGAGAACCGCCGTTCCCGGTCCGGGGCGTCCTCGGGGCGATCGACGAAGTCGACGGCGACGACGCCACTCGCCAGCCGCATGGCGGTCTCCACCGACTCGGTGAGCCGCTGCTTGATCGAGGGCTTGACGACGAGCCGGTCGACGACCACGTCGATGTCGTGCTTGCGTTTCTTGTCCAGGGCCGGCACCTCACCCAGCCGGTACACCGTGCCGTCCACCCGCACACGAGTGAAACCGTCGGTGGTGAGCTGGCGGAACAGTTCGACGTACTCCCCCTTGCGGCCACGTACCACTGGGGCGAGCACCTGGAACTTGGTGCGTTCGTCGATGGTGAGCAGCCGGTCGACGACCTGCTGCGGGGTCTGTTTGGCGATGGGTTCGCCACAGATGGGGCAGTGCGGCACACCGATGCGCGCCCACAACAGACGCAGGTAGTCGTGGATCTCGGTGATGGTGCCCACCGTGGAACGCGGGTTGCGCGAGGTCGACTTCTGGTCGATGGACACCGCCGGGGACAGCCCCTCGATGAAGTCGACGTCGGGCTTGTCCATCTGACCGAGGAACTGACGTGCATATGCCGACAGGGACTCGACGTAGCGGCGCTGACCCTCGGCGAAGATCGTGTCGAAGGCCAGGGATGACTTGCCCGACCCGCTGAGGCCGGTGAAGACGATGAGCTGGTCCCGAGGAAGTTCCACGTTGACATTGCGCAGATTGTGTTCCCGGGCTCCCCGCACGACTATTCGATCACCACTCACGTCCAGCCATGTTACGGGAGGGGCGAGGTAATCCTCACAGATCCGCCGGGCGCGCTGGGAGGCGTTCTCTCATGGCGTCGAGTCCTCAAGGGCCAGGTCTGCTCAGAACCGCACCATCTCAACCACTTCCGAACTCACAAGGGTGAGGTTCGTCCGGCGACGGCAGACCAGCCTTGGTGAGGACCACTTCCGAGTCCGCACGGGTGAGATCCTGCAGCAGGCTGGAAGTGCCGGCCCCGAACGGCACGCCACTTCACGGCTCCGCAGCCGTCTCGGCGAAACCCAGGCCGACTTCGAACGATATGCCCGCTTCACACGACCCCACAACCATCCCAGCAGGCTCCAAGCCGATCCTGAACAACATGCCCGCTTCCGCGGAAAACCTGTTTCCCCGGAACTCCGCCGCCACCTCGGCGGGCCCAAGTCGACCTCGTACGATAAGCGCGCCTCACGACTCCACAGTCACTTCGGCGGGTCCGAACCGGCCTCGAACGATATGACCACTTCACGACTCCATGGCCGCTTCAGCGCGACCTCTCCACGACCCCACAACCACCTCGGCAGGCCCTGAACAATATGCCCGCTTCCGCGGAAAAATTGTTTCCCCTGATCTCCGCTGCCACCCATATGGCAACAACCGCAATCTGTAACAGAAAAACCACAGCAACTTCATCGCCGCGCCCCCACACCCCTCAACATCATGGCATCGGGGCGACAGCCTGGCATCAGGAGCAACCCTCCCCATCTCCGGCGCGATTCATCTCCATCGCAGATTTCAGTCCCACACGGATCCAGACCCGCAAGCCTGCGTGGTCGACCGTGACCAATCCCCTCCGTGGAAATCTCGTTCCCGCCGATCACTCTGCTGCCCCACGTGGCAGCACTTTCACTTCACAACGGATTTACCACAGCTCACAGCTTTCACATCCCCGTTTTCACGTCCCGGTGCTACTCGTTTCTCACCCCATGACAGACACGCCAAGCCATGTCTTCGATCAGACTGGGCACGGAGGTAGGCAGACCCGAATAGGCCGCCGGGTCTACTGCCGATGCGTCCAATCCGTACATGGCCCAAACCGTGCATGGGGAACAGGCTTCGTGGAAATCCTGTTCACAACGCAACCATCTACCATCTCTCGTGGCAGTATCCACGGCGCGTAACAGAAAAGCCACAGCTCGCCGGAAGATGCCGAGGCCATGAAGGCTGCACGCCACAAGGACGTCACGAGGCCCCCGCGGCAGCTCCCCCGGAGTCAGTGCATCTCCCAATTTGCCCATGGACCCTTGTTGGGACACCTGGAGCGCATCGATCTGAAATTGAGGCCAGGCAACTGCTGCCGCTACGGACGACGGGTCTCAGAGCGTCCCACCTGCCACCCCATGTGGCAGCAGACGCACTCGCCCACCACAATTCCACGCCCAGCCACGACCCGCATGAGTGGATAGTGTCGCTCCAACCCTGCTGAACCGAGGGAGGATCGTTTCAGCAGATCAGACAATATATGGTCGAGTCATGACCACCTCGCAGACGCACTCATCGGGGTTACGCATTGATGCACCCATGTCCGAGGTCCGCCAAGCGAAAAGGGATGCCACCCAGCGACTGCTCGGTGCCACCATGGACATTTCCGATGAGCAATGGCAGTCTCCCAGTCTGCTACCGGGATGGACACGCGCGCATGTCGCAACGCATTTGGCACGAGGTGCCCAAGCCCTGGGTCGAGTGGCCTCAGCACTCGTCAACGGTGAGCAACCCGGTCCCCTGTACGAATCACGCGAAAATCGCATCTCCGAGATCGAGCGCGGGTCGGAACGTCCGGGAGTCGAACTGCAGATCGACATGGACACAGCAGCAGGCGAACTCCACGAGATCTTTGACGCACTTGATCCTGTGGACCCCGCCACACCAGTGATCCTCGGCCCGGGGATACTCGTCCATGCCCACGAGCTCCCCTCCGTCCGTCTGGCGGAGGTCGTGCTGCACCACGTCGATTTGGACATCGACTTTGATCTGCGCAGTCTTGACGACCTCAGCGCTCGCATACTGCTGCAATGGGTGTGTTTCCGACTCCACAACCGTGCAGACGTTCCGGCGCTGCGCATCGTGTCAGACTCCGGTTACACCGACCGCATTGGTTCAAGCGGTTTTGCCACAACAGTGCATGGCTCAGACGCCGAACTCGCCGGGTGGTTGTCCGGACGTGGCACTTCGAATTCTCTCACCGGGGCCGAGCACCTGGTGATCCCGCTGCTGAGCTGACGGAAGGCACTCATGGCGGACGTGGAGACAAATCCACGGGGATAGTTCACGATGCCCGTACGCAACAGCAATTGTCTGACCGAGTGCTCATCTGCATATATGGACGCATTCGGCGGACATCATCCCACCCATCGACACAGCTTCAGTCGCGCCCACTCGCTCCCGGGTGCAGACGGGAGTACGTCAGTGACGCCACCGTCGTGACGATGAGGGTGACGATGATGACCCCCAGAGAGACGCCTTCCGACGTCTCTGCAGAGAACCCCAACCATTTCTCATCGAGACCGTAATGGTTCATGGCATGCCCCACGAGTTTGAGAGAAATGAACCCCAAGATGACTGCCAATCCCAGCTGCAGGAAAACCAGCCTGTTGAGCAGATTTCCCAACAGGAAATACAGTTGCCGAAGCCCCATGAGAGCAAAGACGTTTGCTGTGAAAATGAGGTAAGGCTCATTGGTCAATCCATAACTTGCCGGGATGGAATCCAGGGCGAAGAGTAGATCCGTACTCCCCAGAGCAACAATCACGGTGAGCATGGACGTGGCCAGACGCTTACCATCCTCCTTGACCAGAAATGCCGTTCCACGGTAGTCACCAGTGGTGGGGACTCGGCGCTTCACCCATCTCATGAGGGCGTTGTCGGGAGCATCCCCCTCACTGCCATCCGTGGAGAAGTACTCCTTGACCAAGCTGATCGCCGAGTACAACAGGAAAAGTCCGAAGACGAAGAACACCCAAGCCCAGGCGTCGAGGACAGCCTTGCCAAGTGCAATGAAAACGCCGCGGAAAACCAAGGCAAGAATGATTCCACACAACAATGCGAATTGCTGCAATTTCTCCGGAACCTTCAACTTGCTCATGAGAATGATGAAGATGAACAAATTGTCCAGAGACAGACTGTATTCAGTTATCCACACCGCATAGAACTGACGCCCCCATGACCTACCGGCGAGCATCCAGACGCCCATCCCGAAAATCAACGCAAGCCCGATGTAAACGCTGACCCAGATGCTGCATTCCTTGGCAGATGGTTTGTGTGGGTGCCGTTTCATGAGGAGCACATCAAAGATGAGCAGACCGAGCATGACGGCGATGGTGATGATCCAAGTGTACGAGTGGACAGGCATCGGGCCTCCTGACGTGCATGGGAAGGTCCGAAGGTCTCGTCCACTCCAAGTCACTCTCGGAGTCGGGTGGCCGGATCGCGATGGCGCGACCGTGGTGACGACCACAGCATTCGCAGACTACTCCCCCTCAGGAGTTACCAGTGTGACATCCCGTGACCCGCTCTGTCACCTTGTTTTTCTGTTGCAGAAAAGCCCTGCGCGACATGTACGGCCGATTCCCCCACCCCGACGATCCCTGAGGTCGCCGGATCCTTTCGCCTGAATCCCGTGAGGCATCTCCTGCGTAGCGCAAGCCATCCCCAGCAACTGGTGCGTGGTCGCTGGACGGAGCGTGGAAAATCCGTTCCCACATCACGTTCATGCCACGAGGCGTGGCAGCACACACCATCCGTAACAGAAATACCACGCGCCGAGTCCAAGCCATGGCATCACATAGGTTCAGAACCGAGGCTTCAACGCCTCATGCAGCGGTCGGTAGAAAATATTGGGCCACCCAAGGGTCTCCCACCGACCGATGCTCTCAACTCAGCGGTTGGCCTCCACCATCTGGCGCAAATCCTTCTTGAGGTCAGCGATCTCGTCACGCAGACGTGCCGCCACCTCGAACTTGAGCTCGCCAGCAGCGTCACGCATCTGCGCGGTGAGCTCCACAATGAGGTCGCCAAGCTCCTGCTCGCTCATCTTCCCGCTGTCCAGCTGCCGATGTGCCCGTTGCTCATCGGTGATCATCGAGTCGTAGCCACGGTGTCCCTTGCCGTAGTCGAACCGGGCCACGAGTTCGTCGGTGTCGGCCTCCTCACGTGCCAACATCTCGGTGATGTCACCGATCTTCTTGCGCAGCGGCGTCGGATCGATGCCGTGTTCCTTGTTGTAGGCCAGCTGGATTTCGCGACGACGATTCGTCTCGTCAATGGCAAACCCCATCGACTCAGTGATCGTGTCAGCGTACATGACGACCTGGCCATTGACGTTTCGGGCTGCGCGACCGATGGTCTGGATGAGCGACCGATCCGAACGCAGAAATCCCTCCTTGTCGGCGTCCAGAATGGCGACGAGTGACACCTCGGGAAGGTCAAGCCCCTCACGCAGCAGATTGATACCCACCAGCACATCGTACTCACCCATACGCAGTTGTTTGAGCAACTCGATGCGTTTCAGGGTCTCGATCTCGGAATGAAGATATCTAGTACGTACCCCATGCTCCATGAGATAGTCGGTGAGATCCTCCGCCATCTTCTTCGTCAATGTCGTCACGAGGACTCGTTCGTCACGCTCGGCACGTTCCTTGACCAGGCCCATGAGGTCGTCGATCTGACCATTGGTCGGCTTGACGATGATCTCCGGATCCACCAAGCCGGTGGGACGAATGATCTGCTCCACCTGACCGTTGGCACGCTCCGTCTCGTAGCTACCCGGAGTTGCCGAGAGATACACCGTCTGACCAATACGTTGGACGAACTCGTCAAATTTGAGCGGCCGATTGTCCATGGCGCTGGGCAGTCGAAAACCGTGTTCGACGAGGGTGCGTTTGCGGCTCATGTCACCCTCGTACATACCGCCGATCTGAGGAATCGTCACATGCGATTCATCAACGACAAGGAGAAAGTCCTCGGGGAAATAGTCGAGCAGACAGTTCGGGGCGGTACCGGGACCGCGCCCGTCAATGTGCCGCGAATAGTTCTCGATCCCGGAGCACGAACCAATCTGGTGCATCATCTCAAGGTCATAGGTGGTACGCATCTTGAGGCGTTGCGCCTCCAAGAGCTTGCCATCACGCTCCAGGATCGTCAGACGCTCAGACAACTCGGCCTCGATCGATTTCATCGCTCGCTCCATGCGTTCCGGACCAGCAGCATAGTGGCTCGCGGGGAAGACGTAGACGATGTCGTCCTCGTGCAGCACCTCGCCGGTGATGGGATGCATCGTGGTGAGCGCTTCGATCTCATCGCCGAAGAATTCGATACGTACTGCGTTCTCCTCATACACCGGGAAGATCTCGATGGTGTCACCTTGGACTCGGAACGTGCCGCGTTCGGAAGAGATGTCGTTGCGAACGTACTGGTTGGTGATGAGTTCGGACAACAACTCACGTCGGTCCCACTCCTGACCAACCTCCAAGGTGATCATCCGCTCCACGTACTCCGACGGGGTGCCCAAACCATAGATGGCCGACACCGTGGAGACGACGATGACGTCGCGGCGGGTGAGCAACGACGTGGTCGCAGAGTGTCGCAGTCGCTCCACCTCATCGTTGATGTTGGAGTCCTTCTCGATGTAGGTATCGGTCTGCGGAACATACGCCTCTGGTTGGTAGTAGTCGTAGTACGACACGAAGTACTCGACGGCGTTGTCCGGGAAGAATCCGCGCAGCTCCTGGGCGAACTGCGCTGCCAGGGTCTTGTTGGGCTGCATGACGAGCATCGGGCGCTGCACCCGTTCCGCAAGCCATGCGACGGTGGCCGTCTTGCCGGTGCCGGTGGCACCCAGCAGCACGACGTCCTGTTCACCTTCCTTGAGACGTCGCTCCAACTCGTCAATGGCCTTGGGCTGGTCGCCGGAAGGCTGGAATTCGCTCACGACGTGCATTGGGGCGATTCGACGGGTGATCTCGTTGACAGGACGCATGATCCAAGGCTATGCCGCTGCCAAGCCATTTCCCATGCCGTCCGACGTCACGTCACCAACTCAGCCCACAGCCGATCAACCTTGGCGTCCAATTCCTCCAGCGCCCCCGAGGTGTCGATGACATGGGCAGCCACCGCGAGACGCTCAGCCCGGCTGGCCTGGGCAGCCATTCGATCACGTACCTGCTGTTCCGATGAGCCATCTCGGGCCTGGGCACGTTTCACCTGTTCGTCAGGATCGAGATCGGTGACGATGATGACGTCAAACCTGTCAGCAAGCCCTGCTTCGACCAGCAGCGGAACGTCGTGGATGACGAGTTGGTCTGCTGGGGCCTGTGCCTCAAGTTCATCTGCCCGGGCTGTGACGAGTGGATGCAGAATGGCTTCCAGCCGTTGCCGTCCTTGTGCATCGGAAAAGACCACCTCAGCCAGGGCCGCTCGATTCAAGCTACCGTCCTCGTTGAGGACCTCAGGGCCGAACTCGGCAGCCACCCGGGACAGTCCTGTGCCACCGGGCGCGACAACGTCGCGGGAGAACTGGTCGTAGTCGAGGACGAGAGCCCCGCGCTGGGCGAGGAGCTGGGCCACCGTGGTTTTGCCAGACGCAATGCCCCCGGTGAGCGCGATACGACGGCGGCGTGGTGCAGAGACTGGTGCGAAGCTCACCAACCCATTGTGTCATGAACGTGGTCGACCATGGGCGCGTCATCGTGGGCATCTGCATCGGGCAGGCCGTTGACTCTCTCCCTCTGCTGACGCGGCACGGAAAGCTGAGATCTCAGGCAACCAGAATCCCGCAAGTCATGATCCTGGCGAGGGCCACTGAAATATCTCGCTGCATTCGTCAGGGGTGTGCACATCCTGTTCGCATCCCCATGTTCTGCCACGCGCAGTGGCATCTTCATCGTTCTCGACCACGATTACCACACAGAGATTCGCCCCACGGCAGGGGAAGCTCTGTGAGCAGGAGGAAGCTCGCAGAGCCAGCTCGGCTGCCGCCAGAGCGAAGCGAACTCAGTGCCAACTCGGCAGTCAGACGCGGAACGGAAGCTCTACGAACAGCACGGGAAATCCGCCGAGCAGTTTTCCCGGGGATCCCGTCACCCATCCGCCACAGCTGGTCTTTTTGGCTCGTCGTTGGTCAAGGCGCTCGGTACGCCAACACTCCGTGAAGGGGCAACCCCTCATACCGAGCCTTGCGAGTTTTCCGAACGATTCGTGCTAGCAGCGATTCGCATCAACACTCCGCGAATGAGTCAACCTTTCATGGTGGCCAGATCATGCACCACGTCGAGACACGTGTCCTCTGCGTGGGGAACGCATTTGCGGTCTCGGCTTCATGCTGCCCGTACTGTCCACGTGCCTTCTGCGCAAGGAGTGCACTGTGAAAAACTGCGCGACAAACAACGCGTCCCCTTCACCACGGCGGGTGAGGGGGACGCGTCAGCAGTAGTGCTCAGGAAAAACTCAGCCGTTGGTGAGCTTGTCACGCAGGGCCTGCAGAGCCTCGTCAGAGGCAAGCGAACCCTCGGTCGGAGCCTGCGAAGTGTAGGACGTGGCGGAGGCAGGCTGCTCCACGGCAGCCTCACGCTCAGCCTCCTCGGCAGCGATGACCTGCTTCTTGTGGGCCTCCCAGCGAGCCTGGGCCTCGGCGTACTGCTGCTCCCAGGCGATGCGCTGCTCGTCGTAGCCGGGCTTCCACTCGTTGGTCTCCGGATCGAAGCCCTCGGGGTAGATGTAGTTGCCGTTCTCGTCGTAGGAGGCGGTCATGCCGTACAGCGAGGGGTCGAACTCGTCGGAGGTGGTGTCCATACCCTCGTTGGCCTGCTTGAGCGACAGCGAGATGCGACGACGATCCAGATCGATGTCGATGATCTTGACCATGACGTCGTCGTTGACCGAGACAACCTGCTCGGGGATCTCCACGTGACGCTCGGCGAGCTCGGAGACGTGAACCAAGCCCTCGATGCCGTCCTCGACACGGACGAAGGCACCGAACGGGACGAGCTTGGTGACCTTGCCGGGAACGATCTGGCCGATCTGGTGCAGCCGGGCGAAGGCCTGCCACGGATCTTCCTGGGTGGCCTTGAGCGACAGGGAGACGCGCTCGCGATCCATGTCGACGTCCAGCACCTCAACGGTGACCGGCTGACCGACCTCGACGACCTCACCCGGGTGGTCGATGTGCTTCCAGGACAGCTCGGAGACGTGGACCAGGCCGTCAACCCCACCGAGGTCGACGAAGGCACCGAAGTTGACGATGGAGGAGACGACGCCCTTGCGGATCTGCCCCTTCTGCAGCTGCTGCAGGAAGTTGTGGCGAACCTCGGACTGGGTCTGCTCGAGCCAGGCGCGACGCGACAGAACCACGTTGTTGCGGTTCTTGTCGAGCTCGATGATCTTGGCCTCGATCTCCTCGCCGACGTAGGGCTGGAGGTCACGAACACGACGCATCTCGACCAAGGAGGCCGGCAGGAAGCCACGCAGACCGATATCGACGATCAGGCCGCCCTTGACGACCTCGATGACGGTGCCGGAGACGACACCCTCCTCGTCCTTGATCTTCTCAATGCTGCCCCAGGCACGCTCGTACTGAGCACGCTTCTTGGAGAGGATGAGGCGGCCTTCCTTGTCCTCTTTCTGTTGGACCAAGGCCTCGATCTCGTCACCGACCTTGACGACATCGAATGGATCGACGTCATGCTTGATCGACAGCTCCTTGGAGGGGATGACGCCCTCGGTCTTGTAACCGATGTCGAGGAGGACCTCGTCGCGGTCGACCTTGACGACGGTTCCGGTGACGATGTCACCGTCGTTGAAGTACTTGATGGTGGCGTCGACCGCAGCCATGAAGGCTTCGGTGCTGCCCAGGTCGTCAACGGTGACCGAGCTGTTCTCGGTGGCGGTGGCGGCAGTCTGCTGGTCGTTGTCGACCGAATTCGAGGTGGAGGCCTCAGTGGAGGAGGTCATGTAGTAGGACTCCGGTTGGTTGCGTGGATGTGTGGTGCCACCCCTTGGGCCATGCTCGAAAACATGAAGCCCTCGGCGCTCCCCTCTGTCCGAGAGCGCACAGCGATGACATTTGGGCATTTTACAGCCCTCCGCGGGAGAGGGTCAACCTGGTCCGTAGTGGCTCGCGCTCCGCTCGTACCGGCGATTTTCACCCCTGCCCAAGGACCCCCTCATCGGCCAAGGACCCTCCCATTCGGAGCATCCAGCCAGGACCCGCAACCCATTCCACGCCATGAGTGGGTCCCCATCCGGCGGATACAGATGCTCGCTGAAACAACAGTCGAGTGATCAGGGGTGGGTCTGCAACCCGCTCATGACAGGGCCGACGACACGGTGATCGGGTGACTCGTCTTCGAGGATTTCTCCGCCGGCTGCTGTGGTGATCGTGGTGGCACCTACAGGATCTACCACTGCGAACGGCATCCTCGGTCGTGCCGAACAAAATATCCACAGCAACTCAGTCTTCTCGCCCGATCACTGTCCACAAGGAATGGCAAACACGCCGGAAATCAGCCCCGGCCACAACAACCACAGACGTGACAACCTTGTACGACCACCTCAATCACACCGGCGTGGCCCGTGTCCGCCGTAATTCACCATACCGAGGCCAAGCCGACCGAACCGTCGCTCGCGGAGACGCAGTACGTGTGCTACCAGGTGTGATAGCCGCCGCAGCACTGGCCCACGACCCCACCACCCTCATCCGAGCTCTCTGGCTCTGGGACCCCAACACCATCCTCACCGGAAAAGCTGCCCTCATCATGCACGGCATGACAGCGCCCAACACCCGCCACGTGTTCGACTTCACCGGCATCACCAGCATCGAGGCATGTTCACTCACCCGGCATCTGAGCCGACCAGGAATCACCGTGCACCGCTGGCACATCCCCGATCGATTCATCACCTATCGCGAACACATCCGCCTCACCACACCAGAAGTCTGCGTCCTCATCCTCGCCATCCATGGGAACTGGGACTGGGTCTGTGAAGCGCTCCGGCAGCGCCTCGTCTCACCTGGTTCCTGCCGTGCAGCCCGAAAAAGCCTCACCGGCCGATATCCCAAAACCCAGATCGACCAGGCCTTGGCCGATATAGCCCTCAACGCCTGGTCCATCCCCGAACTTCACATGGCACGACTGCTCAGAGCCACCGGCATCACCGGCCACAAATCCAACCACGAAATCCACGCCGGAAACCACGCCTATTACCTTGACCAAGCCTTCAACGCTGAGAAACTCGCCATAGAGATTGACGGTCGCACCATCCACGGCACCATCGATGGCTACGAACACACCATGATGCGCACTGCTCACCTCGAGCGACACGGCTGGAAGATCCTCCACATCACACCCACCATGCTGCGCCACCACCCGCACTTCGTCCTCGACTGGATCACCACCCACCTCCACATTCGTCACAAGCCCACGCGCCACTACACCGAACCACAGCTCCGCCACATCATGATTGGTCTCGACTCAATCTAAATTCGCTTTTCAAAGAGCAACCAGCGGAATGATTCGGGATGGCCGCTCCGAATCGAGAAACTGACCAAGACACACCGCGCCCCTGTTCCCACGATCACCCGTGGTAATCGTGTTGCCAACCGCCTCATCTGACACTCCACATGACAACCACCCCATCGACGCACAGGAACACCACAGCAGCGGCAAAAGATGCACCGTGCAGGAGCGCACACCCCCCACGGTGGTATCTGCTCATCGACGCGAAGGCCTTGGGTGGCAGCACGGAAAGAGCATGCGCGCCAGACCGCCAGAAGGCCCAACCCCGGACACCACGTCCAGCACTCACATGCCCATGCAAAGCACCGCGGGAGCCGAGTATCGAAAAGATGCCATGGGCGCCCACGCGGAACTTCCCCGGACAACTCAGAGGATCATCTGGATCAGGGGAACATCTGGAATGTCCGTGGCACGCTCAACGATGTCCTCTCACTCAGTGCGCCGCCACCGCGCTCAGTGCGCCGCGTCGAACCAGGACCGCCCAACACCAATCGCGACAGTCAATGGCACCGCCAGATCCATGGCGCCACCCATCGCATCGGTGACGACCTCACGCACCCGTTGCTCCTCCCCAGCAGCGACCTCGAGGACGAGCTCGTCGTGGATCTGCAGCAGCACACGGGAACGAATCCCGTGCTCAGCAAGTCCTTGATCGGTAGCGAGCATGGCCAACTTCATGAGATCGGCAGCTGTGCCCTGGATCGGCGCGTTGAGGGCAGCGCGTTCCGCCATCTCGCGACGCTGCCGATTCGACGAGTTGAGATCGGGTAGATAGCGCCGGCGGCCCAACAGAGTCGAGGTCCACCCATCCCTACGAGCCTGGTCGACGACCTGGTTGAGATACTGCTGCACCTTGCCGAACCGACTGAAGTAGTCGTCCATGAGTTCACGAGCCTCTGTCACCGGAACGTCGAGTCGCTGCGAGAGCCCATAGTCGCTCAACCCATACGCCAAGCCATAGTTCATGGCCTTGACCTTGGAACGCTGGGCCGCGGTGACGTCCTCGATCGGCACCCGGAAGACGTGCGAAGCCGTCACCGTGTGAAAGTCCAGACCAGAGGCGAATGCCTCGATGAGCGACTCGTCCCCGCAGGCATGGGCCATGATGCGCATCTCGATCTGGGAGTAGTCGGCACTCATGAGCGATGCGTATCCCTCACCCACGACGAATCCTTCCCGGATACGTCGACCTTCCTCGGTGCGCATGGGAATGTTCTGAAGGTTGGGATCGGTACTCGACAGTCGACCGGTGGCAGCAACCGTCTGCTGATAGGTGGTGTGGATTCGTCCGTCGTCGGCAATGGACTTGAGCAGCCCGTCAATGGTCTGCCGCATGCGGATCGCCTCACGGTGGGCCAACAGATGTGCAAGGAAGGGGTGTTGGGTCTTCTTGAACAACCCCTCCAGGGCAGCGGCGTCAGTGGTGTAACCGGACTTGGTCCTGCGCGTCTTGGGCATGTCGAGACGGTCGAAGAGGACGGCCTGCAGCTGCTTCGGCGAGCCGAGATTCACCTGCTCCCCCGCTGCCTGCCAGGCCAGCTCCTCGGCCTTGCGAACCCGGGAATCGAAGTCAGCACGCAACCCGTCCAGCACGTCGGTGTCGACGGCAACACCAGCTTGTTCCATGGCGACCAAACTGCGCTGAACAGGCAGCTCAAGATCGTGGAGCAGGCCGAGCTCGCTGCGATTGTCGAGTTCCCGCTCGAGGACGTCGGCCAACCGAGCGATGAGTACCGCTCGACGCGCAGACAGTTCAACCGTGGCATCGTCGTCACCGAAGTCGAGTGTGCCCTGACTGGGTTGATCGTGGGTCGGGACAAGTTCAAGATCGAGATACTCAAGAACCAGATCGTCAAGTTGATACTTGCGCCGATCCGGGTGCAGCAGGTAGGCAGCCAACTCGGTGTCACAGCTGAGACCGTCAACAGCCATCCCACGTGCTGCGAAGGCTTCGATCTGGCTCTTGGCGGCATGCATGACCTTGGGGCAGTGGGGGTCAGCGAGCCAATCGGCGAAGGCCTTCTCATCTGCCGGGCAGAGATCAGTGAGGTCCAGCCTGACGGCTTCCTGCTGCGGTGACCCTATGACGACACCAGTGACGTCGCCGGCTCCACAGACCCACGTCCCGGTGGCGTCCACGCCGAGTCGAACATCTCGATGGGCTTGCAACCACGAGTCGAGCTCGCCTTCTCCTGGCACCTGGACGGTGACATCCACAGTTCGCGCACTGTCCTGCGCCCCGTCGGTGCCTTCCATGGCCTTGACGCGATCCCACAGTGAGCGGAACTCCAAGGAGTCGAAGAGCTGGCGCGTGGCCTGCTGATCCCAACTACGTCGGGCCAGATCGTCAAGGCCAACCTCCAGCTCCAGATCCCGCACCAGAGCATTGAGACGACGGTTGCGCCTGACGTCGTCGAGATGGTCACGGAACGAGGCACCAGCCTTGCCCTTGACCGAATCTGCGTCCGCCAGGAGGTTGTCGAGACCGTCGTACGCCGCGAGCCACTTCGCAGCAGTTTTGGGACCGACCCCGGGGACGCCGGGCAGATTGTCGGCATGTTCACCCACCAGAGCAGCCAGTTCCGGATACCGTTCCGGGGGGACGAGGTACTTCTCCTCGACAGCCTGCGGGGTCATACGCTCCAACTTGGAGACGCCCTGCTTGGGGTAGAGAACCGTGACCTGGTCGGTGACAAGCTGCATGGCGTCCCGGTCTCCAGAGACGACGAGGGCGTCCATGTCTGCCGCGCTGGCCGAGATGGCCAGAGTTGCAAGAATGTCGTCGGCCTCATAACCGGGCACCGAGAGATGGGTGATGTTGAGCGCGTCGAGAACCTCCTTGATGAGCTCGACCTGCCCGGGAAATTCCGGCGGAGTGGCTGCCCGACCGCCCTTGTAGTCCTGGTACTGCTCGGTGCGGAAGGTACCGCCGGGGAGGTCGAAGGCCACCGCTATGTGGCTCGGATCCTCATCCTTGATGAGTCGAGTGAGCATGGAGACGAAGCCGTGCACCGCGTTGGTGTGCTGGCCGGTGCGCGTGGTGAAGTTCTCCACCGGCAGGGCGAAGAACGCGCGAAATGCCATCGAGTGGCCGTCGACAATCAACAGGGTGGGGCGTTGGCTCATGTGTACGACTCTAGGCGATGAAAGACGCGGTTTTCTCCCAGCACTGATGTGTGCGCCCGTCGTCATCGCTGCTGACGCTGGAGAACGGGCCGGTTTGTCCTGAGAAACCACCTGCCCCATTGACCAACCCCGACCGAAAATCACCGGTACCACGAGCCCGCGTGGCAAATTGGTTGTGAGAACCTTGAGCTGCCACGACTGGTGGCAAGCCTCGGCTGCAGCAACCAATTTGCCACGCGGGTCGGGAACGACGGGCAGCAATGGTGTCACAGCAGGGCAGGTTCACTCCGCCACACAACCTGACTGAGAGGGCCTACTCTGATCGCGAGGCCTCGATCAGGGCTCTGCTGCACACCCACGCATGGGAGCGTGACGAGCCAGGTTGCTGACCGGTTGCACACTGTGAACCGCTCCGGGCGGGGAGGCAGGGTGCTCGTTGAATGGACTGGCCCCGCAGATGCGGAAGCCCGGTATGCCTCATCACGCCGGGCAGACGTGCCCGAGCTGGCTCGACAGGCAGCTCTGGCCCACGGGCATGGGGAGTGACCGCTCGGAGAAGATCTGCTGGTGCACCTTGTCGGGCGGGCCCCCGGTCATGGAGCGTGACCACCTGCTGGAGAGCAATTCTACATCTCCGTTACCTTCACGAGTCTTGGAGGCGGTTCTCGACCTCACACGAGTTCCGTGGAAACCGTGACTGGGGATGCCCACGGCCCCTCACGGCTCCCACGACACTGGCGAACCACACGATCTCCCGGCAACGACGGCCCACGCGGCCCCACGGCGCTCTGGTGGAGCCTTCACAGACACGTAGGTCCTTTAAACATCAGGCATGAAACATGCATCTGTGAGCTGGATCGGCGACGCCGGCGTGGTATTTCTGTTCATGAGTCGCCCCACTGCAAAGCAGGGTGACATCCACGGCCTTTCGCAACCATTTCTCCACAGATCGCCCAGAGGATGTCACTCACTCGATGCTGGCAACGACTACCGCTCCCCCGACCACGGAAAAAAGAGATGACCGTGTGCCCAGCAGGAAATGAGCTCGCGACCACAAGGAAATATGGTGAGGGGTGACTATCAAGGGGGAGCACACGCGTGTCACCAGAAAAAAGACAGAGCGGCTGCCGGAGAGGACTACCTGACACTGACAAAGGACAAGGGGTACCTGCCAAGGAGAGCAAACGCGTGTCATCAGAAAAGGTGGGGCAGCCGAGCCAAACCCTGACCGCCGCGTCGAGTCGAGAGCGAATGACACAGCGGGGCAGGAAGGGGTGCTACTTCGCTCGCCAACGTGGCAAGCTACGTCACATGAGTTACGCATCCAAGGAATCCGGACTCCCCACATGGCTCACCGACCTGGTGAGCCCGCTCGACGACAAGCTCGGCGTCGAGGTGATTGAGCTCTCACCAGAGCGTTGCGTCATCAAGGCGCCCTTGGCCGGCAACACCCAGCCACTCGGACTGTGGCACGGCGGTGGGTCAGGAGTGCTGGTGGAAACGGCCGGCTCCTTGGCCGCCATGTTCTTTGCACATCAAAGCGGCAAAGGTGCAGTGGGAACCGAGCTCAATGTCTCCCACATGCGCGCCCCCAAGGGAGAGCACATGACAGCGACCGCCACGGCCATGCACCTGGGACGGCGTACCACGACTCACGCGGTGGAGATTGTCGATGATCTGGGACGGATCTGCGCGGTGGGACGGGTGAGCTGCCAAATCATCGACCTCGACTGAACACGAACACCGCCGTCACTTGCGCCCGTGGTCGATGACCCCTTGGGCAACCTCACGCATGGACTTACGCAGGTCCATGGCAGTCTTCTGGATCCAACGGAAGGCTTCTGGCTCAGTGAGGCCCAAGCTGGACTGGAGCATCCCCTTGGCCTGGTCGACGAGCTTGCGGGACTCAAGACGCTCCTCAAGGTCGGCGATCTCGTCTTCAACAGCACGGATCTCCTGGAATCGAGCAAGAGCGATCTCGATCGCGGGCACGACGTCTGACACGTCGAAGGGCTTGACGACGTAGGCCATTGCCCCGGCTTCCTTGGCGCGTTCGATGAGATCGCGCTGGGAGAAGGCGGTGAGCATGACGACGGCGCAGATACGTTCCTCGGCAATCTTGTCTGCTGCGGTGATTCCGTCCATCTTGGGCATTTTGACGTCCATGACGACGAGATCGGGCTCCAGCTCACGCGCCAGTGAGACGGCCTCCTCACCATCACTGGCCTGGGCCACCACCTCGTAACCCTGATCCTCGAGCAGCTCCACCAGATCCAGGCGAATGAGGGCCTCATCCTCCGCCACGATGACTCGGGGACGAGCACTCTCCGCATTGATGTCAGATACCCGCTTGTCGGAGCTTGTTGAGTTACCCACGTTGATTTCCTTGCATGTCTGACGTTGACAACGCCTGCTATCCTAGCGCGACGCCATGGCCAGGATGCCGGCCAGACCCACCAGGCCGAGCAGGTATCCTGCCACTGACATGATGGCACAGATGGTCGTGGCATTGCCCTGACTTCGTCACACAATGCCCCCTCAACCGACGTTTTCCCGCCGCCGAGGCCCACATCTGAGTCCGGAGTGGCCCACAAGGAGCCAACCACCCTCTCATGTGAGACCGCGTGGGAGCACTACATGAGCATGATGTGCTCCGAGGCGAGTTTTGTGCCACAATGAGCGAGCTGGCCCGGGTGGCGGAATGGTAGACGCGGCGCACTCAAAATGCGCTGTCCGTGAGGGCGTAGGGGTTCGACTCCCCTCCCGGGCACCAGATGACGAAGCTTGTCGGGGCCGCTCGATCCCTCAGGATGCACCACCTTTCTCAGGCTGTATTGACCAACGAGCTCAGTGCCACCAGTACTTCTGGCTGCGCTCCAGTGACGCCCACGAAAACCCTGACTCACCCCAGCGACAGCTACCACTACTAGACGGTGAATTACCCCTCTCCGACAACGGCCACGCGGGACAGTACGCCAGTCAAGATGGGCAGGAGCACAGAACGTTGACCTGCGTTGCTTGAAGGATGGCGGCAGCAAACGCGGGAACGACAGCAGGGCGGGATGAGCAGGAACACAGGACGCTGGTCCCGTCGCTGAACGAGGAAACGGGCGGCAGGGAGAAATGAGCCGGAGCGCAGGTAGGGCTCCCATCCACCGAGTACCTGAGCTGCAAATCCTGATCCCACACACGGCCGATACCCTGGGGGCATGGACGCCCCCGATACAACCACGCGGGGCGGTGGGCCAAGGCGAGATAGGCAGAAGCGCAGGGCATTGACCCGCGTTACTAAACGAAGGGACGACCGCAGGGCGAGATGAGCAGGAGCCCCGCCATGGCTTCCCTCCACCGGTGCAGGGTCTGTGATCAGGAAACCCTGATCCCACACACGATCAGAGTGCCACGGTGACTAGGCACACTCCCCCGACAACGACCACACGGGACAGTACACCACCCCAAGATGAGCAAGAGAACAGGACGCTGACCTGCGTTGCTGTGCGAGAGGGACGGCAGCAAACGACGGAACGGCGGTAGAGCAGAAGCGCAGCCAAAGCTCCACTCCACCGGCGCAGAACCAGTGACCTACAAACCCTGATCCCACACGGCCGGGCCCTCGGTGGCCATGGGACACTCCCCACCGCGAGCGCCTCACCACGAAACACCTGAAACATATGAGGCCCCGAATCCAGAAACATGTGGGGTCCCGAATCATATGATTCGGGACCCCACAGTCGTTAACGCTCATGCCCTTTCGGACGACGGGCTACACGAGCCCACCGTCACGCAGAACTCAGTGGTTCGAGACAGCGGAGACGTTGTCGAGGACCGGATCATCAGGCATCAAGGCATGCCCCCCGATACCTGATGACCAGAGCAAAGAACTCAGGCGTCCTCACGGATACGCAGCACGCGGATGGTGTTGGTCTTGCCGGGAACGCGCATCGGCGAACCGGCGACGACGACCACACGCTCGCCCACCGGGACGAGACCGTGCTCGCGCAGGTAGGTGTTGACCCAGCCGAACAGCTCCTCGGGGTTGTCGAAGCTCGGAGCCATGACCGCGTTGGAACCCCAGCTCCAGGCCAGGTGCTTGGGGGTCTTCTCGTCGTTGGTGAAGACGATCATCGGGGTGCGCGAACGCAGCCGCGAAATACGGCGAGCGGTGTCACCGGACTTGGTGAAGGCCACGATGTAGCGAGCCTGCATACGCTCGGCAATCTCCACGGCAGCCTTGGAAATGATGCCGCCAGTGGTGTGCGGGTCCCAGTCGATGTCGGCGATCTTCTCGATGCCGTTGGACTCGGTGGACTCCACGATCTTGGCCATGGTGCGCACGGTCTCGCCGGGGAAGTCACCAACGGAGGTCTCAGCAGAGGTCATGACTCCGTCGGCACCGTCCAGGATGGCGTTGGCGACGTCGGCAGCCTCGGCGCGGGTCGGGCGCGGGGCGTGGATCATCGACTCGAGCATCTGGGTGGCAACGATGACCGGCTTGGCCTGCAGACGGGCCTTCTCGATGATGCGCTTCTGAACCAGCGGCACCTCCTCGAGCGGGCACTCGACGGCGAGGTCGCCACGGGCAACCATGACGGCGTCGAAGGCGTCGATGATCGCGTCGAGGTTCTCGATGGCCTGCGGCTTCTCGAGCTTGGCGACGACCGGGGTGTGACGTCCCTCCTCGTCCATGATCTCGTGGACACGGTCGATGTCGGAGCCGTGACGCACGAAGGACAGGGCGACCAGATCGATGCCGGCCTTGAGGGCCCAACGCAGATCGGCCTCGTCCTTCTCGGTGAGGGCGGGAATGGAGACGGCAACGCCAGGCAGGTTGATGCCCTTGTGGTCGCCGACCGGGCCGGCGACGGTGCAGTGGCAGTTGACGTCGTTGCCCTCGACGGAGTCGACCTGCAGGACGGTCTTGCCGTCGTCGATGAGGATGACATCGCCGGGGTGGCAGTCACCGGGCAGTCCCTTGAAGGTGGTGGAGACGCGCTCCTGGTTGCCCACGATGTCATCGGTGGTGATGGTGAACTTGTCACCAACCTCCAGGTCGATCTTTCCGTTCGAGGCGCCTTCAGCCTTCTCGAAAACACCGGTACGAATCTTGGGGCCCTGGAGGTCGGCAAGGGCAGCAACGTTGAGATCCAGCTCGTCGGCGACGGAGCGGACGAGATCCAGGCGATCCTGGTGCTCCTCGTGGGTGCCATGGCTCATGTTGAGACGGGCGACGTTCATGCCCGCTTCCATGAGCTCCTTCATGCCGTCGTGAGAGTGAACAGCTGGTCCGAGGGTATTTACAATCTTGGCTCTACGCACGCCTCAACTTTATAGGTCCTGTCCAATAGGTCACATCTCGGGGCACTGCGGGCATCAACCGTGCATCCAATCATCAATTTCGTTGAACGGATGGGCAGCTCCTCTGGGCACCAGAAGCCCACTCAAGGAGCACCGGCGCGCGGATCAAAGGACTCGGCAAGCCCAATGAGCACCAGATACCCACGTGACCTGACGTACGGCACCGCGGGGATCACGGACGCCAAGGTTCAGGATTCCGCACGGACGACGTCCAGGGCGTGCTGTAGGTCATCGGGAAGCTCGGAGCGGAACGTCACCCAGTCCCCCGTGCCCGGATGGGTGAACGACAGTTGCGCGGCATGCAGCCACTGACGATCCAACCCGAGTCGGCGTGCGAGCACCGGATCGGCACCGTAGAGCGGATCACCGCAGCACGGATGGTGCACCGCTGCCATGTGCACCCGGATCTGATGGGTGCGTCCTGTCTCGAGGTGGATTCGTTGCAGGCTGACGTGTCGGAAAGCCTCAACGGTCTCGTAATGGGTGACGCTGTGCCGACCACCCTCGACGACGGCCATCTTCCAGTCGTGGCCGCGATGTCGTCCAATGGGAGCGTCGATGGTGCCGACAACAGGGTCGGGCAGCCCCTGGACGAGAGCGAGGTAGATCTTTTCCGGGGTACGGTCCCGGAAGGCCTGTTTGAGCGCAGCGTAGGCGTGCTCACTCTTGGCCACCACCATGAGACCGGAGGTTCCCACGTCGAGACGCTGCACGATCCCCTGACGTTCCGGGGCGCCGCTGGTGGATATCCCGAATCCGGCGGCGGCAAGGTGCTCGACGACGCTCGGCCCGTCCCATCCCAACGAGGGGTGCGCCGCCACGCCAGCAGGTTTGTCCACCACGACGACGTCGGCATCATCGTGAACGATCCTCATGTCCGCGACGAACGCTGGGACGACGGTGGCTCTCGGAGCTGGATCGGAGAGATCGATGTCGAGCATCTGACCGGATCGAACTCGGGTTGACGCCTTGGTGACGGCGACCCCGTCGAGCAGCACCTTGGACTCGGCAATGAGATCGACCACCCGACTGCGCGAGGCTCCGGTCATCCGGGCAGCAGCGGCGTCGATTCGATCCCCGTCAACGCCTTCGGGAACGAGCAGGATGCTCATGACGTTGCCTCCTCACCGGCTCGATCGGAGGTTCTGGTGCCAGCAACCCCAGAACCAGAAGTGTCATCGTGACCAAAGATGCTCATGACGACGGCGAGCACCGCGGTCACGGTGATGAAGACGTCTGCCACATTGAAGATTGCGAAGTGCGGCAGCGAGATGAAATCGACGACATGACCACGCAGCGGCCCGGGAGTTCGCCAGATCCGGTCGACGAGGTTGCCGCTGATACCGGCCAGCACCATTCCGCATGAGATGAGTGACCACCGGTGCCGTGCCCGCGGCATCACCCACACCAGGACGGCTGCCAGGGCGATGACCGCGAAGATCGAGATGGCCGTCGTCGCCCCAGACCCCATGGAGAACGCAGCACCGGAGTTGTGGATGAGCTGCAGCTTGAGGAAACCGCCGAGACAGCTCGGCGGGTTGAGAGGATCCAGGTGGCGCTCCGCAAGTGCCTTGGTGATCTGGTCAAGGGCCAGGCCACCCATAGCGATTGCGGCCGCCGTGACCCGCCACACCGACAGGCAATGACCACTGAGCTCGTGACTCAATGTCGCTCTTCGCGTTGCTTGCACCGCACACACATCGTGGCGCGTGGGAAGGCGGACAACCTGGCCTTTCCTATCGGGTTGCCGCAGCTCTCGCAGGTGCCGTAGGTGCCCTCCTCCAGAGCATTGATGGCCGTTCGGGACTGCTCGAAGACGGTACGTGCATTCTGGTTCAGCGACATTTCCTGGTCCCGCTCGAACTGCGAGGAGCCAACATCGATGGTGTCCTTGCCAGCCCCATCACTACCTTCCTGTATGAGACTGGCCAGGTCCTCATCGGACTTGGCCAGCGAACGAGCCATTCTCTCAACATCGTGTTCGAGAGTGTCGATGATCTCGCTGACCTCTTCCACGGTCCACGGCTCATCCCCGTCTCGCACGGGCAAGGACTTGGCAATCGCCGCCACATCATGCTCAGACATGGTGACCTCCATTGATCGACATCAGGGGTCCTGGGGAACCCAGGACTTCGCGAAGCGGTCAACACTGCTCCACGACTGATGGCAAATAGTACTCGACCATGACGGCAATCCCGAACATGGACCCTCATGTCACAGGATGTTCATGTGGGCTTCGCCCACACGACACCAAGGGGTTCCCCAACCAGTTGGGGAACCCCGAAGCGGATCAGCGCATCGCCGCTGATCATCAATTACGCATGAGCCTCAGTTGTTGGACCCGTCACGCTGGCCGCGCCCGATGAGCGCATCCAGACGCGGGGTCGCCGAGGCGCCGCGCTCGACACGGTGGTCGGGCTCGAGCAGGTGTGGGGTCTCGGACGGCTCGAAAGCGGCCTGGTCCATACGATCAGCTTGGGTGCGCAGCTGGGAGACGAAAGCCTGACGGTAGTTGGACTCGAACTCACGCAGCCGGTCAACCCGGGCCAGCAGGACGTCACGCTCGGACTCGAGCTGACGGAACAGGTCGTCGCGACGGTTCGCGGCATCGATGTTCACCTGATCGGCATTGGCCTTGGCATCGGACTCAAGCTTCTCGGAGTTGACACGAGCAGCCGACTCGATGCGCTCGGCGCGAGTCTGGGCATCGACGGTGAGCTCGTGAACCTTGCGCTCGGCGACGGCAATCTTGCGATTCGCCTCGTCCTGGGCCTCGGAAACCACTCGCTCGGCGGAAGCAGTGGACAGCTCGATCATTCGCGCAACGGCAGGTGAGGCCTGGGCAGAGGTGGTGACCTCGATCCGCTCAACCTTGCCATCACCCACGAGCTGCGACGTAGCAGGAGCCTCGGTGGCCGAACGTGCCGTGGCAAGCTCACGGCGAGCATCGGACAGCTGCGAGTTCAGGCGTGCATTCTCGTTGCGCAGCTGGGTGAGCTCGGACTCGTACCGCTTGACGGTGCGAGCCTCGTCTCCCCGGCTTCGTTGCGCGGCACGAGCCTCCTCGAGCTGAGCCTTGAGACGCTCATTCTCCTCAGCAAGCTCGGAATCGGCCTCGTCGTATTGGCTGCGGTCATCACTGGACTTGAGGGCCTCGAGCTGAGCCTTGAGACGCTCGCTCTCGTCCGTCATCGCAGCGAAGGTTGCGTCAACGCGATCGACAAAGTCATCAACTTCGGCGGCTCGGTAGCCATCGCCTGGACGACGGGCCATCGGGAATCGGATCCTGCGCACCTCGTCGAGGGTCAGCGTCATTGTGCACTCCAAGAACTCGGGAACGGACGTGGCCGTGACGGATTTGCTCCACCACGAAGCTGTGTCAAGGCTACCCCCCTGAAGTTCACAGCGTCACATGAACCTGATGACGAGAGACTGCGCAATCGACACCAGAATGAAGACGATGATGAAACCCAGACTGATACCAACTGCACCAATACGCAGTACTGGGATTCGTTTGTCAAAGAATCTGATCGGTGGATCGGTGACGGTGTAGACCGCTTCGAAAAGCACTGCGATCCAGCCACGGGGCTGAAAATCCCGGGAGGCCAGAGGTACCCACGACATGATCATTCGTGCGATGAGAAGTACCAGGTAAATCTGGAGAATGATGTAGAGAATTTTTCCAACGACCGTCATCGACGTCTCACAAAACTGCTCAATGCCTCGACTCAAACCCTGAACGTCGAGTTCAGCCTTCAGGACTGGTTGAAGAACCCTTCGCCCGCAATCCGAGCCTTGTCCTCCGGTGCGACATTGACATTGTGCGGGCACAGCAGGAAGACCTTGCTGGTGACTCGCTCGATCGTTCCACGCAGACCGAAGATGAGACCAGCCGCGAAGTCGACCAACCGTTTGGCGTCGGAATCATCCATCTCGGTGAGGTTCATGATGACCGGAACACCGTCCCGGTACTGCTCACCGATGAGGCGGGCCTCGTTGTAGTTTCGCGGATGAACCGTGAGGATCCGATTGATGTCTGCGATGGAAGGTTCATCGACGACCATGGGACGCTCCTGTTCACGATGCGGAGAGGCAGACATGGGTTCTTGAGGATCACCGGACGGCATCGAGGTCAGCTGGGAAGGCTCGTACCCATCATCGGAGTAGACCTCTTCGGTCAACTCCTCGTCGCGAAGATCATCATCGTATCGCGCGTCGTCCACCAGACCGACGTATGAGGCAAGCTTCCTGCCGAACCCAGCCATGAGCTCTCCTTCACAACACCACGAATCGAGAATACGTCACTCATCAGGGTGCCACGGTCGAGGCGAACCCGATGACAGTGACACGCAAACACTATCCCACGGGAAACAGCGGGGGCAGTTTTCACCATCATAGTGCCGTCCTTGACACACCGATCGCCCCACCGGGTCACATCACTCCACGGAGCCGCCCCCACAGACCGCTCCCCCTGCCCATTCCCAGCAGTTGTCCCACGACACCGGCAGGACGGAACGCCAAGCACGCGGACCACGTCCACGATGCCTGACGTTCTGAGATGACCACATGGGGCTGGTACGCAACCGACGGTCACGGCACGAATAACCCTCCGAGAATATGCAACCCTCAGAGGATCCGAGTCACTTCATGAAGTCTGGAATGTCCAGATCGTCCTCGGCGACGGGAGGAGTGGACCGCTGTGTGTTCGAACCCTCCTGGGCACTGTGGGAATCCTGCTCCTCGGCGTGCTGCGGGACCGGACGGGCGATTGCCGTGGTGCCGGATCCAGACGATGGCCGCGACTGCTGACCGGTAGACCTGTTCTTGAGCCCCGGACGAGCACTGATACCGGGTTGCTTGCGCGGCGGCTGACCGGAATCAAAACCAGCCGCAATGACGGTGATGCGAATCTCGTCACCCAAGGTGTCGTCGATGATGGTGCCGAAGATGATGTTGGCCTCGTCGTCAACAGCCTCCTCGATGAGACTGGCTGCCGAAGCCACCTCGAACAGCCCCAGATCGGAGCCACCGGCGATCGACATGAGCACCCCATGTGCTCCATCGACGGAGACCTCGAGCAGCGGGGAGGAGATGGCCATCTCGGCTGCCATCCGGGCACGATCCTCGCCCGAGGCGTGCCCAATACCCATGAGGGCCGAACCGGCATTCGACATGACGGCCTTGACGTCGGCGAAGTCGAGGTTGATCTGGCCCGGCGTCGTGATGAGGTCGGTGATGCCCGAGACGCCCTGCATGAGCACCTGGTCGGCGACCCGGAAGGCGTCGGTGATGGTGACCTTCTGATCGGCCATCGACAGCAGACGGTCATTGGGGATGACGATGAGGGTGTCGACCTCCTCCGACAGACGGTTGACGCCCTCGTCGGCCTGGGTCGAACGTCGATGACCCTCGAAGCTGAACGGGCGGGTGACCACACCGATGGTGAGAGCTCCCAGCGAACGGGCGATCTTGGCGACGACCGGGGCAGCTCCAGTACCCGTGCCACCGCCTTCACCTGCCGTCACGAAGACCATGTCGGCGCCCTTGAGACACTCCTCGATCTCCTCGGAGTGGTCCTCGGCTGCCTGTCGGCCCTTGTCAGGATCGGCTCCGGCACCCAGACCCCGAGTGAGTTCTCGCCCGATGTCAAGTTTGACGTCAGCATCGCTGCTGTTGAGAAGAGCCTGCGCATCCGTGTTGACGGCGATGAACTCGACGCCTTTGAGACCAGCTTCAATCATGCGGTTGACGGCATTGCAGCCGCCGCCGCCCACGCCAACGACTCTGATGACCGCGGTGGTTTGACTTGCCACTGGAACCTCAATTCGTAGAGAGCCGATCTTCTTGAAAGGTTATTGACCACCACCGGCTGGTGTCCAACAAAAATGGGGAGTCTCAACCACGGGTTGAGACCTGGCCGGGAGCGCCCATACCCTCCTGCCGCACCCATTGAACCATCGGGGGCAATCACTCAGATCCGATGTCACGGACGCATGACGTGCCCGCCGCGAGAGGAACTTGAGCGCCAATGACGCCGAGCAATCCTTCTCCGGAGAGCAGAACACGTGCACGCCCGAGCCACCCGCCACTGGGGCGGCCTGGAAGGCAGGATCTACCTCGACGTGGGCCGTTGCGGGCTCGAGACGTCGTACTCCTTGGCCTTGACGTTGAGCATTGCCGTCGCCACCTTGGACTTCAGCGCAGACTCATCCGCCGATCCCCAGACGATGGTACCTCCCTTGACAAGGTGAATCTGGATGGAATCGGTACCTCGGACCTCGATGTGATCGGTCTGGGCACGAATCTCCTTGCTCAATGACGAGGCAACGGTGGCGGCATCGGTACGCATTCGCGGCTTGGACGCATCCAACCTCACGACGAGCAGCTGGGAACTCCTGGTGGCGGACTGATGAAACATCTGCCCATGCTCGTCCACCCAGGTGAAACCGCCATGACCGCTCACCTGGTACACGGGACGTCGCTCGGTGACGGCGATCTGCACCGTGCGCGGCCAGTGCCTGCTCACCGTCACGTCGGCAACGTCTGGCATCGCCGCCACGGACGAAGCCGCGTGATCCACGTCAACCCTGGCCAGCGGAGTTCCGGGGGAAATCCTGGCAGCGTCGCGTACTTGATCGGCCTTGAGCATCCTGACGCCGGTGACGTCGACATGCTCGACCGCGAACACCGTGCTGTGACGCACCACGACCACTGCCACGGCCACGAGAACGACAATCGCCACGGCAGTCACAACGACAATCCTCCGACGCCGCTGTCGGCGGTGTCGTTTGACGTCGATCGCCCCGGTGATGTCGGTGATCGAGCGGCTCATGCGTCAGCGTCCTGCAGCAACGGGAGCAGCAGCGACCCGATGAGACTGATGTCACCAGCTCCCAGCGTGATGACGAGGTCGCCGGGGCGCACCTGGCCGGCCAACACCTCGGGCAGCATTGCCTTGTCCGCGACATAGCAGCTCGAACCGCCATGGGAGAGCACGGCATCGTGGACGAGTCGGCCGCTCACCCCGGCAAGGGGTTCCTCCCTGGCCGGGTAGACGTCGGTGACGAAGACCTCGTCGGCCAAGGTGAGGGCGGCACCGAACTCATCGGCGAAATCCCTGGTCCGGGTGAACAGGTGTGGCTGAAAACACGCGACGACCCTGCCCTGCTCGGCGACCCGGCGAGCAGCCCCCAGGGTGGCGCGGATCTCGGTGGGGTGGTGGGCGTAGTCGTCGAAGACCGACACCCCGCCTCTGCGTCCCAGCAGCTGGAACCGACGCAGCGTCCCGGTGAAATTCCTGGTTCCGGTCATGACATCTGCCTCCGGGACACCCAACAGGCTGACTGCGCAGTACGCTGCAGCAGCATTGGACAGGTTGTACTGGCCGGGAACATTGAGTTCCAGACGACTCGTGGTGCGGCCGTGTGAGATCGTCGCACAACTCGTCGTGCCGTCCAGTACGATGTCGGTAAGACGTACTTCGGCGTCCTCGGACTCACCGTAGGTGACGACCTGCACCGTCCCGGTCTCCTCCAGCCGACGAGCCAGCTCGGCGGATCCCGGATCGTCGACACAGACGATGACGTACCTCACCTGCGGGCGGGTGGCCATCGTGACGAATCCGTCGAAGTAACGCTGTGGGGTGCCCCAGTTGTCGAGGTGGTCGGCCTCCACATTGGTGACGATGACGATCTGGCTGGGGTACTGCAGGAAGGACCCGTCGGACTCGTCGGCCTCGACGACGAAGGCATCCCCTCGTCCCAGATGTGCCGAGCGTCCACTGGTAGCCAGCGGGGAACCGATGACGTAGGACGGATCCATGCCAGCATCGGTGAGAATGCTGGCGATGATGGCGCTGGTCGTCGTCTTGCCGTGGGTACCGGCCACCGACACCCCCTGGCGTCCGAGCATGAGTGCTGCCAGGGCGGCACTGCGATGCCAGATCCGCAGACCGAGTCGGCGAGCCTCGACCAGTTCCGGATTGTCGTCGTGAATGGCCGAGGACACCACAACCGTGCGTGCCCCGTGGACGTGGGAGGGATCGTGCCCCACCCAGGTGCGCACACCCATGGCAGAGAGCGACTCCAGACGGGTCGAGTTCACCTGGTCGGACCCCGACACCTCCGCCCCCAGCTCAGCGTAGGCTCGCGCCACACCACTCATGCCGGCCCCACCAATGGCGATGAAGTGCACCGGGCCGATGGTGCGCGGATCCTCCAGGTGGACGGGCTCGCGAAGGGTCACTTCTTCTTCCTCCTCGTCGCTGCCGAGACAACCGCCTGGGCAAGGTTCTGTGCTGCCTGGGTGGACATGAGGTCGCGTCCGGCCATGGACATCCGGGCCAGTTCGTCAGGGTGGTGGATCCGTGCCACCTCCCGCATGAGACGAGTGGCATTCAGCTCATCGTCCCTGATGAGCACTCCCCCACCGGCGGCCACGACCGAGGAGGCATTGCGAGCCTGCTCACCATTGCCGTGTGGCAGGGGGACGTAGATCGTGGGAAGGCCACACACCGCCGTCTCGACGACCGTGCCGGCACCCGAGCGAGCAACCATGAGATCGGCTGCTGCGTAGGCTCGGGCCATGTCGTCGACGTAGGCCACCGGCACCCATCGGGCACCGGTACTGTCATCGGTGTGGGTGAGGGCGCCCGCCATGTTCCTGGGACCCAGCACGTGCAGCACCTGTACGCCGTCGGCGAGCAGCTGACCACGAGCATGGACGACCGCGGTGTTCACCGAGACCGCACCCTGGGAACCTCCGGAGACCAGCAGGGTTGGGCGGTCCTCGTCCAGCCCGAACTCCTTGCGGGTGCGGCGTCGACGTTCGGCTCGATCCCGTTCGTCCAGACTCGCAAGCTCAGCGACATTGGCCCGCAATGGCATACCGATGAACTCAGCACCCGGCAGTGGGGTGTCGGGAAACGCCGTGTACACCCCGGCTGCGAAGCGAGCGGCGACCCTGTTGGCGAGTCCCGGTACCGCATTCTGCTCATGGACGACGACCGGGATGTGTCGCGACCGGGCAGCCAGGTAGGCGGGCATGGAGACGTACCCTCCGAAGCCGACGACGACGTCGGCCTCGCGTGCGTCCAGCACCTCACCAGCACGTCGCACGGCCCCAACCAGGCGCGCGGGCACCTTGACCAGATCGACGGAAAACTTGCGCGGCAGCGGCACGGGGGGAATCATGTCGATCTGCAATCCGGCATCGGGAATGACTCGCCCCTCCAAGCCCTTGGGGGTCCCGATGCACGACACCTGTTCGACCTGGGCCATCCCCACCAGTTGCTGTGCGGTCGCGATGAGCGGCGAGGTGTGTCCAGCAGTGCCACCACCTGCCAGTACCACGTTGACCATGTGTCAGTCCTTCCCCTTCCTGCCCATCGCAGGTTCAGTTGCTGCCGGAATCGTCGACCACCGATGTCACCCTCGGTGGTTTTCTGCGGCGGGTGGCATCCAGGTACCGCTGAGCCGCTGGTTCCCGGCGTGCGCACGAGAGCAGAACGCCCATTGCCGCCAAGTTCGACACCAATGCTGACCCTCCGACCGAGATGAATGGTAGGGGCACGCCGATGACCGGTGCCAATGTCAGGGAAACAGCCATGTTGATGAGCGCCTGGACGCCGATCCACGTCGTGATCGTCGCGGCGGCAATGCGCAGGAACTGCGACTGGGAACGCACCGCAACCCGAATCCCCGCCCAGCAGAGCAGGGCGAAGAGGAGGATGACCGTCACGGTGCCCACCAGCCCGAGCTCCTCACCGAGCACGGCGAAGACGAAGTCGTTCTGGGCACCGTCGTAGAGCCCGCCCCACTTCTGCTTGGACGCCCCGATGCCAACCCCGCCCAGACCGCCGGTGGCCAGGGCATAGGTTGCCGCCAACGGCTGGTCCGAGGTGGTGCTGTCGCTGGAGGGGTCCAGGAAGGTCACGATGCGCTGCATCCGGTAGGGAGCCTGAACGATCATCCCCACAACCCCCACAGCGCCTACGGCCAGCAGGGTGAGGATGTGACGCATCGGCATCCCACAGACCCACATCTGTACGAGGACGATCGCTGCGAGGATGAGCGCCGTACCAAGGTCCCCCTGGACGAGCACCATGAGGATGACACTTCCCTGGATGGCGAGGAACCAGAAGAAATCCTTGACCTCGCCAATCGTCTCCCGGTGCCGGGCAAGATAGGCCGCGCCAATGAGCACCAGGGAGAACTTGGCGAACTCCGAGGGCTGCACCCCCACCGGCCCCACCGACAACCAGGAGCGGTTTCCCTTCCCGGCATCGTCGCCCACGAACAGGGTCGCGACCAGCATGAGACCGACCACCACCCAGACGATCCCGGCCGTCCTGCGCAGGAACTCCTCGCTGAACCTGCCAAAGACCAACCCGGCAATGATGCCGATGGCCAGGAAACCGAGTTGTCGTTTGGCGAAGTAGTAAGGACTGTTGCCAAGCATCTGTGCGTACACCGATGACGAGGACAGACTCATGAGGGTGCCAATGCCCAACAGCAGCAGGGTGACGACGAGCAGCACGAGGTAGTCGAGCATGGGCTGGGCGAGCAAGGTTTTCCTGCCATCTGAGCGCGCAGATCCGTTGTCCAGCCTCATCCATCGGTACCATCGCGCGATGGCATTGGAATGGCGCCGGTTGCCAGCCATGTCCGCCATCACCGCACCGTCCGTCGTGTGACCCATCGTCACCGACTCTCCGGCTCGTCGTCCGCACGCGCCGGGCCGAGGGCACAGGCAGCACGGGCGAAGTCGTCCCCACGTACGTCGTAGCCGGTCCAGATGTCCCGACTGGCGCACCCGGGGGCCAGCAGCACGGTGTCGCCGGGGCGGGCCATGCGCGCCGCCTGGGTGACGGCCTCGTCCATGACGGTGCGATCCATGGTGTCCAGGACGACGACCGGCACATCGGGAGCGTGTTCGGCAAGGCTCTCGGCAATGCGCTGCCGGTCCACACCCAGCACGACGACTCCACGCAGTCGGTTGGCGTGGGTCTGGACGAGGGTGTCGAAGGAGGTGTCCTTGGCCTGGCCGCCGGCGATCCACACGATCGACTCGAAAGCTCGCATGGAGGAGTTCGCGGCGTGTGGATTGGTGGCCTTGGAGTCGTCGACCCAGGTGATGTCATCGCCCTGGTGGACGGTCTCGATGCGGTGTCCGCCCAGGTGCAGGTTCTGCAATCCCTGGGCCACTGCCTGCGGGCTCACCCCGAAGGACCGGGTGAGCGCAGCAGCGGCCAGGGCATTCTCCACATTGTGCGGGGCAGCCGGCTGGACGTCGGCCACCTTGGCCAGTGGCAGGGCCGAGCTGTGCCGTTCGGCGATGAAGGCTCGGTCGACGATCATGTCGTCCACCACACCGATCATCGAGAGACCGGGGATCCCGTTGCGAAAGCCGATGGCTCGAGCACCCTCGACGACGTCGGCCTCCTCCACCATCTTCTCAGTGGCCGGGTCGTCGTAGTTGTAGACGCAGGAGTGCGTCACCTGGTGGAAGATGCGCGCCTTGTCGGCACCGTAGGCTGCGTAGGGGTCGTCGGCATGGGCGTACCACTCCAGATGGTCCTCGTGCAGGTTGAGCACGGCTGCCGAGTGCAGCGCCAGCGACGGCGACCAGTGCAGCTGGAAACTCGAGAGCTCCACGGCGAAGACGTCGTAGTCCACCTCGTCGGCCATGGCCTCGAGGATCGGCCGTCCGATGTTGCCCACCGCAGCAGCCTTGAACCCACCAGCGATGAGCATCGACTCGGTCATCTGGGTGGTCGTCGTCTTGCCATTGGTACCGGTGATGCCCAGCCAGGGCACGACACGGTCGGGATGCATGAGACGCCAGGCGAGCTCCGGTTCACCCCACACCGGCACATCGGCGGCCAGGGCCTGGGCGATGAGCGGTTGGGTCGGACGCCATCCCGGCGAGACGATGACGAGATCGGTTCCGGGCGGCAGCTGCGCCGTCGATCCGGCCCCCAGCCGCACCGAGGCGCCCAGGACCTCCAGCAGATTGGCCTTGTCCCGGTGGTCGTCGTCATCGCGATCGTCCAGGACGAGCACCGAGGCGTCCAGGTCGAGCAGCGCATCGGCAGCTGCGAAACCAGACATTCCCAGACCAGCAATGACCACCTGCACACTCGACCAGTCGAAGAGCCGGTCGGCTCGGTCAAGATTCACTCCACTCACTGTCCTGCCACCCATTCGCCGTAGAAGATTCCCATGCTTGCTGCCACGAAGAGACCACAGATGATCCAGAACCGGATCACGACGGTGACCTCCTCCCACCCCTTCATCTCGAAATGGTGGTGCAGTGGCGCCATCTTGAAGATTCGTCTGCCCTGCCCGGTACGTTTCGCGGTGATCTTGAAGACCCCCACCTGCAGCATCACCGAGAGGGTCTCCACGACGAACAATCCCCCGATGATGACGAGCAACAACTCGGTGCGCGACACGACGGCGAGTCCAGCCACCGCACCGCCCAGGGCCAACGATCCGGTGTCACCGAGGAAGATCTTCGCCGGTTTGGCGTTCCACCACAGAAACCCGAAACACGCCCCCGCCAGGGCCAGGGCCACCACTGCAATGTCATAGGGATCGCGCACCTCGTAGCACCGCGACAGACCTGCGGGGGAATGCGAGCACCACTGGTTGAACTGCCAGACACTCAACAAGGTGTAGGCACCGAAGACCATGGCTGCCGATCCGGTCGCCAGTCCGTCCAGGCCATCGGTGAGGTTGACGCCGTTGGACGTACCCGCGATGAGGATGATGATCCAGATGACGGCGAGCCAGACCGGCAGCTGGGCCCACGGCAGGTCACGCAGGAACGAGATCGCCGGTGACCCCGGGGTGACACCGTTCTTGTCGGGGAAAAACAGCACACCGACGCCGAAGACGATCGCCACGATCGCCTGCCCGATGAGTTTTCCACGAGGTTTGAGACCCAGGGATCTCTGCTTGGAGATCTTGGTCCAGTCGTCAAGGAAACCGATGAACCCCATCCCGGCGAACAGCCACAGCACCAGCAGGGCCGAGATGCTCGGGGCGGTCATCGTCACCAGATGCGCAATGGTGTACGACAACAGCACCGAGACGATGATGACGGCACCGCCCATGGTGGGGGTGCCCTTCTTGGTGCGGTGAGTGGTGGGGCCATCGTCACGGATGTACTGCCCGTAGCCGTGGGCGGCCAAGAACTTCACGAACCACCGGGTGCCGACCAAGGGGCCGAGCATGGCCACGGCACCGGCCAGGAGGATCGTCTTCACTGCTGGGCCCCCTGCTCGTGCACGTCATCGGCAAGAATTCTCTCAGACACCCGCTCCAGCTCCAAGCCGCGTGACGCCTTGACCAGGACGACGTCATGACCGCTCCACCCCACGGCGTCGGCAGCCTCGTCGGTGGTGACGACGCGGGCCCGACCGCCAGCAGAGGTGGCTCCGGCGGCAAGGTCCTCGGCGTACTGTCCGATGCACAGGATCTCGTCGAATCCTCGACCCACCGCGAGTTCACCGACGTCGCGGTGGCGCTGTGCCGACTGCTCGCCAAGTTCGAGCATGTCGCCCAGCACCGCCACTCCACGGGTGCGCGGATCACTGTCGGCACGTCTGGTGAGGATGTCACCGACGGTACGCAGTGCGGCTGCCATCGAGTCGGGATTGGCGTTGTAGCAGTCGTTGACGAGCACCAGCCCGTCGGAGCGCTCCTCGATCTGCATGCGCAGCGGCGAGCGAGTCGTCGCCTGGCTCAGCGAGCGCGCAATACGCTCTGGATCGGCCTTGCGGTTGGAGGCCCGGGTGAGCGCGCAGGAGGCTGCCGCGGCTGCCGCCACGGCATTGGACACCTGATGCTCCCCCATGGTGCGCAGACTCACTCGATGAGCGCTGTGCCGTCCCTCGATGCGCAGGTGGATCTTGAAGGTGTAGCGGTCGAGGTCATCGGCAGCCAGGTCGGTGGCCCACACCTCGATCTCGGCCTCGGTGTGACGATGCTCCTCGCCCACACCGAACCAGGCCACGTTGGCTCCGGTGCGCTCGGTCATCGCCGCCACCCGGGGATCGGCTGCGTTGAGCACGGCCCAACAGTCCGGCCGCAGTGCCTCGAGGATCTCGCCCTTGGCCCGGGCGATGGCGTCCCGACTGCCGAACTCACCCAGATGGGCGGTGCCCACGTTGAGCACCATGGCGACGTCCGGGGGAACGATGTTGGTGAGCCGGCTGATGTGGCCACTACCACGTGCCCCCATCTCGGAGACGAGGAATGCGGTGTCCTTCTCCACGGCGCAGGCCGTGAGGGGCACCCCGATCTCGTTGTTGAACGAGCCGATCGGTGACACCGTGGGGCCCTCGTCCTCCAGCACCTGGGCCAGGAGGTCCTTGGTGCTCGTCTTGCCCGAGGATCCGGTGAGGTCGATGGCTATCATGCCTCGGGAACGCTCCTGGGAGACGACGGAGGCGGCGAGTCTGGCCAATCCCTGCTGGGGATCGGGGACGACGATGTGCGGCAGGTCGGCGTCCGTGACATGTTCGGCGAGGACGGCTGCTGCACCTGACTGCGCTGCGGCATCGGCAAAGTCGTGCCCGTCGACTCGTTGCCCCCGGAAAGCGACGAAAAGGCTTCCCGGGCAGGCCTCCCGGCTGTCGATGACGACGTCGGGACCGACCTCCCGCCTGGGATCGCCCACCAGCTGCCCGCCGATGTCCCGTGCGATCTGTTCGACTGTGGTTGTCCTCATGCGACATCTCCAGAATGTTTGTCGGACCTCAGTTGCGCCCACTGTTCTGCGGCAACGGTTCGATCGTCGAAGGGTAGGGTGTCCTCACCGACCTGCTGGCCAGTCTCATGGCCCTTGCCGAGCAGGCAGACGAGATCATGCGCAGTGGCGAGTTCCAGGGCACGCCGGATGGCCTCACGACGCGATCCACCGTTGATGACCTCAGCGGAACCCACCTGCTGGGCACCGGCCACCACCGCCGCACGAATGCTGGCTGGGTCCTCGGTGCGTGGATTGTCGTCGGTGACGACGACGACGTCGGCCTCCTCGGCAGCTGCCTGCCCCATCGGGGCTCGTTTGGCTGCGTCTCGGTCGCCACCGGCACCCACGACACAGATGACGCGTCCCGCACTGCCGTTGTGCTGGATCCCCTCGCGCGCACCGGCCAGGGCCGAGGAGATCGCCTGGGGGGTGTGGGCGAAGTCGACGAGCACCCCCGGGGCACCCTCGCCCAGGGGGACTCGTTCCATCCGTCCGGGAACCTGGGCATCCTGCAGACCATCGACGACCTCGTCGAAACTCAGTCCGCTGGCCTCAAGCATGGCCAGGGCCATGACGGCGTTGCGTACGTTGTACTCACCCGGGATGCCAAGCCGCATGGTCCGCATTCCCGAGGGGGTGCGGACCTCCACCCGGGAGCCGAGCTGCGCGTCCGGGGTCCACGAGACCACCTGGTAGTCGGATTGCGTCGTCACCGATGTGCTGACGACCCGCACCCCGTTCTCCGCGCACCGACGAGCCAGCTCCTGGCCACGGGGGTCGTCGACGTTGATGACGGCGGTACGGGCCAGCTGCGGGGTGAAGAGTCGGGCCTTGGCCTCGAAGTAGTTGTCGAGGGTCTTGTGGAAGTCGAGGTGGTCGCGCCCCAGATTCGTGAAGGCGGCGACGTCGAAGACCGTCGCGTCCACCCGGTGCAGGGCCAGGGCGTGCGAGGAGACCTCCATGACGACGTCGGTGGCACCCCGGTCGGCCATGACACGCAACAGGGCCTGCAGATCGGGCGATTCGGGCGTGGTGACGGTGGTGCGACCGCTGGGCAGCTCGGCCCCGTCGATCCGGTACCCGATGGTGCCGATCGTGCCGGGATGACGCCGTGCTGCTCGCAGTCCGGCCTCCACGAGGAAGGCCGTCGTCGTCTTGCCATTGGTACCGGTGATCCCGAACATCGTCATGGATCGGGAGGGATCACCGAAGACACGAGCAGCTGCTGCCGCCATCGCCGAGCGAGGATCGTCGACGACGATCACGGCGAGATCACCACAGCTGGCACCGGGAGTGCCTGCACGGTTGGTGCCCTGGTCATCGCTGTCTGCCCCCTGACCTGCCATGAGGCTGGCTCCCTGGGCATCGGTGAGGATGGCAACCGCCCCGGCCCGTCGTGCCTGGTCGGCAAATCGAGCTCCGTGTGACCTGGTTCCGGGCAGTGCGACGTAGAGGTCGCCGGGATGCACCTGGCGAGAATCCAAGGTGATCCCGCAGACCTCATCGGGGTGTGGTCCCATGACGCGGTGCGGGCCCACTGCCGCCAGCAGGTCTGACCATGCCAGCTGGATGGGCTCCTCGGGACGCAGAAGGACTGAATCGTTCACGGCGTGTACTCCAAAGGTTTCTTGGGTGCCTTGGTCCTGGACGGAGGCACCCCGAACTGAGGCAGGGCCACCGACATGATCTGACGGCCCACGGGCAGGGCGATGCCGGATCCCTGGTGGCTCCCCTTGCTGGGATTGTTGATGACGACGTAGGTGAGAATGCGGGGGTCCTCGACCGGCCCCACGGTGACGTAGGAGGCAGTGTATCCCCGGTAGCAGTGACACGACGGGTCGATGCGTTCGGCGGTACCCGTCTTGCCTGCCGTCCGGTAGCCGGGCACCTGCCGCTCCGGTGTCAGGGTGACAACCGACTCCATCATGTCCACGACGGTGGACGAGGCCTGCCGGGAGATCACTCGATGCCCCTTCCCGGTGGGAATCTCGATGGGGTCGCCGTTGCCGTCCACCCCAGACTTGAGAATTCGCGGCTGATGGTAGACCCCGCCATTGACGACGGCGGCCACGGCGGCAGCCTCCTGTATCGAGGTGACCGACATGCCCTGACCGAAGGACACCTGGTCACGGGTGTAATCGGCCATCGAGGCGGGAGGAATCGAGCCGGTGGCCTCCCCCGGCAACTCGATTCCGGTGGGCTTGCCCAGGTTGAAGGCCTGGAGGTACTTCGTGAGGGTGGACTTGTCGGTCTGCCGGGTGAGCAGGGTGGTGCCGATGTTGGACGACTTCGCGATGACCCCGCGGGCAGTGAGGTGCAGCGTGTCGTGGTCGAAGGCGTCCTTGATGTGCGAACCACCTGAGGGGAGCGTCCTGGGCACGACGACATGGGTGTCGGCATTGACGATTCCCTGGTCGGCCAGGGCTGCCATGGTGATGACCTTCTGCACCGATCCGGGCTCGTAGTTGTCGGCAATGGCATGGTTGCGCAACTGGTTGGCCTTGGCCCTGCCGTAATCCTTGGGGTCGAATCCGGGGGCCGATGCCATGGCCAGCACCTCACCGGTCTTGACGTCCATGACGATGGCCTGCCCCGATTCTGCCTTGCTGGCATGCATCTGCGCCTCCAGGGCGTTCTGCACCGACAGCTGCAGCTGGGCGTCGAGGGTGAGGGTGTAGGAATTGCCATTTGTGGCCGGGATGAGCGTCTCGTGGCCCAGCGGGATGCGTCCGTAGGTGGAGGCCTCGTAGGACTCCTTGCCCTTGGTTCCGGTGAGCTTCTTGTCCAGGGAGTACTCCAGGCCTGCAGACCCACGCCCTTCCGTGTTGACGAATCCGATGAGGCTGGCGGCCAAGGTTCCCGAGGGGTAGCTGCGTACCGGGTCGTTGGAGGAGAAGACGCCGTACCAGCCGCCGTCCTTCATCTCGGCCTTGATCTGGTCGAAGGTGTAGCTGGGCACCTGGTGCTTGACGATGGAGTATCGGCTGAGTCTGCCTGACTTGTCTTTCTTGGTGAGTGCCTCCCGATAGTCCTCCGGGTACCCACCCAGGTGCTTGGCGAGGATCTTGGCGACGGCCTTGGGGGCGGCAGCTGCCTTGGCCTGTTGGGAGCGACTCATCTCGGCCCGCTCGTCCACACCGTTCCTGCTGATCATCTGCGGATCGACGAAGACGAGCACGGCCGACTCCGACCTGGCCAGGGCAGAACCATTGCGGTCGGTGATGGCACCCCGGTCGGGCAGCAGGTCGTGGGTGTAGCGCATGCGGTCGGCAGCACGCTGAGCCATCTTGGGCGCCTGGATCGCCTGCAGGTACACCGCACGTCCGATGAAGATCGCAAAGCTCAGCAGGAGGATGGCCAGGGTGATGACCAGACGACCTCGTTGGCCGCCTGGTCTGCCCTCGTGGAAGAACCGATGGATGACTCCCGGCTCAGAGGTGGAGTCACGAGACGTGGAACGCGGATTCCCTCGACGTGACGTGGGTCTCGCCGGTTCGCGACGAGGGCCACGCCTGTGATGTCCGGCAGTGCCTGGTCGCTGGTTCACCGCTGAGCAGCTCCCGAACCCGACTTGGCATCGGGGACGACGAGTTTGGCCTGCCTGGACGAACCAGTGACGCTTGGCACCTCGTCACCCACGACTGGGGTGGCCTTCCCCACGATCTTCCCGCTACGCAGATCCACGAAGACAGGATACGGGTTCGGGACCATGCCCAGCTCTTGTGCTGCAACCTGCAGGTGGGCCGGGGAGCGCAGTCGATCCACCTGTGCCGACAGTGCCGACTCCTGGTGGGACAGTTCGGCGATCCGGGTGTTCTGCTGGCTGATACGCACCGACTGGTCCTGGATCTGGGTGTTGAGCACCAGGGCGGCAACGATTCCCACGGCCAGGATGACGGCCATGGCGACGATGAACGGCAGGGTGGAGGTGCGAGCAGCTGTCTGTGGCAGTCCACGCAGGATCCGAACCGGCCTGGAGTGTTGCCGGGACGGCGTGGGGGCGTACTCGGCGCTCATGCTGGCTTGATCCTTTCGATGACGCGCAGGCGTGCGGAGGCAGATCGGGGGTTGCGGGCAAGCTCGTCCTCGTCGGGGCGTTCGGCGCCTCGGGTGACGAGGGTGAACCTGGGTTGCATGGATTCCGGGATGATGGGCAGACCTGGCGGGGCGGAGTCGCTGGCCGCCGAGCGGAAGGCGTCCTTGACCGGGCGATCCTCCAGGGAGTGGTAGGCGAGCACGGCGAAGCGTCCCCCCACCGCAAGTCGCTCCAGGGCCTCGGGAATGACTCGCTGCAGGGTGGCCATCTCGTGATTGACGGCGATGCGCAGGGCCTGGAAGGTCCGTTTGGCCGGGTGCCCACCCTGATGACGAGCAGCCACGGGAATGGCCTCGGTGATGATCCCCACGAGCTGGCCGGATGTGGTGATGGGTTCTGCGGCACGGGCAGCGACGATGGCCCGGACGATCCGATCGGTGAACTTCTCCTGACCCCACCCACGCAGGATCCGGGTGAGTTCGTCCACATCCGCGGTGTTGAGGAGCTCGGCTGCTGTCGGCCCGTCACTCTGGTCCATGCGCATGTCGAGTGGCGCGTCGACCGAGTAGGCGAATCCGCGCTCGGCCCGGTCGATCTGCAGGCTGGACAGCCCGAGATCGAGCAGGATCGAGTCGGTGTTGGGGTGGCCGAGGTCGTCGAGCACCTCGGCAAGCTCGTCGTGGACGGCATGGACGAGTGTGACACGCTCACCGAAACGTTCCAATCGGCGTCGGGCCAGGTCCAGGGCCTGGGTGTCGCGGTCGATGCCGACAAGGACGGTGTGCGGACAGCTGGCCAGGATGGCCTCGGCATGACCGCCCATACCCAGGGTCCCGTCGACATGTACCGGGCGGCTCCGGTCTCCGGCCAGATAGCCCTGCTCAGCACGGTGGAGGGAGGTGGAGAGCAGTTCGACGATGCGATCCCTCATGACGGGGACGTGCAGTTGCGCTGGATCGATGTCGTTGCCGACGTCTTCGGTGGCCGCGTGGTCCACGCCGGCACCTGGATCTGGGCTGGAGGGCGTGGCACATGCCTCGGGGCCTTCCGAACGTACGGCAGCGCGTGTGTCGGAGCCGGTGATGACGTCGGGGCTGGTACTGCTGTCGAGACTGGGGTCTGCCTGACCACTCATCGTCGTCCTCCCTGCCACTCGGTCCGGCCCGTCAACACGATCCTTCAGCCCGTCACACTCGATCCACCCCTGTCGCCGAGCCCCACCCCTGTCGTCGAGCCACGGTGGACGACGCCAGCACGGCCATGCGAGTCGTGAACGGAGGTTCCGGCCTGCAGTGACTCTGACGCAGGGGAAGATGCGTCAGAACCAGTCCGTCAGCCCGGAGCCACTGCCCGCGACTCGAACACCGCACCGTCGGTTCGACCCCACCGCGATGGTGAGGGCTCACTCGTCGGCAAAGACCTCCTCGTTCATCTGAGCGAAATCAGCCTCCTGAGCAGTGGAGTACTCCTCCCACCTGGCGGCGTCCCAGATCTCGATTCGGGTGATCGCACCGACGATGACGATCTCCTTTCCCAGCCCGGCATAGCGCCGAAGCATGGGAGGAACCATCACTCGTCCCTGCTTGTCGGCAGCAGTGTCGCTGGCCCCGGCCGCCAGCATGCGCTGGTAGTCACGAACCTTCTTCACGCTGACCGGCCCCTTGGCGATCTCTCGGGTCATCTCCACGAAGGCGGACATGGGGTACACCGCGAGGCAGTGCTCCTGGCCACGGGTGATGACCAGCCCCTCATCCAGCTCTTCCCGGAACTTCGCCGGCAGGAAGAACCGGCCCTTCTCGTCGAGCTTGGGAGTGTACGTACCCAGGAACACCGGGCACCTCCTTGCTCACGATCGCGCCAGTTCGCTCCACTTGCCTCCACCATACTCCACTACGCACCACTTTCACCTATCCCCCGTCCAGATGGGAGAAGAAATCAGACACAGGTGGACGCATCTCGGAGCGCGGGTAGGATCTGGTGGTCGGACGTGCCGGAAGAGGAGAAGGACAGTGATCGAGTCGGTGCAGGACCTCGTGACCGTGATGGATGACGTCACGGCCGCAATTTCCAGCGTCATTGATGGAAAGACCGAACAGATCGAGACCGCTCTGGTGACCCTGCTGGCCGGCGGCCACCTGCTGCTGGAGGATGTCCCCGGAGTGGGCAAGACGATGCTGGCTCGCGCCCTGGGACGCTCGATCGACTGCACCGTGCACCGGATGCAGTTCACTCCCGACCTGCTGCCCGCCGACATCACCGGCGTGTCCGTGTTCAACCAGCAGACCCGCGAGTTCGAGTTCAAGCCCGGGGGGATCTTCGCCAACGTCGTCGTGGCCGACGAGATCAACCGTGCCTCACCCAAGACCCAGTCCGCCCTGCTGGAGGCCATGGCCGAGCGTCAGGTGTCCGCCGATGGCGTCACCCACGAGCTGAGGCGCCCCTTCATGGTTGTCGCCACCCAGAACCCCATCGAGATGGAGGGCACCTATCCGCTCCCCGAGGCGCAGCGCGACCGCTTCATGACGCGCATCACCATGGGCTACCCGTCGCGTGACTCCGAGTTGGAGATGTTGGAGCGCCACGGTGCACACAATCCGCTGGACGAGCTGTACCCGGTGACCCACGGTGAGAGGATCACCGAGCTCATCGATGTCGTGGGCTCCGTCTACGTGGCCGATGTCGTCAAGGACTACCTCGTCAACATTGTGGCGGCGACCCGCTCCCACGATGCCGTACGACTGGGGGCCTCCCCTCGTGCCAGCCTGCACCTCATCCGCACGGCGCGGGCCAAGGCAGCCCTGGCCGGGCGCGACTACGTCATCCCCGACGACGTGCAGGCCATGGCCATCCCGGTGCTGGCACACCGTCTGCTGCCGTCCACCCGAGCCCAGCTGGACGGGATCAGCCCGGTGGACATCGTCTCGCAGATCCTCACCTCCACCCCCGTCCCAGAACAGGCCTGACGTCGTGGGACGGATCCCATCACGCACACCCTCCGACCCATCGGGCGTCCCCTTCAGCGTCACGACGCGAGGCTGGGTCTTCCTCGTCAGCGGTGTCGTCATCACCATCGCATCGTTGGGGATGGGGCAGCCGGACCTGGCATGGGTCGGGATGTTGTTGGTGCTCCTGCCCGTGCTCGGAATGGTGCTGGTCGCCGCCACCCAGCTGCACATGAGCTGTCAGCGTCGCATCGAACCGGCAACGATCGCCATCGACGAACGCGCCGAGGTGACAACGACCTTGGTGCGCAGGGCTGGGCTGCCAGTGGGGATCCTGCGATTCGAGGAAACCACTCCGCGCGCCCTGGGCGACGCGCCCCGATTCGCCATCCACACCCTGTCGGCAAGCTGGCGGCGTACCGTCCAGTACTGGTTGGAGGGGCAGGCTCGCGGCTACTACGGCGTGGGGCCTCTGCTGGTGCGCACCTGCGACCCGTTCCGGACGGCCTACGCCGACCATTCCTTCCGCACCGTCAACCACCTCATGGTCACCCCCAAGGTGCATCCCCTCGCCCCGCTCAACTCACTGGCCGGAGCCGGCAGGTCGGGGTCCTCCACCCCCCGCAAGGTCGGTGCCCAGGGCCAGGATGACATCCTGGTGCGTGAGTACCGCCAGGGGGACGACCTGCGTCGAGTGCACTGGCGCTCCAGTGCCCGCCATGACAATCTCATGGTGCGTCGCGAGGAACAGGCCTGGGACCCCTCCATCGCCCTGTTGCTGGACTCACGTGCCGCACGCCATACCGGCAGCGGTCCGAAGGCCTCCTTCGAGTGGATGGTGTCGGCTGGGGCCTCCATCGCCGATCACATGATCTCTGCGGGATACCGAGTACGGCTGTGTGATGCCGACCAGCCACTGCTGACCACCACGGGGGGATCGGTCGTCACGGCACGCCAGAACTCACTGACTGCCCTCACCATGGTGCAGGTCTCGGGCTCGAGCACCCTGGACGGTGGCATCACCAGCATCAGTGGCGGAGACTCCAGCGAGACGATCATCGCGATCCTGGCGCGCCTCACCTTGGACGACGTGGAGCGGCTCACCCGGGTGAGGGTGGGCCGTCCGCTGGCCCTGGCCATCGTCATGGACACCGACTCCTTCACCGCCCGCCGATTCCGGTGCACAGCCGAGGAGGCCGATGAGCACGAGAAGGCCGTGACCCAGTTGGAGGCTCACGGGTGGCGAGTGGTTCGTGCCACCAACCGCAGCAGCATTTCCCAGACCTGGTCGACCTTCGATCCCCAGGAGGACGCCCGATGACGGATCGCTCCACCACATCCAATTCCGCGACGCGGACACGCGTCGTCGTCATGCCCATCGTCATCTGTGTGGCGATCATGCTCGGCTCCCTGTGCTTCCTCCCCATCATCGACGACGCACTCCTGTGGGTCGTCATGGCAGCAGTCACGATCATCGTGGAAGCCATCTCCGCCGTGTCCCGCCGATTCAACACACCTGCCGGTGTCATCCACCTGTGGCAACTGTTGGGTGTGCTGGCGATGAGCTACGGGGCCGGGTTGTCGGCGACACGATCCCTGGGCATCGCAGGAGCCTGGCTGCCAGCGCTCAAGGAACTGTTCATCCACACCAGTACGGTGCTGCGCGTCTCACCTGCTCCCCTGCCTCCCGATCCGGGGGTGCGCTGGATCCTCACCGTCGTCATCGGGTTGGTGAGCGTGCTGGCCGATCTGCTCGTCATCAGCCTCGCGAACGCCGCATGGTCGCTCGCCGCCTTGCTGTCGATGTACCTCATTCCGGCGATCACGGACACCCGGGACGCGCCGTGGTGGACCTTCGTGGCCATGGCCAGCGCCTACCTGCTCATCCTTCTTGCCGATCAACTGATCGACAGCAGGCAGTGGACCCGCAATGTCACCCACGACTCCGCTCCCACGGCTCGACTGCGCGGAGCCTCGGGAGCACTTGCCGGCATGGGAACGGTCTTTGCCATTCCGGCACTGGCCCTGTCCCTGGTCATCGGTTCGGCGTTACCCACCTTCGGTCATGTCGAGATCGTCACGCCCCGCCCGCACGGCGAGGGACCGATCCAGTTGACGGATCCCACCCTGGACCTGCAGAAGAACCTCAACGACCCCTCGTCCGCACCCGTACTGAGCTACACCTCCCAGGCCAAGGACGGGGAATATCTGCGCATCGCCTCACTGACGAAGCTTGATGCCAGCGGATGGCATCTCAACCCCACCGACCTCACCAAGGAACAGCCCCAGTCGGTTCCGGGACTCACTGGCCCGAGCAGCACCCACAAGATCGACGTCACCATCCGTCACCTCGACTCGGAGTACCTCCCAGCGCCATACGCCCCCCTGTCCAGCAGCGTCGGCACCAACACATGGTCGTGGGATCCACAGACATTGGCAATCGTCTCCACGGCAACCAACCGGGCAGAGGCCACCCGAGGACTCAACTACTCGGTGCAGGCCACCGAACCCGAGCCGGACGCGTTCACCTTCGAGAAGACGGCAGCCGGCACACCCGATGATCCCGATCTGTACGCACTGCCCGACGACGTACCCGAACAGATCATCTCGCTCACCCACTCGATCACTGGATCCAGGAAGAACGCAGTCGCCCAGGCCACGGCGATCCAGGCCTGGCTGCGGGACACTGGACGATTCCACTACTCCACGACGGCACCACCGGGCACCGGCTACAATGTGCTCACGAATTTCCTCACCGACACTCACTCGGGATACTGCATCCACTTCGCCTCCGCCATGGCTCTCATGGCACGCATCGAAGGGATTCCCTCTCGAATGTCGGTGGGATTCCTGCCCGGTTCACAGAACGGATCACAGCGGCTCGTCAAAGCATCGCAGATGCATGCCTGGCCAGAGCTGTACTTCCAGAACTATGGGTGGGTGCGCTTCGAGCCCACTGCTGCAGTGGCCCAACCTCCAGCTTGGACGGTGGAGAATCCCAGACGTGCCGCCCCCTCGACCGCTCCGCAGAGCCCCGAGGCGAACAGGTCGAGCTCGCCCTCGACCTCGGCCTCGTCCCAGGCCTCCCCTGCTCCCTCCCCGGACGCCACGAGCCACGACAGCGATCACGGCAGTGGCGTGCCATGGACCGTGATCGTCTGGATCCTGGTCGTCATGGTGCTGCTGTGCGTGCCGATGCTCACGCGCATGGTGGTGCGTCGATGGCGTCTGCATCGCGACGACCCCGACGCGTTCGCTCGCGGCGCCTGGCAGGAGGTGCAGGCATGCTGGATCGACCACGGCCTGCCGTTGGCCCACGCCACGAGTCGTCAGCAGTGCCAGGAGATGGCCGGCGAACTGCCCGAACAGGCTCGTGGCGCACTGGAGCGGCTGTGTCTGCTGGATGAGCGAGCCCGGTACGCCCCGTCGATCGACCTCGATGACCAGGGTCGGGACAAGGTCGTCCACGACGTCGACACCGTACGCGACGCTCTGGCCCAACAGCCGAGTCGCCGGCCACACTGGCTGGCGGTGTGGATGCCAACCTCCCTCATCCGAGGTAGTCGCAGGTAGGTTCCGGAACTCAAGCCATTGCTCACAGCTCACCGCGGGAACGGCGTTGCCAGCGGTCCTCCATGCGCTGTGTGAAGGATGTTCTGGATTCCTTGACCGACTTGCCGGATTGTGCCCGCCCACTTCTGCCCTGACCAGCCGAGCCGTTCCTGCTCCGAGATCGGGAGCCCTTGGCGCCGGCATGTCCAGAACTCCTGTCCGCGTCCAGACCAGAACCCCACAGGACGCTCACGAACATGACGACGAACCCGGCAACACTCACCACCGGGCCAATGATCTTCGAATCGAACGGCACGGCGACCCCGATGACGAGCAGGATCAGACCGACGAGCACACCGCCCACTCGGGCTGCCGGGTGTGCGCCGCGCCGTCGCGACCTGCTGCGCGATGACCTGCGCTGGGTGCGGGATTCACTCTGGAAGTGCTGGGTGAACGTCGGATCGTCCTGGGCCAGTGACTTCTCGAGCTCGGCGAGACGCCTGCGTTCCTCTGCTGACAGTGCCACGTCGAACCTCCTGGGGACGGCCTTGACCCATTGATGCCAATTCCTGCGCTCACCCGGTGGGGGGCGAGCCCTGGCTCAGTGCTTCAAGTGTAGTTCCGTCTTTCACGTGATGGAACCACTGGCGCCTCGCAGGGACTCTCCCACCACATGTGCCCATGCACAAGGACTGTCATGGCATACTCATGCCCGGACGAACTCCATGGCGGAGAGACCCGACACAGCATCCCATCGTACCTTGCCAAGGACGAGCGACACCATGAGGAGGATCCATGGCTGCAGAACAGTTGCTGTGCACCCCGTTGGAGGGGCTGCACGAGAAGCTCGGTGCCAGCTTCACCAATTTCGCTGGCTGGCGAATGCCAGTGCGCTACACATCAGACCTCGCCGAGCACCGAGCAGTGCGCACCAGCGCGGGACTCTTCGACCTGTCGCACATGGGAGAGGTCCGGGTTGCCGGTCCGCAGGCTGGTGAGGCCTTGGACCACGCCTTGGCCGGCAAGCTCTCCAGCGTGAGCATGGGGCGCGCCAAGTACTCCCTGCTCCTCACCGAACGGGGCACCGTCGCAGACGACCTCGTCACCTATCACGTTGCCGACGACGAGTACGTCGTCATCCCCAATGCCGCCAATGTCACCACTGACCTGGCTGCCATCACCGAACGCTGCAGCGGATTCGACGTCACCGTCACCGACGAGTCGACCAGCACCGCCCTCATCGCCCTGCAGGGGCCGGCATCGGCCGAGATCCTGCTCCGGACGCTGGGCCGGGCAGACACCAGCCTCGCCCCGGACGAGGTCCGTGACCTCAGGTACTACCGGGTGCTCACCGGCACGTGGCAGGGTGCCGCGATCATGGTGGCCCGTACCGGCTACACCGGGGAGGACGGATTCGAGCTCTACGTGCCAAATGCACAGGCCGAAGCCCTGTGGACCAGCCTGCAGAACGCTGGCGGCGAGGGCGTCGTGCCGTGTGGTCTGGCCTGCCGCGACACCCTGCGCCTGGAGGCCGGGATGCCACTGTACGGCCATGAGCTCACCACGCAGACCTTCCCCTCCCAGGCAGGGCTCGGCAGGGTCGTGAGCTTCAAGAAGGAGAGCGACTTCGTCGGACGTTCCGCCCTGGAGGCCCGAGACGAGTCCGGTGACCGCGTGCTTGTCGGTCTGGCAGGTGAGGGACGCCGTGCCGCCCGGGCGGGGTACGCCGTCAAGGACGCCGCAGGCACCGAGGTGGGCATCGTCACCTCCGGGATCCTCTCCCCCACTCTTGGCCACCCCATCGCCCTGGCCTACGTCGAGGCGAGTCAGGCAGAGGTTGACACCGAGCTCAATGCAGACGTGCGGGGCAAGCTGCTGCCCATGACGGTCGTCGATCTTCCGTTCTACACACGATCCTGACGAGGTCCCAGCCCCGATGGGGCTCACACCTGACAGGATCTCAGGAGCTGATGAGACGTCAACCTGATCGGGTAGCAGGGATTGACCCAGCAGTGTCAGATCTGGTCCGGTACCTTCAGGGGTGGTGAGCATCCCACCGGACCACACCTTTCTCGAACCACACCTTTCCCAACCAGAGGAGAACATCATGGAACTGACCGATCTTCGCTACTCCAAGGACCACGAGTGGGTCGCCGTGGACGGTGACATCGCCACCGTCGGCATCACCACCTATGCCGCACAAGCCCTGGGCGACGTCGTCTACGTCGACCTGCCCGAGGTGGGCACCGAGGTCGAGGCGAACGGCGTCGTCGGCGAGGTGGAGTCCACCAAGTCGGTCTCCGACCTGTTCTGCCCGGTCCCCGGTTCGGTCACCGAGACCAACGAGGAGATCGTCGACTCCCCCGAACTCGTCAACTCCGATCCGTTCGGCGCAGCCTGGCTGTTCAAGGTCAAGGTCACCGAGATTCCGGACGACCTGCTCGACAAGGCCGCCTACGACGAGCTCACCAAGGAAGCCTGAGTTCACGCACATCCTTGGGGCTGCACGCTGAAGTGAGGAAAAACATGTCTGACTCCGAATCGTCCCGCCCGACACACGACTTCGTCTCACGACACCTCGGTGTCGTCGGCCGGGACCAGACGGCCATGCTCGAGGCCGTCGGTGCCGACAACCTTGACGACCTGATCGCCCGGGCGGCACCGAGCACCATCCTGGTACCGGTGGAGACCCCGTCGATCCCGCCAGCTGCCGACGAGCAGTCCGTGGCTGCCGAACTACGTCGGATGGCCTCGCGCAACCACCTCACCAAGGCTCTCATCGGACGCGGCTATCACGGCACGATCACCCCTGCGGTGATCCGTCGCAACATCTTGGAGAACCCAACCTGGTACACCTCGTACACCCCCTACCAGGCCGAGATCTCCCAGGGACGCCTGGAGGCGCTCATCGTCTTCCAGCAGATGATCGCGGACCTCACGGCCCTTCCGGTGGCGAACTCCTCCCTGCTCGACGAGGCCACTGCCGCCGCCGAGGCAATGCTGTTGGCCCGTCGAGCCAGCCGGAACAAGACGAATCGTTTCCTGGTCCACAGCGAGATCTTCGATCAGGTGCGTGAGGTCATGGCTGGCCGCGCCACCAGCCTGGGCATCGACATCGTCGCCGTCGACCTGCGTGACCGTTCCCAGTGGCAGCCAGCCGTCGAGGCCGGCTGCTTCGGGGTGCTCGCTGCCTACCCCGATGCCACCGGCGAGTTGTGGGATCCCTCGGAGGTCTTCACCGCCGTCAGGCAGGCCAAGGGCATTGCCGTGGCCGAGTGTGACCTGTTGAGCCTGGCCGTGGTGAGTGCTCCGGGTGATCTGGGAGCTGATGTCGCCATCGGTTCCTCGCAACGGTTCGGGGTACCGATGGGGTTCGGTGGTCCGAGCGCCGGTTTCATGGCCGTACGCAAAGGCCTGGAACGTCAGATTCCCGGTCGTCTGGTGGGCACCTCGGTCGATACGGACGGCAACCCGGCCTATCGGCTGGCCCTGCAGACCCGCGAGCAACACATCCGACGCGACCGTGCCACCTCCAACATCTGCACCGCCCAGGTGCTGCTTGCCGTCATGGCCGGCATGTACGCCGTCTGGCATGGCCCAGCCGGGCTGCGTCGGATCGCCACCGAGGTGCACGGGCGCACGGTCCGACTGGCCGACGCCCTGCGAGCAGGCGGCCTCACCGTCACCACGGCAGCCTTTTTCGACACCATCCGGGTCAATGTGCCGACACGAGCCGGTGAGCTGTGGAGCCGTTGTCGCGAAGCGGGGTTCACCTTGGACCTCGTTGACGACGACACACTGGGCATCTCGCTGGACGAGACCGTGACCGACGACGACATCGTCACCCTGGCCAATCTGCTGAGCGGTACCGGCCTGCCCAGTGGATCTGACTGTGCTCCAGCCACCGGCAACGACTCCACCGCCTCCTCGAGTGACAGCGCCGGCTCGGGATGGCCGCGGTCCTTGGTGCGCACCACCGAGTACCTCACCCACCCGGTGTTCACGAGCTTCGGCTCCGAGACGGCCATGATGCGCTACCTCAAGCGGCTCGCCGACCGCGACTTCGCCCTGGACCGTGGCATGATCCCGCTGGGTTCGTGCACCCTCAAGCTCAACGCCGCCATGGAGATGGAGGCCATCTCCTGGCCACAGTTCGCCGGTCTGCACCCGTTCGTCCCTGCCGAGGACGCCGAAGGGACGCTGCAGATGATCGACCAGTTGGAGACCTGGCTGGCCCAGCTCACCGGGTACGACACGGTGAGTCTGCAGCCCAATGCCGGTTCCCAGGGAGAGTACGCCGGTCTGCAGGCCATTCGTGGCTACCACCGTTCCCGCGGCGACGGCCAGCGCAACGTCTGCCTGGTGCCCTCCTCGGCACACGGCACCAATGCCGCCTCGGCAGCGCTGGCCGGGATGAAGGTCGTCGTCGTGGCCTCCGACGACGGCGGGAACGTCGATCTGGACGACCTTGCCGCCAAGATCGACGAGCACCGTGACCAGCTCGCCGCGATCATGATCACCTATCCCTCCACCCACGGCGTCTACGAGCCGGGTGTGCGCCAGATCTGCGAGATGGTGCACGAGGCCGGCGGCCAAGTCTACATCGACGGGGCCAACCTCAACGCCCTGCTCGGGGTGGCACGCCCCGGCGAGATCGGCGGTGACGTCTCGCACCTCAACCTGCACAAGACCTTTGCCATCCCCCATGGTGGCGGCGGGCCGGGCGTCGGCCCGGTTGCTGCCAAGGCCCACCTGGCAGCCTTCCTGCCCGGCCACCGGCAGATGACCCGCACCCAGCACCCCACTGCCGATGGTGGAACGATCACCCACGACGGACTGGCCGTCTCGGCATCCCCCTACGGTTCGGCATCGGTACTGCCCATCTCGTGGGCCTACATCCGTCTCATGGGGCTGGAGGGACTGCGCGAGGCCACCGGGCAAGCCGTGCTCAACGCCAACTACATCGCCCATCGGCTGCGCGACGCCGTGCCGATCCTCTACACCGGCAGCAACGACCTCGTCGCCCACGAGTGCATCCTGGACCTGCGTCCACTCACCCACGAGACGGGAATCACGGTGGACGACGTCGCCAAACGTCTCATCGACTACGGCTTCCACGCCCCGACCATGAGCTTCCCGGTGGCAGGCACCCTCATGGTCGAGCCGACCGAGTCGGAGGACCTGGCCGAGGTGGATCGCTTCTGTGACGCCATGCTCGCCATCGTCGCCGAGGCCCGCAAGGTGCAGGCCGGGGTGTGGCCCGCCGACGACAACCCGCTGGTCAACGCACCGCACCCGGCATGTCGACTGGTCGATGCATGGGACCACCCGTACTCGCGTCGGCTCGCGGTGTACCCCGGGGTGATCGCCACCCGGGAACGTGGCACGAAGACCGGGATGCACATGGGCCAGATCACCCGTATCCAGGCCAAGTACTGGCCGCCAGTGGGGCGGGTCGACAATGCCTACGGAGACCGCCACCTGGTGTGCACCTGTCCACCACCGGAGGCTTTCGAGTCGGCTGCCGCCGAGTAGCGATGAGGGTTGCCGCTCAGGTCGAGTTGTCGCTGAGCCGGTCGGAATCGGCTGACGAATCGACGACGAACAGGTGAGCTGGACCGGACACGGCTGGCCGAGTCCCGACTGGACCGAACCGCTCGAGCCGAGAGGACATGATTCGGGGCAGGACATGATTCGGGGCCCCCGACCCAACAGGTCGGGGGCCCCGAATCTCTCTGGGACAGAACTCTCCTGCCCTCGGACGATCTGTGCCCTCGATGGCTCAGTCACCACGAGGGCAGGATCGTCCTCCTACTTCATCATGCGATCTCGTTGGTACCACTGGTGCCGTGCTGCACCTGGATCTTGCGTGGCTTGGCAGCCTCGGCGACCGGGATCGTCAGGCTGAGGACGCCGTCGGAGTAGTCGGCGCTGATGCGGTCGGTGGCCAGTCCACTGCCCAGGTTGAGACGACGGGCAAAGGTGCCGACGGCGCGCTCACGGGACAGCCACTGGGCATCCTCGCCGGCATGGGAGCGACGCTCGGCACGAATGGTGAGGGTGCCCTCCTCGACGTCGATGTCGATGCTTGCCGGATCGACACCGGGCAGGTCGATGGCGGCAACGTACTTGTCCCCGTCCCGGTAGAGATCCATCGGCATGGCCACCGAAGCCGGCGTCCGAGCAGCCTCGGCGAAGAGACGGTCGATGTCGTGGAACGGGTCAAAGGTGCGGTTCATGATGTTTCCTCCATGTGGAACTGCTGATTCGCGGCCCTCTTGAGCCTTACAAACTCAACTTTAGACACCGTTCCAGAAAACACAAGTGAAAGTTGAGTCAGATCGACTCAATCTCTTGGCACTGGTGTGTCATCGGTCGGGATCTTCACAGACATGCCCCCTGAGAAGGACTCCCAGGCCCTTCCCGGCACAGGGCAGTGCAGCAACCCGCTGGAGACAGCTGGCATCGTGCGTGGCCCAGACCCTTCCCGGCACGAAGCTGCGGCTCCGGCTGGCAGAGCACCTGACGGCGACATAAAATGTGTCCTCACCCAGAAAGACTCTCGAGCCCGCGTACTCGAGAGACCCGCTGCTCGAGGATCGATCTTGCACGCTGACCCATCCCAGAAGATGTCGAACGCCCCTGCCGGACACACCCCCACTCCCCCCGACCTCCCCACCGAGGACGTCGTGAAGCGGGAGATGGCGATCGAGCAGGAGCACGTCGATCGCGTCCACGCCCAACTCGAGGTGGACGAGGCCAAGGCCCACAGGATGGCCCGGGCCAGCAACGAGATCTACCACTCCGACCGCACCACCTGGGTGCGCGAGGAGGACGGTACGGCGATGTTCGAACGCGACGCCTTTGCCTTCAACGCCGCGCGTCGACTGTCCATCCTCAGCTCCGAGCACGAGGGCTTGGTCTTCGGTCGTCTGGACCTTGCCGACGACGCCGAGGTGCGTCACATCGGTCGTATCGGGGTACGCGACGCCGACTACGAACCCTTGGTCATCGACTGGCGGGCTCGCGCCGCCGAGCCGTTCTACCGCGCCACCTCGTCGGATCCCATGGGGGTCGTTCGACGCCGAGTGCTGCGATGCCGTGACGAGAAGGTGCTCGGCATCGAGGACGACCTCATCGACACCGAGAACCCGTCCCACCTGCCGATCATTGGTGAGGGTGCCCTCATGGCGGCGCTCAGTCGGGCCCGTGACACGAAGATGCACTCCATCGTCGCCACGATCCAGGCCGAACAGGACGAGGCCATTCGAGCCCCCTACCAGGGGGTGACGATGATCACCGGCGGCCCCGGCACCGGGAAAACCGTCGTCGCCTTGCATCGCGCCGCCTATCTGCTGTACTCCCACCGCACCCGACTGGAGAACGGCGGCGTGCTCGTCGTCGGCCCCAGCTCGGTGTTCATGAACTACATCGAGCGGGTGCTGCCCAGCCTAGGGGAGGACTCGGTGACCCTGCGCTCCATGGGGCAGGTGGCCTCCGACGTCCTGGGGTTCAGCTCCGATCGCCTCGACGAGTCCCGGGCAGCCACCATCAAGGGCAGTCTGCGCATGGTCGACGTCCTCGAACGACTGGTGAGTCTGCCGATGACCGCCGATCCACGGGAACAGCGACTGCGCGTCACCGTCAAGGCCGAGGTACTGACGATTCCAGCGCAACGGTTGCGCACCACTCGCTCGCACATCCTGGGACGTCAGCCCTACAACCTGGCCCGTCACTCGGTCGAGCAGTCCCTGCTCGACCAGCTGTGGAACCTCATGCCCGCCGACACGATCGCCAGGTACGACCTGTCGCGGGAGGACTTCGACGAGCTCGTCACCTCGCAGGCCTCCTACCGCATGTTCCTCAATGCGTGGTGGCCACCACTGTCCGCCCCCCAGGTACTGGCCCGGTTGGAGCACGACGAGGTCACTACCGAGGTGACCCCGGACTGGTCACCGGAGGATCGGAGGGTTCTCACCGCATCCATCCCACCTGCCGATGACGAGGGGCGACGCACGTGGAGTATTGCCGACATCGCCCTGCTGGATCATCTCGCAGCGATCATGGGCCCTGCCCCGGTCGACCCGGACATCTCCGAACCGATCTTCCTCAGTGGTGCGCAGTCGGTCGACGAACTGGTGACGATCTCCGACGTCCTCACCGACCGTCGTGGGACCGACGAGACCGAACTTCATGACACCTTTGCCCACGTCCTCGTTGACGAGGCCCAGGACATCACACCGATGCAGTGGCTCATGCTGCGCAGGCGCGGTCCGCAGTCTTCGTGGACGATCGTCGGCGACCCAGCCCAATCGGCCTACCCGTTCCCCGAGGAGACCCAGGCCGCCATCGACGCCTTGGTGGGCAGCGCCCCGTTGCGCACCTTCCGACTGTCGAAGAACTACCGGTCCCCCGCCGAGGTCTTCGACCTCGCCGCCCGAGTGATCGTCACCGCCCAGCCGGATGCCGATCTGCCCGAGGCGGTGCGCTCCACCGGCGTCGACCCGGTGCGCACCATCACATCCCGGGCCCAGCTGGACGAGGAGCTGCTGGAGCAGACGAGGATCCTGCTGAGCCAGGTGGCCGGCACGGTAGGCATCGTCGTGCCGCCAGCGCTGGCCGACCATGTCGAGGAGACACTGCATCGGTTGCCCGAGACGAACGCCGTGCGCACTGCCCGGCAGGATGATCGGTTGCTCGTCGTGACGACCATGCAGGCCAAGGGGCTGGAGTACGACGCGGCTCTCGTCGTCGATCCCGAGCAGATCGTCGCCCAGTCTCCCGGAGGGGTGCGCGTGCTCTACGTGGCCCTCACCAGAGCGACCCAACGACTCGTCGTCCTGGGGGTGGCGGACTCGAACCGCCAGTCGGTGGACACCGAGCCCTGGCAGCAGGCCCTGTGGCAGGGATGAGCAGGCACAGAGACCCCATGCACGTGCCCCCACGCACCGGAGCCTCGTGCCACATCGGTCGATGACGTACTGGTGATGGGTGGCACCACACGCCCACCCCAACCGTCCGAATCCCGTGGCCGCACGACCTGTTGTGGGACCCGAGCCCGGCCGTCACCGCTCACACCAACCGTGGTCCAAGCCCCCGTGGCCGCCGCCTCAGGGGCAACCACGGTCTTCCGGAACCGACCGACGGGAGCCGATGCCGTACTGGACCAACGAGTGCGCTGGGGCCGATAGGGTGAAGTCATGACTTTCGACCCGTCCGACCCGGCCGGAGCCGACCTGCGTCACGCCGTCTCCTGCGCACTCACGTCCTTTCTCGACGGTCAGGAATCCGTCCTGGCGTCGATCGGCACCGAACTGACCCCGGTGCTGCAGGCGGCCCGCGACTACACGGCTGGCGGAAAACGTCTGCGCCCGGCCTTCTGCTACTGGGGGTACGTGGCTGCCGCAGGTCAACCACGCGATCCACAGGCCCTCATGCAGGCTGCGGCCAGTTTGGAGTTGTTGCACGTCTCGGCCTTGGTGCACGACGACATCATGGACCACTCGGACACCCGACGGGGCCTGCCCTCGGCCCATCGCCGATTCGAGGCTGCGCACCGCCAGAACCACGGAATGGGGGCGCCGGAGGAGTACGGACGAGACGTCGCCCTGCTGCTGGGCGATCTGCTCACGGTGTGGAGTGCCGAGATGTTCACCACCGCTGCGCTTCCCACCAGTGCGATGACCGCAGCCGCACCGATCCTGGCCGCGGTGCGTACCGAGGTGAACTGTGGGCAGGTGCTCGACGTCACCGCCCAGGCCGGTATGGCCGGCACCACCAGTGAATCCATGCTCGATCTCGTCGGCCGGGTGGTCGAGTACAAGTCGGCCTCCTACACCGTCGTGCGACCGGCGCAGCTCGGCGTCGCCCTGAGCACCACGAAGGAATCCCCCACTGTGTTGCTGACGGCGTTGCAGCAGTTCGGCTCGCCTCTGGGACGAGCATTTCAGTACCGCGACGACCTGCTCGGGGTCTTCGGTGACGAGCAGGTCACCGGCAAGCCCGCAGGAGATGATCTTCGCGAGGGCAAGCGCACGGTCCTGGTGGCCCATGCCCTGTCCCAGGCCACTCCGGACGATGCCGCCACCCTGACGGCCATGCTGGGCCGTGCCGATCTGGAGGACGACGACGTGCACACCGCGCGAAGGATCATTGAGCAGTGCGGGGCCCGAGCTGCCGTGGAGGAGACGATCCACACCGACCTGACGCGAGCCCTGGCCGTGCTGGATGCCACCGACATGACGGACGAGGGCAGGGCTGGCCTGCGCGCCCTGGCCAGGGCAGCCGTTGACCGGGCAGCCTGAGATTGCGTCAGCGCAGGCATTCACCGGCTGCCCGTGACTGAAGTACTCCTCACACCCCGAGGGACCACCCCGGCACGGGCCCCTGGCAACCAGGCCCCAACCAGAATGGCTGGTCGGGGAGACCACCCCGGCACGGATCCCGGGATTGAGGAATTCGCCCCTGATGGCGCCCAGCCCCCGGGCCTCGGGCCCGGAATACCACCAACGCTGGGCCTCGGGCCCGGAAGACCGACCAATCCTGATCCCCAGATCCGGGAGGATGACCGACCCCGGAGGGTGCTGGCCATCCCGACCCCCATCATCGACCTGCCGTGCCCCCACGGGGGACGAGGCGGAGTACAGTGGTTGCCCTTGTGTGCTGGCTGACTGACCCGTACCGACGGACCGTCCGGGGAGTCGGTTTTCCGGGCGAGTTCGACGGATCTCCGCGTCGCCCCGATTGCCCGTCACCCAACCGACGTACACTCAACCACAGGCTGGCACGGCCTTCTTCCCCGACCGTGTGTGAGGCGCATCGTGAGCATGACCATGAGTACCGACCCCTACGTGGGTCGTGTTCTTGAGGGCCGCTACGAGATCATGTCCAAAATCGCACGAGGCGGCATGGCCACCGTCTACCGTGCCCAGGACCGTCGGCTACGTCGCGTGGTCGCCATCAAGCTCATGCACGAGAACCATGACGAGGAGCTGATCCGACGCTTCGACACCGAGGCGCAGTCCGCCGCCCGACTGGTGAGCCCCCACATCGTCAGTGTGTTCGACCAGGGCGTCGAGGACGATCGCCCCTTCATCGTCATGGAGTACGTGCCGGGCTGCACCCTGCGCCATGTCATTACCCGGCAGGCTCCCCTGCCCGCCCACCTCGCCCTGGAATACCTCGAGTCGATCTCGTGCGCCCTGGCCAGCGCACACAACGATGGGCTGCTGCACCGCGACGTCAAGCCCGAGAACGTACTCATCTCGGACCGCGGTCGGATCAAGGTGGCCGATTTCGGGCTGTCTCGTGCCATTGGCGCCCAGACGATGTCCATCGACAATGGTCAGCTCATGGGCACCCCCAGCTACATCCCGCCCGAACTCGTGGAAGGAATTCCCGCCGATGAGCGTTCCGACGTCTACTCCACCGGCATCGTGCTGTTCGAGATGCTCACCGGAGACAAGCCCTTGGTGGGCGACTCCCCGTTCAGCACTGCCCTGGCACATGTGAGGCAGGACGTCCCGACGCCCTCGTCCTACCTGTCTGAGCACTCGAGGAACGAGAATCGTCAGCCCATCCCGGAACTCGTCGACGCCCTCGTGCTGGCCTGCACCTGTCGGGACCCACAGGGCCGGCCGGAGAACGGCCACCATCTGCTGGATCTGGTACGCCGTGCCCGGCACAGCATCCGTACCGGCACCATGGATCCCAGTCTGCAAGCCTTGATGCATGCCCGGCGTGCCCCAGGTGCCACACCGCACTCCTCGCGAGCGACGGCCGGACCGGGCAGGGATCCATCGGCCGTGGCATCCGGCCGGAGCATCTCCCCGGCATCGATAGGGCAGCCTCGACGGCCCAACAGCTCCGTCCAGACGCCGCACGCCGGGTACCGGACGAGTCACGGAACCCACGAGGGCAGTCATGGCGGTGTCGATCTGCGCAGTGGCACCAGGTCACCAGGCGAGCAGACGGCGGCAACTCGGCGTGGCAGTGATCGCAGACGCCCCCGCAGCACCGCGCGTGACGCCAGGGACGCATCGGCACGTGGCCCACATCCGGGTACAGCACCGCACCACGATTACGCTCCGTCGACGGACCCCACCCGGGTGCACCGCCACGGCCACCCGGCCCGACCTTCCGGTCAGAGGACGGGGTCAAACCAGAACCATGGGCGTCCCACCGCTGGTGCCACCACCGCCAAGGCCCCCTGGTACCAGGGTGCGCAGCCGGGGACGAGGACAAGCTGGCAGCAGACGCGCCATGGCGCCCGTACCGCGACCATGACGGGTGGCACACCTACCGTCTCGAGCAACGTCACGGGACGCCCCCTGAGCCGGGCTTCCTCATCCTCCGTCATGCCGGTGGATCAGCGCTCCGGCTCGCGGACGGTGTCAGCCTCCTCGGCATCGAGCAGAAACGTCAGGCAGTCGAGTGCTGCTGGCCAGCGATCACGACGCCATCATCCCGTGACCACGATGACCATCGTGGTACTCATCCTGTTCGCACTCCTGATGCTGCACTGATCCCACACCATTTCCAGCGTCCACACGGCAGTTCTGCCGTGTGGACGCGGCTCATGCCGGGATGGCCCCTGGCAGACAGCCCACGCTTCCTCCCATGCGCAACGGATGACCCCACCGAAGCACCTGCACTGCAGACAGTGGAAAACCACTATCGAGAGCGATGTGGAACCCAAAGTATTTGCGGTTTTCTTGTTGTATAGCTGTTATTTGTTCGACAAATGTGCCGCATGGCACAAGAAACCAAGGACCATAGGTTTGTTCTCCAAAGATTCTTTTGTTATCATGTGGTCATGGTCGGATTCCGTTCATCGCGTCTGGCATACGCGGCTCTCCTGCTCATGGCGATGCTGTGGGGTTCCACCCTCATCGTCATGAAGAACGCCTATGCCCACATGGACCCGGCTTCGTTGCTGTCGAGCCGTTTCATCATGGCCGCGCTGGCCTTCGGCATCGTCTTTCCCAAGGCGTGGAAGGCCTCATGGAAGACGATTCGCAGCGGAGTCGTCCTCGGCTTCCTCTTCGGCGCTGGCCAGATTCTGCAGGCCCTCGGACTGACGGGTACGACGGCATCGGTCAATGGGTTCATCACGGGCCTGTACGTCGTCATCACTCCGCTGCTGGCTGCCCTGTTCCTGGACAGAAAGGTCACCAAACCGGTCTGGGTGGCCGTGGGGTTCGCCACCGTGGGGCTTGGTTCGCTGGCGATCGATCCTTCTGCCTTGAGTACCGGTCTGGGTACCGGTGAACTGCTCACCTTCCTTGGGGCCGTCGCCTACGCCAGCCACATCGTGGCCACCGGTAAGTTCGCAACACCCAACAACGTCGCATCGCTGGGGCTGTACCAGACCCTCACCATTGCCGTCATGACAACACTGTTCGCAGCCCCCGGCGGAATCATCCTGCCCTCGGGGATCAGCGACTGGACCGCCATCGCCTACCTCGGCATCATCTGCGGCACGGTGACGGTTTTCCTGCAGAGCTGGGCCCAGACCCGCGTCGACGCCACCCGGTCAGCAGTCATCATGTGCACCGAACCCATGTGGAGTGCCGTCTTCGCGGTGGGGATCGCCGGAGAGGTCTTCACCGGTCAGATGATTCTCGGTGCGATCGCCATCATGGCTGCCATGTTCCTGGTCGTGCGGCCTGCCGGGCGTCGACGTGGCACCTTCGCCCCGACCACATCCACCATCCCGTCCCCGGCCCAGCCCGACATCAGGGCACCACGTCCGTCCTTGGACCGTCTGATCTGACACGATTTGGGCTCTGGCCCACGCTGGCGCGCACACTGACAAGGGCTCCCGGACATGGATGAGGCCCTGAGGACACATCCTCGGGCCTCCCGACATCCCAGACGACGGCAACCACGTCTCGCCCACGGGGTCGTGACGTCCACGTTCAGTCCTGGGGCACCTCCCACGGCTGTCCACCACGCAGGTCGTGGAACTGCGTGTCGGTGAGTTGGGAATGCATGCCGTACATGAGATTCCAGCCACGCTCGCTGAGCAGGGCGTCGTGGATCATGAAGGCATGCCGGGCACCGACACCTCGGGTGAAGTCGATCGTCTCCTTCATGGCTGCCCACGGTGCCTGGATCGGCACGGCCAACACATCCACCCCACGTGGCATCTCGTCGAGCTCGTCACCGGGGTGGTAGAGGATCGTCCCCAACCCTTCGCCGATGAGGTAGCCGACATTGCCGATCGGCTCCAGGTCACGGTGGATCGTGGCGTGCCGCCCACCAACCGCCTCGATGCGCACGTCACCGAGTTCGAGCACGTCACCGGGCGCGATCGGGTCGGCATCCAGCTCTGGCACGGTGGTGCACGCCCCGGCCTCGGCACGGCAGATCGCCGAGGAGTTGGCATTGACCAGGTCCTTGATGTGAGCCGGATCCACATGATCGGGGTGGCGGTGAGTCACCAGGATGACGTCCAGATCAGTCAGGTCGTGCCATGCCTGCGACCCGTCACCGGGATCGATGAGGATCCGAGCTCCAGCGGCTTCGACGAGAACACATGAGTGACCGAGGTGGGAAATCTTCATGCCTCCCAGTGTGTCATCGTCGGCCTGACCACACCCCGGGTTTCGGTCAAGATCCGCCGAATCCGCCGTCGGGCGACGAGACCTCCCACCAGAGACCGTCCTGGCGGCCCACCCCGCAGATGGGCACCTGTGGCATTGTGGCATTGGTCATCCCTGGGCGTGCGAGCCGTGACTGCGCGTCAATCGGTCGGCGACCAGCTGGGCAAGCTCCATCGACTGGTTGCGGTTGAGGCGCGGGTCACAGACCGTCTCGTACCGATTCCCCAGATCCGACTCGGCCAAGGCGTCGGTACCGCCCAGACATTCCGTGACATCGTCGCCGGTGAGCTCGACGTGCACCCCACCAGGTCTGGTGCCCAGCTCCTCGTGGACGTCGAAGAAACCGTTGACCTCGGCACAGATGTCGTGGAACGACCTCGTCTTGTAGCCATTGGCGGTCTCGAAGGTGTTGCCGTGCATGGGATCACAGCACCACACCACCGACCGGCCGGTGGCCTCGACGGCCTTGATGATCGGGGGAAGCAGACGGCGTACCTGCCCGGCCCCCATCCGGGTGATGACGGTGAGCCGACCGGGTGTGTGCCGCGGGTCGAGTGCCTCGGCCAGGGCGACGGCCTGCTGAGCGGTGGCAGACGGCCCCAGCTTCACCCCCAACGGGTTGTGCACCGAACGGAGGAAGGCAACGTGGGCCCCGTCCAGTCGACGGGTTCGCTCCCCCAGCCACACCAGGTGACCAGACAGGTCGTAGGGCAGCTGGGAGTGCTCGTCGACACGCGTCAGGGAATGCTCGTAGTCCAGCAGGAGGGCCTCATGACTCGCCCAGACACGCGGGTGACGCCCAGTGCCCGCCACGAGTTCGAGGGTCTCAGCGGCGGCACGATACATCCGCTCCAGACGCTCGGGGTCATGCTGGCGAGCCCGAGCCGTGAACTCGAATCCGTTGACGGCGTCTCCCCGGTAGCTCGGCAGCTCGACGCCGTCCCGAGTTTCGGTGCGTCGCGAGCGCGGTTTGGCGTACTGGCCTGCGATCCGTCCCACGGCAACCACGGGAACGTCGGCAGCATCGGCCATCACCGTGGCCATCGACGACAGCACCCGCACCTTGTTGCCGATGTTGTCGGCACGCACCCCTGCGAAGGTCTCCGCGCAGTCACCTCCCTGCAGCAGGAAGGCATGTCCTCCGGCGACGTCGGCCAGACGGGAACGCAGCTCGTCACACTGCCGGGCACGAACCAGTGGCGCAAGGACACGCAGGCGCTGCACGACCCGACGGCGTTGCTGGGGGTCCGAGTACCTGGGTTGCTGCTCCACCGGCATGGCGCGCAGACTCTCAAGGGGCGGAACAGGTGTGGGCACGACGGGAGTGTAGTCACTTGACGGGTCGCACGACGAGTCCACGAGCCGCGGTTCAGCTGGCAGCGCGGTCGTTTCGGCTGACGGGCTCATCGGCCAGACCAGCGAGAGGGCAGACGGTGGCACCGGGGTGCCGAGGTCCGTTGCGGTGAGTCAAACACGATCGGTGTCTCGGGCGCGGTCACCGACACGTCTGCGGGGTACGGCGCGCAGGCCTTCGAAACGAACGGGTCACTCGTCCTCACCACGAATCTCTCGGCCCGCCTCCTGAGCCGCGCGGTCGGCCATCGCCGCCTCCAACGCGTGCAGACGGGCGGCTCGCCTGGCATCCATGGTCGCTGCCGCCAGTTCGCGTTCCTCCGCCAGGGCCTCCTCCCGTTCTCGCTCGGCGCGCAGTCGACGTTCCCGCTCACGTGCCGCAGCTCGATCGGCACGATCCGCTGCTCGTTGGGCTCGTACCGACAAAGCTGGTAGGTCGCGGTAGGGAAGGCCGCTCAGCTCGGCGATGGCGATCATGATCTCGTCGGCCATGGCCCGCACGATGGGCCTGCTCCCCCGAGTGTCCCAGTGCCGACGAAAGTCCAGGGCCTCGCCCACCACCAGACATGATCCCTCGTGGTCGAGGTATCCGGGGACCACCGGGACCTTGGCGTGCAGGGCCAGATCGGCGACCCCGATGTCGGCCTTGTACACCGCCTTGCCAGGGGCCGTCGCCACCTCGGGGAAGGCGACGACTGCTCGCCCGGCCTGCAACATGGAGAATGCCTTTGCCCGCACCCGGGTGCTCCACGGGTACGGATGCGCACGAGTCACCAAGCCCAACCAGGACCGGGTGCTGGTGTGGGCGCGCAGTGCAGAGGAAACCGCGACGACGTCCATCCTGCGTGAATGGTGGACAGCCAGGATGAAGGGGCCGTCTGGCATGTCCGCGCCCTGGAGCCTGACGGATGTTCCACCACTGAGCCAGCGTCGAAGGGGATTCATCGGCGGTCTCTTCAGTGCAGATCCGTCAGGACGGATGGCGGCTGGGACGCCGTGGAAGAGGTGCCGTCGATGCCGGGCTGGGTCTCGACTTCAGCCGCGCTGGTGGCGCGTTGTCGATCCTTCCTGGGGGCGGGTGGTGCCACATGGCCCGGACGATCACGTACCCACGGCGTGAGGTCCTTGCCCCGGAGGTTTCCGTACTTGACGCGCGTCGCGAAGACGTCGACATATTCCTGACCGGTGAGCTCGGCCACGGCGTCCATGATCTCGTTGGTCACCCAGCGCAGCACCGCCGTCTCACCAACCCGGTCGGAGTAGTCGGAGAAGTCCAGCGGCTTGCCGAAGATGAGCCCCGGGCGCGAGCACAGGGGAATGCCGCACACCGTTCTGCTCGTCTGCGACCCGGCGACCCCCACTGGTATCACCGGGACCTTGGCGGTCAGGGCAAGGCGGGCGACACCCGTCTTCGCCTTGAACATACGGTCATCTGCTGAACGAGTACCTTCCGGGAAGATGCCCACCAGGCCACCTTCCTGCAGCCTCTCCAGCACCGGATCCATGGCGGTGAGGGAGCCACGGCCCCCGGAACGGTCCAGTGGCACCTGATCGACGGCATGCATGAACCATGCGACGATCCGCTTGCCCGGGCCACCGGAGGGATCGAAGAGTTCCTTCTTGGCAGGATAGGTGATCGGGCGGTCAATCATCGAGGCCACGATCAACGGATCGAGCACCCCCAAGTGGTTGCTCGCCAGGATGGCACCGCCATCAGTCGGTATGTTCTCCTCACCGACGACCCACGGACGACAGACCAGCCGCGTGCCCGGAGCGAACAGTGTGTACTTGAAGAACTGATACCACATGTGGCCTCCTCTCACCGCTTCATCACACACGATAGCGACTTCGCCCCACGGGCATGGTCGCAACAGGCCCCCGATCATCCGATCGGACGAGCGTCTCGATGTCCTCGCTGCCGGTTGCCCCGCACCTCAGCGTCGGGAGGCAAACATGCGGCGTCGGTGACGGGAGCGTCGCTGTGGCCAGAATCCTCGTGCAGCACCGGGCGGATCGGTGATGGAGTGTCGGGCCAGGTCGGCAGCTCCGATGAGACCGGCGTCGTTGCCGAACCGAGCCCGCTCCACCCCGGCGACCGGGCGATACCCACGGCCGGTGAGAGCACGTCCGAAGGCAGCCCGTGCTGGGTCGAGGAGCAGATCCCCGGCAGCGCTGACTCCCCCACCGATGACGAAAAGGTCTGGGTCCAGCGCAGCTGCCAGACTCGCCATGCCTCGTCCGAGCCAGGTCCCGACGTCGGCGATGAGCTCGATGGCCACCTGGTTGCCGTCCACCGCCGCGCGACTCACATCCGGTCCGACGAGATGCGCCGGATCCTTGTCGGGCACGTAGTGCAACAGGCTCAACGCCTCGGGGGAACCCTCGGCCAGCAGGGCCTTGGCATCACGCACCAGGGAGTTTCCCGAGGCGTACTGTTCCCAGCACCCACGGTTCCCGCACGGGCACCAGTGCCCATCGGGCACCACCGTCATGTGACCGAACTCGCCGGCCATGCCGTAGCGGCCCCGAAACACCCGACCATTGATGACCAGCGCCCCGCCGATACCGGTTCCCAGGGTGATGCACGTCATGACCCGGGAGTCCCGCCCCGCCCCGAACTCGTACTCCGCCCAAGCGGCCGCATTGGCGTCGTTGTCGACGATGACCGGTAGGTCGATCCGCTCGGAGAGGCGATCTCGCAACGGTTCGTTGCGCCATGCCAGATGTGGGGAGAACCGCACCAGGGCCTGCTCGGTGTCCACCCAGCCAGCAGCACCGATGCCCGCCGATTTCACGGGCAGCCCGTCAGACAGGGAGTCCACGACCTCGACGATGGCGTTCTCGACGGCTTCCGGACTGCGCGACGGCGTCGGGCGCACCAGATGGCGCAGGATCTCACCGTCCTCGTCCACGACGCCGGCGGCAACCTTCGTTCCCCCGATGTCGACTCCGATACTGAGCACTGCTTCCCCACTTTCCTGTGTGTGGTGCACAGCTTAACCGCTCGTCTCGAATGGCCCGGGCGTCGATGTCGACCATGTGTGCCATCCAGCCGAAATCTCGTGTGTCGCGCACATCAATTCCCCGCCGGATCGAACATGTATTCTATAATTGACTTGAGTCGTACCTCCCTACGTCTCCACACCGTATCCATGATCCGCCGACAACCACTCCCGCCACCATGTCAGATCACTCGCCAACACACCTGCAACCCTCGTTCGACGACCTCGGCACACCTCTGTCGGAGGTGACGTTCTGCGTCGTCGACCTGGAGACGACAGGGCTGTCCACCGACGACGCGATCACGGAGATCGGCGCTGTGAAGGTGCGTGGTGGTGTGGTGCAGGGCGAGTTCCAGACCTTCGTCAACCCGGGTGGGCACATTCCAGCCTCGGTGCAGGTGCTCACCGGTATCACCGAAGCCATGGTGAGCACCGCCCCACGAATCGGCGCAGTGCTGCCCAGCTGGATCGAGTTCAGCCGCTCAACGGTGCTCGTCGCGCACAACGCCCGTTTCGACGTCGGTTTCCTCCGACGCGCCTACCAGGCCCATGACCATCCCTGGCCGGGTCACCAGGTGGTGGACACCCTCACCTTGGCGCGTATGACACTGCATCGCGATGAAGTACGCAGCTACAAGTTGGGCTCACTGGCCACCCTCTTCCATGCCCAGACCTCACCGGACCACCGTGCCCTGGACGATGCCCGTGCCACCGTCGACGTGCTGCACGGGCTGCTGGAGCGGATCGGGAACCTTGGGGTGACGACCCTGGAGGACGTCCTCGAGTTCACCCACCATGTGAGCAGGCAGCGTCGGGTCAAGCGGGTGTGGGCAAAGAACCTGCCTGAGGAGCCCGGGGTGTACTGGTTCCACCGTGAGGAGCCCGGGCACCCCGACGAAGTGCTCTACGTGGGAAAATCGGTGAATCTGCGCCGCAGGGTGTCAACCTATTTCACGGCCTCGGAGCATCGTTCCCGCATGGACGAGATGGTCCGGCTGTCCACCGCGGTGGGTCACCAGATCTGTGCCACGCCACTGGAGGCTGGGGTGGTGGAGCTGCGCCTCATCGATGCCCACAGCCCTCGGTACAACCGTCGTTCCCGACGCCAGAACAAGGTGTCCTGGGTGACGCTCACCGACGAGGCCTTCCCGAGACTGTCGATCGTGCGATCCACCACTCAGCCCGGCCGGGTGTACTGGGGACCGTTCACCCGGCGTGACGACGCCGTCGACGCCTGTCGAGCGTTGCGAGAGATCGCCCCGCTGCGCGAGTGCGCCGGGGCGTTGAGTTCGCATCCGCACGGCTGTCCCCTGGCCGAGATGGGCAGGTGCCCGGCTCCGTGTCTGCACCCGGATCGTGTCGGCTACCAGGAGATTGTCGAGCTCGCCACCCGGATCATGACCCGCGACGTCACGGCAGCTGCCACTGGACACGCAGCGCGCATAGCCGAACTCGCCGATGCCGATCGTTTCGAGGAGGCCGGAGCGCGCACCGATCGTGCACTGACCCTGTTGCGGGTGGGACGACGCGGGGCGCGACTGGCATCGCTGGCACGGTGCCCCCAGATCGTCGCTGCCCAGCGGGTCGACGACTCCTGGCACGTCCATGTCGTGCGATACGGCCGACTGGCCGGTGCCGGACGGGTCCGGGTGGGCGGCAACCCCATGCCCGCCATCGATGCGATCGTCACCGCTGCCCAGACCGTCCTGCCGCCACCGGTGAGCGGTCTGCCAGCCTGCACTGTCGAGGAGGCCGAGCTCATCGCCTCGTGGTTCGAGGAGGAGGGAGTACGTCTGATCGACATCGACGGTGACTGGTCCTGGCCGGCGCACATCTACGTCGACGCCCAGGCGCTGGCCGCCCAGGTGCGCAGCCTTCGTACCGAGACGCACGGCGTCCCAGCCACCTGCCGACCGATCGTGGCATGACGCCACCTGACAGATCGTGGCATGCGCCACGGGGCTGACAGGGGCTGGAGCAGCAAGGGCTGACAGGGGCTGGGACGTGTGGGGCAGGAGTCAGGCGATCTCGACGGACTCGATGACGACCGGGTCGACCGGGCGATCCATCCGACCGGTGCGCACGGCGGCGATCTCGTCGACGACCTTGCGGGACTCCTCGTCGGCAACCTCACCGAAGATGGTGTGCCGACGGTTGAGGTGTGGGGTCGGGGCGACGGTGATGAAGAACTGGGAGCCATTGGTGCCCGGACCGGCATTGGCCATGGCCAGCAGGTAGGGCTTGCCGAAGTTGAGATCGGGATGGAACTCGTCGGCGAACTGGTAACCGGGGCCACCAGTTCCGGTACCCAGCGGGCAGCCGCCCTGGATCATGAATCCATCGATGACGCGGTGGAAGACCAGCCCGTCATAGAACTTTCCGGTGGTGGGTTGGCCGGTGCGTGGGTCAAGGTACTCCTTGGTGCCATTGGCGAGCCCGACGAAATTGGCCACCGTCTTGGGGGCCTGGTCTTCGAAGAGATTGAGGGTGATGTCACCGTGATTGGTGTGCAGAGTCGCAGTGGAAGCCACCGTGCTGCCTTTCGTGGAAGATGAATCTTTCCTCTTCACCCTACCCATCGACGTGGGCAGTCGGGAATTTTCGGCCAAACGCTACAGATGCCTGGAACGCGGGATACCGTGGATTGTGCTCGATCACGAGCTTGACCCCTATTGATGGAGGAAACGTGTCCCGCAACAAGAAGGCGAAGGCCGCCGCCGACAAGGCCGCCGCCAGCAACCTCTCCTCGTCGTTCAAGGAGCAGAGGGCTCAGGCGTTGGAGGCAGCTGCCGCATATCTGACCGCCGCCCAGGAGAAAGCCGGCCCACTGGCATCTCAGGCTTCGGAGAAGATCGCACCATGGGCGAAGGCTGCTGGTGAGAAACTCGCGCCGCTGACCGAACAGGCCAAGGAGCTGGGTGGCAAGGCTCTCTCCGAGGCCCAGAAGAACATGGGTCCCACCTTGGAGAATGCCAAGGAGGTGGCGTCCGAGAAATTTCACCAGGCCTACGACTCCTTTCAGGAGGACATCCTCCCCGGACTCGAGGAAAAAGCCTCCCAGGTCTCCGAACACCCCATGACCCAGGAGGCCAGGCAGCGCCGAAAGGCAGCCGTGGCAGCCATTCGTGGCGAGTCCCCCGAGCCTGAGAAGAGCGAGAAGAAGCATGGCGGGTTCAAGAAGTTCCTGTGCTGGGGCTCCGTCGTGTCCGCAGTGGGGGTCGGAATCTATGCCGCCCGCAAGTTCCTCACCAGTTCCGACGACGGCTGGACTGCCCATGAACCCACTGAGACCTACTCGTGGACCCCGAAGGCACCGACGGCATTCTCCAAGGATGACGCCGCCTCGTGCTGTTCCGACGCCAAGGGATCCTCCTGCGACTGCAAGGATGATGCCTCGACGTCGCGGAAGGATGACGCTCCAGCCACTGCCCCAGACACCGTCACCGAGGGCAACTCCGCCACCGAGATGACGGCTGAGGGTGCACCGGCCCAGGGTCACAAGTCGAACCACGGCACCAGCAAGCCAGTGGCCAAGTCCGAGAAGCCGGCAGCTGGTTCCAAGCCCGCGGCGAAGTCCGTTGCCGACATCTCGCCAGAGCCCGTGGCCACACCGGTTGCCGAGGATCCCAAGGCCGAGTCCACGCAGGACAAGTCCGCCGACTCCTATGTGGGCGACAACCCACCGGAAGGCTTCATCATCAAGGGCAACGAGCGCTCCAAGAAGTACCACGTGCCCGGCTCCGGTGGTTACGACCGCACCATTGCCGACGTCTGGTTCACCACCGAGGAGGCTGCCAGGAAGGCCGGGTTCACTCGGGCCCAGCGGTGAGTCGACCGATCCGACCAGCACGTCGTGACTGATCGAGTCGAGTCACCGACCTGACGTCTGCCGGGCAATCGCATCCCGTGAGCCGTGTCTGCTGACACGGCCCACGGGATTTTTGCGCTCACAGCTGACTAGGGATGTTTCCTCAGCGGTGCAGAACCGTCATCCAAGCTTCATCGAGAGATCACCGATACGCCTGTGCCTCACCTGCCCAGACACACAGGATGAAGGCATTCACCCCTCTGCCAAGCGTGTCGATCGGAGACTGTCGTGCCGTCATCATCCCTCACTCCCCAATCTTGTCGACCCACCACTGCCGCCACCATCCGTCTGACATCGGACATGAACTCCTGGGTGCCGGCACAAGTCTTCGCTGCCCACGTCCGATGGCTCGTGGCGCAGACTGCCGTCCCCTGGCGAGTGATCGCCGTGCTCTCCGGCGTCTCGAGCCGCACCATCGCCCGCCTCGTGGGCGTGGGTGCCCCGATCAGACGAATTCGTTCGATCGATGCCACTCGACTCATCGGCATCCGCCCCGAACACATCTTTGCGACCACCACCACGCTCGTCGACGCGACGAGCACCCGTCGCCGAATACACATGCTGTGCACCAACGGCTGGTCGATGGATCACATCGCCGGCTTCCTGGGAGCGCATCATCGCACCGTCCAGGGGCTTGCCAATGGCGACTCCACCACCTGTACGCTCATGGTCAGGTTGCGCGCCATGGCGGCATGCGAGCGTCTCCAGATCCCCGCCAGGATCAATGCCCCGGCGACGGGTTCACCTCATGTCGTCGTGCTCCCCGACGCAGCCTGACGCATGGCCAGCCTCATCAGTTCAGTCATCTGCACACTCCTGGCGCTGGTGCACGCCGTCCTCGTCGTCCCGCGTCTGCCCGAGCCCAGCGAGACTGAGGTCGGAGCCGAGGTCCTCGCCGTCAAACCGAGGTATTGCGATCTGCGGACCCCCGGATTCGTCGGAACGACGTGCCTGGTGGCCGGGGTGGCAGGTGTCGCCTGCACAGCAGCCCCACGGTGGTGTCTTCCGCTGTGGTGGGTGTGGGGCGGGTCCGTCACGACCCTGGTCGGCGTCGACGTTCGCACCACTTTTCTGCCCAGACGGCTCTGGTTCGGTTGTGTAGGGCAGGCAGTGCTCGGCACCCTGGTGGTGGCTGGGATCGTTGCCCCAGGGGTGCACGACCTTCTCCTCATGCTTCTCTTCATGGCTCTGGGAGCCGTCGGAGCAGCTCTGCCCTTCTGGTTGCTGTGGCGTTTCGGCGGCTCACTGGGGTACGGGGACGTACGTCTTGCCGCCGGGATGGGCGCCGCGGCGGCGAGTCTGGGGGTAGATGCAGTCATGACGAGTCTGCTGGGTGCCACCCTGGTCGGCGCGGTGATGTCCGTGGGCGTCACATGGTGGCGGCGCCGTCATCCCTCGGTGTGGGGAGCCGCCATCGCCTATGGGCCAGCGCTGTGGATCGGTCCATGGATCGGGTTGCTCACCACTCGGGTCTGACTCGGAACCGCTCAGGCCCACCACTGTCCCACACTGGCATGCCCTCACACTGTCATGCTCCTGCCACCAGCCTCTGATCCATCTGGTCATCGCGCGTGTCGCCGCACCTCGATGGTGCGCGACGAACCAGATTGGCACGAAAATCGGTCCGGAGCCCACACCGGCAGCACGAGCGTGACTCGGTGGCCGGCACTGCCAACCGGGCCGGTACTGCACATGGCAACAAGGTACGTGGCAGCGAGGGATCAAACCGTGATGGCGATCAACCAGCCACGAGACGGTCAGCCCCGCTGTCTCTCCGCTCAGGCTGCCCGCACCACGGTGGCGACGGTCTGCGGCAGGCTGATGGGATCGACGGGGTGGGTGGAGATGGCATCGGCGCGTGACCAACTCGCGAGCCAGGCATCGGCCTGCCGAGCCACGAGCAGCACGACGGGCGGGCAGTCGTCCACCTCGTCCTTCATCTGATGGGTCACTCCCATGCCACCGGAGGGAACTGCCTCCCCATCGGCAATGACGACGTCGTACTGCCCGGTGTCGACAGCGGCCATGGCAGCCTTCTGGGTGGCGGTCTCCGTCATCTCGACCGGGGGCAGATCAGCGGCGATGGACGTGCCCAACGCGAGCCGAATCTCCTGGCGCACGTTGCGGTCGTCGGAGTACACGAGTACCCGGAGAGTGTCTGCTGCGGTCTTCTTTTCGCTCATCCCTCGTCCTCGTCGGGTTGCGGCCAACATGGTGCTGTGCCCATCTGCTCAGCACGTATCAGGCTCATGATATCGCTTCACTCGGCAGAAACACGGCAATCAGCCACGGTTGCAGCTGCGCACATGTCGTGCCACCACCTCGATCTGGGCATCGGTCATGACGGCTGGCAGGCAGAGCAGGTCGGTGGGCCATCGCGTGTCTGCGGGCAGATGCTCTGGACGGTCCCAGTGCAACGGGCCGACGATGCCATGATCGTGCAGGGCATCGGCAAGAGCATCGGCCCGCCGAGTTCGCACGATGAGCGGGCAGGTGGCGGCAGGGTTGACGACCTCCACTGCCGGCAGGGCGTCCAGAACGCGTTGTCGGGTTCGACGAATCCGGCGTGCACACCCTGCCAGGTCGAAGGTGGCGAATGTCCTCGATGCACGTCGAGCTGGACGAACGGGTTGCCAGGCCTCGTCGGCAAGGTCCTCGGCGCACTCGAAGGTGTCCACGCCGGGGTCGGTGAGGAAACGCTGCCGAGCGGCTGTGAGGTCCTCATCCAGCTGGGTCCGTGGTCCGATGCCGTCGAGATGTGTTCCGGTGTGATCCGGACCCAGACCCACACCCGCCACCCAGGCGAACTCGGTCAACGGCAGCAGCTTGCGGGTGCTCGCCACCTCAAGACACCCCACTGGGCAAACAGACGCCTCCGGCTGCGGGCCACCAGACCCCTCCAGTCGCAGGCCGTCATGGCCCCGGGGCGCCGGATTCCGATCGGGCGTGACGCCGCCATGCCCGCCTGCCCGATCCGCACGGTTCTCGTCACACGAACCCGCCGCCCCAGACTCCCCCGGCCCGCCAAGATGGCACGCAGCACGCTGCACGGCACGCAGCCGATCGGGAGGGTCGTCCAGAAAGCTGTGTGTGGTGTCGATGACGAGACCTGCGCCGTTCCGGCCGGCCTCGGTCAGCACCTTGTGCAGCTGTGGGGACTCGACGTTTCCGTAGGTACGGCAGTGCACGATGACCGGACGGCGGGCATCGGAATGCAGCCGCTCCACCGTCTCGGCAAGATGTTGGGCGTCCATGAGCAGGTCGGCACCACAGCGCACCCGACTCACCGCCATGCCCTCCAGCTGCCACGGGGTGACCATCGTCTGGCAGCAGTACTCGGGCAGGATGACATGGCTGGCTCCGGCGTCACGACAGTGCCGGGCGACGAGGGAGAATGCCTGCCGACCCAGGGCGACCGGTTGCACTGATCCAGCTCGCATTCGGTCAGGGTACCCGGAAAGCCAAATCTTCAGACTTTCTTCACCTCTCGTTCACTTTCGCGAAACTGGCATTGCCATCGGTGCCGATAGAACAAAGTCATGCGCACGACACATCACCGCATCACCGCTGCCGGAGCGGCCGTGACTGCGGGCCTCATGGCCTTCGGTCTCGTCACCCCTGCCAGCGCGGCCCAGACACCATCACCCACCAAGCCTGCTCCCGCAGCAACGTCTGCTGCGGCCTCCACCACCGGCCACAAGCGCATCACGACGACCGGGCTCAAGCCCGGTGACGTCAAGCACGTGTGGTTGATCATCCTGGAGAACAAGTCCTACGACGCCACCTTCACCGGACTCAACCAGAACTCCTACCTGTGGAAGACGCTGCCCTCCCAAGGTGCCCTGCTCACCCACTACTACGGCACCGGCCACTACTCCCAGGACAACTACACCTCCTTGGTCTCCGGCCAGGCCACGTCCTTCGACCTGCAGGCCGACTGCGACATCTCCAACACCGATCTGGGCTCCAACGAGTCGATCATCACCAAGCACAAGGGCAAGCCCTTCGGCCCCGACGACAACTACGGTCAGGTCATGTCGCTGGCCGGAGCCAACGCCCCGGACGGCGAGAACGGCTGCACCTACCCCCGAAAGACTCCCACCCTCTTCAACCAGTTCGACGCCGCTGGCGTGACCTGGAAGGGATACGCCCAGGACCTGCATGCCCAGGCTGGTCGAGAGGACGCCTTGGGTGGCGCTCCCGGCTCCCGCGAGAACGACCCCTCGCACAACCCGAAGTCGATGAAGCCTTCCGACGACGACAAGGCCAAGGGCATCTCCTCGTTCACCGGTGCCCAGGAGAACGACCAGTACGTCGCCAAGCACTTCCCCTTCCCGTGGTTCCACTCGATCGTCGGCAACGACAACAGCGGCAAGGACGCTCTCACCAGTCCGGTGGACGGCGGAACCATGACCGACGAGAACCACATCCAGTCCGTCGAGGACCCGAACAAGGGGCTGCTGGCCGATCTGGCCAAGCCGGCCGACCAGGTGCCAGCGTTCAACTGGATCACCCCGAACAACTGCTCCGACGCCCACGACGCCACCTGCAAGGGCAACAACCTTTCCGGTCTGTTCGACGAGAACGGCGAGCCGGACTACTCCAAGCCGCTGAGCACCCCGCCGAAGAACCACATCGGCGGTCTCTACGCCGCCGACCTGTGGCTGAAGTACTACATCCCACTCATCGAGAAGTCCGACGCCTTCAAGGACGGCGGTCTCATCGACGTCACCTTCGACGAGGCGAACCCGCCGTTCACGAACATGAGCTTCAACAACGCCACCGACGACTCCAAGGTCGCCAAGGACGCCTCGGGCAACATGCTCTACAAGTACTCCAGCCCGTCGATGACCGAACTCTCCGAGGGCTACAAGAAGTACGCCCCCAACACCTTCCCCAACCCGTCCAAGATGGCGAAGAACTTCGTGGCTGCCGACGCCGCCGGACAGAACATCAACGGTGTGGACGTCGACTGGGAGCCGACCGGCCCCAACACCCCGATGGAGACCGACGAGCACGGCAACCAGAAGTTCCCGGGACCCGGCGACAACGGCTACATCACCCGCCCGCCGTCCTGTGAGCAGGACAAGGACCTCGTCAACGCCGACGCCTCCAACTGTGTCAAGGGTGCCAAGAACACCGGTGCCGGCTACGGCAGGGCCAAGACCGTCGAGGCCAAAGCCGAGGCCGGCGTGAGCTCGGTTTACGCCCCGGTCACGGTCAAGGATCTGGGTCGCAAGGTCACCGGTACGGGTATCCCCGAGGGGGCCTACATCGGAGCCGTGAAGAACGAGGGTCCGCAGCAGGTCGAGAAGTCCTCCGACCCCATCACCGAAAGCTCCTTCATCCTCGTCGACAAGAACGACAAGCCGCTCCAGACGACCGGTGAGGTGAGCGAGATCACCATGTCGGCCACCGGCATCCCCGGCCACCTCAACGAGGGCGAGTCCCCGCTGGCCACCTTCAACGCCCAGGATGCCACCCCCGGCGGTGGCATCACCGGTTCGGTGCTCATCTCCCCGCTCATCAAGCCCGGAACCGTCTCCCACACGCACTACAACCACTACTCATGGCTACGGACGATGGAGGACATCTTCCAGGTGTCGCAGGGCACCAACAACGACAAGCTTCCGGCTGGCACCGTCTCCGGTGGTCTGGATGGCATGGGACACCTTGGTTACGCCGCCCAGGCTGGCCTCATGCCATTCGGTTCGGAGATCTTCAACAACGTCTCCGAGGAGCCCAGCCCCAGCGCCAGCACCGAGCCGAGCCCGTCGCAGAGCACTGCTCCGACCACCCCGGCCGCCAGCTCGGCGGCCACACCGCACAGCCCTGCCGGCAAGCCTGCACTGCCTCGCACCGGCCGGTGACACATCACCCATCGCCTGACCCCAGTCGTCTGTGACTCATCCGAGTCAGGCGACCGTCACGGCATCACGCAACCGGTGTCCTCCCCCGACCACGCGGGGAGGACACCGGTGCCACACAAGGAAGGACCCATGACCCGCACTCGCCTCATCGTCCCGGTGGTCATCGTCGCAACTGCGACGTTCGGACTGACAGCCTGCTCCCAGCACGAGAACGAGGAGGCCCAGCCGAACTCGTCCAGCGCCGCCGAGCAGCTCTCCTCCCGGACCATGCCCAGTTTCCTGCCCAGTCACACGCCCCAGGGCATTCCCACCGGTAGCGCCAAGGAACCGGCCATGTCGTACCAGGGCATGCCTCTGGTGGCCCAGCTGGATCCCGGGGTCTCGGCCAAGGTGGTCGTCCTGGGCCCCGAGCCTCCCAGCGGAGACACCAAGGCCGGGGAGGAATCCGCAGACCTCACCTGGCAGATCACCTTCAGCGACGTGACGAAGGACATCCCACTGTCGGCTGCCCAGTTCAACATCCAGGACGGCACCGGGGCCTTCCACACCATGAACCCGAAGGGTGATCCCCCGCCCAAGACCATCAAGGCCGGTAGGACGACCTCGGTGAAGATGCATGCCGTCGTACCGTCTGGGGACGGCATGGTGCGGTGGGCTCCCGACGGCAAACACGTCGTGGCCCTGTGGGACTATATCGCCGAGCTGGACTGACGGCTCCGAGCAGCAGTCCTTCCACCATCAACAACACCTGTGGGCCCCATACCGGGGCCCACAGTCGTGTCCGCACTGCCATGTGGCCTCTCGGCTGCCCAGGTCGGTGGAAACCCGGGTCAGTGGAAGAAGTGGCGGGTTCCGGTGAAGTACAGCGGCACCCCAGCCTTCTGGCATGCCTCGATGGTCTGGTCGTCGCGGATGGAGCCACCGGGCTCGACGATGGCACGAACACCGCCATCGATGAGCACCTGGGGTCCATCGGCGAACGGGAAGAAGGCGTCGGAGGCGGCCACCGATCCAGCGGCACGCTCCCCTGCCCGGTCCACGGCAAGTTTGCAGGAGTCCACCCGGTTCACCTGTCCCATGCCCACACCCACCGAGGCGCCGTCGTGGGCCAGCAGGATGGCATTGGACTTCACCGAGCGGCAGGCCCGCCAGGCAAAGGCGAGGTCGGCCAGGGTCTGCTCGTCAACGGCCTCCCCGGCTGCGAGTTTCCAGTTGGCCGGGTCGTCGCCGTCGGACTGGAAGACGTCGGTCTCCATCATGAGCAGGCCACCGTCGATCTCACGCAGCTCGTGACCACCGATTCGCGGTGCCGGGCACTGCAGCAGACGAATGTTCTTCTTTCCCGAGAGGATCTCGAGCGCACCGTCCTCGTATCCGGGGGCAATGACGACCTCGGTGAAGATCTCCTTGACCTGGTTGGCCATCTCGACGCTCACCGGGCGGTTGGTGGCGATGACACCGCCGAAGGCCGACAGCGGATCGCAGGCATGTGCCTTGCGATGCGCCTCGGCAATGTCGACGCCGGTGGCGATACCGCACGGGTTGGAGTGCTTGATGACGGCCACGCAGGGCTCCTCGAAGTCGTGCGCGGCACGACGGGCGGAGTTGGTGTCGACGTAGTTGTTGTAGCTCATGGCCTTGCCGTGCAGCTGTTTGGCACCAGCCAGACCAGGTTCGCCGTCACCAAGATAGACGGCGGCGCTCTGGTGGGAGTTCTCGCCGTAGCGCAGTTTCTCCTTGAGCTCGCCGGTGGTCCCCACGAAGGTGGGCACCCCGTCGGTGGCCACCCCGTCCTGACGCGCGAACCAGGAAGCGACGGCGACGTCATAGGAGGCCGTGTGGGCGAAGGCCTTGGCGGCCAGCACGCGACGCTCGGCCGCAGTGAAGCCCCCCTCGTCAAGGGCGTGCTGCAGGTCCTCGTACTGTGCCGGGGAGGTGAGGACGGCCACGCAGGCGTGGTTCTTGGCGGCAGCCCGCACCATGGACGGCCCGCCGATGTCGATCTTCTCGATGCAGTCGTCGAAACCGGCTCCCGAGGCAACGGTCTGGGAGAATGGGTACAGGTTGCACACGACGAGGTCGAAGGGCTCCACACCGAGCTCGGCGAGCTGGTCGCGGTGGGAGTGCAGTCTGCGATCGGCAAGGATCCCGGCGTGGATGCGCGGGTGGAGCGTCTTGACCCGTCCATCCAGACATTCAGGGAATCCGGTGACGGTGCTCACCTCGGTGACCTTGAGACCGGCGTCAGTGAGGGCCTTGGCCGTCGACCCGGTCGAGACGACGTCCACACCTGCCTTGTCGAGCATGGTGGCAAGCTGTTCGATGCCGGTTTTGTCGAAGACGGACACCAAGGCACGGCGGATGGGTTGACGATCCACGAATCTTCCTTTCGATGTGAAAAATGACAGCCCGGCGTGTGGCCGGGCTGGTGAGGTCATTGGTGGTGGGCAAGGTCTTGCACGACGTCGACGAGAAGTTCGCGCTCCTGGACCTTGATGCGTTCGTGCAGGGTCTCCACGGTGTCGTCGTCCAGCACCGGGACGGCACGCTGGGCGAGGATCCTTCCGGTGTCGACGCCGGCGTCGACCATGAAGATCGTCGTCCCGGTGATCTTGACGCCGTAGTTCAGGGCGTCTCGGGGGCCGTGGATTCCGGGGAACGACGGCAGCAGGGCCGGATGGGAGTTGATCGTGCGACCTCCGAAGGCATCCAGGAAGGTCGGTCCGAGCAGTTTCATGAACCCGGCACACACGACGAGATCGGGCTCGTAGCGTGCGACGTCGTCGGTGAGACGCCGATCCCAGACGGCACGGTCATCACCCTTGGCCAACGGCTCGACGAACACGTCGACACCAGCCTCGCGGGCTCGCTGCAGACCGTACGCATCGGCCACCTCGGAACCCACCGCGACGATCTCGACATCACGATGATGGCAGGAGTCGATGAGGGCCTGCAGAAGCGTGCCACTTCCGGAAATGAGGACGACAACGCGCAATGTCACTCCCACATCCTATCGAATGACGCCGAACCGGCACCTGCCAGTCCAGCGTCGGCACCGAATCGTCACCCGTCATGGGGGCCAGCAGACCTGAAAGGCTCAGACCATGGGGCAGAACGCCGAATCCCGGAAACGCAGACCACGACGTGGTTTGTTCTGCGTTCTGAACTCATCCCCCATCCGAATCCCGGGAGTGCGGGCCAGGGCTCGGGCCAAACTGCCGCCTCCCGTCGATCCGTGGCAGCCACCACCTATCAGATCGCTCAGCAGCCGATGGACCGAATCGCCTGGTGGGTGGCAATCGCAGCCTGTGCCGCCTCGAACCCCTTGTCCTCCCGCGACTCCGGGAGACCAGCTCGGTCGAAGGCCTGCTGCTCGTCATCACAGGTGAGCACCCCGAACCCGATCGGCACACCTGTGTTGACGCACACCTGGGTGATGCCGCTCGTCGCCGCCTGGCAGACGTAGTCGAAGTGTGGGGTTCCGCCGCGGATGACGACCCCCAGGGCGACCAGGGCGTCGAACATCATGGAGGAGGCAAGCCGGGAGCACACCACGGGCAGCTCGAAGGTGCCCGGCACCCGAACGACCCGCGGCTCGTCGATCCCAGATTCAGCCAGACCGCGGGTGGCCCCGTCGACGAGGGCATCCATGATCTCCTGGTGCCACTGGGCGGCGACGATGGCCACCTTGAGTCCATCACCCCGCAGTCCGGTGAGGTTTGGGGCAGCAGGGCCGGAGAAACTGGTTCGGGTGCTCATGAGATCTCCTTGTCGGTGGGGCCGTCCGGCACATCGGTGTCGTCCGGATCGGCTGTGGCAGTGAGGGCATTGTCGGACTCGGCAGGCAGGGTGAGCAGATGGCCCATCCGGTCACGTTTGGTACGCAGATAGTCGATGTCGTGGGTGTGTGGGTCGATCTGCAGCCCCACCTGCTCGACGGTGATGCCGCCGGCACGCAGACCCGTCACCTTGTCGGGATTGTTCGTGAGCAGCCGCACCGCGTCAATGCCCTGGTCGCGCAGGATGGCCACTGCAGCGCCGTACTCCCGGGCGTCGACCGGCAGCCCCAGGGTGGTCTGGGCATCGACCGTGTCGAGCCCGCTGTCCTGGGCGTGGTAGGCGGCGATCTTGCTCAGCAACCCAACCCCGCGTCCTTCCTGGCCACGCAGCAGGATGACGGCACCACCATGCTCGGAGACCGTCTGCATCGCAGTCTGCAGCTGCTCCCCGCAGTCGCAGCGCAGGGAGCCGAAGGCGTCGCCGGTGAGGCACTCCGAGTGCACCCGCACCAGTGGCTGACGCTCATCACCCAGACCGCGCTGGGCCACGAGCAGGACGTGTTCAGCGCCGGTGAGCTGATCGTGGTAACCGGTCATGGTGAACATGCCATGACGAGTGGGCAACTGGGCACTCACCGTGGGACTCACCCGGGTCGTGCTGCTGCCGGACGTCGTGGTGGATGGCTGTTCCTCATGGGATCGACGCCAGTTCGCCAGCGACTCGATGGTGATGACGTCGAGGCCCTCGGCCTGTCCCAGGGTCAGGACGTCTGGGGTACGGGCGCAGGTGCCGTCGTCGTGGACGATCTCGCCAATGAGTCCCACGGCCTGCAGACCAGCCAACCGGGTGAGGTCGACGGCGGCCTCGGTGTGGCCACGGCGGGTGAGCACACCCCCGTCCCGCGCACGCAGCGGCAGGACGTGGCCGGGGCGGATGAGATCGGCGGAGGTGGTACGTGGGTCGGCCAGAGCGCGAGTCGTGGCGGCCCGTTCCACCGAACTGATCCCGGTGGTCGAGGTCGCGGCATCCACCGACACGGTGTAGCGGGTGCGCAGCGGATCGGTGTTCGCCGACCACATGAGTGGCAGGCCGAGTCGGTCGGCGCGGGTGTCCTCCATCGGGGCGCACAGGTACCCAGAGGTGTGCCGCACCATCCATCCCACCCATTGCGGACTGGCGAGCTCGGCGGCAAGGATGGCGTCCCCCTCGTTCTCCCGATCCTCGTCGTCCAGGACGAGCACCGGACGCCCGGACCGCAGCTGCTCCAGTGCATGCTCAATCGTCGCAAACGTCATCAGTGATCTCCTCGTGTCTGACACCCCGCGAAGGAAGCGAGATTCTGGGCGTACCGGGCCAGGACGTCGGTCTCGATGTTGACGACGTCTCCGGTGGTCAACCTGCCCAGGACGGTGTTGGCCAGGGTGGTCGGGATGAGGCTCACCTCGAACCAGGGGTCGGCAACGGGGCCGCTCACCGCACTCACCGTCAACGACACCCCGTGGACGGCGACTGCTCCCTTCATGGCGACGTACTGGGCGAGTTCTGGAGCCAGGCCGAAACGCAACACTCGCCAGTGTTCGGCATCGGCACGCCTGACGAGCTGCGCCGTGCCATCCACGTGGCCCTGCACGACGTGGCCGCCGAATCGTCCGTCGGCACGCATCGCCGGCTCGAGATTGACCTCGTCACCAGCGACGAGTTGACCCAGACAGGTCCATTCGAGGGTCTCGGCCATGACGTCGAAACTCATCTGCTCGTCGGTGTGGCCGGTGACGGTGAGACACACTCCGTTGACGCACACCGAATCCCCCGCCCGCACTCCAACGGCGGTGTGGGGGCCGGCAACCGTGAGGACGGCGCTGTCCCCCCTGGCTTCCAGACGGGCCACCCGGCCCACTTCCTCAACAATTCCTGTGAACACCTGTTCCTCTTCTCCTCGTGTTCCCGAGATCGTGTATGTTCCCGTGATCCTGGCCACTGGTACGTGTCGCCCTTCGATCCTTGACCCGTCGAGCAGCGACCATCCACGGCTCGACACGTCGCGTGGCGATGATCTGCACGTCGGGGCCGACATCGCCTGACCTCAGACGGTGGAACCGACGAGCCTGCGCCAGGGTCATGGCCCCGAACGGTCCCACGGCTGGTTTCCCGGCGCCCAGAAGCACCGGGGCCACGTAGGCATCGACCTCATCGACGAGGTCGACTGCCAGGAATGCTGCAGCGAGGGTCGGACCACCTTCCAACAACACCCGATGGATGCCCCGGTCGTGCAGCGCCGCGAGCACCGCCGCGGGGTCATGGGTCGGCATGACGAGGGTGGGGGCGATGTCGTCGAAAACCTTGAGTTCGGACGGCAGCTCCCGGGTCCCCACCACGACGCGCAGGGGGCCGTCGTACTTCTGGCCGGCCCCGGGAGCACGGCCGATGAGGTGCGGGTCATCCGCCAGAACCGTGCCGGTACCCACGACGATGGCACCATAATCGGTACGCATCTCATGGGTCTGCTGCCTGGTCTGCTCGGAGGTGATCCACTTGCTCGTCCCGTCGGCGGCCGCGACGTACCCGTCCAGGGTCGACGCGATCTTCCACACCACCCAGGGCCGACCATGCTCCATGTCGAAGGTGTAGTCGGTGTTGAGCAGCAAGGCGTCATCGCTTCGGACCCCGGCTACGACCTCGACCCCCGCATCCTGCAGTCGCTGCACTCCCCCGCTCGCCTGCGGGTTGGGATCCCGCTGGGCGATGACGACGCGCTTCACACCTGCCGCGATGAGCGCCTCGGTGCATGGACCGGTACGTCCGGTATGGTTGCACGGTTCCAGGGTGATGACGGCAGTTGCACCACGCGCGGCATCCCCGGCGTCGCGCAGCGCCTCGACCTCGGCATGGGCAGTGCCCGCCCCGTGGTGATACCCCTCCCCGACGACCGTGTCGTCACTGACGATGACGCAGCCCACTCGGGGATTGGGGTTGCACCTACTGCTCCCGGGTCCTCGAGCGGCAAGCTCAAGTGCTCGATCCATGGGTCTCGTCCAGTCGGTGCCATCGGTGTCCGCACGGTCCTCTTGGCATAGCTGACGTCGTTTCGCATCGGGCTCGTCCCAGCGTTCACCGTCGTCATCGACGTGGTCACTGTCGAAGTGCGCCATGAGTCCCCCTACGACACCGTGGTTGTCGGCGTTCCGGGGTGTGGCGAGACCCGCCATCAGACGCGCCACAGGTGCGGGCGAATCGTGCCATCACTCGCTGATGGCACGGCATCCGCTGCCAGTGCGGCGTCTCGTGCTTCCTCCCATCCGGACTCTCACCGTCGGTATCGGAGTTTCACCGATTCAACCGCAAGGACGAACCTCGCGGGTCGCGGACTGTCACCGCCGGTTCGGATTTTCACCGACCCCGGAGCACGTGTGCTTGGCAACAAGTATGCCCCTGCGCGGCATGGACGTCCACCACGGGAGAAGAACATGGCTCAGCCCACGCGGCGATTCCACGTGGCGATCTCGGTGGGGCACCCGATCCGGACACACCCATCATGGCAGTTCTGGCACAGAGCAACAGATTTACCACGGGCTGCACAGCGACGGCCTCCTCAGCCCTCGCACATGGCACTGGATGAGAGGTCAGGAGCTGGAGGAAGGAAGTGGGAAGGACCGGGGGCTGACAGGACGAGACAGGAAGGATCAGGGACCGGAAGGATCAGGGACCGGCAGGATCAGCGGCGTGGCGGCCGATCCACCTGGATGGTCGGTTCGTCCTCCTCGCCCCAGGCAGTGTCGTCGGACGCCTCCGTGTCCTCTGGGCTCACCGGGGCGTCGGTCGCCCCCGGACGCGGAATGGAGATGGAGTGCGAGCTGGTCCCCGTGGCATGGGCAGAGGCATTCTCACCAGCGCACTCGGAGTCATCGCCTGCTCGGTGAACCCGACGTGTCTCATCCTCGCTGGCCGCGTGGTTGCGGTTAGCGGAGAATCGGCCCATCTGGACTGTCTCCTGATCCTCCTCGGCCACCTGGTCATCCGATCCGTCCCGTGTGCCCGAATGCGTCTTCTGCCTTCGCAGCCACGAGGGTAGGTGGCGGAACCATCCTCGCCACGAACCGACGGTATGGGCATGCTCAGTTGACTCCAGAGCCTCGGGCTCGTGATCGCTCCGGTTCGGATCCTCAGGGCCCTGACCCTCCTCATCACGTTTCGCCCCATCGGTCTCCCCCTGCCGACCCGGACCGTGATTCGTGGGCTCCATCGTGTCCTGGCCAGCCTCGTCCAGCTCCGCAGGTTCGATCCATGCAGCCTGGGCATCGCTGATCCGATGGTTGCTCGGATCGTGGTGCCACCGCCATGACCCGATGGCAAACCCCGTGATGGCACTACTCGCCCCCAGGAGACCGACGCAGTGGGCCAGGAACTGCATGAGGTTCGGGCCCAGTCGAACGAGATTCCCGGTACCCAACGATCCGGTCGAGAGCACGGCAAGCACGCAGAGCACCAGCCCAGCTCCAACTCCCGTCGCCAGGCCGTGCCGAGTGGTCGTCCCGTACGCCTCGTCGCGTCCCCGGAGGACGAACACCGCTCCCACCACGGCTGAGAGGATCGGGGCAAGCATCCACAGCGTCCACCAGGTCATCGCCTGGTTCGACTGGGGGGTTGCCGCCAGGATCGGGATGGCAGGCACCACCGTCACATGTGTGACGAGCGCCGAGGTCACGGTTCCCGATCCCAGGAACACCCCCACCCCCAGCGACCACGCCAGTGCCCAGACGACGATGACGGGCAACCAGGCGACATGTATGAGAATCATGCCGACACCATCTGCGCCGCGGGCCCCCAGCGCCGATTCCATGTCCAGGAAGGTCTGGGCATGAACCACGAGGGCAACCCCCAGCAGCAGGGCGGCGAGGGCAAGGCATGCGATCACGGTGACGCCGATTCCGAGAACCACGTCACGGACGCGGGGGGCCACGCGATCCAAGGGGTTGCGTCGAGCGCCCCAGTGCGCTCCGAGGAGTCCGCAGAACGTCCCGACGAGCAATGCAGCGATGATGAGCCGCAACCAGGACCCGGGACCGACCCAGGCGCCGACACCGGTGGCCACCGCCACATGCACCGTTGCCGCCAGGGCAGCGAGTTCACCGACATTGCGCCGGACGACTCGCTGGTGCCGGGCCCGCAGGCTTGCTGACATCGAGCGCGCCGCGCGACGTACCACGGCGGTCTCGGAGACGATCATGACGAGGGTGAGCCCCAGCGGGATCACGGCCACATGGATGCCCACCAGGTCGTGCGGAACGCCTTGGGCAGTGAGCCAGAGCTTCCCAGCTCCCACGAGCACCTCGGTGAACCCGCTTCGACCCGTCCTCATCCATGCCGGGGTGATGAGACCGGCCAGCACCGCCCACTGTCCGACGAGCACCAACAGCACTCCGACAATCGTCGTCACCGGCCAGGGCCACCGCACCGAGTCAGGCTCCTTGGCCGACGTCGTCGATGACGACACCGCAAGGTCCACCCGGGGCTCCCGGCGGGGATCCGAGCCAGAGCGATGACCTGTCGTCGCAGACTTTCGTGAACCATCTGCCGATGCGGACTCACGTGACCTGGGCATTGTGGACTTCCTTCCTGGTCTGGTCCGACGACGACATGTTCAGCACTCCATACAAACATGTAAACTCACCGGGTACACGTTGCTGCAACCATCGATTTCGGAGGCGTACAGGAGTGAGCGACGAAGTGAACAACCGGCCACGCCGCGCCCTTTCCTCCGAGGATTTTCCTGCCGGTAGCACACGCCGGTTCGCTGACAGTGACGATAGCCTAGCCGAATCTGGCAAGGCAGACTCCGCACCACGTGGGCGCGGCGCTCGTCGAGCCCGACGAGGCTTCTTCACAGACGACGCCACCGCGAAATCCGAATCCGCCGAGACGTCTGGGAGCATCGACCGCCACGCTGCATTCCGTCAACACGGCGATCCCCAGACCGGCATCATCCCCCGTGTGACGTTCAATGACCCCGAGTCGGCCTCGGAGATCACCGACACCCGCTCCCTCACGACGACGGCGCTGGAGGCCGCAGCAGCGGCACACCGCACCAGCTCCCGACGCGACACCTCGAGCAGACGTGCCAGCACGGACCCGCTGCGCACCGATTCGGATCAGCAGAAGCGTTCCGAGCCCAACCGCGCCTCGAAAGGCCCCCGTCGCAGCGACGACAACGATCATCACACCGACCGCAGTGCAGCCAAGGTCTCTGACGGCACGAGCCATGAGGACGACGAGCTGATCGTCGGCGGGCACAAGATCAACTGGTGGCTCTGGGCGCTGGTGGGGCTGCTCGTCCTGGCCATCGTCTTCACGGGGATCGCCCTGGTGCACCACAAGAACAGGGATCAGCAACCAGCACCCGGTGTGACAGGCACATCCACGTCCAGCCAGTCGTCACGTACGGTGACGCGTCTGTCCGACAAGGGGCTTCTCACCGCCGAGGACGCCAAGAGCATCACCGATGACACATGGACGGTGGCATCGACGACGGACAAGGTCTCCGCCAGCGACTCCAACGCCATCTCGTGTGTGGTGCGAGACACCAATCATCCTCGCTCGGTGAGCACCTGGCAACGAGCCCTGTCCACGAATTCGAAAACGGCCACTGCCGCACTGCACCGCATCGACTCCTATGCCAACGACGCTGCCGCCCAGGCTGCCTATCAGGCCGAGCTGGCCTCACTGGCCTCGTGTTCCTCGGTGCCAGCACACATCGTTTCCGCGGCCACCTTCCAGCACTTGGGGGATCAGTCGCAGTCGGTGACGATCGCCTACCAAGGCGTGAAGTCGCAGTACCGCACCGTCGTGCTCATGAGGATGGGTACGGTCATCGAGGCTCTGGACGTGGCAAACGTCGACTCGGCGGTCCCGGCGGCGAAGGTCGGCAAGGCGTTGGCCACAGCAGCGACCAAGTCCTGCGGCCTCAGCGGTGGCACCTGTCCGACAGATGCGGTGGAAACGGCCGATGCCGTACCTCCAGTCGCCGGTGACGCTGGCTGGCTCATCACCTCGGACCTGCCTCGCATCACCCCGGACGCCGGGGAGTGGTCGACCACTCCTATCGGGTCGGTGACGACGAAGGGAACCCAGTGCGAAGGCGTCACTCTGGCGACGTTCTCCGGTCCGACGGCAAGGAATCAGCGCACCTACCTGCTCTACCAGGACTCCGCTGCCCCACAGGGCTTCGGTGTGGACGAGGTGAATCTCACCTTCAAGGACTCCTCGGCAGCCAGTGCCTCCGCCAAGAAGATTGGCGACTCCATCTCCCGGTGTTCCAAGAACCTGAGCACCGCCAAGGTCTCCGACGCCAAGGAGGTCAAGGGTCCGGGAGCCAATGGCAAGGCAGTGTCCGGTCGCACCTTCACCATCACCGCTGACGCGGGATCAGGCAAGGAGATTCGTTACCAGGTGGCCATTGCCTCGGTGAACAACAAGGTGACCTACCTACTGGCCAACACCACCAAGGCATTCGGATTCCCCGCCGACGAGTGGGCCAAGCTCGGTCTGCGTGCTGCCCAGCGAGCCAGTCAGGTGCGTTGAGCGGACCCTGAACTGGCTCTACGGCAAGAACCGAACACGGGCGGGGCCTGGGCGAACGCTGACGGACGCCCCACGCTGCAAGCGTTGAACGGACGGTCTCGCACGGCGAACGCTGACGCACGACCCTGCGCAGCAAGTGCTGAACGATCCCCCGCGCGGCAAGCGCTTGGACAGCCCCGCGCGGCAAGAGCCGAACGGACGGTCTGGGTGCACGCTGCCGGACGATTCCCGCAGCTAGATCGAACGAACGGCCCCACACGGCGAGTGCTGACAGACGACTTCGCACAGACACAGCAAGTGCTGAACGGCCTTGCGCATCTGGCACCCAACCCATGCCCGTTTGCACGGCTCCTCGCCGCCCGGGATCCGGGAGAAACCTGCCAAGTGCCAGGCACGAGACACTCGCGTTCCCAGCTGTTCCGCAGCCGGGGGCACCATGTGAGGTGCCCCTGAGTCAAGTGGTCTTGAACCAGCCGCCCAGCCAACATGCTCACCGAGAGTTCTCGGGGAGGATCCAGGGGGACCCATTGCCTCGAACACGACGAAGGGGCAGGACACAGATGTTCATCCGTGCCCCGCCCCCTGGCGGATCAGTCGACGAGTTGTCTCACTTCTTGAGCGACGCCATCGCCTCGTGAGCCAGCTTGGCGGTCTCGGTCGGCGTCTTGCCGACGCGCACGCCAGCAGCCTCCAAGGCCTCCTTCTTGGCAGCAGCGGTGCCCGAGGAGCCCGAGACGATGGCGCCGGCGTGACCCATCGTCTTGCCCTTCGGGGCAGTGAAGCCGGCGATGTAGCCGACGACCGGCTTGGTGACGTACTCACTGATGTACTTGGCGGCACGCTCCTCGGCGTCGCCACCGATCTCGCCGATCATGACGATGACGTCGGTCTCGGGATCCTCCTCGAAGTACTTCAGTGCGTCGATGTGCGTGGTGCCGATGACCGGGTCGCCACCGATGCCGATGGCCGTGGAGATGCCGAGGTCACGCACCTCGTACATGAGCTGGTAGGTGAGGGTTCCGGACTTGGAGACCAGACCCACCCGTCCCGGTCCGGTGATGTCGGCGGGGACGATGCCGGCATTGGACTTGCCGGGACTGATGATGCCCGGGCAGTTCGGTCCGATGATGCGAGTCTTGCCGGACCGCTGGGCAGCCGTGAAGAACTCTGCCGTGTCCTTGACGGGCACCCCCTCGGTGATGCACACCACCAACGGAATCTCGGCCTCGATGGACTCCATGACGGCACTCTTGGTGAACTTGGCCGGCACGAAGATCACCGACACATTGGCGCCGGTGGCGGCCATGGCCTCCTTGACGGTGCCGAACACCGGCACGCTGACGCCGTCACGGAACTCGACCTTCTGGCCCGCCTTGCGAGGGTTGGTGCCACCCACGATCTGCGACCCGGAGTCGATCATGCGTTGGGTGTGCTTCATGCCCTCAGAGCCGGTCATGCCCTGAACGATGATCTTGGCGTTCTCATCCAGAATGATGGCCACGATCAGGCCTCCTTCGATGCGAGCTCGGCGGCCTTGCGGGCGGCCTCGTCCATGGTCTCGACCATGGTCACGAGCGGGTGGTTGTATTCGGACAGGATGGCGCGGCCCTCCTCGACGGCATTGCCGTCCAGACGTACGACGAGCGGCTTGGACGCCTGGTCACCGAGCTTCTCCAAGGCACCCTTGACGCCCTTGGCCACCTGGTCGCAGGCGGTGATGCCACCGAAGATGTTGACGAAGACGCTGCGCACCTGCGGGTCGGAGAGGATGACGTCCAGGCCATTGGCCATGACCTCGGCGGAGGCACCACCGCCGATGTCGAGGAAGTTGGCTGGTCTGGGCGAGCCGGGGAACTCCTCACCGGCGTAGGCGGTGACGTCCAGGGTGCTCATGACCAGACCGGCACCGTTCCCGATGACACCGACGTTGCCGTCGAGCTTGACGTAGTTGAGCCCAAGCTCCTTGGCACGCAGCTCCAACGGGTCGGTGGTGGCTCGGTCGACGAGAGCGGCGTGGTCCGGCTGGCGGAACGAGGCGTTGTCGTCGACGGTCATCTTGGCGTCGATGGCCAGGACCTTGCCGTCCTTGGTCTTGATGAGCGGGTTGACCTCGACGAGAGTGGCGTCCTCGTCGCGGTAGGTCTCCCACAACTTGACGATGGCCGGGACGATGGCTGCATGCTCCTCGGCCGGGAACCCGGCCTCGGTGAGGATCGTGCCGGCCACGGCCTCATCGATCCCCTCGATCGGGTCGACGGGCACCTTGGCCAGGGCCTCGGGGCGCTCCTTGGCCAGGGTCTCGATGTCCATACCACCCTCACGGGAGCACATGACAAGGTAACGACGCTCGCTGCGATCCAGCAGGATCGAGAAGTAGTACTCCTCGGCGATGTCGGCACCCTCGGCGATCATCACCTTGTGCACGGTGTGACCCTTGATGTCCATGCCAAGGATCTTCTCGGCGTGCTGGGCGGCCTCCTCGGGCGACTTGGCGATCTTCACACCGCCAGCCTTGCCACGGCCACCGATCTTCACCTGGGCCTTGACAGCGACAACGGAAGTACCGAGTTCAGCTGCGGCCTGGGATGCTTGCTCCGGATTCTCTGCCACGATCCCGCGAAGCACCGGAACTCCGTGCTTCTCGAACAAGTCGCGGGCTTGGTATTCATACAGGTCCACAATCTCTCCACTCTGCGAGGTGGCCCACCGCTCTCCGGTAGGTCTTTGCCGGACAACAGGAACCGTACAGCAGGTCGTCGTCCGACGTCTGGCAGTAGCCTATCGTCATCGAGAACAAACGTGCATTCTTGTTCCTGAATTTCCTGACGTACGTGTAGCGCATCGGCAGTCGTTGCCCCCTGCCGTGAACCCGTACGTGGATCCGTGCGGTGACCACCTGATCCACCTGACACCCTGCGAGCCCCCGGAGGGAACCTTGCGGCCCTCAATCAAGGAATGTCCAGCCAGGCACGTCCCACCAGTCGGGAGAAGTGACCGCTCTCATTGTGGGCTTTCCTGAGAGATGATAAGTTTTCTCAGAAATGAAAGAAGCCATCTCCGGCGAGTCCGGCTAGACTTTGGCAACGACAGGTTCATGGCACAGCGGCGGCCGGGCGTCCACGACGCACGCCTCCCAAGAGCAGAGGGAGTCCAGTGAAGATCGCACCAACACATTGGCGTGAGAAGTCACAGCAGAACACCCACCTGCCAAGCACTCCCAGGGGCGGGGATGCCGCACAGAGTCACACCCCGTTCACCGATCAACACGGCGACCACCCGCATGCCCGTCGTGGGATCGCCGCCGTGGCCGTCGCAGCACTGGGGCTCATCTCCGTCGGGGGAATCTGGATCAACAGCTCGGCACACTCCTCGGTGACCAATGCCAACTCCATGATGGTGGACACCACTCGACCCGACGACTCCAAGGCCATCCCGGAACCACAGGCAGCTGGTGCCCGCCCAGGCAGCGTCTCCGACGACAAGTCCCTCACCAACCCCACGGCACACACCAAGGACGGCGGACTGGCCGCCCTCGACGGACATGGTTCAACCGTCTCCCGCAGCGCAGTGCGCACTGAGCTGGATCGTGCGATGAACCGTTCCATGTCCGCTCAACGCCATGAATCGATGACACATTCCACCAAGGACGTCATGGGCAGTGCCACCGAGGTCTCCGAGAAGGTGCGCGCCGACGAGTTGGACGCCGCCATCAAGGACGTCCGAGCCAATGCCGCCAAGATCGCTGCCGAGAAGAAGGCCGCCGAGAAGCGGATGCGTGAGGAAGCCGCACGACAGAAACAGCAACAGGCCGCCGACAAGTCCGAGACTTCGGCCACGGATGGCAAGAAGGCCGATGACGACGCCGCCACCTCTGTCGCCACCAGTGGCGGTGCCACCACCCCCATCCCCGCCGGCATGTACCACATCGGTGCCCGGTTCGGCGAGGTCGGGTCATGGGCCCGCTACCACACCGGCACGGATTTCGTCGCTTCCTGCGGCACGCCCGTTGTTGCCGCAACCTCCGGGATCGTCGGTCAACCAACCGGCGGCAGCTGGGCCGGGAACAACATCGTCATCCACCACGCCAACGGTGGGTCCACCCTGCATGCCCACCTGTCATCGGTGGACGTGCATCCCGGCCAGGCCGTCAAGGCAGGCCAGCACATCGGGGCCGTCGGGGAGACCGGGCGCGCCTTCGGATGTCATCTGCACTACGAGTACTATCCCGCTGGCACCACCCCCGGAGACGTCTACTCCGCCAAGGACGCCTTGGGATTCCTGCGGGGCCTGGGCGCCAAGCTGTGACAGTCCACCTGTGACGATCCGTGGATCGCACCCCCTGAACCGAAACTCCTCGCTACCGAATTGGCACGAGGGCTTCTTTCTGCCCTCGCAGCTCCTCGAGCCTCGTGACGTGGATTCAGAGCTTCTCGATCGGGGCGAACTTCAGGGCCAGGCGTTTGACGCCCACGGAACCGAAATCGACGTCGGCCTTGGCATTCGCGCCGTGCCCTGAGGTCGCTGTGACGGTTCCCAGACCCCACTTGGTGTGCAACACCTTGTCACCGACCTGCAGTGACAGTTCCGGCCTGCCCAGACCATGCGCAGCCCCCTTGCCGGAGCCAATCGACCAGCCCCCATCATCACGCGCTCCCCCACGATTGGAGCGATGAGCGGCACCGGCACCGAATCCCCCGTCGGAGAGCCGGTCTCGGGACCTCCGGGTGGTCTCACCAGCCTGGGCCTGCCAACCCGCGGCATCCACCACACGCTCCCAGGTGAAGAGTCGCTCCGGAATCTCATCGACGAATCGACTTTCCGGGTTGTATCGGGGCGATCCCCACATGGTACGCACCACGGCACGGGAGATGAACAGTTGCTTGCGGGCTCTGGTGATTCCCACGTAGGCCAGTCGTCGTTCCTCCTGCAGCTGTGTGGGATCGGCAAGGGACTGCTCGTGCGGGAACAGGCCGTCCTCGAAACCGGTGAGGAACACGGTGTCGAATTCCAACCCCTTGGCCGTGTGCAGGGTCATGAGGGTGACGACGCCATCCCCTTCGGCCGGGATCTGATCGGCATCGGCGACCAGGCTGATCTGCTCCAGGAAGGCCGGCAGGGAATCGTCACCGTCAAGGACGAGATCATCCACATCACCAGCAGCGGCGTCCTCATCGGGCACGTCGGCAGTGTGGGCCCGCGCAACGAATTCCTCGGCCACCGAGACCAGCTCGACGAGGTTCTCCAGACGAGTCTCGTCCTGGGGATCCTTGGAGTTCTCCAACTCGACGGTGTAGCCGGACTCCTTGAGGATCGAGGCAGTGATCTCGTCTGCTCGTGCTCCTTGATCCATCATCGCCCGATGTCGGGCCATGAGCTCTGCGAACGCTCGGACCTGGTTTGCGGAACGGGTGGCCAGGCCGTCGATCTCGTCCACCCGCTCGATGGCCTCACTGAACGAGATGCGACGGGCAGTGGCGAAGAGTTCCAGAGCAGCTTCGGCACGAGCTCCGATACCTCGTCTGGGAACGTTGAGGATGCGACGTACCGAGACGTCGTCGGCTTTGTTGGCAATGGCCCGCAGGTACGAGACGGCGTCTCGCACCTCCTTGCGTTCGTAGAACCGCACTCCGCCAACCACGCGGTAGGGCAGACCGGTGCGGATGAACACGTCCTCCAGGGCGCGGGACTGGGCGTTGGTGCGGTAGAACACCGCGACCTCACCGTAGCTGGTGCGTCCCTGGTCAACGAGATCGTCGATGCGTCCGGCGATCCAGGAAGCCTCGTCATGCTCGGTGTCGGCAACGTACCCAGTGATCGCCGCACCGTCACCCTGGTCGGTCCACAGGTTCTTCGCCGGACGTCCGGTGTTCTTCTGGATGAGGGAGTTCGCAGCTGCGAGAATGTTCTGGGTGGAGCGATAGTTCTGCTCCAAGAGAATCGTTCGGGCCCCTGGAAAATCCTTCTCGAAATCAAGAATGTTACGAATCGTGGCACCGCGAAATGCATAGATCGACTGGTCCGAGTCGCCCACCACCATGAGTTCGGGGGGAGCCACTTGACGCCTCGCATCCTCCTCAGACCCACTGGCGTGCTCCGGTTCATCGGCACACAGGGCACGAATCATCTGGTACTGGGCGGTGTTGGTGTCCTGGTACTCGTCGACGAGGACGTGCCGGAAGCGGCGTCGGTAATGTTCCCGCACCTCGGGGAACTGACGCAGCAGGATGACCGTCTTCATGATGAGATCGTCGAAGTCGAGTGCATTGGCATCGTGGAGACGACGCTGATACTCCGTATAGAATGACGCGTAGAGTTCATCGTTCCCGGTCTGCGCCGCTTCCGCAGCCTCAGATGGGGTCGTGAGTTCGTTCTTCTGGTTCGAGATCCAGTTGAGGATGGTACGCGGCTTGAATTTCTTTGGATCGACATTGGAATCTCGCGCAACCAGGGAAATGAGTCGTTTGGCGTCGGTGTCGTCATAGATGGAGAAATTCCGCGACAGTCCCAACTTGTCGGCGTCCGAACGCAGGATACGCACCGCGCTGGAGTGGAAGGTGGACACCCACATGGCTCGAGCACGGTTCCCGACGAGGTCCACCACCCGCCCCTTCATCTCGGCAGCGGCCTTGTTGGTGAAGGTGATGGCAAGGATCGACCCCGGGTGCACCCCACGCTGAGTGACCAGGTGGGCGATCCGACGAGTGAGCACCCGCGTCTTGCCGGAACCAGCACCAGCGACGACGAGCACCGGCGAACCCGAGTGCAACACGGCTTCCCGCTGGGGTGGGTTGAGGTCGTCCAGGAGTTCATGGGCATCCACTGCTCGACCCATGCCAGTACGTGCCACGTCGGAGGGCAGCATCCCCGGATCGACAGGACGATCAGCATTGACAGGGCGATCGGCCCCATATCGATTAGCTCTGGACCGATCCAGCCCATCCCGCCCCGGACCTGACTGGTCGCCCCCGGGATGGGCCGACTCCGCAGAGGGCCGGGGGGCGAAGAAGGCAGACAGATCAGGCTCACTCATGGTCAGTAACTCTATGCGCAAGGGTGAGACAATTCAGTACCGCGGAATGCGCCCTCCAGACGGACACACCCGCCAGGCCCAGCTGTCCTCCCGCACGGATGTGACCGCAGAAATCAGGGCGTGGACATCATCACCGACCACATTCCGCAGAGCCTCGGACGAGGTGAGAGTTCTCACCACGGCATGAGGACCGCACATCGACGCAGGACGCAGCGTGGCGTCTCATTCATGCCATCATGCCGACTCGGGCGGGTTGACATCGTCGACACTGCCCCATAATCTGCCATCAAGGTCTTGAGATCCGGCGACAAGCCACGGCTTGCCGGACGGCAACCCCTCGCGAGAGCAGGGTGCCCCGTGTGACGACCTGGTTGTGTCAGGAAGGCATGACAAGCGCGACAGTGCTCAAGAGCACCTCATACACAGGAGCAGGAACCATGGCAGCGATCCTTCGCCACCTCGCAGACGCCCACCAGTGCGCCGTCGAGATGTCCGCCATGATGATGCGCCCGTCACGAATGACCGGCACCCGCTGAACGGATACATCGTCGTCCACTCCAGCGGGACCACGGAGCCAGCGGCCAGATCGTCACTTTGACGCCCCCGTCGAGATGTCCTCGATGGCCCGGTGCGTCGATCATGGCCTGAGTTCATGAGGACGATACCGAGTCGGAGCATCCGACCCACGCACAATCCTCGTCTCACTTCACGCCTCATTCGTCGTCATTGTCCGGATCGATCCGGGACGCACCAGGCACATCATTTCAGGAGCATCACCATGACCACCGCCCAGCCACTCCCCGACAAGCCCAACAATCGCCCGTCCAAGGGCGTCGTCATTGGCGTCATCATCGTCGCCATCGCGCTCATCGCCGGCATCATCACCTGGACGACGAAGGGCAGGTCCAATGCCGACGAGTCCGCCAACCCCACAGTGAGGATCGGTACCACCGAGGCAGGCGCCTCATTCTGGCCCATCTACAAGAAGAAGGCCGCCGAGCAGGGCATCAACATCGAGCCCATCACCTTCAACGACTACAATCAGCCCAACCGGGCACTGGCGCAGAAACAGCTGGATCTCAACTACTTCCAGCACATCTTCTTCCTCACCAACTACAACGTCGAGAACAACGACAGCCTCATCCCGCTGGAGGCCACCTACATCGTCCCGCTCGGGCTGCACTCCAAGACCCACGACAAGCTCTCCCAGATCCCTTCGGGCGGCAACATCGCGATCCCCAATGACGCCACCAACCAAGGACGCGCCCTGCTGCTACTGCAGTCGGCAGGTCTCATCAAGCTCAACGATGGTGGCTCCCCCCTGTCGACTCCCGCCGACATCGATGCCTCGGCCTCCAAAGTCAAGGTGACCCCGGTGGATGCCGCACAGACCGTCACCTCGCTACCCTCGGTGGACGGCGCCGTCATCAACAACAACTTCGCCAACGACGCCGGCATCGACCCCAAGGCTGCACTGTTCGCCGACTCTGCCAAGTCGGACAACGCTGCTCCCTACATCAACGTCTTCGCCGCCCGCCCCGAGGACAAGAACAACGAGACGCTGCTCAAGGCCATCAAGATCTGGCACGACCCCGAGGTTGCCAAGGCCGTCCTCAAGGACTCCAACAACTCCGCGGTGCTCGTGAAAGATCGCAGCCAGGCCGAACTGCAGCACATCACGGACGGCCTGCAGGCCGACATCAAAAAAGCCAGGAAGTGACTCCTTGACGGCACCGATCCACCATCGGTGCCGTCACCACGTCTGCCCACCCACCTTGGCGCGTCCGGGCAACCACGAGCAGGAACTGCCTCCGGACTCGCCCCAGTTGGAGAAGAATCCATGACTGCCGCACACGACGTACACATCAGATTTGACCACGTGTCGAAGATCTTCCAGACCCGTTCGGGCACTGTTCAGGCTCTTGAGGACATCAGCCTGGACATCGGTCGCGCAACGATCTCGGCAGTCATCGGCCACTCCGGAGCCGGCAAGTCCACCCTGGTGCGACTCATCAATGGCCTGGAGCACCCTTCCTCCGGTTCGGTGATCGTCGACGGAACCGACATCTCCGGCCTGACGGAGAAGAAACTACGCCCCCTGCGTGCCGACATAGGGATGGTGTTCCAGCAGTTCAACCTCTTCAACTCCCGCACCATCTACGACAACGTCGCCTACCCCCTCAAGCTCGCTGGCTGGAAGAAGGCCGACGAGAAGGCCAGGGTCACCGAGCTGCTCAACTTCGTCGGGCTCATCGACAAGGCCTGGGTACATCCTGACCAGCTCTCCGGTGGTCAGAAGCAACGGGTGGGCATTGCACGCGCCCTGGCCACTCGCCCATCCATCCTGTTGGCAGACGAGTCCACCTCTGCCTTGGACCCCGAGACGACTGCCGACGTGCTGCAGCTGCTGCAGGAGGTCAACGAGCGAATGGGGGTGACGATCGTCGTCATCACCCATGAGATGGAGGTCGTGCGCAGCATCGCCCAGAACGTGGCGGTACTCGATCACGGCCACCTGGTGGAGACCGGAACCACTGGTGAGATCTTCGCCCACCCACAGTCCGAGACCACCCGCCGATTCGTCTCGACGATCGTGGGACAACATCCCACCGAGCAGCAGGCCGCGAGACTGCGCGAGGAGAATCCCGGCGCGAGGCTGGTCGACGTCACCTCCGTGGATGGCGCAGTGTTCGGCACAACCCTGGCCAAACTGGCCGACAGCGTGAGCTTCAAGATCGTCCACGGTGGCGTCATCGAGACTCGCGACGGCGCCCTGGGCAATTACACCGTTGCCCTCACCGGCCTCGACGACGATGTTGCCAGGGCCACCGACGAACTCTCGGCGATCAGCCACACAGCACGCTCCAACCCCACACAGGAGGCTGACATCCATGACTGACTGGACCTACCTCAAACCGATCTACCTCGAGTCCATCGGTCAGACCCTCTTCATGGCCCTGGTGACCCTGCTCATCGGCGGACTCCTCGGTCTGGTGCTGGGCATCTTTCTTTACGCGACGCGTCGCAACGGTGTGCTGGCCAACCGCCCGGTGAACCTCGTGCTCAACGTCATCGTCAACATCATCCGTCCGATCCCGTTCATCATCTTCATGACGGCGATCGCCCCGCTCACCCTCAAGGTCATCGGCACCACGATCGGTGTGCAGGCGGCCACCTTCCCGCTGTGCATCGCCGCCACCTTCGCCATGAGCCGTATCGTCGAGCAGAATCTCGTGACGGTGGACCCCGGGGTCGTCGAGGCAGCTCGTTCCATGGGAACCGGACCGTGGCGCATCCTCTTCGACGTCGTCGTACGAGAGGCGTTGGGGCCGCTCATCCTGGGCTACACCTACGTGCTCATCGCCATTGTCGACATGACGGCAATTGCCGGTGCCATTGGTGGTGGCGGTCTGGGTCAGTTCGCCATCACCTACGGCTACCAGAAGTTCGACTGGTCGGTGACCCTGGTTGCCGTCGTCACGATCATCATCCTCGTGCAGTTCGCACAATTCCTGGGCAACTGGTTGGCTCGCCGAGCCCTGCGTCGGTGAGAACCCAGGCGGGGTGGCGTCGGTGACGGCTGGTCACCGACACCAACCACCGGCGCCACTGCCACTGTGGCAATACTTCGACAGGACGCAGTCCTCACCCACCGATCCACATCCTGATGCCCCTTTTTTCAGCGCGGGGCAGGATATTCCCGTTCGCTCATTGTTGGTGCAATTTTGCGCCACCGAAGAAATACCTCTCCTGACAGTGGCAACAAAGCTGCTGCCTTGATCTGAGCCAAGTATGGTAATACGCATGGGAATCATTGCATGGATCGTCCTCGGACTCATTGCCGGAGCAATCGCCAAAGCCATCATGCCCGGAGAGCAGGGAGGCGGATGGTTCGCCACCCTCATCCTCGGTGTTGTCGGCGCCATGCTCGGCGGCTTCATCGGCAAGGCCATCTTCCACGTTCAGCTCGACAGGTTCTGGAGCCTCAAGACGTGGCTGCTGTCCATCGTCGGCTCGCTCATCGTGCTGTGGATCTACGGGGCCATCACCAAGAACAAGGCTTCCTGACCCACCTCTTGACCGCAAAGCCGGTGACCGGATCCTCCTGGTCACCGGCTTTCACTGTGTCCAACCCGGATCCGGGCGCACACCACACAGCGAATGTCTCCTCAGGCACCCGGGTATCATGAATGCCAGAGACTGCAGCCGCATTGGAAGGAATGCACGCCCATGAGCAAACTTGTCAGGAGCACCAGCAACAAGATGGTCGGCGGGGTGTGCGCCGGGATCGCCGACGCCTATGGCTATGACGTCACCCTGGTGCGGATCATCACTGCAGCCCTGGTGCTGTTCGCCGGTGCCGGACCAGTTCTGTACCTCATCGCCTGGATGATCATGCCGTCCGATGAGAACGTGTCTCCACAGAACCAGTGGACCAACCAGCAGTGGAACAGCGGCACCTCCCACCCCAACGTCTTCGATCCCTACCAGGACAAGCGCTGATCGACCTGGACCACACCAATACGATGGGCCCCGCCACACGGCGGGGCCCCGTCATCGGCCCATGCGGTCCTTGTGCTGAACGGCACTGGCCCGAGCTGTGACACCCGAGAGCGTTCACTCCCACTCGATCGTCGCCGGCGGCTTGCTGGTCACGTCGAGGACGACGCGGTTGATCTGCGGGCAGGCGTTGGTAATACGTGTGGAGATGCGCTCCAGGACGTCGTAAGGCACCCGCGCCCAGTCGGCGGTCATGGCGTCCTCACTGGTGATCGGGCGCAGGACGATCGGTGAACCGTAGGTACGGCCGTCACCCTGCACCCCGACGGAGTGGACGTCGGCCAGCAGGACCACGGGACACTGCCAGATGTCACGGTCCAGGCCAGCAGCCGTGAGTTCCTCACGGGCAATGGCGTCGGCGGTGCGCAACAGTTCCAGCCGATCCTTGGTCACCTCACCGATGATGCGAATGGCCAGCCCCGGCCCGGGGAACGGCTGCCGCCAGACGATCTGTTCGGGCAGACCGAGCTCCAGGCCCACGGCGCGCACCTCGTCCTTGAACAGGGTGCGCAATGGCTCCACCAACGAGAACTGCAGGTCCTCGGGAAGCCCACCGACATTGTGATGGCTCTTGATGTTGGCAGCACCTTCACCACCGCCGGACTCGACGACGTCGGGGTACAGGGTGCCCTGGACGAGGAAGTCGATCGGTTCGTCGTCGTTGAGACGACGGGCGACGTCCTCAAAGGTACGAATGAACTCGCGCCCAATGATCTTGCGTTTGCGCTCGGGCTCACTCACCCCGTCCAGAGCGGTGAGGAACCTCTCCTCCTCGTCGGCGACGACGAGCTCGGCACCGGTGGAGGCGACGAACTCGTTCTTCACCTGGTCGGCCTCCCCCTGGCGCAGCAGTCCATGGTCGACGAAGACGCAGGTGAGCTGGTCACCGACGGCTCGCTGCACCAACGCGGCGGCCACGGCGGAGTCGACGCCGCCGGAAAGCCCGCAGATGACCCGTCGATCCCCCACCTGTTCCCGGATTCTGGCCACCTGCTCATCCACGATGTTGGCGGCAGTCCAGTCGGCACGGCACCCTGCGACGTCGCGGAGGAAGTGCTCCAGGACGTCCTGGCCGGACTCGCTGTGGTGCACCTCGGGGTGCCACTGCACACCAACGAGTTTGCGGTCAAGGTTCTCGAAGGCAGCCACCGGGGCCCCAGCGGTGCTGGCCAGCACCCGGAAGCCCTCGGGGGCGCGGGTCACCGAGTCGCCGTGGCTCATCCACACATTGATGCTGTGTGGAATCTGGGCGAGCAGACATCCGGAGTCGTCGATGGTCAGACTGGTGCGTCCGTACTCGGAGGTTCCGGTGTGGGCCACCTCGCCGCCAAGTCCCTGGGCCATGAGCTGGAAACCGTAGCAGATGCCCATCACCGGCACCCCGGCCGTGAAGAGGGCAGCATCCACGCTCGGGGCGTTGTCGGCGTACACCGAGGAAGGTCCGCCGGAGAGGATCACCGCCGTGGGGTTCTTGGCGAGCATGTCGTCCACCGGCATGGTGTGCGGGACGATCTCGGAATACACCGACGCCTCACGAACGCGTCGGGCGATGAGCTGGGAGTACTGGGCGCCGTAGTCGACGACGAGCACGAGGTCGTGGGGTTGTTCCATATCGCGAATTGTATGGGGTGACGGCCGTTTGCTCACATTCCCCCTCGCCATGGGCACACGCTCGAGGGGGACACACTCGTGGCGACGCAGGCTCGCGGGACGGACGTAATGTTCCTTCTCGATGAATGCCGTATAAGGTTCGTGTGGGCGAAGGCCTGCCCATGACCTGCCAATTCGTCAGCCGACCTCGTCATCCCATTGCAGCGATGCCCGGAAGGACCCAGGTGATCTTGTGACCAACCGACTCGAGCCCATCAGACGCGTTCTCAGTCGTCTGTCCGAAGACCTCGACGCAGCCATGCGCGAGGATCCGGCAGCCACCTCCAAGGTTCTGGTGGCACTGAGCTATCAAGGTGTCCATGCCATCTGGGCACATCGCGTGGCCCATGCCATCTGGGTGCGATGCCCCCTGCTGCGTCCCCTGGCCCGGATCATGTCGCAGGTGAGCCGGGGCATCACCGGGATCGAGATCCATCCCGGGGCGACGATTGGTCGGCGCTTCTTCATCGATCACGGCATGGGAGTCGTCATCGGCGAGACGGCGGTCGTGGGCGACGACGTGCTCATGTACCACCAGGTGACCCTGGGGGGACGCTCCCGTGGCCAGGTCAAGCGCCACCCGACGATCGGCGACCGGGTGCTGTTGGGTGCCGGAGCCAAGATCATCGGCAACATCACGGTGGGCGACGACGCCAAGATCGGGGCCAACGCCCTGGTCGTCAAGGACGTGCCTCCGGGCACCGTCGTCGTGGGGTCACCTGCGGTGCACAAGGGTGACGTCGTCGCCTGAGGGGCACTTTCAGCGCACGACCAGCTCGATGCGCTGGAACTCCTTGACGTCGGAGTAGCCGGTGGTCGCCATGGCCTGACGCAGACCACCGACGAGGTTCATCGTCCCGTCGGGAATGTGCGAGGGGCCCGTGACGACCTCCTCCAGGGTTCCGACGGTGTCGAAGTGCACCCGCTCACCACGCGGCAGGGAGCCGTGCCAGGCCTCGGCACCCCAGTGCCAGCCCTTGCCGGGGGCCTCGGTGGCGCGGGCCAGCGGGGAACCGACCATGACGGCGTCGGCACCGCAGGCAATGGCCTTGGCGATGTCGCCGGATCGTCCGACCGAACCGTCGGCGATGAGGTGGACGTAGCGACCGCCCGACTCGTCCATGTAGTCACGACGCGCCTCCGCCACGTCGGCGATGGCCGAGGCCATCGGCACCTCGACGCCCAGCACCTGACGGGTGGTGTGTGCTGCGCCGCCACCGAAGCCGACCAGCACCCCAGCTGCACCGGTACGCATGAGGTGCAGGGCCGTCTGGTAGGAGGCACAGCCACCGACGATGACCGGCACGTCCAGCTCGTAGATGAACTTTCGCAGGTCGAGCACGTCGGGGCTGTCGGAGACGTGCTCGGCGGAGACCGTCGTGCCGCGGATGACGAAGAAGTCCACCCCCGACGCGACGACGGTGTCGGCGAACCGAGCCGTGTTCTTGGGTGAGAGGGCGGCGGCGACCGGGACGTCCGCCGCGCGGATCTCACCGATGCGGGCCTTGATGAGTTCGGGTTTGATGGGCTCGGAGTAGATCTCCTGCATGCGGCGGGTGGTGCGTACATCGTCCCCCATCTCGGCAAGCTCGTCGAACAGCGGCTGCGGGTCCTCGTAGCGGGTCCACAGGCCTTCGAGGTTGAGCACCCCCAGTCCGCCCAGTTTCCCGAACTCGATGACGGTGCTCGGACTCATCACCGAGTCCATCGGGGCGGCCATGATCGGGAAGTCGAAGGTGAGGGCGTCGATCTTCCAGTCCAGGTTCACCCGGTCCGTGTCGCGAGTGCGGCGGGATGGCACGATTGCGATGTCGTCGAGTCCGTATGCGTGCGTGGCGCGTTTGCTTCGTTCGAAGTCGTACATGATTCCTCTGCTTGCCGGGCCCCTCGGTGGAGGCCATGTTGCTGATCGTTCTCGGTCAGGTCTTGTGGGGCGTCACCGTCTGGCGTACGCACCTCACCGTCCGGAGTAGTTGGGGGCCTCTGCGGTCATCTGGATGTCGTGCGGATGGGACTCACGCAGCCCCGCCGAGGTGATGCGCACGAAGTGTCCGTTGCGGTGCAGGTCGTCGACCGTCTCCGAACCGGTGTAGAACATCGCCTGGCGCAGACCGCCGACCAGCTGGTAGACGACCGAGCCCAACGGACCACGGTAGGCCACCTGACCCTCGATGCCCTCCGGGACGATCTTGTCGTTGCTGGTGACGTCTCCCTGGAAGTAGCGGTCCTTGGAGTACGACAGTTTCTCACCACGCGCCGACATGGCTCCCAACGAGCCCATGCCGCGATAGCTCTTGTACTGCTTGCCGTTGATGAAGACGAGTTCCCCGGGAGACTCCTCGCACCCGGCGAGCAGCGAGCCGAGCATCACCGAGTCGGCGCCGGCCACCAGGGCCTTGGCGATGTCACCGGAGTACTGCAGGCCACCGTCACCAATGACCGGCACGCCGAACTCACGTGCGGCACGTGCTGCCTGGGCGATGGCCGTCACCTGGGGCACACCCACTCCGGCGACCACGCGAGTGGTGCAGATGGAGCCCGGCCCGATGCCGACCTTGATGCCGTCGGCGCCGGCCTCGCACAGGGCCTTGGTTCCTGCGTAGGTGGCGACGTTGCCACCGATGATGTCCACCCCCTTGGCGGCCGGGTCACTCTTGAGACGGTGGATCATGTCGAGTTCCCCCTGGGTGTGGCCGTGGGCGGTGTCGACGACGATGAGGTCGATGCCCTCCTCGATGAGGGCCATGGCCCGCTCGAAGGAGGTGCCGAAGAAGCCGATGGCGGCACCCACCCGCAACCTCCCCTGGGAGTCACGAGTGGCCTTGGGGTACTGGTCGGACTTGACGAAGTCCTTGAGGGTGAACAGGCCCTTGAGACGGCCATCGGCGTCCACCAAGGGAAGTTTCTCGATCTTGTGGGCGGCCAGCAGCTTGAGAGCATCCGAGGGGGCGGTGCCGACCGGTGCGGTGACCAGTGGGGCATGGGTCATGACCTCGCTCACCGGCTTGGACATGTCATCCTCGAAACGCATGTCGCGGTTGGTGATGATGCCGACGAGCCTCGTGCGGTCGTCCACCACGGGCACCCCGGAGATCCGGTACTTGTGGCACAGCTCCTCGGCATCGGCCATGGTGGCCTCCGGTGAGATGGTGATCGGCTCGTCGACCATGCCGGCCTCCGAGCGCTTCACCTGATCGACCATCTGGGCCTGCTCCTCGATGGACATGTTGCGGTGGAGGATTCCCAGGCCACCCTCACGAGCCATGGCGATGGCCATCCGGGTCTCGGTGACGGTGTCCATCGCCGCACTGACCAGCGGGATGGCAAGACTGATGTTGCGCGACAGTCGAGTCCCGGTGTCGGCATGGGACGGCACGACGTTGCTCTCCTCGGGCTGGAGGAGGACATCGTCGAAGGTGAGTGCCAGAGGTGCAAGTTCGTCGGATGAGACGCGATCACTCATGAACAACAGCAGCCTTTCATGTGGACGTGGTGCACACAGCGCACGGTGCGAGAACGGCGGGGAACGTCTCAATCCTAGTCCCCCACACGCGCACCCACCTTCCAGACGAGGAACGCGCCGAGGACGGCGATCGGCAGGGCGAGGAACGGGGAGCAGAACCACTGCAGGAAGCTCAGTGCCGTGGCGGTGAGGATGACGGTCACCGTCATCTCCCAACGGCGGCTCGACAGCTCCATCAGCGCGACGATGGCCACCAGAGCCACGAGATACCACGGCTGCAGGGCGACGGAGCAGACCAGGTAGACAGCCAGTATCGCGGCCTGGAATCGCAGTGGATCCCCGGCACGCGAATCGGTGGGCCCCCATTGGACCCAGCACCACATGATCCCGATACCGGTGAGGCTCAGACTCACCGCCGTGGCGACTGGAGTCATCTGCTGCACCGACACCCCGGCCCAGCCCAGCATCTGGACGACGAGGGCGATGGGGGCGTCACTCGTCACACTCACCGGATTTCCCCCGGAGGGGTTGAGCCACCCCAGCCCCAGACCGGCGATGCCGGACACTGCCGCGAAGACGCCGACACCGCACATGGCTGCCACCGCCAGGAAAGCAACGAGTCGTGCCCAGCTGGCCGGTCGCGCAGCACGACCGCCCGCTGCACCAGGTGACGTGCTGGCGTGAGCCGAGGACTTCCGGGCCGAAGCCGCGGACCGGGCAGCCCCAGGTCGGGCAGCGCGTGATCGCGATGTGGCCGCTCGCGGCGCACCTCTGCGGGATCTGCCATCCCCTGGTCGGCCCCTGCGCTGCCGTGCCTCCTCGCCCTGCGATCCGTCCCCAGGAGCGAGGGCATTGCACAGTTGGGCCCAGATGACGGCCACGACGCCGAGGCCGAAGAGCACACCGGGCTGCTTGACGGTACCGGCCAGGCCGACAAGGGCCCCGCCACCGATGGCAGCCCACCAGTACTGACCACGCCGCGCCAACGTCCAGGCCACCACCAGGGCCCACACCCCGATCACCGTCTGCATCCCGTCGTTGTGCACCCCGCCGACGACCTGCAGGACTGTCAACGGGTTGACGACCGCCACCCAGAAGGCACGGTGCTCGTCCACCCCAGCGAGCCGGGCCACTCGTGTGACGGCCATGCCCAGAAGGATCAGCGCTGCCACCGCCACCATGCGCAGCGTGATGATCGTGGCAAGGGGGCGTCCGCCAGACAATGCCACTGCCCCGGCCTGGCCCCACAACGATCCGGGTGGGTAGACGGCGGTGCTGCCCCTCCAGTGCGAATCGACCAGGGCGCCGAGGTCGCCAGCCCTGCCCTGCGGCACCTCATAGGGATTGAACCCATTGGCCAACAGGTATCCCTGGGCAGCGTAGGCCCAACCATCACTGCTCATGACCGGCGGGCAGACCATCAGGGGCAGGACCCAGACAGCAAGCACCCGCCACAGTTGAGGGGTCCGCCAACCTCGAGTCGCCAGCCATGACCCGCTCAGGACGACGACCCCCAACGCTCCGACCAGTCGGGCCAGCACCTGGTTCATGCTCACCGTGCCGCTCGTCGGGGTGGTGTCGGTCCAGGCCCATTCAGCAATCATGAGAGCACCGGCGAACCCGAAAAGGGCCACCTTGAATGCCGTGCGATCCCGGTGGGAGGCAGCAGCGGGGGTTCCCGCAGCATTCTGCGCACCGTCCGGAACCGCCTCATCACGTCTCTGGCTCATCCACGTCCTTTCGGTCACCGGCAACACTACCGGCTCGTGACGCCATGACCCCCAGCACGCACGACGGCCCCGGAAGTCACCTCCCGGGGCCGTTCGCGGACCTCTCAGCCGAGTGTCTCGAGGCTCGACCTCACTTGTCGTCATCCTCGTCGTCAGGCTTGTCCACCACCAAGGTCTCGGTGGTGAGCAGCAACGAGGCGATGGAAGCGGCATTGGCCAGAGCCGAACGCGTCACCTTGACCGGGTCGATGACACCATCGGCAATGAGATCGACGTACTCACCGGTCTTGCCGTTGTAGCCATGCCCGGGCTTCAACTCGGCAACCCTGGAGACAATGACGTAACCGGGCTCGCCACCATTCTCGGCGATCCAACGCAGCGGCTCACGCACGGCCTCCTCGACGATCTGGGCACCGACCAGCTCGTCGCCGGCGAGCCCGAGCTTGTCGGCGAGGTTGGCGGAGGCGAGCAATCAGTACCGTCGTGGCCGTCACCACCTACGAGAATCGATCAAGATTTACCCAGCGCCTGCAGTCCCGGGGGTCACTTCCGGGGGAGATCCGTCGCGCCGTTCAGCAGGGTGGTACATCCACCATTTCATCGGTTCGGCATTCCAGTTGGGCGCCATGGCGACGACCTATTATGCGTCACGCACCGAGCCTCTCAACTGGGACGCCCACACGAACATCAGCTGGGCGCTGCTCTTTATTGCGATCATCGTGATTCCCGGCTTGTTGACCTTTGTGGAATCCTTCGTTGAACCGGACGGTTCTGGGCAGGACGTCGTCGCTGGGGTCACCATCATGCTGGCTCTCGGCGGGATTATCACGATGGGGGTCCTCGCGGATACCCCAATCGTGACAACACCGGTACCGTTCTCGATCCTGTTGCCGGTAAGCCTCGCGCTCACAGCCATTGCCCCATGCAGCCTGCCAGGGAGCAACCCTCGAGCAGACAGTATGTTTACGGAAACTCACTACGGAGCGTGGAGTTCTCGCTGGGTGGCTCCGGTGGTTTGCCTCATTCTGTGGATCGTCAGGCTAGCCAGCTGACCAGGATAACGCCCGCAATTGACGGATTACGCGGTTACCACTGGACGAACGACGGGGATGCCGTCGTCGCTGAGCACCCGGGCACGGAACCCGTAGACGCGCTCCAACACGTCCGGGGTGAGGACTTCCGGGGGTGATCCTTCGGCATGCACCCCGCCCTCGTGTAACAACACCAGGCGGTCACAATAACAGGCAGCCAGATTCAGGTCGTGGAGGGCGACGATTGCCATCCTGTGCCCGCTGTCAACGGCTCCGCGCACTAGGCGCAACACCTCGATCTGATTGTGCAGATCTAATGCAGAGGTGGGCTCGTCGAGCAGCAAGACCTGAGGATCTCGAACTACCATCTGCGCCAACGCCACCAATTGCCGTTGGCCGCCAGACAGCTGGGAAATGAAGCGGTGGGCGATATGGGCAATACCGACGCGCTCCAAGACATGAGCAGCACGTTCCACCGTCGCTTTGCTCCTGCTGCGAGCCGAGGTCAGGACCGACTCAAGGACGGTCAGGGATGCGGTGGCAAGCACGTCCTGGGGTAGGTAACCCACGACGTCGCGCAGTTGGGCTCCGCTGACATGGCCATCGTCATCGCTGATGATCACCTCTCCCGAGGTAGGGGTCTTCAGCCCGGCGATCGCCTTGATGAGCGTGGATTTTCCCGCTCCGTTGGGTCCGAGCAGCCCAGTGACCGTCCCCCGCTCCAGCGGACCGAGGCTCACCCCGTCGAGTACGTGACGCTGCCCGTAAGACAAGTGCAGGTTAGACAAGCGGATGTTCACGATGCCCCTCCGAAGACACGATGCCGAGTGAGGATGAGGGAAACGAATACTGGCACCCCCACTAGCGCGGTGATGATCCCAATAGGTATCGCCACCCCAGGGATGATGGTGATCGACAGGGCATGGGCGGTGGCTAGTATGAAGGCCCCAGTAGCTGCGGAGGCAGGCGCGAAGTATCGCTGCTCCTCGCCAACCAGGATGCGGGCGACATGGGGACCGACCAGACCGACGAATCCGATGACCCCAGCAAAGGCGACGGTAACTGCTGCCAGCAGTGACGCCAGAATAAGGATTCGCGACCTCAGCCGGGGCACATTCACCCCCATGGCGGCAGCACGTTCATCTCCGAGTCTCAACGCGGTCAGCTGCCCCGAATGCCTGATCGTGATGGGAATAGCGATAGCCAGGACGGCGGCGATGATGGCATTCGAAGTCCACGTAGCCCGTTGAAGGGAGCCCATCGTCCAGAAGACGATCTGTTGGAGGGCCTCCGGGGTGGCTCGGTACTGCAAGAGCGCCAGGAGCGCATGGAATCCGAATACCAGGGCGATACCAAGCAGGATCATGGACTCCCGGCCATCTTCACGGCGGCGTGAGACAGCGGCAACAATGGCAACCGCAACAAGGGATGCCACTGCTGCGCAGACCGCCACGTTGAATTGGGAATTGGGAATGATCGTCCACCCCAAGACGATAGAGGCGGCCGCCCCAAAAGCCGCTGCTGCAGAGATCCCTAACGTGAAAGGTTCTGCCAGCGGGTTGTCCAGGATGGTCTGCATGTGCGCGCCTGCGAGCGAAAGGCACACCCCAATGAGTACCGCCATCACCGACGACGGAATGCGCAATTGCCACAGCACCATTCTGGTCTGAGCATCCACCGTGGAGGGATTGACCAGTGCTCTCAGCAGCTGGGGAAGAGTGATGTCCACGGGGCCAGCCACGATGGTGACTAGGAAAGCAGCCACCGCAATGACCGAAAGCAGGACAATGGCCCAGCGCTTCCAACGGGCACGCCGGTAGTATCCCCTCACCACAGCCACCATTCCGGTGGCAGGATCCTCCCGGGCAAGGAACATGTCAGTGTTACTCACGTCGGATTCACTTCTTCAGCGTGACGAAAAACACGCCGCGGTAGCCAAAAGGCAAGTAGTCCTCATGGAATTTAGCGAAATCCTTCGTTAGGTCGACACCCTTGAATTGTTTCGGATGCTGCCATGCCGCGAACTGCTCAAGTGCGAAAACATTAAAGGGAGAGTCGTAGAACTGATGATAGACGGCATGCAACTTTCCGTCCTTCGGGGCCTTGAGTAAGGAAAATCCCGGGGTCTTGAGCAGGCCAGCCAAGGTCCTCTGTGCATCGTCATCAGTGACGTTATATCCAAGTTCGACGTGAGGAACCGACTCCGGTTTCTTCGGATCCTTAGCCCACGAACCACCGGTGGCGATGATGTGTTCGGGTTGGGTTGCCACAATCTTCTCTGGGGTGACGTCACCTGCAGATGTCCGGAGGAGGTCCACCCCAAGGTTGTGGCCTCCGGCAGCGGTGATGACGTCGCCCAGATTGAGATTCGCATAGGTGGAGCAACAGTCCTTAAGCCCGGCAGTACGCCACAGAAATGTGCGAGGTTTGTCACTTTCCCGGGAGACTCTTCGTGACACGTCATCAACCTTTGATTGATAGAATTTATTGAATTCCTTAGCTCGGGAAATAGCCTTTCCACCAAAGATTTCACCGAGTGTCGCCATCGATTTCGTGGTGTTTTCTAGAGGCTTTCTGCGGAAGTCGATGAAAACATAGGGAATCTTGGCTTGGTCCATTTTCTGAAGAAATCCAGCCTTCTCCGCAGCCTCTTTCTGGTCCAGAGTCATGACCACCGCATCGGGCTTGAACGACAGCATATTCTCCACAGTGACGTCCCCCTTCGCGATACTGCCAATCATCGGAAGTTTGCTCACCTGTGGGCGGGCCTGACGCAATGCAGATTCGAAGCTGGGCGCCGCCTTGTGTAAATCAGCGCCGATGGCTACCACATCCTTAGCCGGATTCTCCTTGTTCAGGACACTGGTGGCCATCAGCGCGCGCCCCTCAGCCAAAAGAATGCGCTTAGGTTGGGCGTCAAAGGAAACCGTGCGCCCTGCAACATCGGTGACACTCAGAGCGGGAGTATGGCCACTCGACGCCTTCTCCTGGGCACCACCGGCGCAGGCACCAAGACCTAACGTAAGAGCAATCGTGGCAATGGCGCCGAGAGTTCTTGTGACATTCATGATGGTGGCGGGCCTTCCTGTGGGGGCGTACAGCGTCAATACAAAGTGAGCTTAAGGTTAGCCTTACCTAAGCCTTGGTGCAAGCATGACGCCGCGCATCCACGAAGCCCCCAGCGTCAAAGGTTTACACCGAGTATGACCACCCGGTCGGTCGACCATCGTGATAGGGCAGACAGCCGTGGAACTGCGGAACATCAGGATCAAAAACCAGCGGCAGAAAGTAGCGGTCCCCCTCCCACATCGGTAACTCGTCGAGCGAATCGACGCGCTCCCAGGTCAGTGGCCCCTCTTCATTGGCGTCAGGGATGGCGTCGGCAATGGGATGCCACGAGTCGACGAGGAAGATAAATCCGAAATGGTCCTCTCCGTGCCGCCCGAACCCCGGCCACGAGACGGTGCCACGTAGGCGCATGGCGTCAACCTCGATCGCAGCCTCCTCGCGCAATTCGCGCTTCATGCCAGCGACGACATCCTCCCCCGGTTCCACCTTGCCTCCCAGCCCGTTGTACTTGCCGAGCTGCTCATCGCCAAGTCGTGCGATGCGATGCACCATGAGAACGCGTTCGCCATCGGGGTGCATGACGAAACCAAGGGTGGTGAGGATTGGGGTCATCATGAGGACATCCTCTCAGGGCGACGGAGACGAGTGGCAAGAGACGGGCAGCCTCGACCAGTCACGACAGCTTATCTGGGGCCCTTGGCGCTTGATGTCTACATGGCTGCGCGTCCTTGTACCGGTCCAGCAATTCGTGGGCCACGCGTTATCCTGATGCTGCGCGTCTGACTGCCGGACGATGGCGGGATAATCTACTGATGGGTCCTGAATCCTACCCCCTCCGCCCCCGGACTCTGTGCTCGATACGAGGTCACGGCCGCGCTGGCCTTGCGTAACCCGCTAGGTGTAGATGCCATGTTCCATCTCCCCTGACGTCTCCCGAACACCCGCGGCACTAGCAGCCCGAAGGTGCTCAGTGTTCAGCGATCCCTATGCGGATAGAGGGTTGACGAGCGCTACGTATATGCGCATAGTTATGTACATGCCTAGTAGAAACGTGTACGTCGCGGAAGACGACGTGAACCTGTTCACCAAAGCCAGTGAGATCGCTGGCGGTCTGTCTGCGGCCGTCGCGGAGGCGCTCCGCGACTACGTGAAGAAGCATCAGCGAGCGAATGAGGGCTACGAGGAAATCGAGCTCGCGCTGCGCACTGACGAGGTCGACCACAGGGTCACCTTCATGGGACGGCGTCTGGTTCGCGTCAGGCAACCAGTCCCAGAAGGGACCCGCATCGACACCGTCTATCAGACGGCCAAGAACCAGCTGGCTGTCGCCACCAAGATCCAAAGGAAGCTACCCAACTGGGCCGCAGGCCAGGAGAACATCTGGTCACACCCCGAAACCTGGGACCGCGACTTCTGGACCACTGGAGACAAGACGCTGGTCGTATACCCCGATACCGAACACCTGCGTCAGACACACGCTGTTTTGGCTGAACGCGTCGAATCAGCCCTCTCCATCCCCCCTCTAGAAGTTTTGGATATCTGAGATGCGTTCGCCAATCACAGACCGTACATCCTCGGTGCCAGCACTCTCTATTGCGCAGCTCACGAAGAAGTACGTCGTTCAGGCAGGTATGAAATCCCGGCACTATGCGGGGTTTCCCTAGATCTCTACCCCGGTGAAATGATAGGGCTTTTCGGACCCAATGGAGCTGGGAAGCCTACTCTCGTCAGAATCGTTGCCGGTCTTCTCTCCGCTGACTCCGGTGACGTGGCGTGGGGATCATCTGAGGGGCATTCCTGCTTGGGTTATGTGTCCCAGAAGGGTGGGCTCCAATACGGCCTCACATGCCGGGAAGAGATGGCCTTCCATGCCCAATGTTTCGGGCAGTCGGCCCGGCAAGCACGCGCGAGCGTCGACGCCGTTGCGGCGATGCCGAACTGCGGCTATCTCATGGACTGGAATGTTGGCCGACTATCCGGTGGCCAGAAGAAGGTCGTCGAGGTTGGTCTTGCACTGGTGGGGCATCCATCTGTGGTCTTACTCGACGAACCGACCCCTGGGCCTCAATCCTGCGACCCGACTGTCTCTGTGGCAGACGGTTCAGGCCGCTCGACACGAGACACGCGCCGCTTTCCTAATCACGACCCACTACATCGACGAGGTGGCCGACCATCTATCCAATGTCAGTGTGTTGAACCACGGCTCGATAGTCGCCAGCGGTTCCCCCACAGCAATTCGCGAGCAATACGCGTTGGGAGAGGTGGTCGTCACCGTTGGGGGAAGCATTACCGAGCGCACCGTCAACCTATTAACCGGCTCTTTCCCTGACACAACGCAAGACGACGATCGGATCCGCATCCGGTCAAAGCACCCCAACCGCGACGCGGCTGTGGTCAGTAGCATCCTTGCAACCAACGCCATCGAGATGACTTCAATCGCCACCCGTGATGCGTCCCTTGAAGAGGCGTTCTTGGCGATCACGACAACCCCCGGGAAGGAGCAGCTTTCATGAAAGCCTGTTTTTCAGGCTACCTGACGTTGACGCTGAGGGCGCGAGGTGACTTCACCTTGACCTTCGCGCAGCCTCTCGTCTATCTCGCCCTCTTCGGTCCACCGGTGATGGGGTGGCGTTGGGCCTGCGATGGGGCTGTGAGGACCGGTCCTGCATGGTAATGCTCGGCCCACCCTGCAACCTCAGCGATAGGCACGCCACCGTCGGCGACAAGCTTGGCAACGATCAAACGATGCCCCGGGATCAGTACTGCGTTAGCGTGAGACATCAGAGGGCCTTCCTGGTTGAACGGGTTCTGTCGCAAGTCCCACCCAACCAGTAAGGCCCTCCCCTACCCACACACTCGAATCGCAATCCTTCAACCAACCTGTACGGTCAGTACACCTGATATCGATGCGGTTTCTGTCACGCGAGCGGGACGAGACGCCGCCGGTCATGGTGGCTGCCCATAGGTGTTTCGCGGATCGCTCCGATGGAGTTGCCGGTGAATCGGCTCCAGCCACCGATCTCGACCGCCAGAGCGAACCCGGTCAACGTGGAGATCCCGCGCAAGCAGCCCGGCCGGTGAACGGTGCCGGTCCAGGGACTGTCGGCATCCATGGCCGCGATCGTGACAACGGAGTCGTAGCCCTCGTCGAACGTGGCTTGGACCAGTGGCAAGCCGAAGCGCTGCCGTCGCACCCAGGCATCGTGGGCACCGGCCCAAGCCTGCCCGTCCGAGTAGACAACCTCATGCCTCAACAACCAATTCGACAGGCGGTGACGAGCCGGCATCAGGTCACTGCAGCAGTTCCTCGCAGGCCCTCACCAGGTCACGGGCGGCTTAAGTGAGCTCATCAGGGACCGTCACTGTAGATGACCGCAGCCGGGCCCGGCAGGGTCGTGATCCACGCCGTCACTTCAGTCAGGTCGGAGCAACGTCTAGCTCTGAAGATTTCTCCGGTCTGGACATCCATCGCATGCGCCACCACGCTGCGGGCGGGCAGATCCATGTCGGCAGGGAACTCAGATCATGTCCCACTCAGGCAACACAATGGGCTCCTGGTCGCAGGCTTTGGCAATGTCATCGGACACCCGGGAACGGGGCACGATGACCTCGTAGACGTATTCATCGAACCACGAGTCGTTCATCGTGAAGAATCCCTTGCGGCCCACCTCGTCACCCCAGGAGTTCTCAACCCTCCAGCGCACCGGGACATCGTCAACCAGATCAACCCCGACGAAGGTCATGGCGTGAGTGCCACCGGATTCACGCAACCGCAACCTTTCAGCCTTCGAGATGTCCATGTCGATGCCGTAGAGGGCCTCGTAGTCATGCAGCTTCGCATCCCAGATGCCCAGGTCTTTGTCGAATTGCTTCTTGACATCGCAGGAGAACCACACCGGCTCACCGTCAGCAATTGACTCGACAATGGTCTTCTTAAGGAGATCAAGGCCCACCGACAGATGCCAATATGGGGTGCCACCCTCCATGTACGGGGTGTGCTCGTGGACGTAGGTGCGGCCCACCGGGTGTTCTTCGCGCGGGTCATGGGCGAGGGCCAACCACGGGTCGAAGGCTTGTGGCACGATCTCATGGGCAAACTTCAGCGGGGTGTAGGTGCCCTTGCGGTGGAAGTTCTTATCCTTGTCGCGGTACTGCCACATGAAGCTGGTAGGCGGAGTCCCCAGGTGGATCGCCAAAATCCGCCACACCGCGTTCAGGGCCTCGTTGCGCACTGCCTCCATGTGGGCCGACCCTTCAGCCGGGTCAGAGTTCGTGGCCCCCTCCCGAATGCGCCCGATAGCCCTACGCAGTACCGTCGCAAGTGCCTGATTCATCTGAGCAGTATTTCCTGCAGACTCTGTGTCAGGCATCGCCCATGACGGCACCAACCCATATTTCGCGACGATGTCAGTGAACTGGAACCACCAGCCGCCGTCCTCACTCGGGTAGTCCATGATGGAGCGCACCTCCTCCTCGCTGGCATCACGGGAGGCAGTAGCGATAGCACGCGACAGGGTGTGGTTGGCCTTTTCGAGCTTGTCGAAAAACGCGATGTAGTTCTGCGAAAACTGGAAGTCATCAACTTTAAGCTCATCAATGACTTTGGCGCGCAGCACATTAAGTCCAGCGAATTCCCAGCACCGTCCGGAATTCTTCTGGTCGATTACCTTCCAGGAATCGAGCCGCTGAGAGGTCGTCTCGTCAACACTATTGACGAGGGTGCGGTCCAGACTGACAGTATCAGCACCGGTACCAGTCACAGCATTCTGCACCAGCCGTCCAACGGCGTCATTGGTGAAGGACTTCGCGCGAAGCGTACTAAAACTGGCGTCAAGAACGAAGAGTTCACTCATTCCTCATCCACTCCGATCTCTCAATAATGTTTCACAGAATGGCACAGTAGAGCACTGTTACGAGCGACGTTAGGGCCAACAGCTTAAGGCCACATATTCGCATCTTCGACGATCCCTACCACCCCGAAATTCAGACAAGCACCGTCTCGATGGGCAATCCTGAATCAGCCGAAATATCCATGGCCGACACCGGCAGCCCCGCTTTGACAACCTGCACACCTAAGGCCGCGATCATGGCCCCATTGTCGGTGCATAGCCCCGGACGCGGGCGTCGCAACTCCACCCCTGCAGCCTCCATCCGCTCAGCGAGCAAAGTGCGCAGTCGCGAGTTCGCCGCGACTCCCCCGCCGATGAGGAAGTGCTCGAGGCCATACTCCTGGCACATGTCGACGGCTTTCGCAGTGAGAACGTCGGCAACAGCCTCCTGAAAACTGGCAGCAACGTCGGCGATACGGAACTCAACTCCGTCACGCTGTTGGGTCTCAACCCACCGGCTCACCGCCGTCTTGAGGCCAGAAAAAGAATAGTCAAAGCGATGCTTAACCATGTCGTGACGGGCGGTCAGGCCGCGCGGGAAATGGATCGCTTTCGGATCGCCCTCAGCAGCAGCCTTATCAATGACGGGCCCGCCTGGGTACGGCAGGTCGAGCACACGGGCCACTTTGTCGTAGGCCTCCCCAGCAGCGTCATCGATCGTCGAGCCGACCTCAATAATGTCTGTGGCGATGTCGTTTACCCGCAGCAAGCTGGTATGGCCGCCTGAGACGAGCAGAGCCCCACAAGGCATCGGCAGCTCACCGTGCTCAAGCAGGTCGACGGCGACGTGCCCGGTCAGGTGGTTGACGCCGTAAAGCGGCTTGTTGAGCCAGCTTGCCAGCGCCTTGGCAGCCGACAGACCGACGACCAACGCCCCTGCCAGACCGGGACCCGCCGTCACGGCGATGCCGTCGAGCTCGGACAGGTCCACCCCGGCGGTGGCCGTGGCCTTCTCCAGCACCGGGACGATCGCCTCCAGGTGGGCACGCGACGCCACCTCGGGGACGACCCCGCCGAAGCGCACGTGCTGCTCCATCGAGGATGCGACCTCGTTGGCGAGCAGGTCATTGCCACGGACGATGCCGACTCCGGTCTCGTCACAGGACGACTCGATGCCCAGGATGAGCGGTTCAGACATGGTTCTCCTCGGTTGTGGTCGCGGGCAGGTCGACGGACATGACGAGGGCGTCAACCCCGCCGCCGTAGTAATTGGGACGCTGGGAAATCGTCTCGAATCCGAAGCGTTGGTACAAGGAGATGGCCGGGTCATTGTCTCGGCGCACCTCCAGCATCATGGTGCGGCACCCCCGGGAGCGTGCCCAGTCGATGCCACGGGAGAGCAGTTCGACGGCCAGTCCATGCCCTCGCGCCGCGGGCGTGACCATGATCCGGTCCAAGTCGGCGACGTCGAAACCGTGGAAGGTGGCGACGGCCGCGACCTCGTCCTCCCCGGCGACCAGCGTGAGGCGGTGGTCGGCCGGGGAGATCTCCTCGGCCCAAGAGGTCCGGGACCACTGCCGGGACGTGTCGAAGCTGGCCTGCTCAACGGCCATGATGGCATCGAGATCGGCCGGGCTGGCGACTCTGGTCATCGCTTGATGCCGGGCAGGGTCAGGCGAGTCGGGGCCAGGGTGGCCTTACGGGTTGTCGGGACAGTGGCGTCGGGATCTCGCAGGTAGAGCGGTTCCAGTCCGACGTCGGGCATGGTCTGCCAGGACGCGGCGAGCACCCCGGCGTCCAGACGCTCTGGGGATCCGGGGGCGGGCGTCAGACCGCGAACCGGGCACCCCGGACCGCCGACCGGAATACCCTCGGGCAGTTCCTCGGGCCGGGTGACGTTGGGTCCGTCGAGACGGTTGCCGGAGGCGTCGTAACGAGCCCAGTACAGCTCGTGACGACGGGCGTCGGTACACACCACGAACTCGCCGTCGACGCCGTCGTCAGCCCATTGGCGGGCCAGGACGTCGAGGGAGCAGACCGGGTGCGGGGTGAGGTCGGCCAGGTGGGCGAGTACCCGCCCGGTGGCCACCCCGACGCGCAGTCCGGTATAGGGGCCAGGGCCGACGCCTATGGCCACGTCACCGATGTCGGTCAGGGCGATCTCGGCCTGCTCACACGCGGTGTGGATGAGGGGCATGAGCTGCTCGGCGTGGGCGCGAGGGTCGTCGTGGTGCAGGCTGACGAGCACCTCGGACCCGCACGCCAGACCGACGCTGACGGCCGTCGAGGTGTCGATTCCCAGAACGATCGTGTTCATCAGATGTTGTCTCCGGTCTCGTCAGGGGTGGTACCAAGGGGAAATTCGGACAGTGGCGGCAGGTCGACGTCCTGCCAGCGGGGGCCGAAACCTTCCAGGTAGACCACGCGGGTCTCGTCGGCGGGATCCCCGCTGCGACGAATGCCGATGTCGAGGTGAGAGCCGCCGAGGTCCTCGGCGATACCGGCTCTCCACTCGATCAAGGTGACGGCCCGGTCCATGGTCTCGTCGAGGTCCAGGTCGACCAGTTCTGCGGCTGACCCGAGACGGTAGGCGTCAACGTGGACGAGTCCCGGGCGCCCGTCAACTCCGGCGTGACGTCGGGCCAGCACGAAGGTTGGGGAAATGACCGGCCCCTCGACCCCCAGACCCAGACCGATCCCCTGGGCCAAGGTCGCCAGCTCTGCCCTGCGGCACCTCATAGGGATTGAACCCATTGGCCAACAGGTGTCCCTGGGCAGCGTAGGCCCAACCATCACTGCTCATGACCGGCGGGCAGACCATCAGGGGCAGGGCCCAGACAGCAAGCACCCGCCACAGTTGAGGGGTCCGCCAACCTCGAGTCGCCAGCCATGACCCCCAGCACGCACGACGGCCCCGGAAGTCACCTCCCGGGGCCGTTCGCGGACCTCTCAGCCGAGTGTCTCGAGGCTCGACCTCACTTGTCGTCATCCTCGTCGTCAGGCTTGTCCACCACCAAGGTCTCGGTGGTGAGCAACAGCGAGGCGATGGAAGCGGCATTGGCCAGAGCCGAACGCGTCACCTTGACCGGGTCGATGACACCATCGGCAATGAGATCGACGTACTCACCGGTCTTGCCGTTGTAGCCATGCCCGGGCTTCAACTCGGCAACCTTGGAGACAATGACGTAACCGGGCTCGCCACCATTCTCGGCGATCCAACGCAGCGGCTCACGCACGGCCTTCTCGACGATCTGGGCACCGACCAGCTCGTCGCCGGCGAGCCCGAGCTTGTCGGCGAGGTTGGCGGAGGCGTGGATGAGGGCCGAGCCGCCACCGGCGACGATGCCCTCCTCGATCGCAGCACGAGTGGCCGAGACGGCGTCCTCGATGCGGTGCTTCTTCTCGTTGAGCTCCACCTCGGTGGCAGCACCCACGCGAATGACGCACACGCCACCGGCGAGCTTGGCGATCCGCTCCTGGAGCTTCTCGCGGTCCCACTCGGAGTCGGAGTGGTCGTACTCGGCGCGCAGCTGGGCAACGCGTCCATCGACGTCGGCCTTGGCCCCGGCACCGTCGACGATGGTCGTGTTGTCCTTGCTGACGACGACCTTCTTGGCGCGTCCCAGGACGTCCAGATCCACCTGGTCGAGCTTGAGGCCGACCTCGGGTGCGATGACCTGGCCACCGGTGAGGGTGGCAATGTCCTGCAGCATGGCCTTGCGACGATCGCCGAAGGCCGGTGCCTTGACGGCCACCGAGTTGAAGGTGCCGCGGATCTTGTTGACGACGAGGGTGCTCAGGGCCTCCCCCTCGACGTCCTCGGCGACGATGAACAGGGTGCCGTGGGCGGCGATGACCTTCTCCAGCACGGGGAGTAGGTCGTTCATCGAGGAGATCTTGCCGGAGTGGATGAGGATGTAGGGATCCTCGATCACGGCCTCCATACGATCCTGGTCGGTGACCATGTAGGGCGACAGATAGCCCTTGTCGAACTGCATGCCCTCGGTGAACTCCAGCTCGGTGCCGAAGGTCTGGGACTCGTCGACGGTGATGACGCCGTCCTTGCCGACCTTGTCGAAGGCATCGGCGATGAGCTCACCGATCTTCTCGTCACGGCTGGAGATGGTGGCGACGCTGGCCATGTCGGCAGTGGTCTCGACGGCGCGCGACAGGGATCGCAGGTTCGCCACGAGCTGGGTCACGGCCTTGTCGATGCCGCGCTTGAGGCCAACCGGGTTGGTGCCCGAGGCGACGGCGCGCAGGCCCTCGTGAACCATGGCCTGGGCAAGCACCGTGGCGGTGGTGGTTCCGTCACCGGCGACGTCGTTGGTCTTGGTGGCGACCTCCTTGGCCAGCTGGGCGCCGAGGTTCTCGTAGTGATCGGTGAGGTCGACCTCCTTGGCGACGGTGACACCATCGTTGGTGATGGTCGGTGCGCCCCACTTCTTGTCAATGACGACGTAGCGGCCCTTGGGACCCAGCGTCACCTTGACGGTGTCGGCGAGGGTGTCGACACCGCGCTCGAGTGAGGTGCGGGCGTCCTCGTCAAACTGAAGCTGCTTTGCTGCCATGTGTCAGCGCCTCACTTCTCGACGATGGCGAGGATGTCGCGCGCGTTGAGCAGCAGGTACTCCTGACCGTCGTACTTGACCTCGGTGCCACCGTACTTGGAGAAGATGACGACGTCACCCTCCTTGACGTCCATGGGGACGCGAGTGCCCTTGTCGTCGACGCGGCCGGGGCCGGCGGAGATGACCTTGCCCTCCTGCGGCTTCTCCTTGGCGGTGTCGGGAATGACGAGACCGGAGGCGGTGGTCTGCTCGGCCTCGAGAGGCTGGACGAGGACGCGGTCCTCGAGCGGCTTGATCGTGGTTGCCACGATGAACCCCTTTCGTGAAAGGACGGATGTTCAAAAGTCTCCTGCCAGGGGTTGCGAGCCCCGAGCGTTCGAGCCTTCGGCGTCGCGGGTGCGTCCAGCTCGTTGGCACACTCACCATGAGAGTGCCAATCAGAAAAGTACACCGGCATTAGCACTCAGGCAAGATGAGTGCCAGAGATTGTTGAGTCGGTGAGGCTCAGGCTCCCGGTGTGCCGGAATCCGACGGTCCAGGATCTGACGGACCGGAGCCCGACGATGGGTGTGGGAAGTCCGAACCGGCGCCACGACGAGGTGCAGGACTGGCGTCCGCATCGGCCGCGACATCCGCGTCGGGCTCGACTCCCCTGGCCAGATGGTGTGGCTGACCGGCACCATCGGATGCCTCCCACGGCTGGACGTTTCTCGGCTGAGGCTCCTGGCCCTCCAGAGTCTGACCATGATCCCCGTGAGCAGGGGTCGAGGAGTGCGGCATGGAATCGCCGTGCTGAGGCTGACCGTCTGCGCGGCGCGGCTGGTCGGAACCAGACTGACCAGCACCAGGCTGCCCAGAATCAAGCTGCTCGAAACCAGGCTGTTCTGAACCAGACCGTTCCAGGCCCTCCTGGGCGGGCCTCCCACCATCAGGCTGCCCGGGATCGAGTGGCACCGATTCGCCCTGCGACCCGTCGCCCCGGGAACCCTTCGCCCGGTGACGCACGATGACTGCAATGACGGCACCGATGACGGCCAGGGCAAGCACCCCGATGATGAGCCACATCCACCACGCCAGGGCACTGGAGGAACGCTCGCTGGTGGCAGTGATCCCACTCGACATGAGCTCCTTGGCACTGGTCCAGGTGACGGTGTTGCCGTCCACCGTGCTCGACCCGGAGTGCTGGGTCACTGTGCCGGGGAAGGTCACCGACACCTTGAAATCACTGAGCATCTCGGGGGTGATCTCCTGACCCGAGACCTCGGGTGAGAAGATCTCCTGACCCATGCGGAACTTCACCTCGTCGTCGGTGAACGTGATGGCGACCCCGGAATCCCGAGTACCAATGTTCTTGGCGTTGTCCTCACCGACGATGGTGCAGCCGATGTACTCGTCGTCCTCGTACTTCTTCGCCGCCGCCTTGTCGGTGATGCCGGAGGCGGACATCAACTGCTCACACTCCTTGAGCTCCCCACCGGTGTTCTGACCGGACATCTCGGCCATGGACTTGGAGACGGCAATGGTGAGGTTGGCGTTGACGTGTTCCTCGTCCTTGATGTCGTAGGAGGCATTGAATTTCATGCATCCGGACAGCATCAGGAGAGGAGCCAACAGGAGGACGCCCCAACGCCGGGGGCGGCAAGAATTGCTCAGCATGTGATCATGCAACCACACATCCCATCTGCAAAGCGAGATGGCAGGGTCAATTTCTGGTGACCATTCGCCGCCGACACACCACGGCCCGGGCTCCAGCCGTCGTCGGGGTGCACACCAGAGTTGCGCTGTTCGGCCCGGAGGGTTTGAGCTTGCGTCGCCATGTCACGGGGTCGACGTCCACCCCGCGTTTCTTGATCTCCACCGTGCCGACGCGGTGCTTGCGTACCCAGCCGCGCAGGACGCGCACGTCGAGGGGCAACACCTCCTCGACGGCGAACCAGGTGAGCCACGGGGTCTCGACGGGCTCGTCGACGGTGAGGTAGGCAATGCCCGGAGCCACCGACCGCAGCCCCGGGGCGATGGCGGACAGGCTCGCCGCACGGATGGCCGCAGGATGCGGCTCGGCCAGAAAGGCCCCCAGGTCACCGGGTTCGGGAGCGGGGAGCGCCGCGGGGAGTTCGACCGGGCCTCGATCGTCGCTCCGGTCGACGAGGACGGCCCGGTCCCCCGGCCACAGATCACCAAACCCTGACCACAGGGTAGCCTCGACGAGATCACCGCGATGCCCCACATGGGTGACGGGCTGGTTCGGCAACTGGCCACGATCGACCCCGGGGCCGAGCTTGACGACGCACGGTGCCAGGTGCAGGACATGCTCGACGAAGGACCACGGCGGCTGGACGTCCGCCAGACGCCAGGTGCGCCCCCGTCCGGTCCGACGGGCCGGGTCGAGCATGACGACGGCCCCACCTGGCCGGACGCCCCGCGACGCGAGGCCTTCCGGTACGCGGTCGTGGGGCTGAGGCACGGCGGCGAGCAGCTCGTCCAGCACCGCCGTGGCATCGGCGCACAGTACCTGCGCCCCGGGCAGGTTGTGGCGGGCGAGCTCGGCGGTGGCCGGATCGATCTCCACGGCACTCACCTGCAGCCCGGCATCCAGGCAGGCTCGGGAATCGGCTCCGCAGGCACAGCCCAGGTCGATGACGTGCCGAATCCCGGCGGCCTTGAGACGCTCCGCCCGCCAGCGAGAGACGTCGCCGCGGGTGGCCTGTTCCAATCCGTCGCGGGTCCACAGCATGGTGGCTGCCACGTCACCGATCTTGCGTACCGCGCTCTGGCGCATTGCGGCCTGGTCCAGGGCGGCAGCAGCCAGATCGGCGGGAAACTCGCGGCGCAACGCCGTCGCAGCGGCCAACGAGTTGGGATCGGACTGGTCCAGGGCAGCAGCCAGGGCGTGCGCGCCGGGGGTGCTGGTCAACTGTTGGGCCACCTGCACATCCACGCAGATCACCCTACGTCATGGCCAGCCGACTCCACGGCGTCACGCCTCAGGACTGCCCGTCACACCTCAGGCCGGTCCGTTGCACTTCAGGTCAGTACCGAGTACGTCCATCCGGTCGGCCGCCCATCCCGGTAGGGGATGCAGCCGTGGAACTGCGGGATCGTCTCGTCGAAGACCAAGGGCAGAAAGTACCGATCACCTTCCCACATGGGCAGCGTGTCGAGCTCGCCGATCCGCTGCCAGCTCAGCGGACCCTCCTCGTTGGCGTCGGGAATGTCGCCGTGCCACCGGTCGATGACGAAGATGAGCCCGAAGTGGTCCTCGCCGTGTCTGCCGAAACCCGGCCACGAGACCGTGCCACGCAGCCGCATGGCATCGACCTGCAGGCGGGCCTCCTCCCACAACTCGCGCCGCATGCCGGCAGCGGCGTCCTCGCCGGGTTCGACCTTGCCACCCAGCCCGTTGTACTTGCCGAGCTGGTCGTCGTCGTTGCGGGCGATGCGGTGCACCATGAGCACCCGTTCGCCATCGGGGTGCCGGACGAATCCCAGGGTCGTGAGCACCGGCGTCATCATGCGACGGCCCTCACAGCACGTCCCAGTACGGCATGACGGTGAGTTCGCCGTCGAGGGCGTCACGCTGGGCCTGGCTGAGCCTCGACCGTGGTACGACGACCTCGAAGACGTACTCGTCGAACCAGTTGTCGTTCATGGTGAAGAACCCCTTGGTGCCGACCTCCTCACCCCAGGAGTTCTCGACGCGCCAACGCACCGGTGCACCGTCGACCAGATCGACGCCGACCAAGGTCATGGCGTGGGTGGGAGAGGTTTCGTGCAGTCGCATCCGGTCGGCCTTGGACCGGTTGAGTTCCACCCCGTAGAGCCCCTCGTAGTCGTGCAGGTTGGCGTCCCAGATGCCGAGCTCGCGATCGAACTGGGCATTGACGTCGCAGGAGAACCACACCGGATCCCCGGCACGGATCGACTCGACTGCCAAGGCCTTGATGTCGTCCATCCCGGCACTGACGTAGGAGTAGCCGGGACGCCCCACCATGTACGGGGTGTGTTCGCGCACATAGCCTCGGCCCACCGGGTTCTCGGTGCGCGGATCGTGCTGGACGGTGGCGTACTCGCCGAGGTCACCGGGGATGATGTGGCGGGCGAACTGCGTCGGGGTGAACGTGCCTTCGCGATGGAAGTTCTTGTCCTTGTCACGGTACTGCCAGGTGAACGAGGTGGGCGGGGTGCCCAGGTGGATGGCCAGCACCCGCCAGGCGTCCTTGAGCCCCTGCTGCCGAGCCGCAGCAATCCTGGTGTCCTGGTCGCCGGCACCCCTGGCAGCACGGATCTGGCCGACGACGCGACGCACGATCATTTCCAGGGCCCGGTTCATGCGGCCGGTGTTGCCCGAGGACTCGGTGTCGGGCATGGCCCACTGTGGCACGAGACCGTACTTGCCGACGATGTCGACGAATTGCGGCCAGTAGCCACCATCGCCTAGTTCACCGAGCAGGTCACGCACCTGCTCGTCACCGTCGGGCAGGCCGATGGTCTCCACGGCTCGGGCAAAGGCGAAGTTGACCTTCTCGATCTTGTCGAAGAAGGCGATGTGGTTCTGCGAGAACTCGAGATTGTCGATGTTGAGATTCCTCATCACCTGTGCCCGGATGACGTTGAGGCCGGCGAACTCCCAGCACCGCCCGGAATGTCTCTGATTGGTGACGCTCCAGCTGTCCAGCCGCTCCGACGTCGTCGGGTCGATGCCGTTGAAGACGTCGCGATCCAGGCTCACGGTGTCGACGCTGGTGGTGGTCACGGCGTTCTGCACGATCCGACCCAATCGATCCCTACGAAACTCCTTGGTCTGCTGCGCACTGAAATCAGTCCTCAGAAATAAGCTGCCGCTCATGTGCACCTCCGTAGCCGAACCACATAGTCGATACTCAATGTTCACTAAATATTCATCACCTTTTTACTGACACCCATCGCGCCAAATGAGTATCTTGCACACAGGTTGCGAATCGCGATCACAACCGTACAACATGTACTCATACTCTGGAGGATCCATGAAACACTCACAGCACCTCCAGCACCTCGCGGCTGCAGTCGCCACCACTCTGCTTGTCGCCAGCGCCGCATTCTCTGCTCCACAGGCACAGGCCTTACCTTCCAAGTGCGGTTGGAAACTGAGCAGCCGGGACGTCATCGCGACTTGCGTCGGAGGAAGCGGACAGTTCCGAGTACATCTCGACTGTCGAAATGCACCTGACCGCTACTCAATTTGGGCGCGACCCGGTCAGACAGTAACCGCGAAATGCATCGCTGGACACCCTTACCGTGTAATCTGGGAAACCGTCGACTGATTCCACCCGACCCGAAACGCAAATACCAACTACTATGAAATTGACAATCGACGACGTCACCGTCACCTACCATCACACCGTGGCCGTTGACCACGTAGGTTGGCAGCTGAGCGAGGGATTCCATGCCCTGCTGGGCCCCAACGGTGCAGGCAAGAGTTCACTCATGCGCACCCTCGTCACCTTGCAGAAACCATCCTCAGGCACCGTTTCCCTTGACGGACTCTCCGGCAACCAAATGCGCCCCCGTTTGGGTTACTGCCCCCAGGAGAATCTCGGTAAATCCCGACTCACCGTGCACCAACATCTGGCATACATGTGCTGGCTGCACAAGATCGGCAAGGCCGCCACCGCCAGTGAAGCGGACCGGGTTCTCGACGTCATCGACCTCACTGACCGCGCCGATGACCGTATCTCCTCCTTGTCAGGAGGGATGCGGCGTCGCGTGGCCATCGGTTCAGCCCTCATCGGCTCCCCCGATCTCGTCGTGCTTGACGAGCCCTCCGCCGGGTTGGACGTCGCCCAACGCGAGGGACTCACCCGTATTCTCGGGCGGGTGGCCGGTCAGGCCATCACCATCGTCTCCACGCACATCATCGAGGACGTTCTCGAGCATGCCGACACCGTCACTGTCATGGATCACGGCCGTTTCAAGTTCCAAGGGCCCTTCGACAAGTTCACCGACCAACGAGACCTCGCCGCAGTACGTGCACGCTACATGAACATCGTGGAATCATGAATAGCGGTTTCATCTCGTGGCTTCGACACCACCATGTCCCCGCGGCCGTGGGGACCAGCATTCTCGCCGCAGTCATCCTGCGTTTCCTCGTCCTCCTCATCGATCTGCAGGCGGGAGGCACCACCGACATCGCACCCATGTGGGTTGCGATGGGCACGAGCATTCCCCTACTGTTCATCGCCACATCCCAGACCGACATGGACGCCGTCGCGCCGCGTTCCCTGACTGCCCGCCGAACGATCCTCATCGGTGGCTCGATCGTTCTCACCGGCCTGCTCTCGCTCATCCTGTTCCCCGGCCATCTCGACGACGCAGCCATGGCATGGCGAGACAGCTTGGGACTGTATGGCCTGGGTCTGCTCAGTCTCACCTTCCTGCCCATCCGGGTCATTTGGGTACTACCGACGGTGGCTGGGTTCGCGTCATGGATGTTCGGTTGGCCCCTGTACCCCACCGTCGGGCACGGTCTCTGGGGAGCGCTACGAGCCCCCGCAACGCTGCACTTCAACGGCGGTGCCCCCAACCTCAGCGTCCTCACCTGTGGGATCCTGCTCGTTGCCGGAGTCGTCACCTACTGCTGTGACATCGAGCTCGGCCCGGGTGCACACAGTCAGGTGGCGCACACACATCGAAGAGGAAGCGGAATCATGAGCGCCGGCCTCGTCTGGCCGACGATGCTCATCCTCGCCATTCCGATGGTATTGAGCTTGGGGTCAGCGTGGTCGACGTGGGCAGGGGCTCCGAGGATCTTGTTGGGCTCACAGATACCTGCGGTCCGTCATTTCTGGCTGCCCTGTGCCGGAGCAGCCGGGGTGATCGCAGGTCAGACGCGGTGGCGCACTGGGGTGGCGGTGTGGGAGGACCTTGGTGTGCGCAGTGTCTCGGCTCGGCTCGTGCGTCCCAGCCTGCACGCCATTCTCATGGCCGTTGCGCCTGCACTTGTCATCGTTCTCGTTGCTCTGACAGCCAGTGCCGCGGCGATGGGCCACCAGAGGATCGCAGGCCACGTCGTCGCAACAGAGATCGTCGATGGGATGGGTCCGTCCCTCACACTCCTGTTGGCCATGGCCGTCGTCGCCGTCATCTCCGCGATCGTCGGCAGCGTCGTGAGGTATGTGTGGATGGTGCCGTTCGTCGCGATACTGTCAGCCTTCCTCGCCCTACCTCTGAGCGTCTTGGGCGGCTCTGATGTCGAGGAAATCGACGAACAGATGGCCCAGAGATACCCGACTTTGATCTGCCAGCACAGCGCCAACAAGGGCATCGAGGTATGCACCCGCGACCCCAACCGAGCCTACCTACCCGCAGCCGTGCTCACCCTCGAACAGGCGCGCACCGGCTCGGCCCATCCTGACGCCTGGCCACAGCGGTTCGTCCTCGACAATGCAGGAACCCTCGGAGGGGTGGCCCCAGGATCCGCTGCTCCTCACACGGCACTGCCTGATCTCTCCCTCAAAGACAGCCGCGGGTACGCTCCGCCACAGAGTCTGCACAACGACTATCTGGAGTCCGTGGCCTATTCGACGGCTGCGTGGTGCCCGAAGGCCAGCCAAGAGGACGTCCTCACCATCATGGGGGTGGCCGGTTCAGGCCCCTCGGCGGAAAGCCCCACCATGGACACCAGTCTCACCGCGCTCCGGGCCTGTCGAGCTCGAGGGTGAATACGGACGCGGCAGACTTGGTCCTCCGATGGTGAGGTCTCAAGCCTGCCTCCTGCACTGCCAATATCCATGTCGACCGTCGCGGTGGTCTGATGACGTCCTCACAGCACCATCGCGGCGATCCAGCCGGCGACGAGCAGTGGCAGGTTGAAGTGCAGGAAGGTCGGGATCACCGAGTCGCGGATGTGGTCGTGCTGGCCGTCGGCACCCAGCCCCGCCGTCGGTCCGAGGGTGGAGTCCGATGCGGGCGATCCGGCGTCGCCCAGGGCACCGGAACTCCCGACGATCGCGACCGTCGCCAACGGTGAGAACCCCAGCGACATGCACAGCGGCACGTAGATCGTCGCAATGATCGGCAGGGTGGAGAACGACGAGCCGATCCCCATCGTCACAACGAGCCCCACCAGCAGCATGACGGCCGCGGCAAGGGCCTTGTTGGTGCCGAACAGGGCCGTGGCGTCGGTCACCAGCAGGGTGACGTGACCGGTGTCCTGCATCACCTGGGCGAATCCCTGGGCCGCGATCATGACGAATCCGATGACAGCCATCATCTTCATGCCTTCGGTGAAGACCTCGTTGCTCTCCCGGAATGGCACGGCGCGGGCCATGAGGATGATGCCGAGTCCTGCTATGGCACCGACCAGCAGGGAGTTCGACTTGGCACCGGCAAGCTGCATCGCCACCTGGACGACGAAGGTGACGATGATGGCGATAATGGCCACCGTGGCTCGGTAACGGTTGATCGGCTCGGCCGTGCCGGCCGCTCCAGTGACCTGTGGGTCCGACGAGTCATCGCCCTCCGAACTGGTGATCGAACCAGTCCCAGCCACGGCTGGCTGTTTCGCCAGCGACCGATCCTCGTAGTCACGTGGCTTGCGATAGCTCACGAACAGCGCGATGAGCAGGCCAGACATCATTCCCAACGCCGGGATGCCCATGGCATGCATGATCTTGATGCCGTCGGTGCTCATCCCCGCCTTGCGGATGTTGCCCAGCAGGATGTCGTTGAGGAAGATGTTGCCGAATCCCACCGGAATGAACATGTACGTCGTCACCAACCCGAACGTCAGCGTGGTACTGATGGCACGCCGGTCCAGGTGCAGCCGGTTGAAGACGGTGAGCAGCGGTGGGATGAGCAGCGGGATGAAGGCGATGTGCACCGGGATGAGGTTCTGCGACATGATCGCCATGAGGAGGATGGCGCCGATGAGCGCCCATTTCGTCACTCGATGGGTCCGGCTGGACGAGTCGGGGGAGGCCGCGTCGAGGCGGGCGATCATCCACCTGGCCAGGGCATCCGGCAGACCGGTGTGGGCCACGGCCATGGCGAATGCACCGAGCAGGGCGTAGCTGAGAGCGATCTGCGCCCCACCGGTGAGCCCCTCCTGGAACGACAGCATCGTGCCGTCCAGGCCGAGGCCGCCGACGAGACCACCCACCAGAGCGCCGATGAACAGTGCGATGACCACATGCACCCGGCACACGGCGAGGACGAGCATGAGGATCACGGCGAGCAGCACGGCATTCATGTCCGAGATCCTACATACGCGCTGCACACATTCAGGTCGTCATCATGTGGTGGAACGTTGCGGTTTGTGTTCCAGATCTGTGCTCAGTCGAACTGGCCCTGGAGCACCGACGCCACGTCGGTCGCCGTGACGTGGGCCGAGGGATGGCGGTGCATCGATCCGGCCATGAGGGTGTGATCACAGGTGTGACGAATACCCAGCAGGTGGCCGAATTCGTGCGCAATGGTCGCACGGATGGCGTCGGGATACTGGTATGACGTGACGTGCACGGCGAGGTACCGGTGGGACGGAGATGCTTCCCCCAGCACGTACGAACCGGGAACCGGGTCGTAGCGCACACTGATGGTCTGGTCGGTGGCAGTGGCTGTCTCGGCGAGAACGACCTTGCCCTTGAGAGCCTCGTTCCACTCGGCAACGGCAGCGTCGAGCTCCTTGCGATACGGGAAGTCCTTCTGCACGACGAAGTCGAGCCTGCCGTCCTTGAGGTAGGCAGGAATGGAGTCGGAGTCATGGAGGATCGACGGATCGGGAACCGGTTCCCCGGCGTTCGCGGCGCTCACGATGGCACGGCAGGTGGCTGCGGGGATGGGCGGTTTGCCATCCCCACCGATGGCATTGGCGAACGGTGCGGTGACGACGGCACTTGCGGCGGCGAGGGCCGTGAGAATTCCACCGGTGAGGATCTTCGAGATTTTCATGAGGATGATTGTCTCCGTCGGGGCATGGGCAATGAAACCTGATTCATGGTTACCCCGTATGGTAACTGTCACATCGCCCGTCTCGCCAAATCCCCATCCACTACGGATGAGGCACGATCACACCAGGATCGTCTCCACCGGCAGGCCGGAATTGGCCGAGATGTCCAACGACGACGGTTCGAGACCGGCCTTGACCACCTGCACACCCAGCGCCGCGATCATGGCACCGTTGTCGGTGCACAGCCCGGGGCGCGGGCGGCGCAGCTCGACCCCGGCGGCCGCCATGCGCTCGGCGAGCAGGGCACGCAGCCGCGAATTGGCCGCCACACCGCCACCAATGAGGAAGTGTTCCAACTCGTACGTCTGGCACAGGTCGACGGCCTTGGCGGTGAGGACGTCGGCCACCGCCTCCTGGAAGGATGCCGCCACGTCGTTGACGGGCACCTCCTTGCCGTCACGCTGCTGGGTCTCGACCCAGCGGGACACGGCAGTCTTGAGCCCGGAGAAGGAGTAGTCGAAGCGGTGCTGGATCATGTCGTGCCGGGCAGTGAGTCCACGGGGGAAGCGGATGGCCTGCGGGTCGCCCTCGGCGGCAGCCCGGTCGATGACGGGCCCGCCGGGGTACGGCAGCCCGAGCAGCCGGGCCACCTTGTCGTACGCCTCGCCCGCAGCGTCGTCGATGGTGGCGCCGACCTCGACGATGTCGGTGGCGATGGAACTCACCTTGAGCAGCGAGGTGTGGCCACCGGAGACCAGCAGGGCCCCGCACGGCATGGGCAGCTCACCGTGCTCCAACAGGTCGACGGCGACGTGGCCCGCCAGGTGGTTGACGCCATAGAGCGGCTTGCCGAGGTAGGAGGCGAGGGCCTTGGCCGCCGACAATCCGATGACGAGAGCCCCCATGAGTCCCGGTCCGGCGGTGACGGCGATGCCGTCCAGCTCGGCAAGATCGATGCCGGCCGTGGCGCATGCGGCCTGCAGAACTGGCACCATCGACTCCAGGTGGGCACGCGATGCCACCTCTGGCACCACTCCGCCGAACCTCACGTGCTGCTCCATGGAGGAGGCGACCTCGTTGGCCAACAGCTCGGTGCCGCGCACGATGCTGACTCCGGTCTCGTCGCACGACGACTCGATTCCCAGGATGAGCGGTTCAGACATGATTCTCCTCATGTGCGTTCGTGCCGGTCTGCCCGGCCTGATGTGATGTCTCGGAGCACCCGGGCTGTCGACGTGCGTCGTTCACCTGCTGTCGGGGCCTGCCGTCCTGCTGTGGCAGCCGAGCTGGCCGGGTGGTGTGCGAGCAGTGCTGCACAGGAGGCATGAGCAAGGGGGATGTGAGCGAGACTGCCATGATCAGGGCGTCGGCAGCAGGTTCACCAGCCGTGCTCCGGTAGTAGTGGGGGCGGCGCGAGAGGACGTCGAAGCCGCGTGAGCGGTAGAGCTGCTGGGCGGTGGTGTTGTCGTCGCGCACCTCCAACAGGATGCGGGTGCACCCCTGGGACCGTGCCCAGCCCAGCCCGTCGTCGAGCAGGGCACCGGCGAGTCCACGTCTGCGCTGCTGCGGCGTCACCATGATCCGATCCAGGTCGCAGGTGTCGGCCACGGCATGAAAGGTGGCCACGGCGACGAGGCAGCTGCCTGCCCCATCGTGAGCGCTGGCCTCGTCCGTGGCCCCTGCACCGTGTCGGTCGACATCCACGACGATGACGTGCCGGTCCGGGGCGCCCAGATCGGCCTGCCACGATGCGCATGACCACTGGTCCAGAGGTGGGAAACTCGCCTGCTCGACGTCCATGATCGCAGCAAGATCACCGTGCTTCGCCACTCGAATCGGCACGGTCAGCCCACCTGACGTGGCAGACGGATCCGTGCCGTGGTGAGGGTCGCCTTGCGAGTGGTGGGCACGGTGGCGTCCGGGTCACGCAGGTAGAGCGGCTCCAGACCGACGTCGGGCAGGCTCGTCCAGTGTGCTGCAAGGGCGCCGGCATCCAGCTGCTTGGGTGCTCCCGGAGCAGACGTGAGTCCGCGGGCCGCACAGCCCGGCCCACCGACGGGGAGGTCCTGCGGCAGGGTGTCGGGGGCACTGACGTGGGGGCCGTCGAGACGTTGCCCGGCGGCGTCGTAGCGCGCCCAGTACAGCTCGTGACGGCGGGCGTCGGTACACACGATGAATTGCCCGCCCGGTGCGTCTGCACCGATGGCCCACTGGGTGGCGAGCACGTCCAGGGAACAGACCGGGCGCGGTTCCAGACCGGCCAGGTGGGCCAGGACTCGTCCGGTGACCACTCCGACGCGCAGGCCGGTGTAGGGGCCGGGGCCCACTCCCACGGCGACCTCGTTCAGCTCGGAAAGGGTGATCCCCTGCTGCCGACAGAGGTCCTCGATGAGCGGCATGAGCTGCTCGGCATGGGCCCGGGGATCATCGACGCGCAGGGTGGCGAGCACCTCGCCGCCGCGGGCCAGACCGACGCACACCGCGGTCGAGGTGTCGACGCCCAGGGTGAGGCCGGATGGGACCAGTGTGGATCGAGGAGTGGAAGTGGTCGTCATTGCAGCTCCTTGCTCATGTCTGCGTCCTCGCTCGTGTCCGCGGCGTCGTCAGGGGTGAGCACGCTGAGGAATCCCAGATCGACGCCTTGCCAACGTGGTCCCACCGGGGTGAGGTAGACGATTCGGGTGTCATCCTCGGGATCGGCAGTACGGTCGATCTGGACGCCCAGGTATGAACTCGCCAGTTCCTCGGCGATACCGGCACCCCATTCCACCACGGTGACCGAGGAGTCCATCGTCTCGTCGAGATCGAGGTCGACGAGCTCGGCAAGGGATCCCAGACGGTAGGCATCGACGTGGATGAGCCCGGGGCGCCCGCCGACCCCGTCATGTCGACGTACCAGCACGAAGGTGGGCGAGATGACGGGCTCGCTCACGTGAAGCCCCTGACCGATCCCCTGGGTGAAGGTGGTCTTCCCAGCACCAAGTTCCCCGGAGGCGACGATGACGTCACCGTCGGTGAGTTCGGATGCCAGGACCTCGCCCAAGGTGTGCATGGCCTCGGTGGTGGGCACCACCACTCGCACCGGCAGGGTGCACACCAGATCGGGGCCATCGGCGTGGTAGCCGTGCTGACTGAGCGCAGCACGCATCATCGATCTGGTCGACGGGTGGCTCGCCCAGCCACGCACCCGCAGTTGTGCAGAGCCGAGATCGGTGGCCAGCTGCTCAGCCCCGGCGAGCAGTGCCAGCGCGATCGGTTCATGATCGTTGCCGGGAGCGACGATCACCGAGCGCACCTCTGCTCCCGCATGGCTGGAGTGAGGACGGTCGTCGTCCCAGCATTCGGGGGCACCGTCCGGGGTCGTGTGTTGGCCGTCCTGCGGGGTTTTCTCGGACTCAGCGTCCTCCTGCGACCCCGCGCTGCGGTTCGCACCATGCTGCGGCGCCAGGGCCTCATCAGACGATGGAGTGGGCACAGCCCCGGAATTGACCAGCTGCAGCACGCCGACGACACGGTGCCCCCGGCCTGCAGCGGTCGGGGCATCCGTCTCGGCGACGAGACACAGGTCGCGCTCGATCCACTCGGAGAAGGCGGAGAACATCCGCTCACCCGAGCGTTGTGCGGTGCGTGTCTGGCGCAGCTGCCCGCTCAACGCATCCGACAGTGACTGAGCCTCACCCGGTTGCGCCAGACGCACGCTGATGTCTGCCAGGTCGAGGGTTCGCGAATCTGTACTGTCCACGAGAGGCCATCCTAGAACGTTGTGTTCACCGAGATGTGAGACGGTGCACGGACTCACCAGGTGTCGTTACCGGCTCGGCCATACCTGGCCTCATGGTCCCGGCGGGCCTGCTCCCGGTCCTTGCGCGGCCTGCGCTGAACGTGACTGTCGTCACGGCCACCACGTCGATCGGATCCGTGCCAGTCGGAATGGTGCCGGTTGCCGCCGCGACGATCGTTGTGGTGATGCCTCCCATGACCGTTGCGTCGACCACCACCCCTGCCCTTGCGCCGCTGCGGTTTGGGAGCGACGATCGCGTCGTACTCCTCCTGGGCGATCGGGGCGTCCAGAGCCGGAGTGCAGTGGGCGACCTGTGCAACGTGTTCGTCGCCCAGGCGCACCTGGGCCTCCTCGGGATGCACTCCGGCAGACCGGTAGATACGTGCCATGGTGCGCCGCTGGTGCGGCAGGATGAGGCTGATGACGGCGCCGTCCTGACCAGCGCGAGCGGTACGGCCGGCCCGGTGCAGGTAGTCCTTGGAGTTCATCGGTGGATCGACCTGCAGCACGAGGGTGACGTCATCGACGTCAATACCGCGCGCGGCCACGTCGGTGGCGACGAGCACCGGCAGGGAGCCTTCCTTGAAGGCGGCGAGCACTCGGGCCCGAGCCCCTTGGGTGAGTCCACCGTGCAGGGCACCAGCCATGACGCCAGCCTCACGCAGCTGTTCGGCCATTCGGGAGGCACCACGTTGGGTGCGTGCGAAAACGATGGTGTGGCCGGCGCGATGTGAGATCTCGGCCATGAGTGAGACCTTCTCGTGCGGTTTGACCTGGAAGGCATGGTGGGTCATGGTCGCCACCGAGCCTCGTTCGGGGTCGATCTCGTGGGTGACGGGATCGTTCATGTAGGTGCGCACCAGTTTGTTGACGGCGCCGTCCAGGGTTGCCGAGAAGAGCAGCTTCTGCCCCTGCCCCACGGCGTCGAGAATGGCTCCGACAGCCTGCATGAAGCCCAGGTCGGCCATGTGATCGGCCTCGTCGAGAACGGTCATCTGCACCCCGGACAGATCGGCGTCACCGGTCTCCAGCAGGTCGACCAGGCGCCCCGGGGTGGCCACGACGATGTCCACGCCCTTCTTGAACGCCTTGGTCTGCGGGCCATAGCCCATGCCGCCAGCGACGAGGATCGTCGACAGGTGCATGGCCGAGGCCAACGGAGAGATGACGTCGGCGATCTGCATGGCGAGCTCGCGGGTGGGCGAGAGGACGAGGGCACGCGGTCGACGGTCCGCACGCTGCTCGGCGGACAGCCGGGTGAGCACCGGAACGCTGAAGGCCAGCGTCTTGCCCGAACCGGTGGAGGCGCGCCCCAGCACGTCCTTGCCGCTGATGGCATCGGGGATGGCAGCGATCTGGATGCGGAACGGCTCGTCGATGCCGGTGGCCGCCAGGGCTGCGACGATGGGGTCGGGCACACCGAGGGTGGAGAATCCCCCCTCGTGGTTCACCGTCGAGGTGTCGAGCTCACCAAGATCGGTGGCCTTCCACTCCATGGTGTCGGCGTCGGAGCCATCGGCATGCCAGTCGTCCCGGTCACGCCGACCTGACCTGGAGTCGTGGGAGCCCCGACCACCGCCGTTGTGACGATCCCAGCGATCACGGTTGCGATCATGCTCCCGACGCTCATGGCCGCGACGCTCGTTGCGAGGCTCGGCATCGTCTTGGTGCCAGTCGCCACGCTCGTCCCAGTCATGCCGAGCGTTGCTCCGCTCGTTGCCGTGCCCGGCACGGTGGTCGTCGCGCCAGTCGTCCCGGCGGCTGGACCCGCGCCGATCGCCACGACGCCAGTCCTTGCCGTACCTGTCACGACCACGGGCATCCCGGTCACGGCGCTCTGCCTCGAAGCCGTGCGATGCACGATCGCGTGCATCGTACTGGTCGTTCCAGTCACGCCGATCCGTCCGGTCGCGACGGTCCTCCCGGCGGTAGGTGTGTCGAGTGTTGCCGCGGTACCCACCGGAGCCGTGACCGTACCCGCCCCGGCTGCCGCCATGACGGTTGTCACCACGTGACCGGCCTCCTCGGGAACGCTCGTCCCGGTGCCAGTCGTCTCGATACTGCTTGCCCTGGCGTTGGTCGTCGTGGCGTCGACCACCATCGACCTCGGCAGCCGGGTCCCAGGCCTGGAATGACCGGCCCTTGGGATCGGTGTGGGCTGCGCGTCCAGAGTTGTGGTGGGTGCCATGTCGTGCTGCGCCGCCTCGGTTGCGTGGCTTGTGTCCTCGAGCAGCACGCTCGGCGGCCGTCCACCTCCTCTTGGGGGTGCCGTCCGCCTTGTACGACTTGGCCTTACGGTGTGGCTTGTTGTTGGGCATGGGAATCCTCTGGTGACGAACGACTGCGCACAGCTGCGGCCGCGCGAGGGCGCGGGAAGGGTACGTGAATCGTCCTGGATGAATGCGGTCTCGATGGCGGGCGTGTAGCTGCAAGGGTCTGACACCGTCAGACGCGCATGTCACCGCATGGGAGCAGCGACACGATCGGAACCGGCCGGGCAGACTCGTGTTCGAGTCGGAATCACCTGGACGGATGGGCGCATCGAGCAACTCAACGCATCATGGGCCCACATGGGCCGAACCAACACGCCAACGATACCTGTTTGGCCCAACAACAACCAAACGACACCATCGGCGGCTGGTCACCGTCAGAAAATGTCACCGTTTGGACAACTGCACAATGCGGAATCGTCACCGCGAGCAGTTACCATCGAGGGTGTGCGAGTTGCGATTGTTGCGGAGTCGTTCCTGCCACAGGTGAACGGCGTCACGAACTCGGTCCTGCGTATCCTGGAGCATCTGCGCGCCCACGGACATGAGGGTCTGGTCATCGCCCCGGGCGACTCCGAGACCCCCCACGAGTACCAGGGGCATCGGGTGGTCTCGCTGGCCTCCTTGGCCTTCCCCGGCTACTCCGACGTACGTGTCTCGGCCTCCCCGCAGTGGTCCATCGAGCGCACCCTTGCCGAGTTCGACCCTGATGTCGTCCATCTGGCTGCGCCGTTCGTCATCGGCTACAAGGGTGCTCTGGCTGCTGCCTCGCTCGGCATACCGTCCGTCGCCATCTACCAGACGGACGTCCCCTCTTACGCCGGGCGGTACGGCCTGGGCAAGTTGGAACCCTACGGCTGGTACCGGGTACGTCAGATCCACTCCCTGTCAGTGGCCACCTACGCCCCCTCCACCTATTCACGCGACCAGCTCGTCTCGCACGGAGTGCCGCGGGTGGGCATCTGGGGCCGTGGCGTCGACAAGCAACGATTCCATCCGTCGAAGCGTTCGGAGGAGCTGCGTGCCCAGTGGGCCCCGAACGGCGAGGTGATCGTCGGGTACATGGGGCGCCTGGCCGCCGAGAAGCGGGTGCAGGACATGGCCGTGCTGGCCGACATCCCCGGGGTGAAGCTCGTCATCGTCGGACACGGCCCCGATCGTGACCAGCTCGAGAAACAGATTCCGGGTGCCATCTTCACCGGGGGCCTGGGCGGTGAGGACCTGCCGCGCGCGGTGGCATCGATGGACGTCTTCTGCTCCACCGGCGAGCTGGAGACCTTCTGCCAGGCGGTCCAGGAGGCCAAGGCCTGTGGAGTTCCGGTGATCAGTCCGCGCCGCGGCGGCCCGATCGACCTCATTGATCCCTCACGCACCGGCTGGCTCTACGAGCCGGGCAACATGGACGAGTTCCGCAGCTACGTCGTCGACCTCGTCGGTGACGGTTACAAGCGCAGGGCCATGGGAACGGCGGCTCGCGCCTCCATCGAGGACCGCACTTGGGGGCATCTGTGTGCCGAACTCGTCGGGCACTACGAGGAGGCCATCCGGATCGGATCGGTCGCAGCTCCAGCCCGTCATCGTCTGTTGGCTGCGGCCACTCACCATCCCCGTCGGAACGATCACTCCATCAGTCTGCTGCACCGCTGAGTCGCCGATTCCGCCACGTCAGCTGGCCGAGGCGCCAAGCCCCTGCCCATTCACGAAAAAGCTGGGCCCCGTTGATCTCCGGTGACGCTCACGGCCCGGTGCCCCACCCCACTCACGGACTCACGGAAAGCTGGGCCGCCGGAATGCTCCGATGATCTCGGGAAAGAACCCGGCGAGTTGATCTGGCGACCACGGACCGGGATGGCGGCATGCGGTGAGCGCCTGCAGACTTGCCCCCAACAGGCCAGCCCAGCCAGCCGACACGCCAGCGGCGAGCAGTGTTCCACACACACCAGCCAGCACATCGCCCGAGCCGGCCTGCCCGGTCCACGCCGGCCCCGGCAGCGCTGCGGCACAACCGGCCTGCCCGGCAGGCATCTGGCCCGCCCCCGGGTGGTCGGCCACGTCGAGAATCTCGGACGGCGTGGACTCCACCACATGCTCGTTCGGATCAGCCACCCACTGAATCGCCCCCTTGAGCAGGACGGTGGCGCCGAATCGTCGCGCCGCCTCCGCGGCCGACTCGCGCGGGTTCTCACGCACCTCGTCGCGGTCGACACCGAGCATGCGCGCCAGCTCACCGGCATGTGGGGTGAGCAGGCAGCCGTCCGGGAGCTCAGCGGGCAGCAGGGACAGGGCGTCGGCGTCGATGACCATCGGTACGCCGTCAGCACAGCGTTGCTGGAGACGGCGTCCATTCGCAGCTGGGTCGTCCTGCCCCCAGCCGGAGCCGACCACCCAGGCCTGCACCCGGCCGTCGGCAAGAACGACCGACGGCATGGCAGCGAGCACCAGGTCCGCCGGACGTCGTGGTCCGACGTAGCGAACCATGCCGGCTCCCGTGCGCAGCGCCCCCAGCGTACCCAGCACCGCTGCTCCCGGGTACTGGGAGGACCCAGTGTCCATCCCGACGACACCGCGGGAGTACTTGTCGTCTCCCGGGCCCGGGACCGGCCAGAGCCGGGCGAGATCGTCCTCGTCGACCACACTCGTCCAACCGTCAGCACACTTCGGGACGCCATCACTGCCACCGGGCTCGACGCCGATGTCGACCACGTCGACCCGTCCGCACCGCTCAGCGGCGGGTGGGGCAACATGGCACCACTTGCGTACCGCGAAGGTCACGGTGACATCGGCTCGCAGCGCGGTCGTGACCGCCCCGGAATTGGCGTCCAGACCAGAGGGCAGATCGACGGCGAGCCAGCTCACCGAGGAAAGCTGCTCCCCCAGCCCAGCAAGATCGTCCGGGATGCCGGGGCGACCACCAATCCCCAGGACGGCGTCGATGACGAGATCCGGTGACACCTGGCCGGCCTGCTCCATCGTCACCACCTCACACTCTGCCTGCAGGGCGGCCTGCCAGCCAGCAGCATGTGGGGTGCCCAACACCGGACAGATCCATACGTGGCATCCCTCATCGGCGAGTTCGGCGGCGGCCAGTAGACCGTCTCCCCCGTTGTTGCCACCTCCCACGAGCACCAGTACCGAACCGCCTCGCACCCCGCACCCCAGATCGGCGAGCATGCTTCGTGCCTGCACGGCGACCTGCCCTGCAGCCACAGCCATGAGATCGGTACCGGGATGCGCATCGAAAAGCTTCTGTTCGGCAGCGCGCATCGCGGCCGCCGTGCACACGTACTGAGTCATTGCACCTCACAGATGACGAATGCCACGGCGAGTGCCCCGTCGTGGCTCAGGGACAGGTGAATGTCGGTGACACCGCGCTCCTGCACCGTCCTGGCAGATCCTCCGGTGAGATGCAGACGCGGCTTGCCGGACTGCTCGGTGACAACCTCCACTTCGTGCCAACGCAAACCGTCCGGCCCACCGAGCGCTTTGGCAAGGGCTTCCTTGGCGGCGAACCTGGCCGCCTGGGAGCGCTTCGACAGACTGCCCTCGGCAGGGGTGAGCACCTTCTGCACCAACCCCGGGTGGCGGACCAGCGCGTCCTCCCACCGTTGCAGGTCGCAGACGTCCACGCCGATGCCGACAATCATGTGGCCAGCCTAGCCGCCCGAGACCAGGCTGCTTCGGCGGGCTCGTGCTGACGTCATGACGAGTCTCGCCCCACCCCCACTGGCACGCAGCCTCAGCTTCCGTCTCGAGGCAAGGAAGGCACTGAGGAGACCCGAGAGCTGTTCAGCCATGCGTGGAATTCCGCCCCCGATCTCGTTATGCTGAGCCCAAAACCATACGGGAACTCCGGTGCGAGTCCGGGGCTGTTCCCGCAACTGTGACCAGCGAGCCACTTCTCCTCGTCGCCGACGAGACACGTCACGGCCTTTTCCGGGGCTGGAAGGCAGAGAACGCGCAACGACCTGGGAGCCAGGACACCGTGTGGCTACCCTCCGGTCACCAGGTGCGAGGAGACACCACATGCACATCACTCGTGATGCCCATTTCCGTCATGGGCACAGCACACCATTGCTCGCGACGACCGCCGTCGGACTCGTCGGCGCCATGCTGCTCACCGGCTGCGGTTCCCACGGCGAGGACTCATCCGGGGCCGGCAGCCCGTCAGCCACGGCATCCGCCTCGGCATTCTCCTCACCGGTGAAGGTGAAAAGCTGTGACGAGACCCTCACCTTCGACACGCCGCCCAAGCGAGTCATCCTCATGGGAGACACCGACGCATCGATCCTGGTGAAGCTGGGCGTCATGGACTCGATCATCGGTCGAGCCGGGGACGTCATGGCCGACGGCTATGATGCCGACACCCTGAAGAAGATCACGGACGTGCCCACGATCACCTCCTCCGAGCTGGACACCGGCGGCGCCAAGCTCGCCACCGAGACGATCCTCGACCAGCGTGCCGACCTCGTCATCGGCTACGACGAAGGTCTGGACCGTGCCGCTCTGCGCAAGGCTGGGGTCAAGGTGTACGCCCCCGACACGTTCTGCCCGCACGGCACCGGAACCGATCACGCGAGTTTCGACCTCGTCACCAAGGAGGTCAGCACAATCGGCGACATCTTCGGCGTCCCCGACAAGGCCAGGACCCTCAACGACGAACTCACCGGGCAGGTGAAGGACCTCACGTCCCAGGCCAGCAAGGACTCACAGCACAGCGCCGCCGCTCTGTGGGTGGAACCCGGCAACAGCGGGTTCTACACCTACGGCACCTCGAGCATGGTGCAGCCGATCCTCGAGGCCAACGGCCTGCGCAACGTCTACGACGGCGAGAGGAAACGCGTCTTCGACACGACGATGGAGGACGTCCTCAAACGGAACCCGGAGTGGATCGTCCTGCTCGCCCAGGAGGGCGACATCGCCAAGACCAAACCAGCATTCCTCAAGTACAAGGGCGCTTCGCAGCTGCAGGCCGTGAGGAAGAACCAAGTCGTCGTCATCCCATTCTCGCTGACGGATCCGCCCACCCCACAGTCCATCAAGGGAGCCGTGGAACTGAACAAGCTCCTCAAGAAGTGATCATGCGGCACACACGCATCAGGACCATCCTGCTCGTCGTGCTGCTCGTCCTCACCCCGGTGGGAAGCATCGCCTTCGGCGCGGCCTCGGTGCCCTGGAACCAGGTCATCGGCGTGCTGGCCGACCATCTGGGGTTGCACCCGCAGGTGACCTGGGACGGCATCACCGACGCCATCGTCTGGCAGAACCGTATGCCTCGCATCATCGCCGGGATCGGCGTGGGGGCTGCACTCGGAGTGGCCGGGGTCGCCCTGCAGGCGATCGTGCGCAACCCGCTGGCCGAACCCTACGTGCTGGGAGTGAGCTCGGGGGCGTCGACGGGCGCTGCGGCGGCGATGGTCCTCATCGGCATGTCGAGCCCACTGGGGGTGGCCAGCCTGGCCTTCGTCGGTGCCCTGGTGGCCACCACCCTGGTGCTGGGAGTGGGCGGTCGACGCGGCAGCTCAGCCCTCACCCTGGTGCTGGCCGGTATCGCGGTCGGGTTCATCTTCCAGGCCGTGACGAATCTCATCATCTTCTCCGCGGACTCCCCGGAGACGGCACGCTCGGTGATGTTCTGGATGCTGGGGTCCCTGGCCAAGGTGAGTTGGACCCAGAGCATCTGGCTGGTGGGCATTGCTGCGGTGCTCATGGCGCTGTTGTGGTTGTGCGCCCCCTGGCTCGATGCCCTGGCCAGCGGTGATCAGACCTCGATGGCGGTGGGGATCAACCCCCAGGTGATTCGGCTCGTCATCCTCGTTCCGGTCTCGGCAGCCGTGGGGGCGGTGGTGTCGATGGCTGGTGGGATTGGCTTCGTCGGCCTCATCATCCCGCACCTCATGCGCTCCTTCACCGGGTACGGGCACCGAACCCTCGTCATCTCGTCGGGGCTGGCCGGCGCCATCTTCCTGGTGTGGGCCGACACGGTGTCCCGGACGATGTTCGCCCCCTCCGAACTACCCATCGGCATCATCACCGGACTGCTGGGAGCGCCGTTCCTCCTGGTGCTCGTCAACCGGATGAATCCGGCGCGGTGAGGGTGAGGAGGAGTCACCATGATTGACGTACATTCCCTGGTGATCCGCCGTGGCAATCGGGTGGTGGTCGACGAGGTGGATCTGTCCGCCGGAGACGGCAGCACCATCGGTGTCGTCGGACCCAATGGGGCAGGCAAGTCCACCCTCGTCCAGGCCATGTATCGTGCCCTACCGGCTGCCAGTGGCGAGGTGCTCATCGACAGCTCGGACGTCACCAGCCTCTCCAGGCGGGCCATTGCCCGAGCAGTGGCCGTCGTCTCCCAGGAACGTGACGAGGGTCTGCCGCTCACGGTACGCGACGCCGTGGGGTTGGGACGGCTCTCGCACCGCTCCTTGGCTGGTTACGGGGACGCCGAGGATCGCAGCATGGTGGACGCAGCGCTGGCTCGCGTCGACATAACGTACCTGGCCGATCGGCTCATCACCCAGTTGTCCGGCGGTGAACGGCAGCGTGCGCTCATCGCTCGGGCCATCGCCCAGGACGCCGACCATCTGCTGCTCGACGAGCCCACCAACCACCTCGACATCCGGCACCAGTTCGACCTGCTCGCCCTGGTGGCGACCATTCCGGCGACGACGGTCATCGTCCTGCACGATCTCAATCTGGCTGCCCGATGCTGCGACGAGCTCATCCTGCTCGATCACGGTCGTCTGGTGGCATCCGGCCCCGCCCAGCAGGTGCTCGACCCCGAGCTCATCTCACAGGTCTACGGGGTGCAGGTGCACCGCATCGACCATGCCGGGCAGCCCCGGCTCCTCTTCGATCCCCTTGACAGCACAGCAGCTGACCATTCGAGACGCTGAACCACCACGGCGTCGACCGCCCCACAGGAGGCACCATGAAAACCCACCCACTCGTTGCCGGCCTCACCCTCGCCCTCGCGAGCACACTGTGCCTCACCGGCTGTTCCACGTCGGCACACGAGGACGATGCCCAGTCGAGTTCGACGGCCACCACGGCACAACCGTCCGCCTATCCGGCAACAGTGATGAGCTGCACCGAGAAGCTCACCTTCACCGAGGCACCGAAAAGGGTCCTCATTCTCGGTGACACCAATGCACCCACATTGTCCATGCTCGACCTGCTGGACAAGGTGACTATGCGCACCGGAAAGATCGACACCACCGGTTACGACGTCAACACCGCAACCAAACTCATGTCCCTGCCCGAGATGAAGAGTGGTACCACAACTTTGGGTGGAGGGGCGAGCGTCGCCACCGAGAGCATCCTGGACGCCCACATCGACCTCGTCATCGGCTACGACCGAGGAGTCGACCGCAAGGCCCTGGCCAAGGCAGGGGTCAAGGTCTATGCACCAGACGCCTACTGCTATGACAAGAAACCAGTCGACCATGCTGATTTCAGCCTGGTGACTCAGGAGGTGACGAAGACAGCTGCCATCTTCGGAGTACCGAAGCGAGCCATTACCCTGAACAAAGCCCTGAAGAAGCAGGCCGCTGATTTGCCGAAACATGCCCGCGGCAAAGGTGCCAGCGCTGCCGCTCTGTGGCTGTCATCCGACGGATCGAGCATGTATTCCTACGGACGCTCGAGCATGGTCCAAGCCATCTTCGATGTCAACGGCCTGAAGAACGCCTACGCAGACAACCGTACCCGAGTGTTCGACATCAGCATGGAGGACCTCCTCAAACGCAACCCGGACTGGATACTGCTGCTGAACAACGCGTACAACACCGACGACATCACCAAGACCTTCACACGTGCCAAAGGCGCCTCGCAGCTCAAGGCAGTGCAGAACGGTCACGTCATCACCATGCCCTACTCCCTCACCGACTCGGCCTCCCCCATGTCGATCCAGGGAGCCCAGGAAGTCGCCAAACTCATCAACAAGTGAGCTGTCACCCCTCACGAACAGGAGAGAACACCCATGAAGCTCCATCCACTCATTGCCGGTCTCACCCTCGCCTTGGCAAGCAGCATGTGCCTCACCGGCTGCGGCACGTCACACCAGGAGAAGTCCGGGGCAGGCCCGTCATCCGCGACGGCATCCGCGAGCTCCGGTTATCCAGCAACGGTGATGAGCTGTGCGGAGAAGCTCACCTTCACCGAGGCACCGAAAAGGGTCCTCCTCCTCGAAGACACCGACGCCCCCACCTTGTCCATGCTCGACCTGCTGGACAAGGTCTCGGCACGGGCCGGAAAGATCGACACCTCCGGCTACGACGTCAACACCGCCACCAAGCTCAAGGCCATACCCCAGATGAAGGGCACCAGCCTTGCCACCGGAGGTGTGAGCGTCTCCACCGAGAGCATCCTGGACGCCCACATCGACCTCGTCATCGGCTACGACCTCGGAGTCGACCGCAAGGCCTTGGCCAAGGCCGGGGTGAAGCTCTACTCCCCCGACGCCAACTGCGATGACCAGACTCCGGTGAACCATGCCGATTTTGGCCTGGTGACCAAGGAGGTGACGAAGGTGGGCGCCATCTTCGGAGTACCGGAGCGAGCCGCCACCTTGAACAAGGCTCTGAAGAAGCAGACGGCAGACCTGCCAAAGCATGCCGCCGGCAAGGGTGTCAGCGCCGCCGCCCTGTGGCTGTCCGACGATGGCTCCAGTATGTACGCCTACGGGCGCTCGAGCATGTCCCAAGCCGCCTTCGATGTCAACGGCCTGAAGAACGCCTACGCGGACAACCGCACCCGGGTGTTCGACATCAGCATGGAGGACCTCCTCAAACGCAACCCGGACTGGATCCTGCTGCTGAGCGGATCCAGCAATGCCGACACGATCAAGACGACGTTCGAGCATGCCAAGGGGGCCTCGCAGCTCAAGGCGGTGAAGAAGGGGCATGTCATCACCATGCCCTACTCCCTCACCGATCCAGCGTCTCCGCTGTCGATCGAGGGGGCCAAGGAGCTGGCCAAACTCATCGCGTCATGACGCAGCCACACCTCTCACGAACCGCAGGCCCCGTGACCACACGGAAACGTTGACAGGACAGGAGTGCCCATGGTGAACACCGACCGCATTGCCGACATGTGGACCGATGCATCCGACGACTACGACCGCATCGTCTCTCGCGAGCTACACAACTCCAGGGACGTCGATCACTGGCGTCACGAGCTCGACACGCGTCTGGGGGACGAGCCACGCGACGTCCTCGACGTCGGCTGCGGCCCCGGATTCTTCTCGATCATGCTCAGTCGTCTGGGCCATCGCGTCACCTCCTTGGACGCATCGGAGGGGATGCTGCGGGCTGCACGGCGCAATCTCACCTGGTACGGGATCGAGCCCCACGTGCGGCATGGCGACGTCGTCACCTTGGACGGCGTGGCGGATTCCTCGGTGGACGCCGTGGTCTCCCGTGACGTCGTGTGGACCCTCCACGATCCGGCGGCCGCGTATCGACGCTGGTTCCAGGTGTTGCGCCCCGGCGGCCTGGTCCTCGTCTACGACGGCAACTACCGCACTGATCGCACCGGGGTGAGGCACTCGATCTGGCAGGCGCTGTCCAACGGTCTCATCATGCTCACCGAGGGGCGACGCAGTGGTCACGCCCGTGACGACGGCTCCGACCCGACCGCGAACCTGCCCTCGAGACACCGGGAGCGCCCAGCCACCGACGTCCCCCTGCTGAGAGAGGCAGGCTTCATGGGCGTCACCACCGAACCGGATCGGTACCGCATGAGTCGGCGCCATCTCGGGTACTGGAAGTATGCCCATCAGGGAGAGAAATTCATCATCGAGGCGCACAAGCCATCACAGTGATGTCTCTCCCCCAGCCCGGTACGGGCGGAAGTGAGGCCCCTTCTGCGCCCCATGGAGACATGCACAAGGATCGTTTGACGCGGGTGGGTTTCGGAGCTTCTTCTGCACCTCGACATGGGACGGGTGTCCCCGTCCGTATGGGGACCGACCGCAACTGGGACCCAGCAGGGTTCGAGGACGGGGCGGCCGGCCAAAAAGTGGGGGGTTCGTGCGTCCGAATCGTCGGGTGTCCCACCCTGCCCACTCAAGCAGCTGGGCATCGACTCATGCGCGCCATGAGCCGATGCCCGGTGAGTGGGAGGTCTTCAGAGGCTCATTCCACCGTGACCGACTTGGCCAGGTTGCGAGGCTGGTCGACGTCGTGTCCCAGAGCGGTGGCGAGCTCGCAGGCGAAGGCCTGCAGCGGGACGGTGGCCACCAGTGGCTGCAGCAGGGTGGAACAGCGCGGCAGCGCAACGAGGGTGTCGGCAAAGGACCGCACCGTCTCATCCCCCTGTTCGGCCAGGACGATGGTGCGTGCGCCACGGGCTCGAATCTCCTGGATGTTGGAGACGACCTTGTCGTGCAGCTGGTCGCGTCCCGCCGGAGGCACGATGACGAAGACCGGGGTGTCCTGTTCGATGACGGCAATCGGGCCGTGCTTGAGCTCGCCGGCGGCGAATCCCTCGGCGTGCATGTAGGCGATCTCCTTGAGCTTGAGGGCACCCTCCAACGCCACCGGGTAGCCGACGTGACGCCCCAGGAAGAACACGGCCCCGTCCTTGCGGGCCATCTGACGTGCCAGCTCGTGGACCGGTTCGATACCGTCGAGGACCTGCTGGATCTTCTCGGACATGGACTCCAGCTCGGTCATGATGGCACGCACCTCGTCGCCGTACTTCATGCCACGCACCTGGGCAAGGTAGAGGCCGAGCAGGTAGCAGGCGACGACCTGGGTGAGGAATCCCTTGGTCGAGGCCACACCGATCTCCGGACCGGCGTGGGTGTAGATGACGGCATCGGATTCGCGCGGAATGGTCGCGCCGTTGGTGTTGCAGATGGCGATGACCTTGGCCCCCTGTTCACGGGCGTGCCGAATGGCCATGAGGGTGTCGGCGGTCTCACCGGACTGGGAGATCGTCACGACGAGGGTCATGGGGTCGATGATCGGGTCACGATAGCGGAACTCACTGGCCAGCTCCACCTCACAGGCCACCCGCGTCCAGTGCTCGATGGCGTACTTGGCAACCATGCCGGCGTAGAACGACGACCCGCAGGCCACGATGACGATCTTGTTGATCCGGCGCAGTTCCTCCGGAGAGATGCGCACCTCGTCCAGGATGAGCTCTCCACGGTCCGACCAGCGGCCCAGCAGAGTGTCGGCGACGGCACGCGGCTGCTCGAAGATCTCCTTGCGCATGAACCAGTCGTGGCCCTGCTTCTCGGCAGCTGAGAGATCCCAGTCGACATGGAAGGGACGTGCCTCGGACGGATTGCCGGCAAAGTCTGTGATCTCGACCGAGTCGGAGTGGATGGTCACCACCTGATCCTGGCCGAGTTCCAGGGCGTCACGGGTGTGTTCGATGAAGGCGGCGACGTCGGAGGCGAGGAAGTTCTCTCCTTGCCCCAGCCCGACGACGAGCGGTGAGTTGCGGCGGGCAGCCACGACGGTGTCCGGCTCGGTGGAGCTCACCGCGACGAGGGTGAAGGCGCCTTCCAGACGCGCCGCGACTGCACCGACGGCCTGGCTCAGGCCAGCTCCAGTGGCAGTCTCGCGGGCGATGAGGTGAGCTGCCACCTCGGTGTCGGTGTCGGAGGCGAAGGAGACCCCCTCGGCCTGGAGTTCGGCGCGCAGGGCTGCGAAGTTCTCGATGATGCCGTTGTGGACGACGGCAACCGTGCCGTCGTCCGAGACGTGCGGGTGGGCATTGGTGTCGGTGGGAGCACCGTGAGTGGCCCAGCGGGTGTGTCCGATCCCCTGTCCCGACTCGGGCAACGGCGAGGTGGAGAGTTCGGCCTCCAGGTTCGTCAACTTGCCGGACTTCTTGGCCCAGTGCAGTGCTCCGTCGGAGACCACGGCCAACCCGGCCGAGTCGTAGCCGCGGTACTCGAGACGGCGCAGCCCGTCAATGATGACGTCCTTGGCAGGTCGACTGCCCACATAACCCACAATTCCACACATGGCAAGAAACGTACAGGACTCTTGCTCGTCCACGCAATCACCACGCTTACCTCATTCACGGACCCAAGGTCGCGCACATCTGTGCAGCGCCAGGATCAATAGATGAACATAAAACTAATATTCCGGTGAACACGCTTTCCTTATCTACCGGATATGACATACAATGTTTCTTGTCCATACTCGCCGGGAAAGAAAGTGATTATGAAACTCACCACAGCCCTTCGCAACATCACCATTGCCGCCAGCGCAGCCACCATCGCCTTGGTGCCGCTGGCCGGTGCCCAGGCCCACGCTGCCCCGGCGGCCGATGCCTCCGCCCATGCCACGTCTACGGACCCCGGATACTCTGGCTATACGCCCGAGGAGGCCGCGTTCCTCAAGACCGTGGAGGTCAAGGGCAGCCCGGGCGGCGTCCCCGCCGGCAACGACGCCCCCGCCAAGAAACTCACCTACACCGCATCCCTGTACTCCGCAGCCCACCCCGGCACGAACCCCTCGGGTGCCAATGACTTTAGCTGCAAACCCAAGAAAGGACAGAACCCCGTAGTTCTCATCCCGGGTACCAACACCGACGCATACACAGCCTGGTCGATGTACACCCCACAGCTGCGCGCCCGCGGATTCTGCGCCTTCTCGGCGAACTTCAACGGCCTGCCCTGGCTGTCGAGCGTCGACTACACCGGTGACATCCGCAAGTCTGCCAAGGCAACCTCGATCTTCATTAACCGCGTCCTGCGCGAGACCGGCTCCAAGAAGGTCGACATCATCGGATGGTCCCAGGGCGGCGGATCCCAGCCGAACTACTACATCCAGAAACTCGGTGGCGACAAGAAGGTCGGCAAGATGATCGGCATCGCCCCTGCCAACCACGGCGTTGGCGGCCCAGCCATCTCCAAATGGATCAACGAAGCCCTCCCCCACAAGGCCCACACAAGAATCGAGGATGCCGCCGAATCGGTCCACATGGCAGCCTATCCCCAGCAGATGGGCTCCTCCGAGCTCATGAAGGAGCTGTACCACAACGGCAAGGTCACCCGTCCGGGCGTGGAGTACATCAACATCGAGGGCAAGTACGACTACGTCGTGGCACCCTACACCAACGCATTCATCCATGAACCCGGCGTGAAGAACATCACCGTCCAGAACATCTGCCCGCAAGACCACGCGAGCCACATCAACTTCCCCTACGACACCAATGTGTCCCAGATGGTGTTCAACGCACTCGACCCCGACAACGCCAAACCCGTCAAGTGCAAGCCGCAGCCCTTCATCGGCTGATTCTCCTGGCACACTCAACTCTCCCCTGACTCCCCGGGTGGGGCGCTCTGGTGAGCTCCCCACCCGGGGAGTCAACAATGCGAGGGAGCAAAATCCCTGGGCCTCACACCACCAACCAGCGCCTCCACTGCCTGTGAGGCGGTCAATGGTCGCACCCCATCTCTCATGCGCTCGTGACGACCGCTAGCTGCTTACATCCGCCCTAAATAACATATCAAGCCCAAAGATCGCATCACATTCAACCGCTAAGTGAAATTCAGGGAAAAGAATGTGACCCCATTGCATCACAACTTGTATCTCCCTATTGTCGATGACATCGAGCTGCCGCCAAGTGGCTTGATATTTCTTCGTCGAGCCCTTCCCTACCTTAAGGAGTTTCTTGTGAAGAAAGTAAACTTGGCCATTGCTGCTGTCACTGCCTCCACTCTGTTCGGATCGATCGCGGTCATGGCACCTCAGGCATCTGCCGTTCAGCCCACCCGTGAAGTTGTTCCTGCGGCCAGCTCCACCCTTCCGAAACCCAACCTGAGCCCCGACTGCATCCAGGCGCTCAAGGATGAGGGCAAGCTGTCCACCGAGATCAAGAAGCAGCTGCTCATTGCCGGGCTGTCCGCCAAGGACGCTGCCCGCCTGGCCCCGAAGATTGCCCAGGAGATCCTCACTGAGAACGGCATCGTCATCAAGCAGGCCGCTCTGTCCGCGATCATCGCCAAGGACCTTGGCAAGCAAGGAATTGCTCTCAGTGACGCAGCCATCCACAAGGTTGCTGCCGGTATCGAGGCAAGCGTCAATGCCACTCTCATCCCCGCGATCATCGCCAAGTCGGGTGTGGAAGCGCCAGCTCTTGCAGCTGCGATCGTCAAGAACTTCGGTCTCAGCGCAGCTGACAGCGCTCTCATCCTGGGACAGGTCGAGGATCTCGTGCGTCACTCCGCAGTGCACGCCACACATCCTCTGGCGGCACACGATCTCATTCAGATCGGCCTGATCCTCAAGGCCAAGGGAGCTCACGTGACCACCGCAGGTGTCGAGGCTGCCGTGCTCACGACCATCCCGGCCCAGGTCATCCACGATGTCGTGCTGCACCACATCAACCACAAGCTCATCGTGAAGAACCTTGTCAGGTCTGGTGTTGACAAGGCAACGGCGGCTGCTCTCGCGCCGAAGATCGCCGAGGAGGTTGCCACCAAGATCGCCAAGAAGCCGGCCCTTCTGCTCAACAGCCACAAGCTCATTGAGAATGCCGAGCGTCAGGTTCTTGACGGCGCCAACATCAAGGACAGCGCCACCAAGATCGTTGACATCCTCACCAACCAAAAGCCGGCCCTGGACAAGATCGTCCAGCAGAACTGCTTCCCCGCCGATGATCCGACAGAGGAGCCGACCGCCGAGCCCACTCAGGACCCCACCGACGAGCCGACCGCCGAGCCCACTCAGGACCCGACCAACGAGCCGACCGCCGAGCCCACTCAGGACCCCACCGACGAGGACGACCCCTGCGACTGAGTTTGTTCCTTCACTGAACGCTCAATGACTGTCGGGGCCAGCAGTAGCGCTGGCCCCGACAGTCATGTCACGGGAAATAACCACTCTGTCTTTCCTTTTCTGATGTTTGTCTGGACAAACTCCAGCTGTCCACCAACGCCGAGTAAAGATCTGACGTATCTTCATTGAGGGTATCCCTCTATAGGGGTGCCCTCAAAATCAATTCATCTGTCCTCCTTCGGGGTGTCTGTCCGCGCGATCACAGCTACTACCCGTGAATATCAGTATCACTACCCTGTGCCATTCCAAGGTGTCGCCAGCACTCAAACCACAGCGGTCCGATATTCTGCCGACGGTTCATCCCCGGTGAGAATGCTCAATAGCTGAATCACACGCAGTGGTGGTCTGCTCTGACGAGTGGTCACCGTGACATCGAGGGCTTGGCGCGCCCACATGAAAAATTCCCCGGCTGTTGCTGCCCATCCTCAGGCTGACGATCCTGCTGGTGCTCACACCTGGGCGCAATTGGAGAATTCGGCAGATACATGCTATGGATATCTCAAATTGACTCTGAGGAGATCCATGATGAACAGGCTCCGCGCAGCCCTCCTTGCCGCGATGACCTCCGTCACGCTCATGGGAACCGCCAGCATGGCCTTCGCCGCCCCGCCGTCAGACATCACCCCCGACCATCCCGGCGGTGTTGCTGCACCCCACAGCCCCGACGGTGTCCCCTCGAACGCCGAGGGACCGAACATGTCCAGCTGGAGTTCAGCAATCGAATTCGCAAAAAGAAATCCTGGCACCAAGGTTCCCGGCACCAACGACTTCACGTGCACACCGCGCAAGGGCACCCACCCTGTCGTCCTCATTCCCGGAACCTCGGAAGACGCCTTCATCACGTGGTCGTACTACGGGCCGCGTCTCAAGAAAGCCGGGTTCTGCGTCTACACCTTCAACTACAATCCTGAGACTCACCCGCTCGTGGAGGCTGCCGCGACCAGCGGGAACATCTACTCCACCGCAGCCTTCATGGCCCACTTCGTCGACAAGGTGCTCAAGTCCACCGGAGCCGACAAGGTCGATCTCGTCGGCCACTCCCAAGGCGGCGGCCCACTGCCACGCGCCTACATCAAGTACTACGGCGGCGACAAGAAGGTCAACCACCTCATCGGCATCGTCCCGTCCAACAAAGGCACAAGCATCCTTGGAATGGAAAAATTCCTCAACGAGCCCGGGACCCCGGCCAACACCATCATGAGCGCCGGGGCGAGATATCGAAATCTGGAATCTGCACCTCAGCAGTTGCAGGGATCCACATTCCTCAAGGACCTCAATGCTGGAGGAATGACCGCCCCAGGCGTCAAGTACACCGTCATCGCCACCCGCTTCGACAACCGAGTGTTCCCCTGGACCAACGCACTCATCCCAGAACCAGGAGCCAAGAACATCGTCATCCAGGACGTCTGCCCGTTGGACCACAGCGCCCACACGAACATCACCTACGACCCGATGACATACCAAGTCGTCGCAAACGCCCTCGAACCGCAACGAGCCACTCCGGTCAGATGCTCCGTTCGACCATTCTTTCCCCGGTGATGACATCCAGTGATCGTCGGATCATGCTGCAGATGGTGACCTGCCAGATGAGTGATTACTGCGGCCCCCGGCACCCATGACAGCGGCCGGTACGTCCCTCGCGTGGAAGGAGCGCACCGGCCATTACCATCCTCGGAGTGACATCCCGTTCTGCCATCCACAGTTGTGCACAAAGCTACTGGAAGATTTCATAAATATATGATATGTATATTTAAAACTACCTCTGAGGAGATCCATGATGAACAAGCTCCGCGCAGCCCTCCTTGCCGTGACGACCTCCGTCACGCTCATGGGAACCGCCAGCATGGCCTTCGCCGCCCCGCCGTCAGACATCACCCCCGACCATCCCGGCGGTGTTGCTGCACCCCACAGCCCCGAGGGAGTTCCCTCGAACGTCGAGGGACCCAGCATGTCCAGATTCGCTCCCGCCGTCAGGTTCGCGATGAGGCATCCCGGAGCCAAGGTTCCCGGCACCAACGACTTCACCTGCACACCGCGCAAGGGCACCCACCCTGTCGTCCTCATTCCCGGCACCACCGAAGACGCCTTCACCACGTGGTCGTACTACGGACCGCGTATGCAGGCAGCAGGACTCTGTGTCTACACCTTCAACTACAACCCGATGACCCACCCGCTCGTAGAGGCTGTCTCCACCACCGGAAACATCTACTCCACCGCAGCCTTCATGGCCCACTTCGTCGACAAGGTGCTCAAGTCCACCGGAGCCGACAAGGTCGATCTCGTCGGCCACTCCCAAGGCGGCGGCCCACTGCCACGCGCCTACATCAAGTACTACGGCGGCGACAAGAAGGTCAACCACCTCATCGGCATCGTCCCGTCCAACAAAGGCACAAGCATCCTTGGAATGGAAAAATTCCTCAACAAATCCGGGCGGCCAGCCAACACCATCGTGGGCACCGTGGCGAAGTTCCTCAACATGGAGTCCGTACCCCAGCAGTTGCAGGGATCCACATTCCTCAAGGACCTCAATGCTGGAGGAATGACCGCCCCAGGCGTCAAGTACACCGTCATCGCCACCCGCTTCGACAACCGAGTGTTCCCCTGGACCAACGCACTCATCCCAGAACCAGGAGCCAAGAACATCGTCATCCAGGACGTCTGCCCGTTGGACCACAGCGCCCACACGAACATCACCTACGACCCGATGACATACCAAGTCGTCGCAAACGCCCTCGAACCGCAACGAGCCACCCGCGTCAAGTGCACCATACGTCCCTTCTCCTCCATGTGACGGTTTTCAACCATTGACTGTCACAGCCTGAGGGCGACAGCCCCCAGTGCTCCTGATTGGCCGGTGCTCCCCGTAGGGGAACACCGGCCATGAGGTTTCACGTCCCGATGTCACCCGGGTGCCGTGCCCAGTATCGACCTCCAGATCACCGCACGACGCCAGACATTCGTCACTGCAGTGAAGTAGAGTCAATGGGACAGACCGTTCACCTGAGGTGCCCGATGAACTTGACTCCCACCACGCCCGTCGATGACGACAACACCGAGCCGGGACCCTACATTGAGTTGTCCCGGCACGCATGGGCAGATCTCGCCGGCAACACCGAGATCGACATCGACGACGAGACCTTGGAACGCATTCGGGGTCTGGGTGACCCGACCGACCAGACCGACGTGGCCGAGGTCTACCGGCCACTGACGCAGCTCATCCATCTGTACTGCATGCACACGGGAAGTCTCTTCGAGGCCTCCAACACATATCTGCAGCTCCAGGACCACCAGATGCGACGCACCCCGTTCGTCATCGGGGTGGCAGGGTCGGTGGCGGTCGGAAAATCCACGACAGCCCGTCTACTCCAGGAATTACTGGGGCGCTCACCGAGGCGTCCCAAGGTGGACTTGGTGCCCACTGACGGTTTCCTGTATCCCAATGCCGTGCTCGAGGAACACGGCATCCTGGACCGCAAGGGCTTCCCGGAGTCCTATGACCGCAAGGCCCTGCTGAAATTCGTCGTGGACGTGAAGTCCGGGGCACCAGAGGTCGTGGCACCGGTCTACTCCCACGTGGAGTACGACATCGTTGCTGGCCAGCAACGAGTGGTGCGTCAACCCGACGTCCTCATCATCGAGGGTCTCAACGTCCTGCAACCGCCCAGGTTGCGCAGCAATGGGACGATGGGGCTGACCCTGAGCGATTTCTTCGACTTCTCCGTCTACATCGACGCCGATGAGCAGGACATCATGAACTGGTACATCAACCGCTTCCTCACCCTGCGTCAGACGGCATTCACGGACCCGCACTCCTTCTTCAGTGAGTACGCGAAACTGCCCGACGAGGAGGCGATCGGCATCGCCAGATCCATCTGGCGACGTATCAACCTACCCAATCTCACCCAGAACATTCGGCCCACCCGCGGCCGGGCCACCGCGATTCTCCACAAGGGCCCGGACCACGAGGTGAAGAACGTGTGGATCCGAAAGATCTGACGGTCGACGCTGGCCACCCCGCCAGTCGACAGTGCCTGTCAACCGGTGTGCCCGCCGTCACCAGACACTGACGTCGTCACCAGGCACCACCGCTGACTCCATCTGGAGGGGAGCCTGATGACGGGCCCATGCACCGGCCAAACCGGCCGGGCCCCAAGGGTTCTGGCCAGGCCCAGGGGTTGCACGACGCATCAGGCAACCCCTCGTCCGGCCTGGTGCCGACCAGCTCAGATGGCCAGTTTCTCCTTGACGATTCCAGCGAGCTGCTCACAGATCTGGTCAGCCTCACTCTGGGTGCCAGCCTCCACCATGACACGCACCACCGGCTCGGTGCCGGAGGGGCGCAGCACGACGCGACCGGTGTCGCCCAGCTGGTGGTTGACGTCGGAGACAGCCTTGTTGACGTCGGGATCGATGCCGGCACGCAACTTGTCGACACCACGAACATTGATGAGCGACTGGGGCAGGCGCGTCACCACCGAGCCGAGTTCCTTGAGTGACTTGCCGGTGCGGGCCACTCGAGCAGCCACGTGCAGGCCGGTGAGGACGCCGTCGCCGGTGGTGGCGAACTCACTCATGATGACGTGGCCGGACTGCTCCCCACCGAGTGAGAATCCGTTGGCATTCATGGACTCCAGCACGTAGCGGTCACCCACCTTCGTCTGGTCGACGGAGATGTCGTGCTCACGCATGGCCAGGGTGAGTCCGAGATTGCTCATGATCGTGGCAACCACGGTGTTGGACGCCAGACGATGATCCTCCTGCAGGGCCAAGGCGAGGATGGCGAGAATCTGGTCGCCGTCGACGAGGTGGCCCTCATGATCGACTGCCAGACACCGATCGGCGTCACCGTCGAAGGCCAGCCCGAGGTCGGCGCCCTCCTCGACCACCTTGGCCTGCAGGATCTCGGGGTGGGTCGATCCGCAGGAGGCGTTGATGTTGATGCCGTCTGGGCTGTTGTGGATGGCGACGACGTCGGCACCCTGGGCGCGAAAAGCTGCCGGGCCGGTCATGGACGAGGCGCCGTTGGCACAGTCCAGGACGATCTTGAGCCCCTTGAGGGCGTCCTCCTGACGCAGGGAACGCACCAGATGGTTGACGTAGGTGTCCACCGCGCTCGAGGAGGCATGGATACGTCCCACCTCGGCACCGATCGGACGCTGCCACGGCTCACCCATCCGCTCCTCGATGGCGTCCTCAAGATCGTCGACGAGCTTGATCCCGCCACGCTGGAAGAACTTGATGCCATTGTCGGGCATGGGGTTGTGCGAGGCCGAGAGCATGACGCCGAGATCCGTTCCCAACTCACCCACCAGATAAGCGGCCGCTGGAGTGGGGATGACTCCCACCCGCACCACATCGACCCCGGCCGATGCCAGGCCAGCACACACCGCAGCTTCGAGGAACTCACCCGAGGCTCGTGGATCGCGGGCCACCAGCGCAGTCGGCTGACGGTGCCCAAACGCTCCTGCTTCGCCCAGGACGTGGGCCGCTGCAACCGAGAGGTCGAGGGCCAGTTCAGCGGTGAGGTCCTGGTTGGCCACACCGCGTACTCCATCAGTTCCGAATAGTCGTGCCATGAATATCCATGATACCTGTTCCAGGCATCAGTCCAATGGAGAAATGCGGTGCCGCCGTGGTCACATGCCCGATGCAGCTCCGGTGCACTGCTTGCTCGTGAAGCCATGTCATGCCAGGGGCCATGGCACAGGTGGCCGTTGGCCGCACAAATACCACGCTCCCCCGATGACATATCGAGAATGTCTCGCCCGACGCAGGTTTTCCCGGGTGGGAGTCGGCGTGGAAAAGTGCACGGCCAGGAACGCACGAGGGCACACTGGGGTCACGGGGCTCACGAGGCGCGCTGGGTTTACTGAGCGCGAGCGTACTGGGCTCACGAGGCACACCGGACTCGCCGAGCGCACTGGGAGCGTCGAGACAATCCCGGCAAAACCAGCAAAAAAGGGGGGACGGCTGTGCCGTCCCCCCTGGACCTGACGGACCCATGTGGATCCGAGAGGTTCACTGCTCGAGTTGATCCCAGATCAACGCTTCGAGTACTGCGGAGCCTTGCGGGCCTTCTTGAGACCAGCCTTCTTGCGTTCCTTGACGCGGGCGTCGCGGGTGAGCATGCCGGCCTTCTTCAGTGCCGGGCGAGATGCCTCGGCGTCAATGGCGTTGAGGGCACGAGCCACCCCCAAGCGCAGGGCGCCGGCCTGACCCGTCACGCCGCCCCCGACGATACGGGCGACGACGTCGTAGTTGCCCTCCATGCCAGTGGTGGCGAAGGGCTCGGAGACGATCTGCTGGTGCACCTTGTTGGGGAAGTACTCATCAAGGGTGCGGCCGTTGATCTTCCACTCGCCGGTGCCGGGGATCAGGCGGACGCGGGCGATGGCCTGCTTGCGACGGCCCGTGCCATGACCTGGAGCCACGACGGCTGGCCGGGTGGCGTCCCCGGAGGCAACCGACGGGTTGGAGTCGGTGCGGTATGCGATTTCATGATCGCCCTCGGTGAAGGGCTTCACCTCGGTCTCGAGGTTCTCATTGGCGTTCTCAGTCACTGTTCCCAATCCTTCTGCGATCACTGAGCGATCTGGGTGATCGCGTAGGGCTGCGGCTTCTGGGCGGTGTGCGGGTGCTCAGGTCCGCTGTACACCTTGAGCTTGCCCATCTGCTGACGGGACAGCTTGTTCTTGGGCATCATGCCCCACACGGCGCGCTCGACGGCACGACGCGGATTCTTGTCGAGGAGCTCGCCGATCGTCGTGGTGCGCAGGCCGCCGGGACGACCGGAGTGGTCGTGGCGCAGCGACTTGTTGGCCTTGTCGCCGGTGACGGCGATCTTGGAGGCATTGACGACGATGACGAAGTCACCGGTGTCGACATGGGGGGCGTACTGCGGCTTGTGCTTGCCGCGCAGGAGATTCGCGGCATTGACGGCCACCTTGCCCAGGACGATGTCTTGAGCGTCGATGACCCACCAGTTCCGCGTCACCTCTCCGGCCTTGGGGCTGTAGGTGGTCACAGGTACCTTCTTGAAATCTCGCACCCCCGTACGGGGGTCTTTGACTTCCACACCTCCAGATGGGGATGTGGTCGCCCAAGCCAGGTGGCCGGGCACTGCAATTGGTTCTCCTGGCAGTCTGACCTGCGACGGCGTCGTGCGCTGACGCCGGAGATCGGCTACCGCATCACGACATCGACGTGTCGGGCAGACGGAGCGGCCGCGGTGGCCAACTCCCGTTTGCTCAAGAGCAACGGGGTTACACTACACCATTGCGTGCGAACAAGACAAGACCCCCGAATCTGGACTGCCCGTACTGGACTGCCCGTACTGGACTGCCCGGGGCGCACGACGGCCGGGCACCGAAGCCCCGCGTGACGCCAAGGGCTGCGGGATCCAAAGGCAGTGGGATCGGGGCCACCGGCGTCGGAGGACTGGTCCGAGGCCCAGCGTGATGCCAGTGCCCTGCGCGGGAGAGATCCCCCACACCCCTGCAACGGGTGCGGTTGCCCCCGCAGACGTCCCATCGAAACGGCCCGACCCCCGGAGACGGCAGCGCACCAGGCCTCAGGGCTGCTTGACGATCTCCTTGCCGAACGGGAAGCACGTCACCGGGATCATCTTGATCGCGACGACGGCGTTCATGAGTCCGACGATGGTGAGCGCCTGTGCCAGGGCCACGATGACGTGCCCGACGGCCAGCCACAACCCAGCGACGATGAACCACACGACGTTCATGGCCGTGCTGCCGCCACCCACCCCCGGCTTGGCGACGACGTCTCGCCCGAACGGCCAGAAAGCGTAACGGGACATCCGAAAGCACGCGACCCCAGCCGGAATCGTCACGATGAAGATGCAGGAGAACAGGCCGATGAGCAGATACTCGAGGGCCAGCAGCCAACCGCCGAGCACCACCCACAGAATGTTGAGGAAGGTACGCACGGTGCCAGTCTCCCATGACCACCAAGCGGTGCCACAGTCACGGTTGCGGCCACGACCAGATGCCTGCCCGCACGAGCAGCTATCATGACCCCCTGTGGCACCATCTGACGATCCCCAGGCAGACGAGCCCCAGGACACCGCGGACGAGCACACCGTGACACCGGGCAAACACACTGCCCCACCCCACGTTCGCCCCGCCGAGCCAACCTCTGCCCCCTGCTCCGAGGCCGGACGTCGGAACGATTCGACCGAGACCTCGCCCGGCCCCACCCAGCAATCCCCCGGCTCTCCAACACACCATCCCGGACTGGGGGTGCAGGTCTCGGCGGGTGCGAATCGTGGCGGCACCCCATTTCGCCGCGGAGTCGTGTCGTTCGTACGCCGTTCCCCACGTATGAACGTCTCCCAGCAGAAGGCCCTGGACAGACTTTCGGATCGCTACCTCGTCGACGTCCCCCGTGACACAACGAGCACCTCGGTGGCCGCCGGATCCACGCTGGACGTCGCGGGGATCTTCGGCAGGACAGCTCCGCTCACCGTCGAGATCGGATCCGGGTCCGGGGACACCCTGGCCGCCGTGGCGGCCGCCCACCCCGACCGTGACTTCATCGGGTTCGAGGTCTACCTGCCCTCCATCGCCACCACATTGAACAAACTGGCGGACAAGGACGTCTCCAATGCGCGCGTCATCATGGCCGATGCCGCCGCCGGACTGGAGCATCTGTTCGTTGCAGGGCAGCTGGATGAGGTGTGGACCTTCTTCCCCGATCCGTGGCGCAAGAAGCGTCATCACAAGCGCCGGATCGTCAACCCGGACACCATTGACCTGGTCACCTCACGAGTCCACCCCGGTGGATTGTGGCGGCTGGCCACCGACTGGCAGGACTACGCCGACTGGATGCTCGATCTGCTGGGCCACGATGACAGACTGGAGCCGGTCGGTGCGCAACCAGGGCCGCGCTGGACGGAGCGCCCCCTCACCCGCTACGAGAACAAGGGGGTCACCTCGGGGCGGGTGGTGCACGACTTCACCTGGCGGGTGCGCACCGTGGAGTCGGCCTCATGACTCGCTGGCGCCTGGACATCTCCTACGACGGAGCGAACTTCTCGGGCTGGGCACGCCAGCCGCACCTGCGCACCGTGCAAGGCGAGTTGGAGACCTGGATCCCCCGCGTCCTGCGTCTCGACCGCCCCACCCCGTTGACGGTGGCGGGGCGCACGGACTCCGGGGTGCACGCTCGCGGTCAGGTGGCCCACGTCGACCTGCCGGACGGCCTCGATCCGCGTGCCGATCTGCACCGACGTCTGCCCCGAGTGCTGGATCCAGACCTCGTGGTGCGAGAGATCACCGAGGTGCCGTCAACATTTGACGCTCGATTCTCCGCCCTGTGGCGTCGCTACGTGTACCGGGTCTGGGATGCCGACTCGGTTCCCGACCCGTTGCTGCGCAGCCACGTCGTCACCGTGCGGGAGCGACTCGATCTCGACGCCCTCAACAGTGCCGGGCAGTCGTTGTTGGGCCTGCGTGATTTCGCGGCATTCTGCAAGCACCGCGAGGGTGCCACGACGATACGCACCCTCATGGACTGCCATGCCGTGCGCCGGGGATCCACGCCCGATCCTGCTCCTACCAACCACGATGGCCCGCTGCCCGACCAGCACGCCGGTCCGACCCACGGGGGCGAGACGACACCGGGCTGCATGGCACGGAGCAGCACGACACGAAGCTGCATGACACGGGACGAGGCAGAATCACGACCCATCAATGTCACGCGGAGCACTGGAGCCGACGAGGCCGCGGGGACGATCGAGATCACCGTCCTGGCCGACGCATTCTGCCATTCCATGGTGCGCTCCCTGGTCGGGGCGCTGACGGCGGTGGCTTCCGGCAAACGTGACCAGGCCTGGTTGGATGAGGTCATGACCTCATCACGACGGCACTCCTCGGTACTGGTGATGCCAGCTGCCGGACTCACCCTGGAGGAGGTGGGTTACCCCGACGAGGATGGTTTGGCAGCTCGGGCCGCGCAGGCCAGGGCCCGACGCAGTCAGGAAGATCTCGACGCGGCACGCAGCGGCACGACGGGCTCCCGACCTGGTGCGCCATCGGTTCCCGGCACCTCTCATGGCACGACGGGGCCAGCCGTCACCGAGTCCGCAGCGCGTGAGGAGACCTGCTGGTGAGTCACTACTTCCAGACCCCCACCGAACCGGCCCGGGAGCACACCATCGACGTCACCATTTGGGGGCGCCACTACTCGCTGACCACCTCGGACGGCGTCTTCTCGATGTCACGTCTGGACAAGGGAACCGCCGTGCTGCTCAACGAGCTCGACCCGCCCAACGGACTCACCGAACCAGCTGTATCCGAGGAAGCCGTGGCGGCCGAACCGCCCGCCAAGCACCGCGAGCCACGTACCTTCTTCCTCGACCTGGGGTGTGGTTACGGCCCCATCTGCTGTGCTCTGGCCGATCACGTGCCCCAGGCTCGGGTCATCGGAGTGGACGTCAACGATCAGGCCATACGTCTGGCCAACCTCAATGCGCGGCGTCTCGGGCTTGCCGACCGCCTGGTGGCCATGCGACCTGAGGACGTCGATCCCGCGCAGCGTTTCGACGAGATCTGGTCGAACCCGCCGATCCGTATCGGGAAGGCAGCCCTGCACGAAATGCTGCTCACCTGGTTCGACCATCTCACCGACGCAGGCGTCGCACACCTGGTCGTGGGCAAGAACCTGGGAGCCGACTCCCTGGCCCGCTGGCTCAACGAGCAGGGTTGGCCCACCCAGAGAGTGGCCAGTTCCAAGGGATTCCGTGTCCTTGACGTGCGTCGAGACTGAGGTGCCCCGTCCCCGGTGGAAACGAGCCGGTACGGCAGCCCTGAACCGTATTGCACGTAGCATCCTGTTCATCAGGACAGGCACGACAGAGGCCAAATCTGGTATGTCGTCGCCCGCATTGAGGGGCACACAGCCACGGGGCTACGATATGAGCATCCTCGTGGGCGGAGAACCCGGTGTGAATCCGGGACTGGCCCGCACCGTGATGTTGCCTCGTGCAGGTGTTGACAGTGCAACTGAGTCGGATCGCCGTCCGCCAGGAGACCAGCACAATTCGTCGATGGCACGAAGAGGTCCACTGCCGCTGGGCGGGTCCCATCTCGTGATGTCGTCAAGCATCCCAAGAGGTGTTCATGAACAGATCTGCGTCCCTCGCCGCTGTCGATCCGGTTCGTCGCACGGTCAATGACACCGAAGTGAACTCATGACGAGCAGTGCTCCCCGGCGAATCGCATCATTCATCGGTGCAATGATCCTCACCCTCACAACTGGCACATTCGGGTGGGCCAGCACGACAGGTGTATGCCCGAATACGAGTGCCGTGACCGACAGTCACACTGGCTCAGCAGCACACAGCCAGCTCAGCGCGACAGACCCGTCGCCGATCGTCGAGAGGTCCGGGAGCGACTGGACCACCTGTCTGGGATCCGGGGGTGTGTGGGTCTACGTCGTCTACCAGGACGGGCCCGTGCTGGCGAACACCTGCGTGTCGGATTTCTCCACCGGACGTCAAGCACTGCTCTCAGCCGGGCTTGAGTTGGAGGATCGTTCCGACAGTCCGGGCTTCATCTGCACGATGAATGGTCATCCGGACCACTGTGTCAAGGGCCGAGAGTTCAACGGTCAGTACTGGGCCTACTGGCACTCCACGAACGGCAGGGACTGGACGTACTCCAAACGCGGAGCCGACTCCTACAGACCACAACCCGGCTCGATCGAGGGGTGGTGCTACAACAAGCCCGGCGAGTACCGCTGTGACATGCCCGACATGACGGCGACGGAAACCACCCCGGGAGCTGCAACCACTGCGCGTGGACAGGCAGGCAGCGCCGGTGCGTCCGGGGCGAGCGCCACTTCGCCGAGAAACAGTAGGTCCGAATCCCCCGCAGCGGCCGTCAACGACCACGGACACGACACCAAGCACGGGAACACCCCGTGGGGAGTTGTCATCGTTCTCGGCATCCTCGTCATTGCTGGGGTGGGCTACGGCAGATGGTCTGCTCGCAAGGGACGTCGCTGAACCGTGTCCCGTCTCATCACACGTCCGGCACGGACCGTCATACCAGAACAGCCGGTCAATCGCACCAGGAACTCCGGAGTGACCGTCAGTCACGAGACCCTCACCACCCATCCGTGGGCCTGGTGGGCATGGGCCATGGGTGCAGCGGCAACCGTGAGTCTGACGAACAATCCGCTGCTCATCGCGCTGATCGCTGGTGCCGTCATCCTCGTCGTCGCCAACCGGCGCACCGACGATCCGTGGGCACGATCGGCCGGCACGTACCTCAAGCTCGCTGGGATCATCATCGTCATACGGATGGTCTTCATCACCCTCTTCGGCGCCAATCGCACGGGAACCGTCCTGTTCACCCTTCCCAGCCTCACCCTCCCCGACTGGGCAGCAGGGATCGATCTGGGCGGGCCGGTGACCCTTGAGGCACTCGTGGGCACCGGCTACGAGGCGCTGCGGCTGGCGACGATGCTGGCCTGTTTCGGGGCGGCGAACTCGCTGGCGAACCCGCGCCGTGCCCTCAAGTCGGTACCAGCAGCACTGCACGACATCTCGACCGCCGTCGTCGTCGCCCTGTCGGTCTTTCCCCAGATCATCGTGTCGGTGGGGCGAGTTCGACGAGCCAGACGCCTGCGTGGTGGACGAGTCACAGGCTACCGGGCCGTCAACTCCATCGTCATCCCCGTATTGGAGGACGCCGTGGAGTCGTCGATGTTCCTGGCTCGCGGAATGGAATCGCGTGGCTATGGCCGCACCCGTGACAACCGCCGGGTGCGACCGGGCACCGGTGCCCTGCTCGTCGTCTCCCTCATGCTGCTCACGGTGGCCATCTACTTCATTCTGGCCAATCCCAGCGGCTATCTCGCCCCCGACCCAGCCACCTGTGGCCCCGGCACCCTGTGTGCAGCCTTGTTCGGGAACCGATTCGGCCAACGCATCGGCATCCTCGCTGCCCTCGTCTCCCTGGTTGGTGTGACGATCGGACTGCGTTCCTCGGGACGCCGGCTGGGGGTGAGCAGGTACCGCCCCGACCCGTGGACGGCCCGGTCGATCCTCGCGGCGCTGTGCGGTCTGTTCGCCCTGGCAGTGACGGTCGGACTGTCGCGGTACGCCCCCACCGTATTGACCATCGGCACGGTGCCTCTCACCTGGCCGGTCCTGCACCCGGTCATGTTGATCATCGCGGCGATCGTCGCAGCCCCCGGCTTCTTCACTCTCCGCCCACCGGGAAACCCACACACCGCCGATGACTCCCGTGAGTCCCTGAGGGGAACCGCATGAACCGCACCAACCCCGCCATCGTCCTCGACGACGTCTCCATCAGTCACGCCGGAACCGATGAACCAACGCTGAGCCATGCCAATGCCATGATCGAGGAAGGAGATCTGGCCCTGGTCGTCGGGCGCACCGGCACCGGGAAATCCACCTTGCTCTCAGTGCTCAATGGGCTGATGCCGCACTTCTCCGGTGGAACGGTGAGCGGTGAGGTCATCGTCGCCGGCCGACGTACCCGCGCCTGCCGCCCCCGCGATCTGGCTGACGTCGTCGGGGTCGTCGGGCAAAATCCGTTGGCTGGATTCGTCACCGACACCGTGGAGGACGAGATCGCCTACGGCATGGAACAGCTGGGGATCTCGCCGTCAATCATGCGCAAGCGCGTCGAGGAGACCTTGGACCTCATGGGCATCGCCGAGTTGCGTAGCCGTCCGTTGCTCGACCTGTCCGGTGGTCAGCAGCAGCGGGTGGCCATCGCCGCCGTGTTGGCCGCACAGCCACGCATCCTCGTTCTCGACGAGCCGACGAGCGCACTGGACCCCACGGCCGCACAGGACGTCCTGGCATCCATCACCACCTTGGTCAACGAGGTGGGCCTCACCGTGGTGTTGGCCGAGCACCGTCTGGAACGTGTCATGCATGCCGCCGACACCGTCCTGTGGCTTCCCGGCGATGGAAGGCTCGTGCAGGCCGATCCCAGCTCGGTGCTGGCCCAGGCTGACGTCGTGCCTCCGCTGAGTGCCCTGGCTCGTGAACTCGCCCTGCCCCGGGTGCCGTTGTCGGTACGGCAGGCACGCCGCACCATCGGTCCGCAGCCAGGCCTGTCAGCGACCTCCACTCCCACCGAGGCGATGACATGGGCCAGTGACGGCAGCCACGACGTGCTGCGCACGACGAAATTGACCGTCCGCTACGGTGACCTCACTGCCGTCGATCACCTCGACGTCGTCTTCCAGTCCGGCACAGTCAGTGCCCTCATGGGGCGCAATGGAGCCGGCAAGTCATCACTCATGTGGGCCCTGCAGGGAGCAACACCATCATCGGGAACCGTGTCGGTACTCGATCAGGAAGCTTCCCCTGATGATCGAAGACCACCCCGATCAGGGCAGTGGGCCGATCCACGTACCGTCGACGCCAAGGTGGCGCGACGCCTGGTGACGCTGGTGCCCCAGTCGGCAGCCGACCTGCTCTACCTGCCGACCGTGGCCGCCGAGTGTCACCAGGCCGACATGGAGTCCGAGGTGCCGCCGGGCACGACGACGCAGATCCTGACGTCGCTGGGAGCGCATCTTCCCGGTGGGCGCAACCCACGTGATCTCTCGGAGGGCCAACGCCTGGCACTGGTGTTGGCCATCCAGCTGTCCGCACGTCCCGACGTCGTTCTGCTCGACGAACCGACCCGTGGTCTGGACTACACCATGAAGGCTCAATTGGGCCGAATCGTGCGTCAGATTGCCGAGGGAGAGGGAACGTGTCACCGGGCAGCAGTCATCATCTCCACCCACGACGTCGAGTTTGCTGCTGCCACCACTGATCGCACTCTCGTCATGGCTGACGGGCAGGTCGTTGCCGACGGGACGACCCGTGCGGTGTGCACTTCCTCTCCCGCGTTCTCGCCACAGGTGGCCAAGGTCTTCCACCCCGCGGACCTGCTCACGGTGAACGACGTGCGTGCCGCACGCAGCCTCATCACCGTCCAGGGCTTGACGAGCACCGATGCCCCTCCCGATGGGGAGTCCCCATCGGTCTGGAAGGCACTACGATGAACCGCGATCGTCCTGGATCGGTCATGGGGACGTCGTGGAGCGCGAGGATTCTGCTCGTCATCACTGCGGTGCTGAGTTTCCTAGCGTTCTGCTGGCCGTTGTTCCTCGATCCCGGCTCGATTGCCGACTACCACACTCGTGCCCCCCTGCTGTTCGCTGTGATCCTCCCGGTGGCACTGGTGGTCGTCGTCTCGCAGATGTCGGCTGATGGCATTGACGTCAAGGCGCTGGCCATGCTTGGAGTGCTCACCGCCTGCGGAGCTGGCTTGCGTCCGTTGGGGGCGGGCACTGCCGGGATCGAGATGGTCTTCTTCACCATCATGCTGGGTGGCCGGGTCTTCGGACCGGCTTTCGGGTTCGTCCTGGGCACGACGACCCTGTTCACCTCGGCAATCATCACTGCCGGGTTCGGACCGTGGCTGCCCTACCAGATGTTGGCCGCAGCCTTCGTCGGCATGGGGGCTGGTCTGCTGCCACGCAGACTGCGTGGCTGGTCGGAGACACTGACGCTCGCCGTCTACGGGGCACTCGCGTCATTCGCCTATGGCTGGCTCATGGACTTCGCGTTCTGGCCGTTCAACCTGGGCATGGATTCCCAGTTGTCGTTCAACCCGCAGGCCCCCATCGGCACGAACCTGTGGCACTTCGTCCTGTTCAATGCCGCGACGTCGATGGGATGGAACCTGGGGCGAGCCGTGACCAACGTCATCCTCGTCGTCCTTGCTGGCCAAGCAGTCATGCAGGTACTGCGGCGAGCCGCACGCAAGGCGAACTGGCACAGTTCAGACGATGCATGGGGGTCTGGGAGCGTCACTTCCGAAGCTGTCCGTCCCGAGGGGGAAGAAATTTTTCTCCTGAATCAGGAATAGCCCCGCACGACCGTGCGCTGTACTGGATGACGCCAACGGCTGATCGGAATCTCCGATTGCAGCCAACGACTTCGTCAGGAGGACACATGGCTACTTACACCCTTCCCGAACTGCCGTACGACTACAGCGCCCTAGCTCCACACATCGCTCCCGAGATCATGGAGCTGCACCACGACAAGCACCATGCCACCTACGTCAAGGGTGCCAACACTGCCCTGGAGAAGCTGGCCGAGGCCCGCGACAAGGGCGACTTCGGCGCCATCAACCAGCTCGAGAAGGACTATGCCTTCAACCTGGGCGGCCACATCAACCACTCCGTCTTCTGGAAGAACATGTCCCCCAACGGTGGTGGACGTCCGGAGGGCAATGAGCTAGCCGCCGCTATCGACGAGTACTTCGGCTCCTTCGACAACTTCAAGGCCCAGTTCGAGGCCACTGCCAAGGGCGTTCAGGGCTCGGGTTGGGGCATGCTCGTGTGGGACACCCTGGGTCAGCGTCTCAACGTCATGCAGCTGTTCGACCACCAGGGCAACCTGCCGTCCAGCCAGATCCCGGTCGTGCAGCTCGACATGTGGGAGCACGCCTACTACCTGCAGTACAAGAACGTCAAGGCCGACTACGTCACCGCATGGTGGAACGTCGTCAACTGGCAGGACGCCGAGGAGCGCTTCACCAAGGCTCGCAAGATCAACGATCTGTTCTGAGGACTCTGCTGACTGAGGTCAGCCCCAGAGAGGGTTGATCGCAGCCGATGGACTTCATTACTCATCCCAGGATCCTGGCCCCGCCCCCACAGCGGGGCCAGATCTTTGTCCATCAGCTCAGACCGGCTCACCGAAATCCCGATAGACCCAGCGCGACACGGGTCTGCGGGTGAGCCAGGAGCGCCAGATGCTGCCCGCGACGATGGGAGCCAGGGCGAGCTTGCCGTCGATCATGGTGATGCGTCGCACCGGACGCACCGGCGTCACCGGAACGAAACTCACGGCACCAGCACGATCGGTCCGTCGCGAGGCACACACGTCCAGGGTTCGGCCCTCGAAGGTCACCTGCACCCAGGTGTGGCCGACGTGGTACCAGGGATGATTGTCCAGTCGCACCCGGGCGGCGTGAACCAGCTCCACGTCGAATCCCAGTGCGCACAGGGCCTTCGCCAGTGCCGCGTTGTACTGCGCCGAGGTGCCCTGCCCCGCGCGTAGCGCCTCCTCCGGCGACAACCCCAGGTGCCAGCAGGAGTAGTGGGTCATCATGTCGTGCACCATCGACGTGACCTCGTCGACGAGATCCCAACCGGTGAGCCCACTGGCACGTCCCGCGGCGATGACGTCGTGAATCGTCGACAATCGCCTGGTGACGCCGTCGGCCCCGCGCACCGTGGGGCGAGCTGGATCGGGAGTGGGGCGGGCGAGGAGGGGGACGGCATAGGTGACGGTGGCGCTAGCCAGTGCCACGGCAATGGCTCGGGACTTCTTCATCGCTCCTCCTGGGACTGCTGCGTGGTGGTGTCGGTGGGAGCCAGCAGGTCCTTGACGCCGTGCTTCTCCCGGTGGGCCGAGCGTGCGTCGACCAGGTTGTCCTTCCAGTAGGGTCGCCGCGCAATCCGTTCGGCGAGACCGGCATGGATCCTCAGCATCGTGCGCGCCGACTCCTGCCAGGTGAACTGTTCGGCACGGGCCCTGGCACTGGCACGCAGCTCAGGCCCGAGACGGTTGATGAGGGCAGTGGTGGCATCGGCGATGCCACTGGGATTGGGGAATCCGCTTGCACCACTACTGGCATCGACGAGTTCGTACGCTCCACCACGATTCGAGGTGACCACCGGGGTGCCGCAGGCCAAGGCCTCGAGCACCGCAAGTCCGAAGGTCTCGGTAGGACACACCGACATGGAGATGTCGGAGTAGGCATAGGCCCTGGCCACCTCGGTACGTGACTCGACGAAGCCGTGGAAGGTCACCGGACAGCCACGCGACTCCTCCTGCATGGCCTGCAGGTCGGGGCCGACGCCATACATGTCCATCTGGACGGGCAGTCCCCGTCGGTGCAGCTCCATGACGGCGCGCATCGCAAGTTCAGGGTTCTTCTCATGGCTCATACGACCCACGTAGCACAGCCGGACGACGCCACCACCCTGTGGTGTGGGCAGACCCGCCGGCCGCATCGCGGGGTGAAATGTCTCCAGATCCACCCCCAGCGGCACCTTGTGCAGTTCAGCACCGAGCCCGGAGAACTCCCCCGAGGAGTAGTCGGAGGTGACGACGATGACGTCGAACTGTTTGACGAGTCGCCGGTTGAGTGCCCCCACGGCAGCTTCCACACCGAATTGCCGGCGCAGCCACCCGGCGAGCATGTCGTCAAGCCGTTCGTGACTGAACAGCACCGAGCCAATTCCACGACGGCGTGCCCACCTGGCCGCCTGGGTGAGGGTCCACTTGTCGGACACCTCGATGGATGTCGGACGGAACCGGTCCAGGACACTGAGTGCACGCCACGGCGTCGCGATCATGCGGTACTGCTTGGAGATCTTCGGGGCAGCGACCTGAACGACGATGCCGTTCTCGGTCTCCTCGACGTGGTCGTGTTGACCGGGGACGACCAGGATGCGGTCGCACCCGGCTTGGACGTACTGCTTGCCCAACTGGTCGATGGCAACTTTCATGCCGCCGGAGACGGGCCCGACGAAGTTGGCGAGTTGGGCGATACGGAGTCGGTCGGTCACTTCTCCAGTCTATTTGTCTGCACCAAGGATGGCAGGCCCACTGAGGCACCATTCGGAAACGTCTGGTCCACGTCCACACCGCGACCTTCCGGTGGGAGGGCACCAGATGGCTGGACCACGGGCAAGAAAGAATGCGCAAGAAGTGTCGCCGAGATGTGCGGCGACACGACCCGGCAACTGGCGGACACCACACATGGCTGTGCCCCGCCGAGCGAACTCAAGCGGGGCACAGCAGAAAGTGGTAGGAGGATCAGGCCTTGTCGGCTGAGGTCTCCTCTGCCGGGGCATCGGCCTCGGAATCGTCGGCTGCGGCCGGCGTGGCAGGCGCGTCCTCGGCGGACTCGTCGGCCTGCGCAATCTTTGCCTTGACGTCGTCGGCGGTGTCCTTGGCTGCGGGCTTGTCGGTGACGAGTTCGATGACGGCCATCGGAGCGGCGTCACCCTTGCGGTCACCGATGCGGGTGATGCGAGTGTAGCCGCCGTTGCGCTCGGCCATCATCGGGGCGATCTCGGTGAACAGGACGTGCGAGACGCCCTTGTCGGTGATCGTCCTGTTGACGATGCGGCGGTTCGCGACGGTGTCCACCTTGGCGCGGGTGATGAGCTTCTCAGCGATCGGGCGCACCTGCTTGGCCTTGGCCAGGGTGGTCACGACACGACCGTGCTCGAAGAGCTGGCTGGTGAGGTTGCGCAGGATGATACGGCTGTGGGCGGCGTTTCCACCGAAACGCGGACCCTTCATCGGCTGTGGCATGTCTTAACTCCTTGTGGGTCGGCGCGGCGAGCAGGTGGACTCGCCACGATCCGGCTGGAGGGAGGACGGTTGCCCTCCCCTCCCCGCTGACGCGGGGGCTCGGCCAAGGTCCACCTCCTTGGCCACCACCCGTCAGCGACATGTCACCGACGGGCAGAAACTCTGAAATTGTAGCCCGCGCGTGGGGCGCGTGCCCAACTGCGCTGATCGTCATCACGATGTGGGGCAGCACACCACGCGGGGTGCAAGGGGTATCCCCCTTGCCGGTCGTGGCGCTTCAGGCGCCACGACCACTCAGTACTGCTCGGTCTCGGCGAAGTCCTCGTCGCCCTGGTCCTCGTCACCGGCCTGCTCGGCCTCGAAGTTGTCGGCGGCAGCCAGCGGGTCGAAGTCGGGGTTGGAGTCCTTGAGGGCCAGACCAAGTTCGGCCAGCTTCTCCTTGACCTCGTCGATCGACTTGGATCCGAAGTTGCGGATGTCGAGCAGATCCTGCTCGGAACGCGAGATGAGCTCACCCACGGTGTGGATGCCCTCACGCTTGAGGCAGTTGTAGGACCGCACGGTGAGGTCGAGATCCTCGACGGGGGTCGAGACGCTCTCGGCATACTGCTCGTCGACCGGGGCCGGCCCGATCTCGATGCCCTCGGCATCCTCGTTGAGTTCCCGGGTGAGGCCGAAGAGCTCGACGAGGGTACGGCCGGCAGAGGCAACGGCGTCGCGCGGCAGCATGGAGGGCTTGGTCTCCACGTCGACGACGAGACGGTCGAAGTCGGTGCGCTGCTCGACGCGGGTGGCCTCCACCTTGTAGCTCACGCTGAGCACTGGGGAGTAGATGGAGTCGACGGCCAGACGTCCGATCTCGGCGTCCGGGTCCTCGTTGAGGGCGGCGGAGACGTAGCCGCGGCCACGCTCGACGATGAGTTCCATCTCGATGCGTCCGTCATCGTTGAGGGTGGCGATGTGCAGGTCGGGGTTGTGGATCGTCACACTGGCCGGCGGGTTGATGTCGGCAGCAGTGACCTCGCCGGCACCGGACTTGCGCAGGTACATGGCGACGGGCTCGTCCTCCTCGGAGGACAGGACGAGCTCCTTGAGGTTGAGGATGATCTCGGTGACGTCCTCGACGACTCCCTCGATGGTGGAGAACTCGTGCTGGACGCCCTCGATCTTGATGCTCGTCACCGACGCGCCCGGGATGGACGACAACAGGGTGCGACGCAGGGAATTTCCGACGGTGTAGCCAAAACCGGGCTCCAGGGGCTCGATGACGAACTTGGAGCGGAACTCGGAGACCGATTCCTCGGTCAGGGTGGGACGCTGGGCGATGAGCATTTTTCTTTCCTTTCGCGCCAACCGCTATATGAAGGCGCAGAGGGGAACAGGATGACGGGAACTCCCCGCCGGGAGATTATTCGATTGTGACACCCCGGGCCGACCACAGCCGACCCGGGGAAAGCAGGATTGTGAGGGCTCGCCCCCTCACAAGATCCCGAACAGACCCAACCCCGAACACAACCATCCATCTGGTGGGCGCGCACAGGGCCATGACCCGCTCGGGGAATGCAAGGGGTCGCCCCCCTGCACCACTCACTTCGAGTAGAGCTCGACGATGGCCTGCTCGTTGACGTCGATAACGATCTGCTCGCGAGTCGGCAGCTGGTGGATGAGGATACGTCCCTTGTTGGGGCGGACCTCCATCCAGGCCGGGATCTGGCGGGTGTCCATGGTCTCACGGGCCACGACGATCGGGTGCAGGTCCTTGGACTTCTCGCGCACGTCGATGATGTCGTGGGCGCTCACCCGGTAGGAGGGGATGTTGACCTTCTTGCCGTTGACCAGGAAGTGTCCGTGGTTCACGAGCTGACGGGCCTGACGGCGGGTGGCGGCCAGACCAGCGCGGTACACGACGTTGTCGAGGCGCGACTCGAGGATCTGCAGCAGCATGTCACCGGTCTTGGCGTCGGAGCGGTCGGCCTCGACGTAGTAGCGACGGAACTGCTTCTCGAGAACGCCGTAGGCGTAACGCGCCTTCTGCTTCTCGTGCAGCTGCTGGGAGTACTCGGAGTCCTTGGTGCGTCCGCGGCCGTGCACACCCGGGGGGTACGGGCGGCGCTCGAACGACTTGTCGTTGCCGACGAGATCGGTCCCGAGACGACGGGACTTCTTGGTGAGTGGGCCGGTGTAACGGGCCATGATGTATCAGTCCTTTTGTGCTCTGGGAGGGGATCAGACGCGGCGACGCTTGGGCGGGCGGCATCCATTGTGCGGAACGGGGGTGACGTCGGAGATCGGTCCGATCTCCAGACCGATGGCACCCAGCGACCGGATGGCGGTCTCACGACCGGATCCCGGGCCCTTGACGAACACGTCGACGCGCTTGAGGCCATGCTCCATGGCACGGCGTCCAGCAGCCTCGGCGGCCATCTGAGCGGCGAACGGCGTTGACTTGCGCGAGCCCTTGAAGCCGACGGTGCCGGCGGAGGCCCACGAGATCACCGCACCAGTGGGGTCAGTGATGGCGATGATGGTGTTGTTGAACGTGCTCTTGATGTGCGCCTGACCGGCGACGACGTTCTTCTTCTCCTTGCGGCGCAGCTTGGGTGCGCCGCCCCTACGGCCTGCAGTAGCCATTGTCTCTTACTCCTGTTCGGTGTGGTCTGCGCAGAAAGTCGGCGAGTGGCCCGGATCGACCATGTGACCTGAGTCACATGGGACGGGGTTCACACTCACTTGGCCTTCTTCTTGCCGGCAACAGCCTTCTTGCGGCCCTTGCGGGTACGGGCATTGGTACGAGTGCGCTGACCACGAACGGGCAGACCGCTGCGGTGACGGCGTCCCTGGTAGGAACCAATCTCGATCTTGCGACGAATGTCGGCGGAGACCTCGCGACGAAGATCACCCTCGACCTGGTAGTTGTTCTCGATGTGGTCACGCAGGGCGACGAGCTGCTCGTCGTTCAGCTCGTGGACGCGCAGGTCACCGCTGATACCGGTGGCCTTGAGAGTCTCCAGGGCACGGGTGTGTCCGATTCCGAAAATGTAGGTCAATGCGACCTCGAGGCGCTTGTCGCGCGGCAGGTCGACTCCAACGAGGCGTGCCATGTGGCATCCCTTTCATCATTGACGACCCTCGGTGAGGGCCGCGAAGGTGTCTGGCGTGGAGCGTCCTCATCACCTGTGGTGGCTGTGGACGAGAATGGTTCGTCCGATGAGGCCCCAGCCTTCGTCCGGGGGTGGTGGCCCAGATCCGTGCTCGATGGTTTCGAGCTGGGTCCCGGGACGTGCATCCACGTTTGTGGGTCATGACCACACACCGGACCTGTGAGCTTCCGGTGCGGCCCCGGCAGCGCTGATGCGCATTCGCAGGCGATGGTCATGGTTGACGACATCTGAGGATGTCGTCTGCGATCTTCAGTTGTGCAGTTCGTACGCCACACTCGTCTGGCTGGCGAGTCTGACGGTGGACCTCAGAGGTCGAACCTCTGCATTCCTGCTGGCGCGATGGCCTGCGATCCCGTCCGCGGCGAGGGCTCAGCCCTGACGCTGCTTGTGGCGCGGGTTGTCGCAGATGACCATCACGCGACCGTGGCGACGAATGACCTTGCACTTGTCGCACATCTTCTTGACGCTCGGGCGAACCTTCATCAAGCATCTCTTTCGCGTAACGATCCCCTGCAGGGATCTGGATGGATTTCTCAGAGCACGGAAAGCACTCTGAGAGGTGCACCTGATTCGGTGCCTGTGCTGGAACCGCCAGCGAGCAACGTCACTTGTGACGGTAGACGATGCGACCACGAGTCAAGTCGTAGGGAGACAACTCAACGACGACGCGGTCTGACGGCAGAATACGAATGTAGTGCTGACGCATCTTGCCACTGATGGTGGCAAGGACGCGGTGTCCGTTGGTCAACTCGACTCGGAACATGGCGTTCGGCAGTGCCTCGACAACAGTTCCCTCGAGCTCGAGCGCCCCTTCTTTCTTGCCCATTACGTCCTATTCGCTTGACTGTCACACCCACTCCGGGCGTGAATGATTCCGCGCACACGAAACCAAGGGTCAAGAATAGTGGACGAGTGGATCATTCCCAAATCGGGTCGCGGATCGCCAGGTCATCTCCTCAGAACCCGTCATCGACAGCGACCACGGGAATGTCATGCGCCGATGCAAGGCAGGGCAGACCGCCACGTCACATCGATCCGAGAGTCACGTCTGTCCACCCGCACCCTGCCTCAGATGACGAAACCGAGGGTCATGCCGAGAACGATCAGCGCGACGAGGACCCATACGACGATCTTGTGACCTGCCCGAGCAGAGCCGGCCGATTCCTCGGCATGACGCAATTCCTCCGGATCCTCCGGAACGTCATCGTATGGTTCGACATCGCTCGGCATCGCATCCCCCTCGCTCCCGTGCAACGGCCGGCACTTCAGCACAGGGGCGCGAAGGGCACTCCCCTGGCCTCGAGTTCGGCCTGGCCACCATCGGGCTCGGTGAGCACCCACAGGCCACCGGGGGTCACGGCAACGGTGTTCTCCCAGTGTGCGGCCCAGGAACCGTCGATGGTGCGCACGGTCCACTCGTCATCCAGGACGTCGTTCTCGTCATCGCCCAGGGTCACCATGGGTTCGACGCACAGGCACATGCCCTCGGCGATCCTGGCTCCCCGTCCAGGGCGCCCCCAGTTGGGCACGTCGGGGTCCATGTGCATCTCGGTACCGATACCGTGTCCGGTGTATTCGCGCACGATGCCGTAGGGGTGGTCCCAGGACTCCACCGAGGCCTGCACGGCAGCTGAGACGTCACCAATGCGATGACCGGGACGAATCTGCGTGATGCCTGCCCACATGGCTTCCCGGGTGCGTTCGCTGAGCAGACGGGCCTCCTCGGACACCTCCCCGACGCAGAAGGTCCGTGCGGCATCACCGTGCCACCCCTCGACGATGGCACCGAAGTCGATCGAGACGATGTCGCCGTCGTGCAGTTCGCGCTCGTCGGGTATGCCGTGGACGATGACCTCGTTGACGCTCACGCACGCCACGCCCGGGTAGGGCGGGATGCCCCACTCGGCTCCGTAGTTGAGGAAGTTCGACTCCGCACCGTGGGCACGCAGCACCTGCCGACCGGCTCGGTCGATGTCGGCCGTCGTGGCGCCGGGCACCGCGGCCCTTCCCATCTGCGCCAGTCCCTCGGCAACGACGAGGCCCGCACGACGCATCGTGCGGATCTCATCGGGGGCCTTCGTCTGTATGCGGTGACGACCCAACATCAGGTCTCAGTCCTTGGCGTTCGAGGTCTTGTCGTCAAGGGCAGCGAGGACGCGCTCGCGAACCGCGTCGATCTCACCGACCCCATCCACCGTGATGAGCAGCCCGGCCTTCTCGTAGTGGTCCAGGAGTGGCTGGGTGAGGTCGGTGTAGACCTCCATGCGATTGCGGATAGTTTCCTCGTTGTCGTCGGAGCGCCCCTCGATCTGCGCACGCTTGAGCAGCCGCTCGATGAGCAGCTGCGGATCGACGTCAAGGCTGACGACGGCATCGAGTGCCTGGCCATGCTCGGTGAGGTACTCGTCGAGGGACTGAACCTGGTGCATGTTGCGTGGGTAGCCGTCCAGCAGGAAGCCGTCGGCGGCATCGTCCTGGTTCAGTCGATCGGCGATGATGGCATCGGTGAGCTCATCGGGGACGAGGTCGCCGGCGTCCATGATGGACTTGACCTTCTGGCCGAGTTCGGTGCCGTTCTTGATATTGGTGCGGAACATGTCCCCGGTGGAGATGGCCGGGATGCCGTAGTGCTCGGCGATTGCTCCGGCCTGAGTTCCCTTGCCGGCGCCCGGGGCGCCCATGATGAGCATTCTCATGATGTGAGGAATCCTTCGTAGTGACGTTGTTGGAGCTTGCTCTCGATCTGTTTGACGGTGTCCAGGGCCACACCCACGACGATGAGGATACTGGTGCCGCCGAACGGGAAGTTCTGGTTGGAGTGCAGGTACACCAGCGCCAGGGTCGGGATCATCGCGATGAGGCCGAGGTACAGCGAACCGGGTGCCGTGAGACGGGAGAGCACATACGCCAAGTAGTCCTCCGTGGGCTTTCCGGCCCGTACTCCCGGGATGAAGCCGCCGTACTTCTTCATGTTGTCGCTCATCTCAACCGGGTTGAAGGTGATCGACACGTAGAAGTAGCAGAAGAAGATGATGAGCAGGAAGTAGACGATGTTGTAGAGCGGGTGGTCACCACGCACGAAGTAGTGGTTGATCCATGCAGCGCCCTTCGACTGGGGACGGAACATGGCATAGAGCACCGGCAGGTACAGGATCGACGAGGCGAAGATCACCGGGATGACGCCGGACTGGTTGACCTTGAGCGGGATGTAGGTGGTGGTACCGCCGAACATGCGTCGACCAACCATGCGCTTGGCGTACTGCACCGGGATGCGGCGCTGGCCCTGCTCGATGAAGATGACGGCTGCCATGACCAACAGTCCGACGGCGAGAACCAGCAGGAAGATGAACCAGGCATGGGCCTGACCAGCACCATTGCGAGAGGTCTTGATCTGCCACATGGCCCCGGGGAACCGAGCGGCGATCTGGGTGAAGATGAGGATGGACATGCCATTGCCGACGCCGCGCTCGGTGATGAGCTCACCCAGCCACATGACGATGGCGGTACCGGCGGTCATCGTGAGCACCATGACGACGACGAGGAAGATGTTCTCGTCATAGACGATGGGCAGCTGACAGGTCTGGAACAGCGTGCCCGAAACAGCCATGGTGACGAATGCGGTGGCCTGCAGAACGCCCAGCACCAGCGTGAGGTAGCGGGTGTACTGGGTGATCTTGTTCTGCCCGGCTGCACCCTCCTTCTTCAGCGCCTCGAGCTTGGGAATGACGACCGTCAACAGCTGCAGGATGATCGATGCCGTGATGTAGGGCATGATTCCCAGCGCGAAGATCGCCAGCTGCAGCAGCGCACCACCGGAGAACATGTCGATCATCGTGTACAGGCTGGCAGCGCCACTGGAGCTGGCCTGCGCCTGGCAGGTGTGGATGTTTGCCATGTTGACATTGGGTACGGTGAGCACCGACCCCAGTCGGAAAATAGCCAGGATGCCAATCGTGAAGAAGATCTTCTTGCGTAGGTCTGGCGTCCGGAACGCATTCGCGAAGGCGGAAAGCATCCGTGTCCGCTCCCATCATCTCGTGCTTGGTAATCGAGGTGTCGCGCCCCGAACCGGGCTCATCGACACGACTCGACTGGGGTAGCCTATCAATTCCGAGCCCACACACCACATTTTGGAGCAAGCTCCTAGGCTGAGGATCGGAGGTTCCGGCCCAGAGCGCCCCTGCCAGGCATGTGCTGCCTGACACATGGCCCCGGGCGATGGGCACCCCATCATGGGCAACACCGTCAACCTACAACCCCGCCCCAACCGTTCGTCCGACACGAGTTCCCAGTCCAGGAGCCGACATGCGACCACCTGTCATCATCTCTTCCCATGCAGGACGCATCGGAACCACGGTGATTGCGGTGATCTGCCTGTGCCTGCTGGTGTGGGACGCCAGCAGGATCGGCCTGGCCTCTGGGCTGACGCACCTGCCCACCATCGGGTTGTTCCTGTGGATGGTGTGGCTGTTCTGGGGACTTGCCGCGGTGCGTATCGACGACGACGGCGTCCACGTCATCAACCAGTTCCGCATCTGGGACGTCTCATGGGCAGCACTGACCTCGGTGAGTCCGCACTGGGGACTCACCCTCACAGCCGACCCTGCCGAGGGAAGGACCAGGAAGGTACGGGCCTGGGCCGCTCCTGCCCGGGGTTCACACGGACGCCTCACCGGCCAGGACGGTGGCCCAGCACACACGCACACCGAGATCATTGACGGTGCGCAGCGCCCCGTCCGGCTGAGTCTGGACGCCGCAGACACGGCCCACCTCATCGAGATGGAGCAGGTGGAGCGTCATCCCGATGGCCCCGCAACCGTTGCCATGCGCCCCAACTGGGTGACGATCGGCATCACTGCCGCCCTCGTCGTGCTGTCCATCCTCATGTGAGCCCGACTGTCCACAGCGCCGACGGGACCGTCTCGCATCGAGAAAAACACGGGAAAGTCGGCCACCACGGCGCAGACAGCCAGCACCACCAGAGAGGCTCCCCCACCACCCCAGACCTCAGCCGCAGGACGGCGTCGCACCGTGTCCGAACATGGGGAGCGAGCACCAGCGGATCAACAGTTTGCACCGGAGAGGCGTGCCCAGACGCGAACGTGGGGGCGTATCGCCGAGCCGATGGCCACCGGGATGGATGCGGCGTGCCCAGACGCGAACGTGGGGGAGAGCCACACGGACCCGCCCCCACGTCACCGACCAACCGGGCAATCACTCACTTGAGGTAGCCGATGTCCTCGGCACGGGTGGTCTGGAAGGTGGAGGCACCGACATTGGCCAGGTTCTTCGGCACACCGGTGAACTTGATGCGCTGGTACAGCGGCAGCGTCATGACGTCGTCCCAGATGTGCTTGTCGGCCTCGTTGGCGAGCTCCTGACGCTTCTTGACGTCCATCTCGGTGTCCACCTGGGAGATGAGCTTCTCGATGCGCGGATCGATGAGCTGGGAGTAGTTGGCCTCCGAGGGCTGCTTGGACCCTTCTGCCTTGGCACCGTAGATCTGACGCACGTTGGCCATCGGGTACGGAGTGCCCTGCCAGGTGAAGCTGATGGTGTCGAAGGAGTGCGAGGTGAGCACCTTGGACATGTCGTCGGGCGGGGTGTTGACGAAGTTCACCTTGACGCCGATCTTCTCCATGTCCTGCTTGAACAACTGCCCCTCGTTGTCGGAGGTGGGCACACCGGTCAGCAGGGAGTAGTTGACGACGAGCTGCTTGCCGTCCTTGGTGCGGGTGCCGCCGTCGGACTTCCACCCGGCCTCGTCGAGCTGTTTCTTGGCGGCCTCGGGGTCGTACTTGGAACCACCGCTGTTGTCGGTGTAGCCGTTCTGACCGGGCATGAAGAAGTGGTTGCCGAGCATCACCGAGGCGGCATCGACCGGCAGACCGGCGAGGTCGGAACGAGCGATGGACTCCCGGTCCAGGCCCTTGGCGATGGCCTGACGGACGTTCTTGTCCTGCAGCGGGCCAGACTTGGCGTTGAAGGTGATGTGTCGCCACTGCGTGGAACCTGCCTGACGCAGCTCGCCGTCGTCACGTTTCCTGGCCGATTCGTAGGCGTCCTTGGTGATGATGTCGTCGACGACGTCGATCTCCTTGTTCGCGAAGGCCTTGGACATGGTGGCCGGGTCCATGGCACGGAACGAGACGGTGTCGAGCTTGGCCTTCTCCCCCCACCAGTTGGGGTTGCGCTTGAGGTACAGGGTCTTCTGGGCCTGGTCGATGCGGTCCAGGGTGAACGGACCGGTGAACCACTCCGGTTTGAACTGCTTCCAGCCGTTGTTGAACGTCTCGGGGGTGCCGACGCCCTCCTTGGGCATGACGCTGCTCCACGTGGCGGTCCAGTCGGGGTAGGTGGCCTTGTAGGTGATGACGACGTCGGTGTCCTTGTCGCCCTTCTTCACCGACTCGATCTGGTTGAAACCGTCCGAGCTGGCCATCTTGAAGTCCTCGTTGGCACCGTTGTTGGCCTTCCAGGTGGCCTGGTAGTCGGTGTAGTCGATGGTGCGCCCGGAGTTCCACCTGGCCTTCGGGTTGAGGTGCAGGGTGACGACCTGCTTGCCGCCATTGGTCTGCACGTCGTAGGACTGCAGGTAGTCGGTGTCGGGCTTGGGGGTGCCGTCCTCGGCGATGTCGAAGTTGTTCGCCCCGACGAAACCCATGATGGTGGTGCTGAGATCCACCGTGTTACCGTCGATGTGCAGGGCGTTCCACGTCGTCGGCAAGGTCTCGATGGAGAACCGGACAGTGCCACCGTCCTTGACCTCGTCACGGGACTTGATGTTGAGGTCCTGCAGTGGAGCGGATTTGCTGGTCGTTCCCCCGCCCTTGCCCGCATTCGGGTTGCTCTGGTTCTTCTGGCCACAACCCGTGAGGGCCAGCGAGCCGACCGCAAGCATGGCGACCGTTGCTGTTACTGACTTACGCACCGCTACCTCCGATTGATGACGAGTGAGCACTCACCCGTGGTGTGATAGTGAGCCAACTTTTGCACACTTCTTCTGACCCATGACGTCTTTTTGCCATCCTGAGATCAAATTGTGACCCAATCGTGACACACGTTGATCGGTGCCGACCGGCCACCTCAGAACGCCGAGACCGACTCCGGGTAGTGGCAGGCCACCCGTCGGTCCTTGTTCGCATCCGGGTAGTCCAGACCGGGCCGCTGCTCCCGACACCTCACCTGCTCCTCGGGGCTCAACAGCTTGAACTTCGGGCACCGGGTATGGAAATGGCAACCACTGGGCGGGGCTGCCGGTGAGGGCAGGTCGCCCTCGAGGATGATCCGGCTACGGGCCCGTTCCTTGGCCGGGTCGGGCACCGGGATGGCCGAGAGCAGTGCCTGGGTGTACGGGTGCATCGGGTGGTCGAAGACCTGACTGATCTCGCCGAGTTCGACGATGCGTCCCAGATACATGACGGCCACCCGGTTGGCGATGTGCCGCACCACCGACAGGTCGTGCGCCACGAACAGGTAGGCAAGCCCCATCTCCTCGCGAAGCTTCTCCAGCAGGTTGAGCACCCCGGCACGAATCGAGACGTCCAGGGCCGACACCGGCTCGTCGAGCACGAGGAGCTTGGGCTCCAGGGCCAGTGCCCGAGCGATGCACACGCGCTGCTTCTGGCCTCCGGAGAAGTTACGCGGGTACCGGTTGGCATGGGCCGGTTCCAGACCGACCAGGCCCATGAGTTCACTCACCCGATCGGCGATGTCGTCCTTGGGGCAACCGTTGTACTTCAACGGCTCGGCCAGAATGTCGTGAATCGGCATGCGCGGGTCCAAGGACGCCATCGGGTCCTGGAAGACGACCTGCAGGTCCTGGCGCACCGTCTTGCGGTCGGCACGGTCAAGTCTCCTGGTGTCCTTGCCCAGCACGACAACCCGTCCATCCTCGGGGGCGGCAAGTTCGAGGATCGACATGATCGTCGTCGTCTTGCCGCAACCGGACTCACCGACCAGGCCGAGCGTCTCGCCCTCCTTGATACGAAACGAAATGCCGTCGACGGCGTGGACGGTGCCCACCCGGCGCTTGAACACCGACCCCTTCATGAGCGGATAGGTCTTGACGAGCCCATCGAGCTCGAGGACATCGGTGAGGGCCTCACGCTCGGCAAGCTCCAGCGCCCGCTTGGACCGTGCCCTGGCACTCTGTGGACGCGGATACACTTGGTAGTAGTCGACGTCGACGAGGTCGGAGGAACGGATGCAGGCCGCGAGGTGATCGTGCAGGTCCGTGTCCACCAGGTCTGGCTCACTCTGACGGCACGCATCGACGGCCATCGGGCATCGCGGAGCGAACGGGCAGCCCGGCGGCAGATTGAGCAGCGACGGTGGGTTGCCCTCGACCGGGGTGAGGGTCTCGGTCTTGTCCAGGTCCGGGCGTGGCAGCGACCCCAGCAGACCGATCGTGTAGGGATGACGTGCGTGGTAGAAGACGTCCTCCACCGACGCGGACTCCACGATCCGACCGCCATACATCACCGAGACGCGGTCGGCGAGTCCGGCGACGACGCCGAGGTCGTGGCTGATGAGGATGATGCCGGCATGGGTCTCCCGCTGGGCAACGCGCAGCAGATCGAGGATCTGAGCCTGGATCGTCACGTCCAATGCCGTGGTCGGCTCATCGGCGATGATGAGGTCGGGGTTGTTGGCGATGGCCATGGCGATGATGACGCGCTGACGCATACCACCGGAGAACTCGTGCGGGAAGGCCTTGGCACGCACCTTGGGGTTGGGGATACCCACCATGTCGAGCAGTTCGACGGCACGATCCCAGGCGCGCGACTTGCCGAGTCCGGGATCATGCACCAGCAGCGCCTCGACGAGCTGGTCACCGACCGTGTACACCGGCGTGAGCGACGACAGCGGATCCTGGAAGACCATGGCGATCTGGGCACCTCGCACGTCGGACATCCATTCGTCACTGCGGCCGAGCAGCTCGGTACCGTGCAGTTTGATGGATCCCTCGACCTTGGCGTTGTCGTCGAGCAGCCCCATGACCGACATCGAGGTGACGGATTTTCCGGAGCCGGACTCCCCCACGACACCAAGGATCTCACCGGCATGCACCGTGAGGTTGACCCCACGCACCGCGTGGACGACACCGTCCTCGGAGGGGAACCGTACGTTGAGATCCTCAACCTGCAGCACGGGCACTCCCGGGACAGGTGTCGGCAGGGCACTGGACTCGAAGGTCTTGTGTTCTTTCTTGCTCATGCTTGACCACCAGACTGGGACGACGGGTCGAGGGCGTCACGGAGTGCGTCTCCGATGAAGTTGACGCTCAGCAACAGGATCACGAGGATGCCGGCCGGGAAGAGGAACAGCCACGGAGTGGTGGTTGCCGACCTCGTCCCGTCGGCGAGCAGGGTGCCCAGTGAGGTCTCGGGCTTCTGCACGCCGAACCCGAAGAAGGACAGGATCGTCTCACTCATGATCGCCGAGACCACCCCGAGGGTGAAGTCGATGATGAGGTAGCTCGCGATGTTGGGCAGCACGTGCTTGACGATGATGGTGAACGGCGGCACCGACATGAATTTGGCTGCATGGACGTAGTCCAGGTTCACCACCGACAGGGTCATGGCACGGATGACGCGTGCCGACAGCATCCAGCTGAATGCGGTCAACAGAATGATGAGGATCCACGTCGAGCTTCCCGAGGATGCCGAGTGCTGGGCAATGATGGCGATGATGAGGAAGGACGGGATGACCAGGAGCAGGTCGATGAACCAGAGAATGATCTTCTCGGTGATGCCGGAGAAGTATGCGGCCGAGGCGCCGATCATGGCCGCCAGGAACTCCACGAGGAAGGCCACGGCGAAGCCGATGACCAACGACTTGCGCAGACCACGCAGGGTCATGGCGAACAGGTCGAACCCGCCCTGGTTGGTGCCGAACCAGTGTGTGGAGTCTGGCGGGGTGAGGAAGGCATAGGTGTCGGCCACCGAGTAGTCCCAGTTGGCGAAGATGGGGCCGATGAGGGCCAGCAGGATGACGAGGGCCAGTCCGATCGTGCCGACCTTCGCCCCCACGGAACGCCAGAACCGTCGAAGCACCAACTGACGACGAGACAGTCGCCTGCCGTCGGTCGGGTGATCGTCATTCTTCCTCACCCGGTTGTCGATGGTGGATGCCGTGTCGGCATTGCCCCCCTTGACGGTGCCATGGGGCCCGGTGGACGGGGTGTTGAGCTCGAAGCTCGGGCTGTTCGAGGGATCAGTCATGATTACCTTCCTCACCGAGCCCGGACTCGGGGATCAATGATGGCGATGAGCAGATCGGACAGCAGTGCACCGGTGAGGGTGCAGGCGCCGGAGAAGGCCACGACTGCCACCGTGCCATTGATGTCCTGCTGCTGGATCGAGGTCACCGAGTACGAACCCATGCCGTTCCAGGCGTAGACCTGCTCGGTCACTGCCGCACCGGTGAAGATGAGGGCCACGCCGAAGGCGAAGTAGGTCGCCATCGGGATGATGGCATTGCGCAGGGCGTGGTGCTTGACGGCCCGGCCCTTGCGCAAACCCTTGGCTCGAGCAGTGCGCACGTAGTCCGCACCCAGGGTGTCGAGCATGAGGTTGCGCTGGTACCTCGAATAGCTCGCCAGGCTCAGGGCAGACATCGAGATGGTGGGCAACAGGAGGTGCTGCATACGGCTGAGGAGTTCGGCACCGAAGTAGTCGCCATGTGCTCCCGTCTCCCCGATGAACTGGAAGAACGCCGTGCCAGTGGCCTGGTTGAATGCCGTACCACCCATCTGGAGCAGTACCGCCAGCACCATCGTCGGGGTGGAGATGAGCAACAGGCAGATGAACGAGACGATTCGATCGCCGGCCTTGTACTGCCGTACCGCGCACCATGCGCCGACCGCGACACCACCGGCCATGCCGATGATGGCCCCGATGGTCACCAGGCGGATGGACACACCGATCCGGGTGCCGAGCAGGGCATTGATCGACTCCCCGTGCGGCGTCCAGCCCCAGTTCCAGTGGCCGAAGACCATCTCGAGCCAGCGAACGTATCGTGTCCAGATACTGGTGTCGGGATTGATGTTGTAATCGGTCAACGTCGCATTGACCGAATCCCAGTTGAGTTTCGGATTGGTGCGATCAAAGGCATTTCGCGGATCCAACGCCGCCGAGGCCACCAGATAGGCCAACGACACGGCGATGAACAGCAGCACCACGTAGTTGACAAGACGTCGTAGCAAGTACTTGAGCACGAGCGTCCTTTCTCGAGTGTGAGGTCGTCCCCCACGCAACCGTCGCGGATTCGTGCCAGCAACGGTTCGGAAGGCACATCAGTGTCGACATGTCGTTGTCAACACCACAGGCACGGTCGATGCTCTGCACGAATCACGCATCGGGCAGGTCCAGCCCGCCGCAATGTGTGAGTTGATATTACACAGGTGAGACCACAGTTTCGTCACATGAAACAAGATTGACCGAAATGCAACATCGTGGAAATCGCTTGTGGAAAAGACAATCGGGGCGGTGACTTCTAGGAAGTCACCGCCCCGAAAGGTTCAGGTCAAGCTGTCTCAGCGCTCAGAGACGCTGCCGCCTGCCTTCTCGATCTTCTCCTTGGCCGACTTGGACCAGGCATCGACCTTGACGTCAAGTGCCACGGTCAGCTCACCGGTGCCGAGCACCTTGACGAGCTCGTTGTCACGCACCGCGCCCTTGGCGATGAGATCGTCAACGGTCACAGTGCCACCCTCGGGGTAGAGCGCTGCGAGCTTGTCGAGATTGACGACCTGGTACTCGGTACGGAACGGGTTCTTGAAACCGCGGAACTTCGGCATCTGCATGTGCAGAGGCATCTGGCCGCCCTCGAACCACTCGGGAACGTTCTTGCGAGCGCCGGTTCCCTTGGTACCGCGTCCAGACGTCTTGCCCTTGGAACCCTCACCGCGACCCACACGGGTACGGGACTTGTGGGCTCCGGGGGCGGGCTTGAGGTCATGAAGCTCGATAGCCATGTCAGTCCACCTCTTCCATGATCACGAGATGCCGCACGGCGTTGGCCATACCGCGGATCTCGGGACGGTCTTCCTTCATCACCGAGTCACCGGGACGACGCAGCCCAAGGCTGCGCAGGGTCTCGCGATGCTTCGGCTTGGCATTGACACCCGACTTCTTCAGGGTGACCTTGATCTTGCTCATCAGGCACCTGCCTTCGCTTCTGCACGAGCTGCAGCGGCGGCCTCGTCGGCCTCCTTGCGGGCCCGCAGCAGAGCAGCCGGGGCAACGTCCTCCAGAGGCATACCACGACGGCGTGCGATCTCCTCGGGCTCCTCGAGCTGCTGAAGGGCAGCAACGGTTGCCTGAACGACGTTGATGGCATTGGCCGAACCCAGAGACTTGGCGAGCACGTCGTGCACACCGGCGCACTCCAGGACAGCACGGGCCGAACCACCGGCGATCACACCGGTACCGGGGGAGGCCGGACGCAGCAGGACCACACCGGCAGCCTTCTCACCAGTCACCGGATGGGTGATGGTACGGCCGACGCGCGGCACGTGGAAGAAGTGCTTCTTGGCCTCCTCGACGCCCTTCGCAATGGCGGTGGGCACCTCCTTGGCCTTGCCGTATCCGACGCCAACGGTGCCGTTGCCGTCGCCAACCACCACCAGAGCGGTGAAGCTGAAGCGACGTCCACCCTTGACGACCTTGGCGACGCGGTTGATGGCCACGACGCGCTCGAGGTACTGATTGTTCTCGCGTTCGTTGTTGCGGCCACGACGGTCGTCGCGGCCACGACGCTCACCTGCACCGCCACCGCGGCGCTGGGGTTCACTCATCGTTGCTCACTTACCTTTCGTGGTCAGAAGTCCAGACCGGCTTCGCGGGCCGCATCGGCCAGCGCAGCGATCCGTCCGTGGTACTGGTTGCCCGCGCGGTCGAAAACGACCTTGTCGATCCCCGCAGCCTTGGCGCGTTCGCCCACGAGGGCGCCCACCTTGGCTGCCTTGGCGGTCTTGTCGCCGTCGAGGGCACGCACGTCGGCCTCCATCGAGGAGGCGCTGGCCAGGGTGTGACCGGCGACGTCGTCGACAACCTGCACGAGGATGTGCTTGGACGAGCGCGTCACGACCATGCGAGGACGCTCGACGGTGCCGAAGACCCTCTTGCGACCACGGATCTGGCGACGGGTGCGGGAAGCCGTACGCGAGGACAGGTGCTTGTGAATATGCAGGGAGTTTGCCATCGTCACTTACCTGCCTTTCCAACCTTGCGGCGTACATTCTCGCCGACGTAACGGACACCCTTGCCCTTGTAGGGTTCAGGCTTGCGGATCTTGCGGATGTTCGCGGAAACCTCGCCGACCAGCTGCTTGTCGATGCCCTGCACCGAGAAGTGGGTCGGGTTCTCCACGGCGAAGGTGATGCCCTCGGGGGCGTCGACGATCACCGGGTGGGAGAATCCCAGGTTGAACTCCAACTGCTTGGGGCCCTTGGCGATGACACGGTAACCAACGCCCTGGATCTCAAGCTTCTTCTCATAGCCCTCGGTGACACCGATGACCATGTTCTTGATGAGGGTGCGCGTCAGACCGTGCAGCGAGCGGTTCTCCCGCTCGTCGTCGGGACGGGTGACGACGATCTGTCCCTCGTCGTTCTTGTCGACTGCGATAGGCTCGGCGACGCAGAGATTCAGAGCACCCTTGGGGCCCTTCACCTCGACGTCCTGGCCATCCAGCTTCACCTCAACACCGGACGGGACGGTGATGGGGAGCCTGCCAATACGCGACATTTTCTACTCCTTACTGTCTCGACCGGTCACCACACGTAGGCGAGGACTTCCCCGCCCACGGACTGCTCGTGGGCCTGACGATCAGTCAGCAGACCCTTCGAGGTGGAAATGATGGCAATGCCCAGCCCGCCGAGAACCTTCGGCAGGGCGTTGGCCTTCGCGTAGACGCGCAGACCGGGCTTACTGATACGACGCACGCCCGCAACGGCACGCTCACGGTTCTCGCCGTACTTGAGGGTGAGAACGAGGGTCTTGCCGACCTCGCCCTCCTGGGGATCGCTGACGGTGTAATCGGCGATGTAACCCTGCTCCTTGAGGATCTCGGCAATTCCGACCTTGATCTTGGAGGAGGGCATGCTCGTCGAGTCATGGTACGCCGAGCTGGCGTTGCGCAGACGAGTCAGCATGTCTGCGATCGGATCAGTCATGGTCATGGCTGTTCGGCTTCTTTCTCGCATCGGTTTCCAGCCCGATCGGTTCGTGAGGGAACGGGGTGCTGGACCTGGTGCGTCGGATGATTGGGGTGAACCCGGAAAACATCTCTGCCCCGGATTCGGTGTGTCAAGGCACCGCAGGGAGGCGGTGGGTCACCAGGACGACTTGGTCACGCCGGGAAGCTCGCCGGCATGGGCCATCTCGCGCAGGCAGATGCGGCACAGTCCGAACTTGCGGTAAACCGAGTGCGGACGCCCGCAGCGCTGGCAGCGGGTGTAGGCGCGCACGCCGAACTTGGGCTTGCGGGCTGCCTTGACCTTGAGAGCTGTCTTCGCCATCAGAGCCTCACTTCTTCTTCTTCTTGGCGTAGTAAGCCGGTCCACGCTTGGCGCGGGCCTTCTTGGGATCGTCCTTGGCCTTGAACGGGAAGCCGAGGTGCTTGAGCAGCACCTTGCCCTCGTCGTTGGTCCTGGCAGTGGTCACGAAGGTGATGTCCATACCACGGACACGGTCGATCTTGTCCTGGTCGATCTCGAGGAACATGACCTGCTCGGACAGACCGAAGGTGTAGTTGCCGTTGCCGTCGAACTGGTTGGCATTGAGACCACGGAAGTCGCGGATACGGGGAAGGGCCAACGTCAACAGGCGGTCGGCGAACTCCCACATGCGGTCACCACGCAGGGTGACGTGGCAGCCGATGGGCTGGCCCTCACGCAGCTTGAACTGCGCGATGGACTTGCGAGCACGGGTCACCTGCGGCTTCTGACCGGTGATGGCGGTGATGTCGCGAATGGCACCGTCCATGATCTTGGAGTCATGGGCAGCGTCGCCGACACCCATGTTCACCACGATCTTCTCCAGACCGGGAATGAGCATCGGGTTGGCGTAGTGGAACTCCTCCTGCAGCGCCGGGACGATCTCCTCCCGGTAGCGCTGCTTGAGGCGGGGCATGCTGTGCGTCGTCTTCTCGGGGGCGTCAGTGCTCACTTGGACTCCTCCTTCTTGAGGTAACGGACGCTGCGCTGGGCGGCGTACTCCGAACCATCGGGGCGACGCTTGGTCACGTCCTCACGACGGTAACCGACGCGGGTGACGACATCCTTGCCATCGATCTTGGTGACGAGCTGGACGTTCGACACGTGGATCGGGGCCTCGGCGCTGATGATGCCACCGGGAGTGGTACCACCCTGGGCATTGGGCATCTCGCGACGGTGACGCTTGCGGATGTTGACACCAGAGACGACCACACGCTCACGCCTGGGGTCGACGGAGAGAACCTCACCGATGGTGCCCTTGTCGTTGCCGGCGATGACCTTGACGCGGTCACCCTTCTTGATCTTGAGGGACTTCACTCAGATCACCTCCGGAGCGAGCGAGGCGATGCGCATGAACTTGCGGTCACGCAGCTCACGAGCGACCGGCCCGAAGATACGGGTACCACGAGGCTCGTTGTCGGCCTTGATGAGCACGGCGGCATTCTCGTCGAAACGAATGTAGGAACCGTCGGTACGACGGCACTCCTTCGTGGTACGGACGACGACGGCCTTGACGACCTCCCCCTTCTTGGCGTTGCCGCCCGGGATGGCGTCCTTGACGGTGCACACGATGGTGTCACCGAGACTGGCGTAGCGACGCTTGGACCCACCGAGAACACGGATGCACAAGAGTTCCTTGGCCCCCGTGTTGTCGGCGACCTTGAGTCGCGTCTCCTGCTGAATCATTTATTTCTCCTTTGCCCCGCTGGTTCCCTCTCGGGCCTGGTGGGACTCATCGAAACGAACCCCCTGGATTTTGCCAGGAGGAAGCCCGTACCTCGAGGGGCACGCGGCACGGCCCGCGAGAGGTCCCAGATCGCGTCAGCAGGAGCATCGGCGAAGGCACAGTCGCAGGGCAACTTGTACAGGGTACCTCATTTGGAGTATGAGAGCTAATTCTGCGCAGCGGTCCGTTCCGCTCGCAGCGGATGGAAAATGGCCCGCCCCCATTGGGACGGGCCATTGCTCTCAGCAGGTCGGACTGCTGGAGGGGATCAGGTCACTTGGCCTTCTCGACGATCTCGACGAGGCGCCAGCGCTTGGTCGCCGACAGCGGACGGGTCTCCATGATCCGCACCCGGTCACCGATACCTGCCTCGTTGTTGGCGTCATGCGCCTTGAGACGGGTGGTCGTGGTCATGACCTTGCCGTACAGACGGTGCTTGGAGCGGTCCTCCACGGCAACGGTGATCGTCTTGTCCATCTTGTCGGACACGACGAGGCCCTCGCGAACCTTGCGGCGCGTCTGACGCTGCGCAGTGTTGTCGCTCATGGTCAGGCCTCCTTCGTGGCGTCAGGGTCGTCAATGATGTTGAGCTTGCGCTCCTGGAGCACGGTGTAGACCCGCGCCAAGTCCTTGCGGACCTCACGGATGCGGGCAGTGTCCTCGAGCTGACCCGTGGCGGCCTGGAAACGCAGCCCGAACAGCTCTTCCTTCAGTTCACTCACCTTGCTGCGCAGCTCATCCCCAGAGAGCTGTCGCAGGTCGGCAGCCTTCAGCTTTGCCATCAGTGGGCACCACCTTCACGAGAGATGAACCGGGCCTTCATGGGGAGCTTGTGGATGGCCAGACGCATGGCCTCACGGGCCACCTCCTCCGGCACACCGGACAGCTCGAAGAGCACACGTCCCGGCTTGATGTTGGCGACCCACCACTCAGGGGTACCCTTGCCGGAACCCATACGGGACTCGGCGGGGTGCTTGGTCATGGGACGGTCGGGGTAGACGTTGATCCACACCTTTCCGCCACGCTTGATGTAGCGGGTCATGGCGATACGAGCGGCCTCGATCTGACGGTTGGTCAGGTAGCCGCCCTCAAGGGCCTGGATGCCGTACTCGCCGAAGGCGAGCTCGGTCCCACCCTTGGCAGCACCAGAACGCTTGGGGTGGTGCTGCTTACGGTACTTCACACGACGAGGAATCAGCATTCTCAGGCTCCTGCGTTCTCAGTCTGCGGGGCTTTGGCCTCGGCCTGGCTCCCCTTGGAGCGGTTGGCCTCGGCTGCGCGACGACGTCCACCGCGATCGGGGCGATCACCGCGGCCACGACGACCGCGCGGGCCACCACGACGATTGCCCTGGGCGGCCTGACGTGCGGCCTTCTGGGCAGCACGCTCGGCGCGGGTGCCGGTGACGTCGCCCTTGTAGATCCACACCTTGACACCGATTCGGCCATAGGTGGTGCGGGCCTCGAAGAAGCCGTAGTCGATGTCGGCGCGCAGGGTGTGCAGCGGCACGCGTCCCTCACGGTAGCCCTCGGAACGGCTCATCTCGGCTCCACCCAGACGGCCGGAGCACTTGATGCGGACTCCCTGGGCACCGGAACGCATGGCAGACTGCTGGGCCTTGCGCATGGCGCGACGGAATGCGACGCGGGCAGCGAGCTGCTCGGCGATTCCCTGGGCGACCAGCTGGGCATCGGTCTCGGGGTTCTTCACCTCGAGGATGTTGAGCTGGATCTGCTTGCCGGTGAGCTTCTCGAGCTCCCGACGCACCCGCTCGGCCTCGGCGCCGTTGCGTCCGATGACGATGCCCGGGCGGGCAGCGGAGAGGAAAATGGTGACGCGCTCGGAGCGACGCTCGATCTCGATGGAGGAGATACCGGCACGCTCAAGGTTCTTCTTGAGCCAGTCGCGGATCTTGACATCCTCGCCCACCAGCTCGGCATACTGCTTCTCGGCGTACCAGCGAGTCTTGTGATCGGTCGTCACACCGAGACGGAAACCATGGGGGTTGATTTTCTGGCCCATGTCAGGCTCCCTTCCTGGTCTCGGTCTGGACGGTGGTGGCAGGACGGCCCTTCTTCGCCCTCTTGGGCTCAGGACGGGCATCCTTGGGCTCGACAACCACGGTGATGTGGCTGCCGCGCTTGAGAATACGGCTTGCCGAACCCTTGGCACGGGGACGGATGCGGCGCATGGTCACACCCTCGTCGACAAAAGCCTGCGAAATGTACAGGTCGTCGCCGCGCAGACCCTCGGTCTGCTCGGCATTGGCCATGGCCGAGGCGATGACCTTGCGGACCGGCTCAGCAGCGACCTGCTGGGCGAACTTGAGCATGTCTACGGCCTCAGCCGCATCCATGCCGCGGACCAGGTCGACGACGCGACGGCACTTGCTCGGGCTCATCCGGACGTGACGCGCGATGGCGTAGGAACCAGGACGATCCCCGAGCAGGGCAGCGCGACGGCTCGGTCGGCTCTCAGTGGTGCTCATGAATCAGCTTCCCTCTCGTCAGCGCCTGCGCGCCTTCTTGTCTTCCTTCACGTGGCCCTTGAACGTCCGCGTCGGGGCGAACTCACCGAGTTTGTGCCCGACCATGGCCTCGGTGATGAAGATCGGGACGTGCTTGCGACCGTCGTGAACGCCGATGGTGTGCCCGATCATGTCGGGGGTCACCATCGAACGACGCGACCAGGTCTTGATGACGTTGTGCGTACCCGCCTCGTTCTGGGCATCGACCTTCTTGGCCAGGTGCTCGTCGACGAAGGGGCCCTTCTTCAGACTGCGTGGCATGTCTCAGACTCCCAATCAGCGCTTCTTGCCGGACTTGCGGCGACGCACGATGAGACGGCTGCTCGCCTTGTTCTTCTTACGGGTGCGGGCCTCGGGCTTGCCCCACGGGCTCACCGGATGACGGCCACCGGAGGTACGACCCTCACCACCGCCGTGCGGGTGGTCGACCGGGTTCATGACGACACCGCGGACGGTCGGGCGCACGCCCTTCCAGCGGCTGCGTCCTGCCTTGCCCCAGCTGATGTTGGCGTACTCGGCGTTGCCGACCTCGCCCACCGTGGCGCGGCAGCGCACGTCAACCATACGCATCTCGCCAGACGGCAGGCGCAGGGTGGCGTACTTGCCCTCACGGGCGACCAGCTGCACGGAGGCACCAGCCGAACGGCCCATCTTGGCGCCCCCACCGGGACGCAGCTCCACGGCATGGATGGTGGTACCCACCGGGATGTTGCGCAGCGGCAGGTTGTTGCCGGGCTTGATGTCGGCCTCGGGACCGGACAGGATCGCCTGTCCCTGGCTCACACCATCGGGGGCGATGATGTAGCGCTTGGCCCCATCGGCATAGTGCAGCAGGGCAATACGGGCGGTGCGGTTGGGGTCGTACTCGATGTGAGCGACCTTGGCGGGCACCCCGTCCTTGTCGTAGCGCTTGAAGTCGATGATGCGGTAGGCCTGCTTGTGGCCACCACCGATGTGACGTGTGGTGACGCGACCATTGTTGTTGCGGCCACCGGTCCTCTTCTTGGAGACCAGCAGGGACTTCTCAGGTGTGGAGCGGGTCAGCTCCGAGAAGTCCGACACGCTCGAGCCGCGACGGCCCGGAGTGGTCGGCTTGTGCTTTCGGATAGCCATTGGAATTCCTTGTCTCTCGCTCAGGCGACCGGGCCGGAGAAGATGTCGATCCGGTCACCCTCGGCGACCGTGACGATGGCGCGCTTGGTGTCGGGACGCTTGCCCATCCCGTAACGGGTGCGGCGCGTCTTGCCCTTGCGGTTCATCGTGTTGACAGAGGTGACCTTGACCCCGAAGATCTCCTCGATGGCGATCTTGATCTCGGTCTTGTTGGCGGTGGGCTTCACCAGGAACGTGTAGGTGTTCTGGTCCAGCAGCCCATAGCTCTTCTCGGAGACGACCGGGGCAAGGATGATGTCCCGGTGGTCGCGGATCTTCACCTCGCTCACTTGGTGTCCTCCTTCTTCACGGCGTTGATGAAGCCAGCGGCTTCGGCGGCCTCCTCGGTACGGAACCAGATCTCAGCGATCGTGCGGCCGTACCAGGGCGACGACGGGGTGTGGAACTTCTTGGACTCTTCCTTGGCCTTGATCTCGTAACCGGCCGGCGGATTGTCACCCCGGTAGGAGTCGGCACCATAGGGATGCAGCTCGGCGGCATCGGCCTCGGCGGCGTCCGCGTCGGCAGCACTCGTCTTGTCACCCAGGAAGGTGTCAAGCGCAGTCTTGGTGAAGACCACGGTACGGGCATTGACGACGTCGTAGGTGTTGAGCTGGTCGACGGAGAGCACGTGGACCTCGGCGAGGTTGCGCACCGACAGCCACGAGGTGACGTCGGCACGGTCCAGGACGACGAGAACCTTGTCGAGCTCGGCGGCACCGCTCAGGGCAGCCTTGGCGCTCTTGGTGGACGGCACGTCGCCAGCCACCAGCGAGTCGATGACGATGATCCGGCCGTCGCGAGCCCGATCGGACAGCGCGCTGCGCAGGGCGGCGGCAATCATCTTCTTGGGCGTGCGCTGGGCGTAGGAACGCGGCTGCGGCCCGTGAACGGTGCCACCACCGGTCCACTGCGGGGCGCGGATGGAGCCCTGACGAGCTCGTCCGGTGCCCTTCTGACGCCACGGCTTCTTGCCACCACCGGAAACCGCACCACGAGTCTTGGTGGCATGGGTCCCCTGACGGGCGGCAGCGAGCTGCGCGACGACGACCTGATGGATCAGCGGAATGTTGGTGTCGACGTCAAAGATCTCACCGGGAAGGTCGACCGAGCCGGCCTTGGCACCCTTGGCGTTGACGATGTCGATGGTCTTGGTCTGGTTCATGCGGCATCCCCATTCTTGGCGGCCTTCTTGGCGGCGCTGCGGACGACGACGAGCGAACCCTTCGGGCCGGGAACGGCACCCCGGACCAGGATGAGTCCGCGCTCGGCGTCAACGGAGTGAACCTTGAGGTTCTGCACGGTCACGCGCTCGGCGCCCATGCGTCCAGCCATGCGCATGCCCTTGAGGACCTTGCCTGGCGTGGAGCAGCCACCGATCGAGCCGGGCGAACGGTGCTTGCGGTGCACACCGTGGGTGGCACGCAGGCCTCCGAAACCGTGGCGCTTCATGACGCCAGCGGTCCCCTTGCCCTTGCTGGTGCCGGTGACATCGACGATGTCGGCGTCGGCAAAGACGTCAGCACTGATTTCCTGGCCGAGGGTGTACTCGGAGGCATCCGAGGTACGCAGCTCGACGAGGTGACGACGAGGGGTGACCCCCGCCTTGGCGAAGTGTCCCGCCTCCGGTTTGGTGACCTTCTTGGCCTTGACGGCACCGAAACCGAGCTGAACGGCGGAGTAGCCGTCGGTCTCGGGGGTGCGCACCTGGGTCACGACGCACGGACCGGCCTGGATGACCGTCACCGGGACGATGCGATTCTCGTCGTCCCACAACTGGGTCATGCCGAGCTTGGTGCCCAGCAGCCCCTTCACTTTGCGCTCATTGCTCATGGTGCTCAACCTCACGGAAGCTTGATCTCGATGTCGACGCCAGCAGGAACGTCGAGACGCATGAGCGAGTCAACGGTCTTGGGGGTCGGTTCGAGGATGTCGATGAGCCGCTTGTGAGTACGCATCTCGAAGTGCTCGCGGCTGTCCTTGTACTTGTGGGGTGAACGGATCACACAGAATACGTTCTTCTCAGTAGGCAGCGGCACCGGCCCCGCGACCTTCGCACCCGTCCGGGTCACCGTGTCGACGATCTTGCGCGCCGACGAGTCGATGACCTCGTGGTCGTAGGCCCGCAGCCTGATGCGGATCTTTTGTCCCGCCACAGTTGTTCCTTCTACTCGTCTCTGGCGCGTCCAAGATTCCCTGACGTGGGAGTCCGGTACGCCCAGAGGGTTCCGGCGTGAGGAGCGAACTCCTCATTGGTCCCAACCTCACGATCCCGCAAGACGTGCGGGTCGCCAGGTCACATCACTCCGCCCCCACGCACTCGGGGTGTCGCGTATCGGAAACCGCAGAACACCACCGATCACCAGTCGTAGAGGACCCCGTGAACACTGTGGACTTGTCTGCAGTCATCCGACGCTCACCCGTTTTCCGTGGGCTCGGCAGCGGACTCACCGTGGTGGTGACACCACTGCCCATGGACTCCGGTGGCTGGGCCCGATCCCGTGGATCATGGGCGTGACACACCGCAGCCCCGTTCGGAGCAACTTTTACAGTGTGTCATCCATGAGCCAACAAGGCAAATCGAGAGCGTGACTCGAAGCAGTTCGGCGATGGAGTCCCATGTTCAGCACGCCATGGCCGCTGCTGCCGGCAGACTCGCGTGCAGGTGCGGTGGCCTCACCGACGCACCACGATGACGGTCTTCGGGAGGTCGAGGTACTGGTGCAGCCAGGACGTGACGGATTCCCGAGCACCCGCATAGTCGGGCAACCAGTCGGGGGCCGGCAGCGTTTTCGGGACGACGACCGTGTCGAGCTCACCACGACGTGCCGCATCCACCTGGGCGTTGACCGCTCGCCAGGTGCCGCCATTGGTCGTCGCTCCCTGGAGCATGCCCCATGCCCCCTGCGGGCCGGTACCCAGACATGACGCCGTTGCGATGATGGCCAGGGCCATGGCCACGTCCAGCCGCGGGGTGTGGATGCTGCCCCTCGCACCTTCTGGCTGTGCGCCGGGTTCCGACGCAGTGCCCAGTCGTGTCGCACCATCCATGGCCAGCGCCACGGCTGCCCACGCCCACATCAGTGCGCTCACGGTGAAGACCACCAGCCCCAGGAATGAGGTTCGCCCCCCCGGGGAGCCCTGGATCAGTGGCAGTGCGTAGTACCCGAATGCCGCACCGGTCGAGACACCCACCATGCCGCAGCCGGGCATTCGAGCAATGAGCACGGTCAGGACCACGAGAGCCGCCAGTGCAACCGCGAAACATGCCCCCGCCAGCAATCCAGTGGTGGACAGGTACAGGTGGATGTCCCCACGCATCTTACGTCGGGTGAGCCGCGTCATGATGCGCAGACTGGTTGCAGCCACTCCGAGGGATGCCACACAGAAGAGGGTGAGCAGGATGCCGATGGCGCGACGGTGGTAGTCGCGCCTCATCACCACCACACACATGGCGACGACCGACACGACGATGGCGAAGAACACCACTGGGTAATTCGTGAGGGAATGGCTGGCGGAGTGGACGACGAACGACACCCGCTTCGGGATCTCCCCCACGGACTTCGGGTAGGGGTAGGGGCCACCCAGCTGAAGGCGACGTGCCCACAAACCCGGCATGCCCAGTCTCGCGATGTTTCCCACCGCCGCCACCACCAGGGCCACAGCCCATCGGAGGGTCCACGTCCCAGCAGGGGTGATGAGGGCCATGGCGACAATGGCCCCGACGATGCCGAACGCATTCAGTTCATGGTGCATGCTCGCGACGAACGACAGGAGCACCGCCACCCACAGCACCCAGCCATGCCGGACGTTCGGCCTGCGCTGGGACCACAGGAGAAGGATGGCCACGATCCCCAGCGCCAGACCCCACATGTAGCCGATGTTCGCAGCGATGAACATGATCGTGTCGCCGCCCATGTGTGGGTCAAGGCCGATGAGCATCATCGGTACGAAAAATGCACCCACACCTGCCAAGAGGTCAGCACCGGCAGACACCACTCCCCGCAGGTTCCGAATGAGAGACCGCAGCATGAGCCACAGTGCCAACGACATGGCCAGCGACGAGATCACCAGAGGTATTCGGATCCATCCCCCCATGGCCATGATGAGTTGCACCATCATGTCCGAGAAACGGCCATTGCGCTCCGCCAGGTCATAGCGTGCAAACGGCACAAGACTTGACCAGTCAATACGACCGCCGAGAGTGCGGGCTCGAGTGGCAAAACGCAAGTCGTCGATGTCCCACACCGGCGTGCGCCACACCAGAGCCCAGTAGCAGGTGACGAGACCCCAGAACCACACCACGGGGCGTCGCAGCACCCCGACATCACTGCTGCTCACTGCCTTTTCATCTCGGCTTCGAATCTCTGCATACGGTGCAGCGTCGACTGCGGGCCCAGGATCTCCATCGCCTCGAACAGTGGCGGCGACACTCGTGATCCGGTCACTGCCACCCGCACCGGCGCAAAGGCCAGGCGTGGCTTGACACCCATGTCGTCACACAGTCTGGCACGCAGTGCCGCTTGAATGGCATCGGCAGAGAAGTCGTCAAGCCCCTTGAGCACCTCGACCGCGGCATGCTGAATCTCGTCGGCACCGTCCTTGAGCTTGGCCACCGAGTCGGCGTCAAAGACCAAGGAGTCGTCGTTGACGAGCAGGAAGGCCAGTTTTGGCAGAGCTTCCGACAGCAGTGTCAACCGCTCACGCACCAGCGGCATCGCGGCACGGACGATGGAGCGGTCACGCTCGGTGAGATCGCGACCCAGCACCTCCTGTGCCTGCCCCATCCGGTCGACGTACTCGAACACACGGCTCGTGAGAGACTCCGGGCCAAGGTTGCGAATGTACTGCCCATTGAGCCAGTCGAGCTTCTTGAGGTCGAAGACCGGCCCGCCAGTGGCGATGTCCGCCCAGTCGAACCGTGCGACGAAGGACTCGAAGGACTCCACCTCCTGCCCCTCGCCGAGGATCGGGTACGCCAGCAGCTGCAGGAAGTTGCGCAACGCATCAGGCAGGTAGCCCTGTTCCCGGAACCACATGAGTCGTGCAGCGGGATTCTTGCGCTTGGAGATCTTGGACTTGTCGGAATTGCGCAGCAGAGGCATGTGCGCGAATCGCGGCACCTGCCAGCCGAGCCACGTGTACAGCAGGATGTGCTTGGGCGTCGAGGAGATCCACTCCTCGCCACGCACGACGGTGTCGATGCCCATGAGGTGATCGTCGACGACGACGGCCATGTGGTACGTGGGGAATCCGTCAGCCTTGAGGATCACCTGGTCATCGGGCCGCGGCGCGTTGACGTGACCACGGATGAGATCGTCAAAGCCGAGCTCGACGTCATCGGGCACGCGCATGCGCACGACGGGGTGCTCGGTGAAACCGGGAAGTTTGGCCCGCTCCTCCTTGGTCATGCCCAGGCACATGCGGTCGTACCCGGTCTGCGGGGACTTGGCCGCAGCCCGGTCGGCGCGCAGCTGGGCAAGACGTTCCTGGGAGCACCAGCAGTAGTAGGCGTGACCGTCCTCGATGAGCTTGTCGACGTAGGGATGGTAGGTGTCCAGCCGTTCGGACTGCTTGTAGGGGCCGTGCGGTCCACCCAGGCGCGGACTCTCGTCGGGGCCCAACCCGAGCCAGTCGAGGGTCTGGTAGATCTGCTCCTCCGAGCCTTCGACCAGGCGATTCTGGTCGGTGTCCTCAATGCGAAGGACGAACTGGCCACCGGTCCTACGGGCCCAGGCTTTGTCGAACAGAGCCATGTAGGCGGTTCCGACGTGCGGATCACCGGTGGGAGACGGAGCTACTCGGGTACGTGCCGGCTGGGGGGCGCAATTCTCAGTCATGATGTGGTCAGCCTATCGCCGCGGCAGCGCACTGCGCACTCCAGCCACCCGCCAGGCGCTCCGGTGCTCACTCGTCATCGTCAACCGTCGATCCCCCGTGTCCATGGAGACCCCAGCTCCGCTCGGGAGCCGGGGCGGGCTCCGGGTCGATCTCCCATGCTCATGGGGACCTCACCGGACGGGGCTTACCGAGAGCCCCCATGCGGGAGCCCCCGTGATCGCCGATCGCACATCAGAGTTGTACGGGCCAACGGGGCAAAGCGGTGCGAGGACGCCAGAGTCGTATGGGGCAATGGTGAGGATGAACTTTCGGTGACCCCCCAGTCGCCGTTGTGGAAGTTGACGAAAATCGGAATACAGTGTCAGCGTGAGCGAGAGTAACAGTCCCCTGCCCTCCAACGAGGGCCATCAGCCTACCCATGCAGGCCCACAGCGTGGCAAGAAGCCGCACCGCGGGGCCATCATCGGGATCATTGTCGTGGCGCTGGCGATCATCATCGCCGTCGTGGCGATCGTCCTGCACCAGAAGAAGGACGACGATGAGACATCGTCCTCGGCCGTGCCAGCGGCCACCGACATCACCCCCACGGCAAGGTCACAGGCCTCGTCAACCAGCGATCTCCCCAACGGTTGTTCCGCGAAGGGCTCGGCAATTGATCCCACGAAGGTCAAGATCGAGTCCCTCAACATCGATGCCAAGGTTTCTGCTGCCGGAGTCGATTCCAAGACGAATGCCCCAGGAGTCCCGCCCCTCAACGATCCGGTGAACTTCACCTGGTACAACAAGTCCGTCAAGCCAGGTGCACCGCAGGGCATGTCACTGCTGATGACGCACACTTACCACAAGGGTGGTGCGTCTGGAAACAAGATCCACGAGAGTCTCAAGCCCGGTGATGTCGTGCGTGTGAGCAGCGGCGACAAGACCATGTGCTACAAGGTGACCAACCAGCGCAAGATCTACGTGGACAAGTACTCGGCCGATGACGCCAAGTTCGTCTACAACAAGAACGGCACGCCCCGTATCGGAATCCTCATCTGCTGGGACTGGGACAAGAACGACAAGGAATGGGACTCCCGCGAGGTCTACGTCGCCGAGGCCATGTACTCCTGATCCAGCCTTTCCAAGCAACCACTCCACACCATCGGCCAGCACGACTGTCCATCACACACCCCCGAGAGTCCACGTGACGGACGAGCTCGGGGGTGCGTGTCATTCCCGGGACTCGTGAGGATCCTCTGCGACTCCACCGAGAGACCGGCACCGCACACCTCGTCACGCGGATGCATGACGCTTTCCGGTAGGGTTCGGTGCATGGCAGAGGCGTCCCGATCTGATTTCATTCGCGAAGTTGTCCGTGCAGACCTTGCAGCCGACACCTACGGCGGCAAGGTTCAGACCCGGTTCCCACCCGAGCCCAATGGCTATCTGCACATCGGGCACGCCAAGGCGATCGTCACTGATTTCGGCATCGCCGAGGATTTCGACGGGGTGTGCAACCTGCGTCTGGACGACACCAACCCGGGTACTGAGAATCCCGAGTTCGTCCAGTCCATCCGCGACGACATCGCCTGGCTGGGCTACACCCCCGGCAGGATCGTCCATGCCTCCGACTACTTCGAGCAGCTCTACGAGTGGGCGCTCTTCCTCATCAAGGAGGGCAAGGCCTACGTCGACGACCAGGATCCTGAGACGATCTCGGCGCAGCGCGGCGGATTCGGCAAGCCTGGCGTCGAGAGCCCGTTCCGGGATCGTCCGGCCGAGGAGTCCTTGGATCTGCTGGCCAGGATGCGTGATGGGGAGTTCCCGGATGGTTCCCGATGCCTGCGCGCCAGGATCGACATGCAGAACGAGAACATGTGGCTGCGCGACCCGGTGATGTATCGCATCCGTCACATGAGCCACCATGCCACCGGTGACTCCTGGTGCATCTACCCCACCTACGACTGGGCACACGGCCAGTCCGATGCCATCGAGGGCGTGACGCACTCCCTGTGCTCCCTGGAGTTCAACTCCCACCGTCCGCTCTACGAATGGTTCCTCGACCAACTGCCGTTGTCTGCCCCGGCCCCCAAGCAGCGCGAGTTCGCCCGTCTGGAGCTCACCCACACCATCACCTCCAAGCGCCGACTGCGCAAGCTCGTCGAGGACGGCGTCGTGGATGGCTGGGACGACCCCCGCATGCCAACCCTGCGCGGAATGCGTCGGCGTGGCTACCCGGCCTCGGCCATTCGTGCCTTCTGTGAAGCCGTCGGCACCACGCGCAACAACTCCACCAAGGCCATCGAGGAGTTCGAGTCGTTCGTGCGCCGCGACCTCAACGAGTCCGCGAACCGTCGCATGGCCGTGCTCCATCCCCTCAAGCTCGTCCTCGACGGCTGGCCCACCGACGAGGACGGCAACCCGGTCGTCGACTGGTTCGAGCTGCCCAACAATCCCGGTGACGAGCAGGCTGGCACTCGCAAGGTTCCGTTCACCGGAACCCTGTGGATCGAGCAGGACGACTTCCGGGAGGACCCGCCACGCAAGTACTTCCGGTTGTCGCCCGGCCGGGAGGTGCGACTGCGCGGTGCCTACCTGGTCACCGCCACCGACGTCGTCAAGGACGAGCAGGGCAATGTCGTCGAGGTGCACGCCTCCTACGACCCCGACTCCCGCGGCGGCAATGCACCGGACGGCCGCAAGGTGAAGTCGACGATGCACTGGGTCAGCGCCCAGCATGCCGTCGATGCGACCGTGTGCATGTACGACCGGCTGTTCACCGCCGAGATTCCCGGGGAGCGCACCGGCGAAGCTCTTGACGACCTCAATCCCCAGTCCCGCGAGGTGCTCACCGAGTGCAAGCTGGAACCAACCCTGGCCCGGATCGAACCCGGTGAGAGCATCCAGTTCGAACGGCTGGGGTACTTCGTGTCCGACACCGAGACCGCCAAGCTGTTCCATCAGACCGTCGGTCTGCGCGACGAGTGGGCACAGCTGCAGAAACGCAAGGGCTGAGGCCACCGTTCCGACGCGGTCGTCCGGCGCGAGTTCGGTGGACCTGCCCTGGACACGAGGATCAGGCACATCGGTTTCAGTGAGGTCCTGCTCGACAGAACAATTCTTCCCACCATGATCACCCGATCTTCACCCGGACGACACCATGACCAGCAATGATGAGCTGGTACTGAACCATCCCCATCCACCCCTTGAGGAGATCTGCCATGCGTTTCCCCCGCGCAGCAGCCGTGGTAGCTGCTGCAGCCGTGACGCTGACGTCTGCTGGGCTCACCGCCGTCGCCCATGCGGCACGCACCACCAGCACCCTGACCGTCCTGTCCACGACCGACGTCCACGGACACGTCTACAACTGGGACTACTTCCAGGACGCCGAGTTCAGCCCCGACACCACCGGGCGCAACTCAGCCCCGCTCGGACTCACCCGTGCCGCCACGATCATCAAGCAGACGCGTCAGGACCGCGGCGCCGACTCGGTCGTCACCGTCGACAATGGGGACACCATCCAGGGAACGCCACTGACATATCTGGCTTCCCAAGAGCCGGAACGACTGGGCGACTCCACCAATCCGATGGCCCGAGCCTTCAACCTCATCGGCTACGACGCCACCAACACTGGCAACCACGAGTTCAACTACGGCGTGGACGTCCAGAACAACTTCGCCAAGAGTCTCGACGCCCCACTGCTGGGGGCCAATGTCATCGACGTCAAGACGGGTGAACCCCTGCGCCAGCCCACGACCATGGTGACCAAGAAGATCGACGGCCACGACGTCAAGGTTGGCATCGTGGGCGTCACCACCCCCGGCTCGGCCGTGTGGGACCGCTCCGTGCTCAAGGGCCGCGTCGACCTCACCGACCCGGTTGCCGCCGCCGACAAGTACGCCGGTCAGCTGCGCAGGCAAGGGGCCGATGTCGTCGTCACCTTGGTGCATGGTGGCCTGGACGAGGAGAACGCCACCCCGATCTACAAGGGGCTTGACGAGAACATGGCCACCTCGGTGGCCACCAAGGCCAAGGGCGTCGACCTCGTCATCTCCGGGCACACCCACCGCGACGACGTCTCGACCGTCGTGGACGGCGCCTCGGGGCACAAGGTGCTCATCTCGCAGCCCGATTACTGGGCACGCTCCGTCTCCGATGTGCAGATCCCGCTGAGCTTCTCAGGCGACAAGGTTGGCATCGACTACGGCTCGATCTCCACCTGGGCCACCCAGCGCTACACCCGTGACGTTGCCGAGGACTCAGAGCTCGCCGACAATCCGCAACTGCGGGCTGCCCACGAGAAGGCCATCACGTACGTGAACTCGGCCGTCGCAACATCGACCGAGGAGATGTCGGCGAAGAGGTCCATGGTCGAGGACACCCCCATCCTGGACTTCATCGGATCCGTGGAGGCCGACACCGTCTCCAGCGCCCTCAAGAAGACCAAGTACGCCGACACCCCGGTGATTGCCCAGGTGTCGCCATTCTCGCGTACCGCCCTGTTTCCCAAGGGTGAGGTGAAGATCAAGGACATCGCCGGACTGTACGTCTTCGACAACACCCTCGCCGCCGTGGAGATCACCGGTGCCCAGCTGCGCGACTACCTGGAGTACTCAGCCCGCTACTTCGTGCAGACCAAACCCGGGGAGAAGATCAACCCGGCCCCGGCCTCCGAGGGCGGTCACACCCAGGCCACCATCGACGGCAAGACCATCTGGGACTACAACTACGACGCCGTCACCGGTGTGAAGTACTCCATCGACATCTCCAAGCCGGTAGGCCAGCGCGTGCTGGGGCTGAGCTGGCAGGGCAAGCCGGTCAACGACAACCAGAAGTTCATCATGGCCATCAACAACTACCGGATGAATGGTGGCGGTGGTTACCCACACGTCAGTGAGGCTCCCGTGGCCTGGGACGGGCTCGTCGAGATTCGTCAGGAACTCATCGACCATGCCAGCCGAGACGGCAAGATCGACCCCACCACGTTCTTCGACCGCAACTGGTTCCTCACCACCACCGGTGAGACCTGGCAGATGGCTGATGACCAGAGCGGTGTTGATCATGGCGGCAGGGGAACTGGTGACGCCTCGGCGACTCCCGCTGCGTCAGGGCGGCAGGACACCAACGGCACACACCAGATTTCCAGCACCGATCCCCGCTCCACTGGTCTCGCCCTGCCGAGGACGGGGGTCTGATCCCTCGGCGGCCAGGAACTGGCATCACGATCGCTGCTGCATTACTGTACCTAGGTAATCAGGTCGGCCCCGACCTCTCCCTGAGGTCGGGGCCATCGCACAGTTCAAGGCGTGTCGGACGCTAGGCGAGGTGGTCGTGACTCAGCACACTTCCCGCGCGTCTGGTGAGTCGGCCGTTGACAAGAAGGCTCGGAACGACTCCGTGAGCAGGCAGCCACCACACTGGGCGGTGAGAGTTCGCCAGCATGCCCACCGCATCCTGCCACACAGCTCTCCCATGGGGCTCCTGTTCGCCCTCTTCGGTCTGTGGACCGCCCTGACTCCCAGCTTGGTGCCACGCACCTGGTGGATGCTCGCCGTGAGCGTCTCCTTGTCCACGTTGCTGTTCTACGGCATCGGATCACTCATCGGCACCATGGCTCGCTGGTTCGCAGATGCCATCGTGCTCAGGATCTCGGCATCGCCCCGGGCAGTCCGTCACCTCACATGGGCCGGTGCGGGTCTCATCATCCTCATCAGTGTCTGGATGTGGTTGTGGAGCGTCAAGCAGCAGACCAGGGTTGCCGACACTGTTGGTCTGCGTCGCGATGTGTGGTTCGTCCAGACGGTGGGGGTCCCGGCAGGAATTCTGCTGTTCACCGCTCTGCTGCTGCTCATCCGGCTCATCGTCCGTGGGGTGCGCAAGCTGTACTACGGCGTCCACAAGGTCGTGGCCCAGCCAGTCGTCGCCACCATCGTCGTCGTCCTGGTCGTCAGCCTCCTGCTCTGGGCATCCAACAGTGTCGTGGTAAGGGTGACGGCCAATGCCGTGGCACATCAAACTGCCGAACTCAACAAGACGACCGCTCCCGGACGCATCCAACCGAGTTCTCCACTACGTTCCGGCAGTCCGGATTCCATGGAACCGTGGGACACCTTGGGACGCCAGGGCCAGGACGTCATCACCAACGGTCCCTCGGCCGTCGACATCAACGCCGTCACCGGCAAACCAGCTCTGACCCCCATCAGGGTCTACGCCGGCTTCTCCTCGAAACGCACGTTCGAGCAGGAGGCCAACGGGGTGCTCGCCGAACTGCTGCGCACCAAGGCCTTCGATCGCAAGGTACTTGTCGTCCAGTTCGGAACCGGCTCGGGGTGGCTCGAGGAATGGTCGGTGGCCGCAGTGGAATACCTCACCAATGGCGACTGCGCCACGGCATCCATGCAGTACAGCTACCTGGGTTCGGTGGGGGCCTTCCTGTTGGACCGCGACTCCCCCAAGGAAGGCTCACGGGTTCTCTTTGACGTCATCCACGACTACTGGAGCAGCCTGGATCCCCATCACCGTCCCAAGCTCTACGTGTCCGGGGTGTCGTTGGGAGCTTACGGAGGCCAGTCTGCCTTCGCCTCGGCGCAGGACATGGCCAGGAAGGTCGATGGTGCGGTGTGGGCCGGCACTCCTGGATTCACTCCCCTGTGGAACAGTCTCACCCAATCGCGTCGGGCAGGTAGTCCAGAGATCGCCCCAGTCATCGACAATGGTGAGACATTCCGCTTCGCCACCACTCCCGATGAGCTGCATCACGATCACTGGGGAGTCGACTTCCCCCGGTGGGAGGGGTCGCGCATTGCCTTCCTGCAGCACGCCTCGGATCCCATCGTGTGGTGGCAGCCCCAGCTCATCACCCGGGAACCCGACTGGATCCACGAGAAGGCCGGGGAGGACGTCAACCCCTACCTCTCGTGGACTCCGTGGTCCACTTTTTGGCAGGTGACCGCCGACATGGCGGCTTCGGTCTCCACTCCTGGTGGCCATGGTCACAACTATCATGATGAATTCGTTCCGGTGTGGCGCGACGTGCTGGGCATCACCGGCAATCCGCCGATAGACAGGATTGCCGCCGCCATTCCCCACACCATGCGCGAACGCTGAAGGCGCTCTCAATCGCCGGTAGTAGTACCACCCCAGTAGCGCGCACCCCCAGGTAGCGGCACCGCCCATCGCCAGGCTGGATTCCTTCCTGCCCACGCTCCCCCACCGATCTGATCCCGACCGCCATCACACAGCAGCCCTTTGAGGGATCGTGGCCTGGCAGCGGCCGTCCGTGCTGGAGCCCGGATGGGAGGATGAGGCTCCATCACCAGGCGACCTGTGCCGGACAGCGGTGACACGGGGGAAGGATTCCTCATCGCACCGAGATCACCTTCCGCGAAGGCTCCGTTCATGTCCGGGCATGGGCTCTGTCCGTGTCCGGACATGGCAAGGGCGCGGTGCCCCACACTAGGTGAGATCACCGCGCCCTTGGTTCAGATCAGTGAATCAGCTCACTTGATGATCTTGGTCACGCGACCGGCGCCGACGGTACGGCCACCCTCACGGATGGCGAACTTCAGCTGCTCCTCCATGGCCACCGGGTGAATCAGGTGGACGGACATGGTGGTGTTGTCGCCAGGCATGACCATCTCGGTACCCTCCGGCAGCTCGATGTTGCCGGTGACGTCGGTGGTGCGGAAGTAGAACTGCGGGCTGTAGTTGGAGAAGAACGGCTTGTGACGGCCACCCTCATCCTTCTTCAGAACGTAGACCTGGCCCTCGAAGTCGGTGTGCGGAGTGGTCGAACCGGGCTTGCAGAGCACCATGCCACGGACGACGTCCTCCTTCTTGGTACCACGCAGCAGCACGCCGATGTTGTCGCCAGCCTGGCCCTCGTCGAGGATCTTGCGGAACATCTCGACACCAGTGACGGTGGTCTTCTGGGTAGCGTCGTGGATACCGACGATCTCGACCTCGTCAGAGGTGTGGACGATGCCGCGCTCGACACGGCCGGTCACCACGGTGCCACGGCCGGTGATGGTGAAGACGTCCTCAACAGGCATGAGGAACGGCTTGTCGAGGTCACGATCCGGCTGCGGGACGTACTCGTCAACGGCATCCATGAGGTCGAGAATGGACTGGGTCCACTTCTCGTCACCCTGCAGGGCCTGGTAGGCGGAGATGCGGACGACCGGGCAGTTGTCGCCGTCGAAGTCCTGGGCGGAGAGGAGCTCACGCACCTCCATCTCGACGAGCTCGATGAGCTCCTCGTCGTCAACCATGTCGCACTTGTTGAGGGCGACGACGATGGCCGGCACGCCAACCTGACGGGCGAGCAGCACGTGCTCGTGGGTCTGGGGCATCGGGCCGTCGGTGGCGGCAACCACGAGAATGGCGCCATCCATCTGGGCAGCACCGGTGATCATGTTCTTCACGTAGTCAGCGTGACCGGGGCAGTCGACGTGAGCGTAGTGACGCTTCTCGGTCTGGTACTCGATGTGAGCGATCGAGATGGTGATACCGCGCTGGCGCTCCTCAGGGGCCTTGTCGATCATGTCGAAAGGCGATGCCTCATTGAGGTCCGGGTACTTTTCGTGCAGCACCTTGGAGATCGCCGCGGTGAGGGTCGTCTTGCCGTGGTCGATGTGTCCGATGGTACCGATGTTGCAGTGCGGCTTGGTCCGCTCGAACTTGGCCTTTGCCACTGGGGCTCCTTCTGGGATGTCGCCCGCTGTGCGCGGGGCGCGTCTGTGTGTGAATCCGTGGGCGGATCCCACGGACTTGTAGGACGGGCCCCCGACCAGAGGTCAGGGAACTCTGTCCAATTGTTGTGCGTCAGACGCCTGTAGTCAAACGCTGGCCTCACAACGTTATCAAATGATGACTGGAATAACAGCGTCACGCACGGTGACACCGCTCGTCGGTCGACACCGATCACTGGTGCACCGCTCGGTGCCCTGCCGATGACAACAGGACGGCACCCACCCGGATCGGGAAGATGCCGTCCTGTCCACTGTCCAGTGGTCTCAACCGCAGCAGATCACTTGCCACCGTTGGTCTTGGCAATGATCTCCTCGGCGACGTTGGTCGGGCACTCACCGTAGGAGTCGAACTCCATGGAGTACGAGGCCTGTCCAGAGGTCTTGGAACGCAGGTCGCCCACGTAGCCGAACATCTCCGAGAGCGGAACGAGGGCACGCACGACCTTGTTGCCGTGAGCCTCGACCATCTCCTGCACCTGACCGCGACGCGAGTTGATGTCGCCGATGACGGTACCGAGGTAGTCCTCCGGTGTGGTCACCTCCACGGCCATGAGCGGCTCGAGCAGGCCCGGGTTGGCCTTGCGAGCAGCCTCCTTGAAGGCCATCGATCCGGCGATCTTGAAGGCCATCTCGGAGGAGTCGACCTCGTGGTAGGCACCGTCGAGCAGGGTGACCTTGATGTCCTCGACCGGGAATCCGGCCAGCACACCGAAGCGCATGGACTCCTGGATACCCGCGTCAACCGAGGGGATGTACTCCTTGGGGATGCGGCCACCGGTGACGGCGTTGACGAACTCGTAGCCGAAGCCGGGCTCCTGCGGCTCGATGGCGATGATGACGCGACCGAACTGACCGGAACCACCCGTCTGCTTCTTGTGGGTGTACTCGAACTTCTCCACCGGCTTGCGCAGCGTCTCACGGTATGCCACCTGCGGCTTGCCGATGTTGGCCTCGACGTGGAACTCACGCTTCATACGGTCGATGAAGACGTCCAGGTGCAGCTCGCCCATGCCGGCGACGATGGTCTGGCCGGTCTCCTCGTCGGTGTGGACGCGGAAGGTCGGGTCCTCCTCCACCAAGCGCTGGATGGCGTTGGAGAGCTTCTCCTGGTCGGCCTTCGACTTGGGCTCGATGGCCTGCTCGATCACCGGAGCCGGGAAGGTCATGGACTCCAGGGTGATGGGGTTGGACGAGTCGCACAGCGTCTCACCCGTGGTGGTGTCCTTGAGGCCCATGACGGCGCAGATCATGCCGGCGCCGATCTCAGAGATCTCCTCGCGCTTGTTGGCGTGCATGAGGTAGATCTTTCCGATGCGCTCCTTCTTGCCCTTGGTGGCGTTGAGCACCTGCCCGCCGGCCTTGAGGACGCCGGAGTACACACGCACGAAGGTGAGCTTGCCCAGGTGCGGGTCGGAGGCCACCTTGAAGGCCAGCACCGACAGGGGCTCGTCGTCGCTGGGATGACGCTCGAGCTCGACGGACTCGTCACCAGGCTTGTAGCCGGTGATGGCCGGCACGTCCAGCGGGGAGGGCAGGTAGTCGACGATGGCGTCGAGCAGCGGCTGCACACCCTTGTTCTTGAAGGAGGTACCGCAGGTCACGGCGGTGAAGGCGTTGGCAAGCACGCCACGCCGCACGGCGGCCTTGACCTGCTCGACGGTCACCGAGTCGGCGTCCTCGAGGTAGGCCTCCATGAACTCCTCGTCGTTCTCGGCGATGGTCTCGAGCATCTCGGCGTGAGCGGCTTCGGCTTCGTCCTTGAGCTCGGCCGGGATCTCCTCGGTGGTGTAGTGGGCACCGAGCTCGGTCTCACCGCGCCACAGCTTGGCGTTCATCTCGATGAGGTCGATGACGCCCTCGAACTTGTCCTCAGCACCCACCGGCAGCTGCAGGAGCACCGGGATGGCATGCAGACGATCCTTGATGGTCTGCACGGCGTGGTCGAAGTCAGCTCCGGTGCGGTCCATCTTGTTGATGTAGCAGATGCGCGGCACGCCGTACTTGGCGGCCTGACGCCACACGGTCATCGACTGCGGCTCGACACCGGCCACACCGTCGAAGACGGCGACGGCACCGTCGAGCACACGCAGGGACCGCTCCACCTCGACGGTGAAGTCCACGTGTCCGGGGGTGTCGATGATGTTGATCTGGGTGTCGTGCCAGAAGGTGGTGGTGGCAGCCGACGTGATGGTGATACCACGCTCCTGCTCCTGCTCCATCCAGTCCATGGTGGCGTTGCCCTCGTGGGTCTCACCAATCTTGTAGGACTTGCCGGTGTAGTACAGGATGCGCTCGGTCGTGGTGGTCTTACCGGCATCGATGTGTGCCATGATGCCGATGTTGCGGACGTTCCTGAGGTCTGTATTGGCCACTGTTGTCAACCTCGAATCTGTGGGTGCGTGGTCTATGCGGAATGATGCTCGTCGTAGGTGAACCGCAGGTGAACCAAATCACCGGGGTTCGGGCTGAGAACATGAAGGTGCCCCCTCACATCAATGGCGAGGGGGCTCGTTCATCACCAGCGGTAGTGGGCGAAGGCGCGGTTGGCCTCGGCCATCTTGTGGGTGTCCTCGCGACGCTTCACCGAGGCTCCCAGACCGTTGGAGGCATCCAGGATCTCGTTCATGAGACGCTCGGACATGGTCTTCTCACGACGCTCACGGGAGAAAGTCACCAACCAGCGCAGCGCCAAGGTGGTCTGACGAGCAGGCTTGACCTCCACCGGAACCTGATAGGTGGCACCACCGACGCGACGGGACTTGACCTCCAGGGAGGGCTTGATGTTGTCGAGCGCACGCTTGAGGGTCTGCACTGGATCGGTGTTCGTCTTGGCACGGCACCCCTCGAGGGCGGTGTAGACGATGTCCTGGGCGACGGTCTTCTTGCCGTCGAGCAGGATCTTGCTGACGAGCTGGGAGACCAGCGGGGACCCGTAGACCGGGTCGACCATCACTGGACGCTTGGGAATGGCTCCTTTACGAGGCATGTCACTTCTCCTTCTTGGCGCCGTAGCGGCTGCGAGCCTGCTTGCGGCCCTTGACACCCTGCGTATCGAGGGACCCGCGGACGATCTTGTAGCGCACGCCCGGGAGGTCCTTCACACGACCGCCGCGCACGAGCACCATCGAGTGCTCCTGGAGGTTGTGGCCAATTCCGGGAATGTAGGCCGTGACCTCGATACCCGACGACAGGCGAACACGGGCAACCTTGCGGAGGGCCGAGTTCGGCTTCTTCGGGGTGGTGGTGTACACACGGGTGCACACGCCACGACGCTGCGGGGATCCCTTGAGGGCAGGGGTCTTATTCTTGCTGATCTTGTCAGTACGGCCCTTGCGGACCAATTGCTGAATTGTTGGCACCGGCTTGGTTTCTCTTTCCGTGTCTGTGGTTAAGAATCCCTGGCTGTGCACCCGTGGCACTCGGCGCTGGGCCACCGCTGTCCCGCGCTCTGAGTGGAAGGGGTGCCGTGCGAACTCCGCACAGACGGACCATGCTCGCAGCAACTCGAGAGGTTGTACCGTCCTGCCAGGGCACGCACAAGCGTCCGGAGATACCGGACACGGTGAACAAGGCTATCACCGTGGCACCGTCAGGCCAAAGCAGACGTGTCCCAGCAAGACGACGAGGCGGCCACCGGGCTCCGCCGGCAACCGCCTCGCTGCATCTCACCGCGTGTCGTATGTTCACACACGGTGTTCGACCGAACTCATCACCCGAGGTCTCCGAAATCGAGATCGTCCAGGGCCACCGAGGCCCCTGAGCCGGATCCGAAATCGTAGTCGAACGGGTCGTAGTTCATGGTGAACGCCGCTGCCTTGGCCTCGGCCGTCGGCTCCACACGCATGTTGCGGTAGCGCTCCAGACCAGTACCGGCTGGGATGAGCTTACCGAGGATGACGTTCTCCTTGAGACCGACGAGGGTGTCGGTCTTGCCGTTGATCGCGGCATCAGTGAGCACCTTCGTCGTCTCCTGGAAGGACGCGGCCGACAGCCACGACTCGGTGGCCAGGGATGCTTTGGTGATACCCATGAGCACCGGGCGGCCCTCGGCGGGACGACCGCCCTCGGCGACGGCGGTACGGTTGGCAGTCTCGTAGAGCGGACGGTCCGCCAGCTCACCGGGCATCATCGTCGTGTCGCCGGAGTCGATCACCGTGATACGGCGCAGCATCTGACGAATGACGATCTCGATGTGCTTCTCGTGGATCGGGGCGCCCTGGGTGGCGTACACCTTCTGGACCTCACCGACCAGATGCTCTTGCACCTTGCGCACACCCATGACGCGCAGCACGTCGTGGGGGTCGAGGGTACCGGCGGTGAGCTGCTGTCCAGCCTCCACCCGTGCACCATCGCGAATGACGACATGCCGGCCACCGAAGTCGAACTCCAGACGTGCGCGACGTGGCAGGGTGTACTCCACGTCCTCCTCACCGTCATCACGCACGAGGATGAGTTTGCGACGGGAGTCGGACTCCTCCAGGCGAACGACACCGGAGGCCTCGGCGATCGGCGCCTTGCCCTTGGGGGAACGGGCCTCGAAGAGCTCGACGACACGAGGCAGACCCTGGGTGATGTCGTCACCGGCCACACCACCGGTGTGGAAGGTACGCATCGTCAGCTGGGTACCGGGCTCACCAATCGACTGGGCGGCGATGATGCCCACGGCCTCGCCGACGTCGACCAGCTTGCCGGTGGACAACGACCGGCCGTAGCACCTGGCGCAGCACCCCTCCGGAGCAGCGCAGGTGAGCACCGAACGCACCTTGATCTGGGTGATACCAGCAGCGATGAGTCTGCGAATCTGCTCATCGCCCAGGTCGGAGTTGGCCTCCAGGACGACATTGCCATTGGCGTCGACGGCGTCGGCTGCCAGGCACCGGGCGTAGACCGCCGTCTCCAGACCATCGGCCGGCACGAGATTGCCCGAACCGTCGTCCACGGCAATCGTCTTGGGCATCCCGCGGGTGGTGCCACAGTCGTCGTCACGCACGATGACGTCCTGGGAGACGTCAACCAGACGACGGGTGAGGTAACCGGAGTCCGCGGTACGCAGAGCGGTGTCGGCCTGACCCTTTCGGCCACCGTGGGTGGAGATGAAGTACTCCAGCACCGTGAGGCCCTCACGGAAGTTCGACTTGATGGGCCGAGGAATGATGTCGCCCTTGGTGTCGGCCACCAGACCTCGCATGGCGGCAATCTGACGCATCTGGGTCATGTTTCCACGGGCACCGGAGTGCACCATCATGTAGATGGGGTTGGTGCGGGTGAAGTTGGCCTCCATCGCCTCGGTGAGCTCGGCAGTGGCCTCCGTCCAGATCTGGATGAGGTCCTGACGCCGCTCCTCCTCGGTGACGGCACCACGCTCGTACTCCTTGTCGACCTTGGCAGCCCGCTTCTCGTAGCCCGCCAGGATCTGCGGCTTGGTCGGCGGGGTCTGCACGTCACCGATGGACACGGTCACACCGGACAGCGAACCCCAGTCGTAGCCGATGTCCTTGAGGTTGTCGAGGATGTGGGCCACCTCGAGCTGGGTCATCCGCTCGGAGAGGTCGTTGACGATCTTGCCGATCTGCTTCTTGCCGACAAGGTAGTCGACGTAGGGGTAGTCCTTGGGCAGCACCTCGTTGAAGATCGCCTGGCCCAAGGTGGTGTCGAGCAGGATGGAGCCGTCCGGGCGCAGCTCCTTGCCCACCGGCGGAACCATGTCGTGGAAGCGCATCTTGATCTTGGCGCCCACCTCGAGTTCACCGAGATCGTGGGCCATGATCGCCTCGGACAGCGAGGTGAAGACTCGACCCTCACCCTTGCGGCCGTCCAGGGCCATCGTCAGGTAGTAGGCACCAATGATCATCTCGTGGCTGGGCAGGGCGACCGGTCGGCCGTCAGCCGGCTTGAGGATGTTGTTGGTCGAGAGCATGAGCACCCGAGCCTCAGCCTGGGCCTCGGCACTCAACGGCAGGTGGACGGCCATCTGGTCACCGTCGAAGTCGGCGTTGAAGGCCGAGCAGACCAGCGGGTGCAGCTGGATGGCCTTGCCCTCGATGAGCAGCGGCTCGAAGGCCTGGATACCCAGACGGTGCAGCGTTGGTGCCCGGTTGAGCAGCACCGGGTGCTCCTTGATGACCTCTTCGAGGACGTCCCACACCACCGGGCGCTGACGCTCGACCATCCGCTTGGCGGACTTGACGTTCTGGGCGTGCTCGAGGTCTGCCAGACGCTTCATGACGAACGGTTTGAACAGCTCCAGGGCCATCGTCTTGGGCAGACCACACTGGTGCATCTTGAGCTGCGGGCCGACGACGATGACCGAACGGCCGGAGTAGTCGACGCGCTTGCCGAGCAGGTTCTGACGGAACCGGCCCTGCTTGCCCTTGAGCATGTCGGACAGCGACTTCAGCGGACGGTTGCCCGGCCCGGAGACCGGGCGCCCGCGACGACCGTTGTCGAACAGCGAGTCCACGGCCTCCTGGAGCATGCGCTTCTCGTTGTTGACGATGATCTCGGGGGCCCCGAGATCAAGCAGCCGCTTGAGACGGTTGTTGCGATTGATGACGCGACGGTAGAGGTCGTTGAGGTCGGAGGTGGCGAATCGGCCACCGTCCAGCTGGACCATCGGACGCAGGTCCGGCGGGATCACCGGCACGCAGTCCAGCACCATGCCCGCCGGGGAGTTGCCGGAATCGAGGAAGGCCTGCACCACCTTGAGACGCTTGAGGGCACGAGTCTTCTTCTGGCCGCGTCCGGTCTTGATGGTCTCACGCAGGCTCTCCGACTCGGCCTGCAGGTCGAAGTCGGCCAGCCGACGCTTGACGGCCTCGGCTCCCATGGAGCCCTCGAAGTACTTGCCGAACCGCGACCGCATCTCACGGTAGAGCACCTCGTCACCCTCGAGATCCTGGACCTTGAGGGTCTTGAACCGCTCCCAGACGGCGTCGAGACGGTCGATCTGGCGCTGACCGCGATGCTCGATCTGACGCAGCTCCTTCTCGGCACCGTCCTTGACCTTGCGGCGGGTGTCGGCCTTGGCCCCCTCGGCCTCCAGCTGAGCGAGATCCTCCTCGAGCTTTGCTCGACGAGCCTCCAGCTCGGAGTCGCGACGCTGGGCCATGTGGGTCTTCTCGGCCTGCACCTTCGCCTCGAGGCTCGGCAGGTCACGGTGACGGGCCTCCTCGTCGACCGCGGTGATCATGTAGGCCGCGAAGTAGATGACCTTCTCGAGGTCCTTGGGGGCGATGTCGAGCAGGTAGCCCAGCCGCGACGGCACACCCTTGAAGTACCAGATGTGGGTGACCGGGGCGGCCAACTCGATGTGGCCCATGCGCTCACGACGCACATTGGAGCGAGTGACCTCCACGCCACACCGCTCACAGATGATGCCCTTGAAGCGCACGCGCTTGTACTTGCCGCAGTAGCACTCCCAGTCCTTGGTGGGTCCGAAGATCTTCTCGCAGAACAGACCGTCGCGCTCCGGCTTGAGAGTGCGGTAGTTGATGGTCTCGGGTTTCTTGACCTCGCCGTAGCTCCACTGGCGAATCTGGTCAGCGGTCGCCAGGCCGATCTGGAGGCGGTCGTAGTAGTTCGTGTCCAGCACGGTGTGTCTCTTTCCCCCACTGCCGGTGGGTGCTGGCTCCATCCCTGCCCAGGAGGAGCCCCAACTGGGGTTCGTGTGACGTCAGGGTGTCCAGGCCTGACGTCACCCCCTTCGTTTCAGTCGCAATTGCCGATTGATGAACTCGTCAGTCCGCCAGCGCGTTGTCGGCACCCGGACGACGTGACAGATCGATTCCCAGGTTCGACCGGGTGTCCTCGTCGGGCTCACGAAGATCGATCTCCTGGCCCTCGGAGTTGAGCACCTCGACGTTCAGGCACAGGGACTTCATCTCCTTGACGAGCACCTTGAACGACTCGGGAATGCCCGGCTCGGGGATGTTCTCGCCCTTGACGATCGCCTCGTAGACCTTGACGCGTCCGGGGACGTCGTCGGACTTGATGGTGAGTAGTTCCTGCAAGGCCCAGGCGGCACCGTATGCCTCCATGGCCCACACCTCCATCTCACCGAAGCGCTGACCACCGAACTGGGCCTTACCACCCAACGGCTGCTGGGTGATCATGGAGTACGGACCGGTGGAACGGGCGTGAATCTTGTCGTCGACGAGGTGGTGCAGCTTGAGCATGTACATGTAGCCGACGCCGACCTCCTGGGGGAACGGCTCGCCGGTACGTCCGTCGAACAGCTGGGTCTTGCCCTCGGAGCTGATGAGCTTCTCGCCGTCCCGGTTGGGGCGTCCGTTGTCCAGCAGACCCTGGATCTCCTCCTCGGTGGCACCGTCGAAGACCGGGGTGGCCAGGCGGGAGTCCGCGGGAACGTCCACCAGTCCGACCTCGCGCAGCCGTTCGGCCCAGTCACCTTCCGTCTGGGTGATGTCCCACCCGGAGTGGGCGATCCACCCCAAGTGCATCTCGAGCACCTGCCCGACGTTCATGCGCGAGGGCACACCCAACGGGTTGAGGATGATGTCGACCGGGGTGCCGTCGGCCAGGAAGGGCATGTCCTCCACGGGCAGCACCTTGGAGATGACACCCTTGTTGCCGTGGCGTCCGGCGAGCTTGTCACCGATCGTCACCTTGCGCTTCTGGGCGACGTACACGCGCACCATCTGGTTGACGCCGGGGGCGAGTTCGTCATCACCGTTCTCGGCATCGAAGATGCGTACTCCGATGACGACGCCCTCCTCGCCGTGCGGCACCTTGAGGGAGGTGTCGCGCACCTCACGGGCCTTCTCACCGAAGATGGCCCGCAGCAGACGCTCCTCGGGGGTGAGTTCGGTCTCGCCCTTGGGGGTCACCTTGCCGACGAGGATGTCGCCGGTGCCGACGTGGGCACCGATGCGCACGATGCCGTTCTCGTCGAGATTGGCGAGCATGTCCTCGGAGACGTTGGGAATGTCGCGAGTGATCTCCTCGGCACCCAGCTTGGTGTCGCGTGCATCGACCTCGTGCTCCTCGATGTGGATCGAGGTGAGGACGTCGTCGGAGACGATCCGCTGGGAGATGATGATGGCGTCCTCGTAGTTGAGGCCGTGCCACGGCATGAAGGCTGCCAGGACGTTGCGCCCCAGGGCCAACTCGCCATTGTCGGTGGACGGGCCGTCGGCCAGTGGGGTGCCAACCTCGACGCGCTGCCCCGCCTTGACGATCGGGCGCTGGTTGACGCAGGTTCCGGCATTGGAGCGGCGGAACTTGTCCAGCCGGTAGGTCTGGTAGGTGCCGTCGTCACAGGCGATGTCGATGAGGTCGGCAGAGACCGACAGCACGGATCCGGGCTTCTCGGCCAAGGTGACCTCGCCGCCGTCGACCGCGCAGTCGTACTCCATGCCAGTACCGACCAACGGGGCCTGGGTACGGATGAGGGGCACCGCCTGACGCTGCATGTTGGCACCCATGAGGGCACGGGAGGCGTCGTCGTGCTCGAGGAACGGGATGAGGGCCGAACCGACCGACACCATCTGACGCGGGGAGACGTCCATGTAGTCGACCTCGTCGTTGGGCACCTCGTCGGCCTCACCATGACGCTTGCGCACCAGGACGCGGTCATTGGCGAAGTGTCCCTCATCGGTGAGCGAGGCGTTGGCCTGGGCGATGATGTAGCGGTCCTCCTCATCGGCGGTGAGGTAGTCGACGACGTCGGTCACCTTTCCGTCGATGACGCGGCGGTACGGGGTCTCGATGAACCCGAACGCATTGACGCGGGCGAAGGAGGCCAGCGAACCGATGAGGCCGATGTTCGGGCCCTCAGGGGTCTCGATCGGGCACATGCGCCCGTAGTGCGAGGGGTGGACGTCTCGCACCTCCATGCCGGCGCGGTCACGGGACAGACCGCCGGGCCCCAGGGCCGACAGGCGACGGCGGTGCGTCATCTCGGCCAACGGGTTGTTCTGGTCCATGAACTGCGAGAGCTGGGAGGTGCCGAAGAACTCCTTGATCGCAGCCGTCACCGGGCGGATGTTGATGAGGGTCTGCGGGGTGATCGCCTCGATGTCCTGGGTGGTCATGCGGTCTCGCACGACGCGCTCCATCCGTCCCAGACCGGTACGCAACTGGTTCTGGATGAGCTCACCGACGGTACGCAGACGACGGTTGCCGAAGTGGTCGATGTCATCGGCCTCGACGACGATGTCGTCATGGTCCTCGCGCGGCAGGGTCTCGGTGCCCTCGTGTAGGGCACAGATGTAGTGGATGGCGGCGACGATGTCGTCGATGGTGAGCACCTGCTGGTCGAACGGCAGGGAGAGGCCGAGCTTCTTGTTGACCTTGTAGCGGCCCACCTTGGCCAGGTCGTAACGCTTGGAGTTGAAGTAGTAGTTCTCCAGCAGCTGCTGGGCAGCATCACGCGACGGCGGCTCGCCGGGACGCAGCTTCTTGTAGATGTCGAGCAGCGCCTGGTCCTGGGAGTCGACACCGTGGTCCTTCTCCAGGGTCTGACGAATCGACTCGTACTCACCGAACTCCTCAAGGATGCGCTCAGGGGTCCAGCCCAGCGCCTTGAGGAAGATGGTGACGTTTTGCTTGCGCTTGCGATCCAGACGCACGCCCACCGTGTCACGCTTGTCGATCTCGAACTCGAGCCAAGCGCCACGCGAGGGAATCACCTTGCAGCTGTAGATGTCCTTGTCGGACGTCTTGTCGGCGTTGCGCTCGAAGTAGACGCCCGGGGAACGCACCAACTGGGAGACGACGACGCGCTCGGTGCCGCCGATGATGAAGGTGCCCTTGGGGGTCATGAGTGGGAAGTCACCGATGAAGACGGTCTGCGACTTGATCTCGCCGGTCTCGTTGTTGGTGAACTCGGCCGTGACGAACAGCGGCGCGGAGTACGTGCTGTCGCGATCCTTGCACTCGTCGAGGGTGTGCTTGGGATCTTCGAAGCGGTGGTCACGGAATGACAGCGACATCGTCTCCGAGTAGTCCTCGATGGGCGAAATCTCCTCGAAGATCTCCTCCAGCCCGGACTTCGTGTTGATGTCGGTGCGCCCTTGGGCAAGGGCCTCCTCGACGTGCGACTGCCATATCTCGTTGCCGACGAGCCAGTTGAATGACTCAACCTGCAGATCCAGCAGGTTCGGAACCTCGAGCGGCTCATGAATCTTCGCGAACGAGATTCGCCCGCTCTCTGGAGAGATGACGTTGGTGTTCTTCGACGCGGTGCGCGTGGCGGCCAATGTGCGGTCCTTCCGAGAACTCCTGGAAAACGGTCGGGGGATCGACCGTTTTGGGGCATGACGAACCGCCCATGTCAAATATGGGCAGAACGCTGGCTATGGTGCAAGGAAAAACTGTACAACTATCTGCGGCAGGACACAAGCCATGCAACGGCACTGTGGCAGGATGACACTTTGCCCCATGCTCACAGGCCAGCGCAAGCATGACGCGCGAGAACCATCGGCCAAACCATGTCCAATGGCAGGGGCAACACCGTGATTCCCCGACCAACCTCACCGTCAGGCCACTGGAAGCTCAAGGTCATATGCCATGACGAAGGCACGGGCAAGAGCCTTCTCCTGATCCGGGGTGAGAAAACCAATGCTTCGGCCGAGCCGATCCACCGGGATCGTCAACACATTGTCCAGGGCAATCGCGGACTCATGGTCAAGACCGTTGGCCTTGCCGACGCGTACCTCGCTGCACAGCCCCTTGATGGTCGACGTGACTGGAGCAACGGTGACCTTGGTCATTGCCTGACGGAACACTTCACGGGTGAGGACGACAACGGGTCGAGTCCTGTCCATCCGAGCCAGACAGATCTCACGCATGATCATGACCCCATCTCCGGGTGCTCCACCGACCATGCCACAAGATCATCCAAATCATCTGCAGATCCGACCTCGGCGAGGATGGCTGCATCACGCATCGCCGCTTCACGACGCATCTCACGCTCCACCGCTCCAGCGATGATCTCAGCACGGCTGGCAACGCGCCCCTCGGACACACAGCGATCAAGGAAGGAGACCATCTCATCAGGAAGCCGAACCGAGATCTGTGTCGTCATGCGTCGCATCATACCAGACCGAATCCCCCACTGGGATTCACCGGCCTGGCCAGGTCGAACGTCTCGAGATCGCCACCCGACAGCGGTGTCCGCGCATGCAACAGCGGTGCCCACCATGAGGTGAGCACCGCTGGAACTGCTGAATCGGGGTCAGACCCAACTCACACGGTCACGCAAGCGCGACGCTGGAGGCTCGCCACACCCGAATGAATCTGGGGGGTGGCGAACCGATTCATCACTTGAGGGTGACGGTGGCGCCGGCGGCCTCGAGGGCCTCCTTGGCCTTCTCGGCGTCGTCCTTCTTGGCCTTCTCGAGAACCGGCTTGGGAGCGGACTCGACGAGGTCCTTGGCGTCCTTGAGGCCAAGGCTGGTCAGGGAGCGGACCTCCTTGATGACCTGGATCTTCTTGTCGCCGGCGGCCTCGAGAATGACGTCGAACTCGTCCTTCTCCTCCTCGGCGGCACCGGCCTCGCCACCGGCAGCCGGGGCACCGGCAGCAGCGGCGACAGCCACCGGAGCGGCAGCGGAGACGTCGAAGGTCTCCTCGAACTGCTTGACGAACTCGGAGAGCTCGATGAGGGTCATCTCCTTGAAGGCGTCAAGGAGCTCTTCGTTGCTGAGCTTTGCCATGGTGGGCGTCCTTTCACTCGTTGGTGTTGTCCTGGGCGTCGGACGCCTCAGGGGTATTGGTGTCGGTCTCCTGGTTGGAAGCCTCTCCGGCTCCACCAATCACGGAGGGATCAGCCTGAGCCTTCTCCTGCAGGGCTCCCAGGCCACGAGCGGCCTTGGAGGGCAGGGCGTCGAAGACCACGGCGGCCTTCGTCAGGTTGGCCTTCATGCCGCCGGCGAGCTTGGCGAGCAGAACCTCGCGAGACTCAAGATCGGCAAGCTTCTTGACGGCGTCGGCGTCGAGGATCTTTCCATCCATGACGCCACCCTTGATCACCAGGAGAGGGTTTTCCTTTGCGAAGTTCTTCAGACCCTTGGCGGCATCAGCCACGTCGCCGTTGATGAAGGCCAGTGCGGTCGGGCCGACGAGTTGCTCGTCGAGTCCGTCGATACCAGCCTCGTGCACGGCGATACGGGTCAGGGTGTTCTTCACAACGGCATAGGTGGTCTCATTGCCGAGCGAGCGACGAAGGTCCTTCAGCTCACCGACCGAGAGACCGCGGTACTCGGTCAGCACCGTCGCCTGTGCTGAAGTGAACTTCTCCTTCAGCTCGGCGACCGCAGCTGCCTTGTCTGGCCTAGCCATTGGGTCTCCTCCCACTGTTTGCTACGACGTGCGACCGGTGGGCCGCACAGGTGCCGCGGATCGTGGCCGTCGCAGTGCATTCGTCACGCACCCGGGCATGAAAAAAGCCCCGAGGCGCAGGCGCAACGGGGCAACTCGAAACGAATCCAGCGATCTGAACTCTTCGGAGTTGATACGTTCACCTACGCGGGCCACGACGTCGACGCGCGACATCGTGATTGACGAAAAACTCGACCAGCGGTCTTCGGCTCGTCTGAGTATAGGCCACGGCACGATCGGAACAAAATCTGTCAACACGTCGCCACCTGCTCCACATCATCGGCAGTGGCCCCGGCGCAGGACCACCTCACCCCACACCATGCGCAATGGCCGCAGCCCCGAAGGGGCCACGGCCATTCATGTGTTCGCAAACTATGTCAGGGACGTGGAGGTGTCAGTTGGCAACCTTGACGTCGGCAGGATCGATCTGCACGCTCGGCCCCATGGTCGAGGAGACGGCAATCTTGCGCAGGTAACGTCCCTTGGCGGCCGACGGCTTGAGACGCAGGATCTCGTCGAGGGCGGCGCGGTAGTTCTCCACCAGCTTGTCGGCGTCGAAGGAGGCCTTGCCGATGAGGAAGTGCAGGTTGGCGTACCGGTCCACACGGAACTCGATCTTGCCGCCCTTGATGTCTGCGACGGCCTTGGCGACGTCCATGGTCACGGTGCCAGTCTTGGGGTTCGGCATGAGGCCACGGGGACCGAGGACGCGGCCGAGACGACCGACCTTGCCCATCATGTCCGGGGTTGCCACGACAGAGTCGAACCGCCCTGGACCTTGGCGATGAGCTCGTCGTCACCGACCTCATCGGCACCCGCCTCGCGGGCTGCATCAGCCTTCTCACCGGTGGCGAAGACGAGGACCCGAGCCGTCTTACCAGTGCCGTTGGGGAGGTTGACAGTGCCACGAACCATCTGGTCGGCCTTCTTGGGGTCTACCCCGAGACGGACTGCGACATCGATGGACTCGTCGAACTTTGCCGACGCGTTCTCCTTGACCAGGCGGAGTGCCTCGTCAGGGCTGTAGAGCTGATCCGGGTTTCGCTTCTCGGCGGCTGCCCGGTAAGCCTTGCTGCGCTTCATGTCTGGTTCCTTTCACCAGGAGTGGTGTGGGCTGCGCGGCCCCTCCACTTGAGTTGATCTCGAGAAAACGGTGCAGGTGCGAAGGATCAGCCCTCGACCGTCACACCCATCGAGCGAGCGGTGCCCTCGACGATCTTCATCGCGGTCTCGACGCTGTTGGCGTTGAGGTCGGGCATCTTGGTGTTGGCGATCTCGCGAACCTGGTCGCGACTGATCTTGCCCACCTTGTGGGTCAGCGGGTTCTCGGTCCCCTTCTTGATCCCGGCAGCCTTCTTGATGAGCTCGGCAGCCGGTGGGGTCTTGAGGATGAACGTGAACGAGCGGTCCTCGTAGATGGTGATCTCAACGGGGACGACGTTGCCGCGCTGACCCTCGGTCTGCGCGTTGTACGCCTTGCAGAACTCCATGATGTTGACGCCGGTGGGGCCCAGGGCCGTACCAACTGGCGGAGCAGGAGTTGCCTGTCCAGCGTTGAGGGCGATCTTGACGAGAGACGCCACCTTCTTCTTGGGAGCCATGTAATCGGGTCCTTCTCGTGACGGAGTGTCGACCACACCGGGAGTGGTGGGGCCGATGCGTCCAGCGGCATGACGAACCGCCTGCTCGGCTCGTGACGAACGATCCGAACAAGGACGCACTGACCCATGATACGCAAATTCCCCTGCAGAACCCAATTGGACTGCAGGGGAACGACGTCACCGCCTGTTCAACGGCGGTGGACAGTCACTTCACATCAGGAGCGGGATGAACATGTCGAGGCTGGTGCGGTGCACCAGCCGATCAGTCCTTGCGAATCTGGTTGAACTCCAGATCGACCGGGGTGGACCGACCCAGGATCTCCACCGACGCCTTGACCCGCTGGCTGTTGACGTTGATCTCGTCGATGACGGCCGGGACACCGGCAAATGGACCGTCGATGATCTGCACCGACTCGCCCACCTCGTAATCGGCAACCTCAACCTTGCGCTTGGCCTTGGGCGAGGGTGCCTGACCTGCCATGTCATGGTTCACCTGGGCGATGACCGATGGCGTGAGCATCTTGACGACCTCGTCCTGGGTGAGCGGGATGGGATCCATGGCATTGCCGACGAATCCGGTCACCGACGGGGTGTGCCGCACGGTGCCCCACGACTCCTCGGTGAGATCCATTCGCACCAGGACGTAGCCGGGCATGAGCACGCGGGTGATCGTCTTGCGAGCCCCATTGCGGATCTCGACCACCTCTTCGGTGGGGACGACCGTCTCGTAGATGTAGTCCTCCATGTTGAAGTTCTGCACCCGGGCATCGAGATTCTGCTTCACCTTGTTCTCCATGCCGGAGTAGGTGTGCAGCACGTACCACTGGCCGAACTTCATGTTGAGGTCATCGCGCAACTTGGCCACGGCCTCGTCGACGGCATCCTGGTTGTCCGACGGCTGTTCCTCGTCGTCGGTGGAGTCCTGGTGTTCGTCATCGTCGCCCCGGCCCAGGCCGAGGTTGCGGGCGATGTCGGAATCGCCGAGCTTCTCCTCGCTGGATTCCTTCTTGGAGTCAGCATCGAAGTCGAGGTTCAGCGGGGCCTCATCGGCATGCTCGTCATCCTTGTCGGAAGCGAGGGCATCGAGATTGAGGTCCACGTCGTCGTCATGGGACTCCTCAGGTGCCAGAGCATCGAGGTTGAGTTCGATGTCATCGCCTGCAGTGGAGTCGGAAAAATTTGTGGTGTCACTCACCGTGGTAATTCTCCATTGCTGTTGATCACTGGCCAAACAGTTTAATCAGAAGCCAGCCGAAGAGGACGTCCAAGCCACTGACGTAGGCAATGACGACCAGCACGAAGACCAGGACGACGACGAAGTACTGTCCCAGATCCTGGCTGCTGAGCCACTTGACCTTCTTGAGCTCGGCGACGGACTGCTTGCAGAACTCGATCGGGTTGGCGCGCTTGTGCTCGTTGTTCTTGGCTGCCTGCGCCTTCTTACGACGCACCGGAGCGGTGGTCATCTTGCGCTGCGGGGCATTGGCCCCCTTGGTGGAGGTGCGAGACCGCCGCGCAGTCCTCTGCTCCTTGGCCCCACTCGAGGCGTCCGTACCGGAACGATCAGATCGCTTGGCAGTGCCTCGGCGTGGCGAATCGGAGTCGGCAGTGCTCGTGGCCCCGCCCCGCCGCTGTGGCCGGCTCGAGCGGGCCCGACGGGCAACCGACTCGGCCTCGCTCAGCTGCTGGGGATCATCGATGACCATGTCCTCGGGATCACCATGGTCCGGGGTGGAGTCCACCTCGTCACTGGCGTTCGTGAGCTCCTCAGCTTCATCGTCGACGACCGTGTACTCCTCACCCGGTGCCCCACCAGCATGGGCAAGATCTTCGCCCCGGGCGTCAGTTCCGTACTCGGGAGAGGTGTTCACCTCGTCTCCGTCAGGTCGCTGCTCGTGTCTCACGCTGGTCCTATCGGCTCGGGATACTGGCCGTGACGTGTTTCACGACCTCTTGCGAGAATATCTCGACACTTTGCAGGGCACGAGGGACTTGAACCCCCAACCTGCGGTTTTGGAGACCGCTGCTCTGCCAATTGAGCTAGTGCCCTTCGACGGCGGTTCGGCCGAACGCGCCCGTCAGCACAGGAAGTATAGGCGGTTTACGGGTCACAGGTCGAATTGAGCCCGTCGTCGAGGTTGCCCACACCCCAGATCCGATGCTTCTCAGTTCTTGCCCAGGAGCTTCTCAGCCGCCGCGACAAGCACGCACGTGGCCACTCCGTCCATCGCCTGGGAGAGTTCTCCCTGGCTCGGGAAGGATGGTGAGAGTCGAATGAATCGGTTCCGTGGATCCTGGTGCAGCGGATGTGAGGAACCAGCCGGGGTGAGGGCAATTCCAGCTTCCTTCGCCAGCTCGACGACCCGAGTGGCCGTGCCGTCCATGACGGTGAGGTTGATGAAGTAGCCACCCTCCGGCTGGGTCCATGTGGCAACTCCGGTTCCCCCCAGACGTGCCCGGAGGGTGCGCTCCACCAGATGGAACTTGGGGGCCAGGAGTTCGCGATGACGTCGCATGAGGGAACGCACCCCCTCGGCGTCCTTGAAGTACGCGGCATGGCGCATCTGGTTGACCTTGTCGGGGCCGATCTTGCGCACCCCGGCGTGGGCCAGGTAGAACTCGAGATTGCCCTTGGACGAGGCCAGGAAGGCTATTCCGTCACCGGCGTGGGTGATCTTGGAGGTCGAGGCGAACTCCAGGACGCGATCAGGGTTGCCAGCTTCCTGAGCCATCCGGAGCACCGGCAGCGGCTGGATCTCGTTGTCGGTGAGATGGTGCAGACCGTAGGCATTGTCCCACAAGATGCGGAAGTCGGGAGCGGCCGGCATCTCCATGAGGCGACGCACGGTTGTCTCGTCGTAGACGGCACCGTTGGGATTGGAGTACATCGGCACGACCCACATGCCCTTGACCTGCGGATCTGCGGCCAGCCTCTCCACCTCGTCCATGTCGGGACCATGCTCCCCCAGCTCGATGGGAAGCATCTCGACACCCAGATGTTCGCACAGCGTGAAATGGCGATCGTAGCCGGGAACTGGGGCAATGAACTTGATCTGCTGATCGGCCCATCGGCCCTTCGCTCCTGGCAGCTTGTGCAGCATGGCGAAGGTGAGGAAGTCGTGCATGAGGGCCAGGCTGGAGTTGTCGCCAGCGATGATGTCCTCGAGATCGACGTTGAGCAGCTCGGCGAAGATCTGCCGGATGTCGACCAGACCGCGGTTGCCGCCGTAGTTTCGCACATCGGTGCCATCGGCGGATTTGGTGGGCACGTCCATGTCGAGCATGTGCCGGTTGAGGTCGAGCTGCTCGGGGGCTGGCTTGCCCCGGGTGATGTTGAGGTTGAGCTCCTGGGCGACGAGCTCGGTGTGCAGGCGGCGCTGCTCGTCCAGGACGTCCTGGAGTTCCTCGGGAGACATCTGCGTCAAATCGGTGGTCATGGTGTCATTTTCCCTCATTGTGTGCCGTGCCCCACGTTCGGGTTGCCAGGTGGGACGGCTTGACCGGTCAGGTGAGAGTTCGGAGTCCTGGATGGGAAGTCGAGGCGGACGCGGGAGTCGGGGCCTCATGCCAGGCCCCCGCGTACGGGAGTGCAGGAGACGAATCGCGGCTCGGGAACCAGCGTGATGCCGTAACGATCGTGCACGCCGTCGATGACTGCTCCCGCCAGGGCGCAGATGTCGTCGCTGCTGGCCGAGGACCTGTTGGTGAGGGCCAGGACGTGCTTGGTCGACAGACTGGCCGCAGCGTCGTCGGCCAGGGCGAAACCGCGATGGAATCCGGCATGGTCGATGAGCCAGGCGGCCGAGGTCTTCACCCGTCCATCGGGTTGGGGAAAGGCCGGCGCCCCGTCTGGCACCTGGTCGGGCGGGATGATCGGGTTGGTGAAGAATGACCCGGCACTCCACGTGTCATGGTCGTCGGGATCGAGGACCATGCCTTTGCTGCCGCGGATGGCGAGCACGGTCTCGCGCACCTTGCGAGAGTTGGCTCGTTGGCCGGGCTCCACCCCGAGACGCTCGGCGAGCTGGGCATAGGCGACGGGCAACGAGAGCGAACCGAGCAGGAACTGCATGGACACGTCGATGACGAGATAGCGCCCCAGGTCTTCCTTGAAACGGCTCCAGCGGTAGCCGAACCCGCACTGATCCGCGGTGAAGGTGCGTTGGGCATCCTCCTTGCGGTCCCAGGTACGTACCCGAGCGATGAACTGTCCCACCTCGACGCCATAGGCACCGACATTCTGGATCGGGGTGGAGCCGACCAGACCGGGAATCCCGGACAGCGCCTCGGGTCCGACCCATTCCTGCCCGATGCAGTGCATGACGAATTCGTCCCACACCTCACCGGCGGCAATGGTGGCGAACGCCCCGCCGCAGGCGGAGACCTCGGCATCGATTCCCTTGGTGTCCACCCGCACCACGGTGCCGTCGAAGCCGTCGTCACCGATGACGATGTTGGATCCCCCGCCCAGGATCAGACAGGGTTCGCCACGATGGTCACAGTCGCGCACGGTCTGAACCAGTTGTTCCTCGGTCCGGGCGATGACGAGGCGACGAGCCGGTCCACCGATGCGTAGTGTCGTGAGGTCCTTCAGGGGCACGTCATGGCCGTCGTGCAGATCCGGCCCATGGGTCACCGACGAGCTGAAGTGCTCGGTGCTGCACGACTCGGTGGGGTCGTCGTCCTCGTAGGGGCCGATGACGTCGATGGATGGCTGGGTCATGAGTTCTCCTGAGTGATGACGATCTCGACGCGTCCCAGAACGGTCTGGCCCTCGTGGGTGACATCCAGGGACAGCGTCGCCGTCTGGTCGTCAGCCTTGGTCACCCGTCCCGAGACGATCACCTGGGTGCCCTCGTCGGTGTCGGGGACCAGGACCGGCCGGACGAACCGGGCCCGCTGGGAGACGATCCGGCCGGGGTCCGCGACCCAGTGGACGACCACCCCGAGGGCAGCTCCCATCGTCCACATGCCGTGGGCGATGACGCCGTCCATCCCGGCCGCCCGAGCGGCACGATCCGACCAGTGGATCGGGTTGAAATCGGTGGATGCCCCGGCATAGCGCACCAGGGTTTCCCGGGTCACCGGGATCTGCACCGGTTCCAGGACGTCACCCTCGTGGATTCTGGCGCAAGGCACCTCAGGTGCAACGTTCTCAGTCATCCTGGCCTCCTCGAGTGTGCCACAGGGTACTGGACGTCGTGGCGACGTGCTCGTCAGCATCATCCCTGAGGACGACGTCCAGGCCGATCATGTCGGTGTTGCCACGCACTCGCACCGAGGTGATCGTCAGGGTTGCGGTGATCTCGTCACCAGCGTGCAGCGGACGTCGCCAGGTGAAGGACTGCTCGGTGTGGATGGTGTGATCCAGGCGCAACCCCAGGTCCGGGTCGTCGAAGAGTCGCTGCCAGGCGTGCGCGGCGATGACCATGGCGAAGGTGGGTGGTGCCACCGGATCGGGGCCCTGGTAGGCGGGACTGTCATCGCGGATGGCGGCGGCGAACTCGGTGATCTTGGCAGCACTGACGTGATACGGATCGGTCGTCGGGTACGTCCTCCCGACATGATCTTTGCTGATCGGCATGGTGTCGAGGCTAGCCCGGCCACGAAGACCGCCGACGGAGAACACGCATGAAAAAGGTGAGGCCACCCCGCTCGAGTGACCTCACCGTCGAAGCTTTCTTCAGAAGAAAGGACTCAGATGCCCTCAGCGCGTCTCGCGGTGCGCGGTGTGCTTGCCGCAGCGTGGGCAGAACTTTGCGAGTTCCATGCGATCGGGGTTGTTGCGACGATTCTTCTTGGTGATGTAGTTACGCTCCTTGCACTCGGTGCAGGCAAGCGTGATCTTCGGGCGAACATCGCCGGACTTCTTGGCCATGATTCCTACTTTCGAGGCGTCGAGAGCTTCCAGATGGTTCAGATGCGTGGTGCACAGCTGAACACTCGGTAGCGGAGGCGGGAATCGAACCCGCGACACAGCGATTATGAGCCGCTTGCTCTACCCCTGAGCTACCCCGCCATTGTGCTGACCGACACCGGTTCGGCCGAACCCATTGGGTGATGGGGTCGAACAGCACCAGAGCCCCCAAGCAGAATCGAACTGCTGACCTTCTCCTTACCATGGAGACGCTCTGCCTACTGAGCTATAGGGGCAACGACCCAGAAAACTACACGATGTGCAGCCCCGTTGCAAATCGAGGTGTCGCAGACATCTCCTTGCGCCGTGACGTCCGCCCTCAAGCGGTACGTCCTCTAGGCTCGTGGCGACAAATATGCCACAGATCGTGGGAGGAAAGGAAATCACATGGCCACCCCACACAACACCGCGGAACCCGGAGACATCGCTCCGCTGGTTCTCATGCCCGGCGACCCCCGGCGTGCAGCACGGATCGCCGAGGGCTTTCTCACCGACGCCACCCTGGTGAGCGAGGTACGCGGCATCGGGGCGTGGACGGGCACGTGGAACGGCATCCCGATGAGCGTCATGGCCTCCGGGATGGGCATCGCCTCGTTGAGCATCTACGCCACCGAGCTGTACCGGTTCTACGGCGTCCAACGCATCTGTCGAGTGGGAACCTGTGGCGGTCTCTCCCCCGACGTCGACGTACGCGACGTCGTCGTCGCGGCCAGTGCACACACCAACAATGGCTGCACGAGCCTGCCGGTTCCCGGGGCCTCACTGTCCATGACGGCCTCCTTCGACATGCTGCGAGCAGCCGTGGACGCCTCGCGGGCCAGCGGCGCAACCACCCACGTCGGTTCGGTGTTCAGCACCGATTTCTTCTACACGACACGTCCAGAGGTCACCGAAGGGCTCATCAAGGTGGGCACCCTCGGTGTGGAGATGGAGGCTGCGGGCCTCTATGGCTGCGCCATGACCGAGGGCAAGGAGGCCCTGGCCGTACTCACCGTCTCCGACCACCTCACCAAGGACGGGACGGACATGAGCGCCGCGCAACGCGAGACTTCATTCTCCTCGGCCCTGGAGATCGCCGCTGCAGCACTGACGACGTGAGGAGCAGCCGGCGCTCGTACGTCGCCACCGACGCCGGTGACGTAGATGCACGAAACCCCTGGACCCATTCGATCCAAGGGTTTCAGTGGCAGGTGATGGATTCGAACCATCGTAGGCAATGCCGACGGTTTTACAGACCGCTCCCTTTGGCCGCTCGGGCAACCTGCCAAGCTGACGTGAGCCAGCGACCAGAAACACTAGCAGATGCCAGCGGCAGCTCCAAAACCAGGGCAGCTGCACCGAGTCAGGCACAATGGATGGCATGCGCATTGCAACGTTCAACGTCAACGGGATTCGCGCCGCGCAACGTCGAGGTTTCGAGCCGTGGCTCGCCCATCGCAGTCCAGACGTCCTGGGCCTGCAGGAGGTGCGATGCCGGCCAGCCGATCTGCCGGCAGGAATCTTCTCCGGCTACCACGTCGCCTGGCAACCGGGCGGCAGGGCTGGGCGCAATGGCGTGGCACTGCTCACTCGCGAGGAGCCGGCTGCAGTACGCGCCTGGGGCCCCGATCTGGTGACCATGTCACCGAACGGTGACGCCCAGCAGACCAATGGCACGACTGCGGGGTTGCCCCGCGCCCTGCACCCATTCGCCGAGGAGGGTCGCTACGTCGAGGTAGACCTCTCCGAGACTCCAGTCACACTCGCCTGTCTGTACCTGCCCAAGGGTGCCACCCCAGATCCTCATGACCAGGTCTCGATTGACAAGCAGGCTCGCAAGGAGAGTTTTCTTGCCGGTTTCGCCCGCCATCTCACGGCAACCCGTAGACGCGCGGCCAACGAGGGTCGCCAGTTCCTCGTCATGGGGGACTTCAACATTGCCCACGAGAACGCCGACCTCAAGAACTGGCGGTCCAACCGGAGGAATGAGGGGTTCCTCCCCCAGGAACGCGAGTGGTTCAGCTCAATCCTCTCCCCACGCACCCTCGTCGACGTCGTGCGTGCCGCCCATCCCGAGGAGAGCGGCCCCTACTCGTGGTGGAGCTGGCGAGGAAAGGCCTTCGTCAATGACGCCGGATGGCGCATCGACTACCAGCTGGCGACCCCCGATCTCGCCAGCTCGGCCATCGCGGCCGGCACCGACCGTGACCCCTCCTACGAGGAACGGATCTCCGACCACGCCCCGGTGGTCGTCGACTACGAGTTCTGAGCACAATCCGAACCGTGTGCCCCGGGCAGCGTCACCTATCCTGCGAATGGACCCTGATCCCGCCCTCAGGCCCCGTCGAACATCTGCTCGACCCGACGCCGCGGAACGTCAGCCAGGCTGGCATGGCTCCAGTGCGGGGTGCGATCCTTGTCGACGAGCTGGGCACGAACCCCCTCGGCGAAATCCGAATCGGCTGTGAAGGCGTGACCCAGTGCGGTGTCGGTGGCGAGCACCTGGGCCAGGCTGGTGGCCTCCTCGGCCCGAAGCACCGCTTCCAGGGCGACGGCCACCGAGAGAGGACACCGGGTGGCGATGAGCTGCGCAGCCTCGTGCGCCCGTGGGTCGGGGTGCTGCTGCAACCGGGAGACGACTTCCAGCGGGTCGGCGCAGTCGTAGCACTCCTGGATCCATGACGAGTCCCGGGCAAGTTGGCTGGCTGACGCGTCGACCTGCACCGGACGCTCCTGGGCGTCGACGACCTCGTCCACCAGACCGGCCCACAGGGCGGAAGGTGCGTCGATGCTGGCTCCGGTCATGGCCAGGTGTCGTCCGACCAGACGCGGTGCGCGGGACAGCTCGAAGGTCATGCCGACATCGGGCCACAGACCGATACCCACCTCCGGCATGGCGAGGACGAGGTCGTCCCGCGCGCTCACGTGCTGACGGATGGACATTCCCAGCCCACCGCCCATGCTGATCCCGTGCAGGTGGGTCTCACCGGGTAGGGCGGCAACCGCTGCGTCGACCACGTACTCGTGCTCCAACCAGTCACCCGCCACGTGTGGGTCGTCCATGGCGATCTCCCGCAGCAGACGCACGTCGGCACCGGCACAGAATCCGCGTTCTCCCTCACCGCGGATCTCGACCCGGTCAGTCCCAGCAGTGCCCTGCTGCACCGCGTCCAGCATCTGGGTCGTGAGTGAGTTGATGGCTCGTGGCCGGGTGAGCGTGATGTGGGTGAGGCCGTGCGTGCGCTCGATGCGGATGTCGTCGCCGACAGCCTCGGTGGTTGGCTGGGTCATGACGTCTCTCCCTCGTGTTGTTGATGATGACCATGGTTGTGACGGCCGGGGTGCCATGAGCCGTTACGACGGGTGTACCACGTGAGGTACACCGCGAGAAAGACGGCTGCCGCCACTCCCAGGGCGATGACACCATTTCGCCAGGACAGATTGATGGCGTCGTAGGCCAGCAATCCGACCGTCACCCACACCGCACCGTGCAGGTATCGTGACGCTCCAGCCACCAACGGGAGCAGAAGCGCCCCCCACAGGACGTACCAGGAGTGCAGGGCCGGGCCGGTGAGGGCCACGGCGAAGAACCCCCAGGCCAGGAAGGCCAGCGGGCGCTGTGGCAACTTCCGCACCGCCAACCACACGAGGATGACGGCGCCGACACCGACACCGATGGTGTGTGTGACGCCGACCACCGAGGTGGCGGCACCATAGCGCCCGAACCACGTGAGAACGGATCGGATGGCCAGACCGATGAGGGTGGACGGCGACACCGTCATCACCCTGCCCGGCACGTCGGCTGCGTGGTACCAGCCGAACCCCAGACCCGTGCGCCAGGTGATGAGGGCGAACGACCCCGCAGCATCGGCAAGTGAGCCCACGACGCGCCCCAGGGCGGTCACGACGTGCCGAGGACGCCAGCTGGGCATCGGGTGGACGATGAACGGCAGGGCCACGGCGGCCATGACGGCCGGCTGCTTGACGGCAGCCGAGGCACCGATCACCAGGGCCGCGGGAATCCACGCCCAGCTGGCCGTGGTGGCCAACCACAGGCCGAACACCATGAGACCCATCATGAAGGAGTCGTTGTGGGCACCTCCGACGAAGTCGACGACGAGCAACGGGTTGAGGACGCCGAACCACGCGGCGAACGAGGCGTCATGGCCGGTTCGTCGAGCCAGCCGTGGCAGGAACACACCGATGAGGACGACGCCGACGAGCGCCGGTATGCGCATCATCACCGCAGACCAGTACGGATGGAACCCAGCCAGTCGCACGATGTCGTGCTGGAGTTGCAGGCTGAGCGGCCCGTAGGGGGTGCGAGTGAATCGCCACTCCTGGGCAACCTGGTCGGCGAAGACACCGGGCAGCAGCCCCGGGTACCCCTCGTAGGGGTTGATGTCATTCTCCATGAGCCACCCCTGGGCAGCGTAGGAGTAGGCGTCGTGGCTGAAGATCGGCGGGGCGGCGAGCAGCGGCAGGATCCACACTGCCAGCACGGCCCAGTGCTTCGCCCGCGCATCCACAGTGCTCGCCCGACGCCCGGGGTGCAGCCGCAGCCAGGCGTCGACCAGCACGATGACCCCGGTGATCGCCAGTGCCGACCCGATGACCTGCCAGGTGACACCGCTCATGCCGACTCGGCTCAGCCGGGGCCACCACGGGGAGTTCGCCGGCAGGTAGGCAGGCGTGAGTGCACCCACGAGCAGCATCGTCGTGGCGAGCAGGCCTTCCCACCCGGTCCGGGAGCGCCAGGCAGTCAGCCAGGAGCTCCAGCAGGAACGTGCCGCGACTGCGCCCCTACTCACGGCCGCTCCAGTGCGTGACGAGGCTCGACCTGCCCAGATTCGTCCCCAGGTTCGTCGGAGCGCAATTCATCGGGGCGCAGTGGTCGGGCCGGTCAGAGCGGACCTCACCCCGCGAGCTGGGCGTGGCGGTGTCATGGGCAGTGGTCGTGTCACCGATGGTGTCTATGCCGGCACCTTCGATGGACGTGGCCGCGCGAGTACACCCACCGACGGGGGGTGGCGTCTCGGACCAGGTCAGGGCGTCGTACGGGCATCGCTCGACACAGATGCCACAGACCATGCACTGCCCCCAGTCGAGGGCGAAATCGTCAAGCACCTGGATGGTGCGGGGGCGTCTGGCTGCGGGGTCGTCCACGCGTTCGGCGTGGGAACGGATGTGGATGCACCAGGCCGGGCACTCCCGGGCACAGATGTCGCAGCAGGTGCATGCGCTGGCGTCCAGGACAATGGAACGGTGTGTGCTCATCGGCGCCTCCGACGGCCGGATGTCATCGAGGAGACGATGTCCTCGGCCGAGACTTCTTGCCCAGCACGTAGCTTGGCGAGGGTCTGGGCGTCCGGCACCCCGAGTGCCGTACCGCGCCGACGTCCCCCGCTGCGGGCACCACGACCACCAGCTCCGGAGGTTGCTGCGCCGCCGGCACCATCGTCGACGTTCCCGGGCCAGGTGGTGGTGGCTCGCGCCGTGAGAATGACGTCCTTGCGCAGTGGTGCGGCAGGTGCCGACCGGTGGTCACCGAGCGACTGGTGATGGTCTGCGAGAGCTTGCGGGTGGACGAGGAGGGGCGTCATGTCGGCTGCGGTGAAGACGACACCGAACTGGTCGTGCACCTCGCGCTGGTACCAGGCGGCTCCGGCAATGAGATCGTCGATGGCCGGTAGTTCCGCCCGATCACGAGGCACCGCGGTCTGGATGACGAGGCTGCGACCTGCGGAGTCCTCCAGTCGCAGCAGTATCTCGATCACCGAGCCGAGTTCACCACCGATGCCGTCGACGGCGGTGAGCTGGTACAACCAGGTGTAGCCCTCCTGGAGGGCCTGGCTCACGTCGTCGCGCCATGATTCGGCCCGCACACGGCGTTCCTGGGAATCGGTCATGACTCCTCCCGGTGGGTGAGACGGTCCAGATAGGCACAGAGCGCCTGGGGCGGTGGTGGGCATCCGGGGATCCACCCGTCAACCTGGACGGGGACTCGCCCGGTGAGCATGCTCACTCCCGGCACCACCGTCGCGGAGTCCCAGTAGGGTCCGCCGGCGCAGGCGCAGGCCCCGAATGCCACGACATGTACCGGCTGTGTGGCACGCAGCTCGTCGATGATACGGGTGACGCGCTCGGCCAGCCCGACGGCAACCGTCCCGGAGACGACGGCCACCAGTCGACCTGGCTCATCGGCCGGATGCCCCTCATCGCACGATGCGTCGGCGTGCCCACTCGATGTCTCGGCACGCCATGTCTCCAGCGACATCGTGGGACGAGGGTGCGCATCGTCGACGGAACGGCCGCCTGAAGGTGTCGGCAGCCACCGTGCGGCCCCCGACTCCACCGCACAACACGCCAGGGCAAGGTCGACGACTCCCACGGATCCATCCCCGTACCAATCGATGATCTGCACCACCACAGCCTAACTGCAGCTGGCAACGTCGTCGGTGAGGCCTTCGTGGAGCGTCTCGGATCGGAGCCTCCGTGGAGCGCGCGGCCAGGGTGGATGACGTCAGTGTCGATGCTAGGCTCGAGGGTCGAGTCGGGCTCCGTTCGCGGAGCTCTGTGCCAGAGCATGACACAGCATCCCGCCGGCAGGCGACGACCGGCACCGAATCAAGAAAAGAGGTCCCCGTGCCCTCCACCTCGGCACCACACAGTGTTCAGACCCTCGACCGGGTCGTCATTCGATTCGCAGGCGACTCAGGTGACGGAATGCAGCTCACCGGCGACAGATTCAGCGCCGAGTCCGCCCGTCACGGCAACGACATCTCGACCCTGCCGAACTTCCCCGCCGAGATCCGCGCCCCACAGGGCACCGTCCCGGGCGTGTCGAGCTTCCAGGTGAACTTCGCCAATTACGACATCTCCACCCCCGGCGACGAGCCGGACGTCCTGGTGGCGATGAACCCGGCTGCCCTGGCGGCAAACGTCAAGGACGTGCGACGCGGCGGGCTCATCCTCGTCGACATTGAGGAGTTCACCCCGCGCAACCTCAAGAAGGCCGGCTACACCACCGACCCGCTGTCCGACGACACCCTGGACTCCTTCCAGGTGGTGCCGATCAAGCTCACCAGCCTGGCGGTGGGGTCCGTGGAGTCGTTCGACCTGGGACGCAAGAACTCCGAGCGGTCCAAGAACATGTTCGCCCTGGGGCTGCTGAGCTGGCTGTACGGACGCCCCTTGGAATCCACCGAACAGTTCCTGGCCACGAAGTTCGCGAGCAAGCCCGACATCCGGGACGCCAACGTCGCCGCCCTGCACGCCGGAGCGGCCTACGGCGAGACCTGTGGACTGTTCGCGGTGCGCTACCAGGTGGCCCCGGCCCCGATGCCGGCCGGCACCTACCGTCAGATCACCGGCAACCTCGCCACCGCCTACGGCCTCATCACCGGCGCCAACCGGGCAGGGGTGCAGCTGTTCCTGGGCTCCTACCCCATCACCCCGGCATCCGACATCCTGCACGAGCTGAGCAAGCACAAGTCGCACAACGTCGTCACCTTCCAGGCCGAGGACGAGATCTCGGGCGTGTCGTCGGCCATCGGGGCCTCGTTCGGTGGATCGCTCGGCGTGACGACGACGTCTGGGCCAGGCATGAGCCTCAAGTCCGAGGCGATCGGTCTGGCGGTCATGACGGAACTGCCGCTGGTCGTCGTCGACGTGCAGCGCTCCGGCCCGTCGACCGGCATGCCGACCAAGACCGAGCAGGCCGACCTGTTGCAGGCCATGTTCGGACGCAACGGCGAGTCCCCGGTGCCGGTACTGGCCGCGAAGTCCCCATCGGACTGCTTCACGACCGCCCTGGAGGCCTGTTCGATCGCGATGCGCTACCGCACCCCGGTGATCATGCTCTCCGACGGGTACCTGGGCAACGGTGCCGAACCGTGGCAGGTGCCCGATCTGGACGAGATCCCGGCCATCGACCCGCACTTCGCCACTGCACCCAATGCCAAGGCCGCCGACGGCACCGATCGGTTCCTGCCCTACAAGCGCGACCCGCAGACCCTGGCCCGCGACTATGCGCTGCCCGGCACACCGGGTCTGGAACATCGCCTGGGCGGCCTGGAGAAGGCCAACGAGATCGGCTCGATCTCCTACGTACCGGCCAACCACGAGCTCATGGTCAACCTGCGCGCCCAGAAGGTTGCCGGGATCGTGCGTGAGATCCCGAACCTCGAGGTGGACGATCCCACCGGTGATGCCGAGGTGCTCGTGCTGGGCTGGGGTTCCAGCTACGGCCCGATCACGGCTGCGGTGCGCCTGGCCCGGGAGGCCGGATGCTCGATCGCCCAAGCCCATCTGCGCCACCTCAGCCCGTTCCCGGCCAACCTGGACGAGGTGCTGCACCGCTACCGTCGCGTCATCGTGCCGGAGATGAACACCGGCCAGCTCGCCATGCTGCTGCGCGCCAAGTTCCTGGTGGACGTGCAGTCGGTGAGCCGAGTGCGCGGTCTGCCCATCTCGTCGGTCGATCTGTGCGACGAGCTCGTCGCCGCATGCGGCCAGGTCACTGCCAACTCCAAGGAGGCATGATGTCCACCACGTCGTCGATTTCCGCTCCTGCCGCCGATCTCTCCGGGGCCGACACCGGCCTGGCCGGTGTGCCCGTCACCGATGTGTCGCTCAAGCGCCGCGACTTCGCCTCCGACCAGGAGGTTCGCTGGTGCCCGGGGTGCGGTGACTACTCGATCCTGTCGACCTTCCAGGGCATGCTGCCCAAGCTCGGCATCAAGAAGGAGAATGCCGTCGTCATCTCGGGCATCGGCTGCTCCTCTCGGTTCCCCTACTACATGAACACCTACGGCATGCACACCATCCATGGGCGTGCCCCGGCGATCGCCACCGGGCTTGCGGTGAGCCGACCGGATCTGGCGGTGTTCGTCATGACCGGTGATGGTGACGCGCTGTCGATCGGCGGCAACCACCTCATCCACGCGATGCGCCGCAACGTCAACCTCACGATCCTCATGTTCAACAACCAGATCTACGGGTTGACGAAGGGCCAGTACTCCCCCACCTCGGAGGCTGGCAGCGTCACCAAGTCCTCACCGATGGGATCGGTGGACTACCCGTTCAACCCGTTGTCGGTGGCCCTGGGGGCAGGTTGCTCCTTCGTGGCACGAGCCCTGGACTCCGACCGCAAGGGGCTGGACGAGACCCTCACCACTGCAGCGCACCACCGCGGCACATCGTTCGTGGAGATCTACCAGAACTGCCCGATCTTCAACGACGGGGCCTTCGACGGCTACAAGGGGCCGGAGGCTGCCGAGCGGATCGTGCGTCTGGTGGACGGTGAGCCGATCCTGCTGGGTGCCGATCGGTCCAAGGGGGTCGTGCGTGACCCGGTGGATGGTTCGCTCACGGTGACCGAGGTGGCGCAGGTCGGCATGGACCACGTCGTCGTCCACGACGCGACGCGCCCCGATCCGTCGCTGGCCTTCGAGCTGGCCCACCTGCACGACTCCGGTCAGATCTCCCAGATCCCGCTGGGCATCCTGCGTTCGGTGAGCCTGCCCACCTACGACGACATGGTGCGCGACCAGCTGCGGTTGGCCGGCGGCTCCGTCGACGACAAGCCGGAACGTGATGCCGCCCTGCAGCAGCTGCTGCGCGGCAACGACACCTGGCAGGTGCACAACTGAGAACTGGATCCCCGGGTCATGGGCGATGATCCGGGGATCATTGCTGGCTCCGGGCCTTGATGACTCTGGGGGTGGTGACTCACCCCGCAATACCACTTCCTCCACTGCCACACGATTGCTACGTTTGCTGCATGCGGACCATCAGCCAGCGGGAGATGCGCAACGACAGTGCCCAGATGCTCCGGGACGTCGAGTCCGGGGAGGTCGTGGTCGTCACACGACGCGGCCTGCCGGTCGCCCAAGTGATGCCCCATGGAGGCTGCAGCAAGGCGATCAGGCCAGCCAGTGTGCCCGCGACATTCTCAGTGAATGATCTGGTGACGAGCTCCGCTGCAACCGGAACCATCCTCGACGATCTGCGCGACGAACGATGATCCGCTGACACCTCGGCTGCCGCCAAGCTCATGGTGGCAGAGCGAATCAGCTGCCTTGATTGCCGAGGTCAACCGTTCACAACCAGATGTGGTGGCCGCACTGTTGCTGGAGACCGAGCTGCGTCGAATGGTTCACCGCCTCCCGCAGCCTCAGTCAGGACATGGTCAGCTCACTGCTCACAAAAGTGTCCCTGTACCTCTCGAACCAGCACCTCATCGAATCAGCGCAGTTCACGCATGCCGGGCTCCTCCCCGGCCAGAACCTGCGCTCACTGGACGCATTGCATCTGGCCGCTGCCACCGATCTTGGCGTTGACGCGTTGGTCACCTACGACCAGCGTCTGCAGTCGGCGGCGCACGAAATCGGCATGCCGGTTGTCGCGCCCTCGTGAATCCACCCAATAACCGAGACACAGGGGCGGATGCGTCATGTCGGTGTGTGGGGGTATCATGTTCGCTGTCAGCCTGATGGGGAGTTGATGCCCGGGTGGTGTGGGGAAGTCGGTGGGAATCCGGCGCTGTCCCGCAACCGTGACCACATTTCGTGTGTGGAAGTCGGAGTACAGATCACCTGCGGGGAGTGGTTTCTGGTTCCGTCTGGGGTTACGGATCGACACCGACGCATGTCACGCCTGTGCTGCCCCGTGGCTCCTCTCGGAACGCTCCAAGATTGGGGAGTGGCCATGGCAGTAGAAGCAACGACGACGTGCAAGCGTGTGGTGGGCCCGGTGGTGGCTGCCGCACTGATGGCAGGTGCAGTGGGGTGACGGCGGCCCGGTCGTCAACCCCGATGCCCTTGATCTCGGGGGAAGATTGGTCGCTCCGATCGCCAGTACGGGGGAACCAGTATGCGTGGTGAAGTCGGAAATAGCGCGAGTGACTGCTGGTGTGGAGGTGATTGCGCCACCGGCGAAGATGAGTGCGCGGGCCTGCTGGCTGGATGCGTTCGCGATGACAGCGAGGGTTGACTTCTCGGAGCCGTCTGACTCGGAGATGGTGACACGCAGGTCGTGGGACTGGGTCTCTCGGCTCACTCCGGCCACAATGGATGAGAAGTAGGGATCCGCGATGGAACCGACGACAAGTGAGACGACGTCGGTGTGTCCGCGCGCCATTGCCTGGGCGGCCTTGTTGGGGACGTACCCGAGCTCGGCGGCTGCGGCAGTGACGCGCTGGCGCAATTCGGGCCCCACCACTCTGTGGGCCGAGCCGTTGAGAACCCTCGATGCGGTGGCCAGGGACACTCCTGCCCGCACGGCCACGTCGCTGAGCGTCGCCATGTGATTCCTCCTGGGATGGTGTTGACATCTGACTCTATCGTTTTCATTGCGACATGGAATGGGATTGCCTCGCAAACTCCGATAAAACGCTTTCACAAATACCTGCAGATTCGCCTCGGTGAGGGCGCAATGTATTGGTATCGTGGAAAATGCTTTCCAGCATTGTTGAACGATGTCGTACCGACAGGATGGAGTCCAAGATGAGAAAACCTTGCGTGGTCCTATCTGTTCTGGACCTCTACAAGCCCATGTTCTTCACTCCCGCGGCCTTCGAACGGATCCGCGACCTGGCTGATCTGCGGATCGACCCTGACCCGGTCGGACATGCCTCGGCGGAGAGCCGGGAGATGCTCCGCGAGGCCGAAGTGGTCGGCACAGCGTGGTAGACTGGTGACCTCACGGGGCTCCTGCCACAGATGCCGCAGCTTCGAATGGTCATCCACTCCGGAGGATCGGTGAAGGGTGTCATCGGGGCGCAGGATTATGAGGTCGGGGTCCGGATTTCCTCCCAAACCCAACTGAATGCAGAACCGGTCGCCGAGCACAGCCTCGCCATGATCATCCTGGCCACCAAGGGGATCTTCGCCTCGCGACGTCGGTACGTGGAGAACCGTGCCAAGGAGGAGACCTTCTGGGAGAACTTCCCCGACATCGGGCTTTACGGTGCCAAGATAGGCCTCATCGGACTGTCGCGGATTTCCCGGCGAGTCATCGAGATGTTGGCCCCCCTTCCACGTCGACATCAAGGTGTTCTCCCATCATCTTGACGAGGCCAGAGTGCGTGAGCTTGGTGTCACTACTGTCAGCATCGACGAGATCATGCGGACATACGACGTCGTCTCCCTGCACTCGGCGTCGACGCCGCAGACCTATCACATGCTAGGAGCTGAGGATTTCGCGAAGATGAAGGATGGAGCGACCTTCATCAACACTGCGCGCGGGGCCATCTGTGATCAGGACGCCCTTATCGCTGAACTCCAGCGCGATCCATCGGTGCCGTCATCGACGTCACCGACCCCGAGGTCAACGTCCCCGATTCACCGCTGTGGACCCTGCCGAACGTCATCCTGACCCCACACGCTGCCGGGTCAATGGGACGAGAGCTTCACCGCCTCGGTGATGGCGCCATCACCGTTTTGGCCAATTACATTGCCGATACTCCAGTGGCCGGGGAATTCCCGGTCGGCCAGTATGCGGGGCGTGCCTGACCGACCGGATCCCCCGCGGGGTCAGACCTCGGTGCGCGGCAGCCTGATCGGGCGGGTCGGCGTTCCGGGGACTGGCTTCGATGGTTGAGGCGTCGGGGCGGCCGGGATGATCGGGCGTGACAGGGTCACGCGGACGGACTGGCCGCCCAGCCCTGCTGTGTTGACGTGCAGGGTCATGGCCGAGTCACCTCGGCTGTCGCCGACGTGCTCGTCGGAGGTGTCGAGACGCCAGCTACCGTCGATGGTGACCGTGACCGAGTCCTTTCGCTGGGTGGGCTCGGAGATGACGACCTCCATCCGGTTTTCGCGCTCGCGGGTCTGAACCATGGTGGGGGAGTCGACTGTTACCCCGCCACAGCCGGCAGGCTTCCAGAAGGCCAGGGTGGTGACGACAGTGGGATCCTTCGTCAACAGGGCACCCGCAGAGCGGACGGCCTGGACCGTTGCGTCATTTCGGAGCACGGTGAATGGCTCGACGCCCGGGCGCGTGGCCAGGGTGATCGTGCGGGAACGGCTGGCGGTGGGTATCAGGGCCCATGCGACCGGATGATCGTGGTGGGTGACGTGCAGGGATGCATAGGTGCGCTCGATGACCTCGTCAGCCCCCTTGACCTTGCGGGAGGGGTTGACGTCGATCCAGGTTCCCTTCCTCGTCGCCACCTTCGCGGAGAGGTCAGTGTCAGTGGCGAAGATGTAACCGCCGACTCCGTCCAGATGGGCCCACCGGGGGTTCTGGAAGGAAGTCGCGGATGAGACCGGGGTGCCGTCGACGAAGAGTTTCGTCGACGGGCTTGCCACCTTGCGGTGCTCGACGACGGTCATGGCCCGCGACGCGTCGGTGGTCACGTCGGTTGTCAGTTCCACCATAGCGTCCTTCAGACCTACCCACAGGCGTCGTGCCTTGAGGGTGGAGTCTTGCGAGGTGATCTGGGACGCGGCTGCCGACCACGCACCCGATGCCAGTCCCCCGGACCACTCGTTGGCAGGGGTCTTGGTTGCCCACGAGTCTCCGACAGCACGTTTGAGTGGGGTGGAGTCCACCGTCGTCCCCGTCGGTGCTGAGTAGTCGACGGTGGCCCAGTATCCGTCCTCGTACTGTCCCATGTCTCCGGGCAGCAGGAGATAACGCATTCCCTGGCTGGTCCTGGAGGCCCATTCGTTCTCCCCGTTGCCGTACTCGTACCATGCGATGCGATCCGAACAGTTGGACACGGAGACGAGCCAGTCCGCGGTGCGGTGAACGAGACGGTCCATGGAGGCGAAATAGCTCGGCGTCGACGTCTCCGGAACGGGGCGCGCCTTGACTGCGGTGTCGAACAGGGAGATGTCGACGAGGGTGGACGGCTCGGATAAGTGATCGAAGGTGTTTCGCGCGATCCAGCCATGTACGATCCCCCGCCACCGCTCGGCGCGGTGTGTCGGTAGGGCATCGGCCATCATGAGCATGGCACGGGCGATCGAGATGCCGTGCATGGCTGCCGACTCATTGATGCGTGAGATGGATCGACCGCGCACGTCGTCGAGGATCTGGCCGTTGTACATGACGGGGACGAAGCCGCGTTCGACCTGGTCGTGGAAGGCCTTGCGGGCCGATTCGGCGATGTCGAATCTCGTCCCGGAGACCAGCGGTAGGAGCATTGCCAGTCCACTGAACAGAACGTCGCCATAACCGCCGGTGTAGGGGATGCGGGAGTGCTGGATGAATCCGCCATCAGCACGGAAACCATCCCCCTCGGTGGTGACGCGCCAGGCGTCAGGCAATCCGTCGACGGCATGACGCAGTTTCTTCTCGTCGCTGGTCGCGATGGAGCGGCACATGACGGCACGGGTCAGGTCCATGCGATTCGCGCCGGTCGAGACCACGGGCTGAATGGGGTTGGCAGTGGGTTTGACCGCCGCAGGCTGCTGGAACCAGGGGTCGGGAACGAAGTGGTCGATGCCGGCTGCCGCGGCGGACATGACGTCGGTCGGCAGGACGTCGTGCAGGATGCACATGACATCGGCGATGGCCCTTGACGCGCCATCCTCCCAGTCCCACCAGTTCCCGTACTCGTCCTGGGAGGGGTTGTAACGAAGCCGGCAGAAGTCTCTGAGTCCCTCGACGCACGCGGAGAGGATCTCGGGATCCTTGTGGTATCTGGACCCGGGGGTGGCCCAGGCGCAGGCCATCGAGTCGATGGCTCGGGCGGTCTTAGTGATGAAGGGCGACTGCTCCTTCCGGAGGTCCGCCGAGATCAGGACGGTCTGACGACTCGAGCCGGATGCGAGATCGGTGAGGATCTCAGTGACCTTCCGGTCGGCCTTGGCGATGATTTCGCGGGCGCGTGGGTCGGAGGTCCGGGCGGCTCTGCGTCCGGTGATGATGTCGACCCACCGCTCGCACAACGCTGCCCAGCTGTCGGGGATGGGTGCGGCGATGGCGTCCGTCACAGCGGGAGAGGCGGTGAGCACCATGGCTGATAATGCAGATACGGTGAGAAAGGTACGTCGAGATGGGGTGCCGAACACGGTTCACGCTCCTGGGGAGAGGGTGGCAGCACTGCCACACGTACGGATTGTTGTTTAAAAAATTTTAGGGGAAAGCGAAAGCGATTACCATCGCAACCAGTTGAGCATCGTATTTTTGATCTTTGGATTACAGTCTCTTCGGACTTGAGGTGGGGGTCACGTGTCGAGGCCGCCGGCGATGAGCAGGCAGCGGAGGCGGTAGTTGTCGCGGTTGCGGAAGCCTCGGGCGATGCGGCGGTGGAGTTCGATCAGGCCGTTCATCGCTTCGGTGGGGCCGTTGGACGCGCCCCCGGTGTCGAAGTAGGCCAGGAACGCGTCGCGCCACTGTTTCAGGGTCCGGCCCAGACGCGCAATTTCGAGGATCGGGCAGGTCGGCAGAGCCTCGACGAGGTGCTCGGCCAGAGCCCGGCCCTCGGCTGGTGAGTTTGCGTGGTAGACCTCGCGGACGCGTTGCGCGGCTTGCCAGGCGATGAATACCTCTTCATGCGCTTGGTGGGCGTCGATCGCTGTGGCGAGGCGGTGTTTCTGCTTGTCGGACAGGTTCTCTGCTGAGGCATTGAGGATCGTCTGGATCCCGAACAGCGGATCGCCGGTGCGGCCTCGGTGGCCGAGGGTGGCTTGTTGGACGCGGCGGCGGACCTCGTCGACTGCTTTCGTGGCGAGGGCGACGACGTGGAAGGCGTCCAGCACCGCTGTCGCGTCGTCGAGGTGCTCGTCGACGGCGTTCTTGTAGCCCCGGAAGGGGTCCAGGGAGGCGACCTCGACCTGCCGCAACCAGTCAGGGCCGCGTTCCTGGAGCCAGGCTGAGTAGGCGGTTCCCGAGCGTCCCGGGACCAGGTCCAGCAGCCGGGTTCGTGGTGTGCCGTCAGCGGCGGGGGTGAAGTCGACCATGCCGGTGAGCATCTTCGGACCCCGGGTTCGTGGGTTCTTGTGATGCCAGACGTGTTCATCAACCCCCAGACGACGGACCCCGGTGAACCGGGACGGGTCGGCGTCAGCGGCCTGGAGGACCGGTTTGATCGCCCTCCACGCGGTCTTCCAGTCGATGCCGAGCTGGCGTGCGAGTCCCAGCACCGAAGCGTGCTCTCGGCGCAGTTGCGCCAAGGCCCACCCGATGGCGCGCCGGGTCAACAGGGCCCTGGGCGCGGCGACCGCCGGGTCTTGCTCGGTGAACGAGCCCTTGCCACACAAGGGTTCGGCGCAACGCCACGTGCGGGTGCGCCACACAATCACGACCGCCGTGTCGCCGAAGGGAACATCGTGCAGGACCTGGGCACGGCGGCCGTGAGACCGCGCGAGAACGCCGCAGTCGGGACAGAATCCCTCGCCAGGGGCGGACTCCACCTCCACGGTGATCGTGTCGGGGGCGCGCTCGACGGCGGTCACGTGCAGACCAGACAGGTCGATCAGGGCATCACAACGCGGGCAGTAGTCGGTAGGCTCACACACAGTCGGGGTCTTCTTGGAACAGCGAGTTTGGTCGCTGTTGACCCTGCCGAAGACCCCGACCCCTCACCACACCGGGCCACGACTACCCGCCCCACCTCAAGTCCGAAGAGCCACGTTAAGGCACCACGATGACCACCCACAAAGACACAACTGAACAGCAGTACCACCGCGCACCTCTCAACGGCCTCATCATCGGCACCATCGTCGGAGCCGTCTGGGTAGTCGTCCTCTTGATCACTCTGTGACAACGGGGCGTCATCATGCTTATGCAAGAATTTCCCTCATGTGTTTCATCTTCCCCTTGGTTGACCGGATCACCGGGCTGTGGGGAAAACCATAAAACATGTGAAACTCCAAAGAAAAGGAAGCACAGAATCACAACAATCGGCGTCACCATGGCTGCCCTCACCGGGTTGATGATGGCAATCATTTACTATGTTTTTATTTGTACAGCGGATCCACATAAATTCATACCAGATGGCGCCACTTTCAGCAGTAGAGCGTTTGTCGTCTATCTCGTTCCCCTGATCATGTTTCCCCCTGCCGGATGGTCTCTCGGTGTCGCCAGAGGAAACATCCCCCAAGATGATAGTTCACTCGTCCCAAAAATGAGTTTTGAAGCAGTGGTTGCGCTAGCAGGTTCTGTAGCCATATGGTGCTGGCTCACCGCAATTCTCAGTGTCCTTTTGTTCTTCGGAGCATGACATGGCATGAACGGGTCCATGCCACTTGAAGCTTCCCTCGTTGCCAGGTCCACTAGGGTGGGTCCATGGCAGAACCCTTCCCCGACCGCGACGAGAACATCCGTCCCGGCGATGACCTGTACCAGCACGTCAACGGCGCCTGGGAGCGTGTGACCGAGATCCCCTCGGATCAGGCGAGCACCGGATCGTTCCGGGTGCTGCGTGACAACTCCGAGGCTGCCGTCCACCAGATCCTGGCGGATCTGAGCTCCGGTGGGGCCACGCAGTTGCGCACTCTGGCACCAGAGGCCACCGATCACGAGGTCGAGGTCATGACCGAACTGTACCGGCGGTTCATGGACGTCGACGCCGTGGACGCCGCCGGCACCACACCGTTGCGTCCGTACCTGGCCCAGATCGACGCCCTCACCGACGCCACCGATCTCATGGCAGTCCTGGGCGCCCAGCACCGTCAGGGCGTGGGCGGGCTGTTCTACCTGGAGAACGAGTCCGATCCCGCCGATCCGACCCACTACGTCGCCTGGATGGGACAGAGCGGTCTGGGCCTGCCCGACGAGGCCTACTACCGCGACGACGACAAGGCCGAGATTCGCGCGTCGTACCAGGCCCACGTGACCCGCATGTTCACTCTGACCGGGTTGGACGAGCCCGAGGCCCGGGCACACCGCGTCGTCGACCTGGAGACACAAATCGCCAGCCACCACTGGGACCAGGTGCGCACTCGCGATTCGCGGGCATCGTTCAACCCCACGACGTTCGACGATCTGGCCGACACCCACCCGGGCCTGCACCTGCACACCTGGCTGACGGCAGCCCGGATCCCCGCCGAGGCAGTCTGCCACGTCATCGACAATCAGCCCTCCTTCTTCGAGGGGATCGAGCGCCTGCTGGCCAGCTCCCCCATCGAGCAGTGGCGCGACTGGGCCACCTGGCACGTCATCTCGGACCTCGCACCATTCCTGCCACACGAGTTCGTCGAGGCCAATTTCGACTTCTACGGACGCACCCTCTCCGGCGCCCAACAGCTGCGAGAGCGCTGGAAACGGGCAGTGGGATTCGTCGAGTCGGCCATCGGCGAGGCCGTCGGCAAGCTGTACGTGGCACGGCACTTCCCGCCAGCCGCCAAAGAGCGGATGGATCAGCTCGTCGCCAATCTGCTGGCAGCCTACCGACAGTCGATCGGCTCCCTGGACTGGATGGGTGAGCAGACCCGCACCGAAGCCCTGGAGAAGCTCACGAACTTCCGCCCCAAGATCGGCTACCCCGACAGGTGGCGAGACTTCTCCGGCCTGCAGATCCCCGAGGGATCCCTGGTGGACGCGGTGGCTGCCGTGTCATCCTTCCAGCTGGACCACATGATCGAGAAGCTCTCAGGGCCGATCGATCCCGACGAGTGGCTCATGTTCCCCCAGACGGTCAACGCCTACTACCATCCGCTGCGCAACGAGATCGTCTTCCCCGCTGCCATCCTGCAACCACCGTTCTTCGACGTGACGGCCGACGACGCCGTCAACTACGGCGGGATCGGTGCGGTGATCGGGCACGAGATCGGTCACGGGTTCGACGACCAGGGGTCCACCTACGACGGCCACGGTGCGTTGCGAGACTGGTGGACGGCTGACGACCGGGCCGCCTTCGAGGAGCGCACCAAGGCCCTCATCGGCCAGTACGACGCCCTGGTGCCGCGGCAGCTGCAGCCGGACGGCCCGCACGTCAACGGAGCCCTGACGATCGGGGAGAACATCGGGGACCTGGGTGGGGTGAGCATCGCCTACCGGGCCCTGCAGATCTCCTACCAGGACGCCGGTGGTGTCCCTGAGCCGGTCGCCGGGCTCAGTTGGCAGCAGCGATTCTTCCTGTCGTACGCCGCCATCTGGCGTGAGAAGGTCCGTGACGAGGCCTGCCGCACCCAGCTCGCCACCGACCCGCACTCGCCCACACAGTTCCGCTGCAACCAGATCGTGCGCAACGTCGACGCCTTCTACGACGCCTTCTACGTGACGCCCGACGACGCCCTGTGGTTGGACCCCAGTCAGCGGGTGAGCATCTGGTGAACCAACAACCAACGACCTGCTCATGACCGCCAGATGCTCGAAAACGTCGCCCTGCTCCACCGACAGGCCTACCGATGAGTTCAGAGCCGACGAGTAAGACCCCGGCACAGGTTCGCGAGGCCCTCGAAGACGGGTCAAGTCACGAAATGGCCTCACGTGTCACTGGTCACACGACCATGAACCGGATGCGGACGCCATGTCCAAACTGCTCAGCGGACTCCCATGACCCGGCTGTTGGCAAAGGCCATTATCAATTTGCCCACCAATCACCGCTCACATTCGTGGCCGTCGTAGGGGGTGTACCAACCTCTTCAATGGTGTGCCCCGAACACTGTTCCTGGGTGACGCTGGCCTGGCGAATACGCTCGATCGAGAACCAGCGCACGGCACCGCGTAACCGGCACCAGCCGATGAGGTACCACGTTCCGTCAGTGTTGGCGAAAAGTATCGGCTCGATGTCACGCTGAGTATTCTGTCCTTCCTTGGAGACATAGTCGATGCGCAGGACTCGCTGGTCGATCATCGCCTGCTCGCAGGATGACCGGATTCTCCGCGAACCCGCGGTCCTCGAGTTGACCCACACACGTGAGGCAAGTAGCTCGACACGTGCTCGGGTCTGAGGATCAAGGACGTCAACGATCTTGCGTACCGCGGCGGCTGCCAGATCAGCGTAGGGGGCATTTGGTGCCGCCGCCACTGCGGAAAGCAATGACACAGCCTGAGCTGGTGAGAGGGTGACAGGAGGCAGAGAGCCACTGGCCACGAGCGCGTAGCCCCCGCCGGGTCCGGGGCGAGACCTGAGCGGTAACCCAGCTGTCTCAAGTGTCATCAGGTCTCGCTTGATGGTACGAACAGACACACCGAACTCGTCAGCCAACTGCTGCGCGGTGCGTCCACGTCTCCCACTACGTCGCAAGGACTCGGAGAGTGCATACAAACGCTCAGATCGTTTCACGCCGACATCCAGGATTCATGCCACCAATGGTGACACACCGTTGTCCGTGCGCCGTGCAAGAATCGCTTCATGACATCCACTTCGGCATCCCCGTCCCCGCCTCACATCATCCTGGTACCCGGACATTGGCTGGGCGCCTGGGCCTGGGACGAGGTACTCGAACACCTCACGACTCCGGGCTTCCACGCCACGGCAATGACTCTTCCCGGTCTTGACCGACGCGATCCCGACCGGACGGACAGGACCCTCAGCGAGCAGGCCGACGCCATCCAGGCTGCTGTCATCCAGACAGGTGGTGATGTGGTCCTTGTGGGCCACAGCGGCGCCAATGGGCCAGTGAGCATTGCCATGGATCGTCACCCGGAGCTGATCCGTCGAGTCGTGTGGGTCGACTCCGGCCCCATGTCGGACGGCACTGCATTCGCACCTGATCTGCCGCCATCCGTCATGGAGCTACCGCTACCTGATTTCGAAATGCTGAGGCAGCAGGCAAGCCTCGAGGGTCTCAGCAGTGAGCACCTCGCTCGTTTCCGAGCACGAGCCGTTCCAGAACCTGCTGCAGTGGCCCGTGGAACCGTCACCCTGACCAATGACGCACGACGCGAGACGCCAACCACTCTCATCTGCTGTTCGATCCCGAGCAGACAGATTCTCGAGCTGGCCCGATCGGGTGATCCCATGTTCGCGGAAGTGGCCCAGCTCACACATGTCGACACCGTCGACCTGCCCACTGGCCACTGGCCGATGTGGTCCCGCCCCAAGGAACTCGCCGAAATGATCCACGCCGCAGCACACCAGTGAGGTGCCGTGTCCGGAAATCCGTGACGCGGCACCTCACTGGCCATCTGCCGTGGAACACCAGGTCACAGCAGTGTGAGCACTCCGTAACCCAGCAACACCGAGACCACGATGGCAGTCAATCCGGGCAGCAGGAACGGATGATTGAAGATGAACGAACCGATCCGGGTGGAGCCGGTGTCGTCAAGTTCGATCGAGGCGACCGTCGTCGGATAGGTGGGCAGGACGAACAACGCTGCCGCGGCCGAGTAGGAGGCCACCAGCACCGTCGCCCCCACGCCCAGTGCAGTGGCTGCTGGCAGGAAGGTGGCCAACGTCGCTGCCTGCGAGTAGAGCAGGGTCGAGCCGAGGAAGAACACCACTGCGAGCAGCCACGGAGCTCCGCTGAGCGCGTCGGCACCGTAGGACTTGATGAGCCCCATGTTGGAGGTCACGAAGCAGTTGCCCAGCCAGGCCACACCGATGATGCAGGTCGCCGCACTCATACCGGCCTTGAAGGTCGGCTGATCGTTGACCTCCGACATCGGCACCTTGCACGTCAGGCAGATGAGGAGGGCTGCACCGAGCATTGCACACATGATGGCTGCTCCCCGGGGCAGGGGCGGATTGTCGATCTTGCTGATCGCGACGGCGTAGACCATGAGCACGCCCAATGCCGAGAGGAAGATCCCCAGGGACAGTTTGGCCCGTCGGTCGATGTGGTAGGTGCCGGCCTCACGCAGATGCACCTTCCCAGCGGCCTTTCGCTGCTGGTAGACGGGGTCGTCCTGAAGATCACATCCCTGTCGACTCGAGACGAACGCCGCCGCCATGCAACCGACGAAGGTCGTGCACAGGGTCACGGCAACAAGTTTCGGATAGCTGATCCCCATCGGTTCGACGGCCCCGGCCATGATGACGGTGGCAGCCGAGATCGGTGAGGCGACAAGCGCCATCTGCGATGCGACCGACGACGCCGCAAGCGGTTTCGAGGGCCGGATGCCCTGTTCCTTGGCCACCTCGGCAATGACCGGGAGCACTGCGAATGCCACGTTCCCCGTGCCGCACAGCACGGTCATGATGAAGGTGACGATGGGTCCCACGTACGTGATCCGCTGCGGATTGGCACGAAGGATCTTCTCACTGGCAGCGACGAGGACGTCAAGGCCTCCGGCCTTCTCCATGACAGCCACCGCGCAGATGACCGCCATGATGATCCCCACGACCTCCCACGGAATGCCGGTGGCAGGATCAACCTTGCATCCCAGCAGACCGAGGACGATGACGCCTGCGCCGCCTGCCAGCCCAATTCCCAACCCACCGACCTTGGCACCAAGGAAGATGAATGCCAGGACGACGACAAGTTGAGCCAGAAATGTCAGCAGGGTCACTCTTGGCCTTCCGCCGCGTCAGGACTGGTTTCTGCTTCGGTCTTCACCGGCAGCTCCCTCTCACCGGGCTCATAACGACGTCCGGTGTAGACCGGGTGGCGGAAGCTCTGCGGAGTCATGATCTTGTCCAACTGCTCAGACGTCAGCAGCCCCATGTCGATGACGACGTCGCGCACGGAGCGGCCACTGCGTGCCGCCTCTCGGCCAACCAGATCACCGTTGTGGTGGCCAATGACGTCGTTGAGGTAGGTGACGATCCCGATGGAGTTCATGACGCTGTCGCGGCAGCGCTCCTCATTGGCGGTGATACCGTCGACACAACGAGTACGCAGCGTGTCGCAGGCTCGCGTGAGCAGGTGGATCGACTCGAACAACGACTGGGCCAGTGCCGGCTCCATGACGTTGAGTTCGAGCTGGCCGGCCTCGGCGGCGAACGTCACCGTGACGTCGTTGCCGAAGACCTTGAAGCAGACCTGGTTGACGACCTCGGGAATCACCGGATTCACCTTTGCCGGCATGATCGAGGAGCCGGCCTGCATCTCGGGAAGATTGATCTCGTTGAGTCCCGCTCGCGGCCCGGACGACAACAGGCGCAGGTCATTGCAGATCTTCGACAGCTTGGCGGCAGCCCGCTTGATGGCGGAGTGCACGGTGATGTAGGCACCGTTGTCCGACGAGGACTCGATGAGATCATCGGCTGGCTCGATCTCATAGCCAGTCACCTCGGCGAGTTTGCGGCAGGCCGTGGCTGCATAGCCTTCCGGGGTGTTGATGCCGGTGCCGATGGCAGTACCACCGAGGTTGACCTTGAGCAGCAGCTTGCCGGCGACTGCGATGCGCTCGACCTCATGACGCAGAGTCGTCGCATAGGCGATGAACTCATCGCCCAGGCTCATCGGTACGGCGTCCTGGAGCTGAGTGCGACCCATCTTGAGCACGTGGGAGAACTCCTTGCCCTTGGCCTCGAAGGCGTCAGCAAGATTCTCAATGGCCTGGGAAAGCTCCTTGAGCAGCGCAAAGACTGCCAGCCGGAAACCAGTCGGGTAGGAGTCATTCGTCGACTGCGACTTATTCACATGATCATTGGGGTGAATCAGGTCGTAACGTCCTTTTTTATACCCCAGCAGTTCCAGCGCGAGATTGGCCACAACCTCATTGGTGTTCATGTTGACGGAGGTGCCAGCACCGCCCTGGAAGAAGTCGAGGGGGAACTGGTCCATGCAACGCCCCTCGTCGAGAATCGCATCACAGGAGGCAACAATTGCGTCGGCAACATCTTCAGAGAGAACGCGCAATTCACGGTTTGCCAGGGCGGCAGCCTTCTTCACCTGAACCATTCCCCGGATAAATTCAGGCTCATTGTTCATACGCCCTGAAGAAATCTGGAAATTCTCCAAAGCACGCAGAGTATGTACACCATAGTACTTCTCTGCTGGAACTTCCCTTTCCCCTAGCAGATCAACCTCGACTCGACTATCTTCAGCCTTCAACTTCTCATCCTCTCATCAGTGAAACATAGAGTTCAGGCTTTATTGAAAACCTGCGCCAAGCCTAAGTAATTCCTTACGAGAGTCAAAGTCAGAACGAGAACTGTGGGAGTAGTCAACAAGGAAGCATGAGGCTCGTGGTGTGGATTGTCCAAGACGGCTTTGATATGTTGTATGCGTCCCGAAGATTCGGCTCCGACCAGCAGTACGCCCCTGCCGGGGGGACAGCCAAGAAACACGAGCTGCACGCAACACGAAATGTGTGACGTACAGCCCGTGTACTCGTTGTCGTACAGCTGAGAGACGAAGCTCCTACCCCTGATCACGTCCGGCAATGGCGTCGGCCATGGCCAGGGCTCGCTCGGCTTCGTCAACGTGCAGCTGCTCGATCATCCGGCCGCGATATGTGGCCACTCCCCCATTGCCCTCCTGCCACGCTGCGATGAGGGCACGTGCGTCCTCGACCTCGGCCGGGCTGGGGGCGAACCCGTCGTTGGCAGGTGCCACCTGGGAAGGGTGGATGAGGGTCTTGCCGTCGAATCCCATGAGAACGGCTTCGTTCACCTGGGCGGCAAATCCCTCTGCGTCTCGCACGTCGTTGTAGACGCCGTCCAGAATGACGACGCCAGCAGCCCGGGCAGCCAGGACGCACAGTTGCAGGGCGGTCGTCAGAGGGGCACGTCCGGGCACGTGCCGCGAGTGCAGCTCCTTGACGAGGTCATTGGTACCCATGACGAGCACGGCCAGCCGTTCGCTGGCCTGGGCGATCTCGCGGGCGTCCAGCACGGCCTGTGGGGTCTCGATCATGGCCCAGATGGCGAGCTGTGGGTCGGCACCGGCAGCGTCCAGGTCTGCTGCGATGCGGCGTACCTGATCGGCGGAACTCACCTTGGGTACGGCGATGCCGTCCGGCCGGGCGGCAACGGCGGCGGCAAGGTCATCGGCGTACCACGGGGTGTCCATGCCGTTGACGCGCACGACGACTTCACGATAGCCGTAACTGCGACTCTCGACGGCTGCCACGGCATTGTTGCGGGCAGCCACCTTCGCATCGGGGGCAACGGCGTCCTCCAGATCGATGATGATGCCGTCACATGGCAGTGACTTGGCCTTCTCCAACGCGCGCTGGTTGGCACCGGGCATGAAGAGGACGGAACGACGGGGACGCAACACAGGATCCATGGTTCTCATTGTGCCGCATCCTCGGCCCGGAGCTGGAGTGCACATCACGTGTGCCGGGAGCATGACGAGTAGTCGACCGCATGACACGGTGCGCTCTGCGATGACGAGTCATCTGAACAGGCAATGGGCTGGAGGAGTCCGTTTTCCTGGGACTCGGGAGAGCCCACCGCCCCCTCAGACCACGCTCTGTCGTGGGTGTGTTCTGCCGGTCGGGGCCGCCGGAAGTGATGGCACCCGGTCAATCGCTCAGCGGCGTCGCAGCAGGTAGGTGTCGAAGAGCCAGCCGTGTTCCTCCTTGGCCTGGGCGCGCACCCGCAGGATCTCGTCGCGCACGTCCTCCAACGAGCCGCTGATGAGGATCTCGTCGGGGCTGCCGATGTAGGCCGCCCAGTAGATGTCGAGACCAGTGGGGTCGATGAGGCTGAAGGTCTGCTTGCCATCCAGCATGACGACGACGTCGTCCACGCCCTCGGGCATGCCATTCTCCAGCAACCGAGCCGGGCTGATCTGCACGGCCCTGCCCTGCCGGTTGAGGGCGATCTGGTGGCGGGTGGCCAGCGACAGGGAGCTGGAGATGCCTGGGATGACGTTGAGCTCGATCGGCACACTGCCGCGAGAGTCCACCTCGGCGATGAGCCGGTTGACGATGGCCAGGGTCGACTCGAACAGGCTGGGATCGCCCCACACGAGGAATCCACCCCGTTGCCCGTCCTCCAGAGCCCCTTCGACGGCTTGGGTCCACTGCCCAAGGCGCTGAGTACGCCATGTGGCGACAGCCTTGGGATAGTCCGGGGTGGACTGCCAGGGACGAGGCGGGTCCTGCAGCTCGACAAGGCGCAGCGGGTGCGGCGCCGAGGGATCCTCGGCGTCCGGGCGATGCCGCCTGAGCACCTCTCGTCGAAACTCGACGAGGTCGTCGACCTCACGCTCCTTGAGGACGACGAAGAGCACGTCCAATGACTGGATGGCCTTGACGGCAGCCAGGGTGATCCAGTCCGGATTGCCGGGACCAATGCCGATGAGATCGAGATGACGGGCCACGAGAAACTCCTTGGTGTCGAAAACGATGAGCTGTCAGGCACAGACGCTGCAGTGATCACGACGCGGAGATGTGAACCCGCAGATTGGCCGAATCCAGGTTCAGGACGATCGGGAGACGATCTCGTCGCACAGGGTCTCCAACGCCGTACGGGCATCGCCTGCGGGAAGGATGGCGAGATGGTCACGGGCGAGATCGGCACGCCGCTGCACCACAGCTCGAGCTTCGTCGATGACGTGACTGGCACGCAACCCTGCCAGGGCACGGTCGAGGTTGTGCTGGTCCATGAGGTCGGCCGTCAACAGATCCTTGAGCTCGTCGTCCGCCGGGTCGGTGGAGGCCTGCAGCATGAGTGTGGGCAGGGTGGCAACCCCCTCACGCAGATCGGTGCCCGGTGTCTTGCCGGTCCGTGTCGACGTGATGTCGATGATGTCGTCGGAGAGCTGGAACACCGAACCGATCTGTTCGCCGAACTCACGCAGTGACTCGACGATCTCGGCCGAGGCGTCGGAGACCATGGCCCCGAAGACGGCAGCGGCCGAGATGAGCGAGGCGGTCTTGTCGGACACCACCTGCAGATAGTGTTCCAATGGGTCCTCGTCGGGCTGGGGGCCGCGGGTCTCGGCAATCTGTCCCTGGACGAGCCGGGAGAAGGTCCGTGCCTGCAGGGCGACGTACTCGGTGCCAAGTTTGGCGACCGTCTCGGAGGCCCGAGCGAAGAGGAAGTCTCCGACCATGATGGCCACCGAGTTGCCCCAGCGGGAGTTGGCCGACTCCGCACCCCGGCGTATCGAGGCCTCGTCCATGACGTCGTCGTGGTAGAGGGAGGCCACATGGGTGAGTTCCATGACGACGGCGGCACGTACCAGATCGACGTCGGCCACGGGTTTGCCGAACTGGGAGCACAGCGTCACCAGCAACGGGCGAAAACGTTTGCCCCCAGCGGAGATGATGTGGTTGGCGGCCTCGGTGACGAACGGGGTGTCAGCGCCTGCCTGCCGAGACAGCTCCTCCTCGACCAGTGCGAGCTTCGCGGTGACGTTGTCGGTGAACTCGTTACTCACGTTCTGCGACACGGTACTCCTCGTCGCCGGAAAACCCAGCGGGTGTAGTCGGGGGTGACGTCGGTGGACGCCGGTTCTTCTAGCCTAATCCCTCAGCGGGCTCCGCGTACACTCAACGGTTGCCGAACGCCCGGTGCGAGGCATGGGACGAAGCAGGGGCCAGAGCCCGAAGGCTCCGGCCCCTGTACATCGACTTCTGTATCCGTATCGGCCCTGTGCTCGCGTGGGGCGTCAGCGGAGGAAGACGCTCGCGTGGTTGACCATCTCGATGATCGGCTGGGGGTACAGACCCAGGATCAGGGTGCCCAGGGCGCAGACAACCAAGACGATCCAGCCACCCACACTCGGGTCACCGACCTCAACGTCCTGCGCCTGCTCGCCCGGCGTCTTGAAGAAGACGACGTAGATGACGTGCAGGTAGAAGTAGGCGGCCACCAGCGAGAAGATCACACCGAGCAACACCAGCCAGGCGTACCCGCCGCGCCAACCGGCAAGGAACACGAACAGTTTGCCCGTGAACCCGGCAGTGGCCGGGATACCCGCGAAGCTCAGCATGAAGAGCACGATGAGGGCACCCAGCATCGGGTGACGGCGTCCCAGACCTGCCCAGGAGTCGATCTCGGTGGACTCGCCACCAGCCTTGCGCACCATGAGGATGACCATGAAGAATCCGATGGTCGCCAGACCATAGCCGGCCAGGTAGATGAGCACCGAGGAGACCGAACCGGTCTGGTCGGGGCGCTGCCCGGTCTGCAGGGTGTAGGCCCCGACGACGCCGACCATGATGAACCCGGCGTGGGCGATCGAGGAGTAGGCGAGCATGCGCTTCATGTCGGTCTGGGAGAGACCGACGATGGCGCCAACCGCCATGGAGGCCACCGCCACCACGGCGAGCAGGAGCTGCCAGTCCCACCGCATGGCACCCATGGCGACGTACATGACGCGCATGAGTCCGAGGACGGCCACCATCTTCGTGGCGATCGACATGAAGGCCGTCACCGGGGACGGGGCACCGGTGTAGACGTCCGGGGTCCAGTTGTGGAACGGAACGGCACCCACCTTGAACAGCAGTCCGACGGCCAACAGGATCATGCCGGCTGCAAAGATCTTGGATCCACTGATCTGGGTCATGCTCGCCTGGGCGATGATGCCCAACTGGAACGAACCAGCCGCCCCATAGACCAGGGCGATGCCGTACAGGAAGATCGCCGAGCTCAGGGCCCCGAGTAGGAAGTACTTCACCGAGGCCTCCTGGGACACCAGGCGGCGTCGCCGGGACAGGCCGGTGAGCAGGTAGAGCGGCAGGGAGAAGATCTCCAGGGCGACGAACATGAGGATGAGGTCATTGCTCGCAGCGAAGAGCATCATGCCGAACAGGCAGAACAGCAGCAGCGGGAAGACCTCGGTGTGCTCACGACGAGCCTCCTCGGACTCACGCTCCAAGGCGGAGCCGGGCACCGACGAGGCATTGGCGACGAATGAGGTCTGGGCCCCACCCATACGCTCGGCGAAGAGCAGTACCGTTCCCAGTCCGAACACCATGAGCATCGACCACGTGGCGTAGGTCGGGCCGTCGAGGGCGAGCGCGCTTTCGCCAGCCAGCAGGTAGTCCCCCCTGCTCCACGGCACGATCACCGCGACAAGCGCGGCGATGAGCACCAGGGTGGTGAGGGCGATCTGCACACTGCGACGAGCCCGACGCGGTACCAGCGCCTCCAGCAGCACCGACACAGCAGCGCCACCGAAGAGCACGAAGATCGCGACCAGGTTCGACCACTCGATCTGCGGTGCCTGGAGCACCAGTGCGGACGCCGTCACAGCGCCGGTCATGGTAGGGGAAATCACTTCACACCCTCCTCAGCAGCCGGAGCCGGATCAGTCACGCCGACGATCGACATGGTCTGGTGGGCCACGGGTTCAATTACGTGCAGCATGGGTCGTGGGAAGAAGCCGAAGACCAGCAACAGGATCACCAACGGTGTCAGCGCAGCCTTCTCCAAGCCGGTGAGGTCCGTGGTGACGTGTGCCTTGGTGGCCTGGGTGAGGGGCCCGGTCATCGTCCTCTTGTAGGTGAGGAGGATGTAGACCGCACCGAGCACCATGCCCAGGGTGGCCACCGCGACGTACACCGGATGTCTGGACCATGCCCCGGCCAGCACCATGAACTCACCGATGAAGTTCGAGATACCGGGCAGGGACATCGTCGCCAGACCCGCGAAGAGGAACATTCCGGCGAGCACGGGGGCCGTCTTCTGCACGCCACCGAAGGCGTCGACCTGGGCCGATCCACGACGCTTCACCAGGAATCCGAGCACCAGGAACAGCGCTGCGGTGGAGAAGCCGTGGTTGAACATGTAGAAGATCGATCCGGTGAGCGAGGTCGTCGTCACGGCGAAGATGCCGATGATCATGAACCCGAAGTGGCTCACCGAGGTGTACGACACCAACCTCATGAGGTCCTTGGAGGTGACGGCCATCGTCGCACCCCAGAGCACCGAGATGACGGCGAGCACGAGGACGAACGGGGTGGCCCACTGCGAGGCCTGCGGGAACAGGCCCAGGCAGATGCGGATCATTCCGAGGGTGCCGATCTTGTCCAGCAGACCCACCAGCAGGGTGGAGGCACCGGGCGTCGCCTGCTCGGCGGCATCGGGCAGCCAGGTGTGCACCGGGACCATCGGGGCCTTGATCGCGAAGGCGATGAAGAAGGCCACGAAGAGGAACTTGCCGATCGACCCGTCGAAGTTCACCTTCACCAGTTCGCCGAGGAGGAAGCTGTTGCCGTGCACCCCGACGCCGATGACGCCGAAGAGCATGACGAGACCGCCAGCCAGGGAGTAGATGAGGAACTTGATGGCTGCCCTGCGGCGTCGCGCACCGCCCCATCCGGAGATGAGGAAGTACATCGGAACCAGCGAGGCCTCGAAGATGAGGTAGAAGAACAGGACGTCGACCGCGGTGAAGCAGTAGATCGCCAATCCCTCGGTCATGAGGGCGAGCCCGGAGAAGACGTTGGCTCCCCAGGTCTGGGTGCCGTCGCTGGGCTTCTTCTCACCAATGTTCCACTCGGCCAGCAGGACCACGGGGACCAGGATCACCGTCATGAGCACCAGGGTCATGCCCAGCCCGTCGGAGCTGAGCGCGTACCAGGCACCGATGGCCTTGATCCAGTGGTAGTTCTCGGAGACGTCGGTGCCGTTGGCGGCCGCGATGAACGCGATGACGCCCAGCACGGCGGTGACGATCGAGATCACCAGGCCGGTGGCACGTCCGCTGCGGCCCTTGACGCCAAGGACGATGGCACCGCCGACGAGGGGCAGCAGGGCCAGGATCGTCAGGATCGGGAAACTCATCTCATCTCCTCCCTCAGGCCATCCGACCGAGGATCACGACGAGGCACACGATGATGACGCCGTACGCCATCGTCAGGCCATAGGTACGCACGGCACCGTTCTGCAGTTTGCGCAGCCCCTGGGAACAGGCAGCCACGACGGCGCTGCCGCCCATGACCAGCCCATCGATGATGCCCTTGTCAAAGAGCCCGACACCGCGACCGATGCCACGAGCCGGCTGGATGACGACGGCATTGTTGATGGCATCACCGTAGAGGTAGTGACGGCTGGCCAGGGCGAACGGATTGCTGGTTGCCGGCTCCTCGCCGGGAACCCTGGCTCGGTTGAGGAACCATCCGAGCAGGATGCCCACGGCCACGACGACGAGGTTGATGATGCCGATGAGGCTCCAGTGGAACACACCGCCCTCGGGCACCTCAGCACCCGTGGCAGGGGCGAGCCAGCCAGCGATCCACCCGTTCATGGCGAATCCAGCGACCACCGAGAGGATGGCCAGGACGATGAGCGGGATCGTCATCGTGCTGGGCGACTCGTGCGGGTGAACGTCGCTCCTCCAGCGCTTCTCGCCTCCGAAGGTGAGCACCATGAGTCGGGTCATGTAGAACGCGGTGATCCCGGCACCGACGAGGGCGAGCAGGCCGAATGCCCAACCACGTTCCCACGCGGCCTCGATGATCGGGTCCTTGGAGAAGAATCCGGCGAAGCCCGGGAAGCCGATGATGGCGAGGTAACCACAGGCGAACGTCCAGAAGGTGATCGGCATGGCCTTGCGCAGGGCACCGAAGTGGTACATGTCCGTGTCCTCACCCATGCCATGCATCACCGACCCGGAGCCGAGGAACATGTTGGCCTTGAAGGCCCCATGAGTGAGCAGGTGGAAGATGGCCAGCGCGGCACCGGCCGGTCCCAGACCCGCGGCAAGCATCATGTAGCCGATCTGCGACATGGTCGAACCTGCGAGGACACGCTTGATGTCCTTGTGCGCCGAACCGATCCAGGCGCCGAACAGCAGGGTGACGGTGCCGACGATCGCCACGGCCAGGGAGGCTGCCTCGGTCTGTGCGTAGACGGCGTGTGACCGCACCACGAGGTAGACGCCGGCAGTGACCATCGTCGCCGCGTGGATGAGCGCCGACACCGGGGTCGGGCCCTCCATGGCATCCATGAGCCAAGCCTGCAACGGCACCTGGGCAGACTTTCCACAGGCAGCCAGCAGCAGGAGGAAGCCCAGCAGGGTGGCGTACCCGCCCGACAGGGTCGGGGCCTTGGCACTCGCCTCGGCGAAGTTCAGCGTCCCCAGCTGGGCCAGGAAGGTGAACATCGCCATGACCATGCCGAGGTCACCGATGCGGTTCATGATGAAGGCCTTGTTGCCAGCAGCCGCTGCGCTCGGCCTCTGGAACCAGAAGCCGATGAGCAGGTAGGAGCACAGCCCCACGCCCTCCCATCCGAAGAAGACGAGAAGGTAGTTGTCGGCCAGCACCAACGTCAGCATCGAGGCGATGAAGAGGTTGAGGTAGGCGAAGAACCGACGGCGGTCGGGATCCTGCGCCATGTAACCGATCGAGTAGATGTGAATGAGGGATCCCACGAACGTGACCAGCAGGACGAAGAGGATCGACAGCTGATCGACGAGCAGGCCCACCTTGAGGTCCCAGGCGCCCGTGTCGATGAGCGAGTAGACCGGGACGGACACGGCACGCCGGCCCTCGTCACGCCCCAGCAGCTGGATGAAGAGCACCAGCCCGACGACGAACGAGAAGATGGGGGCCAGGGTCGCGAGGACGTGCCCCCAGGCGTCGGAGCGCCTGCCCAGCACGAGCAGGAGCCCGGCGATGACCAGCGGCACGGCGATCATCAGCCAGGCAAGGCTGAACAGACCATCGGCCGGCACCGGAGCAACGGTTTCCAACAAGTACACGCCGACACTCCTCAGTACTTCAGTAGGTTGACGTCGTCGACCGAAGTCGAGCGACGAGATCGGTAGATGGTGACGATGATGGCCAGGCCGACCGTCACCTCGGCAGCAGCCACGATCATGACGAAGAACGCCCCGATCTGGCCGTCAAGGGCACCGTGGACGTGCGAGAACGTCACGAGCACCAGGTTCGCAGCATTGAGCATGAGCTCCACGGACATCAGCGACAGGATCGCATTGCGACGCAGCAGGAAGCCCAGCACCCCGAAGGCGAAGAGGATCGCCGAGAGGATCAGGTAGTAGTTCGGGTTCATTCCAGCTCTCCTTCGACCTCACGACGAGAGGCACTGATCGTGGCGAATGCGCTGGCCGTGGGAGCCTTGAGCTCACCGGCGTCAATGATGCCGCCACGGCTGGCCAGGGCCTTGGAGACCGAGGCCTGGGCCACCGTGCCATCGGGCAGCAGGGCGGGGGCACCGATCTCATTGCTTCGGGCGTACACGCCCGGGGCCGGGTGGGAAGCCAGCTGGGCGCCGTCGTTGAGGTAGGCGTCCATGCGATCGGACATGCGCTCCGGCTGCCCCTTCTTGCGGTGCAGACGCTCACCGTGGGCCAGCACCATCGTGCCGAGCGCAGCGGTGATGAGCAGCGCCGAGGTCGCCTCGAAGGGGATGACGTACTGGGTGAAGATGAGCACGGCCAGCGAGTGGACGTTGTCGCCGTGGGCCGCATTGGCCCTCTCCAGACCGACTGCGGCGTCGGTACCGATGTTGCCCACCGTCACGGCATGTCCCACGGCAACGACGAGCATGACACCGATGCCGATGGCGGCGATGGTCGACGCCACGCGGTGGGAACGCAAGGTGTCGGCCAACGATTCCGAGGTGTCGACGCCGACGAGCATCACGACGAAGAGGAACAGCATGAGGATCGCACCGGTGTAGACGATGATCTGCACCACGAAGAGGAAGGGTGCCTGCATGCTGGCGTACTGCACGGCGAGGCTGATCATGATGACAGCCAGGAACAGTGCCGAGTGCACCGGTTTCCTGGCCACGACCATGCCGAGTGCGGCCAGCACCATGATGGGTGCCAGCGTCCAGAAGGCCCAGTGCGACGCCGTCACCATGGGCACGGCCACGGTGCACGGCGTGAGGGCCATCGTCAGTGTATTCATTTCACGGCCCCCTGCGAGTCATGACGTGCCGTACGAGTGTCCGGCTTTCCGGTGGCAGGCAACCCCAGGAAGTAGTCCTTCTCGTCGTCACCGAGACGACGCGGATGCGGGGGCTGCTCCATGCCGGAGACCAGCGGGGCCAGCAACTCATCCTTGGTCCAGATGTGCTTGGCGCGAGTTGTGTCTGCCATCTTGAAGTCGTTGGTCATCGTCAACGCCCTGGTGGGGCACGCCTCGATGCACATCCCGCACAGGATGCAACGCAGATAGTTGATCTGGTAGACGCGTCCGTACCGTTCACCCGGGGAGTAGCGCTCCTCGTCGGTGTTGGCACCGGCCTCGACGTAGATGGCGTCGGCTGGGCAGGCCCAAGCGCACAGCTCGCAGCCGACACACTTCTCCAACCCGTCGGGCCAGCGGTTGAGCTGGTGACGCCCGTGGAACCGGGGCGCCATGACCTTCTCCTTGCCCTTCCTCGGATACTCCTGGGTGAAGGTCTTGCGGAACATCGTCCGGAAGGTGATTCCGAACCCTGACCAAGCTCCCATCAGTTGTCTCCCTTCGGAGTCGCAGGCACGTTCGACGTGGCTTCCGCCGGTGGCACGTTCTCGGAACCTGGTGCCGAGACGGCCTCACCGGAAACGATGGCATTGGCCGTCACCAGCTTCTGACCAGGCAGCGGGGGCACCGGGTAGCCACCGGCGAAGGCGTCGAACTCCTCGCTGACCGGCTGTTTCTCGGGCTCGTCTGCGTCCCCACCGAAGGCCCACGCGATGAGGGCTGCCACGCCGATACCGGCGAACACCATGAACAGCGGGTTGTAGGAGGCACCCTGGGCGCCGATCGAGCGCAGTGCTGCCACGATGACGAGCCACACGAGGGCGATCGGGATGAGCGCCTTCCACCCCATCTGCATGTAGTGGTCGTATCGGAATCGCGGAATCGCGGCGCGCACCCACACGAAGAAGAAGATGACCAGCTGGACCTTGATGAAGAACCACAACAGCCCCCACCAGCCGGAGTCGATGACGCCGATGTGGTTGAACGGCCACGGGGCACGGTAGCCGCCGAGGAACAGGGTGACACACACGGCAGACAGGGTGGCCATGTTGATGTACTCGGCCAAGTAGTACATGCCGTAGGGGAACCCGGAGTACTCGGTGCTGTAACCAGAGACGAGCTCGGACTCACATTCGGGCATGTCGAAGGGCAGTCGGTTCGACTCGCCGAACATCGTGATGACGTAGATGAGGAAGCTGGGCAGGAGCATGAGCCAGTAGTGGCCGGGGACTCCGAGGCTCGCATCACCGAACATGATCGGGGTGGCCTGGGCCTCGACGATTCCCGAGGTGGACATCGTCCCGGAGAACATGAACACCGACACGAGCGTGAGGCTCATCGCGACCTCGTAGGAGATCATCGACGCCGAGGACCGCAGCGAGCCGAGCATCGAGTAACTGCCGGCCGACGACCATCCAGCCAGCACGATGCCGTACACACCGATGGACGAGATGGCCAGGATGAACAGCACGGCGACCGGCACGTCGGTGATCTGCAGATTGGTCTGGTGGCCGAACATCGACACCTGACCGCCCAGCGGGATCACCGCCCACGAGCTGAATGCCGCGACGCCGGCAATGATCGGCGCCAGGCTGAAGACGAAGCTGTCTGCCCCCTTGGGCTTGACGATCTCCTTGAAGACGAGTTTCAGCCCGTCACCGACGGCCTGGAACACACCGCCGGCCCACGCCGAGTTCATGACGGGACCGATGCGGTTCTGCATCTTCGCCAGAACGCGACGCTCGAACCACACGTTGACGATGGTCCACGCCAACAGGATGACGAAGAGAAGGACCACCTTGACCAGCACGAGCCACCACGGGTCCTGTCCGAATGGGGCTACTGCGAACGGATTCATGCCACACCTCCCTTGTCGACATGGACCTTGTCGATCTGAACGGATTGCCCAGCTCGAGCCGGAGCCGAACCGGTGCCGCAGTGCGCAGGCACCCACACGACGCCGTCGATCATGGACTCCTCGATGCTCACGGGCACCTCCACCGAGTCACCGGCGGCAAACGTGACATTCACCACGTCGGCATTGCCGAGGTCGTGGTCGGAGGCGGTCCTCGGGCTCACGCGCGCCACCAGCGGACGGGCAGTCTGGCGCAGGGCCTGCGAACCGTCGAGGCAGGCGGAGTCGTCGAGCAGTTCCCGCCACGTGTCGAGGACGAGACCGCCATGTCGTTCGGGGGCGGGCGGGGCGACCACGGTGGACTCGGACTGTCCGCGTCCTTCCCAGTCCCCCAGCTCGAGCCAGGCCTGATGGGCCTGGCTGACGGTGCGCATCCCCAACGGGGTGCCCATCGCGTCGGCCAGAGCTGCCAACACGCGAATCTCGTTCATCGGGGTGCGAGGCTGCTTGTTGATGACGCGCACTCGACCGGGGCGGTGCTCCCAGTCGAGGAAGGTCCCGGAGGTCTCCTCCAGCAGACACACCGGGAAGACGACGTCGGCACGCTCGGTCACCTCGCTGCAACGCTGCTCCAGGCTGACGACGAAGCCGGCCTTGTCAAATGCCTGTCGGGCGGCCTGTGGATCGGGCAGGTCGGACAGCTGGACACCGGAGACCATGACCGCCTCGAGACTGCCATCGATCAGGGCATCGAGCATCTGGGGAGTGGTGCGGCCAGACTGATCGGGCAGCGACTCGACCCCCCATGCAGCTGCGACGTCCACCCGAGCCTTGGCGTCGGTGACGGGGCGTCCGCCGGGCAGCAGGGTGGGCAGACAGCCAGCCTCCACGGCACCGACCTCACCGGCGCGGCGCGGCACCCAGGCCATCCGGGCGTCGCGGGTACGGCACAGGTCGATGACGGTGGCGAGTGCTCCTGGTGCAGTCGCGGCACGCTCACCGACGAGGATGACGGTGTCCTCGTCAATGGTCCCCTGCTCGGCAAGGCGTACCAACGACGCGGCCTCGTTCCCGGGAGCGGTCGGCACCAAGGTGGCACCGAGCTTGCGGGAACCCCGGCTGAGATGGCTGCCCACGGTGAGCACCGGCAGCTTCATCTTGCGCCACGCCTTGCGCAGACGCAGGAAGATCATCGGGCACTCGTCCTCGGGTTCGAGGTCCACCAGGACGACCTTGCCGGCCTTCTGCAGGTCTGCATAGGTCACCGACTCCTCCACCGTTGCCCCGGCAACCTGGCTGGCGAGGAAGGCATCCTCCTCGGCGCTGGTGGCGCGAGCCCGGAAGTCGATGTCGTTGGTGCCCAACACGGTGCGTGCGAACCGTGACCAGGCCAGGTTCGCCTCGACGGTGAGACGCCCACCGGTGAGCACACCGGCAGACCTCGCCCGCTTCAGTCCGGCGACGGCTGCGTCAATGGCCTCGGCCCAGGAGGCCGGCTCCAGTGCACCGTTCCGGCGCACCATCGGAGTGGTGATGCGGTCATCACCACGCGCCGAGAGGAAACCGAACCGGCCACGGTCACAGTTCCACTCCTCGTTGACCTCGGGACGGTTACCAGCGTTGCGACGCTTGACCTGGTAGTGCCGATGATCGGTGCGCAGCTCGCAACCGGCAGCACAGTTCTCGCACGTCGTCGTCGTGGAGACGAGGTCGAACGGGCGGCTGCGGAATCGGTACTCAGCGCTGGTGAGCGCTCCCACCGGGCAGATCTGGATGACGTTGCCCGAGAAGTACGAGTCGTAGGGAGTCTCGGTGTACGGCCCGATCTGGGAAACGGCACCGCGCTCCAGCAGGTGGATGAGCGGGTCACCGGAGATCTGGTCGGAGAACCGGGTGCAGCGCTGGCACAGCACGCACCGCTCCCGGTCCAGCAGGATCTGGGCCGAGATGTTGATGGGCTTGGGGTAGGTGCGCTTGACACCTTCGTAACGCGACTCACCACGTCCGTGTGACATGGCCTGGTTCTGCAGCGGGCACTCACCACCCTTGTCGCAGATGGGGCAGTCCAGCGGATGGTTGATGAGCAGCAGCTCGAGGATTCCCGCCTGGGACTTGCGGGCCAGTTCGGAGGACTCCGCCGTCTTGACGATCATGCCCTCGGCCACCGGCATCGTGCAGGCCGGCTGTGGCTTGGGGAATCCGCGGCCATTTCCAGCGTCGGGGATCTCCACCAGACACTCACGGCAGGCTCCGGCCGGGTCCAGCAGCGGATGATCACAGAACCTTGGGATGACGGTGCCGTTCTGCTCGGCGGCTCGAATGATGAGGGTGCCCTTCGGCACGCTCACCGGCTCACCATCGATCGTGAGGGTGACGAGATCCTCCTTGGCGACGACCTCGTCGTTCTTCGTGTCCACACTCATGCCTTCACTCCGAACTCGCTGGAGACGCCACTGCCCATGTCCTCGGCGGAGAAGATGGCGCTCCTCTCATAGGGCAGCAGCTGCCAGGCGGGAATGCCCTTGCACCCTGCCTCGAACTCATCGCGGAAATTGCCGACGGCGCCACGTACGCAGCCCACGGCACCGTCGGCCAAGGCACAGAACGACTTGCCACCGATGTTGTCGACGACGTCCATGAGCTTGTCGACGTCGCCGGGTTCACCCTCACCGGCCTCGATCTTGCGCAGCATCTGCACCAGCCACCAGGTACCCTCGCGGCACGGGGTGCATTTCCCACACGACTCGTGCTTGTAGAACTCCACCCATCGCAGGGTGGCACGCACCACCGAGGTGGTCTCGTCGAAGCACTGCAGTGCCTTGGTGCCCAGCATGGTCTTCGCCGCCGCGAGGTTCTCGTAGTCCAGCGGGGTGTCCAGGTGCTCGGGAGTGAGCATCGGGGTGGACGAACCGCCCGGGGTGAAGAACTTCAACTCGTGGCCGGCACGCATGCCCCCGGAAAGATCGATGAGTTCGCGCAAGGTGACCCCCATCGGGGCCTCGTACTGGCCGGGGTGGGCAACGTGGCCCGAGACCGAGTACATGGTGAAACCGCTGGACTTCTCACTGCCCATCGACTTGTACCATGCGGCACCGTTGGCCAAGATCGAGGGCACCGACGAGATGGACTCGACGTTGTTGATGACCGTCGGGGAGGCGTACAGGCCGGCGACGGCCGGGAACGGTGGACGCAGTCGGGGTTGACCACGCCGTCCCTCCAAGGAGTCCAGCAGGGCGGTCTCCTCACCACAGATGTAGGCGCCGGCACCGGAGTGCACGACGATGTCCAGGTCGTAGCCCGAACCCAGGATGTTCTTGCCCAGGTACCCGGCCGAGTACGCCTCGCGTACTGCCTGCTGCACCCGTCGGATGACGTGCAACACCTCCCCGCGAATGTAGAGGAAGGCCATCTTCGCACCGATGGCGTAGGAAGCGATGATTGCTCCCTCCACCAAGGTGTGGGGGGAGGCCATCATGAGGGGCATGTCCTTGCAGGTGCCCGGCTCGGACTCGTCACCGTTGACCACCAGATAGGTGGGGTTGGGATTGTCCTTGGGGACGAATCCCCACTTGACGCCCGAGGGGAACCCGGCACCACCACGGCCGCGAAGGTTGGCGTCCTTGACCTGACCGGCAACCTCCTCAGGTGCCATCTGCAGGGCATTGCGCAGGCCGACGTAGCCACCGGTGCGCTCGTAGTTGACGAGCTTCCACGACCTCTCCTCACCCCAGTGGGCGGACAGGACGGGGGTCACACGGGCTGGGCCAGATGCTGTGTCGATGCTCACTTGCCCTCCTCAGTCGGCTGCGAGACGCTGATCCTGGCGGGATCGGGGGCGCTCCAGCCACGCTCCTTGGCCACCGTGACGCCACGCAGGGATGCCTCCCCGGCGCTCGGGCCCTCGTCAGCCCGCCCGTCGGGGAATCCGGCCAGCACCCGTTCGGAGTCGCGCCAGCTGGTGATCCTCGCCCCACGCGTGGAATGAACCTCCTGATCGGCGGCGAGCCTGTCGAGCAGCTCGTCGGCCTTGGCCGGGGTCATGTTGTCCATGAACTCCCAGTTGACCATCATGATCGGGGCGAAGTCGCAGGCAGCGTTGCACTCGATGCGTTCCAGGGAGAACTTGCCGTCGGGGGTCGTCTGCCCCTCCCTGACGCCGAGCTTCTTCTCGACCCGATCCATGAGGATGTCGCCGCCCATGATGGCGCACAGGGCGGTGGTGCACACCCCGATGTGGTGTTGGCCAGCCGGACGACGCTTGTACATGGTGTAGAACGTCGCAGCACCGGAGACCTGGGCCTCGGTGATGCCCAGCACCTCGGCAGCAGCCTCGATGCCGGCGGGAGAGACCCGTCCGTCCACCGACTGCACCAGGTGCAGGATCGGCAACAGGGCCGAGCGCGGCTCGGGGTACCGGGCCGCCAACGAGCGCATCTCCTCGATCGTCTCGTCGGTGATGTTCGTGGACCGGTCCGTCTGGTCGACGCCACCGGATCCGGTGAAGTCCGAGCGGAACTCCTCGGCGTACGGGAAGTCGAATTCCTCGCTCATCGGTCAACTCCTCCCATCACGGGATCGATGGATGCCAGCGCCGGCACGACGTCGGAGAGCATGCCACCCTCGCACATCGCCGGCAGGGACTGCACGTTGATGAATCCGGTGTCGCGGATGTGGGCGCGGTAGGGGCGCACTCCCCCGTCGGAGACGAGGTGGCAGCCGAGCTCACCGGCCACGCCCTCGATGGACTGGTAGACCTCGCCGGCCGGCACCTTGAAGCCCTCGGTGATCACCTTGAAGTGGTGGATGAGGGCTTCCATGGACTCCCCCATGATGTGCTTGATGTGTTCGTGGGAGTTGCCCTGCCCGTCGGGTCCGATGGCCAGTTCGGCGGGCCAGGCGATGTGGGGATCGTCGACCATGTGACGCTGGCCCTGGGTGTCCTCGAGCTTCTTGACGACCTGCTTGAGGATACGGACCGACTGGTTCATCTCCTCCAGACGGATGACGAATCGTCCGTAGCAGTCGGCGGTGTCGGCGGTCGGCACGTCGAACTCGTAGTCCTCGTAGCCGATGTAGGGGTTCGTCTTGCGCAGGTCCCAGGGCAGGCCGGTGGCGCGCAGGGTGGGCCCGGTGATGCCCAGCGCCATGCACTGCGCCAGTTCCATGCGGGCAATGCCCCTCATGCGCGATTTGAAGATCGGGTTCTGCAGGGTGAACTCGGAGAGCTCGTGGAGGTTGTCCTCCATGCGGGCGATGAGGTCGCGAAGCAGATCCATCCCGTTGTCCGGCAGATCCGTGGCGGTACCACCGGGGCGGATCCACGCGTTGTTCATGCGCAGGCCGGTGACGGCCTGGTTGAACTCCAGACAGATCTCACGCTCCCTCAGACCGACCTCGGTGACCGAGGTGGCACCCAGCTCCATCGATCCGGTGCCCACGGCAACCAGGTGTGAGGAGATCCGGTTCACCTCGGTGATCATGACGCGCAGCGCGTTGGCACGCTCGGTGACCTCATCGGTGATGCCGAGCAGTTTCTCCACGGCCAGGCAGTAGACCAGCTCGTTGAAGAAGTTCGCGACGTAGTTGGCGCGGGTGGCATAGGCGACGCCCTGGGTCCAGGTGCGGTACTCCATGGACTTCTCGATCCCGGTGTGGAGGAATCCGATGCCCACACGCATGTCCTTGACGGTCTCGCCGTCAAGTTCGATGACGAGACGCATCACACCGTGGGTCGAGGGGTGGGTCGGCCCGAAGTTGATGACGACGGTCTCGTCACCTCGCTCGGCAGCCTCGGAGACGATCTGCTGCCAGTCACCGCCTTGGGCCAAGTACTCCTTGGCCGCAATGTTCTCACTCATCAGTTGTAGCTCCTGCGCTGGTCCGGCGGCGCAACGATGGCACCCTTGTACTCCACCGGGATGCCGCCAAGCGGATAGTCCTTGCGCTGGGGGTGGCCAACCCAGTCGTCCGGCATGAGGATGCGCGTCAGCGCCGGGTGCCCGTCGAAGATGACACCGAACATGTCCCAGACCTCACGCTCCTGGAAGTCGGCGTGCGGGTACACCCCCGTCACCGAGTCGATGTGCGGATGCTTGTCCTGCGGATCGGCCAGCCCCACCTCGAGACGAATTTCACGGTTGTAGGTGTAGGAGCGCAGGTTGTAGATGACGTGCAACTCCTCACCTTCCATCTGTGGGTAGTGCACGCATGTGAGACAGGCGCAGTTCTCGAAGCGCAGCTGCTCGTCGTCGCGCAGCTGCTTGACGAGTTCCAGCAGTTTCCCAGGGTGGACGAAGAAGGTGATCTCGCCGCGGTGGATCGTCGTGAGTCCGGTGGAGAATCCCGGGACGAGCTGCTCCATCCGGTCGGCAACCTCGTCGAACCAGCCGCCGAACGGACGCTCGGAGGCACCGGGCAGGCTGAACTCCTGGACCGTGCCGCCGTAGCCCGAGGTGTCGCTCGGACCGGAGTCCGACCCCCACATCCCCGTGGTGGTACGCATCACCGGGCTGATGACGCCAGCTTCGGCTGCGGCAACCTCGGCACCGTCGGTGTGCTCGACATCGTTGGAGCTCATCGCATGAGTCCCTTCATCTCGATGGTGGCTGGGGCCTCCAGCGCGTTCTTCTCCTTGGTCTTCTCCACCTCGGCCATGTGTCCCAGCAGTGGCCAGTGCTGAATCTGCTCACGGATCTTGAACACGGCGTCGATGAGCATGTCGGGGCTCGGCGGGCAACCGGGGAGGTAGACGTCGACCGGGACGATGTGGTCGCAGCCCTGGATGATGGCGTAGTTGTTGAAGATGCCACCGGAGGAGGCGCAGGCGCCCATCGAGATGACCCACTTGGGATTGGGCATCTGGTCGTAGAGCTGGCGCACGACCGGGGCCATCTTCTGGCTCACGCGTCCTGACACGATCATGAGATCGGCCTGGCGCGGCGAGGCGCGAAACACCTCATGGCCCCAGCGGGCCGCATCCTGACGAGGACCACCGTAGGAGATCATCTCGATGGCGCAGCAAGCCAGACCCATCGTCAGCGGCCAGAAGGAGGTCTTGCGAAGCCATCCCACGACAGCCTCCAACGAGGTCATCATGATGCCGGCGGGGACGTCGGCGTCGTACTCGGCCATGTTTTCCTTCCTCTCCTGCTCAGTCCCAGTCAAGTCCGCCGCGACGGAAGATGTAGATGTACGAGACGAAGACCGTTGCAATGAACAGCAGCATCTCGATCAGGCCGAATGCACCGAGCTGGTTGAAGGTCACGGCCCAGGGGTACAGGAACACGATTTCGATGTCGAAGACGATGTAGAGCATCGCGATGACGTAGTACTTCACCGGGAACCGTCCACCACCCGGCGGCTGCGGGGTGGGCTGGATGCCACACTCGAAGGTCTGATGCTTCGAGGCGTTCCTCCGGGTGGGGCTCAGCAGCAGGTTGACGGAAATCGTCACCACCACGAACAGCAGGGCAAGAATGGGAAGGCCCACCAAGGGCAGGTATTCGTTCATCGGTTGGTACCACCTCGTCCGACATGATGTCTGTGACCGGAGCGCGAGCCATGGGATCCGGCCAGCAATACTTTAGGCGTGAGCACTGCAGTTTTGGCACATTCTCTCATGTTGACGGTGCCAATCTGGTGAGGGCATTGATGACGTGGTCAGAAACGTCCCCACCTCGCGAGTCGGTGAGATTCGCGAGAAGCTTGTTGACGAATCTCATGAGTGCGGCATGCGGCAACCCATACGTGGTGCACAGTCGCATGGCCCGTGGGTCTCCGATGAGCTTGACGAAGATCGTTCCCAGCCGGAAGTAGCCACCGAAGCGCTCACGCAACGCGATGGAGTATCCCTGAAGGACACGTTCGGCAGATCGGGACCCCATGCCACGGTAATGGGCCTGGGCGATGGCCGTGGCAGCAAGCTCACCGGCCTCCATGGCGTAATCGATGCCCTCGCCGTTGAAGGGATTGACCATGCCACCTGCGTCACCGACGAGCAACAGACCACGATCGTAGGCAGGGGTGCGGTTGAAGGCCATCGGCAGGGCAGCCCCACGGATCGGCCCCTCCTGATTGTCGGGGGTGAGACCCCACTGCGCAGGCAGGTGGGACAGCCAGCGCGTCATGAGGGATCGGTAATCGGTCTTCTGGAAGGCGTCGGAGGAATTGAGCATTCCGAGCCCGACGTTGACGGTGCCGTCCCCCACCGGAAACGCCCAGCCGTAACCGGGCAGCAGATCCGACTCGTGGGGTTTGCCGTCCCACAGCTCCAGCCAGCTCTCCAGGTGGTCCCCCTGGGAGAGTGGCGAGGTGAAGTAGGCGCGCACCGCCACCCCCATGGGTCGATCTGGGCGGCGCTCGCGCCCCATGGCCAGGGCCAGGCGCGAGGAGTTGCCATCGGCAGCAACGACGACGGGGGCATGGAACTCATGCCCATCAGTGGTCCGCACGCCGACGATGCGACCAGTGCGTTCGTCCATGATCGGGGTCTTGACGTTGGCCCCCGTGATGAGTTCGGCTCCGAGCGACTCGGCATGCCGGGCAAGCATCTCGTCGAGCTTGGCGCGCCGGCACACCATGCCGAAGTTCGGGTAGTCGGCCAGCTCCGGCCATGGAAGGACGAAGGGGGGCACGGTTCCACCGTGAATACGCAGCCCCTGGGTGTGCTTCCACCCAGCTTCCTCGCTGACGTCAATGCCCAGTCTGATGAGCTGGCGGACGGCACGCGGTGTCAGCCCGTCACCACAGACCTTGTCACGGGGAAAGGTGGCCTTCTCCAGGAGCACGACGTGCAGCCCCTGGCGGGCAAGATTCGCAGCAGTGGCCGATCCGCCAGGTCCAGCACCCACGACGAGGGCGTCGGCGCACACCCCACGGCCGCCCACGTTCGCCATGGAAACCTCCTCGTCACTCGTCCATGAAAGTCTATGGTGAAATGAGCGATTCGTCACAATCATGGCATTTTCACATGTATCCGGATTCCCTCTCCCTATTTTAGAAAGGAAATTGTTTCATAATTGAGTGAATGGTAGGGCCCGTGGCTGGAGCCATGTCCGTTCGCCCCGGAGAGCCAGTCCCGGCGTTCCACCCGAGCCAATCCACCCATCTGACCCCGAATCCCATCCTCTGCGGCACCCCATCGCCTGCGGGGCACGCGGTGTCCAATTCCGTTGTGCGAAACAGCCGCGGGTATCCTCGACCGCGTGATCCTCAACCCGGACAGCAGTCATCTTCGCGCTCGAACGGTGGTCATTGACGATCCAGGCTCCTTGGAGTCGTTCATGACGCCAAGGGACAGCACGTGCATCCTCCACCGAGGGGATGGGATCGTCGGTATCGGGCACATCGCCCGGTTCGCGCCCGACAGCATGCTCGCCGCCGACGTGTGGTGGGAGGAGTTCTGCGCCGACCTGGAGAACGAGACCGAGCTTCCCGGAGTCTACGGCACCGGACCGGTTGCCTTCGGCTCGTTCGTCTTCGATCCGGATCGCACCTCGGCTCGCTCGGTGATGATCGTTCCACGCACCATCGTCGGCCGCCGCTACGGAACCAGCTGGATCACCCAGCTCTCCTATGGCGACGTCGACGACGACCCACCCATGCGCCAGATGCTCCCGGTACGACCACACATTGACGACATCCGCCCAGGCACCATCGACGACGATCGCTGGTTGCAGCTCGCTCGTCAGGCCCAGGAGCTGTTCTTCTCCGGCGGTATAGAGCAGCTCATCATCATGCGTGATCTGTTGGTCGGCTGTACGGCACCCATCGACCCTCGATGGCCAGTCGCACTGCTCACCAAACTGTTTCCCCAGTCGTGGACCTATCTCGTCTCAGGAACCATTGGGACGACGTCAAAGCTCCTGGCACAGGTCCGTGACGATCTCATCACGTCTCGAGCGCTCACCCACGCTCCACGTCGACACGATTCCACCGAGCGCCGAATCCTCGATGCCCTGACTGGCCAGGGGCCGATCGCCGCCGAACATGCCCAGACCGTGGAATCCGTACGCAGGACGCTGGCGTCGTTCAGCAAGTCGTGGCATCGCCCCCAACACCCCGGGATCGTCACCGCACCGGACGGCAACTACCTCGCCTCCGACATCACCGGCGTGGCGGACGGATCTGCCTCCTCCCTGTCGGTGGCAGCCAACATCCACCCCACCGCGTTCGTCACGGGGACTTCTGCGGATCGAGCACGAGCCGTGCTGTCGGAGGCAGAGGAGGTGGATCGAGGCCGAGTCAGCGGCCCGGTAGGCTGGATCGACACCATGGGCAACGGCCAGTGGCTCTCCGACACCCGTGGTGGCCAGATCGACGCCACGGATCCCAGCCGTATTCACCTGTTCACCGGGATTCCCATTTCCTCGTCCACCACCCCCGAGGACATGGCCGAGGATCTGCGCACCCGGGTCAGAGTCCTCATGGATGTGCTCAACGCGCACTGACGCTGGCCTTCTCACCACACGGTATCCACCACATCCACCACGATGCGTCGTGGTCAGCGGCGCACGACCTTCTTCCTGACGGGACGTTCGTTCTGGGCGATCCGCTTCTGTTCGGCGAGCTGGCGGCGGGACTCCTCCTGCATCTGTTGCAGCTCCTGCTGGTCAAGGCCTCCCATACGCAGGAAGGAGTAGGCGAGGATCGCGGCGACCACACCGATCCACGGGGACAGGCCGAGCACGAGCCAGATGGTGATGAGGGCCACCATGTCCAACCCACGCAACAGGTTGAACATGAGGCTGGGCGGCATGGCGCCAGCCTGGGTGGCGACCATCGGTGTCGAGTAGTCAGCTGGTTTGGCCGAGACCCAGCGGATGGCACCGATGAATCCGGCAGCAGCCGTCACCAGGGCATAGAGCACGGCGTGGAACCAGTCCATCCGAGCGGCATCACCGATCCCGTGGAAGGCGGGGATGGTGGCCAGGGCCCAGACGAGGGCAAGGATCGCTGGCACGATGGACGCCGCAGTACGCACCTGGGACGTGGTGAACGGCATCATCCTCATGAGCCCCTTGGTGCGGCTGAGTACGCGCAGGCTGGTGAAGAAGGGCACCATGGCAGCGACCAGGACCAGGGCCGACAACGGCGAGGTGAGCCGCCCGAGCCCCAAGGCCTGCAGGGCGTAGGGGACGACGATCGTCGCGGCCAACGTCACCAGGGGCTTGGGGAAACGCAGCAGCCGCTGCACATCTCGCCAGACCAAGGCATGAAGCCCCATGCCACGGCCTCGAGTGGCGCGCACCTGCCCGCGTTCGACGGCTTCTCGCTCCTGAAGGATGTCGCGGATGAGGGCGAAGTCCAGGGCGAAAGCGGCACCCTGCATACCAGAGACCAGTGACCCACCCGACATGAGACGGGCCCGTCTGATCGAGTTGAGCCGTCCGTTGGCCACGACGAGTGCCACGATGAGCACCAGGACAGCTCCGGCCACGACGGACCAGGCGATCAGCACCGACAACTCGGTCGAGATGCTCATCGGGTACCAACCGGTGGCGGTGGACACCAGGGCGAGCAGGAGCAACCCAGCCAGAACCATGGCAACACTCTGCAGCACGCGCACGGTACGCACCCGTTCTGCTCCCTGCTCTGCAGCGGCGAAGGCCACCAGCGCCGCTGCGCTCAACCCGGTGGCGACGGTCCAGGCGATGATGGCCCGGCCGCTGAGCCCGGACAGTGCCGAGACCAGGGCTCCTGCGATGGCCCCACCGACCAGGCTCACGATCTCGGCGATCCGTAGCCGCTTGCGCAGGAAGCGGGACCTGTCGACCGGTGCGTCGAACAACCAGAATCCTTCCGCCGCCGACGCCAGGACCGGACCGAAGATCCGCGAGACGGCCAGGGCGAAGCCCATGACGGCGGTGACGACAGCCAGCGGCAGGACGTTTCGTGCTGCCTGACAGCCCGAGCTGGAGCATCCTGCGGCCTGCCCCTGGGCCTGCACGATGAGGCTGATGAGCATGGCGAGGATGATGGCCAGTGAGAACAGTAGGACGTAGGCGTCGCCCAGGGCCTGCCAGATGTTGCGTGTGGTCCGACCCCGACGCCAATCCCCCATGAGCAGTTCAAGCTGACGTTCGTCGGCCTGCCCCTGCCAGTACTCGTCAGGACTATGTGAGACGACGAGTGTGACAGCAGGAACGTCGTTGACGGTGGGGATGTCCTTGGGGGCGGGTGTTGCAGCTGTGGGGGACGTGGGCTGGGTCTTCCTGCCAGACTTGCGGTGCCGATTGTGCCTACTCATCCGCGCTGTCCTCCCAACTCGACGACCTGAGCCCCGAGTTCGTCGACCAGAGCGGGCTCGTGGCTGGCCATGACGATGGCCAGCCCCTGGGAGAGTTCCTTCTTGAGACGTTGGGAGAGCCAGGCAACACCTTCGACGTCAAGTCTTGCCTCGGGCTCGTCGAGGACGAGCAATTTGCGTGGACGCACCAGGGCAGTGGCCAACGCAAGTCGTCGACGTTGACCCGACGACAGGGTTCCGGGCAGTTGCCCCGACTGCGCCACCAACTGCACCTCCTCGAGCACCTCGTCGACGAGTTCGTCGGCATCGACGAGCCCGTGGGCACGAGCGAGCAGGTCCAGATGTTCCACGACGGACAGGTCGGGGAAGAAGTCGAGGTCGTCAATGACCGTGGCGACATTGCGTCGGAACTCGGGATCGGTCTCGGAGACTGGGCGGCCCAGCACCTCGATGGTGCCGGAGGTGGGCCGATCGGCCCCGACGAGGCAACGCAGCACGGTCGACTTGCCTGCACCGTTGCGTCCCGTGAGGGCGACAGCCTGCCCCGGATGCACGGTCAGGGAGAAGGAGTTGACGATGGTGTGATCCCCATAGGACTTGGTGACGTCCTTGGCGACCAGGACTGCGTTGCGAGAAGCCATGGCGTTATTCTCCAACCATCCTCGCGGGAACCAAAAACTCATCCACAGGTGGCCCGATCGCCGTCAGCAGATGACACCTCCCCTGTGGACAGTGGACAACTGCCACCCGCCGGCACGCTGCCACCCACCTGCACACGGCCAGGACCGCCGATCATGATCTAGGGATCCTGATGGACGGTGACCAGCGTCCCCCGGTTCGGGGTGTTCGGTGCAGGCCAGTCTGCACGCTCGTGTGGGAGACGTGCCTGCACGTTGCGACTGCCGGCACGTTCGTGTGCGAGACTGGGCAGGTGCATACCACCCGGGCCACCTTGGACAAGCATCACGCCGACGTCGCCTCCATGTTCGACGGCGTGGCGCGACGCTACGACCTCATGAACACCCTCATGACCTTGGGAGCGGTCGATCAATGGCGTCAGTACGTGGTTGACGCGGTGGAGCCGGGCCCCGGGCAGAAGATCCTGGACCTGGCAGCGGGAACCGGCACCTCGTCCGCCACATTCGCCGCCTGCGGCGCCGAGGTCTACCCCACCGACATCTCCCTGGGAATGCTCGAGGTGGGCCACCAGCGTCAACCCGATCTGCACTTCGTCGCCGGTGACGCCACTGCACTGCCCTATGCCGACGACACCTTCGATGCCGTGACCATCTCCTACGGGCTGCGCAATGTCGAGGACACCGCGGGGGCACTTCGGGAGATGCTGCGCGTCACCAGACCCGGCGGGCGGCTGGTGGTGTGCGAGTTCTCCACCCCCACGGCAAAGGTGTTTCGCCACCTGTACCGGGACTACCTCCTGGCCGCGATCCCTGCGTTGGCACGACTGGCAAGTTCGAACCGGGACGCCTACGACTACCTTGCCGAGTCGATCCTGGCCTGGCCCGATCAGCAACACCTGGCAGATCTCATGGCACGGTGTGGTTGGAAGGCCGTTTCGTGGCGCAATGTGGCTGGCGGTGTGTTGGCTCTGCACCGGGCCTGGAAAGCCTGAGGTCCGCCCGGTGAGCTCCGCAACACATCCCAATCCCACACCGATCCTGCTGGATTCCTGGGCGGCGCGCTCCTGTCCGGTGAGGACGCAGCACGCCTTCGACCCGAGCATCACACTGCCGCCCACCCAGGATGACCAGCCGCAATCACAGCCATCACCCCTCAGCGATGCCGCCCGGGGATTCGTGACATCCATGTGCGACGAACTGGCCAGGATTCCGCACGCGGTGGACCTGCGAAAGTGGCGCGGCTCCTCGCCACAGCATCACCGCGCCATGACCCGCAAGGTGCTCGAGCGGGGGGCAGCACTGATCATCGACCCGCAGCTGCCCTCGTCGCTGCAGGGGCACCGCTCGGGAAGTCCCGACGTGCTGGTGCGAGTGGCGGATCGCCCCGACGGCCAGCCGGGTTATCTACCGGTGGTCATCGCGCACGAGTCGTTGCTGCAACGCAACGCCACCACTGCGGAATTCACCTGGGTGACGCCGCTGCAGGAGCCCGATCCGCGTCAAGCCCACCTCAGCACCACCCAGGTGTTTCGCCCCGGACGGGAACACACCCTGCTGCAGGGGGCGCACCACTGGCGCCTGCTGGACGACCTTGGTCTGGTGGCGAGCCCACCAGATGGGATGTCTGGCCGACGTCGTCTGGCCGGGTTCATCGGAACCGACGACGTCACCATGCTGGCAAACCTGCCCACGTGCGCGGAGGACTCCCCCCGCCTCGCTGTCTGCTGGCTGGACCTCGATCATCGCTTCATCCGCACCTACATTCCCGCACCAACGAGCTCGTCGGCGGCAGAATCCGCATCCCAGCACTGGAGACGACGCAGTGTGCTGGATCGTTACGACCATGAGCACAGTTTCCGGGTGAGCGTCGCGAGACACGCCATGACACACAGCGCCTCGAGCGATTCCGTTCGGGGCAGACGCACGGCCACCAGGCATGACTCGATGCCGAGCGGGGACGCACCAGCGAGCCACCCGACCAACCAACCTGGCGTCACGCCCGACCCCGCCTCGGGCAGCTCCACCCGTCCTCGCCGTGCACCGATGCTTCGCCCGATCGTGGTACCGGAGTGTGCACAGTGCCCGTGGTGGCCGGTGTGTGAGTCCCAGCTCGATCCCGACGACATCTCGTTGCGCGTCACGAAAGCGCCCCTGGACGTGCGCGAGATCGCGACACTGCGCGACCTCGGCATCGAGACCATTCACGATCTCGCCGCAGCGGATCTGGACGTCGTCCTACCGCTCTACCTGCCGCAGGTGCAGCATCGGCCACGCGCCGAGACCCGACTGCGACTGGCTGCCCAACGCGCCACCCTGTTGCACCAGGGACGCACACTGGCCCGAAGGAACGATGACCCCATCGTCCTGCCTTCCGGGCAGGTCGAGATCGACTTCGACATCGAGACCTCCTTCGACGACCGGGTCTACCTGTGGGGCATGTGGGTGGATGATCCGCAGGGCCTCCTGCCGGAGACCACGGATCCGAACACCTGTTACTACGTGCATTTCTCCAGCTTCTCCGACCAGGACGATGCAGCCGAGATCAGCCTTGCGAGGGAGGCGATCTCGTGGCTGGACCACGTCGTCCAGCGGGTTCCCGACTGCATCATCGTGCACTACTCGGACTACGAGATCACTCATCTGCGTCATTTCGGCACGGTGGCGTCCGATCCGCACATGGCAGCCTCGGTGGTGCGCCTGCTGCAGTCGGGCTGTTTCACCGATCTGTTCCAGACCGTGCGACGGCACTTCCTCGGGGTGCACGGGATCGGGTTGAAGGCCGTCGCCCAGGAAGGGGCCGGTTTCCACTGGCGAGATCCCGAACCCGGCGGCCTCAACTCGCAGACCTGGTGGGACGAGGCCGTCCACTCCCCCGATCCGCAGGTACGTGAGAGTTCACGCACCCGAGTTCTCCAGTACAACGAGGACGACGTGCGTGCCACCCACGCGGTACGCGCCTGGTTGCGGAAGGAATACGGCAGGAGGTAGCTTCCCGGAAGCTCACCAGAACCATGCTCCAGCAGTCCACAGCCACACCCGATGCCCTGACCCCGACTCCAGCCCTCGGGCCGTCGGCTACGAGACGCGTTCGCCTGTGACGATCAGCCGGTGGCGAGTTGACGCCCTGACCGCGTCGGTCTGCACGAGCTCCTTGAGCTGTAACGTTCTCAAGCGCCCAGCCAGTCAGATCGGACGTCCGTGACCTTCAGGTAGCCTTGGCGATGCCCCAGGAAGACACACACGTATCGATCCTGACCGATGACGTCCACGTGATCCGTGGGCGGGGGGGAGCCGAAGGTCTTGGAACGGTAGTAGTCCGTCGAAGGCTCGGGATCGATGACGACATAGCGCTGATCGGGATCCAGCACGTACGGCAGGGTGGCGTCCGGCTGCACCCAACCGGGGTCCGGGTAGGCGGAGGCTTCCGGGAAGGCTCGTCCGTAGCCTGACGTGCGGGAGACCACCCTGACCGTCCGCGCCCCCGGTACGACACGTGCCACGGGTTGTGCGACCGGATTGTGCAACCATGCCTTGGTACCGAGGTACCAGACTGCGATCCACTCGTCGTCCTGTCCTCCGACCTCGGCGACAACATACTCGGCGCCCGTGTTGAGGCGGGCACCGACGTCGGAGGGTTCCGTCGTCGCCGGCCCTGGTCTGATGCCGATGTCGACAACGGCAGGAGCATCCTGCGATGGGGCCTGCCGGGCCGTCACGAAGTTTAGCCCCGTGACGACCCGACCATCGTAGACCTGGGTGTTGCTCGCGAAGTCCGGCAGGATCCTCACGACGTCACCGGGCTGGGGCGCGGCATCAGTCGTGCCGTCCGTGAGGGGGCAGCCCAACAGCTCGAAATACCGGGCCCAGTCCCAGTAGGGACCCGGATCCCAGTGCATCGTCTTGATGTGTTCGGTGTCGATCCCGGGGACCTCGTCATGGCCGATGATGTGACCACGCGTCATCGGTACCGAGTACTTACGGCACAGGTGCCGGACCAGTGCCGCGCTGGAGCGGTACATGGCATCCGTGTACCAGCTCATCCCCTCAACGGCCCTGCCCTCGTGCTCCAAGCCAGTGGCGTGCATGTTGTAGTACCAGTTTCCCGAGTGCCAGCCGACGTCGTGGGGATCCAAGTGCTGCGCAACGTGACCGTCGGAAGACCTCAGCGTATAGTTCCAAGCCAAGTAGCTCGGCTTCTGAACGAGCTTGATGGTGGTGTCGTACGTCTCCTCGGTGTCGTGGATGACGACCCTCGTCAACAGAGGACTGGAGGGCCGGTGGGCGATGTCATGGTTCCCGTACTTGGCCAGTCCCGGACCATACTGCTCATACGGAGCGGGGATCCACTCGATCGGAAGACCGTCGGGACCATCGATCGGTGGCGCAGACACCTGCGACTCTGCGGGAGCGACGCCAAGCCCAAGGCGTGCCGCACGGCCCGTGAGGGGGGAAAGCATCGTCACGAGGGTGAAGGAACGGCGGCTGATGTAACTCATCGGAGTACCCCTACTGTCGGCCAAGCTGCTCGGAAACCCAACCTGGTGGAGTGTTCCAGTATTCGTTATTCATTCTACGTTGCCGGTATAGATACGTCCACCATCCGACGAAACCCATGCAGCATTCCCGCGAAATGGCTTTGGTGCCTCGGACCGCAGTCACTACAGCCTCCACTTGATTGAGCTCTGGCAGGGCACGTTGGCAGCACCCTCTGCACCGGACCTTGTGCGGATCGGAGACGAGCTGCGCTGTGTTGCAGCAGCTTCACGCCCCGATGGCGACCCCCACCGCCAGACCCACCGCACACACCAGTTCGGCGATCCCGGTGTTGCGCAGCGCAGGTACCAGGGCCATCCCCGTTGCCTTGGTGAGCATGGCCTTGACCGGGGCCACGAGCGGCACGGCCATGACGAGGGCGAGCAGACACCACCACGTCGTCAGGGCACCGACCCACACCACTCCCGCCAGGGCGACAACGATGAGCATCAGGTAGAGGATGCGGGTGCCGGTGTGTCCGAGCCGGGTTGCCAAGGTGCGCTTGCCCGATTCACGATCCCCGTCGATGTCGCGCAGATTGTTGGAGACGAGCACGGCACAGGCCAGGGCACCGATGAGTACGGCGGTGAGCCATGTCGCCGCGTCCACCCGATCGGTCTGGGTGTACGTCGTTCCCGTGACGGCCACCAGGCCGAAGAACACGAAGACGAAGATCTCACCCCACCCCCGGTAACCGTAGGGACGTTCACCACCGGTGTAGTACCAGGCGGCTGCGACGCAGGCCACCCCGACGGCCAAGAGCCACCAGTGCCCGCACAGAGCGACGAGAACGAGTCCGACAACTCCCGCTGCCCCGAAACAACCCATGGCCGCCGCCTTGACGTGCTGCGGGTCGGCCACCCCCGAACCAACCAGACGCAGCGGCCCCACCCGATCCGCACCGTCGGCACCACGAATGCCATCGGAATAGTCGTTGGCGAAATTGACGCCGATCACCAGGAAAAGAGCCACGAACAGGGCGAGGAATGCCCGCAACAGAGCCAATCCACCCATGGCAGCAGCCATGGCCGATCCTGCCACCACTGGCGCTATTGCCGTCGGCAGCGTTCTGGGCCGGGCACCCTCGATCCACTGCGCCTTCGTCGCCATGACCTCTCCTCACCCATTCCGGTTCGGGAATGTGACACCCGGGACCCAATGGTTCCCCGGAACAGCATGTCTTCAGGACGACAATCATCCTCCCTTGTGGGAAAGTCACCAAGCGCACTGGCCCGAACGGGAGCACCTGCCGTGCCCCATGTTCTCGACCACCCCACGCCCGCAACAGAGTGGGAATGCTCACGATCGGAATCCGGCTGCCCGGCACTGGAATTCTCAGTGAGAGGAGCTCCTCGGACAGCGCTCGGCAATGACGTAATGTTGCACCGTAAATGGTGATCACTCGCGCATTCATTGAAGGAACCGACTGATGAGCAAGACGTTTGCCAGCATGGCCGTCCCGAATTATCGACGATATTTTGCTGGAACGATCCTGGCCAACACCGGACAGTGGATGTCGCGTACCGCTCAGTCATGGCTGGTTCTGGTGGTTCTCACCGATCACAATGCCTCCGCCCTGGGCTGGCTGATGGCTGCGGCCTTCACTCCGCTGCTGGTCATCACCCCGTGGGCCGGAGCACTGGCCGACAAGTATCCCAAGCGCAGGATCATGGTCCTCGCCCAGATCGTCATGTGCGTCGATGCCGCGATCCTCGCAACGCTCGTCCTCACCGGAACGGTACGGCTGTGGCACGTCTTCACCCTAGTGGCCATGGATGGTACGGCCACGTCCTTCTACAACCCGGCGATGCAGGCATTCGTCTCGGAGATCGTACCGCTGTCGAAGCTTCCCAATGCCATCAGTCTCAACAGCGCCTCCTTCAATGGTGCCCGCATCCTGGGCCCCGGTGTTGCCGGTCTGCTCATCGCTGGAATTGGAACCGGATGGGTCATGGTCATCAACGTGGCTTGCTTCATCGGATTCATCACCACTCTGATTCTGTTGCGTGCCGACCAGCTGCACCCCTCACCGCCTGTTCAGGGAAAGTCAAGCGTGCGTGAGGGCGTCAAATACGTCAGCGTGCGGTTCGATCTCAAGGTGTTGCTCGCCATCGGTTTCGTCATGGGCACCTTCGGCTTCAACTTCAACCTCTCCGACTCGCTCATGGCAACGGTGGGATTCGGTCGTGGTTCCGGTGAATACGGTCTGTTGGGTTCGATCATGGGGCTTGGTGCCATCGCAGCCGCCCTGGGATCGGCTCGCCGCAAGCCGCGGATGCGCTGGGTGGAGCTGGCCCTCGTCGTCTACACCGTGAGCATGGGACTGTCGGCCATCGCACCGAACTACTTTCTTTTCGCACTGCTCAAGGTCCCGGTGGGCTGGGGAGCGGTCTCCACACTCATCGTCGCCAACTCGATGGTGCAGACCTCGGTGTCACCACAGATGCGTGGGCGTGTCATGAGCCTGTGGTCCACCCTCCTTCTGGGAGGTACACCATTCGTCTCCCCTGCCCTGGGATGGATAGGTGACCAGTGGGGCCCGCGATGGACGGTCGGGATACCGGCGATCATCATCGGACTGCTCTTCATCGGTGTGACGGCCACCATCATGCACAACGACTCCCTCAAGGTGCGTTTCGACCCGCACAAGAAGGCCCCGTGGCTACGTATCGAGCGTGGTCAGGTGACGGTCAACTACACCCAGGAGACTCGCTGAGGAACTGCCCGCGGCTCGCCTCAACCGCTGCGGGTCGTGGGCGCTGCCCCCAGTTTCGGCACCAAACGATCTCGGCGCCAAGCAACATTGTGCGGTGCCACGTGGTGTGGCACCGCACCAGTTCGTCAGCCCGTACCCTGCCACGGACCTCAGCGTTGAGGTCACGTCGGAATGGGTGTGCCGAGAATCGCCGACTCAGTCGGGATGCGTCCACGACGCTGTGCATCACTACCCCCACGAGTGGCAGATGAATGCATTTCAACCCGCACCACGCCGAGAAATGATTTTTGTGGTGTTCCAATACTTGGCGCGTGGCGAAAAGGTGGTTTACTGGAGGTATGAAAAAGCTCATCAATGCCGCTGAGAGCGTTGTCTCCGATTCGCTGACGGGTCTGGCCACTGCGCACCCGGGCAGCATCCGCGTCGATCTGGAGAACAAGGTCGTCTACCGTTCCGACGGACCAGTTCCCGGCAAGGTGGGGCTCGTCTCCGGTGGCGGTTCTGGTCACGAGCCACTGCACAGCGGCTACGTGGGGCGAGGCATGTTGGATGCCGCGTGTTGCGGCGAGGTCTTCACCTCACCGGTCCCCGACCAGGTGATGGCTGCCACCCATGCCGTCGACGGCGGGGCCGGCGTGTTGCACATCGTCAAGAACTACACCGGCGACGTCATGAACTTCGACATGGCGGCCGAGATGGCCAATGCCGAGTCCGGGGTACGCGTGGAGTCGGTCGTCGTGGCCGACGACGTCGCCGTGCAGGACTCGCTGTACACCGCTGGCCGCCGCGGCGTGGGGCTCACCGTCCTCATGGAGAAGATCCTGGGTGCCGCCGCCGAGCAGGGCCAGGACCTGGACGCCCTGGTGAGCCTGGCCGAGCACGTCAACGAGGCTGGACGTTCCTTCGGTGTGGCACTCACCTCGTGCACGGTCCCGGCAGCCGGAAAACCGACCTTCGACCTCGCCGAGGACGAGATGGAGCTGGGGATCGGCATCCACGGTGAGCCCGGACGCGAGAAGGTGCGGCTGGGATCGGCCGCCGAGGTTGCCGAACAGCTCATCGAGCCCATCCTCGCCGACCGTGACTTCACCAACCAACCAGTCATCGCCATGCTCAACGGCATGGGTGGCACCCCGCTGCTCGAGCAGTACATCGTCTTCGGTGAGATCGCCAAGATCCTCGAGGCCAAGGGAGTGCGTGTTGCTCGCACCGTGGTCGGCAACCACATCACCTCCCTGGAGATGGCAGGATGTTCCTTGACCCTCTTGGGGGCCAGCGACGACCTCATCACACTGTGGGACGCACCTGTGAACACACTCGGACTTCGTTGGGGATGCTGATGTCTAACCTGCCTGTTGAAACAACCCTTGCCTGGCTCGCGGACTACGCGAAGGTGGTCACCGACAATTCCGCCATGCTGACGGATCTGGACCGCCAGATCGGTGACGCCGATCATGGCTCCAACATGACTCGCGGCATGAGCGCCGTGGCAGCCCTGGACCCGCAGTCCTTCGCAGACACCGGCGCCCTGCTCAAGAAGGCGGGGATGACGCTGGTGAGCACCGTGGGCGGAGCCTCCGGGCCGCTGTACGGCACGCTGTTCCTGAGACTGGGAGCGTTCCTGGGCCCGGACAAGGAGCTGTCGGTGCAGAACCTCGCCCAGGCCTTCAAGGCTGGTCTGGACGGCATCATGACCCGCGGCAAGGCCGAACCCGGTGACAAGACAATGGTTGACGCCCTCGCACCTGCGGTGAAGGCCCTGCAAACCGACGCCGAGGCCGGCAGGACGCTGCAGGAGGCCTTGGACCATGCTGCACAGGCCGCCGCCCAGGGGCGTGACGCCACGGTCGGCATGATTGCCCGTCGCGGACGCGCCTCCTACCTTGGTGAGCGCAGCAAGGGGCACCAGGACCCCGGTGCCACCTCCTTGACGCTGTTCATCGAGTCCGCCGCCCGCTGCCTGCCGGCACAGTCCTGAGCACGTCATCAAGGAAGGGAGCACAGATGTCGCAGGTTGGCATCGTCATCGTCTCGCACAGTCACAAACTCGCCACCGCCGCCGTGGATCTGGTGGCACAGATGGTTTCGGAGGAGACCCGTCCGCCGGTCCGAGTTGCCGCTGGGCTGGACGAGACGACCCTGGGCACCGATGCTGCGGCCGTGTCGGCAGCCATCGAGGAGCTCTCGGAGTGCCCGGGCATCCTCGTGCTCGTCGATCTGGGATCGGCGATCCTCTCGGCCCAGATGGCTCTGGACTTCGTCGATCCCGAGCTCGCCGCCAAGGTGACGATTTCTCCCGCTCCGCTGGTGGAGGGCCTGTTCGCCGCGCTCATCACGGCGTCCACCGGCGCTCCGCTGGAGGCCGTGGCCTCCGAGGCAGCCAACGCCCTGTCTCCCAAGCAATCACAACTGGCTGACTGAGGCCAGCTCACCTGCCCCAGTCGACGAGCTCGTCGGCGTCGAACTGTCCATCGGGCCACACGGCTCGCACGACCCCGGCAGCCGCCAGCGCCTTGCGGCATCCGGGGCAGGGCTGGTCGGTGACGTAGGCCGTGCATCCTGCGGTGTCACGCGTGGCGAAGAGCAGCGCGTTGACCTCGGCATGGATGGCGATGCAGAATCCCGGCGCCCCCGGTACGTCGTAGTCGCTGAAGGCAGGCACCTCTGCGTAGCCCAGACGCCCACGTGGGCAAGCGCCCTCCAGGCAGTCCGGGCGCCCGGGAGCGGCTCCGTTGTAGCCGGTGGCGATGATGCGGTGCTCGTGCACCAGCACGGCTCCCACCCGGCGACGCGTGCACTTGGCACGTGCCGAGACCGCCGCGGCGATACCCAGGAAGTACTCGTCCCAGCCCGGCACGGTGATGGGCGAGTCCGGGGCCTGCCCAGTGTGGGAATGACCTGCTACTGACCCCTCGCCCCCTCGATCCTCGTGGCCCGGATGTCCATCATCTGAATTCTCATTGATTGGGGGCCTGCTCGCAGCGTCCTGATCCGCTGACGAGGTGGTCCGTCGCCCCTGTGAGACGTCAGGCCCGGTGGATCCGTACCTTTCCTCGCCGGTCCGTGGAGTCGCGTCGCCCGTCTGGGCGTCGGCCTGCCAGCGTCGATTCTCCTCGTTGCCGTGTTCGTCGGTCATGTGCACCTCCTGATCCTCACTGTGCTGGTGCGTTGCACGATCCGCTCCGATGTGGCGCACCGAAAACGTTCCCACGTGGCGATGGTGTCTCGCTCACACGTCCAGATCCTCGTACGACCGAGGATCGTCGGCGGGTTCCAGGTGCCCCATGACGCGCAGGTCTGGCCACTTGGCGAGCATGGCGTCGATGAGGTCCTCCATGACGTCGTGGCCGTGACGCACGGTCCACTCCCCGGGCACGAGCATGTGGAAGTCGACGAATCGACGGTACCCGGCCTCACGGGTGCGGATGGCGTGGAACTTCACCTCGGCTCCACAGTAGCCGCGCATGAAGCCCTCGATCTGCCTGCGATCCTCCTCCGGCAACGAGACGTCCATGAGGGCGGCGCCGGAGGACGCGATGAGTTTGTAGCCCGTGACGAGGATGTTGACGCCCACCGCAATGGCGACGAGGGCGTCGAAACGATCCCATTTCGACACCCACACCAGCCCGACGCCGACGATGACGCCCACCGAGGTCCACACGTCCGTGAGCAGATGTTTACCATCGGCGGTCAGGGTGGCAGAGTGTTCCTTCCTGCCGCGGGTGAGCAGCACCCAGGCCACTGCCCCATTGAGCACCGATGCCACGGCAGAGACCAGCAGGCTCACCCCGACATTGTCGAGGGGCTGGGGATGGATGAACCGTTTGACGCCGGAGTACAGGATCGCCGCTGCAGCCAGAAAGATGAGCACCCCCTCGGTGATCGCCGAGAAGTACTCCGCTTTGGATCGCCCATAGTTGAATCGCTCGTTGGGCGGGGTGATCGACAGTTTGAGGGCGATGAGGGCGACGATGGCCGCCACCAGATTCACCAATGACTCGGCGGCGTCGGAGAGCAGTCCCACCGAGCCGGAGAGCCACCAGGCAACCACCTTGAGGACAATCGTTGCGACGGCTGCTCCCATTGACAGCCAGGCGTACTTCGACAGGTCCTTCGGTGGCCGATGTCTGGGGACGGCCGTCTCGAGCAGCGGGTCGGCCGAGCTGGGTTCCTGATCGCTGTCCGGACAGGTTTCGGGGTTACTCACCCCTCCATTGTTCCTCACCTCTCCACGGACTGTCCCATCAGGCATGGTCACTCGAGACGAGCGAGGACACCCACGCCGGTCCGTCGACTGCTCCATCAGGCATGGCCACCTTGGCTCCCACCTCATTTTGCAGCCGCCCCGACAACTCCCATGGGTTGGTTGAGATGTCAGCTGTAGCGAGGCTTCTGACAAGGAGTGTGACCAACGCTGATCCATACCGTGCCGGGCATACGTCAGCCGGGCAGATGCTCCGTCGTGCCGGGGACCAATACCATGACCACATGGATTTGTCCTCATGGTTCGGACTGCACTCCCTGCGACTGGGGCGAGGAAGTCGCACCCCCAGGCAGGGACTGGTGCTGGCAGGTGGCGGAGCACGCGCGTCCTTCCAGATCGGCGCGCTGAGCTACCTGTACGACCGCTGCGCGATGCACCCGTCGGTGATCTCTGCCACCTCGGCCGGGTCGATCGTCGCCTCCGCCCTGGCACAGTGGCCTGACGTCACACACCAACGGCAGGCACTGCGCGATCTGGAAACGATGTGGTTGGCCATGCAGCAACCCGAGGACATGTTCACCCCGCGCGCCTGGTACACCCGATTCGAGGCCATGTCACCGCACTGGTCCAAGCTCTTCGAGAAGGAGCAGAAGAAGCAGTCGTCCCCAGGCCACCGTTCCCTGCTACCGCGCTGGCTCACCGGGACCGGGAACCTCCATGGCGCTGGGAGCGATGAGCGGGAGCAGGACGTGACCACCGCCGCACAGCCCCGTGACACCACGCCACCACGAGCCGATGCCTGTGATGGTGCGGCAGAAAGTGTGGCAGATGAGCAGGAGCTCACCGGGCAGGCCGCCACCCTGGCCCTGGCCACCTCCGACGAGACGATCAAAACGGCCAGCTGGTCTCCGGCCGCCACGGTGCAGGCCCTGTCGGTGCTCTCACGTCTCACCCGTGACGGCTCCGACATCGCCGGGGTGCTGCGCGGAGCCGACCAGACCTCGTCGACCCACCGAGCCGGCCCCATCCTCGCCAAGCTGCTGGACCGGGAGTTCTTCCGCGCCGAGATGGTGTCGGCGTCGGGGATCCAGCTTCGCATCGCCACGGTTGCCCTGGAGTCCGGCCAACTGCGATACATGACGGAGCAGGGCATCCTCGTCGATCGGGACGACGAGCCGATCGGCTCCTCCACCTTCGACCTGTCCAAGGGGGTGCTGGCGTCCTGTTCGATTCCCGGCGTCTTTCGCCCGGTGGATCTGGACGGGGAGCACTACGTCGATGGTGGAGTGCGTGAGAACATCCCGGTGGAGATCACCATCGAACGGCTCGGGGTGACCCAGCCCTACGTCATCGCAGCAGCCCCCTCCGACATGGAACGGGCAGCCGACTTCGCCGACCGCAACATGCTCGATCTGGCGTCCCGGACGGTGTCGATCCTCACCAACGAGGCGTCCCGCGATGAGTTGTCCTATGCCCGTAGCGCCGGCGCGACGATCATCGAACCGAATGTCGACGTGCACGGCTCGCGCGTCGTCGACCCAGGGCTGCTCGCGATCAACCGCGACTATGGCTGGATGCGAGCAGCAGCCGTGTGCCAGGACGCCTCGCAGGAGGTGTGCGAGGCCATCGACACGATTGTCACGGCGCGGATGCAGTGCTGGCAGTTGGAGAAGAGCTGGCTGGCTGGTGAGACGACACGCGAGGTGCGCACGACGCTGGAGAACGCCCGGTCGGCCATTGCCCGCACCGTGGCGCAGATACCCGACGAATTCCTGGAATCAGGCAGCCAGCTGGGCGACTCGGACGATGACTTCGTCACCTCGGACCCGCACAGCTGGCCCGAACGGATGGAGCGACACAGCCATCTGGAGCACCCGGTGCCCGAGTTGCAGACCCCTCGGATGTGAGCCGCCCACCAGGGGGGAGCACCGGGACAGGTCACCGCTGGCACTCCCATCCCTGACGGTCAGCTCCCGCCGTTGGCCGGAATCCTCGAGGGCCTTCCAGGAACGCTGACCACCTGCCAGGAACGCAGCCCTCAGATGAGGTCGATGAGATCGTCCACCGAGTCCAGCACGAGATTGGGCCGGTAGGGGTAGGCGTCGATGTTCTCACGCTTGGTGATGCCGGAGAGCACGAGGACGGTGAACAGGCCAGCCTCCATGCCTGCAACCATGTCGGTGTCCATCCGGTCTCCGATCATGGCGGTGTTCTCCGAGTGGGCCTCGATACGGTTGAGGGCCGAGCGGAACATCATCGGGTTGGGCTTGCCGACGACGTAGGGCTTGCGACGTGACGCCGACTCGATCATGGCGGCGACGGCACCGGTGGCGGGCAACGGACCCTCCTTGGAGGGGCCGGTGGCGTCGGGGTTGGTGCAGATGAATCGGGCCCCGTCGACGATGAATCGGACGGCCTTGGTGATGGCCTCGAAGGAATAGGTGCGGGTCTCACCGAGGACGACGTAGTCGGGCTCGGTGTCGGTGAGAATGAACCCCGCCTCGTGCAGGGCCGTCGTCAGGCCCGCCTCACCGATGACGAAGAGTCGGGCGCCAGGCTGCTGATCGGCAAGGAACCGTGCCGTGGCCAGGGCGGAGGTCCAGATGTTCTCCTCGGGGATCGTCAGACCGGACATCTGCAGCCGGGCTGACAGATCTCGCGGGGTGAAGATGGAATTGTTCGTCAACACCAGGAAGCGATGTGAGGTGTCCACCCATCGCTCGATGAGGTTGCTCGCGCCGGGGATTTCGTGGTTCTCACGTACGAGAACGCCGTCCATGTCGGTGAGCCAGCACTCGATGTCAGCCGGATTACGCATGGCTCAAGCTTAGCGGGCCTGTTCCACCTGCGTGACTGGGCGGCCCACAACCGAATCGCATCGTGTGTGACCGGTGGTGACCCTGCCCCGGGTACCCGCTTCCCGTCGCCAGGGAACCATTTTCCACGAGGGGGAGGGCTCCACGGGTTCCCAAGGCTCCACGGCTCAGAATCGAGCTTGCCGATGGTCTGCGGGGATCCTCGCAGACGAAGATCCCCGTCTCGCTGACAAAAATCCCCATACGAGCACACTCTCGTCACCGGTGTGCCGCTCGGGGCCGCCCGCTGACATTTTTGTCACGCCAGCTCCAAGACCCCCACGACAGCACGCTTCACCACATGACTCGCGCGCCCCAGAAGGCTGTTGGCCGACGTCACGGGAATTGTGTGCATCAACAAGAGCACACGGCCGCACGCGAACACACTGCCGCCCGCCAAGTACCGCACCCCCTACCATCGCAGGACTGCCTACCTTCGAAGGACTGCGAAAAATGTCACCAGCCCACCACCAGCAGCGCTGCGGTGACCTCACCGAATCCCTGGTGACAATTTTTGTCACGCCTCGATCCGGCTCGATGCATGTGCAACGATCCACCTGTGTCGTCAAGAACCATCCCCACAGATCCCGAGCCTTCGAGTGCGTGCCTCTCCAGGACTGTTGCCTCCCCGATCGGTCCGCTGACCCTGATCGCCACCGGGAAGGGATTGGCACGCGTGTGCTTCGCCGGTGAGCTGGTCGGCCATGGCACCGGCACGAGAAGTGGGCACCCAGGGCTGGCCAACCCCGGGTGTGAGGAACAGATGAATCCAGAAGCCGCAGCGATTCTGAACGACACCGAATGTCAGCTCACGGAGTATTTCGCCCAGCAACGCCGTCATTTCGACATCCCGCTGGACTGGTCATCGGACACAGGATCCAGCCTGACGCACCCACGCCCTTCCCAGCAAAGGAGCGGTCCCATGCCCAGTGCCTTCACCAGGCAGGTGCTTCAGGGGTTGCTGCAGATCGACTACGGGCAACGGTGGAGCTATGGGAAACTCGCCACCGAGCTGGGGCACCCGGGAGCAGCACGGGCGGTGGGATCGGCCTGTGGACGCAACCCGATCCCGATAGTCGTTCCGTGCCATCGGGTGGTGCATGCGGATGGCTCGATGGGTGGGTATCGCGGCGGAGGCGCCGTCAAGCGTTTCCTGCTGAGGCTTGAAGCGGCATCTCACACATGGACGAGGCAGGGTGACGATGATCCACAACCTGGGCTGCCCGATCACTGAACGCAGTACGAGCACCACTCATGGACGATCATGAACCACCAAGCACGGAGTCGTCCCCGGATGCATCGAAAATCTTGTGCCCCCACTGGGGCTCGAACCCAGGACCCACGGATTAAAAGTCCGCTGCTCTGCCAACTGAGCTACAGGGGCCAGACCGAGCCAGCATAGCCGATTGACGTCATCCTGTCTCGTCCCGCCGCGCTGCGGTTCCAGGACGGCGCGAATCCACCACCATCCGCACCATCGGGTGATCTGACGCACCACAACAGCACTGCCTGTCCACCTGCCAAGCCCCCACGTCAGCTCGCGGACGACTCACATATCGCCATGAGCTGCCCGCCAGTGGCGCCTCACACGTCGTGGTACGACCATCGCTCTGGCCGACCTTCACGCGACGCGACCAATCTTCAGGAAATCTCAGGAAACCCTCAACCTGTTCGTGGCGCGCTTCTACACATTCTGACCTGCCCCCGACACACCTCGAGTTCGAGCCAGATGCAGTCACAGCGAAGGAATGAGCAGCATATTCCCTTGCCACAAGCCCTTTCCAAGAACTCATCCAGTTTCTGCACCAGAATTTCATCAATGTAATTTTTACATGAAACTCGGCGTGTCGCGTTGAATCCCCGAACTCAAACCCTCAACCTGGCTTCCTTTTTCTCATTCATCTGGCTTAGGTTTGCCTCACAGTGTCAAGCCCCATTGGTGAGCAACGCGACAGCTCGTGGGAAAACCCGTGGGGCGAGGCGAATCGATTTGTCACCACCAGCTCGGAAAAGGAGCACGCTCATGGGTCTATCTCGCCCCGTCCGACTCAGCGCGACCGCCCTCGCATCGGCAGGGCTCGTCACGACTGGTATCGGTTTCCCCACGTCTCAGCTGGCACACGCCGAAGGTCGGACAGTGATGGCGACCACGGCCGTCAACGTGCGATCTGGCCCGGGAACCTCCTACAAGATCCTGGGCGTGCTCTACCCAGGACACACCGCCCAGCAGATTGGCAACACCAAGTACGGCTGGGCCCAGGTGACCTGGAAGGGACACACTGCCTACATCGCCGCCCGGTACCTGCGTGACTCTTCTGCCGCCGGCTCAAGCAACACTCACGTCACCCTGCGCCCCTCCCCGGGCGTCCCCAAGGCCGCCCCAGTGTCGGCCTCCGTGGTGCGTCCAGTGGTCGGACAGAAGCGCAGCACGGCAGTACTCATGGTGCGCAGCTCCTACACCAACCACTTCGGTTCCGAGGGCGACGCCCCCATCGGCACCATCTTCGACGTCACCGGCCGCACCGCCAACGGTCTTGCCGAGGTGATCTGGCAGGGACGTCCCCGCTGGGTCAACGCCAAGTACCTGACGTCCGTCAACGCCCATCGTCCAGCCAGGCACAACGCTCCGATCAAACCCGGCAGAGCGACCAAACCCAGCGCACCTGGAAAATCGACCAAGCCGAGCAAGCAGACCAAGCCACGCACACCAGCCAGGCCGGCAAAGCCCAGCACACCGGCGAAGCCTGCGAAACCCACCACCCCGACCAAGCCCGTGAGGCCCAGCACACCAGCCAAGGCAACCACGCCTGCTAAGCCCAGCACCCCGACAAAGCCCACGCACCCCACAAAACCGGCAAAGCCGAGCACACCAGCCAAGCCCGTGGTACGTCCAGTGGTCGGGCAGGCTCGCGGCACAACGGCCCTCATGATCCGCACGTCGTTCACCAGCCATTTCGGCACCGAAGGTGACGCTCCTTCCGGCACCATCTTCGACGTCACCGGCCGCAGGGCCAACGGGATGGCTGAGGTGATCTGGCGAGGACGCCCCCGCTGGGTCAACGCCAAGTACCTGACACCGGTCGGCAGCTCCAAGCCGAAACCAAGCAAGCCGCGCACCCCCGCGAAGCCCGCACGTCCCACCACACCGGCCAAACCGGCAAAACCGAGCACCCCTGCCACCCCCAAGGTCACTGGTGTGCGTTACGCCACCACTGCGTTGGACATCCGCACCGCTTCGGGATCCTCCTCCCGGACCGTGGGCGAGGTGGCAACCGGCACTGCCCTGAGCATCACGGGGGTCACCGCCAATGGTCGTTCCCAGATCGTCTACCGGGGGCAGACCCGCTGGGTCACCAGCAAGTGGCTGTCCGCCAACAAGCCCGGCACGGCCAGCAAACCCAGCGCCACCAAACCTGCTGCCCCCAAGAAGGCGAAGTCCGGCAAGACCAGTACCCCGAGCAGCCCGGGCAACTGGAACAAGCTCATGGCCGGTGGATCCGAGGGATTGTCGGGACTGCGCCCAAGCGCCAAGGGAATCGTCAACAACGTGCTCCAGAACTTCTCGCAGATCACCACGATCTACGGTGTGCGGCCCCACGATCCCTACCCGGATCATCCCAGTGGTCACGCGATCGACCTCATGCTCCCCAGCTACAAGAGCAATGAGGCGCTGGGCTGGAAGATGGCCAAGTACTACCAGGCTCACGCCAGCGAGCTGGGAGTGAGCTACATCATCTTCCACCAGCAGATCTGGAGTGTCGCCCGCGATTCCGAGGGATGGCGTCACATGGAGGATCGTGGTGGGGACACCGCGAACCACATGGATCACGTACACATCACGACGATCTGGGACTGATGCCTCGCAGGGGTGGGGGCACGACTCGTGCCCCCACCCGTACTGCCCCCGTACTGGCCGTGAGAATGCGCTTGGCCGAGCCGACCGTTCCCATGCTCGTCACTCGCGAAGGCTGCGAGCGCGCCACCAGCCCCGCACAGCCCAGAGCCCCATGGAAATGGTCGGCCGGATACATGGGTCTCAGCGACACCCCACAGAGCCAGGACCTCAACGGCCACGATGATGCTGCACGACGAGACCCACGAGGAGACCATCGTCTGGAATTTCGCACGGATGCTCGGCGACCGCTAATATGAGGTCCTGCGCCTTGTCCCGATCGTCCAGAGGCCTAGGACACCGCCCTTTCAAGGCGGCAACGCGGGTTCGAATCCCGTTCGGGATACCACTGCCGCAACCACGATCGCTGCGGTTTTTCTCACATTGACCAGGGTGGGGCTGCCCCGGCAGGCCATGCACCCAGAACTTGCTGCACCGTGCCACCCACCTCAGGGCATGGGGTGATGACGGTGCGCCCCCATCCAGTGGCCATGCGGCTCACCCAGACATCTGACGATGTTTGCACCTTCCCTACTGTTCGGTCCCGAGATGCGCCGATACAGGAAGTTCGCTTCTGGCGAATTGCGCGGCCGCCACGAGACTCGCTCCAGGAGAGCAAAGTGCCTAGTCAGAGCAATTTTTTATCAACATGTCCCCTCGATTTCACTTTTGCGCCTCCCTATTGCTAAGCTATTCGAGCTGCTGGAGAGCAGCGGTCGAAACTCCTCGAAGTCCTCGTGGACATCGGAGAGATGAGGCCCCGTAGCGCAGTTGGTTAGCGCGCCGCCCTGTCACGGCGGAGGTCGTGGGTTCAAGTCCCATCGGGGTCGCGGAAGCGGTGATGAAAGTCACCGCTTTTGTGTTGAGTGGTCACCACGAGACGCAGATGGCCGGGTAGCTCAGTTGGTACGAGCGTTCGCCTGAAAAGTGAAAGGTCACCGGTTCGATCCCGGTCCCGGCCACCACAGCCCCCGCGTCGGGGCTTTTTTCGTATCCAGACGTGCCAGTGCAGTGAAGAACGTCACGTCGAGGCAAGGCCGCCGAGACATCCTCCATCAGGGATGAGTCGTTGTCACAAGTTCCGGCCCAGAAGGTGACCCCAGCCAAAATGGCATCGGGCGGTCTCGGAACACCATTGACAGCAACCAGCACACATCGGCCGAACATGTGGGCGCACCGACAAGCCTCGGGAAGAGTTCACCCTGTGAACAGCGAATCGGAGCGCTCACCGCTCACCACCATCCGGTACCACCACGCCCCCGCCAGCACCCCTCGCAAAGCCATGTGTATGCTGATGCGCGTTGTTCACACGGGTGGGCAGCCTGGCAAGTGCGCCACGCCAGTACCGCGCCTCTTTGAAAGAGTTTTCACATGGCCATAACCTGTGCCCAGCAAGAATCCTCAACCCAGGAACACAGTTCTGCACCGGAATCCAGACCATGCGACGTCAACGGCGACGTCGTCACCACCAGCAGAGCCTGGGGAGCCCTGAGTGCACTGCTCATCGCCCTGTTCATGCGTCTGGTGGATCTCAGCACCGTCGCGACAGCCATGCCTGCCATCACACGGGGGCTGCACGCCAGCCTCGTCGGCACGATGTGGGTACACACCGCATATCTACTGTCCTATGCCATCCCCCTCATCATTTCCGGACGCCTCGGTGATCGGTTCGGTACCCGACGCATCTTCGTCATCGGAATGCTCGTCTTCACCTTCGCCTCCCTGGGCAGTGGGCTGTCCATCAACATCGGCATGCTCATCACCTTCCGGGTGTGCCAAGGACTCGGGTCGGCGCTCATGGCACCGCAGTCGATGACGCTCATCACCCAGCTGTTCCCGCCACAGGAACGCGGACGTGCCCTGGGACTGTGGAGCGCAACGTCAGGGGCAGCCACCCTCATCGGCCCCATTCTGGGCGGGATGTGCATCGACCACTTCGGCTGGCACTCCATCTTCTTCATCAACCTGCCCATCGCCGCCATCGGACTGTGGCAGACCATGCACGCCATGCCGAAACTGCCGCACACCACCACGCGCATCGACTGGGTGGGAGTGGTGCTGTCGGGTATCGCCATGACCCTCATCGTCTTCGGCATCCAGGAAGGACGCACCTACCACTGGGGGGTCATTCGTGGCGTCATCTCCGTACCACTGCTCATTGGTCTTGGAGTGGTGACCATGATCGCCTTCCTCCTCTGGCAGGGACACCTCGGGCGAACTGCAGGTCAGCCACTCATCCCGTTGCGGCTCTTTCGACAACACGACTTCTGTCTGGGGATCCTGGCGGTGGCCTTCGTGGGCACCTACGTGCCAGCCGTCACCCTCGTCCCCACCATGTACCTGCAGCAGGCACGTGGGTTGACACCCACCAAGGCATCTCTGCTGCTCATCCCGGCCTCACTGTTCTCGGTGCTGCTCTCCCCCGTGGCCGGACGCGTCGTCCAGCGCAGGAGTTCTGGGCGAGTCGGGGCATTCGGCACGGGCGCTGTGGCCACCGTCTGTCTGCTGTGGTTGGCTCTCATGACGGATGCAACACCCCTGTGGGTGCTCCTACTCGTCACCGCCCTCATGGGAGTGGGAAGCGCCTTCGTGTGGCCACCGATCTCGTGGACGACGAGCCATGATCTGGCTCACGAGGATGCTGGGGCAGGTTCCAGCGTCTACAACACGACACGGCAGATCGGACAGGTCATCGGCTCAGCGATCATTGCCACGATTCTCGACTGGCGCACCTCGGCAGCTCCGAACCTCGCCCGCGGATTCGGGCAGTCGATGCTCGTGCCGATGATAGGTGCCCTCATCGCATTCTCGGCGACACTCTTCTTCAACGACTATGGAAGAAGAGCCCAGTGAGCACCGTGGGGTCGACGCAGGCAGACACACTGCATCAAGCTCAGGCCCGACTCACCTGAACAGGTCGCGCCACCCGAACGTCGTGCGACGGTAGATCGCGCCTTTCACCGATCGTTTGGGACTCTTGACGAACCCAACGCCTTTCTTGCCGTACCACGGGATGACGGCGCCTTTCACTGACCTTTTGACGCGTCCCGTGGTGCGTGCCTTGACGGACCTCTTCACCGATGGTTTACGCAGTCCAATCTTCATCTCACATCTCCCAGACATGTGACATCGTCGCTACGATTTTCTCATCGTGCTGGAAAACATGAAACTCATCCACCATCACTTCACCGAGCCACTCATGAGCCCGGACACGAAGTACCTGCCCAAGGCGATGTAGACGATGAGGGTGGGCAACGACGCCACCAGCACACCTGCCATGATCTGCGGATAGTTGGGGTTCTGGCCCGATGCCAAGGCATTGAGCCCGAACGTCACCGGGCCATTGTTCTGGTTGGTGAGGAACAACGCGAAGATGAAGTCGTTCCACGCACTCGTGAACTGCCAGATCAACGTCACGATGAACCCGGGAACCGACACCGGCAGCACAACCCTGTTGTACGTCGAGAAGGTGTTGGCCCCATCCACCCGAGCCGCCTCGATGATCTCGGTGGGCACCGCTGTCGCGTAGTAGTTGCGGAAGATCAGGGTGCAGATCGGGATGCCGTAGACGATGTGCACCAGGATCAACGTCGGGATACCTGCGAACCACGGAGCCCCCGCCTGGACGTCGAGCATCATGCCCGACAACGGGATCATGATCGCCTGGTAGGGGATGAACATTCCGAACAGGAACAGCACGAAGATGACGTGCGATCCCGGGAACTTCCATTTCGCGAAGATGTATCCATTGAGGGAGCCGAGGACTGCCGACAGCACGGCAGCGACGACTGCCAGTACGAGGGAGCGCCCCAGCGCCGGGGCGAGGACGTGCCAAGCAGCCTGCCAGCCCTCCACCGACCACGTCGAGGGCAGCTTCCAGGCCGTGGACTGGGAATACTCCGATGGTCGTTTGAAACTCGTCACCAGTAGCGCGTACAGCGGTGTGAGCACGAGCACGGAGAAGAAGACGAGCAGCACGTACCGCAGCCCGGTCCATGCTCGGTGCGCCGTGGTGGAGCTGCGTACCCTGCCCGGTCCGTGGTTTTTGTGTTTACCATGAACCTTGCTGCTTGTGTGCCGGTCAGATGCGGGGTTGAGCGTCTCAGATTCCACAGCGGCGGTGTTCATCAGCGTCCTCCCTTCTCGGTGCGGTTGGTGTAGACGAGGTACGGCACCACGACCACGGCGACGATGAGCAGCAGAAGCGTTGCGTTGACGGCCGCCATCGTCGGGTTGTTGAGCTGGAACATCTGCACCCACATCAAGGTGGCGGGCACCTCGGTGATGAACGAGCTCTGCCCGGCAATGGCATAGATGAGATCGAACATCTTCATGGACATGTGGCCGACGATGATGAGTGCACTCAACGCAATCGGCGACAACTGCGGAAAGAGTACGTGCCAGTACAGCTTGAACTCACTGGCTCCATCGACGCGAGCCGCCTCACGCTGATCCTCCGAGATTCCTCGGAACCCGGCAAGGAATAGCGCCATGATGTAACCCGACAGCTGCCAGATGGCCGGGATCGCCATGGCCGCCATGTTGAACCTACCGGCGGAGTACCACGTGGACTGCAGTCCGGGCAGCCCCATGATCTGGAACAACTGATTGAGTCCGACTGCCTGGTCCCCCTGGGCTGGCGAGAGCAGCCACCGCCAGATGACGCCGGCCGCCACGAATGACACCGCCATGGGGAAGAGGAAGATCGAGCGGAACAGCCCTTCCCCCGGTATTCCCTTCTCCAGGAGCAAGGCCCACAGCAGACCGAAGATCATCGTTCCCACGACGAACACCACGGTGAGAACCAACAGGTTCCACAACGAGTGCAGGTAGCGATCATCGGACAACAGGGCAGCGTAGTTGCCCCAACCCCCTGGTGCCTTCACCCGACCCGACCGCGTCGTCACTCGTGCGAACGAGGTGGCGATGCTCTTGCCGATGAATCCATAGACGAAGACACCGACCAGAATGATCGATGGCAGAACGAACAGGAAACTGGGCAACCAGCGTTTCACTCTTTGCATTACACTCTTTCCCCTCGTGGACACCTGCGTCCACAACACATCACGGACTCCGCGGACGTCTTTGTTCGGGCGCCCTGCACTGGCACCGTCATGGATCGACGACACCCGCCCCATGCCAAACTGAGAACTTCTCAGGTGGTGGCTCCCGGGACGTTCGGAGCCACCACGAGCCGACCAGCCCTCCCGCTGCCCCGGTGACATGGTCACCAGAGCGTGAATCGTCACGGGATCCCGGTCAGTGGCTGGCAACCGTCAACCACGAGGCTGGCCCGCAGATCGACTGGTTCTGCGGAGCGCAGACCCACTCAATGTGTGACGAGTCCGCCTCACGTGGCCTGACTCTTGTCTGAAGGCTCGTCCAGCGCAACAGACTCACATGGCGTACTTGTCGTGCGCAGCCACCAGGGCCGAGACGAAGTTGTCGGTGTTCTTGTCCTGGTGGAACTTGCTCATCGCCGTGTTGATCTCTGAGCTCCAGGCCAGGGGAACGGCAGCCCCGTGGGCGATCGAGGAGACGATCTTCTTCTCCTTGAAGTCCTTCATGGCCTTCTGCTGGTACGCGTTGAAACCATCTGGGGAGACGTCGGTACGAGCGGGGATCGAGCCCTTGATCTGGTTGAAGGTGGACTGAGCGTCCTTGGAACCCACGAACCGCAGCCAGTCCTTGGTGGCCTCCGGGTTCTTGGTGCCGGTGGGCAGGGTGAACGAGTCGGCCAGGAACCCGTAGACGTCCCCCTTGCCGGGCAGGGCGAAGGCGGTGTAGTCCTTGCCGAAGGTCTTGTTCCTGGAGTCGAACTCGGCCACCGCCCAGTCGCCCATGATGTTGTAGGCGGCGCTACCATCGGACACCATGTCGGTGGCAGCTGGCCAGTCGTCCCCGTCAGAGGCGGTGTTGGCGAAGCTCAGAGCCTTCTTGAAGTCCTCGATGGAGGCCTTGACCTCTGGGCTGCTCCAGTTGCCGTCCTTGGTGAACAGTGCCGAGTAGCCGTCGGCACCGAGGTTGGCCATGAGGATCGACTCGAGCAACTCGGTCTGGGTCCATGTACCACCGATGGACAGCGGAGTGGCCACCCCGGAATCCTTGACCTTCTGCAGGTCGGCGAGCCAACTCTTGACGTCGGACGGGGTGTCCTTGATGCCAGCCTTCTTCAGCGCCGCCGTGTTGGCCCACACGACGTTGGAGCGGTGTATGTCCACGGGTACGGAGTAGATGTGGCCGTCCACCGTGAGACGATCCAGAAGGGTCCTGGGGAGCACGGAGTCGCCACCCAGCTCCTTGATGAGGTCGTCGACCGGCTCGATCTGCTCGTTGTCGATGTAGTCGGTGAGCTCGGCACCAGCGTGTCCCTGGAAGGAGCCGGGCGGGTTGCCGTTCTGCAGGTCGGAGGCCAGCTTGGCCTTGGCATTGGACCCGGATCCACCAGCAACCGCCAGGTTGACGAATGTGTCGTTGGGGTACTGCTTCTTGAACGACTTCTCCAGAGCGTCCAGGCCCTTCTTCTCCGATCCGTCGGCCCACCAGGTGAACACGCCCACCTCGCCGCCGGCACCGCCTGCCTTGGGGGACGACGCCACCTGATCCGACGACTTGTCGTCAGCACTCCCGTCGCCGTTGGAGCCGCAACCCGTCAGCAGAATGGCTGCCGCGGTAGCCAGTGCCCCGATCTTCTTACCGTTCATCGTTACCTCACATCAGCAGTGGGACCGTCCTCATCGTGAGCATCCACGCACACGAACGGCCTCTGAACCCCTGCGTCCAGCAGATCAACTCTCGCAGAGCTCAATCCTTTTTGCAATGGTCCACAGCGCGGGTCCGAGAATGGGGAGTCACCCAGGCGTCTCGCCAGGTGCGCATCTGCTCGAACACCTCGGCGCGGACAGGCTCCTCGGACAGGACGAGGTCGTGCAGGCCACCGTCGATGCGTGCCACGGTGACGTGGGCACCCAGATGTACCGCTGCGCTGGCCAACCGCTCCACGTCCAGAACGGTGTCAACGTGCCGCATGTCCTCGTTCCAGGTCGTCGACAGGTCGCTGCGCGCCGACATGAGGCACAGCACCGGTACGTCGATGCTCAACCCGGCACGTACCCGCTCCTGCCCGGAGACGATGGCGGCGAGCCACCCAGCTCGTACCTTGAATGGCGCGTCCTGGGGGTTCTTCAGCTCGGGAATGTCCCACTCTCCCCCATCGGCCCTGCGTATCGACCGGCCGAAGTTGTCGCGCTCGGAGTGTCGGATCACCGCATCGGGATCTGCCCGGCACATGGTTCTGCTCGCGGCACTGATCATTGATCGGGTGATGGCCGACCCCTGCATGTCGAGCCACGGGGAGTTGAGGATGAGCCCGTCGACGGTGTGTGGGTGTCGATCTGCCCACAGCGAGGCAATGAGGCCGCCGGTGGAGTGTCCCATGAGGGTCACGGAGTCATGATCGGCGAGGATGGCGCCCATCGCTGCGTCGATCTCCTCGTCGTACTCGCCGAGGTCGTCGATCCAGCCAGAGCGCTGCCCCGCCACGATGTTGCGTCCGTATCGACGCAGGTCGAGAGCATGGAAGTCTGCACCCCATGACTCGACCTCAGCTGCCAGATGGGCCTGGTGGAACAGGTCGGACCAGCCATGGATGTACAGCACGGCACGCTGCTGCTGTGGCTGGGAGCATCTGGCCACCAAGGTGGCCGTCAGTTCACCGTCCGGATCACCGGGGACCTTGCGCGCATGGGGCAGACCCATGACGGCGCAGTGGAACCCCGGAACAACACGATCCGGGTGCCAGTCCACAACGCTCACCCACTTGAAGGAACAGGTTCACCACAGTGAAAGAGCAGGGTTGGCCTTGTCGGGCCTAGCCGCTGCTGAGCACCAGTCATGGCTGGTTGAGTTCAGTCGTCCTCGCCGTAGTGTGCGTACTTCTCGGCAAGATCGGCGTACTCGTCGGACAATCCGTCATCGTCGTGGTGAGTCTGTTCATGGGTTCGATCACCTCGAAGTTCTCTCTCCAAGGATTCCAGATCCATGTTCACCGAACGGTACTTCAGATCGCGAGCGACCTTGGTCTGTTTCGCCTTTGCACGGCCGCGCCCCATATGGGTCGACCCCCTCGCTTGTCATCGCGGCATTGCCGCCGTAGGTCCTATTACTGTCGTGAGACACAGGCTACCGGAGGCGACGGGTCAGTGCCAAAGCACGCCCCTCACCTGAGCGCAAAAGGTTGACGCATCAGTCCATGGAATACCCACCGAGCAGCGAGACAGCAGGCACGTCGGAGCTCTCGCGGGAGGCCACGGTGCCGCATTGCCATGCGGTGAGGTCACGTCCCGCCAGGAACTCCAGGGCTTCGGACACCTGATCGTCCGGCAGGGCGATGACCATTCCGACGCCCATGTTGAGGGTTTCCTCAATATCAGATTGTGAGACGGCTCCGACCTTCTGGACGATCCGGAAGATGGGGGCCGGGGACCAGGTGGATCGTTCGATCGTGGCCGTCAGGTGGCTGGGCATGACGCGGGTCAGGTTGTTGGCCAATCCGCCGCCGGTGACGTGGCACATGGCGTGCACCTCACCATGGTGGACCAGGGCGAGCAGGTCTGCGGCGTAGACGATCGTCGGTTCCAGGAGCTCCTCACCCACGGTGCGTCCCAGCTCGTCGACGTGCCGGTCCAGCGTCCAGCCGGCCTGTTCCAGCAGCACGTGGCGCACCAGGGAGTAGCCGTTGGAGTGCAGCCCCGAGGAGGCCACCGCGATGAGCGCGTCGCCCTCGGCAATGCGCTCGGGGCCGAGGATCTCGTCGCGTTCCACGACACCTGTGGTGGCTCCAGCGACGTCGAACTCGTCGGGGGCGAGCAACCCGGGATGTTCCGCGGTCTCACCGCCAAGCAGGGCACATCCGGCCTTCTGACAGGCCTGGGCGATCCCCTTGACGATCGAGGCGATGACCTCGGGATCCACGTGGCCGCACGAGATGTAGTCGGTGACGAACAGCGGCTCGGCACCCACCACGACCAGGTCGTCGACGAGCATGCCCATGAGGTCGAAACCAATGGTGTCGTAGACCTTCATCCGACGGGCGATGTCCACCTTGGTGCCCACTCCGTCCGTCGAGGTGGCCAGCACCGGGTGTCGGTAGTCCTTGAACGTCGCGGCATCGAAGAATCCGGCGAATCCCCCCAGACCGCCCAGCACCTCGGGGCGCCTGGTACCAGCCACATGCTCCTTCATGAGCTCGACGGCGCGGTCACCTGCAGCGATGTCGACACCGGCGCGGGCATACGCGGTTTCGTGGGTCATGACTGGTCAGTCCTCGTCTTTCGGGGTGAGCTGATGGGGGTCAAGGGTGGCATCGGCGAGCATGGCCTGCGATCCCTTGGGGACGTCCACCGGGTAGACGCCGTCGAAACAGGCCCGGCACAGCTCGTCGGGCTGCACGTGGGTGGCACGGATGAGCCCGTCCAGGCTGATGTAGCTCAGGGAGTCCGCACCGATGGACCGGCAGATCTCGTCAATGCTCAGGCCGGGGGCAATGAGTTCGGCCCGAGTGGCGAAATCGATGCCATAGAAGCACGGCCACTGCACCGGCGGGGACGAGATGCGCACGTGCACCTCCTTGGCACCGGCCTCGCGCAGCATGCGGATGAGCTGACGCTGGGTGTTGCCACGCACGATCGAGTCGTCGACGACAACCAGACGCTTGCCCGAGATGACGTCACGCAGCGGGTTGAGCTTGAGACGAATACCCAGGTTGCGCAAGGTCTGGGAGGGCTGGATGAAGGTACGCCCGACGTAGTTGTTCTTCACCAGTCCCATGCCGTAGGGAATGCCCGACTCGTCGGCATACCCGATCGCCGCCGGCGTGCCCGATTCCGGCACCGGAATGACGAGGTCGGCGTCTGCCGGAGCCTCCTGGGCAAGGATCTTGCCCACCTTGACGCGCACGTTGTGCACCCGGCGTCCCGAGATGATCGTGTCGGGGCGAGCCAGGTAGACGTACTCGAAGATGCAGCCCTTGGGTCGGGCCTCAGCAAATCGCCGGGTGCGCAGCCCGGCCTCGTCGATCGTCACCATCTCGCCGGGTTCGATCTCACGCACGAAGGTGCCGCCGACAATGTCGATGGCTGCCGTCTCGGAGGCGACGACCCAACCATTCTGCAGACGCCCCAGCACGAGCGGACGAATGCCCTGTGGGTCACGAGCAGCGTACAGGGCGTTGTCGTCCATGAGGACGAGGCTGAAGGCACCACGCAGCTTGGGCAGCACCTGCGCGGCCACCTGCTCGACCGAACCGTCGTAGGTGGCCATGAGTGCCGTCACCAAGGAGGTGTCGTTGGAGGAGTCCATGCGCTCCTTGTGCGGGACGGTGCCCTCCGGATTGCGTTGGGCGATGAGCTGCTCGAGCTCATCGGCGTTGGTGAGATTGCCGTTGTGCGCCAGAGCCAGACCACCGCCGTCTGGCATGGACCGGAACGTCGGTTGGGCGTTGTCCCACACGCTCGAGCCGGTGGTGGAGTAGCGGGTGTGGCCAATGGCCAGGTGCCCCGCCAGGGAGTTCAGGGTCGCTTCGTCGAACACCTGCGAGACCAACCCCATGTCTTTGAAGACCATGGTTCGTCTACCGTTCGAGACCGCCATACCGGCGGATTCCTGCCCGCGGTGCTGCAGGGCGTACATGCCGAAGTAGACGAGTTTGGAAACGTCCTCACCGGGGGCATAGATGCCGATGACACCACACTCGTCCTGAGGGCCATGGTCGAAGGGATCGAGGTCTGCAGTGAGCCTTCCGTCAACACGGTTCACCTGTCCATCCTATCGCACCTGCACCATTCTCGCGCCGGTAGGCCGCGAGCCACCGATGAACAGCCACGACCGGGCCCGGCCCCGGAGCAACCCTGTCGGGAATTGCCCGGCCCCGGATCAGCCCCTGACTGGAGCAGCCACTGCTTGGAACAACTGGACACCACGAGGCAGAGGTTCGTGGTGTCTGGCGACATTTTTGTCACCAGACACACGGCCGAGCCACACCTGTGACGACGAGTGACGCCCCGTGACAAAATCGTCACCCCACGACCGCCTCGCACCGCAGCGGCGGTACAGGCCCTCAAGCTGACAAAAATGTCAACTTGAAGTACCTCGACTTCACGACTTTATGACGTTGATGTTCTGTAGAGTGCCGAACATGACCGTTGCTGCTGCTTACCTCCGTGTCTCCAAGGCTGACGAGACCGATGACGAATCCTTGACGCTGGAGACCCAGCGGCGCCGCATCAAGGCCCTGTGCAAGGCTCGCGGCTGGCTGTACGGGCCGGAGTACATCGACGAGGGTGTCTCGGCGACGAAGCGCCGAGACGAGAAGACACGGTGGGCCGAGCTTCTGGCTGACGTGGGCCGGGGCAAGTTCGACGTCATCGTTGCACGCGACCTGGACAGGCTGCTGCGCACGCTGCAGGATCTGGTGAAGCTGATTGATCTTAAGGCCAGGGTGGCGACGGTCGACGGTGAGATCGACCTCACCACGGCCGACGGTGAGCTCCGGGCGACCATGCTCGCAGCGGTGGCCCGGTTTGAGATCCGCCGCAAGTCGGAGAGGTCCATCGGCGCGAACGAGACCCGGCGCAGGAAGGGCTTGCCCATCATTCGGGTGAAGATTCTGGGCTACGACGACGACGGCATCACCCAGATTGACGACGAGGCGGCCGCCGTCGAGAAAGCCTTTCTGGATTACCTGTCCGGCGTCGGGCTGGCACAGGTGTGTCGTGACCTCAATGCGGGTGGATTCACCTCAAGCAGGGGCTTGCCCTGGTCGAACAACAACATCCGGTCGCTGCTGATGAACGCCCGATACAAGGGCGTCATCACGAAGTGGGAGCCTGATGCACAGAAGCGTAAAGCTAGCGGGGCGCTCACCGACGAGGTGTATCCGGGCATCTGGGACCCCATCGTCACCGCTGACGTGTTCGACGCCGTCCAGGCCAAGCTGCGTGACCCGGCCCGCCGGAGAAACTGGGGCACCGAGCCCAGGTACCTCATGTCCGGCCTGCTGAGGTGCGGCAAGTGTGGCGGCAAGATGTACACGAGTTTCTACTGTGCGCCTGACCGGACGTTGAAGTCGGGCAAGGTGGTGAAGACCGCTCCGAAGCGCATCTACAAGTGCCTGACTCACAATCACTTGTCACGCGTGGCCGAGCCGATCGACGAACTCGTCGAGCGTATCGTGCTTGCCCGGCTCCAGGAGCCTGACGCGGCAGACCTGTTCAGCCCGCAGCAGGACGACGGCATGAAGCGAGATGAGTTGCGGGCGGAGCGGCTGGCACTCCAGACCAGGTACGACTCGCTGGCCGGCCTCGTCACCGACGGCCTCCTGCCTGCCGACCAGGTACGGCAGGAAGCACCACGGTTGGTTGGCCGCATCAAAGAGATCGACGGGCTTCTCGCGCCCGGACCCGAATCCGTAGGCCAACAACTCGCCGAAGCTCCAGACATCGAGGAGGCATGGGCAGAACTGGACATGGCCCACCGGCGGATCGTCGTGGGCGAGATCCTCACCCTGACGCTGCTGCCGGGCGGACGGCCCAAGAAACTCGAAAAGCTCCCCCGCACCGTGGCAGATCCCGACCTCAAGATCGAGATGCTTGGGTAGTGAAATCCGGCCAACACCGGCTATAATGGGAGAAGCCCACGGGGTCCGAGGTAGTAACTCGGTGTGATTGAGCCCCCGATATGAGCCGGAGAATAAGGCCGAACGACAGACAGGGTTCCGGAAGATCTCACGTGAGGTTTTCCGATCATGACCGCAACGTCTGTTGCTTTTCACCCTGACGATCCCTACACCGTCTCTCTGCTCGATGCCGCCAATGCAACGGGCTACGACAAGGACTATCTGCGCAAGCTCGCCAAGGCTGGCCGGCTGCACGGCGTCCAGAAGAAGAACCGGGCCTGGTATTTCCGGCCCGAGGACGTGGCCGCGCTCGTCGCGCCCAAGGAAACGGCCATCGAGGCTGAGCAGGATCGACTGCTGGCCGAGCTCATCAAGATGGCACCGAGGTTCACCCCTGAGCGCAAGGCCCGCATCGCCGCAGCCTTCGCCAATCACGGCGAGGAGGCGTGATCTCATGAGCGCACAAGAAAGCCGCCCCGGGGAAACAAGGCGGCAATCACGAAGTTCGTCAAGATGTTCGGCTTGAACGGTGTTCAGCTTACCAGCTTGGCGTCCCCCCACGCGAGCCCATCGGGGGTGGTGACGATGAGCACGCCCCTCAACGACATCATCCGCAGCACCACGGCTTCGTACCTGGCCGACCTGGACAGGTCGAACCCTCCGGCGCCGTCCACGATCGAGTCCGAACTCCTGGAGAAGGTGAACCTCGCGATCGGGACTGAGAACACCACTCGTACCGGACGTGAGCGCCTGCCCATGCTGAAGACGTTGACCACGTACCAGATCGCCATGATTCTCCGGGAGCTGCACCACACTAAGCGGATCGGCCTGACGGGACCGACGGGGAGCCGGGACTTGGACGTCGTGGGCGTCTACCAGACCAAGGGCCCCCGGACCGGTTTGTACGACATCGAGAACGACAACATCCGAGCCATGGCCCGGCAGTTCAACAACTCGCTCACCAAGGCTGACTTCGAGGAGGTGCTGACCGCGCTCGCTGACATCTGCCCTCGTGTGGTTCTTCGCTACGACCCCGACTACGTCGCGGTGAACAACGGGATGTTCAACCGGCCGAAGCAGGCGCTGGAGCCGTTCACCCCGGAGCGGGTGCTCATCCATAAGACCAGCATCGACGAGATAGTTAACCCGAGCGTGGTGCAGATCCCATGCCCGACCAGCGGGTCTGGGAGTTCAACGCCTGGCTCGTGGACCTGTTCTGCATGGACGAGAACGACCCCGACCAGGTGGCGGAGGCCGAGCGCATGGCGCACTTCGTGAAACAGTGCATGGCGGCCTGCCTGCGCCCCGGTACGGACTGGGACAAGGTGGCCTTGTTCTACGCGGAGCAGGGCAGCAACGGCAAGGGCACCATCGTGAGCATCATCGAGAACATCCTGGGCGAGGGCGCGTCGCTGTCGATCCCGTTGGACAAATTCGCCGAGGACGCCTACATCGAGAAGACCCCGGGCATCATGGCGGTGCTGACCCACGAGAACCCGGTCAACGCCTTCGCGAAGGACGTCTCGCGGTGGAAGGCTTTCACGACGGGCGACAAGTTCCGTGTGAACCGGAAGTACAAGTCGGCGATCGAGCTGATCGTCCAGTGCTTCCAGGTCCAGTGCTTCAACTCCAAGTTCCGCACGCCGGATACCTCGGATTCGTTCTATCGCCGCCTCATGGTCATGCCCTTCCTCAAGACCTTCAAGGGTGCGGCCGAGCGCAAGTACATCAAGAAGGACTACCTCCGGCGCAAGGACGTCCTGGAGCGTATCCAGTGGGAGCTGCTCCGCATGGACTTCGACACCTTCGACATCCCGGAGACGGTGCTCCGGGCCACCGAGGAGCTCCAGCGCGACAACGACCCGGTTCAGACCTTCTGGTCCGAGATCAGCTCGGAGCTGGCCTGGGACGTCATCCCGGCCAAGTTCATCTTCGACCTGTTCGACGCGTGGGCGATACGCAACAAGATGGGGGTCAAGATGGGCCGCAACACCTTCTACGAGAGGCTGCAGCAGACGCTGCGCGGCGATGGTTGCTGGGCCTACCAGGAGGGCAAGGTGCGCATCGGGCGGCACCTCGATGCCGCCGAGCCGCTGGTCAGCAGGTACCAGCTCCGCGACTGGGACGGTCTCGACCTCCCTGCCGACTCCCAGGGCGGCTGGGGCGCCCGTGCACGCGCAGTGCTGCCCCAGCTGGCCACCAACGTTGTCCGTCGCCTGCCCTGGCGCGACGGGCACCCACCACCAACGGGGCCTGCGGCACGTGCCGCAGGCCCCGTTGTTCCCTTTTCAGGGGTCGATGTTCCCTTTTTGTTCCCCTTCCAGCGGGAAACAGGAACGCGGAATCTCCTGATACACCAGGAGAAATCGGCCCATGTTCCCGTTGTTACCCTTTTTCGGGAGAACCAGCACATGCGCGCGTGCGTGCGCGCGAGCCCGCGCGCACGTAAGTTGCTCTATCAAATGGTAACAACGGGAACATCCATCTAAAACACCTAGTCAGATCCCCTTTCAACCGTTCCCTTTCGCCATTTCAAACGGGAACAAAAAGGGAACATCCTGGCTAAAAAGGGAACATCCGACCTCGAAGCACACCTATGTAGCACCCTTGACTGTGCTCTGTGATGAGAGAGAGCGAGACCGGCGGGCCGTCAGGCCCGTCCGGGCGAAGCCGTCCGGCCGCAGGCCGGGCCTTGGTTGCCATGTCCGTCACACCTGTTGCACTGGTAACACCGGCCGTCAGGCCGGGCCCTGCTGCACTGTCCATCAGGGTGTACCTGGTGGACACCTCCCCGGTACTGGCTACGGTGCGTCCATCAGGGTTGGGGTAGAGTGCCATTGGACAGAAACGACGAGTGGTCTCAAGAGGTTGTTGGACATGTCGGAGAAAATGACCCGGGTTGTAGGCCAGACCGTCGGCTACGCCCGCGTGTCGTCGAGCGACCAGAACCTCGCACGGCAGCTCGAAGCTCTGGGCGACGTCGACAAACTCTTCACTGACCAGGCATCGGGCAAGGATGTTGACGGCCGGGCGCAGCTCAAGGCGATGCTGAACTGCGTCTGCGCGGGCGACGTCATCACGGTGAAGAGTCCCGACCGATTGGCCCGCGACACCATCGACCTGTTGACGCTGGTGCGCGACCTCGGCGAGCGCGGCGTGAAGGTCAGCTTCGTCGACATGCCGGAGCTCAGCACCGACTCCCCTAGCGGCGGGTTCGTCCTGACGATCTTCGCCGCCGTGGCCGAGTTGGAGCGGCGGATGATCCGGGAGCGCCAGGCCGAGGGCATCGCCCTAGCGAAGGCAGCGGGCAAGTACGACCGTGGGCCGAAGTTAACGCCCGACCAGATCGCCCAGGCGCGCCAGCGCGTCGAGGAGGGCGTCTCCAAGGCGAGAATTGCCCGAGACCTCGGCGTGGCCCGCACGACGCTGTACGCAGCGCTTGCGGGCACTGGGCGCTACGGCCGTGTCGGTGCCTAGAGGCAGACTTCATTCCGAAGGGATAGAGGCGAGGCGGGGACGTCCCGCCAGGAAACCGTTGAGGTACTACTGGAGGGATGGAAGTTGAGGACAATGAGAGCATCTGGTGATCTCGTCGTTGAGCGCGTTGGATTGGCCGACGACGACTCGACGGGGGATGATGGTGTCATGCGAAGTGTGGAGCTGTTCGCCGGTGGTGGCGGTCTGTTGATCGGCGCCCACATGGCTGGCTTCCAGGCAGAGGTCGCGGCCGAGTGGAACCTGTGGGCGTGCGACACCCTGCGCGAGAATCAGACCAATGGCCACCCGGCTATTCCGGGCACCTGCCAAGTCATCGAGGGTGACGTCCGCAAGATCGACTGGTCTGGGGTCAAGGACGGCATCGACCTGGTCGCGGGTGGGCCACCCTGCCAGCCGTTCAGCCTGGGTGGCAAGGGCAGGGCTGCGGATGACGCTCGTGACATGTTCCCGGCAACGGTCGAGGTGATCCGCACGCTGCGGCCGCGCGCCTTCGTCATCGAGAACGTGAAGGGCCTCACCCGCTCCGCATTCGCCAACTACCTGAACTACATCGAACTTCAGCTGCAACACCCCGAGCTTGTCAGCCGGGCTGGGGAATCATGGGTGGATCACTACCGTCGCCTCCAAGGGGAGCACACGGTCATCGCGTCTGATCTCCGCTACAACCTCGTGCGAACCTTGGTCAATGCCGCAGACTACGGCGTGCCCCAGCAGCGCCATCGTGTGTTCTTCGTCGGATTTCGGTCCGACCAGGACGCCGAGTGGAGTTTTCCCCTTCCGACGCACTCGAAGGCGGCGCTTGAGCGGTCCAAGGCCACGGGTGAGTACTGGGATCGCCTTGGGGTGCGTAGATCGCAGCGGGCTATCCCGTCGCGGGTTCCGCGCGACGACGGGCTCCGGCCGTGGCGTACCGTGCGTGAGGCTCTCGCAGACCTGCCGGAGCCCACGCTTCGTGGTTCGCGCACATGGCTGAATCATGTCCGCCAAGACGGTGCGAAAGCTTACGCCGGACATACCGGAAGCGCGATTGATCTTCCCGCTAAGGCATTGAAGGCTGGCGACCATGGCGTCCCCGGCGGCGAGAACATGGCGCTGTACCCCGATGGCCGAGTGCGGTACTTCACAGTTCGCGAGTCGGCCCGGCTCCAGACCTTCCCAGACCGTTGGGAACTCCACGGAGCCTGGACCGAGGCGATGCGCCAGCTCGGCAACGCTGTCCCTGTCGTGCTCGCAGAGACGGTGCTGAAGTCGGTAGCGAATCACCTCCAGTTGTCCGCTGCACGCAAGGAGATGGACCTCCAACTGAAGCAGATGATGGAGGAGGCTCCCCATGCCTGAGATGTCCAAGCCCTATAACCCGCTCGACACCGAGAACATCGGCGAGTCCTTGGTCAGCGCGATGCTCCGCGTGGATCCAGTCGAGATCGATCAGATTCCGCCGTTCCCCGGAGCCGGGGTGTACGCGATCTACTACATCGGTGACTTCCCGGTCTACGCAGAACTCGCCAGTCGCAATCGCGACGGTCAGTTCTCTCAGCCCATCTACGTCGGTAAGGCCATCCCCAGCGGCGGCAGGAAGGGCACGGTTGCCCTGGGCCAGGTGAGCGGCAAGTACCTGTTCAACCGGCTCAAGGAGCACAGCGAGTCCATCGCCGCTGCCCAGAACCTTGACGTCGCTGACTTCTACGCCCGCTGGCTCGTGGTAGAGCCAATCTGGATTCCGTTGGCCGAGTCCTTGATGATCAACCGGTCGGCCTGCGTGTGGAACGCCATCGTCGAGGGTTTCGGCAATCACGACCCGGGCAAGAATCGTCACGGTGGTAAGCGCACGAAGTGGGACACTCTCCACCCCGGACGCTGGTGGGCTGAGAAGGGCACGCCTGACGAGAAGTGGACCGCCGACAAGATCAGCCAGGAAGCCAAGACCTGGATCAGCCAGCGGGTGTGAATGGCTCCAGATCCGTGCGCGGATCAGCTAGGAACCAATCGTCACCGCCGAACAGGATCTCGACCTGCGGGTGCTCGGGTGAGGATGGCAGTTCGTTCAGTGCGATGTAGGGCTTGCCGTCTCGTTCAAGGCTGGCAGCGTCTCGGCACGAGACTGCGTGGTAGATCCCGATCGCCTTGCAGCGGGAGTTCATGTCGATAATGTCGGCGTCGTTGCGGTGCATGGGTACATCCTCTCGTGGGGGTCGGGCAGCGCTCTCGATCCCGGCGGACGTAAGGCCGCGACGATGCCATGCCACGTTTTGTCAGTGGGCTGCGCGATGATGGAGGCACCTCGATCTAGGAGTAGCCATGGGCCGACGAGTCCTTACGGTCACGGAGATGACCTTCCACCAAGCACGGGTTCACAACGGCGCGACCCGTGCGCCCTCCGACCTCGACGACGCCGACCTTCTCGAGGTCTTCCACGATTGGGTTACTGCCATCCCCGAGGAGGATCAGGCGTTCGGCAGGCAGCAGACCTACGTCCGCGTCGAGTCTGTCCTCCGACTCGGTGCCCGTATCGAGTTTCTCGATCTTCGCGTCGGCTCCTATGGTGAGCCCGGCGAGGTGCGCGACATCAAGACCGGCTCGGTTGTCCACACGATCACCGACGACGAGGCCCCTGTCGGCTCCAACCGGGCCCTGCTATTCGTGCCCGAGGTCGGCGAGCGTGCCTACTTCTTGGCTGAAGAGTCGTCGCGAGGGTCCGCTGGCGGTCGAATCATGACCATGTTCAAGCACCATTTCTCTAAGACGATGGACACCGTGACCATGGAGACGGGCAAAGCCGTCGAAGCGGAAAACTGGCTGCAACTAGCGAATCTGACCGAGGTCGAGGTGCGCACGACCGGCAAGAGCGTGGACCTGGCTGATGGTTCGGATGTGAAGGTCGGACGTGTCTCCTACCTTGCGCGGCCTGAGCGCGGCATGAAGCACTTCCCTCGGGCTCTGCTCGGCAAGTTGTCCCGGCAAGACGTCCTGAAGCAGGTGGTCTCGGTGCAGGATCTCGACCCCGATCACGAGGTGTACGTGACGATGGAGCAGGGCGGCCGCACCAAGAAGTTCCTGCTGGGCGAAGAGTCTGGACCGGCCATCCGCGAACTGCTCTCTGATGCCGGGGACCCTCCGCTCACAGACGACGAGTTCGTCACGCGTTGCACCGAGCGCGTTGAGGGTCTTCTTGAGCGGCAGAACAGCGAGTGGAATCCGATCTGGAGCAAACGACCGAAGGAGTGATGGAGCATGGGCAAGGCGGCGCTGTGGCGAGTCCCTGCTGACCACTTCCGCACGCTCTATGACGACCGCACCGGCAAGCCCGACTGGCTGGCGTGGGCCAGCCAGTTGCTTGTGCCGATCGCCATCGGGACCGCAGCTGGGGTCAAGGGCGCGAACTTGCAGGATGTCGGCGGAGCGGTTGCCGGTGTCTCGATTGTGGCCAGTCTGTTGTTCGCGATGTCGATCTTCCTCTTCCAGCTCCGCACCTCTCTGAGTCAGGACAAGCGGTTGAACCAGGTCGACTTCCGGTTGGTCGACGAGTGCATGGCCAACACGATCTGGGCCATCGTCTGGGGCCTCGCGCTCACGCTCTACCTCGTGGTCATGGGTGCGGGTGGGTGGATGCGCCAGGGGGTGCTCCGCACGACGTGGACGGGCATCGCCATCGCGGCAGGAACACACTTTCTGGTCGTGATCATGATGTGCCTCAAGCGGCTCCGCCGGGCGTATGAACGCATAGCGATGAAGCGTCCGTAGGCAACTCGAGTCCTCCGTGCGACAATAGAAGCACTGCGAGCTCTAGGCAAAGGATGACGCAGGGCGGCCTCATGGTCGCCGAAGATCTCCTGGCCGCCGACCTCCCGGTCGGCGTCGACGGGCAGGGACGTCCTGCTGGGGCAGGACCGCGAGCGCGCCCGCCCAGGAAGACCATGATAATGACCGCCAATCACAAGCCCCTTTCCCGCGCGGAGCAGCGCGCCAAGCGGCTGGCCGAGCTCCAGACGGAGATTGACAAGCTCAACGCCGAAGAGGCGCTCGAGAAGTCCATCGCCGACGAACTGGCCACGCGTGGCCTGGCTCGTTACCGTGCCGCCGTGCAGCTGTACGACGTCGTGGGCATCGGCCCCGTCCGTCGTGACAACAATGACGAGAAGCGCGCCCAGCGTCTCGTCGACGAGGTGACGAAGCTGGTCGAGGCTTCGGCCAAGCCAGATGCCAAAACCGAGGTGATAAAGCAGGTGCTGGCGAGGGTCGAGCGGGAGCGGGACGTCGCCCTGCTGACGATCGCTCGTCTGCGCAACGTCCAGGGCGACCGCGAGTATCTGCTCACGTCGGCGCGGTCCATCGCCAACGAGGTAATGGGCACACAGCAGCGACCGACACCGGCGGCATAGCCACCCACGTCAGCACCCACAGCCCCCGATGACCGACAGGTTTCGGGGGCTGTGGTGCGTTTGGATATCTTGGGCGCGGCAGCGCCTATCGGCTGAGGGGCCCCGCGCAGCGGGGAGAGCCGGGCATTATCTGGAGGACTCGACGCGGAGCGTCGATGTCCGACAGATAAAATGCTTGTCATTCTTCCGGCGAAAACGTAGACTGGCAGGTAGACGGGGTGCGTCAGCACCTTCGTCATGCCAGGCGAAGTTCTCGCCGGATCGACCGAAGGGAGGAGTGAGATGACCGAGAACGCGAAGCGGACTCGTCAGCGCACGACGACGTTCGGGAGGTCACTCACGGTGCGGCTCGATGAGCAGACGTGGGCAGCGCTGGAGGCGATGCGCACGGCGATGGACGAGCAGCGTGAGCCGTCGGCGAAGCCGACGACGTGGTCGCAGGTACTGCGACTAGTGGTCCTGGAGGGCGCCACGGGCGTCCGACAGGCGACCGAACGTGCCGCCGTGGACCCGGCGGCACTGGCCAGGCTCGACGAGCTGGCCGATCAGGTGGCCGCAGCTGAGAAGCAGACGCGGATGGTCGGTTACGGCATCAACGCGCTCGTCAAAACGCTGCGCACCACCAGCCAGAATCCGAACATCGCGGCCCTGCTGGGAAACATCCGCGAGGAGCTGCGCCGCACCAACAACCAGCTGGGGCGCCTGCTCAACCGGACGTATGGGGGCGCGCCGTGGCGGTGATCATGAGCCAGCCGACGCGGACCATCGACAAGGTCGTCGACTATGTTCTGAACGACAAGGCTGGCCAGGTCGGCGACCGCTACGTCGTCGCCACCGGCGTCGGATGCCACCCATCATCGTTCAAGGAACAGTCGCGTTCGGACCGTCGTCGGGCCAAGAAGCTCAAGGGCTACGTCGAGGGCTACGCGCTCGTGCAGGGTTTCGGCAAGCACGAACTCGACCCCACCAATCCCGAGGACTGGGAGCGCGCCAACGAGCTCGGCGTGGCCTTCGGCAAGACCATCGCAGGTGGCCGTCCGTTCATCGTCGTCACCCAGCTCGACGGCAAGTCCGGATGCCTCCACAATCACATCATCATTTCGTCGGTGCACCCGGTCACGGGGCGGTCGTTCGACTCTTCACTGGTAACCCACGGCGTGCTTGCCCGCACCCACGACACCGTGCTTGCCGCCAACGGGTTCACCCAGACCACCGAGCTCAAGGCCCACCGCCAGCTGCACGACAGCACCAAGAAGATCGAGATGCGCGCCAACGGCCAGTACATCTGGACCGATGACCTCACCGCCCGCGTCGAGGCCGCGCTGGCCGACGCCCGGTCCATCGACGAGGAAAGCTTCTACACCGTCCTGGCAGAGCACGGCGTCGACGTCGGACCCAACCCAGACCGCTCCACCAGGAACTGGACGTTCGGCATGAACGACGCCGAGAAGACCAACGACGACGGCCAACCGGTCTACCGGAGGGCCCGTGGGTCCCGACTGGCGGCCCACCTCACCAGGCCCGCTATCAACCAGCAGCTGGCCCAGAACGAGCGCCTGGCCCGGCAGCCGGTGGTCACGGCTCCGGTCCCCGCTCCGGCCGTCGCCGTACAGCAGGACGCACCCGAGACAACCGAGGAAATCTACGCACGCCTGTTCGGTGGCGCTGTAAATCTCTCCGCTCCCGCTTCGGACGAGGAGCAGGCGTCCGCTGCCACTCCCACCATGCCCACCAAGGGCGTGGTCGACGAGGCTCCCCCGGTCTCCGCTCCCGCTCCGGCCGAGGAGGAACCCTACGTGTCACCGTTGCGGCGACTGCGCTTCAAGAAACCGGATCCGGAGCTTGAGGCGATGAGGGTCGGTCTCGCGGACTTCGACGAGGAGACCCGAGCACGGCTAGCGGCCGGTCAACGTCCGGTTGAGGCGCATGTGCCCAAGGGTGTCGGGTCGCGCGTTCTGGACGTCTGGGGTGCGTACGTGGATCCGGCAGTGCTGGCGCAGCTGGAGCTGCGCCAGGCCAAGAAGAAGGCCCGCTCAGACGCGTTCGAGGTCGGTCGGGACCTGTCGGCCGAGCTGAAGGCGATGCGCGCGGCCGGGAAGCAGTGGAGCGATGCGTTCGAGACCAAGGTGACCCAGCGCGACGTCGCGAACCGCCGCCGGGAGCGGCTGGAGCACGAGTTCGCGGCCGGGTGCTACGAGGACGTTGGGGAGGCCATGAAGGCATGGAAGGACGCCCACCCCGAGGTCGTCAAGTTCGATGCCAAGGATCGCGAGGACTACGTCCAGCGCGGCCAGGTCGCCCTCGACGAGGCGCTGGAGCACGCCCAGCGTGACCGTCAGGTCTGCGCGTGAAAGAAGATCCCCGTGGCCGATGGCCACGGGGATCAGGGTCGGGCTCAGGGATTCGAGAACACGTAGACGCCTCCGGACGGCGAGGACATCGTCGTGAAGTCGAACGCCAGATCGCGTCCGAACTTCTCGGCGTCGAAGTACGTCTGCGCGACCTCGGGCCAGCCATCCATGTAGTCGGTCTCGGCCAGCCACTGCTCGACGAAGTCGGCCCAGCTGTCATACTCGCCGTGGAGGTGGTCGATGAAGTCGCTCGGCACCGGCACGGAGCCGTTCCCCGCGGCCACGTACGCCCCGCTGGCGACCCAGGCACTGAGGGCGGGCCAGAGCCAGGGCTCGACCTCTGCGTACGCGTCAGCCCATTCCTGGGCCTCGCTCAGGCCCATCTCGTGGAAGCCCGGCCACGGGCCATCTCCATCGAGGCAGAGCATCTCCTCGCAGCCCAGCCTGAGGGGCGCACCAGCCAGCTCGTGCAGCCTCTCGATGGTCAACTCGCCGGCGTCGGCTGCGTCGATCCAGGCGCCCACAAGCTGGCCGGCGTTGTAGCAGCTGAGGCATCCGGGCCACACGCGCAGCGGCATCGTGGGGGTGGTCTCGGTGGTGGTCATGGGAGCGCTCCTCTCGGCCGGCCGGGAGAACCTCTCCCCCCGGCGTCGGGTGCGCTCCCGGCCGCGCTGGCGCGGCTACTGCTGCATCACCGAAGGCGTTGGCACCTAGGGCAGCGGAACGAGCTACGGTTCATGAGTTTCTCGCGCACGATGGGGGCGCCGCAGCGGTCGCACGGTTCACCGGTTCGACCATATGAACGTAACAATCTGTTGAAACACCTCGGCACTGCAGCGACGGCACAAGACCCGTGATGAGAAAAATGTCAACAGCTGGGCGGGCACGACATATCAACGACTAGGTGGCACGACACACGGTGACGACACAGACACCAGACTGACAAAATCGTCACCTCCCAACGCAGCCGAGCACCACAGTGACGAATCAGAAAACCTGTTGACAAAAATCGTCACCACCCGGACCACTGCCTTACTTGGGATCGGCCGGACAGGGCGCGCCAGGCCAACCCCCTACTCACGGGTTGACAAGAATGACGCCACGCTCCAGCACGGACCACATGAGCGACGACGCAGCACCTCAACCGACAAAAATGACACCAGACAGCGGGGTCTGCCTCCACAGTGAGGGGCCAAGGAGCCAGCTGACAAAAATCGCACCCCAGGGCTGGACATCGCAATGACGATCCAGCTCCAGGTCGACAAAATCGTCACCCAACGCAGCCGGGCACGGGAGTGGCGCCCGCGCCCGGGAATGATCAATCCTGCATCGACACGTCGATGTGCACCGGGGACTCGGCCCGCGCCAGAACCGGTCTGGCGGCACACAGGGCATGGATGAATGTCATCGCGCCCACGGCGACCGTGAGGCCATAACCACCCATGGGGCCGTGCAGGTCGGTCATTCGGCCGGCTGCTGCCGCCCCCACCGCATATCCCAGCGAGGTCGTCGCGGCGAGCAGGGTCATCACCGTGCCCAGCCGGGAGGCCGGAGTCACCCGTTCCGCGCTGGAGTACAGGGTGATCATGTAGGGAGCAGCCGCCAGACCGAGTATCACCATGACGATGGCGGCACTGCCCAACGTGTGCACGAACAGCAGCGGCACTGAGAGCACGGCCAGCCCCAGGGCGAAGATCTGCCAGCGTCGCACCATGTCAAGACGCCTGGCCAGCCGGGGAAGCAGGAGACCGGCACTGGCCGACCCGATCGAGAGCAGGGCGTGCAGCAGTCCGGCATACCCGGGCTGGCCCGCCTGAATTGCCAAACTCGTCGTGCCGGTCTGGACGGTACCGAAGACCAGCCCCATGAAGAGGATGCCGATCGTCGTCTGAACGGTGCCGAGGGTGAGCAGACGCCCCTGGGCCTGCTCGGTGGTGGCAGGGTGCGGCGCGACGAGCCGGACAGTGGGATGCACCGCGAACCAGCTGCCGAAGACGAGCAGGATGACACCGGCGGTGATGAGCGCGGGCACCGGTCCGAAGATCACTCCGAGGATGCCCACCAGAGCTGGCCCCAGGGCGAAGGAAGCCTCGTCGACTGCTCCTTCCCAGGCGAACGAGGCCTCCAACACCCCAGCTCGAATTGACGGATGGTGTGCCGCGACCTGCCGCCATCGCACGCGTGCCATCGTGCCCACCTGGGGCAGGAACAGGCCGATGACGACGCCGATCGCGGCGATCACCGGCCAGGCCACCCCGTACAGGGCTGCCACGGCCTCACCGATGAGTCCCAGGCCCGCGACGATCGACTGGACGAGCAGGGTGGTGCGCTGACCGTGCCGATCGGTGAGTGCCCCCACGATCGGGGAACCGACGGCGATGGCAGCAGCAACGGCCCCGGCGGCAGCACCCCCGGGACCCATGCGCCCTGCCACCAAGGGGCTGGACACCAGCAGCATGGTTCCCATCTGGCTCATGGCCAACGGCAGCCGAGCCAGTAACGAGGTGATGGCGAATCCACGGCCAGTGAGACGAAACAGGTCAGGGTACGACAGGGAGGTCACAGCAGTCCTCTCGAGACGACGAGGTGGGCACGACGTCTCCCCACCCTGCTGACGTCCTCACGCAGTCTGCTGCCCGCGCCCAGTTGAGGATCTGGCGCATGTGCAGCTGCGTCCCTGCCACCAAAATTCTCGGCGACGTCGTCATGGTAGCTGCCGACAGGCCTCCGCTGGAATCGAGGAGCGCGCCATCGGCCTTGACACCGAACGCCCGCGGACGCCCGCCACGGTTCGTGGTAGATCCCCCCAGACCATGACGCGGATCGCCCCGGCTCGTGGCACAGATCGTCCCAAGGCGACGGTAGCAAAGGCGGCAAGGTGGGCACCCTCCCCTGCGGGGCTGAGCCGATTTGGGGCCGATTTGGAAGGCGTACCTGGCAACGCGCGAAACCGACTTGCCGCACTGCAGGTGCCTACCACTAGTATCTATACGCGAAACTTGCTTCGGTTGCAGCCAGACCCGGCACCTCCGAGCTGCACCACTGCGAAGCTTCTCACCTGCTACGTCCGAACGGTCAGGAGACACTCACCGTGTTCTGGGTCCACTTGCTCATCGTCATCGCGTTCATCGTCTTCGGGTCAAGACTTGGAGGCATCGGAATCGGCCTCGCCGGCGGGGCAGGTGTGCTCGTACTGGCCGCAACGGGAGTACACACCGACTCCACCAAGGCCATTCCGTGGTCGGTCATCGGGATCATCATGACCGTCATCTGCGCCGTCGCCGCCATGGAGCTCGCCGGAGGAATTGACCACCTCGTCCACCTCACCGAGAAGCTCCTGCGCAAGCACCCCAAGCACATCACCTTCCTCGCGCCCGTCGTCACCTATCTCATGGCCCTGCTGTGCGGGACGGGCCACACGGCGTACTCCGTCATCCCAGTCATCGTCGACGTGTCGAAGCAGCACGGTGTGCGTCCGTCACGACCGCTGTCCATCGCTGTCGTGGCCTCCCAGGTGGCCGTGGCCGCCTCACCCATCTCCGCGGCGATGATCGCCCTGACGACCATCCTCGAACCGATCCACGTCGGGTACCTGCAGTGCCTGGCCATCATCATCCCGACGACCTTCATCGGCACCCTCGTAGGTGCCGCCGTCGCCGGACACATGGGCAAGGAGCTCGCCGACGATCCCGTCTACAAGGACCGCATGGCCAAGGGACTTGTGAGGGATCCCGGCACTGGGAACGCCGACTACAAGGCTCCCAAGGGGGCCGTGGCGAGCCTCGTCACCTTCCTCGTCACCCTCATCCTCGTCGTGCTCTACGCGACGTTCACGAGCCCCGAGGTGGGTCTCGTGAAGGATCCGCCCATGGGTTCCAGCCCCGCCATCATGCTCATGATGCTCACCTGTGCCGTCGTCGTCTGCCTGCTGGCGAGGAAGCCAACCTCGACGATCACCACTCAGTCGACCTTCCGCTCGGGCATGAGCGCGGCGATCAGCATCATGGGCCTTGCGTGGCTGGGCAACACCTTCGTCACCGCGTACATGGACACCATCAAGTCCGCCCTGCAGGGTCCGCTGCAGGCGCAGCCGTGGCTGCTCGGGGTGTTCTTCTATCTCGCCGCCCCACTCATGTTCTCCCACGCGGCGACGACGGCGGCGTTCATGCCGCTCATGGTCAAGCTCGGCCTGCCGGCAGTGGCCCTCGTCGCCTGCTACCCCGCCGTGGCCAACTACTACCTCCTGCCGAACTACCCGACGACGGTCGCAGCGATCGAGATGGATGACACCGGGTCGACTCGGGCGGGTAAGTTCCCGCTCAACCACCCGTTCGTCATCCCCGGAACGGTGTCGATCATCGTAACGATCATCCTGGGGTTCCTGTTGGCACCGTTGGTGCTGTGACGACCGGTGGTCACATCATGCGGGTGTGGCCACCATCATCAGCCAGTGCCGAGGACCCCACCCTGCGAAGAGCGAAACGAGTCATGGGACACGCCCGTCGCGGGGTTGGTGCCAGTCGAGAACGGACGTCGGACTGATGATCCCGTGGGGTCGTAGGTCATCTGCATTCGACGACCTTCCGCACTGTTGCCCCGGGCTGGTGGCCCCGCGGGTCCACTGGGCCACCTCGTCGCGTGACACGCGACCCAAGGCCGTCTGGATCAGAGCCGCCTGAGTCAGAATCGTCAGAGGATCAGCCTGATCCAGAATCACCCGGGCAGGATCACTTGGCCATGCCGGCCAGGATGAGGGCCTCGGTGAGGATCGCCTTGCGGAAGTCGCCCAGGTGCAGTGACTCGTCGAGTCCGTGCATGCGCGAGTCCGGGTCGGTGACGGCGGTGACGAGCACGGTGGCCTGCGGGAAGGTGTGCTGCAGGTCGGTGATGAGCGGGATGGCACCTCCGGTGCCCATCTGCACCGGCTCGGTTCCCCAGGCCGCCTTGAACGCCTGGTTGGCGATCTCGGCGTAGGGCCCCTCGAACGGCACGACGCCGGGAGTGCCCGCCTCACCCGGGGTGACCTCGACCTGGGCGCCGTAGGGGGCGTGGGTGCGCAGGTGCTCCATGAGAGCCTCGAGGTCCTGGGTGGCATCGCCACCGGGAGCCACCCGCAGACCCACCTTGGCGCGGCACACCGAGGGCAGGGTGTTGATGGCCTCGGCCACCGGCGTGGCGTCGATGGCCAGTACGGACAGCGAGGGACGGGTCCACATCTTGTCGGCGGGGTTGCCGGTGCCGAGCCAGCCGACGCCGTCCAAGATCGCGGTCTCGGTGCGCAGCCGCTCCTCGGGGTACTCCACGGATGCCGGTTCAGCACTGTGCAGGTCCGCCACGGCGACGTCACCGTTCTCGTCGTGCAGGGTGGCCAGCAGTTTGCACATGGCGGTGAGGGCGTCGGGCACGACACCACCGAACTGCCCGGAGTGCAGCGGATGGTCCAGGGTGCGCAGTTCGACGATGCAGTCGGCCACTCCACGCAGGGTGGTGGTGACCGAGGGTTCGCCCTGGTCCCAGTTCACCGAGTCGGCGACGATGATGACGTCAGCGGCGAGCTCGTCCTTGTGGGCCTCGATGATGGAGGTCATGGACGGCGAGCCGATCTCCTCCTCGTGCTCGACGAAGAGGGTGACACCCACCGGAGGATTGCCGTCGAAGGCCTTGAGCGCCGTGAGATGGGAGACGACTCCGCCCTTGTCGTCGGCACTTCCACGCCCGAACAGGCGCTCCCCGCGTTTGGTGGCGACGAATGGTTCGGAGTGCCACTGGGAGACGTCCCCGGTGGGCTGGACGTCACCGTGGGAGTACAGCAGGATGGTCGGCTGACCCTGGGGGGCCGGCCAATGGGCGATGACGGCGGGCAACCCCCCGGCCTCGCTGACGACGGTGGCGTCGGCAGCGCCGGCGGCCCGAGCAGCATCGGCGACCGCTTGGGCATGCTCGTTCACCCCGTCGGGGTTGAGGGAGCTGACGGACTGGATGGCCATGAGTTGGCTCAGCTGCTCGACGGCCCCGTCGGCGAGCTCGTCCACCTTGGCCCGGAGAGCGGGAAGATCAGAAGTGAAATCCATGCCGCCAGCTTAGTTGTCCGCGATGTGCTGCACGACCTGATCGCAGGGGCTACGCCGTTGGCATGCAGGTATGGGACGAGGAGTCTGAACCGATTGCCACACATGACACGCACGAAGAACTGCTGCACCGCAACGGGAATTGGGGCATCGACCGACTCACTGTCTGCCCGCAGGAAACCAGAAGCACGGCATACATACTTGACGATGACTTCTGGTCGAGTATCTTCTAGCCATGCAGCCCATCAGCTCTCCCAGACTTTGGTGAGGTCTTCCATGACACTGAGGCTCAACGAGGTGACAACGGGGTATCGTAGCGGTTGGCGACTGGGGCCGATCAGCGCCGCTTTCGACACTGGTGTGACTGCACTTGTGGGCCCGAATGGGGCAGGTAAGACGACATTGTTGTCGATTCTCGCCGGGATCCGAAAGCCGCAAAGCGGGATGGTGAACGCCAGCGGTCAGGATCTTTCGGGTCCACGCCAGTGGGATGCCTACCGAAGAGCGCTGGGAATCGTCACCCAGAACCCGCAATGGCCGGGGCGCTGGGCTGTTCGGGATTTCCTACGCCTCAACTCGGTGATGTACTGCGTGCCGCGATCACGGGTCAACGGACTCATCGACGCAGCAGCCGAGATGACCGGTACCTCCCAATTCCTGGAACGCACGATGGGTACCTTGTCCGGCGGACAACGCCAGCGGGTATTCCTCGCCGCAGCCCTGGTGCACGACCCATCTGTCGTCATCCTTGACGAGCCAACCGTCGGGCTGGATCCCGCCGAACGGGCCAGCTTTCGTGAGCACATCGTCGCGCTGGGCCGAGAACGGGTTGTCATCGTCTCCACGCACCTCATGGATGACGTCGCCCTGACCGCGGACATGGTGATGATCATGGATGATGGCCACATGACCTGGCGCGGCAACGTTGGTGATCTTGAGGATCTCGCCATGCCAGACGCCAGTGCACGCATCTCGCCAGCCGAGGCCGGATATCTCAGCGTCATGCGGGCCAGGCAGTCCTCCTCCAGTGCCGGGCGGGTGCGCCCATGAAATCGGTACATCGTACTGGCGCAACAATCGGTGGCGTTCTCGCAGCGATCTGGACAGTCATCTGGGTTGGGCAACTGTTCTATCCCGGTACCACAGCTTCGACAGCGGAGATGACTGCTGACATCTCCATCTCAACAATCCTGCTCACCCCGATCTCCTTGGCTCTGGGGAGCGCATGGGGAACTTATCTGGTGCGGTCACACGTCTGGGAGCAGATGCGGATCCGACCGGGACATGGAATGATTTACATCATATCTCATGTCCTTGTACACATTTCCATTCCGACACTTGCCTCGATCGGCGTGATGTATGCATTGTCTGCACTCATTGCTCCCCGCTCTGGAATGAATGCATGTGAATTACCGTCAGCATTGCTGACCTGGCTCGCTCTTTTGGCGATGATTGGTACGGGAACAACCTTCGGTATTTTTGTGCCTCACTACGTCTGCGCAGCCTTGATCGGTGTATCTGCTTATGCGGTTCCTGCCGCTTGGCCGCCAGCCACAGATGCATGGAATTTCATGTCCGCCGGAGACTTTGGACACATATCCACCCTCTCGGTGAGAGCCTGCGTACTATGGGCTGCAACCTTTGTCCTCACTGTTCTCACGAGCTTCCTCCTCGTGGGGATCGTCAGCTGGCTGCCAACGATGGGCACTGCTCGCTTGGTTGCGAAGATCGCAATCTGTCTCGTTCTGTCAACAGCTTGTGGGGTGAGCGGCTGGCAAGCGATGAGAGCCTCGGACCTCACCACGTCCACCGATCCAGCATTGTGGCGCTGTGAGAAGCTGTCCGCGGCCGACGCCATCATCTGCCTGCCCCACGACCTCGACGCCTACTGGGACACGTACCATTCCGGGTTGGAGAACGTCACGGCGGAGCTCGCCACCTCCATGTCTGCTCGTCATGAGACTTGGGAGCCACTGCTCATCACCACCGACGAGCACATGGCTGAGCGCCACCCACATCGCCACATCGTGACGCTCCAGACCATCCCTGACTCGGCTGCAGAGGAATGGAGCAGTTCCATGGCCGGTGAGATGACGAGCACCATCGGAAGATTCACCCCGGACAAGCACGTCGACCAACAGTGGTGCGATGTGAATCTCCTGACCTTCCAGGACACCGTCATGACGGTGTGGAATGGTCAGACCGTCCCCACCGACGAGTTCGACTCCCTTGCTCGAAAGACCATGCGCTGCCATGAGTGAGACCAGCAGCACATCAGCGCGCTCATCTGGCCTTGTTGCAAGGGCGTTCCTGTTCACACGTACCCGGCCCCTGATCGCCATCGCCCTGCATCTGGTGGCGTGTGTCGTCACGGCTGGTGCTGCGAAGGACTTCCTCCTCGGTGCCTCATTGCGGGATGCAGCAGTGGCACAGGCCATCATGGCCTCGTGCATCCCGGGGATCATCGCTGCCCAGTGTGTGCAACCGGCCAGCCGAGATCGTGAGCTGGGCTGGCCACACCGTGCCACCGGAAGGTTGCGGCTCGCTCTGGCCTTGTGGCTCGTCCTGCTGCCCGTGGCGTGCCGAGTCATCACCTCGCTCCACGGTTCCTCGTGGTTGGTCACCATGCTCTACTGCCGCAACGTACTGCTCCTTACCGCGGTCTCCCTGCTCAGCGCGCAGGTGCTGCCCGGGTCAGCCGCCTGGGCACCGTCAACCATCTACAGCTTGGCCTGCTGGTTCCTGGGCACGATGGACCTCGCTGGCACGGCTGAACCGTGGGCCCTGGTCAACATGCCCTACTGGCACCGATCGACACTCGTCCTCACCGCCCTTCTCACGGTTGCAGCACTCGTCCTTGCTCGTCATCGCTGCCCCAGAGGTTGATCATGGCTGAGGGCTACGACTGACGTCCGCTGCACGCGGGGACCGCATGCTCGACTCGATGAAGGAGCGACACGAGCCCCGGGCGCATCCTCAAGACGTCACGGCTCAGGACGCGAGACCGAACCTGCCGAGCCGAATCACCGGGACCCAGAGCCGGAAGGGCGTGATCCCCCGAGACGTCGAGGATCGGTGGCCCCGGAAGATCAGTGCTCCATCGCGGCAGGAATCGTCGCGGCCCAGGCCTCGCGAACCTCGTCCAGATCGACGGTGCACAGCCCCTGGATCTCGATCTTGTCGGTGGCGACGACCTCGCCCACTCGGTTGACCGGCACGTCGTTGTCATGGCAGAGCTCGACGAAACGGCCATAGCTGGCGGCGGGCAGTGAGACAACGGCACGAGCCGGGCTCTCGGAGAACAGCTCAACGGTAGGCTCACCCTCCAAGGTGAGCGAGACGCCGTGGTCGCCGTACAGGCACGACTCCACCAGTCCCTGGGCGAGGCCACCCTCGGACAGGTCGTGTGCCGAGGAGAGCAACCCCTCCTGCGCCGCAGCGGCCATCACCGTGGCCAGAGCCTTCTCGGCGGCAAGGTTCGGCATCGGAGGCATTCCGCCGAGATGGCCGTCGTGCAGGACGTCCTCCCACACCGAGCCACCCAGCTCGCATGTAGTCTCACCGAGCACGAGCACTGCATCGCCCGTGTGCCTGAATCCCGCACGAATACGAGTGTGCACGTCGTCGATGACGCCCAGCACACCCACCAACGGGTTGGGCCGGATGGACTCATCGCCAGTACGGTTGTGCAGGCTGACGTTGCCGCCGGTGACCGGAACCTCGAGTTCCCGGCAGCCGTCCAGCAGCCCCAGGATCGCCTCGGAGAACTGCCACATGACCGCTGGGTCCAGCGGGGAACCGAAGTTGAGGCAGTCGGTGATCGCCATCGGGGAGGCACCGCTCACGGCGACGTTGCGGTATGCCTCCGAAAGTGCCAGCTGAGCCCCCAGGTACGGGTTGAGCAGGCTGTAGCGTCCGTTGGAGTCCAGTGACAGGGCGATACCCAGGTTGGTGCTCTCGTCGACGCGGATCATGCCGGCGTCCTCGGGCTGGGCGAGCACGGTGTTGCCACGCACGAACCGGTCGTACTGGTTGGTGATCCAAGACCGGTCGCACAGGGCCGGGGAGGCGGCCAAGGCTGTGATGGCCTGGGAAATCGCCGCACCGGAGTTGTCACGCGGCAGGGTGTTCGCGTCGTTGGCGTTGACCCCGTCGATCCAGTCGGGGCGGGCCGTGGGCATGTGAAGCTCCGGGCCGTCGTGGGCGACGGTGTGCGGGTCGACGTCGACGATTCGCTCGCCGTGCCAGTCGATGAACAGCCGGTCGGAGTCGGTGACCTCGCCGATGACGGTGGCCTGCACCTCCCACCGGGCACAGATCTCCATGAACCGGTCGATGTTGGCCGGTGTGACGATGGCCATCATCCGCTCCTGGGACTCGCTCATGAGGATCTCCTCGGGGGCGAGGTTCGGGTCACGAAGCGGGACGCGGTCCAGCTCGACGTGCATGCCGCCGTCCCCGGCGCTGGCGAGCTCACTGGTGGCACACGAGATCCCGGCGGCACCGAAGTCCTGCAGGGCCTCGCAGACCCCGGCGTTGAACAGCTCCAGGGTGCACTCGATGAGCAGCTTCTCCATGAAGGGGTCGCCGACCTGCACGCTGGGACGTTTGGACTCCCCCTCCGTGGCGAACGAGTCGGAGGCCAGGATGGATGCGCCACCGATGCCGTCGCCACCGGTCGCAGCTCCGAAGAGGACGACGAGGTTGCCCGCTCCCGACGCCTTGGCGAACTGCAGGTCCTCGTGACGCAGCACACCGACGCACAGGGCGTTGACGAGTGGGTTTCCGTAGTAGGTGGGGTCGAAGAGGGTCTGACCGCCGATGGTCGGCAGACCCAGGCAGTTGCCGTAGTCGGCGATGCCGGACACCACTCCGGGCAGCACCCGCGCCGTGTCGGGAGCGTCCAGGGCCCCGAAGGCCAGGGCGTTCATGACGCCGATCGGGCGGGCACCCATCGCCATGATGTCGCGCACGATGCCACCCACACCGGTGGCCGCGCCCTGGTGGGGTTCGACGTAGGAGGGGTGATTGTGTGACTCAGCCTTGAAGGTGACGGCCAGACCGTTGCCGATGTCGACCACGCCGGCATTGTCACCGATACCGGCCAGCAGCGGGCCACGCGGGGTCTGCTGGGGCAGCGCGGCGAACTTCTTGAGGTAGATCTTCGACGACTTGTACGAGCAGTGCTCGGACCACATCACCGAGTACATCGCCAACTCGCCACCGGTGGGACGGCGGCCCAAGATCTCACGGATACGGGTGTACTCGTCACCGGTGAGACCAAGTTCCTGCCAAGGTTGAGCTTCGTCAGGAGTTGCGACGGCGTTATCCACTGTGTCTACCACGGATCAAATCTATCGAAAATTGACGTCAATGGCACAAGGCAGGGTGCTTTTTCGACGCATTCATGCACGGGGAAGAATCAGATGTCACACCGAGCCGGCGTGGGGACAACGCCTCAGCTCGTCAGTTCCCCCGCAATGTTGACACCAATCCACTGCGCCAACTCACCACCCCGCAACCCCTGGGAGATGAGGAAACAGATCTTGGCATAGGCTGCCTCCACCGTCATGTCCCGTGCACCAACGGCCCCCACCTCGGCCAGCTCACGACCGGCGGCATACCTGTTGGGGTCGACGTCGGCCTGGTAGCACTGGGAGGCGACGACGACCGGTACCCCGGCAGCGATGGTGCGCTCCAGCACTGTGATGAGCCCCGGTTCCTCAGTGGGCACATTGCCCACCCCGAAGGCGCGCAGCAACACTGCCTGGGGCAGCGGACGCAGCATGGACGTCAACCGGTCGACCCCCATGCCGGGCACCATGGAGAACACCGGGACGTCACAGCGTCGGTACGGTGCAGGGCGGCCGGAACCCGACTCACCCCAACCCTGCCCGGACTGTGGGGTACGCAGCCACTGCCACGTGGGGCTCTGCCGAGCCAGCAGGGGGACGTTCGGAGACGTGAAGGCCCGCAGGTCGTACGAGGAGGCTTTCGTCACCCGAGCACCGTCGAGGAGCTCGTGGTCGAAGAAGACGGCCACCGAGTGCAGCCTCCCACTGCTGGCAGCCTCGAGCGCCCCCATGACGTTGGCATCGGCATCGGAGTTCGGGGTACCCAGCGGAAACTGCGATCCCGTGACGACGACCGGCCGGTCGAGGTCGGTGAGGGCGTAGGACAGGGCCGCCGAGGTGTAGGCCATGGTGTCGGTGCCGTGCAGGACGACGAACCCGTCGGACTCGTCGTCCCGGCGAATCTGGTCTGTGATGCGCTGCCACAGCAGTGGAGTGACGTTCGAGGAGTCGACGAGCGGCTCCATGGTGGTGACGACCACCTGTCCAGCCAGATCGGTGCCTGCCAGCAGGTCGGTGAGCCAACCCTGCAGATCAGCCCCGGGGGCCAGTCCCTGGGGAGTCTCCACCATGCCGATCGTGCCACCTGTGTACAGCACCGAGATACGCATCTGGCTTCCTCACCTCTCGCCGTGGTCCGCGGAATCGTTGGCGTCGTCGAGCTCGTCATCGAGGAATTCGTCGAGCAGATCGCCACGAATACGATTGCGCACGGCGAACCATCCAATCACCATGAGGACGCATACCCCGAGGAACAGGAAGATCGTCGGGCGACCCACCTCGGGCTCGAACCACATGGCGATGATCGTGCACAGCAGGACGAGGATCGTCACGACATTGGCCACCGGAGCACCGCGCAGCTGGAAGGACGGCCGGGTGGTCTCTCCCTTGCGGGCCTTGAGCACGAAGACCATGTGGGAGGCGAGGATCGAGATCCACGTACCAGCGATGCCGATCGCCGCCAGGTTCATGACGACCTCGAAGGCCTTCGACGGGTACAGGTAGTTGATGAACACCCCGATGAGACCCAGCGAGGCGGTGATGGCGATACCGCCGGCGGGGACTCCGTGCCTGTTGAGCTTGGCGGCAACCTTGGGAGCCTCACCGGCGACCGCCAGGGAACGCAGCGTGCGTCCGGTGGCGTACAGGCCAGCATTGAGCGAGGACAGTGCTGCGGTGAGCACGACGATCTGCATGATGTCGCCGGCGTAGGGCACACCGATCCCCGCGAAGAAGGTGACGAACGGCGACTCGGTGGACGAGTAGGCGGTCCACGGCAGGACGAGGGTCATGAGGACGATCGAGCCGACGTAGAACACGAAGATACGCAGGATCATTGAGTTGACGGCCTTGGGAAGCACCTTGCGGGCCTCCTCGGCCTCACCGGCAGCCACACCGACCATCTCGGTGCCACCGAAGGCGAAGATGACGCCCAGGGACAGCGTCAGCATCGGGGCCACGCCCTTGGGGAACCAGCCACCGTGCTGGGAGATGTTGGAGAATCCGGCATGGGAGTTGCCCACGGCGTGACCGGTGACGACGGCCCAGATCGCCACCACCATGAAGAGGAGGATGGCCGTCACCTTGATGGCGGCGAACCAGAACTCGGCCTCGCCGAAGAGTTTCACCGAGACCATGTTGATGGAGAAGACGATGACCAGGGCGATCGTGGCCAGCACCCACTGCGGCACCGGCTGGAAGAACGTCCAGAAGTGCAGGTAGAGGGCGACGGCAGTGATGTCGGCCATGACGGTGGTGGCCCAGTCGATGAAGAACAACCACCCGGTGACGTAGGCCCCCTTCTCGCCCATGAACTCACGTGCATATGACACGAATGCGCCCGATGAGGGGCGATGCATGGACAGTTCCCCCATGGCACGCACCATGACGAAGGCGAACAGGCCACAGATGGCGTAGGAGAACGCCAGAGCTGGTCCTCCGAGGGCCAGGCGACCGCCGGTGCCCAGGAACAGCCCGGTCCCGATCGAGCCACCCAGGGCAATCATCTGGATGTGGCGATTCTTCAGCCCCTTGTGATAACCCTCGTCAGCCGCGTCGACGAGATGGGTGCCAGTGTGCCTGTTCGGCTGTGGTGCATCCACCATGATCTCCTTTCACCGGTCACGAGCCGCACTGGTGCACCGGTACATTTGAGTAGACACTACGGCGAATCCCCTGGGAACGAAAAATCCACCAGCCCCCTGCCGACCTGCTGGTTCTGCCGCAGGACGGCAGGACCTGGCATGACGGTGACCGTGAATCATCCCCATCCGGAGCCGTCATCGGCCTCCATCGTCATCACTCGACGCAGGGCCCATCACTTCATGCCGAGTCATTGTCCGAGATCGGCACCATACCTTCCTCGCGACAGCTTGGACGGCATGATCCCAGGAGGTGTCTGACCTCGGAATGTGTCTGGGCACCTCAGCTGCTGCACGCGGCGTTGAAGGCACGAGCCGTGGCGGCACTGGCAGCCAGGTCACGGCGTTCCCGCACCAAGCGGATCAGCCCACCGGGGGCTTCCGGGTGGTCCTGCAACCATTGCTGAGCCTGCTCGGCATTGGTTTCCGGATCATCGGAGGGGAACAGACCAACAACCAGACGAGTCGCCATCTCGATGGGGAACTGCTCCCAGATCCGCTGCAGATCGTCGAAATAGCCGGAGTCGAGGTCGCAGAACAGGTCTGCGCCCAGTGGCTTGCGCAGTCCGGCGATGACGGCGTCGACGTGTTCGTTGGTGAGTTCGCCGGGAGTCATGAGTCGGCGCCACATGTCGCGGACGTAACCGTTGTCACGACGTGCTGTCATGGCACACAGGTGGGAGTTGACGCCGTTCTTGGTGTGGTCGCGATCAAGTTCGGCATCCAGCTCCCCCTCGCTGGCCTGCCCCACGGCCGCCAGGGCGATCCAGCCGTCCCAGCGCAGATCGGGACCCATCCTCAACCCGTCGGGCAGCGTGGACCCATCCACCATGGCACGGACCCGTGCTGCACTGGCCGGATCCCCAGCGGCAACGACGAGGGCATGACGGGCCCAGACGATCTGGACGTCGGAACCGGCTTCGGCTGCATCAAGTTCCCGCCATGCCAGCTCGGCCAGTTCATGGCGGGCATGTGGCACGGCCTGTTGAGGCAGGTAGCTGGACACGGCCTGGCGCGCCTGGCCGAGGACCTGACCGAGGATGGCAGGATCGGTCTCCTTGCCGGCATGGCTGGCCACGGCCTTGAGATAGCTGTCAACCGACAGCTTGGCATCGCGCACGGCGTTCCACAACACGGACCACAGCAGGGCACGGGCCAACGGCTCGTCCAGATCGGAGAGATGGTCCAGGGCGACATCGGTACCGCCCTCGTCCAGCCGGACCTTGGCGTAGGAGAAGTCCTCGTCATTGATGAGCACGAGGTCGGGAACACGATGGCCGGTGACCGCCTTGACGGGGGTCCGTGGACTGGTGATGTCCACCTCGACGAGTTCGCTACGGGTGAGCACGTCGTCATTGAGGTTGTACAGTCCCACTGCCAAGGTGTGCGGACGATTGGCGGGTTGCCCGGTGCGGGCATCCACCGAGTCCCGCACGATGGTGAGATCGGTGATCCGACCGTCGTCGACGTGCAATTCGGGCAGTACGGTGTCCAGACCCGAGGTGCGCAGCCAAGCGTCGCTCCAGTCACTCAAGTCCCGACCCGACGACCTCTCCAGGTGGCGCAGCAGATCGTCGAGGGTTGCCGAGCCGTAGGCCAGTTCGCGGAAGTAGCTGCGTGCCCCACCGAAGAACTTCTCCACCCCGACGTGGTGCACCAACTGTTTGAGCACCGCTGCGCCCTTGGCGTAGGTGATGCCGTCAAAGTTCTGACTGGCGGCGTCCAGATCCGTGATGTCAGCATTGATCGGATGGGTGGTGGAGAGCTGATCGGCGGTGTAGGCCCATGCCTTGCGTCCCACCGCAAAGCTCACCCAGGCGTCGGTGAACTCGGTGGCTGCCTGGCTGGCATGAGCACCCATGTACTCGGCGAAGGACTCCTTGAGCCAGTTGTCGTCCCACCACTTGGGGGTGACGAGGTCTCCGAACCACATGTGGGCCATCTCGTGCAGGATCGTGTTGGCACGCTGGGAGAGTTGGGCCCGGGTCGGTTTCTCACGAAACAGGTACCGCTCGGTGAAGGTGACACATCCCGGGTTCTCCATGGCTCCGAGGTTGTACTCCGGCACGAAGATCTGGTCGTACTTGCCCCACGGGTAGGGGTAGTGGAATGCCCAGTGGTAGAACTCCAGCCCCTTGCGGGTGATGTGGAAGATGTCCTGATCGTCCAGGTACTGTTCCATCGACGCGCGGCACAGCAGGCCCAGCTCGATGGTCTCTGCCCCGTCCGAGGAGGTCCACGAGCTCGTGCGTCGCACATAGGGTCCTGCGGCGATGGCCGTGAGGTAGGAGGCCATGCGCGGGGTGAGGCGGAAGTCGTGCAGGACGCTGTCATCGTCCAGGGTCTCGGAGTCGTCGTGCACCTGGTTGCCGATGACCCTCCAGTTCTCAGGGGCGATGACGTCGACGTCGAAGTGTGCCTTGAGATCGGGCTGTTCGAAGACGGCGTAGGCGTGCCGGGAATCGGCAGGTTCGAAATGCGTGTAAAGGTAGGTGTTGCCGTCGGCGGGATCGACGAAACGGTGCAGTCCTCGCCCGGAGTGGGAGTACGGCAGGCTCGCCGTGACCTGGACGACGTTCTTGCCCCGATTCAGCCCGCGCAGCATGACACGAGCCCCGTCGTACTCGACCGGAACCGGCTGGTCATTGATGACGACGGACTCGACCTCGGCGTCGAGCAGGTCCAGGAAGGTCTCGGTGACCTGTGACTTGAACCGCACCTTGGTGGTGCTGCGGAACCGGCTGGTGTGCGGATCGGTAGCCTGCCGGATGTCCAGGGTGACGTGGTAACGATGGACGGCGATGTTCTCGCTGCGGTGACGGGCCTCGTCGCGGGTCAGATTCTTCGTACTCACACCACCAGAGTATGGCAGTGGCGCGTGCCATGAGCATCCAGACCGAGCAGCTCCTCTGGATGAAGCTGTACCTCGAACCGATCAGGGTGTCTCATGTCCGCTGTTGACGGGTACGAGCCGGCGGGCAAGGGCAGCCGTGTCAGGGTAGGTCATCCAGCGATTCCTTTGGACAATCGACCTGTTGGACCATCACCCCATGGGCCACGTCGTAAACCCGACACGCAACCGAGTGTGCCGATTTGCCCCCGTCAGGTGGCAGAAGAGAGCCTGACTCCACACGGACGTAGAAGTCGACACGCAACCGGGTCCCCTCACGACTACGCACCACCCAATGGCCACCAAGAGAGATGTCTATCGGCCTGGTCTCGTTAAACCACACCTGCGCGGCGTCCGCACGCTCAGCCGGGGAGGCAAGCCCCCGCGAGTCCAACTCTTTGCGCAGCGCACGGGGCACGGCAACGTCGGCGCTATCCGCTGCTTGCACATCCGCCTCAGATTGGATCGTGCTGCAACCCGCCCCGCCGAAACAGAGCAACACACACGAAGTCATGACGGCCCCGAACCGAGGACCCCTCATCGGCGCCCCCTCAGTTCTCGCCGAGCAACCGCACACCGCTCCGGCAGATACGCATCTATGGTACCAGCACCCCTGGCACATCCACATCGCACAGTCACGATTGCGACTAAGACGCGAAGTTCTAACAAGAAAGGCAGGGCGTCATCACTGCGCTTGGTGAGGAGCTTGCCGAGTCAACCGATGGTGATCAAACGCTGTCCCTCGAACCAATCGGATGTCTCATCTTCACTGTTGACGAGTACGAACCGGCGACCAAGAAAGCAGCATCACGGCAACTCAGCCAACGATTCCTGGGGGCAGTCAACCTGCTGGACGGTCACCCCATGGGCCACGTCGTAAACCCGACACGCGACCGAGGATGCCGATTTGCCCCCGTCAGGTGGCAACAGAGAGCCTGACTCCATATGCCTGTATAAGTCGACACGAAACCGGGTCCCGTCACGACTACGCACAACCCACCGGTCGACGACGTTAACATCCGGCGGGTTGGTCTCGTTGAACCATGTCTGCGCGGCGTCCGCACGTTCAGCCGGGGAGGTGAGCCCATGCGAGTCCAGCTCCTTGCGCAGCGCATGGGGCAGGTCGTAGTCAGCTCGCCCAGCAACATCCTCATCCGTCTCAGACTGGATCGTGCTGCAACCCGCCACACCGAAGCAGAACAGCACACACGCAGTCATGATGGCCCCGAACCGAAGACCCCTCATCGACGCCCCCTCAGTTCTCGCCGAGCAACCGCACGCCGCCCCGGCAGATACGCGTGTATGGTACCAGCACCTCGTCAACAGGCAGCCTCGTTGGTTTGCCCGACGCCCTCGTCACTGCGAGCCAGGACTTCGAGCCTGAGTGACATCGCCGCAGAAGGTGGAAAGCCTGGGATGCCGTATCAGACGCTGCCTCGAATCTGCCTCATAATCTTGAACCCATGAGTGATGTCGTGCGCAGTGAGTCCCCCTTCCTGGCTGTTGACGCCGGGCAATCCAGCACCCGAGTCCGCTGCGAGCCTGGCCCATGGGGGCCAGGGTGGATGGTCACCTCATCCGGTGTACGTACTGCTCTCCCCCTCACCCCGCAATTTGCGACCGTCATGGCGGACGTCGTGGCGGCGCACCCCGAAGTCACCGGTTCCCACTGCACGGTGGCCATCGGGTCATCGGGAGCCCGCGACGACGAAGACCCCGTTCCAGTTCTTGCGGCCCTCAAGCCCTATGGAGTCGGTCGAGTGCTGCTGGCCCACGACTCCATCACCTCCTACCTCGGCGCCCTGGGCGATCAGCTGGGTGTCGTCACGGCAGCTGGCACCGGAGTCATCACCTTCGCCGTCGGATTCGCTGCGGTGGCCCGAGTGGATGGTTGGGGATGGCTCCTGGGCGATGACGGTTCGGCCTTCTGGTTGGGACGCGAGGGGATGCGCGCCGTGTTGCGCGCCCATGACGGACGAGGCCCCGCCACAGTCCTCTCCGAGACCATCGGTGCCCAGTTCGACGACATCGAGCAGGCCTACCTGCAGCTGCACGCCGACCCGAACAAGGTGGCACGTGTCGCGAGCTGGGCAGCCCAGGTGAGCTTGGCGGCCGAAGCGGGAGACGAGGTGTCGGTTGCGATCTGTCGCCAGGCCGGCGCACAGCTCGCCTGCTCCACGGCCACCGGCCTGCGCCGCGTGGGGCTTGGGGACGAGGACTCCCCCGTCGCCCTGCTGGGTGGGGTCATGCGCTCGACGCTCATCCGCAAGGCTCTCGAAATCGAGCTGGAACGGCTGGCACCACGGGCACGGATCGTCGAGCCGATCGGGGAGGGGCTGGACGGAGCTGCTGCACTGCCTGCCGTGGATCCACGGTCTGCACTGGGTCGGCGTGTCAGCAGGGCAGACGTCAGCTGAGCCGCGCGATCATCGACACGCAGGCATCCCGACACGCAAGGACGTTGGTCAGGCCACCAGCGACTTCGGTCGAGCGATGTCCGTCCGCGACGACCTCACCAGGAGACCGTGCACCCAGATGGTCGGCGTCACGCGGACTGGGCAGCCAAGAACTTCTGCACCGAGGCGAAGAAGGCCAGACCGTCCACCGAGCCGCCGGTGAGCATCTCCACCGAGTGCTCCGGGTGCGGCATGAGACCCACGACGTTGCCTGCGGCATTGGTGACACCGGCAATGTCGTGCACAGAACCATTGGGATTGTCCCGGTACCGGAAGACCACCTGATGGTTCTCCTCGATCTGGGCAAGGGTCTCGGCATCGACGACGTAGTTGCCCTCACCGTGCTTGGCCGCGATGTGCAGGCCCCGTCCGGCCGTCATGTCACAGGTCCACACCGTGTCGTTACTGGCAACGATGAGCTCGGAAACCGTGCAGTGGAACCGGCGCTGCTCATTGCGCATGAGGGTGCCGGGCAGCAGGTGTGCCTCACACAGCACCTGGAAGCCGTTGCAGATGCCCAGCACCGGCATTCCCGCGGCGGCAGCCTTCTTGATCTCGCCGACCACCGGGGACAGGGCGGCGATGGCACCAGCCCTCAGGTAGTCGCCGTAGGAGAACCCGCCGGGCAGGATGACGGCGTCCACACCGTGCAGGTCTGCGTCGGCGTGCCACAGACTCACGGGCTCGGCCCCGGCGATGCGCACGGCGCGAACGGCATCCTGGTCGTCAAGGGTGCCGGGAAAGGTGACGACTCCGATCCTCGGTGCCATGATCACTGCTCCACGTGGATGTCGTAGGACTCGATGACGGTGTTGGCGAGCATCTCCTCGGCGACGGTACGCACCTCGTCAAGCCGATTCTCGACACCCTCACCAGTGATCTCGAATCGCTTGCCCTGACGCACGGTCAGCCCCTCGTGACCCTGACGTCCCAGGGCACCCGTGATGGCCTTTCCCTGCGGGTCCAGGATCTCGGGCTTGGGCATGACGTCCACCACAACACGTGTCATGTCACCGATCCTATCGGTTTGTGGGCTGCGCGGCGCACTCCCCGTCGTTGCGCCGCGGGAACCCTCGACGTCGGTCAGCGTGGATGCGTCACCGAGCGGGTCCTCCACCCCGGCCAGCCGGGACCAGGCCTCGACGTACTTGGCGCGAGTGGCGGCCACGACGTCATCGGGCAGTCGAGGAGGCTCCTGGCCGGAGAACGAGCTCCACCCCGACGGGCCGGTGAGCCAGTCACGGACGTACTGCTTGTCGAATGACTTGTTGGCACCTCCGGGGGCCCAGGTCGATCCCTCCCAGAACCGTGAGGAGTCTGGGGTGAGCACCTCGTCGGCCAGGACGATGGTTCCGTCGGCGCGGCGTCCGAACTCCACCTTGGTGTCGGCGAGAATGATGCCGCGGTCACGGGCCAGCCCCTCGGCCCGGGTGTAGATGGCTATGGACAGGTCGCGCAGCTGTTCGGCGGCGTCGGCCCCGACGATGGCGACCAGATGGGCGAAGTCGATGTTCTCGTCGTGCTCGCCGTACTCGGCCTTGGTGGCCGGGGTGAAGATCGGTTCGGGGAGCTTGGAGCCATCCTGCAGCCCTTCGGGCAGGCTGATACCGCACACCGTGCCACTGTGCTGATACTCCTTCCATCCCGAACCGGTGAGGTAGCCGCGCACGACGCACTCGACCGGGAACATGTCAAGCTCCTCGACGACCATCGCGCGGCCCTGCACGACCGGTGGCACGTCGGTGGAGACGAGATGGTTGGGCACGATGTCGGAGAGCTGATCGAACCACCACAGCGAGATCCCGGTGAGCACCTTGCCCTTGTCGGGAATCTCGGGGCTGAGGATGTGGTCGTAGGCGCTGATGCGATCCGTGGCGACCATGAGCAGCCGCCCCGGCTCGGGAAGGCGGTACAGACGGCGCACCTTTCCTTCGGCGATGAGAGGCAGATCGAGGGCATCGACAGAAGTGGCCATGGTCGAATCATGCCACGTTTCACCCCGTCACGTTTCAATCTCTCACTGGGGACGCCGAACCACCAGGTCGCGAGCATCACCGGAGATCAACGGTTCCAGGGCACTTCGACAGGTTCGTTCTTCGCCGCCGTGAGCGCCCACCACCTCTGCACAGAACCATCCGTGCTGCTGCGCAGAACCATGCTGCTCGTACGGATCACCGGCACGAACCCATCACGCGTGTCGCCACGGTGGTCTGGGACGACTGACCACGGATCACCGGCACGAGAGCGGCGTCATCGACACGGTCCCATGGTTTTCATCCATAGTTTTCATCTATGAGTTTTGCCGACGTGATAGATTTTCTCATAGTCGCCAGTCCCCAACGACAAGGAGAACCGATGAGTCTCATCAACAGCCAGATCCTCCCCTTCCACGCCAACGCCTTCCGCGACGGCGAACTCGTCGAGGTGAGCCAGGACGACATCGCCGGCAAGTGGGCGATCTTCTTCTTCTACCCCGGTGACTTCACCTTCGTCTGCCCCACCGAGCTGGCCGACCTCGCCGAGCACTACGAGGAGCTGCAGAAGATGGGTGTCGAGGTGTTCTCGGTGTCCACCGACTCCCACTTCGTCCACAAGGCCTGGCACGACACCTCCAAGGACGTCTCCACGGTGCAGTACACGATGATCGGCGATCCGGCCCTCACCCTCACCCGCAACTTCGACGTGGAGCGGGTCGGTGCCGGTCAGGCCGATCGCGCCACCTTCCTCGTCGACCCCGACGGCATCATCCAGTTCTACGAACTCACCGCCGAGGGCATCGGCCGCAATGCCACCGAACTGGTGCGCAAGGTCAAGGCCGCCCAGCACGTCCGCAACAATCCCGGACAGGTGTGCCCGGCCCATTGGGACGAGGGTGACGACACCCTGGCCCCGTCCATCGACCTCATCGGCAAGATCTGATCCTCCTCACACCTCATCTCGTGGGCCCGTCGCAACGTCGATGGGCCCACGCCATCTCAAGATCTGCCATCCCTGCCTCACCCGACCCCCTCGCCACCGGAGTTCCCATGCTCGACGCCAACCTCACCACCCAACTGCGCAGCTACCTGACGATGCTCACCACGGACGTGACGCTCGTCCCGTCCCCCTACACCGGCGACGACTCGACCCGCGTCGAGAAGTCTCGTCAGATGGACGAGCTGCTCGCCGAGATCGCCGCCCTGTCGGACGCAGTGAGCGTGGCAGACCCGGTGGCGAGCCAGTACGAGCCGTCCTTCGCCGTGACCCGCCCGGGCACCGACATCGGCGTACGGTTCGCCGGCCTGCCGATGGGCCACGAGTTCACCTCACTCGTGCTCGCCCTGCTGCAGGTGGGAGGCCACGAGATCAAGGAGGACGAGGCCCTCAAGAAGGCCGTCACCACGGTCGAGGGGCATCATGAGTTCGTCACCTACATGTCACTGAGCTGCGTCAACTGCCCCACCGTCGTGCAGGCCCTCAACGCCATGAGCGTGCTCAACCCCAACATCAGACACACGGCGGTGGAGGGATCGACCTTCCGCGACGAGGTGGCGGCCAAGGGTGTGCAGTCGGTGCCGACGATCTTCCTGGACGGCGAGGAGTGGGGCTCGGGTCGGATGACCATGACCGAGATCCTCGAGAAGCTGGACGCCGAGGCGGCATCCGGTGCCCACGAGGACCTCTCCCAACGTGACCCCTACGACGTCCTCGTCGTGGGTGCCGGCCCGGCCGGGGCCGCTGCCGGCGTCTATGCGGCACGCAAGGGGATCCGCACCGCCGTGGTGGGCGAGCGCGTCGGAGGGCAGGTGCTCGACACCGACACCATCGACAACCTCGTCTCGGTACCGCACACCACCGGAAGCGAGCTGGCCGCCTCACTGAACGCCCACATGGCCGACTACGAACTCGACCTCCTCGAACACCAGCACGCCACGGGTCTCACACCCGGTGAGGATGGTGTCACCGTCCACCTCACCGACGGAAACCTGCGCTCGCGAGCCGTCATCCTCGCCACCGGTGCCCGCTGGCGTCATCTGGGAGTTCCCGGTGAGGAGGAGTACCGCACCAGGGGAGTCACCTACTGCCCGCACTGTGACGGTCCACTGTTCCGGGGAAAGAGGGTCGCGGTGATTGGCGGGGGAAATTCCGGTGTCGAGGCTGCCCTCGACCTGGCCGGCGTCGTCGAGCACGTCACCGTCATCGAATTCCTCGACGAACTCAAGGCCGACGAGGTGCTGCTCACCGCCCTGGGCAAGCTCGACAACGTCGACGCCATCACCGGTGCCGCCACCACGAGCATCGACGGGGACGGCACCACAGTCACCGGGCTCAGCTACACCGATCGCGCCAGTGGGCAGGACCACTCCATCGACGTGTCCGGGGTCTTCGTCCAGATCGGGTTGCTGCCCAACACCGAGTGGTTGTCGCAAGCCGTGGAACTCAACGATCGTGGCGAGATCGTCATCGACGAGCGGTGCCGCACCTCGGTTCCGGGGATCTTCGCCGCCGGGGACTGCACCACCCAGGCATACAAGCAGATCATCATCTCGATGGGATCGGGAGCGACGGCCAGTTTGGCGGCCTTCGACCACCTCATCCGCAGCCAGGCCTGAACCTATGAATCTGCGCGAGCTGGAGTATCTTGTCGCCCTGGCAGACATTGGCCACTTCGGTCAGGCTGCCCAGGCGTGCGGGGTGAGCCAACCCACCTTGTCTGCCCAGATTCGTCGTCTGGAGGACGATCTGGGTGTGGGCCTCGTTGCTCGTGGCCGACGAGCCGAACTCACTGCGGCTGGGGTGCGGGTGACCGAACTGGCTCGTCAGATGCTGGCGCTGTCCGACGACATTCACGCCGCGGCGCGCGAATGCGCAGGTCAGCCCGCTCCCCCGTTGCGGGTGGGGGTCTTCCCCACCCTTGCTCCCTACCTGGCCGGTCCACTGCTGCGTGGGATCGCCGCACAGCAGCCCGATCTGCAGATCGTCATCGTCGAACAACCGACCAATGACCTCCTCACCATGCTCGAGCAGCGTGCCGTGGACGTGGCCCTCATCGCCACCCCGGTGACTCCGATGCTCAGCCGGATACCGCTGTTCCGGGAGGATTTCCTCCTGGCCGTACCGGCAAGTGACCCCCTGGCTGGCACCACACCGATACATCCCCTGGCCCTGCGTGGCAGAGACCTGCTCCTCATGAGCGAAGGACACTGCCTGCGCGACCAGGCCTTGGACGTCTGCGCCGAATCAGGGGCAGGGCATCGCCTCGACATGGCAGCCTCGTCGATCGGCACCCTGCTCGAGCTGGTGGCTGCCGGCTCCGGACCGACGATCCTGCCCAGGATGGCCATCCCACCACAGAGAGACGCCCGGCTGTGCCTACGGGAATTCGTGACACCTCGCCCACACCGTGACATCGCACTGGTGGCCCGCCCCACGGTCGTCCTGCGTCCACAGGTGCAGCAGCTCGTTGACGTCTGCCGCCACCTGCCCACCGACGAGGTCGTGACCCTGGAGGAGTGAGCGGACGAGCGATGTGCGCCGAGTCACTACCCCGCACATCACGTCCCAGGGACAGTGCCAGCGGCGCTTGAGGTCACAGCACCAGGCCAGGGTGGTAGGCAGCGGCTTCGGGGAAGTCGCCGGCAATGTCAGCCACCTTGGCCAGCAGCGCCTCCACCTGGTCCTCGGCGGCCCCGGTGAGTTCCATGGGTGAACTCACGAGATCATGCAGCTGCCGAGCGGTGAGCGGGATACGCTCGTCGGCCCCGAGCCGCTCGTAGAGGTCGTTGTCCACCTGGCCCGTCTCGCGCATGTCCAGGGCCACGGCGACAGCGTGTTCCTTGATCACCTCGTGAGCCTCCTCCCGGCCCACACCGGCACGCACACAGGCCATGAGGACCTTCGTCGTCGTGAGGAACGGCAGGTAACGATGTAGTTCGGCGTCGATGACGGCCGGGAACGCCCCGAACTCGGCCAGGATGGTGAGGAACGTCTCGAACATGCCGTCAACGGCGTAGAAGGCGTCCGGCAGGGCGACACGCCGCACCACCGAGCAGGAGACATCCCCCTCGTTCCACTGGGTACCGGCCAGCCCCTCAGCCATGGTGAGGTAACCGCGCAGCACGATGAGGAAACCATTGACACGCTCACACGACCGGGCGTTCATCTTGTGTGGCATGGCGGACGAGCCGACCTGGCCGGGTTTGAATCCCTCGGTGACAAGCTCGTTGCCTGCCATGAGCCGGATCGTCGTGGCGAGGTCGGAGGGGGCACAGGCGATCTGCACCAGGGTGGAGACGACCTCGAAGTCGAGGGAGCGGGGATAGACCTGCCCGGTGGAGATGAGCACGTCGTTGAAGCCGAGCTGGTCTGCGACCCGGCGCTCCAGCTCGTCGAGCTTGTCGGTGTCGCCGTCGAGCAGGTCGAGCATGTCCTGACTGGTCCCCATCGGCCCCTTGATGCCGCGGGCAGGGTAGCGGTCAATGAGCTCGTTGACGTGCCGCCAGGCAAAGAGCATCTCGTCGATGGCGGTGGCGAATCGCTTGCCCAGGGTCGTCACCTGGGCGGGGACGTTGTGGGAGCGCCCTGTCATGGGACGCTGGGAGTAGCGGCGGGCGAGGTTGGCCATCCCGACCAGGCAGGTCACCATGCGTTCGCGCACCAGGCGCAGTGAGTCCAGCACCTGGGCCTGCTCGATGTTCTCGGTGAGGTCGCGGCTCGTCATGCCCTTGTGGACGTGCTCATGGCCTGCCAGGGCGTTGAACTCCTCGATACGGGCCTTGACGTCGTGACGCAGCACGGCCTCGCGCTCGGCGATGGAGTCGAGGTCGACGTCCTCGACGACCGCCCGGTAGTCGGCGATCACCGTGGCGGGGTCCTCACCACCGAATCCGACACCGAGCTCCGCCTGTGCCTCCATGATCGTGATCCACAACCGGCGTTCAGCGATGATCTTGTTCTCCTGGCCCCAGATCGCACGCATCTGTGAGGAGGCATAGCGGTTGGCCAGGACGTTGGGTGCGCTCATGAAATCTCCTTGTCGACTGAGGGGTCAGTTGGTTGACGGGGTGTTCCGGTACGACGGTTCCTCGGGTGTCGCCATCGCATGCCTGGGGGCCTCGTGCGACGAGTTGCCACTGGCCAGACCGGCGACAGCCTCCTGCTCGGCGGCAGCGGCAGCGATGTCATCACGGTGGAACCCGCCGTCGAGCTGAATCTCCGAGATGTTCTGGTAGGCCTCCTGACGTGCCCCCGCCAGGGTCTCGCCATGCCCCAGAACGACGAGGACCCGGCCTCCCGAGGCAACGAGCTGGTCACCGTCCAGCCGAGTTCCGGCATGCAGGACATCGGCGTCCTGGCTCGTCAGACCCGTGATCGGGCGGCCGGTGATCGGCGCGGACGGGTATCCCTGCGAAGCCAGGACGACGCCCACCGCATACTCGGGGCGAAACCGCAGGCCGTCAATCGTCGACAGGTCTGCCTGGGCCGCTGCCAGCATGATGCTCGCCAGCGGCGATTCGAGCAGGCTCAGCAGGGGCTCGGTCTCCGGGTCGCCGAACCGCACGTTGAACTCGACGACCTTGGGGCCGGTACTCGTCAAGGCCAGGCCGACGTACAGCAGACCGATGAAGGGGGTTCCCTGGGCCTGCATCTGCGCCAAGGTGGGCATGATGATCTGCTGGCTCACCTGGTCCACGAGATCGTGCGGCGCCCAGGGCAGCGGGGTGTAGGCCCCCATGCCACCGGTGTTGGGGCCGGTGCCGTCGTTGCCGACCCGTTTGAAGTCCTGGGCCGGCTGCATCGGCAGGGCACGCTCCCCATCGCAGATGGCGAACAGGCTCACCTCGGGTCCGTCGAGGAACTCCTCGATGACAACCTCGTGACCTGCCTCCAGGCAGTGCTGCGCATGGTCAAGGGCTTGATCCCGATCCTCGGTGACGACGACTCCCTTGCCGCCGGCGAGCCCGTCATCCTTGACGACGTGTGGAGCCCCGAAATCATCCAGCGCATTGGCCACCTGGTCCAGGTCGGTGCAGACGCAGGACGCAGCAGTCGGCACTCCGGCGTCGGCCATGACCTGCTTGGCGAAGGCCTTGGATCCCTCCAGACGAGCAGCAGCAGCGCTGGGACCGAAACACGGGATCCCGGCTGCACGCAGGGCATCTGCCACGCCAGCGACCAGCGGGGCTTCCGGGCCGACGACGACGAGGTCGGCCTCGATGGAGCGCGCCAGGCCGACGACGGCGGGCAGATCGGTCGGACTGACATCGTGATTGACGGCGAACGAGGCAGTCCCGGGGTTGCCGGGAGCCACGTGCACCTGCCCCACCTGGGGATCGCGGGAGCATGCCAGGGCAAGCGCATGTTCGCGCCCGCCCGAGCCGAGAACGAGAACTGTCATCTGAGCCACGGGTCAAGACTACGGGGTCGAGCTCGATTCCTCCTCCTGCGTCCACGGCCGAGGATCGCGCACTGCGGCGAATCAGCCCTCCTGACGCCAGAATCCCCTGGTGACCGTGCTCAGTCGATGAGGCTGTTCACGGCCACGGACTGCTCACGTCCCGGCCCCACGCCAATGCCGGAGATCCGGCACCCGATGAGCTCCTCCAGACGCTCGACGTAGCGGCGGCAGGCGGTGGGCAGATCGTCCAGACGGCGGGCACCAGTGATGTCCTCGGTCCAACCGGGCAGGTACTCATACACCGGTTTGGCGTGATGGAACTGCGACTGGGTGGTGGGCATGACGTCGGTGCGCTCACCGTCGATCTCGTAACCCACACACACCGGGATCTTCTCGATGCCGGTGAGCACGTCGAGTTTGGTGAGGAAGACGTCGGTGGCGGAGTTGACGTTCACCGCCTGCTCGACGACCACGGCGTCGAACCAGCCGCACCGACGTGGCCGGCCGGTGGTGGCCCCGAACTCACCGCCAGCCTGTCGCAGTGCCTCACCACTCTCGTCGAGCAACTCGGTGGGGAACGGCCCCTGACCCACGCGGGTGGTGTAGGCCTTGGCGATGCCGATGACCCGGTCGATGCGGGTCGGTCCGACGCCGGTGCCGGTACACGCACCGCCGGCGATCGGACTGGATGAGGTGACGTAGGGGTAGGTGCCGAAGTCGATGTCCAGGTGATGGGCCTGGGCCCCCTCGAAGAGGACAACCTTGTCGTCGTCAAGAGCCTTGTTGAGCAGACGCGAAGTGTCGACGACGTGGGGGCGGATCCGCTCGGCGTGGGAGAGCAGCCCGTCGATCACCTGATTGGCGTCAATGGCACGTCGGTTGTAGATCTTCACCAAGGTCTGGTTCTTGCGGCTCAAGGAGGCCTCGACCTTCTGACGCAGGATGGACTCGTCGAAGAGGTCCTGCACACGGATGCCGATCCGGTTGACCTTGTCGGAGTAGGCCGGACCAATTCCGCGTCCGGTGGTACCGATCCTGCGCTTGCCCAGGAATCGCTCAGTGACCCGGTCCATCGTCTGGTGGTAGGGAGTGATGATGTGGGCGTTGGCGCTGATGAGGGGGTGGGGCACCTCGACGCCGCGCCTGCCCAGGGCGTCGAGCTCGTCGTGCATGACGTCCAGGTCGATGACGACGCCATTTCCGAGTACCGCGGTGGAGTTGGGGTTGAGGATTCCAGCGGGCAGCAGGTGCATGACGAAGGTGTCGTCACCCACGACAACGGTGTGTCCGGCGTTGTTGCCCCCGGAGTACCGGACGCAGTAGTCGACTCGCTCGGCTATCTGATCGGTGGCTTTTCCTTTTCCCTCGTCGCCCCACTGGGCTCCCATGACGATGATTCCGGGCATACTCTTTCCATCTCCTCGGACAGCTGGACTGCCGGTGCAACCGGTCCAACTTTACGGCATGAGGGTTTCTCACACCGAGTCTCGTCCGGCAGCTGCACCCGAACGAGCTCCACACGCCCTGCGGCTCCCCCGGTTCTCCGTTGACCTGGATCCGTTGGTCTGGAGGACCACCGACCTTCCGAAGCCAGGGAGAACGCCAAGCCAGGGAGGACTCCCTTGCACCCAATGCAGACCTGAGGCCAATCTCTGGCCACCTCAGGTGCAGGGCAATGCCGCACCGGGAAACCCCTCCACCCCAACCCCGTCTGCCCAACGAAGGAGACGCGTCATGGCCACGCGGTGTCGTCACTCAACCTCGTCTGCCCGTGGTGAGGAGGTGAGGTGCGTCACTGCCCGCCACCACACAGGTGACATCAGGAATCAGCGCGGCTCGGGACGGGGATCTCGAGCAGGCTCAGGCGTGCCCCTTCCAGGCAGAGCCGGCGCGCCAACGGCCCGAAATGCGGGTCGGACTCGTGACCGTCGAAGGCCAGTCGGTGTTCCGAGCGACCATGAGCGTCCCGCACGACCCAGGCGACGGCCCGGGTGAGGGCCTCGTCGGCGTCAGGGGTGTCCCGTCGCACGGACTCGGCACAGACGGTCGACGCCCCCGGATCGTCGAAGACGAAGGCGACGGCGGCTGGTTCCCCGTCGACGAGGGCGACGGCAGTACGATCCAGGTCGAGTTCGCGGGCCTCGGAGGCGATTGCCGCACGCGCCTCGTCCGAGTCGTCTACCGGTGACCACTCCTCGTGGGTCCAGGTGTAGATCTGCGACCACAACAGTTCGACGGTTCCCGGCGCCAGGGTGGAGCCGGCCACGACGTCGTCGACCGAGCCCAACCGGTTGACGACCTTCTCGAAACTGCGCCGCGGCAGCTCCAGGGGCGGGCAGACGGCGTAGGGCCTGGCACCATGTTCCAAGTAGAACTCCTCGACGTCGGAGCCCTCGATGGCCTTGACGGCCAAGGGACGGTCAGACGCCTCGGCAACCTGGTCGAGCAACCGGGTACCGATCTGATGCCCTCGTGAGTTCGGGGCGACCTCCACCTCGACGAATCGACGAGTCCGATGCACGAGCGCCAGCCAGGTGACGGCATACCCGACGATCTCACCACGCCACACGGCGACCCGGCCGACTGAACCAACCATGTCCATCCGCTCGGCGAACGAACCGGGGCTGCCGAATGAGATCTTCGTCACGTCCTGAGGCTGATAGTCGCGAAACTCCACATGCTCGGTCATGGCCCCTCCTCATCCATCGTCATCATCGACGTTCGATACGCCATTGTCCCTCATCTGCGCTCGCCGTGCTGGCCGAGCGTGGCAATCAGCACGGGGAGCACGGATTCTCGATGTGGACAACCCACCCGTGCCGGGCCGCGTCTGGATCCCCGCCGAGGACTACCCCTCCGGCCAGGGATCGCCCACCTTTGCCGGGCCTGTCGCGGATGACTGGTCACTGCGGTAGATCTGGGCACAGCTCCTCAAGATCGGCCCACAACTGCGTCGACTCCTCCTCGGCACCGAGTCGACGTGCCGCCTGGGCCCGAGCCCGCATGGCACGGATGAGTCCCTGATTGGGCAGATGCTGCCACAGCAGGGTGTCGCCGGGTTGCCAGCCAGCCTCCTCCAGCAGCTGCTTGCCCAGGAACACACCTGTGCTTGCGTAGGAGTAGGCAGCCATGTCGGAACTCTCACTGCCCGTGAGCAGCGCACCCTCGGCCAGCAGCGCCCACACCAGAGGCGAGTTCAGATGGTCCTTCGCAACGTCGTTGAAGTGCTCTCTGCCTTGGGCGGACAACGCCGAGATCACCGCCGAGTCGGCGAGCACGACGTCCTCGTCGGCGTTCTCCTGATCGGGAGCGGACACGTCACTGGGGTCTTTGGCCATGGGTCCTAGCCTATGCCGATCCGGCTACGCGCGGGAGCGTGGGCCGAGAAGCCCCACCAGATCAGCATGAACTGTCAGCACGTCCTGCCGCGCCACGACGAATGAGTCCGACGACGAACACGACTACACTTGGGTGGGGATGCCTTTTTCGTGCATGCCTTTGCCTACCCGTCGACCGACCGGAGATTTTTCATGCCCGTTCGCAATGATCTGCGCAATATCGCCATTGTGGCCCACGTCGACCACGGAAAGACGACCCTCGTCGATGCAATGTTGTGGCAGTCCGGCGCATTCCGCGAGGGTGCCGACGTCGACACGCGCGTCATGGACTCGATGGACCTCGAGCGTGAGAAGGGCATCACCATCCTGGCCAAGAACACGGCGGTCACCCATCGCATGAGCGATGACGAGGAGATCACCTTCAACATCATCGACACCCCTGGTCACGCCGACTTCGGCGGTGAGGTCGAACGCGGCCTGGAGATGGTCGACGGCGTCATCCTGCTCGTCGACTCGTCCGAGGGGCCCCTGCCCCAGACCCGTTTCGTCCTGCGCAAGGCCCTCGCGAAGAAACTCCCCCTCATCCTCGTCATCAACAAGGTGGATCGCTCCGATGCCCGGATCGACGAGGTCGTCGAGGAGACCTACGACCTGTTCATGGATCTGTCGGAGGACGAGGACGCCTCCCTGCTCGACGTGCCGGTCGTCTACGCCTCCGCCAAGGCCGGCCGGGCCTCGATGACCAAGCCGGCCGACGGCGAGATGCCCGACTCCCCCGACCTGCAGCCCCTCTTCGACTGCATCGTCGAGAACATCCCGGCTCCCAGCTACGAGGAGAACGGGGTGCTCCAGGCACACGTCACCAACCTCGACGCCTCGCCGTACCTGGGGCGTCTGGCGTTGTGCCGCGTCGTGTCCGGGCAGTTGCGCAAGGGAGAGATGGTCGCCTGGTGTCGCCGGGACGGATCGGTGCAGAACGTACGGCTGGCCGAACTCCTCAAGACCGAGGCCCTGGAACGGGTGCCGGCAGAGTCTGCGGGGCCCGGTGACATCGTCGCCATCGCCGGTATCCCGGAGATCACCATCGGTGAGACCCTCTCCGACCCGGAGAACCCCACGCCCCTGCCGCTCATTCACGTTGACGAGCCGTCGATGGCCATGACGTTCGGCATCAACACCTCGCCGCTGTCGGGGCGTTCCGGCGACAAGCTCACTGCACGCCTGCTCAAGGCCCGCCTGGACCAGGAGCTCATCGGCAATGTCTCGATCCTCGTCAACTCCACCGATCGCCCGGACCAGTGGGAGGTGCAGGGACGCGGTGAGCTGCAGCTCACCGTTCTGGTGGAGCTCATGCGTCGAGAGGGTTTCGAACTCACGGTGGGCAAGCCGCAGGTGGTCACCCGCGAGATCAACGGCAGGCTCCACGAGCCCTTCGAGCGGGTCACCGTGGACGCCCCCGAGGAATTCATGGGCACCGTCACCCAGATGATGGGGTTGCGCAAGGGCCAGATGATGCATATGGTCAACCACGGTTCGGGCTGGGTGCGCATGGAGTTCGTCGTGCCGGCCCGTGGCCTCATCGGTTTCCGCACCGAGTTCCTCACCCAGACTCGCGGTCAGGGCATCATGAACCAGGTCTTCGAGGACTACCAGCCGTGGGTGGGGGAGCTGCGCACCCGTCAGACCGGCTCCATGGTGGCCGACCGTCAGGGAACCGTCACCAGCTACGCCCTGTTCAACCTGCAGGAGCGCGGCACGATGTTCGTCTCCCCGGGTGAGGACACCTACGAGGGCATGGTCGTCGGCGAGAATTCCCGTCCCGATGACATGGACGTCAATCCCACCAAGGAGAAGCATCTCACCAACGTGCGTTCCTCCACTGGTGACGAACTGGAACGACTCATCCCAGCAACGAAGATGTCCATGGAGCAGCAGCTGGAATTCTGCCGTGAGGACGAGTGCCTCGAAGTGACCCCGGACATGGTGCGCATTCGCAAGGTGGAGCTCAACGCCCACGAACGGGCCAAGGCTCGCACCCGTGCCAAGAAGGCCTGAAGCACACCGTACCGACTGAGAAAAGTTCTCATTCCTTACGCCACCAGCGTAAACCGCGACGACCAGGCCGTTCACAGGAAGACGCTCACGTGCCGGTTGAGTGGTGGGGCAGTATGAAACGTCTGCACCACCACCTCGCCGTCCCAGATGGTGTTTCTGGGCGACACTGGTATTAATCTGTGCCAGTCAGATCCGTGCCCAGCATGCACGGCAGCTGCCCCTCATCACCCCTATCCTCGAGGTCAACCATGACATTGTCACGAACCCTCGCAGCTGGAGCACTGTCGACAGTGCTCCTCCTGAGTGTGGCACCTCTGCAGGCCCATGCAGATCCTGCAGCCACGTCAGGCACCCCTACTCCAACCCTGTACAGCGCGCCAGCCACGACCGGACACTCTGCCGAGCCCACCGATTCCTCCACGGCGAGCCCGGAGAGCTCCGACCGCCAGCTCGAGGAGTCAACCGGGACTCCCGCCCCTCCCCAGCGAGCCGCCCAACCGACTGCAACTGCCCAGCCCTCGACGCCCCCACAGAAGGGGGTCGTCTACCTGAATGCCGACGCCAACGTCTACGACCTCGCCGGCAAGAAGATCGCCCGATCTCACGTTGGCGATCGCATCGGTTCCTACGGACGCAACGGCAAAAGCAACTGGTGGATCGTCAACTACCGTGGTACGCAGGCCAGAATCGACGTCAAATACATCTCTGGAAAGCCTGTCGCCAAGTACCGCAACCACTTGGTCTGGATCACCAACAACAGTTACGTCTACGACCGTACATCGATGTCTTCGACGAAAGTTGCCTCGATCAACCGCGGGAAGTACGTCGGCACCCGCGGCCCCGCCCAGGGCGGATGGTGGCCGGTGAATTACCGCGGCCGGGATGCCTGGATCCCCAAGGTCGTCCTCAGCACCTCCGAGATCCCCGCCAAAACCGTCGTGTATGCCACCAAAAATGTTGCCGTGAAGGCCACTGCATCGTCATCGTCCAAGACGGTGGGAACCATTCGTCGTGGCGCCTACGTCGGGATGCGCGACATGCCCCGTGGTGGGTGGACCCCCGTCTGGTTCCGAGGAACGCAGGGATGGGTCCCCAACAATGCCATCTCCCGATCCAAACCCACCAACAAGCACGTGGACTCTCGTTGTCTGAAAGGCGCCAAGGTGGCCTGCGCCAGCAAGGCTGACCGCAAACTGCGTTACATGGAGAACGGCAAGGTCATCGCCGAGTTCGATGCACGCTTCGGTGCTCCTGGCACCCAGACCCGAAATGGCGTCTTCAAGGTGTACATGAAGCACCAGAACCACTACTCGACGATCTACCACGTCACGATGCCGTACGCGATGTTCTTCGACGGTGGTGAGGCCATCCACTACTCCGCCGACTTCGCCCGCTACGGCTGGGCCCGCGGCTCGGGTGGCTGCATCAATGTGCGCGACATGAACGCGGCCCGCTGGTTGTGGAACAAGATTCCCGTCGGCACGAAGGTCGTCGTCTACTGATCGCGTCTGCGTCTGCACGTGTGACGAGCTGTCACCCGTGAATGACCTGGGGGTCTGCCGAGAGGCAGGCCCCCAATGTTTTTTCAGCACCACAAGTACCTGTCCCCGAGAACCTGTCCGAGTCTCGACCTCTCAGGCCCCTCTGCGTCAGGACAGGTGCTTGACCCCCTCTGGAAGCCGAACCTGGTCGGTGGGGGCCTCGTCGTCCTCAACTCCCCGGCTGGAGACCTTGTCGAAGAGGATCTTCACCGTCTGGATGAGGATCTTGACGTCCATGAGCAGGGAGTACTGCTTGATGTAGATGAGGTCGAAGTTCAGCTTGGCCGAGAAGTCCGAGGCGTACTTCCCGTACACCTGGGCATAGCCAGTGAGCCCGGCGCGCACCGAGTGACGCAGATGATAGTGCGGATTCTGCTGCTCGAACTGCTCGACGAAGAATGGCCGCTCCGGACGCGGACCCACCATCGACATGTCTCCCACCAGGACATTGAAGAGCTGAGGCAGTTCGTCGATGCGCAGGCTTCGCAGATACTTGCCGACCGGGGTGACACGCGGGTCATGGGAGGTGGCCAGCATGGGTCCGGACTCCTTCTCGGCGCTCGCCGACATGGAGCGGAACTTGAGGATGTTGAACTCCTTGCCACCACGAGTGACGCGGGTCTGACGATAGAAGACCGGGCCATGCGACGTTGCCTTGACGAGGATGGCCGTGATGAGCATGACTGGCGAGGCAAGGATGAGCCCGACAAGGGCGATGAGGATGTCGGACAGCCGTTTGAAGACGTCCAGCTCGGCCGGGATGCGGAACGGGCTCACGGCGATGATGGCCTCGTCCTCGATACTCATGATGGTCGGGTTGACCAGCAGCAGATGCTCGAAACTCGTGGACAGGAAGATCTCCTTGTCCTCCCGCAGCAACAAGTCGTAGATGGCAAGCCGATCCTCATCGGGCAGGTCGTCGGAGACGTGCACGGTGTCGAACTCGTCGAGATGGTCGCGAATCTGCTCCAGGTAGCTGCCGTCCACCACATGGGTGAGACGGTGCCGTGAACTGCGGTTGGAGAGGAAGTTGACCACCGAGCGATTGAGCTCCTCGGCAGGGCCCACGATCATGACCCGTTTGACGCCCCGCAACTTCTGATAGGTCTTGAACTCGAGAAGACGCCACAGCCCCAGCAGGACCGTGCTCACCGCGAAGTTGATGAGCAGCACCGATCGGGGGAACGCGAACCACCGTCCGACGAAGGTCAGCGCCATGATGAGGATCGTCACCAGGGCTTGGTCGACGACAGTGATGACCGCGATGTCAAGCAACGTCTTGTTGTACAGCACATACATACCAGATAGCGCATTGACAAGGAGAAACGCGATGATCCCGGTGACCATGGCGGCCTTGGCGTCATTGAGGTTTCGTGCGGGGATGGTGAACCCGAAACGCAGGTAGAACGACAGATACATTCCACCGATGAACACGCAGACGTCCGCCAGAGCCGTCAACAGTTTCTGGGTTCGGCTGAACTCGACCTTGGACGACACTCAAAACTCCTTCACATGTCCCATTCGACGGCTCCAGCAACCGGAATCACAGTTGTGGACGTACATGCAGCCCCACCTCGGGATCCACCAGAATGGTCTGACTGGCTGCAACACCATCGACGGTGGGTACCGCGTCCACGGAAACATTGCGCTTGAGCAGCGCCAAACCTACCGGACCGAGTTCGTGATGCATGGCAACGCCACCGAGCTGCCCCACTTTTCGTCCCTCCAGAATCACCGAGGCTCCCGGATCAGGCAGTTCGGCGTCGGACCCGTCAAGCATGAGCATGGTGAGACGCCGTGGCGGACGGCCCAGATTGTGCACTCGCGCCACGGTTTCCTGACCGCGGTAACACCCCTTGTCGAGGTGCGTGGCGTACAACCCGATCTCGTTGGGGATGGTGCGCGCATCGGTGTCGAGGCCGATGCGCGGGATGCCGGAAGCGATCCGCGTGGCCTCCCAGGCGAGCACACCCACCGGTTCGGTGTCGACGTGGTTGCCGAACTGCACTGTCTGAGGATCGGCACGCTCACCCATCGGGACGATGAATTCCGTTCCCCCGGCGATCTGCGAGGTCAACCGGGCAACCACGTCACCCTGATCGGTTGCCACGTCTGCCCCGGTCCACACCACGGCAAGATCTGCGTGTCGGCGCACCTGCACGCGCATCATGAATCGCATCGAGTCGAGCCAGGCGACGAGATCGTCACCACGGCCCGGTTCGGTCCAGGCCCAGAGGGTGGTGCCGTCATCGACTGCGTGCATGACGTGCTCGATGTGCCCCTGGGGATCGAGAATCAGCGCAGTCGTCGTCTCGGCCGGCTGCAGGTTCTCCAGATGCTGGGTGGTGAGTGAGTGCAGCCAGGTGAGTCGATCCGGCCCACTCACCGAGAACACCTCTCGGTTCGTCAGGGCCAACCACCCGGCGCCGTCCTCGATGTGACGCTGCTCGACATTGGGGTTCCCGACGTGCGAGACGAGTCCGGCGTCCGGTCCGTCGGTGAGGAGTACCGGCATGTCAGGCCCTCTTGAGTTGCGCCCACATGTAGGGCTTGAGGGCGTCCCCCTCCACGGAACGGTCAAAGGTCCACAGGAGATCCGAGTTCACCTGCCCGTAGAGCCGTTGTCCGGCGGTGTAGGCCACCGAGGCATCATCGGCACGCACCACGGTGTCGGTGCGCATCTCGATCTTGGCCCCGTCGATCGAGCCGGACCACAGCTCCGACCAGCCCTCCTGCGCCGTCATGACGACGGTGAGGCTCTTGGAGTCCACCCGCGGACGCCAGTACCCGGTCTCCATGCGTAGCGGACGTGCCGGGGTGCCGTCAGGGTTCTTGTGGTAGGTCTGGCAGATGTAGTGTAGGAAATCCCCACCGTTCTCGGTGAAATCGATCTGACAACCGAATTCGAACTGGGTGCCATCGGTCTCGGCACCATGCCCGTCACCTTCCCAGTGGCCAATCATCCAGGCCAGGGGCATGAGATCGCGATTCAGATCGTCGGGAATGTGAAAGACCATGAGTCCTCTACTGCTCTACTTCTTGACATGACGTCACCGCCTGCCACGTCGGCAGAACGCGGTGATGACCCACGACCCCAATGTCACAGCAGTCCCCAGACACAGCGCTACGAGCACGACGAGATCGGTGATGGCCACCCATCAAGTCTACGGGATCAACAAGGAACTCCCACGTCTCATCGCCCACAGCGCTGGAAATCCAGCGTAGGATGTGTGCTCGTACCAACGAACCACCGACACCGTTCGCGTTGTCGGGACGGTGGGACCGAACCGCCGGCCCCGTAACCCAAGGACCGACCCCTGCAAGCAGCGGACCGACCTCGGATCAGGGCAACCTCCGATCAGCAGGTGCAGTCCGAGGGGCCGTACGTCCCATTCCACTTCACCCGGGCAATCGCCGCACCCAGGTGATCCACCACGAGGAGACCATGCGCGTCGTCATCCAGCGAGCCGCCAGTGCCGATGTCACTGTGGACGGTGACGTCGTCGGCGAACTGACCTCGCCCGGGCTGCTCGTTCTGGCTGGCATCACCCACACCGACACCTCGGACGTTGTCGAGAAGGTCGCACGAAAGATCTGGAGCCTACGCATCCTCGACGAGGAGAGGTCCGCCAGTGACACTGACGCCCCGATCCTCGTCGTGAGCCAGTTCACGCTCTACGCTGCCACCCGGAAAGGACGCCGCCCCTCCTGGAGCGCGGCGGCTCCCGGCCCGGTCTCCGAACCGCTCGTCGATCATCTGGTGCAATGCCTGCGAGACCTTGGCGCGCACGTGGAAACCGGAAGGTTCGGGGCAGACATGAAGGTCCACCTGGTCAATGACGGGCCCGTCACCATCATCATCGACTCCGACAACTGGGACTGACGGGCCACGCCCTCGGCAAACGACCGAGGGGGTTGGCGACGAGCTACTTGGCGGCCAACACGGCGACCTGGGACAGCAGCACCGCGTCCCTGCTCGCCATGTCCTCCCCCGGCAGCGTGGAGTCGATGATCGTCATGACGATGCCACCATGCACCCGGGTGGGAGCGATCATGACGGTCTGGAACGTCTGGGAGTCATCGGTGAGATCCTGGATGAACCATTCGCCGTCGGGAAGGTCCCACCGCACCTTGAGCACTCGACGGTACTGGGGATACAGATCCACCCCATCCGTCTTCTTGGCATAGCCATTGATGAGTCCCACTCCCACCACCGATGTACCGTCCGGCACCTTGAGGGTGATCTTCTGCCCGTTCGCCGAGCCGTCACATCGCCAGGCGGTCTGGGAGGATCCGTCAACCAGATTGGCCGGCTGGTAAGTCACCAGCCCCCCCTTGATGCCACCGCGTGGATCGGCTGTGCAGGTGGCGCTCGCCGTGATCGACGTCACTGGTCTGCTCTGCCCGGTGTAGGGGGCAGGGGCGTCCGTGACATTGTCCGCCGGTACGGAGACGACGGAGTCCGGTGCTCCGGAGTCGATGCCGGACGACCTGACCACGACAGTACCCACCAGGACCCCCACCGCCAGAGCGAGCAGGACCCAGAGCATCCACCCACGGCGAAAGGCCCGGGTGGCACTGGACGGTGAAGCCTGGTCCATCCGGTGACCGACGACCACGGATCGTCCACCCTGCTCGTCACGATCCAGATGAACCCGGCCGTGTGTCTCCAGGTCCTTGGCACGGCGGGAGAACCTGCGATACCTGTTCCTCTCCCCCTGCTCAGAACTGGCGTGCTGCTCGTCCTCGTCCGGCTGCTCATGGGAACCGGGACGAAACCAGTCGTCGGGCAGGTCCTTCATCACACCTCCGATGGTACTCACGCCCGGCCTGATCCCCATCCTCATCGCTGGGGCCTGATCCCCATCACCAGGGAAGACCATGGTTCGGAAATTGTGGAATGGGTCGGCTCATCGAGCTGGCAGCTGCACAGTCACCCGAAGGGTTGGCACAATGTCCGTGCAGTCGTGTTCTGGTCAACTGGCGAGGAGGAACCCGTGGCGCGGATCGCGTTCTTCACCCATGAGACCACTCCATCACCCGACGCCCTGACCCTGCTCGACCATGAGATCGAACTACTGCCACTGGACCCAGCAACGACACCACCCACCGGAACCAGGTCGGTACGTGGGTCCATGGCGGGTCGTGGTGCCACGACATCCGCTGACGCCTCAGCCGCTGGCAGCGCGACGCCAGGAGCCGACTCCGGCGCTCCCGGCCCCAGCTCCATCAGCCTGGCCACGGCAGCAGACCTCGCCCTCGTCGATTATCGGACTGCCCCTGGTGATGCCCGTCAGATGTGCGCCAGAATGGCTGCCGCTGGCCTGCGCAGACCGATCGTCGCGCTGGTACCTCAGGAAGCCCTGCCGATGCTCAGCCCCCAGTGGGGTGTCGACGACTTCCTCGTCGAGACTGCCAGCCCCCTCGAGATGGATGCTCGGATCAGGTTCATCCTGACTGGCCCCGACGACTCACTCGTCACTGCGGGACCATTCGTCATCGACGAGGACGGGTACACCGCGACGGTGGGCGGCATGAGCCTCGACCTCACGTACACCGAGTTCGAACTGTTGAAGTTCCTCGTGGCCAATCCCGGTCGGGTACTCAGTCGTGAGGTACTGCTGTCACAGGTGTGGGGCTACGACTACTACGGTGGAACACGTACCGTCGACGTCCACATCCGCAGACTGCGCGCAAAGATCGGTCCGGAGTTCGAGGGGCACATCCACACCGTCCGGTCGGTGGGGTACCGGTTCCAGGTCAATCGCTGACCCCCAGGGACCTTGCCCCACTTCGGGAGCACCGACTGGGCTCACACAGCTGGGGCGACGAGGCCGACCACGGAGCCCGGTGGTCACACGACATCGAGTGGCACAGAACAGGTAGATTGGTGCCGACACGTTTTCCACGAACTGATTCCGCCGAGAGAGGTGCACATGGCCCACCAGAAGGCATACCCGCCCGCGCATGACGCACAGGCGGATGCTGATCTGCCACGTCAACGCTACAGCGATCGTGAACTGTCCTGGTTGGCGTTCAACCGGCGTGTGCTCGACCTCGCCGCCGATGACGAGCGCGTCCCGCTGATCGAGCGTGCGAAGTTCCTGGCCATCTTCTCCTCCAATCTCGACGAGTTCTTCATGGTGCGCGTCGCCGGGCTCAAACGTCGTATCGACGCTGGTGTCGCCGTGCCCACCGTCACCGGACAGATGCCACGTGACCTTCACGAGTCGATACTGGAGCGCACCCATGAGCTGGTCGCCGAGCAGGCTCGTATCTTCAACGACGACGTGCGTCCCGGGCTGGTGAGCGAGGGCATTCACATCGTCCGTTGGGTCGATCTCGGTGACGAGGAGAAGACGCGGATGCGCGCCCTCTTCGCCGAACGCATCTTCCCCGTACTGACCCCGCTGGCAGTCGACCCCTCGCACCCGTTCCCCTACATCCGCGGGCTGTCGATCAACCTTGCCGTCATGCTGCGCAACCCGACCACCGGCCTGCAGCAGTTCGCGCGCATCAAGGTGCCCTCGGTGCTGCCACGTCTGGTGAGCCTCGGACAGGGCCGTTTCCTGCCACTGGAGGAGGTCATCAGTCGTCACCTGGACCAGGTGTTCACCGGTATGGACGTCCTGCAGCACACAACCTTCCGCGTCACCCGAAATGAGGATCTCGAGGTTGAGGAGGACGACGCCGAGAACCTCCTCTTCGCCCTGGAGAAGGAGCTGCTGCGCCGCAACGTCGGGCGTCCACCAGTACGTCTGGAGGTGCAGGACGACATCCAGGACGACATGCTCGACCTACTGGTACGGGAACTCGGCATTCACGACAACGAGGTGTTCCGACTCCCCGCACCACTGGATCTCACCGGCCTGTTCTCCCTGGCCGACGTCGACCGTGACGACCTCAAGTACCCCAACTTCCTACCGATCACCCATCCCCACCTGGCCGAGGTGGAGACGTCCCAGCCCGCTGACATGTTCGCGGCGATCCGGCGACGCGATGTTCTCGTCCAGCATCCCTACGACTCCTTCGCCACAAGTGTGCAACGGTTCATCGAGCAGGCGGCTGCCGATCCCCAGGTGCTCGCCATCAAGCAGACGCTGTACCGCACCTCCGGCGACTCCCCCATCATCGACGCCCTGGTGGAGGCCGCCGAGGCCGGCAAGCAGGTGCTCGCCGTCGTGGAGATCAAGGCCCGATTCGACGAGCAGGCCAATATCGCCTGGGCCCGGGTGCTGGAGCGAGCCGGGGTGCACGTCGTCTACGGCATGGTTGGCCTCAAGACCCACTGCAAGCTCTCAATGGTCATTCGCGACGAGGGGGACGGGCTGCGTCGCTACGCCCACGTCGGGACCGGCAACTACAACCCCAAGACGGCCCGTCAGTACGAGGACTTCGGCCTGCTCACCAGCAATCCGATCATCACCGACGATGTCGCCCGACTCTTCAACCACCTGTCGGGCATGACGGCCGAGAAACGCTATCGTCGACTTCTGGTGGCCCCCGAGGGGATCCGCAACGGCATCATCGACGCCATCAACCATGAGATGGCGAACAAGGAGGCCGGCAGGCCAGCTCGCGTGCGCATCAAGGTGAACTCCATCGTCGACGAGCGGATCATCGATGCCCTGTACCGCGCCTCCCATGCCGGCGTGCCGGTGGATCTGTGGGTTCGCGGTATCTGCGCCATCAAGCCGGGCATCCCCGGACTCAGCGAGAACATTCGGGTGCGTTCGATCCTCGGCCGATTCCTCGAACACTCCCGAATATTCTGGTTCGAGAACGGCGGTTCGCCCATCGTGGCCATTGGCTCGGCAGACCTCATGCACCGCAACCTGGACCGGCGAGTCGAATCGCTGGTGGGGCTGTCCAACCGCACCCACGTCGCCGAGATCGACGACCTGTTCAACCTCGCCTTCGACGAGAACACCGTCTCCTGGCAACTCACCGGCGACACCTGGACCCAGGTGTCGCGTGACTCGGAGGGCAATCCCCTCACCGATCTGCAGGAGGAGCTCATCCGTCGTACCAGGATGCGGAGAAAATGAGTCACCGCAAACCGATTCGGGCAGCTGGTGCCGTCGTGCTGCGTACCCGAACAGACGGCACCCGTGAGGTGCTTGTCGTGCACCGTCCCCGGTACCGGGACATCACCCTGCCGAAGGGCAAGCAGCACAGGAATGAGCCACTGCCGTTGACGGCAGTGCGTGAGGTGGCCGAGGAGACCGGCTGCCGGATTCGGCTGGGAGTGCCGCTCCAACCGGTCGAGTACTCGATTCGCAAGGTGGGGCCGAAGGTGGTCTCGTGGTGGATCGGCGAGGCGCTCGAGGAACAGGGACACTCCCCCGACGATGAGGTTGACGAGGTCCTCTGGCTCCCGGTGGACAGGGCAGATGATCTGCTCACCTATCCCTCGGAGCTCCAGGTGCTCGAGGAGGCGCTGTCGGTCCCCCTACCGACGACGACGATCGTCGTGGTGCGCCACGGCAAGGCCGTGAGCCGCAAGGAGTGGGCCGCCGGAACAAGCAGGAAACATCGCGACGATGCCAGACGCCCTCTCGACCGGCGCGGGAAACGGCAGGCCGAGGCCCTCCCCCAGATTCTCAACTGTTACGCAGTGCACCGACTGGTGAGTTCCAGCGCTGCCCGATGCGTGCAGACCCTCACCCCCTACGCCAAACAGATCGGGGTCGACGTCCGAGCAGACGATGAGCTCACCGAGGAGGTCCACGCCGAGGCCCCGGACCGCACCGATGACCAGATGCGCCGCATCGTCGCCGACGCGCTGAACGACCCCGCCCACCCAGTGGCCATCTGTGGGCATCGGCCGGTACTACCACTCATGAATCATGCCCTGGAGGTCGTCTACCATCCCATGTCAACAGCGGAGTGCCTCATCGTTCACCTGGACAGGGACGGAAAATCACTTGCCGAGGAACGACTCGACTCGATCATCTGAGCCCTGAAACACGTGTGCCATGTCGCGAGCAGTTCCTGCTGGCTGCCGATCCATCTGTACGGCAATGAGATGCCCGAGCCATCTCACCAGCTGCCGGACAGCGCAACGAGAGGGCCGTTTTGTTCATTTTCCGTTCACCTACGCTAGGTAATTCGGACACTTCGCTCTTCTAGCCTTGTTGCTGCCCGAGGTCTGGGAAGTCGACCTCGACGCGGAAATCCTGTTCCCCCTAGCTTTCAAGGAATTCCAGTGACGAACCGTCTTGCTAAGCTCACCGTCCTCGCCCTGTCGAGCGCCGTTGTCCTCACCGGCTGTGGCAGCAACAAGGATGACAACTCCTCGAGCGACGCCAGCTCCCAGGCCGCGACGAGCGCTGCCTCCGCTGAGTCCAAGAGCACTGCCGACCCGGCCTCCTTCAAGCCGGCCTGCCCCGCAGGCACCCTCAACGGCGCCGGCTCCTCGGCCCAGGCCAACGCCATCAACCAGGTGATCCAGGACTACGCAGCTGCCTGTCCCAAGACCAAGATCAACTACACTCCGTCAGGTTCGGGTGCCGGCATCGAGTCCTTCATCGGCAAGCAGGTGGACTTCGCTGGTTCCGACTCCGCTCTCAACCCCGACAAGGGCGAGGTCGACAAGGCCAAGGCCACCTGCGGTGCCGACGCCTGGCACCTGCCTCTCGCAGCTGGCCCCATTGCCGTCGTCTACAACGTCGACGGTGTCAGCAAGCTGAACCTCAAGACCGAGACTCTGGCCAAGATCTTCGCCGGTCAGATCAAGAAGTGGGACGACGACGCCATCAAGGCCGACAACCCCGATGCCAAGCTCCCCTCGGAGAACATCTCCGTGTACTACCGCGCCGACAAGTCGGGCACCACCGACAACTTCACCAAGTTCCTCAACAAGGCCGCCGGTGACGTCTGGACCGAGAAGCACTCCAAGGAGTGGAAGGGCACCGGCAAGGGCGCTGACAAGTCCGCTGGCGTGACCCAGGCCGTCAAGGACAACAAGAACTCCATCTCCTACACCGAGTGGAGCTACGCCACCAAGAACAACCTCAACATGGCTGCCATCGACAACGGCAACGGCCCGGTCGAGCTCACCGGTGAGAGCGCTGGCAAGGCCGTCTCGGCTGCCAAGACCGCTGGCGAGGGCAACGACCTCCAGCTCGAGATGCAGTACAAGAACACGCCCAAGGACGTGTACCCCGCTGTTCTGGTGACTTACGAGATTGCCTGCTCCTCCGGCAACAAGAACGCCGACGTCCTCAAGGACTTCCTCTCCTTCTACGCCTCCCAGGACGAGCAGAAGAAGATTCAGGACCTGGGCTACGCCCCGCTGCCCACCGACGTCTCCAAGAAGGCTCTGGACTCCGCCCAGGCCATCTCCTGACTTCCAGGTCGTCAAGCCTTGGTGCAACGCGACCCACATTGCAAGTCGTCACTGTCGTGACGTGACGACCCCAGTTGCGGGAGGGCGAATCGATCAGGGTTCGTCCTCCCGTTCATGCTGAACTGAAGGAAACACATGGTTCCCCCTGCCACTCACAACGACGCCACGCCAGGTGAGCGTCCTTCGCGTGTCAGCGACAATGGTTCACCCACCCATGACTCCGCTGCCATCAGCGCAGCATCGAAGATGAAACCCGTCTCCCGGGTGGGCGACCGCATCTTCTCCGGAGTGTCGTCAACGATTGCCGTCCTGCTGGCCATTCTGGTCCTGGTCATTCTGGCGTTCCTCGTCTGGCATGCAGTTCCCGCCCTGTCGGACAACTCGGAAAACTTCTTCACCAGCCGCAAATGGGCAACGGGCGAGTCCCCGCAGGAGTTCGGTATCGCCGCCCTGCTGTGGACGACGCTCATCTCCTCCCTCCTGGCCCTACTGCTGGCCGTGCCCCTCGCCGTGGGCATCGCCCTGTTCATCACCCAGATGGCCACCAAGAAACTCGCCGGGCCGGTGGCATTCCTCGTCGACCTGCTGGCTGCCGTACCGTCCATCGTGTACGGCCTGTGGGGCGGGATCGTCCTGGGGTCCTCGGCGATCGAGAACTGGCTCATGAAGATCAACCAGGCGATTCTGGGGTGGATCCCCATCTGGAAACCGGTCGCCGGCTGGGAGAATCCGAGCGGTACCGTCTTCCTCGCCTCCCAGGTGCTCGCAATCATGATCCTGCCGATCATCACTGCCGTGAGCCGAGACGTCATGAGCCAGACCCCCCGCGACCAGGTCGAGGCCGCCCTCGCCCTGGGCTCCACCCGCTGGGAGGTCATCAAGCTCGCCGTACTGCCCCATTCCAAGTCAGGCATCATCTCAGGCTCCATGCTTGGTCTGGGACGCGCGCTGGGTGAGACCCTGGCCGTGACGTTGATCCTGCAGACCATCAGTCCGATGGAACTGAGTCAGGGCCTCAATCCGTCGATCTTCACCGGTGGCGAGACCTTTGCCTCGAAGATCGCACGTGACTTCGCCGAGGCGACCAACGACCCGATGGCCTTGGGCGCCCTCATCTCTGCAGCCCTGGCGTTGTTCGTCATCACCTTCATCGTCAACGCCGCAGCGCGGCTCATCGCTGAGAGAGGAGTGAAGAAGTGAGCACCCAAGCCCCCCAGGTGGAGGAGACCCTGGATCTCTCACGTCCCTCAGGATCACGCACCACCAAGAACGGTGTCGTCTCCGGATTCATGATCCTCGCCACTGCCCTGGCCATCGTGCCCCTGGCATGGCTACTCGCCTCAGCCCTGCATCGCGGTCTCGGACCGATCCTGCACGCCTCATGGTGGGCCAACACCATGGACCCAAGCCTCGACGTGGCCAAGCAGGGTGCCCTGCATGCCATCGTCGGCACCTTGGTCATCGGTCTCATCACCTCGGTGATCTCGATCCCCATCGCCCTGCTCACCGCCATCTTCCTGGTGGAGTACGCCCGTGGCACCAAACTCGCCCGCGTCATCAGCTTCGCGGTCGACGTGCTCACCGGCGTTCCCTCGATCGTCGCGGCCCTGTTCATCTACGCCGTGATCGTCTCGACATTCCACGGCACGCAGTCGGCATGGGCGGCGTCCCTCGCCCTGGTGATCCTCATGGTTCCCACCGTGCTGCGCTCCACCGAGGAGATGCTCAAACTGGTACCGGACTCCCTTCGTGAGGCGTCCTACGCGCTTGGTGTCTCCAAGTGGCGCACGATCTTCAACGTGGTGCTGCCGACCTCGATCTCCGGTGTGCTCACCGGCATCGTGCTCGGCCTGGCCCGGGTGCTCGGTGAGACTGCCCCGCTCATGGTGCTGGTGCAGTACAACACCACCTTTGCGGACGGCCCCGGATCACCGAACTTCGCCACGATCCCGACGATCATCACCGACGCCTACACCCGTGGCGGCGTCAACACCCCCAGCGTGTGGGGTGCTGCCGTCACCCTCATCATCCTGGTGATGGGGTTGAACCTCATCGCCCGAGCCGTCTCTCGCCGGTACCTGCGCCGGATGGGCAAGTGACAGAAAGCGAGCTGAACATCAATGGCAAAGCGCATCGAGGCCAAGGACCTCAACATCTACTACGGCGACTTCCACGCCGTGGAATCGGTGAACTTCACCGTCGAACCGCGAACCGTCACCGCCTTCATCGGCCCGTCGGGCTGTGGCAAGTCCACCGTGCTGCGCACCCTCAACCGTATGCACGAGGTCATTGCCGGCGCCCACTGCACCGGCCAGGTGCTGCTGGACGGTGTCGACCTGTATGGCAAGGGAGTCGACCCGGTGGCGGTACGTCGCAACATCGGCATGGTGTTCCAGCGAGCCAACCCGTTCCCCGCCATGTCCATTCGTGACAATGTCGTGGCCGGGCTGAAGCTCAACGGCGTCAAGGACAAGAAGCTGCTCGACGAGACCGCTGAGCGTGCCCTGCGCGGATCGAACCTGTGGGACGAGGTGAAGGACCGTCTGGACCGCTCCGGTGCGTCCCTGTCCGGCGGCCAGCAGCAGCGTCTGTGCATCGCCCGTGCCATTGCCGTTGAGCCCGAGGTGCTCCTCATGGATGAGCCCTGCTCCGCGCTCGACCCCATCTCCACCCTCGCCATCGAGGACCTCGTCGGCGAGCTCAAGGAGCGGTTCACCGTGGTCATCGTCACCCACAACATGCAGCAGGCAGCCCGCGTCTCCGACCAGACCGCGTTCTTCAACCTGCGCGCCCAAGGTGAGCCTGGCCACTTGGTCGAGATCGACAACACCGACAAGATCTTCTCCAACCCGTCGGAGAAGGCCACCGAGGACTACATCTCGGGCCGCTTCGGCTGATTGGCGCGATTCCCGACCAGCCCAGACCGTGTCAGTTTCGAGCCGTCACCCGGTGGTGACGGCTCGAACTGTGTGCCCGGCAGTCCTCACCGATCCCGCTGCTGGAGCAATCCCCCACATGGCTGGCAGACGGACCGGCGACTGATCTGTCCGCGAACGGGGGTGACAGGTGCACCAAGCCTTGTCTGACGAAGTGACTCGTGCTGTGGGGCGGGTGGGGCACCGTGAGGCACCTGCGTGGTGGGCTCACCACGTGCAGTGGATGGGACGTTCTCGAGGAGGCAGACCAGCTCGCGTCAGTCCGCCTGCTCGGCGCGCTCAGCCAGTCCCAGCAACGCATTCTCCACGACCTCGGTGAGCGCCGGATGGATCCAGTACTGACCACGAGCCATCTGTCGTGCCCCAATACCGAGACTCATCATGGTGATGAACGACTGCAGCAGGATCGACGCCTGGGGGCCGATGACGTGCGCACCGAGGATGCGTCCGGTACCTGGCTCACCGAGCAGTTTGACGCAGTGCCCCTGGTCCTCCAGGGCCCAGCCATAGGCGACGTCGGAATACTCCTGGACGAAGGACACGTGGTCCACACCGTCCTGACGCAGCTGACGCTCGGTGGCACCCACCGAGGCCACCTGCGGATTGCTGAACACGGCGTGCGGGACGAATCGTTCGTCGGAACTCACGAGATCCTCGGGGTGAAGCAGGTTGTGTGCCACGACACGGGCCTGGGCATTGGCGACGTGTTTGAGTCTCCAGTGGGAGCAGACATCACCCAGGGCCCAGATGTGCGGCACACTGGTGCGCTGGTGCTCGTCGGCGATGACGAAACCATCGTCGTCCACCTCCACACCTGCGGCCGCCACATTGAGCCGATCCGTGTTGGGGATGCGCCCGGTGGCGTTGAGGACGAGGTCGGCCGGGTAGTCGTACGACACGCCGTTCTCGTCAACGGTCTGGACGACGAGATGATCACCCGCATCGACGTCGATGGCCGTGACCTGCTCACTCATCCGTAGCGACGCCACCTTGGCGAACTCACGGGTGAAACGCTCGGAGATCTCGGTGTCCTCCTTGCGCAGCATGAGACCGGAGCGATTGATGATCGTCACCTTGGTTCCCAGGGCCGAGAAGACGTGGGCGAATTCTGCAGCGATGAACCCAGCACCCAGGATGATGAGACGTTCCGGCTGCTCGGACACCCGCATCACCTGGTCGGAGGTGACAATGCGTTCGGCCCACCGCGAGTCATCTATGCCAGGCACGTGCGGCACCCGGGGACGTGATCCGGCTGCCAGGACGATCTGATCGGCAGAGATCGTCGTCTTGCCCACCCGCAGGGTGTGCTCGTCGACGAAACTGGCCTCGGCATCGAAAAAGGTGAGATTGGGTTGATCGCGAAACCGCTGCCGCCCTGACAACGAGATCGGATCGATGCGACCAAAAATGCGGTCGCGGATGGAACGCCAGTCGGCACCGGTGAACTCCAGATCCACGCCAAGCCGGTGTGCCTGGTCCGTGCTGGAGGCGAACTCCGCCGGAACCACATACATCTTGGACGGGATGCATCCCGTGTTGAGGCAGGTGCCACCGAAGGTACCGGAATCGATGAGGGCGATCCTCCGGTCTGCGAACTCGTCTCCCGGAATGGTGTTGCCAGATCCGCTTCCGATGATCGCGATGTCGAAGTGCTCCATGTTCCAAGTCTCGCACGCGCGGGTGACATGGTCGAGGACTTCCCGCTCAGCAGCCAGGTGCATGTCGTTCCAAGGTATGGTGCCGAGGCACTGGGTCAGGACACGGTGACGAGTTTGAGCGCCTTGGTGCCATCGGCGTCAATCGTGATGAGGACGTCTCCAGACCTCACCGGAGCCGAGACCGACCATCGTCGCCACCCCCGATGGTCGGGTTGACCGGGCGTGATGACACCGCGAGAGATGAGATCACCCTTGCCAGCGAGGTTGATCCGGTAGCTGATGGCGCGCACCTTGCGTTGCACCTGGCCCTCGATCGTGAGTCTGGTTGCCGCCAGGGTCTGCCCGGACTGGGGACGATCGATCCAGACTGGTCCACACCGATCGGTACCCTCCTCGATGAAATTGGCCTGTGGGATGCCGATGAAGGGTAGCGATGGAGAGCCATCACGCAGCAACTGCACTGATTTCTGACCATTGCGATCCCCGACGACAGCGGTGGCCGTGTAGACGAGTTGGCGAATGGCTGCGGTGAGCTTCTCCCGGGAACGAATGGCATCCCATGCTGCTCCTGCGACGTCCAGGACGATGACGTCACCGTGGACGACAGCCTTGTTGAGTTGCCCACCCATCCACGCCGAGGTGTAGTCCGAGTCGAGCGGGGCAGCATTGATGACTGCTGTCACTGCCGTGCCGAGCTTGTCACTGGCAGTCGGCAGATCACGCATCTCGCGGTACAGCAACCCGTCCGAACGTCCGAGGTAGAGAACCGGCACATCCTTCTGCAGAGTCGACATCGACTTCTCGTCGGATGGGTCCGAGATCACCGTCTCATCGGCCCCCGGGACCGGAGAGGACCGTTGCGGGGTGTGCATACGCCCCCACACGACTGGAGCTGCGACACCGACTCCCAGAGCTGCCAGAGCACTGCCGACGACCGCTCGCCGGCTGGGGCCATAACCACGCTGTGACACCTGCTGGATTCTCTCGTCGATGGTCTCCAGCTGGTCACTCGACGCCTGTTGCGAGGCAGCCTCCTCCAGTGCGACGCGCAGCCAGGACTCGACATGGGCTGCGCCATCCTCCGCGCGAAATTGCTTCTCCAGGGTGTGTATGGCCTTGTCACGTAGATTTTCCACCGATCCATGGCGTAGCCCGAGGACGTGTGCGGTCTCATCCTCGTCCAGGTCGGCCCACAGCAGCATGACGAGGACTTCCTGCTCGATGCGTGAGAGTTGGGAGAGCCTATCCAGTGGACTCGGCAATCCTTGTCGTCCCTCGACGTGCAACCCGGCGCGTCCCTGCCGACGACGCAACTGGTTGACGACGGTGGTGCGCAGGTAATCGGCAACGAGGTCATCGGTACGAAACCGGGGGTTGATCCGATACACCTCGACAAAGGCGTCAGTGACAGCCCGTTCCGCGTCCTTCCAACGACCGCAGAGCAGGAAGGCCATCCGTACCAGATCGTCCCACTGGTCGTGGTAGGCAGATTTCAGCCACCACCCCCGGTCACGGTGCTCGTCACTGGCCATCGGTGTCGTTCCCAGCAGGCACCGCCGCCGAGGTGCACATGAGGCTCAAAGGGCCACGTCCGTCATTCATGAGCGTTCTGCCCGACCACCAGCAGAGATGTTGGCCCTGCGGGCCTTCCTGGGCACCAGGTCGATGGCAGGTTCTGCGTAGTCGACGCGCACGATGCGCCCGTCAAGAACCCCGAAACTCGTCACCGAGGCAAGAGTGCACTGCCGGGACCGCGGATCGTGGGGCAACCGGCGTCCCTCAGCCGCGCATCGAGCGATCCAGATGGGCAGCTGGTGGGAGACGATGAGTGCTTCACCTGCCGGACCGACTTTCTCAGCCGCATGGAGGATGGCTCGGGTCATGCGTTCGGCGATGTCGACATAGGGTTCCCCCCAGCTGGGTCGGACCGGGTTGACGAGGAGTTTCCAGTTGTGCGGATCGCGCAGCGGATGGTGACCGGGGCCGAAGCTCTGCCCTTCGAAGGCGTTGGCCGCCTCGGTGACGTCATCGTCCAGGTGGACCTTCAGCTCGGGGTGCAGGCTGGCGATCGGTGCGATCGTTTCCTGGGCACGCTCCATCGGCGAGCTGACGAGCAACGCAAGTGGCCGTTCGGCGAAGTACTCCGCAGCCCGAGCCGCCATCCGGCGCCCCAGGGCCGTGAGATGGAAGTCGGGCATCCTGCCGTACAGGACTCCGGTGGGGTTGTCCACCTCACCGTGACGCAGGACGTGGACGGTCGTGGTCTGGTTCATCGTCGCTCTCTCCTTGCTCACGCGGGCGCACTCCCCAACCATCTTTGCAGATGAACCGAAACCCCGGAACCTGCCCAACGACCCCGAACCTGCTCAGCGACTACGCCTGCCACGTCGACGACGCTGGGAGGGGCGAACCACCGGTGATCCCTTGGCGATGAGGTCGTCCCGTCGGTGGGCGGCGAAGTCGGCCAGCGCGTCGGCCAGGGCAGGCAGGGTGGGCTCGGAGGCGACGACGTCGACGTGCAGCCCGTGCTCCTCACAGGTCTCGGCAGTACGCGCCCCAATGGCCGCCACCACGGTGTACTTGTGGGGTTTGCCAGCAATACCGACGAGGTTGCGCACCGTGGTCGAGGAGGTGAAGGCCACGGCGTCGAATTTGCCGGTCTTGATGGCATCCCGTGTCTCGGCTGGTGGTGGGGCAGCTCGTACGGTGCGATAACCGATGATGTCCTCGACCTCCCAGCCCAGGTCGGACAGCTGGGCCGACAGTGACTCGGTGGCGATGTCGGCGCGCGGCACGAAGACCCGGTTGATGGGGTCCAGAACGTCGTCGAAGGCAGGGAAGACATCGGCCAGAGCAGCCGTGGACTGTTCCCCCGTGGGGACGAGGTCGGGACGCACACCCTGCTTGGTCAAGGCATCCACCGTGGAGTCGAAGATCGCGGCGATGCGCAACCCCGAGTAGGCTCGCGCGTCCAGCCCGATGGCGTCAAGCTTCTCGGTGACGGCCCGCACCGCATTCGCCGAGGTGAACACGACCCACTCGTAACGTCCCTCGACCAGTCCGCGAATGGCCTTGTCCATCTGCTGCGGGGTGCGCGGCGGTTCCATCGAGATCGTCGGCACGTCGAAGGAGTGGGCCCCGTAGGCCTGCAGCCGGGAAGGCAGGACCGCCGAATGGTCGCGGGTACGTGGGATGAGCACCGACCAGCCGAACAGTGGCTTGGACTCGTACCAGTCCAATTCCTCACGTGACGGCCCCTCTGCCACTCGTCCGATGACGACATGTACCATCTCATCGGGTTCCACCCGACTGGCCGGAAGCACCTTGGGAAGGGCAGCCAGGGTGGTCGTCGTGGAGACCTGCTCGGTGGTGGCACCGTGGCGAGTGAGCACAGCCGGCTCATCCTGGTCCCGCCCGGACTCGATGGCATGGTCAACGAGCAGCGGGACTTGTCCAGCAGTGACACGGGCGACGATGAGGCCGCGTCGTGCCCAAGGGTGACCCCCCTCTTGAAAGTCTCGTTTGGCAGCGGTGGGCCCAATGAGCTGAACGTCATGGCCGTGCAGGGTGACACCGGCGTACTCGGGCACCGAGGTGAGCGGGGAGATGCCCGGCATGACGTCGACATCGATGTCGGCCTTGGCCAGAGCAGCTGCCTCCGCGGCAACGTCTCCGTCGAGGAAGGGGTCTCCGCTCACCAGACGCACGACGTCCAGGCCGCGCCGGGCGGAATCGACGAGCTCAGCGGTGAGATCCGCTTCGGCCTGCTCGTCGGACTCCTCCGCACTGATCCCGGCGGGGACGATACGCACCTCGTCGTGCAGGGCGAGGACGTCGGACTCCACCAGATCGCGATGTGCCGGGCAGGTGAGCACGATGACCTGCGCAGCGTTGATGGCCCGCACTGCTGCGATGGTCAACAGGGACGGGTCTCCCGGACCAGTTCCGACGAACTGGACGCGCGGCTGAGACGTGGCCGTCGGACGACTTTCCGCCCCGGAAGACGCGTCGATCACCGAGGTCGTCTCGCTCATGTGATGTCCCTTCGTCGACCCCTCGTCAAGGACTGATCAACGAGGGTGATAGTGTTTGAGCCTGCCGGGCCTGTCGTGCTGAGCATATTCGCCAGGCGCGTCGAGAGCCACTTGTAGCGCATACGCCCTTCTCGGCCCACGCCCAAGCGCACAAAGACTCACGTGAGCTGGCGCGGGTACAGCCTCACGCAGGTTGCGTGAGCGTACAACAACATCCCCTCGAATCCGCCCACCACGTTTCCCATGCAGGGAGTGGCTTGATGAGGCTATGACGACTCGAGGGGTTGTGTTTTGTGTGTGACGGCCCGGGATGAGCCCTCTGGATCACCGTCCAGACTGACTCATCCAGCCGCCATCAGCATCACTTGCCAGCGCGACGACGCTGGATGCGCGTCTTCTTGAGAAGCTTGCGATGCTTCTTCTTGGCCATACGCTTGCGACGCTTCTTGATGACGGAACCCACTGTTGACCTCTCTCGACATGGCAGTAGCCGCTGACACGTCACGCAACCGTGACAGACAGCTGGCGTGACAAGACGTGATTGCTCGATTCAGTGCCGCAGCAACGATTCCTCGAGCAGACAATCGCCAATTGTACGGCAAACCGGATCAGTCTCCAAGCTGTCGGCACAGGCACGCGGCCAGAACCACCACTGTTTTCCCCTGAGGAAACGCCCGCGACGCTGCGCTGAAATTTTCGCCGCACAGGCACCACTGCCTTTTCCTGGGAAAACGCCACACGCGCCCGGCTGCCCCGTACCCCGTCAATCCGTCATTCGAAGCGGTCGCCCATGCTCCTGGCCTTGTCACAGCAGGCCTGCATGGCTCGGAAGAATGCGGTACGCAGCCCATGAGCCTCCAGCTCATCCAAGGCGGCCGCCGTCGTACCCCCTGGTGAGGTGACCTGGTTGCGCAGCGCAGCAGGGTGCTGCCCCTGCCGCAGCAGCTCTGCGGACCCAGACAGGGTGCCGATGACGAGCTCACTGGCCTGGGCACGTGGCACGCCCAGTCCGACGGCAGCATCCATCATGGCCTCCGCCACCAGGAAGATGTAGGCCGGGCCAGAACCGGAGACGGCCGTGGCAGCATCATGGAGGTGCTCGGGAACCTGGACGACGTCCCCCACCCGCTCGAGCGTCGCGGCAACCTCGTCAGCCGCCTGCTCGGCTCCTCGTGCCGGGGAGACGATGAACACTCCCCGGCCCACCGATGCTGGGGTGTTGGGCATGACCCGAACGACCGGGCCTGCTTGGCGGGCCTGGTGCAGGGCAGTGGTCGGCACTCCAGCGGCGATGGAGACGAGGACGGTGTCGGGACCCAGCCGCGCCTCGCGCAACACGGGCAGGGCCAGATGGGGCTTCACCCCGAGCAGCACGACCTTCGCCCCGGCACACGCCGCGGCATTGTCGTCACAGACCTGCACCCCGAGTTGACTGCGGATCCGCTCGCGACTGGCCTGGCTGGCAGCAGTGGCGACAACCTCGTCGGGGCGCACGACGTCGGCATCCAGCAGGCCGGCGAGAATGGCGGAGGCCATCGTGCCACACCCCAGGACGGCGAGTGTGACGCCGGACGACTCGCTCACTGGGCAACCACCAGTTCGGCAAGTTGGACGGCATTGAGGGCCGCCCCCTTGCGCAGATTGTCGGCAGTGCAGAAGAGGACGAGCCCGTGACCTTCGGGAGCCGACTGGTCGGCACGAATCCGACCCACCAGGCTGGGATCGGTACCAGCAGCCGAACGGGGGTCGGGAACGTCAACCACTTCGACGCCGGGGGCCGCGCGCAGCAGCTCGGTGGCACGCTGCGGGGTGATCTCGTCGGCGAACTCGGCATGCACCACCAGCCCGTGGCCACTGAACACCGGGATGCGCACACAGGTGCCAGCCACCAACAGATCTGGGATGTGAAGGATCTTGCGCGACTCGTTGCGCAACTTCTGTTCCTCGTCGGTCTCGCCGGTGCCGTCGTCGACGAGGTTCCCGGCGATCGGAACAGCGTTGTAGGCGATGGGGGCGACGTAGGGGCCAAGATCGGTGGGCTGATAGGCGGCACCGTCCAAGGTCAGCTCGGCAGGATCACGGGTGGCCTGGGTCTGGTCGGTCAAGGTGCGCACCCCTGCGAGACCGGAACCGGAAACTGCCTGATAGGTGGCCACGACCAGACGTCGCAGACCGGCCTCGTCGTGCAGGGGCTTGAGGACGGGCATGGCAGCCATCGTCGTGCAGTTGGGGTTGGCGATGATGCCCTTGGGACGCTCGTTGACGTCCTCCGGATTGACCTCGCTGACGACCAGGGGCACTTGTGGGTCCTTGCGCCAGGCCGAGGAGTTGTCGATGACGACGGCTCCAGCAGCGGCCACCTGGGGGGCGAACTGTTTGGAGGTGGCCCCACCTGCGGAGAACAGGGCGATGTCCAGACCGGAGAAATCGGCGGTGGCGGTGTCCTCGACGACCACCTCACCATCGCCCCACGGCAGGGTGGTGCCGGCCGAACGGGACGAGGCGAAGAATCGCACCTCGTCAGCCGGGAAGTTTCGCTGTTCGAGCAGGGTTCGCATGACCCTGCCGACCTGACCTGTGGCTCCGAACACTCCAAGACGCATGCCTACATCTTAGTGCCCATCGGCACAGTGGCAGCGCGTCCCGAATGCCGATCGGCCCGGGCGCCTCAACGACGTCGAATGCTCACCGATGTCGAACGAGGGAGCGCGACAGCAGCCACAGGTTTGCCGGCCGCTCCACCAGGCGACGGATGCCATACTCGTACCAGTTCGTGCCGTAGGGCAGGTAGACGCGCATCCGTCTGCCGACGTCCACCAGACGACGCTGCTCGAGGGGGCGGATGCCGTGGAGCATCTGGAACTCGACGTCGGTGCGTCCCAAGCTGCTCATCATGCGTTCGGTGATCGCCACGAAGACCGGGTCGTGAGTGGCGATGAGGGGCCGCGCCGGGCTGGTGAGAAGGGTGCGCAGGCAGGACGCCATGCGCAGGTCGATGTCGTGGGGACGGATGAGTGTCACCGACGGTGGACCGGTGTACGACCCCTTGCACAGCCGGATCCGTCGACCAGCAGTGATGAGTTCATCGAGCTGGTCGAGGCTGTCGTGTCGAGCGGCCTGCACGACGACCCCGGTGTCGGGGTACTCCTTGAGCAACCGACGCTGCACCTGCATGATCGCATCATGATCGCCAGGCCCCTCGTCGTCGATGGTGACGAGGATGCCAGCCTCCTGGGCAGCGCCGATGACGGTGACAGCGTTGTCGTGAGCCAGGACGAGGTCGATATCGAGCCCCAGGCCGGTGAGGGCCAGGGAGAGTTCGGCGGTGCCAGTGAGCTCTGGACGAGCCCGGATGGCGTTGATGGCGGCCAGGGCCTCGGCAGTGCATGCCGCAGCTTGGTGGCGATCGGTGGCACGGTCGGCCAGGAATCGCACGGAGAAGTTGAGCCCCTTGGACACCTGATCGGCAGCCACCTCCATCGCCACACCGAGGTTGTCTCCGGCAATGTAGCCGCGCGCCAGTTCTCGTACCGGTGTGGTGGACGACACCCACGTCGACACGGCGCTGGTGGTGAGCAGGTCGAAGAAGCGTTCCCGGGAACGGATCGGTGACATCGTCAGTCCCCATCAGTTCGCGTGGTGCAGGCAAGGGCGTCGGCAATGGCCTTCCGAGTCTCGACCAGGCTTCGCGACAGGGCGACGCGACGTTCGCGGGGACCGGAGAGTCGTCGGGTGTTGACCTCCAGGACGACATCCCCGCGAAAACCGCCCTGGACGGCTTCACTCACCACCTGCCAGGCATGCTGCCCACCCTGACCGGGCATCAGGTGTTCGTCCCGGAACGAGCCGGAGCCGTCCGTCAGATGGATGTGGGTGAGGCGCTCCCCCCACCGCTGCACGAGGTCAAGTGCACTGCACTGCGCCGTCGCTGCATGGGAGAGATCCAGGGTGAGGTGCGAGTAGGACCTCTCGCTGGGGTCCCAGTCGGGTGCGTAGGCGAGGAATCGGCCGACCGGGGTGCGCCACGGGTACATGTTCTCCACGGCGATGCGCACTCCCGCCGCGACGTTGCGTGGATCGGCCTCCAGACGGGCGACGCCCTCCTCGAACCCTGCGGCGTAGTCACGTTGCCAGCGAAACGGCGGATGCACGACGACGGTCCGTGCCCCGAACCGACGGGCTGCCTCACATGCCTTCTCCAGCCGGGGCCAGGGCTGCCCTCCCCACACCGTGGGGGTGACGAGCAGGCATGGAGCGTGCACCGAGGTGACGGTGATGTCATTGGCCCGGGCTGCCTCCTCGACCCGGTCGATGTCGGCGGAGATTCCGTCAATGCCCACCATGAGTTCGATACCGTCAAATCCCAAATCGGCGGCACATGCGATGCCCTGAACGGTGGATTCGGGGTACACCGACGTCGTCGACAGGGTCACTCGCGGGCTCTGGCGCTCTTCATGGACTGCCACAGCCCCAAACTTACCGCGGGACGCCCCGTCACCCCCAGTACTCGTAGTGCTTTCGGGGCACTCGCAGGTGCTTCCGAGGTTCAGGGGTGTTCCCGGGGTCGCGAGGTGCCCCAGCGCCGGGGGTGGTGCTGTCATGCCGCCTGACGCAACCGTGACACCCACGGCATCTGGCACGTAACTGTCCATTATGCCAGAACCACACGACATCTCAGGCACAACCCCCGGATTTCATCTCCGCGAGTCAACAGTCCACAATAAGGGCATGCACGTCGACCACCTCATGTTTGCAGCCGGACCAGAAGGCCTCGAGGTCGAGGCTGCCCGAATGGGAGAGAAGCTGGGCACCTCGTTCATCAACGGCGGTATCCATCCCCGATTCGGCACACGCAACCGGATCCTGCCACTGGCTGGACCCCGGTACGTCGAGATCGTTGAGGTTCTGGACCATCCGGCTGCGGAGAAAGCCGTCTTCGGCCAAGCAGTGCGCGCCCGTAGTGAGCAGGGCGGCGGCTGGCTCGGATGGGTGGTGTCGGTGCCGGATCTGACTCCCTTCGAGGAACGGCTGGGACGCAAGTCCGCTCCGGGGGCACGCCATTTCCCCGATGGACGCTACCTCGAGTGGCACCAGCTCGGCGTGCGCGGGATCATGAACGACCCCCAGCTTCCCTACTTCCTTCAGTGGGACTCCAGTCCGGAGCTGCTGCCCAGCGCCTTGTCGGGCACCATCTCGATGCGGACGATCGAGATCAGCGGGTCTCGCAAGCGAGTCGAGGAATGGCTCGGTGAGCCGATTCCCGGCGAGGTCGAGGGAATCGAGTTCAATTTCTCCAGCCCCAACGGCCATCCTGGGATCAACAGCGTGACCTTCAACGTTCCTGGTCGTGGCCTGGTGCGCATCTGAGCCAAACCTTCGTGCCAAGCCCCTCGAAAAAGTGTCTCACCCGTGGTCCACACTGGTGGTGGGCCAGGAAACAGACGCGAGGAGGGGGCGTGGCCAAGAAGAATACCGACCGGTGGGTCTGCACCGAGTGCGGGTGGACGACGAACAAATGGGTCGGCCGATGCGGCGAGTGTCAGACCTGGGGGTCGGTTGTCGAGCGCGGTGCGCCGAAGCTCGAGAACGTCGCCAGTCAGGCCCCGATCTCGGCAGCGGTACCGATCGGACAAGTGGGTGAGGAGGCAGCGGACCGTCATCTCACCGGAATCACCGAGTTGGATCGCGTACTGGGCGGCGGCCTGGTCCCTGGAGTCGTCATCCTGCTGGCTGGTGAGCCAGGAGTGGGCAAGTCGACCTTGTTGCTGGACGTCGCAGCGAAGTGGGCCGAGACCGGCAGACGCACCCTCTACGTCACCGGGGAGGAGTCCGCAGCGCAGGTGAGGTTACGCGCCGGGCGCACCAACTCCCTGTCCGACGAACTGTACCTTGCCTCCGAGACAGACCTGGGAACTGTGCTGGGTCACATCGAACAGACCTCGCCGAGCCTGCTGGTGGTGGACTCGGTGCAGACGATCGGTACAGCCGAAGCGGATGGCTCCCCCGGCGGGGTGTCGCAGGTGCGCGAGGTCACCGGAGCGCTGGTGCGTACCGCGAAGCAACGCGGTATGGCGGTCGTCATCGTCGGGCACGTCACCAAGGACGGCTCCATCGCTGGGCCGCGCACCATGGAGCACCTGGTGGACGTCGTACTGAACTTCGAAGGAGACCGACATTCCGGGTTCCGCATGGTTCGCGCGACGAAGAACCGTTATGGCCCCTCTGACGAAGTGGGCTGCTTCGAGATGACCGACTCGGGAATCGTCGAGGTCCCCGATCCATCTGGCCTGTTCACCTCCGACAACGCCGATCCCCAGCCGGGCACGTGTGTGACGGTGACCGTGGAGGGACGCCGCCCCCTGCTGTCCGAGGTACAGGCATTGGTGGCCCCCTCCACCTCGGAGCGTTACCCCAGACGCACCACTCACGGTGTGGACAATGGACGAGTTGCCATGATCCTCGCCGTTCTGGAGCGCAAGGCCGGGCTGCCCCTGAGCAGCCGGGACGTCTACGTCTCCACTGTGGGTGGTGCCCGAATCAGTGATCCGTCAGCTGATCTCGCCATCGCCGTGGCAGTTGCCTCAGCAACGATCGACCGTAATTTCCCCACTCGCGTCATTGCCATGGGCGAGGTGGGGCTGGCCGGGGACCTGCGTCGTGTACCAGATCTGGAACGACGTGTCGGTGAGGCTGCACGGTTGGGTTTCGAGCTGGCAGTCGTGCCACGCAACTCTCGCGCGGCCCACACCAAGATCCCGAAGATGCACGAACTGCACGTCATCGAGGTGTCGACGGTGGCCGAGGCCCTCGGCGTGCTCGACATGCGTCGGAAAGCAGGTGCACGATGAGCAGACGGGGCACACGCGGGGCAGAGAGGTACGTTTCGTCCATCGCGAGAACTAGAGTCTGGGTATGAGTGAGTCACAGTCCCCCTGCCCCACTCCCCAGGCGCGCTCCATTCCGAGCAGGAACAGCACCCCGGAGGAATATCAGGCCCGAGTGCGTCATCTCATGGCGATCCTGGCCCCCGGCATGCCGATCCGGGCCGGATTGGAGCGTATCGTTCGAGGGCACACCGGTGCACTCATCGTCCTGGGAGACTCCGAGAAGGTCTGGGAGGTCGCCAGCGGAGGCTTCGTACTGGATGCCCAGCTCACCCCACAGGCACTGCGCGAACTGTGCAAGATGGATGGTGGGCTTATCCTGTCGGAGGATCTGGAGAGGATCAAGGCAGCTGGGGTGCATTTCGTCCCCGATGGGGACCTTCCGACGATGGAGACCGGGACTCGTCACCGCTCAGCCGACCAGGTCTCCCAACAGACCGGGGTGCCCGTCGTCGTGGTTTCGGCCTCGATGTCCACGATGGCGATCTTCCTGGAGGGGGAACGCCACCCGATCATGGAGCCCAATCAGCTGCTCGCCCAAGCGAACCAGGCACTTGACACCCTTGCCAGTTATCGGGAACGGCTCAGTGTCGCCGCGATGAACCTCTCGATCCTGGAGGTTCGTGACTCGGTGGCCGTTGACGACGTGGTGCAGGTCGGCAGACGTATCGAGATGTTCCGTCGCATCGACTCCGAGGTACGCAATTACGTCTCGGGGCTGGGGGTCCAGGGGCGACTCATCCAGTTGCAGCGCAAGGAACTCGTCTCCGGGGTGGACGATCTGGCGCGTCTGGTCTCCGACGACTACCGCCCGCGCTATGCCGATCCGTCGACCTTCAGCATTTCGGCCCTGTCGCAGCTGACCTGGGAGGAGCTGGACGATCCCCGGCGGATGGCAGAAGCGATCGGTTTCGATCTCGCCGTGCACAACCTGGGCAGCGGGGTGTCACCACGTGGCCACCGCCAACTGGCTGCGATCTCGGACCTGTCACCGCGAGCGGCCCAGGCCGTCGTCGATCACTTCGGGACGCTGCGCAGCATCGTTGCTGCCAGCACCAGCGAACTCAGTCAGATCGCCGGAGTGGGGTCCCAGCGGGCCCGCATCATCCGGGAGCAACTGCAGCGGGCACTGGACGATGAGTCCGATCCGCTGAACCGATGACCCCGAGCCGGGGTCATCGTCGAGCCGGGGGCGTCGCCTGACACCAGAATCCCACTCGCAGGAAGCGACCGGACAACGAGGCCGCGGAGCTGCCGCCAGGAGGGCTGGTGCGTCTCGCCGATGCGACTCACGCGAACATCGCGCTGTGTCACACCAATCGCTGGTGGAACGGCAATGTCAGCTGAGTTGGAAGACGAATTGATACGCTCCGCCGCCCTTGACCTTGCCGGTGGCCACATAGGTGCCCGGGCGCAGCGTCTCACCGATGAGGTTGCAGCCCTTGGCGCGTTTGCCCGGCCAGCTGAGCGACTCGCTCCAGGACTTGCCAGACGCTATCTCGTGAGTTCCCTTCGGCCGCCAGGCGGGACATTCCGCGGTGGTCCAGATGAGGTCGACTCCAGAGGTGATCGTCAACTCGACCGGCAACGCGGCCATGTCCCAGGTGCAGGCTGCGGCCGAGTCATTGGTGACGGTGATGGTGAAGTCCACGGCAGAACCAGCGGCAAACCTACGGGCCTTGGCCTTGACCTGGGAGTTCACTGTCGTCGCCGTGCATCGTGGTGCCGAGGCAGTGGGCGTCGGGGTCGGGCTGGCAGTGGCCGGGGTCGACGCCCCGGACGACGGTGAGGCATGGGGGGATGCCGACTGGCTGGCACTGGTGTTGATCGGGGTGGCCCATCCCGTGTCCGACCATGACGGGTTGGGGGTGAAGGACGCTGCGGCTGGGTCCGCACCGCCCTTCCTCGCCGAGCCACCAGCCAGGCTGGACAGCAGCCAGGCGATCAACGCGATGACGAGGACCGCGATGAGGACGACCAGACCACGACGTATCCAGTAGGTACGCGCTGGCTCCGGTCCGATCGGCTCGCGGAACCCCCTCCAGGGACTCATGTCATGCCTCAACGATGCTGTTGTCGGTCCGCCCACACCTGCGGCTCGACACGCTCACCGGTGTAGAACGGGATGTCGATGGCGACGTAACGACGGGCCTCCACGTAGCGCAGATCCTTCATGACGTCGACGACGCGGGAAAGATCATCACCCTCCAGGGCGAGGATCCACTCGTAGTCGCCCAGGGCGAAGGAGGCGAGGGTGCTGGCCTTGACGTCGGTGCTGCGGGCGCCGGCGATTCCGTGCTCCCGGAGCATGGTGGAGCGCTCGGCAGGATCGAGCAGGTACCAGTCCTTGGTGCGCACGAACGGGTAGAAGGCGGCCCAGCGGCGCGGAGCCACCCCGGCAAAACAGGACGGCAGGTGCCGTTTGTTGAACTCGGCCGGACGGTGCACCGCCAGTGAACTCCACACCGGCTCGAGGTAGGCACCCAGGGCAGAGCCTCGCAGCCGGTGGTAGGCGTCCTGCAGGGCCTCCGGGGTGTCTGCCGTCCACCAGACGAGTACGTCGGCATCGGCACGCAGACCACCCAGGTCGTACCAGCCGCGGGTCTCCACACCCGACTCGTCCACCCAGGCGGTGGACTCGGAGACGATCGCAGCACGTCGATCTCCACTGGCGGGAAGAGGCTTTGACACCTTGAACACCGAGTACATCGCCCACAGGCTCGCCTGATTCACCTCGGCGGGGATGACGCTGTGATCACGGGGATCGGTCGGCTCGGTGTAGGAACCCTCGGGCACCTCATCGGAGGCAGTGGGGTGGTCGGTGACCACCCCATGCGGCGTACCCTGGCCAGCGGACTCAGGTGCACCCTGGCCAGCGGGCTCCTGGGAAAGGCGTTCTGCCCGACCAGGCAGGTCGTGCTCGGACGCGGCCCGAGCGGGGGCCACGACGACGTCGTTCTCATCCTCATCGACGTGATCGGCGCTACGAGCCGGTGTGCTGGGGGTCGACGCCGCGCTGGCGGAGTCATCACCACTGGCCGGAGCTGGTTCGTCGGTCAGTTTGCGACCGGCTGGGGCGGCCTCTCCGGCGAGCGCGACAACGGGGATGGGATCCGGGTCGGCCTGCGACCCCGCTGCGCTTCGAGCACTGGGATCAGCTGCAGGTTCGGCAGCAGCTTCACTGCTGTGGCCCGAGTCGGCGGATGCCCGCGGACCGCCGATGGCATGTGACCCGCCCTGGGAAGGTGCGTCATCCCGATGATCGAAACGAGCCCGAGCCGGAGCGTCATCATGATCCATGGACGTGGACTCCTGCGGCAGCTCATCACTTCCCGAGATGGCAGGGCGACATGGTGACCCGTCGCCACGCAGGCAACACCCAGCCATGCAGGGTGAGGGCCACGAACCGGGCACCTGCCCCTTGCCGAGGGCCTGAGCTGCACGGGCCCGCATGAAGATGACGATGTCGGAGATCAACGAGGGATGGGTGCCGACCGTGGCGGAACGAGCCACCGAGAGTCCCAGCTCACGGGCTGTTCGGGAGGCCTCGACGTCCAGGTCGTTGACCACCTCCATGTGGTCGGTGACGAATCCCAGCGGGCAGATGACCACGGAGGTCACCCCCTGCCCCGGCAAGGTACGCAGGTAGTCGTTGATGTCGGGTTCCAGCCACGGATCGCTTGGGCGTCCTGACCGGGAGCAGTAGGCCAGGTCCCAGCTGGGCATGTTGCCGAACGACTGATGGACCAGATCGGCGACGTGGCTGGCCACCTGCATGTGCTGGGTGACGTAGTCGCTGCCGGGCCGACCGTTGCCGGAGGCGTCCTGCATGCCCTGCGGGATCGAGTGGGTGACGAACACCACGCGAGTGGCCTGCAACGGGGTCGGTGGTATCTGCGAGAAGGCGTTCATGACGGCATGAGCATTGGCCGTCGAGAAGCCGGGAGCCTCGTGGAACGGGGGCAGCATGTCGATCGTCATGTCGGTGACACCGGCCTCGGCCAGGGCGCTGGCGGCGTCCTCACGATACTGGCGGCACCCGGAGTAGCTGGAGAACGCCGTCGTGGGCACCATGAGGATGCGGCGGGCACCCTCGTCGCGCAGCTGACGAAGCACGTCGGACAGGAATGGGGCGCCGTGCCGGTTGCCCAGCACCAGCGGTACGGCAGATCCGGTCTGGGCGACTGCCTGGCGCAACGCGTCGACGAGCTGGTCGGTCGCCGGGTTGATCGGACTCATCCCGTCCATCCGGTAGTAGTGTTCTGCCACCGCCTGCAACCGTGCCGGGGGGATCCGTCCACCGGAGACGTGCTCCAGGAAGGGCATCACCTCGTCATTGTTGTGTGGCCCACCGAACGAGGCCACGACCACGGCGTCGTAGGGGTGCAACGGATCGTCCGACGAGATCGTCGCGGTGGATGTGCCGGGCGCGGAGGTCTCAGGTCGGCCGGCGGCTGACCCCGTCGCGTCAGGTCTGGATGAGTCCGGCCTGGGGGCTGCGAAGAACGAGTCGTCACTCATCGGTGCTCCTTGGAATCAAGATTTCGGTGCGAGGTCACGAACGGTCAGCCCGGTCACCGGGCACTTGAGATCGTCCTGGGATCCCGTGTCGGACAGATCGATGATCGGCGCGGGGAGATCGACGTCAATCCCCAGGACGTCGGTCAGGGAATTGAGCCAACGGTCACCCAATCCCTGTTCGGAAGCGATTCGAGCGCGTGCCGAGGGGATGTGGGCAATCGATGCGGCAAGTCGGCGCAGGGAGCGAGTGGCATCCTCCACCGACACCTCACCCTCAGCTGGGAGTTTGGCCACCTCGGCCTCGACGAGGTCGGTGAGAACGTCACGCAGGGCCACCACGGCGGGGGCCATGCGACGCCGTTCCAAGTCCAGGGCAAGATCGTGCACCCCGTCGGCGACGATCTTCTCGGCAGCACGTCGGTCCTTCTCCGCCGAGTCGGGCACGGCAGCGGAGATGTCGACCAGGTTGATGACCTCAATACCCTCAGGAGCAGGCAATTCGACGTCACCACCGACGGCGAGGTCCAGCACCGGCAAGGGACGTCCATCGCGCTGAGCCATGACCTGTGTGGCGGTGGCGCGGTCCAGGGCGACGGCCTTGCGGCCACGACAGGCCACGACGAGATCGGCGGTGGCAAGTTCATCGATGAGGTCGTCCGGGGCGATCGCCGCCACCTCGTGGCTCTCGGCGAAGCCCTCGGCACGGCCTCGAGCGGAGGCCACTGCGATCTGCGAGACCCCACGATTGACCAGCTGTGCACAGCTCGCGCCGGCGTAGGAGCCAGTGCCCAGTACGACGACCCGGGCCCCTTCCAGCGGAGTCGTCCTGCTGACGAGGTCCAGCCCGACAGCGACAACGGTGCGGCCCTGGGAGGCCAGACCGGTGTGTGTGGCCACCTTGCGGGACGTCTTGAGGGCTTCCTCCACGACGTGTCCGATGAGGTAACTGACCGTGGACTCCTTGCGCGCCTCGGACAGGGCACGTTTGAGTTGCCCGGCAATCTCCCGTTCCCCGGTGACCATGGATTCCAGGCCACTGGCAACGCGGAACAGTCGCCACACGGCTTCATCGTCACGCAACAGTTTGCCGTCGGCGGCCAGGGTCGGCGCATCCAGCTCCGCCACGAGCGCTCGCAGCTGCTCGTCGGACAGATCCGTCTCCATGACGACGGCAACTCTGTTGCAGGTGGACAGGACCATGGCCCCCCGCACCTGCGGCGCATCCGTCAGCCGGACAGCAAGACCTTCGACTGAAGCAGCGGCGGCACTGACAACGGCCATCCCCTCTTGAGCATGATCGACAGACAGAACAGTTAAACCCACAGTGCCATTCAACCACGAGTCGCCAGTGGTCATGATGCACGCACCCCGCCAGAGTCCATCCCCGCATGCACAGGAATCGTGCTTCAAGCCAGTCATGACGCACACCAGAACCAGCCGTCGTGTGTCGAGACGTTTCACAACCGGGAAAACAAGCAGACCACAGTGGGCAACCTCGTTGCTGGGCTGGCACGGACCCCGGACGGCAGGCGGTCGCACAGAGACGTACAACAGAGGCGTACAGGAGTGCCGCGGGGTCGTACAGGAGCGTCACGGGACAGGGTCGTACAGGAATGTCGCGGAGAACCGGGCGCAGGAATGTCACGCACAGGGAGGCATGGGGAGGACCGATCGTCGTGAGTCGTGTTCCTGGGAGCCACTCCACCTGGCCGCAAGGGGGTCTCGGGCCTTGAGGCCGGGGCGCGTCATGGAAGCCACTGGACTCCCGAGCTCCGCTGGACTCCCGGGAATCCCGAACCCCGTCGGACCCACTGGACCCCTGGGGGCCCCGAGCTGCCCGGAAAGCCCCCGGCAACCCCGAGCCGCCCGGAAAGCAAGGGATCCGGGTTTGTCCGGGCTCGCGAGACGTGGGCACAATCAGGGGTGATGAATACTCCAGCCCTTCTGGCCGCGATGACCGGCCAGCGTCCCGATCACCATCCGGTGTGGTTCATGCGCCAGGCCGGGCGTTCCCTGCCCGAGTACCGCGCAGCTCGTGAGGGCACGACGATGTTGCAGTCGTGCCTCACCCCGGATCTCGCCGCCGAGATCACCTGCCAACCGGTGCGCAGACACAAGGTGGATGCGGCGGTGCTGTACTCCGACATCATGGTGCCGCTGGCCCTGGCCGGGGTGGGGGTGCACATCGAGCCGGGCGTGGGGCCAGTGGTCGACGAGCCGGTCCGCACCGCTGCCGATGTGGCCAAGCTCACCAGCATCCCGGCAGGTGACGCAGCGGTCGTCGAACAGGAAGCCAAGCTCGTCGTCGACGAACTCGGTGAAACCACCCCCCTCATCGGTTTCGCCGGCGCTCCGTTCACCATTGCCGCCTACCTGGTCGCCGGTCGCCCCAGCCGGGATCACCTCGCGGCGCGCGCCATGATGCACTCCGACCCCCAGGCCTGGGGGGAGCTCATGGACTGGGTGGCACGCCTCGATGCCGCATTCCTGGCAGCCCAGGTGGCTGGTGGGGCCCGAGCCGTGCAGCTGTTCGACTCGTGGGCAGGCTCGCTGAGCGCAGACGACTACCGCACTCACGTCGCCCCACACTCACTGACGGCACTTGCCGAGCTGGATCGGGAGCTGCCCATGGTGCATTTCGGGGTCAATGCCACCCATCTCATGGACGAGATGGCCCAGGTGGTCGCCCAGTCCTCAACACACCCAGTGATGGGTGTGGACCACCGGATCACTCTGTCCGATGCCGCAGCCACCCTCATGGTGTCGGGCCTGGACATGCCGTTGCAGGGCAACATCAACCCGGCGCTGCTGCTGGCCGGGTGGGACGCCTTGGAAGCCGAGACCCGAGCAGTCGTCGCAGCAGGGGCCCAGGCCGAGGGGCACATCGTCAATCTGGGCCACGGGGTTCCGGCGCAGACCGACCCCGAGGTGCTCACCCGTCTCGTGGAGCTGGTGCATTCGCTGTGAGAAACGTTGACGCAGTCGTCATTGGTGGCGGAATGGCCGGGCTGGTGGCCGCCTGGCAACTGACCCAGGCCGGGCTGAAACCGGTCCTCGTCGAATCGCGCGGTTACACCGGCGGCCTGGTCGCAGGATCACAGCTGGCTGGGATCGCCTACGACATCGGAGCCGAGGGGTGGGCGACTCGTCGCCCCGACACCAGCCAGTTGGCCACCGAACTCGGTCTGGTCGTCGAGCCGCCTGTGCGTCAGCCCTCCTGGGTGTGGTTCGACGACGGGGCGTTCGCCATGCCATCCGACGCGGTGCTCGGAATCCCGTCCGACGTCACCTCCGCCGACGTCGTGACCGCCATCGGGGGCAAGGCGGCCGACCTGGCTGCCGAGTTGGACTCCCGACCGGTTCCCGACGAGGTGCCGGAGAGTTTGGGGGAGCTGGTGCGCACCCGACTGGGCGAGGAGGTGCTCACGCGACTGGTGGGGCCGATCGCTGGCGGTATCCACGCCGCGGCTCCCGACCTGCTCTCAGCAGATGTCGTCGCCCCGGGACTGCGTGCCGGGCTGGTGCGCACCGGGTCGTTGCAGCAGGCTGTCGCAGCTCAGGTGCGCATCCGGGGCGACTCCCCGGTCGTCGCCTCGGTGGCTGGTGGTATGTTCCGCATGCCGCAGACCCTGCACGAACAGATCGAGGCCGCCGGTGGCCGAATCCTCACCCGAACCGGGGCGAAGTCCATCAGCGCCTCCCCCACCGGACTCGAACCGGGTGCCTCCCCCACCACGGCAGGGGCCGCCAACGTTCCGACGCCGGATGGGCACGACGCCCAAGGCGGGCGTTGGCTGGTCACCACCGCTGCCACCTCACGCAACCCCAATCCGTCCCTGCCCCCGATTCCCGATGGCGAACCGGTCACCTACTGCACCGACCGGGTCATCGTGGCGTGCAGCGCCGCCCCAGCCCTCGACCTGTTGTCCGGCGTGATCGACGTCACCGGGCCAGCGCTCACCGCTGGAGCTCCCATCGCCCACGTCAACCTGGCACTGCAGGCTCCGGAACTGGACGGGGCACCACGTGGCGGCGGAATGCTCGTCGCCCCCGGATCGACAACCGTCAAGGCGAAGGCCCTCACCCATCTGTCGAGGAAGTGGCCGAGCCTGGGAGCGTCCTGCCCATCGCACGTGCACCTGGTGCGCGTCTCGTACGGCCGCAAGGGTGAGAAGGCGGTGCCGCTGTCGGTCGAGCAGGCGCTGACCGACGCGTCGGTGCTGTTCGGCGTGAAACTCACGAGTGACCAGCTGCTGGACTCGGCGATCATCCACTGGGACGGTGCCCTGGCGCCCACCACCCCGCGTACCCGGGCGTGGGTGCAGGAGTTGCACGCACGTCTGGAGAAGATGCCGGGGCTTGCCCTCACCGGGGCCTGGGCCAGCGGATCGGGTATCGGGGCCTTGGTGCCACATGCTCGGACCGCCGCTCGAAAGCTCGCCTGAGGACCGACATCCCGTCTGAGGAGCTGTTTCCGGGGGCGTTTTTCGTCCCCGGGTCGGCACCGCTGTTGACCGAGCCTCCCCGGGGCCGGGGAAGACCCGGAATCACCATCAGCCGTCGGCATAGGGGGGTTGAATCCTGCGCACTCGTCCCTACGAGGCCAGCCCGGTCGCCATCCGCCGACATGGGGGTTGGGCACGGCAGCAAAGCGTCCTGCTGGTGCCGGCTCAATCCCTCGCTCCGCAGGATCGGGGCATTCACGTCGCGCTCTGAAACGTCACAACCTGAGGCACCGCACCGACCCATCGCCACGGCACCCCCGTGGCAAACATGTCAGCACCCCACGAACCTGCCACACCACATGGCACAACCCGGCAACACAAACAGAAAAACCACACACCAGTGCAGTACCTAGATGAACGACAGCGCAGTACCCGGACGGGGCCCGCCGCGAAATCGACACCCGCCACGCTGCGTACTGTAGAAACACTTGGATCTGGTGCCCCTGAATGCTCCCACCGAGAGACAAACCAGCTCAGAGAAACAGGGCCGACAAGGTCAGGGCCTGCGAAACGGGTTCGCCCGGAGGGGATCACCCAAACCAAGGCGGACTCGCAAAAATCATTCGTGACAAGATGGGAGACATGACAGTCATTCGTCTGGGAACCCGCGCCAGCGCACTTGCGACCACGCAGTCGCAGACCGTTGCAGACCTGCTCACAGCGCAGGGTGTGCAGGTGGAGTTGTTCCACGTCACCACCGACGGCGACACCTCCACCGCGTCACTGCGGCAGATGGGAGGCACCGGCGTCTTCGCCACCGCGATCCGTTACGCCCTCATCGGGTCCCAGTGTGATGTGGCCGTCCACTCCTTCAAGGACCTGCCCACCGCCCAGCCGATCGGTCTGCGAGTGGCAGCGGTGCCACCGCGAGAGGATCCGCGCGACGCCCTGGTGGCCCGCGACTCACTCACCCTGGACGATCTGCCTGAGGGGGCGAAGGTGGGCACTGGATCCCCACGCCGATTCGCCCAGCTGCTGGCGAAACGCCCTGATCTGCAGATCGTCGACATCCGAGGCAATGTCGACACCCGGCTGGGACGGGTCAAGGGCCTGGGACGGTACGCCAATGGAGGCGGCCGGGAGGATCTGGACGCCGTCATCCTGGCCTGCGCCGGACTGGAACGGCTCGGCCACGCGGGACTCATCACCGAGCGTTTGGGCACAGACGTTCTCATGCCGGCCCCCGCCCAGGGAGCGCTGGCCGTGGAGTGTCGCAATGCAGACTCCCTGCACGGACCACTGGCCAAGGCTCTGCAGGCCATCGACGATCGGCCTTCCCATCTGGCGGCACTGGCCGAACGCGCCGTGCTCAACCGATTGGGTGCCGGATGTGCCGCCCCGGTCGGCGCCCACGCCACCCTCACCGAAGGGGGCCCCGACAAGGCTACCCAACCCGACGTGCTGCATCTGCAGGCCATCGTCTGTTCCCTGGACGGCACCAAGCAGGTGCACAGGGAGGCCAGCATCGAGCTGCCCCCACTCACCGAGCACTTCGCCGCCGCCTACGGGATCGGCGAGAAGCTGGCCGAGGACCTGCTGGACGCCGGGGCTGGGGAGATCACGGATCTGTCGGCGTCCAAGAGCACGCCCGCAACCCCGGACGGGCGCGACGCCATCAGCGAAATTCGTAGCAGTAAGGCTCACGGTGACACGCCCGGTACGCAGACCGGAGCGGGCAGCAAGGAGGGCCGGTGAGCACCCAAGCCGTCCTGCCCCCGGTCCTGGTGCCGCGCGAGTCGTCCCACGACCGGATCGGTACCGTCTTCAAACAACACGGATTCGGCGTCATCCACGCCGCAGTGACACAGATCGTCACTCTGCCGGACGCCGAGAAGTTGCATGAGGAGGCCACCTGGCAGACCGACTGGCTCGTCGTCACCTCGGCCAACGCCGTGCGCATGCTTCCCCCCGACCGTTTGACCCTGGCCCGTGCGGGAGGAATGCGAGTCGCCGCGGTGGGCAGGGCCACCGCACGTGCCTTGGCAGGCCTGGGCGTCAAGGCAGATCTGGTGCCGCAGACCCAGAGCGGAGCCGGTCTGGTCGACGCCTGGAGCGAGGAGGGCGCACGAGTCCTGCTACCGGTCTCCCAGCTCGCCGCACCCACGGTGCCCGAGGGACTGGCCGCCAAGGGCTGTCACGTCAACCGTGTCGACGCCTACACCAGTGCGGCCTTGGAGGAGCTGCCCGAGGTCATCGTGCAAGCCTGGCCGGCCCTGGCCGCGGTCGTCGTCACCTCATCGTCGGTGGCGCGCGCCCTGACCCACCTCACCGAACAGGCCGGGCTCGCCTGGACCCGGCAACAACCCATTGCCATCGGCGGACCCACCGCCGCAACCCTCGCCGAACTAGGGTACCCAGCCGCTGCTGTCGCAGCCGCCCCGACGCCCGAGGGACTTCTCACCGCAACCCTGGGAGTGATTCATGACTGACACCACCATCAAACCCCTGCCCGAGATGCTGCGTCCCTTGGTGCGGCCGCGTCGACTGCGCACCACCCCTGCCATGCGTCGCATGGTCGCCGAGACCCGGGTGTCCCCCGCCCAGCTCATGCTGCCGGCCTTCGTCGCCGAGGGGCTCACCGAACCCCGCGAGATCAGCGCCATGCCCGGGCAGTACCAGCACACCCTGGATTCGATCAAGAAGCTTGCCGAGCAGGCCGCCGAGGCTGGCATCGCCGGAATCGACCTGTTCGGCGTGCCCACCGAAAAGGACGAGATCGGTTCACAGGCGTGGAATCCGGAAGGAATCCTCAACAAGGGCATCGCCGCCGTGCGTGACGCGGTGGGCGACGACCTGGTCATCTGCACCGACACCTGCCTGGACGAGTTCACCAGCCACGGCCATTGTGGCGCACTCACCGAGGACGGGCGCGTCGACAACGACGCCACCCTGCCGCTGTACGCCGCGATGGCCGTCAGCCAGGCACGGGCCGGGGCCCACGTCGTCTCCCCGTCGGGCATGATGGACGGCCAGATCGCGGTGATCCGTGAGGCTCTGGACGACGCCGGGTTCACCGACGTGGCGATCCTGGCCTACTCCGCCAAGTACGCCTCGGCCTTCTTCGGCCCGTTCCGGGAGGCCGTGGACTGCAGCCTCAAGGGCGATCGCAAGGCCTACCAGCAGGATCCGGCCAACCGCATCGAGGGTATGCGCGAGACCCTGCTCGACGTGGCCGAGGGAGCCGACATGGTCATGGTCAAGCCGGCCTCGCACTACCTGGACGTACTCAGTGACGTCGCCGCCGAGGTGACCATCCCGGTGGCTGCCTACCAGGTGTCGGGTGAGTACGCCATGCTGGAGTCCGCAGCAGCCAAGGGGTGGATCGACCGTCGCCGTTGCATCAGCGAGTCGCTCACCTCCATCGTGCGAGCCGGAGCCGACATCGTCCTCACCTACTGGGCGATCGAGGCCGCCGGCTGGCTGCGCGAAGAATTCTGAGACCCATGACGTGAACCACGCGTGCCACTCCTGACCGCTGGAGCCACCAGGTCATGGGAGCGGCGCGTGACCGGACCACCACACGACACACCGTTGACAGACACATTTTGGGAAGGGGCGTGCCGATGAGCACCAATGCCGAACTGTTCGACCAGGCCAAGAAGGTCATTCCCGGCGGGGTGGATTCGCCGGTGCGCGCCTACGGATCGGTGGGTGGGGTACCGCGGTTCATCGACCACGCCCAGGGCCCGTGGATCTGGGACGCCGAGGGGAACCGCTACGTCGACCTGGTGTGCACCTGGGGCCCGGCCCTGCTCGGCCACGCCCACCCGAAGGTCGTCCAGGCCGTCAAGGACGCCGCCGAGAAGGGACTGAGCTTCGGCGCACCGACGCACACCGAGACCATGCTCGCCGATGAGATCCGTTCTCGGGTGGATCCGGTGCAGAAGGTCCGGTTCGTCTCGACGGGAACCGAGGCGACGATGACGGCGGTGCGGTTGGCACGCGGCGCCACCGGACGTGACGTCATCGTCAAGTTCGCCGGTCTGTACCACGGCCACTCCGATGCGCTGCTGGCCGCAGCCGGCTCCGGAGTGGCCACCGCAGGGTTGCCCGGCTCGGCCGGTGTGCCAGCGGCCTCCACCGCGGACACTCTCGTGCTGCCCTACAACGACGTCGACGCCTTGGAGCAGGCCTTCGCCGAGCGCGGCGACGAGATCGCCGGTGTCATCGTCGAGTCCACCCCGGCGAACATGGGTGTCGTGCCGCCGCTGCCCGGCTTCTGCACCGCCATCCGCAAACTCACCGCCGAGCACGACGCGATCATGATCGTCGACGAGGTGCTCGCCGGGTTCCGCTGCTCGGCAGCCGGGTACTGGGGGGTCCTGGACCGCGACGGAGAGCACTTCGTGCCGGATCTGTTCACCTTCGGCAAGGTCGTCGGTGGCGGCATGCCGCTGGCCGCACTGGGAGGACGTGCCGAGGTGATGGACCTGTTGGCCCCCACCGGACCCGTGTACCAGGCCGGGACCCTGTCGGGAAATCCATTGGCGACGATCGCCGGGCTCACCACCCTGCAGTTGGCCGACGAGGGCGTCTACACCCGTCTCGACGCTCGCTCCGAGCAGTGGCGTGGTGCCCTGCACGAGGCGCTGGATCGCGCCGGGGTGCCGCACCAGATCAACAATGCGGCATCGCTGTTCAGCGTCTTCCTGGGCTGCGAGCAGCCGGTGCATGACTACGAGGACGCCAAGTCGCAGAATGCGGAGGCGTACTCGGCGTTCTTCCACTCCATGCTGGACGACGGGGTCAACCTGCCGCCGAGCTGCTTCGAGGCGTGGTTCCTCTCCGACGCCCACGACGAGGAGACCTTCGAGGTCTTCACCGCTGCACTCCCGGCAGCCTGTGAGGCGGCGGCCAAGGTGATCGGTGGCTGACGACGTCCATCGGGCATCCGGTCCGGTCACGTCGGCGTCGGGAACGGACAGCCCCGTCACGAATTCCCTCACCTGCCCGCCTCCCCGGCCCCGCGGCCTGGATCCCGAGACAGTGGCAACGGTCTGTGCCTGGTACCGCACCAATGGCCGTGACCTGCCGTGGCGCCGGCCAGGAACCTCCCCGTGGGCAGTGCTCGTCAGTGAGGTGATGAGCCAGCAGACGCCGGTAGCCCGGGTGATCGGCCCGTGGACCGAGTGGATGCAGCGCTGGCCCACCCCGGACGACCTGGCCGAGGAGGAACCCGGTACCGCCGTGGCCGCCTGGGGGCGGCTGGGCTACCCGCGCCGGGCACTGCGGTTGCACGCCTGCGCGGTGGCCATCGCCACCCAGCACGACGGCCAGGTGCCGAGCAGTCACGACGAGCTGGTCGCTCTGCCCGGAATCGGCGACTACACGGCGGCAGCGGTCGTCTCGTTCGCCTTCGGGGGTCGGGCTGTGGTGTTGGACACCAATGTTCGTCGTCTCATCGCCCGAGCCGAATGCGGGATCGGCAACTGCCCCAGCTCGGTCACCAGAGCGGAGCGTGAGCTGGCGTCGGACTTGGTACCCGACGACGACCCAGCGCGATGGGCGGTGGCGTCGATGGAACTGGGGGCGCTGGTGTGCACGGCCCGCTCCCCGCGCTGCACCGAGTGCCCGATCGCCGATTCGTGTCGCTGGTTGGCCACAGGGCGTCCGGACAATGCCCCGACCCGTCGCGCCCAACCGTGGAAGGGCACCGACCGGCAGTGCCGCGGAGTGATCATGGACGTGGTGCGCAACTGCCCGGGTGGGGTGTCGGTGGAGACGGCTCTGTCGGCCTGGCCGCACCGGGACCAGGCCAAACACTGCCTCGACTGGCTCGTCGCCGACGGGCTGCTGCACCGCACGGACGACACCGTGCGATTGTGAGGGGACGACTCGCAGACCTCACGCCCAGTGCTGGGGAAAGATCACGTTCGTCAGCAATGAATGAATGCTGGGGCCAGATGTCACACAACATTTCCAAGGACAATCGGCCACCATGGGAGGAACCGAAGGATCCCCACTGGATCTTCCCACGATGACCCATCCACGAAATCGCCACTCTCATGGGAATCTTCATCTACGGGTTCTGCCCAGGCCAGGACAGTTTTCCCACCGCGTCCGCGGGGACGTTGCGCACGTCGATCTGATGGCTCGTACAGTTTCTGATCTTCACGGCGATCATGGCAATGGTCGTGGCTGGGAGGAACCGGAGGAAGAACTGACTCATGGCCCCCGCTCTCGCCGGCAACGCAGATCTGTTCCAGCGGCACTCTCCCGCGGAGCAGACCTGCTCGTGATCAAGTTCCAGAACTCCTGTGTCGGCACGACATGGAGGACGGCCGAGCCGCCCTGCCCGTGACGCTCCTGACGAACCGACACGATCACCGGCCAGGGGCACACCGGAGGCAGAACTCAATCATCAGACTTGTAGACTGCTGCCATGTTGTCCATCCGCGTGCTGCTGGCCGACGCACCCCTTGCACACCATGACACCGCAGGGCAAGGACCTGAGCATCATGTGTGATGTCCTCGACCTCATCGACGCCCAGGTCACCGACCAGGCTCGCCCCGTGATCCTCATGGACGGGCGTTCCGGAGCCGGCAAGACGACTCTGGCAACCCAGCTGGCTGCCCGGCATCCGGGCTGGCAGCTGGTTCATGCCGATGACATCTACCCCGGGTGGGCGGGGCTGTCCGGGGTGTGGGATCTCGCCAGCTTGTGGAGCCCCGAACCCAGCTACCTCAGCTGGGACTGGTACCAGATGCGTCACGGGTCACGAGTGCAGTTGGACGCGCACCTGCCCATGATCGTCGAGGGAGCCGGGGTGCTCACCCCCGCCAACCAGGCTCACGCGACGTTGGGCGTCTGGTGTGAGCTTGACGCGCCCACCCGTCGAGGCCGGGCACTGCGCCGCGATCCCAAGTTCCAGGCGTACTGGGCGATGTGGGCGGTTCAGGAGGGGCTGCACATCGCCCGCAACCGGCCGGCCGAACTCGCAGACCTCACCGTGGACTGCACTACGCAGGACGGTGAACCAGCTCGGTGATGCAGACCGATGGCCAAGCCAGTTCAGGAGGGTGACTGAGCGGGCGGCTGGCTGTGAGTGACGCGAGACCGACCCTCCCCACACCGCTCGACGTGGCAGTTCGCATCTCGAGCGACTCACACCAGCAGGTACTTCACCACGGCAATGGCGAGGAGCACCAACGTCAGTACTCCCATCCGCCGCCAGGTGGCAGGTCTGCTCCCCCGGGAGACGCGGTTGGCGTCGTCGAAGAAGATCCATCCCGAGGCCAGACCGGCCAGGAATCCGCCGACATGGGCCTGCCATGCGATCCCGGGGAAGAAGAATGCCAGGCCGAAGTTGAGGGCCAGCACCACCCACAGCGACTGGTTGGACATGCCCAGCTTGCGCTGGACCACCAGCAGCACACCGAACAGCCCGAAGATGGCCCCGGACGCACCGAGCACCCCCTGCCCCCAGTAGGGCAGGACGGTGCCATCACTACCCGGTGAGGCCATCGCGACGTAGACGACGCCACCAGCCAAGGCAGAGAGTGCGTAGGCAGCAACGTATCTGGCACGCCCGAGAAATATCTCCAGAGCCCGCCCGAGCGCCCACAGCGCATACATGTTGAACAGGATGTGGACGATCTCCGGGGCGTGGGCGAAGGCCGAGGTGACGAATCGCCACGGCTGGGTGGCTCCCAGCGCGGGAACCAGAATGATCTGGTCGACGAAGCCCGGGAACACGAGTTCTGCCAGCCACACGATCACACAGATCGCAATGATGGTGTAGGTGACGATCGGGGTCTGGGAGGTGGTGGATCGGGAGTGACGCCTCCGGCCGCGCGAGGTGGTCCGGGAGTGCCCTGATCGCGAGTCGCTCATCTGGGTGGCCTGGGGTGGGGGCCAGGCAGGATCGGGCTGCGACTGACCAGGCTGCGGAGAGTTGGCTCGTGGTTTCGCCTGCGGACGGCCATCAGAGCCACCACCCCACGGCTGGGCTCCCGATGGCGGAGGCGTCTGCCAGTCAGGACCGGAGCTGGCCGGGCCCTGTTCGAGACTCGTGTCGTCGGGCTGCCAGTTGGACGATCCGCCGGACTCGGGCTGGTAGGGGCTGGGATGGTCACTCATGGTTCTCCTGTGTCGGGCTGCCAGCCTCGAGGGTACCTAATCGGACGACGCCTTGAAATCGGCGAAGAAGGCGACGACGAGGGCTGCCAGACCCATCTCGATGGCAGGTACGAGCATGGACTGGCCGAATCCACGCGACAGATCCCCGTGGGTCGCCGCCAGACGCCAGTCCATGACGGCGGCGATGAGCGCTGAGCCAAGCACCGATCCCACCTGGCGGATGGCGTTGTTGACGCCCGATCCCGCTCCTGCGACGTCGAGGCGCAGGTCATGGGTGGTGGTCAAGGACACCGGACTCCACACGAACGACGTCCCTGCTCCCATGACGGCTCCAATGAGCGAGAACACCCACAGTGGTGTCGTCGGGGTCATGAGGAGGAACCACAACAGGGAGCAAGCGGTCACCGTCAGCGTCCCCACCAGACCGATTCGTCCGGATCTGCGACGCTGCAGGATGCGCCCGGCGAAGGGGGAGCAGATCGCGGTCGCCACGGCTGTCGTCGCGAGCAGCAGAGCGGCCTTGGTGGGGGTGAGCCCGCGGGCGGTCTGCAGGTACAGGGCAGTGACCAGTCCGAAGGACGACACATTGGCCCCGACGAAGAAGATGGCGGCGTTGCCCAGGGTGAAGTTGCGGTTGCGGAACAACCCCAGCGGGACCAGGGGCTGTGCGTCCCGGCGCTCCATGTGCCGTTCGTACCAGACGAACAACCCCAGGAACACCACGCCGAGGGCGATGAGCAGCGGCACCGAGATGATGCCGGTGATGACGCCCCAGTCGTAGGTCTGGCCTTCCTGGATGCCGAAGACGATGAGGCTCATGGCGATGCCCGACAGAACCATTCCCCACCAGTCGAGTTTCGCCGCGATACGCGGCATCACTGGCACACTGACCAGGGCACGCCACAGGCCGATCACTCCGATGGGCACGTTGACCAGGAAGATCCATTCCCAGCCCAGTCCGTCCACCAGCACGCCACCGAGGATGGGGCCGACGAAGCTGGCCACTCCGGCCACACCGCCCCACACGCCCATGGCAGCTCCGCGGATGCGCGGCGGGAAGAGCTGGGTGATGAGTGTCATGGACTGTGGGGCCATGAGCGCTGCACCAATCCCCTGGACGGCGCGGCAGGTGATGAGCATGCCGATGGTTCCGGACAGTCCGCAGGCCAGCGATGCAAGGGTGAAGATCGTCATACCGATGGCGTAGATGTTGCGGGTGCCGAATCGGTCGCCCAGTCGTCCGCTGATGAGCAGCGGGACGGCGTAGGTGAGCAGGTAGGCCGAGGTCACCCAGACCCCGCCGGTGAGGTCGGTATGCAGGTTGTGGATGATCGCGGGCATGGCAGTGGTGACGATGGTGGCGTCGACCAGGATCATGAAGAAACCGATGAGCAGGGCTCGCAGTGCCTGCCAGGCGCGTTTCTCGGTGACGACCTTGCCGTCGGCGTCCAGGGCCAGGTCGTGGTCTGGTACCGGGTCCTGTTCTGGTGCGGCATCCCGCAGGCCCGGCCCACGTCTCGAATCCCGAGTCGGCTCGGGACCCTGGATCCCATTCGGTTTCCGGGTCGGATCAGGGTTCTGGGCCGGATCGTGCTGCCGCCTCGGACCGCGCTCGGACGATGCGTCGGAGTCTCCCGGTCCCGGATGCCGGTTGAGATGTGTGGGGTCCGTTGCTGGGGACGGCTCGGATGGCAAGGGCACTCCTGGGGTGACGGTCAGATGGGCAGACTTCGGACGGCAAGCCGCTGAGCGGAATCGTACGTGTCATGTCCGTGCTGGAGCACGCGCGATCAAGGCAAGTCTAGAGCTTGGCCTCAAAAGCAGAGAGCCGTCACAACCTGGCGGCCACGCCCTTCAGGCTGACAGCCCGGATTGCGACATGCCGTGGTGAGCCACGACACTTCACCACGGTGCCGGCCCGGGGTGTCTGGATGGCTCGTCACCGTGGCCGGCTCACCGGCGTTGCGCAAGTGCCGAGGCGATCGACTCGGCGATCGTGGTGTCACGGAACTCGAATCCGTGATCGAGGAGTTTGGCGGGTTTGACGCGCTGGCCGGCGCAGATCGTCTCGTCGACGAGTTCGGGGCCGAGCACTGCCTTGGCGATCGGGGTCGGGAAGGGCACCACGGCTGGGCGGTGCAGCGCCTCGGCCAGGGCCTTGGTGAACTGCGCGTTGGTGGCCGGGGCGGGCCCGGTGAGGTTGACGGGTCCGGTGATGGTGTCGTCGGTGAGGATCTTCACCATGGCCGAGACGTGGTCGTCCAGGCTGATCCACGACAGGTACTGCCGGCCGTCACCGACCTTGCCGCCCAGCCCGAACTGGAACAGCGGCCGCTCCTTGCCGAGGAATCCACCGGAGGGGCTGATGACCTGCCCGGTGCGCAGCGTCGCCACGCGTACCCGCTGGGGTGCGGACGCGGCGGCCTCCTCCCAGCTGCGGCACACCTGTGCCAGGAATCCGGAACCGGACCTGTCGTCCTCGTAGAGCCACCGGTCACCGCAGTGTGCGCCGTAGAAGCCCACCGCCGAACCACTGAGGAAGATCCGGCAGCGCGATGACGACTCCAGGGCCTGCACGACGAGCCGGGTGGAGTTGACGCGGGAGGACACGAGCGTGTCCTTGTAGTCGTCGGTCCACCGCGAACCGGCGATCGGGGCACCAGCCAGGTTGACGACGGCGTCGACGTCGTCGAGGTACGGCGGATCGATGGACAGACTGCTCGGGTCCCAGCGACGGTCGGAAGGCTGGCTGGGTTCGTGGCGAGTCAGGGTGACGACGTCATGGCCTTCCTCACGCAGCCGGGTGGCCAGTGCTGCTCCGATGAGACCGGTGGACCCTCCGATGGCTACTCGCATGTTTCCAGCCTAGGTGGCAAAGGCGAGCATCACGAGAATGTGATCGTGTCCAGAAGCAGCTGAGCGTGAACATGGCAGGTGCGTGTCCTCACCACTCGTCGATCTGCTGCACGGGTCTGGAAGGCATTCCCCGGCTCCTACGCGCCTGCGCCGAGCCGTCTCCCGACATGTGCCGACGTCCTCGCTTGCAACCCGCTTGCCGTCGATCACCCCAGTGGCGTTGACGCATCCCCCATGAGCAGACCGTGACGTGAATGGGCAGACGTGACGTGGGATCCGAGTCAATGCGGACAGTGGGCGGGGATGTTCGTTGCAGCAGGGCATCCCTCTGGAGGCACGGGATAGGGGGAGGCACTGGGTAGGGTCGGTGACGATTCCACGGCACGGCACCTGGCCTGACCCGTCGAGTTTCGACCGCCCGGTGCCGCCGCGGCCTCGATCGTGCACATACCGTCAGGAGGTTCGTCATGGCCCTCATCAGTCATGCCCAGGGGTGGGTTCGTACCATCATCGACGGTCTCAACCGCCCCTTTCCGTGGGGTGCCGCCCATCATTCCTCGGGGCCGGACGACGTCGACGTCACCCCGTGGCTGCTGCATCCGGCTTTCCATGGTTGTCTGGACTGGCACTCCTCGGCGCACATGCAGTGGTCCGGCGTCACCTTGTTGGCCTGTGCAGCCCAGAGGATTGAATCTGCCACCCGCAACGAACTGGTCGACGTGCTCAATGACCGGCTCACCGTCGCCAACGCCCAGGTGGAGAAGGATTATCTGCGCACCCATCGCGGATTTGAGCGTCCCTACGGCTGGGGATGGGCGGCGCTGCTGGCTGCCCAGTGCGAGGTGGCCCGGCCCGCTGAAACGCGACACGTGGTTGCCGCCACGGGGGCGCCGTCCACCAGTGATGGATCAAGCCAGCGCTCCTGCGCCTCGGCCACCACATTCACCACCGCACTCGCGAGAGCCGCCGAGCCCCAGCAAACCAGCGAATCACCGGAAGTGAGCACACTTCCTGAGGCAGCAGGTTGGGCCGAGGCCACCGGGATCGTCGCGAAGCAGGTGTTCGAGAACCTCCTGGCCTGGTTGCCAACCCTCACCGTGCCAGTACGCACCGGCACCCACGACAACACGGCCTTCGGCATCGGGCTGTGCCTGGACGCGGCACGAGTTCTGGGGCGCACCGACGTCGTCGCCGCAATCGTCGAGCACTCCCACCGCTTCTTCGACGCCGACCACACCTATCCGGTGGAGTGGGAGCCCAGTGGCCACGACTTCCTCTCCGCCGGGTTGAGCGAGGCCCATCTCATGGCCCGGGTGTTCCAAGTCGAGGGACGAGACGAGGAGTTCGGGGGCTGGTTGTCGGCGTTCCTGCCACGTCTGGGACAGGCCGGCGACACCCTCCTGACCGTTCCCGAGGTGATCGACGGCACCGACGGCAGGTTGGCGCACCTGTATGGGTTGAGTCTGTCGCGGGCCTGGCAACTGCGGGCCCTGGCGCCGTGGCTCGACGAGGACGTCCGGCGCCGCATCGCCCAGGTCACGGCTCGACAGGTGAGCGCGGTGGAGCCCCAGATCAGTGACGGGGACTTCATGGCCACCCACTGGCTGGTGTCGTTCGCGGTGCAGGCGGAGTTGGCGTCAAGCAAGTACTGACTGTTTAGGCAATGCTTCAAAAGTGATCGGTTCAAGATCACAGGTGACATTGATATCACCTGGCAACTCATACAAACCAATCTTTTTGGCCGCAAACTGATATACCCGAGCCAGTACGTAATTTTGGGGTTGCTCACGAGAAACCCGAACTTCATTGCGGCTTACAATCATCGGCCAGTTGATATCGCGTCGTGTTGTTTTGACCTCAATGTGCCGCTCATGCTCATGAAGATCGTAAGATTTAATATCGTACCCTAAACCATCACCTTTGGTTTGACTCACATGCTCTACCAGATCTGCAAGATCAGCACGACCCCCTTCACGAAGACGGGTACGTTCCCGTTCGAGCACTGCGAGCTCTCCAGCCACACCTAGCGAGGTATTTGCAGCCTCGAGTGCGACGTAATCGGTGTGAACACCACCTTGACGATGCGCCATGCCCCCGTACTCAACTAGAACCCGATCGGGCATTTTTGATGTTGTCCATGCAATGTCCATCCGCTCGGTAGCTTGAGCGGATACAGACGTCTGCATCAGGTTAAGTAGAACCTTATTGGAGTCAGCATACAACTGTTTGCGTATCTCATCAGCGAGTGAGTGCTGAAAATTACCACGTGGCTTATAACCTTTGATATAGAGGCAGTGCATATCACGCAAGATCGCGCTAATATTAGCGAATTTAAGTTCATAAGCACCTCGGCTACGGCCAAACATCTCCATCAGCTTTTGGCGCTGATGAGATTTTACATATGGCTGGCCAGCCAATTCCTGAGCCAGCATGTCTAGATATGCAGCCACCGTGGCGGCGTTTTCTTCAGCCGTCCAGGCATCTCGTCTCGCCATAGTGCCCAGGATACTGATCGCGTCTCATCCCAAGACACCAGTGGTCCCGCCCCCGCCAGGGACGGGACCACCAAGCATGTTCGAGTGGGCTCAACCCTCCTGCTGATCACCCTCACCGCCGCTACCGGCGGTCAGCTCCTCAGGTACCTGGTCGGGAGCGACCGAACGGTCCGTGCCGGCAAAGGTGAACGGCTCCTCCGAACCCTCCGGGGCAGCATCGACCACGACGATCTGACCAGACTTGACCTCCCCGAAGAGGATGCGTTCGGCCAGCGGGTCCTCGACGTCACGCTGAATGGCGCGACGCAGCGGTCGAGCGCCCAACAGCGGATCGAAGCCACGCTTGGCCAGGAGCTCCTTGGCGGCCGAGGTCACCTCGATACCGATCGAGCGGTCGGCGAGTCGTCCCTCCAACTGGCCGATCATGAGATCGACGATGCGCAGGATGTCGTCCTGGCCAAGCTGGTGGAAGACGATGATCTCGTCCAGACGGTTGAGGAACTCCGGGCGGAAGTGGCTCTTGAGCTCCTCGCTCACCTTGGACTTCATCTTCTCGTAGCTGGCCACCTCGTCGTCGGCTCGGGAGAACCCGAGATTGACGGTCTTGGAGATGTCACGCGACCCAAGGTTCGTCGTCATGACGATGACGGTGTTCTTGAAGTCGACCACACGCCCCTGGGCGTCGGTGAGACGTCCCTCGTCGAGGATCTGCAACAGGGAGTTGAAGATGTCGGGATGGGCCTTCTCGATCTCGTCGAAGAGGATGACGCTGAACGGCTTGCGGCGCACCTTCTCGGTGAGCTGACCGCCCTCCTCGTAACCGACGAATCCGGGCGGGGAGCCGAACATCCGCGATGCGGTGTGCTTCTCGGAGTACTCACTCATGTCCAGGGTGATGAGGGCGTCCTCGTCACCGAAGAGGAACTCGGTGAGTGCCTTGGTGAGCTCGGTCTTGCCTACGCCCGACGGGCCAGCGAAAATGAACGACCCCGCTGGGCGCTTCGGGTCCTTGAGCCCGGCCCGGGTACGCCGGATCGACCTGGCCAAGGCCTTGACGGCGTCCTCCTGGCCGACGTAACGTTTGCCGATCTCGTCCTCCATGTGGAGCAGACGCTGGGACTCCTCCTCGGTGAGCTTGAACACCGGGATACCGGTGGCGCCGGAGAGCACCTCGGCGATCTCCTCCTCACCGACGACGGCCGGCACGGCGGAGTCGCCCTGCTTCCACTCCTCCTCCTTGGCCTCACGCTCGGCGCTCAGCTTCTTCTCGTCGTCGCGCAGTGCAGCGGCACGCTCGAAGTCCTGGGCGTCGATCGCCGCCTCCTTCTCGGTGCGCACCTCGGCCAGACGGTCGTCGAACTCACGCAGGTCCGGCGGGGCCGTCATGCGACGGATGCGCATCCGGGCACCGGCCTCGTCGATGAGGTCGATCGCCTTGTCGGGCAGGTATCGATCCTGCACGTACCGGGCAGCCAAGTTGGCGGCGGCGGTGATGGCCTCATCGGTGATGGTGATCTTGTGGTGATTCTCGTAGCGATCCCGCAGACCCTTGAGGATCTCGATCGCCAACGGGATGGACGGCTCAGCCACCTGGATCGGCTGGAAGCGGCGCTCCAGGGCGGCGTCCTTCTCGATGTACTTGCGGTACTCGTCGAGGGTAGTGGCACCGACGGTCTGCAGCTCACCGCGAGCCAACATCGGCTTGAGGATGCTGGCGGCGTCGATGGCACCCTCGGCGGCACCGGCACCGACGAGATTGTGGATCTCGTCGATGAACAGGATGATGTCGCCGCGGTTGTTGATCTCCTTGAGCACCTTCTTCATGCGCTCCTCGAAGTCGCCGCGGTAACGCGACCCGGCAACCATGGAGCCCAGGTCCAGGGAGTAGATCTGCTTGTCGCGCAGGGTCTCGGGCACGTCTCCACGCACGATGGCCTGGGCAAGACCCTCCACGCAGGCGGACTTGCCCACACCTGGTTCACCAATGAGCACCGGATTGTTCTTGGTACGACGGCTGAGCACGACCATGACGCGCTCGATCTCCTTCTCACGGCCGATGACCGGGTCCAGCTTGCCTTCCCTGGCCTGTTGGGTGAGGTTGCGTCCGAACTGGTCGAGCACGGTGGCCGGCGACTGCGACGGGCCAGCCTCCGGGGCGCCTGCCGTCGCGGCCTGCTTGCCATCGTCGCCCTGCAACAGCTGCAGGACGGTGTTGCGCACCGTGTTGAGGTCGGCGCCGAGCCGGATGAGCACCTGGGCGGCGACGCCCTCACCCTCCCGGATGAGGCCGAGCAGCAGATGCTCGGTGCCGATATAGGAGTGGTTCATCTGGAGCGCCTCACGCAGGCTGAGCTCCAACACCTTCTTGGCACGCGGGGTGAAGGGGATGTGACCGGTGGGGGTCGTCGTGCCACGGCCGATGATTTCCTCGACCTGGGCGCGCACCGCCTCCAGCGAGATCCCCAGCGAGGTGAGGGCCTTGGCGGCGACGCCTTCCCCCTCACTCACCAGTCCGAGCAGCAGATGCTCGGTGCCTATGTAATTGTGGTTCAGTGCCTTGGCCTCGTCCTGGGCCAGGACGACGACCCGACGCGCCCGGTCTGAGAACCGTTCAAACATGAAGTCTCCTTGCAATGGGACAAGACCCTCCACAGGAGAGAATCTCTATCAACATCAGTCTAGACAGCGACGAAAAAGGTGCAGCAATTCCCGTTGTTCGCCTCTGGGTGAGGTTGTGATTCACACCTGACCACATGTCCTCGGAAATTTCTTGGCAGAAGCCTTCCGAAGAACACCCGAAAACAGCGACGACGTCCCCATCACGTGGGACGTCGTCCTCGACACGCACACGTTCTGCGCGAATCGGTGTGAAGGATCGCTCAGTGAGCCGCCGCGTAGGCCTCCCGAACCTCATTGGAGACGCGCCCGCGATCGGACACCTCCATACCCTGCTGGCGTGCCCAGCGGCGAATGTCATTGGCTGAGGGCCCTCCGACAGCGGCGGCACGACGTCCGCGCGAATGGCGCCCGCCAGTACGACGCGCAGACTTGGTCCACTTGGCGAGGGTCTCACGAAGTTCTGCCGCATTCTCGGTGGAAAGATCGATGACATAGCTCACCCCGTCAAGAGCGAATTCCACTGATTCCTCTGCAGCAGAACCATCGATGTCGTCAACGAGGTCAACACGAACGCGCTGAGCCATAATCCATCCTTCCAGAAAAACCTGCGAGGCAGTCGTGCCTCTTTCACATATAGGATAGAGATATCTTCTCGGCGCTTTCAAGTTGTGCGCAGCAAATTTGGTCTCCCTACCCCTCACACAGTATGAGTCGATCCGATGTTGCTCCGATGAATGAGCTGAGGCAGGCTTGACGGGTGGAATGCCGCACCGCCAAAACATCGAACAGCAAAACGAGTTGCGCATCATCTGGCAACTCAACTGATGTGCTCGTGAGCATTGGCCGCATGAGTGCCATCCATGCAGACGTCAGTTCTTGCAGGAACAGCCGGGGAACCGCTGACGGCGGCAGTGTCGACACCCCATCGACTCGTGCACCCCGCCGCCGCGTCCACCTCGACCTGGGTCCCGATCATCCAAGTCAGGCAGGTTTGGTGACGATCTCGTGCTGCACCTGCCAGGATTCCAGAAGCCAGCACGACGATCGAATCGCTGCCGGGAGGATGCACATCGGCCACCTTCATCGCGGGGTCGAGAAACTCTTCGAGGTCCGCGACTACCGGCAGATCCCCATGCTGGCATCGCGACACGACTGGCACGCTCCCTTCATCGGGGAAGCAGGAGCCGCCATGGCAATTGAGAAAGCCCTGGGCATTGATGCACCACCTCGGGCAATGCATGTGCGCACCATTCTCATCGAGTTCTCTCGGATGACGAGTCATCTGGCATTCCTCAGCTGGCTCCCTTGGCGCGTCGCAGATTTTTCGCACAGTGGACGAGTACACCACCTACTCGATACTGCACATGACCTCTGGGAGGGCTTCTGCGGCAATCGCATCCACCCGATGACGTGCAGAATTGGTGGAACGGCCCATGACGTCACCCCTGTCTTCGCAGCTTCCCTGAATACCTGGTGTATGCATGCAGCTGCACTGTCCGACGAACTACGCTCCCTGCTGGATGGTCCCGCCGGTGCATGCACGCGCGGGGTGGCGGTGATTCCTGCCGACGCCGTGGCCCCGTTCGGCCTGTCGGGCCCTGTGGCCCGGGCAAGCGGCGTGCCGATGGATCTGCGCTGCCCGAACGCGGCGAGGAGACGCACATCCCGATCCGAGACCACGACATCGTGGCGGACAGAGGATTCCCGGGACGCCCCGAGACATCTGGCCTATGACCAGGTGAACTTCCCGGTGGTGGATGCCCCCACAGAGGGGGATGCCCACAGCCGGCTGTCGTGGCTGTGCGCCGAGGTGCGCCAGTCCGCGGATCTGGTCACGACATTGCTGCAGAGCCTCCCGGATGGAGAGCTGGCGACACGACTGCCAACGACGCTCAAGGTACCGGCGGGGCGCGTCTGGTCGCGGCTGGAGGCCCCGTGGGGACGGGCCGGCTATCTGCTCGACTCTCGCGGCACCACGTCGCCGTGGCGCCTGGCCCTGCGTACCCCAACCTTCGCCAATGTCCAGGTGCTGGAACACCTGCTGCCCACGCTCAGCGTCGAACAGCTGGAACCGGCAGTCGCCTCCCTGGGATGGACGCTGGGCGACCTCGACAAGTAGTGGACAGAGAAGGCCCCCGGAGGATCTCCGGGGGCCTTGAACGCTCTCAGTGTGCGGTAACGGCCATCACGCCTGGCGACGCTCAGCCAACTCGTCCTCATCCAGGTTTGGGAACGCGACACGGGACAGGTCGACGATCGTCGAATCATTGCTCGCGGTCCAGATGTCACCAGCCGTGGGAACCCCGGCATCAGTGACGGTACGGGCGTGGGAGCCCTCGAAGGCCTTGGCCATCTCGGTGTCGAGCTGGGTCTCCAGGGCGACGATCCGTTCCTGCAGCTCGCGGACACGCTTGTTGCCCTCGGCAACCTTGTACTGCAGAGCGGCCTTGTCACCACGCAGGGTCATCATCTCGTTCTCAGCCCGATCGAGCTTGGAGCGGGTGGTCGCCAAGGTCTCGGAAAGAGCGCCGACACGCTGGGCAAAGGTGTCGATCATCTCCATGGACTCCGCGTGGTGACGTCGTTCCATCTCCGCGCTCTGGTGACGCATGTCACGCAGCTCGACGAAGTGCGCCTCGCGCAGGCTGTTGACCTCACGCAGGGCGAGATCCGTGGACACCCATGCCGCGGCGAGGGCGATGAGCGTTCCGACGCGAGCCATCCACACCGATGGGAACACCGCGCACGCCACCGCAACGACAGTTGCCACGATCAGGAGGATGAGCACATTACGGCGTTCCGGCGTCGCGCTCTTACCTCTCTTGGACTCTACCTTTTTCTGCACACCACTCACGTGTACCATCGTACAGGGTTTTTCTCGTATGAACAGAGCGACTTCCATTGCCTGAAGCTTGCATTCAGGCATCCTTCCCGTCCGGATCCCTCGGCACCCGGCAGGCCTTCTCCAGCTGCCAACCCGACACGCTGAGCAGGGCACACACGACGACCGTCACCGATCCCATGACGACCCGCTGGCGTGGCGAGGGAATGTCCAGATGCGCAATGTTCGCCAGGACGTAGACGATGCTGGCCCCACCCAGGGCTGCCCCGGTGAGCACGAGTGCCTTGCCCAGGGCCAGACTGACCAGTCCCTCGGTGGGTGAGACCTCTCGTTTCTCGTCGGCAACCTTGGCTGCCAACAGACGGGAGTCGACCCACACCGCCACCGCGATGACGGCCAGGATGATCGGTGTACTCATGGGAAGCACCGGCACGATCGAGTCCGTCACGGTGTAGATGCTCAACACGAACCATCCCAGCACTGCGCCGCTGAGCACCGCGACCCACACCTGCCGGCTGGTGGTGGGGGTGAGGTTGCCGTGCGGCGGCGGGGTCTCGTGGTGATCGGGCCAGTTCTGGGGAAGTTCACGGGTCATGGCAGCGTGACTTTCTCGTCGGTACGAACAACTCCCGAGACGTCCATCTGGTCGACGATCCGGCACACTGGGCCATGACCGACGAGACTAGCCTGCGGGTCGACCTCCAACCATGGCACCAGCACGAAGGCACGTTCGTGGGCACGCGGATGCGGCACCGTGAGTGTGGCGGTGTCGATGACCTCGTCCGAGATGGCGACGATGTCGACATCGATGGTGCGCGGTCCGCCGTCGATGGTACGCACCCGGCCCAGCTCCTGTTCGACGGCATTCGCCCGCTCCAGCAGCCGTTGCGGTGTCACATCGGTCTCGACGACGAGGACGAGATTGTGGAAGTCCGGCTGATCGATGACCGGACCCACCGGGGTCGTGCGGTACACCGAGGAGACGTTGACGCCGTCCACCCCGGCAGTGGCGACGAGCAGGTCGACGGCCTGCTGCAGGATCTGCACGCAATCGCCATGCACGGAATCGGCCACGTTGGAGCCAAGGCTGAGCACCACCTGGCGTCGCACGGATCCGAGCCGGGGCGAGCCACCAGTCGAATCGGTGCCTGCTGCGTCGGAGACGTCTGGTCTCGTACCTCGCGGCTCTGCCGTCGGTTCTGGGGCGAGGTGGCCAGAACGGCCTGCGTCGGGATCGGTCAATGCGGGATCGGTCACGGTCCTCATCGCCTCCTTCGAATCGTCACGGCCACATCGTCCACGACGACACCGACCGGCGCGTGGGGTTTGTGAACCGTCACCGTCACCTCGTCGAGCAGGTCATGACGCGTCAGACAGTCATCGGCGATGCGTCCGGCGAGGGTCTCGATGAGATTGACAGGTTCGCCCTCGATGACCGCAATCACCCGGGTGGCCACCTCGGCGTAGTTGACGGTACGGGCCAGGTCGTCGCTGGTGGTGTCGATCGGCAGGTGCAGGTCGAGGTCGACGACGAAGGGCTGCGGGTGTGCACGCTCGCTCGCGAGCACCCCGTGGCGTCCCGTTGCCACGATCCCGCGTACCGTGATGTGTCCGTCATCGGTCATGGGCACGAGGTTACCGCGAGTGAGCCATCCACCAGCCCGACGTCGTGAGGTGTGTCAGAGGCTGAATGATTTCCAGCCGGGCTGGTAGCTGACATGTGCGAGGCCCGCGGAGCCTTGTCAGATGAGGTGCTTGCCCCGTCCACGATCTGATGGCACCGTGTCCGCACGGTTGCTTGGCCAATGCCCGCGCCCCGAGACCTCAGCACGTGCTGGCTCAGAGCTCGTTTGCTCCAGGGGCGGCTTGTGGTTCGAGAATCTTTGCGACCGTCTCGCAGGTGTCTCGGTTGGCCCGCACCTCATGGGTACGCACAGCCCAGGCCCGGTGCAGGGCGCAGTGGGCCGTGATCGCGGCAGTGGCCGCGTCACGTTCCTGGGCAGGGCGCAGCTGGTCACCGTGGGCCAGCAGGGTGCCGAGGAACCGTTTGCGGCTCACCCCCCACAACACCCGCAGATCGGCAAAGGCTTGCTGAACCCGGTCTGCGTGACGCACCAGTTCCCAGTTCTGTTCCCCTGTCTTGGCGAAGCCGATACCCGGGTCGACGATGATCCGTTCCCTCGCGACGCCTGCCGCCACGGCTGCATCCACCCGGGCGCTGAGCTCGGTGATGACGTCTTCGACGGGGTCGTCGTAGTGAACATGCGACTGCATCGTCGCTGACTGGCCACGCCAGTGCATGAGGACGTAGTCGACGCCGGTTGAGGCGACGACGTCGAGGATGCGTGGATCCGCCAGACCACCGGAGACGTCATTGATGATGGTGGCCCCGGCATCGATGGCTTCCTGGGCGACTCGGGAACGCATGGTGTCCACCGAGATGGACAGTGGACGATCCGGATCCCACTCACCGGCCACGTGTGAATCGGTTCCCTGCAAGCCCTCCCGTGGGGCTCCATCCCGATTCGCCAGGGCTCTGACGACGGGAACCACTCGGGCGATCTCGTCGGCCTCACTGGTGCGCTCGGCGCCAGGGCGAGTGGACTCCCCACCGATGTCGAGGATGTCTGCACCCTGGGCAAGCAGATCCCAAGAATGACGAATGGCAACCTTCGGATCGGCCCACAGCCCTCCATCGGAGAAGGAATCCGGGGTGACGTTCACCACACCCATGACAAGGGTACGAGCAGGGTGTGGATTGGTGGCAGTGGGATCAATGGTCAGCACGATTCTTCAGTCTAGAGCGATTTTCCCCGGGCGGTTTCCACAGTGGCGAAGATCGGATTGACATCATGCACGATGCGCTGTTTAGTAGTGCCGTCTTTGCAGCATGCACCCCTGCACCGTCACGTCAGCCTCATTTGAAGGAGACCGTCATGTCGTGGATCAAGAAGGCTGGCATTGCAGCCATCGCAGCTGTGGCTGCCGTGGCCCCCATGGCCACCACCCATCAGCGTGCTGACGCCATCCCGGGGTACTGCAACTATCAGCTGCGCGACGACAACCTCGTCCTCGGGTACTGCAGCGGCAAATCCGGGCAGTTCCGCATGCACCTCGACTGCTCCCTCATGCCCGACCCCACGAGCCGTTGGTACAACGTCGAGGAGATCGGCTCGATCCGGTGCGGGTTCGGGGCCAAGCCGCGCAACGTGTACTTCGACCGTCGCTGAGCCTCTCAGCGGGAGATCATCGCTTTTCAGCTTTTCAAGCGGTGATGAGTCCCATCGCCTCGGCCCGAGTGGCAGGGTTCTTCATGATCCCGCGCACCGCAGAGGTGATCGTCCGGGCACCTGACTTGCGGATGCCGCGCAGTGTCATGCACATGTGCTCGCACTCGACGACGACCATCACCCCACGGGCGTCCAGACACGCCATCATGGCATCGGCCACTTGGGTGGTGAGCCGCTCCTGCACCTGTGGACGGCGGGCGTAGACGTCGACCAGCCGGGCGATCTTGCTCAACCCGGTGACCCGGCCGTTTCGGGCGGGGATGTAGGCCACGTGTGCCACACCGATGAAGGGCAGTAGATGGTGCTCGCAGAACGAGTGCACCTCGATGTCGCGCACGAGCACCATCTCGTCATGCGACATGTCGAAGGTGGTGGCCAGGATCTCGGCGGGATCCTGGCCCATCCCGCTGAACAGTTCGCCAGCCGCCTTCGCCACTCTGGCCGGAGTCTCGCGCAACCCGTCTCGATCCGGGTCCTCACCGATGGCCAGCAGGAACTCACGCACTGCAGCCTGGGCCCGGACGACGTCGACACGGAACTCTGGGGTGGACTCGCTCACCCGATCAATCCTAGGCCACCGACCAGGCGCGCACCGGAGGATCACCCATGGCTGGAGCAGGCACCGCACCTAGGGGCAGGCACGTGCATGCGCACGTCACCACTTCCGCCACGAGGGCCCTGGCCCCACTCACCGTCCGCAAGTCGGTGGGCACGGTGACCAACACGGTTCCCAACCCCTTGGCACCACTCACCGTCCGGAGTGGTGTCAGGACGATCCACTGGTGGGGTCACCGACGAGGGAAGACGCCACTCAGCGCTCAGGGGGTGGTGTTCCCCGGCGTCCCCTCTGGGCCGTCCCAGGACGGGGGGCGCCAGTCGTGCGGTGGTTCCCAATCACTTGGATCCTCCTGCCCACTGGGGGGCTGCGGAGCCGATCCGGGGGATGTCGGACTGTGCGGGCCGGGGTTGGGAGGCAGTTCGCTGTGTCGCGGCCCCGGCGTCACCGGGGCGTCGTCGTCGACTCCCTCGACGGCAGGCGGGGTGACGGGAGGCTGGTCGGAGGGAATGCGTCGGTCCGATCCGGTGAACGCCCCACGCTCGGGCCACTTCTTGAGCGGTTTGAAGATCTCCTCGACCTCCTGCTTGCCCAACGTCTCCTTGCGGAACAGCTGACGCACCAGTTCGTCGAGCACCTCACGGTTGGCGATGAGGCAGTCGAAGGCCTCCTGATGGGCGTTCTCCAGCAGCTCTCGCACCTCGTCGTCGACGATCTTGGCAGTGACATCGGAGTAGTCACGTTGCTGACCGGCCGTCATGCCCAGAAATGGCTCGGAATCCCCCGAGCCCAACTGGACGGTGCCGATCGCGGCCGACAGACCGTACTGGGTCACCATGGCACGAGCCACCTTGGTGGCCTTCTCGATGTCGTTGGAGGCACCGGTCGACGGGTCGTGGAAGATGAGCTCCTCGGCTGCGCGTCCGCCCATCATGTAGGCCATGGAGTCGAGCAGCTCGCCACGAGTCTGGGAGTACTTGTCGGCATCGGGCATGACCATCGTGTAGCCCAGGGCACGTCCGCGCGGCAGGATGGTGATCTTCTGCACCGGATCGGTACCCGGCATCGCGGCAGCGACCAGGGCGTGCCCGCCCTCGTGGTAGGCGGTGACGAGACGTTCGTGCTCGTTCATGATCCGCGTCTTCTTCTGCGGACCGGCGATGACGCGATCGATGGCCTCGTCGAGCTCGGCATTGCCGATCACCGGCAGGTTCTCCCGGGCGGTGAGCAGGGCGGCCTCGTTGAGCACATTGGCCAGATCGGCACCCGTCATGCCCGGGGTACGGCGAGCGATCGAGGTGAGGTCGACGTCATTGGCCATCGGCTTGCCCTTGGCATGCACCTGCAGGATCTTGAGACGACCCTCCATGTCGGGGGCCTCCACGGCGATCTGACGATCGAATCGCCCCGGACGCAGCAGGGCCGGGTCGAGGACATCGGGCCGGTTGGTGGCGGCAATGAGGATGACGTTGGTGTTGACATCGAATCCGTCCATCTCGACGAGCAGCTGGTTGAGGGTCTGCTCACGCTCGTCGTGGCCACCGCCCATGCCGGCACCACGGTGGCGTCCCACCGCGTCGATCTCGTCGATGAAGATGATGGCCGGTGAGGCCTCCTTGGCCTGCTCGAAGAGGTCTCGCACGCGCGAGGCTCCCACGCCGACGAACATCTCGACGAAGTCCGAGCCGGAGATGGAGAAGAACGGCACCCCGGCCTCACCGGCAACTGCCCTTGCCAGCAGGGTCTTGCCGGTACCGGGTGGGCCATAGAGCAACACGCCCTTGGGCACCTTGGCGCCAACCCTGCGGAACTTGTCGGACTCGGCGAGGAACTCGCGGATCTCCTGCAGCTCCTCGATGGCCTCCTGACAGCCGGCAACATCGGCAAAGGTCGTCTTGGGGGTGTCCTTGGCACCCACCTTGGCCTTCGACTTGCCGAATCCCATGACGCCGCCGCGACCGCCCATACCCTGGGCAGCGTTGATCATCCAGATGAACAGGGCGAGGATGATGAGGAACGGCACGACGTTGATGAGCAGTGACTTCCACACGCTCGGGCCGGGGTTCTCACCCTTCCACTCGTCGACCGTCTTGTCCGCGACGCGCTCGTCGAGCTTCTTGATGAGCTCCTGGCTCTGGTCACCGACCCAGTAGGAGCGATACTGCTTGTCGTTCTTGTCGGTGATCCTGATGATCTGGTCGCCGTCGGTCAGGGTGACCTGCTTGAGCTTGGTGTTGCCGTTGATCATGCTCACGGCCTGCGAGGTCGGGATCTCCTCGTAACTGTGCTGGGACCCCACCAATTGCGACACGACGATGACCGCCACGATCGTCAGCAGGACCCAGGGCACCGGGCTGCGCAGGAAACGATGCGAACTTTTCATGAGCACCTACAGGTATCGGAGAGAATACGCCCGGCCACGATACCAGCGCAGCCAAACCGGACCACAGTGTGAGTCCGCCGGCGGTCCAGAGGGTGACGCGGAATCAGGAGTAGACGTGCGGGGCCAGGGTGGCGACGTCGGTGAGATTGCGGTAGTGGCCGGCGTAGTCCAATCCGTACCCGACGACGAACTCGTTGGGAATGTCGAAGCCGACGTACTTGACGTCCACCGACGAGGTGAGGGCAGGCGGCTTGCGGAACATCGCCATGACCTCAAGCGAATTGGGATCACGGGAGCTGAGGTTCTGCAGCAGATAGCTCAGCGTCAGTCCGGTGTCGATGATGTCCTCGACGATGAGGACGTCCTTGCCCTCGATGGACCCGGAAAGATCCTTGAGGATACGCACGACACCGCTGGAGGTGGTGCCCACCCCGTAGGAGGACACTGCCATCCAGTCCATCGTCATGTGACTGTTCATGGACCGGCACAGGTCTGCCAACGTCATGACGGCACCGTTGAGCACCCCGACGAGGACGACCTCGCGGTCCTGGTAGTCGGCATCGATCTGGGCGGCCAGTTCGACCACTCGCTGATGCACCTGCTCCTCGGTGTAGAGGACTTCCTTGATGTCTGAACCCAAGTCTGCTGCGCGCACGGGATCACCTTATCGTTCTCGCGGCGTCCTCACGAGCTCGCCAGCCAGACCAGCTCGCCATGTTCCTTGCGCACGGCTCCACCGGGAAGGTCCACTCGCGCGCCTCCCGGGCCATCCACCAGGCCAAGCACTGCCTGCACGTGTACCCGCAACGGGTGCACGTCACGATGCTCCAACCACGCCTTGACGACGCGGCCTGCCAGTCCACCCGGCAACGCGTGGAGCTTCGACACGGGAAGGTTCGCCTCGATGCACGCTCCCCGGGGAAACTGCTCCACGTGCGACTGCTGCTCGTGAGAGGTTCCGCCGCCGGCAAACCACCATGTCACCACCTGGTTCAAGGCCTCGTCGTCGGAGGCGAGCAGCTCGGCACTGCGAGCGAGATTGACGATCGCCCCTTCCCCCAGCACATGAGCGAGCTGCCCCATGAGTTCGGTGCGCACCCGGGAGCGCAGGAAGCTCGGGTCGGCATTCTGGGGGTCGTGCCAAGGCGCCACCTGCCACTCGCGGCAGGCCTGCACGGTCGTGGCACGACGCACCCCGAGCAGCGGATGCCAGAACCGGCCAGATCTGGGACGCATACCCGACAACGACCTGGCCCCCGATCCTCTGGCCAGCCCGAGCAGCACTGTCTCGGCCTGGTCGTCAAGGGTGTGGCCAAGCAGCACGGGGCCACCACCGGCATGCTGCAGCAGGGCGGCTCGCCGGGCAGCACGGGCAGCAGCCTCCGGGCCGTTCGGATCACCGGGGTCGACGTGCACTGTCACGATGACGGCTGGCACGTCGTGACCGGCAAGTTGGGCGCGAGCCTGCTGGGCGACCTCGTGTGAGCCGTCCTGCAGCTGATGGTCGACGATCACCGCCCGCACCGAGGTGCCCGTACGTTGCCCGGCCCAGGCTGCGCCTAGTGCCAGCGCCAGGGAGTCCGGCCCACCCGAGCAGCCGACCGTGGCCTCCGGCACGCCGGTGAGAGCGTCTCGCAACGCCTGAGCCACCTGCAGACTTGCCAGGCCGAGTGCCTTGCGTGCCATGCTCACCCGTGGGAGACAGCTGCCGAGGCATGGTCGGCCCAGACCTGCCCCTGGTCGACGGGGGCATCGTTGACGATGAGCCCCTCCACCAGGACGCGACCATCGGGGGTACGCACCCAACCCGACAGGGACGCCACCCCGGTGAGTGTGCCGGTCTTGGCGTGCACGAGGCCACGGGCGGGTTTCGTCTCCGGCTGGTCGTAGCGGTACGACAGCCCACCGGTGACCCCGGAGATCGGCACACCGTCGAGCATGGGCTGCATGGCTGGCGTGGCGAGCACCTTCGTCCACACCGTGGCCAGCATCCTGGGACTCACCCGGTTGGAGCGGCTCAGGCCGCTGGCGTCGTCGATGACGGCACCGTCCTGCCAGGCACCGAATTCCTTGAGCTTGGCCTGTAGGGCCGCCCGCACCCCGGCAGGATCGGGTTTGCCACCCGTTGCCAGGGCCAACTGGCGGCCCATGACCTCGGTGGCGGAGTTGTCGGAGTGCAGCAGGGCACGGTTGATGATCTCCTCCAGCGGGGCCGAGCGCACCTCGGCGATCTTCGCACCGCTGCCCTTGGTGCGAGCCGGTTTGCCGGTGACCTTGATGCCATTGGCCTTGAGTTGGTCGGCGAACGTCGTCGCAGCCTGGTCGGCCGGGTTGCCGACTCGCACACCGATGGCCGGGTCCACTCCTTCGTCCACCCACAGTGACGTGATCGTCGTCACCTGGTCGGCGTAGTCCTTGGGCCAGGACGGGTGCCAGGTGGCTCCCCCGAACAGGGAATCGTCGTAGGAGAGCGTCACCGACGTCGTCCCGGCCTTCCTCAGCGCCGCCGCGGTACGTCTGGCAAGCTGCTCGGTGGAGGCCCAGGGGCCGCCATCCTCACCCGGGGAGCGCTTGAGATAGGGGTCTCCCCCACCCACCAGGACGATCTTTCCGGGGGCCGGGCTGACGACGGTGGTGGTGAATCGCGTGCCGGCGTCGCGCACGCTGAGCATGCTCGCCATGGTGACGACCTTGAGGTTGGAGGCCGGCATGAGCAGGGTGTCGTCACCGGCGGCATAGAGCTCCTTGCCGCTGGCAGGGTCGACGACGGCTGCTGCCGTGTGCCCCGGCTTTCCCTTGATGGCGGTGAGTCGCTTGGCCAGGGCAGCAGTGTCGGTGTGCCCGTCAGCCTTCTCGACGGGGGCTGCGTCAATGACGCCGTGCTTCTGAGTGGTTCTGGGCTTCTGGGCGGTTCCGGTGGCCTCCTCCGAGTCTTTCGTCCCATCTGCCGGGACGGCATCGGCACCCGATGGGAGGTGCCGAGAGGCACCCCGTGTGTCCTCGGTGGGCAATTGATTCGGGACGGGCATAGAATGTGCGCAGGTAGCGGTTCCTGAGCCTGTCAGTGCTACGGCAACCAGCAACACCAACAACTTCAGGGGTTGGCCTGCGCGCCGTCGTTGACGTGTGTGTGTCACGTAGAGCCTCCTGAAAACTGCAATACAGTGTGCGCCAGTTCGCACGTCTGAGACAAGAGAGGGTCGACTGTGACCGACGATTTCATGAACATCTTCACGTCTGGCATGCCCGATGCCATGACCTTCGACGTGACGATCGAGATCCCCCGCGGCACCAAGAACAAGTACGAGATGGATCACGAAACCGGTCGGATCCGTTTGGATCGTACCTTGTTCACCTCCACCCAGTACCCCTACGACTATGGATTCATCGAGGGAACCCTGGGTGAGGACGGTGATCCGCTCGATGCCCTGGTGCTGCTGCCCGAGCCGACCTTCCCCGGCTGCCTCATCGAGTGCCGTGCCCTGGCAATGTTCCAGATGCAGGACGAGAATGGCGGTGACGACAAGGTGTTGTGCGTACCGGCCGCGGATCGTCGCCGGGACGGCCTCATCGACATCGACGACGTGTCGAACCTCACCCTCATGGAGATCGAGCACTTCTTCACCGTCTACAAGGATCTGGAACCTGGAAAATCGGTGGAGGGCGCCACGTGGACCGATCGGGCGGAGGCCGAGGCCGAGATCAAGGCATCGACCGAGCGTGCCAAGGGCACACCGTACGAGCATCACAACGTGAACCTGGCCTGAGTTCCCCCACGGCAGCCTGAGCCTAATACGGTGGCCTGTGACCTCATGCGGCACAGCTTGAGCCCCGTGCAGCAGCCTGATCCCACGGGGCAATGAGGGGAGTTGGTGGCAGTCTCACCACCAGCTCTCCTGTCTGCATGTCCACTGCCCAGCACGCCTGCACCGGCCACCCCATCGCTGTCGTTCCCGGCGACGCTCCGTGGAGCGGTGACGGCAGCGCTGGGCACCCTGACCAGAAGGTGACCACTGGCACCAGAACCTGGCTGGTGGGTCCACCGTGAGATGGGTGGGCACGGCCCAGGTGAGGTGACTCCCCCACGTACCACGCCTCGGAGGCTCACCTCAAGAGGGTGTACCCGCTCACCTGATGAGGGCGTACCCACCGGCGGCCACGGCGAGGCACGTCAGGGCCATGCCCACGGCATTGAGCAGTCCAGCCCACACATGACGTCCGGACAGCAACCGCACCGTCTCCACACTGGCAGTGGAGAACGTGGTGAATCCGCCGAGGAAACCAGTACCGAGAATCACCTTGAGATCGGGGTTCGCCCCGTTGACGACGCCCGCCGTCAACGCTCCCAGGACGACCGAGCCGAGCAGGTTGACCACCCACGTCGCCCACGGCATCAGCGTCCTGGCCAAGCCCCGAATCCAGCCGTCCAAGGCAAACCGGCACATGGCACCAAGACCACCCAGAACAGTCATGAGCACGATCGTCACCGCTGACCCCCTCGCAGAGGATGCTGGTCACGAGCCCCGTTCGGACCCTCATTCGACTCGTCCTGTGAGTGTCGACTCGGCGTGGAGTGGGCAGGCAGGTGACTTGAGGACTCATCGGGGCGCGTCGAAGCGCGATGTCGTCCGCGAGCTGATGCCTCATGGCGGGACGCCGTCCCCACGGTCCGAGCCGCCATGTGGACGCCAACCCATGCCGCCAGCACACCTGCGACGACGCTCACGGCAAGGTAGCTCGCTGCCAGAACGGGACGGTCGCGTCCCAGCAGAACTGTCTCGGTCGCCAGACTGGAGTAGGTGGTGAAGGAACCGCAGAATCCGGTGCCCAGGCACAGTCGCACGAGCCGCCGCCATCCCTCATCGGGCCCGGACCGCGCAAGTCCTTCCAGCAGCCATCCCAGGGCCAGGCATCCCACGAGGTTGACCGTGAACGTGCCCATCGGCCAGTCCCCTGCGTCACCGATGGCAGCGCCGACCCCCCACCGGGCAAGCGTCCCCAGACATCCCCCGAGGAAGACGAGCAGCAGGTACCGCCATTGCCGATGCATCTCGACGGTTCGGGGAGCGACGGGACCCGCAGCAACCTTCGCGACATCGCCTGCTGAATCGGCGGGGACGGTCATGACGCAGCTCCTGACACTGGACGTAGGACGGCGGGGGATGGCGTGGGACAATAGGGGGCCGGGAAGGCCCCGACCAGGACGAGGACCGGCACACTCGCAGTTGAATGCTACTCGTGACACAATTCGTCCGTGCAATCCTGCTTGGTCCTGGTAGCCCCGTCCGCCAACCACGTCTACGCCAATCAGGCTCCGCGTCTGGCGGCAGCCGAGTTGGCACTGTGCTGTCCACAGGTGCGTGGCGCCGAGCCGATCGTGCTCGCCGGGGTGGAGTACATCGCACTGGAGATCGACGACGCCGAGCAACCACTGGCCCCGGCCATCCTGCGGGCCGTCTCGCGGGCATCGGCCACTCTGGCGGCCTTCCAGCGGGAGGGCGAGCTGCTGCGTCCCATCGAGCTTCCCACCACCCATGTGCTGGATGAGGATCTGGTGACGATCCCCAAGTACCGCGGCAAGACCAACGAGCAGTTCACCCGACTGCTGCTCAACGTCACCCTGGCCGGACTCTCCGGGGCGGCCGCAGCACGGCGTGACCAGGGGGCGCGGCTGGCGGTCCTCGATCCGATGGCCGGGCGCGGCACCACCCTGCAGGAGGCCTGGCTGGCCGGGCACAACGGTTACGGGGTGGAGCTGGACGTCAAGGCCGTCGAGGCACTGGCCGCCCACATGACGACGTGGCTGCGTCACAAGCGTCTCAAACACACCTCACGAACCCACCCCGTCCGTCGGGACGGTCGGGTGTTGGGAAAGAAGTACGAGGCCGAACTGCGCCTGCCCAGTTCCGAACCACTGGAGATGGGCGTGTTCACCGGGGACACCCGCGACAGCGCCAAGCTCTGGGGGCGCAGAAAGTTCGACGCCGTCGTCGTTGACGCCCCCTACGGAGTGGTGCACGCAGCGACGTCCCGTCCTGCTGCGAAGGGGCCAGATGCCAAGGGCGGTGGGAAGGGGACCACCGCCGACAAGCGGCACGGTGGCCGTGACGGACGTTCCTCGGGTCGGGACCGCTCACCCGCCCAGCTGCTCAGCGAGTCGATCAGTGTGTGGGCCAGCCAGCTGCGCTCCGGCGGGGCCATGGGGATCTCGTGGAACACGTTCGGCCTGGCACGGGAGGATCTGCTCGCCATGATGGCCGACGCTGGGCTGCAGCCGCTGGACGACGATCTGCACCGCAAGCTGGACCACCGGGTCGACTCGTCGATTCATCGTGACGTGGCAGTAGCCGTGAAGGCCACGGCCTGACGCCCCAGGATCCTGCCCGCACGACTCCTGCCCCGAATGGTGCTGCGCCACCGGGCACGTGCCGACCATGTCGCGACCAGCACAGCGACTGCTGGGAGGCACCCGCCACACGATCACTGACACCAGCCGGGTGAGTGCCGGTCCTTCGTGCCGTGTCTCGAACAGCCCATGTGGCTGGTCGGCAGGGGTGCCACAATGATCTCATGCACACCCTCTTGCTGATGCGCCATGCCCAGGCCGCTCCGATGGCAGCCACCGATCACGACCGTCCTCTCACGGCCTATGGTCGGCGTCAGGCCCACGAGATGGGGCTCCAACTTGCCGATCGCAGGATCGATCTCGCCATGGTCTCCAGCGCCCGACGCACCCAGCAGACCTTCGAGGAGCTGGAGGTGGACTGTCGCGTGGAGACCATGCGTGTGCTGTACGGCTGCACGGTGCCCACCATGCGGCAGCGAATCTCCGAGTCATTGGATGACGAGGTGAACACCTTGCTCGTCATCGCACACTCCCCGGCGATCCCGCAGTTGGCAGCACAGCTGTCCGCAGACCCGACGGACAGCCAGGGGCAGCCCATGCTGTGTCACTACCCGCCGGCAACCCTCACCGAGATCGCGGTGGACGGACCGTGGCGCGAGATCTCCGAGGAGTTCGCGACCAACACGTCACTGCGCGGGGTGTGGGAACCGCCGATGTGAGGCTCATCGCCTCACCCTGCCGATTCCAGATCCCGTTGGCTCAACGCTGCACGTAGACGGCGATGGTGCGCCCACCGGTGCACGTGACGAGTTCGTCGCCGGTGCAGGTGAGATCGTAACTGCGGTTCGAGGCGGGGCTGAACACCGTCATGTGGACCGTTCCGTGCGAGTGCGGCGGGAGCTGGGAGGCAGCGGCACGGGCCAGCTGGCAGGAGGCGCTGCCATCGCCCCAGACCGAGTCATCGCACTGACGCGCCGTCTCGGGGACGCTGGAGCCGCTGGGAGTGGGGCTCGGGGTGGCCGATGTCGTGGGTGTGTTGGACTCCTGCGTGGGCGTCGGGGAGGGAGAACTGCTCGATTCCTCGGCGCTCGATTCCTCGGCACTGGGGCTTGCAGAGGCAGCGGAGCTCGCAGAAGCAGTGGCCGATGGGCTGGAGGTCGGTGCGGGCGAGGACGCGACAGCAGGCGCGTTCGAGGTCGGGGCGCCGATATCTGGCCCGGAACGCAGCAAGGCCCACACGACGACGATGAGCAGCAGGACTGCACTCGCCAGAACAATGGCAGCGATGGCGGGGGCGGAGAGCCGGTGCTGTTCCTCGACATCGTCAACCTGGTCCTGCGTCGTGGACTCGTCGGCGGGAGGGGTGAAGCGCACCGGATCGGACTTCTGGGTGGCGAACACCGCGCTGTGTTCTGCCTCCGGGTCACGGAACCAGTCGTTGGGAAGATCCGGAATACGCTGCGTGGGGACATTGGGCGTCGAGGCGGGGGGTGTGGTGGGGGTGAGCACTCGGGTCTCGTCCCCGGGGGACACCGGCTCGCGAAGAACACGAGAGGTGGTCTCACTGAGATCGGGGGCAGGGTCGACGTCGTCCCCTTGGGCGGTGTCTGTCCGGGCAGCATCGTCGAACTGGGACGTGTCGCGCCTCGGGGGGCGACTGCCCGGCTGTGCGGACGTGTCGGAGTTTCCTCTCGCAGCTGCGGGGCGGTTGATGGCTCTGCGATCCATCTCGACCGTGGCGTCGGCGTCGAAGTGGGACGACTCGTCCTTGACCGGACGGACGCCGTCCGCACCGCCGTGCAGGGAACGCTCCAGGGATGGATCCGTCATACGTATTGCGCCGGGCAGACGAAGATCAAGGTTGCACCTTGGGCACGTCGTGTCCCGGGCCTGTACTGCAGACCCGCACCGCGCACAGAACATTCACACCTCCGTAGCCTTCCCGGCGCTGACCCTTGCGTCGCCGGGCGTCACCAAGGATATGTGATATCGCAGAATCAGTGTTCCGACGACTTGGCCACGTCGAGAATGGCTGACGTTGCAGCATCGGCACTGCGCACTGCACCTTCCATGTAGCCATTGAAGGTGGACGCGTACTCAGCACCAGCGAAGTACATGGACCCCAGTGGTTGGCCAATGACAGGGCCTGCTGCAGTCCACAATCCGGGCGCGAAGTGGGCGGCATGGCAGCCCTGGGTGTACTTCTCGGCCAGCCAGTCCCGATCGACGTAGTCGACTGGCTTTCGCGGTGCTGGGCCGAAGGCCCTCTCGATGGCCTCCTCGAAGATCCGTTGCCGCAGCGACACCGACAATTTTCCGTATCCGGAGGCTTCCCCACCCTCGAAGAAGCCCAGCAGGATGCCGTGATGCTCATCGTCAGAGGTGTCGAAGGTGATGCGCATGGCACCCTCGTTCCAACTCATCTGTCCAGAGAGCCCGCGATCCCGCCACCACGGCTCGTCGTAGACCAGAAACGCCTTGATGACGTTGCCGGCCGGGATCTTGTCGGCCATGTCGTAGCGTTCGGCCGGAAGGTCGGGCTCGAAGTCAATCGTCTTGAGCAACCGGGGCGGGGTGGTGAGGACGAGCGAGCTGCCCTCGAATCGGTCGCCCCCTTCGCAGGTGACGATGACATGCCCCTCGGCGTGTTCCACCCGCGTCACTGGGGTGGAGAGACGAATACGATCACCGAGGCCACAAGCCATCTCATCGGTCAGTTGCGCCAACCCACCCACGACTCGGGCCTGGCGTACCCCACCGCTGGTGACGACGTAGGACTCGAGATCGACGCCAGTACTCACCCGCTGCAGGGCGTCCTCCAAGGTGGTGATCTCGGGGTGGATCCCCAAGGCCTTCTCGACCAGCCGGGCAAAGTACCTGCGGCCACCCTCGGTACGCAGATTGACGTCCTGCCACTGCTGGAGGCTCTGCCCGAGCCACCGATCGTTGGCAGCAGCCCAGGTGGGATTGTCGGTCACCTTGCGAGCCAACCGGCGCAGTCGGAGCAGCGCCTGACCCAGGTCGGAGAACTCGAATGGGCTGAGGTCGTCCTGGGCAGCAGGCTGTTCGACATGAATCTTCTTGGCCTTGCCCCCCAGACGCAGCACCATGTCCCCGCCGCCCGGTTCCACGGTTTGGAGCCCTTGGGCATCGATGAGGGCATGCATCTTCTCGTGCCCGGGTGAGACCCACTGGCCACCCATCTCGACGATGCGGCCATCCTTGAGGGCAATGTTCTCGACCCGGCCACCGACTCGGTCGCGAGCTTCCAGGACGACGATGTTCTTGCCCGCCGCGGACAAGGTGGTGGCGGCTTGCAGCCCGGCAAGGCCAGCTCCAACGATGATGGTGTCGTACATGGCTCTCCTCATGACCCGAAGGTGTCGGACGCGCGTGGACGCGGACTCGGCTGTCACGCAAGTTTATCGATAGCCGCTGCGCACCGGAACCCTGGGATGGGTACCTCTCGAAAAAGCATCATGGAACGACCGCAGGATCGAAGGACATTGAAGATGGAACTGTGCTGGCGACAGATCTGTGCACCCGACGACTCTGAGGTGGAACACGAGCGAGTAAAGGTATGGAGCCGTCGACGGGAATCGAACCCGTGACCTACGCTTTACGAGAGCGTCGCTCTACCATCTGAGCTACGACGGCCTGCCCGAGACGAGTCGGACCGGTCAAACTATACCGACGTTGGCGTCAAACGCGAAAACAACGGCGGCACAGGTCCGTGGCCCATGCAAACGAGAGTGCCACGGCAGCCCAGTACGTCCATTCCAAGATCGAACGCCGTGGCCCATGGGAGGGGGCCCCACCCCTCACAGCATCCCCACGATGGCAACGCATCCAGCCCGCAAACACCCCTACCCGGCAGTCCATCCCGGTATCGTCGGGGCATGACCGTTGATTCAGCGCGGGACAGCGCCAACCACCCCAACTCCGAGGTCGACGTCGTCGCCAATCGCTACTGGGATCGACTGGTGGAGGCCAGCCCCACCCTGGCGACCGACCTGGGTGCCGACGTGCGCCAGGACGAGTACGACGACTTCTCCCCCGCCGGCCTGGAACACACCTGCCAGTTGGCGGCCGACGCCCTGGTCGAGCTGGACCGGGCGACCCCCACCGACGAGGTCGACCGCGTCACCATCGCTGCGATGCGCTCGCTGCTGGGGCTGGAGATCGAGACCCACGACCACGGCTACGACCTGTTGAGCCTCAACGGCATCGAATCCGGTCTGCACGCAATTCGCCGTGTCTACGACGCCATGCCCACCGACACCTCGCAGCAGTGGCACACCATCGCTCGGCGTCTGCATGCGGTGCCCGATGCGGTGAACGGCTGGTTGGAGTCTCAGCGCGCCTCGGCTCGGGCCGGCATGGCCCCAGCACGCCGTCAGGTGGATCTCCTGGTCGAGCAGACCCGCTCCTGGGTGGCTGGCGGTGGGTTCTTCGACAACTACCTGGCCAACGCCACGACCGACCACGCAGAGCTGCCCACCGACATCGGGGACGAGCTGGCTGACGGCATCGCAGTGGCCAAGGAAGCCTTCGGTGGGGCCAGCGAAATCCTGGCAGGCGAGATCGCCGAGCTTGCCACCGACCAGGACGCCGTGGGCATTGACCGGTATCAACTCGCCTCACGTGCCTTCCTGGGATCGGCGATCGACCTCGCCGAGACCTACGAATGGGGCAAGCAGGAGCTCGCTCGCATCGTCGAGCTGCAGCACCAGACGGCCGAGCGCATCAGGCCCGGGGCCAGCGTCGCCGAGGCCATGGCCGTTCTGGACGCCGACCCCGCCTACCAGATCCACGGCACCGACGCCCTGCGCGAGTGGATGCAGTCCAAGGCCGACGAGGCCATGGCGAACCTCGGCGACACCCATGTCGACATTCCCGAACCAGCCCGTCGCGTGGAAGGCATGATCGCCCCCACCCATGACGGCGGCGTCTACTACACCGGACCGTCCGACGACTTCTCCCGTCCGGGCCGAATGTGGTGGGCGGTGCCCGAGGGAGTCACCGGTTTCACGACGTGGCGGGAGCTCACGACCGTGTACCACGAGGGGGTGCCGGGCCATCACCTGCAGATCTCCTCAGCCATCGCCCAGAAGGACACTCTCAACTCGTGGCGGCGGTTTGCCGGCCAGTCCGGTCCTATCGAGGGGTGGGCACTGTACGCCGAGTGGCTCATGGCCGATCTGGGGTACATGGACGATCCGGGCTACTTCATGGGGCTGCTGGACGGGCAGTCCCTGCGTGCAGCTCGCGTCGTGCTCGACATCGGCCTGCACTGCCAGTTCGAGGCCCCTGCCGAGGTCGGCGGTGGTGAATGGACCTGGGACAAGGCCTGGAGGTTCTTCAACAACCACGCCTCCATGGACGAGGCGACAGCACGCTTCGAACTGAACCGGTACTTCGGTTGGCCCGGCCAGGCCCCGGCCTACAAGATCGGTGAGCGCACCTGGCTGCAGACGCGTGCGGACTGCCGCGCCAAGAATCCCGACGGCTTCAGCCTCAAGGACTTCCACACTCGCGCCCTGGCCCTGGGAAGCCTGCCACTGGACCTGCTGCACGACACCGTGGTCGACACCGAACCCATGCCCTGATCGGCGATCATCTGGCTGCCGGTATCGCCAGTACCGTTGGGGAACCGCGCCCGGGTCTGCACGGCCCGGGCTGTCGGATCATTCCCACCTGGTCACCGCGTGCCCTGCCTCGGGGATTCTCACCCGTGTTCCAGGCACAACGTACCGACGTAACCGGTGTCATGGCTGAGCTCGGTACGCACCCGAACGCGTTCGGTGCCGTCGGGACAATCCCCGTTGGGTCCCACGACCGCCCGCACCGTACGGGCACCCTCCTCCTGACACGGCACGACTGGCACCCGTCCATTGTTGACGGTCTCACCGACGACCACGCACTTGCCGTCCCGCTGTTCGAGGTCCTCGTACGTGCGGTGCCGCCATGCCCACTCCAGGGCCAGGATGGCAAGTGCCAGAGCCAACGCAACCGTCGCTCTGACAATTCGCACCCGTGTCATGGCCTCACCTCCGATCGCCAATCCGTGTACCCGACGCATGGTGAGTCTGAAAATCTGGCCCGGTTGGGACGCACAATCTTCTGGCTCGACGCGCTTCGAGCTGTTCCGACAGCCTCACGTGACGTGTGCCACGCGCGTCTACCACGGTAGACGGTGCTCCCAAAAGTGACGACAACGGTGCGGCTCCAGCTCTGGAGTCAACGTGGGCATTTCTGGGCAGGAGCCGTTGTCCAGGGCCAGTGCACGATGGGTGGCGAGAGCACCCCAGAACTGGTTGGCCATCCAGAACCGGTCGTCAGCAGGTCTTTCCGTCCTTGGGGACCGTGCCGTCATTGATGTAGCTGGTGACTGAGTCCTTGAGGCACTGGTTCCCCAGGCTCCAGGCCGAGTGACCTGATCCCTTCCACGTCACCAGGACGGCGGACTCCAGCTGCTGCGCCATCCACTGGGCCTGCTGGTAAGGGGTTGCCGGGTCCCCGGTGACCCCCAGGACGACGATCGGTGCTGCGGCATGGGCCGTCAGTTTGAGCTGGGGTACTGGAGTCGTGCTCCACACCGCGCACACCGGATCGGCTCCCATCGCCTCACCCAGCAGCGGGGCCGTCTTCCTGGCCTCGTCCCAGTCCTGCCGTACCTCACTCATCCCGTCGTCACCGGTGTCCAGGCAGGAGATCGCCGGAAAGGCGTAGGCCGTTGGGTCATACTTGCCGCTCATAGGGTCTCGGCCGTACATGTAGCCTGCGGCTGCATACAGCTGGCTGCCGTCATGGTCGTTGAGGGCAGCGCTGAGCGCCCCGGCCAGCTGCTGGTAGCCCTGCCTGCCCAGGTAGAGGAACAGTGCGATGCCCGTTGCGGCGTCGGTCTCCGACAGCTTGGCCTGTTTGTTCACGGTACGCACCGTGAGACGCCTGCTTCCCAGGTGATCGAGAAAACCCTTGGTCTGGTCGACGATCTGGTCGGGAGTGCCCTTGAGCGGACAATGTGACCGCGGCTGAGCACACCACGTGGCGAACTCGTGGAACGACTTGTCGAAGGCCTCCTGCTGACTCGGTGGTTCCTTGGTCGTGATGTTGACGGCAGAGTCGAGCACCATGCGTCCGACTCGTTGCGGATACAGTTCGGCGTACATCGCTCCCAAGTACGTTCCGTAGGAGACGCCCAGATAGGTGAGCTTCTCATCACCCACCAGGTATCGCAGGTAGTCGAGGTCACGGGCCGAGTCGATGGACGAGACGTGGTCGAGCAGGGCCCCGGAAGCCTGCCGGCACTGCTGGGCGAAGGTTTTGGCGCCCGAGGTGAGCGCATTCCACTCGGCCTGACTGTGTGGGGTGAAATCCAGGGCGTGGAAGGCGTCGGTCTGGGCGTCGGTGCCGCACCGCACCGGAGTGGACTCCCCCGTGCCACGAGGGTCCCATCCGATGACGTCGTAGTCGGCGAACTGGTCAGTCTCGAAGGTGTCGAGCATCTCCTGGCCCGATCCGCCGGGGCCGCCAGGGTTGAGGAAGAGCGTGGCCCCCTGTCCTTTGCCAGACCGATGCCCCTTGCCAGAGCCGTGTGCCTTGTCGGCTGCATGTTTCTTGAGTGCCAGGGTGATCGTCGACCCCTCGGGATGGTCCCAGTCCAGTGGCACCTCGACCTTCGCACAGAACTTGCTGCCGCACGGACGCCATGTGATGCGCTGCGTGAGGAACGAGTGCATCGTCCGACCGCTGGCAGGTTTCATGCCCTGGGGCATGGAACTCGGCACATTCAGCTTCCGACGATCGGGATTGCCGTGGTGATCAATGATCTTGTGCTGATTCGGGTCGAAGGACGCGACTGGTGGATCCGGCTGGCCCAGCGTCGGGGACGGGGCCACCGATGGCGTGCGTACAGCATCCGTGGTGTGCGGCTGCGAGTTGTTCGACGAACCACCGCAGGCAGTCAGTCCCAGGCACAGGCACACACAGATCACTGTGATGATTCGACGGGCGTCACGTCTCATCGTCAAGGTCTCCCGGCAGCTTTCCCGCAGACCGGCCTCAGCGGACAACCCAGCTGGTCTGCGGAGCGGTCCTGCTTCTGTTGGGCGATCTGCTCGGCCGTCGCGGTGAAGTCGTCATAGTAGGGGCTCTCGTAACGCAGGCAGCACATGAGGTGCCCGCACAGCCCGGTGACGGCCATGGGGTTGGAGCCGTGTCCCTGCTGGTTCGCCAGCCGGATCGAGATCGGCTCCACCTCGTTGAGGAACGTGCTGCAGCACAGCTGGTGGCCACACAGCCCGACTCCTCCGACGAGACGTGCAGGGTCGCGGCCGGTGACCTGCCGCAGATCCACTCGACTCGCCAGGGCGCGGGCCAGGTCCGGTACCAGCGCACGGAAATCCACCCGGTGAGCAGTGCGGTAGTACACCGCCACATGGGGAGCGTCACCCTCGACGAGATCGACGGCCAGCACCTGCATGTCAAGACCGTGTGCGGCAATGCGCTTCTTGACGAGCTCGGTCACCTCACTGCGACGCTGTCGGGCAGCGGCTGCGGCATCGAGCTGGGTGGGGCTGGCAAGCCCGGGACACGTGGGCAGGGGCCCGTCAAAGCAGACCTCCTGGGGTCCCCACACGCATCGAGCCACCTCGTCGCCGTCGTCGGTGGGGTACAGCACCCAGTCGCCCAGGTGGACGTCCACCCCATCGGCGGCCAGATGGTGCAGCTGGCCATGCTCGTGGAAGGCGACCGCGATGACTCGTGTCATGGTGGCCGTCAGCCCTTGAGGGCTTTCCTACGATCTCGTACCTTGCGTCGACCGGCGTCGATGGCCCAACCGCCACTGCCCAGGCAGAACAGCAGCAGACCGCAGGTGGTGATGAGCAGCTCGAGCTCACCACGGAATCCCATGTCGTAGAAGAGGTTGAACCGTCCCCAGTGGACGTAGATCAGGGACAGGGCGCCGATGGCTGCCAACGCCAGACCGGTGAATCGGGTGAACCAGCCCAGCAGCAGGGCCACGGCGATGAGGACCTCACCAATGCCGAGCACCCACACCAAGGAGCTGGCATGTGGCAGATTCGCTGCCTCGATGAGGTCGATCGTCGCACCACGATTCGTCAGGTGCTGATAGGCATGCACGCCCATGATGACTGCGAGCACCAAGCGGAACAGGAACAGGCCGATGGAGGCGAATGCCTTGTCCGTGGTGCGTTTGGGCAGTGGTTCGATGACGGGATCCGGCTCCTCGGCGGCCGGTACGGCGCCCAGGGCACGTTCTCGGTCGGCACGCTCACTGGCCCGACGCTCGGCCTCGGCACGGCGCCGAGCCCGCTGCTCGGCGTAGGAGGCGGTTTCGGGATCGGTTCTGGTGTAGGAGCCCAGGGTCTCGGTGCGATCGTGGTCGGCGTCGTCTTGCTGGTAGTCGCCAGCACCACGTGGACGCACGAGGGTGCGTTCCATGTCACCCGCGTCTCCGGCAGGGGAGATCACCCGCGTCTCCTCGGAGTTCGGGTCATCGCGGTACAGATCGTAGGTCGGGGCATCGGATGTGGCCACGGTCTGCTCGGCGTCACCTCGCAGACCCGATTCGGCCTCACGGGTGTCGGGCAGGGCGATGGTCTCGTTGAAATCGTCGACATCAGGCTCGTTGCGGCCACCGGGAAGAACGCGGGTCTCCTCGGCGCCTGGGTCAAAGGAGTCACCAGACGGCCTCTTGACTGCCTTGCTCACGTCAACACCTCACAATTCGTCGGTGGACCGGGGCATCACGTCCCAGTTCCCAATGCACAATCTGACTCATGCACATCCAACTCGCGCACATCTGGCACATGTACAGTCGAGCACTGTGCCACTGTGCCACGGTGAGACCACCGCAAACGACAGTGACACGCGCACGGGGCGACAGATGAACTTCCTGCAGATCATTGTGGACCTGCAGATCGGTGTGGGGCAGATCGGTGCGGGTGAGCCCGCCAGCCGTGGGCAGGTCCAGCACTGCTGGGACGAGCAACACGGCCCCGCAGCTTCTCGTCCACACCACTGATGGCGATGAGCATCGTCTCCACGGCCAGCAGAGGAGCCACATTGGACTCCAACGACTTTCGGGTGTCCAGGATCGCGTCGATCCGGTGCACGGTCTGCGCAGGACTGCTGGAATCGGCCATCTGGTGGATCTGCCGACTGAACTCGGCATTGACGAGCCTGGGGCCCGACAGCGCAGCCTCATCCTCGACAGGCACCGCTGCGGTCTGGACGGCAAGAACATCCCGATAGAACGTGGTCAGCTCGGTGAGGACGCGGTCCAGAGCGTCACGTCGCATTCGTTTCGTGCGCGCCTTCTGCTCACTCTCAAGATCCCTGATGGCTGCCTGGGCATTGCGGGCCCGTGCCCCCTTGGTGTCAAGTCCCAGGGCACGTTCCAGCTTGGCACGTTCCCTGGCGTCGAGCTCGGCAGTGACAGTGCTGACCTCGGCATCGGCATCCTCGTCCAGCCGTCGTGCTGCCTCCAAGCAGTCACCCAGCGTGTGCAGTTCGGTGGGCAGGCTGAGGATCCAGGCACGTCGGTTGCGAGCCTCCTCGTTGCGAGCCAGGGCTCGTGCACGTCCGATGTGCCCCTGTGCGGCACGGGCTGCCGAGGCAGCCAGGGTTGGATCGGCACCGTCGCGACGCACCAACAGGTCGGCAACCGCCGCATCGCGGGGGGTGGCCAGATGCAGTCGTCGACACCGCGAACGAATCGTGATGATGACGTCCTCGGCGGTGGGTGCGCACAGGAGCCACACCGTGCGTGGGGCGGGTTCCTCGATGGCCTTGAGCAGGGCGTCGGCTCCACGCTCGGTGACGCGATCGGCGTCCTCGACGACGATGACCTGACGTCTGCCACGGCTGGGGCTCATCGTTGCCTTGACGACGAGGTCGCGTACCTCCTTGACCGTGATCGACAAGGTCTCGGTACGCACCATCGTCACGTCGGGGTGCGACCCGGCCAGAACGGTACGGCAGGAATTGCACTGCCCACAGCCGCCGTCGTCACACTCCAGGGCGGCGGCAAAGGCCCGGGCGGCGTTGGAACGTCCAGATCCCGGCGGTCCGGTGAGCAGCCAAGCATGGCTCATGGCGTGTGGCTGGGCAGATATGGCCCGGCGCAGCACACGCACCGCGTTCTCCTGACCGACGAGGTCGGCCCACACCCCGGTGAGCAGCTCACTCGACTGGCTGGCAGGATTCGACCGACTTGCCGGGGCCAATCCGGTGCCGGGACTCGTCTGGCTGGCAGCAGTCATGACTCGCCTACCTCGCACGGTCCGGTTGCCTCCGGACGGAGGCGGTCCGCCCCGCCACGATCCGCCCCGCCACGATCCGTCGTACCGGGGGCCTCGATGTCCCTGCCAGCCAGCAGCGACACCCGCTGGAGCACCTGGGCGGCGATCTGTTCAGCCGTCAGCTGTGCGGGGACGACCAGGTACCGGCCGCCGCCACGACGGGCCAACTCCAGGAAGTTGTCCCGCACTCGTCGGTGGAATTCATCGCCGGCAGACTCCATACGGTCCCGGCTGTCCATACGTTCGGCTGCGGTGACCGGATCGACGTCGAGCAGCACTGTGAGATCGGGAACCAGGTCATCGGTCGCCCACCCAGCCAACCGCGCCACCTCGTCGACGCTCAGGGCACGACCCGCTCCTTGGTAGGCAATGGTGGAGTCGACATATCGATCACTGACGACGATCCTGCCCTGTTCGAGGGCCGGTCGAACCACCTCGGCAAGATGCTGTGCCTTGTCAGCGTTGTAGAGCAGGGCCTCTGCCTTGGGGCTGATCTCACCGGAGTCAGGGCTGAGCACGAGGTGACGAATCTGCCCGCCCAACCAGGTGTCTCCCGGTTCACGAGTGGTGAGGACGTCGTGGCCGCACTGCTGCAGTGCAGTGCACAGCAGATTGACCTGGGTGGTCTTGCCGGCTCCGTCACCACCCTCGAAGACGATGAACAGACCTCGGGCGGGGCCAGCACCGCGCCGAACCTCCTGACCGCCATCGGCGTCGCTGCGAGAGACGGCACCGGGATCGGTGCGCTCGTGCGAGGGGATCATGCCTTCACCACCTTGCGCAGTTTGGATCGGAGTTTGGGCCAGTCATCGGCGAATCCAGCTCGCAGCCGCCGTTGCACGACGATTCTGCGTTCCGTCTCTCGTCCTGCCTCGTAGGCAGCCATGGGGGTCATGTGGGAGATGTCATTGGGGGTGGGGGAATCGATGACCGATCCGGTTCCCGCCATGGCATCGGCGATTCGTCCCAGACGACGCCTAATGCGATGGGCACGTCTGTTGCGTGGCATCACCTGGGCCACGTTCATGGCGTGGTACACGGCACGTCTGGCTCGCTGCCAGGTGCGATCGTCGTCAATCGTCAACTGGGAGCAGCGTTGCATGACGGCTTCCACTGCCTTGTCGAGTTGGGCGTCGAGCAGCTCCTGGACCGGTTGGGCAGGATCGACGACCAGGCGCGGGCCGCGGGCAGCCACCACCAGGAAGTCCAGCATCCGGAAATAACTCTCTGGCAGGAGGTGGACGCTCACCTCGTCAGGGTTGAGCTGCAGCAAGGGCTCCACCCTCGTCTCCAGCTCCTCGGCCCACTGCGGGTCGAGGATTCCCGACAGGCCGTCAACGGTCTGCTGCAGATTGACGATCTGGGAGAGCAGGCCGTCGATGGGGCCGTGCAGTTCGTCGTGGATCCCCGCGCCATCAGCGGTGTCGACCGGATCGGATCCCAGGCCGAGCAATTCGTCATCCCGGCGAGCGCCCAACGCCGTGGCAGCCTCGCCATGATGCGTCGGATGATCGCCGAAATCCATCCCCTGACTACGCGCAGACAGGTCCGACTCGACGATCCGTCGCAGACAGGTGTGCAACTCGTCGGAGACGAAGGCGTCGATCTTGGTGGCGATGTGGCGTGGTGGCAAGGGGTAGTCCGACAGCACCCCGGCCCCAGCCCCGAGATGTTCGATGACCGAAGGGTGGGACTGCACCGGAGTGCCTCCCAGGGCAAGGATCCGGTTGGTCACCCACTCGTGCTGGGCAGCTGTCGGATCGACCTGAGGGGTGATGGTGATCTCCCGTACCCGGCTGGTCGTCACCCCGGACTGTGTGACGGTGATGCGGTCATCGCGAATGATCGCCGTCGTCTCGTCGTGGTCGTCCTTCATGGCCAGTTCGACACGCTGGCAGGTGAGTGCGGCCACCGGGGCCAGTGGTGCTCCCCGGAGGAAGGGTTTGATGAGGCAGCCGTAGTCCCGCGGCAGGTCACCGGCCATCCCCAGGGCGACGGAGTGGTCGGCAGGTAGCCACGGCTGCCAGATCGGGGCATCCATGTACCACTCGCCAATTCCCTCGATGACTCGATGGGCGAGCACGACACCGGCTCGCAGCAGACGGCGATCGGTGGAGTCGAGCAGGGTGATGTCCGAGGTGAAGGAGTAGCTGGTTCCCCGGTCCACCAGGACGTCCAGGCCCAATTCTGGATTGGTCAGAACGGGCCGGTCCGCGGCCCAGGCCAATTCGTAGCGAAGCGGTTCGATGGACCCCATGTCACTCCCTTGATCCACTCGATCTGTCACTGACTGGACGAGCCGGAGGCTGCCGCAGATGTCGTCCTGCTCGTGGCAGGGGTTTTCTTCGACGCCGTGGATCCGGCTGGGCTGGCGGCCGACTTCTGCGCAGAAGATGCCTTGCTCTTCGACGACGCGCTGGAGCCGGTCTTCTTGGTGCTGGTCGAGGTCTTCCTCTTCGTGGTCGTCTTGCGCTTCGTCGTCCTGCGCCGGGTGCTGGGACCCTTGGCGCGTTTCTCGGCCAACAACTCCTGCGCCCGCTCGGGAGTGATCTGGTCGACCGAGTCCTCCTTGCGCAGGGTGGCGTTGGTCTTGCCATCGGTGACGTAGGGGCCGAATCGGCCGTCCTTGACGACGATGGGCAACTTCGAGTTGGGATCCTCACCAAGTTCCCGGAGCGGCGGGTTGGCGGCAGCTCGACCACGCTTCTTGGGCTGGGCGTAGATGGCCAGTGCCTCATCGGTGGTGATGGTGAAGATCTGCTCCTCACTGGTGAGGGAGCGGGAATCCGTACCCTTCTTGAGGTAGGGACCGTAACGTCCGTTCTGTGCGGTGATCTCCACACCCTCGGAGTCGGTGCCGACCACCCGTGGCAGTGACAGCAGCTTGAGCGCCTGCTCCAGGGTGACGGTCTGCAGGTCCATCGACTTGAACAGCGAAGCGGTGCGCGGCTTGACCTTGCCCTTGCCAGACCTTCCCTTGCCAGCCTGGGCGTCGTCGAGCACCTCGGTGACGTAGGGACCGAACCGACCACTCTTGGCGACGATCGGACGGTGCGAGGTCGGGTCCAGGCCTAGTTCGCGCTCCTCGCCGTTGGGAGTGGCCAGCAGCTCGGTGGCGACCTCGACGGTGAGCTCGTCGGGGGGAAGGTCATCGGGCACATTGGCTCGTTTCTCGTCGGTGGTCTCGACGTAGGTGCCGTATCGACCGACGCGCACGACGATCCCGGAGTCGTCGGGCCCCACCGGGAAGGTGCTGAGCTCGCGGGCATTGATGTCACCCAGCTCGGTGACGAGGTCGTGCAGACCCTCGTGACCGTCGGTGGGGTTGAGGGTGTCGTCCTCGGCCGAACCGAAGTAGAACTGCGAGAGGATCGTGACTCGATCAGCGTCACCGCGGGCGATCTCGTCGAGGGTGCCCTCCATCTCGGCGGTGAACTCGTAGTCGACGAGGTTGCCGAAGTGATCCTCCAGCAGCCGGGTGACGGCGAACGCCAACCAGGTGGGCACCAGCGCCTGCCCCTTCTTGAAGACGTAGTCCCGGCTGGTGATGGTACGGATGATCGACGCGTAGGTCGACGGACGGCCGATCTCCAACTCCTCGAGTTTGGCGACCAGACTGGGCTCGGTGTAACGAGCTGGCGGACGGGTGTCGTGGCCAGCGGGTTCCACGGCGCGGCAGGTGAGATCCTGGCCCTCGGTGAGCTGCGGCAGTCGCTTCTGGGCATCGTCGGAGGCACCCTCGTCGACCGACTCGACGTAGGCACGCAGGAACCCCCGGAAGGTGATGGTGCGTCCCGAGGCGGTGAAGGTCGCCTGCGACACGTCCTCGGCTCCTGGCACCGATATGGGAGAGCTGGGGGTGGCGTCGATGGTGACGCTCAGGGTCTCGCCCTTGGCATCGGCCATCTGGGAGGCCAAGGTACGCATCCAGATGAGCTCGTAGAGGCGGAACTGATCGCCCGACAGCCCGGTCTGGGCCGGGGTGCGAAAGTGCTCACCGGCAGGACGGATCGCCTCGTGAGCCTCCTGGGCGTTCTTCATCTTTGAGGTGTAGACCCTCGGCTTGTCAGGCACGTTCTGTTTGCCGTAGAGCTCGATCGCCTGGTTGCGGGCAGCGCTGATCGCCTCATTGGACAGGGCGACCGAGTCGGTACGCATGTAGGTGATGAAGCCACCCTCGTAGAGCTGCTGGGCGACGCGCATCGTCCGGTCCGCGGTGAAACCGAGTTTGCGGCCAGCTTCCTGCTGCATCGTCGTGGTGCGGAACGGGGCGTAGGGACGGCGGGTGTACGGCTTGGCCTCGACGTCGGTGACGGCATATCCGGCCTTCTCCAGCCCGGCGGCGATGGTTCTGGCACTGGACTCGTCAAGATGGCGCAGGTCAGTTGCGGCGAGTTCACCGTGGGAGGTGAAGTCACGTCCTCCGGCAATCCGAACGCCGTCCAGACGCACCAGCCGGGCCGTGAAGTCCTGGCTGTCCTCGGCTGCCAGGGTGGCCGCCATGTTCCAGTAGTTGGCGCTGGTGAAGGCGATACGTTCCCGCTCCCGGTCCACCACGAGCCTGGTGGCGACCGACTGGACGCGTCCGGCCGACAGTTTCGGCTTGACCTTCTTCCACAGCACCGGGGAGACCTCGTAGCCGTAGAGCCGATCGAGAATACGTCTGGTCTCCTGGGCGTTGACAAGGTCGTCGTCGAGTTCCCGAGTGTCCTCGACGGCCTCGAGGATGGCTTTCTCGGTGATCTCGTTGAAGACCATCCGCTTCACCGGCACCTTGGGTTTGAGCTCGTCGAGCAGGTGCCAGGCGATTGCCTCTCCCTCACGGTCACCATCGGTGGCGAGGTAGAGCTCGTCGGCCTCCTTGAGCAGCCCCTTGAGCTCCCGAATCGTCGACTTCTTCTCCGTGGGCACGACGTAGATCGGTGCGAACTCGTGATCGATGTCCACACCAGTGCGCGCCCACGGCTGCCCCTTGTACTTCGCCGGAACCTGGGACGAGCTCGTCGGGAGGTCACGGATGTGCCCCTGGCTGGCCCGCACGACGTACTTGGGTCCCAGATATCCGCCAATCATCGTCGCCTTGTGGGGAGACTCAACGATGACAAGGCTCTTGGTGGCTGCCATACCTGACTTCCATCTCCTAGCTCGACAACTGCAAGGGGACCGAACACCTCGCCCGGCTCTCGCAATACCCTGTGGTGACCATACCTGCTGGCTCGGAAAACTGCGTCACACGACACGTCGGTGACATCTGCGGGAGCTGTGCCCACACAGCCCACGAGGTGGAAGTTCGCTGCCCCCGTCCAGCGACATGTCGTCACCTGACATCGTGAGCCACGAGCACCACAGTGACACGGGCACCACAGTGAGTCGTGGGTGCGGGCAGGATCCAGTTGCTGATGATCCGTGCGGCCTGACGATCCATGCGGCAACGGGTTCTCGTCACGAGAGAAAACCCTCCCGCAGACATTGCCGTACCAGTGGCAGGGTCTGCTCGCGCACCTGCTGTGGGGAGTCGCCGAGGATGCTCGCCACGGTGTCGATGAGTACCCCCAACGGCAGTTGCCCGTCGGAGGCTCCCAGCACCCCACCGGAGGCCGTCGCCACCTCCACGGCGCGGCACATCCCCTCCCGCTGACGCAGGACGACGTGCTGCGGATCAGCCGATCCTGGTTGGCCGGTCTGTTCCTGGACCACGTCGTCACGCAGGGTCCATGCGCTGGCGAGCAACTTTTCATCAGGTAGCAGAGCGGCTGACACACCGGGCTGATGGGCTGTGACGGCATCGGCAACGGGCTGGTTGACCTGCCAAGGCCACTGCTCAAAGGACAGGTCCGGGGTGGATCGTCCTGCCATGGTGAGGGTGATCCACCCCATGGACACCCCGGTGATGTGCTGCTGGGCGAAGTAGTCCAACCATGCGTCGTACTTGGGGCGCCACTGCGGCGTTCCATCCAACCCAGCATCGGTGAGCCAGGTCTCGATGTACTGGTGGACGTCGAGATGGTCACGTTCGACGACCCACAGATCGGCACCCGTGCCCTCGACCCAGGTGGCGAGCCTGTCCTGCCAGGGTTGACCGTCCACCTGTGCCCAGTTGGCGAGCACCTGCAGAGCGCCTCCCTCGTTGAGGCGGGCTGGTGCACCGCGAACCACCGATTCGACGAGCGCGTCACCCTCGAGTCCACCGTCACGGTAGACCAGTCGAGCACCATGTTCCTCTGGCGGACTCATGACGTAGGGCGGGTTGGAGACGATGAGATCGAAGCGAGTGTCAATGGGCTCGTAGAGCGACCCGGATCGCAGATCGACCCGATCCTCCACACCGCTGAATTGCGTTGACAGCGCGGCCATCTGCAGTGCCCGGGGATTGACGTCCGTGGCCACGACGCGGTTCGCATGGCCAGCCAGCAGCAGGGACTGCACACCACATCCACAGCCCAGATCCAGAGCAGTGTCCACCGGGGTACGCATCGTCATCTGCGCCAAACTCATCGAGGCTGGGCTGGCGCCCAGGACGTGGTCGGGGCGTGTTGGACGTACGTCGTGGTTCAGTCCGGGGGCATGATCGCAGACAACCCAGCCGGTGGCACCGTCCAGCAGGTCAATGGGGCGCACACTCACCAAGGCCCGGGCCCGGCTCGCCTCGACGCCGAGGATGCCCACCCGGCACAGCTCGTCAACAGGCACCTCGGTCAGCTGACGGATCGGCACGGGCAGGTGCAAATACCACAACCTGATGAACTGGGTCAGCAGATCGTCCCGGGAGCCAAGGGTGTGTTCCGCAGCCACACCGACGCCGCGCTCCAAGCCTTTGCGGCCAGCCTCCCCCACTGCCGAGGCGACTCCCGCGCGGGTGTAGTCGTTATCGATGAACAGGTGACGCAGTGCTGCCGCCTGGTTCTCCTCAAGCATCATCGTCATGGTCACATCCTGCCCTTTCCGCTCGCACACTCCCCGCGTCACCTCGTACCTTCTCCAGCAGGTGTCCCCTGCCGGCGCGCAGGTTTCCTCTGGCCACCTGCCGTCCTTCCCTCGCCGCTGGTTTCGCCTCAACTCGTCATTTCTTCCCATTGTGTACGCCCATGGTTTCGCAGGATTGGCTCTGCCGTCAGCGCCCTGTCGTCAGCACTGTACGGCTCGGCCTCACCCGGTCCCGACGACCACGACCCAGGTGCCTGCCCCTCATCGTTCACCACGTGGCATGCTTGCAGGGATGACTGGCTCCCCCATCCCTGACCCTGTTCGTACCAGCGGTGGCTCCTGCGACGCCGTCAATCCGCTGGTGGCCCAGGCACCCCAGACCGTCCACGTCGACCATCGTCAGGAGCGCAGTGCGGTACTGGCTCCCTGGCCTGCCTGGTTTCCCCACCAGTACCGAGAAAAACTCCAAGAACACGGTATCTCCACTCCGTGGCTCCACCAGGTGAAGCTTGCCTGCCTGGCCCAGGCAGGCAAGGACTGCGCCATCTGCACCTCGACGGCCTCCGGCAAGACGCTTGCCTATCTCATGGCCGTCATGGCAGCCACTGCCTGCGATCCGCCAGTGTGTCCAGATCGTGCCCATCCGCTACCGGCTCGGCACTCGGAGTCCCTGAGGAGCAGATCCACCGAGCTTGCCACGTCCCTGCACACCAGGCAGCGGCACAGCGCCTTGTACCTGGCACCGACGAAAGCCCTGGCCCATGACCAGTTGCGGGTGTGCCGGGAGCTGGGCCCGCAGGACTGGGCGGTGACCACACTGGACGGCGACTCCGAACGAGCCGAACGCAGGTTTGCCCGGGAAGCTGCACACTACGTCCTCACCAACCCCGACATGCTGCACAAGGCCGTCCTGCCCAACCACTCCTGGTGGTCTGGGCTGCTTGGTTCGTTGGAGTACGTCGTCATCGACGAGGCACACCGCTATCGCGGGGTCTTCGGCGCCCATGTGGCCCAGGTGCTGCGTCGTCTGCGTCGACTGTGCCGCATGTACGGATCCGACCCGGTCTTCATCCTCTCCAGTGCCACCTCGACGAACACTGCTCAGGCCGGTGCCGCACTCATCGGCGTGGAGCACGTCGAAGTCGTTGACGAGGATTCCTCTCCCCAGCCAGCCAGGGACGTCGTGCTGTGGCAACCCGAACAGTCCTTGAGCGAGGATGCGGCAGCCTTGGTGGCACGGTTGGTGGATCAGGGTTGTCAGACGATCTGCTTCGTGCAGTCCCGCACCGTGGCCGAGGTGGTCGCGGTGCACGCCCAGGATCAGGTGACCACCGGCGGCGTCGTCGCCGCGTACCGCTCGGGATACCTGCCCCAGGAACGTCGCGATCTTGAGGCCGGGCTGCAGTCGGGCCGGGTCAACGCCGTGATCGCGACGAACGCCCTGGAGTTGGGGGTGGACATCTCTGGAATGGATGCCGTGGTCATTGCCGGGTACCCGGGACGTCTGTCGGCGTTCTGGCAACAGGCCGGACGCGCTGGGCGGTCGGGGCGCCGATCCACCGTCGTCCTCATGGCCAGGGAAAACCCGCTGGATCAGTACTTGGTGCAACACCCTGAGCTCATCTTCTCCTCCAGTGTCGAGACGACGGTGCTGCATCCGGACAACCCTTACGTCATGGGCCCACATCTGGCTGCTGCGGCCCAGGAGGCATTCCTGCAGCCAGCCGACGAGGCGGTTTACGGCCCGTCCCTGGCCCAGGTGGAGTCGATGCTGGTGCGGCAGAAGGTGCTGCGGCAACGCGGTGAACGGCTGTACTGGACACGTCTGGACCGAGCTGTGGACGCGATTGACCTGCGTTCGATGGGCGGCCACGGCGTTGATGTCATCGATTCGCTCACCGGACGGGTGGTCGGTGTCGTGGATCAGGCTGCGGCTGATCGCACTGTCCATCCGGGAGCGGTGTACCTGCACCAGGGAGATCAGTGGCTCGTCGACGAGTACCGCCCGCAAGAGCACTGTGCCCTGGTGCACCGTGACCTTCCCGGCTTCTGGACCATGCCGCAGTCGGCCTCCAGCGTACGGATCGTCCGTGAGGATGCTCGTCAACCGTTCGGGCCGGGATATGTCGCCACCGGGCAGGTGGAGCTCACCAGCCAGGTGTTGGGGTACCTGCGTCGTGACGAGGTCACCAATGAGGTGTGGGACTCCATCGCCCTCACCATGGACAGTCACACCATGACGACGAGTGGAACGTGGTGGGTGATTCCCGATGGCGTGGTGGACGAGCTCGGACTCGACGCCGTGAAACTGGCTGGGGCCGCACACGGGGTGGAGCATGCGGCCATTGGGATGTTGCCGATGCTCGTGCCCTGTGACCGATGGGACGTCGGTGGGGTCTCCACGACGTCGCTGCCTGACACCGGGGCATGCACGATCGTCATCCATGACGGTCAGAGCGGTGGCGCAGGTTTTGCTGCAGCCGGCTACGACCGGGCTGAGCAGTGGTGGCACACCACTGCGTCGAGGTTGACTGAGTGCCGTTGTGAGGCTGGATGCCCCTCGTGCATCGTCTCGCCCAAGTGCGGCAACTCCAACCAGCAGCTGGACAAGGAATCGGCTCGGCTGCTCGCCTCTCGGATGGATCCGTTGGGCACCCGCAGCGCCAGTTGAGTGCGGCAGGGCATTTTCGCGACGCATCTGGGCCACGCCCGTCCCAACCTCAACAATGCAGATCGGGCCGGGAGGAAACGTGGTCACAGGACCATGCCTTCGCTGTCGTGTCCCTGGCTGGGTGACGGCAGCCCCCATACGTTCCTGCAGATGTCTACCACGAAGACCTCCAGCACCGGTCATTTCTGCGGCCCCGCCAGTGACGTCACGGTGATCGTCCGGGGAGCGTGTGGGAGGTGCAGCACTGGTCTCAGCTGCGCGGTGACGCTCACCGTCACGACGTAGTCGACGCTGCTGGCATCCACGGTGCACGATGACAGGGTGGTCTCATTGGCCTGAGCGGCCTTGCGAGCCACCGGGCATGGCTCCATCCCCTTCTCGCGAGCCTGGGCGGCAGCCAATGCAGCAATGTCCGCACTGTGATGGGCAAGTCGTGAGGTGGAGTACCACCCGGAGATGATCATGGCGCCCCAGACCGCCACCACGACTCCCAGTGCCATCGAGGCCAACAGCACGGTTCCCGATCCTCGCTGAGCAGTGCAGCTGACGCGTCGACGATTGACCACGTGCAACCTGTGGTCCTTGCGAGATCTGCTGGCACCAAATCCTCTGGCACCAGGCAGTGACCTGCTCCTCGAGACAATCGTGAACCGCAGCCTCTGAGGTGGAACCACGCATCTGGCACATGAGGATTCTTCAGCGTGTCTCATGGCCCGTGTCGATGTTGCGTCTGTCGATGTTGCGTCGATGATCATTTGAGTTCACCGGGTTCCTGAGGTGCTGCAGCGCTGGCCTGCAGGTGAACTGGTCCGATCTTGCCCAGGGATCGATCCGTTGACACCGTCACACGTATCCACCCGTCCCGGGAAGCGGTGGTGATCCTGGCACCTTCCGGAGCCTTCCGCTGCGCCTGTTCAGCAGATTTGAGATCTCCTCGGGCACGTTGTTGAGCAATCTGGGAAGCGGTGACCCGGCAGGCGTCATGGACGATGACGAGGCTCACCGCCCACACCCCGGCAATGACTGCCATGGTTGCCGTGATGAGTGACACGGCCATCTCGGCTGTGACCATTCCGCGGCTCGCATGTCGTGACCTGTTCATACATCCCCCAGAGCTTTCTGAGACTTCCTGTGTGCCGAATCCTGATGTTGTTCCACATGGTGTTTCCCGTGGGCCGCACCCTTGTGCATTGATCGATTCCGGTGAGCCGACGGCTCGTTCGCCAGCCCACCGGGAATCTGCTTGGGGGATCACCGAGCCCCCACCGGACTGGGAGTTCAGGACGTCACTTGATCATGCCGGTGACGAAGGACACGGCCTTGAGGACGAGTCCCAGGAATGCCTTGAAGAACTTGGCATCCTGGAACACCTTGAAGAGCACCAGAGCGAGAGTCACCGCGGCCAGGATTCCAACGGCGTACTCCGCAGTGGCCATGCCACGCTGGGCCAGACGCCGCGACCTGCGCGGGATTTTGGTCGTGATGACAGGATCCATGCCGACGAGGTTGAGGGAGTGATTCATGAGTGTTCTCCTTCCGATGCGGGCCAGGTGTCTCCTGACCACGCCATGCAGCAGCACTTGCCCGCTGCACCCTCAGTTGTCGTGACGACGACACGGAATCGGACAAGGATTTTCCGTTCTGTGGATGGCGCCTGTGACGTGGTTCTCGTTGTCCACAGGTCGGCTCGTACCCAGCCGACCTGCGCATGCTCGATGAGGCATGCCGAGACAGCCCCGTGCCTTGATGTTGGGGCTGACGTCACCTTGAGAAGGGGTTCACGTCACCTTGAGAATGGTGCCGGCAATGATCGGCACCACGCCGACGAGGATGAACGCCGGTAGATGGCACACCGCAAGCGGGATGATGGCGTCCACCCCTGCCTTTCGCGCCTTCTTCTCGACCTGCTCACAGGCGTGCCGACGCATCTGCTCGGCATGGACTCGCAACATCTGCGCCACCCCCTCACCGGAGTTCGCGGCTCGTGAGACATCGGTGGCGATCTCATGCCATCCCGGCTCGTCGGCCAACTCGGCCCACGCCTGGGCGTCGCTCACCCCCACAGCGACCCTGGAATTGACGAGGGTGAGGTCTGCAGCGCACACGCCGGTGATGGCATCGGCGACCTCGGCAGTCGCACGTCGCAGTGGCACTCCCGCCTCCAACGCCCCGGCGAGCAGGGTGAGGACGTCGGGCAGTGTGGCGATGCGTTGCTCGATGCGGCGCCGATACGACGTCGTCTCAAGCTTCCCGGCACCGATCATTGCACCTGCACCAACCACCACTGCCACCACGCTGCTGATCCACATCGGGAGCTCGGCGACGAGGAACACGAGTGCCCCCGTGAGCACGCCGACCCCCACACGCACCGATCTGGCAGGGGCCCCGCGCACCGGTTCGGCCCAGTGCGGCACTGAGCGCCTGGCAGCGCGTTGCACACGTCTGGACGGGCTCGGCGCAATACCCACGTAGACAGCGACGGCACTGAGCACTGCCAGAATCGTGTTCATCCCAGAGCCTGCTTCTGCACGTGATCGGCCATGGCCTCACTCCACAGCACCCCGGCGCAGGACAGGGCGACAGCTGTGACCAGGCACACCTGCCCTGCGAGAGTACGAGTGAGGAAATGAGTGGGCCCCGATCCCACCGACTGCCCCAGGGCAATGCCCACAGCAGGGAGAAAACCCATGAGTCGCCCACTTGCACGCGGTCCGGCGAGCTCGGATTCAAGGGTGGCAGACAGTCTGGCACGTCTGCTCGTTCCCTGCGCCACAGCATTGGCTGAAGCCGACAACGGGGCTCCCGTCGTCACGGCCAGCTTCCACGCATGGGCCAGCGGCGCCAACCCGCCACATCCAGGCTCGGCAGCAATGCCCACCAACGCCGTGGAAACGTCAGCGCCCACCTGCTGGGCCTGCAGCGCAGGGACCAGGATCGAGGTGTCGTGGGCAACCTGTTCCAGGGCCACCGCAGGGATCTCGCCGACGGACAACCGTCCTGCCAGTGCCCGGCAGGCCCGGGCGACCTCACGCTCCGTCCTCATGCACCGTCGACGTACCAGGTGATCGGCCCCCACCTTCCACACCGTGGCTGCCACGAGGACGGCCAACAGGGCCCACAATCCACCGGACACGCCAGCCACCATCACTGCCATCAGCAGTACCGCTGGCACCCAGGCCCATTTCAACCAGGTTGGGGCAGTCGTGGTCGTGGTGTCTGCACTGAGCTGGGTACGCTTCGGACCCATTGCGAACCACACTGCCGTTGCCATGAGAATCGCCGTGATCATGCTGCCCTCCGTGCCCTACGCGGTCTGCCCTGCCCCTGTACGACCCTGGACACCGTTTGTTCGCCGACGAGATCACCGAGCCGCTCCGCCCCCGGCCCTGGAGTGCACACCAGGTCTTCGTCGAAGACGAGCGCTTGAGTGACGACGGCACACCCGTCAACGTGCTCGAAGACGCCAATCTGAGCCAGTCTGCGGCCCTTGGGTCCTCTCACCAGGTGCAGCACCAGATGGAATGCTGCTGCCACCTGGGCATGTGCGGCCGGACGGTTCATGCCACTGAGTGCCGCCAACGCCTCCAGACGGGCCGGGACCTCCTGGACACCATTGGCATGCACCGTGCCGCAACCGCCCTCGTGGCCCGTGTTGAGGGCCATGAGCATGTCACGCAACTCGGCGCCACGCACCTCACCGAGCACCACACGATCCGGACGCATGCGCAGTGACTGACGCACCAGGTCGGTGAGACTCACCTGCCCACGACCCTCCGCATTGGCTGCCCGAGCCTCCAGGGACACCACGTGCTCATGGTCGGGGCTGAGCTCCCGGGAGTCCTCGACGATGACGATTCGTTCATGAGCTGGCACGCAGCCCAGCAGACTTGCGAGCAGGGTCGTCTTTCCCGAACCAGTGCCCCCAGTGACGAGGAATGCGAGTTTGCGGACGACGACCTGCTCGAGCAGGTGTGCTGTCTCGGCGGTCATGGACGAAGCCATCACCCAGTCGTCCAGACTCATCCGGTGGCGAGCGGGCACGCGCAGCGACAGGCAGGTGCCCGGTTTTGCCAGAACGTCGAGGATGGCGTGCACGCGCGTGCCGTCTGCCAGGCGGGCGTCCACCCACGGGCAGCCATCGTCGAGACGTCTACCGACTCCGGCAGCCAGCCGAACCGCCAGAGAACGCAACTCGTCGGGGCTGGTGAACGTGGTGTCGGTGAGCTCCAGACCTCGCCCTCGATCGATGTAGACCTGATCGGGTCCGTTGACCAGCACATCGGTCACGCCGTCCAGGGCCAGCAATGGTTCGAGGCGGCCAGCCCCAGAACTGGTACGTCTCAATTCCTCAACCACCGTGAGCACCGTGGAGTCCGACGCCACCCTCCCGATGGATGTCAGCGCCTGGGCAACATCCATCGGCGTCCAGGCACGTCCCAGTCCAGCAACCACCCCACGGACCTTGTCCACGTCCTCACTGCTGATCACCTCGTCACCCACGACTCATCACCTTCTTGACGACGCGGCGACAGGTGGCCTGCCACACCCGGGAGGCCAACACCCAGGGCGCCTCACCCTGCTCCGCGGCTCGAGCCAGGCGCTCGTCCTGCCGCACCGTGAGCAGCGGATCCCGGTCGAGCACCGCAGCAACGTCATGACTGGACATCCTGCGCCCCGGCCCACGCCGCAGCAGCACCTCATCAGCCTCAGCACTACGCGCCCGAGCAGCGAGCAGACCACGCAGTTCCGCCGAGACGATGTCGTAGCGGCAGTCGATTGGCACACCGACGAGTTCGTCATCGCCAAGCTGGCCTCGGTCCAACACCACCAGGTCCGTCTCAGCGGCCAGGGATTCCACGACCGACGACCGAGCTCGTGCCCCCACCTGACACGGATGCCGTCCTGCCGAGACGCACAGCACCGAATCCATCACGGGCAGGTGGTCAGTCAGGCCACTCACGACCCCGCGAGCCGAGGCCAGTTCTGGCCACCGCCATCCCTCAAGTCTTTCTGCCCCCAGGAGAACGTCCAGACCCCCACCGCCGGGATCCAGCTCGACGACGGCACTCGACCAGCCCATCTGGACCGCAGCTCCGGCCACCCCTGCAGCCAGGGTGGACGCTCCGAGCCCTCCGGTGGCACCCCCGATGAGGACGACCCTCGCCCGGGTGGTCTGGCTCGTGCCGTCGCGCAACAGCTCGGCCAGTGTCGCATTGGCCTGCGGCACGACGATGACGCTGGCTCCCAACAGGGGAGACCACCGCACCACCTCCTGTGGGCTGTGCCCCACCACGTACACCTGATCGCGGGCTCCCAGCCCCCACGCGATGGCCGCAGCAGCGCTGTCCTGCCCCACCAGGACGAGCTGTGCGTCGGACCATTCACGCTCAGCGGAACTGCGATCGGAGACGACGCTCACCACCACCCCGACGCTGGCTGCCACCGAACCAATGATCTCTGCCAGTCTCTCATCGGAACTGATGAGCGTGACGCCGGGCGTCTCGTTGTTCTGCGGTGCCGACGTGACCTGTGTCTTTCCTGCTCTCACACCACTGGTTGTCGTGGTCGCACCGATCGACCGGCCAAGAGAATTACTGCCTGTGGACAACGCCGCCACGGCATTACGAGAGGCTGTGGACAACTTTTTCATCCCTCGGATCTGCCGCGTATTTCTGCCAGTTCCTCACAATGCGGCCATGCCTGATGCCGGGCGTGGCCCGCTGTCTGTCGACCAGCCGGTTCCCTACAATGTGGCCATGCCATCTGCCACATCCATGCGCTTCCCCAGCGGGTCCCTGCAGTGGCTGTGCGGCGATCAGCTGCGCACCAACCGCCGACTTCTCGCCATCGAGACCGGTACTGGGCTGTGTCGCACCCTGGCCCAGTACGATGCAGACATCGTCGCCGTCAGCTCCGATCCGGCAACAGCGACCGTCACTCACCGCGTCAACGGGGTCAATGCCGTCTGCGCGACCGCCGACTCATTGCCGTTCAGTTCGGAGTCCTTCGACTCGGTGATCATTCATCAACGGTTCCATGAACTGGCGCCGGGGCTCGTGCTACCGCAGATCGCTCGAGTGCTGCGTCCCGGAGGAAGCCTCGGACTGTCGTGGCTGGTACGCGACGACACCGTGCCCTGGGTACGTCGACTGGCTGCCCTGCTACGCACCGTCGACCCCACTGCCATGACCGGTGAGTACGGCACCGAATCCATCAGCACACTCACGCAATCGCCGTACTTCCCGGACGTCGAGACCCGTAACCATCGCATCTGGATACCAGTGACCAAGGGTCAGCTCATCTCGATGTCGCTGTCCCGCCATGCCGTGGCCAGACTCGACGAGCGCTCCAAGAACGGGCTCACCCACCAGGTCGAGGACCTCTACGACGACTCCAGTGGCCCGGTGGGCGAGCTGAGACTGCCCTATGAGCTGCAGTGCTGGCGCGGGTGGGTGGACCACTCGGAACTCAACACACCTGCCAGCACCGACCCCCCGGGGTTCGTCATCAAGATCTAGGCACCTGGACCATTCGGTAGGATTGCTCAACGGAGCGCCGGGAAGTCTGGTCGGCAGTCACTGTTCATCCCACTTGATCTGGAGGTCGGCCATTGGCTCACCGACGTCGCGAAACACTCTTCGGCCCAGTGTCGGGCCCCGATGCACTTCACCTTTCCGATGTCCTGCGCAACGAAACCACCGGGGGGCTTCTCATGCTCCTCGCCACGGTTGCCGCGTTGTTGTGGGCGAATCTTTCACACGAGTCATACGAAGCATTTCGCGGCGTCATCATCGGGCCACTGTCCATCGAGAGCTGGGCCGCCGATGGGCTGCTGACGGTGTTCTTCTTCATCGCTGGCCTCGAACTCAAACGAGAGTTCACCGAGGGATCGCTGTCACGTCCAGCAGATGCCATGGTGCCGGTCATCGCTGCGGTGTGCGGAATGCTCTTCCCGGCCGGAATCTACACCCTCATCAATGTCCTGACACCGGGCGGGCATCCCGGAGGCTGGGCGATACCCATGGCCACCGACATCGCCTTTGCCCTAGCCGTCCTGGCCATCGTCGGATCTGGAATGCCACAGTCGGTCCGGGCCTTTCTGCTCACTCTGGCCATCGCCGATGACCTTGGATCCATCATCGTCATCGCCGTGTTCTTCTCCCACGGGCTGAACCTCGCATGGTTGGGTGGGGCGCTTGCCTGCATGGCTCTGTGGGGCGTCCTCCAGCACCGGCAGCTCCTCGACAGTGGCTGGTGGTACATACCGATCTTCATCATCGGGTGGTGGTGCATGTTCAACAGTGGCATCCACTCAACGATCGCCGGTGTGATCTTCGGGCTGCTCACCCGCTGCTCCGAGGACGAGCTCAACGACCCCATTGACCGCTGGCAGCACAAGGTCGAGCCATGGTCCGCCGGCGTCGTCGTGCCGTTCTTCGCACTCATGAGCGCCGGAGTGCAGCTCACCAAGGACGCGCTGCGAGCCCTCGTCACCAACCCCGTACCACTGGGAATCATCGTCGGGCTCATCGTCGGCAAGAGCATCGGCATCTTCCTGGGGTCCTTCCTCACCGCCCGCCTCACGTCGGCGACTCTGGGCCGCGGTGTCGTGTGGGCGGACATCGCAGCCGTCGGGGTGCTGTCCGGAATCGGGTTCACGGTCTCGATGCTGCTGTCCGATCTCTCCTTCCCCAGTGACGGCTTCTACGCCGATGAGGCCAAGGCGGCGGTGCTCGTGGGATCGACGTTGGCAGCCCTGTTCGGCGCACTGCTGCTCACCTACCGCACCAAGCGTCACGACAAATGGCGCAGGGCCCATCCCGGACAGGTTCCACGAGCGGGAAAATTGCGCCGCTCGCACGTCTGAGAGCTTATTTTGTGCACCTCGTGGGCAGTATCGGTCTGCTGGCATTAGGCTATGTCCCATACCGACCACGACAGACTCGGAGGCATCCATGGCAGAAAAGCGTCCTGTCAGCGAGATCATGGCAACTCTCAAGACCGATGGGCCAGCGCTGGTCAAGGAGAACGTCGCCCTCGCCAAGGCCGAAATCAAGCCTGCCGTCAAGCACGCCGGCATCGGCGGTGGCATGTTCGCTGGTGCTGGCTACTTCGCCGTCATCGGCGCCAACATGATGTGGCTGTGTGGAGCCTTCGCCCTGACCTTGGCCTGGCACGCAGCCGTCTCCAGCATCCTGCTGGCACTGGTGCTCGGCTTCGCCTCCACCGCTGTCGCCCTGTTCCTCATCGCCGGTGTGGCCGCACTCGTCGGCAAGGTGCAGGTGTCCAAGGTCCAGCCGCCCAGGCAGTCCGTCGAGGAGGCCAAGCGCACCGTCGGCACCTTGAAATCGGCCGTCTCCCGCGGGGTTGACAATGCCGGCGCGACCAACGAGGTCAGTGCCTGACCACTGACGCCGAACCGTCTACCCAGCGAAGTGCTCGGCAGACGGTTTCGTGCTGCCTCCACGAGGCATGATCCTCCAGCCGATCCCACAGCCCCCAACAGCTCACCCGTCGCAGATTCCGCCCCCACCACGAGGACGCCCACCTAGGCAGACCGCTGGACCGCGGATCCCATCCACCCGGCGCCGAAGGCGGTCTCATCTGCCCCTGCGCCGAAAGAGGGCCGTCAGCCTTCCGACAGCACTGCTGCCAGCCTCAGCCGGGACATCCCGGAGAGGTCGCGTCAGCCCCAGAAATGTCGCTTCCGGAGTCATCCATCCTCTGGTGTCGGTGCATCCTCACCACGAAATGGCGTCGGGATCTCGACGATTCTCCGCGTGTCCCACGGGCGCTCCCATCCGCCCAGCGACAGGACGGTGTCGAGGATGTGTCCGGTGAATCCCCAGATGAACAGCTCCGGCAGGTCGAATGCTGCTCCTCGTCCCCCGTTGGGGTGATGTGCACTGACACGTGTCTGCGGATCGGCCAGGGTGCTCAGCGCAATGCGATGGACCTGGGACACCTCTGCTGGGTCGACGACCCGCAGTCCCCCACCGGACTTGGAGCCACCACCGTCCCACATTCCCACGACCGTCGTCACCGTCGAGCGGCTCACGGGGACCGTGACGCGTGCCGGTAGGGTTCCGAGCACCTTCACCTGCGAGGCAGCCACACCAACCTCCTCTTGGGTCTCTCGCAGCGCCGTGACGATGAGATCGGGGTCGCCAGGTTCGTAGTGCCCACCCGGCAGACAGACCTGCCCTCGATGCCGGTGCACCGTTGACGACCGTGTGGTGAGGACGACGTCGGGGTCGGCACAGTCGCTGAGCAACACCAGCACCGCCGAGGAGAAATTTCTGTCAGCTGGCGGCGGTACCGGGACCTCTGGTGACAGGACTGCGCGTAGCTTGTCAAAAATGTTCATCGCACCTCACTTGATGGGCCCTTGGGACTGCGGGGGATCCGTCGGCCCCACCCCGAACGAGGGGCACGCCCGCGCCACTGGACAGGTTCCGCAGGCCGGACGACGTGCTCTGCAGCAGCGTCGGCCGTGCCAGATGAGACGATGACACAGCAGCACCCACTGCGAGGGGTCGAACAGTTCCGCCAGTTGATTCTCGACACCACGGGCCGTTGTGGCACTCGTCCAGCCCATGCGACGTGTCACCCGCTGCACATGCGTGTCTGGGGTGATCCCCGGAATGCCGAAGGCATTGCCCAGCACGACATTGGCAGTTTTCCTCCCCACCCCGGGCAGCCTCGTCAAGGCGTGGAGATCGGCTGGCACCTCACCGTCCCATTCCTCGACGAGGATGGCGGACAGGTTCACCACTGCTGCGGACTTGGTGTGCCAGAAGCCCAGCGGTCTCAACACCTGTTCCACCTGGTCGATCGGAGCGGCAGCAAAGTGTCGGGCATCGGGCCACCGTCGAAACAATTCCTCAGTGACCGAATTCACTCGTTGATCGGTGGTCTGTGCCGAAAGAACGGTGGCCACGAGCAATTCGAATGGATTGCGATGATTCAGTTCACAGTGCGCATCGGGATAGCACTCGCTCAGCTGCTCATACATCTTGTGAACCTGGCTCTGCGACGCACGAGCAACCGATGCTGAGGTCTCCTGAAGATCTGCGGGCATGGGTGCAGTCTATGGGACCAACCACTCTCATATCAGTGTCGTCGCACATTCCTTGAACCGCTTCACTACGTGAGATAAATCATGGGGTGACTGAGCATTGGCATGTGACGGCTGCCACAATACATGCAAGGATTCCCGCACTGGACTGGATCGTCGCCCAGCATTCACAGACTCACATTCAGTCCAGACCCCACAACGCCGCAAGGTGCGAGGTCACATGTGCAGCCCCTCTGTGGAACCCGGGCCCCCGAGGAAAGGAATTTGTCATCGATGACGAATGTCGTGACCACAGCCGTCGCCCAGCCATTCCTGTCAGCGTTGGGCGCCACGTCAGCGAGCAAGCTCCTAGCATTCAGCGAAGCCATCGTGTGCTCGCGAGGTACGAGGCTCTTCGAGGTGGGGGATCCGGCAACTGACATGTACCTCGTCGTCGAGGGAAAGGTGAAGCTCACCCGGCAGACCCCCGGAGACCAGCGGAGCATGAGTCGACAGTCATTGTTGTGGCTCATGGGGCCCGGCGACGCCTTCGGTGAGCTCTCCCTGGTCGATGGTGGCACACGTTCCACGACCGCCACGACCCTCACCCGAGCGAGCCTGCTGCGCATTCCGGGGGCTGACCTGCACAGTCTGGTGCACAGCCGTCACGACGTGGCACTGGCCCTGTTGGGGCGGTTGTCGGAGCGTCTGCGCAGAACCGATGACAACACTGCCCATTTCGTCACCGGTGACGTCCCGAGCCGGCTGGCATGGATCCTCCTCGATCTCACCGACCGATTCGGTGAGATGGACGGCACTACGGGCGACATCGTCGTGCGGCACGACCTCACCCAGAATGAGATGGCTCAGGCGGTGGGATCCTCACGTGAGACCGTCAACAAGGCTCTGACGGATTTCTCGAACCGCGGTTGGATCACAGCTCGCCCCAAGGTCGTGACGGTCCTGGACCGGAAACGACTGGAGGCTCGAGCAGGCTGAGGCACGAGTGGGCCCCGGCCCACCAAGCACCGAGCGAGCCGCACCAGCCATCAGCACACCGTTGTCCCATCACCACACCGTTGTCTCTGTGCTGACCAGCTTGCGTCGGGTGTTTCCCATCCTGGGACAGGTTCAGACGCGAACAACCCTGGCCACCGACCCCACGATCCAGATCCAGCTGCCGGAGGGATGACTGGGCGCTCAGACCTGCACCGTGAGCTCGACCTTGACAGGTGCCCCCAGCGGCAGACTGGCAACACCGATGGCGCTGCGAATGTGTCGCCCGGCGTCACCGAAAATCTCTCCGAACAACTCGGAGGCACCATTGGCCACCGCTGGCTGAGCGGTGAAGTCGGCAGTGCTGGCAACGTAGACGACAACTCTGACGACCCGGCGAATGTTGTTGACTCCACCGGCGACGTCGGCTGCAGCAGCCAAGGCATTGAGGGCAGCCACCCGGGCCTGCCCCGCAGCGTCCCCCTGACTGATCTGGTCCCCCACCAGACCCGTCATGGGCAGTGAGCCCGAAACCAGTGGCAATTGCCCGGAGGTGCTGATCTGGTCACCCACCTGAATGGCGGGGACGTATGCTGCAACGGGTTTGGCAACTGGCGGTAGGTCAATACCGAGATCTGCGAGACGATCCTCGATGCTCATGCGTCCTCCTCAGTAATGGGACGTTTGAAGTATCCCACCAGGCTCTCTGGATTGGGGCCAGGAACCACTTGGACGAGCTCCCACCCCTCAGCCCCGAAATTGTTGAGGATCTGCTGCGACATGTGCGTCAGAATCGGCGCCGTGAAGTACTCCCAACGTGTCATGTCGCAAGCCTATCCTGACGAATGGGAACAGGTGGTCGGTGTCGCTCAGGTGAGGGGCGGCCGCACTGTGCGCCAGACATCACTGTCGGGCTGTGGAGGTCCTGCTCCTCGTCGTGTGGGAGTCGGCCGCAAGGACGTCCCGCCAACTGGTGACATCTGGACGCTCGCGCAGCAGCTTGCGACGTTCACGCTCGGTCATACCGCCCCAGACACCCCACTCGATGCGATTGTCAAGGGCCTCGGCAAGGCAGCGGGAACGTACCGCACAATCCGTGCAGATCCTGCGCGCGCGTCGCTGCTCCTTGCCGTCGGGGAACAACGCGTCTGCCATTCCGCGACAGTTCGCAAGAAGGGTCCAGTCATCAGCCTCGTTGCCTGTCACGATTCGTACAGTACGCTCACCTGGCAAGCCTGGACAAGCATCGTTTGCCAGGAGATTAAGGATGATCTTTACCGGTGCCTCGCGGTTCAGGTTTCTGGGATTGTCTCACCGGTGACGTACTCTGGTTGCCATGCCGTCCACGCACCACAGGCCCGCCTCGTCGAACCGTTCCAGGGCGAGGATTGACCGACTGGAAGCTCAGACCCAGAGTTCCAGCCGGTTCTCCGCGTTCCTCAAGTTCTGCCTGGCAAGCATCCTCGCCGGCCTGTTGACAGCAGGGTTCGTCGTCCCGTTCGCTGCCCTGGCGAGCACGACGGCACGGGTGAGCGCAGACTCCCTGCAACACCTGCCGGCCGAGTTCGGTTCCAACCCACAGCCCCAGCGCTCTCAGATCTTCATGGCCGACGGCAGCGTCATGGCGACGTTCTTCGACGAGAATCGCGAGTACGTGCCGCTGGACAAGATCTCACCGGTGATGCGACAGGCGCAGATCGCCATCGAGGACAACCGGTTCTACTCCCACGGCGCCATCGACCTGCGCGGCACCATGCGCGCCCTGGTCTCCAACATGGGTGGGGCATCGACCCAGGGGGGTTCCACTCTCACCCAGCAGTACGTCAAGCAGGCCCGAATCGAGATGGCGGTGTCGGCTGGCGACGAGGAGGGGGTGCGTTCTGCGCAGGAGCAGACGGTCTCCCGCAAGTTGCAGGAGTTGCGCTACGCCATTGCCCTGGAGCACGACCTGTCCAAGGACCAGATCCTCGAGCGCTATCTCAACATCGCCTATTACGGCGACGGCGCCTACGGCGTCGAGGCAGCTGCGAAACACTATTTCGGGGTGACGGCCGACAAGCTCGACCTTGGCCAGGCTGCCATGCTCGCCGGCCTGGTGCAGAACCCGGTCTCCTACGACCCGGTGAACAACCCTGAAGCCGCGATCACTCGCCGCAATGTCGTGCTCACCAGGATGAAGAGCTTGGGGCTGGTCAGCGAGAAGGACGTCCAGGCGGCCATGAAGCAGGGGTTCAACCGCTCGCGGGTCACCTATCCCAAGACTGGCTGCATCAGCTCGAAGTACCCGTTCGTGTGCAATTACGTGTACCAGTCGCTACTGAGTTCGCCGAACCTGGGCAAGACGCGGGCCGAGCGTGAGAAGCTCGTGAAGCGCGGCGGCCTGGAGATTCACACCCTCATCGATCCCAAGGCACAGGATTCCGCCCAGCAAGCCGTCTCCAACTGGGTGGGGCCCACCGATCCCGTGCTGGGCGGGGTGGCGACGATCCAGCCGGGCACCGGACTCATCATGGCAATGGCCCAGTCTCGTCCCGAGATGGGCACCAAGTCCGGGCAGACCTATTACAACTACCTCGCCCCGTTGGGGTTGGGCGGTTTCGGAGGTTTCCAGGCTGGGTCAACGTTCAAGGCGTACACTTTGGCTGCTGCCCTGGAGCACGGCATCCCCATCTCCAAGCACTACTACGCAGGCTCCCCCATGGACTTCACCGGGGAGACCTTCCAGGGGTGCAAGGGGAAGGTTCGATCTGGCCCCTTCTCGGTGTCCAACTCGACCGGACATTCCGGGACCATGGGGCTTCGTACGGCTGCCGCGTACTCGGTCAACACGTACTTCGTCCAGCTGGAGCGTGACGCCGGTCTGTGCAATGTGACGAAGATGGCCAAGAAGACCGGTGTGGAACTGGCCAGTGGCAAGGACATCGTCAAGGAGTACGGTGCGATCCCCTCATTCACCCTGGGTACCGCGTACGTGACACCGCTGTCGATGGCCAGCTCGTACGCCACCTTCGCAGCACGCGGTGTGCACTGCGACCCGGTCATCGTCAAGTCGATCAAGAACAAGGACGGCCAGAACCTCAAGGTTCCCGACGCCAACTGCAAGCGCGTCATGAGCACCCAGGTTGCCGACGGTGTCAACGAGGTGCTCAAGGGAGTCATGAATGGCACCGGCGCCCCAGCCCGCATCCCGGGCGGGTACCCGCAGGCTGGAAAGACTGGTACCACGGACTCCAACGAGGCCGTGTGGTTCACCGGGTACACCCCTGCCGTTGCCGGTGCTGCCTTCATCGCCGCCGACTCCTCCAGCGAGCATTTCCGGGGCCGCGAGGTACGCTCCATCCGCGGGCTGCACATGAGTACCGGAAAGTACCTCAAGGGTTCCGGCGGTGGTGACGCCGGCCAGATCTACCGCAAGGCGATGGCTGCCACGCTGATGGGCAAGCCCAGAACGAGTTTCTCCGAGACCACGGACGAGATTCAACACGGCAAGAAGGTGCCAGTGCCGTCCACCTCGGGAATGAACTACGACGAGGCGAAGAAGGCCCTGAGGGATGCCGGTTTCGACACCCGCACCAAACGAGTCCACTCCGAGAAGCCCGAGGGGACGTTCCTGGGCGCCGATCCGGATGGCGGCAAGGCTCCCCAGGGATCGACGATCGACCTCCGAGTCTCATCCGGACCACGACCGACCTATCAACGTCGCGTCCCCCAGAGAGACCGCTGGCAGCAGTGGCAACAGCAACAACAACCGGAACAACAACAGCAGGACCCGTGGCAGCAACAGCAACAGCAGCCAGCCCCCGCAGAACCGCCCCGCTACACTCAGCAGCCGCGTTGATGACGACGAGACACACTGCGGTCCGCATGGGGGCAGGCCTGGCTGTCCTCCCCGTTCTGGCAATGGGGTGGGCAGTGGCAGAGGCGCACAGCTTCGTGGTGCGCGAGCAACAGGCCATGGTGCTGCCGCCGGGGTCTGAACCGATTCGGGTGCTGCACATCTCGGATCTTCATCTGTTGGCCCGCCAGACGAGCAAGATCGAGTTCGTCCGTGGGCTGGCTCGTCTGCACCCGGATCTGGTCGTCAACACGGGCGACAATTTCTGCTCGGCCACGGCGCTCGAGCCTCTGCTGGACGCGTTGGCCGGACTGCTGGAGCTGCCCGGGGTGTTCGTCTTCGGGTCGAACGACTATGCCGCCCCAGCATTTCGCCATCCCCTGGGCTACGTCGTGCACGGTCGCTCACCAGCCGACCAGGGAACCAGCCAGCAGCTGCCCACTGAGCACCTGCGCTCCGCCCTGACCGAGGCTGGGTGGCTGGACCTCAACGACGCCTCGGGGGATCTGAGCGTGGCAGGCCGCAGACTCTCGTTCCGAGGCACGGACGACGCGCACCTTGATCGTGACCACTACGCCAAGGTCGCTGGCCCTGCCAGTCGCGGCGCAGACCTCAACGTCGGGGTGACCCATGCGCCGTACCAGCGGGTGCTGGACGCCATGACGACCGACGGCATGGACATCATCTTCGCCGGCCACACGCACGGCGGCCAAGTGTGCCTACCTTGGTACGGAGCCCTGATCACCAACTGCGACATCGAACCTGCCCGGGCCAAGGGGTTGTCCACCCACAGTTGTGCAGGACACACGGCAGCGCTGCACGTCTCGGCAGGACTGGGGACCTCACCGTTCGCCCCGTACCGCACCTTCTGCCGTCCCGAGGTGACGCTACTCACCCTGGTTGCTCGTGATGCCGAGCTGAATGCCGGCCACTGATCGTACGTTCAACTGTCCCCAACCTGCTCGACACCGGCCCAGCCTCCTCGTCACGAATCCCAATTTGCTCTTCCGAAAGCACCTACGATAAACTGATCGCCGGTTCACGGAACCGAGCGGCGAGCGTGACACGTGCGGTCACGCTGTCCATCGGAATCGTGGGGCACTGCTGCAGGGTTTGCCCTTCCAGCAGATGGCGGTTGACGCCGTCCAGACCTTCGGGGTGTGGCGCAGCTTGGTAGCGCGCCTCGTTCGGGACGAGGAGGTCGCAGGTTCAAATCCTGTCACCCCGACCATCCGGTTCTTCCATGACGGTTGTCGCCAGTGTCACAGCACACACCAGGCTGATCTGATGTGCATGGGGCCATGCCCACCGCGACGACGGTGCGGTGTCAGGTGCGGCAGTCCACAGCCCCACGAACCCCACGAACAGTGTCATCACCGTGACCCCCACCACCATCACGATCCACGGCAACGGGCCGGAACCAGCGACGCCGCCGGATCCGTGCACCCCAGGTGCCGCATGTCCGGAATACCTCGACCGTGGATGCCGTTACACCACCGGACCCCACCGAAGGAGGAATCATCATGGCACGCGCGCTCATCGCCGCCACGGACTTCGGAGTTGAGGAGGCCGAGATCGTCGAGCCCATCAACTCCCTCAAGAAGGCTGGTATCGAGGTGACCGTCGCCTCCAACAGCGGCGAAGCCATCCAGACCGTCACCGGTGACAAGGACTGGGCGTCCAAGATCGACGCCGACTCCACGCTGGCTGACGTCAAGGCCGACGACTACGACCTGCTCGTCATCCCTGGTGGCACCGTCAACGCGGACACCCTGCGTGTCGACGAGGACGCTCGTCGTCTGGTCAGGGAGTTCTCATCCGCGGGCAAGCCACTGGGAGCAATCTGCCACGGACCGTGGGTTCTCATCGACGCCGACGTGGCCAAGGGCAAGAAGATGACCTCCTACATCTCACTCCGTCCAGATCTTGAGAACGCCGGGGCCACCTGGGTGGACGAGGAGCTCGTCCGCTGCCCGGGTCATGACTGGGTGCTCATCACCTCGCGCAATCCCAACGACCTCCCAGCCTTCACCAAGGCCTTGGTCGACGAGGTCGCCTGACCACCGCATCAGCGTCATGACAAGGGCTCTCACCCTCGGGTGGGAGCCCTTGCCGTGTTCATTCCGAGATCACCGCGACGCCCCGAAACCGCGTCAGGATGGGCCGCACACCCAGGCATCCCCACATCATGAGATGTCCACCCACGATGACGGCTTTACATTGCAGTTTGGTCACAATGTCGTCCCAACCCCCTGAGACGAGTGCCGAAGGCTTCCGAGCAGTGGCATGGTGTCCCGAACAACCTGGGATCGTCGGGTACCTGCCGACGTGACGTGAGAAGGAGACACCATGCGTCGAATGAGGCCACTCATTGCGCTGTCCCTCGCGGGCCTGATGGCATTGTCAGCTTGCGGCGAGGACGTTGCGGCCAAGGACGAATCGACCGCTGGTTCGTCGGGGAACGGAGCCAACAACAGCGCCCCCGCCAAGGACGGCGGTGCCATCACGGTCCGCGGATGCACACCCCAGAACCCGCTCATCCCGGCCAACACCAACGAGACCTGCGGCGGCAACATCATGGACGCCGTCACCGTGCGACTCGTCCACTACAACCCCGACAGTGCCAAGCCCGAGCTCGACATCGCCAAGTCCATCGAGACCAAGGACAACCAGAACTTCACCGTCAGGATCAAGCCCGGCCTCAAGTTCTCCGACGGAACCGAGGTCAAGGCGCACAACTTCGTCGACGGCTGGAACTGGGGTGCCTATGGCCCCAACGCCCAGCAGAACTCGTACTTCTTCGAGCCGATCGAGGGCTACGACGCCCTGCAGTGCTCCGATGACAGCTGCTCCGCCAAGCCCAAGGCCGACAAGATGACCGGCCTCAAGGTCGTCGACGACCAGACCTTCACCATCAAGACCACCGAGAAGGTCGCCAACCTGCAGGTGCGTCTGGGCTACACCGCCTTCGCCCCGCTGCCGGACGCCTTCCTCAAGGACGCCAGGAACGACAAGTGGGCCAAGACGTCATTCGGCGCCGGGCCGTTCAAGATCGTCGACAACACGGCAACCCAGATCGTCCTGGAGCGCAACGAGAACTACGCAGGCAGCTACAAGCCCCACGTCGACAAGGTGACCTTCAAGATCTACAACGACGCCGCCCCCGCCTACAACGACACCGTGGCCAACCAGCTCGACGTCACCGACCTCATCCCGACCGACCAGCTCACCAACGACCAGTGGAAGCAGGACCTGCCGGATCGTTGGGGTCTGCGCCCCTCCGGCATCTTCCAGTCGGTGACGGCGTCCAGCAAGGACACCCAGCTCAAGAACTCAGACCTCATCAAGGCCCTGTCGATGGACATCGACCGCGAGACCATCACCAAGCAGATCTTCGCCGGCTCCCGTGAGCCCGCCGACGGCTGAGCCACCCCGGTCGTCGAGGGTTACCAGAAGGGCAACTGTGGCGATCTGTGCACCTACGACAAGGCCAAGGCCAAGGAGCTCTACGCCAAGGCTGGTGGCTACAAGGGCACCCTCACCATCGCCGTCAACGGCGACGGTGACCACAAGTCGTGGTCCCAGGCCGTGTGCAACAGCTGGAAGAACGATCTCGGTGTCAACTGCCAGCTCAAGGTGACCCCGGACTTCAAGACCCTGCGTGACCAGATCACCAAGCGTGAGATCCAGGGCTTCTTCCGCACCGGATGGCAGATGGACTACCCGTCGCTGGAGAACTTCCTCACCCCGCTGTACGCCACTGGCGGCTCCAGCAATGACGGTGAGTACTCCAATCCAGCCTTCGACAAGAAGCTCAAGGAGGCGGCCGCAGCGACCAACACCGCGCAGTCCAACAAGCTCTACAACGAGGCCGAGAGGATGCTCGCCACCGACGTTCCCGCCATCCCGCTGTGGACCAGCTCGACGGCATATGGCTGGTCCGACAAGGTGGCCAACGTCAAGTTGACGCCGTTCGGCACCATCGACCTGACCTCCATCAGCGTGAAGTGAACCACCGACCCACGGGCGGCCCACCGTTTCGTGGTGGACCGCCTGTGTCCGCAAGGAAGACAACCATGGGTAAATACGTCGTCAGACGTCTGCTCCAGATGATTCCGGTGGTCATCGGAGCGACGTTCATCCTCTTCGCCCTCGTGTTCGCACTACCGGGTGACCCGACTGCCGGACGCTGCGGTGAGCGCCCCTGTCCACCGTCCTACGTGGCGGCGTTCCGCGCCGAGTACCACCTGGACGATCCGCTGCTCACCCAGTACGGCATCTACCTGGGCAAGCTGGTGCACGGCGATCTGGGCACGAACTTCTACGGCAACTCCGTCACCGCGGAACTGTCGGTGCGCTACCCGGTGACGATCAAGCTGGCCCTCATCGCCATCCTGGTCGAGATCATCATCGGCATCGGCGCAGGCGTGTGGGCCGGCGTGCGTCGTGGCAGGTTCATCGACTACCTCATCCTCATCTCATCCCTGGTCGTCATCTCGATCCCCTCATTCGTCATCGGCTCCCTGGCCCAGCTCCTCTTCGGCCTCAAACTCAACTGGGCGCCCGTGACCGCCTCCGACGGCACCTGGAGACAGCTGATCCTGCCCGGATTCGTCCTCGGGGCGTTGTCGGTGGCCTACGTGGCCCGTCTGACGCGCAGCAACCTCATCGAGAACCAACGTGCCGACTATGTGCGCACCGCCAGGGCCAAGGGCCTGTCGGGATTTCGCACCGTGACCGTCCACACCCTGCGCAACTCGCTGGTGCCGGTCATCACCTACATCGGCTACGACTTCGGTGCCCTCATGGGTGGTGCGATCGTCACCGAACGCATCTTCAACATCAATGGCATCGGCAACTTCATCTTCCGCTCCATCAGCCAGCGTGACGGCGTCTCGGTGGTGGGTGCCGTCACCTGCCTGGTGCTGGTGTACCTGCTCGCGAACCTCATCATCGACCTGCTGTACGGGGTTCTGGACCCGAGGATCAGCCATGACTGAACACACCATTCCCGATTCGACCCTTGACACGACTGCCACCGCCGATCCGCAGGTGGGCCCCGAGCAGCATTCTGGGGAGAGGAAACCCCGCTCCCTCTGGAACGACGCATGGGACGATCTCAAGCACAACCCGCTGTTCTGGATCTCGGCGGTGCTCATCGTCATCTTCGTGCTCATGGCTGCCGCCCCCGGACTGTTCACCCGCACGAATCCACGGGCCTGCAACCTGTCCGCAGCACGTCACCTGCCCTCGGCAGTGCACTGGTTCGGTACCGACGTGCAGGGGTGCGACGTCTACGCACGCACCATCTACGGTGCCCGCTCCTCCATGCTCGTCGGAGTGCTCGCCACCCTGGGCACGGCGATCCTGGGCTCGGTCATCGGCCTCATCGCCGGATTCCGCGGCGGCTGGTTGGACAGTCTGCTCTCGCGACTGGGTGACGTCTTCTACGCGATCCCACTCCTGCTGGGCGGCATCATCATCCTGTACACCTTCCCCAACAGGATCGGCACCCCGTACATCGTCATCGTCCTCAAGGTGATGGGGGCCGTCGTCATCCTGGGATGGCCCTCCATCGCCCGGCTCATGCGATCCTCGGTGCTGCAGGTGACGCCCAACGACTACATCCAGGCCGCACGTGCCCTGGGAGCCAGTCCGTGGCGCATCATCACCCACCACATCCTGCCCAACGCGATGGCCCCGGTCATGGTGGTCGCAACGATCAACCTGGGGGCCTACATCGCCATCGAGGCGACGCTGAGCTACCTGGGCATCGGCCTGCAGGAACCTGCGATCAGCTGGGGAGTGTCCATCTCCGACGCCTCCGGCCTGGGATACGTTCGCTCCGCCCCGCACATGCTGCTGTTCCCCTCGCTGTTCCTGTCGCTGGCAGTTCTGGCGTTCATCTTCCTGGGCGAGGCGGCACAGAGCGCCTTCGACCCGAAACGACACTGAGAGGAGCACGACATGGCACTGTCCAAGGCACGTCTGCAACTTGACCCGGTGGACGGAAAACTTCTCGAGGTCGACGACCTGCACGTCGAGTTCCGCACCCGCGACGGCATCGCCAAGGCCATCAACGGCGTGAACTTCTCACTGCGCGAGCGCGAGACCCTGGCCATCCTCGGTGAGTCCGGCTCCGGGAAATCGGTGACGGCCCAGGCGATCATGGGTATTCTCGACACTCCCCCGGCCCACATCACCGGCGGATCGATCACGTACTGCGGCATGGAGCTGCTCACTGCGCCTGCCAGGACGATGCAGGACATTCGCGGTGAACACATCGCGATGATCTTCCAGGACGCCCTGTCCGCCCTCAACCCGGTGTTCCCGGTGGGCTGGCAGATCGCCGAGATGTTCCGTCAGCACCGCAGGATGAACAGGTCCGACTCCCTGGAGCAGGCGGTGCGACTCATGGAGCGGGTGCGCATCCCGGCCGCCAGGCAGCGCGCCGGCAACTACCCGCACCAGTTCTCCGGCGGTATGCGTCAGCGCATCATGATCGCCATGGCGATCGCCCTCAACCCGCGAGTGCTCATCGCCGACGAGCCCACCACCGCCCTCGACGTGACGGTGCAGGCCCAGATCATGACCCTGCTCAAGGAGTTGCAGGACGAGGACGACATGGGCCTCATCCTCATCACCCACGACCTGGGCGTCGTCGCCGACGTGGCCGACGACATCGCCGTCATGTACTGCGGACGGCTGGTCGAGCACTCCGACGTCCACCGGCTGTACGCGAATCCGGCGCACCCGTACACCGTCGGACTCATCAACTCGATCCCGCGGCTGGACCAGCACGGCGACAAACTCTTCGCCATCGGCGGGCTGCCGCCGTCCCTGACGGATCTGCCCACCGGGTGCTCGTTCCACCCGCGGTGCCGGTTCGCCACCGACGAGTGCCGGGTGGGAGCCGCCCCCGAGTTCCACGAGGTGGCCCCTGGCCGTCTCAGCGCCTGTCACCACACCGAGGAGGTGCTCCATGAGCGAGCCTGAATCCCGCAAACCCACCCAGTCGGCCCGCGAACCCATCCTGTCGGTTCGTGACCTCAAGAAGCACTACCCGCTCAAGTCCGGCGTCATCAAGCACACGGTCGGCAGCGTCAAGGCGGTGGACGGGGTGAGCTTCGACCTCTACCCCGGTGAGACCCTGGGTGTGGTCGGTGAGTCCGGGTGTGGAAAGTCCACCCTGGGACGGCTGCTCGTCGCCCTGGAGCAACCCACCGAGGGAAGCATCGTCTTCGACGGCCAGGACGTCACCCACGCCAAGGGTGCGCAGATGCGCAAGCTGCGCCGCAACATCCAGATCGTCTTCCAGAACCCGTACACCTCGCTGGATCCACGCAAGACGGTCGGTGACATCATCGGTGAGCCGTTCCTCATCCACCCCGACGTCGTCCCCCGCAACAAGCGCCGCGAGCGGGTCAAGGAGCTGCTCGACCTGGTGGGGCTCAACCCCGAGCACATCAACCGTTACCCCCACCAGTTCTCCGGTGGCCAGCGTCAACGCATCGGGATTGCCCGCGGCATTGCGCTCAACCCCAAGGTCATCGTGTGTGACGAGCCCGTCTCGGCCCTGGATGTCTCGGTGCAGGCCCAGGTGGTCAACCTGTTGCAGGACCTGCAGAAGGACCTCGGGCTGTCGTACATCTTCATCGCCCACGACCTGTCGGTGGTGCGTCACATCTCCGATCGGGTGGCCGTGATGTACCTGGGGCGGATCATGGAGATGGGCGACGAGCACCAGATCTACGAGCGCACGATCCATCCGTACACCCAGGCGCTCATGTCTGCGGTGCCGGTGCCCGATCCCGAGATGCGCGGCACGCGTCAGCAGATCATCCTGCATGGCGACGTGCCCTCCCCGGCCAATCCGCCGACCGGCTGCCGGTTCCACACCAGGTGCTGGCGGGCCCAGGACAAGTGCGCCACCGATGACACCGAGTTGCTGCCTCGCAGCGACGGGGCCGGGGAGCACCTGTGCCGGTGCCATTTCTCCGCCCTCTTCGACAAGGCGTCGCTGGACATCACCTCCGACGATCTCAAAGGGTGAGGCTGGGAACAGGTCAGTCCCAGAGGAACGTCGCGCCGAGCCAGGGGGTCAGGGAACGGGGTTGCTCGTCCCACCGCCCCCGGCGAAGTTCGCGGGACGCGGGTGGATGTGGGACTGTCGAGCCGCAAATCCCCAGACCCAGGGGCTGTCGCTTCACGGAGCTGCGGAATCAGGAGGAACAGGTAGCCGAATCTCCTGAACCCTCACCTCCACCAGTTCTGCGGTGGCCAGCGTCAACACATCGGGGTACCCGCAGTATCACCCCAAGGTCATCGTGTGTGACAAGCCCCAGCCCTGGACGTCTCGGTGCAGGCCCAGGTGGTCAACCTACGGCGAGACCTGCAGAAGGACCTCAGGTGTGCGGCAGACCCAGACGGGCAAGGGCGTCAGCGAGCCCGTCGATCTGATCGTCGGTGTGGGTGGCCATGACGGTGACGCGCAGGATCGCCCGGCTCCTGGGCACCGTCGGCCACCGCATCGCAGGGACGAACCAACCTTGTTCCCCCAGCTCATGAGCCGCCTGGACGGCAGACGCCTCGTCACCGACCGCCACCGGGACGATGGGGGTGGGCCAGGTGTCGAGTCCCAGTCGGGTGGCCATCCGGTCGACATTGCGGTGCAGGTCCGGAACCGGGCTGTTCGGGCCGTTGAGGATGTCCAGAGCAGCCGTCAGGGCGGCACAGACTGCAGGGCTCGGGGCGGTGGAGTACACGTAGGGCCGGGCACGCTGACGCAACATGGCAATCACCGACTCACTGGCGAGTACCGCCCCACCCTCGGCACCGAGCGCCTTCGACCCAGTGACGACGAGGACGTCAGGCGGATCCTGCTGCATGCCGAAATGCTCGACGATTCCTCGCCCCGTGGCGCCGACGGTGCCCAGACCGTGGGCGTCGTCAACCATGAGCGCAGCCCCGAAGCGGCGGCACAGCTGCGTGAGTTCCGGCAGTGGTGCAAGGGTGCCGTCCATCGAGAACACCCCGTCGGTGACGACGAGACACCGTTGCCCGCTCGCCTCGACCAGCATGGCCTCCAGCGCAGCGAGATCGCCGTGCGGGAAAACCGTCACCTCGGCGCCATGTGACCTCGCCAACCGGCATCCGTCGATGAGGCTGGCGTGGTTGCTGGCGTCGGAGAAAATTCGCACCCCGGGCTCGGCCAGAGCCTGGAGCACGCCGGTGTTCGCGGCGAATCCGGAGCCGAACAGGATCGCATCTGGGTAGTCCAGGAAGGCCGCGAGGGTACTCTCGACCAGCTCATGTGCGGTGCTCGTCCCGGTGGCCAGCCGCGATCCTCCCGACCCGACACCGAAGGTCCGAATGGCCTGACGCGCTGCCCCGATGACTTCGCTGCGTTCGGCAAGACCAAGATAATTCGAGGAACTGAACAGGATCCTGGGCTCACCGTCAACGATGGCACGGGGAGTCTGGGGTGAGGAGAACGTCGCCGGGTGACGCTCCAACCCACGTCGCTGCCAGTCCAGCACCGCGTGCATGGCTGCGTCCTCGATCCACGTCATGCGATTCTTCCCTTCTGCGCTCCAACTCACTGCCTGCTCCACCTCTGCGTACCTGCTGCCGATGCTTCTCGTCCCGCTGCCGGGACGGGTGCCACGGATACCATCCGTCAGCCTCAACGATTCAGGCTCATCATCCGAGGGAACTCAGGCTCACCGTCCTGAGGATGGGGGCCAGAAGCCCTTCATGATGATGGCACCGATGTTTCTGCCGCACTGCCCCGGGGATGAGGACCAGCCCCTGCCCGACATCCCAGCACCCTGACCGGCAACTGAACGGTCCACTCCCCCCATCGCCCCGGATGGATCCAAACGATCGGGTCCTGGACAGACTCGACGCTGCACCCACCACCGCCCCACGGACGGATCACCAACGCGTGGGGAAACGTTGCAGTGCGTCAGGAATTGCTGGCATGACAAAATTGTCACCTGCCCAAGGACATGATCACCAGAATGACTCACGTCACGTCTGCCAGCTGCATTTGTTCACTGTCTCGCTGCAGTTGCCGTTCAGGAACGAGACAGACTTCGCCTACCTACTCGAAATGATGCGTAGCTCCCTCACGCTGACGAACCCCCCACCATCACCCGCGTCGCCCTCGACGACCACCGGGGTGTGTTCCAGGTACTCGATGAGTCCTGCGACGTCGTCTCCCCGGACGAGGAAGACGCGTCCACCCTGCGCGGACCCGGGCTCCTTGATGTGGGGGAGGCGCTGGTAACCGTGTTGTGCAGTGGCGAGGTAGCCCGTCGTGTAGTCCGGATCGTCGGAGATGCAGATCTCGGCAAGCACGTCGGGGCGGTGGGCAACCTTCGCAGCGAGCACCTGCGCCTCGAGCACCCGGTGCTTTCCGCCGATCGGGTTGGAACTCGCCGCGTCCATGCCCGTCACTCGCACCCCGCGTTGTTGGTCAGGCTCCAGTCGCTGGCCGGTGGCGGCGTCCAGAAGTATTGCGCCACGCATGTCACGAGCCTCGGTGAGCAGCGTCCACGCCCGTTGCGCGTGCTCAGTCAGCGGAGCAAGAGCCGTCAGGACGGTGTCCCTGGCCTCCTGGGGTGAGGCGGTGGGCAGCACGGTCGTGGGCAGGAAAGGCACTCGCACGAGTTCACTCATGTCGATCCGTCTTACGGTGAGGTGGATCTCATCCGGGTTCGCCTTGGGGTGAGCGAGCGCCCGGTGCCCCATGTCGGCGCACAACTGGGCCACCTCGTGCTCTTCCACGATCCGCTCGGCTCCAGAAACATGTCGGTCAGCCGCGCTGGCGCGCATTTTCACACTGTAGAGAGGCACGGCGTCATGATACGAGAGGCAACTTAACAGCGTTCAGCTGGGGTGGTGCATGATCCGCCTGTGCTGCCCGTCCCATGGTGAACATGATTGCCAGCCAGGCCGGGAGCCGCGGTTCTCACCTACCGCTTTACCCACCTGACACTCCCCACTCCCCCTCGGCTGCCCCCTTCACCTGACACACCTGACAATTTTCATCAGACCGACCGACCACACATCATGTGCCTGCCTCCAGCACCCGGCAGGTGACGATTTTCGTCAGGTGGGTGAAGCCGCGCCGCTCCCCAGACTCACAACGGGGATCAGCTGACAAAAATGTTCACTCCCCATGACAGCATCACCGTGCTGTCATGACACATCACCATGCCGCGCCCCACTCGCCGAAGCGGACCCCATCCCGCCGCAGTTTCCCGGACCAGTCTTCCCTGCCAGCAGCTTTGGCTCATGGCCCTCACGCTTCGTGACACTCTCGACCAGACAGAGCCCAGGACCGCATCGCCATGCCGGACAATTCTTGCCACCAGAGCAATCTCGCCCCTCATGTCTTGCCACCAGACCGATCTCACACCATGCCATGCCACCAGGCCAGACTGATCTCCCCTCTCATGATCGTTCTGCCTCGGGAGCGTCAATTTTTGTCAGCTGCGACCCGCCTTCGTCACCGTGGTGACCGAACGGGGCCTGAAACGTCAGAAATGTGCATCACGGACAGGAATCCGACACCTTTCCACACTGTGGGAGATAGATTCGGCATATTGGCAAAGTCGCCTCACAGTTGGAGTACCAGTGACCACCACATCAACCACACCAACCATTCGATCGGTGGACCGTGCGCTCGACCTGCTCACCGCCGTGTGTGATCATCCGGGCATCACACTCAGTGAAGCTGCCCGCTCTGCAGGGCTGGCACCGTCAAGCGCCCTGCGACTACTGCGCACACTCACGGAAAGTGGCTACCTCTCGCGTACCCCCGACGGCCTGTACGACGTGGGCCCCGAGCTCATCCGCGTATCCGGTCGGGTGCTTGCCGACAACTCGCTACGTCGTCTGTGCCGCCCAACGATGACCCAGCTGGCCGCCGAGACTGGCGAGTCGGTGTATCTCTCGGTACGACACCATGACCGGGCCATCTATCTGGCCCTCGTCCCGGGCATTCGCGCTATCCAGCACCGATCCTGGGAAGGCCAGTCCATCTCGCTGGAGACGAGCGCCGTCGGAGCTGTACTCACCGGACGCATCGGGCAGGCACGCTATGCCGTCATCACCTCAGGCGTGGAGAAGGACGTCGCCGGCATCGCAGCGCCCATCACCTTGCACGATGAGGTCATCGCTGCACTGAGCATGGTCATCCCCTCCTGCCACCTCAACCACGAACTCACCACCCGATACGGCACGATGGTGGCATCCTGCGCAGCGTCTCTGTCCAAGCTCATTGGCGACAATCCACCCCACCGGCGCCGGCGACAGAGAACACACCGACCGTCCGCCCGGGCCGAGGCAACTCAATCCGCCGCTGAACACGCGTCCCCCACCAACGGCCATCCCAAGTCGTTGGCACCATCCCTGTGAAATCACACCACCGGACTAGGCCCAATGCTCATTCTCATTTCCCCTGCCAAATCACTGGACCTGCGAAGCCCAGCCCCTGATCACCAGACGACCGAGCCACGCATGCTCGACGACACGGCCCGCCTCGCCACGATCATGGCGGGGAAGACAAGCGCGGATCTGCGCACGCTCATGGACGTTTCCGAGGAGATCGCCACCCTCAACGTGGAGCGCTACCGCAATTTCCAGCCCGGCACCCCCGATGAAGCCCGGCCGGCCGCCGTCACCTTCAACGGAGCCGTTTACCGCGGTATGGAGCCGCACCTCTTCACCACTCGGGACTGGACCGAGGCACAGAAGGTACTGCGTATCCTCTCCGGTCTGTACGGCGTGCTTCGCCCGCTCGACCGCATCCAGCCATATCGTCTGGAGATGGGAACTGCTCTGCACACCGATCGCGGATCGACCTTGGTGGACTGGTGGGGTGAGCGCATTCGCACGCTGATCGAAGCCGACCTTGCCGAGTCACCCGGCGCAAAGGTCATCGTCAACCTGGCCTCGGCCGAGTACTTCCGTCCCGTCAAGGGCATTGACGCCGCTGTCATCTCGCCACGTTTCGAGTCTCGAGACCGGCAGGGCCGTTGGAAGGTCATCTCCTTCACCGCCAAGACAGCCCGAGGACTCATGGCCGGATGGTTGGTACGCAACCGGGTACGCATCCCCGGCGCCCTCAAGAACTTCGACGTCGGCTGGCGATACCACGTGGAAGGCTCCACACCAGAAGTTCCAGTGTTCCGCAAGGAGGAATGACTCCTCCGGAGTACAAGGCTCACATCACCAGATGGAGTGACCGACGCACAGCCTGCTCGGGCACCCGAGGTTCAGGTCGAGCGCATGCCACGGTGAGGTCCACCCGTCGAGAAACAGGTTGGATGGATCCTCCTCGTCCTGGAAGGCCAGACTCCTCTCCCATGCGGGAAAGCGGGTCCAGCTCGCTCATGCGTTCCTGGCGTAGCGCCGGTTGAATTTCTCCACCTGACCAGAGGTGTCGATGATCTTGGCTCGCCCGGTGTAGAAGGGGTGGCTGGCTGAGGTGATGTCGACATCGATGAGGGGGTAGGTGTTGCCGTCCTCCCACTCGATGCGTTTGGAACTGGTGGCAGTCGATCTCGTGAGAAAGGTCATGCTCGCTGAGATGTCTCGAAAGACCACCGAGTGGTAGTCGGGATGGATGCCCTGTTTCATCGTCGTCCTTCCATCATGAGTTGTGTCCCGTCACAGGTACTATATGATAATGATTCTCATATGCAAGATAATGTGACAGGAGCTCCCCATGTCTCGACGCTGTCAGGTCCGCGGCACCAAACCTGGATTCGGCAACAACGTCTCACATTCCCAACGCCGCACCAGACGCCGTTGGAGCCCCAACATCCAGCGGAAGTGCTACTGGGTTCCGTCGCTGGGTAGGCGAATCACCCTCACCCTGACCCCCAAGGCGATGAAGGAAATCGATCGACGCGGCATTGACGTCGTCGTTGCCGAAATGCTCACTCGAGGAGAGAAGATCTGATGGCCAAGAAATCCACACAGCTGCGACCCATCATCAAGCTGCGCTCGGCTGCCGGAACTGGCTACACCTACGTCACTCGCAAGAATCGTCGCAACACACCAAATCGCCTCATCCTGCGAAAATTCGACCCCATCGCGCGCCGCCACGTCGAGTTCAAGGAGACCCGCTGATGGCCAAGAAGTCCAAGATCGCCGCACAGACAAGACGCAAGAAGATGGTGGCCAAGTACGCCGACCGGCGTGCCGAGCTCAAGGCCATCATCAAATCGTCAACAGCCACACTGGACGAGCGGATGGAGGCGTCCCGCGCATTGTCCGCCCTGCCGCGAGACTCGTCACCGGTGCGGCTGCGCAACCGCGACCAGATCGACGGACGCCCCCGTGGCTACGTCGGTAAGGCAGGAGTGACTCGTATCCGGTTCCGCGAGATGGCACACCGCGGCGAACTTCCCGGAATCACGAAATCAAGTTGGTGAGGTCATGGCAGTACCCAAACGCAAGAAATCCCGTTCAACCACCCGCCACCGGCGGGCACAGTGGAAGGCCTCAGCACCCAGACTGGTGGAGATTCACGTCAATGGCAGGACCCTGCGGGTGCCACAACATCTGGCCAAGGCCTACCGCTGCGGACTGATCTCTCCCGACGACTGATCGGATCGGTTGGTTCAGCACCGATCCTGCAGTTCCTCGTGGCAGAGCTCCAGGTGGCGAGACCTCGCTGCGGGCCGTGCTCTGAGGGTTGGTGAACAAAAATGTCAGCACCAGCCCGGTCGCGACAGAATTGTTGATTGACCGGCGCGTGGCCGGGAATCCTCTAGGGTTGTCGCCATGAGCAAGCCTGAAGTCACCCTGCCCGATTCCGCCCCCGACGAACTCGTCCTCGACGACATCACTGTCGGTGACGGCCCCGAGGCCTCTGCCGGCAACCTCGTCGAGGTGCACTACGTCGGAGTGGCCCTGAGCACCGGTCGCGAATTCGATTCATCGTGGGACCGCGGCGAGCCGTTGACCTTCCAGCTGGGAGCCGGTCAGGTGATTCCCGGATGGGATGAAGGTGTGCAGGGCATGAAGGTCGGCGGACGACGCCGACTCGTCATCCCCCAGGATCTGGCATACGGCCCGCAGGGCATTCCCGGTGTCATCGCCGGCGGTGAGACGCTGATTTTCGTCTGCGACCTCGTCAACGTCATCTGAGCCCAGAACATTGAATCTGCGGCCTTGCGCCGCGAACCACGGCAGCGTCCGTACCCATCGTGGGTACGGACGCTGCCGTGTAAGGCGTTGTCACCAGTCACCGTGTTGGCTCCGCCATCCTCGACATGGTCGTCCGAAAAACACCGAAACCTGCAGAGCCGCCCGCTACCGTGCCCAGGGGCGCCCACCACCGAGCTCAGAAGCTCGTGTCCAAAAATGTCACCACACCGACCGCCCCGGCACGCAGGAGACCCCACCACCCCCGAGGCGTCAAAAATCGCCCACTCGACGCCAACCCACTCGCCTCACCACAGGCTCTTGGTGGGAAACCCCAGCGGACAAGGCCCTCCACTGGTCGACCTGCTCATTCCGCGTGGTGGCAGGGGGAAACCCCAACGAGCAAGCTCCCCAGCGCCTCGGCGCCGGGCTTCCCGATCCCGACAGGGCCTCGGCGATGAACGCCGCCAGGTGTCCATCCCCGCACATCGCCTGGCACCGTACCTCTGCCTGCAGGGGTCCACGCCAACAAGAACACCCGGCATCGGTTGACCGTCGGGCCCCGTGGCCCCGCAGGGACCCACGAGCATCCGAGACTCTCTCCTACTCCAGGATCTGCTGCCCCGAGGTCTGCGGGAACAGCACGCACCGCCACATCCGGTCACCAGCGTCAAAAAGCATCGGGCCACATCGTCGTCATGCACAACAGTGACGCCACCCCGGTGGTACCGTCAAAAATGTCTCAACGTGGAGACGACACCGGTCGGGCATCCCACCGTGGTCCACCACCGGCACATCTCACACGCGACCCCACGACCTGACAACATCCGAGGGAGCTGACCATGTATGACAACAGCAGCGCCGCCGAGGCCATGACCATCCGCCTCGACGCCGAATACCCGCCGGACCCCGTCTTCGAGCCGGGCATCCGTCGTGCCCCCTCACGTGGATTCCGACTCACCGACGAGCAGACCCGCACCGCGCTGCGCAATGCCCTGCGCTATCTGCCTTCAGAACTGCATGAAAAGGCTGCTCCGGAGTTCCTCGAGGAGCTGCGCACCTGCGGCCGCATCTACGCCTATCGGTGGCGCCCAGCCGGTCACATCAAAGGCCGTCCCATTGACGAGTACGAAGGCCGGTGCACCGAGGGTAAGGCCTTCCAGGTGCAGATCGACAACAACCTCGACTTCGACGTCGCGCTGTATCCCTACGAGCTCGTCACCTATGGCGAGACCGGGTCGGTGTGCCACGACTGGCTGCAGTACCGACTCATCAAGAAGTACCTTGAACGGCTCACCGAGGACACCACCCTGGTCGTCATGAGTGGGCACCCGCTGGGCCTGTTCCCGTCGCGCCCGGAGGCCCCACGCGTCATCATCACCAATGGGCTCATGGTCGGTCGCTTCGACAACCAGGACGACTGGGAGCTCAGCGAGGAGCTCGGGGTCGCCAACTACGGCCAGATGACCGCCGGCGGATGGATGTACATCGGCCCGCAGGGCATCGTGCACGGCACCTTCAACACCATCCTCAACGCCGGACGTCTGCAGCTGGGTGTCCCCGACGACGGCGATCTGTCAGGGGTGCTGTTCGTCTCCTCTGGCCTGGGCGGCATGTCCGGCGCCCAACCCAAGGCCGCCGAGATCGCCCACGCCGTCGGCGTCATCGCCGAGGTGGACATGTCGCGCATCCAGACCCGTCTGGACCAGGGCTGGGTGGGGCACGTCTCCGAGGACCTCGACGAGGTCTTCGCCCTGGCGCAGAAACACATCGCCGAGCGCACCCCCATCTCGATCGCGTACCACGGCAACATCGTCGACCTGCTGCAGTACGCCGTCGACCATGACATCGAGATCCCGTTGCTGTCCGACCAGACCTCCTGCCATGCCGCCTATGACGGCGGCTACTGCCCCCAGGGGCTGAGTTTCGAGCAACGCACCGAGCTGCTGGCACGCGACCGTGCTGAGTATGCCCGCCGCGTTGACGAGACCCTGCGCAAGCATTTCGAGCTCATCCGCACCCTGACAGAACGCGGCACCTACTTCTTCGACTACGGCAATGCCTTCATGGCAACCGTGTTCGAGTCCGGGGTGACCGAGATAGCCAAGGGTGGGGACGCACGCAACGGGTTCATCTGGCCCTCCTACGTGGAGGACATCATGGGCCCCGAGCTGTTCGACTACGGCTACGGTCCGTTCCGCTGGGTGTGCCTGTCGGGCCGTCATGAGGATCTCGTCGCCACCGACCAGGCTGCAATGAGCTGCATCGACCCCGACCGGCGCGGGCAGGATCGCGACAACTACATCTGGATTCGCGACGCTGAGAGCAACGACCTCGTCGTCGGCACCCAGGCCCGAATCCTCTACCAGGACGCCAAGGGACGAGTCGCCATCGCCCTGCGGTTCAACGAGATGGTGCGCAATGGCGAGATCGGCCCGGTCATGCTGGGCCGCGACCACCACGACGTGTCCGGCACCGACTCCCCGTTCCGCGAGACGTCGAACATCAAGGACGGCTCCAACGTCATGGCGGACATGGCCACCCAGTGTTTCGCCGGCAATGCAGCACGTGGCATGAGCCTGGTGACCCTGCACAATGGCGGCGGCACGGGAATCGGCAATGCCATCAATGGTGGTTTCGGGCTGGTGCTCGACGGGTCGGAGCGAGTGGACGCCGTCATCCGCAGTGGGTTGCTGTGGGACGTCATGTGCGGTGTGGCGCGACGCGGCTGGGCACGCAACGAGCACTCCGTCGAGACGGCGAGGGCCTTCAACCAGGAGAATCCGCAGGGCCACATCACCCTGCCCTATCTCGTTGACGACGAGGTCATCGACAAGGTGGTGCCACAGTGAGCCTGGACGTGGTGGAGCTCCTGGCGCAGATTCACGATCTGGGCCGGGCCGAGGACGGTTCCTACTGGCGATTCTCGCTCACCGAGGTCGACACCAGGCTGCGTTCCTGGTTCACCACCACGGCACGCTCGCTGGGGCTCACCCTCACCCGCGACGCCAACGCCAATCTCGTCGCCTGGTGGGGCGAGCCCGGACCGGGAGCGATCTTCACCGGGTCGCACCTGGACTCGGTGCCCGGTGGTGGCGAGTTGGACGGGCCGCTGGGGGTGGCGAGCGCCCTGGCAGCAGTGAGCATGCTGCAGGAGACAGGTGTCGAACCGCGAGTACCGGTGGGTGTCGTCGTGTGGACCGACGAGGAGGGCGGCCGGTTCGACATGCCCTGCCTGGGGTCTCGGTTGGCCAGCGGGCAGTTGGAACCGACTCGGGCCCGGGAGCTGCCGTGTCGTGACGGTGGCACCCTGGCAGAGGCATGGCGTGCGGCCGGCCTGGACCCCGACGAGCTCGGCACCAGCGACTGGGCTCAGCAGGCCGGAGCCATGATCGAACTGCACGTCGAACAGGGTCGGGCGCTGGTGGACATGGGACATCCGTTGGCCGTGGCCAGCGCGGTACGTCCCCACACCCGGCGTCGGGCGACGTTCACCGGCGTCAGCGATCATGCTGGCACCACCTTGCTGCCGTTTCGTCACGACCCGACGATTCCCCTGGCGCAGACCATCGTCGCGACCCGTCGTACGGTGGCCGAGTCCGGTGATCCGCATGCCGTCGCCACCATCGGCCGTACCCAGCTGGAGCCCGGCGGCACCAACGTCATCGCCGGACGCGCCACCTGCTGGCTGGACTGTCGCACCGAGACCGACGAGATGCTCACTTGCGTCGTCGACGCCATCACTGCTGCCTCCCAGCAAGCCGCCGAGGCGGAGGGGTGCCAGGTGAGTTGGCAGCGAGAGTCCCTCACCCCACGCACCGAGTTTGACGCGAGTCTCACCGCACGTGTGCAGAAGGTGCTCGAGGAGACGATCGGGAAGACGCCGATACTGTCCACCGGGGCGGGCCACGACGCCGCCGTGCTGGCCGCCGAGGTGCCCACAGCGATGGTTTTCGTGCGCAATCCCACCGGGTCCTCGCACACCCCCACCGAGTGCGCCACCGACGAGGACTGCCGCGCCGGGGTGCGAGGACTGGCGGCCGTGCTCAAGGACGTGATGCTCAACGGTGTGGCAGCAGGGAATTCCTGCCGAACCGAGGGGCTGGGCACCAGCCACGGGTGAGGCGTGTCGAGGATGCCCAGCCGTGGGAGCGCTGCCGGCTGGGCACCAAGCCGGAAGATCAGTCGAGGTGTCATGCAGCATCAAAAGCACACTCATACTCCACATTACCGACTGGACACCAAGCCAGGACTGACCGATCGAGCCCGGGGTGAGCATGCGTGGACGCAAAGCACACCAGCAGGTTCTACTGGGAGAAGACCGGATCACACGGGACCCGGTCCCCAAGCAGGAACTCGGTGACACCGCCCGTCATGAATGTTGGGAGCACGGACACGCATGACGTCCGAATCGCACGTAACGTATTCGTCGTCCTCTCGGAGGGGACGGCCACACGAGGACTGAATCCGTGAAGGAGCTGATCGCATGATCACGTGCCGCAGTGCACTGGTTGATGGCACGTTCCGCCGTGACGTCGCCATCGAGGTCACCGACGGGGTCGTCACGAAAATTTCATCCGCCGAGCAGCCGACGAGCCCGCCAGATGTCGACGGGGTCGTCGTGCCGGGATTCGTCAACACCCATTCCCACCTGTTCCACCGCGCGCTGCGTGGCGGAGCCCACGGCGAGGACTTCTGGAACTGGCGCACGACGATGTACCAGGTCGCCGAACGGCTGGATCCCGACCGCTACCATGAGCTCGCACTCGGGGTGTTCGGTGAGATGTTGGACGCCGGCTACACCAGCGTCGGCGAGTTTCACTACCTGCACCATCGCCCGGACGGGTCGCGCTACCCACATCACGAGATGGAGCTCGCAGTGGCCGAGGCCGCCCGGCAGGCCGGGATCCGGCTCACCCTGTTGGACACCTGCTACCTGCACGGTGGCTTCGGGCAGCCTCTGGAGGCTGGCCAGAAGCGGTTCGGGGACGGTTCAGTGGAGGCCTGGTTGCAGCGGTGGCACGAGCTGGCCGACGCCCTGCCTGCCGATCCGCGAGTGCGACTGGGGGCGGCCCTGCACTCGGTGCGTGCCGTGGCCCTCGACGAGCTGCACCACGCCATTGCAGGCCTGCCCGCCGATGTGCCGGTGCACGTGCACGTCTCGGAACAGCCAGCCGAGAACCGGGCCTGCCAGGAGGCGACCGGGCTCACGCCGACCACCGTACTGGAGCGGGCCGGGGTGCTCTCGGCTCGCACCACCGTCGTCCACGCCACTCACCTGTCCGACGAAGATCTCGCCATGATCGCCCACACCGGCACCACGGTGTCGCTGTGCCCCACCACCGAGGCCGATCTGGCCGACGGCATCCCCCGCACCGCCGATCTCGTGGCCGCCGGGGTGCCGTTGGCGATTGGTTCGGATGAGAACGTCGTCACTGATCCATTCGCCGAGTTGCGCATGATCGAGTCTGGGGTCCGACTGAGCAGCGGTCGGCGTGGCGTGGTGAGCAATGAGCGGTTGTGGGGCAGCGGCGCACAGGTGCACAGTGTGCTGCCCGAGCTGGCAGCAGTCGACCCACAACGCCCCGGGCTACGGGTGGGCGACCCGGCCGACATGGTGGCGATCTCCCCCGACTCGGCTCGACTGGCCGGGGTGGACCCGCTGCGTTGGCCACTCACCGCGTCCGAGGCTGACGTCACTGCGACGATCGTCGCCGGGCAGCGGGTGCCCTCGCACTCCCCCGCAACGCTGCGCAGCGCACTGCACACCCTGTTCAAGGAGGATTCGTGAGCACCCTCATCACCGGAATCGGCACCCTCGTCACCAATGACCCGCACGTGCAGGACGGTTACGATGATGGTCACCCTGGCCCTGGAGTGGACGAGGCCTCCACTGCGGCTCCGGCCGGCCCGGTCAACGGGCACATCGTCTCGCACGACGCCGACCCGCTGGGTCAACTGCACGACGCGGCGGTCGTCATCGAAGAGGGTCGAATCGCCTGGGTGGGGCCTGCCGATCATGCTCCGGCTGCCGATAACGCCGTCGATCTGGGCGGGCAGACCCTCATCCCGGGGTTCGTCGACTCCCACACCCACCCGGTGTTCGCCGGGGACCGGGCCGACGAGTTCGACGCCCGCATGAACGGTGAGAAGTACGACGGAGGCGGGGTCAGGCGCACCATGACGGCCACCCGAGCCGCCAGCGACGCGGATCTGCACGCCATGGTCACCGCCGTGGTGAACGAGATGCTCCGGCAGGGCACGACGACGGTGGAGGGCAAGACCGGCTACGGTCTGGACGTCGACACGGAGGTGCGGATGGCACGCATTCTCGCCGAGACCGTCGACGAGGTGACATTCCTGGGTGCCCACACCGTGCCCCCGGAACACAGCGCCGACGAGTACGTTGATCTGGTCTGCGGGCCCATGTTGGATGCGGTACGTGAGCACGTCTCGTGGATCGACGTGTTCTGCGAGAAGGGCGCCTTCGACGCCGAGCAGTCCCTGCAGGTGCTGCGGACTGGCAAACGGGCTGGGCTCGGGATGCGGTTGCACGCTGCCCAGCTCAATCCGTCGTCGATCATTGCTGACGCCGTGGAACTCGGGGTGGCCTCGATCGACCACTGCACCTTCCTCTCCGACACGGACGTCTCGGCCATCGCCGATTCACACACTGTGGCAACCGTGCTGCCCGCGGCCGAGTTCAGCACTCGTCAGCCCTACCCGGATGCGAGCCGGTTGTTGAGGGCCGGGGCGACGGTCGCACTGGCCACCGACTGCAACCCGGGGACGGCGTTCACCTCGTCGATGCCATTCTGCCTGGCGGTCGCGGTGCGCGAGATGTCCATGACCCCCGAGCAGGCCCTGTGGTCGGCCACTGCCGGTGGCGCGGCAGCGCTGCGCCGTGGCGATGTGGGCGTGGTGCGACCGGGGACCCGTGCCGATCTGGTGTCCGTTGCCGCACCCAGTTGGCTGCACCTGTTCTACCGCCCCGGGGTACCACTCATCAGCCAAGTGTGGCGGCGAGGTGTGTGCCATCAGATGGGGGCGGTCCCGCTCCCGTTCTGAATCGCTGGGCGCTGGAGGAGAGCTTCTCCTCCAGCGCCCAGTCCTCGCCATGGTCGGGTGCCAGGGCTTTCATCATCTGATTCCGTCTGATTCCGCGGCGCAAGACCTCATCGGCGCGGATGCCTCACCGGAACGCCCCATGCCCACCACACGCTGCAGCTACTGCACCCGCTCCTGCTGACATTTTTGTCACCACGCAGCCGGTGGCCGCACGACAGTGATCCGCCCCAGCCTCGCGTGACACTTTTGTCACCACCCCAACCACAACCGCACAGGGGAAGCCACCCGCACCTCTACCTGACATTTTTCAACGGCCAGCTCAACATCCCCGTCCTCACCAGGCCCTGGCTCACGACAATTTTGTCGCCACAAGGCCTGTGGCTGCACCACAGTGATGACTCCCAGCCTCGCGCGACTTTTCTCACAACCACAGAGAGGGGGCCGCCCCTTAGCCTCATGTGCGCGCCCGGATCCGATCTGACGATTTTTGCCATCCTCACATCGACACCAGCACCACGGTGATCCTCCCCAGCTCCACGTGACATTTTTGTCGCCAGCCCAACCACCGCCCACCACAGTGACCAGTCGCAACGCAGCCTGACATTTTTCAACAGCCGGCCCAACATCCCCGCCTCACCAGACCCCGGCTCGCGACAATTTCTGTCACCCCACCGCCTGTAGCCGCACCACGGTGATCCTCCCCAGCTCCACGCGATATTTCTGTCACCACCAAGCTTGTGGCCGCACGACAGTGCCCCTCACAAGCCTCGTGTGACATTTTTGTCACCCAACGAATGACAACCACACCACCGTGACCGGCCGGGCCGTCACCTGACATTTTTCGCACTCCCCCACTCGCCAGGGCCCCACCCCCACACACAAAAGCCCCACAGGACAGCTCAACCTGCAGGGCGGACAGTCGGGACCCCCGCCTCACACTAGGAGCCTCCACATCCATTGAGATTGCCCCCAGACGATGTCGCCCGATTCCGGCGTGGGGCCCGGGCCAAAGTTCGCGACGATTTCTGTCACCACGCAGCCGGTGGCCGCACCACAGTGCTCCCCACCAGCCCCACGCGACATTTTTGTCATCTAACGACCGGTGGCTGCACTGCAGGTGTCCTGAGCCCCCTCACGTGACATTTTTGTCACCCCAACCACTCGCTCGACGAAACAGCCACCTCGACCGCCCCTCGTCGGTTACCGTCAATTCGTGTCACCAGGCTCGCCAGTGTTGGCGTGCCATCACCCAGGAGGTTCTCATGCCCGTTCTCATCGGACCCGATCTCACCTTCGCCGATGTCATTGCCGTCGCACGCCACGACGAGCCGGTCGAGGTGAGTGAGCAGGCCTTGACCGCTGTCGACCGAGCTGCCGACCACGTCGCCCAATTGGCGGATGACGTCGTCCCGCACTATGGGATATCCACCGGATTCGGAGCCCTGGCCTCCAAGCGAGTGCCAGTGGAGCAGCGGGCCATCCTGCAACACTCCCTCATCCGTTCCCATGCGGCCTCCACCGGCGCCGAGGTGGAGCGTGAAGTGATCCGTGCCATGATGCTGCTGCGTCTCAAGACGATGGCTTCGGGCCACACCGGGGTACGCCGCGAGGTGGTGTTGGGCTACGCAGCGATGCTCAACGCCGGAATCACCCCCATCACGGGCGAGTATGGATCGCTGGGCTGCTCGGGTGATCTGGCACCCCTGGCCCACGCCGCCCTGGCCCTCACCGGCGAGGGAATCGTGCGAGACAAGGCTGGTACCCAGATGTCGGCTGCCGACGCCCTGGCAGCGGCCGGCCTCGAGCCAATCACCCTGCGTGAGAAGGAGGGGTTGGCTCTCATCAACGGAACCGACGGTATGCTCGGTCAGCTCATCCTGGCCCTGACCGACCTCGACACCCTGGTGACGACGGCCGACCTCACCACCGCCATGACGGTGCAGGCGCTGTGCGGCATCGACGCTGTCTTCGCCCCCGATCTGCAGGCACTGCGCCCACACGAGGGGCAGAAACTGTCGGCAGCCAACATCGCCGCGCTGCTCAAGGACTCACCTCTCATCCAGGCTGGCAAGAGTGAGGAGTCCAAGCGAGTGCAGGACGCGTACTCGCTGCGCTGCGCCCCGCAGGTCACCGGCGCGGTGCGTGACACCATGGCGCACGCCGCCCACGTGGCACAGGTGGAGCTCGTCTCGGCCATCGACAACCCGGCTGTCACCGACGACCTTCAGGTGGAGTCCAACGGCAACTTCCATGGCGCCCCGGTGGCCTATGTGCTGGACTTCCTGGCGATCGCGGTGGCGGATCTGGCGTCCATGAGTGAGCGCCGCACCGACCGAATGCTTGACCCGGCCCGCAGCCGTGGTCTCAACGCCTTCCTGGCCAACGACCCGGGCGTCGACTCGGGCTACATGATCGCCCAGTACACCCAGGCGTCGATCGTCTCGGAACTCAAGCGACTCGCAGTGCCCGCCTCGGCCGATTCCATCCCCACGTCCGCCATGCAGGAGGACCACGTCTCGCTGGGGTGGTCGGCGGCACGCAAGCTGCGTCGTGCGGTGGATGGCCTGGGCAAGGTGCTGGGTGTCGAGGCGCTCACAGCGGCTCGAGCCATCGACATGCGTGGTATCGGAGCCTCCGAACCGGTTGCTCGGGTCATCAAGCTCATGCGTGAGTCCCTGCCCGAACCCGGACCAGACTCATTCCTGGCCCCGGACATCGCCGAGGCGGATCGTCTGGTGGCCAACGGCAAGCTGGTCGCAGCAGCTCGGGAGTCCGTCGAACTGAACTGATCTGTGTGCGGTCCGAGACACGGGCTGCCAGAAGGCACAGTGACTGTCACCATCGATTCGATCGACGAGGTTGCCGGCGCTGACGAGCCCCGGCAACTGCAGCACACCATCTGACAGCCACTTCCACGTGGTCCGAATGACACCGCGTCCAGGCCGCCAGACGGCTAGCTGTGGCCGCTTCCGGGGACGAGCTTGGCAGCCGCGATACGCAATTCGGGTAACCATCTCTGAAGGTCCGGGGGGCAACACCGGGCTCAGACTGCCGACCGGCGTCCGGCCACTGCCCGACATTCGATCCGGCCCGGGAATCCCGTGGATCATCACAAGGTTGGTGCCCATCGCCCAGATGGGGCATCGCCCGCACCAGCCGATGGCACCAGCCTGGCCAGGGCGGGCCGCTGTTCATGCAGCAGGCGGGGTTGCGCCGGGCAATGTAGCCGAGCCGCGCCCACCAGACTCCCCCTGCAGCCAGGCCCATCCGTCACACCGCGAGCCGCTGCGCCTCCACCCGCTTGCGCCACATCATGGCGAGGCTGGTGGGGGCGGCCATGATGACGAACGAGAACCACGCCGCCGTCAACCCACCACCGGCAGAGACGATGATCCACGCGATGACGACGACCGTCCAGTTGGATATCGCCTCGACGATGAGCGGGCTCATCGGGGCACGCATGGCACGCAACGCACCGGAGTTCTGGATGGTGAACGCCCAGAACGGCTGGGCAAGCATCATCACCGGTAGGGTGCGCACGGCAATGTCGACGACGACCGGGTCGGTGGTGAAGACGTGAACCAGCGGCTTGGCGAAGATCGCCACGAGGACGCCGAGCATGACGGCAACCCCGAAGGCCCACCGCTCGGTACGCCCTGCCACCTGACGAGCCAGCGCCGGGCGTCCAGCACCCAAGGCCTGCCCGACCAAGGTGGTCGTGGCGATCATGAGGGCCAGGGCCGGGAGGAAGACGAGGCCTTGCACGCTCATCTGCACCCGCTGGGCAGCCATGGAGGCGGTGCCCAGCCGCGAGACGACCATGGTGAACACCAGCCATGCCGTGGAGATGACGAGCTGCTCCCCAGCTGCGGGCAGCCCCAGGTGCAAGATGGCCTTGGCCGCGTCCCAGCGCGGTTTCCAGGACACGATGATGGTGCCCACCGGACGGCTGAGGCTCACCCCGGCTCGACCACGGGCCATGAGCCACACCAGCACGACGAGGGCCAGGGTGCGCGAGATCGCCGAGGCGATGGCGGCCCCGGTGACGCCGAGCTCGGGAGCTCCCCAGTGCCCGTGGATGAGCACGAATGCAAGCGTCATGTTGACGACGTTGGCACCGATCGTCACGTACATCGGGGTGCGGGCATCACCAGCACCGCGCAGCACCCCGCTGGACATCATGAGCATGGCGAGCACCGGCACGGCTCCCAGCGAGACCGACAGGTAGCTGGCCGTCATGGCCGTGGCGTCGGGCGGCAGACCGAAAATTCCCGCCAGGCCGGGGGCGAGGATCACTCCCATGACTGCCATCGGGGTGAAGATGATGAAACTCCACATGAGTGCCTGCCGGGCCAGCCGGGTGCCCTCGGCCGGATTGTCGGCACCCACCGCGTGGGCGACGAGGATGGAGCCGCCGGTGGACAGCCCAGCCAGCGCCGAGAGCACGATCTGCATGATCTGGATCGCGGCACCAGCACCGGCCAGGGCCGCCGCCCCCAGCGCCGCCACCAGAATGGTGTTGACGATGTCCAGGCTCATCTCGAGCAGGTTCTCACCGAAGATCGGCAGGCTCAGGAAGATGATGCGCCTGCGCAACGCCCTGGGGTCGGCCAGGGCGCGGGCCTTGACGACCTGGGGGTCGGGGGAACTGGTGTCGTCGACGCCTGGGGGCAGCAGCGGCTCGTTGAGAGGTTTCTTCTCGATCATGGCTCCAGGGGCAGGGTTCGGGGGGAAGGCTCAGCGGACGATGTCGCCGTGGACCAGTTTGATGAGCCGATCCAGCACGCCTCCGCCGGAGGCGTTGGATCCGTTGTGCTCGTACTGGCTGGTCACCCACGGGTGCATCCCGGGCAACAACGCCGCGGTCTGCAGGGAGTATTCCCGTGGTACGTAGGCGTCGTCATGGTAGATCGCAGCGGCGCACGGCACCTGGCTGGCGGCCAGGGCGTCAGCGTCGTACAACGTGGGCCAGGGGTGCTCGGCGATGATCTGGGCGACGTCCTTCCACGGCTGCAACGAGGAGTCCTCGTCGAACCACTCGGGCATGACGTGTTCACCGGTGAGCAGGGTGGGGTCGTCGCGGAAGGCCTGCGGAAGACAGCGGGCAGCGGCCCAGTTCGTCGTGACGCCGTCGGCGTAGGAGGATTCGTGGATGACGGTGTAGAGCACGTTGCGTCCGCCGAACGGCAGCAGGTCTGCCAGGTCGTAGCGGAAGCAGCGGCTGGTGGGCTCGTACTCCAGCAGGTAGTGCAGTTTCTCGGCCCCACCGGATCCACCGAGCAGATGGCCCAGGGAGCGCACCCGTGACGGGCCCACCGGGTCGCCGTTGGGGGTGCGCAGTTCACCGCTGGCGGCAAGGTCGAGGACGGCGCGCATCCGGTCCCGGTCACCGGGGAAGCGCCGGTAGTACTGCTCGGACTTGGCCCGCATGGTGTGGTAGCAGGTGGTGTAGATCTCGTCGGCGCTGCGGCCGACGGCCGACAGCCCACCGGTGAAGTAGCCAGCCAGCAGGGATCGCGAGTGCACCGAGAGGTAACGCAGCATGGTGAATCCGCCGAACGACTGACCGAGCGCTGCCCACTGCTCGACGCCCAGGTGGCGGCGCAGATCCTCACAGTCCTCGACGATCTCGTCGGCTCGCAGGTGGGTGAGATACTCGGCCTGGTCTGCTGCCGAACCGACCGGTTCACTCACTGGCGACGACAACCCGGTGCCGCGCTGGTCGAGCAGGACGAGGCGGTAGTCGTTCAAGGCACGACGCAGCCAGCCGGGAAATCCGGGGTCGACGAGGGTGGGGCGTGGGGACTCACAGCCTGGCCCGCCCTGCAGGAAGACGAGCCACGGTTTGTCCTGGTTGTGCCAGGTGGAGACCAGTCGGGCGTAGATCTCGATGGTGCGAGGGTCGGAGTCGTCGAAGTGGTCGAGGGGGACGGTCAGCCGCACGTCGTCGGTCAGCAGGCCGGGGATGCTCGTATCGCTCATGGCTCGACTCTAGTTGTTTGCATCGGGCGGCGAGGGGGCGGCCATTTCCCGATATCTGCGTGGGAATCGTGACCGTCGTGGAAATCATGCTGTCCCGGTGTGGGGGCCGACGAGTTCGGACGCCGCCGCACTGTTGCCGCACCATGTGGGGCTCGTCAGTGGTGTCCCGCAGTGCACCTCCGACCTCACCCCGAGACCGCATCCGTGCAGGTGGGGGCTGGCTCCGCACGACATGGCACACGACATGGAAAAGGGGCCGCACCCCGTGTGGATGCGGCCCGGGCAATCGGCAGAGCTCAGAACGGCCTGGTCATTCTGATCCCCTACCTCGGATGAATCAGAAACCGGTAGCAGGCAGGCCTTGCCCCTTGGCAGCAGGCGTCGCGTCTCTGCCCACACTGGCCTGGCCACTGGGCGACACCTCGGCCCCGCCTCCGAACGAGGTCTTGAGGTTGAGCTCCGGAAGCTTGAAGTCTTTCTCGCGATGGGCGTTTCCATCCAATTCCAAATGGGACTTTCCACTGAAATGAAGATGCTTCAGGGGGTGACCATCAAAAAGTGGGAGCCCCTTGAGGTGCAGACCGTCACCCCGCCCCACGTGGGAGTCCCCGTCCAGGTGAAGGTGCCTGAGACGGAAGTCCTTCGTACGGTGCAGGCCGCGCACCGTGACACGCTTGTCGTAGTGCACCGACATGTGGAGGGTACCGTCACCCCGGTCCACGGCGCAGTCGCCGGTGAAATCGATGACGAGGTCATAGTGCTTGCCGGGAGTCAGTCGGGCGAGGCTCACGTCCACCGATCCCTTGCCGGTCTCGTTGATCCGGGCATCCCCCCAAGCCACGGCCCGGGGGTCGTGGCCCTTGTCGGGATTCGTCCCCGCCGGAACGATCTGCCAGGCCACGGAGCCGCTGAACACACGCTTGACGCTTCGGTCGCCCTTGTTGGGCGAGAGGAGGTCGTAGTTCACCTGCACGGTGAGGTTGGACCGATCCACCTTGACGTCCTTGCCCGCCTGGAAGTCGCCGCCACCTGCCGAGAGGGAGACGTTGACGTCGCCGTCGGCAACCTCACCGTCCTCTGAGTCATCGGTGCCATGCCCGGCACCAGTGACGTCGTCGTTGCCGGCCGGCAGATCGGGCGATGCGTTGCTGCTGGGGGGCTTGATGGTGGTGGACGATTCGCTGTGGGGGAACAGCTCGGTGGTGCGCTCGGCGCTGGGCGACTCGCCAAGCGGCAGCAACGGTGTGGTGCTCTCGGCCTCGGGCGAAGCGGACACGGATGTGGTGGTCGCGGGGTCCGGGCCCTCATCGGCGCTGGCTACGGCCGCGCACGACAGTGAACCGAGCAGGGAGAGGGACAGTGCAGTCGCCACTCCCACACTTCTGCGCGCCTTGAGCTGCTTCATACGAAATCCTTCCACGGGTTCAGGGGATCGAACACCCCTGTCAGACATTCAAGCTCGCTGCCGGTGCGTCTGCAACTGTGTCGGGCTCTCCACCCATACCGAGCTGCTCGGCGACGTGATCCATGTCCTTGTCCCCACGACCGGAAAGATTGACCAACAGGTAGGAGTCACGCGGCATCGTCGGAGCCATGGCCATCGCATGAGCAACGGCGTGCGCCGACTCCAGAGCCGGGATGATCCCCTCGGTACGGCTGAGGCGGAGGAAGGCGTCGAGCACTTGGTCGTCGGTGATCCCCACGTACTCGACCCGCCCGACCTGGTCGAAATAGGCATGCTGCGGTCCCACGCCGGGGTAGTCCAACCCGGAGGCGATCGAGTGGACGGCGTCCGGCTCGCCCTGGTCGTCGACGAGCACCTTGGTGCGCATACCGTGCAGGACGGCGTCGGCACCCTTGGCGATGCTCATGGCGTGCTCACCGCGCTGCTGGCCGCGTCCGGCCGGCTCGACGCCAATGAGTCGCACGTCCGCGTCGTCCAGAAAGGCGGTGAAGGCACCCATGGCGTTCGAGCCGCCGCCCACACAGGCGACGACTGCAGCCGGGAGCGCCCCGCGGGCGGCAAGCAGTTGGGCGCGCGCCTCGCGTCCGATGACCGTCTGGAAGTCGCGCACCATCGATGGGAATGGATGCGGGCCGACGACCGAGCCGATAGCGTACAGGTGGTCATCGCAGTTGTGGGCGTAGACCTCGAATGCGGAATCGACGGCTTCCTTGAGGGAACGTCCGCCGGTCTCCACGGCGACGACCTTGGCCCCCAGCATCTTCATGCGCACGACATTGGGGTGCTGCTTGGCGACGTCGATGGCACCCATGTGAATCTCGCATTTCAGCCCGAGCAGCGCGGCTGCGGTGGCCAGTGCGACGCCGTGCTGACCCGCACCGGTCTCGGCGATGACGGTCGACTTGCCCATGCGTTTGGCGAGCAGGGCCTCTCCGAGGCAGTGGTTGATCTTGTGGGAGCCGGTGTGGTTGAGGTCCTCACGCTTGAGGACGATCCGTGCCCCACCGAGCTCCTGGGAGAGTCGGTCGGCGAAGGTGAGGGATGACGGACGTCCGACGAACTCACGCAGCAGACGCAGGTACTCGGCGTAGAACTCGGGGTCGTTGCGGGCCTCGTCATATGCCTGGGCCACCTCGGCCATCGGCCTCTCCAGGGCAGCGGGCAGAACACTGCCGCCATAGCCACCGAAGACTCCGTCGGCGGGCAGCGTGAGGTGTGGGGTGGTGACGACGTCGCAGGCCTCGGCGATGGTGCGCGGGACGGCGTCGGTCACCGGTGCGGTGTCACCGGCATTGGCAGCGCAGCAGGCATTGGCGGTGTCGATGGTGGTCATGGGGGTCTCCTCGGAAAAAGGGTCCGGGGGCCGCAGACACAGGTCGAGCCGCCCAGAATGGGGCGGCTCGGTACTTTTCTCAGTGCACGACAAGATCCGCCCTCAGGCGGACCACCACTGCCGTGCATTGAACTTCATGGCTGAAACCATAACCTGTGTCTGTCGAAACGGAAACCCCTGATCCACATGGTGAGACGCCTGCTCTCTCGGTCTGCATGCTGGCCCCCGATCCGCATCTTCTGAGGAGCTGCCTACGACGACCCGATCAGAACTCCCGAGTGCCCAGAACCACGGCTCCCGTTGCCCAGGATTGCACAAAAACCACTCCTGCCACTGTGCCCGGGCAATTGCCTGGACGTGGCCATCCCCGGGTGCTGGCACTGGCAAACCGGTGGGTACTCGATCCCCACTCGCGGCGCTACGGACCCGTTGCGTCCAGTACCGTGCGGATCCCCAGCTGCTGGCCTGCGCGGGAGGGATCCGTCTGGAACAGTGCTCAGCCCTTCGCCGGACCGTCGCTGTTGATCGTGATGTCCCAGTTGGGGGCGTCGCGCACATAGGCACGGTCCTCGTAGTCGACCTCGCCCCTGGAATCATCGGAGACGCCGGAGTCATCCGGCGCATCACCGTCGTCCTCGGTCTGCTCGCCCACGGACCGTTCACCCTGATCGGCATCAGGCTCAGGTGCGTCGACGGTGTCGAGCTCATGCACCTTGCCGTCAGCGTCCTGCCAGCAGACGACCTCACGACGCACCGGCACTTGAACTGGCACCTGCACCGTCACCATCTCGGTGACGACGTACTTGCGCAGCTGTGCCTCGGCCGGGAGCCCGAGCACCGCACGCTGCGCGGCCTCCACCGATGAATCAGCCTGGCCGTCCTGCTGCTCAGTGCTGGCGAGCTGCTCATCGTGGGATTCGGTCTCGTCCTCATCGGTGTCCTCGGGCTCATCGTCGTCAGCAGCCCCGGACGTGGCCGACGGTACGGTACCCGGCACGACGAAATCGTACGGGGTGAACACCCGCGGCGGAACCTCATCGGCCTCGTCCTTTGAGCTCTGCGCGGGAGGCTCCTCGTCGACGCTGTTGAAGGGCTGCTCAGCGTCCGGGCCGTCCTCGTCGTGGCCGGTCTGGTGCGCCTCACTGGACGTGTCGACCCCATTGTGTGGTTCATCGGAATCGCCCTGCAGCAGGCCGTAGTGACGCCGGATCTCCTCCTCCGACGAGGGGCTGAGGTCCTCGTCGGTGTGCGCCACCGGTGCAGCCATCATGAGCTGCCTGTCGTAGGGCATGCTCACCGTCTCCTCGACGTACCGGCCCTCGTGGGCTGGGACGAAGTGCTGCTCACCAGACTCGTTGATGACGGTGATGAAAGTTGCCGCCCCAGTGGAGTCGTCGGCAAAAATCTGCTCGACGGTGCCCACCTTGACCCCAGCACTGTCGACAACGTCAGCATCGAACAGCTCACGGAGATTCCCCGGATCCATGGCACTGATGTCCATGCGCATTCCTCTCGTCGGGCCTGGTTCGGCCGCTCAACCGACAGTTTTCGTCTTCACTGTGTCACGTCAACCCCCATGACGGCGATCTAGCGCGCCGAAAAAAGTCAACATCGCTGCACAATCGTCACTCCGGTGCCCTCGCCGTCGACCTGGCGACATTTTTCGCACACCCCGGCGATATCAGGATGGCCCGGCCCGATGCCCGGAGCTCGACTCGATACCAGGGCGGGATTCGATACCAGGACGAGACCCAATGCCCGGAGCCCGACCTCGAGCCAAGATGAGACCCGACCGGGTGGCTGGAGGGGCCCGATCGGGTGGCCGACTGGGACGCAATCTAATTCCGACTGAGGCCCGACCTGATTCCGGCTGGAGCCCACTCTGATGGTGGGTTCTGTTCTGGTGATGGGTTCTGAACGGGCTCTGGCGGAGTATGGGTTCCGACAGGATCATCAGCACGGTGACCCGACGTCTGCCCACCTGTGAAAAATCGTCACCCCGCCCATGGATGCCGCAAAAATGCTCACGCCAAAGCTCACGGGAGGTGACTACTCACAGAAGGGGTGCCGGATGGCCCCAACGGATGCACCTTGACCACTGATGGCCCCAACGGATACACCCTGAGCACGGATGGCCCACCGGATGTTCCTTGAGCAGTGCTTGTCGAGAGTTCCTTCCGGCGATGGACACGCCGTCATGACAGCAGATCTCGAGCCCATTCTGAATCGTGATCCGCCGACATCCCGGCACAGATCACCCGGCAGACGTGAGTGTTGGACAGATACCGGTAGAATGACGATGTGATCTTCAAACGAGTTGGTGACAGGCGCCCCTACCCGGACCATGGCTACACCCAGAAGCAGTGGTCCGAGATTCCGCCGGTGCAGGTGCGACTCGACCAGCTGACCACGACCAAGAGCACCCTGGATCTCGACAATCTGCTCGAGGAGGATTCCACCTTCTATGGCGACCTCTTCGCACATGTCGTGTCGTGGCGCGGTGAGCTCTACCTGGAGGATGGTCTGCACCGCGCACTGCGCGCCGCCCTGCAGCAGCGTCAGACCCTGCACGCACGCATTCTCGACCTGGACTGATTCGCGCCCATGAGCTCGAAAGCCCGTCACGTCTTCCGTCTGGTGGCAACACCCATCACGTTGCTCATCCTCGTCGCCATTCTTCTGGTGGCCGCCAAACTGGGTATGCGGGCACTCACCGCTCCCCCACCCAGCGCGAAGATTCCGCCGTGCGTGTCCACCGACGTCGGCGGCACCCTCAAGTCCTCCGACGTCGTCGTGTCCGTGTTCAATGGGAGCCACGAACGCGGTCTGGCCGGCAAGGTGAGCAAGCAACTCACCCAGAAGGGTTTTCAGGAGGGTGAGGTCAGCAACACCGACGAGCGCATCAAGCAGACGATCATCGTCGGGCACTCCAAGGACGATCCACAGGTGAAGCTCATCGCGGCGTTCTTCCCCAAGGCGATGTTCCGCGCCGATCCTGATCGCCCCGACCATGCCGTGCGAGTCCTCGTCGGCAGCGAATTCGGCGGGTTCAATGCCAAGGCAGCCACCTCGATCTCGGTGGCCGGTCCAGTCTGCCTGCCGCCTGCTGAAGGCCTCGCCTCGCCCAGCGCCACTCCGTCCGAGGAAGGCTGACCGGGCCTGCCAGTCCCCCGAACCAGCTGGATCTGGACACCACCTGGGTCTGGAACTCGCACTTCTGCCGCAAGAGACCAGACACATTCGCCGCCACCCGGCGCATGCCCGATTGGCTCTGGCCCATGACCAGGTGAGTGGAGCACAACTTCCCACACCTGGCCGTCCCGACGGCAAGAGGTTCAGGGGTGATCCCCGGAGGGCTTTCGCGGTGAAAGCCCCGGGGAGCGGTCCGTGAGACCCGAGCAGCGGGGAGCTGAGGGGTGGTCCGCGAGACACCGAGAAATGCGGAGCTCAGAGGTGACCCGCAAGACCCCGAACAACGCGCAGCCGAAGGGCGGCCCACGAGACCCCAGGAGTACAGAGCCAAGGAACGATCCGCAAAACCCGAACAGTGCGGAGTCGAGAAGTAATCCGGCTCTTCAGGATCCAGGGTGTAGTTGTGACTTGACTGTGTGAGAGTCTGCTGTAGTTGGCCTGTGAGGCCGGGGTGCGTGGGGGAGGACCCTGCGCGAGGATCGGAGTGTCTTAAGTCCCGTCCTCGTGAATCGCAAGGTCCTCCATGAACCACGCTACCTTCGGCGCCCCCGACCTGACCACATTCGCCCGTCTGGACGAACTCGGCCTGGAGGTCACCGGCCAGCTGATCAGTGACGAGGAGACGGTCCTGGCCTGCCGGGTCGTCGAGACTGACGACTGGTGCCACCGGTGCGGATGCCAGGGGATCCCACGTGACACGGTGGTCAGGCGCCTGGCCCATACCCCGATGGGCCACCGGCCCACGATCCTTCAGATACGGGTACGCCGGTACCGGTGCACCGGCTGCGGACACGTGTGGCGCCAGAACACTGACCAGGCCGCCGAGGCGAGGGCGAAACTGTCGCGGGGCGGGCTGGCCTGGGCGCTGGAGGGCCTGGTGCTCGATCACCTTCCGGTCTCCCGTATCGCCGCTGGTCTGGGGGTGGACTGGACCACCGCCAACGATGCGGTGCTGGCCGAGGGCACCCGCCGGCTCATCGACGACCCGCACCGCTTCGAGGGCGTGGAGGTCATCGGGGTCGACGAGCACGTGTGGCGCCACACCAGCCGTGGTGACAAGTACGTCACCGTGATCATCGACCTGACACCGCTTCGCGACGGCACCGGGGCCTCCCGGCTGCTCGACATGGTGGCGGGACGTTCCAAGAAGGTGTTCAAGACCTGGCTGGCCGGCCGCGACCAGGCCTGGCGCGACCGCATCCAGATCGTGGCGATGGACGGGTTCACCGGCTTCAAGACCGCAGCCGCCGAAGAACTCCCGGCCGCGGTCGAGGTCATGGACCCCTTTCACGTGGTCCAGCTCGCCGGCGACGGCTTGGACCAGGCCCGCACCCGGGTCCAGCAGGACACCACGGGCCACCGGGGCCGGGCGGGCGACCCCCTCTACGGGGTCAGGCTGACTCTGCACACGGGCCGGGACCTGCTCACCGACCGTCAGGCCGCACGCCTGGAACAGGTGTTCGCCGCCGACGCCCACGCCCCGGTCCAGGTCACCTGGGCGGTCTACCAGGAGATCGTGGCCGCCTACCGCGCCGAGAACCGTGCCGAGGGACGGGAGATCATGGCCCACCTCATCGACGCGATCGCCACCAAAGCCCCGAAGGCCCTGCCCGAAGTGGTCACCCTGGGCCACACTCTCAAGAAGAGAGCCGCCGACATTCTGGCCTACTTCGACCACCCCGGGACCTCGAACGGGCCTAGTGAGGCCATCAACGGCAGACTCGAACACCTCCGCGGCATCGCCCTGGGCTTCCGCAACGAGGTCCACTACCGACTCCGAAGCCTCCTGGAGACCGGAGGATTCAGACCCCGACTACACCTTGGATCCTGAAGAGCCAGTAATCCGCGAAACCCCAGCAGTGCGCACCGAGGGGATCAATGGCACACAGTTGGTACGGGCGCTGGGCCGTTCCCCCTGTTGAGCGATCCGCCCCGGTCTGTCAGCCCCGAATCCTTCAGCCTCGGTCTGTCAGCTCTGGTCTGCCTGCCCCCAGTGCCCTGAATCACGTGGGGTTTGACTGCCCTGATCACCCGACCCCCTGAGGCACCGAGCGGACCGGCCGTCGTGGCCAATCTCCGTGAGTTGTTCGGCGACCGCATGGCGCTGTGCCGACGGGGTGACGATGAGCAGCTCGTCGTTGGCGAGAAGACACGTGTCCGTCCCAGGAGCGAAGGACTGCTCACCCCGAATGATGAGTGAGACGATGGTGTTGGCCGGCAGCTGCAACTCACCAACCGTGGTTCCAGACAGCTGCGACCCGATCGGCACGTTGACCTGGATGAGTTCGGCGTCGACATCTCCCAGCGGCGCCACCTCGATGTCGATGTCCTTGACGGCCGAGGCGTCGACCAGTCCGAGCAGTGCCCCCACCGTCGGCAGGGTCGGCCCCTGGGCAAGGACGCACACGACGACGAGCACCAGTACTGCGTCGAAGATGCGGTCGGCACCGAAGAGGTCGTCCGAGATGGGAATCGTCGCCAGGATGATCGGAACCGCACCACGAAGACCGGCCCACGACAGGAACACCTGGTGCCGCCACGGAGTACGGAACCAGACCGTGCTCACGAACACCGCCAGCGGACGTGCCACGAGGGTGAGGAACAGGCCGATGATCACTCCCTGCAGCACCGGCACCCAGGTCAGCCGGTCCGGGTTGGCCAGCAGCCCCAGCATGACGAACAGGCCGATCTGGCAGATCCACCCCACACCTTCGGCGAACAACTCGGTGGCATGTTGGTAGGGCAGATCGGAGTTGCCGATGACGACGGCAGCGACGTAGACGGCTGCGAACCCCGAGACGTGTGCCAACACCGCCAGCCCGTAGGCGAGCGACGCCCAACACATCGCCACCACTCCGTACAGGCCTGACGAGGGAAGTTTCACGCGACGAGTGACATGCGCCCCGAGCCATCCGACGAGCAGACCCACGAGAACACCCGCCGCCAGTTGGACGACGATCGAGACGATGAGCCCCCAGACTCCTCCGGGGAGAGGGTCGCCGGTTGCCATGGCCGACAATGCGACGACGACGAGCACCGTCGGGGCATCGTTGAGTCCCGACTCGGCCTCCAGGATCGACTTCAGACGGGAGGGAAGCGACACCCCACGCAGGATCGAGAAGACGGCGGCCGAATCGGTGGGGGCGGTCACGGCGCCCAACAGAGCGGCAACCGTCCAGTCGATGGAGAAGGCACAGTGGCAGAACACTGCCATGACCCCGATGGAGGCTGCCGAGCCAACCGTGGCCAGGAGCCCGGCCGGGGCCAGGGCTGGCCTGATCTCGTGCCACCTGGCCGAGAGCCCACCCTCGGCCAGGATGAGCGCCAACGCGGCCAGCCCCAGGCCACGAGCAAGCTCCGGATCGTTGAACTGCACTCCGAACCCTGCTGGCCCCAGCACCATGCCGATGAGCAGGAAGAGCAGCAGCGCCGGCAGCCCGAGACGACTTCCGATCCGGACCGCCAGGGCAGCGAACAGAATGATGACCGCGGCGAGCAGCAGGGCAAGGTCGAACACGGTCATGAGGGAATTGTCCCCCATCCCGCACCTCGGGCACGAGTCGCAGAAGCTGATTTCGCCATGAGGTGCTCACGACTCGAGCGAGCGGGCATGGAACCGTCACGTGGAACGTCTGCGCCAGCAATCCAATCACTGACACGGGGAAACTGGAGCAGCTGGACAGGCACGGGGAACCTGGAACCGCTGAGCAGGCACAGATCTCCACCGGTCCTAGGACACAGTGATCGCCACCTGGGATGTTGCCGAGGCAAGCAGCCGTCCGTGATTCCCCCGGAATGCTCACATGTCGTGGACCCACATGTGTGACCTGCGTCTCGGCACCTCGTGCCCGTCCCCACATGCATGCCCATCGATGTGTGGAGCTGCGGAGGCTCGCTGCACACATGCTTGCCAGAAGACCGTCGCCGCGGTGGGAGTTCCGAGCAAGGTCACCGGACGACAAATTCCGGATCCGTGCAGGGCCCCCGACGACAACAAAGCCCCGGAGTCCTGATCTCTCAGGGCTCCGGGGCCATCTGGCGGTGACGGAGGGATTTGAACCCTCGGTAGCTCTCGCTACACCCGCTTTCGAGGCGGGCACTTTCGGCCGCTCAGACACGTCACCGCTGGTTATTTTAGCGGAACGTCACCCGTTGTTGGCAAATCAGTCACTTTGCCGAGTCGTCAGACTCAGCGGTGGGCTGCAGATCGTTGGCGTGCTTGCGGTCGAAGTTCCACGCCACGACCAAGGCCAGCACGATGTAGCAGACCAACAGCCCGGTCTGCATCCACGACATCATGGAGACCGTGTGAATGATCGCCCCGTGTGCTCGCGACAGGTAGGTGAGCGGGATGACGGCATAGATGATGGCAAAGATGAGCGCAATGCCGTTGTTGCGAGTGACGATGAACAGGTTGCTCACCGGCGAGGTGACGAAGTTGAGGAACAACCACGGCACCAGGGCCACCGCCAGATCCGCCACCGGACGATAGGACGCGCCCATGAGCAACGGCAGGATCGGTGGTACGAGCAGATACAGCAGACCGAACGGGATGATTCCCACCAGGAACGACCGCACGATGGACCTGCGCACCATGGAGAACATGTGTCCGGCATCCGTCACCGACAATTTCTGGTAGAACACCTGCGACATCGCCTGATTGATCACCGCCGCGGGCACCTGCATGAGCTGCCAGGCCATGGTGAACAGTCCCATGGCAGCCCCCGAGTAGTGGATACCCATCGACCACGGGATACCTTGCAGACGAATGGCGTCAACGATGGCATTGGGCGCGGTGAGCAGCGGCATCTTGCGGTAACGCTTCATGAGCGTCCTGGTCGGGATGTCAGCCGCCTTCACCTCGACGACGTCCTTACCGAGGCGGCGTCGGAAGTTGTTGAGTCCGGCCATCTGGCCGAGGATCACTGCGACGATCTGCCCACCGGCTCCCAGCCCGGCGAATGCGCTGCCGATACGTCCTGCACCTGCCACGGTCTGCTTCCACACGGCATTGGTGCCGATGACCCCGAACTGCTTGCGTCGGTTGGCCCAGAAATTGGCGATGTTGTACTGGCAGTAGGTGAAGATGAATCCACCAACTGCCAGCATCCACCAGCGGGTCCCGGCGGGGGCGTCGAGCAGCCCGGCGAGGTAACCGCCCAGCGGAACCATGATGATGGTCGCCAACAACGAGACGATGACATTGATCCGGGTGGCCAGATTGAAGATGGCACGTGCCTCGCCGTCGTCCCTGGGCAGCACGATGGCCATGTCGTAGCGCAGTGCGGCCACCGGGATGACGAATCCTGCCGTGGCGTAGACAGCGGAGTAGATGCCCCAGTCCACCGGGTCGACCTTGTGGGTGACGATGAGGACGGCGACGATCGCCACCAGCTGGGCGACTCCCGTGCCACTGATCACCTTGAGCACCGAGCTGAGGAACTCGTGGCGACCCAGGAAGGCCTTGAAACCAGATTTCTTCCCACTGCTTGGTGCTGTCATGGACGCCTCGTCCGGCTCCTCGGACGCAGGCGTCGTCTCCGACGAAGAATTCACCCGACCACGGTACTCGCCGTGACGAAAAATACCGAGTCGAGAACCCAGGCGTCACTTCTCGCACGCGCACCCTGCCCGCCTGACAAAAATTGACACAGCACGTCGGTACAGCGCTTTAGAGGCCGAGACGGGGGCACTGTTCGCTGCTGCACAAGTCGCCCAGGTCGCCGTTGATGACCCCTCGACTCTCTCTCCCCCCAGTGCTCGAACGCTGCGGCGACCTCAGAGCATTCGGTGAGTCGTCCGCGCGGGGTGCCGACCGCAATAGATCGGTGCCCTCGGATCTGTGCCTTCGCGGAACCTGGAGTCCCTTCCCTGCGCATGGGCATGCCCGCGGGGCACCCGAATGCCTGTTGACAGTAGAGGGAGCCCTCTCCGGCGTGTGTATGCCCCCTCATCAGAGCAGTCGGGATGGCCATTGGGAAAGAGCTTTCAGCACTTGGGCATGCTCAAGTGAACCACCGGGGCTGCAGCAGGCTCGGATAAACCACCGAAACTGTAACGGCAGGGGCGCAGCTGGGTAGTGAAAACTGTCGAGCCAGACCAGGTCGAGTCACTGTCCTGCACCGCACCTCAGCCAACCGACGAAAATCGTCACGCCAAGCCGAGCGAGCGTCACGACAACGCAGGAACACCTTGCACATGGACACACCCAGCACGTAGACACACATAAGCAATAACCACTTCGCACGTAGGCAGCAGCGCAGCCAGTGTGGGGCATGTGGACACACTGCGCACGTAGTGTGGGCCCCACGTTGGCCTGCCGAGACACCCGCCAGCGAGGGTGGGCACCACGCTTGCTTGCAGAAACGCCTGCCAGCGGGGCAGGGGCAATTCTCAGCGCTTCCCGACACCCCGTCAGAGAATCGTCAGTGATCGCCACTCACCAGCACTGAAATGTCTTGCCGCCCGCCGAGGTGACAATTTTTGACATGCCGGATGCCCGAGTGCCGAGCACGTCCTGCGAATTGCTCCTCCAGCCTCAGCGCCTCGTCATGAAGAATTCGGTGAGCAGCCCCGCGCACTCCTGGTCACACACCTGCGAGACCACGCGTACTCGATGATTGAGACGAGGGTCGCGCACGACGTCCCACAATGAGCTCACCGCCCCGGCCTTGGGGTCGAAGGCGCCGAACACCAATGTCCCAATCCGAGCAGCGACGATGGCGCCAGCACACATCGTGCACGGTTCGAGAGTGACCACGAGGGTGCAATCGTCCAAGTGCCACCCGTCATCCTCGTCGCGGGCCTGCAGGGCCTCGACACCGCGCCGGATCGTCACCACCTCGGCGTGAGCGGTGGGATCGCCGGTGAGTTCTCGCTCGTTGGCGCCAGCAGCTAGGACTCGTCCGTTCGGGTCGAGCAGTACGGCGCCAATTGGCACGTCCCCCCAGTCAGCAGCTGCCCGAGCTTGGTCCACAGCATGGCTCATGGCTTCTTGCCACAGACTCATGGGGCCCGAACCAGGCTGACCCAGCTGTGTCCCGGCCAAGCCGCTGCTGGTACGTCTCGAACCGTCATGCGGATGATCCGAGTTCATGCCAAGATGACTGCCTTGGAGCACGTACCGGTCCTTGCCATTCACCACGGTGTCGCCCCCACCACGTATTGCCTGATCAGCGCAATCAGCTGGAGAAACTGAGTCGTTTTCGTGGCCCATTGGCTCCATCACTTCTCAGTGCAGAATTGTCGGAACTTCCGGCACCTTCGAAGCACTCAGCGCCCAGAATTCTCAACGGCACGTTGAAAGATTGGGCCAAAGTTGATCCGCCGGGCCACGATGCTCAGCTGCTCATCGGAATCCTCGTCCAGATCCGCGATGGCTTCCAGGTCAAACTCGCTCAAACCCACGTCGGAGAGCAGGTCGAAGTCGCCCATGGGGTTGGCGTCGTCATCGACATCGGGGATGTCCTCGCCGAGGAAATCTGCAACGTCACGCGCGATGGGCCAGTCATTGGCCTCGACGCCGTCGGACAGGAAGACCTGAACATTGCGCCCCCGCACCCGCACGATCACGAAGAACTGGTGGTCGATGGACACCATGGCGACTGCCCCAGCATCACCGGGGAGCCGTCGCAGCTGCATGATGAGTTCGTCGAGGTCATTGGCGAGCTGGAGGTCCAGTGGCGCCGACGTCCGCTCACCGTCATCGGCATACAGGGCGACGACGAAATCGATCTCGTCATCGGAGGCATCCTCAAGATCGTCGTAGTCATCATCGGAGTAGTAGTCATCGTCACCGTCGTCGAAGTCATCGTCGTCGGCAAGATCCAGCTCCTCGGAATCGGTGAGATCGTCCACGTCGTCATCGCTGGCGTCGTCAACAGAAACATCGTCGGATGCGGCAAAGTCCTCATCGTCGGTGAATTCATCATCACGATCGGTACCCACGATGACCTCCTCGAAACACGGATATCTGTATCGTGTCAGAGTTTCGAGTCAGTTCACAGCCCCGACTCCAAAATTGTCCAGGTTTTCATCTGCCAACCAGCTGGTGCCCGGGCAGGGATGCTCGCTGGCACCCGGCAGACCTGCTCGGCTGAACGTTCGTCCTACGCGGAAGCCCCCCTACCGGGTGGGAGGGGGCAGACAGACCTGCTCGACTGAACGTTGCCCTATGGGAGCCCTGCGCGATTGACCCTGCCGGGTGGGACCCCTGCCAGGTAGGATGCGGATCTCCTCGCCAATGACGCGGCGCTCGCGCAGGACTGCCCCCTGCTGGATGGGAATATGGAGACTCGCTCGGCTGGACGCTCGCCCTGTGAGAGCTCTGCGGGACAGACCCCCTGCCGGATGGGGTGCGGAGACCTGCCCAACCAGACGCTCGTCCTGAGGGGACTCACGACCTGACGATTTTCGACACCACTCACTTCATCGACGCAAAGCTCGGGCCCACCACCCCGTCGCATGACAATTTTTGTCGCTTGGCCACATCCCAGCGCAGAAAAATGATGTCCAGTATCTCTGCACGGCATTTTTCATCATCCAGATGATCCGCCCCTGCCGACCGATGCAGGGTACCAACCAGCTGGTGCGCAAGTGCATCCCCGTGTCTGTAGCACAGCCAGTTGCAACACCTCTGGCAACCAACAGCCAGCTTTTTGGCGTGACATTTTCGTCGTGCCACGACGCACTCTGGCAATCGAATGGCACGCGCTCTCACCAAGTGACAATTTTCGTCACTCCCAGTGTCAGGAGGCAGATCAGCGACACCACACCCTGTGAAGTGGCATTTTCGTCGTGCCCTGACGTCCTCCGGCAGGCGAGTGGCAGGTGTCCTCATGTGGTGACGATTTTCGTCACCACCAGCGGTCAGGAGACAGACCAGTGACACCACACCCCGTGGGGTGACATTTTTCGTCACCCCACGCCGAACATCTCACGCTGGTCCCCCACGCCGCTTCACCTCCCGCTTCATCCCACGCCGAATGCCCTCCCCAGGCATCTCCCGACACACCCCTGCCGTACCGACCCGCCCCACGTCATGGCCAGATGTGCGACACTGTGGCCGTGGAATTGCGTGTCATGGATCATCCCTTGGTTTCTCACAAACTCACCCTGCTGCGATCGCAGGACACCACCAGCCCGGTGTTTCGCCAGCTCGTCGAGGAGCTTGTGACCCTGCTGGCCTATGAGGCCACTCGCGAGGTGGACGTCGTCCCGTGTACGGTGACGACTCCCGTCACCCAGGCCCGAGGCGTGGAGCTGGCCAGCCCGAAGCCGCTCGTCGTGCCGATCCTGCGGGCCGGTCTGGGCATGCTCGAGGGCATGCTGCGCCTCATCCCGAGCGCCGAGGTCGGTTTCGTGGGCATGGCTCGCGACGAGGAGACCCTGCAGCCGATGACCTATGCAGAGCGTCTGCCATCAGACCTCTCCGGACGGCAGTGCTTCGTGCTCGACCCCATGCTCGCCACTGGAGGCTCGTTGGGCGGTGCCGTGCAGTTCCTCGCCAAGCGTGGGGCCAAGCACGTCGTATGCCTGTGCATCCTGGCCGCCCCGGAGGGCATTGAGCGGTTCCGCGGCCTGGTGAAGGATCTTGGCATGCAGTGCACCCTGGTCGTCGCCGGGGTGGATGAGAAACTCAATGAGAAGGGCTACATCGTCCCTGGTCTGGGGGACGCCGGGGATCGGCTCTACGGCCTGGCCGAGTGACGGCTCAGCACCGTGTCATCACAGCGCAGTGGTGTTCTTCGAGGTGACGACCTCACCGGACTGGCAGCCTTCCTGGGGGTGAAACGGCCCGAGGCCGTCGTGCCGCCATGCTGGCACTGGTGTGTGCTCAACGACCCCGTCGATCCGAAGGCCTTGGATGATCGCGGTCAGGTGCGCGATTCCCCGCTCACACCACCGCCGGGAGTGACGCGGATGTTCGCCGGTGGCCGGGTGCACACGATCACCCCACTACGCCTGGGCCTCGAGACGACCCGCACCACCGAGCTCACCAGATCCGTCGCGAAACAGGGGAGGCATGGTCCGCTGCGGTTCGTCACCCTGACGACGACGTGGCGTCAGGCGGGGCGCACGGTTCTGATTGACGAGACCGACCACGTCTTCATGGGCTGCGCGCCCCACAGCTCCCCCATGATGGTGCCCACTCACGCCACCTCGGCTCGGCCCTTGCCCATGGGATCTGACGCTGCGCCGAATTCTGCACCAGCGGATCGGCCTTCACCCACGGGATCGGGTGCCGCACCGAATCCTGCACCGTCTGATCAGCCCACTTCGGCCCACCTCATCGAACCCACCTTCCAAGCCCCGGGAGCGCACCGCATCGACGTGGACGAGCTCACCTTGGTCACCTTCTCGGCTCTCACCGCAAACCCGTACCGGATCCACTGGGACCGACGGTTCTGCGCACAGGCCGGTCACGACGGGCTCGTCATCCACGGCCCGTTGCAGGCCCTCTGGATGGCCGAGCAGGCATTTTCCGGCGTGGACCCGGCAAACCTTGCCGACGTGACATTCAGCTACCGGCTCACGGCTCCAGCAACTGCTCCTGCCGTCATGACGGTCGAGCCCCATCAGATTCGCAGACCTGACGGGGTTGTCACGGCCGTGATGGAGGTTGCCGCCGGAGGCCGCCCGGACAGCTGAGCCGGGGCCAGGATCGGTAAACCGTCCTGTACGCCCAGTCCCGCCCGCGCTCCTCAGCCCCGGGACCGGGCCGACGAGAATGAGGTCACCTTGTGCTCCGTTCACCAGCCCCAGCGCCGGGCCAGACAGGCACCCAGACCCCCAGCACAGAGCAGGAGCAAGCCGCACAGGAGCCGAAACCAAGCTCAGCCGTCGGGGGGCATCAACCATTCCTTCGACCAGAGAACAAGCCACCTGGAGCTGAGGCCAAGCTCAGCCGGGGCCGGACCGAAAAAAGTCAGACCACGGCAGCGCCCCAGACCTGCCTGTCCCATCCGGGTGCAACAGCCGGAAATGGCAGCGGGGCAATGACGCTGTTCACCCGCTCCCACCCTGGTGGGGGGTGGTCGGCGATGCCACGACAACGACGGCAAGGACTGACCACTCACTCCCACCCTGGTGGAGGGTGGCCCATCCGGTTCACCTTCTCCCCTGCTGCTGTCCCGCTCACCTCACCCGAGCGGAGGCGAGGATGGCCCCACCGATGATCATCGGGATGAAGAGCCGCTCACCTCACCTGGATGGGTGCGAGAGCGTTGAGCGGCGCTCGCCTCGAAATACACATGTTGACCCCACCCGGATGGGGGTGGCAGAGACCTTCCAGACGTTGTCGGCGTAGTCCTGGATGGTGCGATCCGAGGAGAACCGACCCGATCTCGTGATGTTCACCCACGCCTTGCGGGCCCAGCTCTTCTCGTCCTCGTAGTCGGCTGCCATGCCATCCTTGGTGGTGCGGTACGACTCGAAGTCGCCCAGGACGTAGTAGGTGTCGGCCTGGTTGCCGCCGTCCAGGAGGGAACGGCGCAGGTCGGCGAACCACCCCGACCCGTTGTCGTCCAAGGTGCCGTCGACCAGGGCATCGAGCACCCGCGCCAGCCCCGGCACGTTCTGGTAGTACCAGGTGGGGTCGTAGTTCTCCCGAAGGCTGGGCAGCTCGTCCTTGGTGGCACCGAAGATGTAGGCGTTGTCCTCACCCACGGCGTCCAGGATCTCCACATTGGCCCCGTCCAAGGTGCCCAGGGTGAGCGCCCCGTTCATCATGAACTTCATGTTCGAGGTGCCCGAGGCCTCCTTGCCGGCCATCGAGATCTGTTCGGAGACGTCAGCGGCCGGGATGATGTGCTCGGCCGGGGACACGTTGTAGTTGTGGACGAAGACCACCTTGACGCGCGAGTTGACCTCCTCGTCATTGTTGACGAGGTTGGCGACGGCATTGATGAGTTTGATGACGGCCTTGGCCCGCACATACCCGGGAGCGGCCTTGGCGCCGAAGATGAAGACGCGCTTGGGGGTCTCCAGGTCCGGATTCTCCTTGAGTCGGAAGTAGAGGTCGAGGATGTACAGGGCGTTGAGCAGCTGGCGTTTGTACTCGTGCAGCCGCTTGATCTGGACGTCGAAGATGGCCTCGGGATCAACCTCCACGCCCTCGCGCCGCGCCACCCAGGTGGCGAAGTCCACCTTGTTGGCTCGTTTGATCTCGGTCAGACGCTCGTAGACGCTCTCGGGAACCGAGTCGGTGTGCAGGGCGAGCACGGTGAGGTCGCGCACCCACTCGTCGGAGTCGGTGACGTCGTCGAGAAGATCGGCCAGCCGCGGGTTGCACTGCTTGAGCCAGCGGCGTGGGGTGACACCGTTGGTCTTGTTGTTGAACTTCCCCGGCCACAGCTCGTGCCAGGGTTTGAGGGTGTCGGCCTTGATGATCTCGGTGTGCAGGGCGGCCACACCGTTGATCGAGTACGACGCGTAGCAGGCGATCCACGCCATGCGCACTCGCTCGTCGGCCACCGGGGCCATGTAGTTGGCCGTCTCGGGGTCGACGCCACGGCTGGCCATGTCCTCGCGGAACCGGCGATCGATCTCACGCACGATCTCGGCGATGCGCGGGAAGAGCTGCTCGAAGATCGACATCTCCCAGGTCTCCAGGGCCTCGGCGAGCACCGTGTGGTTGGTGTAGGCGAAGGTCCGGGTGACGACGGCCCAGGCGGCATCCCAGCCCAGGCCGTGCTCGTCCATGAGCAGCCGCATGAGCTCGGGGATGGCCAGCACCGGGTGGGTGTCGTTGAGCTGGATGGCGTTGAAGTCGGCGAACCCGTTGAGGTTGGCCCCGTGGTGCTCGACGTAGTTGTCGATGAGCTCCTGCAGGGTGGCCGAGCAGAAGAAGTACTGCTGCCGCACTCGCAACACCTTGCCCTCGTAGGTGGTGTCGTTGGGGTAGAGCACCCGGGAGATGTCCATGGTGCGTTCCCGATCGACGATGGCGTCGGTGAAGCGCTGGGAGTTGAAGGCGTCGTAGTCGAACTCGTGGATCGGCTCGGCCTTCCACAGCCGCAGGGTGTTGACGTTGGAGGTGCCGTAACCGGTCACCGGCATGTCGTAGGGCACGGCGAAGACGTCGAGGTCGGCGTAGTGGACGACCCGCCTGGCCTCCTCACGGCGAATGATGAATGGGTACTCGTCCTCCATCCAGGAGTCTGGCTCCTCGATCTGGAAGCCGTCGGAGAAAACCTGACGGAACAGCCCGTAGCGGTAGAGGATGCCGTAACCATCGACGGGAAGGTCGAGGGTGGCGCACGAGTCGAGGAAACAGGCGGCCAGACGTCCCAGCCCCCCATTGCCCAGGGCGGCATCGGGCTCCTGCTCCAGCACGTCGGTGAGGTTGAGTCCGTGGGCGGCCAGGGCAGCTCGTGCGTCGTCCTCGATACCCAGGTTGGAGAGGTTGTTGAGCAGGGCTCGTCCCATGAGGAACTCGGCGGACAGGTAGTGCTCCATGCGTCCGGCCTTGTAGGTGGCCGTGGTGTGGTTCCAGTCGTCGGCCACCCGGTCGATGACGCTTCGTGACAGCCCCTGCCACACCTCCATGAGGGTGGATGCATTGACGGGACGGCCAGAGCCGGCCCGCACGTGGGCGGCCACCTCGGCGGCGAAGTCCTGAGACATGTGTTCCCTTCCTCCGGACTGATGATCACCGTCACCCTAATGCGTCGGTTCCACTCAAACCAGAACATGACCGCAACCACTGGTCGAATTCTTGGCAAACAGAGCTTCACCTCACCCTGAATCCCCGGTGGGTGACACTCCCAGATTTTTCACTGACTGGGTTGGGCCTCATACTTGTCTGGTGCACGACAAACGTGAGAGCGAAATTGTGGCTGCATCCAAGGCAGATCCGTCGACACCACAGCAGTCGCCGGATCCCGTCCAGCACACCCCCACCCAGCAGGGACCAACCCCGCAGACCCATTCCCCACAAGGCAAGGGACGTCTTTTCGGGCTGGCACTGGCAGCTCTGGGGATCGTCTTCGGCGACATCGGCACATCGCCGCTGTACTCGGTTCAGACCGTCTTCGCCTTGGAGCACAACACCATCCCCCCGGATTCCCGCAGCATCCTCGGTGTCATCTCCATGATCACCTGGACGTTGGTGCTCATCGTCTGCATCAAGTACCTCACCTTTGTCATGCGGGCCGACAACGAGGGCGAGGGCGGCATCCTGGCGCTCATGGCGCTCATTCGCCACACCCTCAAGGACCGCAAGAAGATCCGGCGGATGGCTCTGCTGCTCGGCCTCATCGGGGCCTCGCTGTTCTACGGCGACTCGATGATCACCCCGGCCATCTCCGTGATGAGCGCCATCGAGGGTCTGTCGGTCATCAACCCCGCCGCCAACCAGATCGTCCTGCCAGCGGCAATCCTCATCCTCACCGTACTCTTCGCCATCCAGCGCAAGGGCACGGCACGTATCGGACGTGCCTTCGGGCCGATCATGACGATCTGGTTCCTCACCCTGGCCTGTCTGGGCGTCCCGTGGATCGTACGCAACCCGCAGATCCTCAAGGCCCTGTCACCGCACTATGCCGCCCTGTTCTGGATCGACCGGCCGTGGATGGCGTTCATCTCCATGGGCGCCGTCGTGCTGACGATCACCGGTACCGAGGCGTTGTACGCCGACATGGGGCACGTCGGGGCCAAACCCATCCGCCTGTCGTGGTTCTGTCTGGTGGGCCCGGCCCTGCTGCTGGACTACTACGGGCAAGGGGCCATGCTGCTCATGCACCCGGACTGGATCGACAACCCGTTCTTTCGTCTGGCTCCGAGCTGGGGACGGGTACCGCTGGTGCTCCTCGCCACCATGGCCACGATCATCGCCGCCCAGGCCGTCATCTCCGGTACCTTCTCGCTGAGCTACCAGGCCTCTCGCATGGGTCTGCTGCCGAGGCTCTCGGTCAAGCACACCTCCAAGGAGGAGGGCGGCCAGATCTACATTCCCGAGATCAACTGGATCCTCTACTGCGGGGTCCTGGTGCTCATCGCCATCTTCAAGTCCTCGGCGCGGCTGGCCACTGCCTATGGCCTGGCCGTCACGGGCACCGAGATGCTCACGACGACACTGTTCCTCACCTGGGCACGGTGTGCCTGGCGCTGGCCCAAGTGGTCGGTCGCCCTGCTGGGTGTGATCATCTACTCCGTCGAGGCGACGATCTTCTCGGCCAACCTGCTCAAGATTGCCTCGGGCGGCTGGATCCCGCTGGTCATCAGCGCCATCACCATCGTCGTCATGACAACATGGCGTCGCGGTACTCGGATGGTCTACGGGCAGCGTGCGCTCGCCGAGGGGCCGCTGGAGGACTTCCTGGACTGGGTGCGCAAGGAGAACCCGCCACGGGTACCCGGGCTGGCCGTCTACCCTCACCCCGACCGGGTGACGACACCGTTGGCCATGCGCAACAACACGCGTTTCAACCATGTGCTGCACGAGCACAACGTCATCCTGTCGATCGTCAACGAGAACGTGCCGCACATCCGCCACAAGCAACGGGTCGCCGTCACCGACCTGGGTGATCCGGCCGACGGCATCTCGTACGTGGAGTGTCATGTGGGCTTCGCCGACTCCCAGGACGTGCCCAAGGCGCTCGCCCTGGCCTACGACAGGCTCCCCGATCTCAATGGACTCGACATCACCAAGGCGGTGTACTTCCTGTCGGTGGCCGACGTCAAGCGTGGCGACCCGACCGATCCGGACTCCGTTGCCGCAACCAACAAGATGGTCGGGTGGCGCAAGATGCTCTACGTCACGATGAATCGCAACCAGGCCGATCGCACCAAGGTGTTCCGTACCCCACGGGTGCGCTCGGTGGTCCTGGGGGAGGTCGTGGAGATCTGAGGAGGCCAGTACGACTGGCCGAACGCATTGTCGTCCGGCAGCGCCCTCATCCACCACTGAACGCGATCGGGTTCTACCGCCCGCCGGAGGCCACGGCGACGGCCACCTCGGCGGGATAATTCGTGATGACGGCGTCAACCCCGAGTTGAGCGGCCTCGCGGGCCTGCTCGGTGTTCACCGTCCAGGCCCGCACTCCCAGCCCGTGCTCGTGGAAGGTCGGGACGTCGTCACGCCCGCTCAACAGCTGGTGGCGCGGATGCACTGCCTGCACCTTGAGGGTGGCGGCATAGCTCCACGGATCGACGAGATCGTCCTCGTAGAGCATCCCGCGCCGGATGTCGGGGGCCAGGTCAGCCAGCAGGACGAGGCTGCGATGGTTGAAGCTCGACAGCACCACCCGATCCGCCATGTGGTGGCGCCGCACCGCGTCGACGACCTTCTGCTCCAGGTCCGGGTACCGGATGAGGGAGTTCTTCAGTTCGATGTTGACGATGGCGTCGCAGCGGCAGCTCAGGGCGAGGACGTCGTCCAGCTCGGGGATGGGTTCGTACCCCCAGCCGGGTTTTCCGGAGGCGAACGAATAGGCACGCAGCTGCTGCAGTGACTGATCGACGATCCTGCCGTGGCCGTTGCTGGTGCGGTCGATCGTCTCGTCGTGGCAGACGACGACGCGCCCGTCACGGGTGAGGTGAACGTCCAGCTCGATGGCGTCCGCCCCACTGACCAAGGCTGCAAGGAATGCGGACATGGTGTTCTCCGGGAGCCGTCCGCTGGCGCCCCGATGTGCCCAAACTGCCGTCATGACTCGATGATGCCACTGAGGGCTCGGCCCATGAACGGCGGGTGTGCCGACATCTCCTGGCAACTGTGTCCCAGATCAGGGAACAGAGTTATGTGAATGACATGTCCGTGGATGATTACGGAGGACAACCGGCAACAGCGTCAGAGAAACTTGTCTGGCGCGCCCGGAGGGATTCGAACCCCCAACCTTCTGATCCGTAGTCAGATGCTCTATCCGTTAAGCTACGGGCGCTTGTGCCTTGGCACTCGATGTACTTTACAACATCCAGCCAGCAATGCAAAACCGACGTGGCAGCTGAGTTACCGTGCATCTGCCGTGCCGATGACATGCGATGGCCCGGACCGAGCGGTCCGGGCCATCGCACCACGCGGAGGCGGCGGGATTTGAACCCGCGATGGGAGATAAATCCCAAACCCGCTTAGCAGGCGGGCGCCATAGACCTGACTAGGCGACGCCTCCAAAAGGTGCCCGGCCAGCATATCGGTTTCCCGGCGCGGACTCAAAGCATGTTTTGTTCACCATGTAGCATGGGGACGATTCCACGTGGCGCGGACCGTCTGGGACACGCCACGACGCAGAGACGACTCCAGGGTCAGGTGAGAAGTGACCCGCACGGAGACGCACTTCACGGCACCGGGGAAGGCACGATGGCAGACGACGGCTTCGACAGGCGACCCACCAGACCTCGTCGCGCCGCACCAGATCTCGACGTCACGGACTTCTACGACGAGTTGCGCATGCCTCGGCGCTATCGGGAGAGCCCTGAGGACTCAGCCGCCCACAGACCCAGTCGTGCCGACTACGTGGCCTCCCACGCCCAGGACCAGGACCCCGAGTTCGACGAGGTCACCCGGGCACTGAATCGTCCTCGCTCCAACCGAGCACCGGCACACGGAATGCCCGGCAGTCACGGCCGCTTCGATGGCAGTCGCGACGCTCGTACGCCGCGTGATGGTCGTGCCCAGCACCACGGCAGCAGCTCCTCCGGGTCTCACTCCAGGAACCGGGCCGGTGCCACTGGGACAAGCGCTGGCCGATGTCGCCGAGCTGCAGCCACCAGTCGCTCCGCCACACCATCCTCCGGGCATGCACCAACTCATGCAGACGCATCCTGGCAGCGTGCTCACAAACGTGACGTGCAGTTCCGACGGTCCATCCTGTGGACGCTGCTGGCAGCGATCATCCCCGGCCTGGGACTGTCCCGCAGCTCCCGGCCCCGACGCCGGGCCTTCGGCATGACCCTCACCGCGGTGGCCCTCGTGGCAGCTTTTGCAGCTGGGATCACGCTGTGGGTCAAACCGACCAATGCTGCCGCGATCGCCGTACGCCCAGGGATGCTGCTCGCGATCGTCTGGGCCCTGCCCATCATGGCGGTGGTGCTCACCGTGGTGCTCATCCTCACCCACCTGGATCTGCGTCCGCGCGGCATCACCCGGGCCCAGCGCTGGATCAGCTCGATCGTCGTCGCAGCACTCACTCTCATGATCTCCGGGCCGATGGCCGTGGCCTCCCGATACGCCTATGACGACTACGCCCTGCTCAACCGCATCTTCGGGGACGCCCCGTCGGCCACCCGTCCGGACATCGACACACATCGCAGTGTGAAGGACATCTGGGCCTCGAAACCGCGGGTGAACGTCCTGCTGGTCGGTGCCGATGACACCAAGCAGCGTCATTACCGTGACCGGGGTGAGATGAACACCGACACCATCATGGTCGCGTCCATCGACACCCGCACCGGCAATGGAACGATCATCCAGATTCCCCGCAACACCGCGGCGATGCCGTTTCCAGAGAACTCCAAGCTTCACACCATCTACCCAGACGGTTTCACCACGGGTCACGGCGACGACTCGAAGTCCTTCGCCAATGCCATCTGGTCAACGGTCGAGGCTGAACATCCCGACGCCATCGAGAACACCAAGTATCCCGGCGCGGACGCATTGAAGATGGCCGTGGGTGAAGGTCTGGGGTTGAGCATCGACTACTTCCTCATGATCGACATCGACGGTCTGCAGAAACTCATCGACTCCCTCGGCGGAGTGACGGTGAACATCAACCAACGCCTACCCATCGCCGGAAACTCCGAGGGCAAGCCCCCGACGGGATACCTCGAGGTCGGCCCGGAACAGCACCTCAACGGGTACAACGCCATGTGGTACGCCCGCAGCCGTTCCGAGTCCAGCGACTACGACCGGATGGGACGCCAGTCGTGCCTCATGAAGGCCGTGCTCGACCAGACGAATCCCGAGACCGTCCTCACTCGTTTCGAGGCCATTGCCGACGCCTCCGGCGACATGGTCGTCTCCGACATTCCCCAGGGCATGCTCCCGGCCTTCGTCGACCTGGCGATGCGCATGCAGGACGCCAACCTCAACCGGCTGCTCTTCGTCAACGGCAAGAATGGCTTCCAGCCCTGGGACCCGAACTATCCCATAATGCGCGAACAGGTGGCCGAGACCATTGCGCGGGCCTCGGACTCGTCCAACGCCAACAAACCGGTGACCGGGAAATCGGCGCGCCCATCAGCCACGAAGAGCAAAAAGGCCGCCCCGAAGCAGGGGAGCCACGCCGCCGAGGGAAAGGCGGCCAGGGGCACCTCAGCTCCCACCAGCGCCTCCCCCACCCCGAAGGACACCGAGAGCTCATTGACGGATGTGTGCGGATTCCATCCCATTGACGAGCAGAATCGCTGAATCATCGAGCTTCAACGAGTCATGCCCCGACCGACCAGCTCACCCGACTGGCTCCAGCGACCCGCACCCCGACCGGCCCCAGCGCTGCGTCCCGAACAGCCTCAGCTCACCCGCGCCCCCGACCGGCCCGGCGTCACACCGTGGATCTTCGGAGCGGTGAAACCGTGTTCGCGGTACTGGGCGCGAACGGCGTCCTGCACGGCTGCACCGTCAACCTCACGTACCAGGGCGATGGCACTGCCTCCGAACCCGCCGCCCGTCATACGCGCGCCCAGCGCCCCGGCCGAGCGCGCCGCTGCGACGGCCACGTCCAGTTCGGCACAGCTCACCTCGTAGTCGTCGCGCAGTGACTCGTGGGACTCGTTCATGAGCGGACCCACATCGAGCACCCGGCCAGCATCCATGAGGGCCAAGAAGTCCTGCACCCGCTGGATCTCGGTGACGACGTGGCGAACTCGGGCTGCCGTGGTGGCATCCGGCATCATGGCGATGGCCGCGCCGAGATCGTCGATCTGCCGCAAGGTGTCGACGCCCAGCAATGCCGCCGCCTGCTCACAGGAGGCACGTCGGGCAGCGTACTGGCCATCGTTGAGGGAGTGCTTGGCCCGGGTGTCGATGACGAGCAGCTGCAACCCGGAAGCGGCCAGATCGAACGGCACCTGACGGGTGGAGGTGTCCAGGCAGTCCAGCAGCAGCGCCCTTCCCTCCTGGGTGCGCAGTGATGCCGCTTGGTCCAGGCCGCCAGTGGGTGCGCCGACGACGGTGTTCTCGGTGGCCACCGCGATGTCCACCAGTTCTGCGCGTCCCCGGTCATCGGCTGCCAACCCGAACCCGTCGAGCTCGTCCAGCCCCAGGGCGACGGCACACTCCACGGCCGCCGACGACGACAGCCCGGCTCCGAGCGGTACGCAACTCTCCAGGGCCACGTCGAAACCGGTGCACTGGTACCCGGCGTCGTGGAATCCCCACACCACACCGGCGGTGTAGGCGGTCCACCCCTTGACCTTGCGCCGCAGGATCTCCTCGAGCGTCCCCTGCCAGGTGACGACCTCCCCGTGCACTCGGGAACAGATACGGACGACATCGTCGTCCCGGCGGCTCATCGCAGCATAGGTGGCATGTGGCAGGGCGATGGGCAGACAGAGACCACCGTTGTAGTCGGTGTGTTCCCCGATGAGGTTGACCCGTCCTGGACTGGCCCACACGCCGTGCGGGACGGTTGCGTACTGCTCGGTGAACAGGTCGGCAGCCTTGCGGGCTCCCTGCCCACGACTCCATGCCGTCTCGGTATTCGGTAACCCGGTACTCCTCTGCTGGGCGTGTGCTGTCTGCTGAGTGGGGGTCTCGGCGTCGTCCGACTCGATGCTCCGATGGTCCACGGTGACTCCACGGGTAGAAGTTTTTCAATGCACGTCCCGAGCTTACCGATCCGGTGAATCCGCAGGCACCGTTCCCTGCACTGCCGACTCGAGCAACCGGATTGCTGCATCGCTACCGGATTCCCGGGGCAGCTGGAGTCCCCACGCAGGAAGGGCACGCCTGCCGATTTCCGAGGGCTGATGGTCGGAAGAACCGACAGTCTGAGGGCAACATGCCCCTGACCTGAGGGGTCTCATGATGAGGACAAGGGCAGCGCGGTCGACACCAGCGTGTTTCGCGCTCCCCGAACCCGTGGCTCGTGGACCCTGTCTCGGCTGGGCACGCGCCTTGCCAGGACAACGGCACGCCGGAGACGACCTACCGGCCTTGGCCCAGGTGGTGGGACCGATCGATGTGTCTGGCAACATCGGCTGCCAGGGAGTCCATCTCGGCCGGGTCGCCCTCCCCGGGACGCACGATATGCGTGCGGCCCACCTGGCCGTGATAGAGCGTGAGTCGAGAACGGTTCGGGGTCATGGCAGCCTTCGTCACCGACACCCAGGTGCCCGATCTGTCCTGCCCAGCCCCGTGAATGCGGTAGCCCTCGTCGTTGAGATCAACGAGTAGCCGCATACGCCGAGCAGACCAGATCGACCCGACGATCATGAGCAGTCCCAGCCCGAGCAGAATGGCCGAGAGGACGATCCATCCCGTCGACCAGTGGGTGACCAGGGAGAACACCAGCAGGAATGCACCAATGAGGGTGACGACCCCGCTGATCACGAAGGCACCGATTGGGGGTTCGGGCCTGAGGACGTGCCGAATCGTCCCGTCCGGCAACGTCTGCACCGTTATCGCCTCGGCCATGACAACCACTCCCGTCTCATGGAGAGCCTCGCGGCGAGAGTGGGATTCGAACCCACGGAGGTTGCCCTCGGCCGCTTTCAAGGCGGCTGCACTCGTCCACTATGCGATCTCGCCACACCTCCACACAATGGAGGATGGGTTCATCATAGCGGTGAATCGACGCAACGACACTTCTGCCGCGCCGAGACTGTGGCAGGCTGGCAGACATGTACGCGATCACTGTGCGACCGACAGACACGACCGACGCCAAGGGTCGACACCGTCCCGGCCCGGAGAACATGGAGTGGACGCAGGTTCCCACCCCCACCCCGGCATCCGGCGAGGTGCGGGTGGCCGTGAAGGCCGTCGGCATGAACCGAGCCGATCTGCTGCAGCGGCAGGGCCTCTACCCGCCCCCACCCGGCGTGAGCGAGACCATGGGGCTGGAGGTGTGCGGCACCATCGACGCCCTGGGCGACGATGTCGACGGTTGGCAGATGGGTGACGAGGTCGTCGCCCTGCTGGCCGGAGGCGGGTACGCCGAGCAGGTCATCGTGCCAGCCGGCCAGCTGCTGCACATGCCCGACGGTGTCGAACCGGCCGTGGCGTCAACCCTGGTGGAGGTGGCAGCCACCGTCATCTCGAACATGGATCACGTGCACCTGCATGAGGGCGAGACGATCCTCGTCCACGGCGGGGCCGGCGGCATCGGCCAGTTCGCCATCCAGTACGCCAAGGCCCGCGGCTGTCGGGTCATCGTCACCGCCGGCACCCAGGAGAAGCGTGACTTCTGCCGCGAGCTGGGGGCAGACGTCGCCATCGACTACCACGAGGACTGGGTGGCGGCCGTCAAGGAGGCCACCGACGGTGCGGGGGTGGACGTCATCCTCGACATCATGGGGGCGAAGTACCTGGGCGCCAACGTGGACTCCCTGGCCATGGACGGACGACTCGTCATCATCGGCATGCAGGGTGGCGTCAAGGGTGAACTGCGCATTGACAAGGTGCTGGGCAAGCGCGCCACAGTCACTGCGACAAGCCTGCGATTCCGTGACCTGGCCGACAAGGCACGTATCTGCCGGTTGGTCGAGGAGCAGGCCTGGCCGATGTATGCCAGCGGTCAGATCAAGCCAGCCCCGGTGGAGACCTTCGCCCTGCCGGACGCCGCGGACGCCCACCGGCGACTGGAGTCCGGGGAGGTGCTGGGCAAGATCGCCCTCACGCTGTGACGAGGCATACCAAGCAGCCCGATGCGTCTTACCGGAGTCATGAGGAGGGCACCGTCATCGTACGTGGCGGTCGGACCTGCCCAGTGGCCACTGATCCCTGCCTCCGGCTGACAACTCTCTGGCCACTCCGCGAGTCCCCCAACGCATCTCGACCGCATATTCATTTGCAACTCTGCATAGATATGCGTTAGCATCATGGCGTGTCCAAGGTACTCAATGAACTTCCATCCGGCGAAAAGATCGGCCTCGCATTCTCCGGAGGCCTCGACACCTCGGTAGCGGTGGCGTGGATGCGATCCAAGGGAGCGATCCCGTGCACCTACACCGCCAACATCGGCCAGTACGACGAGGACGACATCGAGTCGGTTCCCGGTCGCGCCCTCGACTACGGCGCGGAGATCTCGCGGCTGGTCGACTGCCGCGCAGCCCTCGTCGAGGAGGGCCTCAGCGCCCTGGCCTGCGGCGCCTTCAACGTGCGCTCGGCCGGCCGCCCGTACTTCAACACCACCCGATCGGTCGCGCGGTCACCGGCACCCTGCTGGTGCGCGCCATGGCCAAGGACGACGTCTCCATCTGGGGGGACGGCTCCACCTACAAGGGCAATGACATCGAGCGGTTCTACCGCTACGGCCTGCTCGCCAACCCACAGCTGCGCATCTACAAGCCCTGGCTCGACGAGGGATTCGTCAAGGAGATCGGTGGCCGTGACGAGATGAGCGTCTGGCTCACCGAGCACAACCTGCCCTACCGCGACTCCAAGGAGAAGGCGTACTCCACCGACGCCAACATCTGGGGTGCCACCCACGAGGCCAAGACGCTCGAGTCGCTCGACGTGTCCATCGAGTCCGTCGAGCCCATCATGGGCGTGAAGTTCTGGGACCCGGACGTCACCATCGACGCCGAGGAGGTCTCGGTGACCTTCGAGCAGGGCGTCCCGGTGGCCATCAACGGCGTCGAGTACGACGACAAGGTGACCCTCGTCCTCAAGGCCAACGAGATCGGCGGTCGGCACGGTCTGGGCATGAGCGACCAGATCGAGAACCGCATCATCGAGGCCAAGTCGCGCGGCATCTACGAGGCCCCCGGCATGGCGCTGCTGTACATCGCCTACGAACGGCTCGTCAATGCGGTCCACAACGAGGAGACCATCGAGACGTACCACAACGAGGGACGTCGGCTGGGACGCATCCTCTACGACGGTCGCTGGCTGGATCCGCAGGCCCTCATGGTGCGCGAGTCGCTGCAGCACTGGGTGGCCAGCGCCATCACCGGCACCGTGACCCTCAAGCTGCGTCGCGGGTGGGACTACTCGATCCTCAAGACGCAGGGCCCGCGCTTCTCCTACCACGCCGAGAAGCTGTCGATGGAGCGTGTCGAGGGGGCGGCGTTCAGCCCGACCGACCGCATCGGCCAACTCACCATGCGCAACCTCGACATCGCCGACACTCGCGAGAAACTCGAGCTGTACTCCTCCCAGGGACGCCTGGCTGGCCAGGCCGACTGGGTGGGTTCGTTGGCCGAGGGAGGCGCCAAGGCCATCTCGTCATCCTCCCATGAGGACGACGACGCCCAGCGCTCCCTGGACCACGCCGCGATCGACTTCGGGGTCGACTGACCCTCACCATGACCTCGGGCTCCCCGGCTCGGGGTTGTCCCCAGGTCCTCGGACACCCCTCCCGGTGGCTGCACACGCTCGTCTAGAGTTGGGCCGTGCGCAGCTATCGGGAGGTTCTTGCGATCCGGGAGGTCTGGACGACCATCCTGCTCAGTGCCCTCACTCGCCTGCCCATCTTCGGGTTGACGATGCTCATCACCCTGCACGTGGTGGAGACCCTGGGAATGAGTTACCGGCTCGCCGGTGCCGTGACGACGTTCGTGACGATCTCGTCGATGATCTCCGCCCCGTGGCGCGGCTCGATGACCGATCGCAGGGGGCTGCGTCGCACGATGATCCCGTCGATCGTCGTCATGACGGCGGTCTACGCCGTCGCCCCGTGGTTGGGCTACTATCCCCTGCTGGTCATCCTGGCCCTCGGCTACCTGTGGAACTACCCGATCTACACCATTCCCCGTCAGGTGCTCATCGCCACCGTGCCGCTGCGCAAGCGCCGGGCTGCGCTGAGTCTGGACGCGGTGTCCATCGAGATCTGCTACATGTTCGGACCGATGGTCGCCATCATCATTGCCTCGTCCGTGGGCACCCGCGCGACGATGATCGGCTGTGCCGTACTGGCGGCGCTCGGAGCCACCGGGCTGACGATCCTCGATCCACCCATCGCCGAGACGAGTGGGGCCGCATCCGAGAGGCAGACCCCCAGCAGCTCATCACCCGACCCGCGTTCTGCCACGGAGCCCGTCGCCCCGACACAGTCCTCGACCACCGAGACGCTGGCGGTGGAGGAGACGGCACGCGATCCCGACGCCCCCACCATCGACGTCCCCACGGCGCATCCCTCCACGACGTCTGCCCTGGCATGGGTGAACCGATTCACCGTCGCCATCCTCATCGGATGTCTGGCCGCCGGATATACCCTGGGCGGTATCGAGCTCACGACGGTCGGTGCCATGCGAGAGATGGGCAGCACCCAAGCCATCGGCTGGGTGCTGGCCTTCTCCGGGTTGGGATCGGCACTGGGTGGCACCATCTACGGGGCATTGAACCGTTCGGTGCCCATGCCCGCTCTGCTCACCCTCATGGGCCTGACGGCAGCTGCGACCACCCTGGCCACCTCTCCCCTGCAGGCTGGCCTTATCCTGCTGATCGGCGGCCTGTTCGTCTCCCCGACCCTCACCGCCAGCATCGACCAGCTGACCAACCTCACCCCACCCAGCAGGCGTGGCAGCGTCATCGGGTGGCAGGGCTCCTTCCTCAATGCCGGGGTGGCCATCTCCGCACCGACGATCGGTGCGGTCATCGACGGGGTCGGCTGGCACCAGGCGTTCATCCTGTCCGGGGTCGTCGCCGCCGTCATCGGCCTGGCGGTGGGAGCCGTCATGCGCACCAGGAGCAGCTGACAAACGCCCGGAACTCATTCGACCAGACTCCACGCATTCGACCAGCCCTGGGATCACCCCATCCCTACGGGATCGTCTGCCCCACCGAGGTGAACACACGAGCCACCCCGGGCTCCCCCCGTCGGTCCCAGCCCCCGGTGCGTGCGATCCTCGGTGTGTACGGTCCTCGGGAAGGCAGTTCCGGCAGCTGCCCCTCACGTGGTCGACTCAGTGGTCGGATGACCTCGCATCCGGCTGGTCCGGATCCCCGGGAACGACCGTGCCGGGGATGACATCCCCAGACCCGGGCTGCGAGCTCACGTCTCGGACGTGCTGCCCATCCTTCCCAGACTGCGGACGTCCCTCGGCGTCAGCACGGGCGTTGGCCCGTTCGCGCACCTGTTCCTCGGCCGATGAGGTACTCATCGACTCGCGCAGGGTGTGCACCTTGGCGCGACGACGGGCCTTCTCATCCTCGACATCCCGATCGGCCCGGGGAAGTTCGTCGATCCTGGGGGTACGTCCCAGGTAGACGACGATGTCGCCCATCTTCGGATTGCCCATGTCCTCGGTGGCCACCACCGTCGAGCCGGGACGCACGATGAACAGGATGACCGCCCCGGACACGTAGTGGGTGAACTGGTCCCAACCGAACTGCTCGGTGATGGGCAGTGCACGCACCCGCTGGCCCTCACGCCAGTGCCGCTCCATCTCGGCATGGGTGAGTCCCGGGTTGAACGCCGTTCGGGCCTTGAGGGTGGAGACGGTGCCCGTGGTGCGATCCTTGGGATGGCCCTCGTCGGCACGTCTGACCTGGAAGACGTTGGCCCGGCTCAGGACACGTCGGTACTGCACTGCGGCAATGGAGTTGGTGTTGTCGTCGGGAGTGCACGCCACCATGTAGTTGATGCCCGACAGGTCCATCTCCTCCACCGCGTACTCGCTGAGGAAATCGGCGGCGACGGTGCGCAGACCAGCCTTGCGGGCGGTGTAGAGGTCATAACTGCGACGGGTGACGATGAGGGTCGGCACGTCCAGGGAACGCAACAACTTGGCCGCGTCGACGGCCCAGGGCGGCGATCCGGCGAACATGACGCCCCGAGGCTTGGCGCTGGCCAGGCCGAGTCTCTCCGCCAGCCGTCCGATCCCCAGGCCGTAGATGGCCACGGTGCACACGATCATGAGGAAGACGATCGGCACCAACTGGTCCACCTGGTCGGAGAGCCCAGCGAGGTTCTGGGCGAAGGAGGAAAGGTCGGCAGCCCGCTGCGGATCGGTGGCCATGAGCTGTTCGGCCTGGTGGGCGATGGAATCGGCGGTGTCGGCGAAACCCAGGGCGAAGACGGAGGTCACCGAGGCGGCGACGATGCCTCGCGGGGCCATGAATGCCATGAGCACCCGCTCCTGGCGGGTCGTCTCGGTGCCGTGCAGGCCGATGAACACCGAGAGCGGGCGGATGAGCAGCACCGAGATGACGACGAAGGCCAGCCCGACTGGCAGCACCCGGACGATCTCGTCGGGATTGACGCGCCCGGCGAGCATGATGAACAGCGCCCCGACGAGCAGGATCTGCAGATGTTCCTTGAACTCGACGACGACGTCCAGCTCGAGGTCCTGGTTGGCCAGGAAGATGCCGAGCAGGGTCACCGCCATGAGCCCGGACTCCTCCTGGATGAGGTTGGCACCCACGACGGTGCCACAGGCCACCGCGACGAAGATGACCCCCTGCAGGAAGTCCGGGATGAGCAGGCGCCGCAGCATGAAGGTGAGCAGCATGCCGATGGGGAAGGCGACGAGCACCGAGACCACCATCGTCCAGCCCAGCACGGCCAACCCGTGGCCGATGTGGTTGCCCCCGATGGACGTGATCGCCTGGTAGACCAGCAGGGCGAGGATCGCGCCGATGGGGTCGACGACGATGCCCTCCCAGCGCAACAGGGCCGAGACCCGTCTGGTGGGGCGCACCTGACGCAGGATCGGGTTGATCACCGTGGGGCCGGTGACGACGAGCAGGGCCCCCAGCAGCAGGGCGACCCGGATGTCCATGCCGAGCAGATGCGCGGCGAGGGCCATGAGCAGCCATGCGATGACGACCGTCACCGAGCACAGTCTGAGGATGGGTTTTCCGAGGTCACGCACCTCCCGGAGCTTGAGGGACAGCGATCCCTCGAAGAGGATGATGGCCACAGCGAGGTTCACCCCGCCGAAGAGCAGACTCTGACCGAACATCTCATCGGGGGTGACCCACTGACCGAGTGCGAAACCGATGATGAGCAGGAAGAGCAGCGCGGGCAGCTTGAGTCGCCAGCCGAGCCATTGAGCAGCCACGGCCAGCACCAGGACGAGGGCCAGGTACGTTGCTGGATTCACTTCGCAAGCTTAACCGAGGAGACGGGTGGGAACGAGCCGTGTTTCACCCCAGGCCCGCCGGAACGATCACGCCCACCGCATAGCGAAACAGCCATGTTCACTCCGCGTTCACGTGAATCTGGCAATCTGTAACCCATGACGTTCTCCCCGCAGCTCGTGGCCCTGGACATTGACGGCACCATCGTGGATCGCGAGGGGCGTCTGCCAGATTCCGTCAGGGAAGCCGTCCACCGAGTGTGCCAGGCGGGAGTGCCCGTCGTCCTGGCGACGGGACGAGGGGTGACCGGAGCCATCGGCGTGCACGAGGAGCTGGGGCTTCCATCAGGTCTGCTCGTCGTGTCGAACGGGTCGGTGCTGGCACACAGCGATCCGCTGCGCGTGGTGAGCAGGCACACCTTCGATCCCTCCCACGTCATCGACGAGGTGCTGCGGATCCATCCACAGGCGCGTATTGCCGTGGAGGAGGTGGGCGTGGGTTTTCGCGTGAGCAAGCACTTCCCCGACGGTGAGCTCGCCGGTGAGATCCATGTGGAACCGATCGAGGAGCTCAAGGCCACCCCTGCGACCCGCATCATCGTGCGTGACCCGGATGCCTCCCCCGACGTCTTCGTCGAGTTGGCGGACCAGCTGGGGATGACCGGGGTGACGTATTTCGTCGGCTGGTCGGCCTGGCTCGACATCGCTCCCCGTGGGGTGACGAAGGCCTCCGGACTGCAGGAGGCGTGCGACATGCTGGGAATCCCCGCAAGCGCGGTGCTGGCCATCGGTGACGGCAACAACGACATCGAGATGCTGCGCTGGGCCGGCCGGGGAGTTGCCGTGGGAGATGCCCTCGAACAGGTGCGAGCCGCCGCCGACGCCGTCACCGCGGATTTCGACGACGACGGTACCGCCGTCGAACTCAACCGCTGGTTCGGCTGAGCGCCGACCCTCAGCGCATCCGTGTGCAGGCGAGCACCCCGCGCGGAACCTCGCACTCATCGCCCAGGTCCATCGGCGCGATACGGCCGGCACTGCGTGCTCTGAACAGCTCGGGTAGCAGACGGGCCGCCAGTGCGGCCGGCGAGATGGTGTTGACGTAGATCTTCGTGCCACCCTCGAAACCGGCCAGGGTCGACACCCGCAACTTGAGGTTGACCCGCCACGGCACCGGCACGCCGACCCCGACCGGGCGGTGGTGCCACTCCTCGTTGCACGGCACGTGCGGGCCCACCGCCACGTGCATGGCGTGCAGCAGGTCTGCCACGGCACCGATCTCCTCGTGTGTCATGCGCCACGGCTGGTCCAGGGCGCTCGTCGACCAGATCTCCACCGAGGGGTATCGGTGGCCGAAGCCGACGACGGAGACCTTGCCGATCTGGTCGTCGTAGAGCAGCTGCTCGAAGCCGATCTCGGCCTGGGCGGCGCGGATGGCCTCGATGGCGCGGCGGCCGTCGGTCATGGGCAGGGTGAAGGACAGGTCGGTGCGCCCGTTCATCACCCGCGAGGCGTTCTGGACGATCATGTCGATGTTGATGTCGGCGCGCGCGACGATCTCGAAGATCTTCGCGGCGCGTCCGATCGAGTCGGGGATGCCCGCGATCGTGATCTTCGCCTCGGAGCGGTCGTGGCAGACCCCCGAGATGATCGCTTCTTCCATGTCCGGCATTGACGCTTCCCTCTCTTCCTCGGAGTCCGAGACGTCCATGACCCATGTGCCCGGCTTGTCCGAGAAGGACGAGCGCACGTGCACACGCACGTCCCCGCGACGGGCGTACTCGACGCAGCGCAGGTGCAGCACCTTCGCGCCCGAGGCGGCCGTCTCGAGCATCTCCTCGTACGAGATGGACGGGATGCCGCGGGCTCCGGGGACGATTCGCGGGTCGGCGGTGAAGATGCCGTCGACGTCGGTGTAGATCTCGCAGAAATCGGCGCCCAGGGCCGAGGCGAGAGCCACGGCCGTCGTGTCGGAGGCGCCCCGGCCCAGGGTCGTCACGTCCTTGGTGGTCTGCGAGACCCCTTGGAATCCCGCGACGATGACGACGTTCCCGCCGGCCAGGGAGGAGACGATACGGCCGGGGGTGATGTCGATGATGTGGGCGTTGCCGTGGGCGGCCGTCGTGATGACCCCGGCCTGCGAACCGGTGTAGCTGCGCGCCGGGACGCCGAGGTCGGACAGGGCCATGGCGAGCAGGGCGGCCGACTGACGCTCACCGGTGGTGAGCAGCATGTCGAGCTCGCGCGGGGCGGGCTGCGGCGACACCTCGAGGGCCAGGTCCATGAGGTCGTCGGTGGTATCACCCATTGCCGAGATGACCACGACGATCTCGTTGCCGGCTTGCCGGGACGCGGCGATCCTGCGCGCAACACGCTTGATGGACGCGGCATCAGCCACGGAGGAGCCACCGAACTTCTGGATGATTCTCGTCATGAGGCCTCCCTGCGCCTGGGGACTGACGACAGGGCGATTTTACACAGGCCACCCGTGTCGGGGGACTCACTGCGTACATGAACTGACGACACAGGCAGGAGCGACAGGCAGGATACTTCCTCTATACAGAATTTTGCCCGACGTACGCAGAGAAATCCGGCTCTTCAGGATCCAGGGTGTAGTTGTGACTTGACTGTGTGAGAGTCTGCTGTAGTTGGCCTGTGAGGCCGGGGTGCGTGGGGGAGGACCCTGCGCGAGGATCGGAGTGTCTTAAGTCCCGTCCTCGTGAATCGCAAGGTCCTCCATGAACCACGCTACCTTCGGCGCCCCCGACCTGACCACATTCGCCCGTCTGGACGAACTCGGCCTGGAGGTCACCGGCCAGCTGATCAGTGACGAGGAGACGGTCCTGGCCTGCCGGGTCGTCGAGACTGACGACTGGTGCCACCGGTGCGGATGCCAGGGGATCCCACGTGACACGGTGGTCAGGCGCCTGGCCCATACCCCGATGGGCCACCGGCCCACGATCCTTCAGATACGGGTACGCCGGTACCGGTGCACCGGCTGCGGACACGTGTGGCGCCAGAACACTGACCAGGCCGCCGAGGCGAGGGCGAAACTGTCGCGGGGCGGGCTGGCCTGGGCGCTGGAGGGCCTGGTGCTCGATCACCTTCCGGTCTCCCGTATCGCCGCTGGTCTGGGGGTGGACTGGACCACCGCCAACGATGCGGTGCTGGCCGAGGGCACCCGCCGGCTCATCGACGACCCGCACCGCTTCGAGGGCGTGGAGGTCATCGGGGTCGACGAGCACGTGTGGCGCCACACCAGCCGTGGTGACAAGTACGTCACCGTGATCATCGACCTGACACCGCTTCGCGACGGCACCGGGGCCTCCCGGCTGCTCGACATGGTGGCGGGACGTTCCAAGAAGGTGTTCAAGACCTGGCTGGCCGGCCGCGACCAGGCCTGGCGCGACCGCATCCAGATCGTGGCGATGGACGGGTTCACCGGCTTCAAGACCGCAGCCGCCGAAGAACTCCCGGCCGCGGTCGAGGTCATGGACCCCTTTCACGTGGTCCAGCTCGCCGGCGACGGCTTGGACCAGGCCCGCACCCGGGTCCAGCAGGACACCACGGGCCACCGGGGCCGGGCGGGCGACCCCCTCTACGGGGTCAGGCTGACTCTGCACACGGGCCGGGACCTGCTCACCGACCGTCAGGCCGCACGCCTGGAACAGGTGTTCGCCGCCGACGCCCACGCCCCGGTCCAGGTCACCTGGGCGGTCTACCAGGAGATCGTGGCCGCCTACCGCGCCGAGAACCGTGCCGAGGGACGGGAGATCATGGCCCACCTCATCGACGCGATCGCCACCAAAGCCCCGAAGGCCCTGCCCGAAGTGGTCACCCTGGGCCACACTCTCAAGAAGAGAGCCGCCGACATTCTGGCCTACTTCGACCACCCCGGGACCTCGAACGGGCCTAGTGAGGCCATCAACGGCAGACTCGAACACCTCCGCGGCATCGCCCTGGGCTTCCGCAACGAGGTCCACTACCGACTCCGAAGCCTCCTGGAGACCGGAGGATTCAGACCCCGACTACACCTTGGATCCTGAAGAGCCAGAAATCCACAGGAAAGATTTACAAAAAATGACCCATCCTTGTGTCACCTCTTACTAACACGACGTCAGAACTAGCGGTGCTGGAGTAGAGTCCGCTTCACGCGGATCGGGACACCGATGGCCCCAAACGCATGCTCAGGGATGAGCGCGCAGTGATCCCACGAGAAGGAAGGCTGAGGGTCATGAACGACACGAGGATCGAAGTAGATCTACTGGGCGAGCGCAAGGTCCCCAACGACTGCTACTACGGAGTACATACTCTTCGTGCTCTGGAGAACTTCACCATCTCACGGGGGTGCATGAACGACGAGCCAGACTTCATTCGCGGCATGGTCTTCGTCAAGAAGGCCTCCGCGCTGACGAACAAAGAACTCGGCGCACTGCCCGGCGATGTCGCCGATGCCATCGTCGCCGCATGTGACGCAATTCTTGACGAGGGTCGGTGCATGGATCAGTTCCCCACCGACTCCTTCCAAGGAGGCGCAGGAACCCCGTGGTCACTCGCCGGGGCACCGGCGAGTGACCACTTCCCGCATGCCCTCCCATGAATGCCGCCCGAATCGCAGGGGGCACATCCACACGACCGTCGCGGGCAGGAAACCCCGCCGCACACACGCACTCCCCATCCTCCCAGAATTCTTGAGTCGCGCAGTTCAGGACGACTTCATCCCGTCTGAAGTCCATCAGTACATTCCATGAAGGAAATACCCATGACATCGTCACACATCAAACGCCGCTCACTCCTGGCCGTCGGAGCGACCCTGACCATCAGTGAGCTCCTGTCCGGATGCCACGAGAACTCAACGAAGAGCGGGAGCGGCTCACCGGAACCACAGCACAGTCCCACCGAGAAGGCCACGGTCCACCACATCGTCGTTCTCTCGACCGGTGGCACCATCGCGAGCACCCATGACAGCAAGGGTGCCGTGGTCCCCACCGTCTCGGGCGAGGAACTCGTCAAACCGGTGTACGACGCTTTCCCGAAGGGCACGCTCCACTTCGAGGTGCAGAAAATCGCCCAACTCGACTCGTCGGCCATGACCCTCGACGACACCGACCACGTCATCCAGGCCGTGCTGCGGGCGCTGGGCCGGGCGGAGGTGAGCGGCGTCATCGTCACGCATGGCACCGATTCGATGGAGGAGACAGCTATCGCCCTCGACACCTTCGTCAGCGGAAACAAACCGGTCGTGCTGACCGGTGCCATGCGCCCCCACGACGATCCCCACCCAGACGGCCCGTCGAACCTCACTCTCGCCGTACGAACGGCCACGGATGCGCACAACCGCGGCAAGGGTGTCTTCGTCGCCTTCGGCGGCAAGGTCTTCCACGCCCGCGGTCTGCACAAGGCGGACACGCAGAAGGAGGACGGTTTCGCGACGAACTGCCCCCACGGTGTGAAGCGTCCGGCCCCGCTACCCTTCAAACCGCTACGGGACGTGCGTGTCGACATCATCGCCGCCTACCCGGGCGCACCGGCCACACTCATCGACTCGTCGATCGATAACGGCGCCCAAGGTCTCGTCATCGAGGGCATGGGTGACGGCAACATCGGCAGCACATTCGCTGATGCCGCAGTGCGAGCAGCGACCCGCCACCACGTCCCCGTCGTGCTCACCACCCGCGTGGACGCGGGCCAGGTCGCGGGCGTGTACGGCGGCGCAGGCGGAGGGGCGACGTTGGCCGAGAAGGGGATCATCAGTTCCGGCCCGCTGCGAGCCGGACAGTCCAGAATCCTCGTGGCAGCTGCGTTGGCGACCGGCACCGATCCCAGGAAACTGTTCTGACCCCGCAAGACGCCCCGGCTACAAATAGCTGGTCGGATGCGATCCGAAGTGCCTTGGGTCTGCTTCCGCAGTTGGCCGGTTGCAGCCGGGACGTTGTCCTTGTTGTCTCCGAATGAATCAACCGGGGCCAAGATCCCGGCAGCGGTCGGTGCACTCGGAAGACATGCGCCAAACCGGGCTCTGCTGTGCGACGCGGTAGCCGCTGCCCCCTCTTCTCTGTTGACCCGTATCAAGATGCCCGCGTTTTGAGTTTGGTGCAGGACAGATGGACGGTATTGCGTTTGACTCTGTGTTCGACCCGGCCGCGGCGATGGGCAAGTTCGAGCAAGTTGGCGTAGATGAGCGCGATCTGCTCGCGGGCGGTGACGGGGTCGGCTTGGGTGAGTTGCTGAGCCAAGGCGTGCCGGTCGGTGGCGTTGCAGGAGCCGTTGGTCTGTGCGCACCGGTTGCCTGGGGCGACGCGGGCCAAAGTCGATGCCTGTAGCCCGTTGGCAGATCATCTTGCGGGCATGGCGACGGTGCCACTCGGTGACCCAGCAGATCGCATCGAGGATCTCGGTCTTGACCTGCCCGATCGTCTTGGGATATTTCCGGCTTTTCGCGATTCGACGTCGCATATCCAGTGACTAACTCGGAATTACACCGGGCCATGGAGGCACCCATCAACTCGCCGCATCCTCCATGGCCTGCCGGGCTTCTTTGAGCAAGTCACGCATCGCATGTTCAGCCATACCCCCTCGACGCGACGCGACAGCAGCCCCGACCGCCCGATGAAGGTCGATGGCGTCTGGATTTGGGGCAAACGGCATGAGTTCAGTTCGACACCGAAGTACAGACTCCACAACCGACATCTGCGCCGCGAACAGTGGGTTGCCGCTCGCCGAGAGCAACGTCGTATGGAAAGCGATGTCGTGTCGGAGGTAAGCGTGAAGATCGCCGTCAACCGCACTCGCCGTCATCCCTGCTACCGCAGCCCCCATCTGTGTACACTGCTCGGCGGTGGCGGTACTGGCCGCAAGTTGAGCGGCCGTCGGTTCAATAGCGCTGCGTAACTGACTGATCCACTCCAATTCCGCAAGTTCCGCAAGCCGGTTCGGCCCTTGGAGTTGCCACTGGATTACTTGGGGAGCCATAACGTTCCACTCACCCATGGGCTGAACGATCACTCCAACCCGACGGCGGGACCTCACCAGACCCAACGATTCAAGAATCTTCACGGCTTCGCGTGACACAGACCGAGACACTCCGAACTCCGCTTCAAGCTCGTCGAGACGCATCGAGTCGCCCGGCCTGAACTCGCCACCGACGATGCGCGCGCCTACAGCGTTCGCCACTGTCGACGTCAAGCGCTCCTGAACCATGGGGCCTCATCCTACTGAAACCGAGGCGCGCGACCGTGCCACACGGGTGTCGCAGCGATGGGCTGCGCAACAGCGACCACGAAGTCATCTGATCTTTCGAGCCTCCTGCGTTGACTCATCATACGTTTGCACTACGATGGGGCGGTCAACGCAGACACGCAAGGAGACCTCATGCATACCATCGGGCAGCCCCCGCTCGCCATCGTGATGGGCGTCTGTGGGGCAGGAAAGACCGTTGTTGGGCAGGCCTTGGCAGCACGGCTCACGGTCCCGTTCATTGATGGTGATGACCTGCACCCCCAGGCGAACATCGACAAGATGACAGCCGGCCACAGACTTGACGACAGCGACCGGCAACCTTGGCTCCGCCGTATCGGCGAATGGTTTCGCGAACACCACCACACCGGAGGCGTCGTCGCGTGCTCAGCGCTCAAGAGGTCCTATCGCGATCTTCTCCGCGACGAGTGCCCTGAGGTCGTATTCATACACCTACGCGGCGACCAGGCAATCGTCAACCAACGAGTGGCCGAGCGCAAGGGCCACTTCATGCCGGCGTCACTCGTCGAGTTCCAATACCGCACATTGGAGCCGCTCGAGTCCGACGAACGAGGAATCGAACTGGATTTTTCCGCAACCGTCGACGACCTCGTCGATCGTGCGAACGCCTGGGTCGCACGGTAACTACTTCACCCTCACAAGGCCGAACGGCCACACAAGACTCAAGGAGGAGTTGTGTTCACGCCCCTGGAAGCCCCAACACCTACAGCACCGACTTGGCAACTGATATAGCTGCTCTCGTCGGGATCACCGTCATCATCGTCCTCATCACCAAGTTCAAGCTGCACGCTTTCCTGTCATTGACCATCGGCGCGCTAATCGTCGGCGGAATCGCCCAGATGTCTCTGAAGCAGGTACTCGACTCGTACTCGACCGGCGTCGGGGGGACAGTTGCCGGAGTCGGCGTTCTGATTGCGCTCGGAGCAATCATCGGAAAATTGCTCGCCGATTCGGGTGGTGCCGACCGCATCGTCGACACCCTCGTCAGCAAGGCGAGCCCACGAACTCTACCTTGGGCCATGGCCCTCGTCGGAGCCATCATCGGCCTTCCGATGTTCTTTGAAATCGGTCTTGTGCTCCTAATGCCAGTCATTCTCCTGGTGAGCCGTCGGTCCAAGCTGCCCTTGATGAGAGTGGCAATCCCTGCGCTCGCCGGCCTATCAACCATGCACGCCCTTGTTCCGCCGCACCCGGGCCCCCTCGCAGCAATCGGCCTGCTGAAGGCTGACCTCGGAACGACCCTCGGTCTGGGTGTTCTCATCGCGATTCCGACCGTGATCGTCGCCGGGCCTTTGTTCAGCGAGGTCGCCGCAAAGTGGGTGCCCGCCGAGGCGCCAGACCTCTTCATGGACACCAATGGCGAAGGCCGATCCGGCATTGCCCCGCGTCGGCCTAGTTTCGCCATCACCCTGACGACGATCCTGCTCCCGGTCGTGCTCATGCTCGGCAAGGCCCTGGCAGACATTTTTGCCCGGGATGGGTCGGCCGTTCGGCACGTGCTGGATTTCCTCGGGCAGCCCATGTTCGCACTTCTCATCACGACGCTCCTCGCACTGTTCACGCTGGGCAGGTCGTCAGGCATGCACAGTCAGGCCGTCAGCAAGAGCGTGGGAGACTCTCTTCCCCCGATTGCCGGCATACTTCTCATTGTCGCCGCCGGCGGCGGGTTCAAGCAGGTCCTCGTCGACACCGGGATCGGGCAGTTGCTCGCTCAGGGGATCATCCACTCGGGCCTGTCCCCGCTGCTCATGGGTTGGCTCGTCGCCGTGGCCATTCGCTTGGCGACCGGATCAGCCACCGTTGCCATGGTGACGTCGGCAGGCATCCTGGAGCCGCTCGCCGCCACGATGGTTGGGCCACACGCGGCTCTGCTTGTCCTCGCAGTGGGCTGCGGCTCAGTGTTCTTCTCCCACGTCAACGACGCAGGGTTCTGGCTCATCAAGGAGTACTTCAACGTCTCAGTGGGAGACAACATCAAGTCGTGGTCGCTGATGGAGACAGTCCTGTCCGTGACTGGCATTCTTCTCGTCCTGCTCACATCGGTGCTCGTGTGACGCACGAGGACGACATGACACAACGAGGCCGACACTTCAGCCGGGACCGTCTGCCCAAGGTCGCCGCACACCACTTACGCTCCCGCTGGCAACGCATGAACCAGGAGGAATCGCATGAATGAGAAGGCCGAGATCGGCGTCATCGGAATGGCGGTGATGGGGTCCAACCTCGCCCGTAACCTGGCCCACCACGGCTACCGGGTCGCCCTGTTCAACCGCAGCCCGGAACGCACCGACCGCGTCGTCACCGAGCACGGCGCGGAGGGAATCTTTAGGCCCGCGCACGAGCTGCCGGAGTTCGTCGCGTCCATCGAGCGTCCGCGTCGCATCATCCTCATGGTCAAGGCCGGGGACGCCACGGACGCCACCATCGACTCCCTGCTTCCCCTCCTCGACCCCGACGACGTCATCATGGACGGCGGCAACTCGCTGTTCACCGACACCATCCGCCGCGAGGAGCGGGTCCGCGCCCAGGGCTTCCATTTCGTCGGGTGCGGTATCTCCGGGGGCGAGGTCGGTGCGCTCGAGGGCCCGGCGATCATGCCCGGCGGCACGCGGGAGTCGTACCAGATCCTCGGCCCGGTGCTCGAGGACATCTCGGCCCACGTCGCCAACCCGGACGGCTCGGTCGACCCGTGCTGCGCGTGGATGGGCCCGGACGGCGCCGGGCACTTCGTCAAGATGATCCACAACGGCATCGAGTACGCCGACATGCAGGTCATCGGCGAAGCATGGATGCTGCTGCGTGGAGCCGGGCTGTCGAACTCCGAGTGCGCCGACGTCTTCGCCGAGTGGAACACCGGCGACCTGGACTCGTACCTCATCCAGATCACCGCCGAGGTGCTGCGTCAGGCCGACCCACGCACCGGCGCCGACCTCGTCGACGTCATCGCCGACCGCGCCCTCATGAAGGGCACCGGCACGTGGACGGTGCAAACCGCGCTCGACCTGTCCTGCCCGGTCAACGGCATCGGCGAGGCCGTGTTCGCCCGCGCCACCTCGAGCCACGACGACCTGCGCCGGGTCGCGCGGGCCGCGCTCCGCGGTCCTGATGGCAGGGTCGAGGTCGCCGACCGCGGCGCCTTCGTCGAGAACGTCCGCCGCGCGCTGTGGTGCGCGAAGGTCGTCTCGTACTCCCAGGGGTTCGACGAGATCCGCACCGGCGGACACAAGTACGGTTGGAACATCAAGGTCGCCGACGCCGCGCGCATCTGGCGCGACGGGTGCATCATCCGCGCCCGCCTTCTCGACCGGATCACCCAGGCCTACGACGCCGACCCGGACCTCGTCTCATTCATGTGCGCCGACTCCGTGGCGCCTGAACTGGCCGCCAACCAGCAGGCATGGCGGGACGTCGTCGGGCTCGCCGCCACCTCCGGGGTGCCGGCGCCCGTGTTCTCAGCGACTCTGGCCTACTACGACTCCGCCCGGGCGCCTCGGCTCAACGCGGCACTCACCCAGGGCATGCGTGACCTGTTCGGGTCGCACAGCTACGAGAGGGTCGACGACGAAGGGTCCTGGCACCTCAACTGGTCCGGTGACCGCAACGAGAAACGGGCCTGAACAACCTCTTCCGCTATCCGAGGCCCTGGGACGACTGCGTCCCAGGGCCTCGCGCTGTCATGCGCGGGCGGGCCGCGGCTCCGCGCCCCGGCTACTACCCGACACCCTGCTACTCGACGCCCGGCGCAGATCTGTCCGGCGGGTTCAGGTGGTCAACGCAACATCCTTGATGTAGGCCTCCAGTTTCTCAGCTGGGGTGAGTCAGTCAAGGGTTTTGCGGGGCCGCAGGTTGAGCAGCCGTTGTGCCTCGGCGACCTGGACGTCGGTGACCGTGGAGAAGTCGGTGCCCTTGGGGAAGAAGTCGCGGATCAGCCCGTTGGTGTTCTCGTTGCTGCCCCGCTGCCACGGGCTGTGCGGGTCGCAGAAGTACACCTTGACCCCGGTGGCCACGGTGAACCGGTTGCAGGCGGCCATCTTCACACCTTGGTCCCACGTCAGGGACCGGGCGATCTGGGCGGGCAACCCGCTGATCATCGCGGTGAGCCGGTCAGCCACGCTGTGGGCGTCGTGGACACCTAACCGGGAGATCAACACGAACCTGGAGGACCGTTCGACCAGGGTGATCAGACAGGTGCGTTGATCACCGCCACCGATGATCAGATCCCCCTCCCAGTGCCCGGGCACGGCCCGGTCGGCGGCCTCGGCAGGACGGTCGCTGATCCGGGTGCCCTCGGCGATCCACGGGCGGCGGCCCCGGGCCGGCAGTCTCGAGCGGGGCTTGCGGCCCTTACGACCCGAGCGCAACGCTTTGGCCACGCACAACTCCTGACGCAACGCGCCACGGCCCTGCACGTACAGACTGTGGTAGATCGTCTCAGTGCTCACACGCATATCGTCGCGGCCCGGGAAACACCTGGCCAGATCCGCGCTGACCTGTTCGGGTGACAGACGCCGGTTCAACCGGGCCACGACCTGGGCGCGCAACCCGGGCTCGTCCAGACGACGCGGTTTGGGTCGGCGTCGTAACCGGTCGGCCTGGGCCTGGGCCCGGTGCGGGTCATACCAACAGAGGCACCCGCGGCGGTGCAGTTCCCTGCTGACCGTGGAAGGGGGGCCACGCCGATGTGCGCGGCGATCCTGCGCATCGACCAGCCGTCCCGGCGTCGGCACCAGATCACCGTGCGACCCGCCAGGTTCAACCGTCCCGACGTGGTCAACGGCCCGGCAGGATCCACCGGCTCGGCGTGAGGCACGGCCCGGGCCCTACCATGACGGCCCCGCATCAACTCCATACCCGCCAGCATGGCCCACCTGCGTACCGGGTTGACACCCACACCCAACACGCGCGACACGTGCCGGCACGAGTGCCCAGCCTCCAACAACCCCAACGCCTGGCGGCGAACATCCAACAAGTACAACCCAACTCCTCACCCGCTGCGTTGACCACTGGAATCCGCCGCGCGAGATGCCGCTACGTCACGACTGTCGGTCGGATCAGGCCACCGGATCCTTCGACAGCACCTCGTTGTCGAGCAGGCGGACATCACCGAAACGCAGCACGGCCGACAGCAGCACCGGGTCGTCGCCGATCACCGGGACCTCCTGAAGCGTCCGCAGATCAGCGACGCTGAGTGAGTCGACCTCGCCCTCAGGAAGGTCGACGAGGCCGTCGAGGATGATGAGCCGCAGCGCCCCGGCACTGCACTGCCCCGCCTGCCAGGCCTGGCGCGCCTTCGTCAGCGCACGGTGCAGGGACGGCGCGAGGGCACGCTGGGCCGGCGTCAGGTAGCGGTTGCGGCTGGACAGCGCCAGACCGTCGTCCTCGCGGACGATCGGGCAGCGGTGCAGGCGCACGTCGATGCCGAGATCCTCGACCATCTTGGCGAGCACGACGGTCTGCTGGGCGTCCTTGAGGCCGAAGAAGGCGTCGTCAGGGGCGAACAGATTCAGCAGGATGGACACGACGGTGCAGACGCCGTCGAAGTGCCCGGGACGCGCCTTCCCCTCCAGAACCTGCGTCACCCCGCCGACGTGGACCTGCGCGTCGAACCCCTCCGGGTAGACGTCCTCGACGCCGGGGGTCCACACGAGGTCCACCCCGGCGGCCTCCAGAGCCTTCAGATCGGCGTCACGGGTGCGGGGGTAGGAGTCGTAGTCCTCATCCGGGCCGAACTGACGCGGATTGACGAAGATCGACACGGCGACGTGGTCGTCGGTACGCCGGGCGTGCTCGACCAGCGACAGGTGCCCTGCGTGGAGCGCTCCCATCGTCGGGACGAGCCCGAGCGTGCCGTCCAGTTCACGTCGTGCCTCGCGCAGTTGCGCGCGCGTGGTGCACACCTTCATGGATCATCCTCTCCGACGGTGGACCTGCGACCCCGCCTCGTTCATGTCGTGCGCATCGGCCGCGGTCGGCCGACGTGTGCCAGCGCTGTCGACCCGGGCGACGGCCGTGCGCAGATCGGCGTCGTCCATCGACGAGCTGTTGGCGGCGGTCGGGAACTGGCCCGTCGCCACGTCCCCACGCCACGCGGTCAGTCCACGCACCGCGTCGGACCCCAGTTCCGCGTAGTGCCGGGAGTGACGCGGCGTCCAGTCGAGCAGACCGAGCAGGTCGTGGAACACCTGGATCTGCGCGTTGGTCCCGCCGCCGGCACCGATGCCGATGGTCGGGATGGTCAACCGGCGGGTGATCTCGGCGGCGAGCTGTGCGGGCACGAGTTCCAGGACGACGGCCCAGGCTCCGGCATCCTGCACGGCGATGGCGTCGCGGATGACGCGCTCTGCGGCGTCGGCCCCACGACCCTGCACACGCAGACCGATCTGGTGCACCGACTGCGGCGTCAGGCCGACGTGTCCGACGACGGGAATGCCTTGGTTGACGGTCGCCGGGATGGACGCTGCCTGCGCCACGCCGCCCTCGATCTTCACCGACCCGGCCCCGCCCTCGGCCATGAGTCGAGCTGCGCGACGCACCGTGTCCTCGACGGTGACGGTGGAGGCGAACGGGATGTCCGCGATGACCAGCGGTGTGCTGCAACTGTCGACGACCCACCGGGTATGGCGCACCATGTCGTCGATCGTCACCGGCAGCGTCGAGTCGTGCCCGTGGACGACCATGCCGACGGAGTCACCGACGAGGATCGCCGGGATGCCGGAGCGCTCGACGATGGCCGCGCTGGTGTGGTCGTAGGCCGTGACGACACTGAAGCGTTCACCGGCACGGTAGACCTTCATGAGGTCGCTGATCGTGGTACGGCGGGCCGGTCTGGCGGGGGTCGTGGTGTCGGTCATCGTCGCGCCCCTACCCCGTCGCCTGTCACAGCCCCATCGCCCTCGGCGACCCCCGCGACAGCCTCATCGCCCTGGTCTCCCTCGACGACCTTCGTCACCGCGTTGTCGTCGTCGACGAATACGACGCGCGGCGACCACGTCTCCGGGACCGGATGGGTGACCAACGTGTACGCCATGATGATGGCGAGGTCACCGGGCTGGACGAGCCGCGCACCGGCCCCGTTGAGCTGGACCTCCCCACTGCCGCGACGCCCGGCGATCGTGTACGTCTCCAAGCGCTCGCCGTTGTTGATGTCGACGACCTGCACCCGCTCGTACTCAGCGATTCCCGCCGCGTCGAGGAGGTCGGGGTCAACCGTGATCGACCCCACGTAGTTGAGGTCGGCGGCGGTGACCCGCACCCGGTGGATCTTCCCGTGGATCATGGTTCGCAACTGCACGTGCACACTCTCCCAATCAGCCCGCGTTCGTACACGGGTTGACTTGAGCATAGACGAGCTCGTCAGCGTCGCTACGTGGGGGTCGCCCTGAGCCCCACCCTCACTCGCCGGCACGCCAGCCCCGGGCGCCGGTCCCACGACGTCACGCAGCCTCGCCGCGACGCCGGGACGCGCGAGTCCCTGGTCGAGCACGAGGCGCAGCGCATCGACGTAGCTGGCCGCGTGCTCGTCGTCCAGGGCCGCCAGGTGGCGCCGAACGGTGCCGACGTCGCCCCGGTCCAGCGGACCGGTGAGCGCCGCGGCAGGCCCGGCCTCGCGCGCCCGGCGCAGACTGCCCGCCATGAGGTCGCACACCGCAGCCGTCGCCTCGGACTCGCTGAAACCGCACCTGGTCAGACGCCGCCCACAGATCTCGACGGACGCCAGCGTCCGGTGGACGGCCTCCACGGCGGCGCTGTGGTAGATCGGCAGATCGCCGGCATCCAGCGACACGGCGCGACACCCGAGCTGCCGGGTGAGGGCCACGAGCCGGCACGCCAAGGGCTCGCCCGCGCAGACGCCGAACACCGTGCTAGGGGCGACCGGGGTGGTGCGCGTCGGAAACGCCATGAGCGGGTGCCACACTCCCCGCGTGGCGATCGGGCTGAGAGCGTCGGGCGAACTCGCCCCCGAGCAGTGGACGGCGGGGATGCGGGGGTCCAGTCGGGACGCGACCCCGGGGATCGCGTCGTCACTCACGGCCACGACGACGAGGTCGGCGGCAGTCCGGGAGACGTCCTCCCATGCGACGACGCGCCAGGGCTGCGATGCGCGCGGCAGCGGCACCGGGTGTCGAGAACCCAGCGCGACGTCCAACCCCGCCAGAGTCAGCGCGCGCGCCAAGCTGCACGCCACTTTCCCACCGCCGACGACGAGCACCACGCCGAGCGCGAGCTCACCCGTGTCGTCGTCCGGCCGCAGCATGGCCTCACCGTAGCGCGGCGACCGGCGAAGAAGACCCACTCGATCGGGCAGCACCGTTCGACCCGGAGTTGTGAGGCAGGGCTGAGGCCAGCATCGTGTCCTACGGCCGACTCGAGGCCGCTAGATGAAGCTGAGGTCCGGAAAAGGCCCTCGAAACGGCCGTAGGACACGATCGGGCGCCCAGGCCGCTCGTGGCGACTCAGGCCAGGCGAATCAAATCAGGGGGTGTCCCACAAGTGTGGGACACCCCCTGATCCGCAACGTCACCCGCCGGGTTCACCGGCACGGGGACGCGTTACTTCTTCCTTGACGACCCCGTCAGTTTTCCGGCCTCCCAGTCCTTGACCCAGTCGGGATTCTCCTTGACCCACTGCGTGACGGCCTTGTCCTGGTTCTCACCGGCGTAGTTGTCCTTGGAGAACATCACGTTCTCAAGGCTGGACAGGTGCTTGTCGTCGAAGGCCATGTTGCGTACCAGCTGCGCGGCCTTGGGGTGGTCCTTCTCGAACCCCTGCCGACCGAAGCTGTAGATGACCTCGGCATTACCCATCGCGTGCTTGGGATCCTTCAGGTCTCGCACCGGGAACGCGGCATAGGCCCAGTGCGGGCGCCACAGCGTCACCGCGACGTCCTGATGGGCCCCCGTGGCCTTCTTGAGCTGGGCGAGCATGGCGGGCGTCGACGAGATCTTGAAGTTGAGGTTCGACAGGCCGTACTGCGGGATCGCTGCGTTCTTCGTGGTCTTCGTCAGCCCGGCACCGGCCTCGATGCCGTACAGCGTGTTGCCGTACTCATCGCCCATGGTCCGCAGATCACCGATGGTCTGCGCCTTGGAGTCCTTGTTGACGGCGATCGTCAGCTTCGCGTTGTCGTACCAGCAGCCGAGGCTCTCCAGCCGGTCGCCGTACCTCTTGATGTAGTCGGCGTGCGTGAGCGGCAGCCACCCGTCAGTGACCAGGTCGATGTCCTTGTCCGCCAGGCCCGTGTACCCGGGGCCGGCGTCGAACCCCTTGATCGTGACGTCGTAGCCGGCCTTCGCCAGTTCGTTCTTCACGAGGTGAGCCGTCGCGAAGGACTCGTCCCACCCGTTGAACGCGCCGATGGTGATCTTCTTGTCCGCGTCGTCCTTCATGGTCGACACGTCCTTGGACTTGGCCCCGGGCGTGCACTTGCCCCACGCAGCGTTGACGTTGCTGGTGGCGTCGGACGAGGAACCGCCATCAGCCTGTCCTCCGCCACTGTTGGACACCTTGCAGCCGCCCAGAGCGAGGGCGGCCGCGCTGACCGCCGCTGTGAGCGCGACGAGCTTCTTCCTTACCATGTGTCTTCCCCTCACTGGGTGATGGACAGTGGTGCGAGTCGTGGCGGCACGAGACGTGTGCGCCAGGCTTCGAAGGCGTCGCCTCAGCCCGCGCGTCGGGCACGCTCCAACGATGTGCGTCCCGCAAGACCGCTGGTGATGCGATCCAGGTAGACGGCGACGATGACGACGGCCAGACCGGCCTCCATGCCCAGTCCGATGTCGACCTGCGACAACGCCGCGACGACGTCACCTCCGAGGCCTCCGGCGCCGACCATGCCCGACAGCACGACCATCGAGAGGGCCAGCATGATGACCTGGTTGACGCCGGCCATGATCGTCGGCATGGCCAGGGGCATCTGGATGCGCCACAGGATGTGTCGGGGACTTGCACCGAACGCAGCGCCTGCCTCCACCGTCTCGGCGTCAACCTGTCGCAGGCCCAACTCGGTGAACCGGACACCCGGCGGCAGGGCGAAGATGATCGTCGCGATGGCACCGGGCACCTGACCGATGCCGAAGAGCACGATGACGGGGACCAGGTAGGCCAACGACGGCATCGTCTGCATGAAATCCAGCACCGGTTTGATGAACGCCGAGAAGCGCTTGTGCCGGGCTGCGAGGATGCCCAGGGGAATGGCGAGAATGAGGGCCAGCACCACGGCGACGACGACCAGGGCCAACGTCTGCATGGTGTGGTCCCACTGGTCCAAGGCCCGCACCAGGTAGAACCCGACGAATCCGAACACCCCGACCCGCCAGTTCGCGCAGAGCCATCCGATCGCCGCCAGGACGACCATCATGATGAGGTACACGGGCGACGAGAGCACCCCGGCCAACCCGTGGTACATGCCGCCGATGACGACGTTCGTGAACGTGATGAGCCAGCTGAACGCATGCTGGAACCACGTGAAGAAGCTCTCGATCCAGCCGCCCAGCGGGATCCTCGGGTTGAGAATGTCGAACTGCATGGATCAGACCTCCTCGGTGTGGTCGACGACGTCCGCCGACGCTGCGGGCACGTCCACCGGCTCATCGGGGACGGCCGCTTGGTCGATCGGCTCGAGTCCGATGGGTTCGTCGTCCTTGATCACGGGCAATTTGCCGGTGTCCTCGAGCCGGACGACCTGCCCCTCACCCCCGTCACGGCCACTGCGTGACATCGAGTCGAGCAGGGCGACGCGCGAGACGATCCCCAGGAAGTGGTAGTCGTCGTCAACGACCGCCAACGGGACGCGCGCACTGGAACTGGGCGCGAAGAGCTCGGCCACGGGCACGTCGGGCTTGACCGTGAGAATCCCCGTGTTGTCAATGAGCGACGAGATGTCACGCAGCCCGGAGTGGGCCGCACGCACGACGTCGTCATCCGTGATGACGCCCATGAGACGCCGGTTGTCGTCGACGACGAAAACCCCGCTGACGTTGAGGTGCTCCATGATCCGCTGCACCCGTTTGGGCTGCGCGTGCTGCGAGACGACGGCCTCGGTGTCCTTCATGATCGCCGATGCCGTCATGACGCGGCTGCGATCGACGTCCTGGACGAAATCGGCGACGTAGTCGTCAGCAGGGTCCGTGAGGATCTCCTCCGAGGTGCCGATCTGCACGATGCGCCCACTGCGCATGACGGCGATGTGCTCCCCCAGGTACATGGCCTCGTTGAGATCGTGGGTGATGAAGATGATCGTCTTGCCCAGGCTCGCCTGCAGCTCGAGGAGCTCGTCCTGCATCTCGCGGCGGATGAGTGGGTCGAGCGCTGAGAAGGCCTCGTCCATGAGGAGGATGTCGGTCTGTGCCGCCAGTGCGCGGGCCAGTCCGACACGCTGCTGCATGCCGCCGGAGAGCTGATGGGGATACTTGTCGCCCCAGCCGCGCAGACCCACGGTGTGCAGCCACTCGTCCGCCCTCTCGAGCCGTTCCTTCCTGTCGCCCCTGCCCTGGAGCTTCAGCCCGTAGGCGGCGTTCTCGCGCACGGTCAGGTGAGGCAACAGTGCGAAGTGTTGGAAGACCATCGACACATGGTCCCGACGCAGTTCCCGCAACTGGGTGGCGGAGAGCTCGGAGACCTTCTGACCCGCGACCTCGATGGTGCCGTCCGAGGGCGTCCAGAGGCCATTGATCGTGCGGAGCAGGGTGGACTTGCCGGAGCCGCCCAGTCCATACTCTCCGGACCGGTCCAAGATCTCCCGGACCAGCGATCCCTCTGAGGAGACCGCAATACCGTGACCCGATGCATACGAGTCACACCCACCAACGGTCCGACCGTAACAGGAGCCCCGGGACCTGCGCAACCGTCCCCGCCCGGAACCCGGACCGGCTCGTGACAAGGTGGGACACCGTCGCCTGGGCATCTGGGGGGCGCAGCCGCGGAGCAGCCGAAATACGTTCCGCACACCGGAGCGTGACGGAGGGCCGACGCCCGCATCGTGCCCTACGGCCGACTCGACGCCCTCAGATGAACCTGAGGTGCGGAAAACGCCCTCGAGACGGCCGTGGGGCACGATTGGCAGATCACCCCACGCCGCCGCGAGGGGTGATCTGCCATGCTGGGGCCATGACGCCGAGCGACCAGTGCCCCTGTGGTTCCAGTGCGAGCTTCGCCATGTGCTGCGGGCCAGTTCTGGACGACCCGACACGGGCCATGACGGCCGAGGCTCTCATGCAGTCGCGCTACACGGCGAATGTGCTGCACCGCTGGAATCACCTGTGGGTGACCTGGCACCCGCGCACCCGGCCTGAGCATGTCGAACCCGTCGGTCAGCCGCCGCGCTGGGCCGGGTTGGAGATCCTCGCCGTTCACGACGGCTCCCCCGACGACACCACCGGCGTGGTCGAGTTCCGCGCCCGCTACCGGCAGGGTGACCGGACGGGCGTCTTGCACGAGGTGTCGCGGTTCCAACGACGCGCGGGCCGGTGGATGTACGTCGACGGGGACGTCGATTCCTGAGCCGCCCCACGGCGCACGCAACCTCCGCAGTACCGGCTCTGCAGCCCGGGGCCAGCTGGCACGCCCCGGCCCGTCGTTCCTGCTGGGCCACCGCGCCCGGAGGTTGGACCCTACGCGACGCGGTCCTCAGACGCCCGACGTGAGCCCGGGCACCTGGATGCTCCCGGGATCCCGCCTGATCGGTTTGGGCATGACGACAACCGGGCACTGCGCGTTGCGCAGCAGATAGCTGGCGAACACCGGCTCCGGGTCCACGCTCGACCCGTCAATGACGAGCAGGTCGGCGTCGCCGCTCACGCGCACCAGGACCTCCTTGCGCGCACCCCTCACCGCCGCGAGCTGGACGTCGAACGCCGTCTCGCAGTGCTCGCCGAGGGCGACGTGCACGAGTCGCCGCACGTCCGCCAACGCCGCTCGCGCCATGGCGTCAGAGTTGTCAGCACCGCGCGCGGGCGTGGGACGCAGCGTTCCCGCCGACGCCGTCGCCCGGAACGCCGTCAACGCCACCATCGGGCAGCCACGCCGACGAGCCTCCGCGAGCCCCCACTTGAGCGCGGCCGGCGATCCGGACTTCATGCTGACGCCCACGACGACGGCTCCCGCCCACACAGGGTGGTCAACCGACGATGCCGCAGCACCACCGGACGCCGCCCCACCGACCGGTGCCACTCCCCCGACCTGCACTGAATTCTTCTGCGTCATGACGGACTCCTCCCTCTTCACGCGGGCACGCCGGCGTTGTCGGACTGCTTGGCTCGATCACGGCTCAGCGGGTCGGTGATGGCCTCCAACCCCTTGCCCTCGGCGTCAACACCCAGGAACAGGGCGACGAGACCGCCGATGAGCATGATCCCCGAACCGATGAGGTACCCGGCCACGAGCGGGCCACGCGACGACCCGTCGCCGATGAGGTTGCCGAAGATCAGCGGGGCGATGGCGCCGGCGATCTGGGCGATCGAGAAGAAGTAGCTGATCGCCTGGCCGCGCACCTCCAGCGGGAAGATCTCCGAGACCGTCAGGTACGCCGACGACGCCCCCGCGCTGGCGAAGAAGAACGCCACGCACCAGAAGATCGTGTGGGTGGTCGGGGTGAGCGCGCCACGCTGGAACAGCACCGCGCTCGCCGCCAGGACCACGGCCGCGAAGGCGTACGTCCCGAAGATCATCTTGCGGCGTCCGACCGTGTCGAAGAACCGGCCCAGCAGCAGCGGTCCGAGCAGGTTACCCAGGGCGAACGGGATCATGTACATGCCGACGCTGGCCTTGGAGACGAAGTAGAACTTCGACAGCACGATCTCGTACGTGAAGAAGATGGCGTTGTAGAGAAACGATTGGGTCACCATGAGGGTGACGCCCAGAACGGTGCGCTTCCAGTAGCGGCGCAGGAAGACGTCACGCAGCTGTGCCGCCGAGGTGCGCACCTGCGCCCACCACTGAGCCGCGCTGCGGTGACCGGTGCGACGTACCTCCGGCTCCAGGGTGATGGCCTGGTCGTCGCTGACCTCGTCGAGTTCGTGACCCGACGAGCGCACGTCCTCCTCGATGCTCGCAACGATCTCCTCGGCCTGCTTGCCGTAGCCGTGGGTGAGCATCCAGCGCGGCGACTCCGGGATGTGCTGGCGGATGAGGATGAGGACGAGACCGAGCACCGGGCCGAGGAAGAAGCCGATGCGCCAACCCCAGAACTCCGGGACGTTGGCCGGGTCGAGCAGGTAGATCGTCGCCACTGACCCGAGCATGACGCCGGCCCAGTAGGTGCCGTTGACCGCCAGGTCGACGCGACCGCGGTAGCGCGCCGGAATGAGTTCGTCGATGGCCGAGTTGATCGCCGAGTACTCACCGCCGATGCCCGACCCGGCGATGAACCGGCACAGGTAGAGGAACCACGGCGCGAAAGACAGACCGGCGATGCCCGAGCCGAGCAGGTACACCAGCAGGGTCAGCGTGAAGAGTTTCTTGCGGCCGACGCGGTCGGTGAGTTTGCCGAAGAACAGCGCGCCGAGCACCTGCCCGAACAGGTAGAACGTCGCGGCCGCGGTGACCTGTGCGGTCGACATGTGCAGGGACGACGCGAACCCGTTGGCGGCGACGATCTGCACCTCGATGCCGTCGAGGATCCACGCCGCACCCAGACCGACGATGACCATGGTGTGGAACTTCGCCCACGGCAATCGGTCGATCCGTGCGGGGATGAGCGAGGTGATCGTCCTGTCGCTAGGCCCGGCATCCGTCACAAACTTCTCCTCGTCCCTGTCCCAAGACATGTGTCGGCCAGCACGTTACCCGGCAGGTACGACAGCAATGGCCGGCGGCGCCGAGAGCGAACACTCCCGGCGCCGCCGACCCCCTCGTCACACAGCCGTGGGGCCCTGGACGTCAAGCCGGGGAACGTCAGACGATGACGAGCTTGTCCGCGTCCTCGTCGACGTCGAAGGACACCGTGCTGCCCTCGGTCACCTCGCCCGACAGCACCGAGCGCGCCAGCGGGTTCTCGACGCTCGTCTGGATAAGCCGACGCAGCGGACGGGCGCCGTAGACCGGGTCGAAACCGGTGCGGGCCAGCCACTGCTTGCCGGCCGGCGTCACCTCGACGCTGATACGCCGTTCGGCCATCCGCGCGTTGAGGCGTTCCAGGTTGATGTCGACGATGCGCGTCAGATCAGCCTCGGACAGCGGGTCGAACATGACGATGTCGTCGAGCCGGTTGAGGAACTCGGGGCGGAACGCCTGACGCACCGCACCCATGACCGCCTCGCGCTTGGCCTCGTCGTCCATCGACGGGTCGGAGAGGAACTGCGAGCCCAGATTGCTGGTGAGCACGAGGATCGTGTTGCGGAAGTCCACCGTGCGGCCCTGACCGTCGGTCAGACGGCCGTCGTCCAGCACCTGCAGTAGGATATTGAAGACGTCCGGATGGGCCTTCTCCACCTCGTCAAGCAGGATGACGCTGTACGGACGACGCCGCACGGACTCGGTGAGCTGGCCGCCCTCCTCGTAACCGACGTATCCCGGGGGCGCACCGACGAGGCGCGAGACGGAGTACTTCTCCATGTACTCGCTCATGTCGATACGCACCATCGCCGTCTCGTCGTCAAAGAGGAACTGGGCCAGCGACTTGGCCAGCTCCGTCTTGCCGACGCCGGTCGGGCCGAGGAAGAGGAACGAGCCGGTGGGACGGTTCGGGTCGCTGATGCCAGCCCGGGAGCGACGCACGGCGTCGGCGACCGAGCTGACGGCGCGGTCCTGGCCGATGAGACGCTCGTGCAGACGCGCCTCCATCGACAGCAGCTTCTCCTGCTCGCCCTCCATCATGCGGCCCACCGGGATGCCGGTCCACGCCGAGACGACCTCGGCGACGTCCTGCGCGTCGACCTCCTCGGAGACCATCCGCGGGGTCTGCTCCTCAGCCTCGGCGGCCGCCCCCATCTCCCTCTCCAGGCCGGGGATCTGGCCGTAGAGGATCTCGGAGGCACGGCCGAAGTCGCCCTCGCGCTGGAACTTCTCGGCCTTGGTGCGCAGCTCATCGATCTGGGTCTTGAGCTCGCCGACGCGGTTGAGTCCGGCCTTCTCGGCCTCCCAGCGGGACTCCAGCGACCGCAGCTTCTCCTGGCTGTCGGCGATCTCGGAGTTGAGTCGCTCCAGCCGCTGCGCGCTGGCCGGGTCGTCCTCCTTGTCGAGGGCGAAGGCCTCCATCCTCATGCGGTCCACGTCGCGGCGCAGGGTGTCGATCTCCTCGGGTGAGGAGTCGATCTCCATGCGCAGGCGGGACGCGGCCTCGTCGATGAGATCGATGGCCTTGTCAGGAAGCTGCCTACTGGTGATGTAACGGTTGGAGAGGGTGGCTGCTGCGACGAGCGCACCGTCGGTGATGCGCACCTTGTGATGGGCCTCGTAGCGCTCCCGCAGGCCGCGCAGGATCGCGATGCTCGCCTCCACCGACGGCTCGTCGACGAAGACCTGCTGGAAGCGGCGCTCCAGGGCCGGGTCCTTCTCGATGCGTTCGCGGTACTCGTCGAGAGTGGTCGCGCCGATGAGGCGCAGCTCGCCGCGCGCCAGCATGGGCTTGAGCATGTTGCCCGCGTCCATCGCGCCCTCGCCGGACGCACCGGCGCCCACGACGGTGTGGAGCTCGTCGATGAAAGTGATGACCTGCCCCTCAGCGTCCTTGATCTCATTGAGAACGGCCTTGAGGCGCTCCTCGAACTCACCGCGGTACTTGGCGCCGGCGACCATCGACGCGAGGTCGAGGGCGACGACTCGGCGACCCCTGAGGGAGTCGGGCACGTCCCCAGCGACGACGCGCTGAGCCAGCCCCTCGACGACGGCCGTCTTCCCGACGCCGGGTTCGCCGATGAGCACCGGGTTGTTCTTGGTACGGCGCGCCAGCACCTGGATGACGCGCCGGATCTCGGCGTCGCGGCCGATGACGGGGTCGAGCTTGCCGGCGCGGGCGCGCTCGGTGAGGTCGACCGAGTACTTCGCCAGCGCCGACTCTCCGCCCTCGGACTCCTCCGAGGTGACGCGGCGGTCGCCGCGGCTCTCGTTGAAGGCGCGCGCCAGGGAATCCGGCTTGAGACCCAGGGAAGCCAGCGCAGGCTGGACGTCCGAGGGGACCGCGGTCAGCGAGATGAGCAGGTGCTCGGTGGCGACGAAGGAGTCGCCCATCTGCTCGGCGCGGTTCTGGGCGTCGGCGATGACGCGGGCGAACGCTCCCGACAGCTGCGGCTGCGACACCGACGCGCCCGACGAGGACGGCAGGCGCCGCATGGCCGTGATGGCGGCCAAGTCCACCCCTGAGGGGTCGACGCCGAGCCTCGAGACGAGCGGTCCAACCGTGTTGTCGGGGATCGTGAACAGGGCGTGCAGAAGGTGCGACGGCTCGACGGACGGGTTTCCGTGAGCCAACGCGTGCCGTGACGCGGCGGTCACCGCATCACGACTCATGGTGGTCAAATTCGTGTCCATGGATGCCTCACTTGGTCAGCTCCCAAGCGCGCCACCACGGTGGTGGCGTCAAAACTTGAGTGACACAGACTCAACCTAGCAGGGCGGGCAAATATTCCCGGGCCGATGCGGCATTCGCACACGGATCCCACGCGATGGGTCGGGGTGCGGATCGGCCCGGGGTCCAGGCGCCGTGGGGCCGCGGGCACACGGGTCTTCCTGAGCGAGACATGGGTGTGGCCCACCGGGAATTCCCGGTGGGCCACACCCATGGAGGTCTTGGACCGCCGACCTCAGTGGAGCTTGGGCTTCACCTGCGAGTCGTAGATCTTCTGCAGCGTGGTCCTGAGCTGCTTCATCGTGGCGTCAACATCAGCCTTCTGGGTGAGGATCTTGCTCACGGCCTTGGCCATCTCCTGGTCGGCGCCGGGCAGGAAGACACGCGCGTACGACTGGATCTTGGTGACGTCCAACTGCTTGATCGCGGTGCCGATGAGCGGGTCGTCCTTGAGGAGTTTGCTCGTGTCAGCCGACTTGCGCACCGGCATGTAACCGGTCACCGCGGAGAAGTCGACGGTGCTCCGCGGGTTGGTGAGGAACCCGATGAACTTGGCAGCGGCCAACTGATGGGCCTTGTCGGACTTCTTGACGATGCCGAGTCCGCAACCGCCGGTCGGGCAGATCTTGGTCGAGGCGGCGGGGCCACCGGGCAGGTTGCCGACGCCGACGCCGAACTTGGCGGCCTTCTGGACGCCGACGAGGGAGCCCGTCGAACCGATGGTCGCGCTGCACGCCCCGGCAGCGAGGTCGTCGGTGCTCTCCTTCGACGACACGCCCGCCCAGCCCTTGCTGTACACGCTGTCCTGCACGAACTTCAGCGCCTTGACCGACTCCGGGGAGTCACACGTGATGTCGAAGTTCTCGCTGCTGCCCCAGCCTCCGCCGAAGCCCCACAGCACGTTCTGCAGCGTCCATCCCGCGTAGTCGGCCAGCGCCGGGTACTCGTAGACGTGCTGCGCGCCGGTGTTGGCGCTCTTGAGCTTGCTGGTCCAGGAGTCGAACTCCTCCCAGGTGCTCGGGGCGCGGTCGGGCAGCCCGGCCTTCTTCCAGTGCTCCTTGTTGTAGTAGAAGATCGGCGTGGAGCGGGCCCACGGCACGCACCACTGGCTGCCCTTGTACTGGTAGTCGGCGAGCAGCGATTCGCGGTAGTCGTCGGTCTTGACGCCGGCGGCCTTGAGCACGTTGCCCAGCGGGATGATCGAGTCCTGCAGCAGGTAGCGGAACCACCACACGTCGGACAGGTTGACCATGTCGGGCAGCTGCCCGCCGGCTTGGGCGCTCTGGAACTTCTGGGCGACGTCCTCGTAGGTGCTGCCGGCGGTGACGAGCTTGACCTCGATGCCGCTGCTGGCGGTGAACTTCTCGATGATCTTCTTCGTCACGGCCTCCGAGCCACCGGGGTGGTTCGACCAGAACGTGATCGACTTAGCCGGCTCGACGTCGTTGAAATCGGGTCCGTTCGGGTCGGCGGAGGTCGAGGACGAATTGCTGGAATCAGTGGACGGACCGGAGCACCCGGCGAGGGCGAACGCCCCCAGCCCGAGGCCGATACCGCTGAGTAGCTTCCGACGCCCGAGTGCAGCAGTCGTGAGCTGTTCGATGGACATGGTTCTCCTTGAAGTGAGAGCGGAATGGCGAGGAAAGACAAGTCAGGACGTCACTTGACGGCGCCCTGCGTGAGGCCGGCGACGATGTATTTCTGCAGGAACATGAAGATGACGAGAATCGGCAGGATGACGACCACGGAACCGGCCATGAGAACCGGGTACGAACTCGGGTCGCCCTCGATGTTGCGCAGCATGGTCAGACCCACCGGAAGCGTCATGTGATTGGCGGAGTTCGTGATGACCAACGGCCAGATGTAGTTGTTCCACTCGTCGACGATCGTGACGAGGGCGACCGTCGCCACGGAGGGGGTCGACATCGGCAGCACCATGCGGAACAGCCGGGTCATGTGACCGGCCCCGTCGAGCGCCGCCGCCTCGAGGACCTCCTCAGGAAGGGAGAGGAAGTGCTGACGCAGCAGGAACGTGCCGAACGCCGTGCCGAGACCGGGGAGAATAATTCCCCAGTACGTGTCGACTCCACCGAGGTCAGCGACGAGAACGTAGTTCGGAATGAGCGACACCTGGGGCGGCACCATGAGGGCGACGAGCATTCCCAGGAAGATCAGTTTCTTGTGCGGAAACTCTACGAAGACGAGCGCGTAGGCGCTGGTGACTGCGAGGGCGAGTTTGAGCACGGACCCCACGAGGGTGACGATCATCGAGTTGAGAAAGAGGCGCGGGAAATTGACCTTGTGCGAGGCCTGGACATACGCGTCGAAACTCCAGTGGTGCGGCCACCAGACGGGCGTCTGCGTGACGACCTCGGAGGCCTGCTTGAACGACCCGAGAGCCATCCACAACAGCGGCAGAATGATGATGAGGCTCGCCACAATCATCGGCAGGTATCCACCGAGAACCCGGGATGCGAACTTGCGGTGGTGTCCGGAGTTCCGTCGTCCCATCAATGACACAGGACGAGTAGCGCCAACAGCGGGGGAACTCATGCGTAGTGCACCTTCTTCTCGAGGTAACGCAACTGGATCACCGTCAGCACCAGCAGGATGACCAGCAGCACGGTGGACACCGCCGAGGCGTATCCGGCCCGGTTGTAGCCACCGAAGGCCTGCATGTACACGTCGTACATGAGAGTCGTCGTGCCCAGTCCTGTGGGAGTCATGATGCGGATGAGGTCAAACGCCTGCAGCGACGAGAGAATCGTCGTGAGCATGAGGAAGAATGTTGTCGGTGAGAGCAGTGGCCAGATGATCGACCAGAACTGCCGATGCCCTGAGGCGCCGTCAAGAGAGGCCGCCTCGAGAAGGTCACGAGGCACCGACTGGAGCCCGGCAAGATAGATCACGGCGCAGTAACCGAGGTTTTTCCAGACGTAGACGATGATGATCATCGTCAGGGCCAAGCCGGGCTGGTTGAACCACTCCGGTGAGCGCATTCCCCAGCCTCGCAGAACAGCGGCGAGAAGGCCTCCGACCGGGTCGAAGATGAACGACCAGACGAGCCCGACGCCGACTCCTGACAGCACGTAGGGTGCGAACACCGTGGTTCGCGCAGGGGTCCTCCCGACGAGCTTACGGTTGAGGACCACCGCCATCGCCAGCCCGAGCGCCATCGCGCCACCGACCGTGCCCACGGTGAAGATCGCCGTGGTACGCAGGACGTCAGCCGCCTCGTGACTCGAGAAGAACTCGACGTAGTTGGCGAAGCCCACTTTTCTGGCCGTCGGACTACCGAGCGTCCAGTCCAACGTCGAGTAATAGACGTTCATCACCAGAGGGCGGTACACGAACAACAGGATGAGAATGAGGTTAGGGGCGATGAGAGCCAGGAAGAGAAGCCTCTCCTGACGTTTTCCTTGTTTGGCCAGAGGCCTTTCCACAGCCGTTTCAGACACGCCGCTCCTTCGTCAGGGCGGAATACTCATACCCCGCACGCCCACGGAGAAGATATATGCCGTCAAGTGACATCCGAAGAATATTGGGCGACGTGAGGGCTACACGAAGGTGAATTCTTGGTTCAGCTGCGCCCGAGTATGTGGAACACCCCACATACGGCAACGAGATCGTGCCTCATGTCACACGCGGGCGCGGGCACAGTGGGGCCGCGGGCACACGCATCTTCCTCAGCCGCGCACCCGCGTCGAGGCGAGCACCCCGCGCGGCACGCTGCACTCGTCGCCCAGGTCCATCGGGGCGATGAGCCCCGCCTCGCGGGCGCGCACCATCTCGGGCAGCAGCCGGGAGGTGAGGCTGGCCGGGGAGATGGCGTTGACGTAGATCTTGGTGCCCCCCTCGAAACCGGCCAAGGTGGAGACCCTCAGTTTGAGGTTGATCCGCCACGGGACGGGCGCCCCCACCCCGACCGGGCGGTGGTGCCACTCCTCGTTGCACGGCACGTGCGGCCCGACCACCACGTGCACGGCGTGCACGAGGTCAGCCATCGCGTCAACCTCCTCGGGCTCCATGCGCCAGGGCTGGTCGAGGGCGCTGGTCGACCAGATCTCCACCGACGGGTAGCGGTGCCCGAACCCGACTGTGGCCAGGGCGTGCTCGTTGCGGGCCAGGACGAGTCCGTGGTCGATAGCGAAGTCAGGACCGAAGCGGTTGTAGATGTCCGGGTCGACCACGGCCTTGGGCAGCACCGTCTGGTTCCGGGTACCCAGTTCGTCGATGGCCACCAACTGCTTGTGCAGGTGGTCGAAGGACGCCCCGGCCGGCTTGAGCCAGTTCTGGAAGGCCACGACGAACCGCACCCGCGGGTTCTGTGCGTAGAGGTCGCCCATCGTGGCGACCGTCAGGGCGATGAATGCACGGTGCTCGGCGACGCTGAGGGTTCCCGAACCGGCCAGATCGGCGGTCGTCGTGGCGTCGTCGGTGTAATGACGCCTGCCGACGATGACGTCGTGTCCCCCGGCGAAGAAAGCGGCGGACTCGTCACGCAGGGCGTCGTCGGACAGGTCCTCGGCTCGCAGCTGCCGCCCCGCAGCGCGGAACCGGGCGTCGAGCACGGCCTGGACGTGAGCGCGTCCGGCGGGGTCGGCGAGGTACTCGTCCTGCCAGGAGCGGGCCGACTCGGGCATGACGAGCCCGTGGTTCATCTGCCAGTACTGCCAGGGCAGGATCTCGAACAGGTTCGGGATGCGACGGAACTGCGCGGTGGTCGCATCGAGCTGATCGGCGGGCACCTGACGGATCAGACGGCGTCCCGGCCAGCGCGGATCGCAGTCAGTTCCTGCGCCGCCAGCCCCTGCGGCGTCAGAACAAGAAGGGGCAGAACACTCCGGGTCGTCGACGAGACGCGCCTTCTCCGGCGGCGTCTGCAGGTACCGGTCGACGCAGAACGCGCACGCCGAGGTTCGGTCGGCGTGCGTGAGGGGACGCGGATTGTCGACGGGCCCGCCCAGCGGTCGGGCGGCCCGCCCCGGCACCGTCCACACCTGCGTCCCGGTGAACGGGTTACGCTGCTTGATGGTGCCGTCGGGCAGTTCGCGATAGTAGTCGTCGACCTCGTCGCCCATGAATCGATCCTGCTGCGCGCCCACCTGCCTCAGTTCTGGGGACGCAGCACCTCGGCACCGCCCAGGAAGGGGCGCAGGGCCTGCGGCACCCGCACCGAGCCGTCGGCCTGCTGATGGTTCTCCAGCACCATGATGATGATGCGGGTCATGGCGCACAGGGTGCCATTGAGGGTGGCCAGCGGCTCGACGCCGTCGGGGCCGCGGTGGCGGATGGACAGGCGTCGGGCCTGGAAGGTGGTGCAGTTGGAGGTCGAGGTGATCTCGCGGTAGCGGTTCTGGGTCGGCAGCCAGCCGTAGCAGTCGTACTTGCGTGCCGCAGACAGTCCCAGGTCACCGGAGGCCACGTCGAGCACCTGGAACGGGATCTCCAGGGCCTCGATGAACTCCTTCTCGAATCCGAGCAGCTTCTCGTGCCATGCCTCGGCATCGGCGGGCAGACAGTGGACGAACATCTCGACCTTGTCGAACCAGTGGACGCGGAAGATGCCCCGGGTGTCCTTGCCATAGGAACCGGCCTCGCGTCGGTAGCACGGGGAGAACGCCACATACTGCCTGGGCAGCTCGGCGTCGTCGAGGATCTCACCGGAGTGGAAGGCGGCCAGGGCCACCTCGGAGGTACCGACGAGGTACTGCTCGTCCTTGGGCAGGTAGTAGACGTCGTCGGCGGCCTGGCCGAGGAATCCGGTGCCCTCCATGGCCGACGGCTTGACCAGCGCCGGGGGGATCATCGGGGTGAATCCCCACGTGGCGGCCTTGGACATGGCCAGATTGAGCAGGGCGAACTCCAGCTGTGCGCCAATGCCGGTGAGCACGTAGAACCGCGACCCAGAGATCTTCGTGCCCCGCTCCATGTCGATGGCGTGCAGCGCCTCACCGATCTCCAGATGGTCCTTGGGCTCGAATCCCTCGGCTGCGAAGTCGCGCGGGGTGCCGATCGTCTCGATGACGACGCCCTCGTCCTCACCACCAGCGGGCACGCCGTCGATGACGATGTTGCCCACGGTCTTGGCGAGTTCGGTGAATCGTTCCTCGGCTGCGGCGGCCTCGTCCTTGAGCTGGCCCACCTGGGTGGAGAGCTCCTTGGTACGGGCCAGCAGGGCGGCCTTCTCGTCACCCCTGGCCTGGGCGATCTTCTTGCCCAGACCCTTCTGCTCGGCACGGGCCGACTCATGAGCCGCGATCGCGTGCCGGCGAGTCTCGTCGGCGGTGATGAGCTCGTCAACCACCGATGGGTCCTCACCCCGGGCGATCTGGGAACGACGGATGACGTCTGGATCTGTGCGCAGCAGCTTGGGGTCGATCATGGGTAGGAGTCTAGCCGCGCCGTGCGAGCTCGGTGAGCATCTGGGGGCCAGTGAGACGATCGGTACGCCAGCGCGGCCCGGGAGTAGCCAAGACGCCCTCGAGCTGGTGGAGGTATTCGGCACGATCGATCTCGACTGCTCCCAGGCTGGCCAGATGGGGTGTGAGCCACTGCACGTCGAGCAGTGCAGTGGGGTGGACGAGCACAGGCCGCCACCCGGAGGCAGGGCAGCCGGAGGGGGCAGCCTGGGCGGCACTGGTCGGCTCACCGGACGCGGACGGTTCAGACAAGGTGTGTGATGTGGCGTCGCGGCAGGACTCCTGGTCGACCGTCGGAGCATGGCTGCTCTCCCCCAGCTCCAGGACGAGCCGAATGAGCGCGGTCTTGGAGGCGTCCCGGCCATGCACCGAGTCGTGGAACATGGATTCGCCGCTGAACAACCCGCCGACGCTCACCCCGTACAGCCCACCGACCAGCCGTCCGTCCTCGTCCCACGTCTCCACCGAGTGGGCCCAGCCGTTGTGGTGCAATTCGGTGTAGCTGTCGATGATCGTCGAGTCGATCCAGCCACCCGGTCGAGACGGGTCGGCGCAGCGCTCGATGACCCGGTCGAAGGCCTGGTCCACCGTGGTCGTGCGATGCTTGGTGGTCTTGCGCAGGCTGGAGGAGAGGCTGAGGCGGTCCAAGGGCAGGACGCCGCGACGTTGCGGCGACCACCACGCCGTGGCACCCCGGTACTCACGCGGTGCGTCATCACCCAGCGGCATGGGAAAGACGCCCTCGTGCAGGGCGGCGAGCACCAGATGCGGGCCAAGCACCCCCGTCAGACACAGCAGGTCGGAGTCAGGCCACTGGTCCGGGTCACCGAAAAGGTCCATGTACTCCAGCCTAGGCAGCCAGCCTCGGCAGAACAGCGAGGCATGACGCCATCGGCGGCCGAAGCTGCGCCGAGATTCGCGCATCCCGACACCCCATCATGGTTCAGGCCACCCCGGCCCTCTCACACCACGTGGCGGCAACGGTCATCGGGAGAGTCCGTCGTGCAGTCTTCGCCCAGCTGCGTCACGCCGGTTGCGGGCGTCGATAGGCTGGAGGAGAGTCTCAGGAAGGATCGTGGCCATGAGCAAGTCTGGCGAAGCCCTGTCCAAGGCCCTCGTCGTGGCACCGAACGCGGCGTTGTCGGTGTTTCGCACCATCATGGACGTCGCCATCGACGGTGCCGGGCCGCTGCCGGGAGCCCGCAAGGCCGCTGGCACGACGCTGAACCGCAAGGGTGAGGTCGAGGCCGCCATCGACGTCTTGGTGCGCAACCACATCGGGATGGCCGGGGCCCAGGGGTTCCTGGCGAACCTGGGCGGCTGGGTCACCATCCCGGTGGCTCTACCAGCGAACATGAGTGCCCTTGCCACCCTGCAGGCACGCATGGTCGCCGCGATTTCCCATCTGCGCGGTTACGACGTCGACGATCCCCGGGTGCGCACGGCGATCTTCACCTGCCTGCTCACCCAGGACAACGTGGACGAGCTCATCCGGAACGAGAAGATCCCCAGCACACCCATGGCGATGGCCACCGCCCCGGTGAGCGACCCGGAGCTGGAGAAGACCGTGGCCACCCACGTCGTCGAGACCTTGGGCAGCCTGGCCACCGGCAAACGGGTGGCTGTCATGGGTATGAAGAAGATCCCGCTGCTCGGTGGAGGTATCGGTGCCGGCACCGACGGCATGGCCACCTGGCAGGTCGCACGCTACGCCAAGGAGCAGTTCCCGTCCCGGCGGATGGGCTGAGCCACCAGCATCACCCCGCAGGCTTCCCACCGTCTGGGGCCACCGTGCAGGTTCCCGTCGTGGGGGCAACCAGTGGGACAATGACACCCATGCCGTACTGCCCCTCGCCCTCCCAAGCCGTCGTCGACCTTGCAGCCATCGTCCACAATCTGGGGCAGGTTCGTGAGCAGGCCGGGGGGCGACAGGTGATGTTCGCCGTCAAGGGTGACGGCTACGGTCACGGAGCCAGCCAGTGTGCCCTGGAGGCCCAACGCACCAACGCCGCCGACTGGTTCGCCGTCGCCAACGTCGCCGAGGGCCAGGAACTCATCGCCGCCGGCATCACCAGACCAATCCTCAAGCTCTCCCCCGCCCTGCCACACGACCTCGATGCCGCCGCCACATCGGGAATGCGGCTCACCGTCACCGACGACACGAACATTGCGGCCACCGGTCGAGCCGCACGCCGTCTGGCTCGCACCGTCAAGGTCCACATCGGCGTGGACACGGGCATGGGACGCATCGGACTGCCAGCCGAGGAATTGCTGCGTCTGGCAGACCTCGTCGACCGAGAGCCCAGCCTCGAGCTCGAGGGAGTCTTCACGCACCTTCCCCTGGCAGACACCCCTGACGGTGAGGACTTCACCACCCACCAGATCGAGGACTTCCTGGCTGCCGTGGAGCGTACCGCCACGTCCCGAGGACCCATCGCCCAAGTGCACGTGGCCAACTCCGGTGCCGTCCTCGGCCACGACCTGGGAGCGACGACGATGGTGCGCACCGGCATCGCCGCCTACGGCTACGACCCCAATCCGAGCCTGCAGCGCGCCAACCTGCGCCCTGCCCTCGCGTGGCGCAGCTGGGTGTCATTCGTCAAACAGGTGGCCCCCGGCACCAGCATCGGGTACGGACGCACCTGGACCGCCGAGCGAAGCACGACCATCGCCACCATCCCGGTGGGGTATGCCGACGGATTTCCCCGGCTGCTCTCCAACCGGGGCGTCGTGCTGCTGGGTGGCCGGCGCTGTCCGGTGGTCGGACGGGTCTGCATGGATCAGATCATGGTCGACGTCGGCCCGCACGCCGGAACCAAGGTGGGCGACGAGGCCGTCCTCATCGGCAGTCAGTCAGGCGAGACGATCACCGCCGATGACATGGCCGCAGCTGCCGAGACGATCAGCTACGAGATCACCAGTGGTCTCACCGCGCGGGTGGATCGGTACTGGATCAACGCGAGCCAGTGACACCATGCCGCACGATGGCGAGCGCTGCCGGGCATTCCGAAAGTCATCAGCGCAGGGGCGGCCCACACCCGATGACACCTGCACGTCAGTACAGCCACGTCCAGCAGCGCGGATCCGCCGCGAGCACCGCGCAGAGCTGGACCATCGCAGCCTGCTCCAGCAGCTCGGTGTGATCGGCACTGGGGCGTCGGTACAGTCCCGAGTCCTGGTCGCAGCGGGTGCGCCACATGCGTTCGGCGTAGCACTGTGTGATCCGTATGGCACGGTCATCGGGGACGATCGCCGAGGCCAGCAGCAGGTTCTTGAGGAAGATGGCGTTGAAGAAGATCGGCTGCCCGTCGAACGGCCCGTCCGGCTCCTCGGGACGAAAATACGCCAGGGACGCCTCGATGATCTCGTCGAGGCGACGTCGGTGCACCACAGACCCGGTGATCTGCCAGGCCAGGGCCTCCACACCGATCGGCACCCCCTGGTTGTAGCTCCAGAAGGTGGGGTCGATGTTCCCAGCCAGGTCGATGTTGTCCCAGAACAGACCGTCCGGGCTGAGCATGTGTTCCCTGGCCCACTCGTAGATGGGCCGGGCGTCGCGCAGGAAGCAATCCTCCCCAGTGACCTGGTGCAGTCGCAGGGCCAACTGGGTCGGCGGCATGGTGGAGACCGTGTTGCGACTGTGGTTGCCCGAGGCCGACGCGCCGAGCAGGTGCGACGCGCGAAACAGGCCCCCGGACAGCGCCGATCCAACCCGCATCCCAGAACACCGCCTGTCTGGTGCAGCGCGCAACCGTGAATCCCCACGGCCCGAGCCATCGCCCGACCGGCAATGGCTGAGCAGTGTGGCCCAGATCGGCTGGGCCATCCAGAACACCCCGCCGGGAGCCGGATGACTCGGATCGGTGTCCCGGGAGCGCTGGATGAAGCGATGGATGGCTTGGGCGCGACGAAGGTCCTTGTCGGAGCCGATTCCAGCGAGTACTCGTTGGACGTGGATGAGCGCCATCCAGGCGTTGTCGTCGATGTAGATGCGTCCACCCACCCCGTGCGGCGGGCGCGGCAGTGATGTGTAGGCACCCCGCAACGGGCTCCAGTAGGTCTCCTGGCCAGCGTCGTGGGCAGTGGCCAGGCCGATTCCGACGCAGGCCAGGTCGGTGGCGGCGGCCGTGACCTGGGAATGCGGCCACTCGTAGCTGTGCCGTCGGTCCTGGCGGCGACGTGGCACGGCCTCGTGCAGCAGCACCCGACCGGCTCGGAAGTACTGCCGCAGGGTGCGATGGGCCAGACGTGCCCTCCCGGCCCAGACCTCGGGATCGGGGGTGCGGCCCGCGTCCGGCCGATGGTTCCGTGGATGGTTCGCGTTGCTGGTGGGATTCACTGCATCTCCTTGGGCCAGACCGAAACGATGACGAGATGGCTGCGTCGCGTCGCGGGTCGTTCACCGCGTCGCGGGTCGTTCACCGCGTCACCGCCGCACCCCGCCCTGCTCCGCGCTTTTCGGGCACCAGTCCGGTCAGTACAGCAGCGCCGCGGTCGGGTCGGAGAGGATCTCTGCCAGGTCGTGCAGGAAGGTCGAGCCTTGTTCCCCGTCGATGAGGCGGTGGTCGAATCCCAGGCTCATCGTCGTCACCCAGCGCGGGACGATCCGCTCGTCGTCTCCGGTGCCCACCACCCAGGGTCGTCGATCGATCGACCCGAGCACGAGGATGGCGGACTCGTCGCGGTTGACGACCGGGGTGCCGGCATTGAGCCCGAACACCCCCACATTGGTGATGGAGAAGGTGCCGCCGGTGTAGTCGGCGGGTTGCAGACGGCCCTCCTTGGCCACCGCGATGATACGGGTGAGCTCTTGGGCGAGGTCGAGCATCGTCATGTCCTGGGCATCGCGTACCACCGGAACCATGAGTCCACGTGGCGTGGCGGCGGCAATGCCGAGGTTCACCTGCTCGTGGTGGACGATCTGGCCAGTCTCGTCGTCCCAGCTGGCGTTGACGACGGGGGTGCGTCGCATGGCCAGGGTGACGGCCTTGCACCACACGGTGAGTGGGGAGACTCGCAGCCCGCGGAAGGCGCGGTCGGCTCGTAGCCGGGCGACGAGGTCCATCGTCGGGGTGACGTCGCAGGTGAGGAAGGCGGTGACGAGTACCTTGGTGTCCATGGACGTCTTGACCGCTTCTGCGGTCACCTTGCGCACCCCGTGGATAGGGACGCGCCGTTCCCCCGGTGCGGTCGGCTCACCGCCGAGCATGGTCCGGGAGATCCACGACTGGGCGAAGAGTTGGGCGTCGCCGCTGGTCTGGGCCGGGGTGACCGACTGGGGCTGCCCGTCCGAGCTCGACCGGGTCGCACCTCGCTGGTCAGATGGCTGGGGCGCCGAGTCCGTCACCCCTCGATCGGTCGCAGCCTGCTTGACGTCGGTGCGGGTGATGACGCCGTCCCGCCCGGTACCCGTGACGGTGGCGAGGTCCACACCCAGCTCGGCGGCCAACCGACGGGCCGGGGGCTTGGCCAGCACGTGCTCCGGGCCGGTGCTCGCGTCCATGCGTGGCGGGTTCGACGGATCGGGTTGGGGCGCAGTGTCATGCGCCTGACCTCGTGGGGAGATGGCGCTCCGATCCTGTCCAGCCGGGGCCGAGGGTGACGTGGCCCCGTCCTGGTGCCCTTGGCTCGCGGACCCATCGGCTGCAGCTGGGCGTTCATCGGAACCGGCCGACTGAGTGGCGCCACGCACCACGGCCGCCTGCTGCCCAGCTCCGGCCCCGCGACGGCGACGACGTCGACCACCTTCGGCCGCCGGGATGTGGCCGACGAGCAGCTTCTCCTCACCGTCTGTGGCCGCACTGTCCCCGGGCTTCCCCGCGTCGTCGGTCCCTGCCTGGTCGGCACCGTCACCGGGGTGGGAATCGTCGGCACCGGAGCCGTCGTCGATGACGATGAGCGCTCCGCCCACCGGCACCGTCTGGCCCTCGTCTGCGGCAAGGCTGTGCACTGTTCCGGCGAACGGGCTGGGAAGCTCGACGATCGACTTGGCGGTCTCCACCTCGCACAGCACGTCGTTGATCTTCACGGTGTCGCCGGGGTTCACCAGCCACGAGACGACCTCGGCCTCGGTGAGTCCCTCGCCCGGGTCGGGCATGGTGTACGTCTTCACGGTGTCTCCTGGTCTCCTGACAATGACAGAACTCAGTATGCAAGTGATCGGTCGACGGCGTCGAGGATGCGGTCGACGTCGGGAAGATGACTCGACTCCACCCGGGACGGCGGGTAGGGGGTCGTCGGACTGGTGACCCGCAGTACCGGTGCCTCCATGACGTAGTAGAGCGACTCGGTGAGGCGAGCGGACAGCTCGGCGCCGATGCCCTGGGTACGAGCTGCCTCCTGCACGACGATCGCCCGGGTGGTGGATCGCACCGACTCCTCGACGGTGGCCATGTCGATCGGTGAGACGGAGCGCAGGTCGACGACCTCCAGACTCATCCCCTCCTGCTCGCCAGCCTCGGCGGCAGCCAGACAGGTGTCGACCATCGGCCCGTAGCACAGCAGGGTCGCGTCGGTCCCCGGGCGCACCACCCTGGCCTGGTGCAGCCCCGTCGACGCCGCCGGGGAGATCTCACCCTTGACGTAGTAGCGCCGCTTGGGCTCGAAGAAGATCACCGGGTCATCGCAGTCGATGCTCTGCCGCAGCATCCAGTAGGCGTCGTCGGGTGTGGCGCAGGTGACAACCTTGAGGCCGGGCACCGAGGCGTAGAACCCCTCGGGTGACTCCGAGTGGTGCTCGGGGGATCCCACCCCGCCACCGTAGGGCACCCGGATGGTCACCGGCAGCGACCACTGGCCGCCCACCCGGGCCCGGTAGCGCGCCAGCTGCGAGACGATCTGGTCGAAGGCCGGGGCGGTGAACCCGTCGAACTGGAGCTCGGCCACCGGGCGGTAACCGCGCATCGCCATGCCGATCGCCGTGCCGACGATGCCCGACTCGGCCAACGGGGTGTCGATGACGCGCAACCCGCCGAACCGTTTCTTGAGCCCGTCGGTGATGCGGAACACACCACCCAGGGTGCCGACGTCCTCGCCCATGACGAGCACCTTCGGATCGGCCGCCAGGGCGTCGGCCATCGCGGCATTGAGGGCCTTGGCAATCGTCGTCATCACTGACCTCCCTGCAGCCACTCGGCGAGTTCGCGTTGATCGGCCCGTACGTCCGGGGTGGGTTCGGCGTAGACGTCGTCCAACAGGGCCACCGGGTCCGGGTCGGGCTGGTGGACGGCGTCGCGCACCTGGGCGCCGAACTGCTCGGCTCGCTCGTCGAGTTCGGCGAGCCAATCGTCGTCGATGAGTTCCCGGGAGCGCAGATACTTCTGCATCCGGACGATCGGGTCCAGACCGGCCCAGTACTCGTCGGTCTGCGCAGTGCGGTAGCGGGTCGGGTCGTCGGTGGTGGTGTGGGCTCCGGTGCGATAGGTCCACGTCTCCACCATCACCGGTCCCCGGCAGGATCGGGCGTGGTCCAAGGCCGCTGAGAGGACGGCTGCCACCGCCAGGACGTCGTTGCCGTCCACCTGTACCGAGGGAATCCCGAATCCCAGTCCGCGTCGGTACAGCGAGGTTGGTGCCTGCACGCTGGTCGGTTCGGAGATCGCCCACTGGTTGTTCACCGCGCAGAAGACCACCGGGGCCTTCATGGCGGCGGCGAAGACGTAGGCCTCGTTGGTGTCGCCCTCGCTCATCGCCCCGTCGCCGTGGAAGTCCAGCACGGCGGCGTCCACGCTCGGATCGGCGGCCTTGTCACGCTGGATGCCCATGGCGTAGCCGACGGCGTGCAGGGTGCCCGAGCCGATCATCACCGGGTAGGCCGAGAAGTGTGTGGCGACGGTGTCCCACGGGCAGTGTGCGGTTCCCCGCCAGGTGGCCAGCACCTGGGACAGTTCGACACCCATCCAGGCGGCCAGGGCCTGCTCGCGATAGGTGGGAAAGACCTGGTCCGCACTGCCCAGGGCCAGCCAGGCGCCCACCTGGGTGGCCTCCTGGCCGATGAGGGGCGGCCACAGGCCGAGTTCCCCGTGTCGTTGCAGGTTCGTACCCTCGATGTCGAGCCGCCGGGCCATGACGAGTTTCTCGTAGGCGTCGACGAGCTGGGCGTCACTCACGTGCACGGGGAGGTCGTCGCGATCTGTGCGCACCCCGTCGGGTGAGAGGATCTGGATCATGTCGGACGCGGGCTGGTCCACCGGGAACTGCTGGGCCAGATCGGCGAACAACGGGCAGGTGCCGGCTGCCGAGGTGGCTGTGTCGTGCTGCCCGGAATCCGGCTGAACCGGACCAGACTGCGCCGGGTCCGACGGCATGGGGTTCGACTGCCCCTGCTGCATGGGCTCGGACCCGTCGTGCCCGGCCGCGCTGCGCGGCTGGGACGCGTCCCCTCGTGACAGGTGGTGGGTTGATGACCCCTTGCCGTGTGTGGCGTCGCCGTGCGAAACCATGTACTGCCTCCCAGCAGGGTCGGGTGCGTGACTCACATACCTACCGAACGGTAAGTTACCGATCGGTAGCCAATGTAGTACGCCGTCGCCCACTCGGCAATGACTTGCCCCCGACAATCCTTGCGAAAGACCGGCAGTTCGCCGGTGGGAGGAACCCTCGACCAGGCACGTCCCCCGGGAGGATTGTGCGCCGTGGTTGGGGTACGTTTGACGACGTGAATGCTCGCCGGGTCATCGTCGTCGGCGGCGGGGTCTGTGGCCTCGTCGCCGCACACAGTCTGCAGAAATCTGGATGCCAGGTGACACTGGTCGAAGCCTCGGACGGCTTGGGTGGACAGGTCCGCTCAGCCCAGCTGGACGGCCAGGCTGTCGACCTGGGTGCCGAGGCCGCACCGCTGCGCGCTCCGGGAGTCCAGAAACTCATCACCGAACTCGGTCTTGACGCCTCGATGATCCACCCCGCCCAGGGAACCTCGCTGCTGTCCAGCCGGCACGGAGTCGTGCCACTGCCCGACGGGGTGACGCCGGTGGGGCCGACCAAGCTGTTCCCCACCATCGCCTCGCGGGTGCTCTCCCCGGCCGACCTGCTGCGAGCTGGTCTGGAACCGGTTCTGGCACGCCCCCAGCCTGCCGGGGTCACCGTGGGTGAGTTCATCGGGGCACGATTCGGCAAGGGGGTTGCCACGGCGATCGTCGATCCCCTGGTGGGGGCGATCCATGCCGCGGACATCAATGCCTTCGCGTTGGAAAGTGTCTCGCCAGGCCTGGTGCGGACGGCGACCTCGGGAGACTCCATTCTTCAGGAGACCGTGCGCCGGGAGCTGGGACTCGGCGAGAACGGATCACGCCTGGGCCGTCACGCCAAACACCCCACCAAGGCCCCGCGCACACCAACCATGGGGTCCTGGCGTCAAGGCATGGGCGAGCTGACCACTGCCCTGTCGGCCAACGTCACCGTACTCACGGGTACCCGTGCCGTGGCACTGACCCGGGGAGAGACACCTCAGGACGCCACGCGAAGCGGGATGGACACAGACGATGTGACCCGTACCGAGGACAGGACCGCCTCGGCGAATGGTCGGGAACAGCAGGGCACGTCAGGCCGCTGGCTGCTGGAGGTGGCCGACGAGTCCGGGCGACGCACCCTGACCGCAGACTCCGTGGTGCTGGCCACCCCGACGGCCGTGAGCGCCGAACTGCTGCGCTCGGTTGCCCCCGACACCGCCTCGACACTGTCGAGGGAGCGCGCAGTGACGGTGGCTGCCGTCGTCCTGCGCATCGACCGTCCGACGCATCCCCTCGCCGAGGCGGTGGACTGGTTCGTCGGTTCGGCCTGGTCACCACTCATCCGCCAGGTGGTCAACCTCACCAACAAGTGGCCCGACCGACACCCTGCCGACACACATCTGCTGCGGCTCAATGTCGGACGAGACCGCGGAATCAACATCGACCAGTGGTCCGACGAGGAACTCGGCGCCGCCTCGGTGGAGGAGCTGGGACGCATCGGGCTGCGGGTGAATCCACACAACCACCTCGTGCACCGATTCACCGCCGCCATGCCACAGCCCGGTCCACTACATCACGAACGCATCGACGCCGTGCGTACCGGCCTGAGCAGGCTTCCCGGGCTGTTCGCGGCTGGAGCCGGTGTCAACGGGGCAGGTGTGCCCAATGCCATCATCGCTGGCAACAAGGTTGCCACCGACGTCCTTGAGGAGAAGCTGCTCCCACAGAACCCTTGACATACCCCTGACATCGGCGGTCAATCACGATCGTCACCCGACCCGGCTCGTCGACAGGTTGTCGGCAACGATTGGCCCAGGAACGATTGGCTCAGGGGCGACGGTGCCAGGGCGGCACTGGGACGGACGAGTTGCTGGTTGCTGGGGCGCCGATCAAGACGACAGCGCTTTCACCCCTCCAACTCGCCACGTGTATTCGGCAATACCAAGTATTGCTACGGTGACTGCGCACACGATCGCAGCAGGACTGATCGTGAGTGCAGCTTCACCGGTCATGGCTGCGGCCTCACCGGGATACCCACCTGGCAGAAACGTCAGCAGGGTGTTGGACTGCACGACAACGATGACGACATATGAGAGCAGCCCCAGCAGCGGACCGAAGCTCCGCGAGACGAACCCCGTGGCCATGAGTGCAATGCCCGTGCACAACAGACACACCACCGAGTACCTCTCAAACACTCCCCAGGGCAGTTGGAACCGAGTCGGTATGCCGTCAACGAGGACGTTCTCCGACCCTGGTAGGGCATCGGGAGGCAACGTCCGCAGCACGAGGCACATGAGCAGCGGCAGCCCGATGGCACACAGACACGTCCACACGGCGGTGCAGGCGTAGCAGAACCGCAGGGGTCGCGGTGCGACTCTCTCCATCCACGCAAGGCTGGCGGATCCACCCCAGAGAAGGACAGCCGTGTCGAGGAGTACCACGACCTCCACGGCACACACCGGACGATCCCAGACGTCTCCCGGTGCCAGCGAGAACACCTGTGTCCAGGCGAGGAGGCCCATGAGGAGACAGACGACCGGACCTGCCAGAAGCGTGAGGGCATGTCGACCTCTGAGGAATGTCACCGCCGCCACCTCACAGATGCCCAACGTCTGCAGGCAACAGGGAGCATTCCTGCACGGCAGTCTGATGGGCGGAATACCATCTCTGGAATTCGGTCAGGTTTGCGCTGTCGAGGGCAGTGGTCTGCGAGCTGGCAACCTGCTCGTACCCAAGACCAGCCAGTCGAAGAATGGTCCTCTCCACAGCGATGGCGGCATCGCGCTGGGCCCCAGCACGCTCATCCACCAAGCCTGATTGCGAGGTCGCGCAGGACTCACGACCTGACAATTTCTCAGCGAGGTTCGCACCGACGTTCTGCAGGAGCTGATCCCGCGAGTCGAAGGCGGTGGGCGTGCCGACGTCAGTCGTCGACGCTCCGGCCGGGGCGGGAAGTCCGGACTCGACGAGAGCCTCTCTGTGTGGCCGGTTCTGCGCCGGAACAATCCCAAGGACTGCAGTCGCTGCCTGCTCATAGAGCGGGATCAAATCATGGTGCTCGTCATGGACACACACCTGCACCCCACGGCTCTCATGGCACGTCACGGATGCAGGTGCGTCCTGGAACAGTGAGAGAGGCCGCACCATGCCTGCTGCCACGAGCAGCACCGGGGGAAGCAGAAATGCCAGACACGGGGTCACGGTCTGCCACCCGACTCCGTCGGTGCGCACTCGCATGCATCGAGCTGCCACGGCAATGCAGGACGCGGTGACCACGAGGAAGAACAGTGCCCGACACACTACCGCCTCACCAGTGACGACATGGTCACCCGTCGGCTCGATCATGCCCAGTGACCACGCGAAGGTGACCGAGCTGCGTCCCGTGTTGGCCAGCGCATTCTCGTTCACCGTCATGGGAATCGTCGTCACGAGCAGGCAGACGAGCGGGGCAACGATCCACACCACTGGATGGGAGATCATCGCTGCAACCAGGTGCGCGATCGCCAGCAGAGCCACGACGGACAGTGCCACGACGAACACGTCCAGTGCCTCGAACAGGGTAGGTGTGGTGGTGCGCCAACCCTTGATGAGCAGTGGCAGAGCACCTGCGCATGTCCCGATAAGGATCGCCGCAGCTTCTCGCCAGAGCCACTGCCACTGGATGGCGGACAGGGGTCGTGCCGGGCATCCTCCAACGATCATGTCAGTGGGGCGCAGCCGCGCAGCCGATGCTGCTCCCACCAACCCAGCGACGAGTGCCCACAGCATGCTGGTCTCACGCAGGGAAACCGTGACGTCCTGTACTCGCCACACCCCCCACGACCATTGCGATCTCAGCGCGACGATGCTGCACAGGGCACCGACGATGACCAGGCTGACGAACGTTCGGCGTTGCAGGGGAAAGGCCATGCCGCGGCGTGTGGATGCGGAGCTCATGCCGCCCCCAGGCTCAGATATCCAGCCTCGGCAGCATTGGCTCCTTTCGCAGGATGTTCGCGTCCGATCCGTTCCAGCTCAGAGTATGTGCCCGTGAACACCAGGCGTCCGTCAGAAAGAGCGATGAGATTGGAGACGTATCCCTGAAAGTCCTCGAGCAGATGCGTGGAGACGATGACGGTACGATCCTCCGCGAGCTCACCCATGAGATTGCGAATGCCGATACGTGACGCAGGGTCCAGCCCCACCGTTGGTTCGTCAAGCAACAGAACGGCGGGATCAGCGACAATCGCACAGGCGATCCCGAGACGCTGACGCATACCTCCGGACAACGACTTCACGACATCACCCTGTCGACCAGACAGACCGACACGATCCAAGGCACCGCTGGCAGCACTCGAGCAGTCACCGCGAGCGACGCCCCGGGCCCATGCCGCATACTCCACCACTCTTCGCACCCGGAACAGGGGCGGAAGGCGAAACTGCTGAGGGAGAAAACCCACCATGCGTCGAATTGTGTCGACATCGTGGATGTCGACACCGTCGATCGTCACCGACCCGCTTCTTGCCGTCATCATCGTGGAGAGAATACCGAGGAGAGTTGATTTCCCAGCTCCATTGGAGCCGAGCAGCCCCCACAGCCCGAAACTCAACTCACAAGAGACGTCGTCAAGACTCACGCGTCGTCGATAACGATGCGATACGTGATCAATTCTTATCATTCAATGCCAGTCTTCATCGGTCGGTAGTCTTCTGCGCGGCTTCTTCTCTCTCATTTCAGGAGCGACTACCAGCATAAACTGTATTTATGCATCTTTACAAATAGCAGATCACCAAATTCCGTACGCTGCATGATCTCTCGCGAGTCTGACAGGAGGTAGGTTGGATGGGTGGCCACTGCCCCGTAGCCTTCCACAGGTGAGGAGTACCCAAACACCTGCCGATGAGCCAGTGGCCACCGACGTCCTGGAGGAGAAACTGCATGACTGAACTCGCGACACCCCGACACGGCTCCACCGGCCACCCCGAACACTCTGGTGGTCATCCTGGAGCTGCGGGAGGACATCCCGGTGGCCACCCGGGTGGGCATCCCGGCCACGGCCCGCTGGTGCGCGAGATCAAGCACGATCTCAACGACAAACCGTTCCTCGTCATCTGGGAGGTCACCCGGGCCTGTGCCTTGGTGTGCCAGCACTGCCGGGCCGAGGCCCAGCACCGTGCCGCCCCCGGGCAGCTCACCAACGCCGAGGGCCACGAGCTCATCGACCAGCTCACCAGCTACGAACGCCCCTACCCCATGCTCGTCCTCACTGGCGGCGACTGCTTCGAACGCCCCGACCTCGTCGATCTCATCGAGTACGCAGTTGGCAAGGGCCTGCACGTGTCGATCTCACCATCGGTGACGCCGCTGTTCACCCGCGAACGTGTCAAGGCGGTACAGGACGCCGGGGTGTCGGTGATGTCGATGTCGCTGGACGGTGGATCGGCCGAGACCCACGACGCCTTCCGTGGATTCCCGGGAACCTTCGATCGCACCATCGAGGCGTGCCACATGCTCAACGAGTTGGGCATGCGGTTCCAGCTCAACACGGTGTTCACCGCCAAGAACATCCACGAGGCACCCCAGATGCTCAAGAACGCCATCGACCTCGGGGCGTTCATGTTCTACACGTTCATGCTGGTGCCCACCGGCCGCGGCCAGCACCTCGACATGCTCACACCCCACGAGCGCGAGGACGTCCTGCACTGGCTGCACGACAACTCCACCCGTATCGCCATCAAGACGACCGAGGCACCGCAGTATCGCCGCATCGCCTTCCAGCGCGAGGCAGTACGGCAGGGCAAGGCTGCCCCGGCCAAGCACGGGGAGCTGTACCACTGGCTCACCAAGGAGACCCACGAGTTGCTCGGTGAGAACATCGAGGAGCCGCGTCCCCCACGCACCCCACTCGCCATCAACTCCGGATCGGGATTCGCGTTCATCGACCACACCGGCGACGTCTATCCGTCGGGGTTCCTGCCGATCCATTGTGGCTCGATCAAGGACACGCCGTTCCCACAGATCTACCGCGAGTCGGAGGTGTTCCGGGCACTGCGCAACCCGTCGGGGTTCGAGGGCAAGTGCGGGGCCTGCGAGTTCAACCACTTCTGTGGCGGATCCAGGTCCACGGCCTACGCCATGACCGGCAACTACTTGGCCTCCGACCCGTCGTGCGCCCACATCCCCGCGGGGTACACCGGCGAGCTGCCCGAGGGCATCGAGCGGTGATTCAGCCGCTGGTTCCGGGGGCGATCCGGCGCTTGAACTCTTGGTGACAATTTCCCCCGGGCCTTGCCACCAGGACTTCTCACGGGGTGAGATGGTGATGATGGTCCGTCACCCATGACGCGCCACCTCACCACCCCGGGAGAAGAACACATGATCAACATCCCGACGCACCGCATCGCGTTGTCGGCACTGTGCCTCACCGCGATGATCGGTTCGATCGCCGTGACGGGTCCGGCAGCAGGTGCCACCCCCAGCGAGTCGCCGAGTCCGAGTGAGTCCGCAACACCGAGTGGCGCGAGCACCCCCACCGGCAGCGCAGCCCCCACCGGATCTGCCAGCGCCGCTCCGTCAGCGAGCGCATCGGCCAGCAGCTCACCCAGCAAGGACGCCACCCCGTCGACCAGCGCCGCGACCGGCTCTGCCCAGGCCAGCAGCTCCCCGGCGACCTGCACCCCGGACTCCGACGTCACCGTCTTCAGCTTCAACGACTTCCACGGTCGTATCGGTGAGGCTGCCAAGCTCTTCACCCCCGTGCAGCAGGCCCGCACCGACAAGGGGGCCGACCACGTCCTGCTCACCTCGGCCGGCGACAACATCGGTGGATCGACATTCGAGTCCGGTTCCCAGGACGACAACCCGACGATCGACATCCTCAAGGACGCCGGTCTGGAGGCCTCGGCGGTGGGCAACCACGAGTTCGACAAGGGACTGACCGATCTCACCGAGCACGTCAACAAACGCATTGACGGGGATTTCCCATACCTGGGAGCCAACGTCTACAAGAAGGGCACCACGACCGTCACCGACGATCTCAGGGCCAGCACCGTCTTCACGAAGGGTGGGGTGCGTATCGGCGTGATCGGCGCCGTCACCAAGGACCTGCCCTCGCTGGTCTCCCCGGCCGGCATTGCCGACCTGACGATCGGCGATCCGGTCGAGGCCGTCAACGCCGAGGCCAGACGTCTCAAGTCCGAGCACCTGGCCGACGTCGTCGTCGCCTCGATCCATGAGGGTGCTGCCTCCGGTGGCGACTTCGCCCCTGCCAAGGTCAACGGCAACTTCGCCCCGATCTACAACAACCTGAGCACCGATGTGGACGTCACCTTCAACGGGCACACCCACCAGCTGTACTCATGGAAGGGACGCAACGGCGCACCGCTGCTGCAAGCCGCATCCTACGGCACCCACCTGGCCCAGGTGGACCTCGCCTACGACACCAGGAGTGCCCAGTTGTGCTCCACCGCCGCCAGGACGGTGCCGGCCCCCAAACAGGCCAACCTCGCCGACCCGGTGATCGCCAAGATCAACTCCGACACCGAGGCCGCCAGGAAGCAGGCCGACGTCATCGGTGCCAAGGTGATCGGCACGGCGACGGCGCCCATCACCACCGCCTCCGACGCGCAGGACTCGTCGTTCGGCTCCAGCGTGCGCAATCGCGAATCGGCCATGAGCAACATGGTTGCCCAGATGTTCAAGGACACCTTGGGCAAGGACGACCCGAACTTCATCGGCATCCAGAATCCCGGTGGCACCCGTGCCTCGTTGCAGTCCGGTGAGATCACCTACAAGGACGCCGCCCTCGTCCTGCCGTTCGCCAACTCGCTCATGACCACGAAGATCACCGGCGAGCAGTTCAAGCAGGTGCTCGAGGAACAGTGGCAGCACGACGAGAAGGGCCAAGTGCCCTCGCGCCCGTTCCTCTCCCTGGGGCTGTCGAACAACGTCTCCTACACCTACGACGAGAACCTGCCGGAGGGGCAGCGCATCACCAGCGTCTGGGTCAACGGCAAGCCGATCGGCCCGAAGGCCAGCTACACCGTGGGGTCCGGCTCGTTCCTCATCAACGGTGGCGACAACTTCCACACCCTCGCCAAGGGATCCAGGCCGGTCGACACCGGCAAGGTCGATCTGGACGCCTGGGTGAGCTGGATCAAGGATCAGGGCAAGCTCACCCCGTCCTTCGCCCGTCGCGGTGTGTCGGTCTCCGCCAAGCGCGTGAGCGACACCGCATTCTCGTTCACCTTTGGTCAGACCGCCGAGAAGGGCATCGCCCCCGACACCCTGGATCTCACCTCCAAGGGCGCCCCGACGAACACCAAGCTCGTCGCCCGCACCTCCCAGGATGCGAACGCCAAGGCCTTGGCCACCTTCGACGTCAAGGACGGTGTCGCTACCGGCACGATCGACTTCTCCAAGACCTCGCTGAAGTCCGGAACGCACGTCGTCTACTTCACCGCCGAGGAGTCTGGCACCGTCATCCCGGTGGAGGTGACCATCACCAGGGACGACGCCTCAACGCCCGAGCCAAGTGCCACGGCGGGCACCCCGAGCAGCAATCCCAGCCCGAGCGTCGACGTCACCCGGGGGCAGACGAGACGCCCGATGCAACCGGTGCAACTGCGACGCCCAGTGATTCCGCGACACCAAGCACAACGCCCAGCGCTGCTGCGGGTACCAGCGCCGCTGTGGGTGTGGAGTCGGGTGCTGGCGCCACCGGAACCATCCCGGGCAGCGACGTCACCTCCGCGGGAGCCACCCCTGCCCTGCCACGAACCGGCAACTGAGGTGGTCCAGAACCGACGTGTTTCGGACTGATCACATCGGTTGATCAGTTCATGACGGGGTCTCGGGAACGTTCCCGAGACCCCGCCATTGTTTTCTCGCGCACTCGCCCCGGTAGGTCAAGAATGATTGTGCTTACGTTCCCACCGGTGGGGCAGCTCTCCTCATTTCCACCTCACGGCGTGAACATTTTTCCCACCGCACGGCCACACGTGTCAGGACAATGCCCTGCCCCTCGCTCTGGCGTCAGAAATGTTCACCACACGTCAGTACTGTTCCCGGGGCGGGTTCGACCTGGCCACCGACTCATCGGGCGCCCACACCCCCGCGGGGGTACACCGACGAGAGCCCGAGGGGATCGACAGCTGAGTCGGATTCGCGATGGTAATTCCCGATCACCGTTGCCTTCCCGATCCCCGTGCGCTGAGCACATTGCAACGGGGGCGGTGGAACGTGCCGGCTCATCACCACGCCGCCATTGGCAGATGACATGGCCACACCCGCACCGTCGTGCCATCGCGTCGCACCGTGCGCGACCTCGATGATCAGCTCGGTGGCGGTGACAGGCTCAGACGATCTGGCCAGCCGACGCGTGGGTCCTCCCACCTGTGATCTTCCCAATCCATCGACCACCAGCGTCTGAAAACGGGTTTGGGCACAAACGATCATCATAGGATACCGCTGACCGAGGGCACCTCCTCACCACTTCCACATCGGGGAAAATCCATTGCGGGCCGACAATGGATTTTCTATGCTGCAGAAAAATTTTCCTACGCCCTCGAGGGGAAGTGAACATTGATATGACGTACCGTTACGACAATTCCGAGGTCGACCGGTGGGCCTTCGGCACCCGCTCCATTCACGCGGGTCAGCCCGTCGATGCAACAGGTGCCCGGAACATGCCGATCTACAACACGGCTTCCTACGTCTTTGACTCCTGCGAGAACGCCGCGAAGCGATTCAGCCTGGCGGAGGACGGCCCGATCTACACGCGTCTCAACAACCCCACCATCACCGCCCTCGAGGAGCGAATGGCGTCCCTGGAGGGCGGTAGCTGCGCCGTGGCGTTCGCCTCGGGCATGGCCGCGATCACGGCGACGGTTCTCAACCTCGCCAGCGCCGGTGACCACATCGTCTCCTCCCCGCGTCTGTACGGTGGCACCCTCACCCTGTTCGAGTTCACCCTGGCGAGACTGGGCATCGAGGTGACCTTCGTCGACGACCCCGACGACCCGCAGTCCTGGCGTGACGCCGTCCGCCCGAACACCAAGCTGTTCTTCGCCGAGAGCACCGCCAACCCGCTGGCCGACATCCTTGACGTCCCCGCGGTCGCCGCCGTCGCCCACGAGGAAAAGGTGCCCTTCGTCGTCGACAACACCGTCCCCACCGCGGCGCTCATCCGTCCGCTCGAGCTGGGGGCCGACGTCGTCGTGGTCTCGCTGACGAAGTTCTACACGGGCAACTCGACTGGCATCGGCGGCATCGCCATCGATGGCGGCACCTTTGACTGGACCGTCACCCGCGACGGACAGCCGATCTTCCCCGGCTTCGTCAACCCCGATCCGACGTACCACGGCATTGTGTACGCCGATCTGGGCGAGATGGCGTTCGGCGTGAAGCTGCGCGTGGGTGTCCTGCGCGACATCGGCGGCTGCCTGTCGCCGTTCAACGCCTGGGTCACCTTGCAGGGCCTCGACACCTTGGAGTTGCGGATACAGCGTCACTGCTCGAATGCCCTCAAGGTGGCGCAGTTCCTCGCCGATCAGCCGCAGGTGACGAAGGTCAACTATCCGGGTCTTCCGTCCTCGCCGTGGTACCCGGTCAAGGAGAAGCTCGGCCTCGACGGGGTCGGCGCAGTGTTGTCGTTCGACATCAAGGGTGGACGCAAGGAAGCTTGGGCCTTCATTGACGCGCTCAAGCTCCATTCCAACGTCGCGAACATCGGCGACAGCCGGTCCTTGGTGGTGCATCCGGCCACGACGACCCACGCGCAGTGCGACGAGCGCGGTCAGGAGATCGCCGGTATCACCGAGGCGACCATCCGACTCTCGATCGGTCTGGAGAGCCCCGAGGACATCATCGACGACCTCAAGCTCGGCTTCGCCGCACTATCACAGGCCTGATCACATCTCTTGTTGACGCCGTCCCTCCCGGGGCGGCGTCAACCTGCAACGTCCCACACCCATCCACGGCGTATCGCGTACGTCGTGGATGCCATGTGCCGCAACGCCCGCAGCACATGTATGTACACCATCCGCACACCCAGGAGAGGAGGCATGGTGATGAAGTATGTTCAACTCGGCGATTTCACGACGCAGGCCGGGGCCATCATCCCGCAGGTGAGGATTGCCTACGAGATGTGGGGGCAGCAGCGTGGGAACAACGTCATCCTCGTGGAGCACGCGCTCACCGGGGACGCCGACGCATGCTCCTGGTGGCCCGGGCTCATCGGGCCGGGTCTGGTCATCGACACCGACCGGTACTGCGTCATCTGCACCAACGTCCTGGGTGGATGTTCGGGATCGACGGGCCCCGGAACCCCAGCCCCTGACGGGCGGGCCTGGGGGTCGAGGTTCCCCGCTCTGTGCATTCGAGACATGGTGGCTGCCGAAAGGCAGCTCCTTGCGCTTCTGGGCATTGATGAGCTGCTGGGAGTTGTCGGGGGCTCGATGGGTGGCGCACGAGCCCTGGAGTGGGCGGCAATGTACCCCGAAATGGCTGGGTCGGCCTGCGTCATCGCGACCTCAGCGCGATCCTCGGCCTGGCAGATCGGTATCCAGACCGCCCAGATCTGCGCGGTCGAGACTGACCCCGACTGGCAGAACGGCGACTACTACGACACCGGACGCTGCCCCGACCGGGGCTTGGGGGCAGCGCGACGGATCGCCCACCTGACGTATCGGGGTGAGCGTGAGCTCGACGCCCGCTTCGGATCGGCTCCGCAGAAAGGTGAGGAACCGTTCAGCGCCTACCGCAGCTCGCAGGGACGCTTCGCCGTGGAGAGCTACCTCGACCACCAGGCCAGTAAGCTGCTCCAACGCTTCGACGCCGGCACATACGTCGCCCTCACCCACGCCGTCAATCGCCACGACGTCGGACGTGAGCGCGGCGGGGTCAAGGAGGCCCTCGCCTCGATCACCATCCCGGTGCTCGTGGCCGGAGTCGACACCGACCTGCTGTACCCCCTGCACCAGCAGGAGTTCCTCGCCGAGCATCTCGGCAACCCCATCGGTCTGGACACGATCGTCTCCCACGTGGGCCACGACGGCTTCCTCACCGAGACCGAACAACTCCAGGACGTGTTCACCCACTATCTCGGCACCGTCGACCTCAACGGCAGGGGCGAGCCACATCTCCTCCAGAGAGGGCTCCCGGATTGTGCAGTGCCGACGTGGGCAGCGCTCGGCCTTTCGCCGACGCATCCTCGGCAGAGTCCGTACGCTCGTGGACAGAAAGTGACTGCCAAAAAGTGACTGCCCGCCGACTCAGATGGATGGATCAGCGTCTCGCACACATCATGGGCACAATCCGCGTCCTCATTGACACCCGATTGGACAACCCCGCGTCGATGACACCAGATTGACAGCCCTGTGTCGATGTGGACAGCCCGTGTCGACGCGTGTGTCTGAGTGCCACTCTGGAGTTCCCCGTCAGTGCGCTGCATGTGGCATCGTGGGAGCATGAGCCTGCACGTCATCTTCGTCTGCCGAGGAAACATCTGCCGCTCTCCCATGGCCGAGCGCATCGCCCAGCGATTCTTCGCCGATGCCGGGCTGGACGTTGAGGTCACCAGTGCCGGGATCACCGACGAGGAGCACGCCAACCCGATGGATCCTCGGGCCCGCGCGGTGCTCAACCGCCGCGGCTACGACGTGCGCCCGCACACGGCCCACCAGATCAGTGCTGAGGAGATTCGCCGTGCCGATCTCGTCGTGGCAGCAGAGCCCTACCAGGTGCAGACCATGGCCCGCATGGCACCGTCGACGAGGAACATCGTCCTGTTGCGCGACTACGACCCCTCGGTGACACCCGGCACCCCACTGGATGATCCTTGGTTCGGCGACGCGTCAGGATTCGAGACCATCGCTGACCAGATCGAGGCGGCCATGCCCGGCCTTGTCGCAGCCATCAGGAAATGACCCCGGCACCGCGACCGTGCCCATACCTTCCGCATCCTGCACCAGGTGTCTCCCACACCCGGAACCAGGTTCTGCACCAGGAGCATGCCCGATCCGCACCAGAAGCATGCCCTGTCTGCGTCAAGAACATGCTCGGTGCGGTGACCACTGACGAAAAATGACAGCCCAGCCCCTGCGGGTAAATGATGTGCCCGAGGGGGGCCGGTGCTGTCAGAAATCGACACTCCCCCACCTGGTGCGACTTGCGGAAGACCTCAGTGACTTGCGAAAGACACGGCACGCGGGGATCTGGGAAGCACGGAATCCGTGTCGGCACGGACGGTGAAGTGTCCGCTGCGATGGCGAGAGCACGAGCCGAGGCCTACGAGGCCCCGCTGGGGGAAGACCTACAGGCGAGGCTCCGCTGAGGCGAGGGCCACAAGCGAGACTCTGGCTGAGGCAAAGTTCTGCCGAGGGAAGGCCCTACGAGCGAGAATCTGCTGAGAGACGTGGCCGAGAGGTACCTGTCAAAAATTGACAGGCCAAGCCCCTTCATGCACGTGGATTGCCTGAGTGGGGCCGCAACCGTCAAAAATTGCCATCCGATGCGAGCACTTCCATACCCGAGCCCCGAGACATTGCAAGCCCCGCCCCGACCTGCACAACGGGGCATCCCCTCAGCTATCCCCAGGAGCTGACACCAGCCCGATCCACGCAACGAGGACAACGAGGAGCCCCTCAGCACGTCCCCCGAAGCCCTCGACCCACGCAACGAGACAGTCACTCAGCACACATCCCCCGGAGCCCCGATGAGACACCGCCCCCGATCCACACACCGGGGCAGACGCACCAACACCACCGCACAGACACCGACGCCACCCGCACAAGCACACCAGCGTCACCTGCACAGAACCGGTGAGCAGAATCTGCAGCCACAGGGGAAATCTCCATGACATCCACCCACACCGTGGAGGGCACAGTGCCCATGCCGAGGAGGGCACGGGCAGAGATGCGCTGGCTGCCAAAAGTGCCGGTCGGTAAGCAGCTGCCGCGAGCGTCGAAACGGCCTGTGACGCCGATCCCGGCTAGGCTGTGTCCCATGAGTCTGTTCTTGGTCGGCGGCCCCCATGACGCATCGTTGCAGCAGGTCTATGACGAGTTCATCGACGAGGCTCGCCCACATGGTGATCGTGTCGGAATCGCCGTCACCGGGCCGGCTGAGCAGAACCAGCAGAAGATGGCGGAGCTCAGCCAGATCGTGAGCTCCCGATGGCCTCAAGCCACCATCGTCCCTATTCACCTGGATGGCCCGGGAACCTCATCCATCGTTGACGGCGTGCCCACCTGGCCGGAGAACCCCCAGTACGAGCTTCCCGCCGATCTCGACCAGTTGGCAGGAATCATCGTCGGCGGCGGCTGGGTACCCGGCTATCTTGCCGGGCTGGGGCCAGCGGCCGAGCAGCTCTCCCGGATGGTGCGCAGCGGCGCCCCGTGGCTGGGGTTCTCGGGCGGAGCGATGATCTGCTCGTGCTCCACCCTGGCCGGAGGATGGCGTCTGGATGGGCGTCAGATTGGCCCCGAGGCCGGTTCGAGGGGGTTCGAGGACCTCACGATCGTCGAGGGTCTGGGGTTCATCGGTCTGACGGTGAGCACCCATCTTGACCAGTTGAGTCCCGAAGGGGTGCTCGTCAGCGCGATTGAGTCCGGTCATCTGGGCTCGGCCGTGTCCATCGACGAGAAAACCTGTCTGGTGGTGCACCATTCCTCGGGTCGGTGCCACGTCATGGGCAGTGGGATCGTGCGATGGTTCACCCCCCAGGCGGACGGCGTGTTGGTACGCACCGAGCATGGCCAGGCTCCCAAGACCACCACGTCGCACACTCCGGCACCACCCCGATTCGACGGTCTCGCCAAGGTTGCCGCCGCATCCCGACGGGCTGCTCGGCAAGCCGCCAAGGTGCACGAGGCTGCCACCGAGACCGCCGACACGAAGAGCTCCACACCAACCCAGCGGAACTCACCGAAAGCGACGAGCAAGAACCGAGCACACACCAAAAAAGGCTCAAGCGCCGCCAGCGCCCCGGCCTCGACTGCCGCCGAGAACCCCACTGCACCGGAGGCCCCCGATGCGTCTCGGGCCGGTGATGCTGGGAACGGCACCGCACCCGATGTGCCCACGTCCCCAGTCGGCGGCCCTGGCGCAACCATCGAGAGCTGAAACCATCGGTAGGAGGTGCGGACATGGCAATGACGATTCTGGTGGTCGACGATGATCGTGCGGTACGCGAGTCCCTGGCACGATCCCTGCAGTACAGCGGGTACGGCGTCGAGACGACCGAGGACGGGGTGGAAGCCTTGGCCTGGCTGTCCGGCAACCATCCCGACGCCGTCATCATGGACGTCATGATGCCCCGGCTCGACGGCCTGGAGACCACGCGAATGCTGCGCGACAACGGCAATGACGTCCCCATCCTCATCCTCACCGCCCGTGACGCCGTCGGCGACCGGGTGGACGGACTCGACGCCGGCGCGGACGACTACATGGTCAAACCCTTCGCCCTGGACGAACTGCTCGCTCGGTTGCGCGCACTCACCCGCCGCTCCCGCAACGAGAGCGAGCATGAACCCGACACCGAGACACTCACCTTCGCCAATCTGCGCATGAACCCACAGACCCGAGAGGTCACCCGTGCCGGGCGCAGGATCTCCCTGACCCGAACCGAATTCGCGCTGCTCGCCGTCTTCATGCAGAACCCGGAGAAGGTGTTGGAGCGATCCTGGCTGTTGCACGAGGTGTGGGGATTCGACTTCCCGACCACGGCGAACTCCCTGGAGGTCTACATCGGCTACCTGCGCCGCAAGACCGAGCAGAACGGTGAGCCCCGGCTCATCCACACCGTCCGCGGAGTCGGCTACGTCATGCGGGAAGCGACTTCGTGATTCGCCGCTGGTGGATGCGACTGCGAGCTTGGCACCCACGCACGAGGACAGTCCGAATGACGGTGGGGCGACGTGTCGCCCTGCTCGTCTCCCTGAGCGTGGCGCTCTCGGTGATTGCCATGGGAGTCGCCGCCTACATCACCACCCGCATCACGCTGTTCAACAAACTTGACTCCCAACTCACGCGGATCGCCAGCACCGTCTCCGGGCCGATCCAGGTCGACATGAAGAACCTCGACGGTGTGGGCTCCCGCTCGGTCGACGTCACCGACGAGGTCATCGTCAACCTGGTACGGGCCGACAACTCCATCACAGCCGTGTCAGGAACCAACCGGACCGTCGTCACCGAACCCAGTGAACTCGCTGTTGCCCGACTGGGTTGGGGAATCAGTTCGCGCACCGGCGTGGATTCGCAGAACGAGCCGATCCGCATCGTCGCCGTACCCCTGAGCATCGACCGGGGCAATTCCGACCCCGTTGAGCACTACGCCCTGGTCATCGGAGAACCATTGGACACCACATATGGTGTGCTGCAGTCATTGTGGATCATCCTCATCGTCGCCGGAGCGGTGGGGGTCATTGCCACCACGCTCACCGGACTGTGGGCTGCCAACAACACCATCCGCCCCATCCGTGATCTTTCGAGGGCCGTGCACGAGGTGGCCGAGACCGGCGAGATCACCCCGATCAAGGTGCACTCCGACGACGAGCTGGGCGAGCTGGCCGCCTCGGTCAACGTCATGCTGACGAACCTGGAGAAGTCGCGGGAGCGCCAGAAACGTCTCATCGGTGACGCCTCCCACGAGCTGCGCACCCCCCTCACCTCAATGCGCACCAACGTCGAGCTGCTGCTGGCCGATCAGAAGACCGGAATGCTTCCCGAGCAGGCACGCGGCGAGATCCTCACCGACATTGCCGCCCAACTCGGGGAGTTCTCCTCACTCATCGGCGACCTCGTGCAGCTCTCCCGTGAGGACGCCCCACCACCCCGTCCAGAGATCATGGATCTGGCCGATGTGGTGGCCAGAGCCGTCCAGCGGGCGAAACGCCGCGGCCCCACGATGGTTTTCGACGTGCAGACCGAGTCGCAGCTGGTGCTCGGCGACTCGCAGGCCATCGAGCGGTCCGTGACGAATCTGCTCGACAATGCCGTGAAGTTCTCACCGAGTGGGGGCAGGATCACCGTGCGCATGGCAGACGAGACGATCACCGTGGCCGACGAGGGGCCGGGCATCAGCGACGAGGACCTGCCTCACATCTTCGACCGATTCTACCGATCCGACCAGTCCCGCAACACCCCGGGCACCGGACTCGGGCTGTCGATCGTGGCCCACACCGTCAACTCCCACGGCGGATGGATCAAGGCTTCCCGGGCCCCTGGCGGTGGTGCCCTGTTCACCATGCACCTGCCCACCGTCGATCCGGACGACGTCGCCGGGAATGAGTCGGCAGGCAGTGAGTCGCTGCTCACATCGGAGTAATCCACCGTTTCCACCGTCTGTTCCCAGGTTGTACACAGCTGGGTTGTGGATAACCTGTCTGGCTGGGGAAAACACATCGGTGTCATTCCACAACCGCGACATGACGCGGTTTTTCAGCACAGTATGCCACCACGAACGAACCTTGCCACGCCGCGCTCCATCGCCGTTGTCCCCACGTTCCGAAAAGTTATCCACAGGAAGGCGATGGTTGTGGAGTACTTTCCCACACCCCTGACACCGGTCCGATCTGGCCCGTTCCGATCTGGCCCGGTCCGATCTGGCTGGTATCGATCCGAAGACGGACTGGTGCCGATCAGATCGGCTTGGTCCCGATCCAGGACGGACTGATACCGATCTGACCTGGTCCGATCAGGTCGACACACCATCCGCTCACGAGCGACGGGAGGCATGGGGACAACAGGTGCCACCTGGTGCCAGCCAGCCCACCTCGGCGTGTCCTGACGGGTCACGTGATGGGGATCGTAGGAACTTCCCGACGCGGCTGCCTCGGTGACGCGGAGAGAGCCCCGTCACCATGTGCCGCACACCAATGAGATTCCCGGTACGCCACAGCCACAGAATCGTCATCATGAATCGATCAATTCCCCGCGTACCTGGACGCGCGGCGCTACGCTGTCGCCATGTCAGCTTTCATTGTCGAAACTCGCTACGATCCCGCGCACGAGGAAGAGCGCCTGGCGATCCGTCCCCAGCACCTGCAATACCTTGACGGCCTCATGGAACGCCACCAGCTGGCCAACGCCGGCCCCTTGGCGGACGGTACTGGCGCCGTGCTCGTCTACCTCGCCAAGGACCGCGCAGAACTCGACCAGCTCATGGCCCCCGACCCCTACCCGGCAGACGCCGTCCGCGTGGTCAGCGTACGTGAATGGCGGACGAACTTCCCGTTCTGAGCCTCGACCCGTGCTGGGTGACAACGTCGTCGCCCAGCAGGGGTGACCAAGCACCCCCGAGATATCGCCCGGCCGCAGAAGAATCCCCCCGAGTTGGCCCTGCTCACAACCTCACGGAGGCCCAGAAGCCTTGGACGAGCGTCGCCTTGGGCAGCAAGCCCTCCGTGCCACTGTCCACCGGTAAGTGCGACGATGTGCAGACCGGCGGTCAGACTCAAATCGTGCGTCCGCACCATCTGGACCAAGTCACCAGATGCGTCTACAGGCGTCATGCCGGGGGTCTTGGGCCCTCGTCTCGATCAGGCGCTCACCACATTGGTGGCCAGCAGCACGATCATGAGCGCACCCAACCCCACTCGGTACCAGATGAACCCGGTGAACTTGTTCGACGAGACGAACTTCAACAGCCAGGCGATGGAGACGTAGGCCACCAAGAGCGACACGACAGTGGCGACGATCGCCGGTCCCCAGCCGATCGAGGAGTGCGCGATGTCCCCGGAAGCCCCGATCGCCTCGTAGATCCCGGCGGCGACCAAGGCCGGGATGCCCATGAAGAACGACAACCGGGTGGCCGTCGGACGGTCGAACCGGCGGAACAGGCCCGCCGAGATCGTCGCCCCGGATCGTGAGATACCAGGGAACAGCGGGGCCAGCGCCTGGAAGCATCCGATGATGACGGCATCGACCAGTGACACCTGCTTCATGCCGCGATCGAGATCGGTACGACGATCAGCCACCCACATGACGCCCGACCAGATGACGAGTGCCCCGGCAACAACCCACAGTGACGACAACGTCGTCTCGATCGCGCCCTTGAACACCAGCCCGACGATCGCCACCGGGATGGAGCCGATGATGATCCCCCACCCCAAGGTGTAGTCGGGATCCTCGCGAGCCGACGTGTTGGCCAGCCCCTTGCACCAGGCGACGACGATCCGCACGATGTCGGACCAGAAGTACACGATCGCGGCAAGAATCGCCCCCACCTGGATGATGGCGGTGAATGCGGTGATCCCCGCCCCCTGAATGTCGTAGCCGAGCAGCTTCTCGACGATCCTCAGGTGGCCGGTGCTCGACACCGGCAGAAACTCGGTGATTCCCTCGACGATGCCGAGGATGACGGCGTGGAGCCAGTTCACTGTCCAACCTTTCATCAGCCAACGCGCGGGTGGGCACGCGCCCGGCCAGTGTACGTGACTGGCTCAAACCTGCTGCGATCTCGTGTGACCGTTTGATGATGGCCTGCAGTGATGACGCGCGTTCCTCGCTACGCAGCCAGCTCCACGTCACGGCGCTGCACGGCCCTTGCCCAGACGCACCCGATCCACGCCACCGCCGACAGACGCTGATACCAAGCTGCAGAACGCCTCTCCCGGATCTGCTGACCAGCTGCGCCGTTCACACCGGATCGCCCCGTGCCATCGCTACAGCTCTGGGCACTGACCAGCTGCGCCAGACACTCACCGGACCGTCTCGTGGCAATCAGCTCGCTCAGGGCGCCGACCGGCCCCTGCCCAGACACACCCCACCGTCTCGTGTCACCAGTTCACTCTGGTCGCCGACCAGCTCACAATTTCATCACCGTCGTGGATCGGTAGTGGTCCGGACCGACCTGCCACAAGGTGAGCGAGTCGACCCCGACCCGCATCGGAACCCACTCCTGCAGAAGAAGGGCAGCCTCGTCCAGACGTTCGGCGGGCACCCCGTACCCAAGGGTGACGTGCGGGTGCCAGCGCCCCGGAGCGTAGTAGTTGAAAGTCGTCACACCAGTCCCAGCGAGCCGTTCATGGAGCAGCCGGTGTGGCCTGGCAAGCGATTCGTCTGCCCGGTTCGCGGCGATACTCGGCGGGGCGTCTGGCGGATGTGGACACAGTGACACGACATTCTGGGAGTTCGGAAGCTGGCAGGCTGCGTTGAGGATGACGTCACGCGGCCACTCGTCCCCAGCCACCTCGGCGGTGATTCCCTCGATGCGGTCAACGCAGGTGAGGGTGATGTGTGCAGGCTGATCGATCACCGGCAGCCCGTGAGCACGCATCTGTTCGCGAATGTGGCAGACGGTGCGCTGCGCAGCCTCATCCAGGACGAGGGACATGACATGAGTGAACACGACGTCGCTCTGCCAGTCATCCGTCGGCATTCGCCCTCCATCACCCTGTTGCATCATCCACAGCACTCAGCCTCGCACAGGTGTGGATCCCGTGGCTGGCCGGTGTGGACAGCACCACCGCCATCAGCGAGATACCCGCAGCGGTGGATCCCATAACCGATCGATACGGACAGCACCGGCACTTTCTGATCTGCGAACTCCATTTCCAGCGCAGGAGACCGTACCATGCCTCGGCGGCGTTGCGCCCAGACGCACCCGAGAACCTCACTGTGCGGTCCGGGCAGATGAGCAACTGGGCAATTGACGATCACCACCGAGCCCCTGTCATCCGCACCGTGACGATTTTTGACGGCTCACAGCATGATCGGGAAGATGCATGCCTCTATCCCGCCTGTGGCGGGAAATTTCGCACGGGCACCTGTGTAGTGACGCGTGGGAGCACACGGGGCTGGTAGTGGCAGATCCAGCGCACGTGCTGCCCGTGACAGCGCCGCACGTCTACTGCATCCAGATGCCTGGTTCGAGCCTTGGAAGGCTGTCCGGCAACCCGTGGTGACAAAAATGTCAGCCGAGACGAAAGCGCGGCACGAAAAGGCATGACACCCCGGTAGTCGGAGCACGGCAGCCGGATCGACACACCGACACCGGATCGCTGGTGGGCAAGACCCGATCGAGGATGTCGCGTATGCCCGACACCGAGCAGCTCAGTCGCCGGACTCGGCCTCCATTGACTGGTTGAAATCCTTCTTGATGGCTCGCCATCCGTCGGCGTCCCGCCCGGCGAACCAGTATGCGGACAGGTGCACGTGATCCTTGGTGAGATTGCGCTGGAGACGCAGATGGCGCCGCACCGAACGGACCATTGTTGCCTCACCGTGGACGAAAGCATGGACGTCATCCGGGAGTTCGAGTTCCCGCACGGTTGACATGACACTGGCAGGGTCGTGGGATCCATCAGGGCTTCGAGGGACTCGAACGACTGTGAACCGCTCGTCGGCAGTCAGGGGGTAGTCATGGTGTCCCCCAGCCAGAACGACGGTTGCCGCAGCGGATCTTGGCAGGACAGCCAGGGTATTCGCAACCGCTGGTAGCGCGACGGCATCGGCGACGACCAGCAGATGGGTGAGATCATCGGGCATCTGCCAGTGGCCCCCGGGGCCACGCACCACAACCTCGTCGCCCGGCTGGACAGTTCTCGACCACTGGGTTCCAGGGCCATCGTGGGCCGCAGCACCAGTTTCAGGGCCAAACTGCAACACATCGATACCCCACCTGCCATCCTCGAACCATCGACGGCGAGTGTACGTACGCAGCAGCGGCTGGGAGACAGAATCGTCGTCATGGCGACGATCGGAGCGATCAGGTGGCAGAACCACCTTCACGTGGTCATCGACCGAGGTGATGGGTGGCATGCCGCACGGCTCGAAGTCGATCGAGATGACGTGTGGGATCTCGTGGCGGACGTCGTGAACCCGCACCAGGCGCTGTTCCTTTGACATGGACGAGAGCATACCTAAATTTCGCAACGAATCGTTATCAAAAATTGACGTGGTCTTGCACCACCTCTGCACGAACCCCCACAACGAGCACAAGCCCCACAACGACTCTTCACAAAACTGTCAGTTCCCCTGGGGCTCAGTCACTCACATGTCTGGGGCACCGCCGGAGCGTCAAAAATTGTCAGCGGCGTGCTCCCACGGGACGGCAGTGTGAAGTGCCTCGTCCCTGGACAGACTGCTACGTCCTTGGGACGGTACCCCTCCCCTGTCGCACCACCCGCAGAACAGTCGCCACACCACCCGCAGAACAGTAAAACGGGCCCTTGGAACGGCAGCGGTGATAGCCAACACCAGAGGTGTCAAAAACATCACCCCACGGCAGATGGGGTCACGCGAACTACGCCACCGAGCCCCGAGTGACAAAATTGTCGACTCCCCTTGGTCATGACGCGGGAACGCCTCGGTGGCGGTGCCGACAACACTCGGGAAGCTCAAAATCAGGTACTGGGATTCCGGAGTCAAGCTGGGGTGCCGGGGTCACCGGATTCAAGACTGAGGTTCCGGGTCCAAGTCGGCGGGGACTTCGTCGTCGGAAACCCAGTTCCGACACGCAAGCGCCCACATCTCTCGGGGAGTGTCAAAAATTGTCAGTCTCCCCAGTGTCAGACCACCAGCGCCAGGCCATGAGCGTCATACCCGCGGTACGTCAAGATTCTGATGAAGAGCCTCGTCCCGAAAAGCCCCTCCTGATGGATGCCTCAAGAAAGTGGTTCCTCCCCGCAGTCCCCGATGTGGGCTACAGAATGTGGGCTGCAGGGAGGAACCACCACCTCAACCGAGAAGTCCACATTGCGAAGGCGAGTGACGATGTGACAAAAATGTCAACTCCGGGGAGACGAAGCAACAGAGATTCCCCAACCAGTGATGCATCGTCAGAAAAGTTCCAGACCACGGGTCATGCCAGAATCCGTCAGCCATGGGATCACCGAGACTGCACCAGCCGTCACGAGACATGACTGAGTGGTGCGCGAGATTAAGCAGAAGTCTCGCAACAAGATCACCCACTGATTGCGCGATCATTCGGTAGCCGACGAGGTGATTACCACGGCTGGCCCCAACGAAGTGACCACCACGACCAGATCCCGACGACCACCACGGCCGTATCCCGTCGAGTCAGTGCGCGTTGCCGGGGTGGTGATGTTCACCCCGCCGAGACAGCGGAGAACCACCTCGACATGCACAGATGGGACTACCAATCCTGTCGTTCGTCGACCGTGTCGTCCACGGCTCTCCAAACATGGGAGGGGCCCTTTACCGATCCCGCCTCTGCCGGTCCCATTGCCAGCGCCGCGCTACGGACACCCCTAAACATGCGTGAGGGGCTCCCGGGATTCCGGGAGCCCCTCACACCAAACTCAGTTTGGTTCAGGCCGCACTCAGTTGGCGGCGACCGTCTCGACGCTGACATGCCCCGTGATGGAGTCGTGCAGCTTCACGGCCACAGCGTGCGTACCGATGGTCTTGATCGGCTTGGCGATCTCGATGGAACGCTTCTCCAGGGCCGGCCCGCCAGCCTTCTTCACGGCCAGGGCGATGTCGGCAGGAGTGACGGCGCCGAAGAGGCGTCCGGACTTGCCGGCCTGGACGGTGATCTGGACCTTGAGATCCTCCAGCTGGGAACGGACCAGCTCGGCCTGCTCCTTGGTCTTGATCTCCTTGGCGGCGCGGGCACGCTTGATCTGGTCGATCTGCACCTCGGCGCCACGGGTCCACCGGATGGCGTAGTTGTTGGGCAGCAGGTAGTTACGGCCGTAACCGTCCTTGACCTCGACGATGTCGCCGGGAACACCCAGCTTGTCGATCGGAGCGGTGAGAATGAGCTTCATGTGTCGTCCCTCCGTCCTCAGCGAGCCGTCGATGCGTACGGCAGCAGGGCAAGCTCACGCGCATTCTTGATCGCGATGGCGACCTTGCGCTGATCCTGCACCGACAGTCCGGTGACGCGACGGGCACGAATCTTGCCACGCTCAGAGATGAACTTGCGCAGCATTGCGGTGTCCTTGTAGTCGACCTCTCCGATGTGGACGGTCTTGACCGGGACGACCTTCTTCTTCACAGACTTGCGCTGTGGACTGGCCATTGTGGTGCTCTCCTTCTGAGAAGCCCGGCTCTCGCCGGAATGTGCCTGTCCCTACCCCATGCGGGGCGCGGAACCTGACGATGGATTGATGGAATGTGGGGGTTGCCTCGCACGAGGCAACATGGATCAGAATGGGGGTTCCTCGCTGCTGGCCTGGCCCCAGACGTCCGTACCGCCGCCGCGGTTGTCGTTGGTCTGGTCGTAGGACCCGTAGGATCCCTGTCCCTGGTTCTGGCTCTGCCCGCCGCCGTTGAACGACTGGCTTGCACCATTGCCAAAACCTTGGTTGTTGCCGCCGAAGGAACCCCGTCCCCCGCCCTGACCGGACGGATTTCGGGTCACCGATGCCGAGGCGTACCGCAGTGAGGGGCCCACTTCCTGGACGTCGATCTCATGATTGGTACGACGGCTGCCGTCACGGGCTTCGTAACTGCGTGCACGCAGATTGCCCTGGACGATGACTCGCATGCCCTTCGACAACGACTCGGCGACGTTCTCGGCATACTGCCGCCACACCGAGCAGTTGAGGAACATGGCTTCGCCGTCACGCCACTCGTTGGTCTGACGATCAAAGGTGCGCGGCGTCGAGGCGACCGTGAAGTTGGCCACGGGAACCCCGGACGGGGTGAAACGCAGTTCAGGATCGGCGGTGAGGTTGCCGATCACGGTGATGGATGTTTCTCCTGCCATGTGAGACTCCGAATCAGAAAGGCGTGGATCGATGGGTCACTCACGTGACTCCGTTGGTTCCATGTCTACCCGACTGGTGAGACAGTTTCCTGTCAAACTTCATCGACCAGCAGGTCCACACGGCAACCAAGTGCCCGGTAGTCGCAGCGGGCGTCCTCTCACGTGAGGGTTTGCTCAGTGAATCTCCGGACGCATGACCTTGGTACGCATGATCTTCTCGTCAATGGCGAAGAGACGATCAATCTCCTGAACCGTCGCCGGCTCACAGGTCACGTTGAGGACGACATAGATCGCCTCGGACTTGTTCTGAATCTCATAGGCCAAGCGACGCTTGCCCCACACGTCGACCTTGTCGACGGTTCCCTTCTCGTCGGTGACAACCTTCAGGTACTTCTCCATGACGGAATCGACCTGGCGCTCTTCGACGGTGGGATCGATGAGGATCATGACCTCGTACTTACGCATACGCTGACTCCACCTCCTCTGGTCTCTGCGGCCACGGGTACGTCCCGTGGCAGGAGGGCGTAATGCCTGCCACTCCAGTTGGCTGGGGTGACATCGACGTCTATACAGGACGCCGAGCTTTCACTATATCTGTTCAGGCCCCGTGGACCAAGCCAAGGGGAAATGACACCGACCAGCGAAGCTGGATTCTCGGTGCCCACGAAAAATATGACGCCGAATGAGGTCGACCGTCTCAGCGTCGACGTTCCGGACCGGGAATGAGGATCTCCCCCGCCTCGCGCCAGGCCAGCAGACCGCCGGTGATGAAATCGACTCGAAAACCTTGCTCCCGCACGGCATGGGCCAGATGTCCGGAGCGCAGTCCCGTGTCGCACATCAGCACGAAATGCGGGTCCGGCTCCGCCAGAGGGTCATCGGCCCAGACGGCCGACACCGGGTCGGCGAGCAGTTCCTTGGGGTCCACCCATCGGGCGCCGGGGGCATGGCCAGCCTCGAACTCACCCACGGTTCGCACGTCGACGAGAACCCCACCCTTCGACAGGGCGGTCAGTGCGGTGGGCACGTCGACACCGTCGGAGGGCATGCCGTGATTGGTGAGGAAATTGCGCAGTCCCATGGGTGAAAGTCTACGAGAGTGCGGAAGGCGGGGGTCTGGTGGGAATTTTTGTCATTACTTTCCGGGGGCACAGAGGGGCAGGCCGCACAGCCCGACCCCATGCCGCACAGTCACCCCATGGAGCCTCGCACCCCACGTGGGTACGGTCGGAAGGCCATGAGAGTCGGGGTGGACGTGATCCTTGGCCCCGCCCCCGTGGGCACGATTGCCCAGAGGTGAGCGAGGGAAAGCAGGCGCCCTTGGTCGGATCCCGGTCGCAGGACAGGTCCGTTCGTGGGGAAATCGAGCTGAAGATCTTCCCCTGGCCTGCCCCCACCCGGGACCCTGGCCCGAACCACGGATCGAAAATCATCTCATGTTGCCCGCTCCCCCAGCCGGAGTTCTTCGCTCAGGCTCGTCCTCATGCGGTACTCAATGCCTCACGCTGGACCCGTCGTCCTTGTGCGCCCTGCCGTTCCTGCGAGCGTCCTTGCCGGCACCGCCCCTACGTCGGATGGCGATCTTGGAGTACATCTCCTCAATGAGCTCGGCGAATCGTTTCTCCACCTCACGACGACGCACCTTGAGGGTCGGGGTGAGCAGCCCGTTGTCGGTGGTGAACTCGTCCCACAGCACGCTCAGATCCCGAATCTGCTCCTGGTGGGGCAGTTTGGCACTCAGCTCGGCCACCCGCCTGCGAATCTCCTCGGCCAGTTCCGGGCTGCGCAGTTTCTCGTTGGCCGACAGACTCGTGATGTGGAGGCGCTCGGCCAGCTGCTCGACCTGCGGCAGGGACGGTTTGACGAGCAGGGTGAGGCAGGGACGATTGTCGCCCAGGATCACGGCCTGTTCGAAGAGCGGGTCCTTGAGCAGTTCGGCCTCGATCGGCTGGGGAGCGACGTTCTTGCCGTTGAGGGTGACGATGATGTCCTTGAGCCGGTCGGTGATGAGCAGGTAGCCATCCTCGTCTAGACGTCCGACATCGCCGGTGCGCAGCCACCCGTCGTCGAACGCGGCCTCGGTGGCCTCCGGCTGGTTCCAGTAGCCCTTCATGACGTTCTTGCCCCAGTACTGCACCTCGCCGTCGTCGGCGATGCGGATCCTGGAACCGTGGATCGGGCGTCCGGCGGTACCGAACTTGTGGGCTGCTGGGCAGTTGAAGCTCACCAGTGGGCTGGCCTCGGTGAGTCCGTAGCCCTGACTCACGAGGATCCCACAGGCCGCGAAGAACTCCTCAACCTCCTTGCGCAGTGGGGCACCACCGGCGGCCAGCACCTTCTTGGGGCCACCGACGGCGTCGCGAATGGAGTGCAGCACCAAGGCGTCAGCCAGCTTGTGCTGCACCTTGAGGATGCGCCCGGGGGTGCCGCCGGCCTCGCCGACGTCCCACCACTGCTTGCCCACCTGCAACGACCAGTCGAAGATCCGCTTCTTGGCCGGGGAGTCGGAGACCTTCTCCTGAGCCACCGTCATGACCTGCTCGTAGAGCTTGGGAACACTCACGAACAGCGTCGGACGCACCTCAGCGAGCATCGAACCGACCGTCTTGGGGTTGGTGACGAAGGTGTTGAGGCAGCCGTGACTGATGAGCGTCATCGACCAACCCCACTCATAAGCGTGGGAGAGGGGCAGGAAGCACAGCGAGTGGTCGGTGGGCTGGAAGTCGAAGAAGGCGTCGAGCGACGCGATCTCGGACAGCACACCCTCGTGGGTGAGCAGGACTCCCTTGGGGGAACCCGTGGTCCCGGAGGTGTAGATGAGGGCAGCGACGTCGTCGGGGCGAGCCTGAGCCATCCGCTCGGCGACAATCGCGTCGAGCTGGGCACGATGATCCTGCTGCGCGTCACGGACGGGGCCGGCGGACTGGTCGGTGGACGCCTGGGCGGCGCTGGGACGATCGCTGCTGGACGAGCCCTCCGACCGTTCATCTCGCAGTCGGTCATCTCCTGGCTCTGACTGTCCCTTCCTTGGTTGCCCAGCGACGCGGGCCGTCTGCGAGGGCTGCGCGTCAGACGCGACGGCGGGCCACCGCGAACCATCTGACGTCAGCGCCCCGGAGTCGTCCAGTCCACCACCAGCCACCAGATCGGCGAAGGAGATCGTGGCGATGGCAGGATCGTCGGGCAGGTCACCGTCGAGGACGATGATTCGTTCCAGGCTCGGCATGCGGTCGGCGACGCTCAAGGCGCGCTGTGCCAAGGATTTGTCGGCGACGGCCAGCACCCGCACCTGCGCGTCGGAGATGATGTGGACGATCTGCTCGGGGGTGCTCGTGGGAAAGATCGGCACCGGGATCGCGCCGACCGTCAACGCCGCGAGATCCAGCTCGAGCCATTCCGGGCAGTTGTGGGCGAAGATCGAGATGCGATCGTCACGGCACAGTCCGTCGTCGGTGACGAACCCCGGATCGACCAGGCAGCGGGCGATGGCGTCCACCCGACGCCCCAGCTCGGCGTAGGTGTGCAGCACCCATTCCCCGTCACGGCGTACCCGGGTGGCCGGACGGAAACCGTGCTGGGACCGCGTGCGGGCGAACAGATGCGCCAAGTGGTTGACGGCCAATTCCTGCGTCATCATGACTCCTGACCGCAGAGCGAATTCATGGCATCCATCCTACGGCCACTGGCGGTCTGACCGGTGGCCAACCAGGAATGCGACCACGTCCCGATCAATGGCTGCCGAGTTCCTAGGCCTGATCCGTGGTGACCGAGGAATGTGATCACGTCAGACGGACGGCAGCACGATCGCACGCAGACCTTCCCCAGCCCTGTTCCAGCCACCAGCTCACCACTTCGACCACGGCAACCTCCCACGCCACTCGTTGCACAGAACTGTCCATTCCGGCAGTCCTCCGTCCTTGCAATGCATGGCAGCTCACGATTGCGGTGAAAACGCGAGTATGGTGGGGCGATCCTGCCCAAGGAACCCGACCTGACCGCGAACCTCGGCAAATCTGTGTGGCCGTGGGCAGCCTCCGCCCGGAAAATCTCGATTGCCATCGGACTTTCTCCCCAGCGCCCCTCCAGGAGCCCACGCACAGGGGCCAAACGCCAGCATGACACTCCAAACGCCAGCATGACGCTCCATGGGGGACGGGCCAGGAGCCCACAGGGGCCTGACCATCTCTTCCGAGGGGCGTGAAGCCAAGACCAAGTGCCCCGGCGAAAACGACCTTGCGCACGGTGCCCGGGCCACGGACAATCGCTGCCCGGTGCGGCCCCAGTCCCGCCCGGTGAAATTCGACAACCCAATCAGAGCAGCGCCGCTCAGCGGGACGTGATTGGAGCCACCGGGTGTGACCGGACCAGCATGATGCAGGTCAGAACTCGATGCGTCGGACCAGAGCTTGCGAAAAATACCGCCCCGCGCTGGCTGCAGTCACGATCGGGACGCACGCCCCGGGCTGGTGACATTTTTGTTCACTGCCGCTCCAGGGCCTGCTCGATCCACTCGACGTCAGCTCTGCGATCTGACTCGTCACCCGGGGTCTCCACCACCGTCGGGGCATCGGCGGCAGCAACGACCTCGCCCAATGTCTGCGGATCAATCTGCCCCTGTCCGAGGTTGGCGTGCCGATCACGTCCGGATCCCGCAGCCCCTTGGGAGTCATTGGCGTGCACCAGGTCGATGCGTCCGGTGATGGCTCGGATGTCGTCAACGAGCGTGTCCATGTCCAGACCGGCGGCGAACGCATGACAGGTGTCCAGGCAGAATCCGACGTTCTCGGCACCCCGCGCCGCCCCGATTGCCTGCCAGGTGCCGGTGAGTCGCTCCAAGGTGCGAGCCATGGCGTTCTCCCCGCCGGCGGTGTTCTCCACCAACAGCGGCACCGGGAAGTCGAATCCGTCGATGGCCTTGCGCCAGTTGTCCTGCCCCTTCTCGATCGGCTCACCCTGACGCACGTGCCCGCCGTGCACGACGACACCGATCGCCCCGATCTCAGCTGCGGCGTCGAGAGTCTGCTGAACGAGTTTTCGACTCGGGATGCGGATCCGGTTGTTGAGTGAGGCGAGGTTGATGAGGAACGGGGAATGGACCACCACGGTGACACCGGCCTTCTGCGCCGCCTCCCGGACGGCTTGAGCCCCGCCCGGGTTGTCGAAGCGTGGCTTCTTCCACGACTGGGGATCCGAGACCGTCACCTGGGCCAGATTGCCCAGGACACGGCCGCCAAGGACGTCGTCCAGACTGACGTGGGAACCGATGGGATGAGCACTCATGGGCCAAGACTAACCAGAGAGTCCTCGGCTGCTGTGGTCTGAGGCAGCAAGCTGCCGTAGATTGGTGGTCATGGCAACGAGCATGGTCACGGGCGGCACGTCGGGAATTGGCCGGGAGTTCGTCACCCAGCTGGCGTCACGGGGCGACGACATCGTCATCGTCGCCCGGGACACCACTCGGATGGCGCAGATCAAGGAGCAGATCGAGGCCCGCTACGGCGTGAGCGTGGAGACGATCCAGGCCGACCTCTCCAACCGGCACGCCGTGGCCTCGGTGGCGGAGCGTCTGGAAGACTCGGACAGCCCCATCGACCTGCTCGTCAACGACGCCGGTTTTGCCGTGCACGCCAAGATTCTCGATCCCGACTCGCTGGAGTTGCAGAATCGCGCCTTCGAGGTGATGTGCCGCGCCGTTCTGGAGCTGTCGGCGGCGGCAGGGCGCGCCATGGTTGCCCGTGGGCACGGTGCCATCCTCAACGTCTCGAGCTCCAGCGCCTGGATCAACACTGGCAACTACTCGGCCCTCAAGGCTTGGGTGCTCACCTTCACCGAGGGCTTGGCCAACGAGCTGCACGGCACCGGCGTGCACGCCATGGCCCTGTGCCCCGGCTGGGTGCACACCGAGTTCCACTCCCGTGCCGGGGTGACGGCCAACCACCTTCCGGACTTCTTCTGGATCCCGGCCGACGTGCTGGTGCGCGAGGCCCTGGCCGATCTGGACCGCGGCAAGGTGGTGAGCGTGCCGACCCCGCTGTGGAAACTGTTCATCGCAGTGGCCAGTCACGCCCCGCACTCAGCAATGCGGTTCCTCTCCCGCACCCTGAGTTCCAGTCGTGACAAGGACGACCACCCGCAAACGACGAATTCCCCCACCACGCACGACGCCCCCTCCACACACAGCACCGAGGCCTGACCCATGAGACATGACATGGGGGCCAAGCCAACCAAGTCTCGAGGGCGCTACACCAGCACTCTGTCAGCAGTGAGCCGAGAGGCCGCCAACCTGCTGCTGCTCAAGCCGCTGGTGTGGCGTCTCACCGATGTCACCGTGCACGGAGTTGCCAATCTGGATTCCCTGGACGGTGCCTACATCGTCGTGGCCAACCACTCCTCGCACCTGGACACACCGCTCATCTTCGGGTCGATGCCACGTCGGCTGTCGAAGTACTTGGCAACCGGGGCAGCTGCCGACCACTTCTTCACCAACTGGCTACACGCCATCACACCGGTGATGTTCTTCAATGCCTTTCCGGTCGATCGAGGCAAGGGCAAGGCTCGGGTGGCCACTCGAGGGACCACCGCGCATGGGATGGCCGGGTCCCTGCTCACCGACGGCGTGCCGCTGCTCATCTTCCCGGAGGGCACCCGGTCCCGCACCGGCGCCATGGGGACGTTCAAGCCCGGAACAGCCGCCCTGTCGATCTCGCGTGAGGTGCCGATCATCCCGGTGGCCATCGTTGGCGCCTTCGCCGCCATGCCCAGCGACAGCGGGCTGCCCAAGGGGCGTCCGCCGGTTCACGTCGTCTACGGGCACCCGATGGAGCCGGCCCCTGGTGAGATCGCCCACAAGTTCTCCGAACGAGTGCGCCGTCAGATCATCGAGTTGCATGACCAGACCGCCCGGGCATACGGGATGCCCACCCTTGCCGAGTACGCCCGCACCCTCGCCCTGGAACGGTCGACGACGAAAACTGCCGGTGAGGAGCCCCATTCCAAGTGAGATCGACGACGCGCCGACCGTCGTCGACAGGTGATGGCTGAAACTGCCTCTAACCACTCGTCCCAGAGCCGTCTGGGCACCGGCCCCTCACCTTGGCATCACCCAGACCAAGCCGCCTTCACCCCCCAAAAAATCGTAAGGAGCCCACAATGAACGCCAAGGAGCCCCACAGACGAGTGGTTGCCGATCAACACATCATCTCGGTGAATCGCCGGGTCAGCGTCGACGGGCTCGACGAGTTCATCGACGAGGCGATGAACGGCATGGCGCGACTGCTGGAGGGCAACGGGTACCCGTTCGTCATCTACCACGACGGTCTGACGGTGGATTCTCCGGGAACCGTGGAGGTGTGCCAGCCCATCGACCCCGATTTCGGGCGTCGACTGGAGCTGCCCGAGGGAATCATTCGGCGGGTGGAGCCGGAGCATGTGGAAGCGTGGGTGACGGTAAGCCGGGCTGAGCTTGCCTTTCCCGAGATCGACGAGATCTACGCCGGCCTGGATGCCGACCTCACCGATCGCGGTTGGCAGCGTAACGGCGCTCCCCGCGAGGTGTACTGGGGTGAGTGGAACGATGCCGCCATCGACGATCCCACCTGCGACGTCTGCTTTCCCGTGGTGCCGTACCCCGACGAAATGTGACGGGGCTCAGGGACGCCATCTGCACAGCGGTCTCCTGCCGCTCACCCCAGAATCCGTTGACCAGCCCAGGGCCAGGCTGGATCAGGCACCGGCACTGATGGGGCACAGGGCTAGATGAACACAGGGCCAGATGCGCACAGGGGCGTGGCCTCAACAGAACCGCACCTTCGGGGCGCCTCCCACAGGGCCTGATGCGCACAGGGCGCAGGTCCGGAAACCCAGAGCACAAAAATCCCAGCACGCCGTCCGTCGCGTCACTCAAGTGCCTCGCCCACCCCTCGCCTGACAAAAATGTGCACACCGCTGGCAAGGCCCATGCCCAGACACAACTCCACGACTCAGACAGCAGCCTCCGACCACGCACCGGCCACACATCCCGAGGCACAAAACTCCCGGCTCGCAGCATCCCCATCCAGGAGCCCCCACCTAGGCGACCGCCCACGCCTCTGCGCCCACCCGAGTCTCGTCCCCCTGGGATCGCAGTCGCCGGCCAGCCTCGATGCACAAAAATCCCGACTCACCGGTGCCACAGTCCCTCATCTGACTCATCCACCGCTCGCCTGACAATTTTGTGCATCCACCACGGACCTCACTCCCAGACTCCACGAGCTTTCCGGCTCCACCACCCCTTCTCGATCAGCCGCGTCCCGCCTCGTGGCATCCGGGTGCACAAAACTCCCGGCTCGCGAGCTCGCTGGGCACTCGTGAACCCCGTATGGTTGAGGGGTGACGATTCAGGTACGACGTATCTCTGCCGATCAACATCTGGCTTTTCTACAGGACTGGGCGAGCCCGGGGTCGCAGGCGTGCGAAACGGTGAGTTTCCTGCAGACCCCAGCTTGGGCGCAGGTGAAAACCGACTGGCGCTCTGAGTCCATCGGGATCGTGCGGGACGGCACCGAGCTGCTTGGTGTCGGCCTGGTGCTCTACCGCCAGGTGCCCAAACTGCACCGCTACTTGGCCTACCTGCCCGAGGGCCCGGTGATGGACTGGTCCTCCCCTGAGCTGCCGGAAATCCTCACCGCCCTGCGCAGCCACGTGAAGTCTCGCGGCGCCTTCGCCCTGCGCATCGGCCCCACCCTGCCACATCGCGTGTGGGCCAAGGACACCATCAAGGCAGCCATCGCCGATGAATCCGTCACGGCACTGTCCGAGGTGCCTGCCGACCGGACGAACCGCCGAGCAACCTACCTGGCCAACCAGCTGCGCCACCTGGGGTGGCGTCCACCAAAGGATGAGCAGGGATTCGCCGCCGGCCAACCCAAGTTCAACTTCCAGCTGCCCCTCGTGCGGTGGAAGGACGGTGAGCGGGTACGTCTGAGCGAGGACGAGGTGCTGGCTGGAATGAATCAGCTGTGGCGCCGAAACATTCGCAAGGCCGCCAAGAAGGGCGTCGAGGTGGTCCCCGGTGGTCGGGACGACCTGGCTGCCTTCCACACCGTCTATCTGGAGACTGCCGAGCGCGACAGTTTCACCCCACGTCCGTTGGAGTACTTCGAACACATGTGGGACGCCCTCAATGCCGAGGATCCCGATCGGATGCACGTCTACCTGGCTCGCCACGAGAGCGACGTTGTCGCCGCGACAACGTGGATCCACGTGGGCCGGCACTGTTGGTACTCCTACGGCGCCTCCACCAACGCCAAGCGCGAGGTACGCGGATCGAACGCCATCCAGTGGCAGATGATCCAGGACGCCATGGCGGTCGACGCCGACGTCTACGACATGCGCGGCATCACCGAGGGATTGACCGCCGACGATCCCGAGCTCGGCCTCATCAAGTTCAAGGTGGGCTCGGGCGGGCAGGCCGTGAGCTACATCGGCGAGTGGGACCTCGTCATCGATCCACTGCTCTACAAGGCCTTCGACCTCTACATGGAGCGGAGGAGCCGATGAGTCTCGTCATGCACGTCGATACCGCAGCCTGGCGTTCGCACCAGGATGCCGTTCTGGCCGGCGACCGGCTGACCGTACCGGTGATCAAGGGCAATGGTTACGGGTTCGGGCTGGAGCGGCTGGCTGGTGAGGCGGCACGTCTGACGGCGGACGTCGTCGCCGTGGGGACGGCCGGTGAGGTCGCGGCGGTACGCGCCGGTGGGTTCACCGGTGACGTCGTCGTGTTGACGCCGTGGCGACCCGGCGATCCGATCGTCGAGCAGATGTTGGACGAGGCCGCCCGGAGTGGTTCGGGGGTCATCATGACGGTCTCGCGGGTGGCGGACGCCCAGGCGTTGGCTGAGTCACGCCCCGGACTACGGGTGATACTGGAGGTCCTCACCTCGATGCTGCGCTTCGGGCTGGCTCCCCAGGAGTTCCGTCATGCGGTGGCTGCCTGCCAGGATCGCTTGGAGATCGTCGGCTGGACGATCCACCTGCCCATGACAGGTGAGCACCTGCAGGAGGCCACCGATCTTGCCACCTCTGCCGTGGCGGCCTGCAAGGTCCCGTTGTGGGTCTCGCACCTGGACGACGACGAGCTCGACGTGCTGCGTCATCGGATGCCGGTGACGGTGCGACGCCGGGTCGGTACGCACCTGTGGTTGGGTGGCGCGGATGCCTACCGCTACACCTCGAGTGTCACCGACGTGCACCAGGTGAGCCGCGGCGAGCGGGTGGGCTACTGGCAGCGCGCCGTTCCCGATCCGCGTGGCGGCCAGGTGGTCGTCGTCGACGGGGGCACGAGCCACGGGGTGGCGATGAGCGCCCCGACCCCGGGCGCTTCGGTGCGCCAGCAGCTCACGGCTGCTGCGGGTGGTCTGCTCAACGCCTCCCGGCTGGCCCTGTCACCGTTCAGCATCGGGGGCCGCAAACGGTTCTTCGTCGAGCCACCCCACATGCAGGCCAGTCTGGTCTGGGTGCCGGGTGGGGTGAACGTCACCGTGGGTGCCGAGATCGACGTCACGATGCGTGCCACCACGGCCACTCCGGACGCGATCGTCCTGGAGTGACCGGCCACTCGCTGCCTCGATGCACGTCCGGCGAGGCCGTCCAGCCCACCGATCCCCTACAGCTCAGATGATTGGAGGAGCGGAACGGCTCGCCACACGTGTACAGGGCGGGGTAACCTGCTGCTAGAAGATGTCCACTCTCGTACCCAGTGGTGTGCCCCAAGAATCGAAGGATCAGGACTCGACCGGGTCATACTCACGCTCCCACGGGGCACGTCCCGGCGCTGCACTCGGGTCTGACCTTCTTCCGTCCAGTCACCCTGCCCGGTGCCCACCAGTGAGTCCATCAATCCATCGCCCATTCGCCAGCTATGAGATGTGGGACATCCCTGCGTCCACACCTGATGAACCTGGGGGTCGGCAGACAACCGGCCTGCGTCTACCTCGGTACTCCCTTGCCTCAAGAGAGGGGGACCGTCCAGTGGCGCTCTCGCGGTCATGGAAGAGGATGCCGCCACTGGCACTTGACGGCTCGGCATGTCACCGACGACCCGATGGCCACCAAGTGGCCCCATCCTCTGCCCAGGGGCAGCTGCCAATCACGAATTGCTGGGCCCGAAATCAGGGCCAGTCACGATGTCGGATCGCAAAACCCGAGACCAGCCACAATGCTGAACCACAGACCCGAGACAGCCACGATGCTGGGTCGCAAAATCCGGGGCCGCCCACGCAGGGCAGCCCCGGATCCACATGTCACTCGGTCAAACCAGACCGCAGCCGATCAACCGGCTCTCGGTTCTCTCTCAGTCGAGCAGGTTGTCCGACAGCCCCAGAGCCTGGTGCAGCAGCCACACCGGGTGGACGATCTTCACGCCCGAGGACTTGGTGATCTGCCAGCGGCAGGTCTCGGTGTCGCAGACGCCGACGCCCTCGTTGTACTCACGCATGTGCTCGAAGACCTTGGCGCCGATCCGCTGGGAGACGTCGTAGCGCTCGGCCTTGAGGCCATAGGTACCAGCGATACCGCAGCAGGGCTCGTTGGACTCCAGCACCTTGACGCCCGGGATGAGCTCCATGAGCTGCACGGCCGGGAATCCCATGCCCTGGCTCTTGACCTGGCAGGGCTGGTGGTATGGCACGGTGAGATCGAGCGGCTTGAGGTCGCTGAGGTCGATCTCGCCGTTGCGGTACTCCTCCATGAGGAATTCGCAGAAGTCGAACGAGCGCACCGACACGTCGTGCAGACGCGGGTCGTCGACACCCATGATCTCGTGGGCCTCGTGCTTGATCATGCCGATGCACGAACCCGAGGAGGACACCACCGGGATGTTCTTGCCGCGTGCGATGATCTTGTCGCAGATGTCGAGCAGGGTCTTGGTGGACTGCTTGAACAGACCGTTGGACTGCTGGGCCAGGCCACAGCACCCCTGCTTGGGCACGAGCACCTCGTAGCCCAGGTGCTCGAGCACCTCGATGGACTTCACGGAGGTCTCGGTCTCGAAGTAGCCGCCGGCGCAGCCCTGGAAGAAGATCACCGGGCCCTTGGTGGGCTTGGTGGCAGGCTTGTGCTTGCGGATCCACTTGGAGAGGGTCTCGGTGTGGGCCTCGGGCATCGGGGCCTCGCGGTGCACCTTGATGATCTTCTCGACGGCGAAGCGAATCGGCTTCTGCTTGAGGCCCCAGTTGGCCAGCGGAGCGATCGGGGAGAGCACCTTGCCCTCGAGCACCGTGAGCGGGATGAGACGGTCACGCAACGGAACACCGTTCTGGTGCTTCATCTTGGCAGCGGCCTGCTCGTTGAGCTCGGCGATCTTCACACCCTGCGGGCAGTGCAGGGTGCAGATGCCGCAGAAGTTGCACCACTCGAGGGAGTTGTCCACCGAGGCTCCGTCACGAAACCGCTCGGCCTGCGGACCGTTGTACTTCGGGCCGGTGTACAGCGGGGTCGCCTTGGCGACCGGACACATCGTCTCGCAGATGGTGCACTTGACGCATGCGTCCAGCGAGGCCCGGGAGGCCTCGTGTCCGGAAAATGTCTCTTCGATGACGCCCATGATCAGTTCCTCTCCGCAGCAGTGACGCCCAGCTGGGCGGCGATGGCGTCAGCGGCCTTGATCGCCGATCCCAACGCGATTCCCTCACCGGACTTCTCCTGCCAACGAGTTGCGCCGGCAATCACGCCACCAGCAGCGAAAACGTTGGTGTAGACGGGCTTGCCGTCGTGAATGGCACGCATGTCCTCATCGACGTCGACGCCGGAGAGGAACAGCGGCTGCGGGTCGCCCCAGTAGTCGCCATGCGTCAGATCCTCCGTCTTGACGCCCTCGGGCATCTTCACCGGCAGACCAAGGATCGTGTCGTGCAGCTCGTAGTGCGAGTCGAGCTGCAGGGCACCGGACTCGAAACCGCCAGCGGCCAGCACGAAGACGTCGGCCTTGAGCTCGCGCTCGTGTCCAGTGGTGTGCAGGGTGATCGACTCCAGCTTGCCGTCGGACCCGGCGGTGGCACCGACGACCTTGGTGCCGAGCATGTAGTCGACGCGCTCGTCCTTGGCGAGCTTGACCAACCGATTGTTCATGCGCATGCCGGGAACGCACGGCGGCAGCGAGGCGATCTCGAAGACGTCGGTGCCCAAGATGGCGCGAGCGTCGGCCAGCACCTCGTCATGGTTGTCGATACCGAGGATGGCCGGCAGACCGACGACCTCTCCGGGATTGACGAATGCCTTGAGACCCTCGAGGAAGATCTTGCGCACCTCGGGGTCGTCCAGGCGACGAGCCAGGTTGAGGCCGGTGGCGTCGTACTCGCCGGGGCGAGCCTCGAAGTCCACCATGACAGCGCGGACCTGCGGCTTACCACCATCGGGCAGGACGGTGCGCGAAAGGTTCTGCGCGATGAGCGAGGGGTGGAAGTCCTTGTACTGGGCCACGCCGATGATGACCATCTTGGCGTCGCCATGCAGTACACCGGCCTTCATGGACTCGGGGATGAACGCCGTCGGACGGGCAGCGCCCACGGCGGTCGGCACCAGGACGTTCTCGTCGGCGGAGCCGTTGACGAGCTTCTCACCGAGGATCTCGGACAGCAGTTCGACACCGGAGCGCACCGCCTCGACGCCGATCTTGGCGTACGGGTGCTCGGGGTGCTTGGCTGCGAAGGCCTCGATTCCCTTGGCGGGATTGGTGACCCGCTCCGGGTCGTAGCCCAGCAGATCGATGGTGCCCTGGCCCAGCTGCAGGCCGCCGACTCCCTTGGTGACCAGGGTCACGCGTGCTCCGGCACGGCGCAGACGCAGCGCGGTGACGAGACCGGCGAGACCGGCGCCGATGACGGCGACGTGGGGCGCATTGGCTCGGGCAACGGTGATGGACTCAGGTGCTGCAGTGGCGGTCACAGTACAACCTCGCTCTCGGGGACCGGAAGGTGCTCGACGTCGAAGGTCCCCTGGAAGATCCAGTCGTCGAGAGCGGTCTGACGGACCTGCTCACCGTAGAGGATCGGCCACAGACCGATCCACCGGTTCTTGAGGAACAGGCGCAGCAGGCCGGTGGCGCGCTCGGCGTCGATGGCACCCTCCTCGAGGGCGACGCCGGTGGCGCGCATGGAGCAGAAGCCACCCTGGCAGGGCCCCATGCCCAGACGCAGCTGACGACGCAGGTCGTCGAAGGTGGCGTCCGGCTGCTCGGCCAGCAGATCGGTGAAGGCCTTGCGGCTCATGAGCTCACACTCACAGATCACCTGGTCGTCGATCTTGGACTTGGCGGGCACCTTGGCAGGGTCGCCGCCGCGCACCAGGCCGGTGGCGGCACGACGCTCCTCGTTCTCACCCAGGCGATGGGTGATGAGGTAGTTCTTGCCGGAGGTCGAGCCGGGCACGACCTCCTCGGCGGTGCGGCAGGGGCGATCGTCGCCCAGCTGCTCGACCATGACGTCAACGATGTTCTTGGCCATGAGGCGGTACGTGGTGAGCTTGCCGCCGATGATGGAGGCGATGCCCTTGACGCCGTCACGGGAGCCGTGGTCGAGGATGCTCATGCCGCGCGACATGTGCCGGGTGTCGGAGGCTGCCACGCGCTTGTCCTTGAACAGCGGACGGGCGCCCGACCAGGCGTGCACGGCGCGGGACTCGCGGAACCCGGGGATGAGGGCCTCGCCGGAGTCGAGCATCTGCTGCACCTCGTTGCGAGGAATCGGCAGACGATCCGGATCCTCCTCCTTGACGTCGGTGGTACCGATGATCGACACGGTGTGCACCGGCACGAGGATGTCACCGTCGGCCGGGTAGATACACCGGTTGACGACGGTGTTCACCAGACGGTGGTTCATGGCGATCATGATGCCGCGACCGGCGACGACGTCAACGTCGTGACATCCGACCATCTCGGCGATCTTGCCGGCCCACGGGCCAGCGGCGTTGAGGACGAACTTGGTGTTGATGGTGATCTGCTCGCCCGTCTTGAGGGCGGTGGCCTTGACGGCGGAGACCTGGTCCCCGTCCAGCTCGATGCCGGTCACCTCGTGGTAGGTGAGGATCTGAGCACCGTAGTCCTCTGCGGAGTGGGCGGCGCCCCACACCATCTGCCAGCCATCGACGGTGCCGTCCTGCACCGCGAAGGCACGCTTGATCCCGGGGTTGAGGCGGGGCTCACGACGAAGTGCCTCACCAACGGTGATCTCCTCGAAGGGCACCTTGGCAGCGGTGGCCCCTTCGACCCAACGATCTGAGAAGTCGAGGTCGTCCTCGGGGGTGACGACGAAGAGTCCGCCGGTGCTCTCGACCGCGTCTGCGTTGATCCGCGTGACGATGGCGTTCTCCTCGGCGCACTCGGTGGCCGACTGCTGGTCAGAGACGACGTAACGTCCACCGGAATGCAGCAGGCCGTGATACCGGCCCGTGGTGCCCTGGCCGAGGTCGGCCCTGTCGAGCAGAATGGCGGAATACCCGCGCATTGCTACATCCCGGACAACGCCTGCCCCGGTGGCACCGCCACCGATGACGACGACATCCGCCTCCATGGTTCTCATAAGTAGTACTCCCTCCGGGTGCGCGGCCCGGGTCCTGGCTGGCTCTCGCCTGCGACACTGTCAGGTTTGTCATCAAGACTACGAGACGCCATGCATCTGTGCCTATGCGCCCTGCCAACGTGCATGAATTCCGACACGTGAAGAACGGACGTGCAGGCCGGAGGAAATATGTGCATCCCATGGGATGCATCAGGAGGTGCTGGGCTGGACGAGCCAATCGAGAACGAGTGGAGCGGTGCCCGTCGTCATGGAGTGTGACGCCCATCGTCTTGAGGCGATGGAGGCACCCGTGCCGAGCTGATCGAGGGCGGACACCTGACGAGCGATGGGCAACCTGATCGGGAGCGGACAATCTGACCGAGGGATGGGCAACCTGACCGGGGCGGACAACACGGACAAGATCTGGGTGTCGACTGTCCACCGACCGTGATGACCATTTTTGTCAGGCCAGAGGGCATCGAGTCACTGCAGTGCAGCTGAGTCTCCCCGCGTGACATTTTTCGACACCTCACAGTTCGCACCCGTCTCAAGAGATCTCGTGTTTCCACTGCACCGCTGCGTGAGGAGAGAGGCATTGAGTGAGACGTGGCGTGGCTCGTGCCTGGCGCTGAAAGACCTCCGCACTGTCTCCCATGACAATTTTCATCCGGTCACGAAGGACCAGGCACAGCGATGCGGCCGTTCTCTGCCAACCGACATTTTTCGACATGCCCTCAACCGAGCTTCCTCCACAGAGAGAATCGCGCGCTCACCACGGCAGAACCGCTCTTCGTACCCACCACTCCAAGGCGTGGGGTGACCGAAAGCGGAACTACCGAAAATTGACAGCCAGTGATCAGCGGATGGCTGGTCCCGACCACGGCTCGTCAGACACCTGACCGGCGATGAGGCGCGAGTCCTGGCGAGGCGCCTCGCACCGATGGAACCAGATCAACTCACCACAGATGTCTCCCACGAATCGGAGATGACCCCCCGCAAGAGATTCCCGTCAATGACGATTTTCACCGTGCCATGCGGTAGCGAGGTACTCCCATGCATCCCACCAGCACCACTCGACATTTTTGACACGCTGCCCACCCAGCATGTCCATCGCCCGAGGTGCATCCGTCTTGTCACACGTCACGGCACAAGGAATCCACGATGCCGAACGGCGATGTCCCTACGTACTGCTCAGCAGATGACCTGCCTCGGAGACTCGGGGAACTGAATACATAGGCCCACGCGCATCGCCCATTTACACTTCTGTCAGCCACCCGGTGTCCAGTCACACCACAACCATGCCCGACACAGCCGAGATGAAAGCCACATGGTCATGCTTCACAGGCGCCGCCCCGCGTCCCAGACCCAACCTGATCAGCAAACATCAGCAGTACCGATCAGCATGGGAAGCACCGGTGCATCCACAACCGCCACCCGGATCGCTGACGTGTCGATCGTCATCATCGTGACGCTGTGCTACAGCACGTACGCCCTCATTCGTCACGCTGTCTTCAAGTCAGCGGGGTACGACCTGGGGATATTCGACCAAGCGGTACGCAATTATGCACACTTCCACCTCCCCTACTCACCCCTCAAGGGGGTCTCATTCAACCTGCTCGGCGACCATTTTCATCCGCTGCTGATGGTTTTCGCACTGCTGTACTGGATCTGGGACGATCCGCGAATGTTGCTCGTGGGACAGGCAATCGTGGTGGCATTGAGCCTGCCGCTACTCACCCGGATCGCCGAACGACGAATGCATCCGATCGCAGCACGGATCTTCACCGTTCTCATCGCCTTCTCGTGGCCGATGCAGGGGCTCATCGACTTCAACTTTCACGAGATCTGCATGGCCATCCCCCTGGTCTGCCTAGCCTATGACGCCCTGGATCGTCGCTCGTTCACACCGTTCATCGTGGCATGCGTCCTGCTACTCGGCGTGCGGGAAGACCTGGGAACCGTCGTCGCCCTGCTGGGACTGGTCTGGGCTTGGGAGGTATGGCGCACGACCCACGACCATCGACAGGCGCTGCGTGGTGTGTACATGTTCCTCGGGGGCATCGTCGCATTCGTCGTCATCACGAGGCTGGTCATTCCGTCGCTGGCACCGGACGGCACCTTCGCCTACTGGGACTACCCAGATTTCGGATCGAGCCTCTCGGACATGCTCGCCATGATCGTGCAGCACCCTCTCAAAAGCCTCGGCATCGCATTCGACAACAGCTACAAGCGTCAGACCCTCCTGCTCCTCGTCGAACCGTTCTTCTTCCTGTGTCTCGGATCGGTGCGCTGGTTACCATGCCTGCCAATTCTGTTGTCGCGGATGTGGTCGAACCGCCCCCTGCTGTGGATGGGCATGTTCCACTACAACGCCATCGAATTCGTCATCCTCGCCATCGCAGCGGTGACAGTCGTGGGAAGGGTCTCGAAGAACTGGCGAAAGGCGGTGGTGGCCATCCTGCTGATCAGCATCACCTACTCATATCGAATTGCGCACTTGGAAAGTGAGTGGACAGAACCGTTCCGGCAACTTCCCCAGGATGTGCGGACGATCAAGAACAATCCGCGGATTGACGCCATCAATGAGATGCTCGCAGCGGTACCAGAAAACACCTGCGTGACCGCAGACGACCGAGTCGCGCCCCACCTCACCTCAACCAATCGAGTCACGGTCCCCGGCGCCCCCACCCCCAGAACGGATCTCGTCATTCTCGACATGACACAGGCAGACACCGGCAATGGTCTGTCCAAGCCCTCGGACGCCTTGAAGGATTACGAGGACCAGGGGTATCAGCGCATTGCGGACAAGGAGAACTACATCCTTCTCAGCACGAGCAATGTCGTACCAGACAAGAGGCTGTGCGGACCTACGGCGCCATAGGCCAAGACCTGCGCGCACAAGACCTTGCGCGGTGCGGAGGCAGCCGGTGGGCGCGACACCAGCAGGAAGGACCGCTGCCGGCCGGCAGAGACCGTGACGCTGAGGTGCCGCCGATTCATGTCATCCTCCTCGACCTTGGCTGGGTGTGTGAAATTTTCATCGAGTCGGGGGGGTCAGGGCACTGCAGTGCAGCCGCTCCCACCCAGCTGACATTTTTCGACACGGAACGGCCGACCCTGCTTAGACGAAGAAAGCCCGTGCTTCACGGATGTGCCTCCTCGCGTCTGCTCAGATCGAGTTCTTGTGCCCACACCGTGAGGGAAAGAAGCGCTGAGGGCACTGCACTGGTTCGCGTCTGGCCTGGGAAGGCATCCGCGCTGACGGCATGACGATTTCCACCCCGCCCCGAGGGACCAAAACACTGTGGTGCAGCCATCCCCTACCAACCGACATTTTTCAACATGACATCATCCGAAGCTGCCTCCACAGCGAGAGAATCGCTGTGCTCACTACGTCGAAGGAACTCCTCGCGCACCCACCACGCCAGATCATCGGGAGTGTCGAGATCGCGGCAGGCCCTGGACTGCACCCAACCAGGTCAGGGACGACACCGCGATTGCTGGTGTGAATTCTCCCTGCTCGAAAAGCCTCGGTGCACGATCGTGTCGTCACCTCCGCCCGGCTGACATTTTTCGACACGGAACGACCGACCCTGCCGCGACGAGGGAAAGCCCGTGCTTCAGGCTGCACCACTCCTCATCCACACCACCACATCGTTGTCATCAGCTGGTCGGGTCACCACGATCGTCACAGCTCAACAGCCTGGGGACCCTGACCGGTCATCACCCCACCGAAGCGGTGCCCCCTCGAAGTGCACAGATGAGCAGATGGCAGGTACGTCGCGACGTCCTCATCCCACCGGGGTGAGAGCATCCTTTCCCCCGAGCATGGCGGCAATGTTGCGCGCAGCGAGCTCGGTCATCTTTTCGCGCGTCCGTCGAGCCGCTGAGCCGATGTGGGGCAGCAGTACCACATTGTCCATGTCATAGAGCTCGGGCTCGATGTCAGGTTCGTTCTCGTAGACGTCCAGCCCGGCTCCTGCGATCTCGCCATTGCGCAGGGCAGTGACGAGGGCCTTCTCATCGACACAGGCACCTCGCGCCGTGTTGACGAGGTAGGCCGTACTCTTCATGGCGGCCAGCGCATCGGCGTCGATGATGTGACGTGTCTGCTCGGTGAGTGGACAGTGCACGGAGACGACGTCACTGGTCCTCAGCAACTCGTCGAGCTCAACACGCCGGGTAGGGGCAGTGCTGGGGTTGGTGGCGTCGATGGCCGAGGCGTCCTTGTCGTGTCGCGCGGTGTAGACGACGTCCATACCGAAGGCAGCAGCACGTCGCGCCATGGCCTCACCGATCTGGCCCAGGCCGATGATCCCCAGGGTGGCACCTTGCAGTCCCATGCCCAGCATGAAGGTGTGGTCGTAATGCCACGGTTGCTTGGCCCGTACGTACCGTTCGGCCTCCCCCAGCCGACGCGTCACCATGAGCATGAGCCCGAAGGCGAGATCCGCGGTGGTCTCGTGCAGCACACCCGGCGTCGTCGTGACGACAATGCCGCGGCCGCGCGCTGCGTCGACGTCGATGTTGTTGAATCCGGCGGCGCACTGGCCGATGACCTCGAGCTTGGTGGCCCGGGCGAGCATGTCGGCGTCCAGCGGGTCGGACAGGCTGCTGAGCAGGGCGTCCGCCTCGACAATTTGCTCGGCGAGCTCCTCGCGCGTCATTGCGTGGTCCCCGCCGATGATCTCGCACCCGTCGAGCTCACGGGCGACGATGTCGGTGAGTTGAGGTGCTGTGACAACGATGCGTTTCATGGCTCCACGCTAACCCGCACGGGGAGGCCGTGTGCGAAAGATGCCCCATCCGGATCTGTGCAGTGATTCTTGGGGGGCGTTTCCTGCCCGTCCGGAGTCGTGATTGTCACAGAACCCCGGTGTTCAGTTCGTGCTCATTTCTCACAGCTCAGGACGGCCTGCGGCCTTGAGAAGGTGCACTTCCTGGGAAGGTCGGCACCTGTGCAGGACGGCGGTGGAATCAGGATGAAGCGTTCCGCTGCCATGGAGCCCTCCGCCCCAGTCAAATCGGCACTGTGTCAGGTCGGAGGCATTCTGTGCTCGCCACGGGGCTCTCGATCGGCCCGTGTCAATTTCTCACAACTGGGAGTGGTCATCTGCAGATGATGTGTTGTCCTGCCGCCCTGCTGACATTTTTGACATCGCACAGATCTGAATACCGTGGGCCGGGTCCCGGAGCACAATCCTGCGCCGACAGTTCCTCCTCGCCAACGCCATGCATGTTCTCCCTGCCACCCCCTGCATGGGCATACCTTGCCCCTCTTGCACACACCTCGCTTCCCCGCACGGACACCGGCAAACCCCACCCGGCGCACATCCCGAGCGGAGGGAGACGACTCAAGGAAGCTGCTCACGGCCTGAATGATGTCGGGTGGACATCCCGGGCGGAGGGAGACGACACTTCCCCGCATGGGCACCGGCAAGCCTCCCTGCCGTGCGATGGCAAGTGTCGTCCTTGCTCGGGCCAAGCGCTGGTGTGAGCAGCTCAGCGTCTCCCTTGGCAGCCTTCGTCCCCCTGCTCGAACCAAACGTTGGTGGCCAGTCATTCCCGCCAGGGGCAGGGCAGCACCCCACCCCTGCCGGCAGGCCCTCTCCGCCACCGGGTGCCTGTCGTGATCCTTGTCGACCATGTCACAATGGCTGGGTGCAAACTTCGGGCCCAGAACCACGCTCCGGCAACCGAGATGTACGCAAGGAGGCCCAGCATCGGTGGGTCAGACGACTGCGCAGGTTCCGCAAGGCCCTCGTCCCACATCGTCCCAAGGCGTTCCGGGACTCCCTGAACCGTTGGCTCCTCATGGGCCTGCTCATCGGCCTGTTGTCAGGAGTCGGTGCCATCATCTTCTTCTTCTGTCTGGAGACCGGCACCCACTGGCTGCTGGAGGGGCTGGGCGGCTACCGACCCCCGGGCACCCTGGGTGAGGGAGACGGCAGCCCTGGCAGCTCCATGTCTCGGCCGTGGGCCATCCCATTGGTGGTCGCAGGCGGTGCCCTCGTCTCGGGCATCCTGGTGCACTTCGTCGCCCCCACCGCCCAGGGACATGGCACTGACAACGCCATTCACGCCGTCCATCACGATCCTGCCGAGCTTCGACCCAAGGTGGCAGTGGTCAAGATCATTGCCTCCTCCCTGGTCATCGGTTCGGGCGGTTCCGGCGGGCGCGAGGGCCCGACGGCCCAGATCAGCGCGACCGCCATGTCGGCGCTGTGCAAACGGCTCAACATCCGCACCCCCGACGCACGTATCGCCGTGTCAGCAGCCATGGCCTCGGGCATCGGGGCGATTTTCCGTGCCCCGTTGGGCGGTGCCCTGCTCGGCGCTGAGCTGCTCTACCGCGACGACATGGAGGCCGACGCGATGATGCCCTCGCTCATCAGCTCGATCGTCGCCTACGTGACCTTCGGATCCGTCTACGGATTCAGCCCGATCTTCGGTACCCTGTCGGGAGTGCAGTTCTCCAAACCGGTGCAACTCATCTGGTTCATCTTCCTGGGGCTGGCTGCCGGCCTCATGGGCCGGCTCTACGCGGTGATGTTCTACAAGGGCACCGACCTGTTCGCCAGGCTACGGCTTCCTGGCTGGCTCAAGCCAGCCGTGGGTGGCCTGTGCGTCGGACTGCTCGGCCTGCTGCTGCCCCAGGCGTTGGGCACCGGCTACGGCGACGTGCAACAGGAGATGTACGCCGACGTGCTCGTCAAGATGCCGATGATCATCGTCCTGGCCATCCCCTTCGCGAAGATCCTCTCGACGACTCTGTCCATCGGTTCCGGCGGTTCCGGCGGCGTGTTCGGCCCCGGCATGGTCATTGGTGGGGCCACTGGCGCGGCCATGTGGCGACTGCTGGAGACCTTGCCCGGCATGCCTGCCTCGCCGATGAGTTTCGTCATCGTCGGCATGATCTCCTGTTTCGGAGCCGTGGCGCACGCCCCACTGGGGATGATGCTCATGGTCGGTGAGATGACCGGAAACCTCTCCCTGCTGGCCCCCGCGATGATTGCCGTCGCCGTGGCCTCCCGCGCCGTGGGTGAGGTCTCGATCTACCGGTCCCAGTTGCGCGACCGTCTGGAGGGACGGGAGGTGCACGAGACCTTCGAGACGGCGAAGGCAGCACGCAGGAAGAAGGAGAGGAGTGCCGACGGAGCCCAGTGACGGCCACCGTCGCCATTCAGCACGACCTGACCAGCCGGTGTCCCGTGGTGGAGGATGGGCTGGCCTCGGACAGATCGCCTGTTCATCGCCAGAGCCCCGCTGAGCGACGTGTGCATGATGGCCGGGTCCCAGGCATCGACGGCTGCTGCACGACATGGGCATGGGAGAGTGCGCATCGGCGAGCCACGATGAGCTCATCCTCGGGGTTGCCGCGCTGCTGCCCCGTAAAAAAGGGAACCAAGGGCGTCCTGTGCAGGACACGCGGGGAAGGGGATCGCCCCCCCAAAATCTGCATTGACGAGATCGGCGCACCGTGAACGCTGAGTGGGCCGCGACCATTCCCGGCCACGACCCACTGCCTCAGCTACGCGTCCGCTGGACTCACCGGTGGTCTGCAGTCACCGTCGGCTCCACGGTTGCATCCAAGCCCACTGAAGACTCGGAGTTATCTGCCTGGTCCGCGGTCACGGATGTTTCTGAGCTCACCATTGCCTTCCGGCGCACGTGCACCCTGCCAATGAGGTAGATCACGAGAGTCAGGGCGAAGGTGGACAGCAACTGCTGACGCAACCCGTCAGCCGTCATCCCGAGGACGACGATCCCCAGGACGACCAGGGCCGAGACGATCGGCACCCACGGGTAGCCCCACAGCCGCAGTGGCAGGTGTTCACCGGCGGCATCCGCACGACGTCGCAGAATGAACTGTGAGGCGATCGTCGAGGTGTAGGTGACGATGATCGTCGCCCCGACCAGGGTGAGCAGCACGTCGAGCACCTTGTCACCCCAGATGTAAGTGCACACCACAGAGGCGAGACCGACGCTCACCGAGGCGAGGATCGCGGCGACCGGCACCGAGCGGGTCCTCGATGCCGTCAACGCGCGGGGAGCCAGACCACGATCGGCCAGGGAGCCCAGCATGCGAGCCGCACCGTAGAGGTTGGCGTTGAGACTCGACAACAGGGCCAGGACGATGACGACTCCCATGATCTCGGCGGCCACCGGGATCCCGGCATGGTTGAGCACGGCCACGAATGACGACTTGGCCAGGGCAGGATCGTCCCAGGGCAGCACGACGACCATGATGGCCACCGAGCCCATGTAGAACAGCAGGATGCGCCAGATGATGGTGCGCACCGCACGTCCCACGTTGCGAGCCGGATCCTCGGTCTCGGCGGCGGCAACGGCCATGATCTCAATACCGCCAAAGGCGAAGACGACGATGAGCAGGGCCGATGTCAGTCCACTCATGCCGTTGGGCAGGAAACCACCGTGGTGGATGACGTTGCTCAGCCCCGGGGCTGGTGCCTTCGTCAGCCCGAGGATCATGAGCACTCCTACGACGAGGAAGACGACCACCGCCGCAACCTTGATGAGGGAGAACCAGAACTCGAACTCGCCGAACCGGTCCACGCCCAACAGGTTGATGCCGGTGAGGGCCACCAGGAAGATCAGCGACATGAGCCAGGTCGGGGCCACTGGCCACATGGCGTACAACACGGAGGCGGCCGCCGTGGCCTCGGCTGCCACGACGACGACGAGCTGGATCCACCAGACCCATCCGACGGCGAAGCCCACCGCCGGGCCCATCGCTCGCTCGGCATAGACGGAAAACGCCCCGGAGTCCGGGTGGGCCGCCACCATCTCGCCAAGCATGTACATGATGGCAATGACGAGCAACCCGGAGATCACATAAGCGATCAGCACCGCCGGGCCGGCTGCTGCCACGCCCTTTCCTGACCCGACGAACAAGCCGGTGCCGATGGCACTGCCAAGGCTCATCATGACGAGCTGGCGGCCCTTCATCTTGGGTGCTGTAGCGGACTCGTTGGCCTCACTGATGGAGTGAGTCATCTGAATGCTCCTCAAGGTGTATTCCGGTTGGGCGATCCTAATGAACCCCTCGTACCTCGGACAACGAGATCTCACAGCGTGAGAAAATTGGCCTCGATATCACCACGCGCCACGCCGCAGTTGTGCAGCGGTGACAATGATGAGGCCACACCACCCCAGCCTTCTGGTGGATCTCCCAGGGCCTTGCTGTACCCCAATCGGCCGAAACGCTCAGACCCCCTTGGGTTGAAACCACATCAACCAAGTTGGGGCTCCAGCCCACCCGTCAACTTCGTTTCGGCTGCCTCCGTCAAAAAGTGTCTCACCCCTGTCATAAGCTCTGAGCTGTTCAATCCTTCACGGCAGGATCCCTGAGAGGACGACGATGACCCGTTTTCTGCACACCTCCGACTGGCAGCTGGGGCAGGTGCGCCACTATCTGTCGCCACGCAATGACGGCGACGATCCCCAAGCGCGTTTCACCCAGGCACGTATCGATGCAATCCGCACCATTGGTGGACTCGCCCGGCAGCGTGAGTGTGAGTTCGTCGTCGTGGCCGGCGACGTCTTCGAGACGCAGAATGTCTCCACCACCATCGTGGCCAGATCTCTCAAGGCCATCGAGTCCATCGGGCTGCCGGTGTACCTGCTGCCGGGAAACCACGACTCCCTGGAGCCGGGAAACATCTGGGAGCGCATCACCTTGCCGTCCAACGCCACACTGCTGAACAACACCGATCCCATCCGGGTGGCGGATGGCGTCGAGATCATCGGGGTGCCGCTGCTGGCCAGGCACCAGAGCACCGACCCCCTGGCTCCGGTCGTCAAGGCCCTGCCCGACGACGGCACGACCCGTATCATCGTGGGGCACGGTCAGCTGGAGGGGCTCAGTGGCAACACGTCTGAGGCGCTCCTCGCCCGTGAACCCCTCCTGGCCGCCATCGAGCGATCGGCAGTGGGCTACGTCGCCTTGGGGGACCGCCACATCGCCTGGCCACCAGACGATCCGCATGGTCCCATTCGCTACAGCGGCACCCAGGAGACGACGAGTTTCAACGAGCCTGGTCGGGGAACCGCCGTCGTCGTCGATCTCGACGAACATGGCGCCACCGCCGAAACCGTGGAGGTCGGCACTTGGCTGCACACTCGGATCAGCATGGATCTCAGCACCGACGAAGACCTGGAAACGTTGCGCGAGAAACTCGCGGCCTTCACCGAGCCTGATCGCACCATCGTGCGTTACGACCTGCACGGCTCGGTGTCGCTGCAGCAGAAGATTCGACTGTCCGAGATCCTGGACGATGCCGAGACCCAGTTCGCGAGCCTGGAACCCAGCGACAACCGCAATGACCTCACCGTCGTGCCCGACGACGTCGACTTCACCGATCTGGACCTGCCGGCGTGGGGCCAGCAAGGGGCTGAGGAGCTCACCGCCATGTCCATGAACCAGGCCCTGTCGCAGGAAGAACGTGACTGCGCCGCCAACGCCTTGAGCCTGCTCTACCGGCTAGCACACTGACCAGGCACGCGAGCACTCACCCCACTGCTCCGTCCGACCCACCTGGTCCTTCCTGACACGAACCATCCCAACATTTCCAGCACTGGGAACCCCCACTCCGCCTCATGTTCCCAGCCCACGCAACACCCTTCGCACCATCCCACCTCACCAATCCCACGTCAGTCCATCCATCGCGCCAGGAGACGTCATGAAACTGCATCGCATCCACATCGAGAACTACAAGGGCGTCACCGAGCAGACCCTGCACGTCCCCGACACCGGGTTGGTGGTGGTGTCTGGCCCCAACGAGGTGGGCAAGACCTCCCTCATCGAGGCCCTCGGCCTGGTCTTCAACACCAGGAACAAGCACACGGCCAAGAAGCAGGCGATCAAGGACGCCCAGCCAGTCGGCCAACACGTACCGGTGATCGTCGAGGCGGAATTCAGCATCGGTGAACATCGAGTGGTCCACACCAAGCAGTTCCTCGTGAGCCCCAAGGCGGTTCTGACGTATGTCGACGGTCCTCGTACCGGAGACTCGTTCACCGGCGACGATGCCATTGGCGAGATGGAACGGCTCATCTCGGGGATGGACGACACCTTGTGGACGGCACTGCAGGTGCTGCAGACCGGCGGCAGGTCCGAGCTGACGCTGGACTCCTCGGAGTCACTACGCGCCGCCTTGGACGCCCGCAGCGGGGCCACTGACACCCGGCGGGACGACCACGGGCTGTTCGACCTCGTCAAGGAGGAGTTCCAGACCTACTGGACTGCCACCGGCAGGCCCATTCGCTCCCGCAACGACCAGTGTGGACAGCGAGATGACCTCAAGGCACAGCTGACCGGCGTCGAAGAGACTCTGAAGCAGGCTGATCTGCTCGTCACCGAACTTGGCGAGTTGGACGAGGAGCTCGCCGAACTGCGCAGACACCAGGCCAAGGCACGTGAGGAACTGAAGGAGGCCAATGATCAACAGGAAGGTCTGAGACAACTCAAGGACATCGTCGAACGAACCGCCCAGGACGAGCTCAACGCCAAGCTGATCCTCACCGAAGCCACCTCAACCGCCAAACAGCGCACCGAACTGCTCAGCGAGTTGGTCAGTCTGGATGAACGCATTGCTGGCTCGGCAACCGATGTGAAGCAGGCCGAGGAGCTGCACCACGCGGTGAGCCAGGAGCTGGAGCAGACGAAGTCCACGATGACCAAGGCCAGAAGCACACGTGACAAGGCCCGTGACGCGGTGACCAAGGCAGAAGACCTACGCACCCTGCTGTCGCAGGCCTCGAAGCTCGCTCAGCTGCGCAGACGTCGTGAACGCGTTGCAGCACTCAACGAGCAGATCGTCGAACTCACTCGTGAGGTCAACGATCACCCCATCACCAAGAGGCAGCTGGGACAGCTGCGCAAGGACGAGCAGAAGGCCCGGGATGCCCATGCCCAGGTGGGTCTGGCGAGCCCGGTGCTCACGGCTGAGGAACTGACCGAGGATGCGCCGGAGTTGTTGCTCGACGGCGAACCGGTGGAGTCGGGAGGACATTACCAGATCGACCAGGCCGTCCAGCTGCAGGTGGGGTCGTCGTGGAAAATGTCACTCACCCCACACGCCGAGCTGGAAACCCTGCGCAAGGATGCCGAAAAGTATGACACGCAGCTGGCCAATCGGTTGGCCGACCTGCATGTGGAGTCCGTCTCGGCGGCTGAGGATCGCTGCCAGGCCCAGCAAATCGCTGCTTCCCGACTCAAGGAACGAACCGCCCAACGCGACGAATTGTTGGACGGCGAGAGCATGGACACCTTGGACGCCACCATCGAGCAGATGAGCGACCAGGTCGCATCGCTACGTGAGAGCACCAGCCCCACTGCAACACTCGATGAGGGTTCACGTCCCAGTCAGCCGGCCGACAGCGGAGACGACACTGGTGCCGCCGACACCCCTGCACCTGATTCGCCGACCACCACCGGCAGCGAGGCATCATGCGCCGACCTTCCCGACCCCGACGCCCAGGTGCAGGCGGCGAAAGCCGAGCTGGCCACGGCGGAGGGCCAGGTGGCCGAGCTGGAGGCTCAGCTCAACGCGATCCGGGAGCGTCTGGATCAGGCCCGCGAGCGCATGGTCGCTGCAACGACAACGATGACCGGCGACCAGACCAGACGTGCCGAACTCGCCGAGAAGCTCCACCTGGCCCGTGAGCAGGCAAGTGACGACGACATCCAAGCCCAGGAGGAGCAGGCGCGAGCAGCTCACAGGCAGGCTGCCGAGGCATTGGACCGGGCCAGGAAGGACCTTGCGGACCGCCACCCTGAGCAGATGGACCAGGACGTGACCGACGCGCAGAATCGGCTGACCAATGTGAGTGCGCGACTGACGGAGAAGCAGTCACGCCAGTCGTCACTGCGAGGTCAGCTCACAGGTATGGGGCGTGAGCAGCTGCAGGACGAGGCAGATCGTACCCACACCAGGATTCACCATCTCGACAGGCAGATCAGAAGTGTGGACCAACGGGCCGAGGCCGCCAAACTCCTGGCTGAGACAATGTTCAACGCTCGTCGTGAGCAGGACAGGGTCTATCACGAGCCGCTGACCCGTGCGATCAACCAGATCGGTACCGCGATCTACCATGACGGTTTCTCGGTGCGCATCGACGAGGAGCTGCGAATCAGCGGACGGCTCCTGGACGGTCAGGGACTGGGCACCGGTCAACTCTCATCAGGGGCTCGGGAACAGCTGGGGCTCATCGTGCGACTGGCAGTGGCCAATCTCGTCGACCCCGGTGACGGGGTGCCGCTCATCCTGGACGACGCGTTGGTGTACTCCGACCAGCGCCGTGCTCGTCGGATCATCCAGCAGATGGCGGCTGGGGCCACGAACTGCCAGATCATCGTCCTCACCTGTGACCCGGAACGCTACGACACACTCGATACCAGCGACGGCATCACGACGGTGAGTCTGGAACCGATCCGAGGGGTGTGAGTGTGCTGAGAGACGCGAGCAGATGGGTTCACCACCCGAGCTACCACTGGCGGTGGTGAAGCTGGGCCAGTGGTAGTGAAGCTGGGCCAGTGGTGGTGGGTTCCGGGAGTCAGTGTGAGCAAGCTGAGCAGTGCGAGCAGCCCGAGGCCCATCGCTGCACCGGATACGGACGACGCAGACACAGTGCTCCCGAATCGCTGTCTGGCAGGGTCTGGTGGCGAGTCAGGAGACGACATCCCTGCACAGCCCCAGTCTGCAATGGCCGGACAGGAGAGGCACGCTGCCGGGAGGATTACGGCGGTTCCATCCCCGTCCCGGTCGTGGCAACGCCCCGTTTCACGCCCCCAGCCGCATCCAAGTGTCTCCCCGAGCACGCCACCACAGCAGCAACCCGCGCACTGCCATGAATCCGGCCCAGGCCACCCACAGCCACACCACAGCCATGGACCCGCTGGGCTGCGCCAGGTAGACGCCGATGATCATTGGCAGGTACGCCAGCAGCATGACCACCTGTGCTCCAGACAGCCACTTGCCGTCGCCAGCACCGATGAGCACCCCGTCCAGCACGAAGACGGGGCCGCTGAGCGGCTGCAGGAGGGCGACGACGAGCAACCCGGCAGCGATGGCGAGGCGCACGTCATCCTGCGTGCTGAATGCCAGGGGCAACAGGCGATGGATGGCGACCAGCACCACACCCATGCCCACACCGACCCACGCTCCCCAGCGCGCCATGATGGCGGTGAGCTTGCGGGCCCGCTGCCCGTCCTCAGCGCCCAACGCCTCGCCGGTGAGGGCCTGCCCGGCGATCCCGAGGGCGTCCAGGGCCATGGACAGGAAGTTCCACACCGTGAGGCTCACCTGGTAGGAGGCCATCTCGACGTCCCCGAGTCGAGCCGCGACCCACGTCGTCGCCATCATGGCGCCGCGCAGCGCAAGGGTTCGGATGAGCAGTGGTACTCCGTCGCGCATGGATCCGGCCACTCCCGCCGGGTGAAATCCCAGACTGAGCCCGACACCGCGTGTGCGGATGATGAACACCCACACCAGCCCGACGGCCAGCCCCACCTGACAGATCAACGTCGCCGCAGCCGATCCGCGAATTCCCCAGCCCAGTCCGAGCACCAGGACGAGGTCGAGCACCAGGTTCACCGAGAAGGCGATGACGGTGGCCACCAGCGGGGTGCGAGTGTCCTGGAACCCGCGCAACACCCCAGTGACGGCCATGGTGGCGAGCATGGCAGGCACTCCCCATCCGGCGATCTGCAGGTACTGGGCAGCGAACTGGGCGGTCTGTCCCTGAGCGCCGAAGAGCCGGGCTGTCGGCACGTCGAGGATGACGATGAGCAGAGCCACGACGATTCCGATGAGCAGCGAGAGCCACAGCCCGTCCACTCCTGCAGTGGCGGCCCCGGCCCGATCCCCAGCACCCATCCGGCGCGACGAGGTCGCCGTCGTCGCATAGGCCAGGAAGACGAACAGCCCGGTGGCCGTGAGCAGCGCCGTGCTGGCAACACCGAGGCCGGCCAGCTGCGAGGTGCCCACGTGTCCGACGACGGCCGAGTCGGCCATGAGGAACAGTGGCTCGGCCACCAGGGACAGGAAGGCCGGGATCGCGAGATTGAGAATCAACCTGTTGAGGGATTTTCGGTCGTCGATCGCTGTGTTCTGCACGACGGCGAGCTTACGTCCCCGTGACGCACGAGGCATGTGCACGCTACTCGTCAAGCATGTATGAGGTGAGGATCATGGGACGTGTCTCACATGTACCGCCCCGCACGCCGACCCGCTACCCTGAACTCATGTCTGATGAACTGCTCGTGGCCGTCATGGGTACCGGGATCGTCGCAGCTGACGACCCCGTTCTCACCGCCGACGACCTTGGTCTCACCCGCGGCGACGGAGTCTTCGACGCCACCCGCGTCGTCACCGCCGACGACGGCACCTCCCGCATCGACAACCTGTCGGCCCATCTGAGCCGATTCGCCCGCTCCATCGCCGGAGTCAATGGCGCAGCACCCGATCTCGAGGCGTGGACTGCGCTCATCAACGAGCTCGTCACCGCCTGGCGACGACCGGGCGAGGCTGTGCTCAAGGTGATGTACACCAACGGCCCCGAGACGCGCCGGGTACACAGCGCAACCGGTGAGCAGACGAGCAACTTCACCGGCCGCACAGGTGCAGCCCAGAATCAGAGGGATGCCGGAACAGCCCGCAATGACGCCCAGAACCCACCGGGGGAAACTGGGGACCACCCGAACGGGGCAGTTGCACAGACGGGGCCGGTCACCCAGCTCGCCACCATCGCCCCGCTGCCCGCCCATACAATCGCCGAACGCACCGGGATCTCGGTGATCACTGCGTGCCGGGGATTCACCAGCGATGCCTTCGCCGGCGCTCCGTGGCTGCTGGGCGGCGTCAAGACCCTCTCCTACGCCGTCAACGTCGCAGCCTGTCGGCACGCCGCCGCCCACGGCGCTGACGACGTCATCTTCACTTCCAGTGACGGTTTCCTGCTCGAAGGGCCCACCTCAGGGCTACTGGTCGAGAAGGACGGCCGGCTGTGGACCACCCCGACCGGAGCCACCGGCATCCTGCGCTCCATCACCGTGGAACAGGTGCTGGAAGCCGCCGATGCCCGAGACATTCCCACCTCGTCACGCCTCATGCGCCCCGAGGAACTCCTGGAGTCCCAAGGAGTCTGGCTGGCATCCTCGGGACGCGGGGTCGTCCCGGTACTGCGAGTGGACGGCCACGAGCTCGCCACCGATGAGCAGCTGACTGAACAGATGCGTCTCTGGTGCGGATTCACCGAGACACCAGCGAAGTCGGACTGAACAAAACAAGTCATCCTCGAGGGAGGATCCCCACATCCTCGGCAAGGGCCCGACAGGGAGAGGACATTTTCCGAGACGCCGCACCAGAGTCCCGCTTCGAACAGCCACGCCAGAGCCCCGCCTGAATACGGGTGCATCTTTCGAGCGCGATGCTCCCACAGCACCCCCAGGAGAGCGGATCTCCTGACGCACTCGCCCAGCACCTCGTTTCACACGAACGCATTCCACGATCCAGACAAAGAAGACACTCCATGACCCACACACCTCGACTCATCCACACCGGTCAAGCTCTGGTGGACGTGCTCGTCGACGTACCGCACCTTCCCCGACGGGGTGGAAACGTCATGGCCACCTCATACACCCGCCATGCCGGCGGGGCTGTGAACATCCTTGTCGCAGCCGCGCGATCCGGTGGCCAGGCCGTGCATGCCGGAGCGATCGGCACCGGACCCAATGGAGATCTCATCTCGACCACCCTGGCCGAGGAAGGGGTCGCCATGAGCGCAGCTCGAGTACCCGACGCCGACACCGGGGTGTGTCTGGTGCTGCTGGACCCTTCTGCCGAACGCACCTTCATCACTACCACTGGAGCTGAACGGGCCGTCAGCATCGATTCGTTCGGTACCAGCAGTCCCCGACCCGGCGACATGGTGTGCGTCACCGGCTACTCTCTGGCACTACCCGCCACGCGAGATCCCCTGCTGGCCTGGCTGGACACCCTGCCCGCCGGGGTGGGCGTCGTCCTGGATCCCGGGGCTGTCTTCGCCGAGCTGGACGAGTCGGTACGCACCCACATGATTGACCACACGACGGTGTGGACCGGCAACGCCGAGGAATCTGCTGCTCTGGGCGGGGTGGGCGACATGGTCGGCTCCCTGCACGCCTGCGCAGAACGACTACATCCCGGTACCGCCGTCATCACCCGCGACGGCCCGGCAGGATGTGCGGTGCTGGCTGATGGATCGGCCCGCGAGATCCCCGGCTTTCCCCAGCAGGCGGTGGACACCAATGGTGCAGGCGACGTCCATACCGGCGCCATGATCGCAGCCAGATTGGCTGGCCTCAACTGGCACGAAGCTGCTCGATGGGGCAATGCAGCCGCAGCGATCAAAGTCACTCGGCGCGGGCCAATCGCAGCTCCGAACACCGCGGAAATACAGCGTTTGCTGGACTCCTGGAGCCAGAGGTGCACAGAGCAGGATCCCGTCGTCCGCTCATGAGAGAACCTCGGAAAATCGAGCGTCAGCCGACTCACCACATGCCGGTCGCGCCCCCCGTTTCACAACCGCTCCTGCGTCGTATTGGCAGTCGTCCCTGCGTCGTAGCGGCTCGTGAACCCAGCTCATGGAAGCCGCTGCGAAAAGTACCCGGCTCATGAAGACCGTTACGAAAAATGTCACCACACAGCACAACGGATCGTCACATCGCCTGGACCCAACGTGGCGTGACAAAAATTGTCACCGACTCTCGGCTCAGTTCACGACAGCGTCTGCACCTCAGCTCGGATCATGACGGACCTGCGCCTCACGAGAGTGTCCGCACCTCGCGCAGCGCCAGCCCCGTGGCTTGAGTGACGAAAATTGTCACCTCCGGGCACAGGAAGTCATCACACTGCCGTCGCCTCTTGCAAGATGACAGAAATGTCAGCTCCGACTGCCACACCCTGCAACCCACACGAGACACTCCACCCACGTGGCGGGCGACGTGCTGCGCACCCGACCACCCTGCTCTCACACGCGACGCACCCCGCCACGGTGTCCGACGTCCACACTTTTCACATGCCTGCTGCTCCCAACATCACCATTGGTCCAGTCCCGAGGCAGCTTGTCATCCCCGGAAGCCTCACCACTGACGAATCCTCTCAAGACAAAATCCCCGGTAATGCACAAAATTCCCGGTAGCGCCGCCCAACAAGCAGTGGGGTGCCCTCCCCGCCTCCCGGATGTCAAAAATCGCAATCACACAAGTCGCCCCCACCGCGAGCGCTCAGGAGCCTCCAAGAGCCAGTGAGCTGACGATTGTCCACACCACAGCAGGTACGGTAGGTTTCCCAGCACTGGCACAATGTGCGGTGTTGCCGATCGGCTGGAGCTGGTGCATCACTGAAGCTCAAGGAGGAGCACATGACGGAAACGGCTTTCATCGTGGGGGAATCCCTGGTGGACGTTGTCGCTCCTCCCCCGCCTGGCCCAACCACTGAACATCCAGGTGGTTCACCACTCAACGTCGCGGTGGGGCTGACCCGGCTCGGTCGTCGAACACAGCTGGCCACCCGATTCGCCGACGACAATCATGGCCAGATCGTGCGCGATCACGTCGAGAGCAACGGCATTCAGCTGTGCCCGAGTTCCGATGAAGCGCTCACCACGGCGACCGCCACCGCCCGACTGGCGTCTGATGGGCAGGCCAGCTATCACTTCGACCTCACCTGGGATCTACCGCGTCTGGACATCCCAGACGAAGCCATCGTTGTGCACACCGGGTCGATCGCCTCGTGGACGGCACCTGGCCGTGACCACGTTCGTGACGTCATGGGCCGCGCCAAAGAACAAGCCACCGTCACCTACGACCCCAATGTGCGCCCCGACCTGCTGGACGATCCTGAATCCGCCCGCCCCCTCATCGAGAGCTGCGTAAGCAGAGCCGATGTCGTCAAGGCCTCCGACGAGGATCTGCACTGGCTGCACCCTGGCGATGACCTGCGTACCATTGCCCGCCACTGGCTGGATCTTGGACCGAGCCTGATGGTCATCACCTGTGGCGGATCGGGAATTCTCGCTCTCACCGATCGCGGGCTGAGCCTGAGCATCCCGTCCCACCCGGCCAAGGTCGTCGACACCGTCGGGGCCGGGGACTCATTCATGTCCGGCCTTCTCGACGGCCTGTGGAGTGCAGAACTGCTGGGGGTCGAGCATCGCGATGACTTGGCTGCCATCGACGGGGCCACGCTGAGACGCATCCTCACCCGCTGTGCACACATCGGAGCGATCACCGTGAGCAGGGCTGGGGCGAATCCACCCACCCTTGCCGATCTGGGCGAAGATGCTCGGAACTGAGAGAGTGCGCGCAGCGGTGTCCGGGTGAATTCTCGCGAGTGCCCTGGCCTGCTCAGGGGTCGTGGGGACGCCACTTCCCGTCACAATAGCTGCGCAGGGAACCATTCCCGTCATGCGGGGGATTGCGGGGGACTGCCTTTCGCTCCCGGACCAGTATCGGAAAGACACGTTGCCGCACGAGGGTCGGTCGATCCGTACCCAACTCCAACTTCATGGATCGGCCAGTGCCCAAGTCACTGAATCCTCTGAGCCATGTAGAGGGGTTGGAAGGTCACTGGGGATCATGGTGTCTCGGAAAGCTCACAGCTGATCCGTCACGAGAGCTGCGCAGACGTCACCTTCCGTACAACCGCGCTATCAGCTTGACCACTCGTCTCAGCCAAGTCGTCCCCCTGCATGGTTGGCCGCGGTCTGCGAGACTGGCAGAGTGAACGGCAATTTCCACTCCAGCTACGACCAGGGGTTCGCTCGCGTCGCCGCCTGCACCTCCACCGTGCACGTCGCCGATCCGGCCGCCAATGTCACCGAGATCATGGACACAGTCACCAAACTTTCCGCCGAATCGGTGGCCATCGCCGTGTTCCCCGAATTGTGCCTCACTGGTTACCAGATCGACGATCTCTTCCTGCAGGACGCTGTACTCGATTCCGCCCTTGAAGCCATCGAAGCCTTGCGCCAAGCCTCCACCGATGTGTTTCCCGTGATCGTGGTCGGTGCTCCGCTGCGCCGCGGCAACCGACTGTACAACTGCGCAGTCGTCGTCCATCGTGGCCGCGTACTCGGCGTGGTGCCGAAGAGCTATCTCCCCAACTATCGGGAGTTCTACGAAAAACGTCACTTCGCGGCGGGGGCAGGCACCACAGGGACGATCAACCTCGCCCATCGACAGAAATGTCACCCTACCCCCGGAGCAATCTCCGCGAACGCACCGTCGGTGAACACACCACTGGGCGCTCTTCCCGTCAGCACCTCCGCCGACGCACCCTCGACCAGCAACTCAGCAACTGGCATCTCCCCAGCTGGCACCTCGTCCACGAGTGCCACTGACTCCGCCGCCACTGCGGTTCCCTTCGGCACCGACCTGCTCTTCCAAGCCGTTGACCTACCCGATCTCACCTTCCACGTCGAGGTGTGCGAGGACCTCTGGGTGCCGGTTGCGCCCTCGTCACGAGCGGCTCTCGCTGGCTCGACGGTTGAGGTCAACCTGTCGGGGTCGCCCATCACGGTCGGGAGATCCCGGCAACGTCACGACCTGTGCAAGGTGACCTCGGCCAAGAATCTGCAGGCCTACGTCTACGCCGCGGCTGGGGCGGGCGAGTCGAGCACCGATCTGTCGTGGGACGGCCAGACCATGATCTACGAGAACGGGGCGCTGCTCGCCACGACTGAACGTTTCTCCCGCCAACCCGGCTACTGCATCGCCGACGTCGACCTCGACCTGCTACGTCAGGAGAGACTGCGTCAGGGATCCTTCGACGACAATGCCCTCACCCAACCTGCCGGAACCCTGGAGCAACCCGCCGGGGGGCAGTGGCGCGTCACCACCTTCACCCTCGACCCACCGCACGACGACATCGGGCTACGCCGTGAGGTCGATCGGTTCCCCTTCGTACCCAACGACCCCGCCCAGCTCGCCCAGGACTGCTACGAGGCCTACAACATCCAGGTGTATGGCCTTGTCAAACGCATGGAATCGATTGGTTCGCCAAAAATCGTCATCGGTGTGTCCGGAGGTCTGGACTCCACCCACGCCCTGCTCGTCGCAGCCAGAGCGATGGACGTACTGGGTCGTCCACGCAGCGACATCCTCGCCTACACCATGCCCGGTTTCGCCACCACCGACCACACGAAGAACAACGCCCTGGCCCTGTGTCAGGCCCTTGACGTGCCTTGCAAGATCACCGACATCCGCCCCGCCTGCACGGCGATGCTCAAGGAGATGGGGCACCCGGCTGGCGATGGCGAGCCGGTCTATGACGTCACCTTCGAGAATGTCCAGGCCGGAATGCGCTATGACTACCTGTTCCGCATCGCCAACCAGCACGGAGGCATCGTGCTGGGCACCGGCGATCTCTCCGAACTTGCCCTGGGTTGGTGCACCTTCGGGGTCGGTGACCAGATGAGCCATTACGGGGTCAACACCGGGGTGCCCAAAACCCTCATTCAGCATCTCATCAGGTGGTGCATTTCGTCAGGACAGTTCGATACAGACACCAATGAGGTGCTGGAGTCGGTCCTGACGACAGAAATCTCACCCGAGCTCGTCCCGGCCCGCCCCGGTGAGCAGATCCAGTCCACCCAAGCCAAGATCGGCCCCTACGAGCTGCAGGACTTCACCCTGTACCACCTGCTGCGCCACGGCATGCGTCCCAGTCGAATCGCATTCCTGTCACATCACGCCTGGCGAGACGCCGAAAGCGGTTCGTGGCCACCCGGATTCCGAGCCGAGGACCGGAACAGTTATGACCTGGTTGCGGTCAAGGGATGGATGCAGTTGTTCCTGCGCCGATTCGTCGGTAACCAGTTCAAACGGTCCACGCTGCCCAACGGCCCCAAGGTGGTTTCCGGCGGCTCCTTGAGTCCACGCGGGGACTGGCGAATGCCCTCCGATGCCTCGGCGGCCGCCTGGCTGGCAGATGTGGACAGCGTCCCGGAACAGTGAACGATCCAAGGCGCGGAGTGATCAAGCCTGGGGCGATGGAGTTCGATCCCGTGGGGTGAGTGATCCGAGACAGTAACGAGATCGGGCGGTGGCCCGAACACACTCGCCCCTCACAAAACCTCCGCCCCTACCGCGACCCTCCTCACCGCACCGCAACCCTGACGAAAAATCCCGCCAGGGCCAGACTGTTGGCACAGCTGTGCCCCCACCCGTCCCCGAGTGACAGATGTGGAGTCAGCACCACTACGGACGGACTTCTGCCGCAGCACTTTGTGTGCATGCTACCGGCGAGAAGCTTTCCACACGTATCAGATCAGCACTGTGTCCGGTGACGAAAATCGTCACCGGACACAGATTCCAGAAATTTCACAGACCGCTCACATGGCAAAAAGGAGTTTCACTTCTTCTTGTCGAGGCTCAGCGGCAAGGTGAGCAACCCGACGACGATGACGAAGCCCAGAACGACGTGCACCCACTTGACTGGGTGTCCCATCTCGCCCAGGGCGAACTGGATGATCAACAGCACGGCCATGCCAAGAGCGTGTCCCATGACACCAGCCGGTCCACCACGTCGTTTCCACATCACAGCTGTGACGGCGGCGACGATGCTCGAAACCAGAGTGAGGTACCCGAAGCCTTCATGCACCTCGCCAAGATGTATCCCGGCAAGCATGCACACAGCGAGGATGGTCTGAACGATGATTGACACGACGGCAATCCACGCAGACCAGCGCAGAGCAGAAGGTACTTGGGTTGGGCTTGGACTTGGGCTATTACTCATGATCCCACTCTAGGTGACCCTGACCACCAGCCTCGGTTTCCCACCATCATCAGGCCCACCATCATCAGGTACGTGGTTGGCGTGCTGCTCCACAGCGATCCATTGCATTCGGACATCCAGCAGTACTGACTAACCCGGTGACCACTGCACCTTTCAGCCATTGACAAAATCATCGCCAGGCGCGTCCCACCATCACCGGATTGCACTTACCTCTGCTCGCCTGACAAAAATGTGCACCAGCACGTGCATATGTCACTGACGGCTCTCGCCCGACCACCCATACCTGCCAAAGCCAACCACCACACTGGCTTTGCACAGCGCGTCTCCCTCAGCTCCCAACCCAACCCCACCTTTCTGACATCGGTGTGCCCCCTGCGAGCCAGACCTGACATTTTTGTTCACGAGGATCGCCAGTTGCTCATGGGGCCACCAGACTCTCCCCCTCGCTCGATGCACATTCTCATCTTCAGTCCGGCCTCTCAGCCTTCGGCGTGTCTCCCGCAACAGAACTGACACTTTTCTCACTGCAAAACCACGGATCTCGCCGCACGCATTCGGCTTTCGGCCGGATCATCGACACCACGCTAACTCTTCGACTCATTGGCCCCGCGCTGCTCGATCCCCGTGCTGTGCATTTCTGTCTCTTGCCCCGAGCTCCTGCCCCAGATGTATCTTGCAGCCTCCCGGCATGACACTTTTTGATGCCCAGGCCCTCTGCACGTGTCTCCGAGAATTAGAAACGTGCACCGCCACGTGAGCTCGCCACCAGGTAGTGCCCGAAGACCCTGGCGGTGCAGGATTTTGAGTTGGATCCAGTTGACCGCAGAACACGGCGATCTCAGCAGCTGCCCAGCTGGGGCCAGCCTCAACAGAACGTCATAGGGCAGCGCCAGGAGGAATCCCTGCAATCATCCCGCTGAGTGCTCCCCCCTGGACAGGCGAACGCTTGCACATCCTCTTCCTGCCGAATTTCGCCTCCTGGACATGCTCTGTCCACCTGGGCGTAGCAAGATGGCAGATGTGACAGACAGCGACACCGTAACCCCTGACCTTCCCCCCTCCCCAGCAGTCCGCATCGGCATTCTCACCAGCGGTGGGGACGCCCAGGGCATGAATGCCGCCGTGCGTTCCGTGGTGCGTTCGGCCTTGTCAGCAGGCGCTGAGGTGTTCGCCATCCTGGAGGGGTACCAGGGCATGATCGACGGCGGTGACGGCATCCGCGAGATGAGCTGGGACGACGTCGGCTCGATTCTGCACCGCGGCGGCACTGTCATCGGCACCTATCGCAGCGCCGAGATGCGGGAGCGCGCCGGTCGCCTCAAGGCGGTGCACCACCTGTTGGAGCGCGGTATCGACCGGCTCATCGTCATCGGCGGGGACGGGTCGCTGACCGGCCTCAACCTGCTACGAACCGAGTGGCCAGGTCTGCTCGATGAACTCGTCGGCTCCGGTCAGATCACCCAGCAGACCGCCGAGGAGCATCCCAACCTCATGATTGCCGGGCTGGTGGGGTCCATCGACAACGACCTCGTCGGCTCCGACATGACGATCGGTGCCGACACCGCTCTGCACCACATCGTCTCGGCAATCGACGACCTCTCCTCCACCGCAGCAAGCCATCAGCGATCCTTCGTCGTGGAGGTCATGGGTCGTCACTGCGGATATCTGGCCCTCATGGCTGCGGTGGCCGGTGGCGCCGACTACGTGCTGGTCCCCGAAATGCCGCCGGCTCCAGGCTGGGAGGAACGCATGTGTGCCGAGCTGCGTCGGGGGCGACAGGCTGGCCGACGCGACTCGATCGTCGTCGTCGCCGAGGGTGCCACCGACCGCGAGGGCAACCCGATCCGCTCCGACTACGTGCGCGAGGTCCTCACCGACCGACTCGGCGAGGACACCCGGGTGACGATCTTGGGCCACGTGCAGCGTGGTGGCAAACCGTCGGCCTACGACCGGTGGGCGTCGACCCTGCAGGGGTACCACGCCGTCCACGAGCTGCTCACCGCCACCCCGGACTCCCCCGGCCGAGTCATCGGGACCTGCGGCAACCGAATCCGCCGCCTCGACCTCATGACGGCGGTGCACGACACCCAGCAGGTGCCGGTGCTCATCAAGGAGGGTCGCTACGACGAGGCCATGGCCATGCGTGGCAGCTCATTCACCGAGATGGACGCCGTCTTCACCGAGTTGTCCGAGCCAGCCCGCACCGCCGCCGAGCTCAGTGGCGGTCCGGACTCCAAACGCATCGCCATCATGCATGCCGGCGGACCAGCCCCCGGTATGAACACGGCCGCCCAAGCCCTTGCCAGGTTGGGAATTTCGCGGGGCCACACCATGCTGGGCATTCGTAACGGATTCGTCGGCCTGGCCAAGGGAGACATCGGAGAGCTCACCTGGGAGGACGTTGAAGGATGGACCGGTGAGGGCGGGGCCGAGCTCGGCACTCGCCGCGAGATGCCCGGCACCGGTGAGCTGTACGCCATCAGTCGAGCCCTTGAGGACGCTCGGGTCGATGGACTCATCGTCGTCGGTGGCTACGCCGCCTACGACACCGTCCACTGCATGACCACCGAGCGGGACCGCTACCCTGCCTTCCACATTCCGACAGTGTGCCTGCCCGCATCGATCGACAACAATCTGCCCGGCTCGGAGTTCTCCATCGGCGCCGACACCGCACTCAACGTCATCGTCGACGCCATGGACAAGATCAAGGAGTCCGGTATCGCGTCCCGGCGCTGCTTCGTCGTGGAGACGATGGGCAAGACCTGCGGCTATCTGGCTCTCATGTCGGGGATTGCCGCAGGAGCCGAACGGATCTACCTCAATGAGGAGGGCATCAGCCTGGACGATCTCGCCCACGACGTGCACTGGCTGCGCGAATCGTTCGGCAACGGTCGACGAATCTTCCTGGCAGTGCGCAACGAGACAGCCTCGCAGAACTACACCACCGACTTCATCGCGAAGGTCCTGGAGGAGGAGTCCCACGGCATGTACGACGTGCGTCAGGTGGTTCTGGGGCACATCCAGCAGGGTGGCTCACCTTCCCCGTTCGACCGGCTGCTCGCCACACAGTTCTCCTACCATGCCCTCAACCTGCTTGACGAGCTGCTCGCCACCGGTCGGGACGACGCCTGCTGCATCGGGCTGAGCGAGGGCGAGATCCAGTCGAACAACATGTTGCTCATGCCATCCCTGGTGGACGTCGGCACGCGTCGACCTCGCGAGCAGTGGTGGTTGCACCTGCGCAAGGTGGCTCACGCCGTTTCCGACGAGGTTCGCCAGCCTCCGAACCCATCTCAATCTTCCTGACAGGCGATGATCCGTGGGGAGCCGTAACCGGCCGTGAAGATGATCAGGCCTCCACTGACTCCTTGAGCAGCGGAGGGCAGACGAGGTTGCCAGTGCATCGCCCGGCACGAACGAGCATCCAGCCCATCGACTTGTGGCTGCGTAATGCACGATCGTCTCGGTGGGTGCCAGGCCGGGAATGGCCTTGGCAGTCTCCGCCTCGATCTTCGCTATGGAGCCATGATGGGGAACCCGGAAGTTGACCCGTAGATTGTCGCTTCCCGTCACCCACAGGCAGGAGCGCAGCGAGGGGTGCTGTTTGAGCAGTTCGAGCACCCGCACCTTGTGGTTGAAGGCCACGGTCGCCATCCAGGTGCACTCCATCGTCCAGTTGCCCAATTCGGGAGCCACATCACAGCGCATGAGGATCTGGCGACTCGCCAACACCTTCTGCAGGTGTCGACGCAAGGTACTGGTGGGCACATCGAGTTGACGTGCCAGATCGCTGGCACTGGCGCGACCGTCCTTGGCGAGCAGCGTCACGAGTTGCTGATCGAGCTCGTCATTGGGCAGGGCCCACAGTTCTCGAGTTTGATGAGGCTGGGCACGTTCGGCTTCGGTGAGGTTCAGCCCGTTGACCCGCCACGATTCAGTACCGATCGCCACCGCAGTCACCACGGCACTGCGCGAGTTGTACACCCCGGGAATGCTGCCGATCCAGTCGATGACGAGGTCGGAGAGGGTGGGCAGGTCGGGAGCGACGATGGTGAGAACGAGGTCACGACGCCCGGTCGTCTCATCGACGGAGACCACCATGGAGTGGGCACACAAGGTGGCGATGGCACTGGGCAGGGACTCGGTTCGTCAGTCCACCTCAACGATGGCCGTGAGGTGGCGGTCAAGATTGGGGAACGTCGTCACCCACACCAGCCCCTCATCGGCCAGTCGCTGCCATCTGTGGGCTGCCGTCGTCGGTGAGATGTCCAGGAGACGCCCGGCCCTGGCCCAGGAGATCCTCGGATCCATCTGAACCAGATGGGCCAGATGACGGTCAAGCTGTTCGTACACGTCGATCACTCTCCGGGCTGAGAACATTTTCAACAGAGCTACTTCGTCGTGGAATCATCGTGCATCCTCACTCGATGTTTTGGGAAGAGAATCGCGACATCCTCCCCGGCACCACCAGCGGTGGGAAGCTCTCACCAATGGTTCGCTCAACGTTGACGAACCAAGGGTACGCAACAGGTAATGCCGACCAGGACAGCGTAGTCACAGGTGAATCGCGAGTCCGCGCCGCACCCAGCTGCGATGACCCTCAACAGGACGAAAGTACCGCAGCAGGAGGAAAGATGAATTCCAACAAGAAGATTCGCGTCGTTCAGTGGGGGCTGGGAGCGATGGGTCGCGGCATGGCCCAACTCATCACCACCAAGGAAGGACTGGAGCTCGTCGGAGCCATTGACGTCAACCCTGCTCTGGACGGCAAGGACGTCGGTGAGGTGCTCGGCGTCGATCCTCTCGACGTGAAGGTCACCACCGATCCCAGCTCCATCCTCGACTCGAGCAAGGTTGACGTCGTCACCATCGCCACCACTTCGTGGGTCAAGAACCAGATCGACGACCTCAGCACCATTCTGTCGGCCGGCGTCAACGTCGTGAGCATCGCCGAGGAGATGTCGGCACCAGAGGCCCAGAACCCCGAACTCGCCGAGAAACTCGACGACCTGGCCAAGGCCAACGATGTCTCGATCGTTGGCGTGGGCGTCAATCCCGGATTCGTCCTGGACCACCTTGTCGTAGCCCTCACCTCCGGGTCCCAGCAGGTCACCAAGGTCGAGGCGAGGCGCGTCAACGACCTTGCCCCCTACGGTGAGACGGTGCTGCGCACCCAGGGCGTCGGCACCACTCTGGAGGAGTTCGAGGCCGGTGTTGCCGACGGTTCCATCGTCGGACACGTCGGCTTCCCCGAGTCGGTACGCCTCATCAGCGACGCCCTGGGACTGGGAGTGGACTGCATCGAACAACACGTGGAGCCGATCATCGCCAAGGTGGCCCGTCAGGCCCGCGATCGCGTCATCGAACCCGGACGAGTGGCTGGTTGCAACCACACCGCCGTGGGCCGCCGCGGCGACGAGGAGGTCATCAGACTCATCCACCCCCAGCAGGTGGATCCCGGAGCCGAGGGTACTGAGACCGGCGATTACTTCACCATCAGTGGTGTGCCGGAGATCTCCATGTGCATCCAGCCCGAGATCGCTGGTGGCAAGGCCACCGCAGGTATCTGCGTCAACACGATTCCACGCATCTTCGCCGCGACGCCAGGACTCAAACGAGTCATCGACCTGCCTTCACCGAGCGCACTCATGGGTCCTTCTGCCTACGAGAGGCGCTGACGGTTCCCCGGCGCACCACGAACAAGGCGTCAGGAGAACGCCCGCGAACCTCCGGGATCCAACGATCCGGCTGGGTGACTTCCCGCCACCGCGAGGTGGGAGGAACTCACCCCACCTGCACGGGGGACCATCTCCTGACCGCCGTGACAAAAAACATCAGCAGAACGCCAACGCCGGCACTGCTGTGCACCAGACCCTTTTGAAAGAAGCAAGATGTCCACCGCCGATGAGGAGCGCGTGGCCCGCTTCGAGGACCTTCGCGCCGAACTGGCCACCTTGGATGACGACGCCCTCAAGGCCCGTTTCTGGCAGCTGTGCGAAGAAGTCATGACTCCGGTCGTCGACTTCTCCCGCACCCACACCACCCCGTCCATCGAACGTTCGGTACTGCTGCGCATGGGCATTGACTCGGTGACGACCCACGCCGTCGTGGAGAACGTGCTCAATGCGGGGCTGCTCGGCAAGGGAGCCGGGCATGCCGTGCTGCGTCTTTCCCGTCGCGACGGCATCGACCTGCGCGCAGCCGCCCAGCGGATCGCCGACGATCCCACCGTCCTGGATGGGCTCTTCGACGGCAGCCCGCTGCCGTCAGCTCGAGCCACAGCACTGCAGGGAGCACATCATGAGCACTGAGTACGACGCTCTCGACCCCAACGAGAAACTTGACATCGAGAGGATCTTCGAGGATCTCGAGCACTACCACCCTCGCCGCAAGGGTTGGACCTGGCGCAACACTCCTGCCGAGGGAGTCGACATGGGCGACTTCCACTACAAGGACATGTCGACGCCGCTGAGGAACAGTCAGCCATTGCCGGCTGCCAAGTACTTCGGCGGTGTGGACCCTCAGCCAGCCCCGGTCGTCACCTCCGAGATTGCCTCGGGTCATTTCGAGGACGACCTGCGTCGAATGCGCATGTCCGCCTGGAATGGTGCCGATCACATCATGGTGATCCGCACCACCGGCCAGAGTCACATCGACGGCCTGCTCGAGGGCACCCCCGAGGGCATCGGCGGCGTGCCGATCACTCGCAAGGAGCTGCGGGCCAGCCGCAAGGTCTGCGATCTCATCGAGGACGAGGTGGGCCGTCCGATCAACTTCCACTCATACGTCTCGGGTGTCGCCGGGCCGGAGGTGGCCGTCCTGTTCGCCGAGGAAGGCGTCAACGGTGCCCACCAGGATCCGCAGTACAACGTGCTGTACCGCAACATCAACGCCTACCGCAGCTATGTCGATGCCGGTGAGGCGAAGAAGGTCATGGCCGGGGCCCGGATCTTCCAGATCGACGGCGCCCACAATGCCAACGCCACGGCCCGGTACGGCTGGAAGGTCATGCCCGAGCTCATGGTGCAGCACGGCCTCAACTGCATGTTCTCGGCCCTGGTCGGTATGCCCAAGGATCTCGTCGGTCTGTCCACCGTACCGCCGAGTGCCCCGCCAGCCCCCAAGCTGTGGTACGACCTGCCCTACGCCGTCGCCCTGCGCGACCTGTTCAGCGACTACCGCATGCGCGCCCAGCAGAACACCCGTTACATCGAGTCCGACCTTGCCGAGGCGATCCGCACCCACACCGTGGACACGCTCATCTCGATGCTCACCAGCGCCGACATCCAGAGCACCATCACCCCCGACGAAGGCCGCAACCTGCCCTGGCACGTCAACTCGGTGCGCGGCGTGCAGACCGTCAAGCAGACCTGGTCCGCCCTGGACGGCATCAAGGAGATGGTGACCGTCAAACGGGATGGTCCACTGGGCAGCATGGTGCGCGACCTCAAGGAGAGAGCCATCGGTTTCCTGGCCGAAATCTTGCACGTCGGTGGCTACTTCGTCGCCGTCGAGGACGGGTTCTTCGTCGACTCAGCCGAGTTCCCCGAGCGCAACCACGACGGCATCGCCCGTGATGGTCAGGGCGGCGTGTCCGCTGGCACCGTCATCGAACGTGACCCGGACTACTTGGCGCCAGTCTGTGACCACTTCGGCACCAACAACCTGCCCGAGGGGTTGGACAAGCCCTGCGACCTCATTGACGGCTGCACCCTGTGCGTGCCGGAGAAGATCGTCTATATTGACGAGTTGGACCCCTCCGACTCCGTCGGCGTGCGTCTGGAGCGCACCCGCCCCTACCGGGACGGCACGAAGCTGCGTCCGGAGGCCGAATGGGCCGGTGACGGCGTGGTCCTGGTGCAGTTCACCATCCCCGCTGGCGGGGACATCGCCCATGAGGCGGCTCTCGAGATGGCTCGTCAGATGGGCCTGGAGGATCCCCAGGTCTGCAACCTCCAAGTGCTGCAACCAGCAGAAGGATGCTTCGTCGAGGTCAAGGGCAAGATCGGCTTCGACGTCGATCCGTCGAAACTCACGATCCCCGAGAAGGTCGAGCTGCTGCCCGAGGACGAGATGCGCGAGTTCGTCAAGGAGCACAACGTCACCGTCGTCGCCGGCACCGTCGGCGAGGACGAGCACAGCGTGGGTCTGCGCGAGATCCTCGACATCAAGCACGGCGGCATCGAGAAGTGGGGCGTCAAGTACCACTACCTGGGCACCTCGGTGCCCATCGAGAAGATGGTCGACGCCGCCATCGAGACCGGTGCCGATGCCATCCTCATCTCGACGATCATCAGCCACAACGACATCCATCGCACGATGATGCGCAAGCTCAACGATCTGGCGACGGAGAAGGGCATCCGCGACAAGACCGTCCTCATTGCCGGCGGCACCCAGGTGAGCCGGGAGATGGCAGCCGAGACCGGCCTGGACGCCACCTTCGGTCGAGGTTCGCACGGTATCGACGTCCTTGACGCCATCGTGCGAGGCATGCGAGTTCGTCGGGGGATGTGAGCGTCATGACCGTACTGACCACGTTGGAGATCGGTTCGACGATCACCAAGGCCAATGCCTTCCGAGTCGAGAATGACCACCTCGACCATGTTGGGCAGGGATTTGCCGCCACATCGGTGAGTGCCGGTGACGTGCGGATCGGGGCCGACGCTGCGATCTCGCAGATGCGTGATCAGTACGGCCTGGCCTTGGACGCCGGGGAGATTTTCGTCAACTCCTCGGCGGCCGGAGGACTGCGGATGACAGTTCACGGTCTGACGAGTTCGATGACGGCCAGGGCTGCTCGTGAGGCAGCCTTGGGGGCCGGGGCCATCGTCGTGCACACGACGGTGGGCCCCATGGACGAGTTCGACGTCGAGGACCTGTGCGAGGCTCGTCCCAACATCGTCCTGTTGGCCGGCGGCGTCGACCACGGCGAGAAACGCATTGTCGTCGACAACGCCCGTCTGATCGCCTCGGCCCATCTGGGAGTTCCGGTGATCTACGCGGGCAACGCACAGGCCAGACGTCGAGTCGAGACGGTGTTCGCCGAGGCTGACGAACCACTCACCTGTGTGAGCAACGTCTTTCCCCAGGTTGATGTGCTGCGCATCGACCCGGTACGCGCCGTCATCCAGGACGTCTTCAACAACCACATCACCGCCGCACCGGGGATGGGCGGTTTGGCCCAGCTCTCCACGCACGACATCCTCCCCACGCCGGGAGCCGTACTCCGGGCGACAGAATTGTTCACCGAGGCCGTGGGCGACGCCGTCGTCGTCGACGTCGGGGGTGCCACCACCGACGTGCACAGCGTCACCGACGGCACCTTGGAGTGGACCAGTCGCACTGTCGATCCCGAACCGCGGGCCAAACGCACCGTCGAAGGAGATCTCGGTGTGTTCGTCAATGCCCGACACGTGGCCGCCATGACCGCTGAGGGCGAGGACGAGGAGCGGTTGTCAAACCTGCGTGCCATTCCTGCCACCGATGACGAGTCCGAGGTGACCAGGTGGCTCACTCGCCGAGCCGTCGAGGTCGGGATGGGCCGACACGCCGGAGCCGTGGTGGAGCTGTTCACCCCGACCGGCAAGACCCAGATCGTGCGCGGCAAGGATCTCACCGCCGTGCACTGGGTCATCGGTACTGGCGGCGCCCTCACTCGAGTGCCCGGTGGGGACGCCATCCTGGCCCGCATGTGCACCGGTGCCGGGACCCAACTCATGCCAGATGCTCACGCCACCATTCTCATCGACCGGGATTACCGGTTTTCCGCCCTGGGCACCATTGCCAGTTCCTACCCCGACCTCGTGCGTGAGACCTTCGCACGTTGGGTCCACGAGGAGACAGGAGACCCACGATGATACGTCCCACCCCACGTCTGGAGATCCACACCGACCGAATCGCCGAGAACCTGCATGCCATCGTCGGACAGTGCGCCGAACACGGTGTGCAGGTGGCCGCAGTCACGAAGGTTCTGGGGGCCCATCCCGCCCTCCTGGCAGCACTGCCGAGCACCGAGGTGTCCATGGTTGCCGACTCCCGTCTGACCAATCTGGAACGTGTCGCAGCCGCTGATCTGGGGTTGCCCACCTTGCTGCTACGACCTCCGGCACCGCGTACTGCCGCACGCACCGTTCAGGTGGCCGACGCGTCGCTCAACTCGTCACTGGTGACCATGCAGGCTCTTTCGGAGGCCGCCGAGATGGTGGGCACCCGCCACGGGGTCATCGTCATGGTGGACGTCGGCGACCTGCGCGAAGGGGTGTGGCCCGACCACGTCGTCGACCTCGTCAGCCAGGCAAGCCATCTGCCGGGACTCGACATCCTGGGGCTGGGGACGAATCTTGCCTGTTACGGAGGGGTCATCCCCACCGCTGACAAGATGGAACTGCTCGTGGACCTGCGTGACGAGGCCAGCCGCGTCACAGGCCTGCCGCTGGAACTCATCTCCGGGGGAAACTCGGCAAACCTGCCACTCATGGTCTCCGGCCAGATGCCAGCTCAAATCAATCAGTTGCGCATCGGCGAGGCTGCAATTCTGGGGCGCAACACTCTGGACCGCAGTGCGTGGCCGGGAACACGTCAGGACACGGTGGAACTGGTCACCGAGGTCGTCGAGCTGGAACGCAAGCCATCCATACCTCAAGGAGAACGTGGCCAGGACGCTTTCGGCCAGACGGTGAAATTCGTCGACAGAGGCGTGCGGTTGCGCGCAATCTGTGATTTGGGGCGTCAGGACGTCGCCCCCGAGGATCTCACTCCCGTCGACCCGGGCCACATCGTCCTGGGAGCGAGCAGTGACCATCTGATCATTGACGTCACCGACGGCGACACCACTCTGCGAGTGGGATCGGAGATCCGGCTGCGCCCCACCTACGGTGGGTTGCTCACAGCGAGTACCTGCGCTGACGTGTGGAAAACGTCAGCAGACGAGAGGTGAGGTCACTGTATTTGCTCCCCTGACAGTCCCCCGACACTTTTGGACACCCACTGAACGAAGGAGTTCCCATGGGTACATCCACATCTGCATCAACACCTAGCCATCACCGCCCCTCACGACTGACTCGACCAACTCGCGTACCGCGACCATCACAGCGGTCAGAGGCCTTGCCCGAGGAGCCTGAGCTCCAGCGCGGTCTGAGCAATCGTCACCTGCAACTCATCGCCATCGGCGGAGCCATCGGCACCGGAATGTTCATGGGCTCCAGCAGTACCATCCATCTTGCTGGGCCGTCGATCATCCTCGTCTACACCGTCATCGGCGTGTTCATGTACTTCATGATGCGGGCCCTGGGCGAGATGCTGTTGTCGAACCTCAAGTACAAGTCGTTCCGCGACATCGCCGAAGACCTGCTTGGTCCGTGGGCCGGGTTCATCTCCGGATGGACGTACTGGTTCTCATGGATCGTCGCAGCCATGGGTGACATGGCCGCCATCACCGGATATGCCCAGTACTGGTGGCCCAACATCGCCCGATGGGTCCCGGCAACCGTCCTCGTGCTCGTCCTGTTGCTGCTCAACATCATTGCTGTGAAGTTCTTCGGTGAGGCCGAGTTCTGGTTCGCCCTCATCAAGCTGGTGGCCATCGCCATCCTGCTGCTGGTGGCCATCTGGTTGGTCGCCACGAAGTTCGTCTCGCCCAGTGGTGAGATGGCAACGGTTTCCAACCTGTGGAATGACGGCGGATTCTTCCCCAACGGGATCAACGGATTCCTCGCCGGCTTCCAGATCGCCTTCTTCGCCTTCGTGGGGATCGAACTTGTCGGTACTGCTGCCGCCGAGACGAAGGATCCCACCACGACACTGCCGAAGGCCATCAACGCCATCCCGGTTCGGCTGGCCCTGTTCTACGTGCTGGCCCTGGCTGCCATCATGTGCGTGGTTCCGTGGCGCAGCGTCGTGCCGGGCGTCAGCCCCTTCGTCACTGTCTTCGGCATGGCGGGGTTCACCGCTGCTGCTGGCGTCATGAACTTCGTCCTGCTCACCGCTGCCGCCTCCTCGGACAACTCCGGTCTGTACTCGACCTCCCGGATGCTCTACGGATTGGCTCACGACGGGCAGGCCAACCAGATCTTCGGCAAGCTCTCCAGACGCCGTGTGCCGCAGAATGCCCTGCTCCTGTCGTGCGTCATTCTGCTGTGCGGTGTGTCCTTCCTGTACATGTCCGACAGCATCATGGAGTCCTTCGCCCTCGTGACCACAGTCGCCGCACTCATGTTCCTGTTCACGTGGTCGCTCATCATGGTGTGTTATCTCGTCTACCGCAAACGCTGGCCGGAACTGCACGAGAAGTCGATCTACAAGATGCCCGGTGGGGTGCCGATGGCCTGGGCGGTGTTGGGATTCTATCTCTTCAGCCTTGTCGTGCTGTGCCTGGACCCGGTCACCCGCAAAGCCGTCATGGTCACCCCGGTGTGGTTCATCCTCATCATCGTCATGTACTTCGCCCACAAACGCCGTGCCGCCAAGCAGAATGGGCTTGTCCCCGAATCATCAGTTGAGGAGGCACAACCCCGCCACAAGGACGAATCGGACTCGTGAGACGTCCGTGAGTCCGCCACCCCACCAACCCGGAAGGAGCCACCATGCCCACGAAGGCGTCCGCCGTGGAAGCGAGGTCTGATGCACGTACCGTGTCACCAGCTGCTGCAGCGCTCGACTCGGCCGCCCACCGGCGGCCCCGATGCTCAGCACCATCCACGGCCACCATCGACCTCACTGCCATCAACCACAACCTGGCCCAGGTACGTGATCTCGTGGGCAACCGCAAGGTGCTCATGGCCGTCAAGGGAGATGCCTACGGTCACGGCGCCGTGCAGGTGGCACGTCATGTCCAGCAGACCGGCGCCGCAGACTGGCTCGGGGTGGCCACGGTTGCAGAGGCCCAGGAACTTGTCGAAGCAGGTGTCCACCTTCCCATCCTCAAGTTCTCCCCGGCAGATCCCGGCAATCTCGAGACAGCCATCCTCTATGGGGTACGCCTCACCGTTGCAGACGAGCGGACCGTGCGTCAGGCCAACGAGGTTGCTCAGGCCATGGGCAGATGCGCGAACGTGCACGTCGCCATCGACACCGGGATGGGACGAATCGGTCTGCAACCGGAACACCTTGCCGACATGGTTGCAGCTGTGGATCGAGCGGATCATCTACGGCTGGAAGGAGTGTTCACCCACCTACCAGTCAGTGACGCCCCGGACGGCCGGGAGTTCACAGCCGCCGAGATCGCCCATTTCGTGGACACGGTGCAGATGGTGGAGGCCAGACGCGGCAACATACCGGTGGTCCACATGGCCAATTCGGGGGCAATCATTGGCCAGAGCCTGGGCCCCACAACCATGGTGCGCGCAGGAATCATGAGCTACGGCTACAACCCCAATCCCGCCATGGGGTCGTTGGGGCTGCGGCCGGCCTTGTCATGGACAAGCCACATCTCGTTCCTCAAACAGGTGGAACCGAGACAGACCGTGGGCTACGGACGCACTTGGACTGCCCAACGCAGCACGACCATTGCAACCATTCCGGTGGGTTACGCCGACGGGTACTCCCGACGACTGTCGAATCGTGGCCACGTACTCATCGGCGGTGAGTTCCGGCCAGTGGTCGGGCGGATCTGCATGGACCAGCTCATGGTTGATTTGGGACCAAATTCCACGGCACGGGTGGGCGATGACGTGGTTCTGCTCGGTGAGCAGGCCGGGCACACCATTACTGCCGACGATCTTGCCGAGCAGTTGGACACGATCAGCTATGAGATTACCTGCGACATAGGCAAGAGGGTCGATCGACGCTGGGTGTCGTGACGTTTTTGTGCCACGGGTCATCGAGTCAACACCCTGCGCAGGCACAACTCGTGACCTGGTACAGCAACGATGGGGCCGAGTTCCTTCTGCGAACTCAGCCTCATCGCCTGTCACGGGATGGCCCCCACAAGATGCTCAATGTGGACCACTCGAACTCGTCTCACCTCGCACTCGAAGATGCCAGTCATCCACACACCTGCAACCTCCTGACCAGCCACCCCCTGCAGGTGTCACAGCCGTCATCGGACATGCACTCCGTAGGAAACGCTCAATCCCTCAGGACCTCGTGCTTGGCATGGGTAGAACCCTCTGGCGGGCCTCACCTGAAAACTTTCCCGACCCGTGTCACTCGGGTACGCGATATTCGCGCCACCAGGCTCACAACTTCTTTTCCAGGATGACCCTCAGCTGGGCCAGACGACTCGTAGTTGGGCCAGACGACTCGCCATGCCCCACAGGGACATCTTCCACCAACCCACCAGCCCCCTCAGCATGACGGGAGCACCGCGCAGCACTGTGCCGTGACGAGAAACAGCAGCAGCCGGAATGCTCCGGCACTCTCGTGGCTCTCACCTGTGTGGCGTGACAAAAATGTTCATCCACACCTCGAGCCGTTCCAGAAGTCACACCACCGGTGGGTGAAAATCGCCCCGATCTCACACTGGATGGGCACGACACCGAGCCATATCAGACCCTGTTCAAGGGCAAAGGCGGGGGATACGAGACAGGAGAGGCGCTCGACCCAGACGGTTGGAGTAATCCCACTCGTTAGGCGGGGACATAGGGGGCAAGGAGATACGCAGACAATTCGGCACTGCATGTTTTTGAGGTCTTTCGAACCACGGACCCAAATGTGACATGGGTCCGACTCCCCTGGCGCAGTTGACAGTACGGAGCTGGGGTCGGGGCACCCAGCCCCGACCCCAGCTCATGCATCCAAGCAGCACACAAGCGTCAGATCATCCTTGACCTGCTGTTTGTCGTGTCATCAGCGATCAATCCAGCACCTCGCAGGAGCAGTGGGACTCAATGCCCAGTGCCTCACCCACCGGGGCGCTGAACAGCTGACCAGCATGGGTCGTCAGTCCACGTCCCAGCTCAGAACGGATACCGCAGGCATCCTTCCAGCCCTTGTCGGCAAGCAGGGTGCAGTAGCGCATCGTCGAGTTGGTCAGGGCGTAGGTCGAGGTGTGCGGAACGGCACCGGGCATGTTGGCCACGCAGTAGTACACCGAGTCGTGGACACGGAATGTGGGATCAGCGTGAGTGGTCGCGTGGGATCCCTCGAAGCAGCCTCCCTGGTCAATGGCGATGTCAACGAGAACCGAACCCGGCTTCATCGTTGCCACCATCTCATCGCTCACCAAGTGCGGCGTACGGGCACCCGGAACCAGCACCGAACCGATGACCAGGTCGGCATCCTTGACGGCCTTGCCCACCGACAGGCTCGACGAGTACTCGGTTCCGATGCGGCCGCCGAAGGCCTCCTCGATGTAGCGCATTCGTGCCACGTTGACGTCGAAGATCGTCACTCGAGCGCCCATGCCTTCCGCAACGCGAGCTGCGCACAGCCCAGCAGTACCACCACCGAGGACGACGACCTTTCCAGGGGCAACGCCAGAGGCGCCACCCAGCAGCGTTCCATTGCCACCAGCAGGCTGCATCAGGCAGTTCGCACCCACCTGGGTCGACAGACGGCCAGCAATCTCCGACATCGGGGAAAGCAGCGGCAGGGAGTGGTCATCCATCTCCACCGTCTCGTAGGCGATGGAGGTGACGCCGCGATCCAGCAGCTCATGAGTCAGCTTCTCATCGGCAGCCAGGTGAAGGTACGTGAACAGCAACAATCCGTCATGCATCCGTCCGTACTCTTCAGCAATGGGCTCCTTGACCTTGAGAATCATCTCAGAGGAGTCCCACACTTCATCAGCTGACGGCACAATCTTTGCACCAACTGCAGCGTATTCTTCGTCGCTGATCGCTGAACCAACGCCAGCTCCCTGTTGCACCAAGACTTCGTGGCCATGGTCGACCAGAGCGTTCACGCCGGCAGGGGTTGCAGCAACGCGGAATTCGTTGTTCTTGACCTCGGTAGGAATACCAACCTTCATGAGAATGTCCTTCTTCCTTGACGATTCACCGCCAACAACACTGTCAGCGATTCTCACGACAGTTGCTACTGTAACAACGCGCGTTCACGGTTGTGTCGGGACCCACCTTTTTAAAAGTCGCCCTCGCCACGGAGCCGCGGAAATCGTCGTTACGGGCAGACCACGGATGCCACACCCCGCGAGTTCCAGACCTCATGATTCTCGCAGTCAGCACATGCGACCACCACCCTGTCCCGGTTCGCCGTTGTCCAAGGATCACGTGCCAGCTGGCACCGGACCCAGCTTGGAGCCTCATGGGCCGAAAGCACGCAGGCTGACGATCTGCAACAGCTCACCCCGTGCACCGCGCAGATTGTCCACAGCAGTTGTGGCGCACGACCTGTGACAGCAGACAGCAGGTTCATGGCCACATGGGGCACCGCTTGCCAGTCATGGATCAGGAGGACCTCGTCCATTGCATGCTCAGATGGGCACCCTCGCGGCTGAAGCACAGGCACTGCCCCACCCATCTGACCGACACCAGCAAAGTTCCTTCATTTGTTCATCTCTTGACTCGGTGGCGATAAAAAGAAACCTGCACATCTTTTCATGCCGTGCACATTTGTTTGACTCACATGACGTTTCACTAAGTGAAATACATCGCGCGTCCAGAGGCTACCCAGATGAGCTCGTGTAATATCCAGCCCAAGCGCTCAGCATCGCGACTGCATGCCACCGCTTTGTCGCCACCTCAACGACGAGCTGGTGATGATCGGCGTTTGTAAGCTTGCGATGCTGGTCCCATCCGATGGGATCAGCCCAACCGGGCGACAACAAGTGCGCGTCCATCTCACCGTGGAGGTCACATGAGTACAGACACGACACCAAGGCCAGATCCCGGTAGACGCCATGACGCAACCGCCATGACGACTACCGCAAGGGGGAAGAGAACCCCCACGGAGCTCGACTCCGGGGACGCACCTGAGCTCTCCCGGGGTCTGGAGAACCGTCACCTTCAGCTCATTGCCATCGGCGGCGCCATCGGCACCGGCCTATTCCTCGGATCAGGCCGCACGATCAGCTTGGCCGGACCGTCGATCCTGCTGGTCTACCTCATCATCGGGTTCTTCCTGTTCTTCGTCATGCGAGCCATGGGCGAGCTGCTGCTGTCGAACCTGGCCTACAAGTCGTTCGCAGACTTCGCCACCGACCTCATCGGCCCGTGGGCAGGCTTCTACATTGGCTGGACCTACTGGATGTGTTGGGTCGTCATCGGCATCGCCGACACGACGGCCATCACCGGCTATCTCGCGGAATGGTTCCCCAACCAGCCCAAGTGGATACCAGCCCTCGTTGTCGTCGTCCTACTCACCGGACTCAACATGGTGGCAGTGAAGATCTTCGGCGAGATGGAGTTCTGGTTCGCCATGATCAAGATCGTCACCATCGTGGCGCTCATCCTGGTCGGCGGCTACCTGGCCATCACCTCCTTCCAACCCCCGGTTGCCGGCGCGCCGCCAGCAAGCATCGCCCACCTGTGGAATCGCGGTGGCTTCTTCCCCACGGGATTCATGGGATTCGTGGCTGGCTTCCAGATCGCCATCTTCTCGTTCCAGGGCATCGAGATGGCTGGTACCGCTGCTGCTGAGACTGCCAACCCGGAGCACAACCTGCCTCGAGCCATCAACTCCATCCCAGCGCGTGTGATCATCTTCTACGTACTGGCCTTGGGCGTCATCATGTCGGTGCAGCCATGGGACCTCATCGACCCCGACAAGTCGCCGTTCGTGGAGATGTTCAGCTTCATCGGCGTGCTCATCGCCTTCCACATCGTCAACTTCGTCGTTCTCACCTCGGCGGCCTCTTCGGCCAACTCCGGTGTGTTCTCGACCTCGCGAGTCATGTACGGGTTGGCGCGTGAGAAGAACGCCCCCTCGGTGTTCGCCAAATTGTCCGATCGTCACATCCCACGCAATGCCCTCATCCTCACCGCCTTCTGCATCTCACCGTCGATCATCCTCGTGATGCTCTCCGACTCGGTGATGGATGCATTCAGCCTTGTCGCCGGCGTCTCCTCGGTGCTGTACCTGTCGGTGTGGGGACTCATCCTCGTGTCGTACCTGTGCTACCTGCGCAAGTACCCCGAGCGCCACGCGGAGTCCAACTTCAAGATGCCGGCCGGGCGGTTCATGTCGTGGGCCGGGCTGGTGTTCTTCGCCGTCATCGTCGTCATGCTGGCGATGAACAAGGAGTCCCGCATGGCGCTGCTCGCCGCCCCGGTCTGGGTGCTCTTCCTGGCACTCATGTACCGCGCTCTGCGCGAGACTCGATCCACAGCGGTTCCGATCGACTACGACGCCGAGCGGATCCGCGAAGCCGAAAAGGTGCGTCAGCACGTGGACGAATACCACGCAAACAAGGCCACCCAGAAGAACCGTCGGGGCTCTGGCAAGGCACAAGACCTTGGCGATGAGTCCCATGACGAGATTCAGGAGGAGGATGGGAGATAACTCCTCAGTCGTCAATCACACAAGACGACCATGTCGGCGAAGTGGACCAGTGCTCACTGAACCAGCAGCCAGCAGCAAGCACTCCAGACAGTGGCCTGCTGCGTCCAGATGAGTCAGAGAGTGGATCGCCCCGTTAACTGACGTCAGCTGTTCCGGGGGGACTCACCGTCTTGAGCGTGGGCTGCCATCACGTGACACTTTTGGGCTGCCGATGGCCGTGCCACCGGCAGCTCAGCTGTGTCATGGCATCTGGTCAAGGGCCCCAGGTAGAGTCTCGTCCGATCACCAGCAACCCACGAGTCCACTCGGAACCCAGAGGATTCCCTCGGCAAAAATGTCAGCTGCTTGGGCACAGCAGCACCGTTACTACTGGCATACCCAACCGCTGCTGAATCTGCATCGCAGGTCTCGGTAAAAACGTCATCTCCCCGTCAGAACTCCTCCAAGACGTCTTGACACTCCTCCAAGGTAAAAACGTCATCTCCCCGTCAGAACTCCTCCAAGACGTCTTGACACTCCTCCAAGGCTTCTCGACGTTGGCGCCCTGTGACGGCAACGCCCCCTGCACAAGCATCACTGATTCCCCGCCATCTGGAATCGTGATCTGCTTCTGTCCGGCCTGCCTGCCAAAAATGTCACCCGCACGGGGACAGCACCATGCCAGTGCACAGAAGCCCCTTCTGCTGACACTTTTGGACACAGTGGAGCCACACGTCAGGAAACAGTTGTTGTGGGTGGATGCTCTCCATCACCCCAACAGAGCCACTCATCAAACCGCCCATCGATCATCCCAGGACTGATCAGCTTTTCGACCGCACTCATCAGCCTCGCCTTCGTAGTGAAGCAGAATTGCTACCAATGAGCGCTTGACGCCGTGACAAAAACGTCGCCCGAGGCTCCGTGGCGTCACGCGAGGAGCAGCCAGCGTATTGCAGTGAGACAATTTTCAATCTCGTCGTCATCTCGCCTACCATGGCTTGAGTTCATTTCGCAACAATCTGCGAAATCTCCTGTCTGCTCATCATCCCCAGGGGAAGACACGTGCCCACACCATCTCCACTCAGTCGCCGTTCCATGCTGACTGCATCTGCTCTCGTCAGCAGTGCCGTGATCGCTGGCTGTGCACCCTCACCTGACTCGCTCAACGGACGATCCGCAGACAAGGAGGCCCAGACCCCAACCCCAACCCCCACACCTGCTTCACTCAACCTGTCTGCTGAGCACCCGCTCACCGAAGTTGAGCCCGGAGATTCGCTCACCTTCACCGTCACCAACGGCTCTGTGGACAAAATCACCGTCACGAATGCCGACAAGGAGGACGTCGAAGGCACTTTCACCGACGGCGTCTGGAAACCGAAGCATCCGTTCCGCCCAAGCAGGAGTTACGAGGTCCACACCACCCTGGCCAATGCAGACCCGTCCCTGCCTGCCCCCAAACCCCTCGTCACGTCGATTTCCACTGTCAAGGGGGAGGGCAATGCCGGGAACATCCTCTACGAGGACATGGACGACGCGGGGATCGGTATGCCGGTCATCATCCTTTTCAATCACGACGTCGTCGACAAGGACAAACGTGCTGCCATCGAAAAGGCCATGACGATCGAGGTCAGCCCCGAGCAGGAAGGGTCCTGGGGATGGCTTGATGGCACCCATCTCATGTGGCGCCCCAAGCAGTACTGGAAGCCCGGCACAAAAGTGTCGGTGAAGGGCGACTTCGGCGGCCTCAAGACAGCCAGCAACCGGTGGCTGCTCAACAATCTCACCGGCAAGTTCGGTATCGGCAAGTCGCGCGTCGTGAAGATTTCCACTAGTGACCATCGCCTTGACGTCTTCATTGATGGCAAGAAGGCGCGCTCCATGCCCTGCACGACGGGCAAGAGCGGCTTCATCACCCGTTCAGGCACCAAGGTCATCATCGAGCGTGAAGCAGACAAGGTCATGGATGCCTCGACGATCGGGATCTCCCCGGGCAGCTCGGAGTACTACAACCTTGAAGTGAAGTGGGCCTTGCGCATCACCTACACCGGTGAGTTCATCCACGCCGCACCGTGGTCCTCGCGCTCACAGGGCAGGGCAAACGTCTCGCACGGGTGCGTGGGCCTGGCAACGGACGACGCCAAATGGCTGTTCAAGACCTGCCGGGCAGGCGACATCGTCGAGACAACTGGCTCGAACCGGCACTTCAAACCCGAGGAAGGCATCGGCTGCTGGGTCTACGACTGGGCCGGATGGCAAAAACTCAGCGCCGTCTGATTCACATGTTGCGTGGACGAGTACTCGCGTTCTCCACACAACGCTCTGCCTCAAGGCCTGAGAACCCTCAACCTGAAGCCTGACTTCAGAGTTGGGGGTCGATCATTTCTCGATCCCACTGAATGGCATCACAACAGGGTTTCCCGCTCCTCAGAAGCCTGAGAACCAGCTGAGACGGCGTTGAGCAACTCTCAACTTCTCTGGACTCGGCCCGCGCACACACTTAATGTGCCCACCGTTCAGTTCGTGCCGTACCCGTACGGCGTCCCGGGCCGAGAGGAATCCACCGTGAACCGATCCATGCATGCTCTGCGCGGATTCGCCGCCACTGCAGCCCTCACTGCCACCTGTGTCGGCGTCATGCCAGCAGCAATGGGGGCCTCTGCTCAGGCGACCACGGCCACCAAGCAGGCCACTGCAGACGTGTTCGTACGTGATGCTCCCGCCAACTCCGGCAAGCCGATCGGTGTACTGCCCAAGGGACGCCGCGTCCACGTCACTGGAGCTGACGTCATGGGGTGGACGCCGGTACGGTTCAACGGGCACTCCGGCTACATCTTCCGGGCCTACCTGGACACTCCTGACTCGGCCAACCCCATCGTGACGAAGAATGGCCGACAGGGCTCACGTACCACCACGGCGAATCTCAACTTCCGCGTCGGCCCGTCGATGAGCACGCCAATCAAGCAGGTGCTCCCCCGCGGCACCCGTGTCCACCTCACCGGGACGACGGCAGGCCGATGGGTCAAGGTCCGGGTCGGGGACGCCACCGGATGGGTGTTCAGCGACTACCTGTCGACTTCAGGACGTACTGCTGAGCCTCCCCGGGCAAGAAAACACGCCAGGACGGAAGCGTCGCACCACGAGCGCAAACCCCACAGCTCTGCCGTCAACGACAGCAAGAAGCAGAGCGTCAAGCCGACGACACCAAAAGCCCGGCCAGCTGAGGCAGCTACGTCTCGCAACAACTCTGCACTGGTCACTCCTGCAGAACACAGCAAATCGACGCACCAAGTCAACCCATCGCCGTCTTCGTCCGCGAAGCCCACCGAGACTGGTGACCCTGCACACCAGAGCGCACCGACTGAGAAACCAACCAAGGCATCGGGGATGACAACGCCGACCCCATCCGCCTCGGCCAGCTCGAGCGCAACTCCTGCTCCCGCCGCGAAGCCGACCCAGAGCACCAGCCCTGGCAAAGCCGCCACTCCCGCCCCAGCCAAGGAGTCCACAAAGTCTGGGCCGACAGGCGCTGCGTGGACCACCGATCGACTCAACCTGCGAACCAACCCGTCCACCAAGGACAAGGTGAAGGGAGTACTGCCGCAGGGCACGAAGGTGGCCCGGACCGGGACCATGTCGGGAACCTGGGCTCAGGTGACAACAAGTGACGGCACCGGGTGGGTCGCCGAGGAATACTTGAGTTCATCCGCTCCGGCGAAACACGCGCCCAAGGCTCCCGCCAAGCACGTGAAGAAGGCGACCACCAAGCACACAGCCAAGAAGCCTGCCAAGCCAAAGACCCCGTCGATCACCGGAACCCGCTTCGCGACCACCACGCTGAACGTATGGGATGCCGCTACCGGTTCTTCACACTCTGGCGAGATCTCCAGAGGGAAAACCGTCAAGATCACCGGAACTGTGCGCAATGGTCGAGCAGAGATCGTCGTATCAGGACAGTCGCGATGGGTGACCAGTCGGTACTTGGCCACTTCCAAGCCAGCCGCCCACAAGCAGAAGCACAAGCCTGCGACAAAGAAGGCCAAGCCTGCTACCTCCAAGAAGTCCACCCCATCACGTAGTACGTCCAGGGGGGCCATCACTGGCCAGTGCTCGGCCTCCTACTACGACGAGGATCAGATGACGGCCAACGGTGAGCGATTCAACACAAACGATCTCACCGCTGCCCACAAGACGATGGCATTCAACACCCGAGTCAGGGTGACCAATCCCGCCAACGGCAAATCCGTCGTTGTGCGAGTCAACGACCGCGGACCCTACGTGGCCGGACGTTGCTTGGATCTCTCGCGTGCTGCTTTCTCGCAGATCGCCTCAACCGGGGCTGGAGTGGTGAACGTCAAATACACCGTACTGGGGTGAGGTAACGCCTCAATTTTTGTGGGGGTGGGGGCTGTCACGGCAGTCCCCACCCCTGCTTGACTGCTTGTCACCCCGGGACGGCTATGGGCAGTCTGCCTCCCACACCCGGGGCGGCAGCCTCCACCCCCCTGTTTGTACTGCTCGCCGCCCAGCTTGATCGTCAAGCTGGGCTCACAGCGTTCCATCCCCCTGTACTGGTGTCCTCTGAACCTTTGAGCCCGAAAGGCATTTCCATTAGCCCTCCGGAGGATCGCCTGCCATCTCCGAGCGTGCCGCCCCCACGGGACCCGCTGACACATTCGACAGTCTGATCGCCCCCGGTGGCCGTCACAGCGCCGCCTGGGCCATGATGCTCGAACATTCACGCTCTTTCCCTAGAGTCACTGCTGCCTGGTTTGCTGCTACTTGCAGCTGTGCTTGCCGTCAATTTTTGTCACGCCCATGTGGTCTCAGGACCTTGGTCGACGGCCTCAGCTCCCTGCTGACATTTTTGTTCACCTCGTGCCGCCTTGGTACCGAATCTCGTCAGGATCCTCGCCGCCAGACCTGCCGAACCTGGTATCTACAATGACCAGGTTCCTGCCTTGAGCAGAACAGCTGGACAGACCACCAGAAACCCGTAATCTTTTTTGTGAAAATATTCACAATAGTCGTGAAGGAGAGTGACGAAAGTCACTCACGGTGCGGGGGCGATCGCCGCCCACACCTTGGCTGCGGCAAGGGATGCGGCAGCTGTGCACGACTGCCAGACCCTGGCATGGGAAACAGCGACAGCGCACCCCGGAAAGGAATGTCATGACCGAGACCGCGCGTTTTGTCGACGATGACAAGGATCTCAACCTTCCAAAGGTTCAAGCCACCGATGGTCAAACCGGCTATGACGTAGCTGGTCTGCTCAGGAGCACCGGCAACGTCATGCTTGACCCCGGGTTCGTCAACACAGCTTCGTGCGAATCCGAGATCACCTACATCGACGGCAACAACGGCGTTCTGCGCTACCGCGGATACCCCATTGAACAACTTGCCGAGCACGCGTCCTTCCTGGAAACCGCCTTCCTCGTCCTGTACGGCGACCTGCCAACCACCTCCGAACTCAACAGTTTTGAAGAGGCCATCCGGCGCAAGACTCTCATTGATGAGCGAATGCGCGACCTCTTCCGTTGCTTCCCACGCCGATCCCACCCCATGCCGGTGCTTTCAGCCGGGATCATGGCTCTTTCCACCTTCTCCGGCAGCACTGCCGAAAAAGATCTGGACAGCTTGAACAAGGCAACCCTGAGCTTGTTGGCCAAGGTCCCCACCTTGGCAGCATTTGCCTACAAGAACTCCATGGGACAGCCGACCCTGTATCCGGACAACTCCTTGGGCTACGTCGAGAACTTCATCCGGATGAGCTTCGGATTCCCCACCGAACCCTATGAGTTCAACGAGGCGATCACACAAGGCCTGGAGGTGCTGCTCATCCTGCACGCCGACCACGAGCAGAACTGCTCCACCTCAACGGTACGGATGGTCGCCTCGTCAGGCGCCAACCTGCACGCCGCCGTCGCCGCCGGAGTCAATGCTCTGTCCGGCCCCAAACACGGCGGAGCCAACCAGGCCGTCGTCGAGATGCTCCAGTTCATTCGTGACAACGACCTCACGACCAAGCAATTCGTCGAAAAGGTCAAGAACCGTGAGGACGGCGTCAAGCTCATGGGCTTCGGCCACCGCATTTACCGCAACTATGATCCCCGCGCCGCAATCATCAAAAAGCACGCCGACGAGATCCTGAAACTGCAAACCGGGCGCAAAGACCTTCTGGAAATAGCCAAGGAACTTGAGGAGACCGCGCTGAACGATGACTACTTCAAGGAACGCAAGCTCTACCCCAACGTCGACTTCTACTCTGGCCTCATCTACGAGGCCATGGGGTTCCCCCTCAACATGTTCACAGTGCTTTTTGCCATTGGAAGGCTCCCCGGCTGGATTGCCCAGTACCGCGAGCAAGTCACTGGCAGTGAGAAGATCTGGCGTCCACGTCAGATCTACACCGGTTGCGACGTCAGGGACTGGATTCCATTTGAGCAACGAAGCTGAGTGAAGGCCTCCTCAACAGCAGCTCGCATGGATCAGCCGACGTTTTTCGCGCACCTGCCAAGTAGGGATGGGACGATCCTCCCCAGGACTCGCAGGAGCAGGCCTGTCCGATGAGCACCCTTACGGTCTGTTGAGGCGGAGATTTCTCCCATGAAAGCCTCCTGCTAGGTCGAATGCTGACGATCCCAACGCTGCGGGCTTGACCTGCTGTAGCCTCGCGCCGTGGGGATGGGCGTTGGCGAATTTTTCCCGGCCGAGTGGAGGCTCAGACATGGCTGACGGAGATCAAGCGCCTCGTGGTGACGCCCACGACGAACGAAAAATCCCGATAACCGGCCTCACCGATGCCGATGGGCGTCTCGAACCTGCCAAGGACCCGCGTTCCACGGCCTCCTCCGCCCCCAGAAAAGGTTCTGGAGCGGCTTTTGACAAACCAATTCCCCCCTCACACCGTCTGCAACACACGGTGATGGTGATCATGGCGATACTCCTCACAGGGGTGAGCTCAGGAGTGGTTGGCGGGCTACTCGGCAGAATCAACATCGCCATTGAGGTTCTGGCCTTCGGTCGCCATGTCTCCACCAGCACATCCGGCATCGGTGAAGTCACATTCTGGCGTCGTCTCTGCGCTCCCGTCATAGGAGCTGCAATGGCAGGCCTGGCATGGGGATTTTTACGACGCCGCGAAGTCGTGACGGTGAGAGCCACCCTTGATGCCAAGCAGCCTCGTCGTCTCGACCCCCTCGTTCAGCTCATCGATGCTTTTGCCCAGCTCATCATCGTGGGATCCGGCAGCTCCTTGGGACGTGAAGCGGCACCCCGTCAGCTTGCCGCTGTGAGCGCCCAATGGATTGCCGAAGTATGTGAGGCAGATTTTCCGCTACGCCGAACCCTCATTGCCTCTGCCACGGGGGCCGGGCTGGCAGCCGTTTACAACGTGCCCTTCGCAGGAGCCTTATATGCCCTCGAGCTGACCCTTCGACCCAATCCCCGCACCAGGCAAGGGTGGCAGCAGATAGCAATCTGCACCACCGTCTCCCTGCTCGCCACAGCGATGGCCTGGCTCACCAACCACAACGCTCCGACGTATATCCCAGGCCCGGCGGAAACCGCCGGCTGGGGCACATGGGGTCGAGTAGCGCTGCTCGGACTAGCCGTGCTCCTGGTGGGACCACTTGCCGGCATGGTGTTCTCTCATGCCAAGAGGGTGAACCCGAAAGCACATCATCTCTACTGGACAGTGCCACTGGGAGGAGTGATCGTAGCTGGGATTGCACTACTGGTCCCACAGGTTCCAGGGAATGGCCAGATCATGATGGGGACGCTGCTGGGCACTCGTCTCACGTGGCAGCTTGCCGCAACCTTTCTCGTGGCCAAGCTTCTTGCCACAAGTGTGTCCTTGACCTCAGGAGCAGCAGGTGGCTTGCTCACTCCATCACTGGCCATCGGCGGCTCCACAGGAGCATTGCTGGGGGTACTGACCGGTGCCACTTCGGGTGAGACCGTGGCCCTCGTCATTGCTGGTGCAGCCGGAGTCCTCGCCATGACGCAACGAGCTCCCCTTTTTGCCATCGCCTTCGCCTTGGAACTCACCCGTCCGAAAAGCATCGTCATACCGCTGGTTGCCGTCACCGTAGGAATTGCCTGGGCAGGGTGGGCATTGATCACTTCCCAGGATCACCGTCATGGTGCAGTGGGGAAGGCTCCTCGTCGGTGATGCGAGGTCCTTGGGGAACCTTTGAATATCCCGGTGAAGACGCGTACAGGTGCAGCACCGTGAAGGTGCATTCCGAGACAGAGGTGAAACCTCAGGAGGACTGTATCGCCTTCACCATGATGACTCTTGCCACTGTCTCCTGACATTTTTCGCACCTGAGGAGCCACGCCAGTATCAGTGGCAGCACAGTACTTGGATCTGTCCATCACCAGCCAGACCCGTCGTGCAGCCCATGACGAAGACGATTGGGCCACAATTCACCGTGCTTGTTTAGCAGCCCTCATTTTGACATGCGGGACACCTACCTCAGCCGAGCAGCGATGCTGCTAATTCCTGTGTCCCCGATGAAAATTCACATCGCAACGTGGGCAAGGGCCCATCTCCACCTATGCCGTTTCGTGGCATCGTCATGACTAGCTGCGGGAAGTCTCAACCTGCGTCACACTGAGACAGGGATCCCTCGGTGGCGACTCCAGATGACCGATCTGATGGCATCGAGCACCAGTCCCGGCTCATCACGAATCATCGCCGGCGTCACCCGAACAACCCGCCACCCTGCTCCTCCGAGCAAAGCATGACGCCTGGCCGTGGCTTCATAATCCCTACGCCTGCCGTGAAAGGCGTAACCGTCCACCTCAACGATCGCCTTTTCGTACTTGAACCACAGGTCGGGGAACACGACCCTGCCATTGATCCACAGTCGCTTGTTTGCCTTCCAGCCGCTGATCCGGTGATGTCGAAGCAGGCTGTGCAGCTCATGCTCAGCTACGGACCAGGGCTCATCGAGAAGCTGTCTGAGAACTCGCCTGACAACTGCTGCCGGAGCTTTTCGCGCGACCCTGGGGCGAGCCTCACGCAAGTCGTCCGGGGCGACGAGACCTGCACGTAGGCATGCAGTAGCTGCTTCCCAGTCGCCCATCAGCGCAAGACGCAGACAGGTGTAGGCGTGGGTGGTGCGGATCATGTTTCGGTCACCAACCACTGGTTCACAACCTGAGCGGTGGAACCTCAACCACCGTCGCCGCGGAAGCCTTGGCATCACGTGTGGGATGACGACATCAACCACGGTGAGCTCCAACTCACGCAGCCCGGAAAGATACAGGGCTGCCCGACCGGTGAACACTGCGTCAGGTCTCCACAGCATCACAGCGCGGATCCATGACTCAGGTTTTCTGGCGGCGACATTCGTCATGATGATTCTGGGCAACGGCCTGACTGCCCATCCCTCGCGCACTGCCTGCCGTGCCTGACGCGCCACTCGACCTACCGAACTGATCTTCGCCACACCACCGTTGGTTTCAAGAATGTCAACAAGTTCCATGTACTATTTTTCGTTGCAGCGTCCCCAAAAGCGGCACCTTTCACTCTGGTTGTGGAAAAGACACCCAGGTGAGGACGCTTTTCCACAGGTCGTTTTCGGAGCTTTGGCTGTGCGATCTCAGCCAGGAGCTGTGACCGGCATGGCCTCGAGTTCACAGGGGACAAGCCTCATTGACTCAGCAAACCTCATCAACCCAGTCTGATGGGTGACGACCCCAGATCCTGCAGCCGAACCCAGCAGATGAAGCTCGAAAATTGTCAGTCCAGGCGGGTTCCATGCACATTGCATCACCTGCTGCGCTCCGAGCGACACTTTTGTGAGGTGAGGAAAGTTGTGGTGCCCCTGCCACCGTCGATCGGGCTTATTGGAGCCAACGCCCGAATCTGGTCGGATGGGGCAGAGCTGCTTCGACACAAGTCCTCATCCCGCAGAGCAACTCACGAGGATGCCCCCTCATCGCCGTACGTCCCTGATCAAAAATCCCGCCACCCGCTGGCCCCAATCACTTCGTTGCCAAGTAGGCTTGGCTCATGGCAGAGATGCGTACTGAAAAAGACAGCATGGGCACCATTGACGTGCCTGCAGACCACTACTGGGGAGCCCAGACCGAGCGCTCCCTCCACAACTTCGAGATCGGCCGCGACACCTTCGTGTGGGGACGCGACATGATTCGTGCCCTGGGCACTCTGAAGAAATCCGCCGCCCTGGCCAACAAGGAGCTCGGTGAGCTCCCGGGCGACGTGGCAGACCTCATCGTCAAGGCTGCTGACGAGGTCATTGCCGGCAAGCTCGACGCCGAGTTCCCACTGGTCGTCTTCCAGACCGGCTCCGGCACCCAGTCGAACATGAACACCAACGAGGTCATCAGCAACCGCGCCATCGAACTGGCCGGCGGTGAGCTGGGATCCAAGGCCCCGGTGCACCCCAACGACCACGTCAATCGTGGCCAGTCGTCCAACGACACCTTCCCCACCGCGATGCACATCGCCGTCGTCACAGCCATCAACGAGCGTCTTTACCCGGCCGTCACCCAGCTTCGTGACACCTTGGACAAGAAGGCCAAGGAGTACGACGACGTCGTCATGGTGGGTCGCACCCACTTGCAGGACGCCACCCCGATCCGTCTGGGGCAGGTCATCAGCGGGTGGGTCGCCCAGATCGACTTCGCGCTGGATGGCATCCGCTACGCTGACTCGCGTGCCCGTGAACTGGCCATCGGCGGCACTGCCGTGGGTACCGGCCTCAACGCCCACCCCAAGTTCGGCGTCACCGTTGCCAAGCACGTCTCCGATGAGACCAGTCTGGACTTCAAGCAGGCCGACAACCTCTTCGCGAACCTGTCCGCCCATGACGCTCTGGTGCAGGTCTCCGGGTCGTTGCGCGTGCTGGCCGACGCCCTCATGAAGATCGCCAACGACGTGCGCTGGTACGCCTGTGGCCCGCGCAACGGCATTGGTGAGCTGCTCATCCCCGAGAACGAGCCCGGCTCGTCGATCATGCCCGGCAAGGTGAACCCGACCCAGTGCGAGGCCATGACGATGGTCGCCACCCGCGTCTTCGGCAACGACGCGACCGTCGGCTTCGCCGGTTCGCAGGGCAACTTCCAGCTCAACGTGTTCAAGCCGGTCATGGCCCACGCCTGCCTGGAGTCGATTCGCCTCATTGCCGACGCCTGCGTCTCCTTCGACGAGCACTGCGCCTACGGCATCGAGCCGAACACGGCCAAGATCAAGGAGAACTTGGACAAGAACCTCATGCAGGTCACCGCTCTCAACCGCCACATCGGCTACGACCTGGCCTCCAAGATCGCCAAGAACGCACACCACGAGGGCATCAGCCTGCGTGAGTCCGCTCTGACGGTCGGTGGTATGAGCGCTGAGGACTTCGACAAGTGGGTCGTCCCGGCTGACATGACGCACCCCTCGGCTGCCGACGAGGACTGAGTCTGACAACTGGATCACGCTGACGACAGCTCAGGCTCAGTGATGGAGGGGACGTGCCGAGGCACGTCCCCTCCATCTTCCAGATCTGCATCCCACAGCCCGCAGAAAATCGCGGCCTCAGCTTCTTCTCCTCAAAAGATCCCGGCTCGAACGCGTTTGCAGCATCCCAGTGCCGGGTACCTGCCTCGCCCGATAGAAATCTCGCTTACCCGCGCCAATCACTGCTCACCGCACGTGTTCAATACGGCTTCCCGGAGCATGGGGCTCGAGACGGTGTGGAAAACACCACCTTGGTTCGGGCCAGAGTCCCGAGAGGGCATCAAGGCACTCCGCGAAGAAGCCCCACCCCGGACTCCTGACGCAGCCCACACTTGTCAAAAAGCCGATGATCTCCTCGACCTATGCCGGTCAGGCTCGAGCGGACTGGATCTCGTCAGCACTCATCAGCGGTACGGCCGCTCTGTGTAGTATGCAGACAGTTTCCCGCAGGCCAAGATCAGGAGCTTCCCATGGGCGCCATTGCCACGGACGCGATCATTTTGATCACGTACATCCTCATCATTCTCCTAGCTGCCTTCATCCTCTGGATGATCATTGACGTGCGCAACAACGTGAAGAGAATCGCCGATTCGCTGGACCGACTGGCCTCATCCGAATCTCGACGAAATGGCGAAGCCCATCACCAGAGTCCAGTGAACTGAGCCTCAGCCGACCGAGTCTGTTGGAAGGAAAACCGTCGCGACTGCCGCCCCTGGGGGCCCAATGCACTGGAGCCACCGCACCAGCTCGGTTCTCAGACCAGTGAGTCTCGTCTCAGGTCGGTGTAGTTGACCCCACCGTTCTCCAGTTTGGCGATGAAGGCGTCGTAACCATTGGTCTCCAGCCAGATCCGCTCAGCATCAGTGATCGGCATGCCCATGAGCCAGTGAACGAAGAACCCATCACCCACATCGACGCGATCGAGTCCACCAGCAGTGAATGGATGCACCCACATGAGGTGGGGGGTGGTGGCCTGCGGATCGTACAGAGCGACGACATCGCCGAAAACGATACCGGGGGCCATGAGCCAGTTGTCCCGCATGACAGCGAAAGCACACGAGCCCAAGACCTTGCCCATGACATCGGAGCCAGGTGCCCCCACGGTCATGAGCTCGGCAGGCACGCTGACCGACTCCCCCGACTCCAGCGGCAACTCGTTGCTCATGGTGTGAAGGCCCACAGTCGACCATGTGCACCATTCTGGAGCTGGGGCGTCATGAAGGCTGAGCATGTCGATACGCAGATCACCAGCGGCGTCCACCATGGCATCGGTCTCAGGTTGGCCCCCGATCGCACGAATCGCTGCAGAGGCGACAGCAGGCCCAGTGGGAGGCATCTGAGAGGGGACAGCAAGATGCTCAGGTAGATCGGACGCGTTGACTGGCGCCGAGGCATCACCCGCAGGACCACCAGCAGGAGACGCCGCTGCATCAGGAAGATCGTTCATACCACCGATAGTGTCACGAACTGGTCGCATTTATCAGCTCGACCTCACAGCACCACGTCCTCATGCCGACCAGATCACCAACACAATTCTGTTGCCGCTTGGCCTTTCCCATCCCGTCGTAGCGCGATGCAGCTCCGGATTCTTCTTGACCGTGGGATGTTGATGCGTCCTGCGGGGAGCGAGGTGCCAACCACGCCTGGCACGGGTCAATGAACGAAATTGAGTTCTCGGGGAACGCCTCAAAGTCATCCAAGCATGTCAAAGTCCGCTCCGGCTCATGCTGACGCTGTACCCCTTATCCCCCATGAAGACAGGAGAGGCGATCCGCACTGGACAACTTTACATGCCAATGCCAATTTTCTCCTGGGAGAGCAGGTGTGAGCGGTCACGCCCTATCACTCGCACCTTGTCACTCAACCGCCACAGTCCTCATGGCAAAGCCAGTGCGAAAAATGTCGATTCCCCTGGCATGGGGGTCTTCCTGTGACTGGGCACCGGGGCTGTTGTGGGAAATCGTCACTGGCGAAGAGTCACCGTTGACAGCAGCATTCCCCATCGAGCGACGCTCACCTCGAAAAAGGCAGAACCATGATCTCGCCCACTTCGCTTTCCGTGCTCATCTACTCCCGGAGAGCCTCAGCACCCTCACAGCGCACGGAGACCATGGCTGGGTCCAGGCCGTCCTTGCCCTGATACGGTCTTGTCGTCTCGACGTGGTGGCATACCCTCAAGTAGAACGCGCCGTCAACAGAAGGGCAGCAGTGAAGTTCCACACCGAAATCTTGACTTGGAGCACGCTCATTCAGCTCCTCCTCATCATTGCCATCGCAATTGTGTTGCGATGGTTGCTGCGCAAGGGCGTCAATCTCGTCGTTTCGGCCATGCTGCGCACCGCCAAGAAACGCGACGAAGCCATGGGGCTGGGCCGGATGCTGCCCAAAACCTCCGAGCGCCAGACCCAGCGCACCAAAACGGTCGGCGGCTTGCTGTCGAACCTGGGCGTGGCGATCATTCTCACTGTTGCGATCCTCGCAGGATTCTCCACCATTGGGGTGAAGATCGGTCCAATCCTGGCATCTGCCGGAATTGTTGGTGTCGCTCTGGCTTTCGGCGCTCAGAGCTTGGTCAAGGACTTCCTCTCAGGACTGTTCATCATCATTGAGGATCAGTATGGGGTGGGTGACACCGTCAACATCGACGAGCTGGGAGGAGTTGTTGAGGAGGTCGGTCTACGGACGACCCGTATCCGCGATTTCAACGGCGTGGCTTGGTATCTGCGCAATGGAGAAATTCTCAAGGTGGGCAACATCTCGCAGGGTTGGGCAACGAGCTTCACCGACATTTCTGTGCACGCCGACGAAGATCCCGATGAGGTGACTCGGGTGCTCAACATGGTACTGGACGAATTGGCCGAGGCATATCCAGACTCGATCCTGGAGCAACCAAAGGTACTGGGTGTCGGCGACATCACCGGAGGAACGATGACCTTCCAAGTGTGGACGAAATGCGTTGCCGGAACCCAGTTCGAGGTCATCAGGGCGATGCGGCAGATGGCAAAGACAGCATTCGCCGAGGCCCGCATCCGCGGAGCGTTCTGAGCCACCTGGCAGGGAATGAGATGGGAAAGATCATTCTGCTCGCGGTACTGGTGAGTCTGCCGGTACTCATCGCTGCTGCAGCCATGGTCGTCATTGTCATGACGAGGTTCCACAGGCCAGCAGACGTCCCGAGCGCGAGTGCCAGCAGGAGCGAGTCCGCTGACGATTTTGAAAGCGCCGATCATCCAGACGATTTCGAGAATGACGCCCAGTAGCTCCCTCCAGCAACTGCTACTCAGTTCTGAATCGAAAGAGCTCAGAACGATCAGCGTCCCATCCCTGAGAAAAATGTCAGCCCAACCGAAGTACCAGCTGTAGAGAGACTTCAGACAACCGAGAAAGACAGTTTTCGAAAGACAGTGCATCTAGCGGCTCAAGTACGAACTGTCAGGAAGAACCCAGATCCTGGCACAGCTGAATGATCACATCGGTGGCCCCACCAAGCAGGAGGCCAGTTACCTCGATCCGTGTCAAAAATGTCAGCAGTCCTCATGCCATGCATGACAAATGCCACGACACCTCCGAGAACAGGTAGACTTGTGCGCCATGGCAAACGTGCCCCCCTCGCCAATCGCTTCCTCACTGACCGCTCTACGCCCCTGCGCACAGGAGAAGGGGCTTACTGTTGCCCAGTTGCTGGAGCACAGAGTGGATCGTCTGTGGCAGTCAGCCCCACTCATTGCGGACCTCGGTGCTCTTTTCGCCGATTCGGGACACGACCTGTACCTCGTAGGTGGATCGGTGCGCGATGCCCTCATGGGCATGCTGGGACACGACCTTGACTTCACCACCGATGCCCACCCCGACGAGATCGAGGCACTGCTACGACAGCGAACTCGGACCACCTGGGACATTGGACGGGCATTCGGCACCATCGGTGCCATGATCGACGACTGGCAGGTGGAGATCACCACCTATCGCACCGACGTGTACCGCCCAGACTCACGAAAACCCGAGATTGCCTTCGGCGACACACTGAATGACGATCTCATCCGCCGAGACTTCACCGTCAATGCGATGGCCCTGCACGCCGCCAACCGCGAATTCGTCGATCCCCATCATGGTCTCACCGACCTCGCATCTGGGATGCTGCGCACACCATTCCCGCCGCAGCGATCGTTCTCTGATGACCCACTACGGATGATGCGTGCAGCTCGATTCACAAGTCAGCTGGGCTTCACCGTCACCGATGAGGTGCGCGCGGCCATGACCGGAATGGCAGACCGCATGTCGATCATTTCCGCTGAGCGGGTTCGTGATGAGTTGTCCAAGCTGCTACTTACCGACTCCCCCCGTGAGGGTCTCATGCTGCTGGTTGACACAAGAATCGCCAGCATTGTCCTGCCCGAACTGCCCGCGCTGCGTCTGGAACCTGACGAACATCATCGTCACAAGGACGTCTACGAGCATTCGCTCACGGTCGTCGACCAATCGATCGAGTTGGAGAAGCGCCGGGGCCATGATCCCGACCTGGTCGGGCGTCTGGCAGCTCTGCTTCATGACATCGGCAAGCCGGCCACTCGACGTTTCGAGCCCGGCGGCAAGGTGAGTTTCCACCATCATGACGTCGTTGGGGCGAAGATGGCACGCAAGCGTCTCAAAGCGCTCAACTATCCCTCTGACATCGTCAAGGCTGTGTGTCTCCTGGTGGAACTGCATCTGCGCTCCTACGGATATGGCGATCAGGGATGGACTGATTCAGCAGTGCGCCGTTACGTCCGTGACGCAGGCGACCAGCTGGAGCGTCTGCACATTCTCACCCGTGCTGACTGCACCACACGCAACCGACGCAAAGCGGAACGACTGGAATTCGCCTACGACGATCTGGAGCGACGCATCGCCGAGCTGGCAGCCCAGGAGGAGTTGGACGCCACCCGACCTGATCTGGATGGTGGACAGATCATGGCAATCCTGGGCATCAAACCTGGGCCAGTAGTGGGTCGGGCCTACAAATTCCTGCTCAATCTACGCATTGAGGAGGGGCCTCACACTACCGACCAGGCCGAGAAAGCCTTGAAGGCATGGTGGGCCCAGCAACCAGAGTCAACGCAGTCGTGATGCGGGGATGATTCGGGACCACTCCATGGAGTGGCCCCGAACGGGGAAAGCTCGACTGGCCAGCTCACCGTCGAAAAATGACACGGGGGGTGGCATTCCCATCACCGTGGTGGCACGAGGGCCGGTCACTCGACAAAAATGTTCCTGCGGTATTGATGAACATGGCCCTCACAGCATGAGCACGATGCAGGCCTGTCCCCCTGCCGATGACGTGAGTTTGTTGCGGCCAAAACACGACAGGCACAATTCGACCAGGAGCAACAGTTCCCACGCCACCGCACATGGAACGAAAATCCCGCCAGCAGTCGCCGTGAAGCACTCTGGTGCCTAGAGGTGAAGCGCAATGACATTTTTCGCCACGAGTCCGGTTTATCCCAGGTAGAGCACACCAACTCCTCTGCAGCAGGGGCCCTGAACCTCCCAGGCATCCACACCCCATCCGGCCAATCGTGGACACAAACCCCACCAGTAGCTCCCAGCACCGAAAGCAGCGTTGTCATCTTCATGGAATGACCCCGTAGCATAGGAATCGTGCCCGGACCTCACGTCACACGACTGCGTCGTTGCCTCACCCCCATGGGTGTCATCGCTCTGACGCTTTCGGCCAGCCTTTCCCCGGCACAGGCATCAGCTGAAACCACACTTCGCACGTCACAGGTGTCAGCTGCTCACGCAGCCCTGGCACGCACTCGACACCCAGGGGCCTCTTTGGCATCCACCTCGCACAGCCACGCCCTGGAGCAGGAGGATGCCCCTTCGCGAAGCAACGCGCTTCAGCCCGAAACTTCCACTCCAGTACCCAGTGCTCCATCATCCTCGCCCGGTTCCTCTGTCTCTCCCCAGAACTCAGCCAAGCGTCAAGTCTCACCCCAGGAGTCCGGCTGCCAACCAACCAACCGCTACGGCGCGGACAAGGAGTCGTCCGGCCAGGAAGTGGCGATCGACATCACGTCGGTGAGCCCCGACTCAGGGTCTCCCAAGGACCCCATCACCATCCGCGGTACGGTGACGAACATCAGCGGTAAGAATCTGCGCTGGGTACAGGTGTCGTTCTGGCGCTCCTTGGACCCCATCAGCGGCTATGACGACATGGGGTCCGTACTGCAGTCTCCACCGGAGATACCCACCGGGGCACGATGGTTCCGTGAGCCGAATGAAGCTTCGATCAACAACATCACCGACCCCGAAAGCACCCAGACCTTCGCCAACGGCCAGTGCGCCACCTTCACCGTCACCGCCACCCCGGAGAAGATGGGCCTGACCGACACTTCCAAGGCCTATCTCATCGGTGTGCACGCCCAGGCAACCCCCGAGCACGGTTCTCGACACACCGTGGGGCGAGCCCGAACATTCACCGTCCTCACCGACAGCCATACATCGGCCTGGTCATCATCGCTTGTCGTACTCAATTCCACCCCATCCACACGCATCGATGGCACATTCATCGACGATCACCTCGCCGATGAATTGGACGGACGCCTCCTGGAACTTGTCGACCAAGCCATCGCCACCAGACGCACCGTACTCGTCGATCCTGAGCTACTCGACGAGGTCACAGCCATGACCAAGGGCTATCAGGTGGCCCATGGTGACAAGTCGGCTCCGGGCAAGGGCGGGAAAGCTGCCAAGACCTGGCTGGATCGTTTCACGACGATGCTCAAGACAGTGCCGGCATATCGCCTCCCCTATGGTTCCGCCGACGTGACTGGGGTGGCCGCCACCACCTCCCACCGTGACGTACTCACTCAGATCAAGGAATCCCTGCCACCAGACAACCCTGCCGCCAAACTACCCTTGGCCGTACTGGACGAAACCGGTGAACTCACCAAACCGGCATTGACGATGCTGACGTCCACCTTGCACCCAGCACTGGTGGTCACCTCTGCTCTGCCCACTGCCACTGGCCCCAGAGCATCCAACGGCACCACCGTGATTCCACTGGCCACCGACGCGTTGGAGGGAGGCCCACCTCCCTCCCCCTCAATGCCTGCGCAGGTACGTGGCCGCGCCTTGGCACAGGCCCTCCTCACCGGGACACAGAACTCTCCCCTGGTCACCGCGACCCATTCCCCTGACCAGGTGAGATCCGTGACCCCCCCTGCGTGGATGCATCAGGTGGATCTGCGCTCCATCAAGCCAACACGGGTGCAACTACCCGCTCTGAACACCCGCAGCTCCGCCCGACTGCTCGGTCCGGACTGGGCGAGTCAGCTCGAACAGACCACAGACGAGGCCCAAGCCTGGACCAAGCTGCTCAGTGATCCGGGAAAGGTGTCCCAACCATTGGGACGGATCTCCGTGGCGGGCCTGTCCACCAGGATGAGCGCGAGTGAACGACGCCTGTGGTGGCACGCGGCCATGGCACCGGCTCGTCGGTACCTGTCCGGTGAGCACATCGAACTGCACTCGGCGTCAAGCTTCGTCATGTCGTCGTCGTCCAACGAGTTCCCACTTGCTGTCACCAACCATCTGGATCAGGCGATAGATGTCAAGGCCGTCATCGTCTCGGAGAACCCACAACGCATCGACATCCCCAACACCAAGGTGATCACGGTACGTCCCGGCGAGACCCAGGCCCTCAAGTTCTCCCCCCATGCCAGCTCCAATGGCCAGGTCAGGATGACGGCAACCTTGACCTCCCGAGACGGACGTCCCATCGGACAACCCGAGACCTTCGTCGTCAAGGCAACCCAGATGGACGACATCGGATGGGTGATCATCGTTGTGTCCGGAGGCATCGTCATTGCCGCAACCGTGTTGCGGATCCGACAGGTACGTAAGCGAGGAACGGGGAGGAACGACAGCAACCCTGCAGCCAGCGGAGCGGCACACGAATCCTGAATGGTCGACCCACTAAGGTGCTGTTCAGGTCCCTGACCAGGAGGGATCTGAGACACAGAGCAATCTGGGCGTGGGGAGGTGCCGTGGACAGTCGTCATGAGGAGGTCGCGGCATCGTCCCCCCGAGTTGGAAACGGCGCCGAGACGTATCAGCCCTCGGCAGGGCCCCAATGGGCTGAACAGTCCTTGGAGGCTGGAACCACATTGGGCGACAGGTTTCGGCTCGAGGTGAAGCTTGGACACCTTGCCGACACCGAGCTGTGGCGAGCTTTCGACCTCAAGCTGCACCGTCCCGTCGTCATCACGGCAATGGACGCCAGATCTCCACGCACCCCCGAGATTCTGACCGCTGCGATGCAGGCAGCCGTGGCCACCGACTCGAGATTCGTGCGGGTGCTGGACGCAGTGAGCGCTCGTCAACCAGAGACGACAAGTTTTGTCGTCAGTGAGTACGCACCCGGCCGCACCTTGCGTGAGCTGCTTGCCACCGGCCCGTTGTCTGCGCTGGAGGCCGCCTGGGTGGTGCGTGAGATCGCTGACGCCATGACACCCATGCATGCACAGGGTATCTTCCACGAACGGCTCAGCCCGGAAACGATCATCATCACCGCCACCGGAAACGTGAAGATCGTTGGTCTGCTCATGGAGGCAGTGCTCAACCCCCACGAGACGGAACAAGCAACTTCTTGGTCTGAGCGAGAGGCCACCGACATCGTTGACATGGGGAAAATTCTCTACGCCTGTCTGGTTTCGCGATGGCCGTTGGGGACACCGTCCGCCCCCGCCTCGTTGGCAGCACTGCCCAGCGGGAATACTCGGCACGCTCAGAAAACTTGGGGACTGGCAGCTGCCCCCGCTGACGGGCACGGCTGGTTGACGCCGCGGCAGGTCCAGCCTGGCGTCTCCCCTGCTCTGGACGTGCTGTGTGACCAAATCCTGTCTCAACAACCTCGCCACGACGAGGTCCCGGTACGGTCTGCCAGCGAGATCTACCAGACTCTTGCCCGTGTACTGGGTTCGGCGGATGCCGCAGCAGATCTGGAACGTCGACTGCGCTACCCCACTGCTGCCGCGCAACGCCCCGCTGACGCACGTACCGCTTCCGCAGAACCCAACCTGGTCTCCGCAGGACGCACTCTCACCCCTGAATCCGCGGTGACCAGGACTTCAGTGGATCTGCCACCGGTCATCGATGAGGAACCTGCTCCAGCCCACGCTCCGTCCGTCGAGAAATCGTCGCGGGCACACGATCCTTCGAATCGGCAGGGCGAATCCTCCCAGGATCTGACCGGTCCCGACGAAGATGGTTACTGGTCTCCACAGGCTGCTGCCGGCCAATGGGGACGTCATGATTCATCCCAGCGTCATCAAGCAGCAGACCCCTCGACAGGATCAGTTGCTGAAAGCTCCGCAGGAGTCGGCATCAAAAGTTCTGCAGGAGACCCCTCTGGCCCCCTCACTGCCGTGAACAAAAATGTCAACTCCCGGGCTGGGACGTCACGCAACCGCCCCGCACGGACCCGAGGTGACAATTCTGAATCCATCGGAAGGGCTCCCCGCCATCCGCGTCCCGCCAATCGACACTGGCCGTGGATACTCGTGGCACTCACCATCGCAGCTCTGGTGGTTGGCCTGGTCCTGGTTGGTGCTCACGGTGACGATGAGCAAGCTCACAACGATGCTCCCCAGGCAACTGAGCCCACCATTGCCACGGTGAAGGACTTCGACCCGCAGGCTGATGGTGGAAACGATGAAGAGCACCCACGGTTGGTGAATCAGGCTCACGATGGTAGGGCCACCACTGCGTGGCGCACATTGGTGTACCGCGGGTCTGCGAACCTCGGCGGCCTCAAACCCGGGGTCGGGCTGGTCGTGGATCTCGGCAAGCCAACGCAAGTCTCGTCAGTGACAGTCACGCTCACAGGTTCAGGTACAGACATCTCAGCATGGATTCCATCCAACGACACCTCCAGAGCGTCGATGCGCTCCATCAAGGACTGGACCAAGGCGGACGGGCAGTCGGACGCCAACGGCAAGGTCACCTTGGACCTGGGTGAGAAAAAAACCCGCTACGTACTCATCTATCTCACCAAACTGCCCAGCGTCTCCGACGGGCGCTACCAAGGTGGAATATCCACGATCACCGTGCAATGACACGACCACTGGCCGTAGCAACGTATCGAGTCGAGACAACCGCAGTCACCGAGCAACACAGTCCCTGTGCCGGGTAGCTCACGGTGTAGAGCTGGGGACGTTCTGTCACCTTAACTGGCGGTCTTCCCCAGCCATGTCCACCTGGATGAGCGCCCACCTCGAGCGGGTAGTGCAAAAATTCCCGTCAGAAGAAACCCCGAGTCACTGCACTGCCCAAACTCCAGGGGCGGCGGCATTTTTCTCACACATGCCCACTGGTTGTTGCTGTGGGTACCGCTCACCTGTCACGACGTTCGCGCAGCCAAGCAACTAAGCCATCGGTTTCTGTCCAGAAACCACAGCCAGAGTCTGAAATACACACTCGCCAAGAGTCCAATCAGACCCTTCATCCACAAAGTGCCGCCCTGTAGAAGTTACCCGGTCAAGAGCTGCTCAGACAGAGATGTGATCCAAGGGCACCCTTGTCATGACGGAGCAGCCAATGCTTTCGGCTCTCGGGAGGGCCAGCAGAAGACTCAGTCGAGTACCGTTTGAGTGACGCGTGATCGCAACCGTCAAAATCGGTCATCACAACAATGTGACGACACGAGGATTGGAAACCAACGTCGTCCAACAGCATGGCCGTGGTATGACGATGGGCCCCGCACGTTCATTGCGGGGCCCATCGGGGTTAAGGTGTCACCGGTCAACAGATCGGAGCACGGTCACTCCTTGACGTCAGCGTCAACCCAGTCGAAGGTCTTGGTGACGGCCTTCTTCCAGTTACGGTACAGGCGGTCACGCTCGGCATCGTCCATCTTGGGCTCCCAGTGCTTGTCCTCAGCCCAGTTCTTGACGACGTCCTCCTCACCGCTCCAGAAACCAACGGCAATACCGGCAGCGTAGGCGGCTCCCAGAGCGGTGGTCTCGGCAACCACCGGACGGATGACCGGCACACCAACCTGATCGGCCTGGAACTGCATGAGGGTCTCGTTGGCAGTCATGCCACCGTCAACCTTGAGCTCGGTCAGCGGAACACCGGAGTCGGCATTCATGGCGTCGAGCACCTCACGGGTCTGGTACGCGGTGGCTTCCAGAACGGCGCGAGCAATGTGGCCGCGGTTGACGAACCGGGTCAGGCCGACGAGAGCACCACGCGCATCGGGACGCCAGTACGGGGCGAACAGACCGGAGAACGCGGGGACGATGTAGGCGCCACCGTTGTCCTCCACGGAGGTGGCCAGGGTCTCGATCTCAGGAGCCGAGTCGAACATGCGCAGGTTGTCGCGCAGCCACTGCACCAAGGAGCCGGCCACGGCGATCGAACCTTCGAGGGCATAGACGGTGGGCTGGTCACCGAGCTTGTAGCACACTGTGGTGAGCAGGCCGTTCTCGGAGAAGACGGCCTCTTGCCCGGTGTTCATGAGCATGAAGCAACCGGTGCCATAGGTGTTCTTGGCGTTGCCCTTCTCGAAGCAGGCCTGTCCGAAGGTGGCTGCCTGCTGGTCGCCCAAGATGCCGGCGATCGGGGTGTCGATGAGCAGGGACTCGCGGGAGGCCTTGCCGTACACCTCGGAGGAGGACTTGATCTCGGGGAGCATGGACTTCGGAATGCCCATGACCTCGCACATCGAGTCGTCCCACTGCAGCTTGCGCACGTCCATGAGCATGGTACGCGAGGCGTTGGTCGGCTCAGTGACGTGGACGCCGCCGTTGACGCCACCGGTGAGGTTCCACAGCACCCAGGTGTCCATGTTGCCGAACAGCAGGTCGCCTGCCTCTGCCTTGGCGCGAGCACCCTCGACGTTGTCGAGGATCCACTTCACCTTGGGGCCGGAGAAGTAGGTGGCCAAGGGCAGACCACAGATGTCCTTGAAACGATCGGGGCCTTCGTCACCGGCAAGCTCGTCACAGATCTTCTGGGTACGGGTGTCCTGCCACACGATGGCGTTGTACACCGGCTCACCCGTGTTCTTGTCCCACACAACTGCGGTCTCGCGCTGGTTGGTGATACCGACGGCGGAGAGCTGGTGACGGTTGATGCTGGCCTTCGAGAGGGCCTGACCAATGACCTCACGCACCGACTCCCAGATCTCGACGGCGTCGTGCTCGACCCAGCCGGCACGCGGGAAGATCTGTTCGAACTCCTTCTGGCCGACCGAGACGATCTGCCCGGAGTGGTTGAAGATGATGGCGCGAGCTGAGGTCGTGCCCTCATCGATGGCAAGGACGTATTTCTCTTCGGTCATGATCGCTGCCTTTCTATGTCAACGTTGACTCGGGTGGTCTGGAGGTTCAGACATCATCGCATGTCCCAGTACTGTCACATCTGGTGGCTGTGTTGCCGCGTCAAATGTACCTGCCCGGAATCGCTTGTTCCTCCAAAACAGGTGGTGTTTCATGGCTTGCCCTCGACGGATCATCCGACGAGGGCAAGGTGTCTGGCTAGATCTTTTGTGTGATCACCAGAAAATGAGGTAGGTGACGGACGCAAGGACAGCGCCAATCATCGGGCCTACGATCGGGACCCAGGAGTAGCCCCAGTCGGAACCACCCTTGCCCTTGATCGGGAGGACGGCGTGGGCGACGCGGGGGCCGAGGTCACGAGCCGGGTTGATGGCATACCCGGTGGGGCCACCCAGCGAAGCGCCGATGGAGACGATGAGCAGAGCGACAGCGAGCGGGCCGATGGCAGTACCGGAGAAGACACCGGTCTTGAGATCGACCGAAGCGGCGGCGGTGTAGTTCGAGATGATGACCCACAGAACCAGCACCCAGGTACCGATGGCCTCAGTGACGGTGTTCCAGAACGGATTGCGGATCTCGGGACCAGTGGCAAAGGTGCCAAGTTTGAGAGCCGGGTCGCAGTCCTCGTCGTAGTGCTGCTTGTAGGCCAGCCACGCAATGATGGCGCCGACGAAGGCACCGAGGAACTGGGCGATGATGTAGAGGCAGATGTTACCAGCGGTGGCCTCAACTCCAGGGGCCAGATCCTTGCCTGCAAGGGCAAGACCAACAGTCACAGCTGGGTTCAGGTGACCACCGGTGCGGTAGGCCCCATAGACACCGAACATGACGCCGAAACCCCAGCCCCAGTTGATCTGAAGTGAACCAGGTCCAGGATTTCCCTTTGTCTTGGGAAGAAGATTGTTGGCGACGACGCCGACACCAAGGATGATCAGAATCATCGTTCCGAGGAACTCAGACCCGAAAATCGCGCCGGCGGACACCGTCGTTTCGAGAAGCATGCGGACTCCTTTGTCTTGCGTCATCCCAGGGCATTCATTGGCACTGGGTCTCACACAGGTCGTAACCTTGGTCAAGTGACCATGGCGGCCTCGCCCAGCTTTTGCGAGCTGGACGGTCTCAGTGAACACCTCTGACCGATCACAGCGGTACCCTATTGAACTAACGTGCACAGGAAAGGCAAATACATGAACGAGTGGGCCGATGATGTGTGGACCGCAGCGTCGATGTACTACCTACAGGGCGAAACCATGGACGTCATTGCCAAGCACTTGGGTACCTCGCGATCGACCGTCTCCCGCCTGTTGAAGCAGGCCCGTGAGACGGGCTTGGTGCGCATCAGCCTCGCCCAGCCAACCAGTGCGCGACAAGGACTTGGGACCACTTATGCCCGTCTTTTCGGAGTGCGCGCCACCATCGTTCCTGTGAAGTCGGGGACCACTGAAGTCCACCGCTTGGACCAAGTGGCGCGTACCGCCGCACAGAGTCTCACCGATGCCGTCCATGATGGTTCCACGGTAGGTATTGCGTGGGGTACCACCTTGGACGCTGTGGCACACCACATCATCCCCAAGGAGACGCGAGGGGTACACATCCTTCAAATGAATGGATCGGCCAACCCCACCTCGTCAGGCATTCCTTACGTGGGAGAAATCACTGCCCGCATCGCCGATGCCTTCGATGCAGACGTCATTCACTTCCCCATCCCAGCCTTCTTCGACAATCCGGCCACGCGCGCATCGATGTGGAAGGAGCGCTCCATCCAGTCCGTGCTCCGCACTCGAGCCACACTGGACGTGGCCGTGTTCGGTGTCGGCGGGCTACAGGCACCAGTGCCCTCACACGTGTACTCCTCGGGATATCTCACGGAGGAGGAAATGGCTGAACTCCGCAATAGCGGAGTGGTCGGGGACGTCAACACAGTTTTCCTACGGGCCGACGGATCCTTCGACGTGCCGTTCAACAACCGAGCAACGGGAATGACACCCACCGAGATTCGAAAGGTGCCGCGACGTATCTGCGTGGTGGCCGGTAAGGCAAAGGCCCGTGCACTTCTGGCTGCGCTGCGGGCTCGGGTGGCCACCGATCTCATCGTCGACGACGAGACAGCGCGTGCTGTCCTGGAGCTCATGTGAGGCCAAGACTGCGCCAGCGCTCTGGACAGGCCAGCACCAGCTCTGGAGAGGCATGGCAGCGTCCGGCCAGTATCCTCACGGGTTGGACTCTGCGGCGGACGGTACTTTTTGACACACCCACCGAGGGTGACTGGCGGTTCCACAGAACATCGTGACCCATGTGCCTGCTGCACTGCCACCATCTGTGACCGCTCGTACTGGGTAACCCTGCGCAACCGCCATGACTTGTACTGCCGCACTCGCATTGCAACGCAGGTTTCTCTCACCGCTGCCCATCCTGGTTCCACCGCTGCTCATCCTGGTAAGGCACGAGAACCGTGCCACTCCGGGAACAAAAAACACACGCGAGGCGCGGACACGTCACCACAAAGACTCGCTCCACCGTGGAGTGTCAAAAATTGCACGTTCCAGATCCTGCACACTGGATCGCATGATGTGAATGGGGTGAGTCCTCTTCATCGCCAAGCCACGACAGATCCGTTCACCACTTGACCGCGGCAGACCCGGCACGAGCTCCCGAACGGACGACTGTTGTTGCGTCTGATGGTTGCCGGATCCATACGCAGCGAAGAACCTCACGCACGAGCCACGGATCCACCGATTCGCAGCCCGATACGCAATGTCAATTTTTGTCAGCAGGGCTGCGTCACCAGCCCTGCTCTGTCACATCTCAACGCTTGGCGTCACGAAGAGTTGCCGTAACTTCCTGATCCTTGCCATCCCGCAGGATCTTGATCTTGACCGTGCTACCGACGGGTTGTTCCCGAACTCGCGCCACCAGCGAGGTACTCGACCCAACCGTGGTGCCATTCACCGCAACGATGAGGTCATTCTTCTTGATCCCCGCTTTGTCTGCGACCCCTCCCGGAGTCACGGTGCGCACCAGAGCTCCCATCATCTTGGAACCGTCAGATTTCTCGGCCTGGGCGTCTGAGGCTGACAACCCCAGCAGCGCGTGTCGAGCCTTGCCGTTGCTTATCAACTGATCGGCAATGTTCTTCACTTGATTGGCCGGGATGGCGAAACCAATGCCGATGCTCCCGGAGGTGTTGCCGTCCTCACTCGACGACAAGGACGCAATTGAGGAGTTGATACCGATGAGCCGACCCTCGGAATCCACCAGTGCACCGCCCGAGTTTCCCGGGTTGATGGGGGCGGAAGTCTGGATGGCATTGGTGACGACGACATCGGTGTTGCGGATCACGCCTTCTCGCTCACCACTGGTGGTCACCGGACGGTTGAGCGCCGAGATGACACCAGTCGTCACTGAACCGGACAGCCCCAAAGGATTCCCGATCGCCATCACGCCTTGCCCAACGACGAGTTTTCCCGAGTCGGCGAATTGAATGGGTTTGAGGCCCTTGGGAACGGTGTTGAGTTTGAGAACGGCCAAGTCACTGGACGGATCAGTTCCCACGACTGAAGCGTCATAGGCCAAATTTCCCATCGCGACACTGATCGAACCAGACCGAGATGCTCCAGCCACCACGTGATTGTTCGTGACGATGTGACCCTTGTCGTCGACGATGACTCCGGATCCCTGACCGCCGCCATTGGTGGTCTGCACCTGGATCGACACGACGGAATCCGTGACCTTCTTGGCAGTTGACGTCCAATCCTTGGTGGAGACTGGCGCTGCAGGTTTGCCGTCACTGTTGCCCAAGGCTGGGGCAGACGACGACTGACTCACCTGAGGTGTCTCATTGGCGACGTACCAACCAGCAGCACCACCGGCACCAATGGCGAGCAGCAGCGCGAGAAGCCCTCCCGCGACGGTCCGCCCAGGCCCTCTCTTCGTGCCCTTGGTCGTCGTGGCAGGCACCGCCGACGATCTGTCATCACGCTGGGGACCGGGAGGTGTGGACGGTTGGGATGCCGTACCCCATGCGCTGCCACCCCATTGCTGAGATTTCCCTGCTGACGAGCCACCAGCGCCCCAGGGCGACCCATTTCCTGATGCATGTGGGGTTCCGCTCCATGGATCGTTGGCGCCTCGGGAGCTCTCATGGTCGCGCGACACCCACGAATCAGGACGCGAGTCGGGCGAGTTCTGGTTATCCGTCATGACTCAATGATGCATCACGCCCTGTGAGTCAAAAATGTCGTTTCGGGACACGGCAGGGGCACTCCACATGCGATCTGGGTGCGCTGGCGTCAAAAATGACCTGGCCTTAGCTTCAGAGAACTGGTTTGGAGGGATTGGCTCGAAGCCACAAGGCACCAGCCAAGGCTGTGAAAACCCTCGGTTCCTCACACACCGTGTCAGTCACCCAATCAGATCCCATGGTCGGTGCCTGGTGTGTCCTGCTGAGTCATGGGCATTCTGTGCTCGTCACGTCCCATACCTGTGACGCACTCAAGCAGTGAAGCACCGGGAACAATAACGCCATGTCATACGCTCACCTTCATAGGCACACAATCCATCGACAAGTAGAGTGAACCAGATCCGTCACTTGGTATCTCGACCCGCGGTGGCACCATGCCTCATTCGCACCCCGCGACAAAGTCGCGAACTGATCCGCAAGGAGAGCTTTCGATGAGCACAGATCCCATCATGACCTCCCCCCTGGTAGGGGGGATCACCCTGTCCGATCCCGGTCAGGCCAGCAAGCCGTCCACTGCCGACTCCACCAACGACGGCGAGGTTCGTGATGTCATCATCGTGGGATCGGGTCCAGCCGGATACACTGCCGCGATCTACAGCGGCCGTGCCGGACTGCATCCGCTCGTCTTCGAGGGGAGTGCTGACGCCGGTGGGGCCCTCATGCAGACCACCGAGGTGGAGAATTTCCCCGGTTTCCCCGACGCAATTCTGGGCCCAGATCTCATGGCCCAGATGCGTTCCCAGGCCGAACGGTTTGGCGCCGAGCTCATCGCTGACGACATTGTCGAGGCCAACCTTTCCGGGGAGATCAAAACCGTCACCGATACGGACGGCAACGTCCATTGCGCCAAGACCGTCATCTTGGCCATGGGTGCGGCTCACCGCAAACTCCAGATCGAGGACGAAGCTCGGCTCTCCGGGCGTGGAGTGTCGTGGTGCGCCACCTGTGACGGGTTCTTCTTCCGCGACAAGGACATTGCCGTCATTGGCGGCGGTGACTCTGCCATGGAGGAGGCGACTTTCCTCACCCGGTTCGCCAAATCGGTGACTGTGATTCACCGACGCGACGCTCTGCGCGCCAGTCAGGCGATGATCGACCGGGCCATGGCAGACCCCAAGATCAAGTGGGCATGGAACAGTCAGGTCGTCGGTATGGATGGGGAGACCAAACTCACCGGCATCACGCTCAAGGACACGGTTACTGGCGAAAAACGTCACCTCGAGGTGTCCGGTGTCTTCGAGGCGATCGGGCTCGATCCCCGATCCCAGCTCGTCTCCGACGAAGTCACAGTCGACAAGGGTGGCTACGTCGTGTGCGATGAACCCAGCACTCGTACCAATCTTCCTGGCGTCTTCGCCTGTGGAGACCTGGTGGATTCCCATTACCAGCAAGCGATCACAGCTGCTGGCTCTGGTTGCCGCGCTGCCTTGGACGCCCAGGGATATCTGGCCTCCTGACAGTGGCGTTCCCGGCGCTCAGGCCCGGAAAGCACCACGTCTGTTCCAGGGCGTCGGCTCTGATCCTGCGACCCCGTCATCTACTGGGAAGACCCAGCCATGATCTGCCAGCCTCTGATCCACCGAGGTCATTTCCACTTCATCAGCCGGACCTGACAATTTTTGTCAGCTCGCCGGCGCGGGGCGCAACAAACTGCGTTGTGCAGGCTCCAGCTGATGTTTTTGTCCACGAAAGCACCTCGTGGACAAAAACATCGTCAGTACTCACGCGTCGTCCAGTACTCACGCATTACCTCTGTCCTCGCCCCAGGACTGACCTGCCTCCTTACTGGGCCAGCAGCTGAGTTCAAGCTGCGAGGTGAACACGCGTCGTTCACCGGTGATGGGGTCGACGAAACTCATCCGGTAGGCCTGCAACTGAAGCGGTCGGGAGAAATCGTCAATGGGGACATCGAGCAGCTGCGGATAGAACGGATCGTTGAGGATCGGTGCACCCAGGCTCCACATGTGCAGCCGAATCTGGTGGGTTCGGCCAGTCAGCGGGGTTGCCTCGTACAACGCCAGATCCCCTCGGCGTTCCACCACCCGAATTTCGGTTACGGCATTCGGTTCTCGACCACCCACCTGCTGCGCCTGCAGAACGCCACGTTCCTTGATGATGTGACTGCTCACTCGCACCCCACCGTCACAGTGCTCAAGCCACACAGGACCGCTGGACAAGTTCTCCGTGTCACTTCGTACCGCGCTGGAAAACCTTCCCGAGCGCGACTTTTCCTGCGAGTCTGCGATGCTGGTCCGGTGACGACTCTCAACCTGATCGACGATGTTGTCATGTCCAGCCTCGCTGGAGCGCATCGGTGACTGACAAAAATTGTCGCCACCGCTACCTTTTCGCCATTGGACGGCCTCACTCTGCGATGAGGTGACAGAAATCGCACGATCCCTCTGATCAGAAGGATCACACCATTGGCCAGACGTCAATGACTGGTCGCCATCCTTATCCTTGTGAGGAAGCCCATTGCTCTTGGTTGCCACATGCTGGCCAACACGGTTCGGCTCCTTCGTGCCCTGTCCAAAAAGATCATCCCCGCTCCCAGATGAACATTCCTGTTCCCGATGATCCTGTGACGTGACAGAAATCGCGCCCCCGGCAGGCGTGTTCTCGCCAAAGACTGCAACTGAGCCGTCCCTGGGAACTGCCACGTCGGGAGATGTCGCTGTCTCATCTTCTCCCAACCTCCCGAAGCCATGTGCAGAACCAGAGGGCGAGTCACCGATCACCCCCAGCGGTCCATCGTCCATCTCGCCCAGATCCAGCCAGGGCGCTACCAACCGATACGTCTTGCGCACCTGCCGACGTTCGAAAAGCGTCTGGTACGGGCATCGCCACTGTCGAGCGCAGGTGAGCATGAGGACACCGGATGTGACCCGGTCCAGACGATGCGCCACAGTCAGTTCCGGCATCTGGAGTTGCGTACGCAACTTGACGACGACTGATTCCAGTACATGCTGGCCTCGCGGGATTGACGACAGGAAATGTGGTTTGTCCACAACGAGGATGCGCTCGTCCTGATACAGGATCCCGATGGGGAATGGCACTGGCTTCTCATCTGGCAGATCACGATGGAAGAAGATGAAACACTGCGGCTCGAAGGTGGTCATCGCAGTAATCGGTACCCCATCCTGGGTGACAAATTTCTTCTCAGTGATCATCTCGTCGATACGCGATGGAGTGATCCGAGTGAGTTTCTCGACGAGGAAGTCCCGCAGGGTGGGCCATGGCCACCGATTCACGATGCCCCGGTCGTGCGAAAGCCGTCGACACTGTCCATGGTCGGGTGTACGCACCCAGGCTGATTCCAAACCGTGACGTTGCGGCAATGGTGAACGAGGCATCCGCCAAGCCTAGACCGTGTGTCCAGGTGACAGATGCCTCGTTCAGACAGATCTTTCCGTGTGAGCCCGCAGAAAGGGGTCACGGCGAAAATTTTGTGAGTGGGTACGCTTGCTCAGGTTCTATCTGATCAAGCGATTTTCACGGATCAAGCAGCTTTCTTGTCCTGAGCGGGAGCCTTCTTCTCCTTGTCGGGAGCAGCAAGAGCCTTCTGGTAGGCGTCGTTCAGCTCGGCCTCGGCAGCCTTGCAGTCACCCACAGTGGACTTGGCGCGGAACCACACACCAACAGCCTTCGAAATCTCCTTGTTGAGCTCCTTGACGACGGCCTTGTCCTTCTTGCCGTTGATGTTCTTGTTGCGATCGTGGCGCACCTGCCAAATGGCCTTGTTCAGATGTGCCTTCGTGTAGATGGTGGCGGGATCGGTGTCCTTGATGTCCGGCATGGCCACAGCAGCCTTGTAGCATTTTTCGACAGCGGCGATCTCAGCGTTGATCATGTCCTTGGTGGCCGTCGGGTCGACGAGGATGACAACGGCCTTGGTGATCTCCAGACCCATGGTGACATTGGCCTGACGCGGCTTGGTCTGCAGGTTGTCGACGGAGTTGTGGATCGTCTGGCCGATGGTGATGACGAGCTTGACGCGTGAGCCCAAGGTGTCCAGCTTGTAGGCCGGGACCTGACCGTTGGCAATCTGCTCGGCGAGATCACGCAGCCGGATGACGCTGTCCAGCAGGTCTCCAACCTGATCCTTGTAGTCACCAGCGGGAAGGATCTGGCGCAGACCCTTGAGGTCGCCAGCCTGTCCATCAAGATCCTTGATGATGCTCTTGGCATGATCAGCATCGGAGGACGAGACGGGAGCAGTACGGATGAGGGGGGCGGGATCCGCGGCAGCCTGAGCCGGAAGAGTGACGGGCACGAGCAGGGCACCGGCAACCAGCGGAGCTGCCATGTACTTCAACTTCATAAGAGTTCTCCTGTGTGTGAAAGATTGGCCGCCTTGTTGAGGCAGCTCCAACATATATTTCCGTTATCCTCCATCGCAACTGCCCTACTCATGAGGTACATGGATGAAGAACATGACTCGGTGCCTCACACAGTTTGAGCACTTGGAGTGCCACAGGATGAAAAAGGCACCCGCCACCTGAATCTCCAAGTGACGGGTGCCTGTCTGATCACATCACCCCTGAGCAACGCCCACATCGAGCGTCACGTCATGATCAGTTTTCATGGGTCTGATTGACCATCGATCCTCAGACCCGGTCAGTGGTTGAACGAACCAGCGTTCAGCAGATCACGCGACCTTCTCGCCACCGTTGGCAGGAGCCTTCTCCTTGTCGGGAGCAGCAAGAGCCTTCTGGTAGGCGTCGTTCAGCTCGGCCTCGGCAGCCTTGCAGTCGCCCACAGTGGACTTGGCGCGGAACCACACACCAACAGCCTTCGCGATCTCCTTGTTGAGCTCCTTGATGACGGCCCGATCCTTCTTACCAGCAAGGTTCTTCGCGCGGTTGTGACGCACCTGCCAAATGGCCTTGTTCAGATGCGACTTCGTGTAGATGGTGGCGGGATCGGTGTCCTTGAGGTCCGGCATGGCCAGGCCTGCCTTGTAACGGTCCTTGACAGCGGCGATCTCAGCAGTGATCTCGTCCTTGGTGGTCATTGGGTCGACGAGGATGACAACGGCCTTGGTGATCTCCAGACCCATGGTGACATTGGCCTGACGCGGCTTGGTCTGGAAATTGTTGACGGAGTCATGGATCGTCTGGCCGATGGTGGTGACGAGCTGAACGCGTGCGCTCAGGGTGTCCAGCTTGTAGAACGGAACCTTGCCCGTGGCGATCTTCTGTGCAGCACGGCGCAGATTGAACACAGTGTGCAACAGATCAACGACCTGGTCCTTGTACTCACCAGCCGGGAGGAACTTGAGCAGATCGCCGAGCTTGTCAGCCTGTCCATCAAGATCCTTGATGATGCTCTTGGCATGATCAGCATCGGAGGACGAGACGGGAGCAGTACGGATGAGGGGGGCGGGATCCGCGGCAGCCTGAGCCGGAAGAGTGACGGGCACGAGCAGGGCACCGGCAACCAGCGGAGCTGCCATGTACTTCAACTTCATAAGAGTTCTCCTGTTGCAGAAAGTAGTGCCTGCCTTGTGGAGGCACGCTCAATATACATTCCTGTTATACGTTCATGCAAACTCGCTACCCCACCTTCCACCGCAACAGACCAGTCACACCGGGGAACATCACTACCTATCTGACATCCCCACCACGAGTATGACGGTAAGGTCGCGCGTTCGATTAGGGCTTCCGCATGGGTCACGGACCAGGTGGTTGGCGTCGACCCTCCAGCAGTCCTGTAGTCCCCCACCAGCCCTGTGCTGATGACGATCACGACGGATTCAAGAGCAAGAGATGGCGACAACTTGGGATGCAGCGCACCAATCTTCAGGACCAATCTTGTGGAGAACCTCGTCCTTGTGAAAACCCTGCACTTGTGATGAGCTGCCACACAGCAGTCGGTGCACTCGACCGAAGCAAGCTGGCGGCTTGCACTGGAGCCACCAGCTGCCCGATCAGGGATTCTGGCCCCAACCAGATTTCTGAGACCATCCGCTCACGGAGCCCTGGACGTCAACGAGGGTAGGCGGAAAATCTCATGTGAATGAGTTCCCTTGGAGACTCTTGGGTGTCAACCGAGGCAGTGGTTGGCTTCATCACACGGAAGTTCAGTCTCGAGGCAACATGTGTCGGATAGGAGTTGGGACCACCAACCAGGCCGTCTAGGATCAGGGGCACCCCCTTTTCCCGCGTGAGAGGTCATTCATGAGCCAGGTCATCGAGGTCACCGAAGCCACCTTCAGTTCCGAGGTTGCGGGAGCAACCAAACCTGTTCTGGTCGATTACTGGGCTGACTGGTGCGCCCCATGCAAACAGCTGTCGCCCATCATCGAGGAAATTGCCGCTGCCCACAGCGACAAGATGACCTTCGCCAAGGTCGACACCAATACCAACCAGCAACTGGCTGCCTCCCAGGGAATCATGTCGCTGCCCACCATCCAGATCTGGCAAGACGGGCAGATCGTGAAGTCCGTCCAGGGCGGCAAGACGAAGAAGGCCTTGCTCAAACTCATTGACGAGTTCATCTCATGAGTCCAGCCTCCCATGGCCATTCGGATGCCCCTCCAGGTTCCTCTGAATCACCTGAGGAACCTGACGACGTGGCATACCGCGTCCCACGACGCAGAGCTGCACGTCGCGGTCCGGCTCGTGCCGCCGAAGAAAATCCTCGGCACACAAAGCTCCTGCTGACGATCCTTGCCTCGGTGATCCTCATAGTGATCGTGGCATTCATCCTCAGCTGGATTTTCTCGAACGATGACTCGTCAGCCCCCGAGAACGGCCCCACCGTCCATGCCGCCACCTGGCCGCTCCAATTGCCGCAGGGCGCGGGCAGCTACACCCGCGACCCCAACACGGCGACAAACCCAACGACCAAGGACGGTACTACCACCCTGTCCGCCACATATGCCAAGGACAATCAGGACGCGGTCATCGTTCTCATGAGTCGCCCGACGACTGATCTGGAGAAGTTCATGAAGGAAGCCGCCATGAGCTCCGTGACCACCCAGCCGGTAGCCGGAACATCCACCAAGGCCTTGTGCGGAACGAGTCTGGACAACGACAACACCAGTTGCGCCGTCCTCAAGGACGACACAGCTGTCCTCGCAGTGGGGCTGCTCGATCAGCCCCGGCCAGAGTTGGCTGCCGTGGCCGACTCCGTGGCGAAGCAGGCCGCGCACTGACCAGCCAGAATCATCTCGACGACTGAAAGAAGGATCATGTCCCGCACTGAGCGCAAGATCTCCCTCACCCGCACGAGCAGGGGAGAGTACACCGCCACCAACGATCGTGGCGGCACACTGCATCTGAGCGCAAACGGCACCTCTGATTTCACGCCTGTCGAAGCACTTCTGGCTGCCGTGGGGGCCTGCTCATCCGTCGATGTCGACGCTGTCATCAGTAGACACACAGAGCCGGACAGCTTCGAGGTGACTGTGCGTGCCGACAAGATCACCACACCCAACGCAGCGAGCAAATTGGACAACCTCGAGTTGCACTACACCATCGATGTCTCCACCGACGATGAGCGCGAGACCGAAAAGCTCAACACCCTCGTCGCACGCGCAGCACAAATTTCCCGTGACCGGGACTGCACCGTCTCTCGCACGGTCGAGGACCCGACCCAGGTGACATTTTTCGTCAACGGTGCCGAACTCGACTGACACATCCACATTCCCGTCGCCTGCTGTGAGTGGTTGTTGCCTGATTCCAGGTGCTCCGACCAGCGCCTTCGTCGAGGAACCTTCATCGAGGATGCCCACTTGGGGGAATATCCCACACCTCCCCCAGGTTGCCTTCAGGTTCCCATCCCATCGTTCAGATGACTTTTCTCGCATCTCGACGTTTTGGTAAAAGCTTCCGGTTGTAGGAACTCTTGCTGTACCCACGTGACCAGGCGGCTGGGCAGATCCACGTGAGATCCCACCGTCGTGCTCAGGTCGAGCTCCATGACTTGTACCGCGTTGGCGGAAGTATGCGCCACTTCACGGAAGCCAATGGCCCTGAGCCAGCTGATGTCGGGGGTCCACAGGTTGGATGACATGCCGGTTCCCGCTGCCTCAATGGCTGGCACCGACCCCGTCAACCAACCAGAAGTACGATTGATGAGCGATCGACCACATGCCGCGGCTGCGTGGCCACGACGCCCCGGTATCCATGCCGCAATGAGTGCTGCCGAGTCTTGCCGGCTGAGCCGCCCTGCCAGTGGATGGTTGACCGGCATCTCCTTGCCGGGGCTCGTCAGGATGAACGAGGTGACGCGTCCGGATTCCCACGTACCAACTCCGCACCCGCCCCACTGGGAGCAGGCAGCATCTGCCCATTGCGGGGGCTGTCCTGCGTCCAGCCCCAGGAGATGGGCAACATCGGCATCGCACACTTGATCGAAACGCTGTATGTGCTCTCGGGTAATTGTCCGTAACCGTCTCATCGTCTCCACCCCAGCACGATTCAACCACAGGCTCGCGACTGGCTCCGCGAATCCCCGAACCTCACAGATCCGAACCGCCAACTTCAGCAGCCGTTCGCATGGGTTCCACTGATCCCATGTGGACGTGGGTGACGAACACGGCAATCACGGTGATGACTGTTCACTGCCGCAGCAATGGTCAGTGACCTTGTGCACCATCCGTTCTGACAGTCTGCGACTCTGGATAAGACCAGCATCTGTGCAGAGACCTATCATGAAATTTACTAGTATCTTTGTCGATAAATATCTTTAACTATCTGTTCAGCAGTTTGAGCAAGTGCGCAAACTCGTCATCATCCCGGAACGAGAGCGAGATGGTGCCGCGCCCCGCTTTGCGCCGGATTTTCACCTTCGTGCCATATGCGTCGGAGAGTTTTACGCTCTCCTCCTGTGCCTGTGTGTCCATCGAGGGTTGCGGGCGAGATTTCTTTTCAGACTCTTCCCCGGCGTCTGGGGTCGGTATGAGCGCCAATTTCACTGCTTCCTCAGTTTGACGCACCGACAGGTCCTCGGCCACGATCTGCTGAGCCAGATTCTCCTGTTCTTGACCAGGCAAACTCAACAATGCTCGAGCGTGACCTGATGACAAGCTCCCCTCCAGTAGCAGGCTCTGTGCTCCCGGAGCGAGCTTCATGAGACGAATTGTGTTTGCGATGTAGGACCGAGATCGCTGTACCCGTCGGGCAACTTCATCCTGCGTGCATCGGAAATCGTCCATCATCTGCTGGTAGGCAGCAGCTTCTTCGAGGGGGTTGAGCTGTACGCGGTGCAAGTTCTCCAGGAGAGCGTCCCGTAGCATGTCCTGCGTATCTGTGTGGCGGACGAGAGCCGGAATCTCTGGCAGACCCGCACGCTGCGCAGCTCGCCAGCGACGTTCGCCCATGACGAGCTCATACTCGTCATCGTCAGTCTGTGTGACGACAATGGGCTGCAGCAGCCCCACCTGTTTGATTGACTCCGCCAGCTCATCCAGAGCTTGATCATCGAAGTGGGTACGCGGCTGATTCCGGTTGGGTCGTATCAAGGTAAGCTCCACCATTTTCAGTGAAGTGCCATCCGTGAATTTCCCATCACCTGCCTTATGATCATGCTTTTCATGGGGGTCTTCGAGATCGCGATCATGCTTTTCACTAGGGCTCTCGGTGATATCCGTTCGTTGGAAGAACTCTCCAAACCCTCGTCCCAGCCCCTGATGCTTTTGTGCCATTGTCCCTCCCAGTAGTTCTGTATGATATATCACTGAGCGTGACGATGAGCGAACTCAGCGGCAGCATCGCGATAGGCTCGAGCACCCGAAGAGTGCGGCTCATAGGTGAGCACGGATCGGGTGTAGCTCGGCGCTTCTGATACTCGCACTGAGCGTGGGATGACGGTGTCCAACGTCTCTCCACTGAAGTGTTCCCGCACCTCAGCTGTGACCTGCTGGGAGAGATTTGTCCGAGCATCATACATCGTCATGACAATTGTTTCGATGGACAAATCCGGATTGAAGGCCTGCTTCACAGCCGTGACTGTGCGCATGAGCTGTTGCACACCTTCCAACGCATAGTACTCGCACTGAATGGGCAGCATCACCTCATCTGCTGCCACCAGGGCGTTCAGCGTAAGAAGCCCCAGCGATGGTGGGCAGTCGATGAACACATAATCGACGTCGTGCGTGTCCAGGTATTCCTTGAGTGCCTTCCTCAGGCATGACTCGCGTTTGCTTTGTGTGACAAGCTGAAGTTCAGCTCCAGATAGATCTATTGTTGCTGGCACTACATCAAGTAGTGGACTCTCGGGACTCATTTGAGCCACCAAAGTGATCTTCTCCCCTTCCAGCAACACTTCGTATGTTCCTGGAGTCCCGACGTCATGGTGTACACCGAGAGCGGTCGATGCATTCCCCTGAGGGTCGATATCTATGACGAGTGTCCTCAATCCGCTCATGGCCAGGGCCGTCGCCAAATTGACGGTGGTCGTGGTCTTCCCCACACCGCCTTTCTGGTTGGCCACCGCAATTATTCGAGGTTCAGACGGTCCCGGCAGGGTCCGGGGCACTCTGACTGATGCCCCCTTGAAGTCATCCGGTTCTTCGATTTCCGGTTCGTCGGGACCATCGAACGCTGCTCGTTTAGGAGCCTTGTCGTATACCGGAACTTCGTTCGTCATAGGATTCCCTTCAGCACCTGATGTGTGTTTCACGTGAAACACGTCTACAGCTTGCGAAAACTTGGCTACTGGGCAGCGCACTCATCGCGATGACAGTACTCAATGCTACCGGTAGGTAGCCTTGGATTACAGCCCGACGATCAGAAAACGCATCGCTTTCGTGCACCGCGACACAGGCTTCGCGGCACATCAACACAGCAGAAAAGCTCCTCCGGATATCCCAAATCCATCTGACAGTTCGATAGCTTTACTCATGAAGGATGATAGCTTCCGACCAGAAAATCCATGCCAAGAGCAGGTTCTACTAGCATCTGTTGTGCTATGTGCAACAGAACGAGCAGCACAAAATCTGAATCAGGTACAGAGATGGTTTGAGATCAAGCTCATACCTCAGATGGATATCTACGTCAATGATGGGTGTTTACGTCAAAATAACACGTCACTACTCTCATAACAGGTTTCATCCATGTCATCCGACCCCGGGTAACATGTGTCATTGGAGAAGGCGCCTTGACTCCCCCGTACCCGCCAGGTTCATTCAGACAACAGACCGTTCTGACGACAATCCATTTGCCATGTGCCCGGAACACCGCCATACCACACGGGATACAGCGCGCAGTAGTGTACGGCCGGTCCGAAAAAACGTAACAGAGATAAAGGTTCTGATGGAGCTCCAATTGATCTCATGACCTGAGGCGTTCCAATCCCCAAGCTGTGGTGATCTGTTGTATTGCGCCACGCCAGCAGACAACGACACGCCTGATGTACTTTCACATATTCATATATTAATATTTTTATAGATAAATAAATCTAGTTATTCTAGCAGGTGCCTCACCTATCTCAGCCGATAAAAAAGTGACTGCACCCACGACAACACAGCCGCCACCCGGAAAGCTACTCTTAGCTACTGAAAACACATATCACCACTGGACGATGGGCACCAACCCTAGTGTGTGGATTGTCTTCTACTGGTAAGACGGTATTTTTGGTCTATCTTGGAGCAGACGGTCGGGTGAAACAGGATGGCATTGACCAGAGACTTGCACTGGCACAGTCCAATCTTCTCGGAGCTGCCATGCGATAGTGTGCCAAGAAAATCTTGACGATCTGGCGAGTACCGGAAATGGCCATCACCACGTTGATAGTGAAGCAAGCGCAGGTCAACATGATCAGATAGCAGCTACTCAGAGTAGATCGATCATGGACCGGTCGTGATTCGGGTGTTCACGACATCATGAACACACCGTGACTCACGGTTAGGCACAACGAGTCGGTTCTGGGGGGAGTAGATCAATAATGAAATGCAGTGCTGGGGTTTTCTGCAGATAGACGCGCGTTCAAATGCTCCAGAGTGTCTGATCTAGATATTCTCAATCGTTCGGATATCTTCTGCTACAGATCCAACCGTGAAGTCGGCTCTCTCGCCAGCTACAGCAATGAACAAGAGTTGATCGTGGAGCCGCCGAGGACCTCATCTCATGCCAGACACCAGCAGGAGAGATGTTTCACGTGAAACACAGCCGGTGACTGACATTCATCAGCCAGGAGTGACTCCACTCTAGAGATGGTGACAGCAGAACGAAGTTAAAACAGTTGGCTCACAAAATCGTGAACCGATAAGAACGGTAATCCGGTAAAGACGACAGGGACGGTAGTTCGGATGGCCGCTCAGCACCACATTCAGCGCGATGACATCTTTCTAGTGCCCAGCTTCTCTTGAATATCTCCAAGAAGACGATGTTCGGGATGAAGTGGGAAGAGCTCTGAAGATGGAGGTGCTCGGGAAATGAAGGTAGCCCAGGAAAATCACTGGAGGCTAGCTAGTAACCCCCGCTTCCTAGTGGCCCATTACCTAGATTCACCGTTATCATCAGAACAACAGGGAACGGCTACCTATCGATCGAGACCCTAGAGATCCCGTCCTTGACAACACATTCACAGGTGAAAAGCACTGGGCATGATCACAATCAGCATGCTGAGCAGACATGGGTGGACCAGCATGATCAACTCAGACTATGCAGCAAGTTACCGTGATCACCAAAAGCTGCGGCTCGATCCACAAGTCAGCAAGTCTAGGTCCTTGAGCGGAGGCGGAGTGATCCATCGGCTCGACAAGGGAGCGGGTCCGGTGGATGCAACTGACGTGAAAACTCAGAAACACTCAGCTCGGCAAAACAGACGGTGTCCATAGCCAAGGAACTAGTCCATCTACTGCTACTACGATGCGGATCCCGACAGGAATGAAAGATCGGCACCGCCAATTCGCAGCTGTGACCCAGTAACCCGGTGCCCAAGTGGTTCGGTGCCAGGGTTCCGGTACTCAAGTAGCTCCCCCGACTCAACCCAGCCCAGCGCAGCAAGGCGCTCAGTAGCGTAGCGTTGTCAAGAAATCGACATTACGGGGTGATGTGTCACATCATCTGCAGGAGAAGCACTGGGATTACTGGGAAGTCGAGGTACCTAAGTCGTGGTCGTGGTATCAACGGCAAAAGTTGTGCACCTTGTGGACAGGTACGGAGATGGTTCGAGATCAGCCCATACCCAAGATGAGATGGATATTTACGAGCACATGTCAATGTCAATATGACACGTCGCTACTCTCACAACAGGTTTCATCCACGTCATCCAGTCTCTTTCGTAGGATTAACACGTGTCATGGGGAAAATGCAGACGCAGGTTTCACAGCTGAATCAGACTCTCCCCAATCAGGCATGTCGGACCCGCACGACCCGAGTGGGGTCGGCATCAGCAGCAGCTCGAACGATGAGTACCTCTGCATCAAGCCGACGCTTGCGAAGTTCCTTGTCAGCCTTGGCTATTTCTCTGTCCACAGACTCCCCCTTGAGGGCAAGAAGCTCTCCTGAAGGTAGGAACAGTGGTGCAGTCCATGCCAAAAGTTTCGTGAGGTTGGCAACAGCCCGAGCGGTGACGACATCAAAACTCATGTGAAAATCTTCAGCTCGCGATCGGATCACCGTCACCTGATCGTCAAGATGAAGTTCGTCAACAACGGCCGTGAGAAATTGGTAGCGCCGAGCCAATGGCTCAATGAGCGTGATCTCCAAGTCAGGGCGTAGCAGGGCAACTGGAATTCCAGGAAGACCAGCACCGCTACCAACATCGGCAACCCGCTGTCCCTCGGGGATCAATTGAGCAACAGCGGCACTGTTGAAGATGTGTCGTTGCCACAGTCGCGGAGTCTCCCGTGGCCCGATGAGTCCTTGGGTCACGCCATCACTTGACAATATATCGACATATCTTTTTATGTCTGAATATTTTTCTTTATAAATGTCCCGTGCTGCGGTGTTCTCCTCGACAGTCGATGAGCTGGATGGGACCTCACTCGCCCCCTGGGATGGATCGTTCCTGGCAGCAGCGCTTCGGTCATGATCCCCAGACGCACTGCGACACCAGTCACGGTCACCGGCTACAGGGGCACTGCCACAACGATCATCCATCCCACTCACAGAGGTATCTTCACACAGTTACCGAGTCCGTGACCACAGGCGCAGGGGAGACATCGGAAACCAAGAGGACAGGAGCAAGCCACAAAAGACACGCGGAGGCAAGGTGTAACCCAGGGATCCCGATGAGGAAACGGAAAGCTCATGTGCACGCGGCTCGAGCACGTGACCGCAGAACTCGGAAAACAGGTCAACCTCATGGGAGCAATGGGAGGGTCAACACACACCACCCATGAGAGGGTGAAGCGGTGTGCGTGCGTGGCGAGACATCTCTCCGTGGGCACCACGAGGAGGTAATGAAGTCGCTCCCACGGGACACACGGGATCTGACACGGCGTGAGAGGTCGGTTGGGGGATGGGCTCATAGGGGCTCATTCACACATCTCGCGAGGTTGAGAACGTGTTGCGGGTGAAACCGTGCTCATGACGTCCTGACTGTTGCCGTGGGACTGCGTGCGTTCCATGGCAATGTGGCGATGGTCCTCGTGCCATTGGACGCCCGGGCCCACGAGCTGGACACCGGCCCCAAGAGCATGAAGGCAGACAGCGTCATCACACCATGAGGTACAACACACAGCACGATTCAACGATCATCGCTACGGCACCTCTGCCCAGGCAAGGGCTGTGTCGAACCAGGCATGTCGTGCCAGGCAAGGGCTGTGTCGTGCCCCCGGACAGAACGGGTGGAGCCTCAGACACTCCCAGCAAGGAGTAGTGACACGCAGGCCATCCACGCCGCCACAGCGTTGGGAAAACCTCAGGCCGTCATCGATGAGGAGCACAAAGCAACGCTGGGGTGCACGAAGAACTGCTGGGGGCGCACCGGCTGACCTCAGCTGCCAGATTCGTCACTTTGTCGACCTCCCACCAACATTTGTCGACCTTCGCCACCAGCACCTGAAGATCAAGCGATGACCATCACCCGTGTGACCGATGATCCAGGTACCACTCCCTTCGCTGTGGAAAGAAGCACTCCTAGTGTGGGCCCCGCTGGTTGGTGTGGGCACTGCTGGTGGAGATACCGCTACGCACGGGACAAGACCAGACATCATGGACACCCTCATGGGATCGCGCGGATCATGGGGCCTGGGAAATACTGCTCGACGCACAGGATGAGACCAGACATCATGAGCGCCCCATTGGGTCGCATGGAGATACGGCGTACGGGACGAGACGACATCATGGGCGCCCCCATGAAATAGGGTGGAGCGCCGCTCGCCGTATACGACAAGCAGGGCAGAAGCATGGATACCGAGACGACGACCCGTGCGAGCATCTATCACACGAAACGGGCCGCGATGCCGTCTGTACCGCGACCCGTCCTGAACTCAACTACCCGCCCTGTGTACTGACCACTCTGTGTGCTGACCGTTCTGCGCGGCGAGCTGCTCGCACAGGATCAGCAGCATCCTCGTCAGGATGAGGACCTCAGTGAAATCACAACATGCCTCCTGGGCTCCACACCGTCGGACTCGCTGAACAGTCCAGCGTCGGCAACAACGTCATGGACAATCTTGCGTTCAAAGGGATTCATGGGAGCCAACGACACCGGCTCACCGGACTCCTTGACGGACTGCACGGCCTCAGTGGCAAGGATGGCGAGTTCCTTGCGTCGATTCTCCCGGAACCCTGCGACGTCGAGCATCAGCCGTGACCGATGTCCGGTCTCTGTCATGACAGCCAGACGTGAGAGCTCCTGAAGGGCTTCGAGGACCTTGCCGTCGTCACCGACGAGTGTCTGGTTGTCAGTGACGATGGAGACGTGTGCCCGCCCGTTCTCGACATAAGTGTCGATGTCGCCGTCCAGATCAGCGATGTCGAGCAGATCCTCCAGGTAGTCGGCGGCAATGTCTCCCTCGGTCACCAAGGGGTTTTCGTGATCCTCCTCGGTGGCGGGGTGCTCGACATCCTCATGCCGTGCATCGGCTGCAGTGTGCTCATCTGGGGAATCAACGTTGCGTTGTGGAGTGTCGCTGGGGGACTCGGTGACATCCGTGGACATCTGGGTTGTGCCATGGTCTTGACTCATTGCGGTTCCTTCTTCACATCCGTTGCGAGGCTCGTCATCACCGATTTGCCTCGGCTGCCTGGGCGATCGTTCATGGGAGGTCAGTCACACCATCGCTGACGACAGTGCCTGGTCCGAAAAAACTTCCACCAAGGGCACTGCAGTCATGATGGGTTTCGGTCAGTGCTTGCGTTTCGACCGGGACTGTCGGGCGGGCTGTTGGCGTCGCACCACCTGCTTGTTGCCGTTGGCGTCCTTGCGAACCGTCTGGCGCGTCACCTGCTGGCGAGCGACTGCAGGCCTGGCGGCATCGCTGGGGTCGCCAGCAGGGGTGGGGGTGGCACTGACGACCTTGCGACGGCGCTTCTCGCGACGCTGGCGCTCGATCTCGTCGGGATCCTTGCCCTTGGCACGCATGCGCTCCTGCCAGTCGATGTAGGCCGGGGTGTTGGGGGTCGGATTGTTGCGAATGAGGATCTCCTGCTGACCCAGCGTCCACAGGTTTGACGTCGCCCAGTAGATCATGACGCCGATCGGGAAGCTCACACCGCTGAAGAGGTACATCAGCGGGAAGAGATAGATCATCATCTTCTGCTGCTGTGCCATCGGGCCGGTGAGTGCCTCGGGTGGCATGTTCTTACGCATGAGCTGCATCTGGGTGTAGAACAGCGTCACCACCATGATGATGATGAGGACGAGGGCAACGATCTGCGTGCCGCCGAATCCGTTGGTCATCGGCAGGAATCGTCCGGCCAGCTCGGCACCGAAGAACCTGGCATGTTGCAGGGACGCCACGAGCTCGGGGTGGTCGACGAAGAAATGGCCGCGTGGAGTTCCGCGGGAGGCCCCGTCGAGCACCCGGAACAGGGCGAGGAAGATGGGCATCTGCAGCAGGATTGGCAAGCAGGATGCTGCAGGGTTGACGCCCTCTTCCTTGTAGAGATTCATCATCTCCTGGCCGGCACGCTGCCGGTCGTCACCGTACTTGTCCTGGATCGCCTTCATCTTGGGTTGGATGAGCTGCATCGCCCGGGCGGAATTGATCTGCTTGACGAACAGCGGGATGAGCAGGATACGGATGAAGATCGTCAGGGTGATGATGGCGAGGGTCCACGTCGCACCGGAGTCCGAACCGAACACGGGGCTCCACATGGCGTGGAAGAGCACCACGAGTCCGGACACGGCCCAGTAGAGCGGAAGCATGATGGCATGGCCGATGGCATGGAAACCATCACCCAAGCCAAGCATGATCACCAGGGGATTGAGCATCAATTCTCACCTCGGGAATCGCAGGGCGTACCAGCAAGCACGTGCTGGTGGTTCCCGGCCAGGCCGGCGCGGGAATGGTCAGATGAGGTGGTCCCGACGTCATGCGCGCCGTGCCGACCTCCAGTGAAAGTCGTCACCCATCCTCGGGTGACGGTCTCAGGATGCAGTTCGGCCCACTCGTGAGCCTCAGGGGTGTCGGGGACCGGGTCGTAGCCGCCATGTGACCAGGGGTTGCAGCGCAGGATCCGCCAGACGATCATCGGTGTCGCCCGGAACACCCCGTGCACCTGCAGGGCACGCAGCCCGAAGGAGGAACAGGACGGCTGATACTTGCACACCGGCCCGTACAGCGGCGAGATGAAGGTTCGCCATGCTTTGACCACGGCGATGACAAGCCACGTCAGTGGGCGAAATCTGCCGATCCTGGACATGGACGCTCACACCTCCCGACGCACCGGGCTCATTGTAGGCTGCTCACCAGCTGTGACAGGCCCCTGCGCATCGTCACCCGCGGTGTCGATGTGAGCACCAGTGTCGTCAGGTGTCCGACCATTGGTCTGCGGACAATTGTCACATGCAGAGTCGGTCGACGACTGGGCGGCAGTACGGCGTTGGAGTTTGTCCAAGGCCTTCGTCCACGCCGAGGACAGATCGCTCGGCAACTGCTGGGGACGTCTGGCTGCGGCGGGTAGGGCACGCACCACGATCAGGCATCCCAATGGCAACTGCTCGGCAAGGGGACGGGCCAAGTGACGTAACTGACGTGCCACCCGGTGCCGGGTCACGGCATTTCCCACTGCCTTGGACACGACGAAACCGACCCTGGGTGCTGCACCAGGGTCGGAACATGTCGTGGCGTCCGCGGGTGTGGACACCAGCGTCCCTGTGGACAACCTTGGGGGCAATGAGAATGACTCCCCATCGCACCGGGAGTGGGGCATCCATCCCGCATGGACGACGAGAGTCTGACGACCGGACCGGACTCCACCGCGAGTCGCGGATCGAAAGTCCTCGGACCGATGCATCCGCGACCGCGCGGGAAGCACGTCGGACTCAGGCAGAGAGCTTGGCGCGACCCCTACGACGGCGAGCCGCTAGGATGGAGCGTCCGGCGCGGGAGCTCATGCGATGACGGAAACCGTGGTTACGGGAACGACGACGGTTGCTGGGCTGGTAAGTGCGCTTCACGGGGATGTTCTCCCTTGTGTCTTGGGGATCACCCGGGAGGACGAGGGGTGCTCTTCCTCAGGCCGGGGCGCCCGGCCGGGCGCAGGAAAGTGCGTCACCGCCACCAGGCAGTGACTGCAGAACTCTACTTGTCCGACTGCTGAAGCGCAAACTGGCGGAGCAATGGATGACCCGTTGTCCACAGTGTGCAAATCACACTGATGTAGCGACCCGCCTGGCGAGCCGTTCATCGTCGTGACCTTCGAAAACTTCTTGCACCACGACACAGAGATGGCTAGCGTCAACGTTCCACAAGGTGTGCACAATCCCGCATGACTTGTGGAAAACTTTGTGGATAAGCTTGTCCTGATCTCGTCGTGCGGATCAGCCCTGATTTTGTCGCACGGATCAGCAGGGCCATCTGCACAGTGATGTCAATCGGAAAGGAGTGGG